>JAIBBC010000002.1 GCA_019694875.1 Cyclobacteriaceae bacterium
GGTCGAGGTGAGAAGATTCGAACTTCCGACCCCCACGTCCCTAACGTGGTGCGCTAACCGGGCTGCGCTACACCTCGAAATTTATGTGAGAAAGTACTCACCAAATGTGGTGCGAATGTACTTTTTGTTTTTGATTCTCTTAAGCTCTTTTTCAAATTTTAAAGCTTCTGTTTTATTGTGGAAGCCTCGCCTGAAAGCCAATCTCCACGGACCCTTAAAGCGTGTAAAGCCGGCTCGATTGGAGTTGTGATCGCTGAGTCTCTTGTCGGGATTTTCACTGAACCCGTAGTACCATTGACCAGCGGGTGATTCAAGTATGTATACATAATACATGGCCGAACTTCCGATCCTCCCGACTCTGTCGGGATGCGCTAACCGGGCTGCGCTACACCTCGATTTTGATAGTTGCCAATCACCAAAAAGCTTCTCGCTTACAACCGGTGAATTTGGGCTGCAAGTATACAAATTTTTAAAAATAATTGAATTGCCGGGTAGAGGCTACTTCTTATTCTGCTTCAGCGAGCGGAAGAACTTAGCCCAGTTGAACACGTTGAACAGCGGGTTGGTTACAGGCATGTACTGACTGCCCTGTGCGGCCGACATCTGGCCGAGATAATATTGCTGGTTTGCACGCCCATCCATGGGAGTTGTTTTGAGCATCAGCAGCAAAAGTTCCTGATTAATGTTTTTGCGATCAATGCTCTGATCTTCCGTTGGAATGTTCAGCGCAAGCAATGCTTCCTTGAAAACTTCTTCGGTGGGGAATGGCGATACAACAACTTCCGACAGGTAAGTAAGGTCCTGCTGTAATTGAATAACGATAGTGAGATATTCACTCGGGTGATCGGGTACGATATAGTATTGACGTTCGTAACCCACGTAACTAATAACCAAGCTGTCGCCTGCTAATACCGGCATGGAAAAGAACCCCATCAAATTTGTGGTGGTACCGCGGCCTGCTTTCGGCACGTAAATGTTCACTCCATACAACATGGCATTGGTGGAGTCGGTGCTCATGATAACACCGGAGAGCTGGATAACGCGCTTTTGTTTTTGGGCAAACGCCTCATGACTTGCCCCCGCCAGGAGCAACATGATAATCAGGCACAAAACATGCGATTTCTTCACGCGAACCAACTTTTTACCATTTCGAAGCCTTCAAAAATAAACAGAACCGAACGAAGTGCCTAATTTCCATACCTTTGATGAACAGAAAGAAGGTAAAGTTTCATGCGCCTCAAGAATTTTAACCTTTTGCTGGGCTCCCAGATTTTCAAAGCATGCGCGGATGAATCCCGGCTACGCATTCTCAATCTGATATTTACCAACGGTGAAATGTGCATCACCGACCTTGAACAGATTCTTGAATTCACACAAGCAAAAACATCACGGCATCTCATTTATTTAAAGAATGCCGGCATATTAACGCATCGCAGATTTAACCATTGGGTGTTTTACCAGGTAAAAGATGAGGTGTATGAAATTATTAAGCAGATTTTTCAGTTTCTACAGAAAGACCAGCAACTGGAGAAGGATCAGCAATTGTATAAAACCCTGTATTCAAACCGCGAACTGGCCGTAAATAAAATGCAGCGCGAAGGCTGGCGCAGGCAGGAGTGATTTTTAGAACATGAATAAGGCATTACGCAAAGATCAATACGCGTGTATTTTTTTCGACCTCGATCACACGCTTTGGGACTACGAAACCAACTCAAAAGAAACCTTGTCGGAACTTTTTGCAGCATATCAGCTTGCTGAAAAAGGTGTTGTTGACTTTGAGAGCTTTCTCCGTGAATTCAAACGGGTAAATGCCGAGCTGTGGGTTTTGTATGATGCGGGTAAGATCGGCAGCGAGGTAATCCGTGCAGAACGCTTTAAGCAAATCCTTTCCGTATTCAATGCATTCGAAGAAAGGCTGTGTGCCGAACTTTCGCATGAGTATTTGTACACGTGTCCGAAGAAAGGCAACCTGATGCCGAATGCGATTTCAACGCTTGAATACCTCTCCGGAAAGTATCGTATGTCGATCATCACGAATGGATTTGAGGAAATACAAAACATGAAACTCACGGCAGGGGGGTTGCACAAGTATTTCGATCATATCATTACGTCACAACAAGCCGGTTTTAAAAAGCCCTCACGGGAAATTTTCGATTACACGCTTGCGCGAAACAGTGCGGCATGTCATCAGGCCGTGATGATTGGCGACAACCTGGTTACCGATATTGGCGGAGCCCGGCAGGCCTCTATCGACAGTGTATTCTTCAATCATGAACAGATCAAACACGATTCTGAAATTCATGTCGAAATCCATAACCTGAACGAGCTTTGTGAACTTCTTTAACTAATTTTGCCGCACTTAATTTCATTTGTATGTCAAACGCTTTCTTTAAAGTACCCACTCCTAAAAACGAACCTGTTTTATCGTATGCTCCCGGCTCAAAAGAACGTCAGCTGCTGAAGAAAGCGCTGGAAGAAAGTCGCAGCAAAGAACTTGATATACCGATGTACATCGGCAGCGAAGAAGTGCGTACCGGAAAGAAAGCACGCTTAAGTCCTCCGCACGATCATAAGCACACGCTCGGCTACTATCACGAAGGGGATAAGACCCATGTGGAAATGGCAATCAATGCCGCGCTGGCCGCGAAAGACAAGTGGTCGAACCTGAGCTGGGAATATCGCGCAAGCATATTTTTAAAAGCTGCTGAATTGCTGGCAGGGCCTTACCGGTACAAGATTAATGCGGCCACCATGCTCGGCCAATCCAAAAGTGCATTTCAGGCGGAGATTGATTCAGCGTGTGAGCTGATCGACTTCCTGCGTTTCAATGTCCATTATATGAGTGAAATCTATAATGAACAGCCTGAATCATCGCCCGGAATTTGGAACAGACTCGAGTACCGCGCACTGGAAGGATTTGTGTTTGCATTAACACCGTTCAACTTTACTGCCATTGCCGGTAACCTGCCTACGTGTGTTGCCATGATGGGCAATACCGTTGTTTGGAAACCCTCCAACACGCAAATCTATGCTGCAAATGTGATTATGCAGGTGTTGAAAGAAGCCGGTCTGCCGGATGGCGTAATTAATCTTGTGTATGTAAGCGGCCCGGATGCTGGCGAAGTAATTTTTAATCATAAGGATTTTGCAGGAATACATTTCACCGGAAGCACCGGTGTGTTTCAGGGAATGTGGAAAACCATTGGCGCGAACATCGCGAAGTACAGAAGCTATCCGCGCATTGTAGGTGAAACGGGCGGTAAGGATTTTGTGATGGTTCATGCTTCCGCGAATGCGAAGGAAGTGTCGACAGCGCTTTCACGCGGTGCATTTGAATATCAGGGCCAGAAATGTTCGGCTGCGTCACGTGCTTATATTCCTTCAAATCTCTGGGATGATGTGAAGAAATTTTTAGTAGAGGATTTGAAGAGTTTCAAGATGGGCCCGACTGAAGATTTTGGAAACTTCATCAACGCAGTGATTGACGAAAAGGCTTTCAATTCGATTACAGGCTACATTGAAAAAGCTCGTACAAATCCGAAGAACGAAATTGTCGCGGGTGGTAAATACGATAAGACCTCGGGTTATTTTATTGAACCGACCGTTATTTTGACATCCGATCCGTCCTCCATTACCATGTGCGAGGAAATTTTCGGTCCGGTGTTAACAATTTATGTGTACGATCCGAAGGACTACGAAAAAACACTTGAACTGGTCGACAATACTTCACCGTATGCATTAACCGGTTCGATCATCGCGAAAGATCGCTATGCCATTGAAGTTGCAACCAGGAAGCTGACCAATTCAGCCGGTAACTTCTACATCAACGATAAGCCAACGGGTGCGGTTGTTGGGCAGCAGCCATTTGGCGGAGCGCGCGGATCGGGAACGAATGATAAAGCAGGAGCGAAAGTGAACCTGCTCCGCTGGACATCACTCCGAACGATAAAGGAAACCTTCGTTCCGCCAACGGATTACCGTTATCCGTTTTTGGATAAGGAATAAACAGCAAAAGCCCGGCATCTCTCCGGGCTTTTTAATTTAATAACAAGTCAGACGCTTTACAGTGTCAAACCCGCATGATGGTTAACTCTGCGTTGCACCAATTTTGTTTTCTTTATACCAGCTCACCTTCCGTGAAAAGTACATCAGCGCGCCAACAATCAGGAACAGTCCTATGCTGCCGATGATAAGCGAGAAATCCTGCTGCAGAATAATCACGAAGATGAACGTGTAAAACACACCGAGCAACGATGAGAATAGAGCCACAAGACTTTTTTCTTTCAGGAACGACATTGAGTACAGGCTCACCAGCACAACGGTTGAAATGGATGCCACAGCATATGCTGCGTTATAGCCAATCTGTTCAGAGAAACTCAGCAACAGGGTGTAATAAATGATCAGCGCTGCTCCGATTAAAATGTATTGGAACGGGTGAATCCGCACTTTGCGCGTGATCTCAACCAAAAACAGCGACATAAATGTGAGAATGATGATCAACTGTCCGTATTTGGATGTGCGGATACTTTTCTGATATTGATCGACCGGAAGAATAAGTTTAACACCAAAATCGGATCCGCTTAATTTTTCATCTGACGTTTTCCACTGCTGTGAGAAAGGCCGGTTGTAGTGAAGTATTTTCCATGTGGCATTAAACGATGAATCCGTAACCTCACGCGTTTCGGGAAGGAACTCACCGTCAAAACTTGGATTATTCCAGGTTCCCCCAATTTTTACTTCCGTTGTTTTTCCTGTAGGAACGAAGTTGAGTCGTTCGCTACCCTTGAGGATGAGGTGTACAAGAGTTTTTCCGTTGAAATCAGCAGCAGTTTTCCAGTCGAGGTTAGCAACCACTCCGCTGCTTGAGTGCTCGGCATACTCGCTGTTCTCAGACGATACGTACAGGTCCGGATTTAATCGTGAAACTTTTTTAACCGAAACACCCAGATTATTAGAAGGCTCGGTTGTTTTTTCAGAATCGCCAACGTTAAACACCAGCGAATCGCTGATGCCTCTCAGGTCCGTGACAGGAAAAATCATATAGGCATCTTTCCATAATACATTTTCGCTCACAATTTTCAACTTCTCGAAATCCGGAAGCTTAAAGTCTGATGAAATGGTGAGATCAGACGTATAAACAACAGCATCAAAAATACCGCGATGCAACACATCGGGCGTGATATTTCCGGTTATGGATAACCTTTCCGGCAGGAAGAAATATTGCTCCGTATGTTCGGTAATTTCGATCCCGTCTTTGCCGCGGTCTATTTTTTCTTTCACGATGTATGGAATAACCAGGATCGGTCCGGCCAGCGTTTGACTGCCCGACCATTTGGAAGAAACTTCCTGGATTACGCTTTCAGCGCGTGATTCGCGCTCGTACATCAAGTCCTGAATCCAGGAGGCGGGGAGCAACAGCAATAACACCAGGAAACCGATTGAGAATAATTTGATCATGATCGATTCTTCGATCCAGCGGTTAAACCGCTCGAATGCACTTGACGGAGGTACGTTTTCGGATTGCATAAGGTCTGACATATTGTATGAATGGTTAAAGTGGATAAGAGACAACAAGTTGCTTTCGTGCGAGCAGGAAGAAGTACACAAAGGCAGAGAGCACAAACGGGTAAAGCGTTTTAGCCACTTCGATGTATGCTTGATTAAAATACACCGAGACAATTCCGACAATCAGTGCGGATATGGTTAGCATGGTTGCCGTGGAAGAAATAATCCGCACGAACAAGCCCGGAAGCAGGTGGAGGTAGTAAAACACAACCACTGCCACTACCAAAGCGGGCGTTGAAAATATCAGGCTTAATACAACGGCCGGCAGTAAATCTTCCACGCCTGAGAGGAAAAAGAAATCGAGAAGGAACAACGTCACGCAGCCGGTAACACAGGCTAAAATCCAAACAATCACCGCCCGTCTGATGGAGCGAAACAGGTGCGCATTTGTCAAGAATAAAAGTACTTTTATTTTCAAAGTATTCATATAAAAAAAATTATTTTTTCTGTTGTTTGATCAGCTCTTCCAGCGCATCAAGATGTTTTTTGAATACGGTGCGTCCGCGTTCGGTTGCCTTGTAGCGGGTATTCGGTTTTTTCCCGACAAATGATTTTGAGATCGAAATGTATTTTTCTTTTTCAAGTGCTTTGATGTGCGATGCAATGCTGCCGTCTGTAAGCCCGAGGATTTCTTTCAGCGAATTGAAATCGTACGACTCGTTGGCCACCAGTACCGACATGATCTGCAGCCGGACGCTGTGCTCTAAAACTTTATCTAAATGTTCGAACGGATTTTTCACTTATCGTACCGGAAATGCATTACTGCTCCATAAACAATGTGCATGGCCCCAAAACCAATTGCCCAGAAAATTAATCCATACCCGGGGATAAGCGCGGAGATCAATCCAAGAATAATTTCTGTGAAGCCCAGATAACGGACTTCAGAATAGGTGTTACGGCTTGCGTTAATAAGTGCCAGTCCGTAAAAGATCAAACATGCTGGAGCCGTTACGCCATAATATCCGCGCGATAGAAGAATAAGGATAAACAGTCCGCCAGTCGCCAGGGGAATGATCAGGTCAATCATCAGTTGCTGACTGGCGCGGTTCCAGATCGACATGCCTAACTTTTTAGCTTTCCGGTGACTGAACCAGAACCCGGTGCCGATGGATAATACAAGCACGATAATCGCAACCGTGAGCAGGTGAATAATAACTTCCGACTGGTTCGCATAATAAAACCGGAATCCGAAAGGCGAGTAGGGGTAGTAGATCAGGTAATAGACATACGATGCGCCTGCCAGGGCATAGAGGCCGGCAATCACGCCCGACAAGCCGCTGAGTGAAATGAATTTCACCGACCGCTCCATCATATTCCGGATGGAGGCAATGTCTTTTTCGTAGTCCTGAACTTCTTTCATTTAAAGCACTTTGAATTTCAAAGTTAATCAACGGAAACGCCTGTGCAAGGTTTCGGGATCGGTGATTCGGGAATTTTTTTCGCTGATAATCAATTAATACCGGAAAAAGCGCAACGAGGGTTGAATTATCGGGTGAAAGGCCTTAATATTGCACTCCTTTTTTGAGGAATTCCTCCTTAGCTCAGCTGGTTAGAGCACCTGACTGTTAATCAGGGGGTCCTTGGTTCAAGCCCAAGAGGAGGAGCAAAAACGGTAAAAACCGGAACCTGAAAGGCGCTTTTTATTAAAGCGCCTTCTTTATTTACTAACTGCTACATCATGATTGCTGCCAATAACGTTTCGCTCCAGTTTGGAAAAAGAGTACTATTTGACGAAGTCAACATCAAGTTCGTTAACGGAAACTGCTATGGCGTTATCGGTGCGAATGGGGCGGGCAAATCGACCTTCCTCAAAATCCTGGCGGGCGATATCGACCCGACCCGCGGAAACGTGAGCATTGAACCCGGCAAACGCATGGCTGTGCTTCGCCAGAACCACTACGAGTTTGATGAAATACCGGTAATCGATACCGTTATGATGGGCCACAGCAAGCTCTGGCAAATCATGAAGGAGAAAGATGCGATTTATGAGAAACCTGATTTCTCGGAAGCCGATGGAATCCGCGCGAGCGAACTGGAAGCTGAATTTGCTGAAATGAACGGCTGGAATGCGCAGTCGGATGCAGCAGCGTTGCTAAGCGGCCTCGGAATCGCGGAAGAAGAACATTACAAAATGGTGAAGGAACTGAACGGTAGCCAGAAGGTTCGCGTGTTGCTTGCACAGGCCATCTACGGTAACCCGGATATCCTGATCCTCGATGAACCTACCAACGACCTGGATCTCAAAACTGTTGGCTGGCTGGAAGATTTCCTGCTGGAGTTTAAAAATACCGTGATTGTTGTTTCGCACGACCGTCACTTCCTGGATACAGTTTGCACGCATATTGTCGATATCGACTTCAGCGCGATCAGGCTGTACACCGGTAACTACTCGTTCTGGTACCAGTCGAGCCAGCTTGCTTTATCGCAGCGCTCGGCTGCCAACAAAAAAGCCGAAGAGAAGAAAAAAGAGTTGCAGGAATTCATCGCGCGTTTTAGCGCCAACGCATCGAAATCGCGTCAGGCAACCAGCCGCAGGAAGTTATTGGAGAAAATCGATCTCAACGAGATCCAGCCTTCTACCCGCAAATATCCGGCTATCATTTTCCAGCAAAAGCGTACCGCGGGAGACCAGATTCTGCACGTTGAAAATCTTTCGTACTCACAAAACGGGGAGGTACTGTTTAAAGGGCTCGACTTCTTTGTGAATAAAGGCGACAAGATTGCCATCCTTAGCAAAGACAGTCTTGCGGTTACATCGTTGTTTAGAATACTCAACGATGAACTGAAACCTGCTGGCGGAAAGTTCACCTTCGGCCAGACAATCACAACGGCTTACCTGCCTTCAAACAATGAGGCGTTCTTTAATGGCAGCGATAATTTGATCGACTGGCTGCGTCAGTTTGCGGAAGAAGAGAATAAAGATGAAGTGTATATCCGCGGCTTCCTCGGAAAAATGCTTTTCTCAGGCGAGGAGGTTTTCAAGAAGTCGAATGTGCTTTCGGGAGGTGAGAAGGTTCGCTGCATGATTTCACGGATGATGCTCGCACAGGCAAACTTTTTAATGCTGGATGAGCCTACCAACCACCTCGACCTCGAATCGATCACGGCATTTAATAACGCGTTGAAAGATTTCCCGGGAACGGTGCTGTTTACATCGCATGACCATGAGTTCACCCAAACGGTTGCCAACCGGATTATTGAGATCACTCCGAACGGCTTTATCGACAAACTCATGACGTACGATGAGTACATCGAAAGCGATAAAGTAGCAGCTCAAAAAGACGCGTTATACGCTTAAATTAAGCCATTTTGTCGTAAAAGGAAGCCAAAATCAGTCGATTTCGGCCAAACTGGCGGAAAAATAAGCCTAAAATCCCATCGGCATACTTTTTCAGGATAGGCTTGGCGTAACTAAAAACATCAAGTGAAACCAAAAATTAAAAGTATGAGCCTGATACGTTATAACTCCGCGCTGAACGATTACACACCAACATCTTTCAGCAATCTGATCGATCGTTTCTTTAACGATACTGTAGCCCGTAGTGGCGGTTCTGCTTATTCATTTGTTCCGCGTGTGGACATTTTTGAAGAAGAGAATGCATTTGAAATTCATGTGGCGGTGGCCGGCATGAAAAAAGAAGACTTTAAAATCGATTTGAACGACAGTTTCCTGACCATCAGCGGTGAACGCAAGTTTACCAAAGAGAAGAAAGAAAATAACTTCCGTTCCATCGAAACGCAGCACGGAACCTTCAGCAGATCGTTCACCCTGCCTGAAAATGTAGATGCGACTAGAATCAGCGCAAAATACAACGATGGCATTCTGGAGATTACTGTTCCGAAGGATGAAAAGAAAGCGCTGAAGCAAACCATCCGGGTAAATTAATTTGCTGATGTGCAAAATGTTGCACGACAACGTGCGTTTTAAGTAGAGTTTGGTTGAGGGGTTACCCCGTCTGACAGCAATGCCGGGCGGGGTTTTTTATTTTTTGATTTCGATGGGTCAGAACTCTTCCCCGCGGCTGTCGTTACAAAGCATTACCTTTGAACTCTTTCCGAACCGATATGAAGCGCACGGGCGTCCTGATTGCAGTAATTTTCCTGGTAACGTGTATTGGGGGCATTTTGGGCTCCATCTTCACAATTCGTTATCTCAGTGAGAGCATACCGACTTACCAATCAATTGAAGGCCGGCAGAACGCGGTACTGGCAGGCCTCAGTTCTGATACTACGTACAACCCGCAAGACGTAAACTTCCTGCTCGCGTCCCAAAAGGTAGTTCCGGCAGTTGTATATGTGCAGGCATCTTACGGGTCGGGATCATTCAGTCTTAATCCGCTTGAACTGTATTATCAGCCGCAGGAACGTTCCTCAGGATCAGGAGTCATAATTTCCGATGACGGATACATCGTTACCAATCACCACGTCATCGAAGAAGCAACCAACGTGGAGGTTGTGATGAATAATAACCAGCGTTTCTACGCCAAGATTGTCGGTACCGATCCGAGTACGGACCTGGCGTTATTGAAAATCAAGGCAAAAAATCTCCCGTTTGTCCGGTACGGAAATTCTGACGCAGTAAAAATCGGAGAGTGGGTGCTGGCGGTTGGCAACCCGTTTAACCTGAACTCAACAGTTACGGCCGGAATCGTCAGTGCACGTGCGCGCAACATACGCATTCTGCGGGAAAAGAATAACCTGCAGGTAGAGTCATTCATTCAGACTGATGCTGCTGTTAATCCTGGTAACAGCGGTGGCGCACTGGTGAATCTGAAAGGCGAATTAATTGGAGTGAATTCCGCCATTGCAACAGCTACGGGTACCTATTCAGGGTATTCGTTTGCCATTCCTGTCAGTCTGGTTAAGAAAGTAATGGACGACCTGCTTGAATACGGTCAGATTCAGCGCGGCCTATTGGGTGTTGAAATCCGGGATGTGAACGCTGCGATTGCCGAACAGCTTGCGTTGCCGATGAACGATGGAGTTTTGGTAACGCGCGTCAATCTGGGAAGCGCTGCACAGGAAGCAAACATTCAACCGGGCGATGTAATCACAGCGATCGACAATCATTTAGTTAAATCTGTTTCTGAATTGCAGGAATGGGTGGCCCGTAACCGGCCGGGAAAAGAAATCAACGTAACATACCTGCGCGACAATAAATCAGCGATAGTTAAGGCTCGCTTGAAAGACAACGATGGCCGTGAGGGGGTCTACAAAAAAGATGTCTTGCATGAGTTCAATGGCATGACGGTCGAAGATATTCTTTTCAATGAATTAACCCGACTCAAACTTGACAATGGAATCCGGGTAACGAAGATTACCGAGGGGAAATGGAAAGAAGCGGGGATCCCTGAAGGATTTATCATCTCTTATCTCGATCGTGTGCCGGTAGATGACGTGGAGGATTTTAATCGCATGCTGGAGTACAAGCGTGGGGGTATTCTCATAGAAGGGTATGACGAATCGGGCCAGAAGAGAGCATACGCGCTCGAATGGTAATTCCTAAGCCATTGGAAATTAGGCATTAGGAATTTCTATTGTCCAATTCCTGATGCCTGAAACGAAATGTTCTAATTTTACGCTCCCAATCGATATATCATGGAAACCTTCGGTATCAAAGAATCGCTCTCAGTTTTAGGAATTAAGAAAGTCAACCCGGGCGCATCCACCGGAATAAAATGGCTCAAAACATCCGGTAAAATTATCGAGTCGTATTCTCCTGCGGACGGGATGCTGATTGGCAGCGTTCGTGCTACCGATCCGAAAGTTTTTGCGGCCGTGGTTGAGAAATCAAAACAGGCGTTTAAAGAATGGCGCAAATGGCCGGCTCCAAAACGTGGTGAGGTTGTTCGTCAGATTGGCGAAGCGTTAAGAAAATATAAAGAGCCGCTGGGCAAACTGGTATCGTACGAAATGGGTAAGTCGTACCAGGAAGGCCTGGGCGAAGTACAGGAGATGATAGACATCTGCGATTTTGCTGTGGGCTTATCACGTCAGTTGCATGGATTAACGATGCATTCCGAGCGACCAAGCCACCGCATGTACGAACAGTATCATCCGCTTGGTGTAATTGGTGTAATTTCGGCATTTAACTTCCCGGTGGCAGTTTGGTCGTGGAACTCAATGCTGGCTTGGGTTTGCGGTGACACCTGCGTGTGGAAGCCGTCAGAAAAAACTCCGTTGTGCAGCATTGCCTGTCAGAATATCGTGTCCGAAGTTTTCAGGGTGAACAACGTACCGGAAGGAGTTTCGTGTATTGTAAATGGCGATGCAGTAATCGGTCAGCTGATGTCGAAGCATGAAGATATTCCGCTGGTGTCGGCAACAGGTTCAACCCGCATGGGCAAGGCGGTTGCAAAAACCGTGAGCGAGCGCCTGGGTCGTGCGTTGCTTGAGTTGGGTGGTAACAACGCGATTATTATTTCCGAGAACGCAAATCTCGATATGGCCATTCGCGGTGCATTGTTTGGTGCGGTCGGTACTGCCGGTCAGCGTTGTACAACCACACGCAGATTAATCATTCACGAGAAAGTTTATAATCAGGTGAAGGAACGACTGAAGAAGGCGTACAGTCATTTGAAAATTGGAAATCCGCTTGATCCGATGAATCATGTAGGGCCGCTTATCGATAAGCAGGCAGTGAAACTGTACTCCAATGCACTTGGACAGGTGAAGCGCGAAGGCGGAAAGTTTGTTGTGGAAGGTGGCGTATTGAAAGGTGCAGGTTATGAATCAGGCTGTTATGTAAAACCTGCTATCGCAGAAGTTAAAAACGAATATAAAATTGTGCAGCATGAAACCTTCGCTCCGATTTTGTATCTCATCAAATACAAGAAGATAGATGAAGCGATAGCCCTTCAAAATGGAGTAAAACAGGGCCTTTCATCTTCGATCATGACCAACAACATGCAGGAGATGGAGCAGTTTCTTTCTGCCGATGGATCGGATTGTGGTATCGCGAATGTTAACATCGGCACATCCGGTGCGGAAATTGGCGGAGCTTTTGGTGGTGAAAAAGAAACCGGTGGTGGCCGCGAGTCAGGATCGGATGCTTGGAAAACCTACATGCGCAGGCAAACGAACACGATCAACTACGGATCAACGTTACCGCTTGCACAGGGAATTAAATTCAATATCTAACGAGCCTTTTAATTTAAGGTCGAAACGGTTAATTTTATAAAAAGCTGCTGCCATGGGTACTAAGAAATACCGTTCCGTAATGTTGATTGATGATAATGAGATCGATAACCTCATCAATCAAAAGATGATTGAAGCGGCAGCGGTGGCAGAGAACATTTATACCCACACGGGGGCTAAAAGCGCAATTGAATTTCTCCGGAACATGGAGAAAATCGATATTGCCGATAAAGTACTTCCGGATGTAATCTTTCTGGATATCGACATGCCTTTAATGGACGGTTTCCAGTTCCTCGAAGAATTCGAAAAGCTGAACAATACTACCAAAAAGAAATGCCGGATTGTGATGCTGACATCGTCAATCAACCCACAGGATTTCAGTCGTTCGAAAAAGTATGAGAATGTAAAGCTTTACCTCAACAAACCGCTTTCGCACGAAAGCATTGTGAAGCTGGAAGTTTAAAATTCAGTAAGCTTATTGATCAACGCCTCGTCAAGCTTCACCAGCATGGTGGGGGCGAAGTAGTTGACTTTCAGGCCAGCAAATTTTGGAATAACAGCCGCAATTTTCTTAGGTTTTTCTTTTTTCGCTTCGCTTACCGCAATCTTCAGAATTTTGATAAACAGCTGAATGTTTTCGCACTCGTCTTTACCAAACATGCGGATCTGCCGCTGAATGCTGTTCGCCAACTGATTGAACAGTTCATAATCCTGCAAAAGCACATAGTGTAATGCCAGCAGGGATTTGATCTCCAGAAGGGTGAACGGGTATTTCTTCAGGCTCACCTCGTTCAATAAATTGTTGATCAGCTTGGCGGCTTCTTCATACTTACCGGCATAATAGCACGCAAGCGCCCGGTATGTGGTATAAATCACATGCTTCGGAATGTCGGTTGTGTCTGGCTCATAGTCCACCAGCACAGTCTCCGCCTCGGCATAAAGGTCTGCTTCGGTGCCCAATCGAATGTTGCGTTCGATTTTCGAAATCAGGAACTGCGCGGGGAATGTATAAGTCGAATAGTTTGTAAGCAGGTTGGTAGTTGCATCGTTAACTTCTTCGTAGAATTTCTCGGCCTGGCGATATACTTTGTAATGATTGTAGTACTCCAATTTCAGGAACTCGAACACGAGGTTGATGTGGTAATAAATCACATCCTGCGGATAGCTGTCGAATATCTTTTGGACTTTCGAAAAGATGTCTTCTATCGATTCGTTTTCTTCCGCATTCTCCCGTGCAGCGGTTTCATCCTGTTCTACAAACAACCGATGGAAAATTACCATGCAACTCCGGTACACGTACAGCCTGTGTGATTCATACAGGTTCGCCACATTCTGCATCTCTTTCATCAGCAGCGTGAGTCCCATCTTTTCGGTGGAGTCACCCGTGAAAAGATAGCTGCCGTATTTTTTAAAGTAATCCGCAAGCAAATCTTCGGCTTTATCCAGCGCCAGCATGTAGGCCACGTGGCGGTTGTAAAGCTGCGAGTATTGAAAATAATCGGATGAATTAATGTTCAGTTTCTTGAGTGACTTATAAATAATGGTCAGCTCGTTGGCCAGATCGTAATCGATCAGCTCTTTTTCCAGTTTTTTAAGTGTAGCAATCGAAATCGTGCGCTTTTTGGTAAAAAGCACTTCGTTGATGTTGGCAACTTTGCGAAGTACATCCGTGCGCGGGCTCTCAAGTTGCTCCATCAGGTACTCCTCGATCTTCAAATTCAACCTCGACCGGAGCGTGTAGTACGCGTTTGCATTTACTTCCAGTTCAGACATGATTTTATTGTCCGACAACTGACGCTCGCGAAGCGATTTCAGGAGGTAGGCTGACTTTTCGGCATTACTTTCGATAAGAGAATCGTAAATAGCTTTAAAGTCCTTTTCGGAAAGCTGCTTAACAATATTCTTAAGTTTTGCCATTGTGGTTTTTGGGAGTGAAAATTTACAAAAATAATCGACCGATACAATGAATAAACCGCTGTGAAACGTGTTTTGTCGTGCTTTGCAGCCGATATGTAGTGAAGTTGATGTAGTCAAACTTTGTAGTTTTACCCTTTCGGAGTTATGTGTTTGAAAAGAATTATACTGATTGGGATCGTGGCGGTGGTGCCGTACTTGGCTAAGGCTCAATTTGTTTCAGAGCGCTCGGCATTAAACAACATAGCTAAGGGAAAGTGGGAGAAGGCTAAGACTCAACTCGTAAAGATTACACAAAAGGATAGCGTACGCTCAGGGGTAGAATTTGCATGGTCTCGTTATTTTTTTTCGCAAGCAAACCCGGATTTTCAAATCGACTCTGCCCATTGGCATATTCAACGGGCTATTTCCGACTATCGGAAGGTGTTGGGCAAAGAGCGGGAAAAGCTGCTTAAAATTCCGGTCGATAGCGGTGTCTTAGCCCGTTATGAAGATCGTATCGACAGTGCTGCTTTTGCACGTGCACGTGAACTCAATACCGAAGTTGCGTATTTGGATTTTCTCAAGCGATTCAATTCCGCTGAGCAAAAAGATCAGGCCATTGCTTTGCGCGATGAGGTTGCATTCAACGATGCGGTACGTGAAAATACGTATGCCGCATTCTTAACCTATACTCAAAAATATCCTGAATCAAAATTTGCGACCGAAGCCCGTGCCCGATACGATCGCTTGTTGTTTGAAGCAAAAACATCCGATCAAAAGCTGGCAACCTTCGAAACGTTTCTTGCCGAACATCCTGAAACTCCGTATCGAGGTGACATTGAACGTCAGATTTTTGAAAAGCTTACTGCCGGAGGTGAGGCAGCATCGTACGAGAGGTTTATCCGGAAATACCCCGCGAGCGCAAAAGTTAAAATCGCGAAAGACATTTTATATCATCTGTTAAAAGAAGATGAACGTGCATTGATACCGGTACTCGCGAACGACTCGATTCGTAAAGTTCAAATCCTGGAGAAGCAGTTTATGATTCCTTTTTACAAGGATAATAAGTTTGGCTTTATGAACGAGCGTGGCGAAGAATTGATCAAAGGCTCTCTTACTGAAATATCGGATTCATACCTGTGCGGAAACATAACTGATGAACTTTTATTGGCGGATGATAAAATCATTACCCGGTCGGGTGCAACCATTGCGAAAATAAAGGCCACTGAAATTGACCAACTCGGATATGGATTCCTATTGCTGGAAGATGGAGAATTTGCCCGTGTACTACATGTTTCCGGTTTCCTTCCGGTCGGGTCAGCATGCTTTCAGGATGCAAAGCTGCTGGCGAAAAATTATCTGTTGCTTAAGAAAGATAACCTTTGGTCTGTACGAACACTCACCGGTCGGGAACTGTTCCGGCACGAGTGGAACGACATTCAGTTGCTGGGTGAAAATGTGGCGTTAAAAAAAGGAACTAAAATCCGCCTTGTAAAACTTAAAGACCTTGCAAGACTTGCCGATGGCCAGCCACCAACATTTTCAAAAGAATTTGATGACGTTAAACTTTGGAGTGATGGTTTGCTGTGGGTTAAAATTGGAAACGAGGAGGGTATTCTCACGCCTTCCTTGAATGAATGGATCAAGCCCGCACCTCAACAGATTACCCCGGCTTTCTTTGGAGCTGTTGCCCAAACTTCTGCGGGCTATGTTCTCCACGACAGGCGTGGCACACCCTCTCAACATTATTATCAGGTTAAGATTCAACAACCGTGGGTGCTTGTGCAGCAGGATGGAGCATGGCACAACATTGAACCGTTTACAAAAACGAGTTTGAGCAGTGCGTACGACAGCGTTGCATTCGTAGGACCCTTTTTTGCGGGCATGCGAAACGACAGCATGCACATTCAGTTGTCAAAAGAGGCGGTTGTTGAACTACCCCGGCTGGCACCGGTAAAATTCTTACCCGGTAAAGACTCACTTTTCTTTTTAATGCTTGAGGATGGTGATAAGAAAACAGTTTATAACGCCAAGGCTGAAAAACTTTTCACAATTGCTGCCGAAAAAATCGAATTCAATAACGAAGGCTATTTCACATATAACCAAAAGCAAAAGCGTGGTTTGCTTTCGCTGAACGGAAAGATTATTCTGAAGCCCGAATTCGATGCGATTGGTGCCGTGTTGCAAAATCAGGTTGCCACGCTGAAGGACAAAAAGTTTGGTTTCATCGACCTTGCCCGTAAAAAGGAGATAAAGCCCGAGTATGAAAAGAATATTCTGACCTACAATCAACAACGGTTGATCGCTGTTAAAAACGGCTTAAGCGCAATCATCGGTTGGGATAATAAACCGTTAACCGGATTTGAGTTTGAGGAAGTGAACTACTGGAACGACTCAACCGCGCTTGTTAAGAAGAACTTTCAATGGATTCTCTATAATTTCATCGACAAACGAATTGTGGCCGATAAGATTAAAGCATTTAAATGGGTACTCAATTCACCGAAGGAAAAAATCATGATTATCCAGCAAGAGAATAAGTATGGGGTTATCAGCAATACCCGCGGTGCGGTTATTCCGGCAACTTTTTCCGATATCGTAAATGTGGGGTCTGCAACGCAGCCGGTATATTTTACGGAGAAGCATGTTGAGGAGGCTTCCATTTTTGTGGTGATCTACTACGATAAAGAGGGGGTCCAGCTTCGGAAATATGTTTACGAAGGCGGTGATTACGAGAAAATTTATTGTTCGGGAAAATAGCGGCCTGCCCGCTCTTTTGCGTGCAGAATTCATCTGCCGTTAATCAAAACACACCCGGTCGATTTTACGGATTTACTATATTGCCTGCCATTAGCCTGTCGTCATGAAACACGTTCGTTTATCTCTGGCATTTTTCCTGTTTTTTGTAGTAACTTCTTCGGTTTTTTCACAAAAGAAACCCGATAATGATCGCCCCAGGCTTGTGGTGGGAATAGTTGTTGATCAGATGCGCCAGGAATATCTCTATCGCTTCGGCAATAAGTTTGGCGAAGGCGGCTTTAAGCGAATGATGAGTGAGGGATTCATGCTTCAGAACGCGCACTACAATTATGTCCCCACGGTCACAGGGGCCGGTCATGCCTCAATTTATACAGGAACAACTCCGGCCAATCACGGAATCATCGGTAACGATTGGTACGATAAAGAATCGGGAAAGAATGTTTATTGTGCGGGCGACCCGGCTCAAACAACGGTAGGAAGTGCCTCGGTTGAAGATGGGAAAATGTCGGCCCACCGCCTGCTCGCCACCACCATTACCGATGAGCTTAAGCTCTTCACGCAAAAGAAAGCAAAGGTTATTGGTATCAGCATCAAAGACAGAGGTTCAATTCTCCCCGCTGGTCACATGGCTGACGCAGCATACTGGTATGATGAAAACGCAGGAAAATTCATCAGCAGCACATATTATATGACGACACTTCCAGCATGGGTTGAGAACTTTAACAAGCTGGGCCTGCCGGATAAATATCTGTCGCAAACCTGGAATACATTGTATCCGATAGAACAATACGTGGAAAGCGGCCCGGACAATACGCCTTACGAAGGCAAGCTTGGCGGCAAAGACAAGCCGGCATTCCCATACGATCTTCCGGCAATGTTTAAAAAGAGTGGTTATGATATTTTGTCGTACACACCGTTCTCGAATGATTATCTGACCGAGATGGCGAAAGCTGCCATTGACGGAGAAAAGATGGGCGCTGACGAATGGACTGATTTCTTGTGCGTTTCCTACTCGGCTACCGATAAACTCGGCCACACGGTTGGGCCTAACGCGATAGAGATTGAGGACATCTATTTACGCCTCGACAAAAGTCTCGCGGATTTATTCAGGAAGCTTGATCAGGTAGCCGGGAAGGGGAATTACGTTGTATTCCTTTCGGCAGATCATGCCGTGGCCGATAATCCGCAATATCTGGTCGACAACAAGGTTCCGGCCGGCTTTATGCGCAATCAAAACCTGCAAGCCAGACTGAATGATTTTCTGAAACCTTACTTTCCCGGAAAGGAAGTGATCCGTTCAATAATGAACGAGCAGGTTTACTTTAATCATGATGCGTTCAGTTCAGATCCTAAAAGCGGTGGCATGGATTTATTGATTGCAACTGAATTAACCATAAACTATTTGCTGCAGGAGAAAGGCGTAGCGAACGCCTTCCCGAAAAGTATTTTGCGTCAGGGTGCTTATGATGAAGGTGGCCATAAAGGAATGGCGATACGCGGTTACAACCCGAAGCGCAGTGGCGACATTACTATGATTCTGGAACCCGGCTGGTATGATGCGTGGTCGATTACCGGAACCACCCACGGTTCATCATACACCTACGATACCCACGTACCGGTTTTGTTTTTCGGGAAAGGAATTAAACAGGGTACATCCGTATTGCCACACACAATAACCGACATTGCACCTACGCTGTCGGTGTTGCTGAAAATAAAATTCCCGAACGCGTGCACCGGCCAGCCGGTTGCGGAGTTGTTTAACTAAACCAACATCTATGAGGTTGTTCTGTCTGCTTGTATGCCTGGCCTGTTGCATCAACGGATTTTCACAGGAGGATCAGCGAAGTAAAGATGCAGCATCGAAATTTGAATCGCTTTACAATGCCGGTAAGTACAACGACATTTTTGCGATGTTCAATCCAGCCATGCAGGCTGCATTGCCGGCTGATAAAACCAACACTTTTCTCACGCAGGTAAAAACACAGGCCGGAAACCTTAAGCAACGGGCCTTCGAACGATACGAAGCCGGCTTCGCGTCTTATAAAGCGGAATTTGAACGCGTAACATTCCGGTTAAACATTGCCGTAGATGATGCCGGGCTAATAGGCGGACTGTTTATCAAGCCCTATGTGGCCGACACGGCACCGAAACCCGAACGTAACTCGGTTAAACTGATTCTTCCGTTTAAAGAAGAATGGACTGTTTTCTGGGGTGGTGACACCCGCGAGCAAAACTATCATGTTGATTACGTTGCACAAAAGAATGCGTTTGATATTGTGATTCGCGATAGCAGCGGGAAATCATATCTCACACACGGGAAGACCAATGAAGATTATTACGCATTCGGAAAGGAGTTGATCGCTCCCTGTGATGGTGAAGTCGTTTTGGTGGTAGACGGCATTAAGGATAATGTTCCCGGACAAATGAATGCGATTTACGTACCCGGCAATACGGTTGTGATAAAGGTAGCTGCGAACGAGTATCTGCTGTTTGCACACTTCAAACAACATTCCATTGTAGTGAAAGAAGGTCAGAAGATAAAACAAGGTCAGTTGCTTGGTCTTTGCGGAAATTCAGGCAATTCGTCAGAACCGCACCTTCATTTCCATATTCAGAATGTCGAGAATATGATGAATGCTACGGGAATCAAATGCTATTTTGATAATATCATCGTAAACGGTTCTCCGAAAAGCGATTATTCACCTGTTAAGGGTGAGAGGATCAGAAATAAGTAATACAACCATCGGGACCATTTGTGTTTTCGTTTTTGGGTGAAATCCCTATCTTGAACGCTTTCTATTCCTAACCTCATGAGCGAAACTAAATTTAAGCCTGTAATGGGATTGTGGGATGCTACCATGATCGTAGCAGGTTCCATGATCGGGTCCGGTATCTTCATCGTTAGTGCCGACATCGTACGAAACGTAGGCAGTGCCGGCTGGTTAATTGCCGTTTGGGCCATCACCGGATTTATGACCATCACCGCAGCCGTTAGCTATGGCGAATTAAGCGGCATGTATCCGAAAGCAGGCGGACAATATGTTTATCTCAAAGAAGCTTACAATTCACTCATGGCGTTTTTGTACGGCTGGAGTTTCTTCGCAGTCATTCAAACCGCTACCATTGCCGCAGTTGGCGTGGCATTCAGCCGCTTTACCGCATACCTGATTCCTGCTGTCGGTGAAAATGTAATTCTGCTTAAGCCCTTCGGACTAACCATATCCGCAGCACAGGTGCTGGCTATCGCAATGATCGCGTTGCTTACATACACCAACACACGCGGTATTCAGGGTGGAAAAATTATTCAGAACACATTCACAGCTGCCAAGCTCATCGCGTTATTCGGATTAATCATTCTTGGATTTTTATTGGTGAAGGAAAGCTTCTGGACACAGAACTGGCAGACCGGTTTCAATTCCATGCAGGATCTGGGTGCTGGTGGCGGTGGTAAAGTTCCTACAGGCTGGATGGAAATTGGTGGCATGGCGCTGCTGGGTGCGATCGCAGCCTCAATGACAGGATCAATCTTCAGCAGTGACGCGTGGAATAACGTGACGTTTATCGCGGGTGAAATCAAAAACCCGAAACGCAACATTGGCCTGAGCTTATTCCTCGGAACATTCATGGTAACGATGCTTTATATTACGGCTAACCTGATGTACCTGCATGTTTTACCATTAGATGGAATTGCCTATCCGCAGGCCGATCGTCTGGCAATCTCGGCAGCGAATGAAATTTTTGGTGCCAGCGGAACGCTCGTGATTGCCGTATTGATTATGGTGTCAACGTTTGGTTGCAACAATGGACTCATTCTGGCGGGTGCCCGGGTGTACTACACCATGGCGAAAGACGGATTGTTCTTCAAAAAGGCAGGCGAGCTCAATAAGAATTCAGTTCCGCAATGGGCTCTGTGGGCGCAGGCATTGGTTGCTTCCTTGCTTTGCTTAAGCGGTGAGTACGGAAACCTTCTTGATATGGTGTCGTTTGTGGTAGTAATTTTCTATGCACTTACCATTATCGGAATATTTATCCTGAGAAAGAAACAACCGAATGCAGAACGCCCGTACAAAGCGTTCGGATACCCGGTGCTTCCAGCTATCTATGTGATTATGGCGTTTACGTTCTGCACGATGCTGATCATCTACAAACCACAATTCACGTGGCCGGGATTAATCATTACCCTTGCTGGGATTCCGATTTACTTCTGGGTGATGCGAAACAAGAAAGATCCGGCTACGAGCTGATCTGCTTCGATAACACTTCAAGACCTTCCAAAAAGGAGTGCGGTTCATAGCCAAGCTCCTTTTTTGCTTTATCGATGATAAAGCCGGTTTTCATGGGCCTGCGGGCCGGCTGCTTAAACTTCGTTGAATCGGTTGCCTGGATGAGTGATGCATCGAGCTTGAAAAACTTTGCTGTTTGCACTGCAATATCGAACGGTGACATAAAATCTTTGCCGGAAATGTTAAAAACACCCTGAGCTTTTTTGATGGCCGCGAGGTAACATCCCTGCGCAAGATCTTCTGCGAGGGTAGGGGTTCGCCACTGGTCGTTCACCACTGAAATGGTTTTCTTTTCTTCCAGGCTTTTCTTTACCCACAGCACGATGTTCGACCGGCTCATATCGTTCGTTACACCATACACCAGCACGGTGCGAAGGATACTCCAGGAAATTCCGCTCGATTGAATTGCTTTTTCAGCAGCAAGCTTACTTTCTCCATAAAAGTTTACGGGATTAGGCTCGGCTAACTCATCGAGGGGTCCGGTTGAACCATCAAAAATGAAATCCGTGGAAACGTGTACGAGGTGAATGTTGTGTGCCCGACACGCTGCCACCAGATGTTCAACTGCGGTAACATTGTTCAGGATACATTCGTCACGCTTCGTTTCGCAATCATCCACTTGCGTCATTGCTGCGGTATGGATGATCACATCGGGTTTGGTTTCCGAAACGAGCTTTTCAACCTGATTGTTGTCGGTTACATCGAGCGAACGAAATTCTCCCTGCGTGATCGGCTGTGCAGATTTGCCCCGTGCCGTTGCAACTACGTGAATGTTCCCTTTTTCCTGTAACAGGGAAACAAGCTTTTGTCCAAGCAAACCGTTCGCGCCTGTAACCAGGATTTTCATACTTCTACTTTTTTACTTCGGGGAAAATGTAGCCGTACTCCTTCTCAATTTTCTTCCGCGACATCTGCTTCACGCTTACAAACATCCGCACATCTTCAGTCGGCCGATTCTGTGCATCTTTCGCTACGGCTGTAATCTTGTCAACCACCTCAATACCTTTAATCACTTTTCCAAACACGGTGTAGTCGTTATCCAGAAACGGTGTTCCGCCCACAGTTGTATAGACGTTCTTTTGTTCCAGTGTGAAGGCAAAAGGTTTATAGTCTGGTTTTTCTTTTACGATCAGCGTATCACTCTTTTCAAAAAACTCGTTCAGCCACGCACCATCCTGCGCACGCTGATGCTCCTGAATCTGCGTAAGCAAATTGGCATACTTGGGTGACATGATAATTTCGCGCAAGTACTGACTCTTCTTATTGTTGCGAAGGTTTTGCTCGTATTGATCGAGTTCTTCCGTGGTATATTTTTTTCCCTGTACGATGTAAAACTGGCTTCCGCTGGATGCCTTGGTAGGGTTTACGGCATCACTGGTGCGGGCGGCTGCTATTGCTCCGCGCTCGTGAAACAATGTGGGTCTGAATTCCGCTTCAACCGTATAACCCGGTCCGCCATTTCCCAACGGTTGACCAGCCGCAGCTTTTTTCGATTCCGGATCTCCTCCCTGAATCATAAACTCCGGGATGACGCGATGAAAAAGAAGACTGTCGTAGAATTTGCTGCTTGCCAGCTTGATGAAATTTTCTTTATGCTTAGGTGTTTCGTTGTACAGGATAGCTACCATGTCGCCATAGCTTGTTTTGATGGTCACCACGTATTCGCCTTTTTTATCCTGGGCACAAGCTGTCAGCAACAAACACAAAAAGACAGTCGAGAGAAGAGATTTAATCATAGATGGATTTTTACAACTTGTAAAATTAAGAATTTATTGGTTTGGGCAGGCTAGGGTTTGCGAACCAATTTTTTAGCCTCAAGATAATCATTCCAACGCACCACTGGCTTTTCAGATGGCATGTCGCCAGTAATCGTGACAAGTTCATGAACCAACCGAGCATTGCTTAAAACGATCGGGTTGTACTTTCTCATAAATTTAAACTGAGTTTCGACTGTCAGGTATTGCAAAGTATAATCACATTCCCTCTTTTGGTATTCAACGGTTCCGTCAAGCTGGCTGAGTGCAAAAACGACATCATCCCGCCACGCATAACGCTTGCCGTCTTTCCAGCGATATGAAAAATCAATCCTGACGATGCCGTAGTCGTTCGAATCGATATAAATCTTCAGCGTGTTTGTTTCCACTTGAGGTTGAAAAGGGTTCTGAATCATGGTTGCTTCGATAACAACATGCTTTTCATTTTGCCCGCTTGAATAGAAGTATTCATATTTCCAGTCATCCAGATTTGCAGGGTTAACAAACATGGCGGATTGATTAACTACATCAAACTTTAAAGCATCAACTAAGCTGTCATAAATTGGAATCTGCTCTTCAATATTATGAACGGCTTCTGAAATTGAATCATATGTAACGTGATTTTCAAATCCCGTCAGGTAACTTTCAAAAAACTCAGTTGGAAGTTCGTTAAAGCGTGTGACGCGCCAATAGAACGCTTTCCATGTACCGGCCCGATTGTATCGATCCGATATTTTCTCAATGCACTTTCTGATAAAATCCTTTGCCGACAGCGACCGAATAGTTACAGTTTGGAGAATTACTCGGTCCTCGGTCATTGCTACAATAGATTTTTCGCGGACAAAATGCGAGAGTGGTAATGTTAATGTTTGATATCCTATACACGAGAACGTCAACGAGTCATTTGGGCTCGAAATCCGAAGCATGAAATTTCCACTCGGATCACTCATGCTGACCAATCTGTTGTTGGCAAACACGTGAACATAGGGTATAGGCTCCTTTGTATTTTGGTCTAAAATTGAACCGCTAATTGATTTACTTTGCGCAATTGCGCCAACTGTGGCGAACAGGAGTAATAGCGCAAAGGCACACCGTGCTAGGCGCGAAGAAGGCTTGATCCTCCATTCAGCATCACTTCTTCGGCCACTTTCTTTCCTAACTCTTTGCATTCCGCAACTGTTGACGAGCGTTTTGCCTTGATTACCTGTTTTCCATTTGCGCTGATGAGGCCTGCTTTCAATGTAACCAGCCCGCCTTCATAATGCGCATATCCGAATACGGGGATGCTTGCCGGACGCTGGAAAGTTTTAAGGAACGAACGTTCCGTGCGAATGCAATCTTCGGTTTCTTCATCATTTACCCAACGCTGAAGAATTTCTTTTTTATCGAATGCCAGTTTTTTATGGCACACAACTGCAATACTTCCCTGGCCGGTTGTGGGTACGAAGTAACTTGTCTCAATCTCTTCGGTGATCAGGTTTTCAATCCCCAAACGTTTGGCGTCCGAACGGCTCATCATCAATGCGCATTCACCTGCCTGTAACTTTTTGATTCGTGAGTCCAGGTTTTCTGGCACTGAAACAATTTTCGTCTTGGGATAGAAATGTTTTAGAAATGCAATTCTGCGGGGCGAGTTGGTGCCTACACTCACACCCGTTGTGAGCGATGCTTCTCTGCGACTCAGCAGCACATCGTTAACCCCTTCGCGTTTGGTAAAAGCAATAAGCTCCAGCGCATCGTTTAACCTGGCCGGAACATAACTGGCCGGCACTGTAAACACATCAATGGTGTCGTTTAATACCGCATCCTCCAATGAACCTAACGATTTTGACTTCGGATCGAGCGTGATGATTTTTGTCGTGTAACCCGAAGGCTTGATGAGGTTGGCAACTGTGTTAGCCTGGCTTAGTGCAAGCTTGTTCGAAAATGTGCCGATGCGGATGAGGTTGTGCATTATGGGTTGAGGGTTTTGGAAAGCTGAAGGGATAGGTCGAGGAAAATCATTTTGGCCGAGCCGTTTCGTTCGAGGTGGTAGGCGGCATCATTCATGAGCGAGTATGACTTTTCAATTTTGTATACGTTCATCACCTTGCTGAAATCGTTGATAAATTTCAATTCCTCACCCTGAACACGGTGAAGTTCATTGGCACCGGCCGATTTTAATAACGATTCGCGCATCATATTCATGCCGTAGTGCATGATGTTACGCTGCCGGAGCTTGTCCAGTGCATGAAACTCTTCCGACATAGCCACAAGGCTTCCGAAACTCTTCTTGAAGCAGGCCCGCATCCAGTCGATGAACATCGGTGCACTGTCGTCTTCTTCATTTTCCGAAAGGCGGAATGCGAGGTTGAAGTTACCTTCAGCGAGTTGCGTGATGGTCGCTGCGCGCTTACGTTCGATCGACTTCTTTTCAAACAGGTAATTTTCAACTTCCTTGTCAGCGAGAAGTGGAACTGTAATGATTTGTGTTCGTGAAACAATGGTTGGCAACAACCGGTCAGCGGCATTGGTCACCAAAATAAAGTATGTATGGGCTGCAGGTTCTTCGAGAATTTTTAAAATGCCGTTTGCAGCGGAAGGATGCATGAACTCCGGTTGCCAGATGATCATGATCTTAAACTGACTTTCAAACGGTTTCAGCGAAAGCGCTTTAACAATCTCACGACTTTCCTCTCGTGAAATCAATGCCTGTTTGTCTTCACCACCGTATGAAGTAGTCCAGTCATCTAAATCACCGAAAGGTTGCTCGAGTAAAAATGTTCGCCACGATTTCAGGATTTCCGCCTTGAAACGCTCTTCATCTTTGTCGCCCTTCACATTGCTGAGCGGAAAAACAAAGTGTGTATCAGGGTGAATGTATTTCAGACTTTTGCTGCAGGCCGGGCATGTTCCGCACGAATCATCGTCTTGTTTGTTCTGACAGTGAATGTAGGTCGCATATGCCAGCGCCAACGGAAGATTCAACGCGCCTTCTGCACCCACGAACAACTGCGCATGCGCGATATGATTGCTCTTAACCGAATCGATTAAGGTTTTCCTGGTTTCTGCAAGTCCGGGTATTTCGGAAAATCTCATCTACACGTTTTTCTTTTCCCAAATTCTGTTAGCGGCCGAAAGCTCAAACACTTTCGTTAAAATTTCTCTGTCGGCTTCGTCAAGCTTCACCTTTCTGCGGTCCATAACTTTCTCAGCTGTTTCAAAAGCCTTCTTTACCTGGAAGGTTGTGAAGCCACTGGCACCTCCCCATGCAAAGGAAGGAATGAAGTTTCGCGGAAAGCCATCGCCAAAAATATTCGCGGAAACGCCAACCACGGTGCCGGTATTGAACATCGTGTTGATTCCGCATTTGCTATGATCGCCCATCATCAACCCGCAGAACTGCAAACCTGTATCGGCAAAGCCGCCTTTTCCATAGCTCCACAGCTTAACGTTCTCGTAATTGTTTTTAAGGTTGGATGTATTGGTATCGGCACCGAGGTTACACCACTCGCCAATCACGGTGTTACCGATGAAGCCATCATGCCCTTTATTGCTGTAGCCGAAAATAACGGAGTTGCTCACCTCACCACCCACTTTCGAATGCGGCCCGATCGTAGAATCGCCCCGCATCTTACCACCCATGTTTACAGTTGATCCTTCGCACAACGCAAACGGGCCTTTGATTAACGCGCCTTCCTGAACAACTGAATTCTTTCCGAGATAGATCGGACCATCTTCCGCATTTAATACTGCAGCGCGGATGTGCACGCCTTCTTCTACGAAAATGTTTTGCTCGCCATACACGATGGTATGCTTGTCCTGCACACCTGCTGATTTTCTGCCTGCTGTAATCAGATTAAAATCAAGCCTGATCTGTGCAGCGTTATGCTGGAAGATTTTCCAGGGCTGATCGATAAGCGTGATATCACCGGAAATAATTTTTGGTGTCGATTTTGTCAAATCCGGCAACGACATCTCCGAACTTTTCCAGGCGAGAATGGTATTGTCTTTCACCAGGATTTCGCCTTGCATCAAAACCTTTATGTGTTCAATGGCCTTGTCATCGGGGCACCACGCAGCGTTGATGAAGAGGTTATCAAACGCGGCCTTTGCCGGATATTTTTTCTGGAGGTAAGATTCTGTTAAAAACGATGCAGTTGCTCCGAGGCGCTTCTCCCATTTTTCCTGGATGGTCAGGATGCCGATCCTGATCTTACTGATCGGTCGGGTGTAGGTAAAAGGGAGCAGGTTCGTGCGTGTGCCGGGATCGTCAAACAAGACAAGATTCATATTCGTAAATATAGAAACTTATACCCTCACCCTAACCTCCTCCCAAGCGGGAGGAAATGCCAGAAAGGCAGGATGAGGACAATAAAAAAACCCCGGCCGTTGCGCCAGGGTTTCTCATGCATAAGAAAAGAAGTATTACGCCTTCTTTGTGTACTTGTTTTTGAACTTCTCCACGCGGCCTGCGGTGTCAACAAACATCTTCTTGCCGGTGAAGAACGGGTGCGAAGCTGAGCTAACTTCGACCTTAATAACAGGATACTCCTTGCCGTCTTCCCACTTGATGGTTTCTTTCGATCTCATCGTAGAGCGGGTAAGGAATTTGAAATCGCTTGACAGATCGTGGAAAACAACTTCCTTGTAATCTGGGTGAATGTCCTTTTTCATGTGCTTTGTTATTCTATTTTCTTTAATCGGAGTAACCAAAACGTGGTCAAATCCGGTATTTTCTTCGTTTTTCCCCTAAAAGGACTGCAAAGATAGGCACAAAAGGCTGAAACTCAAGAGCAGGAATTAACATTTTTGGCTACTGAACAGAACCTCCGTAATTTGCCTGAATCTTTATTTCCGAGATGCGCAAGGCACTTATTTTCCTACTGGTTTCAATCCCTTTTCTGGCTTTTTCTCAGAGCACATACGTCTCACCCAACGAAAGCTATTACCATTTGCTTGACCGGTACGAAGTAAAATCCGGGCAGATCTCGCCCTACGTTTTTACGTCCGTAAAACCGTGGAAACGATCGGCAATTGTACAGTTTATCGACTCGCTCGACCGGCAAGGAATGTTTACCTCAGCGGCCGATCGGTTTAACCTTCAGTATTTCCGCAACGACAACTGGGAGTGGGCCCGCCCCGAAACCAACGAGCGCCCGGCCATTCTGAAGTACTTGTATAAAAAGAAATCGGATTTGTTTCATGTTGATGAAGACCCTGATTTCGACCTGCATGTTAACCCTGTGGTTTATGCCGGTGTTGGGAAGGATTCAGAATCGGAAGATTTGTTATTCATCAATAGCCGGGGCGCGGAAGTCCGGGGTATGATCGACAGGAAAATCGGGTTTTACATTTTCCTCACGGAGAATCAAACACGTGTTCCATCGTACATAGCGAACCGGGTTGATGAAGATCGCGGCAACGGATCCTATCCGGTAATTCCGCATGAAGGTTTCTGGAAAGGATTTAAAGATGGCAATGCGTATGATTTCTTCCAGGCGCGCGGCCATATTTCGTTTGAAGCCACGCGTCACCTTAACATTCAATTCGGTCACGACAGAACGTTCATCGGTAACGGGTTCAGGTCGTTGATCTTTTCCGACCACGCACCTCCGTCATTATTTCTGAAAGCGAATGTTAAAGTATGGAAACTGAACTACCTCTTTCAGTTGAACAGAATGGTGGGTGATGTAGTGGGAAACAGCACAGGCTTAAAGGCAAGCGGAAAATACAACGATAAATATGTCGCCCTGCATCATTTAAGTATTAACATTGGCAAGAAACTCAACCTCGGTGTATTTGAATCGGTCGTGTTTAACCGAAATGATTCAACTTCGTTTGAGTACGGCTACCTGAATCCGATTATTTTTTACCGCGCCATCGAGCAACAATTCGGCAGCAGCGATAATGTGATTCTCGGGATGGATTTCAAGTGGAACTTAGCGAAAGGCGTTTCGGCTTATGGCCAGTTTGTACTCGATGAATTTGTACTGGATCGCGTGAAGGAGGGAAAGGGCTGGTGGGCCAACAAATACGGCATTCAGGCCGGGTTAAAATATTTTGATGCGTTTGGCGTCTCTAACCTCGACTTGCAGGGAGAAACAAACATTGTGCGGCCTTACACGTATTCACACGGAACACCGAACGGCAGTTATTCCAGTTATTTGCAGCCTATTGCCCATCCGCTTGGCGCGAACTTCAGGGAATTTATTGGGATTGCACGTTATCAGCCAATACCGCGACTGAACCTTACCGGTAAACTGATGTATGCACAGGTTGGGCGCGATACAACGGGTGTGAACTGGGGAAGTGACATTATCAAGAAAAATACAACGCGTGAAAAAGACTTTGGAAACTCGATTGCACAAGGTGTGAAGAACGACTTATTGATCGGCACATTTACAGCAAGCTGGATGGTAGGTCATAACATTTTCATTGACGCCTCCGTGGTGATCCGCAAGAGCGAAAGCCCGGTTGCGCGGTTCAATACGAATAGTACCATAACTTCGTTAGCTTTGCGCTGGAATATCCCGCAACGATTCTACGACTTTTAAGCATGAAGATTTATTTACGGATTTTAGGATACGCCCGCGGACTTTCCAGACGAATGATGAAGTTTTTCATCTTCGCCATTCTTGGGGTGTTATTCAGTGCCGGGTACCTTGCGTTGATCATGCCGATGCTGGATGTATTATTCAAAAAGGGCGGGGTTCCGCCTATTCCAAAAGCACCTGGCAATTTTGAACTTTCCACAAAATTTGCGCACGAATTTTTTGAACATCATTTTATCCGCATCATACACGAGTACGGGCCGTCAACCACCTTGCTGTTCATTTGCGTGGGCATTGTGGTGTTGATGATTATTGGCAACACGTTCAGGTATTTCGAACGTATTACCGCCTCGCGCATTAAAGTAGACGTTGTGAAAAATATGCGGGTTGATCTGTTCAGCCGTGTATCCAATTTACACATCGGGTATTTTAACGATCAGCGTAAAGGTGACCTGATGTCGCGATTCACCAACGATATGTCGGAAGTTGAATCATCTGTGAACAACAGCCTTAAATCGGTGTTAAAAGAGCCGATTACGATCATTGTCTACCTCGGGGTGATGTTCTACCTTAACTACAAGCTGACGTTATTCACACTCATCTTGTTGCCTTTGATGGGCGGACTTGTTGCCGAGATCATCAGACGGTTGAAAAAGAAAGCGCGGCAGAGTCAGGAGGCAATGGGTCGTATCGTGAATATCCTCGATGAAACGTTTGGCGGTATGCGTGTAATCAAGGCGTTCAATGCCCGCAACTTTGTCATAAAAAAGATTGACGCAGAAACAAGTTATCACCGTAAGGTCAACCTTTCAATTGCCCGGAAAAATGAGATGTCATCACCATTGTCGGAAGTACTGGGTGTTATTATTGTAGCGGTAATTTTATGGTATGGTGGAAATCTGGTGCTGAGCGGATCGAAAGAACTGGAGCCGCAGGAGTTTATCGGTTTCCTGGTATTCTTTGCCTCCATGATTCAGCCGGCAAAGAACTTTTCGAATGGGATTACCTCTTTGCAAAAAGGTACCGTTGCTGCAGACCGCATATTCAAGGTAATCGACATGGAGCCTGCTGTAAAGAGCAAGCCTGACGCGACCGTACTCGATTCATTCAAAGACAGTATTGAATATAAAAATGTAAGTTTTGCGTATGATAAAGAACTGGTGTTGAAAAACGTCAACCTGAAAATTCAAAAGGGTAAAACTATTGCGCTTGTGGGTTCATCCGGTGGCGGTAAATCAACCCTTGCCGATTTGGTTCCGAGATTCTATGACCCTACCGAGGGTGAGATTTTGCTTGACGGTATCTCGCTTACCGATTATGAGATCGAATCGCTGCGCAAACAAATGGGCGTGGTAACGCAGGAATCAATTTTGTTCAACGATACGATATTTAACAACATCGCATTCGGGAAAGAAGATGCAACCCTGGAAGATGTAATGGAGGCTGCGAAGGTGGCGAATGCACACAACTTCATTATGCAAACTCCGGAAGAATACCAGACGTTTATCGGTGAACGTGGTTCGAAGCTTTCAGGCGGACAACGCCAGCGCCTTGCCATCGCACGCGCGGTGTTGAAAAATCCGCCCATTCTGATTTTGGATGAAGCTACCTCTGCATTGGATTCTGAATCCGAAAAACTGGTGCAGGATGCCCTGACTAATTTGATGAAAAACAGAACTTCTATCGTAATTGCCCACCGCCTCAGTACAATCCAGCATGCCGATGAAATCATTGTTATTCAGAACGGCCAGATTATGGAGCGGGGTACGCACGATCAACTCGTTGCAAAAGGCGGGGTTTATAAGAAGCTCAGCGAAATCCAGAAGGCCTGAGTTGCGGTTTTACCCGCATGTATGTTAATCGTATAATTTCTAATTTTTGATTCGCGGTAAAAACATTATGTTTGGGATGCTTATACTGCATTTATGAAAAAAAACAGGCTTATTTTTTACTCGGTAATCGGGCTTCTGCATCTGCTTGTTTTTTTGTTCACCATCTACATGGATGGAAGGAAAGATGACCTTCAATTTCTTTTGAATCTTTCTAAAGTAATCGGGCTGATGAAGTACGCCATGTTCGTTCTGCTGGTTTTATTTGTTACCAACTTCATACTTCATCTGCGCGACAACAAGCGGCATAAACGCGAGAACGTTCATCTCATCCAGGAAATGAACACCCTCAAAGCGAAACTCTACGATCTTCAGGAAACCGGAAAGAAAACTTCCGAACCAAATCCTCCCAAGCCTGTTTAACAGGACTTGTAAACACCAAACAAGTTTTTCATTCTCCTTCTCACACGGTTCGGGTAGTCGTTTGACAAACGTTCCATGATATTTCGTAAACGATGTTACGGTATTTCGTTATTCAATAGGTGAAATTACTTGTAAACATTCGAAAAACAACGAAAATGCCAGTCGCGCAGGTGGTTCAATGTTTGTAAGTGTTGTACAGGATAATTTGGTTAATTAAGTACTGGTGAAAGGAAGCCCCGGACGATGTCCGGGGTTTTTATTCAAAACCAAATTTTTCCAACGTTACTTAAACATCAAACCTGTCACAATATGGTTAAGCATTCTCTTCACAGATTTCTGTTGTTTGCAGCAATTTTTGTAAGCCTGGTAGTTCACTTTATTACTACCAACAGTCAGTTGACCACAAACGACATTGTCATCCTTTCAGCACTTTTCTTACTGATCCTGTTATATGTCGGCAATAAAATGACTATCCGGAAAAGACATTCAGGCAGCGCCAGACGTTAAGCAACTTGTGCCAGATTTGATCAGCCTTCCGGCAGGAGCATCTGTCATACCTTGAAATTTCTCTTTACCTACGATCATGCTTTCAAAAACATTCGGCTGTGCCGTGTTCGGGGTTGACGCCCGCAAAATTACCATTGAAGTTAATGTTGGTCAGGGAACCAAGTTTCACATGAGTGGCTTGCCCGACAGTGCCGTGAAGGAAAGCGAACATCGGGTCGAATCGTCTCTTAAGCGATTCGGCTATTTTATGCCGCGACAAAAAACGGTTGTCAACCTGGCTCCTGCCGATCTTCGGAAGGAAGGCAGTGCATACGATCTCCCCATTGCACTCTGTATGTGAATAGTACCAAATAATGAGAACTATCACCAAAAAATGAGAATGCCTGAATTTGCCTCATTTTGCACTTTTTAAGAACGCTGCATAGACAACTGTCAGGATTTCTCGGGCATTAAGCCCAACAGCTGAGGATACCACATGTATTTATCGTGATTGAAAATAAGTATCTTAAACCTTCCTGTTTATAATGAATATCTGTGTGGAAGGCTAAGCTGACTCTCGAGCAAATTAAGACTATTATCAGCGATTGTATAGCTGAGCTTGACCCCCGCCAGACCTGGATGATCACCTGGCTTGATAAGGTAGCTTTGAGGGACGACGGAACGCCGTATATTAAGGTGGCAGTACATCATGTTCATCAAGAGCTTTTCAAAGCTTTTAGCCTTGAGCACCTGAATATCAATAAGCCGCGATGGATTGCACTGCCGCTGCGGCTTTTGCGCGTTTTTCCTGTCGGCACATTGCTTCACAACGGTATGGCGATGTTTGGGTCGCATCACGGCTATATACAGTCTTTTGCACTGGATCTGAACACATCATCAGAACTTATTCGCACGACACTGGGTGCTTGGCAGCACGGTTCTGCCATAGTTAACGCCATGCGATGGAACAGGCTTGACAGGTTTGACGTGCAGCCTGCGGGGCGATTTGCAGTCAACAGCAAAATTGTTGTTTATCCCCACCGGCGTCGGCAGGAAGCTAAGTTTGATTTTGTCGTTTTCCCGGCTGCTGAGCTAGCCAGGTTTTATTGGTTTCCGTCATCGCGGTTCTTTCGCGCCCTTGTTGAAGGGGAGGCCGCCGGAGGCTTGAAAAATAAACTTTATGTTCCGGAGATAACAATGGCAATAACCGGTGAGGAAGAAGTATACCATCAAATCATCGTGAGAGACAGTATGCATTTGCGCGATGCGGAGTTCATCGCAAGGCTTGCATTCAGTCCGGAAGCTTATTATTCAGCCAATACGATTTATCAGTCAGTTCTCCACGCCAGGCTGGAGCCCGGCAATCGCGGTGCATTGCATCTTGATTGTGTGTTTCCGTTCAGAACCGACACAACCGTGAAGGTCCATGGCTATGTTATACGTACCGGCGAAGCGGATGTTCTCATAGTAACAGAGCTGCTCCAATGCTGCGGGCCATGGCCATTTGACTCCTTGAAGTACGACCGTGAAACACCTCGGCCCGAGAGAGACGATAGTTTAAAATGCAAGGGAAAGAAACATGTCTCCGACGATAATCAGGAAAAGGATCAGCCGGATGACGAGGACAATGGGAATGACCAGGGAGAAGACGACGAAGATATAATCAACGGCTTCGTGCTGAGAAATCCGAAACTTCCGTCGGACCCCAGATTTGATCACATTCAACGGAACAACAGCCGCGTGAAACACGCTGAACTTGACTTAAAGTCACAGCGCTTTCCTACGCTTACTGCTAAAAAGGAAAGGCTTAAACGCTACCGCAAGGTGCCGCCGAAAAATACTCTTAAAGTCCCTGCTGTTCCCATAGACAACATTTCAGTGAATGATAATAAGCAAACCGGTGGTGGCAGCACAAATATAGATCTGGTGAGTACTGAGGGAGAGATGAATCTTGTTGCAGTCGACTGGGGAGCATACGTCGAAAAACTATGTGAGTTTTTCAGAGTGAATGGGTGTGATGCCAGCTATATCGCGAACCTTGATAACGGTGGTCACGACTTGCCTCACCAAGTTGACCAAGTCAGACTCCTGCTTGAACTAGGCAGAAGCTTCCGGGTTTCCTTCTTCGTAATTCATGTTCGTATGCCTAAAATCAATTTCATTGTTTGTGAAATGGACCGGAGGCTCAGGACATCGCTGAAAATCATTATTAAGTCACGGAAGCCAGGCCAAGCGAAGGCTGAATTCAATCCTGATGATTTGGCTGGGATATATTCTGCGATAAAGACCAACTACCAAACACTTGACCAGTTGCATGATCCGAAAACAAAATCAAATTTGAAAGTCATAAGGCTTTACCACTTACCCGATGCGAGCGTGGGAGACCTTGGAGAAAGAATTCTTGTCAAAGTGAATACCGCTGCTGACGCAGATACGGACGAGCAGTTGGATGGACAAACTATCGTGTGATCTGATCCTGTTTGTCGCCATCATTTTCCTCGCGTCGGCGGATCTTAGAGACACGCCATCTTGCGAGTTCCGCGAAACTGGAATAGGATTCCGAAAAGTCGTTTCGCCACCTTGAATACACTACCCGGTTATAGTCAACTTCAGTCTTAAACCAGTATGGTATATCTGGAAAGTCGTTTACGAATATTTTACTCCTTAGTCCAGCCATGGCACGCAGCTCCCGGAACCGCTCCGGCCACTCTTCAAGCAGCCAATAAGCTTTGTACAGAAGATTGGCGCGGTTGGATACACTAAGCGTTTCAAAAGAATTTGCCCGGCTGTTCTTCGGGACAATGAATTCGACATTCGCCGCTCTAGATAGTTCGCGCTGAAGTGTATCAAGCTGCGGATTGCCGTGTTTGTTCAGTAGCGAAAGAATTTTGCGCAGTACTAAAAAGTATAAGTGAGCATATTGGAGTCCGTGACGCGCATCATACCCTGTTTCAATTATAGTATCAAAAAATTGCTGCATTTCCAGTGCCTTTGCCTTGGCGGGAATGGGGACAACTTCGCTGAGGTTGGATAAACACTTCCAGCAGCATGTAACAGGAAAAATCGGGGTCTGGCTTCGCCGCCCTTTTTCAGCTATCAGATGGTTGATGGGCATTTCGCACTCCGGGCATACATCAATTAGCTCAGTACCGCACTCTACGCAGACAGTTTTTATTGATAGTCGCCACGATTTTCTGAAATAGGGCATGGCGCCATCTTTTTTTAAACACGATGGACATACAGTTAGGGCCGTTCGATGTTTCGAGCCGTGTTTAAGCGAATAGACACTAAACGGTGTAAACCATGGGCTTCGGTTGGCGATATCGGTAACAAACAGATTTGGTTGAAAGGATACTAGCCGCATCTGATCAATATCCTCGGATTTAAGGATGCTTTTTTTCAAAATAATGTCCTTGATTCCGGTCGGCAGGAATTTATCTAAGTCCCTGTCCCAAAATTCTATGCCATTGAAATACGAGGAGCAGAAGGTATAGTATCGGACTAAGTGACTGCGCGATAATCTTAGCAACCAGCTGGTGAAGAGCTCGCTTGGTAGTGGCTTTACAAACGACGGCCATGGCGGCTCATCGAAGTGGCCGAATATTATATTGCTTAAAGTTGATTTCTTTTTCGCCATACTTTCGACGTATCGAGATACGTAGATTATCTTTTTCTGTTGAAAGCATCGATGTAACTGAACGTGATTTGGTAAATCGACTCAAAGTCATTAAATACACCGACAGTGTTTAGACGACAGTGATTTATAATATTTTCTTTGTACACTTCCTGAACAGGTACAATTGTACATAAAGCAATCTGCGATTTGATCAATTGAGCTAAGAACTGCAAGTAGCAGCTGCGGAGTAAATGAAGCTGTTACTCCTGTCGAATAATGAGAGAGCCAGTTAGCAACGATACTTGGGATTAGGGTATTTTTTGCAGAAGTTTGTTGAGATTGTGAAAGAATCAGTTGATTAGCCCTTGAGTACAGATCAAGAGCAGCGGTTATGGCATTAATACAATTTTGCACCATTTTTCGGTCATCTCTGATTGAGAAATCTATAGGAACAGGAATATTTACTCGATGGATTATTTCCAGCAACTTAAATTCAAGATACTGCCTGACAAGGGGTTCTGCTTGATCAATTTGTCCAGCTTGGAGAAATTGCGTGGCACTGCCTTTAAGACGATTGGCATTTTGTGTCTGGGTGAAAATTTTTCCATTTGGAGCGAGCCCATTGAGCCTTTGATGATGCCATAGCGCAGTTGACGAAACTTTGTCAAAGTACTTCTCTAAAAGTCCATCATGGCTCAAAACGATAACTTGTGGCCCATTTGTATTATTGGGACGACTAATTTGAGTCCTTAAGACTTCCATTAATGCAAACTGATGACCAGCGTCAAAGCTCGAAGTAACATCGTCAAATACTATGAAGGATGATTCTGAATTTTGAATCGCAGCACTTAGAAAAATTGATAGAGCCAAGGCATTTCTATAACTTTCTGATAAAAGAGCTGAAGCAGCCAAATTACTTTTTCCATAGAAGGTATCTAAGTTAAGTAAAAGATCTTCAGATGCACCTGTCTTGACAAGTTTTGGAATAACATCAGGATTGTTAGTTATGGCTTGGTATAACGCTCTATAGGATGTTTCGAGGCTTAAGGTTTTGGAAGTTGACAATGCGACTTCTGCCGTCGCAAATAAGTGTGATGCATTTGTTATAAACTCAACCCATTTGGTCCTTTTTGAAAGCTTATCACTTGCATCATTAAGATTGCGTACGCTTGTTAAGTAATCAGTAATCTGTTTCTTGAGGTCTTCTGCAACGGCTACTTGTTCAGTGAGGGCAACCAAAGAGGGTGGAAGCCCTTTTTGTAGTTTCTCCTGTTCAGCTTTTAGGTTAGTTATTGTTTTTAATCGTATTCCATCAAGGTTAGTCCTATAATCAATTATCTCTTGTAAATTTTCTGCTGATATAGTTCCGGCTTCTATTAATCCTGCAATTTCTTTAATCCTTTTTCTGTCCTTGTGATCAATAGCTATTTGGCTTGCAACTAAAAGATCGTCAAGCCTTGACGAAGTCTGCGAGTTTGACCAGGCTTCATTTAGTTTTTCGTGCAATTCAGCAGTTCTCTGATATTGAAGAAGCTTCTTTTTTAAAGACTCCGGCAGTGAGGAAGTTAAAGTTGTTTCACAAGTTGGGCACATCTGATCATTCGTCCATTCAGCGGAACTCATTAACTTTAATGTTTCCTCATAATGCTTTTTAGTAAGAGGACCACTTGTTCCGCTTAAATTTTTGTTGAGTTGCTCTACAAGTTCTTTTAAGCCTTCTCTTTCTTCTTCCTCTGAACTTTCAACCTTTAAAGATTCAAGTTGAGGAATAATTTGAATCAATTGACGTAGCCTTTCTTGTTCGCTGCCTTTCTCTGCATTTTTGATGATAGCTTTGATGGCATCGAAATCCGCAGTCATTAACGTGTGGGTTTCAAATGTACTCCTTAGAATAGTAATATTTTTTAGAGCGTTTGTAGACTCAGAAATGATTTGATCGGTATCAATTGGGCTTGTTACTTGGACATTAGTTAGCTTATGGTAATTCGTAATTATTAGAGATTCCAATTGAGATTTTCTTCTTTCATAGTTTGTAACCCTTTCGCGAAGAACTAAAAGATCGAAGTCTGTATTTAGATTGCGCGTATTTGATAATACTTCAAGGGCTTGTCGATAACCGGAAATCTTACCCAAGCCTAATAGAGATGAGAATGCTCTTCCTCTTTTTAATGGCGTTTCCTCAATGAATTCCTGGAATGAACGATAGTCTAGTAAGCAAAATTCAGAGTTTAAACTGTTTAAGAGTTGCTCTGGAGTGGTAAAACCAGATGGACTATCAACAACGCGTAGTCCGTCTGGTTGTCGTCTCACACGGACAGTCAGGGCAGCAGATCCATCATCAGGTTGAAGAGTCAGAATAATTGTAGCTAATCCTGATGAATGGAATTGATTTGCATAGTAGTTCTCTGCTCGCTCTGATTGTTGAAGTAAGGCGAGTTTAGGAACAGTACCTTTGATGGCAAAACACAAGGCATCAAAAATTGAACTTTTTCCCTGAGCATTTGAAGCGAAGAGTGAATTAACCTGATCATTCTTTAGATTAATTTCAAGAGGATCATTCTCATTGTTAATACCTCTAAATCCTTCAATCTGGAGTTTTGAGATGAAATGTTTTGCCATCAGTTTTGAGTTTGAGAATCTAGGGCGTTTTTTATCTGCTGATTTATCTCGGTTCGAACAGCGGTTCGTGCTTGACCTTCTGGTAAAGAAGTTAATCTTGTGATATTTGACTCGAGAATTGTTGCAAGAGATTCATCGATGGTTTTTAAGTGATTGATGAATAATTCAATATTTTCTTCTGGGGATTTTGCGTCATCAAATGAAAACTTAGGCATAAAACAAAATTCGTTAGATTAGTTTGTTAACTGATTTAAGGGATCATTGCACGTTAGAACCTCGAGGAGATTGTCCAGTGGTTGAATAGCTAAATTTATAACTTATTTAGAGTCCTGTACAATAGGACTAACTCCTATTCTGAATTTGTTCTTTTTTGCTTCCCGAGGGCTGTCCGCACAGGTCCACGCGCTCCCGATACTCGTGATTGCTGTGGGCTTTAACTGGTATCAGTGGCGATGAAATGCTTGTTCTAAAAAAGTCCATCTAATCTACAATACCGCTTTGACGACTCGCTTCTAAGTTTGCAAATTTGTGGATCCATCATGAAACATCATTTTGTCCCAGAGGTTTACCTGAAACAGTTTTCGAGAAATTGCGAGGGTCATTTCTTTAAAGTTAAGCGGGGTCAGAAGAGAGCGAAGAAAATACACACAAGCGGAGTATGTTATCGGGAAGACTTTTATGACATAAAAAACCCCACTGCCCTCCATGAACATAAGCTTACAGAAAAATCATTTTTAGAACGCTATGGATTCCCGTACGAACGAGGTTGGATAAATCTCATTGAGAATTTCAAAAGTAGGCAATATGTAAGCCGATCTCAACATGAACAATTGCTAAAAGCATATGTCTCAATTAAACAACGAACACACTTTTTCAGAAGGCAGTTCACCGATCAAAAATTGCTCAACAGGATATTTAATGAAGTAACATCTAAAATGTATGAAGAATACAAAACGTTAATTGATCAGCGCAAAGTTGACTTTGAATCAATTAAAAGTGAACAGCTTGAAAAAATGCAAGACACCTCAACGTTTTCAGAAGAAAATCATTTACGTGGATTGGTTGAATCTCTTGTGGGCATAAATACACCTATTCACGATGCCCTTTTAAAACTTTTGAGTATGAATTTTGAAGTCCTTACACCAAAAGTTGATAAGGATTTCTTCCTAACGAGTGACAATCCTGGTTTTTCTTTAGACGGTGAGAAAATCTGGAATACTAATTTTGGAAGATTCGACACCGTTGTTTTTCCAATAGCCTCAAAATATGTTGTGGCGTTTCAAGGATTCAACAACTTAAATCATCTGGATGTTATCAAAAGAGTTCGTTACAGAAAAATTGACACCAATGAGGTTAATCTGATCAATTATGCGAGCCTTTGCACTGCTGAAGAATTTTTGTTTTGCGAGAGTGAGTCATTTCTCAATGAATTCTTGAAGCAGGAGAATTTCCCACGGGTTCCAACGAAGTGATCGCACATCCTTTAACGTTATCACTAAGCATGAATGGTCCTTTTGCTACTTATGCTTTCGGTTTAATCTTCTCAATGACAGTTTTTTCCATATATTGTTTGCCAGCGTAATTTCCTTGGCGGTAAATCCATATTGATCGCGAAGAATTTTTCTATTTGTGACTTTTAGAATTTCATCTATTGTCTCTCCTTTTCTAAGCATTTTATCAATTGTGAAAATCAATTCACTGTTGACGGTAGAGTAGGGCAAGGGAATTTCTTCCACTTCACTCGGCATTAGTTCGAGAACTCCACCACCAAAACCTCTGCCAACAATTTCTGCAAACGCCAATGAAATTGAATTGTAGAAGCTTCCAATGAAAGCATTCTTATTAGTTTCAGGCTTGATGAACACACGATGCATGGTATCAGTGGTATATGCGTTCGCATCATTTAAAATCAATCGAGGATAGATGTTGTTCCTCCGAATGAACAATGCCTGAGACATCTTTATTGAAGGTACTACAAACCAGTCATCACGAATTCCCGTTTTATATCCTTCATTAATCCTTTCATCTATACCGTGTTGGATGTATCTTTTTGCGCCCTCATGGTGTTTCAACTCTTTTTTTTTGGGGAAAACCAGTAGATGCGCACGATTTTTTGAGTTCCTATTTTTTCTCCAATCATCTCTGGAGAAAATCACACTATCCACCTGAACGCTTCTGCCGACCATTGGTTTTACAAATTGCTCCAGATCATATTCTTTCACAGTCTTTAATGGTACAGTAAAAAATTTGTTTGCACCCGTTGTAATCCCAACCTCAACATTTGCATACTCTCCTAATTTTGGTATCTCAAACACCGACTCAACTTTCCCAAGGAAGTTGATCTCTTCTTGACTCAAAAAATAGTATGTCCATTTATTTGATTTAAGATCAATTCTTTTTGAGGGATGACTAAGCCGGTTTACGTTTAGATTCTTCAGCGCGCTAGCATCGTATAATTCGATGTGTTCGATTAAATGCTTACGACTCTTGTTTTTTTCGCAAAGCAGAAGAACAACTTCCTGTTGGATATCGGGGAAAACTAACTTTTCAAAAGAGATGATGTTGATTTTATTGAAGTGCTTGGCGAGAAATTCCCTTAGCTGCTTTGCGTAGCTAACTTGCAGCAGTTCAGCCGGCAATACAAATCCGATCTTTCCGTTTTGATTTAGTAATAGACTAGATCCGACCACAAATGAAACCCATGCATTAGTTAACTTAGAATACTTCAAACCTGCCTTTTCGAATATTTTCGCAGCTTCGCTTTGCTGATCCCTGTTGAAGTATTGATAACGTATGTAAGGTGGATTACCAACTACTAAGTCAAAACGTTCACGTGTGGTGTTGCAGAAAACATGGAAGTCATCATTAATTACTGTCGCTTGCCGAAGATTTAGCTGCCTCGCCTTATTTGCTTCTATGTTATCAAATTCAACGGCTGTGATAGATTTGAATGGGTAGTGATCTTTTTTTAGACGTTCCAAAAAGACACCGTCACCGCAGCTTGGCTCCAATATGCGTTGATGCCTGTTTCCTCTGGTTCCCCATTTGAGGATAAATGAAGCAATCAATTCAGGTGTATAAAATCCGCCCCGCAATTTTTCGGAGCTAGCGTTCTTAATCAGCTTCATACAGTTCCTCAATCGTTGGTATCAATGCGTCGTCTTCGCCCAACTCGTATAGAGATGTTAATGCCGTATCTAGAATTTGTTTGCCTCTGTTAAACTCGTCCAACAATGGTGCTATTGCTCTTTTGTCCTTGCCGCTCGAAATCATTTCTTCATTTAGTCTAATCAGTTTCTTCTGTATTCCTATGATTAAATCATACCAATTTTTCTCGGTAGGATTTTCGAAGTTAATTTGCCTGATAGGCAGTCGTTCTAGGACTTTTGTGCCCCTAGCCAGATATTTATTATTAAAAATCTCTCCATATAATGAGCAAAACCACTCCAAATACTTTGAGTTGAGTATGGCTTGAACATAGTATATGGAATATGGATTCTCATCTGTGAACGATATACAACAGTAGCCTGCTGTACCACCTGATGATACCAATGTTTGACTTTCGTCTATTGCATACTTTTCACCGGATGACAAAATCCCAACCACAATCTTTAAAGGTACTTCGCACGAGGAAAGCCCATGTGATCTTCCGTATCGATGCCATTCATCTGTCGCTTTTGGCACAGGTTGAATTTTCCGACTTTTTTTGCTGAGTGCTGGCTGATGTTCGATAAGATAGTCGTATGCTAACGGGAACCTGGCTTTGATATCATTGAGTGAGATCAATGTTGGTTCACCGGCTGCATTAGGCTCGTAAGGATAGAGTACTCGTGAGTTGGGGACCAGTTTTTTATAGCTGTGTAGTGAATTTTTTCCTAGAGTTTTAAAATAGGGTTTAGTAAAATCTTTTTCAATACGCCTTTCAATTATCTGGTCTTGTTTTTTTGTTTTTCCCTTAACCAGTTCGTTCCAGTAGAAGTATTTATCGTCTTCGTTTGTTGGCACGAAAATGTAAATATCGTTGGCACTTGTTTGAATCCCATTATAAATGTTATGTTTCCCAACCAGGGTATTCAAAGGAGTGCTGATTGAAAGTATTTTTTTGTAGGCCTTCTCCAAGTGCCCTGGGACTAGCACGAAGATGTCTTCCTCTAGTTCCCTAGTAATTTTATTGGTAATTGTAACTGATTCTTTTTCACGTATCCGCCATTTCGCAAGGTTGATAACCTCACCGTATTCAAACTCTTCATGAGATTCTTTGCTCAGTGTTAGCAAGCAAGTGTATGTCGATTTTGTTTCAAAAATCTGATTAGCTCCAAATGATAGGATTGAAACGATGCTTTTCCTTTCCTTTAGAAATTTTCGGAGCTGTTTAGCGGCTCCTACTTTTGTGAATTTACTGGGCACGATATAACCAAGCAGGCCATCTTTCTTCAGCAGACTTAATCCCCGTTCTACAAAAAGATAGTACTTGTCAAATTGCTTGGATGCAGATTTAAAGTTCTTTAAATATAAGCCAACCTCTTTGGGAGTAACATTTTGCATCTCCTCAATTGTCATGTAAGGAGGGTTTCCAACTACGCAATCAAATAGATCGCCCTTGAAATCGTGCGGATTTATGCTTGCGTCAGATAACATTCCCAGATCAGCAGGAGCAATTAAACTGTTGCCGAAATGGATGTTATTTTCGAGACCCGGAAGTATTGGTTTTGTTGGAAGGGTCGAAGAATCGGTTTCGCCCTCTAGCAACTTTAGTAAAAGTCCGAATTTTGTTGCCTCGACCGCACTATAGTCTTTATCAACCCCATGGATGCAATGGATTAGAATGTCTTTCTTTACTGAGAAAGGTAGTTTGAATGTGCTTAAGTTAATCTGAATTAACTTTGATCTATCGTTTGCTAGATAGTAATCAATGAGACTATCGTTAATTAACTGGAATATTTCGAGAAGAAATGCGCCTGAGCCGCATGCAATGTCTGAAAACCTCAGCTTCAAAATTTCAGTCTCATTTTTTCCAATACATTTTGGCTGAACTGTTTTTCGAAGAATCTCGTGGATAATATATGTGGGCGTCGTGATAATATCACGATCAAGATGATCTGGCTTTCGTACAAGCTCAACGATGCCATCTTTAATTACTAGTTTTTCCGCGAGAAATATTTCATAAATCCTTCCCAAAATATCAGAGGAGAATACTGAAAAGGAATATGGACTCTCGGGGAAATACAGCTTTTTGATGATTATCCAAAAAACAGAACTGACGTTGGCTACAATTTTCTCTCCAAGCAATTGATCAAATAATCCGGAATTGTACTTTTTGTCAGCGTCGACAAATTTTTGGATGAGAGCTTCAAATTTCCCCTCGTTAGCAAGTTTACTCAGCGTTTTGTACTGCTCGATATTACGATCCTCACAAACACGAAGGAACAATATCCTGTTGAGATAGCTTTGCACCACATCGTTTAGGAGATGTTCTTTAATTCCAGGACTATGCTTGCAAACTTCGGTACCAAGTTCCTTTCGCCACTGGTTGATTTGATTCAGAAAATGGTGGTCGATGGAGAATTTTTCAAGTTTGATCTCGATATTCTTCCACACTTCATCAAAACTTCCGGAATAAACCGCGTCTCTTCCAATAAGATCTTTGATCTCCTGAAAGCATTCAACATATTTGGTATAGGGGTATGTCTTGATTATACCTGTGATATGACTGTCAGATGCATCAACGGGAACCGATGTATCGTACAGGATAAGATGTTCAAAATTCGACAGCGCTGAAATTTTCAGTTTGGCAGTGAAGCCGTATCTTCTTATTTGACGAGCTGGTTCATCAGTAGATTCAATTTTGACACTGGGTTTTTTGGCTTCAACAAAAAACCTTCTTTCAGAATGCAATCTGAAAGTATAATCGGGTTTTTTAGAGCTTTCTTCGATATGAGCTCTTACAGGTTCTTCCAGAATTACTTCCCGTTCATTGGTTGCTTTACCTTCTGTATTATCAATGTCCCAGCCTAGTAATTTAAAAAAAGGATTTAAAAAGTCATTTCTGAGTTGAGTCTCATTGTAGCTCGTCCTGAGATACTCTTCCCTCCCAGCATGATACTTTTCGACAAGTTGTGAAATATTCATGAGGCAAAGACATTACCGGGTTTCCGGGAACATTTTGAACGCACTCCGCGGCAAGCCCAGTTTGAGGTCAAAATTTTAAGTTTCCAACGCGTGAAATTGGCTCTATTTAGGCTATAATTCAACATCCTGACTACATTTCTTGCCATTTACCTTCGTTTTGAGGGGTAAAAATATTTCAGTGCTTGTGTCAATATCTGTCGGGCTTCACATTGCGGCAAATATTCCGGATTACGGGGCAGACTCAGGCTCAGGAAAGACTTTCATTAACATTTGAAGCCGGGCCGATTTATAGCCAGAGGGTCTCCAACCTGCTCGCATCAGTCCCTCGATAAGCCTCTTGTGTTTGCGACTTGCGGTATTCAAATTCATGAAAACGTTTAATCTTGGCCACCGCTTATTAAGTAGTGGCTCTGCGTCACAGATTAAGTTGTAAAAATTGAATGCAGAACGGTTAATGATAGCTAAACATTCAATCCCTGTCCATCCTTGTCTTGATCTTTTCTTTTTAAACACTAATAGACACTGGTCAGTAGCAAGCTTAAGTACCAGGAGATTTTTAAAAGAGCGGATTGTTTTTATCTTTTTTCCTGTCCGTGGCAAGTCGGAAAGCAACCTAGTTACAGATGAATCTTTAAGATCGGTTTCAACAAGCAGATTGCCTTTTAAGAGTTTATTTTCCATTATATGTTATGAGTATCTTACCACTGATACACAGCATATACAAGGAGTCAAGGTCTTATCCCCGCCCCAACCTCAAAGGCTATATTTTTGCAATTGAGACTTGCTGTATTAACTCATTAGCGGATGAGTTGGATGGAGAAGGCTGCAATTCGATAAAAAGTGCGGGAAAACCCAAACTTATTGTAAAGCAGTAGGAAATGGTGGTGTTAGACGCGTCCGGAAATCTACTCTTTAATAAAATCAGATATTTTGACGCCGAGTATTTGTGCTATTTTATACAACGTAAAAACCGAAGCTAAAGTGTTGCCGTTTTCAATCTCTGACAGATTACCGCGTTCTATTGAATTCTCGTAGGTTTCAAATTCTTTTAACGAGATACCTTTTTTCTCGCGTATTTCCCGAATACGTTGGCCGATATCTTTTGCAAGTTTTTCCCGGGTAAGCAAGTTCCTTGGTTTGTAATGACAAACCAAAAAAGAACGGGTCAAAAAAGGGTTTTGTAATTGGATAACCCTGCTATCTTTGTAAACCAAAACGACCTTAAACAGGAACTTATGAAAACCATTTGCCGCACGGCTGTAGCCTTAATTTTTCTTATTAGCCCGCTGGTGTTGACGGCACAGATTACCGCCACCGAGCCTGAGTACACGAATACTATCGTGTATGTCCACAATAACAACGAAACAGCACTCCTTGAGCGTCAAACGCCGCTGTCAAAGGTTGTAAGCAGTCCGTCCTTGCTGCTGGTGGGCGTCGGAAAGACTAAAACCATTGACTTTGTGAAGGGTGAAAAATCGCCCATTCGCATCCCGAAATCCGACACGCTGAATTTTATTGTCAGCGTCAAGGACAATAATGACAATCCAGTAGACATCGTTGGTGTTCTAAAGCTTGAAATTGATAAAAAGAAACATAACCGATTTGTCGAGGTTATCATGACCGACCAGCTCAAGGGGCCTGAGATAAATGAAGCCAGTAAGGTCAGCTTTCAGTCGGTCAAATATCAGCATCATTCATATTTGGTCACGATTGTGAATCTCGGTCCGGGCGAATATATGTTCACGCTTCGAGACGGGCGTCTGGCTGCGCAAATGTTTGGAATTGATTAATTGTTCAGAAATTAAGGGTGGTCTTTCAATGGCAATTTACCTTCGGGATTTTACATAAACTCTATTTAAACCATGGAATTGCTTAGTCCTAATGAACTTGATACAGGCAGCCTGTTTCGGCTGGTTGGTGAACTGATTGGTACCACCGATGATTTTGACTCGCGCGTCTTTCGTACTCAAAGTGGCCTGGAGTTATTGGCGGCTTCGTCAAGATGTCGCGCATGGAGACTGAAAGATTCATTCCCGATGAAGATCATTTCGGTGAATGAACAAACGGTATTGGTTGAAATATTAAAGGACCCTGAGTCAAATGAACTTGAAGAGCGGATTTTTCCGATTTCCTTTTTTGAAGGGTATGAAACGACTCCAGGAAAATTTTTTAGGCTTGAAGTCCTGGAGTCTGAGAATTCTTTGATGTTCCAGATTTCGCCCGGGTCAAAAGATCTTGAGGGGCATTTTCAGTGTTTTGATTTCGGGTCGATTTCAAAACGTTCTGTGTTCGACTAGCCTTTTCCACAAACGTTTATTTCACAAAGTAGGTGTTAGCAGTCTATCTCGGTCATAGAACGAACCGTATCTGAACTGTATGGCTTGCTTTTATAATTGATTGGTTGTTGACCGCCTGGTTTTAATGAGATCGATCCGTTAAGCCTGTCTGTTACGAGCGTGCGCATATGTGCCCTAGTGAGTTTAGTTTTGGCATTTCTTGGTGTTGGATATCGTCTATCATTGTCATGTACTGGTATCGTGAAAATCCCTGAAATGAGGATCATTTCTTATCGCATCAGCCATTTGAAGAGCAAAAGCTCTTGGATAAAACAAAGCATTATCTTCAAATTTGACACGCGACGCAAAAGTAGAGTAAGCCACGAAACTCAATCGCAAATTAGTTCGGCAACTGCTTTCAGCGTGATATTCGGTCAATGTTTGTTCGCCTGTTTTTATGCGTTTGAAAATTGGCTGTCTGGGGATTGGGAGCGACTTAGACCTGACTAATAGCTTTCTAAACAAGTCTTCCGATGTGCTCTCATTCCCAAAGCAAATTTTTTTCGCATTCATAAATTGGATCAAATTGAGCTGATCAATTTCTGACGGATCAGATATGACAACGGTTTTGCTTTTTCTTTTCCCAATATAGTACACTTGGCTGTCATAAAGCATGAGCATATATGCAGGAGACAGCGGCACAAAGATCTGAATTCCCATCATCCCGTAACCAGTGATCGCTTGCAATTTGGTGTGTTGTTCAAGAAACTGGTTATAATGGACGACTGGATTATCAGACGTTATAAATGGAATAGCCGTTATATTTTTTAAAAGTTTAAGGTGAAGATCCGATATCATCAGGACGCTTTGGTTATGGTTGCTCAGGGTAAAACTGACCGGGTTTTTAAGTTTTAGCTTCGAGTCGCTATTTCGGTACTCGTCGGGGAAGTTTACATGTTTTTTGGCATATTCTCCAATGATATCAGTCAAGCGCTCCATCGCTTCTTTTTTGATCGGATTCCGGAATTCCGTCGAAACTGTGAAATGGAGTAATGTTCGGTGTTCTTTTGAGAAATAAGCGGGCAATTTTTCAGTACTTAGGACTGACTTAATTGTTTCTGCAAAAATGCCTTCACTAACCGAGAGATCATCCTCCAGTTCTCCATCTTTGCCGTAGTAATATTTTTCGGATGCCTGATTTTTAAGGCTGGTGCTAGCAATAAACTGTTCATTTTTCTTCTCGAACATTCGAATTTCATTTTCGTTTCCGAAAACTGAAAATCGTTTTAAGTGAAAGCGCGGCACATAGTGCTGGTTCTTCTTTGCAGTTGTTTTTTGCTGGCTCATTTTAGCTTTGTTACGCATTAATCAATAGGAGTGAATCTTACATGAAATTAAGTACAAATGACTATTTTACTTCGTCAGAGAGGTACATGATTCCATATTTGTACAGTTAAATAATACGCATTTCTACTACCATTTTGTTTTCTGCCATGTAAATGCCAAAGTTATGACCTCAACAAAAACCACAGTGAAGGCTATACCGAATCGCCAGCGTTTCAATTTACTCACTAGACATCAAATTGCGATCGTTTTCATGATTTGTAGAGAAAAGACGGTTGGTGAAATCGCTCAAAAATTGGGCATCAGCCAAAGTACCTTCTTTAATACCCGTATCATCATTTTCAAGAAATTAGGAGTCAAGTCAACCGTTGGTCTTGTGAAGTACGTCTATAAGTACAAGTACTTGAAGTTCTAATGTGCCTGTCGAAAAAATTATCCATGTGCTTTTTAATGCGGGTCAAGTTGCATGAAAATTGTATTCTGTGTCGAAGGGCGGTAGGCTGCAATAGAACTATCTGTAAATGAGAATTCCGGTCGCTTGCTTTTCCCGGAAGAAGTGAGGATAAGTGCTGCGTTAAAATTGTGCGCTGGGTCTACAATCCTGATCATTGTTATGCTCGCGGAACTCTGGATTGAAGTCGTCTTGCAAGGAATTGCACACCTTATTTGTATAGCTCGACGACAGCCCGCCTGAAAACAATCTGTGAGAGAATATTGCCTTTTATTTTTAATCTATTAACTTGAAATACCTTAAACTAACGGCATAAAGCTTGGTACGAGAGAATAATTATTTCGATATTAAACCCGTGCTATTGTTTGCTATGGTCGCGGTTGTGGGCTGTAGTGTGGATGAAACAACAATTTACGAGTTCCAGATTAAAAATGGATTGGAAGACTCCGTAACCGTTACTGCGTACTATCAGCAACGGGGACATTTAAAAATGGGAACCTTTACACTCACTCCGGATTCATCTGCTAGGCTAACAAGCTTCGAAAGGCTGGGTGCTTCTAAGAATTCTTATGACAATGATGAAAAAATTCATGTTTTAGATTCTATCATTGTGAGAAAGTCAGATGGCTTTGAAAGCACTAAAGATTTTACCCTAGCGGGGGAATGGACTTTCAAAAGAAAGTCAACGCAGAGCGCCTTTTATACTCTCGTTATTGACGAAAGCGACTTTTGATACCGAGAGCTTATATACCCACAAAATCAGTTAACGATTATAACTTAGTTATATTAAGTGACCCTTGACAAGCGTTGATGGAGCATAACAGTTTTTGATGTTTTGCCATATGAAACAATTTAACTGCGATAATTTCGCTAAACTTAGGATGTTGAGTTCTTATATTTTCACGACGACATTTGTTCTTGTTAATATTTGCCTGGCAGCTCAAGTCACCAACAATGATTTTGTTGGCCGTATAGAATTATTGGAGGATTCTTCTGTTCAGTCAAAAACAAATAATTCAAGTGTCGAATGGTCTTGTGCCAAGAGGAAATTGACCGCGAGGTGCCTTGTTTATCATAATGATCAGTGGTTTTTTTTTAAGCCTACAAATTCGGGGACATATTACATCAATATATCCGCTCAAAAGTGCCGTGACTCAGGAGGAGTTCAAATCTTCGTTTTGACGGGAGATCCTTGCGTATCCGAGGATAATAAGCTCGTGGGTTGCATCTCTAGAGTTGAATACAATGACAGTTTTTTGAAGTTAGATTCCCTTGTCGCTGGTAAAACCTATTACGTCAATATTGATGGATTCTTGGGTGACTTTTGCTCGTTCGAGGTTGGGTTTAGTAGAATTCCGAAGGGTCTACCGCTAACGCGAAATGCACGAGTCTTTAATCTTAAAGCTTCAATTCAGAAGAGGACAGTTGGTCTTAAATGGTCGATTGGTAGTTGCGATAGCATTGCTGAATTTGAACTGTACAGAAAATTGAAAGGTAGCAATGTTTCGGTTTTGTTGAATAAAATCCAATTAAAACGTAATGCTGCCGGGAAATGTGAAAAGGAGTACAGTTACAAGGATGATTTACTTATTGAGGGAGTCTATGAGTATTTTATAGTCACGGAGAATACAATTACAAGAGAGAGAGAGATTAATGATGTAAACAATGTATTGTTTTATCTTACAAGCAAAAGAAAGCCGGTAACTGCTTATATACCCGCGAATGCTATTAAATATGGGATTTTTGAAGTCATGGTGTTTGATGATCACCGCAATACGCTGGTTACAAAGATGACTTTGAAACGTCCGAAGCTGGGTGACGTGCCGGTGAGTTTATCGGAATGGGTATCAAAGGGAGTTAGAAGGTTTAGATTAGTAGTTTTTCAAGAGGGCATACAACTAGATCCGTTAGTCTTTGAGCTTACACGGGACTACAGCTTAGTGCTTGTCGACTAGTATTTCAATTCGTCAGGAAAGCAAATATTCCCATAGCAACCAAGATCACCCCTGTAATAATACCTGTGTTGTGCTCTAGTTTGTGAAAATTGAAGCGCATAAAACCCATATATGCCATTCTAATAAAAATGGTCATTCCCGTTATCGTCACGATAGTATAAACAAAGGCCAGTATTGTCATTTGTTTCCACCCTTGCATGCCAGCCATAATGAATAATCCCTCAATTTCCAGACAGGGTGATAGAAACATGATTAAAACTAATCCGATAATCAATTTCGTTTTGGATTGAGTCGGAGTTATAGGTTTTAAATTAAAATGTTTATGCCGATGGTGCTGATAAATGAAAATGATCCCAAGAAAAACAAGTAAAACAGGCGCAACTATTTGCGAAAACAGCTTTACATGATCAGATAACTCATAGCTCAAGATTCCAACGCAAAAGCCAATGCCTATTGTGCTTAACGCGTGGGCTGAACCGGCGGCTAGCGTGACAGAAGTTGTTTGAGACAGAGTCCAGTTCTCCTTCCGGCTAACCATTAGGAGTGGCAACCAGTGATTTGGAATAATCGCATGGAGTAGACTTAAAGCAATGCTTCCAAGAATGATTGGCATCATTTTCTAGGTCGGTTTACTTATCTGGAATTATAAATTTTCCTGAACTGATTGAATATTCTGTCAAAGAGACTAAGTTCTTCGGTTACAATAGATGCCGTACCCTTCATTTCTTGCCGAAAATCAAGGCGTTTTCCGTAGCTGGTAACCAATCCATCAGGGAATTCAACATCAATAAGATAATGATTGTCTTTCGGAACAGATGAAATACTTCTTACTTTCCCCAACAGCATCCCGAATTCCTCGAACGGATAGCTTTCAAGCTTAATTTGAACCGTTTGCCCATTTTTAACTTTACTACTTTTAAACATTGGGAGCTTTACTTTACCTATGGCGTTTGAATACTCTGACTCTATCCAAAATAATTGCTTGCCCGATTCAACGTAGTTTCCGTCACTCCAATCTTCAAGGAATGTTATTCTACCTTTTATTGGTGCTGTAATCAGGTAGCGCTTATTCCATGATATAATAGCGTTTTGAAGATTGGATAGCGATTGATCTTTTACCAGATTAAGCTTTGCATATTCTTCTTGAGATTTTAGTTCTAATTGAATCAGATCATTTTTAAGGGATGCGATAGAAAGGTTAGAGTTGCCGATGAGTTCATTTATTGATGCTAATTCCCTTTTGGCGCGAATCAGATCTTTCTCAGCTGTTTCAAATTGCTGGGATGAGATTACCTGTTCCTTATTAAGTTTCTCGCTTCTTGCAAAATCCTTTTGAGTGAGCTCAAGATTTCTGGAAATGAGTTGACGCTGATCCAGTTGCTTGTCTTTAAGAAACTCAAGCGCTTGAATCTTTTCTTTTAATGCTTCCTGCTGTTTTTGATACAGATTCAAGTTTGTAAAAAGCTCGAGACGGCCACTAGCGTCAATATATTGCAGTGTTGGAGTTGTGAGCTCCCCCAGATTTAGCCTGTACTTTCTTAATGAATCGAACGAATTGCCAGACTTAAGCACCTGCTTAAGCCGGCTGACATCTTCGAATGAAGCGGGATTCTCAATGATAGCAATTACCTGATCTCGATCAACTAAACTATTGTTTTTAATACGAATCTCTCTTACTTCACCCCCCGTCTCTACTACAACTTTGACCGGAGGGGAAATATTCGATACGCTTATTTCTGCCGGAAGGATATCTGGATACTTCACGAAATTTGCTCCAATTACTAAGAGTATCAATACTGTCAAGACCATCAAAGAGCCGAATCGCACAATTCTGCTGGGCATCGCATGAAATATATCCTGGACTTCTTCAGATCTAACTTCAACGTATTCCTTGGTCGTACCGGAGTCTTCAATATCATTTGGTCTCATGTCGTTAAACATTATGTGAACTACTCATCAAGTTTAAGTTGGAGCTGATTCTTTATGAGATGGTAGTACGGTCCCATTCGATCTATAAGTGATTTATGCGTGCCCGTCTCTACAACAGTATTATTCCCCAAGACGACAATCTGATCAGCGTGCTGTACAGTACTTAACCGGTGAGCAATAATGACAGTTGTCCTCCCTTTAAAAAATGCTCTCAGGTTGCTAATTACCTCTTTTTCATTAATTGCATCCAGTGAAGACGTGGCCTCATCAAACAGAATGATTTTTGGATCTTTATAAATAGCTCTTGCTATTAGAATTCTTTGTTTTTGTCCCGTGCTAAGACCGATGCCTTCATTTCCAATTTTTGTGTTGTAAGAATGTGGCAAAGTGTCGACAAACTTAGCCATGTTCGATAATTCAATAGCTCGATTTAGTTTGTTTAGATCAACCCTGTCATGACCTATTGCGATGTTGTTGGCAATCGTGTCGTTAAAAATATGACCTTCCTGCATAACTACTCCGCATTGCTTCCGCCATTCGTATTGAGAGACGTTTTTCAAAGGAACATTTCCGATTTTTATCTCTCCGGTTAATGGTTCATAAAACTTCAAGAGTAGCTTCAATAGTGTGGTCTTGCCGCTTCCGCTGATACCTACTATTGCTGTCGTTTTGTTTGGTGGGATTTCAATTGAAATATCCTCCAACACTGGCTCCAATGTCCCCAAATATCGGAATGATAGATTTTTAACTGTTATCGGTACGTTTTCCGGAATCTCTTTGACCTTTGGAACATCGTTAGGCTCTTCGTCTGGCTTAAGATGTATCTCGCTGATTCGTTCAATACTGATCGTGGCATCTTGAAATGAATAGATAAAGCCCAAAAGCTGCTGAACCGGACTATTCAGCTGGCCAATTATGAATGATATTGAAAGCATCATACCTAGAGTCAGCTCGCCTTTGATTACCAGTGTTGCTGCTAGAATAGTAATTGCGATATTCTTTATCTCGTTGAAGAATGATGCTCCGATGTTTTGAGTTTGTTCAAGGGCTAATGTTTTTGTGGAAACTTTAAAGAGCCTCGCCTGAATTCGTTCCCAATCCCAGCGTTTCTGTCTCTCTGCGTTGTGCAGTTTTATTTCCTGCATTCCGTTTATTAGCTCCATAACCTTGCTTTGGTTTGCAGCAATGGCTGAGAAATGTTTGTAATCAAGCGCTTTTCTTTTTTTCAGAAAGAACAATACCCATCCGACATACACTGTCGTCCCGAATAGAAATACTAAGAATATCGATGTGCTATACCAAAACAAAACGATACCAAAAATCATCAAATTGATGCAGGAGAATAGTGCCGTTAAAGAATTCGATGTCAGTAATTTTTCTACGCGAGTGTGATCATTAATCCTTTGCATGATGTCGCCTGTCATTTTAGTATCAAAGTATCCGATAGGGAGCTTCATCAACTTCACAAAAAAATCAGATACGAGGGCGACATTTATTCTTGTGCTTAAGTGAAGCAAGATCCACCCTCTAACGGCTTCTACTGAAGTCCTTCCGATGAATAGGAAAATCTGCGCGAAGAATAATAGCGTGATGAAATGCAGGTCCTGATTATTAATTCCGATGTCGACAACGCTTTGCGTGAGAAACGGAAATATTAGTTGAATCAAGCTAACTGCTAGGATACCAAACACAAGCTGTGCAAGGAATTTTCTGTGAACTTTGATATATCCCCATAGAAGATCCAAGCCAAATTCTTGAGTTTCAGAGTTATCCTGGTCTAAAAACTTCTCGTTCGGTTCGAGCAGTAATACTATTCCCGTTTCCTGATCAGCTTTCCAATTTCTATTAAAATCTGCATGACTATATTCGAGATGTCCAAGGGCCGGATCTGCTACATAAACCTTTTTGGATGTGATTTTATACACGACGACAAAGTGATTGCTGTTCCAATGCACGATGCATGGCAACAGAGCGTCAGTTTGAAGCTGTTCGAAGCTAATGTTGCCTCCAAGGGTTCTGAATTGAATTTTTTCAGCAGCGGAACTCAATGCATAGAGATTGCTTCCTTCGCGTGTGGTCTCGGACAAATCTTTGAGTTTGGCCAAAGAAAAGGTGCGTCCGTGAAACTTCGCGATCATCCTTAAGCAGGATGGACCGCAGTCCATGGCATCAAGTTGCTTATAAAATGGAAATTTCAAGTTGCTTGTTGTTTTGGGACCTGTTTTGATTCTCTTGCAAGCTGTGATTTGTAATGCTGATGCAGCATATCGTATAGTATCAGTTCTATTTGCCTTTGTCTGGATCTAAATAGTCGGTTAATGAACATATGAACATAGCTTCGAATTAGTCTAATCTGGTTTTCCCTGGAAGATTTAATTGCTGAAATATTTTTCGAATATCCCTTTGATCTTTTAGCAAAAATTTCGGTAAACCCGTCTTGAATGTTTTCCGATAATAGCTGAATCAGCTTGATTCTATGTGTTCTGTATTTTACACTGAGTTGATGCCTTCCTGTCGGGGTAGTTGCATTGAATTCGGCTTGAAAGGAGCGATTCATATCTTCCATGATGGCGATCTTTTCTTTGAGAGAAAATTTGAAATCGTTTAGCATTTCGTCAATTCCGCGAATAGCAACGTGCCATCTGGCTTCTTCCGGGGAGTTTTTTAATGCCGTTAAAATTTCTGCTACTGCTGTACTATCATGCCAAAATATGCTTTCTGAATCATCAACGGTTGTGACTCCATACCTTTCAATTTCTTTTTTGTATGTGTCAATTTGAATTTTCCAGATAGTTTCTTGCTCAATTTCTTCAGAGAGGACATCATAGAGTCTATTTATAAGCTGCATCCTGTCTGGCTTGGTTGATAAAATTCTGAGACGTATGTGATACTCTGGATCAAGATACCTAAGGAAAAACCACTTGTCTAAGAATCCCTGATTTAATTCGGCAGAGAGCCACGGAAATATTTTTTCAGTAAAAATATTTTCAACGGTTTTTGTTCCTGAATAGATTTTAAAATATATCCATTCCGATCCTGGCGGAAAGGTTCTTTTTGGTTTCGGTGAGAGCGTCTTTTGAACATTTCGATTGACAATTCTTTTGTTATCAATATTCAGGGGAACAATGAGCTCGTTGGTAAAAGACCCTTCAGAATTTGTTACGACTAAGTTTTGGTCATTGAAAAGGCACTCTTCAACTGAAACGGCTCCGTTCCTTTTTATCTCATCTAGTAGTATTTCGCAGCAGATGTCGTCCTTAGTGAAAATTGGCAAAACATTATCGGCTTCAGAAATGCAGACAACAGCCGGGATTTTTTCCCTATTTAGAAACTCTCGAAGGGCTTGAATTGTCAGTTTCTCTGTGGTGATATCTGCCTTACGTATAATCCATCTTGCTTTTGACAAGATAACTTTTCCAATAACTACACGCGGTAGGTAGTTGAACTCCCGGAAGGGTCCCCAATTCCAGGCGGTAGCGACATTGTATTCCTGCAATTGTAAGCAGCAAAGAAATTGATAGAGAGGAAGTGCATCCGTTACATAATTATGGGCATTTGAAAGCCGAGGAATTATTTCGCGATTCAGTTTTTTAGATCGCAAAACGATCTTGTCATTCACGACCGATATCATTAGATCGGATAAAGGAATAGTATGTTCCTGATCGACACCCCCGCGAGTAGCAATGGGTATCTCATAATCCCGAAATACTGGACGAGTTACAATATTGCCGACTCTTGCCTGAGGCAGATGCACAATCTCCGCAATGCTTGCGTTGTGAAAGAAGGATTGCTCTTTTTTCAAAAGTGAAACTAGTTCACCTTCTAGGGTTGGATCTAATTGCGTAAATCTTCCAATGAGATTTGCAGCTGTAGGTCCTGACGACAATCGGTGATACAGATACTCCTCGCGATTACCGTTCTTTGACGTTGATTGAAAGACCTGAACTATCGAATACATTGAATCCGGGAATACCGGATTTTTATTTTCATAGAAATCCTTAAAGTCTTCCTCTTTAAGCTCCAAGACACCTGTATTGAGGCTTTCTAGATACTTTTTAGAAAGGACATTCGTCCACGGAGAATATGGAATTTTGCCGGGGCTTCCGGGAATCCAGAGATTTATTCCATCTAACAACGCAATGTTTTCTGATTGAGTAGCGCTTCCAACGGGAAACCCAATTCCTGTATCCGGATCAAGCGCAATGGCCAAGCTGATCTCCTCGGCTTCATATCGTTTGGCAAATTCATCTCTGAATGAATTCACTGTGTCAACATTTATCGGCGCATTGAGGTTTCCAAGGAACTTGACCGCACGTTCAATCTCAACAATGTGTGCAGAATTAAGGGTACAAGTCCGAGTGGGCTTATAAAGATCGACCTGAATCACCGATTGTTTTAAGGCGGTGTTTGGGTCCTGTTCAATGTTTCTTTGGATTTCTTCATAGAGCGGGAGGCAATCACCAACTTTTGCTTGGTTAATTACTTGAAGCTTCTGGTCAAGTTTTTTTAAGTGGTCGCTGATTTCAATTGGAAGTGACGCTGCCTTCAGCTGATCAAAATATGGAACTCCAGTTACAGAAGGTTCGATCGAACCGATTAGAATTTTTGAACCGATGATCTCTTCAATAAAATCGGAAGCAGTATCAACATCGATTTCGTCATCTACCAAGCTCTTAACCAAATCTTGAAAGGTTGCGCCGCTTTGTGCTGCTCTCAGTACACGATCAACATAAACATCATGTTCTACCTTTGACAACTTATAAGAACGCCTAATTCCGCGCATCTGATATTCGAAAAATCTTAAATAGCCAGCCGTCCTGTAAATTGTGTCGTTGGGATAATAGACGATGTTTTGAAGTTTACGAGGGTTCTTCATCACCGAGTTGCAGATGGTGCCCAAATACCCCATGTCAATTCGTACAGACTGGCGATAGTCATTATGCGGCTGTAAAATCATTTCCGTTGCGTCTCCCCAAGTTCCTTTAGAAATGCCGGCCATTATTCCAAATGGAGTGGAACGGAAACTCATGCGCAGGTAATATTTGACTAAGGTCTTGCTTAGCCGCTTAGTCTCTTCCGGGTTGAATCCTCCGATAAGGTAGCGTTGAATGATATTCCATAATTCTGGCGATGCCAGATAGATGGCCTCCAGGAAAAGCTTGTTTTTGCACAAGCTCTCGATAGTGGGAATTGTCGACGCAAAAGGAAGGAGTGGGCTCCTTAAGATAAAAAAATCTCCTTTCGTTATATTCATATCTATCGTTCAATATCTGTTAGAAAGGACTTATCCCATCTTAAAGGCTTGGAAACCTGTGCACTCAATAAGCCTAGTCCTATGCCCGCCGTACCATTTAAAAGGCCATTGTCTTTTTCCAGAAAGAAATTATCGGAAGAATCTTTACTTGCTGAGAATCTCAAGTATTCGCCAATTCCATTCATTCTATATTTTTTGAGATCTAAGGTTTTTTCTATCCAAAACTTGTGACGCTCATCAAATATTTCTCGATTAGTAACCTCGTAAAAGCGTTTGAACATGTGAGCTATCCCGATACTTCCGTGGCAGAAACAGGGATCAAAATAGCCTGAGTTATGGAGATGTAAGCCCGCGCTGTCAAAATCTCGGTGTGCCGTTTTAATTGCGATCCGGAGAGCATGATTATACCATACATCATTTCCGAATGTTTTAGCAGCGTGGAATAATGAAATCGCGACGCCGAGATCTCCGTAACACCAAGAAAGTCTACTTGGCTTCGTTGTGCTGGCCATATTTGAGAAACACGAATCTGCGTCTACAAGCTCTCTTTTTAAGAGCCAAGAGATTGCTCTTGAAACCAACGCCTCTGTTTTAGTTCTGGCTATTCCTCTACTGTTAACCTTGCTTAAAAAAACAATGATGCTTGGAATCCCATGAGCGAGTCCCAAAGATTGGACATGTTCTGTTAGCGTGTGAATATTTTTCCCGAGTGTATCATCCCAATAAACTCCCGATGGATCTTCTTTCTTCATGGAATCCAGCCTGTCGACAATTGTACTAATAGCCTGCATGCTGAATTCGTCGGGAGTCTTTTCAAGAAAATAAATCCCTTTGCCGATCATTTTGTACATCAGATCATAGTTCTTTTCACCGAAATCCCGGTCAATTGATTGTCGGATGTGCGGGTCTAGCTGCTCAGAACATCCGTTATCATCGGTCAACAGCCCTAAATGAATCAAGTGATGCAATAGCCATAAGAAGCCTGAAGCTCCATTAGACAATGAAAAATCTCCCTGATGGTACTTGTCAGCAACAGAGTCGAAAGAGCTTTCTATTATTTCGAAACATTTATCTAAGTAGACCTGATTATTTGTCGCCTGAAATTGATAGGCAAAGAAAAGTGCAGCTCCTGAATCTCCTGTAAATAGTCCGCAATCTTTTGTTAGGTAAGCAGGAATATCGTTCGAAACGTCTGCAATCGCGTTATCTAATTTTTCTTGCATCTATGAATTGGGATGGGGTAGTTTTTTTGATAAAGATCATTGCATCGAAAGCGTTGATGATGTCGATCTTAACAAATGTGAATTGTTCGCCTGAAAATCCGACCCCAGCTTCTCGCATGAACATTGACCGCTGCAGACGTTCTTTGAGATGCTGCGGCAATAAGGCGAAATTTGCGAGATAACATGGGAATGGAATTGCACTGAATTCAGCGGCAAAGGATTGATCTTTAACATTTGTAACAATGCATGGCTGCATTCTTGCATCTTTTTGATAATTGACTGCATTAAATGATCCAGTTCCGAAATCGAATCCAATTACATAATATTTAGATAAGAATTGCTCACGCAAGCCTTCACCCATTCTGAAGTGATCCTCTTTCTTTAGTTGAAACTTTTTGGTTTGAATGTGTCCATTATGGGCCCAAAGAATAATTTTTGAGTCCGGACCAGAAAACTCTTTGATCCACTTAACGTTTTCCAACATTTCCGAGTCGCGCATGGTTTGACTTTTCGTGCCATGACTGTTTTTAACTGTTGATTGAATGATGGCACTTTTCAGCCTGGACATCATTTGAAGCGCAAATGTATAACTTCTCTCACCCTCCAGTTTGATGTATCCAATTTTGCTTGATTGTACATGCTCCTCAATAGATTTAATAGCTTTTAAATATTTGTTCTTTTTTCCAGAAAAAATCTTCCCATTAAGTTCACTCAGGTTGCTTGTACATTCATTAAGGTACTGAGGATCCACTTTTTGAATATAGTCTGTTATCATTCTTGTTAAGTTGCCTACGTGCTGACTGTCAAAACCATAAATCACAACTTGTTCATCGGCCTTGACTGAAAGATTATAAGTTCGTATCCACTTCAGGAGTGATACAAACTCAGCGGTATGGTACACTAAATAGAAATTGCTCATCAGGCGTGGTAAGTCGTCACTTTTACCGGATAGATATTGATTAACTTCGTATGCGCTAAAATCGGTTTCAAATGCAATAACTTTGAAGTGGCCGCTTGAGACGAGGTCTTTTATCAATTCATTTTTTATTGTGAAGAACTCATGAGTGCCGTGAGTTGCTTCACCCAAGGCGACGATCTCTTTTCCTTTCAGATAATCCAGTAGCCTCGCAGGTTCATCGAGGCGGGAGCTATCGCAATGTATTTCAATAACGCCATCAATCTGCTGGGCAACTGATAGCTTAGCAATTAGAAGAAATAAAAATGTTAGACGTAGCATTGAGGTGTGGGGATAAAAAAATGGTTCTTAAATAAGAACCATTTTACTCAATTTTGTTGTAATTTCTACAATTAGCAAGCAAATGTTAATGTCGCTTCTGACATGTAAGAGCATCCTGAACCGCCACAGAATGTGTCATGTTTGGTCTCACAGTTAGTTCCAGTACAAACTCGGTCGCAAGAGTTGTCATGGCTGCATTGATGTGACCAGGACAACTGTTCTGTTCCGCCTTTAACGGCAAACATCTGTTGGTCGTTGAGGTTCGCAATAGTCTCTTTCTTGAGACTTAGGGTTTTACCTAGTTTTTTCATGGAGTATGTTTTTAATTTAAGATTTATAAATAACCGCATTCGATTGAATATTGACAATACCGTATTTATACGCTTACTAAATACCGTATTAATACGGTATTGCATATAAAATGGCAGCTTAGACAATGCAAATAATCCGTACTTAAAAGGCCACAATTTTTTTTAACTTTTACGTTTTATAACGTCCAATCGAAAACATTATCTGCCTATAATGCTCAAAAGCAACCGCGCCTCCCAGTATGTCATTCTGATTGCCGATGATAATGTTCTAATTAGAAAAGGTCTAGTTCAACTATTCTCTAAAGGTTCGGACTTCAATGCTCGAATATTGGAGGCTTGTAATGGCAAGGAAGCCTTGCATATTCTTTCGAATAATGATATTGATCTGGTAATCCTTGATGAACGTATGCCGGAAATGCGTGGCCTAGAGTGCGCTGAAATTATCCTTAAGGTTAATCCTCAGATGAAGGTTATTGCACTAACGATGTATGATTCGATTCCTTTAATTCTGAATTACTTGAAGCTTGGTGTCAAGGGTTTCATTGCGAAAGATCAAATTGAAATTGGTGATCTGTTTAAAGCAGTAAAAACTGTTTTAGAAGGAAACTATTTCTTCAGGTCAAGCTATGACCCTGAAATCAGGGAGCGATTGCTTGAAATACAGTTGACTCGACCTTCATCGATTAGATTTTCTGAAAGAGAACTTCAGCTGGTAATGGAAATATCAAAAGGATTCAGCAATAAAGAAACGGCGAGTAATCTTGGAATAAGTGTTCGTACGATCGAAACGTATCGCTTAGACTTGATGAGAAAAATAGGAGTAAAAAACACTGCTGAACTTATCGCTTATGTATACCAAAACGGCATTTTGGGGGTACTTGCGACTGTGATAATGACAGATGTGCCGCTGTAAATCGTGAATACCCTGTTACTGCTATTTGGGTTGGCCACTGTCCGTTACTAGGTCAGCGGATATGCGAAGTCCGGATGAAAAAGTGTATTTCCTTAAAGGATTTCGAGGCGTATGAGATTGCTTTGAGGGTGTAGTCTTTCAAAAATTGAAAAGGGCATTCATGTTCCTACTGTGTACACGGTCTGTCGGATAGCCGATATCGTAGACGTAGTCGAATTTTTTAAGAAGTAGCCCGCTGCGGAGCGGGGACTTCACTACCATTTGCGTTAAAAGAATAATTTCGCCCTGAAGCGCTAAAAACCGACATTGCGCGATTCTAGAGTATTATTATCTAAAGAATTTGGAAAAAAACTCCCTTTTGACGGTATTCAGCTTATCAGAAGTTGATTTGCATAATAAGATTCTTTCGGTAATGCGGCTTACGCATACTTTACATAAATGTATCCGCCCCTCGGCCTAATTGTTCAAATAGGACAACCCAGTATTTCGGCCTTTAAATGAGATCAGAATGGCGAATGGATGATTTGGCGTCGCGTGCACGGTAAGACTTAAACTTGAAGCGGCCGTATTGGGATGGCGCAGCCCTAGAAAATCTTTTTCTTTTCTTCTTCCTTCGCCTTGGGAGACATGTGATCACATTTTTCCATCACAGGGATGGTGAGTTTTCTATGGCCCTTATTTATGGCGTATTTGGTTGCTGCTCTTAAGAGATCGAAGATATCCCCGATCGTCCTGTCGGTATTGGAAAGAATGTAGCGCACCATCTCGTCGCTGGCGAGGTTTGAGGGCTCTTCTAACGGCAACACTGCCTCAAACGAAGCCAGCAAACTGTCCATCTCCTCATTTGCGCTCCAGGGCGGGATAACAGCGGGGCGGAAGCGACTTTGGAATTGTTCATCGAAACTGAAAATGTTAATGGCCTCCGGAGTTCCGGCTACGATAAAAGACAGCTGCAGCACACTGGAGATGTTCTTCATCATGTTGACGATGAGATGTTGCTGACGGGCAGTGCCAACCCCGATATGCTGGATCTCGTCGACGAGAATCACCTTGCAGTCGATCCGTTCCAGAGCATTATATAACTGTTCGAGCTTGTTGGGGAAACTATCAGTTTTTTTCACCGTAAGTTGAACAGTTTTAAGAAGTGTGTTGACAAAAAGAATTTCTGTCGGGTCGTGCGGCATGACTGCTGCAATGACTGGAGCGTAAAGTTCTCCGGTTTCCTCGTCCAGCTCCGCTTTGTTCAATTTCGCAAAGCGTTTCAAAAGGGTGGTCTTCCCGCTGTTTGATCTTGCGACAATGATCAGGTCAGGCATCCGGTGTGTCCGGGGATGAGCAAGGATTTCCTCCATCTTATTCCAAATTGTCTCGACTGCACCATGGCCGATCCACGGAGTTTCATCCATAAAGCGAATCTTTTTCTCCTTCGCATCAGGGCCTTGGCAGCTTTCTAGAAAACGAACCGTCCGTTCATCTAAATGATCCATGATCGATGTTTTTAAAACGCTTGGGGGCTTTCTTAATTGTTGTTGACTCTGCTGTTACTTCCGGCGGAGCTGGATAATCGTCTATGGTTTGGGCTTTCGGCATCGGCTTGGTCTCTAGTTCAGATTTCCGGCTTTCACGCCTGCGTGCTTGTTGTGTCTTTTCAACCGCAGCACGTTCGAGTTCGCGCAGTGCCACGTATCCTCGGACGATAGCGTGAGTATCAATAGTTGCATTCTTTTTCTTCAACTCGCGTTCAACCTCCCGCTTTTCCCAGATACTTATGTCAGGGCAACTCAGGTCAACACTTGGAATTTCGTGATATATCCTCGTGCCCGGATCAAGGAAATATATTTTTTTGATGTTACGTAAGTCCATTTTGAAGATGAACTTCTTTTTTTGCCGCTTCTTTTCAAATTCGTATTCCTCTTTCAAATTGATATAAGGGGAGAGCACGGGTGAGTAGTACTCCATATTTTCTGCCTGTACTCCTGAACTCTGAATTGTGCGCTCATAGGATGGCATGAAGTCGAGGCGAAGTCTGTCAAAGTTTTCATAGAACTCGTTGAGTCCCGAAGCCGGCATTCCGTCTTCACCAAGCAACCCTTTTTTTAGCTTGGCAAGCGGCGTCATTCCGATGCCGGTGTGATTGCGGATCATGTACACCTGCGTGATGTAGGTCAGAATCCATTGCTCGAACTCATCAAGGGTAAAGGCGGCCATGCGCTTGGAGTCGTATTCAAAGTATTGCCGATCTTTTATGTTTGAGAAAGTTGTTCCCGGCAGGGAATGTATCTCTTCATTGAACGTTCCCATCATACGCTCAATGTGTGCGCCGTAACGAGGTTTTGTTTTCGGCCGCCACTGGAGCCCGATACCATATGCCAGACATGCTGACTTGAGCATATCGCTGTCGAATTCTCCGGCATTGTCTGCGTGAATTGTCGTCATCGCACCCCAGCAAGGCCACTCGCCGTCTACTTTGTACTTGGATAGCCAGTCATGCTTTGGATACATCGAATGCGCAACAGCCTGCCCGGTGCCGAAGTTACCGGGCGGATCAAGCGACAGATAATATCCAGCCGGGCATCGTGAATACACGTCTATCAGGAGTGTTAGCCAGGGCCGTCCCAATGGCTTCCGGTAAATCGGATCTACCAAGATGATATCCAGCTTGGTATGATCAATCTGAACCATTGAAAAGGGATGTTTGGCATCCGGAATCTTGCCCGCATGTCCCTGAAATAATTCTTCTGACTTTTGACGGCTTCTCCTGAATTTAACTGCTGTCGCTTCTCCCTTAGCTGAAATCCTTTTTTTAACTGATTTGATGTTGGGCACATCTACGCCTGCTGATTTGCATAAGATTTCAACTTCCAGATACGTTTTGGCTACTGATTTCTTTTTGTAGTACACCGCGGCGATAGCCTGATCGATGATTTCGTCCTGTTCCTTGGAAAGTTTACTTTTTCCTTTTCCACCTCTCCCTTCCCTGTCTATCAATGCAGACAGGTGCCGGGTTTTTTGATATCGAGCACGCCATTTATATATGGTTGATACGCCGACACCATATTCCTTTGCCCTCTTCTTTAGCTTTTCCGGATCAGCATACTTGTCAACGAAAGGTAAGATAATCTCAAGACGCCATTTGGCCAGCTCCTCTTCCGCCTCCGTTAAAAGGTCCGCTGGTATCTCGGGATACAATTCCTCCAAATCGGGAATTATCGGCTTTCCCATCAGTGTGTTCTTGATGGTTCTGGTTTCGCGGGTTTCCAGATGTTCACCAACAACATGAATTCTGTCTGACAATACCCGCTTTATCCGGTAGTTAGCCCCTTCAAAACTGAACAGTTCGTCTTTAATAAGGTTGATCATATTGTCACGATTTGATGTACCATAATGGCGTTTGCATGGTTAGGTCCTGAGTTAAATCACATTTGATTATCCGTTTTGCTACCAGGTACCACAATGCAGGCACCAAGGCTGCTCTTCGATAAAAATCTGTCGCCCCGATGTTGATGATGTCGCGGGGCGTTGCGGAATCTTCAAGTTCGTGCATAGCATCCATCACGTTTTCTATCAGCCCCAGACCCGGTGTATTCCTCAAATAGGGTGTCAGGAACTTGGCGTTCCGTACATAAGGAGTATTCAGCTCAACTTCTGTGATGATTTTAAAGCGCCATCCCTTCGTGTCGCAAAATCGCATTGCCTGCACATATTTATTCTTCAGATCGAGCCAGTCTTTCTTTAAGTACCGTCGCATCTTCACTTCAAAAACGGTGGGCTTTTCATTTTTGAATTCTTCAATTTCTGTGTTGTAGAACGCAAGGAAATCGGGCGTGTATTTGGCAGGTTTGCCCTTGAGATTAACGTACGGTATCTCAATCGGCTGCGGTGTAAACCTCTTCACAGCAATTGAAAACTCGAGGAAGTAAGCCATGTCTTTTTCGGGCGTACTTTCGTAATCCACCATCGCATTGTTTTTCCTGCTAGGGATTATTCCCGGGGAAGTAAAACCATTGCTCTTTACCCGTCTTACCGACTTTAGGAACTCTTCTCGCATTTTAATGGCCAGTTTGCCGGCGTTCTCATATTTTAGTAATGACTTTCTCATTTTATAATGGTCAAATGCCCTGTTTTATTGCCTTTTTTCTCATTATTTTTTAACAATCACACTGTATTTTAAAATCATCCGGACAAATCACCACTGAAAAACTCGAAGAGTATGTGATTATGGGCGAGCTTGCGCTTGATGGAACCCTTCGCCCCATCAAAGGCGCTTTGCCGATCGCAATCCAGGCACGAAAAGAAAATTATAAAGGCTTTATTCTTCCGGCTGACAATGCGCGGGAAGCAGCCATCGTCAATAACATCGACATCATTCCGGTTTCCACTGTGGAAGAGGCAATTGATTTTCTCGAAGAGAAACTTGTTATCGAACCGGTTAAGATTGATACACGGCTGATCTTTACTGCGCACATGAACAGCTATGATACCGATTTTAAAGATGTGCAGGGCCAGGAAAACATCAAACGTGCACTGGAGATTGCGGCAGCGGGTGGGCACAACGTGATTATGATCGGGCCGCCCGGAGCCGGCAAAACCATGCTGGCGAAACGCCTGTCAACCATTCTTCCGCCCTTAACACTGAACGAAGCGCTCGAGACTACGAAGATTCATTCCGTGGCCGGTAAGATCGACAAGAATGCGTCATTGATTTCAACACGGCCGCATCGCAGTCCGCACCACACAATCAGCGATGTGGCGCTGGTAGGAGGCGGAGGTATGTCAATTCCAGAAAATATTTCGAAAAATCATTAAATAATTCGAAAACTTCAGAAGGAGATTACATTTAAAAGTGGGGATTTTTAATTAAAAAATGGGAATCTACCCTTGTGTACTCTCCAATGACACGTTTTGACAGTTTCTGACCATAACTTAACGGTCACTATGCAAAAGATCATCTTTATTAGTACTGTACATAGGGAAATTGGAAAATGTAACTCTGATGAGTTATTCAAGATCATTGAAGGCATAGCTCCGGAAGTTGTTTTTTTGGAAGCTGATGATCAGACTTATTCAAGTTATGAACAATATCTGCTCTCCACCTATGGTGTATATCATCAGAAATTGGAGATTGCTGCAATCCAAAAATACGGACATAGCACATCCTTCGAATACGTTACTGTCTGTGATGTTGAGTTATCTGATGCATTTCATAAGAAAATCAAAATAGCCTGTCAAAATAGAAAGATGCAGAGTTTGATTGATAATTTCAAGGCATTGGAAGCGGAGTATGGGTTTATGTTCCTCAACAGTCAAGAGTGTGTTGATCTTCAAGAAGAAATGCGGCTGCTCGAAAATATCATTTTGAATGATGATGTCTTGGATAAAGAAGTGAAAGCAAGCATCGAAGCTTACGAGAATTCAATGATTCGAAACATATATGATTACAGTAGGAATAATAAGTTTAGTTCGGCGATTTTTATGTGTGGTGCTGCACACAGGAAATCAATCATTGAAAAGATCGAAAAGGCAAACAATGAAGAGCAATTGAATTTGGCTTGGACGGTTTTTGGAAGTTGAGCTGTTGACCGTTCCAGGGCTCCTTAATCACTTCATAATGGAATCTCAGAAATTCATCAGGACATTTCATGACTTCAGGTGGAAAAAACCAGTTTACCAGCGGGCGTTGTTGTTTTTTTTGGCTCAATACTGATCCTTGGAATTTATATATCAAGTCTTTTATCGCGATGAACAGTCGTTACTCTAAATCCAGGTTGATCAGATAATTATCAGATGGTGCGTTTGATGTTGACCAAATGCCGCGAACTGATTCACCCAATATTACTGATGGTGCAGGTGCGAATTTGAAAGTCATTTTATGTGCAGAGTTTTGCGAAAGCTACAAAATGAATGTCCTTTGGCCTGTTTTATATAGGAGTAACTCCTATGCCAAGTGTGAATCTTTATATAATTCTATTAATTCGAGAAAAACATATCGTTGGTATCAACAATTATTTCTAAACTTCATTAGTTTAGAAATATGGCTGAGAATGAAGAACCCGCTAAGAAAAGAGGCCTTTTGAGTCTTTACCTTAATGAAACACTTGCCAACCCTCAATTTCCAAGGCTTCTTTCCTGGGTTGGGAGAATTAAAAAGGAACTCGACGAGCGTGTAGTGGAATGTGCGTTTGTATCAGCAAAGGGTGAAAGAATCACTATGCCGTTTTCACCTGATAATTTTCCTATCGACAGGAGGCATGAGAGATTTGCCGAACGGAATATCAGGATTTCAGTTGCGCCGTTTTTGCGTATTGGAACGCTTTGGAAGGACGGCGCTGAGATGAGTGATCATAATCATGCTCAATATAAGAAACGGGTCTTTCGAATAGAAAAACCGTTGGCTGACAAGCCTGTGCAGTTTTATACTACACCAACATTTAGGAGTTTCGAGAAGCAGTTCCCATTTCCTAATAATATAGCGGCAAAGTCTTTTGTTTTAAGTTTCCGTGATGTGAAAATTGCCGGTGGCCCCGAGGCACCTGTGCTCAATGTCACTATACCATGCTATGAGATTGCCAGGTTTTATTTTTTTAACTCAAGCACTGCCACAAGAGCGGTTCTGACTCCAGGCAGTCTTCATCCAAGTTCAAACAAGTTTTTTAAGCCAGAAGATCATATTGTTCCTGTTTCGGGAACGAGCGTGCTAACAATGCCAAAAATTGTTTTAAGAATACCAACAAAAACGGATCGCTTAGTCACTGCACGAATTGCCTTCTCATCGGAAGCAAGACAGTCCGTTTCAATGATCCAGGCGTCAGTCCTGGACAAAGGGAATTACGGATACATTAAGGCTACGTTTCCGTTTTCGACGCCAACCGATTTGGAAGTGCTGGGCATCGAGATAACCGATCCGAACGGAGCGATAAAGTCATTTCTGGTGTTGGAAATACTGAGTTGTACCGGACAATTTCCTTTTGACGGTTTTGAGTACTCATACGACTGGCAAATTACTGAACCTGGTAGCGAGCCACCTGCTGATGACTCCGATCCGAAGGACAAAGAAAAAGGAGCTGGTCATGAGGGCAAAACGCCTGGCAACCCGGTTCCCCCGACCACTGACCCACCTTCGCCTACGTCCAATGGACCTGGCTACCTCGGAGGCAGAATTTACATTGGCAGAATTGCCGGTACGCGGTTCAAGTCGGCACCCCCTGAAGAGAAGCTGGAATATGTTAAACCGAAGGTTGAGACGGATGGAAATAAAAGGCCGCCCTGGAATTATAGTCCTCATGGCTACAGTGATAAAGAGCATAATTCAGAAAATGCGGCACAACCTAAACTTGAAGCTAGAACAATCGATGATCCTGATACACTCAAACATAACAAGGAACGTTTTGAGAAGTTTAACTTGATCTGCCAGGGGATTGCTGATATGTCCGGGATGGACGTTTCTTTTCTGACAAATGAGCTGTCGGTTGATAACCGGAACTTCTATCCCATTTTGAATGAGCCTTACAAGTATTTTAGTTGGTGCTACAATGCGAAAGATAAGCCAAGAGAATATAGCTTGGCACATATCGCTTATCTTGGTGAAACGCATTTTTACATTATCGAACATTCCGAGCGTCACGGTGAAGAGAAGATTGGAATGCGGGTGATTCGCAAGAAGTCGGCGAAACATCGTCCCGGCATCTATGAGATGATTAGTAACTTCGAATGGGATGCAATCCTGACTTCCTTCGGCAGGAATCATGGAAAATTGACTGGACTCAAATCAACCTATGAGGTATTCAGTTTGTATCATACAGAGAATGCTAGCATAGAGCGAATGATCAAGACAATCATTAAACGAGCGGAAATCATATAAAGGTTATTTTATCTGAAGGCAAGCAATACGAATTATTGTTTGTATTGTCAATGGGATAACCGCTAAATAGCAAAAGCAAAGAATTTAGGGCACGGTGGTGATCGAACAAGCAGTAGGGTGATTCACCCTACTGATCTCCCTAAAACCAAGAACGAATAAATGTTCATGCAGCTTGAGAAAGAACGGCCGGACCTGCTCAAGAAAGTCGTTAGGGGCGAGTTGTCCGCCAATAAAGCCTTTTTAGAGGCGGGCATTCAAAGCCCGCGAATCCAGGCTACGGCGCAAACTGCCTTGATGACTTGTCCTCTACAAATAATTTCTCTATTTGTCAATAGGAGTTACTCCCATTGACATGCTTTTAAAAAATATCACCTTTGGTTTAACGTCGGCTTTTGTTTACCGGCGTAAACTTATCAAAAGACAATCCTATGAGTAACGAACGAAACCCCAACCTGATTAGTCTGCGCTTCGTGGTGAATGGCGAAGAAACGGTCGTTGAAAAAGTCAATGTTAACCAGCCCCTGAAGGTCGCGGCTGAACGCGCCCTGAAGCAGACCAATAATACAGGCAGGGATTTGTCTGAGTTTCAGGCCAAGTATAATAACAATGACATCAATTTAAGCCATAAGGTGGAAGATTTTAAATTCCCCGCCGATGCTACAATTTATTTGAGCCTTAAAATTGGGCAGGGTGGAAAGTGACCTGCAATACACCGATGCCCGTGTGACGCGGATAAAATTTGAACGTGAGCTGAGCAGTTTTAAACTCCTGCAACCGGACTGGCGTTCACGCGGCGTATTTATGATTCGTGAAGAGTTTCCGCAACTCGAATTTATTTTTACTGCACACAAACTTAGTCCACCGTCAATTGTATTCTGCGTCCGGATTGATTTTACCAATTATGATACTGAGCCGTTGTCAATCAGGTTTATTGACCCTTATAGTGGCATCCGGCTGACCCGCAAACAGGTTCCGATCAATTTTTGGCAAATTAATGTTCCGCCTGACTTCCAGCCAGGAACGCCTCTTGCGCCGCTAGATTTACTTCAAGGCAGGCCAGACGATTACCCATTTATATGTATTCGGGGTGTCAGGGAATACCACAGTCATCCGGCGCATTCAGGTGACTCTTGGTTTTTGTATCGAACAAAAGGAGAAGGTACACTGGGTTTTATTCTCGACCAGCTGTACAATTTTTCAATCGACATTCTGCAAAATTATAATATAGATTTTCAGTTTTTAATTAAGTACGCCCAGATGCCAAAGGTGCGAATAAACTAGAATGAACTTCCAGGATATCAACAAAATTAAGCTGCCTATGGTTTGCATTGAGACTGCCTACGATCATATCAGGCAAGCTGGCAGCCAGCGACTTGAAGGGGTTGTGTTATTTGCCGGGAATTATAATTCGGTCGAGAAAGTATTTCACGTTTTAGAGACAATTGTGCCTGAACAGGTGAGCGTTAATATTGATCAGGGATTACTTTATGCCGTAGATGGCGATGAGTTGCACAGGATTAATGTGCATCTCCACTCAACGAAACAAACACTTGTTGCCCAACTGCACAGTCATCCATCGAAGGCTTATCATTCTTCGACTGACGACGCGTTTCCGATCATTACAAAAGTTGGCGGCTTTAGCATTGTGGTTCCTAATTTTGGGATGGAAGAATTTTCACTTGATAAATGGGCAGTTTATCGATTGAATGCAAATGGCTCCTGGGAAGAGGTAGGTCTTACAAAAGTGAAAAGTATCATCGAAGTTATTTAAATGGCAATCGCAAAATATTTCGCGAAAGACTTACTGGCAATAAAGCAAATCTTTGCCCATGGCTCGCTGGAGAAATTTGAAGAGTTGCTAAATGCGCATGTGATTGAGATCGCGTTCGACGAAAAAGCTTTGAATAAAGCAGGCCTCGAAACACTTGATTTACTCACCAGGTTGGTTAGCAGACTTTATCCACGGGTAAAGTTCACGTTCCTGGGCGAGGGTATTTCACCCTACACAAACCAATTTGCGAAGCTAGCAAGGTTAATAAACGCCGGGATCGAGATAACCGAAGCTCCCGCCACGGTCACTATTATCGTGGGTGAGTCCGGTTGTGTCAGATCGGGTAAAGTAGTTTTCGTGGGTTCAGATAACTGGCTGGCCAAGATAAACGCCAGGAAACCGATAGGTAGCCGGGAATGTTCTAATCCGTTTGGCGCCGGTGTCGCTGCTTGCCTGGCAGCTTCTAACACTTTTCGGTTTGTGTTTCAGGATTACATCCAAAAGGATCTCGACCAAGACGCGGTGTTCGATCTATTGAATTTAAATTCACCGGTCACGCATTCAATTGAGCCTCCGGATTTAGCTGCAGTAGATTTGGGGGCAGTACATTTGGCAGGCATGGGTGCCATTGGCAACGGCTTCCTATGGGGATTAGCTTCTTTGCCCGGTGCGACTGGAGAATTAGTTATTGTTGATCCCGAAAAAATTTCAGTTTCTAATTTGCAGCGGTATGTCTGCACGCTTGAACACGACGTAGACAGGACGAAAGTCGAATTGGCGGCAACCTATCTTTCCGGAAGTAAACTTGCTTGCGTTCCGTTCGAGGGTACGTGGGCCGAGTATATGAAGAATCGTGAGAACCACATTGAGCTTGTTGCGACCGCAGTTGATTCAGCCAGAGATCGTATCGGCGTTCAAAGTTCACTTCCGAGATTGATTCTGAATGGCTATACCGAAACCAATATTGCGGGGATCACCCGTCACCTGAATTTTGGCGCTTCAGCGTGCCTGGTGTGCGGATTTGTTCCTGAGAAAAAAATGCGGGATCATTCGCAGGAAGTAGCGGATAACTTGGGAATCCCTAGTATGGAAAACCAGGTGCGGCATTATGTGGCGTATAATTTTCCCGTTGACGATGCCTTGCTAAACTTGATATCACAAGGTAACGGAATCAGCATTGACGACTTGGCACAATTCAGAGGTCAACCATTCTCCAATTTCTATTCCAATGCGGTTTGTGGGGGTATGCTATTGTCGTTAGTGGGATCGTCAAACTTAAATGCGTCGATGGAAGCCCCACTTGCTTTTCAGTCGGCACTCGCAGGCATAATGCTCGCTAGTGAGGTGGTTTTGGTCAAATCCGGCTACCGGGCAGAGGCATCTTTGCCCAACAGCACCCAGGTATACCCTCTTTTGAAAATCAATGACCATAATCCATACACAACAAAGCTTTCGAAGGATTTAACTATGCGCTGCATTTGTAATGATCAGGACTTTAGACTTGTTTACGAAGATAAGTGGAAACAGAATACCCCTTTGGCATAACTTTCTCTGGACAATGGAATACACGTTTAGTGGAGAGTTAAAGACCGATCTTGTAGGGTTCAAAAAATTGATGCATTTGTATCATATAATATCAAGGTATAAGGGTAGCACTTTGAAGCTGAATTTTGGAAACGTGAATTTCTTCGATGCAAATATGTCTGCGATTTTGCTGGCGATGCTTCAAAAACTTGAAATGGATAACAAAAACAAGATAGTTATTGATTACGACCAAATTGATGCTAACTGTGACATTTTGAGACGCAATGGATTTATATCGCATATGCAGAAAAATGGCGAACAAGTCCATGACCAAAGGAAGTCAACAGTACCGCTGAAAACTTTTAAAGCGACTCAAGCTGACGATTTTGTGACTTACATTGAGAAGGATTTTCTAAATCATCGTGGATTGGACGGTCACTTGAGTGAGCGGGTGATTGACAAAATCAAGGAGAGCTATCTGGAAATTTTCAGCAATGTCGAATTGCACTCAGAGACCAGCCGTCCTTTGTACACGTGTGGACAATATTACCCTACCAAGCGCGAGTTCAAATTTACGGTGGTGGATGTGGGTGTTGGTTTTTTGACCAATATTAGCAAGAAGAACAAGGCGATTTCTACCTATGAGGCCGCGATCGATTGGGCAATTCAGGGAAATTCGACAAAAAAAGGAAAAACCAAAGGGGGAACTGGCTTAATCAATATTTTGAAGTATTGCCGGGCGTCCAAAGGGGAATTCCACATCATTTCCGGTGACTGTTACTGGCGATTTACAGGCACGGAAATTGAAAAGAATACAATGATTAAGTACTTTTGCGGAACAACAGTGCATCTGATTTTCCGTTATTAATAGACCTGGTAAAATCACTTAAACTACCCTCCCGTGCAACAAAATAAGCCGTCCATTAGCGTTCTAGAGGCGATTGGAACTCCTAATGCCATCCTGCATTCGTTTGGAATGACCGTGTACGACTCCGCTAAAGTCGTGGTTCAGGAGAACAAGCCGATCATCATCGACTTCAATGGCGTGCGAAACCTGACGTCAGCGTTTTTACATGCCTCTGTCGGGAACTTGGTATCGCTCAATCCGGCCAATAGCAATTTGATAACGATCACCGGGCTATCAAATCCGCAGTGGGAGGAGAAGGTTAAGGACGCAATCGCGCTTGCGCTTGATCCAAAGAAGCGAGATGCTATTGAGTATGAAATCAACAAGCTGTTTAGTGAGTGATGTCCGTCAAAATACTTGACATCACAAAGGTTAGCCCCGCATCATACCAATACTTTTTTTTTGATGCCAACATCTGGATCACCAATCTTTTGAATGTTAGCGGGAAACTTCCCCAAGTGCCGCGACCGCAGTCAACTAAGTATTGCCATTTCTTTTCTGAAGTAGTGAAGCTTGCGACCAGGCCCCCCATCACTCAAAAGACTGTTCCACCCGTCAGACCAAAAATAGTCGTTACGAGTTTGCTTGTCTCCGAACTGTTCAATGCGTACATGCATTTGATGTTTGATGTGTATAAAAAAACAGACCCGGCATGTACAGTTTTTAAGAAACACTACCGCGGCTCGGATGACTATGAGAAGCAAATGAGAATACTGGCTTCGGACTTTGAGGCTTTCAGAGAGTACGTCCACATTGAGTCAGACTACATCCAGGAGATTGATCCTTACACCATTTTTCAGTGTGTTTCGCCGGTAAACGATTTCAATGATCTGTATTCTTACTACCAGATGATAGAGGTGCAAAAAACAAGGAATCCAATTGCTATAGTCACGGACGATGCTGACTTCGTTTTTTCCGGAATTGATATTATAACAGCGAACTCGACGCTTTTGAATCTGAACAAAAAAGGAAGCTAGGGCCAGAATTGCTATTGTAATGTGAATTACATATTCACAAAATCAGCCCTTGTCTGATCCATAATATCAGCTTGTGAAATTCTTTATTTCACGCTAAATTCCATAGGAGTTACTCCTATGCTATCGTATCCGTTGTCAGTAATTTTGATATGTTGCAATACTTTAAATGAAAGACAACTCATATAAAAAAGCGCTTGAGCCCAGCCTTCCTGGTCAATTTCAGGGTGCTTTTGTAACTGCATTGGTTATTTGTTCACTGCTCCTGTTTTGTGAGTCATGTAACGAGGATGACAAAATCGACTCTTTCCAAACAGGTGAACCCATTTCGGGGATCGAGATTTTTTATCCACTCGCTTCATTTACTGGGGATCCACTAATGCCAAAGATCAGCCCGGACGGAACTATGTTACTGTTTACAGGTCCGTCAAATGTGCAAGGATGGCAGGGACTTTGGATTATGAACTTAGAGAGTCAACAACTAACCCAACTTCATCCCAACGGCCGACTTGCGGATTGGTCGCCAGATTCCGGCTGGGTTGTTTTCAACAACGGCACAGCAATTTTCAAGATTAGAACAGATGGAACAGAATTGACCATGCTGCTACCCAATGACGGCTATTACGAGCCGGACTGGTCCCATGACGACAGAATTTATTTTGGTGGCAACCAAGGTGCGGGTATAATGAACGCAGATGGGACGAATCAGCTGTTTTTATCTGAATTGGGCGGCCAGGGTGACTGGCATCCCCAGGAAGACGTAATTATAACTATCAAGGCATCCGATTCCCCGGTAGCCTGGTATCAGTTCTTTGTCTGCGATCCAGGAGAAAACTCTGTTCTTAACATGTTGGGTGCAAAAAAGAATCGTCTTAACCAGTATCCCAAGTATTCGCCCTCCGGAGATCAGATTTGCTTTTTCAACGAATCAGGGATTTCCATTATGAATAGTAATGGTGAGAATTTAACCAGGATCATTCCAAGTTACCTGACGGGCCCTGACCGGAAGCAAAATCCAAAATTGTACACAGCTTTCCCATCCTGGCATCCGGATGGCCAGAGAATTGTCTACGAGAATTTTGAAATAACCAAGAGTAAGCGAGTGGACGGTGAGTTGTTATTGGAAGGCTATCTCAGATTTTATTTAGTAAATGTTGATGCAGCAATAAACTTGACAAACCTTAATTAAATCTTTATGAGAATAGTTTTACTAATGGCCCTGTTGGCTGTTGTGAGTCACACGATTGTAAACGGGCAAGTTAAAGCTCGCCCAGCTTTCGCTCCGGATCATATCTTGGTTCATTTCAAGCCCGGATACTTAAATGAATCAGTTCTTACGGGAACCGGCCGTTCCAAATTGTCTGAACAGTCGCTGTTTGCAAAAAAGTCAATGCAGGATTCCGCTGCCAAAATTGGCATCGGGAATTTTCGAAAGGTTGTGCGCAAATCAACGCCCGACAGAAAGTTTACGCTGAGCAGAAATGGCACTCCGGTAACTGAACCTGACTTTTATAACCTGATGTACGTAGATGTTCCGACTGGAACGGATATTCGAAAGTTGTGCAAAAAAATAGGCGCATGGGAAGGTGTTTCATATGCAGAGCCAGATTATTACTTCTACGATGATACCCTGAACCCAAACGACCAGTATTTTAACCTGCAAAATGGACTTGAGCAATTTAATGATGTTGACATTGATGTAAAGCGGGCATGGGACTTTACAACCGGCAGCAGCAATGTTCGCGTGGCAATCATTGACAGTGGAATCGATTACGACAATCCTGACCTTGGAAATGGAGCTTACCGGGTTCCGGGGGCAAAAGTTATAGATGGTTATGATTACGACGCGAACAGCAACAACGGCGACGATGTTTCCGCTTGGAGAAATAGCCATGGAACTGCATCGGCTGGCATTGTGGGTGCTTATACGAATAACTCGATTGGTGTTTCAGGGATAGCCGGTGGCAATGGGGCCGGGAATCCTGGTGTTTCATTGGTTGCACTCCGTGTTGAATTGACAACGATTGTAGGCGACTTCGCGAGGCCTGCCGGTCAATGCATTGAAGCAATTTATGATGCCTCCTTATCAATCGCTAACGGGGGCTTTGGGTGCCATGTGATTAACTTCAGTGGCGGTGGATATGACGATCATTGGTATGACGACCCATTGAATAACGCGATCAATGGTTATCGAAAGGCCCTAACATTTGCTGCTTCAAATGGGGTGGTCTTTGTTGCTTCGAAAGGGAACGACAATCGCTCAGATAAGCACTACCCCTCGGACTATGCTGATGATTTGGTGATTTCAGTAGGCGCTTCGAATGCTTCCGATTTGAAAGCTAGTTTTTCTAACTATGGGAACAATATGGACGTAGTGGCGCCGGGTGATGGCCTTTTAGTGTATACTACAATGAGGGTTGGAGATCCGAATGGTACATATTCCTTTTTTCAAGGAACATCGGCATCTGCGCCTGTGGTTAGCGGAATTGCAGCTTTACTAAAGTCGGTCAACATCAATCTTCATCGTGATGATGTTGAGAATATAATTCAATTGTCAGCGGATAAAGTTCGTCCTGATGTTTATACATACACCAATGGATATAACAACCTGATGGGTCACGGCCGCGTAAATGCCGGTCGGGCACTGGAGTTAATCCATGCGCCATATGTTTTGCAACAACACACGGCCACTGGTGGAACATCAGCGAATATCACACATGGAACATCGGAGTGGTTCAGTTTTTTAAATGACGCTGGAAATTTGGGACTTAGCGAAGGAGCCTATCGCGGAAAGATTTATCAGGTTACTAAGACAGTTACTATACCGCAATCACTATGCAACGAAAGGTATTTTTGGCCTCGGACATCCGGGGCGACGCGAGGTTTTTCCGCTGGGAATCCGAACACAAATCAGGGCTACTGCCACGTTATTTCACAAACTGGAAATCAAGTTACCTTAAGGACATATGTCTATTATATTGAAATAAATTCATTAGGCCAAACGATTAACAACTGGTATCCATGTGCTCCGCAAGATGTGATTTTTGCTTACACGACCTTGACAAAGGAGCCGTTGGCTAGTTTGATAACCGGTTCTGATGTGGTTTGCAGTGGTGGCGGATCGTATGCACTCACTGATGCTCCAGCCGGCTCAACTGTTTCCTGGCAAGTTGTGCAGGAGAATCAACCAACTGTTCCTTCCACGCTTTTCAGTGTTACCTCTGGCACCGGAAATGTGGCTAATCTTCAACCTGTTGCTTCTGCTCAGGGTGGAGCTTTGTTAAAGTACACCATTCAAGCTGGATGCGGAACGCAGGTAGTAACCCGAAATATCTGGGTAGGGAGACCCTTTATAGACGGAACGTACAACGGTCAATTATTGGCCTTTACGCCTTATCCACCCCCTGACGATGACGTAATTGTTATTAACTATAACCCGGTTTGCAACTCTGTTACTGCGTTAACAAATATGTCTGTGCGGGGTGCTTCTTCGGGAAGTTGGCAACGGATGGCTGCCAACCCAACGAATCTATCCTGGAGTTCAACCGGAATGAATATTAGTTTTTATTTCTGGGCAGTTGGTCAAACGTCTAAATTCAGATTCACTACGGGTAATGCGTGTGGCACATCTGCCAACGACTACTACTTCCAATCAATTTCCTGCGATGGTGGTGATCCCTGTAACCAGTACTCCATAGCTCCAAACCCTGTAAATGGCACCATGAGCATTGTTGTTCCCAATATTCCCCCTCCATGTGAGACTGCGACGGCTGCTCGAAGTCAGGCGAACACGGGACTGGCAATAGAAACGGTTGAAATAAAAGGTATGGATGGCCGTGTCAGGCGTTCGGTAAATGCAGGGCAAAATAAGGACCGTATTTCGATTGATGTTTCGGATTTTCCGGAAGGTATTTATTTCGTGCGGATATCTTCAGGTGGTTATTCTGAAACTCACAGAGTCGTAGTCAGTAAATAGCCTAATAGAGGATTTGAGGTACGCAACACTTTTTTCCAGCCGCCTGGGTTTCTGAATTTGCCAACTATGCAGTGCCAACACTTTTTCCTGAAGAAAATTTCGGGTATCACCATTTATGATTTATCCTGACGTTACCGATGTTTTCAAAGATTACTGTAGCTGGGACCTTGTTTCCAGAAGGAAGTATCTGCGATATGCAGTCCGTTTGATGAACGAACATGGCAAAATTGCATTTAAGGATGTTGAGTATCATAACATTGAGGATCTGACGGTGGATCTTGACGCGGATTGCTATCTTCCATATGAGGATGATGATACAAAGAAGCTAAGTATCAACACTTAGTCTGACCGGGACACCAATTAATGATCAGAGTGCGCATCTCCATAAACTATTTGTTTTTGACACAAATTGTCACTATTTTATAGTCTCTTTGCTGGGTTGTAGATTTCTGGAGACTATGAAAACGACGCTGAAATCCATAATTTTAGGATTAGCAGTTTCGGTAAGAATTAAATTCAAATCTTGCTATTTTCTGATAATCAGTACGTTATGTCAATTTTACTGTGATGAGCCAGGCAAATGAAATGCAGTCCCTTTTGAAGGCGATGGGATTTGTTCTGGAAGATGGGGCAAGTTCTATATGGTCAAAAGGCTATGCCAATCACAATAACTATAAAATTCGTGTCGATCTTGAAGGTACCTCCATTGATTTTGGAAAGTACATTAAGAAAAGCAACAAGGTCGTAGAGCGGTTAAAGAATGCTGAAAGTTTAGTTGTCCTTGAGTGTGTTAACCGGTTACTTGAGAAAGGTTATAAACCGCAGACTATTGAGCTCGAAAAAACTTGGCCCACGGGGCACGGGACAAGTGGACGTCTGGATATCCTGGTCGCCAGGGAAGACGGTACCACCTATTTAATGATTGAATGCAAAACGTTTGGCTTCGAATTCGACAAAGAGTGCAAACGGATTAAGAAGGATGGCGGCCAGCTATTCACCTATTTTCAGCAGGATAAGGATGCCGATATATTAATGCTTTATACTTCGCGAGTTGATAAGGCTAAGATTGAATACAAAAATGAAATTATAAAAATTGAAGAAGATTACAGGCAAACCGGTAATGTCAGGGATTTTTATGACCGATGGAATAAACTTCCAAAGAACAATGGCGTGTTCGATTCGTGGGTAAAAGCCTATGATTTCCAAAGCAAAGCACTAACGCCTAAAAATCTAAGTGAAATAAAACAAGAAGACAGCAGCTTCATCTTCAATCAATTTCTGGAAATTTTGAGGCATAATGTTGTGTCTGATAAACCCAACGCTTTCAACAAAATTTTCACTCTGTTTTTGTGCAAGATTTATGATGAAAAAGTCACAAGACAAAATGATGAACTAGCCTTTCAGTGGTTTTACTCACCCTACCGGTATGAAGGAATCGATTATCCACCCGATGACAATGTGTCTTTTCAAAAGAGATTGACTGATCTCTATAGAAAAGGAATGAAAGAATTTCTGGATAAAGATGTTACTGATATTTCAGACGCAGAATTTGAAAAAAAGTACGGAAAACTTGATACGGACACGAAAAAGAAAATCCTTAATGAATTCACGGAAATTCGTTTAAAAAAAAATAACGAATTCGCTATCAAGGAAGTCTTCAATGATGCGTCTTTTGAAGAGAATGCAAAGGTTGTTAAGGAAGTTGTAGAACTCATACAAGGATATAAGATTCGCTATACAAAAAAGCAACAGTATCTAAGTGATTTTTTCGAACTACTGCTCACCACCGGATTGAAACAGGAGTCGGGGCAATTTTTTACCCCTGTACCGATAGCTCAATTTATCATAAAGAGCATACCTCTTGATAAAATTGTTCACGATAAGTTAAATGCAGGGGAGAAAGATAATCTGCTCCCTACCATAATTGACTATGCGGCTGGTAGTGGCCATTTTATTACCGAAAGTATGCACGAGGTGCAGCGCATCATTGATACTATTAACCCGAGTGATTATATTGATGGTACGGCAAAAAAAATTGCCAGCTGGAAAACCGACCATTTCGATTGGGCGTATCAGTATATTTATGGGATTGAGAAGGATTACCGCTTGGTCAAAGTGGGTAAAGTAGGCTGTTATCTCCATGGGGACGGACTTGCTCAAATTGTCCATAGTGACGGACTTGGTAATTTTAAGAAGACGGAAGAGTATAAGGGACTTTTGCGCAAAACCGACAAAGATTTTGCAAAAGAGAACAAGCAGTTCGATATCGTGGTCTCTAACCCGCCGTATTCCGTTGCCGCATTTCGTAATAATGCGCGAAAGTTCTATACAGAATCGGATTTCGATTTATATGAAAAGCTTACCGACCAAAGCAGTGAAATCGAATGCCTGTTTATAGAGCGTACCAAGCAGCTTCTGAAAGATGGTGGAATCGCAGGCATTATACTTCCAAGCAGCATTCTAAGTAATACCGGGATTTATACATCTGCCCGAGAAATCATTCTGCGACATTTTGATATCGTAGCTATTGCGGAATTGGGTGGTAGTACGTTTATGGCCACAAGCACAACTACGGTTACCTTATTTCTGAGAAGGCGAAATAATTATGACACAAACAACATTCATGTACTGGTAAAGAAATCGCTATCGGAGGGCAAGGATTTCGCAATAAATAACATTGATAAACCTCTTTCTAAATACGTAAATCATGTCTGGGAAGGATTATCAGTTAAAGACTACTTAACATTACTTCAACGAAAACCAAATGATACGGTCAAACAGCACGATATTTTCATTGAATATAAAAAGAAAATAAAATCAAAGCGTGAAGAGGATTTCTGGATATCTGTTATTGAATTGGAAGAAGACAAGTTTTTCTATTTTGTTCTCTGCTATTCACAAAAAATTGTGATTGTTAAAAGCCTGGACGATAAGAAATTTTTGGGGTACGAATTCAGTAATAGGCGGGGAAATGAGGGAATTCACCCCACTCAAAAAGGTAAGAGTATAGATGACTGCACTATGCTTTTCGACACAAATGTTTTTGATAACCCCACGAAGGCCAGTACGTATGTCTATAAAGCATTCCAGGGTGACTTTGAATTCGAGATAGATCGAGAACTGGAGTCACACGTCTTTCGTGCCGATCTTAAAGATCTGATATCTTTCAATAGATCGGATTTTGAGAAGAATATTTCGTTAGAAGTAAAAAAAAAAGTTCTTTATGAGTCGATATGGGGAACCCAGCAACTATTTCCGTTAAGAGATATTGCTGAAGTCAGAAAAGGCACATCAATTACAAAGGATAAAACTACACCAGGTAAGATACCCGTAGTTGCCGGCGGTCAAGAACCTGCTTATTATCATAGTATTTCTAATCGGCCTAAAAATGTGATAACGGTAAGTGCTTCGGGTGCTTACGCTGGATTTGTAAACTATTTTGACAGAGAGATTTTTGCATCTGATTGTAATACCATCATTTCTAAAAATGAGGATACGATATCAACTGGTCTTATCTACGCGTTTTTGAAAAGACTACAGCCCCAACTATACGGTCTTCAAAGAGGACAAGCCCAACCACATGTTTATAAGGACGATTTGGAAGAAATAAAAATACCTATCCCTTCTCCAACCGCCCAACGAAAAATATTAGGCGATTTAAAGAAAGTTGAAAGTAAGGAAGCTGAATTCAAGAACAAGATTACCGACCTAGAGAATCAAATCTACGACTTGTTTCTTCTGCAGAACTCGAAAGGTGTTTTAAAGAAACTTGAAGAAATTTGTGACTTAAGGGCTGGTAAGTTCAAATCCCCAAAAGAAATTTTTCCAAATGATGGTGAAGGACTTTTTCCCTGTTATGGGGGAAACGGTCTGAGAGGTTACACACGAACCTCTACCCATGTTGGGAGGTTTCCATTAGTTGGAAGGCAGGGTGCTCTTTGCGGAAATGTTCACTTGGTTGATGGGCAATTCCATGCCACCGAGCACGCATTGGTCGCGACTCCATCAACGGGAATAGATGTTAACTGGCTTTTTTACCTGTTAAAAACGATGAATCTTAATCGTTATGCAACGGGAACAGCTCAGCCAGGGTTGTCAGTCAAGAACATAAATCCTCTGCAAGTAAATGTACTGCCAATAAAGGAACAGGAGAAATTACTGGTAAGAATCGAAGAACTTGAAATGAAAATTAAAGAAGCGAAGCACGCGTTACTAAATATTGACGGCGAAAAACACCAGATTTTAGAGAAGTATTTTAAGACCGATGATTAAATCTGCTCGTAATTGCATTGCTGCGATATTTGCCATTTGTCCACTAGCAACTTCTGTCATTTCCCATATATAGTGAGTGATTTTTTGCCGTTCCAAGTCTTGTTGGCAGTATAAGTATCCGGCTATTTACGATAAAGGAAGCGGGCGCAAGAGCATAAAAAATTCCTACATTCAGATGAAAAAAATAATTTTTGTTCTGTTCTTGTCCCTGCCAGGCAGCATTCTTTTTGCGCAGACAGTGATCAGCCTACGGGCAGCACCGAGTCTTACACTCACAAGTTTAAAGAAGGAGAACAATCATTACAGCGATTTCAGAAACGAGGACCCTGGTACGTCCATGAGTGTTGGTCTGACATGTGGTTTGAACGCTGATCTCCCGCTCATCAAGGATCGACTGCTGTTTAGCACGGGGGTGTGGTACGCAATAAAGAACTTTACTCTTGATATAAAAACCCCGATCCGACCCATGATATATAATCCCGATACGCAAGAGGTCACATATATGCTCGTTGAAAAAGACCCTAGGTACCTGCTTCATTACATACAAGCTCCCATTACCTTTAAAGTCTTTGGCGAGAGACATGAAAATGGCAGTAGATTTTATTTTCAGGCCGGCGGGGTGTTAAATTTCAAAATTGCTGAACAGGCAATCGACAAGGAGCATAATTATTTGTATCAGTTATCGCAAAGGGCAAATGGAGGAAGTTCCGTGTTGAAATCGTTTGATTTCAGCCTGTATGGTGCGTTCGGTTACGAATGGAAGTTGACATCGGGTAAATCCCTTTCAGTTGCTTTGTCGGTGGACAAGGGTATGTTGAAACAGCTTAAAGCTGTTAAATGGAACTCTGAATTGGCTCCGCTCGATTATTATTTTAACACGAAGTTAACCCAACTGTCGGTGGCATGCCACTACACGTTGCTTGAAAAATGAATCTCATTGTAACGTCGTAGACACAAAATTATGACTTCCGGGAAAACCTCGCTAAAAGCTGAGTCAAATCGCCAGCGCTTCAATCTTCTCACTAAGCATCAGACTGTTATTGTATTCATGATCTGCCGAGAAAAAACTGTCGGTGAGATCACTCGAAAACTGGGCATTAGCAAAAGCACCTTCTTTAATACCCGCCTCACTATCTACAAGAAATTGGGTGTCAAATCAACTGTGGGGCTTGTGAAATATGTTTATAAGTACAAATACTTGAAATTATGAACACTGTGTAGTACCTGTGATATTATTGCCTAGCCAATTAATTAATTGATTAGGCCATTAAAGTATCAGTCGACAAAGTTGTCTTGTACTTTTAAACGAATCGCGACATATACTTTATATACTTAAAACTGCCTTAGTCCCTGCAACCAATAAATAATGTTCTGCTGCAAGGGTAACACATTTATACCGTAAACCCGACCAGAATTAAAAAGTTGTGTCAAATTGCCCGTGCGGCTTGATCAGCCTTTTTAGACGAACATTAATTTGAAAACCACAAAATCAGCCTTTTTGGAACCAAATTCGATAGGAGTTTCTCCTACATTAATATCAAATTACAATTCTATATTGACATCAGATTCGAGCGTTGAATTCATAGGAGTAAATTGACAATTAATCGATTCTAATCGCGTTATTTAAGAACAATCGCTTAATTAGAGATTATAGCTTTTGTGCTGTAGTTGTGACGTTCTCCGTGTCGCAAAACGCCCCAGACCTATGAGTTTGCATGCCCCAGTGGCATAGTGAGGTATTCGATAAAATCAATTTTTATGAAAGGACCTAAAAAGAATGTTTTTTTCATTTTGACGCTTGCTGCATTGACACAATTTACAATTGTGGCCTGTGAAAAAGATGAAACAAAAAGCACCCGGGCAAGGATATTCCATGACAAGGAATCAAGTTCAGCCTATGATTTGAATAATCAGTTACAGTTAAATCAATTAGCAACAGTTTTTGCACGTGAGAAGAGCGAGATAAAAATCGTTGAAGATGCGGCTGTTGTTGACCTTACAGACAGTAGGGGCAATTTTAAAGCTATTTCGTTTCGATATCAGGTTGGAAAGTTCTTTACCAGGATGATCGTTCCAATCCATGAGGAATCAGCCGCTGCCAAGAGCTCCGAGACAATTGGTCCCATAAGTTATGTCAGGGATACCGAGGCATGCGAAATGAAATGCACTACAAGTGAGTACTGCACTGCATGCACCCAGGAAATAATTGAGCGCTGCAAGAGCCAGACCTGTTCCTGCACGGCAGGAAATGGAGGATGTACAGGGTCAGTTGTTTTTCCTCCCGAGTGAAATAATAACCATAATTGAAATACAAGTTTAACCCCAACGATATGAAATTAAGTAAAAGCATTTTCTCATTAATCGTAATAGCGATTGCTTTCATCAGCTTCAGCTGCGAAAAAGATGAAGCGGGTATGAAGAAGACAATCTTCGTTGATCCTTCGTCCAATGCGGTGTTTAATCTGGACAATCAGGCGCAATTGAACCAATTGGCTAATACCATTATCGGAAAAAGGAAGGACGCTGAGCTTACAAAAGACGCCTCAATTATTGATTTGAGAGATAGCAAAGGTCCTTACAAGGCTTTGTCGATCGAATTTAAGATGAGTGGTGATCTGACCAGCATGATTGTTCCAATCAGCGAAGCTGTGGCGGATGACTTGATGAAACTCGGAAAACGGAAAGAGGGCGTAACCTACTATGTTACAGACCCCGCAGGCTGCGAAATGACGTGCAAAGTCGTAAACAATTGTTCAAAATGCACTCAGGAAATAATTGAAAAATGCCAAAGCCAGACATGTACGTGCAACTCGGTGAGTGGTGGTTGCGAAGGCAGTATAACATTCCCTTCAAATTGATAAATGAGTCGCAAAATCTTAAGACTATGAATAGGGCAATATTTAAAACCGTATGGATCCTCGTGATCTTGTCAGCGGGAATTCTGGGATGTGACAGCAATGAGGGTTTGAAAAGCAGCGCAAAGGTATTTGTGGACTCAAAGGATAAGTCAACTTTCAATTTAAGTGATCAGCAAGCGTTAAACAGCCTTGCGAAGATCCTCTCGAAAGAAACTGGTGCATTTGAACTACTCGAAGACGCCAAGCTTATCGACCTTCGCGACAGCAAAGGCGACTATAAAGCAATTTCCGTGAGGTACCAGGTTGGCAAGATTATAACTAAAATGGTCGTGCCTGTAAACGAGGTTACCTTGAGCGCTACAGGTCTAAAGGCTTCGAAGAACGGCAACGAATCTGCATATTATATGCTGGATACCGACGCGTGTGAGATGAAATGCACAAGCGTTTATCCGTGCTCATCCTGTACACAGGAAATCATTGAGCGGTGTAAAAGTCAGACTTGTTCGTGTAATAACATGAGCGAAGGATGCTCAGCTTCAATCATATTCAACGATTAAAACGAACACTTATCAAATAACCTATGACTGTTAAGTTTAGATTTATTCCCGTGATAATAGTAGTTTTCGCATTGATGTCAATGGTCGGCTGTGACCGAGATGATTCGGTTTCTACCTCTGATCTGGGTGCGTTTTTCGACAGCAAATCGAAATCAACTTTTGCTCTTTCCGATGTAAATCAGCTTAATGCTATAGCTGTAGTGCTGGCAAAAGAGAAGTCCAAAATCAAACTGGTAAGCGATGCAGCTATTGTAGATTTGACGGACACCAAAGGAACCTTCAAAGCGATATCGGTTCAATATGAAGTCGATGAAAAGACCGTTAAGATGGTTGTCCCCATCATTCAGATGACCGACGATCAAATTCAAGCGATTTCAGGAAAATCGGTAAAGGGCCAGACTTATTATATGGTAGACAAGGAGGCTTGCGAGATGAAATGTACAACCGTGAGTCCTTGCAATACGTGTCAGCAGGAGATTATAGAAAGATGTAAAAGTCAGACTTGTACTTGTGTATCCGGCAACACCGGCTGTAATGCGTCCATTATTTTTAACGATTGAAGTTGATTTTAGAAGCCTGCTACGTGTGATATAGCTATTGTGTCAACAGTGCTGCTTATTTGTTTTTTCGGGCCATCCTGGCAAGAATAAGATTGTTGTAGGAACTGTGCTTGGGGTAGCCTGCCAACTGTTTTTTCCATTCCGAGTAGACCAGGTGATTGTTGAATTTCACTTCCTTCCAAAACCAGTAGGGCGCGTCTTCGAAATCTTTCAGGAGATTGGCACTCCAGACTTTTGAGGCCCGGGTTAAACGAATGAACCTACTGGGCCAGTCGTCTAAAAGCCACATTGCCTTTTTTAAAATAAGAGTTCGTTCTGCCAACGATAACATATCAAAATTACTTGCAAAGCCTCCAACAGACGGAGTGAACTCAATCCCCATTTCTTCACAGACGCCTCTATTCAGTCTTTCAAAAACTGCCACCTTGCTGCACAGAAGTTTTACTATTTGCCTTAACGCTGAGAAGAAAAGATGGGAGTATTGACACTGGTACTCGGAACAATATCCCGAGTCAAGAAATTGGTAAAGCTTCTCCTGCATTTTTAACAGCGCGGCCGGAGCCCGAACTACCGGTGCTGTACGCAGATCACTAAGACATTTATAGCAGGTGGTCAACGGGAAGTATGGTATTTGTTCACGCCGACCGAGCTCAATCCGATGGAAGTTTACCGGAGATGAACAGGCATGGCACTTCTCATGCAGGTAGCATTTGCATCGCGGGCAAACTACGGATAGTGATAGTCTCCATTTTCTGCGATAGTAAGGCTCTGCTTTATCGGCTTTTAAGCATTTCGGGCAATACAGGAGTGCGCATCTTTTCCGAACCCGGTGAGCGATTTGAAGGGGCATAATCCATTCTGTGTTCGTGTGTGTTCTGCAATGATCGAACAGATAGGTCTCGTAGCTAACTAACGTGCTCTCTTTTACACGCTCGACTGGCGTCAGCGTTTTTTGTGACAAAATTTTTAGCACGGAATCCGGAACGCACCTGTCAAAATCGCGATTCCAAACCTGGACACCGCGAAAGTTTACATTGCAAAATGTGTGCACTTTCAGCAAATGGCTATACGATAGCCTGGTTATCCAGCTCGTCAGTAGTTCATCCGGCTTGAGTTTGACTACCAGCGGCCAGGGAGCTGATTCGAAATCATCATAAGGATTGAACAGCATCGCAGGCGAAGTAACTAAATTTCCATCCGTTGCTCTTTATCGATATCCTCTGGTGTTTTCCATTTCACCTCATTAAGGGTTTTTAGGCTGATGCTTTCTGTACCATTCGAAATGGCATGGCGAGCGCATAACTTCAGCAAGGATGAAATTTGCCCGATGGTTCGGTCGGTCATCGTGAGTATTTTGAGAGCGATTTTTTCGTCGGTAAGCTCGGAAGGCTTTTGCAAAGGCAGAAGTTTTTCAAAACTCGCCAGCAGGCTCAGGTATTCATCGTCCTCGTCCATTTTCCATTTTGACAGAACATACGGTGTGAACCGGCTCGCCAGCTGCGGATCGGTTTGAATCGCTCTAAAGGCCTCTTTCGTCCCGGCCCCCACAAGAGAAATCCCAAGCTTGTTTGATAGTACCTTCAGCATATTCAGCAACTGGCGTTGTTTAGTGCTGTTGCCGGCCAACAGATGGTGAAACTCGTCGATCATTAAAATTTTAACGTTAAGCGAACGAAGCGACGTTAGGACAAGTTGAGCCCGGCGATCCGGCCGGTCAGATATCTTATAGGGTGCTCCTACTGCATCAAGAATTTCAATATAAAAGTCTTTTTCACTTGGAGAAGCGGGCATTTGAACATAAAGTATTGGAAGTTTCACAAGGTCATCTTCCTTTGAAACGAAAGCTTTATTGCGCCTTAGGAAATGATTAAGGATATGCGACTTCCCATTGTTTCCGGCACCAACAATTAGCATCCCCGGCATCCGGTGTGAAGGTGGGTGATCCAGAAGCTCTTGCAATCCATCAAGGATGTTAACAGCTTGGGTGTAACCTATCCACATATTATTCATGTAAGCGACCCGTTCCTTGAGCGGGAGTGCACTTACTGCTTTGGCTTTCTCAGTCAGGTGAGTCATAGGAAAGGTCGGTAAACACTTTGATCTCCTTACGTTTCTTTTCAGTTTTCGGTGAAGTGTCGGCATCGGCTTCAGCTTCAGCAACCGGGTTTGCGACTATCTGCTCAGGAGTGATGACTTTGGTTTCACGCTTCATCTTTTGTTCCCGGGCCTGTTTCAACCGTGCTTTTTTCGTCTCCTTTTGAGCTTTATCCACGATCGCCCTCATTTCTCGAATACCTGCGAAAATGTCCTCTTCACTGATATTCTTTTTCTTTTCCAGACGAAGTTTGGTGACAATTTCACGGTATTCCCAAATGCTCATAGTCGGCCCGGTAATGTCCCGGTAGGGGATTGTGAAGTACTGTTTTGACTGCGGATCGAGAAAATAAATTTTGCTAATGTCCCGGGGGTCGCGCTTAACAATGAATTTCTGCTTTGCCCGAAGCTTACCGGATTCCTTGTCAACGGCGTTTACGAACGTGCTTAACACATCGGCGTAGTAGTTAATCCGATCCCATTTGATCCCATAATCCTGTACTGTCCTTTCCTCGTAGGGCATGAAATTCAAGCGTACTCTGGACTCATCGGTAATTCTGGGCGGCAGGCCAGTACCGGGCTGCCCGTTAGCACCAAAAATGCCTTCTTCAAATTTTTTCAATGGAGAGTCGCCAATGCCCTCATGAAATCTTTTGGCGTAAACTTTGGTAATATAAGTTACAAGCCATTGCTCGAGTTCACGAAGTGTCATGCAGGCACGACCCTCGGAGTCGTAGTATTGTCTGTCCTTTTTATTAGCAACCCATTTTCCCGGAAGTTGATTAATATCCGTTTTAAACGTGCCCATCATCCGTTCAATGTGTCCCCCGTACTCCGGCGTTTTGACCTTTCTAAACTTGAGTTGAATGCCGTACTCTTTGCACGCCAATTTGAGCATCTTCCCTCGAAATTCTTTTGCATTGTCCGCGTGAATGATTTTCATCACCCCCCAACATGGCCATTCTGTAGCGACGTCAAGCATGATCAGGCTTGCCTCTTTTGGTAAGATTGCATGCACCAAACAGAGTCCGGTCCCCGTATTCCCCGGGGTATCAAGGGAGGTGTAGTACCCGATCGGCAGTCTGCTATATACATCGAATGCAAGGGTGAGCCATGGCCGCCCCAAGTGTCTGCGGTAGATCTCGTCGACGAGTTGGATGTTTAAAAGTGCATGGTCAATTTGCACGATTTCCAAGGGATAGCTGGCGACAAGATGACCTTCCGTAGCACCATGCTGTTGTTGCGCGGCCCGAAGTCCTTTTTTACCCTTCAGTTTTTCAAAATCTGTCAGGGCCGCTATTCGGTTCCTGATTGTATTTTTAGAGGGAACCGGCAAGCCTGCTTTCCGGCACAGGTCTCTCACTTGGCCACAGGTCATTTCCTGGTTCTGATCTTCTTTGAAGTAAAAATCAGTAATTGCATTGCTTATAATTTCATCGACCTCAGGGCTAAGTCTGCTTTTGCCTTTGCCGCCCCGGCCTTCTTCATCTGCCAGGGAAGACATCAGCCCGGTGGATTCAAACCGAGCGATCCAGTTATAGATAGTTGCCAGGTGAACTTTCTTATTTTCTGCAATCTCTTTGGCCTTGGCGCCATCGCCTCTGAATTCCTTTAGAAGCGGTTCAATTGCATCATACCGTTCCTCAGCGATTTGCTGCTGTTTTTCTGAAAGTGATTCCCATGCGCGGGTCTCCGGGTCAGGATTGGCGTCTGCCGCCTTCGGCTCCTGGTAGAGACTGAGTTTTTCAATCAAGAGTTTTTCCGGAAGTTGAGTTGTTGCGTTAGTAGCAAGAATGTACTTAAAGTCCAACTGTCTGGAAATTACATACTTCTGTCCCATGTAAGAGACTCGGACGCCTTTTCTAAATTCAATTTTATTCATACTCAAAAACTTAATCGTACATCGAAGCGGTCTTGTGCCATAGGATTGACTGCATATTGATTTTTTCATTCAGGTTACACCCGATGAAGCCGTGTGCCAAAAGGCACCACAGCGTGTATAGAAGTTGTGCCCGGCGAACAGTGTTTGAAGTGGCTGCTGCAATTATCTCCCAGGGCGTCGCTTCTTTTAATTTTTCCAAAGTCTCCATTACTGTGGCGACAAGACCTTCTTCAGTTTCCGTTTCATACTTGTACCGAAGAAAGAACTTAACGTTTTCCAGATAGGGTGTCCTGATTTCGTTCTCTGTCATGATCAAAAAGCGCCACTGTTTTTCCTCGGCGAATTTTTTGGCGGCAGCAAACTTGTACTCTAAAACTCTCGCGTCACTTTCGAGTTTCCGGATTGGCTTCACTTCAAAAAGGGTTGGAGGAAAATGCTTACCCGGTGACACATGCGGGTTGTAGTATGCCAGAAAGTCGGGCGTGTACTCATGTTGTTTACCATCTTCACCGATGTACGGTATCTTCAGGGGCTGCTCAATGAAGTACTCGACATTTTTGTCAAATTCCAGAATCTGGGCGAAGTCAGCCTCAATACCAGACTCATATGACACCATCCTTCCGGACTTTGCGCTAGGTATTTCTCCCGTCTGAGACACAGCGTTATTTATGACCTTTCGGACGGGTTTTTTAATGTAGTCGTATATACTCTTGGGATTTTCCAAATCCTTCGACTTTTTTATTGGTATTCTTCTCATTTTATAATGGAATTAGGTGCCTGATTATTGTTGTTTTTCGAATTTTATTTTGGAATTGACAGGTAATCCGCAGCCGGGAGAAATTTCGCTTGCGCACAACGGAGTTTTGTTTTTGGATGAATTGCCTGAATTCAAGCGTACGGTGTTGGAAGTGATGCGCCAGCCGATGGAAGAACGGAAAGTCACCATTTCGCGTGCAAAAATTTCGATTGACTATCCTGCCAACTTTATGCTGGTAGCCAGCATGAATCCGTGCCCGTGCGGGTATTACAATCACCCCGAAAAAGAATGTGTGTGCGGTCCGGGTGTGGTGCAACGGTACTTAAGCAAGATCAGCGGGCCCTTGCTCGACCGGATTGATCTGCATGTGGAAGTTGTTCCGGTGAGCTTTGATGAGATGACTGCGAATCGCAAAACAGAAAGCAGTGCAGAAATCCGCGAACGCGTGGTGAAAGCCCGCGAGAAGCAGTCGGAACGTTTTAAAACCCGCGATACCATTTACTGTAACGCCATGATGCCTTCCAACATGGTGAAAGAAATCTGCGAGATCAATGAGAATGGCCGGGCGTTGTTGAAGACCGCCATGGAACGACTTGGCTTGTCTGCACGCGCCTACGACCGCATCCTGAAAGTTTCCCGAACCATTGCCGACCTGGCCGGATCGGAGGAAATTAAAACGGAACATCTGGCGGAAGCCATTCAATACCGCAGCCTCGACAGAGACGGGTGGGCGGGGTGAATTTTAGGGTGCTTTCGAGCCTAGCTTTACTACATTATTGGTTTTCAAAGGCATTTTCTGGGCCTTCGCAAGCGAGTCCAGCCTGACTTGAAGCTTTTTACTCATAATGTGAATTGATGCAAGATCATTTTGTAGATTGTGCAAATCTGTTTGAAGTAATATAAATATTATAGAATCCTTCACTGTACCTTTGGATTCTGTTTCAAAAAGTCGTTGGTCAACAAGAAGTTGTTTTTCTTGCATATAACTTTGAATGGCTATGCCTGCAAAGCCAATTAAGATTGTAGCAACTGCAACGACAAGTGTTAATCTATTTGCTCTGTTCGCTTGGTTTAGAATTTGATTATGTCTGATTTCTTCGGCAGTTTGAAAGTTGTTCTCAGCTAAATTCTTTAAAGGTTCTGTAACCTTAAAAAAATAGTCCCTTCTCCATTTTAGAAACTCACCTAAATAGTTTGATTTTTCGTGCAAAAGAAAGGTTAACTTCTGTTCAGACCATGTGTCACCAAAAGTAAAGGATACTGTAGCATTGAAATCATCAAGATTAGTTGATACTGGGGGATACATTCGTAAAAGTTTTTCTTCATCCAGATAAATAAGTAGTTCAATAAGATTAACCATTTCATCCCTTGCTGCTTCTACGGGAATTTCACTTGAGTAGAATTCAAACCTTTGCCTTTTGTCAGGGTCAATAGTGATGTGGAATTTACCCTTCTCCAACAGATCGCTAGAAAGCATCCCCGTAATGCCAGCACCATTAATCAAGTGAGTGCTGATAATCTTTTTTTCGTAATCACTGAATTGTCTCATATAGGGGATAATGATATGATGAATTTAAACAAAAAGAACGGCAAATAACTATATTGGAGTTTTTTCATTTACTATTCAGTAGCCGTCAAAGCCTGTTTTTTGACGATCTGTAATTGTGTAAAAATTCCGTTCTTTACCCGAAATTGCCGGGCATGAGATCATTTCGTTTACAATCACTGTTAATCGTTGTTGTGATGTCATTTCTTGCTTCCTGTGGAGGGGATGATGACGACAAGAAAACTTCCAACGCCACCTACTACATCGAATTCAAAATGAATGGCGGTGAAACTATTCGGTTTGAAGCAGAAGACCCCGGCTACCAGGCATGCGGAAGTTGTGCGTGTTCAACACTTCCCCCGACTGCGCTGGAAGGAGCTGGTCTTTATGTTTGTAATGAATCTGAAGACTTTTCGGCAAGCGATATCGAGAACCTTGAAAATTCATCGCTCGTGTTTACTGCGAACGACTTCCCGAATGCTCTTTTCGCGTTCGGTAAGAACGGGGTTAATTATTCATCCGATTATGCACCGGATCAGGTTGGTTCCTTTACCGTTACGAAAGTTGTTTCCGATGGTGATTTTTTTGGTTCGGCCCAGTATAAAGTAACCGGAACGTTTGAATGTATCGTAAGAGCCGATGGTGATGATACCGACATCGCGATCACCGAAGGCAAGTTTATTGTAAGGTTTTCAGAGAATTGATTTTTGCTTCCATGAAGCGCACCATTCTTCTTTACGGTCTCTCACTGGCGGTGCTTATATTTTTCTTAAAATTTATTGAGTACCGGTTTCTCGTGCGCGACTTGTCGCTGGAGTTTTACATTGGGGCGGTTGCCATATTTTTTACGGTGCTGGGTGTGTGGGCAGGCCTCAAACTCACAAAAAAGAAGACCATTATCATCACCAATCCTGCGTTTCAATTTGATCAAAACAGGCTCGATTCACTCGGCATCAGCAAACGGGAGTATGAAGTTCTTGAACTCATGGCAAAAGGCTTTTCGAACCAGGAAATAGCCGATAAACTTTTTGTGTCGCTAAACACGGTGAAAACGCACTCCTCCAATTTATTCCTCAAGCTTGAAGTGAGTCGCAGAACCCAGGCCGTACAAAAGGCAAAGGAACTGCAGTTGCTTGCTTGAAAATCGATCAGAGATTAATATGAGAGGTTAAAATTGACTTTTTCGGAGCATTCGTATAAAAACAGGTTTATTATTGCATATTGAAGCCAAATCAGGTCTTTGAAATACCGAAGGTATTCATACCTGATGTTCGGGGTTATTGTTAGAGCGTCATTTCTTCACTTAACATCAGCCTATGATTTTGAGCTTTTTAACCGTTGCTAAACGGATGCTTCTTAAAAATAAGCAATACTCAATTCTTAATATTGCCGGACTTTCAATAGGGCTTGCTTGCTTTATCTTAATTGCGCTTTGGATTAAAAACGAAATATGCTTCGACAGATTTCATTCAAAAGCGGAGCGTATTTACCGAGTTGCATCCACAATGAGAGAAGAGCACGGACTGTTTGATCAGGCGATAACGTGCATTCCCCTTGCGCCAGCCATGCTGAACGACTTGCCAGCGATTGAAAACGCGGTACGCATCAGTAAGAGCGGTTCTGTCGTTCAGTATGGGGAAAAGAAATTTAATGAAGACGATCTTTTGGGGGTTGATCCTTCTTTTTTGGATATTTTCGATTTTAAACTTCTGCAAGGCGATCCTGCTACAGCATTGCGAGACCCCTACAGTATTGTGCTAAGCAAGAGCATGGCAAAAAAGTACTTTGGGGAAAAGAATCCGATCGGTGAGCTATTAACGGTTTTTCAAAATGACCCTGATGGAAATGGAGCACAATTCAAAATTACTGGCATAATTGAAGACTGCGTTTCGCTATCTCACTTTCAATACAATTTTCTTTTTTCGTTCAGTACATTTCAAGTCACAAACCCCCGATTATTTTCCAATGAGGGGTGGTCTAAAAATGGATGTTATACCTACGTCTTACTAAAATCCGGCAGTTCCGTGCAAAACACGAGTACGAGTTTTCAATCTGCTTTTAAGGTCTATTCTGGATATACAAAAAAAGATGAAGCAACTTATTGCACTTATTTTCTCCAGCCTCTCACCGATATCCGGCTGCGATCAAACATTCGCAATGAAATTGAATCAACAGGTAACATTACTTATGTAAAACTCTTTGGAAGCGTTGGCTTGATCGTATTGTTATTGGCCTCCATTAACTACATCAATCTTTCCACAGCACAAGCGTTTGGTCGTTTTAGGGAAGTAGGTGTCCGCAAGGCGCTTGGTGCGCGTAAAAGTCAATTAATTGCTCAGCATCTGCTGGAATCGTGGTTGCTGGCTATGATTGCTGTTGTAATCTCATTTTTATGGATTGAGTTAGTCAGGTCGTTATTTGAGCGTCAAATCGGCTTTCCTATTACAGATTTGTACTCACTGTCCACGCTAACACTTGTGTTTGTTCTGGCCACCCTTGTCGGTATAATTTCAGGCTTATATCCATCGATGTTTGTATCTTCATACAAAACCAGAGACATCCTGAACGGTGAATCGCGGGGTTCTGCAAGCGGCTGGTTACGCAGGGGGTTATTGGTATTGCAGTTTTCAGTAACGATAGTCCTGATAGCAGGTATTCTTACTATGCATCAACAACTCAAGTATATAAAAAGCAAAGATCTGGGTTTTAGAAGCGAAAACCTGCTTCTGCTGAATGTAAATGGCAGTAAGGAAGTAGTTGCAGGATTCGCACCTTTTTCGCAGGCGCTAATGTCAACAAACGTAGCCAAATCAGTTGCACGATCGAATACTTCGTTAGGAAGCCGACTTGATAATGCATTGGTAACACTACCTGATGTGTCGGGTAAGAAGGTTACTGGAGCAATTCATATTTATGAAATTGATACTGACTATATCAGCACCTATAATATGTCTCTATTGGCTGGCCGGGGATTCACTAATTCCAACGATACCCTTGCGTGCTTAGTGAACGAAGCGACTATGCGAGCGTATGGATTCAGGAATCCAGCCGATCTTGTTGGACAGGAGATTGAAATCAACGGAATCAAGAATCGGGTCGCTGGTGTAGTGAAGGATTTTCACTACAATTCATTTCAATACAAAATAGATCCGGTATGCATGCATCTGCTAACAGCCGGTAGATTTTCGCGCATTACGGTCAAATTTGATGGAAATGTAAATCAAGTAATTGATAAGGTTTCATCTCTATGGAAAACCCATTTCCCTGAAAGTGTGTTGGAGTTTTCGCTTGCTGATGAACGGATTGAAAATCAGTATCAAACGGAACGAAGATTATCTGAAATATTTTACGCATTAACACTTATCTCATTAGTAATGGCCTGCCTTGGGCTGTTTGCACTGGTATCGTTTTCGTTGAAATTGAGGACGAAAGAGATTGGTATCCGAAAAGTGCTGGGCGCCTCAGTTACTAGGATTGCCGGAATGGTGTCGGGAGAATTTCTGGGCCTTGTAGTCATTTCAGGATTTGTCGCTTCTCCCATTTCATACTTTTTAATAAAACAATGGCTCAACCGATTTGCATATCACGCAACGGTGGGAGTGGGAGTAGTCCTGGTGTCTGTTAGTGCAACACTTGTGGTGGCGGCCTTAACTATCAGTGTGAGAACGATCCGATCGGCAAAAATCAATCCTGTTCAGTCATTACGGTCCGAATAATATGATCTTTTTCTACCATTACTAGTTATTAGCTGTTTTGTAACAACCTGTTTTTCATTTGCCATTTCTATTGTGATTCAGACAATTCTCACTTATTGGTTGAATGCACTTATTTCTGCGCCCGTCGTTGATCAAAATTGCGCTTAAGGGTGTAGTTCTTTTGGGTGATTCACCCTATTTTTAGAACAATCACCCTTTCGGGTGAAGGTTTCGGAGGCTCAGCCGGGTTGTTTTGGGCATCCAAAAAAAAGTACACCTATGAGAAAAATCGTTTTAGTCTATGGCCTGATTGCCGGGGTAATCCTGGGCGCCATGTTTTTTGTAACTGCCCCACTGTGGGATAACGGAACGCTTAACTTCGACAACGCCATGTATGTCGGGTACGGCACGATGGTCGTGTCGCTTTCGCTCGTTTTCTTTGGAGTAAAGTCGTACCGCGACAATCACAAAAATGGAATAATCACTTTTGGTCAGGGCTTTAAAGTGGGCATTCTCATTACGTTGATTGCTTGCCTGCTCTATGCGCTTTCGTGGGAGTTGGCGTATCATACGGTTTCCAAGGGCTTTACAGCCGAAATGTCGAAGCACTATGAGCAGGAAATCCGCAAGAACGCAGCCAATGAAGTTGAAATGAAAGAAAAACTGGAGCAATCGAAAAAAGAAATGGAGTTATACGACAGCAGTTTTATCTTCCGTTTCACGATAACTTTTTTGGTTGAGGTGTTCCCGGTAGGGTTGCTGATCACACTGATCACCGCTGCACTGCTGCGGAATAAGAATTTCCTTCCTGCATCCGAACCTGCATAACATCATAACTATGAAAAAAATAACCATGCTTGCCCTGGCGATACTTGCTGCCTTCTGCCTCGGTTTTGTTTCACACGCAAACGATAATGACATGAACCTCGGAGCATTTTCCATGAGCTTGAGCGTCAAGGACCTCAAGGCTTCAAAAGAATTTTATGAAAATTTAGGCTTTACCGCATTTGGCGGGGGAGTAGAAAAAAATTATCTGATCATGAAAAACGGTAATGCGTTGATTGGCTTATTCCAGGGAATGTTCAAGGGCAACATTATAACGTTTAATCCCGGCTGGGATGAAAATGCCAAAAACATGACGGAGTTTACAGACATCCGTGAGATACAGCGGTATCTGAAAAGCAAAGGTGTCAAGCTAACGACCGAAGCCGATGAAAGCACCAAAGGTCCTGCGAGCATTGTCCTGTCAGACCCGGATGGTAATGTTATTCTTCTCGACCAGCATCGTTAGTATTTATGCAATCGAAAGCTAAAACCGTTGACGCGTACATTTCGGAGTTACCGGATGACCGTGCCGAGATTATCGCGGCCACGCGGAATGAAATTTTAAAAAATCTGCCGAAAGGCTTTGAAGAAACCATGCAGTATGGCATGATCAGTTATGTAGTGCCGCACAAACTTTACCCCGGTGGGTATCACGTTAATCCGAAGGATGCACTGCCGTTCATGAGCCTGGCCTCTCAAAAAAATCATATCGCGCTATATCACATGGGCGTCTATTCCGGGCCTTTGCACGATTGGTTTGTGAGCGAATGGAAAAAAGTATCGGATAAAAAACTCGACATGGGCAAAGCATGTATCCGTTTTAAGAAGCCGGATGATGTGCCGATAAAATTGATCGGAAAACTTAGCGCGAAGATGACGCCTGAGCAGTGGATAAAAGCATACGAAACAGCAAGAAAAACCAATGTAAAAAAATGAAGCGTGTAACCGGAATAGGGGGCGTCTTCTTTAAGGCAGACGATCCGAAAAAAATAAAAGAATGGTACGGCAAACACCTCGGCTTTAATGTTCAGGAATGGGGTGTTGTATTTCCGTGGCTGGAGACCGATAAGCCCGATGCCAAAGCACCTGCAACAACATCGTGGAGTCCGTTTAAGGCTGCTACTGATTATTTCAAGCCAAGCGAAAAGCAATTCATGTTTAATTATCGGGTTGAGAACTTGGTGGAACTGTTGAAGTTATTGAAAGAAGAGGGTGTTCAGATTGTAGGCGAGATCCAGGAGTTTGATTACGGAAAGTTTGCCTGGATTATGGATCCCGAAGGCAACAAGATTGAGCTTTGGGAACCCAAGGATGATGGGTTCTGAGAGAAGTAAAAAGCAACAAAAACCGGTTGCTTTTTTGTTACCGAAAGCTGCTGGAAAGATTCTGCCGTTTTAGGTCAAACTCAATTTATGCCGCTTGTCAACGATGCGCCTATGTTAAACAAGGTTAATTTGTGCGCTGGCGGACGTTCATCAACATAAATGAACAAAATGTAAAATTCGTACAACTTTCTTCCGCGTTGTTTCGTCATGTATTTGTTCTGGTACGGGACTTGTGTTGTGCTACCGGAATTTTCCATATACGGGTTCAACTGCTGGCTTACTTCATAAGGTTTAGGTTTGGGTTAAGTTTTGAGTTGAACCCCTTTTTTTTTTAACAAAACCGACCTATGCTTAAAAACCTCTTCAAAATTGCGCTCCGCAATATCTTCAAAGACAAAGTTTATAGTGCGATCAACATTCTGGGGCTGACCATCGGGATTACCTGCAGCATCTTTTTGTTCATGTATATCCTGGACGAGCTGAGCTACGACCGCTACCACGCCAACGCCAATAATATTTACCGGATAGTTTCAAACATTAAAGAACCCGATAACGCCTTTACCTGGGCAGTGGCGCAGGTGCCCATGGCGCAGGAACTTCGGAACAATTATCCGGAGGTAAAAAATGCGGTTCGCTTTTACGGCACGGGTCGCACGCTGTATAAGAACGGAGAAAAGCAGTTTAATGAAGAAGGTTTCTACCTGACGGATTCTACGGTGTTCGACATGTTTTCGTACGAGTTCCTGGCAGGCGATGTAAACACGGCACTCGATAATCCTTTTTCAATTGTTCTGACGGAAACCATTGCTAAAAAATATTTCGCTTCTGCAACTGAAGCGTTGGGCCAGAGCCTTCAGAACAAGGAGAAAGAAGAGTTTAAAATTACCGGGGTTATCAAAGATGTTCCTTACAATTCACACTTCCGGTTTGATGCGTTGATTTCACGCAGTTCACGCCCGAACTCCGATGGCGGAAGCTGGGGTAACTTTGGCGTGTTCACCTACATCCAATTGCCGGAGGGGTATGATCTTTCGAAAATGTATGCGAGCCTCGACAAGATTGTAAAGGAACGCGTGAATCCGATTTTCGAACAATACAACATTAAAATTGGCTACGAGCTTCAGCGGATAACCGATATTCACCTCCATTCTAAAATTCAGGATGAAGCGGAAGAAGGCGGAGATATTTCTGTGATTTATATTTTCGGGGCAGTATCGGCATTCATGCTGATTATCGCGTGTATCAACTACATGAACCTTGCAACGGCCCGCTCGGCAAACCGCGCGAAAGAAGTTGGCGTGCGGAAGGTGATGGGTTCGCAGCGAAAGCAGTTGATCATGCAATTCATTACCGAGTCGGTTGTGTTAACGCTGATTGCGTTGGTGTTAAGTATTTTACTCATCTACGCATTGCTGCCGGCTTTCAACAGTCTTGCAAACAAGCATCTTCCATTCAACTATATTTTGCAGACACCGGTTGTGCTTACCCTGCTGGGTGTGACACTTTTTTCCGGAATTGTTGGCGGAAGTTATCCGGCCTTCTATTTATCGGGATTCAATCCGGTAAATGTTTTAAAAGGAAAACTATCGGTGCGCGGAGGCAGCGTGGTATTTCGCAGGGTGCTGGTGGTGCTGCAGTTTTCGATTTCAATCTTCATGTTGATTTCAACACTTGTTGTTTTCGATCAGCTCAATTACATGCGCAACAAAGATCTTGGCTTTGATAAGGAACGCGTAGTGAAGCTTACCCTGAGCGAGCGTGAATTGCGTCAGAAAGCGGATGTATTGGTTAACCGCCTAAAGCAAGCCCCTGAAGTTGCGGGTGTGGGTACCGCAACATCCGTTCCGGGACAGGGTGTCGGCAAACTGTTGCTGAAAGTTGAAGACAATCAAGGCAAAATGGTTGACCGCGGTGTCGACCTGTTTAATGCGGATTTCGACTTTGTGAAAACGATGGGTATGCACATTGTGCAGGGTCGCGACTTTTCAAGGGATGTAAGTTCTGACACAACCTACGCAGTATTGGTAAATGAAGCCATGGTGAAACGGATGGCATGGGACGATCCGATCGGAAAGAAGTTTGTTTTTGAGGGAGCTGGTCCGAACAATCAGGATATCGAGAAACGTGTGGTGGGTGTACTGAAAGACTACCATCAGAATTCGCTGTATGATGCCATTGAGCCTATTATGGTTATTCTGAATGATGAAAATTATTTCGTGCTGGTGCGTACCGAAGAAGGAGATGTAAAAAAATCACTGGCAGCAGTGGAAAATGTTTGGAAAGACCTTTTCCCGAACAACACATTCCAGTTTGAGTTTCTCGATCAGGATTTCAATTCGCAATACAAAGCGGATGAAAAACGAAGCCTGATCTTTACCGTGTTTTCTTCATTGACGATATTGATTGCCTGTCTGGGTTTGATCGGTCTGGCTGCTTTTACTACCGAACAGCGTACAAAAGAAATTGGTGTGCGCAAAGTGATTGGCGCCAGCGTACCGAATCTGGTTAACCTCGTTTCGCGAGAATTTTTTGTTCTCGTTGGCATCGGCATGGTGATTGCATTTCCGTTCGCGTGGTATTTTACCAATAACTGGTTGCAGAATTTTGCTTACAGGATTGAGTTGAAAGGAGAGTGGCTGACGTTCCTGGTGTCTGCATTGCTGGCCTTCGCGATTACATTGCTTACGGTAGGCTACCACGTGATGCGTGCTGCACACGCAAACCCGGTGAAGTCGCTTCGTGACGAATAACTAACTATTATTGGAATCCGCGCTGCCGTTTGGCTTCAAACACCACAACGGCTGCCGCGGTTGAAACATTCATCGAATCGATCGTGCCTTGCATCGGGATGATGATGTTTGCATCTGAATTTTTCACCCACACATCCGAGAGTCCTGTGGCCTCCGTTCCCATAACAATGGCGGAGGGCTTTGTAAAGTCGGTTTGATGATAGGGTTTTGAAGCCTTTAAATAGGTGCAATAGATTCCGATGTTATTCTTTTTCAGCCATGCAATGGTTTCTTCCGAAGTTGCAGCAGCTACCTGTTTGGTGAAAATGCACCCGATGCTGGAACGGATTACATTAGGGTTGTAAAAATCAGTTTGCGGATCGCAGATGATCACAGCATCAACCCCGGAAGCATCTGCTGTTCTGAGAATGGCACCAAGGTTTCCGGGTTTTTCCACCGATTCAAGCACAAGCACCAGCGGATTTTTACTAAGCTTAATGCGATCGAGCGTATGTAACTTTTGTTCAGCCACTGCAATCATACCACCGGAATTCTCACGCACGGCAAGCTTGTCGAACACATCTTTCGAAACCGGTATCAGCAGTTTATCATCGTTGAAGAGTTTGGTGACATCTTCCGCGCTGATGATTTCATCGCAGAAAAAGATGTTGCCGATCCGGTAGCCTGCTTCGAGGGCCAGTCCGATTTCTTTTTTTCCTTCAATCACAAACAACTGCTGTTTCCTGCGTTCGCGTGGTTTTTCCAGCGCCAGCAGACTTTTCACTTTCGGATTTTGCGTGCTCGTGATTTTGAAATGCATAATATAAATTCCCGACCACCCCGTCCTCCGGACACCCCTCCTGTGCAGGAGGGGATCTTTTATTCCCCTCCTTAAAAAGGAGGGGGAAGGGGTGGTCGGAACGATAATTTTATTTTTCCTAAAACTTCTTCAACTGTTTCAAATACCTCGTAATTCTCAAACCGGACTATCCGTATCCCCAGACTTTCCAGATATTTCGTTCGTATTTCGTCACGAATCTCACCATCATGTTCGAAATGATATTGGCCGTCAAGCTCAACAACAAGTCGTTCAGCCGGGCAATAGAAATCAACAATATAATTGCCAATGCTGTGCTGTCTTCTGAACTTTCTTCCGTCAAGCTGGCTTTTTTGTAGAAACTTCCATAAAGTCGCTTCCGCGGAAGTGCCGTTATTTCTCAGATCTTTCCGCTTTTGCTTAAGATACTCGCGATTATGGATAATTCCCATGATGTTCAAAGTTCAGGCTTTCCAACTCAAAATCATAGGTTCTTCTTACTTTTACTGAAAGTTTGAACATTGAATTTGGAATTACTCCACCCCGCTTCCTGGAAAGATTATGAACTCATCGACTCGGGTGACGGACAAAAGCTTGAGCGCTTCGGGAAATTTGTGTTAAGCCGTCCCGAACCACAGGCGATCTGGAGCAAAGTGCTGTCGGAGAGCGAGTGGACTTCGCTGGCAAACGCAACCTTCAACCGCGAACAGAAAGATAAATTCCGCTTCAGCGAAGATGTGAAGGGCGGATGGAACCGCAAAGGCATGCCCGAGAGCTGGAACGTTCAGTACCAGTACAACGATCTTACACTCACCTTGCGCCTGGCATTAACAAGCTTTGGTCATGTGGGTGTTTTCCCGGAACAGGGCGAGAATTGGAATTTTATTTACGACACCATCAAAAACTGGAACGCATCGAAACCGCGTGTATTAAATCTTTTTGCATACACAGGCGCAGCTTCGGTAGTCGCTAAATCCGCAGGCGCTGATGTTACCCACGTAGATGCTTCACGACCCGGAATCAATTGGGCAAATGAAAACATGCGGCTGAATAACCTGACGGATATTCGCTGGGTGTATGAAGATGCATTCAAGTTTGTGAGGCGGGAGGTTAAGCGCGTTAATAAATACAACGGTATCATTATGGATCCGCCTCCGTATGGCCGCGGCCCGGAAGGTGAGAAGTGGACGTTGCAGGAACAGCTCAACGAACTGATCGGCATGAGCAGTGAATTGCTTGAAAGTAAAAATGCATTTTTTATTCTGAGCATGTATGCGGTAGGACTTTCACCTTTGGTTGGACTGAACGTAGCCAAGTCGCACTTCGACTTAAAAGACCCGCAGTACGGAGAGTTCTTTCTCAAATCGAAGAACAACCGGGACTTGCCGATGGGAACGTTTTTAAGATTTAAGGTTTAACTTCCCAAACTACACCATGAAAATCATAAAACGAATAGCACTCATTCTGCTACTCGTGTTCTTTCTGTTTCTTGGCTTATTTGTGATTCCGTATTTCGCCAACATCGTAATGCCTTGGCAGCGCGCTGAAGCAATCAATACTGCTTTGGAATGGGGTGGCCTTAAAGAATTGCCACACGGTTCTGAGGTGATTTCCGTTGAAACAAAAGGAAGTAGTCTCACCCGCGAATTTATCATTGAATTCACGTGCGAACCGAAGGCGTTGCAAACCTGGATGCAAGAAAGCGGACTCAACCAACTTACACCTGTCGAAGAGTGGAATGGCCTACGGGTATATCAGGTAGCGGGCAAGGAAGGCGCAATTGGCGGAAAGGTTTTTGCGGATTATACTGAGGGGAGAGTTGTAATTGATGTGAGTTGGAGTTAACCATCCGGTGACCAAAAATTTCTACACCGTTTCAATAAAATGCGCGTTTTGAGCTATCCGGATTAGTTGTAACTGCTGGTTTGATTTTTGGAATTGCCCTTTCAAACAAAATCAAAACAGTATGAAAAATCTTGCGGGTAAACGTGTAGCAATTTTAACGGAGAATGGATTTGAGGAATCGGAACTTACGAGTCCGCTCGATGCATTGCGCAAAGCCGGTGCAACGGTTCACATCGTATCACCACAGGAAGAAAAAGTAAAAGGCTGGAAGGATGGCAACTGGTCAATCGAATTTCCGGTTGACGTGCTGGTGGCCGATGCCGATCCGGAAGAATATGATGCTATCATGATTCCCGGTGGCGTTATAAATCCCGATCTGATGAGGCGCGATGCCGACTGTGTAGAGTTTGCAAAAGAGTTCCTGCTGGAAGGTAAACCGGTTGCGGCAATCTGTCACGGTCCGCAGTTATTGATTGAAACGGGCCTGCTGGAAGGCCGTCACATGACATCCTTTCATTCGGTGAAAACAGACCTGATTAATGCCGGTGCGCGCTGGGAAGACAAAGAAGTGGTTGTAGACAACGGTCTTGTTACGAGCCGCAGCCCCAAGGACCTGGAGGCTTTCAATCGTAAGATGATCGAAGAAATTGCAGAAGGCATTCATCAGTCGGCAGACTGACAGGAACCGTTCTGAATAAAAAAAGGAAGTCGGCTGACTTCCTTTTTGTTTTATGGATAACTGAACATCATTCAGCCTTCTCCGCAATTTTTGAGAGCGGGATCGTGTTCGCAGCTGCCGTAATCTCCGTTTCGTTTGTATCGGTGATTTTTAACGTGATGAGCGTGTTGTTCATCGGGATCTGAAGTTCATATCCGGTTTTACCGGTTTCCGTATTTTGATTTTTCGTTAGCAACGCCTTGTATCCCTGAACTTTAATCACTTTTTGATTTTGATCTCGCATCATGGGAGCTGCGAGGATAACACCGAGTGACGTAATCAAAGGTGAGTTGTTTATGATCTCGATCGAGGCATTGTTTGGGTCAGCACCATATTGACGCTCAACAAACAAACCTGTGAAACCACCTGTACCATTTACGTTATCGGAAGTGGTGTTGGCATTACGGGTTCCGATTTTGGCAGGCAATAACTTTAAAATTTCTTTTCCGATTTCAATGTCCAGGTCCCGAAGCATTTGCTCCATTGCAAAGCGGGAATCCTGCAGGTTGCCAGCGGCATATGCACTGCGGGCAGTTGATACATTTTTTGCAAAGTCCTGTGCCGTTGCAGTCCAGGCAAGGGGTAGAACGAAGAGTATGATATAAATTCTTTTCATGATTAGTCCGGATTATTGTTCACCCAATTCTTTTTTGATAGCATCAATGTTCACAGCTTCCGCGGCTTTCGTAATCTCAGGCTCGGATGCAAAGTTGATTCCTTCGTATACAATCAGCGATGATTGGCCGATCGGCACGCTGATCTTGTAACCGGAGCTTTCGCTGTACTCGATGATTGCGCGGTTCCCTTTGACTTTAATTTGCTTCCAGTTCTGCTGGCCGTTGCTCTGTTGCGCATAACCGCCTGAGGCGAGATACGCATTCACTGCCGACATCCACATGGCGTTGTTGGCAATGGTAACGGTAAGTTGCTTGTCGGCATCGTTGCGATATACACGTTGAATCGTGAGCCCGGCCCAGCCCCAGCCTGTGCTGGTAACCTGATCGGATTCAGCAACGGTATTCAATCCGCTAATGCTTGCAGGTAACGATTTTAAAATCCGGTTTCCGATCTCAAGCTCAACGCCCAGCATCGCTTGCTGAATGGCATAACGTGATTCGCCAAAGCTTCCGTTCTTATAAGCTGCTTCTGCATCGGTAAGGTTTTGATTAACATCCGGAGGAGTTGAAATTAAACCGCCACCGGAAGTATTGGAGGGTGAGCCGCTGTTTGTGTTCGTTCCGCCCGCGCCATTAGTTCCGGAGTTGCCGGTGTCGCCCGGCTTTTTATTCTTTCCGTTTAGAATTTCGTTTGCTTTCTGTTCAGTCTTTTGAGATACTTTTTGCTTGAGCTTGTTCAGCATCTGCGCATGCGTGCTGATGGCAGTGCCACAGATGAGTGTGACGATGACTGCCGCGTGAAGATTTTTCATAATTAATTGGTTTTCCGAGGTTCCTGGAAATGACTGGGATAAAATTAACTGATTAATGAATGGTTTTTATTGAGGCTGGTCTAAACGCGAGCATTATTTCTGTGGATTTGCATCCGGCAGGTAGTTTTAAGCAGGTTTGTTGTCGGTTAAGCATCTGTTAAGGAGTCCATTTTTAAATTTTCCCGACCTGCTTTTTACGGTTATTAACCGTATCTTTGCGCCTTCAAATACGAGAAACAACGATTAAACGCGGATTTTGAGGTTATGGATGCATCGAAGATCAGGAATATTGCCATTATCGCCCACGTTGACCACGGAAAAACAACGCTGGTTGACAAACTTTTACATGCCGGTCATTTATTCAAAGACCATGAGAATCCTGGCGAACTGATCATGGACAGCAACGATCTGGAGCGTGAGCGCGGAATTACCATTCTTGCGAAAAACGTTTCCGTGCGTTACAAAGACTATAAAATCAACGTTATCGATACACCCGGTCACAGCGACTTCGGAGGTGAAGTTGAACGCGTACTAAACATGGCCGATGGATGTCTTCTTCTGGTGGATGCATTCGAAGGCCCGATGCCGCAAACACGTTTCGTGCTTCAAAAAGCATTGCAACTTGGCCTGAAGCCGATTGTTGTGATCAATAAGGTTGACAAAAAGAACTGTACACCGGATGAAGTGCATGAGCAGGTTTTTGATTTGATGTTTGCGCTTGACGCGACTGAAGATCAGCTTGATTTTCCTACGTTCTACGGTTCGGCAAAAAATGGCTGGATGAGCACCGACTGGAAGAAAGAGACCACTGACATCACTCCGTTGCTGGATGGAATTATCGAGCACATCCCGGCTCCAAAAAATATTGAAGGCTCAACGCAGATGTTGATCACCTCGCTTGAATATTCGTCATACATCGGCAGGATTGCTATCGGACGTATGCACCGCGGAGAAATCAAAACCAACCAGCCTGTGGCATTGGTGAAGCGCGATGGCAAGACGATGATCAAAACCCGCGTAAAAGATCTTTACCTGTTCGAAGGTTTTGAAAAACAGAAAGTTGAATCGGTAAAGTCGGGCGAGATTTGTGCAATCGTTGGATTGGAAGGATTTGAAATCGGTGACACGATCACCGTACAGGATAATCCGGAAGCCATGAAGTCGATCGCGATTGACGAGCCGACTATGAGCATGCTCTTCACCATCAACAACTCACCGTTCTATGGTAAGGAGGGAAAGTTTGTAACATCCCGTCACATTAAAGAACGTCTCGATAAGGAGCTTGAGAAAAACCTGGCACTTCGCGTAGGCGATACAGGCTCAGCCGATAGCTTCATGGTGTACGGTCGTGGTGTACTACACTTGTCGGTACTCATTGAAACGATGAGACGCGAAGGCTACGAATTGCAGATCGGCCAGCCGCAGGTTCTTTATAAAGACATCGATGGCGTGAAGAGCGAACCGATCGAAGAATTGACAATTGACCTTCCGGAAACCGATGCAGGTAAAGCAATTGAAACGGTTTCACAACGCAAGGGTGAGATGCTGAACATGGAGCCCAAAGCGGATCGCATGTTGCTGAAGTTCTTGATCCCGTCACGCGGTATCATTGGCTTGCGTAATTATTTGTTGAACGTAACAGCGGGTGAAGCAATCGTAACACACCGCTTTAAAGAATACCAGCCGTACAAAGGAGAAATTCCGGGACGTATCAACGGCTCACTGATCGTTATGGAGCAGGGTGAAGCAATTGCCTACAGCTTGCACAATCTGCAGGATCGTGGTAAGTTTTTCATCGATCCGGGTGAAGCGGTTTACGAAGGCCAGGTAATTGGCGAAAACAGTCGTAGCGGTGATCTGGTGATTAACGTTACTAAAACCAAGAAGCTGACGAACATGCGTGCTTCGGGTGCAGACGAGAAAATGCGTATTGCTCCGCCACAGAAGTTCACGCTGGAAGAGGCATTGGAATATATTCAGTCCGATGAATACGTGGAGGTAACGCCCAAGTCGATCCGATTACGGAAGGTTTACTTAACAGAAAATGAACGTAAGCGTTTTGGAAAGAACTAATGCCCTTACGGAGATTTTGATATAATGCACAAGCGCGCTCTTCTGGGCGCGTTTTTGTTTTTCCGGATAGTTGCCGGATGGATTTTTGGAGGCCAAACAACATATTATATTTACACCATGTCCCAGCAAATTCTCATTCTCGATTTCGGTTCGCAGTACACCCAGCTGATTGCCCGCAGGGTTCGTGAATTAAATGTGTATTGCGAAATCCATCCGTTTAACAAAGTGCCCGAGCTTACGCCTGATATTAAAGGTGTGATTCTTTCCGGCAGTCCGTGTTCGGTACGCGATGCCGGTTCACCGGATGTTGATGCAAGCTTGTTCGATGGCAAAATACCGGTGCTGGCCGTTTGTTACGGAGCGCAGTTGCTTGCGCAAAAAAGTGGCGGAAATGTGGTGGCGTCAAAAATCCGTGAATACGGAAGAGCAAAACTTACTACGGTTGATCATCACAGCGAACTGCTGAAAGAAATATCGCTTGATTCGCAGGTGTGGATGTCGCACAGCGACACAATCGATAAAGTACCCGCTTCCGCGGAGATTATAGCGAGTACACCCTCCGTGAAGGTTGCTGCGTTTCAGATGAAGGATAAACCGGTTTATGGAATCCAGTTTCATCCGGAAGTAACGCACACTACAGAAGGCAAAAACCTGTTAAGAAATTTCGTAGTTCACATCTGCGGCTGTTCGCAGGACTGGACCCCCGATCAGTTTGTTGAATCAACTGTGGCCGATCTGAAAACAAAACTCGGTAACGATAAAGTTGTTATGGCGTTGTCGGGCGGAGTTGATTCTACCGTTGCTGCCGTATTGATTCATAAGGCAATCGGTAAAAACCTGCATTGCATTTTTGTGGATAATGGTCTGCTCCGTAAGGATGAATTTCAGAATGTGCTGAAGTCTTACGAAGGAATGGGCCTGAACATCAAGGGTGTTGATTCAAAAGAATTGTTCTATTCGGCATTGAAAGGTTTAACCGATCCGGAAGCAAAACGCAAGGCAATCGGTAAGTCATTCATTGACGTGTTCGATGAAGAGTCGCATAAAATCAGTGACGTGAAATGGCTGGGGCAGGGAACAATCTATCCTGATATCATTGAATCGGTATCGGTAAAAGGACCCTCTGTTACAATCAAATCGCACCATAACGTAGGCGGGCTTCCTGCTAAAATGAAATTGAAAGTGGTAGAGCCGTTGAACACCCTGTTTAAGGACGAAGTGCGGATTGTAGGCAAAACGCTGGGCATCGATCCGAACATCCTGGGCCGCCACCCCTTCCCGGGACCCGGCCTTGGAATCCGCATATTAAGCGATATTACAGCCGAAAAAGTGCGCATATTGCAGGAAGTCGATTCTATCTTCATTGAAGGGCTGCGCCAGCATAACTTGTACAATAAAGTGTGGCAGGCCGGAGCAATGCTTCTGCCGGTGCAGTCGGTAGGTGTAATGGGCGATGAGCGTACCTACGAAAATGTGGTGGCGCTTCGTGCAGTAACCAGCACGGATGGTATGACAGCCGACTGGGCGCATCTGCCATATGAGTTTATGGCGGAGGTGTCGAGCGACATTATCAACAAGGTAAAAGGCGTTAATCGCGTGGTGTACGACATCAGCTCCAAGCCACCGGCAACTATTGAATGGGAATAAAAGAAATTGTAATGCATAGAACGGTTCGTTACGCAGGTGTATTGATGATTGCGATTGGCTTTGTGTTAAGCGCTAATCATTCTTTTGCTCAAACCGATTACAAACAGCAGTATACAATTGCCAAAAAACTGTATACCGAAGGCAAGTACAATCTGGCGATGGAGAGTTTTAAAAAACTTATCCCGTACGATCAGAATAATCCTTACCGGGAGTATGCTTCGTTTTATTATGCGTTGAGTGCGTACAACCAAAACTTCAAAGCTGTTGCCAAAGATATGCTGGGGCAGATCAAAAGCCTGTATCCTTCGTGGGATAAGATGGATGAGGTAAACATCTGGCTTGCGAAAATTCATTTCGACAACAAAGATTATTTCCAGGGCATGAAGCTTTTGGGCGAGATCAAAAATGATAAAACCCGGAAGGAAGTTGCGTACCTGAAGAAACAGGCGTTGATTCCGGTCACCGATGTGGAGACGCTCAAGATGATGCTCGAAGAGTATCCGAAAGATGAAGTGATCGGTGAGAAGCTTGCGCGTGAACTTTCAAAAAATCAGCTGCAACTGGAAGATCAAAAGCTGCTGGAATCACTAATCAGCAGGTTCGACCTGAAAAAAGAAGATTACTTTATTGAAGCACCCGAAACCATTCATAAAGATGTTTATACGGTTTCGGTGATGTTTCCGTTTGTAGTTACCCGGATTGATGCAACGACCAGCCGCAAACCGAATCAGTTCGTGCTGGATTTGTATGAAGGCATGATGATGGCGGTGGATACGCTGGCGAAGCAAGGCGTAAAAATCAATGTTCGTGCTTACGACACCGAGCGGAGACCTGATAAGATCAAAAGCATGCTGCTGATGAGCGAAATGAAGAGCACGGATCTGATTGTTGGTCCGCTCTATTCCGAAGAAAATACAATGGTTCAGGAATTCTCTCAGGTCAACCAGATCAACCTGTTTAATCCGATCTCGAATAATTATGAGTTGATCCGGCAGAATCCATATGGCTTTCTGTTTCAGCCTTCCAATGAATCCATCGGCAGTGAATCGGCTGAATATCTGGCTGCGACCAAGCGAAATAGAAAATGCATGGTGTTTTATGGCGAATCGAAACGCGACTCAACACTGGCCGCTAACTTTGTTGCAAAAGCACGGGAGTCCGGGTTGAAAGTTTTGCGTGCAGAGCGTGTAACCAAAGAGTCATCGCGCAAGATTATTGAAATCCTGGCTACGCCAACCGAATTTGACGAGTTCAAATACCCTACGCAGTTCACCCTTCGCAAGGACAGTTTGGGTTCGGTGTTTGTCGCGTCCGATGATCCATTGATTTACAGTAAAGTAATCAGCTGTGTTGAGACCCGAAAAGACTCGGTTACGATCGTTGGTTCTGAAAACTGGCTTGATCAGTCCGCGGTTGATTATTCAAAATATGAATCGCTGGGTATTAAGCTGTACGCACCAAATTTTTCTGCGGATAACAATCCTGCATACCGCGCGTTCCAGCGCAAGTTTGTGAAAGAGCATGGGCGCAACTCCAGTTCGGCTGCGTACACCAACTATGCAAAAATCGGCTACGACTTCATGCTGTTTGCCGGTCAAATGCTAAAGAAGCACGGAGTGTACTTCCAGGATGCACTGCAAAAATCGAAGCAGGTTCCCGGGTACCTTTCCAGCGGGTATGATTTTACCGAAGGCCGCACGAATCAATACGTTCCGTTTATTGAGTTTCAGAATGGCAAGCTGGTAGAGATTCAGCGCGCTAATTAAATCCGGAACGACAACCCAACATAGGCTCGTGTAGGAGCGTCATCAACGAGCCCGAGATTCGTGGCCACGTCAATTTTTACATTCGGAGTTACATTGTAAATCAATCCGCCATTCGCGGTGAAGATGGTTGCATCTTTTGAAAAAATACCCATACCCTCAATGTAGAAATCCAGGTTGCCAGTTAAAGTTCCGCCTAACACAACGGTTTGAAGATAACTCATAGTATAGCTTCCGGTTCCGTCCGGAACAAAGTCAAATTGAAACTGGGCACCTGCACTGTATGAATCGTTAATGCCATAGGAGAAAGGGAAGCCGATACCAAAAGCAAGATCTTCATCAACAGGAGAGGTTGGGAATGTTACGTAAGGAATTGCACCTAATGCGGTTTGCGTGCTTCCATCGTTGCCCCAGAAATTATACTTCAATCGAATGGTGGTGTTGCCATATCCTTTTTCAACAGTATTTCCTTCCGCATCCTGGTACAGGTTATACATTTCAATGCCGATGTGGATATCCCACGAATCCGACAAGCCCATTTTATAAAGGCCGTTTACGATGTTGTATGCGCGTTCGCTTTTTCCCTGTTGCGGTTTAATGAATTTGAACAAATCTCCTTCAAACTGAAAGTGACCCGCGTCAACAGTCATGGGAGATTCTGTTACATCCGGCCGGTCAATACTGAAGATGCGCATTTCACTTTTCGGAACCGGGTTAAAGAGGTTGTACGAACGCTTTTTTTCCGGATCGCTTTCCTGCGCATTAACGGTAATGCCGGCTGCGCAGAAAATTGAAACCAGTTGCGTTCGGATGGAATTCATAGGCGGTAAAAATACAAAGTTTAGACTAATCTAAAAATTTATTTATAGCCACCTTATAATTTCATTTTTTGCAAAACGTGCGAATCTATTACATGCGGCCTTTACCGGGCTTGCCATGCCCCTGTTTATCGGCATATATTTATTATTTTTACACGTTAACGCGTTTTATGACGTCATTTTACAGGTCCCTCGGTTTATTTCTCCTGATAGTTTTACCCGTTCTGGCGATGGCTCAGGGTGAACGTGGTGACAAAACTGCCGTTACGTTCGAAGAGCTTTATGATGAGCCCCATAACATCAATAAACTGTTCGTGTATTTGCAGCCCTTGTATGGAGAGGTGTTTGCGACAAACGTCAATGCCGGCTTCGGGTTGCAGGCGCAGTACAATGTGAAAGACAAAGTTGACCTGAACGCCAGTTTCCGTTCTACTTACGGCAGCCAGTTTTTTGATTTGAATCGCGATCAGGGAAAACGCACCAGCGAAACGGATAATCGTCAAAAGCCTTTTACTTTTTTTGAAATAGGCGGAACGTATTTCATTAAAGACATGGAGAAGAGTTCGAAAACAAAAATCGTTCTCTATAAAAAAAGTTATACCGGTAATAAATGGGCTGCGCGCGTTCCGCTGAATGCAGAAGTGCCATGTAAAGTACGGCAGGTTATCGGGGCTCGTTTAGGAGCAACCGTATGGCAAAGTACTATTGACGTGAACAACATCATGAAGAAGCAGGATCTTTCTGCTGCTGATTTTGAAGATGAAACGGGTGCAACATTGGCTGACGAGGGCTTGGCCAACGGTGACGATGATGTTACGATATTTTCGAACGTATCAAGCGCAGGTCTCTACCTGGGAGGTTCCTTCAGCTGGATTCGCAATGCGGCTTTCAGTTTCGATAAATACGAAGGCGGTGTCGATGACCTTATCCTGACAACTTACCTGGACGTTTTGATTGCGCCCCGTGTTAAAGTTGACGACATCGTTTATCTCGATACCCCGTACGACATCAGTCCGATCAGCGTTAAGAAGATCGGTTTCCGTGCAGGGGTTGAAGGTAAATTCAATCGCACACTCAGCTGGGCGTATGGCGCAGAGATCGGGTACCGCCCGGGTATTGACGGCCGGATGTTCTATGCATTGGTTAAGATCAGCTTCCCGGTATTCGGCACCAACCTCGATTATAAAGTAGAGTCGTTCGAGAAAGCCAAACCGTAAATATCCTGTGACCTGGGATATTCTCATACGCAACATCAAGGGTTTAGTTCAAACACGTGATCGGGCAACCGGTCCGTTAAAAGGTGCGGCCATGGCCATACTCCCGGTGCTTGAGAATGCCTACCTCATTATTCACAACGGTATTATCGAGGACTACGGAAGCATGGAAAAACTTCCGGCAAGCGCATCTGCGATTACCGTAATGGATGCAACGGATCGTTTTGTTTTTCCTTCATTTGTCGATTCGCATACGCACCTCATTTTCGCAGCCAGTCGCGAAGAAGAGTTCGTAATGAAAATTAAAGGCGCGACTTATGAAGAGATCGCTGCAAAGGGCGGTGGTATTCTGAATTCGGCAAAAAAACTTCAGTCAGCTTCGGAAGACGAACTGTTTGAACGTGCGATGAGTCGTGTACATGAAATTATTCGTACGGGTACAGGCGCGGTGGAAATCAAAAGCGGTTATGGATTAACCGTAAAGGATGAACTCAAAATGTTACGCGTTGCCAGACGGATCGGCAAAGAAAGTCCGCTTACAGTTAAGTCAACTCTTTTAGGAGCACATGCGGTTCCGAAAGACAAAACAAAAGAGCAATACATTGAGATGATCGTACAGGAAATGATTCCCGCGGTAACGGAAGAAAAACTGGCCGATTACATCGATGTGTTTTGCGAACAGGGTTTCTTTTCGCAGAGCGAAACCGAACGAATTGTTGAAGAAGGAAAAAAGCATGGCATGAAGCCGCGCATTCACGCAAATCAGCTTCATCGCTCCGGAGGAGTTCAGGCAGGCGTCAACACCGGAGCGTTAAGTGTTGATCATCTTGAGAATATCGGTGATGAAGAAATTGAATGCCTGAAGAACTCATCAGTCATACCTACGGCTTTGCCGGGGGCTGCATTCTTTTTAGGATTGCCCTTCCCGCCTGCGCGGAAGATTATCGAAGCAGGACTTCCGCTGGCCATTGCATCAGATTATAATCCCGGCAGTGCACCAAGCGGAAACATGCAGCTTATGCTATCGCTTGCGTGTATCAAAATGAAGATGACTCCGGAAGAAGCCATTAATGCTGCAACTATTAATACAGCGGTGGCGCTGGAGTTGGACGACACCCATGGCAGCATTACAAAAGGAAAGATTGCCAATCTCTTCATCACCAGACCGATGTCATCGTTTGCTTTCATGCCGTATGCAATTGGAAGCAATTGTGTGGAAACCACGATTCTTTCCGGCAAAGTGCTTTCCTGAGCAAGCCAGTTGTTCCAGATTTTAATATCTCGATTTCCTTCTTAATTTGAAACGATTATTTCCCATCCATGAGTCTAGAAACCCGAATCAAGAGTGCGATACGCGATGTGCCCGATTTTCCAAAGCCGGGAATTTTATTCAAAGATATTACCCCCATGCTGGCTGACCCGCACCTGGTTAAAGATGTGATCCAGACGATTGCAACGCAATACAAAGGACAAAAGATTGATGCGATTGCAGCCGTTGAAGCCCGTGGCTTTATTTTCGGTTCGATTCTCGCCCAGGAACTGCAGTGTGCATTCGTACCGATGCGCAAATCGGGTAAGCTTCCGTATAAAACAATTTCGCAGGAATATGCGTTGGAATACGGAACCGCTTCGGTAGAGGTTCATGAAGATGGAATCAAAAAAGGCTGGAATGTGCTTGTACATGACGACCTGCTCGCGACCGGTGGAACGGCAAGCGCAGCAGCATGGCTCGTGCAACAATTGGGCGGCACGGTAGCAGGATTTTCTTTTTTGATTAATCTTTCATTTCTGCCAGGCGAAAAAAAGCTTTATGAAGAATTTAAGGTTCAGCCGAAATATATTTTGAAATACTAACTTTCTGTATGGGCAGTACGATACCAATGTTTCCTTTGACGATCCTTCCCCTTCCGGGAGAACTGGTGCCGTTGCACATTTTTGAACCGCGTTACCGCGAATTACTCGATGATGCGGAGGCTGAGGATATCAAGTTTGGCATCTATTTCAACCACGCGATCAATACCCAGCGCGTTGGGTCACTGATGAAGCTGGAGCGGATCATTAAAAAATATGAAACCGGTGAGTCTGATATCATTGTTAAGTGCTACGATGCCTTTACGATGGATAAAATGTACCGGAGCTATCGGTCCAAACAATATTCAGCGGGTGATGTAAATTTCTGGAAAACCAATCAGCACGAGCCTATCAGTGAGAAACTCGATGCATTGTTCCGTGAGTATTTGTTAAAACGAAACATCGTGCGCCCGGAATCATTTTTTAATGCCTATGCGGTGGCGATTGAGTTAAACCTGGATGTAAACGACCGGTATGATTTTATGCTAACCGAAGGTAAGGCACAGGAATCTTTTCTTATTCAACGTATACGGTACCAACTGCACCTGTTCGCGCAAGAGGAGCGAAGTAAAGACGTATTCCATCTCAATTAAAATAAAAAAACCCTGACGGCACCGCCAGGGTTTTTTCTTAGCAAAAATCGAATACTATTTCTGTGGAGCCGCCTTGGCTTTTGCAAAATCTCCTGCCTTCACAATATTAATCATCTCAGGCTTGAGGTATTTCTTCATAGCCGCGTTGATTTGTTCAGGAGTTAACGCTTGGATTTTTTTCTCATAAGCGTCATCCCACTTCAGATCACGTTTAATAAACAGATAGTTGTTCAGCGTTCCCGCAAGACTTGCGTCCTGTGCCCGCGTTACGGTACGGCCCTGCAGCCATCCCGATTTTGCCGCGGCAACTTCTTCGGCTGTGAAACCTTCGGTAATTACTTTTTGAATTTCTTCCTTGAATGCAATTTCAAGTTTCTCAGCATTCTCTGGCGCATAAATCGCGTTAGCGAAGAATGTTCCGATGTTATCAAGCGAACCTGCCGAGAACGATGAACCCACTCCATAGCTCAACCCGTCTTTTTGACGAATGCGAACTGCAAGACGCGAATTCAGAAATCCGCCACCGAGCATGTAGTTACCTAATACCAACGCGGGGTAGTCGGGATTATCGTCACGCATTTCGAAATTATAGGTAGCCAGAAAAATTGCATTGGCCTTGTCGGGCGCTTCAAGCGATTCGTTGATAGCCGGCACGGTGAAAAGTTGTGCCACTAACCGTGAATACGGTGAAGGACTTTTCCAGTTGCCAAACAATTCAGTTAGCTGTTTTTGCAGTTCAGCCGGATCGAAATCGCCAACAGCCGATACGGTGGCATTTGATGCGCCATAGAAATCTTTATGGAATTTCTTCAGATCATCGAGGTTTACACCTTTGATCGAAGTAATCGATTCATCGATGCTTTCCGCATATCGCGGATCTTCTTTCGGGTATTTATTCGTGTGCTTCTGCAAACGCATGGAAGCAATGAATCCGGGCTCACTGCGGTTGGATTCGATGGCAGCCAGGTTTTCGTTTTTCATTTTTTCAAGTTCATCTGCAGGGAAAATTGGTTCCTTTACAATCTCAGCCGCGAGCTTCAGCGCTTCCGGCAAATTAGGGCGTGTTGTGCTGATGTTGATGAACGCCTGTGTGGCGCTTCCGCCAATCGAGACGTTTGCCTTTAACCGGTCGAACTCATCTTTTATTTGCTGACGCGTGTGTTTTGCAGTGCCTTTATTGAGCATCGAACCAGTGTACTGGCCGATCGTTCCTTTATTTGACAACGATTTTAAATCGCCAAAGCGGAAGGTGATGCGAACCTCAACGGATTCACCGCGTGTTTTCTTGGAAAGCATAGCGCCTTTCATGCCGTTGGGCAGATCGAAACGGGTGGTACGGCTTTCGATGTTGGCAGGTGACGGATCGAATGCTTCGCCTTGTGCCATTGCGGCATTGCCCTTGTAGTCTTTCACCATTGCCTCTACATCGGGTACGGCAGGAATTTCCGAACGGTCGGGTTTGTCGGTTGGAATGAAAACTCCGACCGTGCGGTTGTCGGCCTTCAAATATTGTGCGGCAACACGCTTCACATCGTCAACCGTAACTTCTTTTATACGATCGCGCGAAAGAAAAAGCAATCTCCAGTCGCCTGCGCCAATCGATTCACTCAGGCTCAGGCCGATTCTCTCGGATGAGTTAAACATCAGTTCGATGCTTTTGAGGAGTTCATTTTTGGCGCGGTCGACTTCTTCCTTGGTGGGAGGATTTTTAACCACGTCATCGATGGTTTGAAGCATTATATTTTTTGCATCATCAAGCGGCTTTTCTTTCAGCACCTGGGTATATGCCAGCAACAAGCTTGGCTCTTTCCACTGGAAGCAGAATGCGCCCGCAGCACTTGCCTTCTTGGTATCGACCAGCGCCTTGTACAATCTGCCGGATGGCTGCGTTGACAAGATGTTTGAAAGAACATTCACTGCGGCAAAATCGGGATGCGAACCGGCCGGAATGTGATACGCTACCATACCCACCTGCACATCGCCTACGCGCTTCAACGAAACAAAACGTTCACCGTCCTGAACGGGATCAAGTGTATAGGTAGGCGAGAGGTCACGCATCGGGCGTGGAACCATGCCAAATTTTTCATTGATCAGCTTCAGTGTTTTTTCTTCATCTATCTTTCCAACAACCGTGAGCACGGCATTGTCGGGCTGATAGTAGCGATGGTAAAACGCCTGTAGTTTATCGATCGGCACATTTTCAAGATCGGCCTTCGAGCCGATTGTTGATTTTCCATAGTTGTGCCAGAGGTAAGCTGTTGACATCACGCGTTCCATCAGCACTCCAAACGGATCGTTCTCGCCTGATTCAAACTCATTCCGTACAACCGTCATTTCGCTATCCAGGTCTTTCTTGGCGATGTAGGAGTTAACCATCCGGTCTGATTCCAGATCGAGTGCCCACAGCAGGTTTTCATCTGTTGCATTAAATGTTTCGAAATAGTTTGTGCGGTCAACCCAGGTTGTTCCATTAGGCCTTGCGCCATGCTCTGTTAATTCCTGCGGAATGTTCGGGTGCTTGGGTGTGCCTTTGAACACGAGGTGTTCAAGCAGGTGGGCCATACCGGTTTCCCCATAGTTTTCATGCTTTGAACCCACCATGTAGGTAATGTTTACCGTAATGGTCTGTTTAGAGGGATCAGGGAAAAGCAGCACCCGCAAGCCGTTCTGAAGGCGATATTCGGTAATGCCTTCCACCGAGGTAACTTTTACAGGAGGAGGGACAATCGGTTTGTCCTCCATTTTTGGACCTTCCGGCCCTTTTTTAGTCTTATTCTTTTGCCCGAATGCGAAAACGGACAAGAGAATAAAACCCACCAGGAGTATTTTTTTGCTCATATCGTGGAATTGATTTAGTCTATCAAAGTAAGGGTTAACGGCTGTAAAAGCAATTGGGCATTACCCGGATTTCAGTATCCGGTTTTGACACACGTTGTGTTCACGGATGTACAAGTTGTGGTATGTAAAAAGTTACAGCTAACGCGAAATATTTTTATTCTGCGTTTTATTAAAAAATGTTAATCCTTTTTTGTGAACTGCCGTTAAAGCCAACCTTTGTTTGCAATAGAATGTTATCACGGGGTTAACAATATTTAACAACACTTTTGTGTAAACCAGACAACTTTCTTACGTCATGTGTCGTCTTTAGAAATGTAAATCAAAAACTACCATGAAAAAATTAGTTGTGATGTTCGGTGTGCTAATGATTATTAGCAGAGTTGCGATCGCAGGCGAAGTGAATGCCCCCAAGGCTACCAATACTTCTGTTACCATGAAGGGAGAAATTGTGAAGATCTTTTATCGTTCTGAAAATGCAGACCGTGTTAAAGTAACCATACTGGATGCCGCTTCTAAAGCTGTGTTTACAGAGGAGATTAAAAACAGATCAAGCTTTGTTCGTCCGTACAATCTTGAAAACCTTCCATTTGGTGAATACACCATTGTGCTGGAAGACAGAAACGGCAGAACAGAGGAGCGTTTTACGTATGCAAAACCTGCTGTTGAAGTTCAGGCGAACATTATCAAAATCCGTGACAGCCGTAAAGCAATTGTAACCTTATTCAGCAAAGGCGAAACGGAAGTTACGTACAGCGTACTGGATATTGATAACAATGTACTGTATTCAAAAACACAAAAAGTAAACGGTCAGGCTACCCGATCATTCAATCTCGAAAAAGTGAAAGGCGCAGTAACGGTTCAGGTGTCCGATAGCAAAGGTATTCTGAAGTACAAGGCTCTTTAATTGTTGACTGTTTCGACAATAAAAAACCCGAAGCGATTCGGGTTTTTTGTTTTTATCGTATGGGAAGGATTACATGTTTCTGCGGTACTGCCCGCCAACTTCAAAGAGCGCTTTTGTAATTTCTCCCAGCGAGCATACTTTACACGCTTCCATTAATTCGGCAAAGATATTTTTGTTTTGAATGGCAGCCTCCTGAACGTTTTCCAGGTGAGCCTTTGCTTTTGTTTGCTGGAACTGGTGGAGATTTTTAAGCATCGTAATCTGATACTCTTTTTCTTCTGTTGTTGCGCGGATAACCTCCTGCGGGATAATGGTAGGCGAACCCTTCGAACTCAGGAACGTGTTCACACCAATAATCGGGTATTCTCCCGTGTGCTTCAGCGTTTCATAATACAAACTTTCTTCCTGGATTTTGCCGCGCTGGTACATCGTTTCCATCGCTCCGAGCACACCTCCGCGTTCGGTAATGCGATCGAATTCGAGCAACACAGCTTCTTCAACCAGATCAGTCAATTCTTCGATGATGAATGAACCCTGGATCGGGTTTTCATTTTTAGCTAATCCAAGTTCTTTGTTAATAATCAACTGAATCGCCATCGCCCTGCGCACGCTTTCTTCGGTTGGCGTAGTAATAGCCTCGTCATAGGCATTCGTGTGAAGCGAATTACAGTTGTCGTAAATCGCGTACAACGCCTGCAGCGTAGTGCGGATATCGTTGAAATCAATTTCCTGTGCATGCAGCGACCGGCCGGATGTTTGAATATGATACTTGAGCATCTGGCTTCGGCTGTTCGCGTTGTACTTGTTCTTCAATGCTTTCGCCCAGATGCGTCTCGCCACGCGACCGATCACAGCATACTCCGGATCGATTCCGTTCGAAAAGAAGAATGATAGATTCGGTGCGAACTCGTTGATGTCCATTCCGCGGCTGAGGTAGTATTCCACGTAGGTGAAACCATTCGCCAGCGTAAAGGCAAGTTGAGTGATGGGGTTAGCGCCCGCTTCTGCAATGTGATACCCGGAGATCGATACCGAATAAAAATTACGAACCTTCTGATCAATAAAATATTGCTGTACATCACCCATGAGGCGAAGTGCAAATTCTGTGGAGAATATACAGGTGTTCTGTGCCTGATCTTCTTTTAAGATGTCGGCCTGTACCGTACCACGAACCTGCGACAACGTTTCGGCTTTAATTTTTTCGTAAACATCTTTTGGAAGAACCTGGTCGCCTGTTACGCCCAACAGCATCAACCCTAAACCGTCATTGCCTTTCGGCAGTGAGCCCTGATAGGATGGACGTTCTTTTCCTTTGTAGAGTTCTGCGATTTTCTTTTCAACGTCTTTTTCGAGACCGTTCTTTTTGATGTACAATTCACATTGCTGATCGATTGCGGCATTCATGAAGTATCCGAGCAGCATGGGCGCAGGTCCGTTGATTGTCATCGAAACGGATGTCTTCGGATCGGCCAAATCAAAACCACTGTATAGTTTTTTAGCGTCATCGAGGCAGCAAATGCTTACCCCTGAGTTTCCAATTTTGCCATAGATATCCGGACGATAATCGGGATCGTTTCCATATAACGTAACTGAATCAAACGCGGTGGACAGTCGCTTGGCAGGCATCGCCATACTCACATAGTGGAAGCGCCTGTTGGTGCGTTCGGGGCCGCCTTCTCCGGCAAACATCCGCGTTGGATCTTCACCTTCGCGCTTGAACGGATAAATACCCGCAGTGTACGGGAATTCACCCGGAACATTTTCCTGCAGGTTCCATTTCAGCAAGTCGCCCCAAGCTTCGTAGCGCGGTAATGAGATTTTTGGAATCTGTAAGTGCGATAACGATTCGGAATGTGTTTGAATACCGATTTCTTTATCGCGTACCTTAAATTTGAAAACGGAGTCTTTGTATTGTTTTACTTTTCCGGGCCAGCTTTCAATCAGCTTTAAATTCTTTGGATCAAGGTTCAGCTTAATCTTGTCAAACTCTGCCTGCAACGCCTTTTTAAGACCCGCATCACCGATGGCGTCAATCGTTGTCTGAACGGCATATAGTTTTTGAGCGGTTTCGCTTTGTTCGTTAGTCCACTGATCGTATGAGCGGTTGTTCTCGGAAATCTCACTGAGGTATCGTGTGCGGTGCGGAGGAATGACAAACACCTTCTCCGACATTTCATGCGTGATCTCAAAGGTTGATTTGAGGTTAGCGCTTGTTTTGTCTACAATTTTATCAACCAGATGTTTGTAAAGCCGGTTTGTTCCCGGATCGTTGAATTGGGAGGCAATTGTTCCAAACACCGGCATGTCTTCAGGCTTTTTATCCCAAAGCTGGTGGTTGCGCTGGTATTGTTTTTTTACATCGCGCAAAGCATCCAAACCGCCACGCTTATCAAACTTGTTCAGTGCAATCACATCGGCAAAATCAAGCATGTCGATTTTTTCCAGCTGTGTTGCGGCACCGTATTCCGGAGTCATCACGTATAACGACACATCGCTGTGATCGAGAATTTCGGTATCGCTTTGTCCAATACCCGATGTTTCCAATACAATCAAATCAAAACCGGCAGCCTTCAAAATCTGGATCGCATCCTTTACATAAGCCGAAAGCGCGAGGTTGCTTTGACGTGTTGCGAGTGAACGCATGAACACACGCGGGTTGTTGATGGCATTCATGCGAATGCGGTCGCCCAGTAACGCACCACCTGTTTTGCGTTTAGACGGATCGACCGAAATGATGCCAAGCTTTTTGTCTTTGAAGTCGATCAAGAATCTTCTGACAAATTCATCCACCATTGATGATTTACCAGCGCCACCGGTTCCGGTAATACCCAGTACAGGTGTTTTTGATGCCTCAGCTTTTTTATTGATGTCTGCTAAAATGTCTTTGTGTTCATCCGAGAAATTTTCTGCAGCCGAAATCAGCTGCGCGATTTTCAGGTAGTTGCCTGTGTTCAGCTCGTTCTTATCAATTGTCTTGCCGGTCGGGTAATCACTTTTTTCAACCAGATCATTGATCATTCCCTGCAAGCCCATGGCGCGGCCATCATCCGGAGAATAAATCTTCGTGATACCGTATTCCATTAACTCCTTAATCTCTTCCGGAAGGATAACCCCACCGCCACCACCAAAGATTTTGATATGTCCTGCGCCTTTTTCCCGCAACAGGTCGTACATGTACTTGAAGTATTCGTTGTGTCCGCCCTGGTAGCTGGTCATCGCAATTGCCTGGGCATCTTCCTGTATGGCAGTGTTAACAACCTCTTCCACACTGCGGTCGTGCCCGAGGTGAATGACCTCAACACCTGTTGCCTGGATAATTCTGCGCATAATGTTGATAGCAGCATCGTGGCCGTCAAACAAACTTGCAGCGGTAACAATCCGGACTTTATTTTTTGGTTTGTAAGGCGCGGGAGCCTGATGCCCTGCGAGGTTCTGGGGTTTTTCTTTTTTCTCTGCGCTTGCCGTTTCGGTGCTCATACAGTCAAATTAGACTGTAAAAGTAAGGAGAAGGCATGCAAGAAGCTAACGAGGGTTAGGTCGTATTGTTTTGCAGGATGTGCAGCGCTATGCTACAATACAATCTCTTTAATAAGCACCTTCGAAATCGCCTTGGTAAGCTCCGCCTGTGTGTTAGGTTTGGTGATGTAGCGCGCGATTTCAAGTTTTTGAAGTTCAAGTCTGTCGCGTAGCCACTCGGCCGTAGATAGGATTATTACCGGCACGTGCTTAAGACGGTCACGTTTTTTGATTTCGCGGAGCACCTGCCAGCCATCCATCCTGGGCATGTTGAGATCAAGAAAAATATACGTTGGAATTATTTCGCTTTGATCAAGCATCTGCAAACCTTCTTCACCCGAAGGCGCTGTGAGGTACTCAATTTTAGGATCAATCTCGTTCAGTGCCAGTTCAAACGCTTCGCGATCATCCGCGTCATCGTCAATCAGGAAACACATTACCCCCTCCATACTAAATCGTTCAATTGTGTTGTATAATCGCTAAAGATAGAGAGAGTTTATACCGCTATTGCTAGGAAAAAGTATGAGTGATCGGAAATTATCTGCCAATGGCTGTGGAAACAGACCAATGAAAAATGCCTCCGTTAAGAGGCACTTTCTGAATTTATGTAAGATTTGGAGTCGATTCTATATCATTTCGGCATGTACGAGTCGCGTATGGCTTTAAATTCCGAAGAAGCCTTCCACTGCGGCCATGTGCTTTCCATGGAAATTTTTTTACCGATATTAAACAGCAGTTTCAAGTCTTCAAGCGAACCGTCAAGCTTCCAGCGCGAGCTGTCGTATTCATCGGAAGGTTTGTGATAGTATTTGGAAACAAATTCGTTCTGAGCCTGCTTCCCGTAGTCGGCACCTTTTTCAATGTTATCAATGCCATCATTGGTATACAATGCGGGTATCCCCACTTTCGCGAAGCTGAAATGATCCGACCGAAAGTAATATCCGGCAACCGGATTGGGTTCAGGCGCTACGTACCGGCCGACCCGTCTTGCTTCTTCGTTCAGATAATCCTCCAGATCGGATTGCCCCATGCCAACCAGTACGATGTCTTTATTCTTACCGTAAGGATTTATGCCATCGATGTTAATATTGGCGACTGTTTTTTCTTTCGGATAAACCGGATTCTGGGCATAGTACGCTGAGCCCAGCAAGCCTTGTTCTTCGGCCGTCACCCAAAGAAATACAACGGTGCGCGCGGGTTTGTTCTTTAACGACATGAATGCCTTTGCAATTTCCAGCTGGCCGGCTGCACCACTGGCGTTATCCAGCGTTCCGTTATAAATGGTATCGCCTGTTTCGTCAGGTTTGCCGATGCCAAGATGATCCCAATGAGTTGAGTAGATTAAATATTCGTCTGGCTGCGTTTCACCTGTAAGCTTCGCTACAATGTTGTACGACTTGTCATACTTAACCTTTGCTGTCATCGAAAGTGAAAGTTTCAGGTTCATCGATTCACCATGAAAACCGCGCTTGTGCGCGCGTGAAATTGCATCGGCATAGTTGATGTTGGCAGCTTCAAATAATTTTTTAGCGGCAGGCTGCGATACCCAACCAACGGCCGGGCACACATATTGATCCTTTCCGCGTGTATCGAGGTAAAGCTTGGAAGCATTCCAGCTGTTTTGCACAACCCAAAACCCATAACCTGCCGGCACGTCATCGTGAATGATAATGCAAGCCTTCGCGCCTTGTCGCGCAGCTTCTTCAAACTTGTAGGTCCAGCGACCATAGTATGTCATGGTATTGCCTTTGAAGAATGTTGAGTCGCCAACGCCAAACCCGGGATCGTTAACAAGTACCAGCACGACTTTATTTTTTACATCGATACCTGCGTAGTCGTTCCAGTGATATTCAGGTGCAACCACACCGTATCCTGCAAAAACTACTTCTTCATTCCTGAGATCAACTTTTTCCTGATTTGCCTGAGGCGTCCAGATCACATACTCTTTTAATCCCGATAAGGTGAGTGTACCCTTTGCGGATGCAATCGTCATAACCGAATCAGTTCGTGTAGTGACCTCGGCCATTGGCACTTCCTGCCGATAGCTTGTGCCGTTACCCGGTTCAAGACCGAGTTTTTTTATTTCATCTTCCAGGTAGGCAAGCGTTTTTGTTTCGCCTTCTGTAAAAGGCATGCGGCCCATAAATTCATCGGATGAAATTTTTTTCAGGTGTGTCTCAAAGCCGGCTTCCGTAAAACTGTCGAGACCGGCCTGCGGATCGTATTTTGGTTTTGTTTTGCACGAGGCAAGAACAACTGCTGCAACGCATAGCGAAAGTATATACTTCATAACGGTAGGTTAGGTTGTGCAATATCCGCAGAAAAGTTAAACGGCACACACCGTTCGCATAAGAACTGTTTTGGCAAAATCGTATTCTAAGCCCGTAAATTGTACCTTTATCGTATGGACCCCTCCGGAATTTTTGCTCAGTTTGAACGCCACATCGCACTGGATGAAAAAGAAAAACTTTTTATTCGTTCGGTCTTGATTCCCGCAAGGCTCAAACAGGGAGAGTTTGTAGAGACGGTTGGAAAGATAACTTCGAATTTTATTTACGTTAATTCCGGTTGCCTGATGACATACTACACCGATGCAGATGGCACGGATCACGTGATCCAGTTTGCCATGGCGGGCTGGTGGACGGGCGACCTGCACAGCTTTACAAAAGAAGAGCCTTCGATTTACTCCACCCGCGCGCTGGCCGACAGCGAAGTGTTTTATCTGCCAAAAGGCGACATGGAAATGCTGCTGCAAAAATTTCCCAAACTTGAACGGTATTTCCGGATTCTTTTCCAAAACTCAATCGTATCACATCAACACCGGCTCATTCAGAACTTATCGGTCACAGCCGATCAGCGCTATGAGAATTTCAGTAAACGCTATCCTTCGCTTGAGCAATATGTTCCGTTGAAATACATTGCCTCGTACCTCGGCATAACCCCCGAATTCCTTTCCAAAATCAGGCGTAAGCGTTCCGGCAACTAAATCTTAACCTGGTTCAAGGTCAACCGGTCGTTTCCTTAATCTGGTTCAAGCCCATCCGGACAAGTGCGGCTCTACTTTTGCCTATCATTAATCAAACAAAAAAACTAAATTTTATGGCAACCGCAGCTGTTCAAACCAAATGGGCTATTGACCCTACACATACCGAAGTGCAATTCAAAGTGAAGCACCTCGTGATTTCTACCGTAACCGGATTCTTCAAAAAATTCAGCGGAGGCGTTGAATCAAGCGGAAATGATTTCGATGGCGCGTCTGTAAACTTCAGCCTGGATGTTAACAGCATCGACACCAATCAGGCCGACCGTGACGGTCACCTGAAGTCGCCTGATTTTTTTGCGGCTGAACAATATCCGACTATCGATTTCAGCGGGACGCTTGTAAAAAAATCGGGTGCTGACTATAAACTTACCGGTAATTTGACGATCCGTGGCACAACCAAGCCAATCGAGTTTGACGTTGAGTTCGGTGGAACGATGGTTGACCCTTGGGGCAACACAAAGGCTGGTTTTGAAATCAATGGTAAAATCAACCGGAAAGAATTTGGCTTAACCTGGAATGCCCTGACTGAATCAGGCGGCATGGTGGTAAGCGAAGATGTGAAAATTCACATCAACACAGAACTGGCGAAAGGCTAAGTTGGGTTGAATAAAAAGAAAGCCGTCCCGGGAAACCGGGATGGCTTTTTTATTGTCAGGATTATTCAGACTTCAATGACTTTTGCACTTTTTCCCAATCGATGGAGAAAGGTTCCGGGCTGAAATTATTCCGGGTTTTGTATTTCCGGGCGCGATCAATGCGCTTGTTGTTATGCGGATGCGTCATCATAAACTCCAGGTCTTCATTGTAATCCAGATTCTTATCGTTCATCTTCTGGAAAAACCTGGCCATGCTTTTGGGAGAGATTCGGGCATCCTCCAAAAGTTGTAATGCAAATTTGTCGGCTTCATCTTCATTTTCACGGCTGAACCGGTTGCTGATTACACTTTGCAGCATTTGTGTGATCATGTTTGGATCGCCCCCCGACAGAACTGCAATAACAGCCGACAGCGACATCTCGTTGATGAGTTTGGTAACTACATGTCGCTTTTCCGCATGGCCGATTTCATGCGCGAGCACTGCCGCAACTTCTTCCGGTGTTTCGGCCAATTCCAGTAAACCTGAAAACACGTAGATGTTTCCGCCCGGAATCGTAAACGCGTTGATATCTTTACTCTTGATGATGGTAAACTGGTAGCGGTATTCAGTACTGTCAATCGAGCTAACAAGGCGCTTCGCAATTTGCTGAAGCGCAGAATCGGCATAGTTATCTTTAATTGTGGGATATTGATCCCAGATTAAATCTTTAAAAAGATTGCCCAGCTCTTCTTCCTGTTCCATCGAAACCTGGTAGCTCAGGTCGTAATCGCTTTTGCTGATTTCATGAACCAGAAAATACCCACCGGCAAACAATGCAGCCCCAATCGTAAGCAATACAAGAATATCCCGTAAGGTTTTACTCTGCATAACTTAAAACGGAGGTTTATTCATTGGCTCACTGGTTTGCACGTTATCGGTTGGCCGAACGCGATACGCGATTTGATACGACCACGGCCCGAATACAAGGAAGTAATACATCTTACCCTGCCGCGCTCTGTATGCCGCAATAATACTCACAATAAAGTAGAGCAATGTGCAAACTCCGGCAAATACAACGTAGGCCCAAAAGATATCGGTTGCTTCGTATTGATCGGACACAAGAATGGTTACGCCCCAGATTACCGCAACCCAGTTGATAACCGTGGTTGGAATTTGAGTAAGCAATGCCTGCGCACAGTGAAAGTGAATAAACCTGCTTTTTTTGCGGTTAATGAAATAATAAATGATTGACGCGATCAGGTTGATGACAGGCAGCGGAAGCCCGATGGCCACCGCTGCAAACATCATCAAATAAGCTCCCATAGCATCTTCTTTTTCGCGCTCAGCAATCTCATCAGGTTGCTGCAGGGGATAAAATTCCATAGTACGTAAAGGTAGTTTTGATTAGCTCAGTGAAAACGGAGGATACTCGTCTGTCATGTTTGCCATATACAGGTTAACGCGTTGACCCCACCGCAAAATTCCCACAAGGTAATTGTGGAAACCTACGGGCAGTTTACCTGTAAACAGGATAATCCACCAGCCGAGGAACAATACCACATACGCGCCAAGCACGAGGAAGAACAAAACAAAGCCATGCGGAATAGCAACGTACAGCCAGCCGAAGAAAAATTTCAGCAGCAGAGTTCCGCGGCTCAGTCTTTCCGGATACGGAATGTCAACAATTACTTTTTCATCAACCGAATCAAGACCAAATGCAGGATAACCGTCAACCAGGTTAAGCTGACGCGCACTCAGTCTTGCCTGCCAGCGGATGAGTTTCACCTGATACTCAAAGAAACTCTGCGGATAACGGCCGGTAAACAGAATGATCCAGAAAGAAATGAATCCGAGAATTGCACCCCAAAGCCCGAGGAAGAATAAAATGAAGGCGTGAGGCAAGTACATGTAGATGAGTCCGAAAAACGTGCGAAGCAACAATTCGCCCCGCGATTGCGACTCAGCGTGTTTAATGTCGTAGGTCATAAGCGTTTAAGGTTTAGTTGGTTTGGTGCATCAAGATAAAAAGTTTCGACTCTATTATGAAATGACTTGTGCATGCGGAGTGGAACGTTTCTGCGTTATTTGATGTATCTTTGCAGGCCACTCTTCGAAATTCCCGCTGAAACGGGCTTCTGTTCCCTACGCCACAGCAGACTGTCCACGAGAAAAAGAGAATCAACCTTTACAACTGGCGTACATATTTTTAAGTCAACACATTTTTTATCATGTCATTTGAAAAACTGAATCTTATTGAACCCATCAGCCGCGCCCTTAAAGCTGAAGGATATACAAAACCTACACCTATACAGGAACAGGCAATACCGTTTTTGTTAGAACGTCACGACTTGCTCGGCACTGCGCAGACCGGTACCGGCAAAACGGCCGCCTTTGCAATACCGATTTTACAATTGCTGCATCAGGATGAGCTCTATGTGAAAGGGCCGCAGGGTATCAAAGCACTTATTCTCACACCCACACGTGAACTCGCCATTCAGATTGGCGACAGTTTTAAAGCTTACGGAAGGAATTTGAAGTTAACGCACACCGTAATTTTTGGCGGTGTTGCGCAGCACAGCCAGACGCAGGCTCTGCGTGCAGGCGTGGATATTTTAATTGCTACACCCGGCCGCCTGCTTGACCTGATGAATCAACGTTATGTAAAGCTTGATCATTTGAAAATGCTGGTGCTGGATGAAGCCGACCGCATGCTCGACATGGGCTTTATTCACGATGTTAAGAAGATCATCGCCAAAGTTCCGGCTAAACGCCAAACCATTTTCTTTTCGGCAACCATGCCGAATGAAATAACAAGCCTGGCTAACAGCATTCTTACCAATCCAAAACGTGTGGAAGTTGCTCCGGTTTCATCAACAGCGGCTACCATTCAGCAGTTTGTATATTTTGTTTCAAAAACCGACAAGCGAAAGTTACTTCGTCATTTACTGGATGATAAGTCCATCCGCAGTGTATTGGTATTTACACGAACAAAACATGGTGCTGACAAGGTGGTGAAAGAACTCGGCAAAACGGGCGTGAAAGCTGAAGCCATCCACGGAAACAAATCACAAAACCAACGCCAGCGTGCGCTTGGTAATTTTAAATCGGGTCACACCCGCGTGATGGTAGCAACAGACATTGCAGCGCGTGGGATTGACATTGATGAATTGTCGCACGTGATTAACTACGAGTTGCCGAATGTTCCGGAAACATACGTTCACAGGATCGGCCGTACAGGTCGTGCCGGGGCAAGCGGGGTTTCGATTTCTTTCTGCGATGGTGAGGATGAAAAAGAATATTTGCAGGATATTCAGCAACTGATTGGAAAAAATATTCCGGCTGTTACTGATCATCCGTTTGCGTTGACTGTAAGCAATACTCGCCCGGAGATGAAAAACCAGCGCGTTCCTTCCGAACAACGCAAACCAAAGCAGAACCGCTTTAAGAAGAAAAAACCTCAGGGTGCTGCTCCGCAGCCGAAGCAAACACAACCCAATCAAAACGCACAAAAGAAGCCGGCACAGCAAAAACCTAAATCGCACACCCCCAGGAAATCCAATCCACCAAAAGGAAACCAGGGTATAAGCTGGGGTAGCGAACGCTGGGAAAACAATTACTGATCGGCTGTTCCGGAACGAGCGAATTAAATAATTCACCTGACTGCGCGTAACCTTCATGGACTGGGGGAGTATTCCCCCATAACCAACTCCATTCGTTATGCGCCTAAAAAACTACCTCACAAGCATTTTTGTGTTGATCTGCCTCCCATTGGCCGTTTTTTCCCAAAATGAAGAATCGAAAACCGAAGAGTCCAAAGCCGGGCTGAGAAAAATCGGTGGCGGCCGTTCTCCCAAAATCGATGTCCACCTCGATCAGGCAAAGCTTGAGGCAGATATTGAAACGGCTGTTGAAACAGCGCTCAGATCGGTAGAGCATTCGCTGGGAAGTCTGCAAATTAACATCGAACCAATCGAGATTGATCTGGGTAATCTCGACATGACCCTCGAGCCGCTTGTTATTAACATTCCTAACCTCGACATCGACATTGAGCCGATTGAAGTTGAGCTTGACGAGATTGATATGGATCATGACGACTGGAATGATGAAGGTGATGAGGATGATGATGATGACGAAGATCAGGATGTGGACAAAATCAAAGTAAAAGACAGGTTCAAAGAGGATAAGGAAGTAATCAAAGCCGACAAAGACAAACCGGCAAAAGAGAAGGCAGAAAAAGACAAGGCCGACAAGGCGAAAGAGAAATCTGACAAAGAAAGGGCAAAAGGTTTGAAGAAGGTAGATTAAAAGGATCGGTTTGTAATTGATCAGGTCGGACAGGATTGAAATTCTGTCCGATTTTTTTTAAGTTGACGTTACTTAAAACCTCAAACCATGACTGCATCAAATAAACCTTCTGTGGCCTTTTGGATCATCAGTGGCCTCGCACTAATCTGGAACCTGATGGGCGTAATGGCCTACATTGAATTGGTAACAGGTCCGTCTAACGAAATGCCGAAATGGGCGACCGTTGCTTTCGCGATTGCTGTATGGGGTAGCACGCTTGGCTGCCTCTTGTTACTGCTTCGTAAAAAATTTGCGAAACCGGTATTTGCCGTTTCCCTTGCCGGAATTCTGGTGCAGATGTCGCACGTGCTTTTTATCAGTAAATCATATGAAACAACCGGACCGGGAGGTGTGGCAATGCCTGTTATGATTATTTTGATCGGAGGCTTTCTGGTATGGTACTCACGCTACGCGAACGAAAAAGGCTGGCTTAGTTAAAATCCTTCATCATCTTCCGGAATACCGGATGCATTTGTGAATTCTGAAATTCAGTGATGGTGATTTCAGCAAGGCCGTTTTTGCAGAACGGATCTTCGGCCATGATTTGCGCAAGCGCCTCTTTTGATTCCGCCTGCGCGATGATAATGCCACCCGTCCGCGGAACTTTTCTTCCTGAAGTAAGGAACACATTTTCCTTATAACAGATATCCAGAAATTTCATATGCTCGGCCATATGTGCATCAAGCTGCTCAAGCGGAGCGATGTAGTGAAGGTCGATGATAAACATGTTGAAAGATACAAAATCGCGTCACTTCGAGGTATAGAATGTTCAGCAAAGCCGGAAGTTATCCCGGGAAGTCCCGCATGTTATTGTTGAACTTATTTTGACCTTTACCGCACTGTAACCGTGTATGTAAATGCATAGCTGCTATCCAGCATCACATGAACGATATGACGGCCTTTCTGCGTGAACGCATGATTCAGCGAATACAACCCTTCATTGTTTTTTGAGAATTCGGGTCTGATAATTTCCTTTTTATCCGGCCCGTACACCGAGAGTTCAATTCGCTCCATCGCCTGGTCGCTCACAAACCGGAAGTTTACCGGCTCGTCTCGTTTTGTCTCAATATCAAATGTCTCGGGAAACAATTGCGTGATGTTGTTGCGGTATGCACTACCATAAATCAGTGGTCCGTTTAAAAACTGCTGAAAGGTGGGTAGTGAACTGTTCGAAGCGGTTGCTTCCGATAATGGCTGCTCATGTTCCAGCAACGTCCACCGCGTGTCGAGCGGGTAGTGATTTCGGATGAATACTTTCGGATCCGCCAGAAAATATGAGTCGTCATAATTTTTTACGAACACCTCACGGTCTGCGTCATATGCGCCACTCGCCCAGGTAGGATCGCACACATACCATTTCCCGTAAAGTCTGACGGCATTCCATGAGTGATTGGCTTTTCCGGATTTACGAACATTCACTGTGGCGTTGCGACCGTATCCGTCAACAATCACGCAGGCAATTCCTGCATGCTGTGCAAGTTGTTGTACGAGCCAGGCATAGCCGGTGCAAATTGTTTTTCGCTCCACCACCATGTGCTCATACACTACCCGGGTAAGTTTTTTATTCCAAGCCAGTAAGGCTTCGGGTGAGTCGAACTTGTCGCGTTTTTCACGATTGATCCGGAAAAGTTCGTAATCGAATTCGATGTTATTGCACACCCATTTGTAAAGCGCCCTGAATTTTTCTTCTTCGCCCGAAAGGGTGGAGGTGAGTTTGCGCGAAAGTTCAGGCAGATCGGTTACCGGCTCTCCAAAATATGCATCGGCAATGCTGTCGGCCCGGTGAAAGTCAGCGTGCCGGAAATCCGCCAGCTGTGCATGCAGACTGGCGGACACCAAAACAAACAGGTAAACTAACAGGACCTTCATGCCGGAGTTTAGAACAGACCTTTCCGTTTCTTGAATAAACCTTTGCGGCTCGATTTCTTTTCTGTGTAGGGCTGGTCGGAAGTACCTTCACCTGTAACAACAAGCTCCGTAAAGAATGTCGGGTCGCTGTAGAGCGTTACATTAAGTTCCGATTTATCGGTAATGGATACTTCGGTGTTTTTCATGCCCATAAAGCTGAACACCAGTATATCGTTCTTACTCACATCAACTGAAATACTGAAATGACCATGTTCATCGGTGAGTACGCCTTCATGTGTGCCTTTTACGGAAACACTTGCTGCAACCAGCGCCTGGTTTTCATCGTCCCGGACAAGACCTGTGATCGTTTTTGTCTGGGCAGATGCGGCTGCACTGATCAGCAGAAATAATAAACTGAGGAAGCTCAGTGTGACAAAGAACTTGTCTTGTGTAATTCGTGCGGCAGTGTTATACACTTTCAGCACAAACAGGTTTAGGTCCGTCTTCATAGGATTTATTTTATGATGAGATGCATGAAGGGATGAAAATCCATATGAGATTAGAACCACTTGGTTATCTTATTCCAGAATCTTTTAAGTGGATGTCTTTTTTCGGAATAGAGTGAATCTGTGTGACCCGCGCCAACGATAACCAATTCGCCAACGAAGCCGGTAACATCTTCCGACATTTTAACATTAATGGTTACTGGGATCGGTGACTTGAGTTTTACCTCTTCTGTAACAAGACCAATGAAAGCGAATGTGAGGATCAGTTCGTCACTTGGTTGAAGTGTTAATTCGAATAAGCCGTCCTGATCGGTTTGAACTCCGTTCGCTGTTCCCTTCTGTACAACACTTACTCCGGGCAGTACACTTCCGTCTTGTTCACTGGTAACCTTTCCACGTACTACGTTTTTTTCGGAATGTGTTATCGGTTTTGTTGTTTCGATATTTTGATGTGCTTCGATGGACGGTTTGGGCATGGACACTTGAGCACTTGTCGGCTTGCTAACCAATAATAAAAGCAAACTCGCAATCCCTGCTTTCAAAAGCATAAAACCGGGCCTTACGTTTTCAGTTGGGAGAATGGCATACGTTTTTAGCTGGCTGCTTTTAAATCGTCCGCAGGTGTGTTCCGATTTTTTGCTGATAAAGGCAATGATCTCATCATCGGTGGATTTCGTGAAGTCGATCACGTTTTTCTGACACCGGCTGCAAAAGCCACCCGTTTCAGTTGGGGTAAAAGAATTCCAGTCTTCCGAACACGGGTTCGGAACCGAAAGCGTAAAGCCTGATTTCATAAAGCGGTTGTTTTCTGATAGATGCGATCAGCTTAAAATTTCCATACACAATCCAAATAAAAACTTAACCCAGCGATACCTATCTTGCAGCCATGTTTGTTGAAGTGCACACGCCACAAACGATTACCGGGCAGGAACTGGATGCCTATCTGCAACGCGGATGGTTCAGAATGGGGCAAACAATCTTTACCACAAACTTTGCTCACGTAAAGGACAAAATTCTCAGCACGATCTGGCTGCGGATTAAATTGAAAGAATATTCAGGAGATAAAACGTATACCGAATTACTTAAGCGTTACGCACGGTTTACAATTGTAATACAACCTGCAGAGATTACCGATGAAAAAGAATCATTGTTCACGCGCTACCGCGAATCGCTCAGCTTTCCGGTAAGCGAATCGTTGCAGCATTTGTTGTTCGGTAAAGAACCTGAGTCGGTTTATAACACCTATGAAGTTACTGTTCGTGACAACGGACAACTTTTTGCATGCGGTTTTTTCGATTTGGGAGGAAGCAGTGCCGAAGGAATTGTTTCGTTCTACGATCCTGCCTACAAAAAATTCAGTCCGGGAAAGTTTGTGATCTACTCCAAAGTTCAATACTGCAAAGAACTTGGTCTGGAGTTTTTTTACCCGGGGTATTTTGTTCCGGGTAATCCTTATTTTGATTATAAACTCACCATCGGCCGAAAGGCATTGCAGTTCCTTCAGCTTGCTTCGGGTGAATGGCGTAACCTGGATTTGTTCTCGCCAGTCGATATTCCGGTTGACACCATGCGAATAAAACTTGTGGAAATGCAGACAGCTCTTCAGCGAAACGAGGTTGAAAGTCATTTGTTGAAATATGAATTTTTTGATGCGGGCCTGATTCCTGATATGCGAAATTCCGGTCTGCTGGATTTTCCCTTGTTCCTGTTAATCGGACCGTTATCGGATGAGCCTGCAGGAATTGTTATTGTGTATGACCCTCGCGATGATGCATTTCATCTGATCGTATGCATGCCCGTGTGGAAGCCGGATCGCATTAATCCGGATGCATCATTCTATTCGTCATACTTTATCAAACCGGTACAGGAAATTTATGCAACACCAGACACGTTGATTTTGTCGGCTCTGCTGGCGCAGCTCATTCAAAAGGATATTCCAACAGAAAACTAACCATTACACATGTTTGCCCGCTTGTTTGTTTTTGCAATCTTGTTTGGTATCGTTTGGCTGATTGTCAAGCTTGCGATGAACGCATCTGACGGAACCGTTAAATGCTCACGCTGCGATGGCAAAGGTTATTGGTACGGTGCACGCGAACGCGAAAGATGTGACTGGTGTAAAGGAAGCGGGAGGTTGCCGAAGCAATAAGCATCTCCGGCAACTACCAAATTCTTACCTTTGCCGCTCATTATCTAAATGAAAGCAGCCAAACTGAAAATAGACGACCTGATCTTGTGGGAAGACGAAGATTACTTCGCGCTCAACAAGCCGCCTTTTATCGCCACTCTTCAGGACCGCGCTGACGAAACCAATCTTCTCGACCTCGCTAAGAGGTATCACGAAGATGCTCAGGCCTGTCACCGTCTCGACAAAGACACTTCCGGGGTAATCGTTTTTGCCAAAAATCCGGAGGCATATCGCAGACTGGCTATGCAGTTTGAAGCCCGCAAGGTTCAGAAGGTGTATCATGCTGTGGTGGACGGCATCCATAATTTTAAGGAAGAACTGGTGGATGCACCGATCCTCAAGCAGGATGACGGCATCTCCAAAATCAGTAAGGCGGGGAAGCCGGCTCAAACCTGGTTTACTTCCCTGCAATCGTACCGGAATCACACCCTGGTGGAATGCCGGCCAATTACTGGCAGAATGCACCAGATCCGAATCCATCTTTCTTTATTGAATGCAAGCATCACCGGTGACGAGCTTTACGGAGGCAAGCCGTTTTACCTCTCGAGTGTGAAGCGCGGCTTCAACCTGAAAAAGCACACCGAGGAAGAGCCATTTATGAAGCGGATGGCTCTTCACGCCAAGTCGCTGGAATTCAGCAATCTCAGCCACGAAACGGTATCCGTCGAAGCTCCTTACCCGAAGGATTTCCAGGCTCTGGTTAGGCAGCTGGAGCTGAATAGTTAATAGTTATCCGTTAATCGTTAAGCGTAATTTTACCGTTTTCGGGCTTTTGTTATCCGGCACTGAATGCCAGTAATCCTGCGTAAAAGGCTCGAAAAAACGTTTAATCATTAACGATTAACTAAAACCCACCCTTGGATTTCAAACCTGATAAGTTTACCTTTGTGTCCCTTTTCAAAAGAAGGGGTGAAAATCACCGATTTTAACAGTAAAAATGGATCATTTAAGCTATAAAACCGCTCACGCCAACAAGGCCACGGTTGAGAAAAATTGGATTCTGGTTGACGCAAAAGACCAGGTTTTAGGCCGCGTAGCGAGCCAGATCGCGAAAATTATTCGCGGTAAGCACAAGACCAGCTATACGCCAAATGTTGACTGTGGCGACCACGTGATCGTGATCAATGCTGAAAAAGTAAAGATGACCGGCAAAAAGTGGACTGACCGCGTGTTATTTACACACTCAGGTTATCCGGGCGGCCAGCGCGAGCACACACCAAAGCTGATGCGTGAAAAGCATCCTGTGCGTTTGGTGGAATGGGCTGTTCGCGGCATGCTTCCTAAAAACAAGCTGGGTAACGAGCTGTACAGAAGCCTGCATGTATACGTAGGTTCTGAGCACCCTCACACAGCACAACAACCTAAAGAACTTAAGTTTAAACTATAATTAATGGATAATTTCAACGCAACGGGTAGAAGGAAAACTTCAGTAGCCAGAGTTTACGTAACTCCGGGGAAAGGTGACATCACTGTGAACGCCCGTGATCTCAAGGAATATTTCCTTTCTGAGATTCACCAAACCATGGTTAAGCAGCCGCTTGTGGCGCTTAAAGCCGAGAATCAGTACGATGTGAGCATTAACGTAGAAGGAGGCGGTATCAAAGGTCAGGCTGAAGCAATTCGCCTGGGCATTGCCCGCGCACTTGTGCAATCTAATGCCGAGAACAAGCCAACGCTGAGAAAAGAAGGTTTCGTTACCCGCGACTCACGTATGGTGGAACGTAAGAAGCCAGGCAGAAGAAAGGCGAGAAGAAGATTCCAGTTCAGCAAACGTTAATCTAAAACATCGAAAAACATGTCTAAAAAACTTACATACCAGGATTTGCTGGACGCAGGTGTACACTTCGGTCACCTTACCCGCAAATGGAACCCGAAGATGGCTGAGTACATCTTCATGGAAAATAACGGCATTCACCTGATCGACCTCAACAAAACGTTAACATGCGTTGAGGAGGCTGGCTTCGCGATGAAAAACATCGTACGCTCAGGCCGCAAGATCATGTTCGTAGCAACCAAGAAGCAGGCTAAGGATATCGTGGCTGAAGAGGCAAAGCGCCTGAACATGCCATACGTTACTGAGCGCTGGCTGGGTGGTATGCTTACCAACTTTGCAACAATCCGCAAGTCGTTGAAGAAGCTTTCTCAGATCGAGAAGCTGATGAAAGACGAAGCGTACAACAACCTCGCGAAGAAAGAAAGACTGATGTTGGGTCGTGAGAAGGCGAAGCTTGAAAAACAGCTTGGCGGTATCGTTGACCTGAACCGTCTTCCGGCAGCATTGTTTGTGATTGACGTGAAGCGCGAGCACATCGCGGTAGCGGAAGCACAAAAGCTGAACATCCCGGTATTCGCGATGGTGGATACAAACTCAGATCCTTCTGTAGTTGATTTCCCGATCCCGGCTAACGATGATGCGTTCAAGTCCATTTCATTGATCACCAAGCACATTGGCGAAGTGATTGAAGAAGCATTGAACGAGCGCAAGAAGGACAAGGAAGAGGCTTCTCAGAAGCGTGACGAAGAAGAAAAGAGAAAAGTAGACGAGCCTGTGGCTTAGTCGGCTTGCCAATATACAGGGCATTAGGAATCGGGCAAAAGGCAACCACCTAATGCCCAACTCCTAATGCCTTTTTTCATTTTAAAAAAAATAAGAATCATGTCAACTATTTCAGCAGCAGACGTAAACAAATTAAGGCAGATGACCGGTGCCGGTATGATGGACTGTAAAAAAGCCCTGACCGAAGCAGAAGGTGATTTCGAAAAAGCCATTGAGATATTAAGAAAGAAGGGTCAGAAAGTTTCTGCATCCCGTTCAGACCGCGATGCAAAAGAAGGTTCGGTGTTTGTAAAAACCTCATCCGACAACAAGGAAGCTGTATTAATTGCCCTGAACTGCGAAACAGACTTTGTGGGTAAGAACGAGGAGTTCCAAACCCTCGGCAAGCAGATTGTGGAAACAGCGTTCAATAAAAAGCCTGCAACAAAAGAAGCCTTGCTGAATGAAAAAATCGGTGACCTTTCCATCAACGATAAAATTGTTGAACTGGTGGGTAAAATCGGAGAGAAGATTGAAGTGAGTGAATACATTCACATGAAAGGTGAAGCGATCGTTCCATACATCCACGCAGGTTCTAAACTGGGCGTACTGGTGTCACTGAAAGGTGTTAACGGTAAAGACGTAACCGAAGCCGGTAAAGATGTTGGTATGCAGATCGCTGCGATGAACCCGGTTGCCGTTGACGAAAGCCAGGTTGATAAGAGCGTTATCGAAAAGGAAATGGAGATCGCAAAAGCTCAGATCCTCGCAGAAGGCAAGCCTGAAAACATGGTTGAGAAAATCGCTCAGGGCAAACTGAACAAGTTCTTCAAGGAAAGCACTTTGTTGCCACAGGCTTTCGTGAAGGATAACTCGAAGTCAGTTGCGCAGTACCTCGACAGCGTATCAAAAGGACTGACCGTTGCTGAGTTCAAACGTGTATCTATTGGTTAATTGAATTAATAAGTTGAATAAGAGAAGGGAGCTGAAAGGCTCCTTTTTTGTTAGTTACCTTTTCAAATTAAAGCGTATTATTCCGTTAACCGGATTCCCCCGGGTTCTCTATGAAAACTGTTTTACTGGTCGAAGACGAAAGCACCTTTCAGATGATTGGCAAAATCATGTTGCGTGCGGTCGGCCTGCCTCCCGAAAATTTTTACAGCGCTCAAACAGGAAAAGAGGCTATTGAGCTTCTCGACAAACTTCATTTGGAAGCTAAACCGCTACCAGATTTGATTCTGCTGGATGTGTTTATGCCCATTATGGATGGTTTCGGATTCCTGGAAGTTTACACGAAAAAGGACTACGCGAAAAGCCATGTTAAAATAATTGCCCTGACATCTTCTCACGATCCGCGCGACATGGAGCGGATGAAACAGTACGGTGTCATGGAATACATGACCAAGCCACTGGAGGAAGGAAAAATCAGGGCTGAGCTCGGATTGTAATTTTTCCCGCTGATTAGATAAAATCCAGCATTTTAAATTGCCCACTCAAAACCGAACTGCTGTTGGTATCGAGCCACTTGTTGAGTACGGTTGCATACACGCTTCTGAAATCGACCTCATGAATGAGATCGCCCTGATCGAGTCGTGATAAGTCGGGCGTTCCGCTAATGAATCCTTTTTGCTTCAAATTTTTTCCGATCACAAACAGATTATTGGCTGTACCGTGATCCGTGCCGCCACTAGCATTTTGTGAAACCCGTCTCCCGAATTCAGAAAAAGTCATCACCAAAACATCCTGAAAGCGGTTATTCTTTTCCAGGTCATTTACAAAAGCTGAAACCGATTCGGCATAAATCTTTAATAACCGGTCGTGTTCAGGTTGTTGGCGAACGTGCGTGTCGAATCCGGAAAGGGAAACATAGTACACTTTCGTTGATAGCCCGGAGTTGATCAACTCGGCAACGGTTTTCAACTGGCCTGCGAACGCATAGTCGGGGTAGGTTGCGTCTGATTTATATACGGTCGACTTATCATAAATGTAATCGGCCGAGGAGGTTGCTTCTGCCAAAGTCTTGTACAAATAATTCAAAGACGGTTCGGTTGCATCAGTCGGGTTTTTCGAAATCTTTTGAAAGTAGTTGTTATGTAGAACCTGGTAAAGCTTGCGCGGATTTTTTACCGCTATGCCTTTGATGTTTTCACCTTTGAGTGCGAGACTCAGCATGTCATCAATTTCAACCGCCTGGTGCGCGATGTTGCAATTTTTACAGCTTGAATCTAGGTATCTGCCGATCCAGCCCGTGTTCAGATATTCGTCAGAATCGCTGGCGGTATGCCAGATGTCCATAGAACGGAAATGTGATCGGTCGGGATTAGGATACCCTACGTTATTGATCACCGTCAGATAGCCTTTGTCGTACAGCTCGTTCAATTTCGCTAACGCGGGATGAAAGCCGAGTTCATCACTTGCTCGCAACACGCTGCCTTTTGAGAGCGCGAGTTGCGGTCGGAGCTTGTAGTATAAATCATTATTGTACGGCACAATCGTATTTAATCCATCGTTTCCTCCTGAAAGCTGGATAACAACCAGTATCTTTTGTCCTTCAGGAATTAACAGCGGGTTCGCCTCAAGCGATTTCAGAAAGCCGGGCAGCAGCATTGTTCCGGCTGTTGCCAATGCAGATTTTTTCAAAAATTCTCTTCGCGTGCTCATAGCTTAACTGAGTTGGTATTCTGGTAATGACATAAAACCGATGAATGCGCGTTTGATCAATTCAGCATCATCTTTGGCGTTGCCTGCAAGCGCAGCGATCAGCTTTTTGTTTTCTGCCGATGCAGGGCAGGAAAGAAGGTGATCTTCAACTGCATCGAGTGTTTCGGCAGTGGTTGATTTGATGAATTTTTCAGTCAGCGTATTTACATTGACCGAATAGGAAATCTTGCCTGCCTTATTTGCTTTATTGGCATCGTTGTTAACGTCACCATCATCCTTAGCTGAAAATTCAGATTCAATGTTGTTGAACAACAGCGTGGGCATTGACATTCTAAAGGTAAGGCTTGAGCTGTCGATCCACTCTTTCCCGTTCGGCCAGCCGCTTACGTTTGGAGGCTGAAGCAAAACCTGTCCCAGTGCTTTTTGAAGATACGTAACATTCAACGGGTTATTGAATGTACCACCGGTATGAGTTTGGATGCCTGCGATCAATTCTACAGGCGACTTGATTCGGTTTCCGGTCAGCTTCTTCTCATAAAACCAATCACCTGAATACATTTCATTCAGCAGTTTTTGGATGTCATAGCCTGATTTATAGAAAGCCGTGCCTAATGATTGAATTGTTTCACTGTCAGCTTCGCCCGCAAAGAAGCGCACGATTTTTCCGGTGATGAAGATTGCGGTCTGCCGGTCTTCAAGTATCATTGAGATAATATCGTCACCGGTGAAGTTGCCACTTTTGCCCCGGAAGGTTTTTGATCCCGCATCGTGCTGTCGGGGACGAACTAAAAACTGTCCGTTTAACGGATTGAATGCCCAACCCGTGAATGCTCTTGCAGCATTTTTAATATCATCTTCCGAATAATTACCTCTTCCCAGGGTAAACAGTTCCATTACTTCCCGCGCAAAGTTTTCGTTCGGACTGTCTTTTTTGTTTTGCTGGTTATTGAGAAACTGCAGCATGGCCGGGTCTTTTGAAACGGCCATTAACAGGTCGCTGAATTTTCCCAATGCATGCGTTCGAAGGGTGTTGATTTGTTGTTGCGCCAAAAGCGGATTCCGCGAACGGCACGCAAAGTGATCGTGCCAGAAGAATGTCATCTTCTCACGAATCACCGAGTCTGGATCAGTTAAACGATTAAACCAGGCAGCATTTAGTGTGATCAATTCGCTCCGGTTTTTCTTTGCCTTTTGCCTGATCATCTCCGTATCGCTTCCCGTACGTTCATCAGGCTCATCGGCCTGAACCACATTAATGGGCTTGTGTCCAGATTGATGCTTCATTACTTCGGCAGGAGACTGTACTTTAGATCCGGGCGATAATCCGAAAGCAGCGCGACTATAGAAATGTTTTTGACGGGCAGATATGGGCATGGCACTTAGACCACAAAAATCTTTCCCGGTTTAATCCGTCAATAAAAAAGGAGCCCGAAGGCTCCTCCTGCAAACTAAACCAAACAAACTACCTTATTTTTCGAGCTGGAACTTTACCGGCAGCACCATTTTCACGTTCACAGCCATCTTATTTTGTTGACCGGGTGTCCACTCTGTAAGTTTTTCTACAATCCGAACCGCTTCTTTATCACAGTCCAAATCGAAGCCGCGAAGCACCTTAATGTCTTTTATCTCGCCTTCGTCGCTCACCACAAACTCAACATATACGATTCCTTCTTTACCCATTCTGCGCGCACTGGCGGGGTAGCGCATATTTTTCTTGAGCGTTTTGATCATCCCTTCCATGCCGCCTTTGTATGCGGGCATAATCTCAACCGCGACAAACGGTTGATCATTCTTTACGGCAACAGTGCCTAAGTCCGTGCCTGTGTCGATTGCCCCGGATGTTCCATTATCGGGCGTGCCCGTTCCGTCAGTAATTCCTTCTGTACCGGTTGAAGTTGTTGCTGGTTGCGGATCTGGTTCAACCGGGTCCGGATCGGTTGTTGCGATTGGAATAAGGTTGGCAGCAGCAGCGCGAATGGGCTGCTGACGAGGTGGCGGAGGAGTCACCGGAATTACTGTTGGCGGGGGGAGTGTGTAAATTGTCAAATCCTTATCATCCGCAATTGCTGGCAACAGGGAAGAGTTTCTATTCACAACTCCCGCCAGAATGAGCAGGGAAACAAGTATGCCAATACCCGTAAGTGCTCCCTTAATCAGTTCATTCGAATAATTCTGTCGCATTGCATACGCACCATACGCTTTGTTCCGGTTCTCGAAGATGAGGTCATCCCAGCTTCGGATTTTTTGCTCCTGATTTTCCATAGACTGAAGATTTGGTTTGGTAATCTTTTTCTTCAGAATACAACCAGACCGGGAAAGTCACAGGGAGTGGGTTAGCCTTTTTCAAAAAGCCGGAAATTCGGCAGAATTACCAGTAATTGAATTCGGGGTCGGCCTTAATGGCCTCAATTATACCATTGATGGTTTCATTGTTTTTAGAGTTCCCGATATCGTGCAGATAATAGTTTTCGTGCCACGATGAGGCGAAGATCAGTATGGCAAATTCAGGACAATAGAAATAGTAAACACGATTGGCCGGATGTGCTACATCGTACAAGTATTTCTTGATAATATAATCGTGCTTGTTCACAGATATCTTTTTCTCTTCAATGTACCTGTAAGTTGTTTTGCCGTTTGAGTAAGCATCTTTTGGAAACTTGAACACGTCATCCGGGCGGCCGTTAATCCCTTTATACGTTACGATGTAGAGACTGTCTGTTGCTTCGTTTGACAGTAGCTCAAGTGCCAGCGTGTCGGTAATTGACCCTTTTATTTTGACATATTTTAATTGCCCCGACTGGATGCCTGCGGGGTGACGATTTTCGTCCAGCATGATTTTCCAAACAGAAATAAAAATCAGCGACAGCACGAAGGCAGTTAAAGCCAGCGAGTATAAAAATATCCGAAGAGCACGTTTAAATCGCTTGTGACGGGCGTGTTGTTTGAGCAAAGCAGGGTAGTTCCTGTATTGCTGCAAATTATCCGGGGTCAGGATTTTCTTCCGTATTTTGATTTCAACCTTTCCCATCGTATTTGATCTTCAATTTAAAATTTTTGCGAAGGCTGTCCAACGCGCGATACGTTCTCATTTTTGCTCCGCTTTCAGTGATGTCGAGAATAAATGCGATCTCCTTAAAATCTTTATCCTCGAAAAACCGCAGGTTAAGTACCTCCAGCATTTCGGCAGGCAGCTCAGTAAGATACCCCAGCAGCCGTTCGATCATTTCTTCGTCCCAGCCATCGTTTGTCTGCTCATACAGGTCGCGAATTTTGCTTTCTTCCAGGCTGAACGTTTTTGCGCTCTTGCGTTTGCGGTAGTAGCGATTTACCTCGTTGGCGGCAATCTTATAAAACCAGGCGGAGACAGGCACTCCCCGAAAAGTAAACTTACCCGCATTGTTAAGTGCATTGAGAAATGTTTGAGAGCATAAATCTCCTGCTACATCCTCATCATCCGTTTGCCGGTAGATAAAGCCAAAAATCCGGTCGAAATATTTTTTGTACAACAGCCCGAAAGCATCGGGATTTGTTCGCGATTTCTCCAGGATGCTGTACTCTTCACGGATTTCTTGTTCCGACATACACCGTTTACAGGTTCGGGCTTAAGATACTTAAATCAGGAATACCGTGGCTAACCGGTAGTCACAGGAATTTTAAATTTATTTTTCAGTACTTTAGGATGTCTTACCCCGTTTTCGGCATGCGCAATTCTATACTCAACGAGCTCAACGAGTTGCTTTCGCAACATGTGATTACGGAAGATGAAGCTGACCGCATCCGGGAGTATTACCGCAAAAAGCCACAACCGGAAAACAACCGATTGGTAATCATTTTCGGTGTACTGGGTTCATTGCTGGTAGGAATGGGTCTCGTGCTGATTATTGCCCACAATTGGGATAATCTTCCAAAGTTTATCAAGCTTGCAGCTGCCTTGTTTCCTTTATTGTTGGGCCAGGGTGTCTGCGGATACTTGCTTTGGAAAAATTCCGCCAGCGCAGCCTGGCGGGAAGGGGCTTCGGTATTTGTGGTGTGTGCTATAGCCACCGCTATTTCGATCGTTAGCCAGGTGTACAACATCGAAGGAAACTTCGGTAATTTTCTATTCGTGTGGATGCTGCTCACCCTTCCGGTCATATACGTTATGCAATCTTCAGCAGTGTCGCTTTTATTCTGGATGGGCATTACCTGGTATGCATGTGAAGATGGCTACTTTCATTACGACAGGGGTATGGTTTATAAATATTGGGTACTGGCGCTCGCGGCCGTACCATTTTACTGGCAACGATGTAAATCGGCAATACAATCCAACGCTACAAATCTTCACCATTGGGTTATTGCCGGTTCGCTGGTTATAACGCTGGGTACATTTGCGGATCATGCAGAAGAGTTGTTGATGCCGGCTTATATTTTCCTGTTTGGGATTTTTGTGCTGATCGGCCAACTACCTGTTTTCAGTGGTAAGAATTTATTTGCGAACGCTTATCTCGTTGCCGGAAGTTTGGGAAGTATAGTATTGCTGCTCATGCTTAGCTTCGACTGGTACTGGGATGAAATTCAGCGAAAGGATTTTACAGAATGGATGGGCTCGCCTGAGTTATTCGTTTGTGTATTTCTGATACTTGCTGGCGCAGGGCTTTATACGTTTCTTTTAAAGCGGTCGCACGTCACCGGATTGTTGTCAAAAAGCTATATAATTCCAGTCTTTCTGGTTTTGTTTATCGTAGGAATTTATAACCCCCATACGGCCCAGGTTTTAGTAAATCTTTTTGTTTTAATCCTGGCGGTCTATACAATCCGTGAAGGAGCCCATGCCGATCATCTTGGTCGCATGAATTATGGCTTAATGATACTTACCATGCTGATTATCTGCAGGTTCTTTGATACGAATCTCACATTTGTTGTACGCGGATTGTTGTTTGTGCTGGTAGGTCTCGGTTTTTTTGCGATGAATTACTGGATGATCAGGAAAAGAAAGGAGCAACAGCCATGAAAAAATTGATACTCCCTGCTTTTGCGCTGATGGTGCTCGCACAATGGGCGGTTCCGATAAAAATGATTGCCGACAGTGAATCCGTGTTGACCTCCGGCACAGAATATAAATTCCGGACCGAACCTGTAGATCCTTCCGATCCCTTCAGGGGAAAGTATGTAACGCTAAGATTTAATGCTGCGCGGTTCGAGACCGACACCACGTACAAGTTTGCGAATGGCGAACAGGTTTATGCCCTTCTTTCGGTTGACTCGGCAGGGTTCGCGCAGATCAGTAATCTTTATGCATTCAGGCCAACCGATCAGGGTTTTAACATTCTGAAAACGCGTGTGAGCTATGCATCCGTTTACGATGGAAAGCAAATTGTTAATCTCGATTTCTCGTTCGACCGCTTTTATGTGGAAGAATCAAAAGCATCGGAAACGGAACGCGTGTATTGGGATGCGCAACGTGATTCAGCACAGGTTGCGTACGCCATTGTTCGCATACAGGATGGACAGGGTATTATCGAAGAACTTATGATCAATGACCGGCCGATTCTTGAAATCGTGCGGGAATTGAATGAAAAAGAGGTTCAAAAATAATTTTTGAGCGCCCGTCATAATCCTGCAACCATTTTTAACATCTTTGCGTAAGCAAATTCATTAATCGACAACGAACCATGAAGTTGGTATTCTGAGTCCTGTTCACGGACAGGACGACTTGGCGCTCCGCCAATTTTACTTTTTCCAACTCCCGCAATATGCGGGATACTTCAATTCATCTTTAACTTATTAATTTGGTTTGTATGTCATTTTCTACAAAACTGACTTCGTTTTTTCGTTTACTTAAACAGGCTATCCGCGGTGGAGAGGAAAATTTCACTGAGGGAAGTATTGATCGCGCCATATTTCTATTAAGCGTTCCCATGGTATTGGAGATGCTGATGGAATCGCTGTTCGCGGTTGTTGACATCTTTTTTGTGAGCCGCCTCGGTGATAACGATGCGATCGCCACAATTGGTTTAACAGAATCGGTTCTTACAATTATTTATTCACTCGCCATGGGTATCAGCATGGGTGCGACTGCCATGGTGGCACGCAGGGTAGGCGAGAAAGATATCCCGGCCGCACAGGTTGCTGCAGCGCAGGCCATCTATATTGGTATCGGCCTTTCATTGATCATTAGTGTTGTTGGAATTTTCTTTGCAACGGACATTCTGCACCTGATGGGAGCGAGTGAGTCGCTCATTGTGAATAACTCAGGCTACACAAAACTGATGCTCTGCGGTAACATGACGATCGTGATGCTGTTCATCATCAACGGAGTGTTTCGCGGAGCGGGCAATGCATCCATTGCCATGCGTTCGCTTATCATTTCGAACAGCTTGAACATTGCACTGGCTCCGGTATTTATCCTCGTATTAAAAATGGGTGTTCAGGGTGCGGCTGTCGCAACCATGATTGGTCGCGGAACGGGCGTGTTGTATCAGGTTTACCATCTTACAAAAGGAAACGGCCTGATCAGGCTTAATGTTAAAAACATGGCTGTGCGTTGGGATATTATCGGACGATTGATCAAAGTTTCAGCAGGAGGCACCGGACAGTTTATCATTGCATCTGCCAGCTGGATTTTCCTGGTAAGAATTATCTCCACGTTTGGAAGTGCGGCTCTTGCCGGTTACACCATCGGGATTCGTGTGATTGTGTTTGCGATCATGCCTGCGTGGGGAATGGCTAATGCTGCGGCAACGCTGGTGGGTCAGAATCTGGGTGCAGGTTTACCCGAACGCGCAGAGAAATCGGTTTACCGGTCAGCGTTTTTGAACATGATTTTTCTGGGCATTGTAACCATTGTATTTTATACACTTGCCGGGCCGATTGTTGGAATTTACACCGATGATCCCACGGTTCTGCAAAGTGGAATGCAATGTTTGAAAATCGTAAGCCTGGGTTATGTGTTCTATGCGTACGGGATGGTGATCATTCAATCGTTCAATGGTGCGGGTGATACGCTTACGCCCACTGTGCTGAACGTATTTGGCTTCTGGCTTTTCCAGATTCCATTTGCTTACCTGATGGCAATCGTACTGGATTTCAAAACCACGGGCGCGTATATCGCGATCGTTTCTGCGGAATCCGCGATGGCGATTGCGGCCATTATCATTTTCCGTCAGGGGAAGTGGAAAAATGTGAAGATATAGCAGTGCTGAATTTGTAGTCTTTAGTTGTTGGTCTTTTCACTCCTGACTGATGACTAAAGACTAATCCTGCTCCCTAATCCCCAACCCCTAATCCCTAACGTAAACCGCATCCAACCTACTGTCCGTCCTTCTTTTTAAAGGCCGCCTTAAACGCATTGTTGAGTTGTTCACCTGCTTTTTTCAGGTTGGCTTCAACTTCCTTCCAGCGTTCCTTATCTTTGGCTTGTTCTTTCAGCTCTTCGGCCGATTCTTTTAACTCCTCAAAACGCGATTTGAATTCTTTTTGAAGATGTTCACTTGCCTCGTTCACTTCAACCATAAAGTCATCGAGACGTTTGCCGAAATTTTTGAAGGCTTTTTCGGCCTTGCCTTGTTGGTCTGTGTTTTCCATAAAAATCAGTGTCGTACAAGTTAACGAATTCCGCGCATCAGGGTTAGTAATTTGTGCTGGAAACCGGCCCGGATCGCATTTCAACCGATGGAAATGTGATTGAAAAGTTATTATGCTGAAACAGTTTTCAATTATCTGCGGGCGTTATAACTTTCAGGTTGTAAATGCGCTAAACGTGAGAAAAACGATTGTTTTTGTACTTGCCCTTGCAGTAATCCTGAGCTGTGGATCCCACAACAAGCATCACAAGAAGCTGAAGCCCGGTAAACCAATTCCTTGTCCTACAAAAGACTGCTAATGAGCACGTTTAAAAAAATGGTGATTGCGATCGATGGCTACTCGGCCTGCGGAAAGAGCACCACGGCTAAGGAAGTCGCGCGCATTTTGGGCTACCGGTATATCGACTCGGGAGCGATGTATCGTGCGGTAACGCTTTACTTTCTCGACAATCATGTTTCTTTATCGAATCCCAGGGATATCACGAAAGCGCTTTCGCAGATTCACATTTCATTTAAAGTAAATTCCAAAGGCATCTCGGAGACGTATCTAAATAATCTGAACGTTGAAAAGGAAATCCGTAAAATGCGCATTTCTGAAAAAGTGAGCCCGGTAAGTGCAATTAAAGATGTTCGTGTAGCCATGGTCGAGCAGCAACGCAGAATGGGTAAGGAGAAGGCAATCGTGATGGATGGCCGCGACATCGGAACGGTTGTTTTTCCGAATGCAGAACTTAAATTTTTTATGACAGCCGATATGGTTGTTCGCGCGATACGCAGACAAAAAGAACTTCTCGAAAACGATCGGCTTGTTGACCTGGATGAAGTAATTGAAAACATCGCGCAACGCGACAAGATCGATACAACCCGCAAGGAAAGTCCGCTACGTCAGGCAGCTGATGCAATTGTGATTGACACGACCCACATCACCGTTGATGAGCAAGTAGATGAAGTTGTTCGCCAGGCGGTAAGTAAAGCATTGAAACCCTCCTGATGGCACGGATTGAAACCACGTTCCGGAAAATTGTTCGCTACTTCTTCAGCGGAACACTCTTCATTGTGCCGTTGGTGGCAACTGTGTACGTAATTTTTCTTTCGTTCTCTTGGCTTGATGGGCTGATCCCGCTTCCATACCCCGGACTGGGTTTCGCGATTATCATTGTTGCCATTACCCTGTTCGGATACTTTACATCAAATTTTCTTTTTCAAACGCTCGTTACTTGGTTTGAAGGAGTTGTAAGCCACATCCCGTTTGTCAAGCTGATCTATTCTTCCGTAAAAGATTTGCTGGATGCATTTGTGGGTGATAAAAAGAAGTTTGACAAACCGGTTTTGGTCCGCCTCAACAAAGAAAACCAGCTTCACCGAATCGGCTTTATAACGCAAAACGATTTGTCCAGTTTAGGCCTTAACGACATGGTTGTTGTTTATTTCCCGCAATCGTACGCTTTCGCGGGAGATCATTTCGTGGTGCCGAAAGAAAACATCCAGCCACTGAACGTTTCCGGTCCGGTGGCCATGAAGTTTATTGTTTCGGGAGGGGTTTCAGGTTTTAAGGATTCGTAGTTCTCTTCTTATTCCAGATAAGGAACAATAACAGCGTACAACCAACCAGCGAGAAAGTTTCGGTAGCCAGCCACGTAATTACAAATTCGTTAGGTGTTCCGTCTGCGATCCAGCTCACAATCCGGCCGGTAACAAACCCTGCTGTGTAGAGAATAACCAGCAGCAATGCTGTGGATTGATTTTTGAAAATTCCCCCCACGCAGAAAAGACCGAACATCAAATGCATTCCGCCATACACTGCACGCATAGAACTCAGCGCTGCCGGGCTGTTCAAGTCGATTCCGACATTCGCTAATACGGCTTGCGGATTGATTAGCGCTTCGATACCGGTTTTACAAAAGGCCAGCGCGAGGAGCGCCAAAAAAACCTGTGAGATTCTTGTAACGATCATATACTTTTTTACAACTAAAACGCTCATGCAGCATCGACTGCCGGGATAGTTTGTGCCAAAAAAGAGATATTTTGCGCCATGTACACTCACATGCCCATCATCCGCGACATTTTGTATGGCGCTGCGTTGCGCGGTGCCCGGTTGAACGAATTATGTGACGCATTGGAGTTATCGCCACACGACCTGAATGATTCCGGCCGGATTGTTCCGTTTAAACAGGCGTATCGCAGCTGGGAGCTTGCTCTGAAACAAACAGGTGATCCGCTGCTCGGCCTGCACCTGGGTGAAACTACCACGCCATCGATTCTTGGGTTGATCGGACATCTAATGCAAAGCAGTCCGGATTTATTGACTTCGTATCAACAAGTTTGCAATCATGCGGAACTTGCTACGGACATGTTTCATTATTCTATTTCTATCGGACGCGATGAAACTGTGCTGATATATCGTCCGGCCAAACTTTGGATGAATGTATCGCGGCATTCAGCCCGTCAAGCTGTTGAACAGGCCATGACTGGCACGTTGAATGTGTTCTATCTTTTGTCGGGTAAGAAAGTTGTGCCGATTCAGGCCACGCTCGCGTTCTCACGACCCAAGCTGTTCGGTGAATATGCGCGCGTTTTCGGATCGGTGCTCTTTCAGCAGAAGCAAAACACATTACGATTCAAAACTTCTGATTTGAAACTGCCCGTGATGAGTTACGACAAATCGCTGTTTGCATTGTTTAACAGGATTGTTCGCGAAAAATTGGCCTTACATAAGCGCAGTAGCTCATTGTCTGACAGAGTTAGGAGTGTTCTGGCTAATGAGTTCAAGGGTCAAATTGTTCCCGCTCCTGTTGTGGCAGGAATGCTTAACATGAGTTTGAGAACTTTTCAGCGCAAGCTAACGGAAGAGGGAACCAGTTTTCGTGAGCTTTCATCTGCGTTGCGAAAGGAACTCGCCACGATGATGTTAAAACAGGATGACGTTCGGGTTCACGAGGTGGCGAAAATGTTGGGTTATTCGGAAGCCAGCGCGCTGAGAAAAGCGTTGCGGGGCTAGCTAATCACACCGGAGCCAATAAGCTCTTCACCTTCATACCACGCAGCAAACTGCCCGGGGGTAATCGCTTTTTGTGGCGTTTCGAAAATGATGTATAAGCCGTTCTCTTTTTTGTGAAGCGTACACGGCTCCAGCTTTTGCCGGTACCGGATACGGGCCATGTAGTTTCGTTGCTCACCGTTTTTCAGCGCGAGGTCAGGGCGTACCCAATGCTCATCTGTCGTTGGAATGAATAACCCTTTGCGATGCAGGCCCGGATGATCTTCGCCCATGCCCATATAGATGACATTTTTTTCAGTGTCGGTTCCAATGATAAACATGGGCTTTGGTTTGCCGCCAATGTTGAGACCTTTACGCTGACCGATCGTATAGTAATGTGCACCGTTGTGCTCACCGATCACTTTGCCAAGGTCGGGGGTGAGTTTAAACGGTTCCGTGAGATGTTCAACGTCGGTATGGCTCTTTCCATTTTTAAAAACGGAGGCATCCGCAGCAATTTCAATCGCTTTGCCTTTTTTAGGCAGCAGTTTTTGTTGCAGGAAGTCGGGGAGATGCACTTTTCCGATAAAGCACAAGCCTTGCGAATCTTTTTTCTCCGCGGTAGCCAAACCTGCCTTTTTTGCGATCTCGCGAACTTCTGATTTCAATAATTCACCGATCGGGAACAAAGCGCGTGAAAGTTGTTCCTGCGTAAGCTGACACAGAAAATAACTTTGATCCTTGTTGAGATCTTTTCCAGCCAGCAGCTGATAAGCTTTTTTTCCGTTTATTTCGATTTCACCTCTGCGCGCATAGTGACCGGTAGCTACATAATCGGCACCTAGTTTTAGGGCAGATTTCAAAAAGATATCAAACTTGATTTCGCGATTGCACAGTACATCAGGATTCGGAGTCCGCCCGCTTTGATACTCTGCAAACATGTAATCGACAATGCGTTGCTTGTATTCCACGCTCAGGTCAATTGCCTGAAAAGGGATGCCGAGATGTTGCGCCACAATCATGGCATCGTTACTGTCGTCAAGCCAAGGGCATTCGTTGCTGATGGTAACCGAATCGTCATGCCAGTTCTTCATGAACATACCGATAACTTCATACCCCTGTTCTTTCAGCAGGTACGCTGTTACACTGGAGTCCACTCCGCCTGATAATCCGACTACTACCCGTTTGCTCACGAACTGATTATTTTTTTGGTGTTAAGTCTTCTGTCAGTAATTCATTAACAATTTCATTGAACCGCTGTTTCCAGCGCTCATGGTAAACGCCTGTACCCGGACCTTCGAAGCCGGTATGGATGTGCTTAACTTTTCCATCTTTACCAATAAAGATAGTCGTTGGGAACGCGACAATTGTATTCAGCGCGGGAAGTGCTTCGGCTGCTTTCAGTTTGTCGTCAACCCCCGCAATTACGAAGTCATAGTTCACACCCCACTTCGATTTCATTTTGTTAACACGTTCCGTGGCGTATGTGAAATCCGGTTTGCGCTCAAACGCAAGTCCTAAAATTTCAACGCCCCGGCTTTTGTTGTTATCATACCAGCTTGAAAGATATTTCGTTTCATCCATGCAGTTCGGGCACCATGTTCCGAAAAGCTGGAGCACTACAACTTTGTTTTTAAAACGGGCATCATTCAACGTTACCGGTTTGCCATTCAGATCAGGAAATTTGAAATCAAGCGTTTCGTAGCCGGGTTTCAGATAGGTTAATGATTCTGCATCCGGCAAAGAAGCGTTTTCATTTTTTACACCTGTCCACGATTGATGGTACGACTGCCCCGACCAGAAATCGCCTATGAGCATTGAATCGTTTTTAACAGCCTTGAATAAATACGTGTGGTTGCCATCGAACGTACTCAGGAAAAGTGTGTCGTTAAACACGCCACCCTCCAGGAAACGATAATCACCCGTAGGGGTAAGGAATGAGCCTGTCGCGTAGTCGCCCGTTTGATTGAATACACCGATCGCCTGTGTCGTATCAGTTTCATTCACAAATAACACTTGGTACTTACCCGAGAAATTTGTGGCGGCTGCGGTGGTATCGGTTGGTTTGAAGCGATAATCATCACCGAACGTGGCGTTGAACGGCACTTTGTAAGCCGGGTTATAGTTGAGTGTAAAGAAACCCCTAAGCGTGTTGCCTTCAACTGCTGCGCGGAGTTGCGCATCGAATATATGCAGTACCATGTTCACCGAGTCGCCCATCATGGTAACTTCATCGAGTAACAATTCTTCACCCGCATTTTTCAGGTACGCATCATACCCTTTCGAAAAATCATTGACGATCCGAAAATTAAAGGGAAGTTCCCGGCCCTGAATTTTGAGCACCCCGCGCCACTGGCCGGTTTTAAGCTCGGGCCTGGAGCAGGAAAAAACTACAAATGCAAGGGCAAAAAGGGCTAAAAAGCGCATGAAAGAGGTTTTTTGACTGAGAGAAAACACAAAAATGCGACAAATGATTCTTTTTAGTAACAGTTATTAGTTAATAGTTATTCGTGGCATTTTTGCCAACGATTGTAAACACGTTCACGCATGTTTAAAGATTTCAGGGTATTGGAACTTGCTTCAGTATTGGCGGGACCTAGTGTGGGTCAATTTTTTGCGGAGCTTGGCGCTGAAGTAATTAAAATTGAAAATCTAAAGACAGGTGGAGACGTAACCCGCACGTGGAAAGGAAATGGTGAACTTACGGATGACCGGTCGGCCTACTTTTGTTCAGTTAACTGGGGAAAGAAGTCGGTTGCTGTTGATCTGACATCCGGTGAGGGTGTATCCATCGTTCAGAAGCTTGCGGCAAAATCGGATATTGTGATTGCTAGTTACAAACCGGGCGATGCTCAAAAATTAGGCGTGTCATATGAGCAGCTCAGGGCAATCAATCCGAAAATAATTTACGGACAGATCACTGGCTATGGGTCAGACAATGATCGTGTCGGGTATGATGCGGTGATCCAGGCTGAGTCCGGTTTTATGGATTTGAATGGTGAGAGAAACGGAATGCCTACCAAGATGCCCGTTGCGCTGATCGATGTTCTTGCCGGGCATCAGCTGAAAGAGGCTTTACTGGTGGCGTTGTTGAAACGTGAGCGCTCAGGCGAAGGAAGTTTTGTTGAGGTATCGTTAATTCAAACTGCCATTTCTTCATTAACCAACCAGGCTACGAACTGGCTGGTGGCAAATAAGCTCCCTTCGCGGCAAGGATCGTTGCATCCGAACATTGCTCCCTATGGAGAAACATTTCAAACAAAAGATGGTAAACGTGTTTTGCTTGCTGTGGGGAGTGATCGCCAATTTTTTGACTTGTTGCGTTTACTCAAGATTGATCCCGTGATGTTTGAGCAGAAATTTGCTACCAATCATCGCAGAGTAGAAAACAGGGAGGAAATGTATGTGGTTTTGTCGGAAGCGATCAGTAAACTCACTGCATCGGAATTATTTATCGAAATCAACAAGTTCAAAATTCCTGCAGGCATCATTCAAAATGTTCAGGAGGTATTTGAAATGAAGGAAGCGAAGGCACTGATGATCAATGCTGCCCAGCTGAAAGGCGTGAAAACCTTTGTGGCAACCGGAAGCATCAACGAACGAATTACAATGCTTCCGCCACCTCACTTTGGTGAGCATACAGAGGAGATCGTGGGTAAGATGGGAGTGTAACGTCTCAGAATAGCTCTCTCGCCAAATCATCGCTTATTACTTTGTACGAGTCGGCAACAAAGTTTGCTGGCTCAATATCCAAATATTCATAAGCGATTTCGGTCGCACAAAGGCTGCAGTCGCTTTTACTCAGATATTCTCTGAATGACGAGAATTCCCAAGCTTCAAGTTTCTTTGCAAGGCGTGCTTTTAGCGGATTTTGATGGATATAGTGAAATGCTATGGTGCAATAATCATCTACACATTTTGCTTTCGTTTTTTGCTGAAACAGGTTTCCGGAAAGTTTTTCCTGTTTTTGAATGGCTTTCGTGTATGAACTCAATAGAAGTCTAATTCCCTCAGTCAGTGCATTAATTTCAATCGGAGTATGTTTAATGAGTTCTATTGTTTTCTCGTTTGCGCGAACTAGGAAATGAAAATGATTCGGCATCAAAGCCCAACTAAGAATGTCGCAGTTTGGAGAAATGTACCGCTCAACCTTGTTCAGAAAGAACCGATAGTTATTGGTGGAGAAGAATATTCTCTGTTTGTTATTACCACGATTGTAGATGTGATAAAATGATCCCTCGTTGAATTGCATTGACTTAATTTAATAGTCGCTGGCTGCAATGGCAATTTTAAGCGTCTGACACCTTTGAGGTGTCTGACGCTTTTTATCACTGCTGCCACTCCTTTACACCTCATGCCATGTGACTTATCGAGTGCCTAGCATTTTGGTGAGCATACAGAGGAGATCGTGGGCAGGCTTTAGCATTTACCGCACATAAAACAATACCGCCTCATCTGGAAAAGAGGCCCGGATTTTACCGCTCATCCTTACTTTAGCGCATCCAAAACCTGTTACTATGAGAAATTTTGCCAAGTTATTTTTCGTGCTGATGCTGGTATCCGGCTCAGCGTTAGCGCAACAATTCGGTCCGCCACCACAGGCGCCCAAAGATCCTGTTGTTGACGCTATCATTAAAGAAGCTACTACCAACTCGCAGCTTGAAAAGCTCGCGCACGAGTTGATGGATGGTGTTGGTCCGCGTCTCGTGGGCTCACCAAAAATGCAGCAGGCTCACGACTGGGCAGTGAAGAAATACGAAGGCTGGAACATTCCGGCACGCAATGAGAAATGGGGTGAGTGGCGCGGATGGGAGCGCGGTGTAACGCACATCGATATGACATCTCCATGGGTAAAATCACTTGCGGGAACACAGCTTGCCTGGAGCCCGAGCACAAAAGGAAAAACTGTTTCAGGTGATGTGGTTATCCTTCCGAATGTGGCGGATTCGATTGAGTTCCAGAAATGGCTTCCAAGTGTAAAAGGAAAGTTTGTGATGATCTCGATGAATCAGCCAACCGGCCGCACCGATGATAACTGGGAAAAGCATGGAACAAAAGAGTCTGTTGAAAAAATGAAAAAAGATCGTCAGACACTTACTGACGCATGGAATACACGCATCAAGAACACCGGTAAAAACAACAACACGTTGCCGACCGTTTTGGAAAATGCGGGAGCTGCCGGTATTGTAATGTGCTACTGGTCGCGCTGGGCCGGAGCCAACAAGATTTTCGGAGCTAAGACAAAGAAAATTCCTACAATCGATTTGATGCTGGAAGATTATGGTTTGTTGTATCGCCTTACTGAATCCGGCAAGCCGACAAAAATCAGCGTGCGAGCCGATTCAAAAGAGACAGGAGTAGTTCCAACTTACAATACCGTTGCCGAGATCAAAAGTACAACCAATCCAAATGAATATGTTATGCTCTCTGCGCACTTCGATTCATGGGATGGCGGAACAGGCGCTACAGACAACGGAACCGGAACATTGGTAATGATGGAAGCGATGCGCATCCTCAAAGCTGTATACCCGAATCCGAAAAGAACAATCCTCGTTGGACACTGGGGCAGCGAAGAGCAGGGCTTGAACGGCTCACGTGCATTTGTTGAAGATCACAAAGACATTGTTGCAAACCTTCAGGCGCTGTTCAATCAGGATAACGGAACGGGTCGCGTAACAAGCATCAGCGGTCAGGGTTTCCTGCATTCATACGAATACATCACCCGCTGGTTATCTAAAGTACCGCGCGAATACAAAGTAGACCTTGAAACAACATTCCCGGGCAGCCCGGGTGGTGGCGGCTCTGACTTTGCTTCGTTTGTGGCAGCAGGTGCACCAGGCTTTTCATTGAGTTCGCTCAGCTGGGATTATGGAACGTACACCTGGCACACCAACCTGGATACCTACGATAAAATCGTTTTCGATGATGTGCGTAACAACGCGATTCTCGCAGCTATCCTGGTTTACCAGGCGTGTGAAGATTCAAACAAAACTGCACGCGACAAGAGCGTATTGCCAATGAACCCGCGTACGGGCGAGCCCGGCAAATGGCCTGAGCAGAGAAGCCCTACGCGCAAAGGCGGAATGGATTAATAATTTGGTTAATTGTTGTGAATAGAAAGGTCCTGCAGAAATGCGGGACTTTTTTTATAACGCCTTTTCAAAGCAAACACTGTTATCAATTCCAATATACTGACCGTAGTTTGGAATGACTTCGTAGCCGTTCTTTTTATATAACGCGATTGCTTCCGGTTGGCGCTTACCGGTTTCGAGAACACATTTCTCATAACCCAATTCATTCGCCCATTGCTCAAGTTCGGTCAGCACAAGCGTAGCGACACCACCTTTACGATTTTCGGGCAGAACGTACATCCGCTTTACTTCCATCGTTCCGGGTGCCTGTTCTTTGATCGCACCACATCCTACGGCCTTCGCATTTTCATAGGCAACTACTACATACTTTAACGCTGCGATCGTATTGTATTGCGCATAAAATGAGTGTTCGTCTCCATCGCGCCTGGCGAGGTCGGCATCCAGCAATCTGACGAGCGAAATAAAATCCGGATGCTCGGACGTAGTACGAATGAGCTTGATCATGGAGGTTTTAAACAAAGTTAAAACCTGCGAGCAAACTGTTAAAATACCTTTTTACAAAAAAAAATTACACGGTTACTGACCCGCGGAACCCGCGCGCGGCATAGTATGATTCGGCACCGTTGTGATAAACAAACACGTGTCCATACCGGTAGTCGCAAAAAATTGCTCCACCGGCTTTACGGATTTCAGGAGGCGTTTTAACCCAGCTTGAGGTTTTGGTATCAAACTTACCCAGTCGCTGAAGGTTGCGGTACTGTTCTTCGGTAAGCAGCTCAATTCCCATATCTTCTGCCATCTGAACTGCACTGTTCTGAGGCTTGTTCTCTTTTCGTTTTTCAAGGGCTTCATGGTCGTAACACAGGCTTCTGCGTCCGGCCGGGCTCTCCGCAGAGCAGTCGGCAAACACATATTGTCCGCTTTTGCTGCCTTCGACCACATCAGGCTCGCCACCGGTTTTTTCCATTTGTGCGATTGACCAAAGTTTGTCAGGATTTGCGTCAAGTTTTGCCTGAACCTTACTCCAGCCGATGCCTTTGTGGCGGGTCATATTTTTTTCGAAGCGATTTTGCAATGCGGTCAGCAGTTCGTTGCGCTCAGCGGCTGATAGTTTGGATTTTGATTTTGCCATGTTGTTGGTATTAATCTTCGAGACCTTTTCCTTTCAGAATTTTAGGAGCATATTTTTTTATGCGTGCTTCGCGTGTTGCTGCCTGCTTGGCTGACGAAAAATACAGGAGATAGCCGCGTTGACGGCCGGGTGTGAGCGAATCAAAAGCTTTTTTCAATGCCGGCTTTGCTTTCATCGCAGCATTGAATTCTTCCGGCATATCAAATTCGGCTGTTTTTTTGAAATCAACCTTCAACCCTGCTTTTTCGACTTTGATTGCTTCACGGATATATGATTTGATCACCGATTCATTGTCGGTTATTTCATCGAGGTGTTTAAAACGAATCTGGCGCGCAGATTGAACATTCTTAGTCTGCTGAACAAGAATTTTTTTCGAGTCTTTCAGCAGCGCACCTTTGTGAAACAACAACGCACAGTATTCCTTAAAGCCGTGAATAAGAAAAACATTCTGTCCGTTCAGCGTGTAGCACGGATGACCCCACTTTAATTCTTCCCTGAGTTCTGTGTTGAGGGCAATTTCCCGCAGCTTTTGATAGGCGTCCTGCCAGGCACCATCCTTTTTGAAAAACCAGTCGACTTTTGGATTTGTGTTTTTCATATTATGAATGTAACGATTTAACCGTTCTGCTTACCGGCCGGAAATACCATGAAGTTACCGTTAGTACAATTAACAAAGCGGGTCCGAACAGTTCTTTAACCGGATCGTTAACCGCCAGATGTGAAAAAATCGCTCCTGACATCGCAAAGAAAAAACCCGCATAAGCCCATTCTTTCACCAGCGGAAATTTTGGTGTGAGCACGGCAATTACACCGAGAAGTTTCCAGATCCCCAGAATGGTAAGAAAATAAGCCGGGTATCCCAGCCGATCCATCATGTCAACTTCTTCCGGAACGTGCATAAGCTGCACAATTCCGGTTGCAGTCATGCCAAGCGATAACCATAGTGTGGCAATCCAGTAGATGATTTTGTTACGTTTTTCTGTGCTCATAATTTTTTTAATTAAGTTTTCTGACGATTTCCTGCAGGCGATTGTGCGCCATGTTCATGCCTTGTGCAAACGGCAGCTTCAGCATTTGATCACGCAAGTCGGCCGAACGATAAATGATTTGCATTGTGAGCTTGCTGGTATCAGGTGTGAGGCTTTCAAATTCCAGGTATTCCAGCTGCACACCGAAAGGGGCATTCTCTATTTCGAAGGTTCTTACGATCCTGGTATCCGGCACATAGGCGTGATACGTGCCGTTGAAGTAGTGCTTGTTTCCTTTGGGATCGGTGGTTTCAAAACGAAACGAGCCATGATTTTTGTTTTCCAGCTTCAGCACTTTTGTACCCATCCATTGCTCAACAATTTCAGCATCGGCATAAGCCTGGAACAGAAGTGCCAAAGGCAGTTCAAACTCGCGTGTGATGATCAGTTGCTGTTGATTGTCTTCAGCGTGGATTTTTGTTTTCAGTTCCATGCAGTTATTTTTTTGATTTATAGTTTTTCATAATGCTCTCCAGTTTGTTGAACCGGTCGTCCCACAGCTTGCGGAAGGGTTCAATGAAATTTGCTACCTCACTCATTTGTTTGGCGTTGATGTAATAGAATATCTCCCGGCCGTCCTGTCTGGGTTTTACGAGCTCGCACTCGGTGAGAATCTGAATGTGTTTGGAAATGGTTTGTCTTGACGAATCGAAATTTTCTGCAATCGCCCCGGGTGTGAGTGCCTGGGCAGCCAGTAACATTAAAATTGCCCTGCGGGTAGGGTCCGCAATCGCCTGAAATACATCTCTGCGTGATTCCATTTTATGCAGTCATTTGACTGCAAATATATGTGCAGCTACTTGGCTGCGCAATTCTCATCCTTGATTTTTTTTGAATTTTTTCAGAAAACCGCTTAAGCGCGGTTGAATTGCCTGCTTTTAATGACTATTTTTTTGAAGCTAAAAAGCCCATATAGACGGCCGATTGAAAGAAGCGCACCGGTTTTTCGAATCCGGCCTCTGCATAAAGCTGTTCAAGCTTTTCTTCCGAAATGTGATAAAGCTCGTGCTGAATCCTGTGCAGGCGATTTTTCGCCTGCTCCGGATCCACGTCAACAGGCCATAGTTTACTGAGAATTTTTACGTTTTCGTTAAACGAACTACCGTTTCCGGTGATGTCCATCATCACGAAAGATGCACCGGGTTTAAGCCGGTCCGCTATCGCCTTCAGCAGCAGGAGTTTTTCGTTTTCATCCAGGAAATGCAATACAAGCAGGAGGGTAGCTGCGCCAAATTTCTTTGCGGAGTCAATGTCTGTAACCACACCATCGACAAGGGTAACCCGGTTCGATGTGCGAAATTTTTCACGCGCCTGTTTGAGCATTTCCGGTGATGGATCAACACCCGTGATTGACCATTGCGCTGTTGAATGAACGAACCGTTCAATTTCATTCCCGGTTCCGCAGCCCACACACAGCAATGTTTTATCTTCAACATCGCGCAGTACACGCGGCAATTGATCCAGAAAGTAATGGTAATTCGGAATCCAGGTATCGACAAACTGATTGTAGCCGGCTGCGCGGTCGCTTTCAAAAATTTCTGTCTGGCTCATCGTGTTGAATAAACGTTTTTGTTATGAAGCTCCATCCATTTCGAGGGATCAGCAATGTCGGTCCAGCCAAACTGGCGATAGAGTCCGTGAGCATCGCCTGTCAGCAGTATCCACCTTCTTAACCCCTGTAACTCCGGATGCGTCATAATAGTTTCCATCAGCCATTTTGAAAGTCCATGGCCGCGGTATTCTTCCAGCACATAAACATCTCCCAGGTAAGCAATAGTTGAAAAATCGGAAATTACCCGGGCAAACCCGATTTGTTTGCTGCCCTCGTAAACACCGAAGCAAAGTGAATTTTCTATGGCAGTCTGCACAGTGTCTTTTGGGATGTTCAAACACCAGTACGCCTTGGTCGATAAAAATTCATGTATAGAATGAATATCGAGCTTCGACTTGTCGGTGGAAATGGTAAACTGGTTTTTATGGAGCGTTATGTGGTTCATTATAAAAATTCTGCTATTATCGATTAACGTAGTGGAAATTCTTATGTCCGTCTTGAATTTCGATTTTTGAGATAGAATTCAGCGGAATTGTTTTCCGGAGAGCGGGTATAATCCGTGACCGCACGCCTACTACGCAGCTATCGGTCAGATAGATCCGGTCAAAATAATAGATAACTCTTTTATTGTTGAGCCCATATGTGAAACGAATCTCAAGGGAAGGACTGTTGACCAATTCGAATGGATTTCCGGCTTTGTCAATACACTTAACAACACTGAGGGGATTTGCGAAGTATTGAACCTTGTCACCTGCGGGACCTTTTACCGTTACAAGCTTAAGTTTTGCGGAATCAATTCCTGCGAACTGTGTTTTAAGACTTTCAACCGGAATATAGTACGTAGTGCAGGAGAAGATGCCAAAAAGTGCTAGTAAGCAAATAAGAATCGGTAAACGCTTTAGCATATTAATATTATTTTTTAAATAACCTGATCGTATAATCCAGTAGTTCCTGACCTCCGGGTTCACCGTGCCCGGGAACAACAATTTTAATGTTTGGATATGAGCTTTTTATCCGTTCCACCGTGCCAGACCACGCAAATACATTTGCGTCACCCAAATAACCTTTGTTGGCGTCTGCTTCCTTGATCAGACAGCCACCGAACAGAATATTGTCGTTAGGGAAATATCCAACTACGTTGTCTTTTGTGTGACCCTCTCCGGGAAACCAGACGGAAACATAGCTATCTCCGATTTGTAACCGGAGCGAATCCCGGAAGCCGTTTTGTGGAACCAGGAAGTTGTTTTCCTTCGCAAGCTCAAGGGTTTTGATGTTCGCATAAGAAGGAATGCTATCGGCATGGAACGTTTTGAGCCCGCCTACACAGTCGTTGTGAAAGTGCGTTGGAATAATCGCTTTTACATTGCAATGCAGCGTTTCCTTTATCCAGCGAATCAATTCTTCGGAGCTCTTGTCGTTTGCGGGTGTGTCGAAAATGACGGCTTCACCTTCGTTGGTTACAATTAATCCGTTGCAGGGCACATTGCCAAAGTCATCGGTCTGCAGGAAGGATACATGAACAAACGAGTTTTCAGCAACTTGTGTGATAATCAAATCATCTGTTTTGTAGATAGCATTACGATGAACTTCCGCTTTCCGGGAACCACAGCTGAGACACACGGCAAAGCTCAGTATCAACAGAGAATTTGAGATAATTTTCATGGGGAGTATTTAATCATAAAAATAGCGCTGAGGTCAGCGCTATCATAAATTCGTGAAATCTTTTTGTGGCTTAATGGTGATGTCCGCCCGGACCGTGCACATGACCGTGTGCGAGTTCTTCGCTTGTTGCGCTGCGAACTTCCATTACTTCCACATCGAAGTTCAGTTCAACTCCTGCCAGCGGGTGATTACCGTCAATGGTAACCGTATCCAACCCAACTTCTGTTACCGTCACAACCTGTGAACCGTGATTTCCGCTCGCTGAAAATTGCATGCCTTTTTTTACTTCCTGTGTACCAAAAGCTGAGCGCGGCACCTTTTGAATCTGACGGTCATCACGAACGCCATAACCTTTTTCAGGACTCACCTTAATTGTAAACTTGTCGCCTTTCGATTTTCCTTCCAGCCCTTCTTCCATTCCGGGGATCAGGTTACCAATTCCCTGAATGTAATACAATGGTTGACGTCCCTTGCTGCTGTCCAGCACATTACCGCTGTTATCGGTGAGCGTATAGTGAATCGCAGCTACTTTTTCTTTTGCAATTTTCATGATGTGGATTTAAAAAAGAATAAAGGCTGCCTCGTGCAGCCCGAATGTGGATTTAAAAGTACTAAAAATCGGGTAGTTATCCTGCCTTGGCCCCGCCAAAGTCTTTCGGGTGGCAGTGGAACATCTCATTGAACGACTTGTAGAAATACGAGCGGCTGTTAAACCCGGTTTCGTAGATCACTTCCGAAACGCTCATGTTCGAATTTTTGAGTAAATCGGCAGCTTTGCGTAGCCGGTACTGTTTAATCAGTCCGTGCGGAGTAAGCCCCACCGTTGCCTTCACTTTTTTGTACAGCGAAGCCTTGCTCATGCCCACTTCATCGGCAATGGTATCGGCACTGAATTCCGATTCGCTCAAATGACGTTCAATGCATTGTGTAATACGCACAAAGAACTCATCATCTTTTTCGCTGATACCGGTTGACATCTGGCCAAGCTCAACTTCGGCAAAATTTTCAAAGCGCTTGCGAATCTGCTCGCGGTTTTTGATCAGCTTTTCAATGCGAATGAACAAATGATCGGGATGGAACGGTTTTGGAATGTATGAGTCGGCACCCATCTGCAAACCTTCAATCCGATCTTCAATTTCTGCTTTTGCCGTTAACAGAATTACCGGCACGTGGCTGGTTTGAATATTGTCTTTTATCCTGCGGCATAACGTCAGGCCATCCATGCCGGGCATGAGAATATCACTGATAACCAAATCTATCTTTTCATCTTCCAGAAGTGTAAGGGCTTCTTCACCATTCCTGGCGGTGAAGATTTTATATTTATCGGCCAGGATGCTTTGCAGCAACACCAGTATCTGATCATGGTCGTCAACAATCAGGAGGGAATATCGTTCAGGATCCGGGATAGCCTCTGCACCCGTTGCCACTGGTTCAGGCGCACGGTTGATGTAGCCGAATTCCTGCTGAACTTTTTCTTCCAGGTTGGTGACCGGGAGGGTGTAGTTCTTCTCCTGTTCGAACATCACGTAAGCTTCATGACTGATCGGCAGTGTAATCGTAAATGTTGATCCTTTACCCGGAGTACTTTCGAGTCTGATTTCACCACGGTGAAGTTCAACAAGGCTCTTGGTCAGCGACAACCCGATTCCCGTGCTCATGGCAAACGACTGCTGTTCCTGATGCTGGGTTGTATTCTGATAGAAGCTTTCAAAGATTTTATTCCTGTCGCTTTCGGCTATTCCAAGGCCTGTGTCTTTGATGATGAATACTGCATGCTGATTGCTTTCGCGAAGGATGATATCGACATGGCCGCCTTTTACATTGTATTTGATCGCGTTTGAAATCAGGTTGATCAGAATTTTTTCCAGTTTCTTCGGATCGATCCATGCCTGCAGGGATTCAGGCTCCGGCAGAAATTCGAGATTCACATCGTGATCGACTGCGTGCTGGATAAACGTTTCAACAATATCCTGCGTGAAGCCAACGAGCTCAACCTGCGTAACCTGTGGTTTTTCTTTTCCACTTTCAATCTTCCGGAACTGGATGAGTTCCTCAATTAACTTCTGGAGCCGCAACGAGTTTCCGTAAATGGTTTTGAGTTGATACCGGTCCCATGCATTTGAGGCTTTTTTGATGAGCGCAGTAACGGGCCCAAAAATCAGCGTAAGCGGTGTACGAAACTCATGTGCCACGTTAGTGAAGAACTGCAGCTTGTAATCGTTCAACTCCTTCATCTGTTGCATTTTGAATTGATTGATAGCCGCAGCACGTTTGGTGCGTGCCCGCTGACGAATGATCAGTACGATTCCGATCTGGAGTCCGATCAGCAACAGAAAATAAATAGCATAGGCAAGATTCGTTTTCCAGAAGGGCGGATGAACAACAATCGCAATTTTTTTAGGTGTTGTATTCCACGTCCCGTTTTCGTTCGTGTAGTTAATGTGCAGCGTATATTTTCCGGGCGGGATGTTCGTCAGGTTTACTACGGATTGTTGCCCGATGTAATTCCAGGCTTTATCGAAGTTCTCAAGGAAATACGCATATTCTGTGCGCTGCTTGTTCCAGTAGTTCAGCGTAGTGAAGTGGAAGCTGATGAAGTTCTGATCGTAGTTGAGTGAAATTTCTTTCGCGAGGTCGATGTGTTTTTTAAGAATCTGACTTGAATCGCGTGGAGTAATGATCACGTTGTGAACCTGGAATTCGCTGATGGTAAGGCGCGGAAAGTTGCTGATCGTGTCAAGCTTGGCCGGGTAGATGATATCAAGGCCGTTAATCCCGCCAAAGAATAATTTTTCTGACAAGCGTGACCGGAATGACGCGCCATCGGTGAATTCATTGTTCTGCAAACCATCGTTGGTATCGAAGTTTTTGAACGCGGCTTTTGCGGGATCAAGCATCACAAGTCCATTGTTGGTAGAAAGCCACAGCATGTTGTTCGCATCCTGCAGAATGGCATGAATTGTATTGTTAGGCAGACCTTCACGTTGTGTGTAATGCGAAATGGCATAGGGTTTTGTTTGCAATGAGATTTTGTTTACGCCACCGCTTGTACCAACCCAGAGTTCTTCCTTGTCGCTGATAAACAAACTCAGTACATCATCATTGCTTAATCGTTGTTTGTCGGAACCTGTATAAAAATGCTCCTCGATTTTTCCTGAAAGTGAATTATACCGATACACGCCCGAACCCCGTGTTCCGAACCAGAGAATGTTCGGTGTTTCTTCCACAACCGAATACACCACATTGCTGTTGATGGATGAGCTTTCTTCGCTGCTGTGCGTGATTTGTTTGTAATGATCCAGTCGGTATCTGCCTGATTTTGATTTGCTGACTTTCAGGTTGATAACGCCATTGCCGCTGGTGCCGAGCCACAATGTGCCGTATGCATCCAGGCAAATGGAATAGACAAAGTTGAACTTCAGATCGGTTGCATTTTCGAAATCGCGCGGGAAGTGAAATATTTTTCCGGTTTTTGCTTCGAGCATGTCAATGCCTTCACCATCAACGCCAATCCATAAGTTGCCCGATTTATCTTTGTTCAGCGAAAGCACCGCGTTGTTGCTCAGGCCCTTGGCTGTATTCAACACCTTCGTTGACTGGTTGGTACGGATGATATTCAAACCCCCACCGCGGGTTCCGGTATACAGTGTTCCGTCAACATCTTCATAAACTGAGCGAACGATGCTATTGGAGAGGCCGCCCTTTTCGGTTGAACCGGAAGGCACGGAGTAAAATGGTTTAGGCAGGGTCAGGAATTTGAAAATTCCATCGCCATCGGTCCCTACCCAGAAAATGTCCTGTTTGGTTTCGGTAATCGCCAGAATTTTACGGTGTGCTTTTGAGAGCAGCGGAAAACGTGATGCCTGGTTCGAGGAAACAAACTGACCGTGTTCCAGCGTTAGTTTGAAAATGTCGCCCAGATCGGTGCCGATCCACAGTGCGGAGTTATCGCGGTTAACCGACAATGACGAAACGGGGAACGCTGAAAGGTGAAGCAACTGCGGAAGTTGTTCAATATCCGCCAGCGAATAGAGCATGACACTTCCGTCATCGAAACTCAACGCCAGGTAGTACTTTCCCTGAATCGTAAAAAAATGATGTAGCCGCAGTTGCGCAGCGGGAATAAGCTGCTTGCTGAACACAACTTTATTATTTAGTAAACAAATCAACCGGGCATCGCTACCCAGCAGGTACATCAGTCCGTTTGCACTTCCGATGCCGGAAACTGCTTTCAGCCAATCGGCCGGGACGTCTTTTATTTCTACGGGCAGGAATGAGTCGCTGGCAGCATCGTATCGGTTAATACCCTGGCCAATCACGCTTACCCATAACGATGAGTCGGGCCCGAGACAGGCGCGCATGCTGTTTTCCAGCACAGGAATGTTTGAAAGATCGGAGAGGTAGCTTTTGAACGAGTCGGTGTCCCGGTTATACCGGTTGATTCCTTTGTGTGTAACGATCCAGAGATTACCGGCTTTATCTTCCAGCATATTTCGCACAATGTTGTTACTGATCGTGCCTGTACCGAAGGCTTCCGGCTTGTAAACTTTTATCGTGCTGCCATCATACCGGTTAAGGCCATCCCAGCTGCCGAACCAGGTATAATCATACTGGTCCATATATATAGAGGTGATGGCGCTGTTCGAAAGACCATCTTTTTTGCCGATATGCTGGTACGGCAAGGGGTTGAGCGTGTCCGAAACGGGCAAAGACAGGAAAACAGATAGTAGAAGCGCAGTACTCATAGCCACATTCCGCTCAAGGTAACTCTTACAAACCTATGCATTAAGAAAGAAGCAAACCCGGGAAAGTTGTCCTGCGGGTACTCCTTTTGTCCACTGGATTCTCTTTTCCCTGAAAAAACGGAACCGGGAGAACTAAATAAACAAAATAGCGGACGGCAAAAGTGCCCGGATGGCCAAAATTGCAATCGATTTCGGGAAATATCTTCTGAAAACGATCAACGAACTGACAATCAGCCAGATGGACATAGCAAAACGATTCAAAAACAACCCGATACTTCGACCTGCTGATCTTAAACCCAGCATGCCGGGGATGAAAATCGAGTGTTTGCTGAATCCGGGCGTGTTTTCCTATCAAAATAAGACCTGGTTATTGTTACGAGTGGCTGAAATGCCCGAGCAGCAGGAGGGCAAGATCAGCTTTCCTATATATAATGAGTCGGGCAGGATCGAAATCCTCACGTTTGATAAATCAGACCCTGCGCTGGATTTTACGGATCCACGGGTGATCAATTATAAGGGAAAGGACTATTTAACCACCCTGTCGCACCTCCGGCTGGTTTGCAGTGATGGTGGCGAGAAGTTCTATGAACCCGAGGGTTACGCACCCATCTTCGGAAGCGACAAGCATGAAGCATACGGAATCGAGGATTGCCGGGTGATCAACATTGACGGCACCTACAACCTTACCTACACACAAGTTTCTTCATACGGTGTGGGTGTTGGTCTGATCCAAACCAAAGACTGGAAGAACCTCGATCGTAAGGGGATGATCTTTTCACCTCACAATAAAGACTGCGCGATCTTCGAAGAAAAGATCAACGGAAAATATTATGCGCTGCACCGGCCGAGTAGTCCGCAGCTGGGTGGTAACTACATCTGGATTGCCGAATCACCTGATCTGTTGCATTGGGGAAATCATAAATGCATTGCGACTTCGCGCAAAGGCATGTGGGACAGTGCGCGCGTAGGTGCGGGTGCTGCACCGATTAAAACTCCACATGGCTGGCTTGAAATCTACCATGGCGCCAACGAAAAGCATCGCTATTGTTTGGGTGCATTGCTGCTAGATTTGAATGATCCGTCAAAAGTGTTGGCCCGCAGTGAAGAACCTTTTGTTGAGCCGACTGCACAATATGAACTGACCGGATTTTTTGGAAACGTGGTTTTCACGAACGGTCACATTGTTGAAGGCGACACGGTTCGCATGTATTATGGCGCAAGCGATGAAGTGATTTGCATGGCCGAGTTATCGATTAAAGAAATATTATCAACCCTAAACCGCTGAGTATGATCCGCGATACATCCACAGACGTTGCAGAGAATTTTGAAGGATCGGCCAGCGGTACAGTAGCGCCAAAGCCTTCGTTCTGGAAAAAGCCTTTCAGCGAGTTTAATTATTTCATGACCATGCCGCGCGACATGCGCGTGCTGCTCATGACCAACCTGATTTACGCGTTCGTACTTCCGGTAATTGAAATTTTCGTGGGTGCGTACATCATGCGCAGCTCAAACGATCCGAAGATTGTGGTGATCTATCAGCTTACTGTATATACGGGTATTCCGCTCACGTTTTTAATCAATGGTTATTTGTTAAGCCGTGTAAAAACTTCACACCTCTACAGTTTCGGAATGTTGCTGAGCGGTTTGTCGATGCTGGTGATGATGACGCTCGATACGCTTTCGGCTACGGGTGTTGGCGTGGCCGGTATCCTGATGGGCTGTTCGTTCGGATTTTTTTGGGCGAACCGCGATTACCTCGCGCTGGCCACAACCAACGATTCGAACAGGAATTACTACTACGGCCTGGAAACCTTTTTCTATACGATGACGGCCATTCTTGTTCCGTTTGCCATCGGGGCATTTTTAGGTGCAGCAAGTGACGGGGCGTGGTTTGGCGGCAATTTTCAAACAGCTTACCAGATTGTAACAATTGTAGTGTTTGTTCTCACAATCCTCTCAAGCATCGTTATTCACCGCGGTCATTTTGTGAAACCCGCACAGAAAGCATTTTTGTTTTTCCGGTTTCACTCACTTTGGCGCAAAATGCTTGTGTTGGCAGGTCTGAAAGGTCTTGCACAAGGTTATCTGGTTACAGCACCTGCAATTCTTATTCTAACATTGGTTGGAAACGAAGGCTCTTTGGGTATGGTGCAGGCAGTAAGCGGTGTGATAACGGCCTTTATGCTTTACCTGTTGGGACGCTTTACATTGCCAAAACATCGCATTGCGATATTAACGGCAGGGTTAATTATCTTCTTAATCGGAACACTTACCAACGGCATTCTCTTTTCCGCCATTGGCGTAATTGTTTTTGTGTTGTGCAAGGTATTATTCCAGCCTTTGCATGATATAGCGTACTTTCCCATCCAAATGCGGGTGATCGATGTGGTGTCTAAAATTGAAAACAGGAATGAGTTTGCCTATATCTTCAATCACGAGTTTGGCCTTTACATAGGCCGTTTTATCGGACTTGGTCTTTTTATTGTCCTGGCAACGTACGTCTCCGAAACCTTTGCACTGAAGTATTCTTTGATTGTGATCGCGGTGTTGCAGATCGCATCCATTCCCTTGGCTAAACACATTGTTAACGAAGCGAATAAGTTGAGTAAATGATAACACGTAAGGTATATAACGTCATGATGAGTCGAGACAAATCCCATGGCACAAGGGGATGCTTGCGTCATTCTTCTTTCAGCATGACTGTCCTGATGCTGGTCTTGACGCTGGCTGGCTGCAAGCCTGAACCCGTTCAGATTGAACAGCTTTCCATCGACCGGGTAAAACTCATGCCCGATCAGCCTTCGCCTTACAAAATGCTCGACTGGAAGGAAAAAGCATTGAACTATGATCAGTACGTATTCAATAGAAACCTCAAAGGAGAATTTCTGCCATTCCTCTGGCTCGACAGTACCAAACGCAATTTTAATCAAACAACATTCGGGTTATTCACCGTGGTGGGTGACGTGCGCCAGGGAGCAAAAGGCAACAAAGAATTTCACGAAGCGCTTAACGCGATGGGTGCGATTATGGGAGCCGGCCTTGTGGGCATCGATAAAACCAATCAGGACGGAATGAACTATGTGAAGATGATCCAGAACTATTTCAATCGGGAAAACGGCTGGAACATCATGATGAACAACACGCATCCTTCTGTTGCACTGATGGGTGGAGGCTACGGCCGCGACTGGTGGTATGATGTGGTGCCGAACATGCTTTTCTATGCAATCTGTGATTTGTATCCGGGTGTACCGCGTGCCGACAGCTTGCAACGAATAATTGCCGATCAATTCTACAAAGCGGATTCAGCGCTGAATGGAAACTACGATTACTCATATTTTGATTACAGTAAGATGCAGGGATTTGTTAACCAGATTCCGAAGCAACAGGATGCGGCTGCCGGCCATGCCTTTGTGCTGTTAAGTGCGTACGAAAAATTTGGCGATGAAAAATATCTGGAAGGTGCCAGGTCTGCGATGGATGCATTCGCAAGTCAGAAGGAAAGTCGCTTTTATGAATTAATGATGCCGTTCGGTGCATTGGTAGGAGCGAAGCTGAATGCAGATCACGGAACACACTACGACATACAGAAATTTTTGAACTGGACGTTCGATGGCTGCAAAGCGGCTGATGGTCGCACGGGTTGGGGTGTTATTGCAGAGCGCTGGGGTGATTACGACATGTACGGTTTGCAAGGCAGCATTACCGATGGCGGAGGCTACGCATTTTTGATGAACTCTTTCGATCTGGCCTGGCCGCTTGTGCCCATGGTTAAATACGACAGCCGGTATGCCGTTACAATCGGCAAATGGATGTTAAATGTTTCGAATGCAGCCAGATTCTTTTATCCGTACGAAATGGACGATCAGCACCAGTGGCTTCCGGAGAAGAAGGAAATTACACGCAACGTGATCGCGTATGAAGGCATTCGCAAGGCGGACGATTATGGCAAACCAGCATTGAAAGGAATCACACCGGTTTCGTTAGGAGACGGTCCGAAATGGGTTAAAGGTCAGCCTGAAGAGAGCATGTACAGTTTGTACAGCTCTTCGCAGGTTGGAATTTTTGGCTCGATCATCAAAAAGACAAATGTTGAGAAAATTCTTCAGCTCGACTGCAACGTAACTGATTTCTACGGCAAAAATGAGTTCCCGACCTATCTCTACTACAATCCATACGATGAAGACAAAGAGGTAAGCTTTACCGGAAATGAAGGATCATTTGATCTGTACGATGCGTTGACGCAAACAGTTTTGAAGGAAGGTGCTGTATCGGGCGATATGTTCACCATTCCTGCAAAAGGCGCAAGACTTATTGTGGTTCTTCCACAGGGAAGCAAAATCGAAAAACAAAAAAATCAGGTGTCGACCGGAGGGAAAGTTATTATCTGGCTTCCGGATTCAACCAAACATTAACCTAACTCACGAAACCGAATTTTATGAAAAAATACTTTACACTGATTCTGGCAACGTTTGTACTCGCGGGGTATGCGCAGGCACAGACTACGCTGCGCGGAAAAGTATTGGACGATAAAGGCGAAGCGCTGATTGGTGTCAGTGTTTACCTGAAGGACTCCAATGTCGGGGGGATTACAGATGTAGATGGACGCTACACACTTTCAGTTCCTGCGGGTGTTGAAATAAAGACGCTTGTTTTTTCATTCATTGGATACGTTACCCAGGAGGTTGCAGTTGAAGGTCGCGCGGGAGTTGATGTAACGATGGCTGAAGACACCCAGACGCTGGGTGAAGTTGTTATTACGGGTTACACCAGTGAACAACGCGAGAAGGTAACGGGCGCTGTTGCTACCGTAAAACCGGAAGCTTTGTTGCGCGTGCCGGTTCCAACGCTCGACCAGGCACTTCAGGGCCGTGCAGCAGGTGTGGTAGTTACCCAAAATACCGGTGCTCCGGGCGAAGGAGTAAGCATCCGAATCCGTGGAGTTGGTTCAATTAACAGTGGTAATTATCCTTTATATGTTATTGATGGTATCCCTGCGCTGAATGTTGACGGTATTTCGCTGAGCGATATGGCAAGCGTAACGGTGTTAAAAGATGCAAGTGCTGCCGCGATTTATGGTGCGCGTGCTGCAAACGGAGTGGTGATTCTCACAACAAAATCCGGAAAGGGAAAAGCACCACAAATTGAAATCAAAACACAGTTTGGCGTGCAGTCGCCTTCGCGTTTGATCGACATGGCCAACACGAAAGAGTATGTAAAAATTTACAACGAAGCTGCTGAAAATGACAACGTAGGAAAGTCCGGCATTTTCCTTCGTCCGCTGATTACCGAAGCCATGGCTGCAGATTTCTCGAACGTTGATTACATCAAGGAGATTATGCAGGATGCGGTTATTCAATCACACAGCATTACCGCGTCAGGTTCTTCGGGTAAAACCAATTACCTCTTGTCAGTAAGTTATTTCGATCAGGAAGGTATTATTAAATCCAGTGCGTACAACAGGTTAACCGGGCGTGCAAATATCGAAACCGAAATCAAACCGTGGCTCACAACCGGGATGAACCTGAACATGTCGCGGTCGAATCGCGATTTCATTCCAAGTTCAGGTGACGGAGCGGGTGGTAATGGTGGAAGTGTGATCCGTTACGCGTTCTTCCGCACACCGGCTATCCCGGTTTATGATGCCAACGGTGACTTTACCGACAAACCTGACCTGTACCGCTTTCTCGGAGATGGATACAGTCCGGTAGGTATGCTGGCCTACAACCAGAATCACCGTATCTCCGACCAGCTTTTCGGAAAGTTCTACACACGCATTACGCTAATGCCCGGCCTGACATGGCTTACAAACTTTGGGTTTGACATTAATCATCAGAATCAAAGAAGATTCGACCGCAATTGGGGAACTGCAAACCGCATCAACAATCCGAACCGCCTGACGGTGTCAGGAGCAAACGGGAAATCGTTCACGATCAACAGCGTGTTTACGTACGAAAAATCATTCAACAAAAACAACTTCGTGATCACAGCCGGTGTCGAGTCGATCAAAAATAATCTGTACGCACAGTCGGCTACCGACAATAATTTCCCCGATCAGAAAAAGAGTCTCGTGTATCTCGGCAACGGCCAGGGAATTAAAACTTCCAACGAAAGTGAAACCAGCAACTCGCTGCTTTCGGTATTCGGAAAAGTGGGATATGATTATGACGGCCGCTATCTCGCCTCATTAACGTATCGCAGAGATGGTTCATCGCGATTCGGCCCTGATAACCGCTGGGGAAATTTTTATGCCGGTTCACTGGGCTGGCAATTGAAGAGTGAATCATTCCTTGAAAATGTTGACTGGATTGATGGCTTGCTCGTTCGTGCGGCTTACGGAAGTATCGGTAATCAGGAAATTCCTGACTTCCCGTATCTGGAAGGTGTAGGCAATAACTACAACTATCCGTTCGGTAACGTTCAAAGCAATGGTTTTGCAATCAATCAGCTTGGTAATACAAAAGTTAAATGGGAATCATCCAACCAGTTCAATGCCGGATTTGATTTCGAAATCCTTCATGGAGAAATTTATTTAACGTTCGACTATTTCAACAAAGTAACGTCCGACCTGCTCGTGAGTCAGCCGATTCCGCCTTCAGCGGGTGAAGCAGGTGCTCCGATTGTGAACAACGGAAAAATTCTCAACCGCGGTATTGAAGTCGCTATCAGTCATGTCAAAACAATCAACGACTTCCACTATGAGGTCAATGCAAACTTTGCAACTCTTCACAATGAAGTGCTGGCTGTTAACCCCGTTATTCAGGGTGGTGCCGTTGGTTCGGATCGGCTCACGTTAGTTGAAAAAGGTTATCCGGTTTCTTCTTTCTACCTGTATGAGATGGAGGGCATTTTTCAGGATGCTGCTGACATTTTCACCCATGCTAACCAGGGCAACGGCATTCAGCCTGGTGATGTAAAATATAAAGATCAGGATGGTGACGGATTGATCACTGCAAAAGACAGAGTACATGTAGGAAGTCCGATTCCTGATTTTACCGCTGCACTTAACATCAACCTGCGCTATAAAAACTGGGACATGTCGATTTTCTTCCAGGGAGCGTATGGTCAGGAGATATTCTCGGTATTGAACCGCGATATCGAAGGGTTCTATCGTCCGTTCAATGTTACGCAACGGTACTACGATGAACACTGGACCGGCCCCGGAACCAGCAACTCGCAACCGCGTGCGTCATGGGATGCATCCGGAAACAACACCAAGTTTTCCACGCGTTTCCTGGAGAACGGTTCGTATACCCGTCTGAAAAATCTTCAGATCGGATATTCATTACCGAATTCTTTCCTCCAACGCTACGGCTTTTCATCGTGCCGGGTTTACGTATCGGGCGCCAATCTGTTAACCTTTACCAAGTACCAGGGCGGTATGGACCCGGAGATGACGGTGAGCGACAACGCGCTGAACGAAGGCGAACGTTCGGCTGGTATGGATTGGGGTACGTATCCGTCTGCACGCTCCTATAACGTAGGTCTTACGCTAACTTTTTAATGACGACAGCTATGAAAAACGCATATAAAATAATTTTCTTTTTAGCGCTGATCGGAATCACTTCAGCGTGCGCTGATTTCCTGGACGAAACACCGAAAGGAAGGTATACAACGGAAAATTTCTATAAGACTGGAGAACACGCACTGTTGGCGATTACCGGAGTTTACAACAAGGCTTCATTCGTTTCAACGAACAATGCACTGTGGGTGTTTGGAGATGTAGCGTCTGATGATGCAATAAAAGGTGGTGCGGCAGGTGATCAAAGTGAAATCCAGTTCCTTGAAGAATTTAACTACTCAGCCAACAACGGATTCCTGCTGAAGATCTGGAGCCAATACTACGAGGGCATCACACGTGCGAATTACCTGCTGTACTATGCGGATAACATCGACATGGATGCCGATTTGAAAGCTAGAATATTGGGTGAGGCCAAGTTCATGCGGGCGTTCTTCTACTTCAACCTGGTGAATATTTTCGGTGAGATTCCTTTAAAAACTCAACCTCCGTTGAATTCCGGTCTGATCAATGTCGGAAAATCTTCGGTAGATGATGTATATGCTCAGATTGAAGAAGATTTGCTAGATGCAACCGAAGTATTGGAAGTTGAATATTCAGGGGCGGATGTAGGCCGCGCGACACAAGGCGCTGCGTGGGGGTTACTGGCTAAAGCAAGATTGTACCAGGAAAACTGGCAGGGAGCTCTTGACGCAATTCAGTCGTTGGAAGATTTGGGGATCTACAGCTTGCAGTCTGTTTATAAAAACAATTTCATTGATTCAACGCAGAACAACAGCGAGTCAATATTTGAGATTCAGCACGAAAGCGGGCAAATACCTAAACTCGGCAGTCATTTGAACCAGTGGTTTGGTGCACCTGACAACAACGGTTATGCGTTTGATGTACCGCTTCAGGATTTTGTAGATGAATTCGAAGTAACTCCGGGTGATGTAGTAGATCCCCGTCTGGATTATACCGTTGGTCAGGCTGGTCAGAACTGGATTAATGGCGAACCATTCGATCCGACCTGGTCTGCTACCGGTTATTTGCAGAAGAAACATGTTCAGCCCTTGCGTGAAGAACCGATCATTGGCGATGCAAGCCTGAATTATGTGTACATGCGCTATGCCGATATCCTGCTGATGAAGGCAGAGGCATTGAATGAACTGAATCGTGTGCCGGAAGCCATCGTTCCGTTGAATGAAGTTCGCAAACGTGCACGTGAAAGTTATTTGTATGACTTGGACTTGCCGGGTGCAGGATCAGTTCCGTCCAACCTGTTGCCGGATGTTCCTGCTACTTCGCAAGCTTCGGTGCGCAATGCCATTCGTCACGAACGCAGAGTTGAGCTTGGCTTCGAGTTTCATCGCTTTTTCGATTTGATGCGCTACGGGGCGGCAACTGCGGAGGCTGCCTTATCCGATACCGATTTTGATTATGCAACCGAACGTTACTTCCCGATTCCTCAGGCGGAGGTTGACGCAAACACAGCTATTGACTAGTAACCTTAAACATAAATAATAAACAATAAACGATTAAACTTTAATAATTAAACTATGAAAACGAAGATCAAATTATTGCTCTCCTTCGCGGTCATCCTCAGTGTGGGATTCATGGCCGCTTGTTCGGACGATGATGGCGGAAAAAAGGGCGCTGACAAAGAAACGCTTTTGGCAAGTATCGCTGAAGCGCAAGATCTGCTTGACAACACAGAAGAGGGAACTTCTGATGGCCAGTACCTGATGGGTTCTCAAACTGCATTAACTGCAGCCGTAACAGCAGCCGCTGCTGTTGCCGCAGATGATAATGCAACACAAACCGAGGTGAACAATGCCAACGTAAACCTGCAGGCAGCAATCACGACCTACGAAGGTAAAATTATTACTCCGATCGCTCCTGCGAATCTGATGGCTCACTGGAAGTTTGACGAAGGAACCGGTACTACAGCAAACGATGCATCTGACAACAACCATGACGGTACCTTCAAGACAGGTCACGCGTTCTGGGGTGCTGGAAATCCTGCGTGGTCAACCGACCGTTACGGCAATGCAAACAAAGCTATCTACTTCAATTCCGGTGCAAACATCGAAGTTCCGTACAGCACGCAACTGAACCCTGAAACAATGACTGTGTCATTGTGGATGAAGCAGGATGTAAACAATCCTATTCTGAACAATCAATACATGGTGGCTGTGAACCGCTGGAATGGCTGGAAACTTAACATGCAAGATAGCCCTAAGGCTTTCATGACCGTAAAAGCTGATGTAGCCGGAAGCCCTGATCCAGCTTACTACGACAGAGACAACGCTGATCCTGTACTTACACAAGGCGACTGGTATCACATTGTTGTTACTTTCGGTGGTGGTCATATGATCTTCTATGTGAACGGGGTTAAGGTGAAAGACTGGGATAACACTCCGGGAACGGGTATTGATATTTCAGCAAATCCTATCAACCTGACCATCGGCCAGGATTTGCCAACCAACAAGTACACTGCAACAGAAGGCGACTTCTATGTTAACTGGGGCGGATACTTCAAAGGTGTTTTGGATGAAATCCGTATTTATAACACGGTGCTTTCAGAAACTCAGGTTACTACATTGTACAATATTGAGAAACCTGTTGAATAACGATTTTTTTGGTTAGCTGTTGTGCATCACCCTGGAGGGAAACTTCCGGGGTGATTGCATTTTAAATTTTCTGCATTGATCATGAAGTACTTTTTTTTAGTTGTATTCTGTTGTATCGGCTTATCGGGAATGGCACAAACCGGTCAGCTTACCATCAACCGCATTTCACAAATGCCCGATTTACCGGCACCGTATGTTATGCGCGACTGGAAAGATGTAGCTGTTAAATACGATCAGTTTATTTACGTTACTCCCCACACGGGCGATTACTTTCCGTTGATCGGAACACGAACGCCTGTCAATTATCCATCCATTACACCCATCGCGCTGGATACCTACATCGGCTCACCGAGCACTACACAGGCCGAGGGGATTAATATTATTCCTTCCATGGTTGGTGCAACGCTGGTAGGTGTTAATAAAGCAAACCAGGGTGGAATTAACTGGGTGGAGAAAACAAAAGACTTCTTTAACAAAGCCAATGGTCAGAACGTATACCTCAATGGAACCAACACCGGAAGCGGTGGTGACTGGTGGTATGATGTAATGCCCAACATTTTCTTTTATCAGCTTTACAGTCAGTACCCATCCATCAGCGACTATCCGGCACAGTTTGTTTCGGTAGCTGACCGGTGGCTTGCGGCTGTAAATGCCATGGGCGGAAGCACCGCACCGTGGAGCGTGCCGAATATGAATTACCGCGCCTGGAATCTCGCCACCATGACGGGTAAAACAGATGGTGTTAAGGAACCCGAAGCAGCAGGCGGAATAGGTTGGTTGTTATACCACGCCTACCTGGAAACAGGTGAAAAAAAATATTTAAATGGAGCGCAGCAGTCGATTGAGTTTCTGTTGTCATTATCATCAAACCCTTCGTACGAGTTGCAGTTGCCATACGGTGCGTTTGTTGCTGCAAAAATGAATGCTGAACAAGGCACCTCATACGATGTTCCGAAAATTCTGAATTGGTGCTTCGACCGCGGCCCCTTGCGCGGCTGGGGCGCTATCAAAGGTCAATGGGACGGGAAAGATGTAAGCGGCCTGATTGGCGAAGCAAATGATGGCGGCAACGACTATGCATTTGCATTGAACGGTTTTCAGCAGGCTGGGGCGCTGGTTCCTTTAGTGAAGTACGACAAGCGTTTTGCGCGCGATCTGGCCAAGTGGGCATTGAACTTGGCGAATGCAAGCAGGTTCTTTTACAGGCCTTATCCGAGCAGTCAGGATGATTTTACCTGGAGCTCAACTTACGACCCGGATGCGGTGATAGCATATGAAGCGCTGAAAGAGCATGACAGTCATAATGGCAACCTGCCTTTGCGCGCAACCGGTGATGCTAAACGCAACAGCTGGGCTGCAACCAACCTGGGTTTATATGGATCATCAAGTGTTGGGTATCTCGCTGCTGTTATCAATACAACAGATGTTGAAGGCATCTTGCAATTGGATGTAAACAAAACAGATTTTTTTCTTGAGAATGCATACCCAAGCTATGCATTGTACAATCCATACACGGAAGATAAGGTGGTTACGCTAACGCTTCCTTCCGGAACACATGACATTTATGATGCACTGTCGGAAACAACTATTAAAACTTCCGTTAGCGGATCAACAACGATAACCATCAAAGCAGATGAAGCAATTTTATTGACCTATGTTCCGGCCGGAACTTCGCTTGTTGCTGAAAATGGAAAGTTGCTGGCGAACGATGCTGTGATAGACTATCACTACGGCTATGACTTTACACCCGACCTGCGTATAAAAGCCCTGGGTGTTGCCAACACGAATGTGGAGTTTGGTCAGGCCGTGCCCGTTTACCTGACGGTTGAAAATGCTGCCGGAGGTGCAAGCTATTCCTGGCGTGATGATCAGGGATCGGAGGGAACATTTGCTGCTCCTGCCTTCACCTGGACAGCCCCCGCCATTGCCGGTGAGAATGTATTGGTGGTAGAAGTAACATCAGGCGGAAAAACCGTTACAGACAGTATAGTTTTTAACGTGGTTGAAAGTGTTCCGGAGCCTCCCGTTGTATCTGCAATCACCACAGAAAGCCTTTGGCAGGCCGCAGGCAGTCAGGTTGTTTTTACGTGCGCAGTTACCGATGACGAAGACGCAATCAATGCGTTGCAATTCGAGTGGACGATCACCGGTGGAACGTTAGTCTCGCAGAGCGGTGCAACCATGACATGGCAGGCTCCTTCAACCGAAGGTATTTATCTTATTACATGCGAAGTTACCGACCAGGATGGTTTAACGGCTGAAAAAACGATTCCAGTTCTTGTTAAGAAAACGGGTGGCGAAGAAACTCCTTTGTTCGCGTATTATCCGCTTGACGGAGATACAAAAGATTATAGCGGGAATAACCGGGATGCAACCATGCAGGGTGTTGATGAAACAACTGATGCAAGGGGCGAGGATGGCAAAGCGTATTTATTTAACTCTGGTTCTGACCTGATCGCGGTACCGAATTCATCACCCCTGAATTTCCAGGATAAGATTACATTGTCATTTTGGGTGAAGGCTGCGTCCATCCCGGAAGAAACGTTTATTCTGTCACACGGAAGCTGGGAACAACGTTGGAAAGTTTCGATTACACCAACCGGTCGTTTACGCTGGACTGTTAAAACAAATTCGGCCACGCGGGATCTCGACAGTTCCTTTCCGCTTACGCTGAATCACTTCTATCATTTTACGGTGGTGTATTCCGGATATTCGATGGAGCTGTATGCCGATGGCGAGCTGGATGCATTTAGCCAGCATTCCGGATCAATGGGAACCACATCCAATTCACTCACATTCGGACGCAAAGATTCCGGTGAATCAAATTATTTTTTGCGTGGCGTTCTGGATGAAGTGCGGATTTATAATGCAATCGTCCCGCCTGATGAGATCACCACGCTGAAAGACACGTGGCATGAAGTTGTTACCGGTGTTGAGAGAGATATCCGAAAGATCGAAGTGTATCCTAATCCGGCTACACACGCATTTTTTCTGCACAGGGCCGGCCCGATTAATACGACCTCATTGCAGTTGTATGATGTGAACGGGCGACAAGTCCCGTTTGAAGTGAGTGATAGTCAAACCTATCCAAAGATTACCATTTCCGATGGAACAACGGGTCTGGTTATCCTCCGGATGAAGTCTGGCAAAAACATGATCTATCGAAAAATAATCCTGAAATAAATACTGAAAAACCGCAAATAAGTGCGTTTTTGCACGCGGTTTTTTTTACCGATTTATGAAAGATTCTATTGTTCTGGGTATCGACATTGGCGGATCACATCTTACGGCTGCGCTGGTAGACGAGACAACCCGGAAGTTTGTGCCTGATTCATACTTACGGGTTCGGGTAAATTCAAAAGGTACTGCCGAAGAAATACTCGGTATCTGGACGAAAGCAATCGAGGATACTTTTCAGGCGCACCCGGTTGCAAACAAACGAATCGGAATTGCCATGCCCGGCCCGTTCGACTATGCAAACGGCATCTCACTGATTAAAGGACTTGATAAGTACGAGGCGCTGTATAAACTCAATGTGAAACAAATTCTTTCACAGCGCCTGAGTATCTCGCCCAATGCAATTTTGATGATGAACGATGCTGCGTGTTTCCTGCGCGGAGAAGTTTACTATGGAGCAGCAAAGGGTTATCAGGATGTGATTGGCATTACGCTGGGAACCGGTACAGGAAGTGCCATGCATCATCACGGAGTTACGCATGATGCCAATCTGGGTCCTGCGCCTTTTATGGATAGTATTGCAGATGAATATTTCTCCACACGCTGGTTTGTAAAGCGTTACCAGGAGGTGAGTGGTCAGTCAGTGAAAGATGTGAAAGCGCTGGCTGATTTATATCCGTCCGATGCAAATGTGAAAGAGATTTTTAAAGAGTTTGTGAAAAACCTTGCGGTGTTCCTGGAAGGTTTTGTGAATGCAGAAAAGCCCCAGGTGATTGTGATGGGTGGCAATATTGCACAATGTTCATCGCTGTTTCTGAACGATTTAACTGCGCAGCTTGCGGCAAGAAATATTACGATCCCGATTGTACGTGCAGAACTGGGAGAGGAGGCAGCCATATTGGGTGCAGCAAGTTTATTTGAATCGAAAACAATATTGTAATAGCTATGGAATTTCAATTGAAGAGCAACGAACGCACTGCCGTGTTCGAAGAGATCGGCAAGTATCTCGCGGGATTAAACCTGAAAGTCGTATCGCATGATTTCACGCGGCCGTGGGGCGGCTTCTTTGTGATTGATGAATCGCAGGCGAAACAATTCGCGGAATTATTTTTTCCGGGCGTGGATCTCTCCACATTGCGCATCAGCGGAAAGCTGAGCCCGAAAATTCTGGTTGTGGAACCGAAGAAACGCTTGTCGTGGCAGTATCATTACAGGCGCGCTGAAATCTGGCGTGCGGTGTCAGGCAAAGTGGGAGTTGTTACAAGCATGACCGATGAAGAGAAAGATACTACTCATCTCAATCCGGGTGACGAAATCAGGCTTGCGCAGGGTCAGCGTCACCGTTTGATGGGCTTGAACGAATGGGGAGTTGTTGCTGAAATCTGGCAACACACCGATGCTCAGAATCCATCCGATGAAAGCGACATCGTTCGTCTGCAGGATGATTTCGGAAGATAAGTTTATTACCAACGACTCGATAAACAGTTTGATTTCTGATTTCAACGTTGAACAAAACGTCAACCTGATCTTGTGGGACGTTGAACCTTAAACTTTGAATCTTAAACCTTATGCAGCTACCGTATCGTTGGGTTCTTTTCTAAGTGTCCATCCCATACTTCCCAGCAACACAAGGAGCATGAGCCATGAACAGGCAGCAGTAACTTTGTTGCCTACGGTGTATGCTCTTGGTTCGAATTTGAATTCGATCGTGTGCTTTCCGGCGGGAATTTCAAGCGCGCGGAGTACATAGTTGACACGAAGGATCGGGGCCTCGTTTCCATCGATAGTCGCAATCCATCCGTCCGGATAATAAATTTCCGAGAACACGCCCAATCCGTTCACCTGTGATTGTGACTCATATTTCAGGTAACGAGGCGTATGTTCGACATTGATTATCGAGGCTGTGCTATCGAACTGAACTTGCGGTGCCTTGAATTTAGATGCATCGATTACCGCAGTCTTACGCGTATCGATTGTATTGATTTTTGCGAGCTCTTCCGTGGGCGTATTCACACTGACAACGTCCTGAACAAACCAGGCTGGTCCCGCAACGGCATCATTAACGAGGTAAGCATTCGCCTGCTCGCCATAAATAATGTATTTACAGTTCAGCATGTTAAGTGTACTGTAGTTGGCAAAATTGAACTTGCCGGTCTGCGCATCCGCGGAAAGCCGGCCCATGTCTGCATACAGGCACGAATCCATCAGGTCCTGATACCTGCGCAGAATGGCGCCATGGTATCCGGTAACGGAATTGAAGAAATACGAAGCACGCCCGCCATTTTCGGCATCGTAAACGCGGTAGTAGCTTTTGTCTTTCAGAACCTGTTCTTCAGAAGGTTGCAGGGCAAATACCGCTTCGCGCTTGCGCTTGTAGTTTTCTTTGGCAAAGTAACGCTGATCAATTACGGTTAAGTCGATCATCACCATAAACGCGATGAAGGCACAAACAATCCACGGAGATATTTTTTTAATCAGGTCGAAATAAATCACGATGAAGATCGCGGCAATAAACCCCAGCGACCGCAACGCATCGCCCCGCATAAGTGATTTACGATCATCGCGCAAAGCGCTGAGGAACCAGTTCGGGAGATTTTCTTCACCCCCACGCATGAAAGCAAACATGCCTCCGAATAAAAGCAACAGTAAACAAACACCACCGGTTAAACCGAGTGCAACCCAGAGTTTCTTTTTTGTTTGAGGATTGATGCCCTTTTCGAAAAGTTTTTCCAGACCGAGTAATCCCAGCAATGGCATCGCAAGAAACGCCATCGACAATGCAAAAGTCACCGAACGAAACTTGTTGTATCCCGGAAGGTGATCAAACAGGAAATAGTTGAATGATTCAAAATTTTTACCCCAGCTTAGTACAATCGCAAATGCGCTGATGCTCACAAGCCACCACACATACTTCCGCTCGGCAAACAAAATCCCGACAACAAATAACAACACGATGATTGCACTTCCATAATACGGTGCAGCCAGTGGCTGATCGCCCCAGTACGGGCTCGTGTATGCGGCCAACTGGTTTGCCTGCTGATTGTTTCCTGAATTAACCAGTGCCTGGTACGTTTCACTCTTTGTGTTTTGAACAAGATATTCCTGGCTGCTGCCGCCATAAAAGTTCGGTATAAGAAATGTTATTGGCTCCAGAATTCCATTGCTGTATTCAAACGCTTTGTCACGATTCATGCCGCTTGCGGGCGCAACTTTGGTTGGTGAGGTAGTTGTAAGTTCGTTTTTTCCGCGCGCAGAATATGCGCTATATTCTTTGACTGCCCATAGTTGTCCGAAGAACGTTCCTGCAGCCAGTAATGCAGCCGGGATCAGTATCCCGATCGTTTTGGCAAATTCAACAATCTTCTTATCGCGGATTGCTACAATCAATTGCATGAGACCGTATCCTAAAACAATCAGGATCATGTAGTACGTTACCTGCAGGTGGTTTTCACGAAGGTGCAATGCAAGCGCGGCTCCGGTTACTCCGAATCCCAAAACTCGTTTGCCTGAAAAGGCTAAATGTATTCCGGCTATCACTAACGGCACTAATGCCGTGGCGCCAATCCGTGCATTGTGCCCTGCGCCCAACCCGATAATCATAAAAGATGACAATCCGAATGCAAATGCGCCCGCGATGGCGAGGTACGGCCTGATGCCAAACGCCAGCAACATGATATAGTAACAAATAAATGCAAGAAAGATGTTTGCGACCGGGTGGGGAAGTGAGAGCGTGAGTACACGCTTCAGGAAACCGATGGCGGTGTTGCCCCATTGTACGCTCACCATGTAAGCCGGCATTCCACTGTACATGGCAGGAGCCCACAGCGCTTCTTCACCGGTTTGATTCCGGTAATCAGCAAGAGCTTTTGACCCGGCTATCGACTGCGCGATGTCGTGCTGAACCAGTGTTTTGTTATCGAAGAAAATGGGATTGAAAAAGAAAACAGTTACCAGCAGAAAAGCGACTATAGCAACCAGGTGGGGGAAAACCTGCCGGGTGAAATTGATTTTTTTCATGAGCACAATTTAGCCCTGCAAAATAGCAAAATCGACCGGGTATTTTTTCCCGTACCGGCAAGGCATAAAATAGAACGTGCCGGTCGTTAAACCGGCACGCTCAGGGTATAGTAACAGGTATTGTTCTAGAACGTCACACCAAAGCTGAAGGCATTGAGTTTCGGGCCTTTGCCGGTTGCGAACAGTTCGTTCATATCGTAGTTGATAAAGAAGTCGGCCGAGCGTACACCAATCTGCAAGCGCAACCCGTACCGGAAATTATTCAGATAAAAATTGTCGCGGTTACGTTCGCGCTGGCGGTCACCATCTTCGTCTTTGTATACCTGGCGTGCCCAGCTTCCGATGCGATAGCCGGCATAAGGCCCAGCGCCAATCCGGAATCCGGAATTGTACGTTCTCCATCTTTTACCGCCATGCTGATCGCCAAAGCTGAACATGGGTACTGCCGATACATTCAGATAGGTTACACCCAGTTTACTTTTGATGAACGAGACATCCCGGAAATCTTCATCAAAGTTTACACCGTTGTCATCTTTCACAACAATTGTTTTGTCATTCTGGAAGCGGAAGATATTCCAGCTTACTCCCAACGCCCATTCTACGTAGAAGCTGTTGGTGATTGATGTGCGCTGCACGGAGTTAAGTCCGAGGTACCACGATCCCCAGGGCCGGGTTGCATAAGCCTGGCCTTCTTCATCCGGAAACTTCCCGTCTTCCAGGTAACTGTTTAATCCCAGGTCTACATTAAATGCGTGGCGCGTGCGGTAGTGATGTTTATGACGGAAGTAATCATCATCACTATCATCATTGTCATCATCGTCACTTTCCTGGTGGTAAACATTAAAGTCGCTCGCAGTTACATCGGTTGTTTCAGTTTGTGTTTTTTCGGTTGGGTTAACAACCACCACTACGCTGTCGCTTTTTTCAAGTCGCGTGAGGATGTCGTCAAACATTGCTTGAAAATCATACTGGCGAAGTTGTTCCAGGTCGCTTTTATCTTTAATTGTAAACACCATGCGACTGGTTTTTGCCAGCTCCACCACAACGGTATCGGTTTTCTGCGCGAATGTTGCCAGGGTTGTAAACAGGACCACACTGAGGGTTAAAATTTTTTTCATACGTTCGTTCATTAGTTCTCGCCTTTCTTTTTACCGAAGTTCAGCGCAAGAAGGTCATCCTTCTTTTGCCGGAGATCGGCCAGGCTCGCTTCTGAATTTTTTGCAGCGTAAGCAAGTCCGATCAGCTTCTGTATTCCAGATGCGTCTTTGTTTTCAGACGTTGCGTCAGGCGATAATTTTTTCTTTAAGAATTTTGAATTCACTTCATCCGATGAGTAAACAATCTTGGTTGACTTCTCGGTTTGTTGAGGTACGACAACTTCGGCAACAAGCTCGTTGGGTTGTATCGGTAGAATAACTGTTGCAGAGTCGTTCACCGGTTGTTCCGATTTTTGAAGAGGTGTTTCAGTCCTCGCCACAGAAGGAGTTTCAAACTTAACGCGTGGTGCCGGACTGGTTTTCTGCGTGACGCGATTCTGGTTTTGAATAACCTCCTCTTTTTTAATTTCCGGTTGTCTGGTTGTATCAACAGGCGTTACAACCGGTTTATCTTTTGTTTCGGCAACTCGACCCGGATCATTGCCGGAAGGCCAAACCAATATCGCGGCAGTAGCAAGCAGCGCTATGCCTGAAGCGATGCGAACCCATACCAGTTTATACACAGGCTTCGAAATATTTTTTTCAATCCGGTCCCACGCAGCGGCAGGAGCGGGACGCTGAAAGTTCTCAAGCTTGTCGCGAAATAATTTATCAGGTTGTGATGTCATGACGTTGTTGGTTTGATTTCCAATCGTTGTCGGTTAATAGCTTTTGTAGGTACGCGCGGGCGCGGCTCAATTGTGATTTGGATGTGTTCTCACTGATGCCGAGCTGATCGGCAATTTCCTTGTGTGAGTATCCATCGATGGCGTATAGGTTAAACACGATACGGTACCCCGATGGAAGCTCATTGATCATGGTCATCAGGTCTTCCGCTTCGAGGTGGTCGCTGAGACTTTTGTAATCAGGCTCATAGTCGGCTGCCTCCAGTTCCAGTTCGAGATACATATTACGGTTTCTGCGGAGCCAGGTAAGGGCTTCGTTCACTACCACTCTTCTGATCCATCCTTCAAAACTTCCTTCACTTTTATATTGATCGATCTTATCGAGAATTTTAGTGAAGGCCGTTACCAGCACATCTTCCGCTTCCATGGAATCTTTCACATACCGGCAACAGAGCGCATACATCTTGGGAGAAAATGTATCGTACAGGCGCTTCTGGGCCGCACGGTCGCCCCTGCGGCATCCTTGAATAAGCTCCTGTTCGTTAGCCCGGTAAATTTTGAAATCCATTTAAGTGGGTCACCTGTAAGATGCCATAACGGTGCCAGGGGTTGCACGGGTGCGAAAATTTTGAAAAACAGGCATATTTTAGATGGTTTGGTTAATTTGGACGACTTGAAACGCCTCACTCTTATATTAGTGTTGTTAACCCCGGTTTTTGCCTGGGCGCAGACCGACAGCCTGAAACTTCCGGCTGACAGCCTGACCGCGGGCGTGAGTGCGAAAATTGACTCGCTTCAGAACAGGTTCACGTTCAAGTCTGACAGCATCAAACAGTCGTATGCCACTCAAAAAGAGAAAATCAGCCGGTTAAAACAACACTACCTCGCGAAGGCCGACAGTGCGAAACGAATTAATGTTCCGCGCCCGGGCGCTGCTGTTAATCCGCTCGATACGCTGAAAAGACCTGACGTAAATGCCTATGCGAAAAAGATCGATAGCCTCGATCAGCAGCTCGCGAACCTGGAAGATCAAACCATGAAAGGCATTGATTCGCTGAAAAGCAAAATTAACAATCAGCTCGACAAGCTTAAGTTACCGAAGGAAATGCAGGGCAAGGCAGCAAAGCTTACGTCAGCGATGGACAACGTAAGTGTACCTTCGTTCGACTCCGACATCTCCGGGAAACTTGGGCTTAATAAATTGAATACCGGGTTACCGGACATGCCCGGTCAGGGGAGTTTACCAAACACAAACCTTCCGAACGCAAATGTTCCCAACGTAAACACAAACCTTCCGGGTATGGATGTAAAAGCTCCTGATCTGAAAGGAAATTTACCATCAACGGATATTAACACAGGCAAGCTGAATGAACTAACCGGGCAGGCAGGCGATATTCAAAAACAGGTGCAGGAGGCCACCGGTTCACAGGAAGGTTTGGGCAAGACCCTGGAAGGGAAAGCAGCCGAACAGGTTAAAGGTTTACCCGAACAAAAAATGCCGGACGTACCGGGCCTTGATGGTGGCATCCCGAAAACAAGTGAAGACGCGCAAAAGCAGCTTGCTGATATGGCAAAAAAGGAAGCCGTGAATCACTTTGCAGGAAAGGAGCAGGTGCTGATGGGCGCGATGGAGAAGATGAGCAAGTACAAACAGAAGTACAGCAGCGTGAGCAGTTTAAAAGACATTGAAAATCAAAAGCGTTATAATGAATTGAAGGGCAAGCCGCTGCGCGAACGATTGGTACCTGCGCTTACACTTCAGTTTCAAAGCTGGCGCGACTTCATGCTGGATGTTAACCCTTCGGTGGCATATCGTTTTACCACCCGGTTCAAAGCGGGCTTAGGCTGGAACCAGCGGGTAGCATTTAATATTCCGCAGCGCACGTATGACGATAACGGCAGGGTGTTCGGCATCCGCTCGTATGGTGAGTATGAATTAAAGAAAGGCTTCGGCTTCAGGCTTGATATTGAGTCAATGTATACGCCTGAGAAGCATCGCAACCCGGTGTCTGATTATGTTGCAGAACGCAGTTGGGTGTGGGGTGTGCTGGTGGGAATAAAACAAAAATATCCGATCTATAAAAAACTGATGGGCAATGCGCAGGTGATGTATAATATTTTCGACAAGGATCATCGCAGCCCGTATACCGACCGCGTGAACTTCCGCATCGGGCTGGAGTTTACGATGAAGAAGAAGAAAAAGCAGGAGAAAAAACCTGCCGCCACACCCTAGGAGTTCCACTCATCAAAAATTAACAAAAACTTTTTGCGCCAAAATCAGTAAGAATTAGGCATTTCTGATCAAGGGCATAGGAGTTACTCCTATTCGGGATTATGAAGTTTGCCTGATTGTTGCATCTTACAGGCGTAACCCTCAACCAAAAAATTCCGATGAGAAGAATCCCCCTTCTAATTGGGCTGGCGATTTGCGCTAGTCTATGTTCTTACGTTTGTTCATTTGACTTGTTCGCCCAAAATGCCGGCTTACTCCGAACCGATCTTATAAGCCCATCGCCAACCGCATCACAGCTTGCAAAATATGGTGATATTCCAGTTACATACTATACTGGCTCACCAAACGTGTCGATACCAATTTTTAATGTTACTGGTAATGAGTTGACTCTTCCCATCTCTCTCACCTATAACTATAATGGTGCGCAACCCGGGCAAAAGGCGAGTTGGGCGGGTCTTGGCTGGTCTGTACAGGCTGGTGGTGTAATCACCCGTTCGGTTGGTGATCGTTTAGATGGCGCCTATGGATTTGATATCGATTCAGTACAATTGACCCCGAGTCAGGACTATTTAAAACGCGCTCGTTATCATGGCTTAACTGATAATCTTCCGGATGTGTATAATTTTAATTTTGGCAGCTATTCCGGAAAATTCATCTACGAGCATGGCAACTATTATATCATGCCGAAACAAAAGATCAAGATTTCGGGGAATGGTTATGGTCAGTTTGTTATTACCGCTGAAGATGGAACAAAATACTACTTTAACGCTTTGGAATACTCGACTTCAAAGCCGGGAGCTTCCGGCTATAATATTCCGCAGCACGTGTCTGCGTGGTATCTCACCCGAATTTCCAATGCAACTGATACAGAGAGTATTTATTTGAGTTATGCCCAGGACGGTACGATGGAGCAGTTTGGCGTCCGTATGCAAACATACCGGCAACCGATTAATATAATTAGCCCACCAGTTAACCCTGCATCGCCCGAGGACGTTTTGCCAACCCGCGTTTCAATTCAAAGGCTTGCAGTAATTTATTCCGATAAATACAAAGTTGAATTTCTTCCAGGTGCTCCACGTGAGGATGTGACTATGATTTCAGGCACCACGTATTCTCTTGGTGCAATAAGGGTTTCGTCTAAAGATTTGCAGCTAAAGTATTTCTCGTTTGCATATGACTATACACCTAACCCGGGAAAGGCGCTAAGGCTGAAGTCGCTCACAGAAACCACGCCTGCAGGGCCAAGCAAGCATACATTTAATTATTACAATTCAAATCAAAGTATTGGGTCAGGGTTGTCATCCTCTGTAGATAAGTTCGGATACCTGTTGGCAGGGGAGAACAGGATGTTGATAAGTAATGAAATCCATCCGTTGGGAGTAGACCGAACTCCGTTTTTTAACACTACCATTAACGGTACCCTTCAATCAATAACCTATCCAACGGGTGGGACAACAACTTTTACATATGAGCCAAATCGCTATAATACGGGAGATAAAAATATCATCAATCATTTGTCAGGTGGAAGACCGGCCATTCGATACGATTCTACAACCAGCAATCAGATTTACGGAATTGATACCTTTAACGTCACCCACGCCCAATATGTAAATCTGTTTTTTACCAGACTGGATAAGAATGGACCTTATGACCCATTGGTAGATCCCACAGAGGTTAGGCATGATAATGTGCATGAAGTGGAGATAAGGAGAGTTTATCCAACATATGACGAAGAAGGTAATTTGTTGTATGAAACACTTGGGTCAGCAATCTACCAGGGAAAAATTATAAATAATTCAGACAACGATGGTTTTGCTGACTCTGTTTCTTTAAGTCCTGGGAAGTACATCGTTAAGACTATTTGTGATCAACACGAACTTGAAGTAACGGTTGCGATTTTTTTTGATTTTGATACAGGTGTTAAATCGCCTGGTGTTTTAGGGCCCGGTGTTCGATTAAAAGAATTGGTTCACGATAATGGATTCGGGAAGACGATAACGAAAAAGTTTTCCTATGTCAAAGTGAACGGGCATTCTGCAGGAGAACTCCTTCGGAGTGATACCTATCAGGTAACTTTCATGAATGATATAACACATGATCTCGACCGTTTTAGTGCTGTTATTTCGGATATCGAATACAAAGTGTATACCTCGTTCTTGGCTGAACGGGGGGATGTTGGGTTGCCATTGTATTACAAACGTGTTATTGAAGATACCGAGTCAGGGGAAGAGATTCACCGAACTATTTACGACTATAACTTCTTTTTTGGTACTGACAATGCAGAATTGATGGCTAAAACGGAGTACGTTCATCTTCATGATACCGTATTTGTTCCGTCTGTAAAAGATGAGTTTACATTCTCTCAGGAGTTCGGATATGAAGGAGTAGGCGGCCTTGAGATATACACGCGGGAAAATCATATGAATGTTAGCTCAAGCGGCACGTATCCAGGGTATGAAATTTATGATTTTAACGTAAAAACCTGGGCTGAATATTGGAAGCATTCGTCTATATCAAAACAGACTAAGTATGAAAATGGTCAATTACGTACCGTACAAACAACTTCTTATTATGATCCTCAGGGTACACGCAACCTGCTGGCCACTAAAACCATTAACCAAAATGGTTCAACGATCTATACCAAATATAAGTATCCGGAAGACTATAGTGGCTTGAGTGAGCTTACCGCTCTGACAGCGGCTAACATTCTTTCGCCAGTAATTGAAGAGCAAGTATGGTACCACGAAGCAGGAAGCCTGGATTCTATCCTGATTAGCGGACGGATTAACGAATACCAAAACCTGAGGGTTAAGGCGGTTTATATTCATGAAGCTGCATCCGATGTTAAAACATTGTCCAATGAGACAACGACCACTGTTGGAGATGTTAAGAAGTACACCAGCCTCTTGAGCAATTCGTCTTATAAAAAGAAAATCGAATTTGTGTACGACAATAACGGCAGGATTACGGCTCAAAAACTGACCGACCAGCCAATTGTATCGTATGTTTGGGGATACCCCGGATATTCGGAAAGTGGCTCTTCCGGAAAACGGTATGCGCATCCTATTGCAGAGATTAAGAATGCTCTTGCAACTTCGGTTTTCTACACCAGTTTTGAAGATGCTTCTAATGCAACAAACCTGACCGATGGGAGCGGAAATCCGATTGCATCCGTTTCAGGTGTTAAGTGCAAGGCAGACTCGTTTAAGATTAAACAGACGTTCACGGGAAGTTATACATTAACGTACTGGAAGAAAACGGGCAGTAACCCGTGGATATTGATCTCACAAACACTTGCAAATCCGTCCAACTATATCATTAACGCTTCCGGTTCTTATATTGATGAAGTAAGGCTGTATCCTGTTGACGCACAGATGACTACGTACACATACTATTCAGGGTTGGGTATTTCGCAAATTATCGATATCAATAATCGAATATCAAAATTTGAATATGATGAGGCGGGCCGGCTGAAAACAGTTCGTGATCAGGCCGGTAATATAACTAACACATATCAATACCATATCAAAGATGATTCTGAGAATTAACATGTTTTGCGCGCTGCTCTGCATTGCCGGGGCGGCCTACAGTCAATCGATAGACCCGGTTGGTGATACGCTGGTATGGAGAGCAGAGACGCTGACTGATACGGCAGCCGATTCAACCCGGGCTAATGAAAGTGAGTTTGTAACCTACGGGTCTTCAAAGATAATCTGGACTCAAAACGGAACAGATTCCAATACAGTCTTTGAATTTACTATTACGAATGCAAACGATCATTGGTCGAATGACGGGTATGTAATTTTTACCACCACCCGAAAGAATAAAACACAGTCATTCAGGTTTGAGCAGGTTGGTTCGGAAATCAGGATTAGACTGACCTACCCGGATGCTGGCGGAGAACGAACGCTGGTGTTTGTAATTGATGAAGTTTCACCTCTCCAGGACTGAACATGAGAAAAATTTTTATTGCTGCAATTTTCGTCATAATCACCAGCCATTCCATGGCTGAAGACACCTGTACCCCTGACTATTGGACTGGCCCCTCGAGCAGTTACACGGGGGTTACCGATACCTATACGTTTGATAACGGCAATGTCTATCTGGATGTTACGTGGTACGTTTCGAAAGGTACCGTGGTAAGTACATCGCAGAGTGGAACCGCATACAGCGTTCAAATTCAATGGAATGCTGCCGGTACCGGAACGATTGAAATAGACTACGATATTGATATCCCGATTCAGTACGGAACAAAAAACGTTTCGATTCAGGGGCTGTCAGCACCATCAACCTCATTTACCCAGTCTTACCCATCCTGCGGCAGCACAACTGTTACCCGCAATAGTAACCCTGGTGCAGGTGTAACATGGTATTGGCAAACCAATTCAACCGGTACGGAAACAACCAATAGCGCCTCTTCCGTAACGGTATCCTCGGCTGCAGCGATGTATCTGCGGGCACGCATGAACACATCTCCGTTTGCCTGGAGTACAGCAACTTCTACGGGCAGTGTTACCATTCAAACTCCCCCTTCGGCTCCTGCTACATCAAGCGAAGGCCATATCATCAGTAATACGGGCGGTGTAGTGCCTGTGTCTGTGTCTACCGTAGCGGGCATAACTACCTATAAATGGTATAATAGTGCAACCGGTGGTTCGCTGGTATCCGGTTCACCAACCACAAACACGTATTCCCCAACAATTCAATCGACTCAAAACTATTACGTGGAGGCGGTCAACGGCCCTTGCCCCAGTACGACCAGAAAGCTGGTGACAGCCTATGTCCACCCAAAGGCAATGATATCCAGTAATGACGGAACCGTTAACATGGGTGCGCAGGCAGTGCTTGATGTTAGTAACTATACGTACGACACATATCAATGGATAAATAATACCACGCATGCTCCCGTTTCAGGAGCTACTTCGTCCACCTTCACCACCAATGCCACCGGGAATTACGTTGTTCGCGTAACAAAAGGAAATGCGCCCGCTGACACTTCTCAAGTCTTTTCCGTAACACAAGGCCTTGATGGGCTTAATATGAACTATATAATATCTAACACGATTTTGAAAAAAGGAGTCGTGAGCAACAATGATGTCGCGGGGCTGATGGTTCAGGATAAAACCCAAAGCATACAATATTTTGATGGATTGGGCGCCCCGATGCAAACAGTCATCACCCAGGGTTCACCGTTGAAGAAAGATATCGTTCAGGAAACAGTTTATGACGGCTTTGGTCGCGAGTATCGGAAGTATCTGCCGGTTGTTGTTAACAAAAACAGCGGCTGGTATAAGCCTGGTATCCTCAACGCGCAGGGCGCTTACTCTAGTATTGCAGCCGATTTTTATCAGAATAATGCCTCGTCAGGTATTGCGCAGGATGCTGTGCCATACACGCAAACCATATTTGAATCATCCCCTGCGGCCCGACCCCTCAAAGATTTTGGCACTGGTTCAGCCTGGACAATCAATAACAAAAGCGTAAAGTACGCGTATCGCGTTAACACCCACTCAACCTCGGCAAACGATACAGCCGAAAAAGTAATTGCCTGGAAAATTAACAACAACCGTCCGGAGCGCAGGGCTGCGTTAACCGGCTATATCGCTGCCAATGGATTTTATACTAACGGGCAGCTTGTGATTAAGGTTGTTAAAGACGAACAAGGTAACGCGGTACGGGAATACACCAATAAACAGGGACAGATAATCCTTAAGAAAGTTCAGGCCATAGTTACTGATTCTTCTAATCTTAACAGTACATCCGGATGGGCTTCAACGTATTATGTGTATGATCACGTAGGAAATCTACGGTTTGTGTTACCCCCGGAGCTGAGCAAAATTGCGCACACCTCCGATACCGCCGTGATGAATTCAACCCGCCTCGCAAATTGGGCATTCCAATACACCTACGATGCGCGCAAGCGGATGGCTACCAAACAAGTGCCCGGTGCCGGTGCCGTGTATATGGTGTACGATAACCGCGACAGACTCGTAGCTTCACAGGATGCCAATCAACGATCCACAGCCAATAAATACTGGTCTTTCACGAAATATGATCAGTTAAACAGACCTGTCCTTACCGGTATAAAAGACACAACGGCTGCTTTAACACAAGAACAGATGCAGGCAGCCGTTGACGCCCATTATGCTAAAGCCTGGGCAAAACTTTATGAAACATACGTGGGCACTGCAACCGGCAACATGCACGGTTATTCCAATAAAAGTTATCCGGTGCTTACCGGCCCCACTACCACAAACGATAAAGACCGATACCTGAGCGTAACGTATTACGACAATTATAATTATAAGGCAATGCTGGCGGACAGCAACCGGTACACGTTCAGCAATAACCATCTGGCCGGACAGGAACCCAGCTACTTTAAAAGACTTACCGGACAGGTGACCGGAACAAAAGTAAAAGTACTTGATGGCGGAGTTACAGGAAATTATACTTGGCTGACTACCGTCAATTACTATGATAATGACTACCGGGTCATTCAAACCGTGAGCGACAACTACAAGGCCGGTACGGACCTCATTACAAATAGATACGATTTCACCGGCAAGGTGCTGAAATCCAAAGCGACTCATGCAACGTATGATGTTCGCTGGAAAGACCTCGTAGGAGTTACGCTGCAAGGCAATCGGATTTACCGCTCGGCCACCAGTGCCTCCTGGGGTACTTCGGGGGCAGCTTCTATCGAACAACTGGGCGCCAGCCAGAACGGTTGGGTTGAGGTGAACGTTACCGACAATACCTCACAACGGATGTTTGGCCTTTCAGATTCTAATCCGGATGCGGGTATAAACAACCTGGACTACGCAGTGTATATGGATGGTTCAGTATTGCGGGTTTACAAAAACGGAGCACTGGCGCCCTCCGGTAATTTAGCAGGCGCAACCGTTAAAGGCGAACTGCTGCGCTGGGAACGAAACGGAACAAACCTGTACCTCAAACGCAACGGAACTACGGTTTATACTTTTACCGGGGTTACGACAGCTGCTTTAATGGCCGATGTATCATTCTATACATTAAACGGAAGCATTGCCAACGTTGCAGCATCATTTGCAGCAACTTCCCATAGCGTTACGCGCTCGTTCACGTACGACCATGCCGGCCGGTTACTCAAAGTATGGCATCGCCTCGACAGTGAAGATTCGGTGTTGCTGGTAAAGAATGAATATAACGAATTGGGTCAGCTGATCGATAAAAAACTATACAGCAAAAATGGAACAACGTTCAAGCAGTCGGTAGACTACGCCTACAACATCCGGGGCTGGCTTACAAAAATGAATGAAAGCGACTTGAGCGCAACGGATGCCGATGCAGGCCGCGACCTGTTCGGGATGCAGCTTGGGTATAATGATGACCTGAGCATATCAAACACACCGTTGTACAACGGCAACATCAGCGGCATAAAATGGAGCCGCAACCTCGCGCTGAGCGACACTACCCAGAATGCATACGTGTATACCTACGATCCGATGAACCGGATCAAGACCTCGGCCTTTAAAGAGAAGATCGTTTCTTCGTGGAGCGCACTTGCCAATTATGGCTACGGTGAGACCGGGTTTAATTACGATTTGAATGGAAACATCCTCGCCCTCAAGCGCAACGACAGGAGGCCATCCGCGCAAGGTTTGATGGATGACCTTACCTACGACTACGGTACAGGCGCAGCGCAAAGCAATAAACTGCTTACCGTTACCGATGCGGGCGACAAAACAAAAGGATTTGTTGACGGCCCCGCTACCGGTTCAACGCTGACCGACTATGCCTACGATGCGAATGGCAACCTCGTGTGGGACCGGAACAAAGGCGGCACGGAAATTCTTACCAATGGCAGCTTCGACAATGGCAGCACCGGCTGGACGCTCACCAACAGTGCACGGTTAACGTTTATAAACGGTGAAGTACAAATTGCTTCGGGTGCAGCAAACTCAACCCTTACCCAAACCAATCCGGCAACCAATAAACCCTTTCTGGTAACCATTGAAGTTGAACGCACTGCAGGCACATTGATTGTTTACCTGGGCGGGCAGAATACCAGCATCACAGCCAGCGGTACGTACATGCTCAACGTTACGTCCAGCGGAAACTCCAACCTCGTACTGACTGCTCAAGGCACCTTTGTGGGCAAAATCAAAAATGTTTCGGTGAAGGGCCAAACCATTATCACATACAACTTCCTGAACCTGCCGGAAATTGTAACCAGGCCGGGCGACAAACAGCTGCAGTACATCTACGATGCGAGCGGCCGCAAACTGCGGCAGGAGGTGAGCAAGAATGGTGTGATGGAAAAAACCACCGACTATGCCGGGGAGTACATCTATGAAAACGACACACTGCGCTTTATTAACCATGAAGAAGGAAGAATAGTCCCCAGTCTGAGCGGAGCCGAAGATTGGGAGTACCAATATCACCTGAAAGATCACTTGGGCAACGTGCGGATGACGTTTACCTCCAAACGTGTGGTTGACAACCCGGTGGCCACGATGGAAACCGCCAACGCTGCCGCTGAACACAGCGAATTCCTGTATTACGATGAAGCGGTGAAAATCAATTCCACGTTATTCGACCATACCAACAGCGGGGCAACCAATTATGCCACGCGGTTAACCGGTTCTGCTACAGAACGGTACGGGCTCGCCAAATCGTTAAGTGTAATGCCAGGCGATACGTTGAACGTTTCAGTATTTGCCAAGTACCTCGATACGAACAACGGCAACTGGACAACCGCATTGACAAACTTTATGGCTGCGATCGCCAACAACACGGCACCCGGTGGCACATTTGTGGATGGAGGGGCAACAGGAAGTACGGGCGGAGCAACACCTTCGTATGCCAGTGTGCTGAACAAGGCGAGCGAAACCGGAACGGCCCCGAAGGCCTACCTGAATTATCTTGTTTTTGATCGGGATTTCCACCGGATAGACGGAGGCTTTGTTCGAATGACTACCGCGGCCCGCGAATACGGCCAGGATTGTGCGCATGAACAACTCAGCAAGCAACTGATCATAAAAAAAGCGGGATATGTGTATCTTTATCTCAGCAACGACAATGCTGCGTTAGGCGGCAATGCCATTGAGGTGTTCTTTGATGATTTTACGGTACAGCACATCAAGTCTCCGGTTGTACAGCAGGATGATTATTATGCGTTTGGGTTAGAGTTCAATTCTTACCAGCGTGAGAATGCTGCTAAAAACAATTACCTATACAATGGCAAAGAAAAGCAAGACGAGCTTGACTTAGGGTGGCTGGATTATGGGGCGAGGATGCTAGACAGAAGTATAGCTCGTTGGATGGTTATAGACGAGAAAGCTTATAAATATTTCCAGTTTAGTCCGTATAACTATGTGCTTAATTGTCCACTAATTTTTAAAGATCCTGACGGAAAAGAAATTTATTTTGTTACCACTAGCGGCGCAGTAATAGAAGCAACGAAAGAGAACTTGCAAAATACTGAAATTGCGGGGGCATATAATGCCATGGTTTCGACGAAATCTGGCCGGGAAGTTTGGGATTCTTATGCATCCAATGATAAAAAAGATGTTTATATATCACTGTCGGACAAGCATACTTATACGGGCGGTATGACGTTTAATGGGAATGTTGCAGCAGAAGATGTGACTACAAGTGGTGTTATAAAAGTGCGAGGATTTGAGGTTTTTAATGGAGTTGACTTTTCAAAGTCAAAGGGAAAAAAAGTTGCATTAATTTCTCTTGATTCAAAGACTTTTAAGAGAAATGCAACTGGGATGGACTTGGTCGATCAAGCAGAAATGTTAAATCATGAAATGAATGCACATATTAAGATAAAAGATCAGCAAAGAGAAGATGGTAAGAACTATAGTAGTGATGCAAACCACAAAGAATATGGTACGGAAGTAGCTGTAACAAATATGCCGAGCAACTCACTTGATCCAGAAAGTGCTATGGGAAAATTTTTGACCGAGCTTGTTAATTCAAAGGAAATTAATCTCACTAAAGAGCAGAAGGATATAGTCAGGAGTCTTTTTAAAAAGGAGAAAGATGAAAAAAAGTAAAATTTTTGCCCTTATAATTGCATGTTTTGCGTCTTATTCATGTAATAAGTTGATGTTTTTTGACAAACCGTTTCAGAATACCTTATTGTGCGATACGATCTACTCTGATGATTTTAATGGTGGAAAAAAAATATTGTATATTTTTCAGAATATTGCTGATAAAAAGGTCAGCCATTTAGGTATTACTTATTATCAATATAGATTATCTCCAGCAGAGGATTCTGAGCCAATTCTCCTGTCATTTAGAGATAACCGAATTTATATTACCCCCTTTGATGTTTTTTTAAAAGACACCAAATTTGAAGAAGAATTACTGATTGATTTTTCGGCAAAGGCCGGCTCAGTCTGGGATGTTTACGGGGGTGGTCTATTGGGCAACTCAAGATTTAGATTGGATTCTATAAACGAGCAACAAGAGATTTATTATTTATCTAGCTCGAGGCTCATAGACATATCTGACGAATTGGCTGCATATAAACTGGCAATTTCAAAATCTGCTGGTGTAACGGAGATTTTTGTAACTTTTCTAGGAGACTCTACTTCTTGTAGATGTAGATAAATTGATAGAAAAGGTAGTGCACCAGATTATCAGTTGTAACCTATTGGCGAATCTAATTTGTTGATTATCAGCGTTTCGAGCATATTGATTGACCTTATGCTGGCGGATACCAATAACGGTTATTTACTTTTTACACCCGCTATAAGCGAAATAATGAGGTTTTCGCAACCTTCGTGCAACAGATTATCAGATGGATTGGCGGTATTGTCAGCACGCCTGGCAACGCTCTAGTGCGTTGGCCCGGCCGAAGCGCGGGGGTGCGAGCGCATGTGGGTAGGAGCATGCTTCGGCCTAGATTTTTTTTGCTTACTTTTTTGCAGCGATGGCAAAAAAGTGAGGCCTAGCGCAGCGGCTTGTGTATCTTTATCTCAGCAACGACAATGCTGCGTTAGGCGGCAATGCCGTTGAGGTGTTCCTTGATGATTTTACGGTGGAGCATATAAAATCCCCCGTAGTACAGCAGGATGATTATTATGCGTTTGGTTTGGAGTTCAACTCTTACCAAAGAGAGAATGCTACCAAAAACAACTACTTATACAACGGCAAAGAAAAGCAGGACGAGCTTGACCTGGGTTGGTTGGATTATGGTGCGAGGATGTACATGGCGGATATTGGCAGGTGGGTGGTAATAGATCCTAAAGCTGAATTACTGGAGATGTCTTCGTCTTACGTGTATTCACTAAACTGCCCAGTTAATTTTATCGATCGCGATGGAGAACTTCCAATTTTTATAAACGGACGAGTGAGTAAGGATAGTGAAAGAGGCTCAAGTAGCTACTGGGATGCGGAGTTGCTCAAAACAATTGCAAGTTCTGGCATACCTAATCCTGGCGGTACTATAATGTACGTCGACGGTGATAGAGGGGTTTTTCCAAATTTACATGAGCAAGATGGATGGGAGTTCAACAATCTAAATTCGTTGTCTAGTCGTCACCGAACATTGGCCGGGAGGAAAGCCGCCAAGTTAGACTTTGCGGGAATCCTTGAACAACTTGAAAGGGATCCTAAAACTGGTAAAATAACCGAGAAGATTCAAATATATACACATAGCCGAGGAGGAGCTTTCGGTGTTGGATATACTGAAGAACTTCTTAAAATGATAAAAGAAAATGCCGGTCAATTTGCAAATCCTGATGATGTCATAGAGTTTATTTACAACATGGCACCTCATCAATCCAGAAATTTAACAGCTCCCGATGGCACTAATAGCTATTCACATGATCACAACAGGGATAAGTTTTCTGACAATGATATGAAGGGATTGAAGGCTGCGTTTTCTTCATCTGAAAAAAGTGGAGGTATTGTGGGAGCTCATTCTACGTCTTCATTTGTTAAGGATGTTAAATCTTTCTTGAAGGCCTTTGGTGAAACGAAGGGAAAGGATAACAAGAAACTTATCAAATCATTCGTAAATAAAATGAAACGAGACTATAACGTAGATGTAACTGTAAAACAATGAAGGAGATTAGATTAGTAGTTTTCAACTTAGTAGTATTTTTGATGGCTCAGTTAGGGGCTATTTTAGTTGCGTTCTTGACGGGTTTGGCATCAAGTGATAAATACATTCTAGAGCAGTGGATTGTTTACTACTTTTTTTGTGTACTGCACATAATTTTTAATTATTTTTTGATTTGTTCAAATGAGTCAAGGTTGAGAAGGATAGTGGTAAGTGCAATTATTTGCTCTCTATGGATAGCTGTAGGTTGGTTCATAGCATATGATTAGACTACCTCTAAACTGTAGTTGATGATACTTTATCCAGTGGCGTTAAACCCAATCAGTCGCTTAACAAAATTCTCTAAATTCTTGCTATCTTAGGTTGATGTCCGATTTGCGTAAGGCTAATAGGCGGCAATGCCATTGAGGTGTTCTTTGATGATTTTACGGTGGAGCATATCAAGTCTCCGGTAGTACAGCAGGATGATTACTACGCGTTTGGTTTAGAGTTTAATTCTTACCAGCGCGAGCATGCTGCTAAAAATAATTACCTATACAACGGCAAAGAAAAGCAAGACGAGCTTGACTTAGGTTGGTTGGATTATGGTGTGAGGATGTACATGGCGGATATTGGAAGGTGGGGAGTGATTGATCCTTCTGCGGACAAAATGCTGGCTTGGTCTCCATTTAACTATGTGTTCAATAATCCAACAAGGTTTGTAGATCCAGATGGTAGAGATCCTCGTGAGGGTAATGACGTTTTGCGAATAGATTTTGATCGTATGAGAGTTGTTGATTTGCATGGGTATACCGGAGGAGCCACCAGGTATGATCCAGAACTATTTAAATCTGCAACCCGAGAACATTTCGACAAAACTATGACCAGTCCGGGCGCAATTGGAAGCACAGCTAAATGGCTTCAATATGCAAATAGAGCTTACAAAGCATACGATGCGATAGATGACGCGATAGGCGGTAAGAATGGTTCGATTGATCAAGCAAGCAATGCATATACTTGGCAATCAGCTGCGTCTTCAAAAAATGGATATTCGTTTGGTGAATTTACCGCAGATAATAAAGTAAAAATAAGACATGTGCATGATTATACTGATAAGCTAGGAAAGGGTTTTGATAATATGATTGATGTTATTACAACCTTTGAGAAGAATGAAGACGGGGAGTACAAGGCCAAATCAATGGATTATTATAAATATTCAGTGCAAAAAAACGAAAACGGTGAGGAGGTACGCGTAGGACAAAAGATTACGTTAACCTTTGGCAAAGGAATAACGTACATTGGAGAGGAATTCATTCTTAAACCGAATCTTAAAAAACCAAAGAAGAAAGATGAAGATAATAAGAAATAGTTGCTCTGTTGTGTTAGGTCTAGTTGTTTTGATTTGCTTTGGATGTAAACCAAATAAAAAGACTTTTGAGGATCAGATCAGCACCTTCTCTACTGAGAGTGATTCCGCTCTTTACTCCTATTTGAAAAAGAAGATGTCAAAGCAGCATTTAGACTCATTATGTGCCTTACAAGGAAAAGTTGTTTATGACATAACACTGATGATCGAAGAGAATTCGGTTAAGGATGTTTATTTGAACGTGGGGTATGTATTGAGTGAGAATGGTGATTTGTTAAGTGGAGAAAAGGAATTTAAAGCTTTAGAGGCTATATTAAAAGAATCTACTCTCAAGCAATTTCCGACGTATTCAAAAACGGAGGAGGGTAATTTCGGCTTAAGAATTGATTTTAGTAATGTGTGCAAAAATTAATTCTTTCGGTAGGCAGGGTTGTGAACCAGAATATCAGTTACAACCTATGCTACCTTAACTTGTTGATTCTCCAATACTCCAAAGGTCGATTTGAGACGGCAATAATTTATTTTAATAGAACTTTAACGCTAGACCCTAATCATGAAAAATGCAAGGAGTTGCTTCAGTTTTGTCTTGATCAACGAAAATGAGATTTTATCATTCAATTTTTTGTGTTCTGTTTTTCTTTTTGGAACGAATTGAGGGTGGTTTTACTTATCAAACAGCCGGTAACAGAGCTTTTGAAGCAAGTCTAATTATTAGTTTTATTCAGTTTATAAATGTTCTAACCTTCATACCGGTTGTAGATCGTTCCTTGAAATACATCATACTCTTAGCTATTCTTACATTAATCAACTATTTGATTTTTTGTTATAAGAGTAAATTTACAATCATTGTTAAATCTTATAGTACTCTGCCTGTTACGTTTAAGGTCATCGCAGTCGTGTATCTTCAGGTCAAGACAAGGTGAATGCTTGGGTTCAGGATAAGGACTCATATGTAGCGACACCAAACGGATCATTATTCCATTATGATAGAAAATCGGGGGAGGAACGAGTCGTTTCAACTGAAATGCCAAGTGATGAGAATCATCACAGTAAACGGAAAAATGATATTGATAGTAAACCATTGCCTAAAGACGAACCCACTCGGACAATGAAGGAGGCAGTTCTGACATTTCTTTCAAACATATTTTCGGATCGCGAGTAGACATGAATGCAGGTTCATTTATAGAAGATAACAGGTGGTATTGCTACTATTTATAGTATTTGAATTTAAAGTTATAAATGGATGATACAGGTCAATAAAGGTCTTACAAAAAAAATAACAATAGCTATTTTATTAAGTTTAATTGTAATCGTGTTTATGGTATGGCGTGCCATAGGTCGAGAAAGAGAGTTGTTTTCTCGTTTATATAAAAACTCATTTTGTCCAAAGCCGTATACTGTTATAAAATTTTCTGACTCTACGTCATATGTTATTTTCTCTGGAGTCGATTCAATTATTGAAACAGCGAGAGGTAATTGGCGTGTTGATAGTGATTTACTTGGGACATACCTGATATTTGACGCAGCGTCATCCCCATATAAACTCAATGATCTTTCTGAAAACTGTATAAGATTTTCACGCGGAGAGTTCGAACCAAAATTTGTTCCATTTGACGGAGATATAAGAAAATTAACATATGAACATTGGTCTAGCGTCAATTAACAATTACGCGGGTAATGGTAATGCACCAGATTATCAGTTCCTATGGGTTGAGTGACCTAACTTGTTGATAGTTAAAAGAACCGAAGATGCATTGCCGGAATGTTATCCGATGCTTGTAATCATTATGCACACTTTACATATGCCGTAGTTGAAATTATAAGGTTTTTGTAACCTTCGTGCAGTAAATTATCAAAAGAATTGCAGGTAGCTTAGATCATATTTAACAAAACCACCGTGTTAGAGCCCAATTATATTGTGAAGTCCTAACCTGCGGCAGGGATGGAAGTGAAAAGCCCGCAGCGCAGCGAGGACTTGTAACGAACAGCCCGGCCTGAGGCAATTGCGCAGCATGCCGAGGGAGCCGCTAAAGTTTGGGCTGGCCTTTTATTAGAATTAAAACCCCTCCCTCACCTTCCTATCCAACACAAGTTGCCGGAAGTAGGCAACGTTAACTGTATCTTTTCTCTCGGTTTCAATCCAGTCGGTTATTTCGGAAGGGGAGAACTGGCTTTTATGACATTGAATCACCGCGAATAATTTTTCTTCATCGGCCTCGCTGTAGGGAATGCGGATGTTTAGGTAGCTTTCATCGGCCGTGTTAACGGCATCGTTTTGCGGCAGACTAACAATCTTGTCTTTTGTCCAGCCGATATAATAAACAGGATACTTTTCGTACCAGCCTTCACGTAAAATCACTTCGGTGGTGATGTCGCCAATGCCACGATGGTCAAGATGCCCGGTGTCGCCATCCGGACCGAACGTGATAATCACACCCGGATCGATCTCTTCAATGGTTGATTTTACTTTTTCACGCATCGCTTCAGTTTGTCTGAAGTATTCACCAATGCCGGTAACCATACCTGAACCGTCATGAAAGCCTAATAAAATCGGGGCATGAATACCCATCGCTTTGCACGAACACACAGCTTCTTTTACCCGTACAGCAACCAGCGAATCACCTTTCGGAATGCCTGCGTGTTCCCGGTAGCCGTACCGGCCATCGGTAGCAATCGCGAGGTATACGTCATGATCGGCAGCATACTTGGCGAGCACGGGTGCCACGGCCGTTTCATCGTCAGGGTGGGCGAGGATTACTAAAATTTTATTGTTGGCAGGAGGTGTATGTTTCAACTGAGGTGTGCACGCGAACACCAGCAGGCAACTGACCAAGATCCGGTTTTTCATAAAGGAAAGATAAGGAGATAACTGCTTCGGTGAAGTGCAATTTTCAACTTGTCAGACAGCTTATTACTTTTCTTTTGCTCGCCCAAAAGAAAAGTACCAAAAGAAAAGGGCGCCACGAACACTGCGCACCTCCGCTCTGCTGGCCGCCTTGCCAGCGCACATCCCCCGGTTTGCGCCACGCTGTTCGTGGACGTCCGCCCGCAAAGCCTATGTAGATTAGTTGAAAAAATTTGATCGCAGTACGGATGATAGCGAACAACCTACCCCATGAACTGAGGAGGTGCGAAAAAGGTATGAATAGCTTGAGATGATTAGTTTTTCTGATACTTCCGGGCAGTCTCAATCATGAGTTCACGTCTTGGAATAAACTGCCCGCCTACTTCTTCCAGCACGTTGCCATCCGTGTCGATTACCAGCAGGGTAGGATAGCCTGCCACTTTGTAACGTGCGGCCAGTGCAATGCCATCGCCCTTCTCGGCATCATACTTTAAGCTGATGAAGCTCTTGTTCATCGCTTCGCCAACTTCTTTATCGGTGAGTACGTTGCGCGTAAATTCCAAACAGGGCACACACCACGCGGTGTAGAAGTCAACAAAAAGAACTTTGTTTTCGGCTTTCGCTTTAGCCTTTGCTTCTTCGAAACTGATCTTGTGGAAGGTAACGGCCGTTTCAATGTCGAACAGCTTGCGCTTGCTTTGATTCTCGACCATAAACATGGTGCCTGCGGTTAGCACGAACACGCTGCCGGCAACGGTAAGTGAAATCAGCGTTAATGCGCGCTTGCGGTTGCTGATTAAATTAAAGGCGAAGCCAACCAGTACAACAACTAAGGCAATGCGACCGTAAGGTTGCGGAAGTTGAATCCATAAAAAGATCGAGTACGCAGCCAGCACCGTCAGAACGATGGCCGGGAAAAGCCGGGGGTTTTTCATGTTGCTCGGGAAAACGGTTTACCGGAGGAATTTTCCGATAACCATGCCGATGTAAAACAGGATTGCGACAATGACGAGGATGATGAACATATGCGTTGGGTTTTGGGTTTCGGGTTTTAGGGGTGCCGCGCTTTCTTTTACGCAGCACCCGGTTTTTTGTTACTCTTTAATTACTTCTGCCGGATCACCCCGGTAGCTGATTTTGCTGGAAATTCCTTCTTTTATCTCAAGACGGCCGCTGGCCGTAACTTTTGCGGTTGACGCACTGGTGGTTTCGATCATGGCATTCTGCACACTGAAGTCGAACGCCTTCAAGGTTGAGGCTCCCTGAACCAGGGCGTCCATCGTGTGGCCCTGGCCCTCCAGTTCAAGCTTGGCTGCCCCGGCCAGGTTTACGTTAATACGGTCGGCTGTAAGATTTCCTTTTACACTTACCGGTCCGTATACTTCGATGTCGAGATCGTCAACATTGAAATCTTCGATCCTTACTTCGCCCGCGCCTTTCAGTTTCAAACCTTTTAAGTCGGGCAGGGTGACCCGGATTTTTGTTTCATCCACACCCGAGAGATCTTTCAGGTTGAAGTTTTTGGTTGATCCGCTGTATTCAATCTTGAGTGTATTGCCAAACTGGGTCACTTTGTATTTCTTCTCCTCATCTTCATCGGGCCCGTCTATCGATATGCCATGCGTGCCTTGCTCCTGTACGATGGTTACATCGAAGATTCCGCTGATTTCAACTTCGTTGTAATCGCTTAGCGAGTTGATGCGTTCAGTTTCGGCCTCTTCTTCCGACACTTCAACTACCCGGCAGCTTACACACTTGAAATCCTTGGTGTCTTTCGAAATTACCCAGGTGTTGTTCTGGAATTCGCTGTTGTTATACCAGCCGATGTTGCTCAACCTGAAATCGTCATCGATGTAGAACGGATAGTCGAACGGAACATACATTTCAATAATCACACGCTGACCGCGGAACACACCGTCTTTTTTGAACTGCAGGTTTGAATCGAACGTGTAGAGGGAATCCTGAACGCTTACGTTGTAGTCAACCATCTTCGCGTTTTCAATTGCCACCTGGCGGCTCAATCCCTGCGATTCAATGATCTGCACCAATTTAATCTGGTTGCCGGTGTAGCCTTTGATTTCCACGCGCGGGCGAATGTAATCATCCAGCCCGATCTCGTTTACTTTTAATACAATGCGCTTGTTGCTTGCCGGTAACTGGTAAACAGATTCCGTTTTAAGCTCGCCATCCTGCTTGAAGGAGTACACAATTTTCGGAACGGTGAAACTCAGTACCAGCAAGCTCGCCAGGAACAACACAAACATCGACCAGCCGACCACTGCGCTAAACACAACACGTTTCGCGATAGCGGAGATACCGAGTAAGGTGATGAAGATTCCTGGAAGGAGTGAGGCAATAAAAGCAGCCACAATCGCCAGTGTCGGAACAGCCTTGCTCATCGCTTCAATTGGCAGACTTGCTTCGTTAAACGGAACTCCCAGATGAATGGGAACAGATGTGCCCGAGATTACCCCGATTAAAATTCCGGTTGTGACGATAACCGACAGTACTAAAGAAAGTCCCAGGAATGTGATCAATACTCCGATGGCTACACGGATTACCTCAAGCAGGGGACGAACCAATTTGCCGAGCCCGGTAAGAATCATGCCGATGAGGCGGAACGGAAAGAGAAGGATCTTAACCAACACGTTCTCCTCATCCTCCTTCACATTGAAATTTTTTTTAAGATTCGATTCGATGTTGGAAAGCGTAACGGGTTCGCCCTGCATTTCCATTTTATCGGTAATGGTAACTGCGGCCGGTAAAACGATCCACAGCACCACGTATGCGACCAATCCGAAACCGAAGAATCCGGTTATCACGAACAGCAAGCGAACAAGGATGATGTCTAACCCGAAGTAAGCTGCCAGTCCGCCCGATACACCGGCAATTACTTTGCGCTCGTTGTCGCGGAAGAGTTTGCGGTTGGTTTGAATATCTTCAAGCGTGTACGAGCCCGGGATTGCGATCCACATAATCACATACACCAGTAAGCCAAATCCCCATGCAAAGGTGAGGAGCGCAAAGAACAGGCGCACCCAAACGGCATCAATGTTGAAGTAGTTACCGAGTCCCGCGCAAACACCACCTAAAATTTTCCGCGCTTTGTCGCGATACAGCTGGCGGCTTGCTGCATTTGAATAATGTGATCTGCGTTCAGCCTGCGGCTGAGGTTCGCCCTGCTGTGAATTTTCGGTTTGCTGAAACTCCTGTTCTTCGGCAGCTTTGAAATCGCTCACGCTACCCATGGTTTGCACCAGAGAGTTTACATCTTCAAACGTAATCACCTGTTTGCCTTCGCTCAGCTTGCTGAGGAAGATTTCAGCAATGCGGCTTTCAATGTCCGACAGGATTTCGCTGCTGTCTTCAAACGAAGAGAAGTATTTGTTGATCGAGTCGAGATACTTTTTCAGAACCTCATACCCGTCCTCCTCAATGTGAAAGATGATTCCGCTGATGTTGATGCTTATATTCTTTTTCATAAAAAATGAAGAATCGTAGTTAGTTTGGTTTATGCCTTGGTGTTGCTGCGTGAGGTGATCATTTCGGTTGAATGGATCAGCTCATCCCATGTTTCCGTGAGCTTTTCCAGGAACTTCGCACCCTTGTCGGTAAGCTTGTAATACTTGCGTGGCGGACCCGATTTGGATTCCACCCATTTGTATTCCAGCAGGCCTGAATTTTTCAGGCGTGTAAGCAGCGGATAGAGCGTGCCTTCCACCACGATCATCTTGGCTGACGTGAGCTCATCGATCATGTTGGAAGCGTATACCTCTCCCCGGGCAATGATGTGAAGAATACAGTACTCCAGTATTCCCTTCCGCATCTGTACTTGTGTGTTCTCCAGATCCATAGTGTTTTATTATCGCACTGCATGTTTTATGCAGTCGTACTTGGCAATACCAAGTACTGTGCTAAAAACCGACCCGTTTTGTAACTTGTTGATATTCAAACGAATAATTTTATTGAAGGAAGATTTTCACTGGCTTTCTGTAACACAAACTTACAAAAGTGAACACTTTTTCAGGCTTCGGTGAACACTTTTGAACAGTGCGGTCAGCGTTATTTATGCCCTCAAACCGGCTCTGAGCACTTCGTATTGTGATTGGTACCCGAACTTTTTAATGTCGGAATAATACATTTCATAAACCTGTTCCAGCAGTTCGGATGTGTAATACTCTTCGTAGCGATAGTCATCGCGGCTTCTGTTCCGGTGAACGAGTTTCATATCATGTTCACGCAGAAACTGCCCGAGCGTTTCCGGTTCTTCGAGTTTAAACCATTTCACAGCGTGGCCGCTTTTTTCGTAGGGCTGAACAAACAAGTGCTGCGGTCTGAAATGCTGGTCTTTCAACCGATCGGGGATGCGACTAATGCGTGACACAAATTCCGCAAAAGAAATTTCTGGCTTCAGAATGCCAAACAGGTAATCGGCATACAGAAAATCGGAATCGTTGTTTTCAAAAAAATCGCGGTACACCGATACCAGCCGGGCGAACGGGTTTCGCACGACAGTGAAAATCGTCTCCGATTCTGTTTCAGATACCGTTTTGAGATTGACATCCGTCAGAAAGTTGATTTGTGTTTCATCCGGATCTTTTGCTGCAAGCGAGGGATATTTTTTAATCAGCATGGCGTAGCTGATGGAGGTGTTTGCCGCTTTCGGAATCCGAACATACGCCAGGTCAGATGCGCAAAGGTGCCCGCCTTTTGTTTTGAACGCATGACGGATAAAAGCGAGTTGACCTGTCAGGTTATTCAGAGAACTTTGTTTGTCAGAGTCGGCTTTTGCTTCAGATCCCGCTTGTACGTTTTGCGGAACGAATTCCTGCAATGATTCAAGACTTCGTGCCCTGCTTTTCCGGAAATTACGACCATGCCCCTTCAGCGTACCGAACCGTACAATTTGCGCTGCGAGCTGGAGGTATTTTTTCAATCGGGATGACTGGTTTAACGGCTAAAGATAAAGCATTGAAACCTCTTACTTTAAGGCCCTGCTGCGTATTAAGTCCGGAATAAGCTTTGCGTATATTGCGCGTTATTTGGTGTTGGTGATTAAATCCCGGATGAAACGTCTCATTTTTACATTTTTTGGCCTTTTTTCGGCCTTTTCGGGGTTTTCCCAGTATGGCAACGAGTGGGTGAAATTCAACCAGCCCTACTATAAAATATCGGTCGCAAAAGACGGCCTTTACCGGCTTACCACAAGCGACCTTCAGAATGCGGGTTTCCCGGTAGCCACAACCAATCCACAGCAGGTTCAGATTTTCCATCGCGGCATCGAGCAACAGATCCGCGTGGCGGGTGAGCTTGACGGGATTTTTAATGCCGGTGATTACATTGAGTTCTACGGAGAAAAAAATACGGGCTTCAGCGACCGCGAACTTTACAAGCCTTCCACGCAGCCGCACCAATACTACAATCTGTACAGCGATACCACTGCATACTTTCTTACAGTAAGCAGCACTACACCCGGCCTGAGGATGTCGTTTTTTTCGGAGGTGAACTTTGGATTGCCTGCTGAAACTTCACATACCGATGAGAAGCTGCTGCTGATTACAAACGACTACAGCACCGGAGCACGATACCTTAATTTCATTCAAAATACATTTTTCGAAACGGGTGAAGGCTGGACCGGATCGGAACTCACCACGGGCAATTCACTGACCTATACGGTAACCGACATCAGCAACACTTCTCAAAGTTCCGGTAACCCGATTCTTGAGGTACAGGTTACGGGTCGTCAGGAAGCCAGTCACAATGTTGAGATTTGGGTGGGACCGTCAGCACCCTCAAGATTGTTCGAGCAGCAATCTCTTTACGGATCGGAGGTAGTTACGCTAAGCGGTGAATTGAATTGGTCGGACATCGGGCCGGATGGAAAACTTTTTGTGCAGGTTAAGTCAGTGGGTACCGGTTCACGCCTGAGTGCATCCTATATACGACTTCAGTATCCGCAAACATTCAATGCCGCAGGTGCAACTGAAAAAGTTTTCAGGCTGAATCCCAATCCGGGCAATAAATCGTACCTCGAAATTCTGAATGCTGCACCCAACACGCAACTGTTCGACATTACCGAACCGAATAACGTGGTTGCTATCGATCCGAAAGGAACAACCACACTTAAGCCTGTAATCGATAACACGTTTTCATCGCGCAAAATTTTTGCTACCTCCGTTTTTTCAACCCCGGTTATCAAACGCATCAGCTTCCGTAATATCAACCCGGCCGGTGAATATGTGATCATCAGCAACAAGGCATTGATGAAACCCGCAGCTCCGTACACCGATCCCGTAAAAGCATATGCTGCCTATCGCGCGTCCGCGGAAGGTGGTTCGTATGATACGCTTACCGTGGAGATGGATCAACTGTACAATCAGTTTAATTACGGGGAGATTTCACCGCTTGCGATCACACGCTTCATGCGTTACCTCGTGGAGCAGGGCAATCCGAAATATCTTTTTCTGATTGGAAAAGGATTGGACGTATGGTATGGATACCATCGCAATCCATCGGCATTCGTTCTAAAAGATCTTGTGCCAACAGCCGGCATGCCCGCTTCAGACATTTATTTTACAGCAGGACTGGTTAGCAGCAATGTGAATGAACCTGCGGTTGCCACCGGACGGATAACCGCCAGCACGCCCCAGGACGTTGCAGCCTATTTGAATAAAGTGAAAGAAATGGAAGCCCGGCCATTTGACGGCTTGTGGCGGAAAGACATTCTGCACCTGAGCGGGGGGATTAAGCCGGGTGAGCCTGAAATTTTCGCATCTTATCTCCGGCAGGTTGAGCCCTATGCCGAAGGTTATTATCTGGGTGGTCATGTTACTGCAATCTCAAAAAAGGACATCGGTCTGGAGTTGTTTAATGTATCCGATTACGTAAACAAAGGATTAAATCTTGTAACGCTATTCGGTCACTCTTCACCCGGGCAAAATGATGTTAACATTGGCTTTGTAAGCGCGCCTGATCTGGGCTACAATAATCCCGGTAAATACCCCATGTTTCTCATCAATGGTTGTAATGCCGGTGATTTTTTTGCCACGACCACACGCTATGGTGAAGACTGGATCAATACACCTAACAAAGGTGCCGTTGGATTTATGGCAAATACATCGTTTGGATATGAATACTATCTCAATCGGTATTCAGAAGCTTTTTATTCCATAGCGTACAGCGACTCCGTGTTCATTCATAAAGGCATTGGCGATGTGCAGAAAGAACTTGTGCGCCAAACAACCGAAAATGACGGATCGTTGCAGATGGTGGTGCAAGCTCAGCAAATGCTTTTACTCGGTGACCCTGCAGTGTCACTCTTCGGAGCGAATAAACCTGACTATGAAATAAATACCGCGAATATTTTTGCGGAATCTTACACAGCTGACCCGATCACTGCTGTAAGCGATTCATTTGCGCTAAAAATCGTGGTGCGCAATCTCGGTCGCGCTAAGGAAGATACGCTTGACATTCGTGTTAAACGTCTGCTGAGTGACAACACGGTAATCAACTACGATTCAACATTTCTGCCCGTTTTATACAGCGACACGCTCACGTTTAACATCCCACGCGATAGCAAGGGAGCCGGAAACAATACTTTTACCATCACGATCGATCCGGATAACAAAGCAGCTGAGTTAAATGAAAACAATAACTCCACTGATTTTTCTTTACTGGTTCCATTGAACGCAGCGCGGGGACTGTATCCGCAGGGATTTAGTATTGTTAATACGCTAACCACAAATTTGATTGTTCAGAGTACGAATCCGCTGGATGAAGCCCGCGACTTTGTGATTCAACTTGACACAACCGACCGGTTTGATAGTCCGTTCATTGAAGAATTCGCGGTAAACGGAAAGATTATCACGCAATCGGTAAACCTGATCTCAACCGTAGATACGCTCGCATACTACTGGCGTGTTAAGCTCGCACAGCCGGCAGAAAATGAAAGCGGTGATTGGGCAATCAACTCGTTTACGTACATCAAGAATGGTCCGGAGGGATGGGCGCAGATTGACTTTCCGCAGTATGGCAGTAATGAAACGATCGGCCTGACGAAAAATCAGGAGGGGAAACGACTGGAGCTCCAGGAAACTGTAACAAGCATTTCCATTAAAACACTGGGTGTGAACTATCCGGGTTACGTTACAAACGCTGCGCTCCCGCGAACGTATCACCCCGAACTCTCTGTGAAAGTAAATGATTCGGAATACCATCCGGTTTCGTTGATAACCGCAACTCCCGGATTGGGCTGCCGGAAGAATTCGATCAGTTTGCTGGCCTTTAATAAAACAACAGCATTGCCTTACATGCCGGTTGATGTTCAGTACCCCGATGCACGTGCCTGTGGCAAACGACCTGAGATCATCACAAACTATACAACATCCGATATTATCGGTGGCGATGGTAAAGACATTATTGCATACATCAACAACGTTTCCGTTGGCGACTCGGTTATTCTGTTTTCATTGGGCAGTCCGGGCTACACTTCGTGGCCGGCAGCGGCTACAACAAAACTTGCTGAACTGGGAATTTCATCGGGGCAGCTTGCTGCGTTGCAACCCGGTGAACCGGTGGTCATTTTTTCCCGCAAAGGATCTGCGCCCGGAACGGCTGTAATAAAACGTACCAGCGGAACACCTGCTGAATCACAATCACTTACAGTTAATGCCAGCGTAACCGGCCGTCATACTTCGGGAGAGATGAAGTCGGTTGTGATCGGGCCGGCAACCGCGTGGCAAAAAATATCTTTTAAAGGTAACGTGTCTGAAGTTCCGGTCACGGATCAATTTACATTTGATGTTATCGGCATTTCGTTAACCGGATTGAAAACACCTTTGTTCACAAACATTACCACAACCGCGCTTAATATCGGGGCGTTGAATCCTGTGCAGTACCCGTATCTGCAGTTGATCTTCCACGCGAAAGACGAGATCAATCTTACTTCACCGCAACTGGATAAATGGATTGTCGAATATACGCCTGCCGCGGAAGGCGTGTTGATCTATACGGGGGCTACTGTTACGCAAAACCTGGTGGAGGGAGAAATCTTTACGGGAACGTATGGATTCATGAACATCTCCGGCAAGCAGTTCGATGACTCGCTGATAGTGCAATACACATTGTACAACAAGGCGCTTCATTCGTCAGATATTCGTACGAAAAGAATTCTTGCGCCTGCTCCCGGTGAAGAAACAACTTTTGATTTAAGTTATGGTACCGATAACAAGGCGGGGCTTAATGACATACGTGTTTATGTGAACCCGCGTGTTTTGCCGGAACTGTACTACGATAACAATGTACTGGTATTGCCCGACTTGCTGAATGTTCAGGGCGACATATTCAATCCGGTTGTGGATGTTACGATCGATGGCCGCTATGTAGTGGATGGAGATTACGTTTCCGCCAGTCCGAAAATTGTGGTTAAGGTTTGGGATGAAAATCCGGTGCGCTTTAAAACGGATACTACGGGCGTGGAATTATTCCTCAAGTATCCGGGTGATAATGATTTTACAGCTGTCTTTTTTTCGCGTACCGATATTCAATGGTTTGCGGCATCTACCGTTTCTGATTTCCGCGTTGAGTTTAATCCCCTTGGTCTGCCGGAAGGCACCTACACATTAAAGGTGAATGCTGAGGATGCGAATGGTAACGCGGGAGGGTCTGACCCGTATGTAGTAAACTTTGTGGTACTGGCAGATAACTCGGTGGTAATTGAGAAACCTTATCCGAATCCTGCACAAAATGATGTGTTCTTTACCATCGTGATCACAGGCGATCAGCAACCTGATGTTATGATACTCGAGATTTTGAATGCGAACGGTCAGCCGGTAGCAACTTTTACAAAGCGCGACTTGTTTGTGGGCACCAACGTATTAACCTGGCAGCGTCAGAATGCTGCCGGTAACATGGTTCCGAACGGGATGTATCTCTATCGCATGATTCTTACCCGTGGCACAAAGGAGGTAAAAACGGCCAGCGGCAAGCTGATTGTGAGGTAAGCCTGGCTTGGTTAGTTTTCTTAAAGCTCGTACGTATAGATGTCCGAAAGCCCTTTGAGGATTTTGGCGAAATCGATCTTCAAATCAATCAGCCTTCCGGTTTTTACATCGAACACCCATCCGTGAATGATGAGGCCGCGCTCGCGAAAGGCCTGCTGCACGTCAATGGTCTTGAGCAGGTTAACACATTGCTCCTGTACATTCAGTTCGACCAAACGTTTGTAGCGTGTTTCTTCATCCGCAATTGCATTCAGTTCATCTTTATGCAGTCGGTAAACATCCTGAATGTTGCGCAGCCACAGGTTTATGATGCCCATATCGGTCGACTCCATCGCAGCTTTTACCCCTCCGCAATAATAATGTCCGCACACAACAATGTGTTGTACCTTGAGGTATTGCACAGCGTAGTTCACAACCGACATCACGTTGAGGTCGCTGTTGGCGATTACGTTGGCAATGTTGCGGTGTACGAAAACTTCACCGGGACGTGCGCCCATCATTTCCTCCGCTGTTACGCGACTGTCGGAACAACCGATATACAAGATGTCCGGAGATTGTCCTTTTGCCAGGTCATCGAAATAATTCGGGTCAAGCCGCAGATGTTCCTCAATCCATTGTTGGTTCTCCTCTAATATCTTTTCGAAATTCATAGACCGGATGAAAATGAGAGACTAAACTACAAAAGAAAACCCACATCCCCTGATATTAAATTGCCGATCGTTTCGATAGTGAATTGTAAACCGATACTCACAAAAAAACTGTTTTCAGATTCGTGGTATCAAATCTGAAAACAGCTGTTTGTGTTACTGGAATTTTACCGGGCGCTGGCTTGTGCGGCCCGTGAGGTGAGTGTGGCCAATACTTTCCCGTCTTTCATCAAATCAGAAGAATAAAAAAGTGATAAATTTTTTCCTTTCAGATTTTTCTGAACTGCAGCAATTTCTTTCACCGATAGCGTCATCACTGGCGACCCGCCCGGTTTGATGTCGGCAAACTTCCATTCTTTTAAAATTTGCTGATTGTCTTTGAGCGCAAGCTTACGGTTGGTTCCGGTTTGGCCGCAATGGTTAAAACTCACACGCAATTCTTCTGCGGGAGCGGCTGCTGAAAGATCAACTGTTTTCACAGTTTTATCCATGTGGAGGAACTGCTGCACAGCAAGTGTTTTTCCAATGTAAATTTCAAAGCTGTCGCCACCCCGGAGGGTGAACGCCATTAAAGGTGTGATTAACGCTGCCAATACAATCAGTGTGAACCGGATTTTCGATGAGTTTTTCATAATGCCTGAGTTGAGTTGAAACATCTTTTTATACCTGAATCAACGCAAATCTCACGAGCGATGCGGGAATGTATGACGGCTGGTTATGTTTTCTTGACGAACTGCATGTACTGCTCCATATTTGTAGCTTCCAGTGCTGTGTGAAATAGCTCCCGGAACATATATTTCCGGCAAGGCAAATTGATAAAGGAGCGCACGTTAGTCGCCTTTCAAATTGGATTTCAAACAGCCGAGGCCACGCCAGAACTCTTTCGGGTAGGAAAGCATGACCTCGGTTTGTGTTCCGTTAAGCCTTGCAGCTTTCATGTGCAGGTTAAGTTCGTAGCCTGAGTCGAGGAGGTGATATTCCACCGCATGAAAATTTATGGAGTCGAATGAGTTCATAAACTGCAGTTCGCTGAGTGAAGCAGGGTATTTAGTGTTTCTAAGTTTGTGCATTTCGATTTCACCGAGCATTCTACGGAACGTTTGATCGGCAAGGTCAACCTGCATCTTATTCATCTGTTCATTCATTTTCTCCTTGAGATCGCCCGGAAAGCAGGAGGAGAGAACGAAAGCCATCGCCAGGTAAATTAGTTTTTTCATCGTCAAGCTGTTAGTTTAACCGTTTGATTCAATCCATGTTTGTGTTGCATCCGCCAATTCGGGAATGAAAATTCTCTTTCCGGATTTAAACGAGTGGTCGGCACCTTCAAATACCTCAAGCGCAGCATTCTTTAATTTTTTAGTCACTTGTTTGATCAGCTTCAGGTCCGCAAGCGCATCGCGTGAACCTTGCATGAACAACATCGGCACCGAAACAGTCTTTAAATGATCGGCCCGATCAACTCCCGGGTCTCCGGCAGCGTGCAGCGGGAATCCGTAAAAGAGCACGCCTCTCACGTAATCGGGATGATGTTTGGAGAGGTAGTGAGAAGTCATCCGCCCTCCGAATGATTTTCCGGCACCAAAAATTTTTGCCTTGGGATACAACTCATGCGCTTTGGCTAATGCCATCTCAACTGTTTTCGTAGCAACTGCGGGTACATCGGGTCGTTTCTTTCCGTTTTCCATGTACGGGAAATTATAGCGTAACGTGCCGATGTTCCTTTCGGCAAGGGCCTCCGAAAGCCGGGTCATAAAAATATGGTTCATGCCGGCACCTGCGCCATGAGCCAGAACAATCAATGCTTTCATTTTTGGTGGTTCCAGCAATTCACCCGATACGGTTCCGCCAGTATCTGAGACTTTAATTTTTAGCTGCTTCATAGTTCATGGAGATAAGATACGGAAAAATGAAAAATCGGTCTCCGGTATTTTATTGCAAGGTGACTATTGACAAAAATCATAAAAAAATAAACCTGAGTAAGCCATTTCTGTAAATCCGGAAAACGTTACCTTTCGGGATTAGTCGTATGTCTCGAACCTTCGCAAATCTTGTTAAGGCGATCATCTTCAAAAGAGAAGATCATAATCTTTCGTATACGCAGCATAAGCGCATTCTCCTGACAGGGCAACTTTGCCTGATTTCGTTTACTGTAGTAATTCTGTACGCACTGTTTGACCTTGCTTTCGGAATCGATTACACATGGCCCTATCAATTGTCGTGCGCAGCTGTGATCGGACTCGGTTTGTATCTGAATCGAATGGGCAGGCATACCGTGGCGAGCCTCCTGTTGGGCATTGGTATAAACCTGACGGTGTTCATATTCTCGAGCCTGGAACAAGTAAGTACTGGGCTTTATATGTTTTATATGACTACCGCGGTTGGGGCTTATGCAGTTTTCGGGTATGAGGGCAGAAAAAAGGCCATGTTCATCGCAGGCTTGTCAATCGCCTGTTTTCTGTTGATGGTGTTTTTCCCGTTTGACATTTTACCGCAGCATGCTTATTCGGAATCGTACATTGCTGCAAACCTGATTTTTAATTTTTTGATCAGCCTGATCGCGTGTGTCACCATTATTCACTTTATGCTGGCCATTCACCAGCGATCGGAAGGCACTTTGATGGAAAATGAAAAGAAGTTGGTCGCGCAAAATCAGGAACTTATCAAAATCAATAGTGAACTCGACAAGTTTGTATACAGTACATCGCATGACTTACGGGCGCCTTTAAGTTCGGTGCGCGGACTGATTCAGTTGCTTGAGCGCGAAAAAAATTTGGATGAGATCATGCTTTATCTGAGCCTCATGAAAAATCGTGTGGAAAACCTGGATAAGTTCATAACCGATATCTCAGATTATTCGCGCAACAGCCGGACGGAGGTCACCGAAGCACCTGTGCACGTAAAAGAATGTATCGGTAATGTGATTGACAGCCTGAGATTTTACCCCGGCTCCGACCGCGTTCAGATGCACGTAAATGTACCAGACGATTTATCGATTGTCTCAGATCCGATGCGACTGCAGCTTGTAATCGGAAACCTGGTATCAAACGCATTCAAATATTACGACTCCGGTAAGGCCGAACATTACCTTAATATTTCTGCGCGGGTTAAAGATGCATCTCTTGACCTGATGTTTGCCGACAACGGAATCGGTATTGTTCCCGAACGACTTTCACGTGTATTCGATATGTTTTTTCAGGCACACGAGAGGTCAGTAGGCTCGGGCTTAGGCCTCTATATTGTTAAAGAAACTATGGAAAAATTGGGCGGCTCAGTCCGCGCTCAATCAACCGAAGGAATGGGCTCAACATTTATTGTCAGTCTTCCGCTCAGGCCTGAGCAGCACGCTTCCGGTGATGCCGAATCACCAAAAATGCCGTGATCATAAACGGCAGCGTTGACAGCAGGATTTTTGCGTTTGTGTCGATCACGCCAATAAAGAACATAAGCGCTAAAAGAATGCCGATAAAGGCAAGGCCTGTGTAGGTAAGCCACCGGTTTACGCTTCTCTGTAGCAGTGTGGTAAACAACAGCAGTTGCCCGAGCATCGGCAGTATAATAAAAGGGTGAATGATCGATTGCGGATCGGTGAACATTTTTGTCAGGATTTCGCCTTCCGCCTGAAACAGGAACATGTGGTTACCGGTACCCCATTCGAGATAGCCGAATAAAGAACTGACAATTAAAATTGCGTTGAGAATTTTTGCTTTCATATCCGGGAGAGATTGATTGCAAAGGGTATTGCAAATATATCAATCTTCCCGGATAATTTCTACAGCACCTTTTCTGCGAGTTACTACATAAGCATTTCCAATGCCGTAATGCGCTGCCGGGCTTCCTTTTTCCCCAGCGAATAAGAAATGCGATACATCTCAAGTGCTTCTTTGTGCACAAACTTTCGCTTGGCTGTTGAACTCAAATTTTTGAGCATTCCTGCCAACACTTCCGCCTGATTGTAATAGATTTCTGCAGTTGCCATGTTGTTCTTGGCATGAACTTCTTCCATCGTTTTTTGGAGCACAGCAATGTCCTGCTGGCAATTTTTAACAAAAGCGGCCAGGGTTGAGTCCTTGCGCTGGAGTGCAACACTGTTGGTTGGGTCGGGCACAGCAATTTTTCTCGCCTCCGCCTCAAGTCTCGCAATCTTCTGCGTGCGCGCGTCAACATCCGCCTGAAGCGCAAGAATGGAGGCAGCCATGGTATTCACATACTTAATCGACTTTTCCATTTGGTCCATTTTGATATTAATGTCTTTTACATATTCATTGATATCATTCAAACGACTGATGTTATTTTCAGCATCGCTGTTACCATTCATGGGCGCGACTGTTACTTGCCGGCTGGCATCAATAGAGTCCAGCAATGCCTTTACCTGTTGCGAATCCATGAGAGCCTGACGTGTTTCCACGAGTTCCTGATTAACCGAATCAAGCTGGCGTTCCAGCTTTTGATTTTCCTTCTCGTCAACCGATTGACAGGACGATAGCAAAATCAAACTTATCGCTACCAGGCTGTTCAGATTAACTTTATTCATAAACTTTACTTCAATTAACTTTTACATAGCCTGAAACAAATTTTGCGCCCGTAACCGGTTTCGGAAGTCTAAAACCTTGAAATCCAGCATATTTTGATGTTTTTCATGACTCGCCCCGATAAACTTTGTGGAAAAAATTTCACGGATTCCCCAGCCGGTTTGTTCGGTAACAACCTCAGCCTGCCACTCAGTCACGAGTTGTCACGGGTACAGTATTTGATTTGTGTATCCCGGAGATAACGAGGACGGACTGTGAGGAACAACTATTTTCCGCATCTTCTGCTAGGCAGAAAGCTGCGGCACGACCGGCAACAACGAATTAATGAGTCGGTCGAGGATCAGGCAAGCTTTGACGAATTGTTCAAACTGATATTTCACCACGAAAGGCTGGTGGCGCAACGCGCCATGCGAGCGTTGACGGTTGTTGTGAAAAACCATCCTGAGTTTTTGCGGCCTCATACCGAACAGCTGCTTAGCATTTTGCGGAGCCCGGACTACAAGGAAATAAAAGGCACTGTGATCCAACTTATTCCAAAACTGGAAGTCAACCCGATTGAACTTGAACGTGTTTGGCATATTCTTACATACATGGCACGAAATGCCAATGAGCAAAAAACCATTCGCGTACACGCGATTCAAAGTTTGTATGAGTTAACGCACAAACAATCAACTTTTATTTACGAGCTTCAGGATACGCTGAACGCGCTTACTTATGAACTTACGCCTTCCATTCAGGCTAAGGTTTTAAAACTGCGCGGGTTGCTCGATAAAATAAAGATTGCGGTTTAACCGATGGCCTTTCTTACGGCCGGAGCTACTACAGTCCCGAAGAGTTCAATGGCCCGGAGCAGTTTATCATGAGGCATGGTGCCCACACCAATTTGCGCCAGGAAGCGTGTGTGTTTGAATAATTCGTATTCGTACAGGATTTTATCAATCACTTGTTGCGGACTTCCCACGAGTAATGCTCCATGCGGTTCACGCATCATTTCGTAGTGCTCACGTTGCATCGGCTGCCAGCCGCGTTCACGACCAATACGGGTCATCACATCGGCATAAGCCGGATAAAATTCATCGGCAGCCTGTTGCGATGTTTCTGCAATGTAGGTGTGAGAATTAATCCCTACCTGAAGTTTTGACGGGTCATGACCAAGTTCTTTGGAAACATCACGGTAGTATTTAACATACGGGGCAAAGCGATCGGGCGTACCGCCAATAATGGCGAGCATCATCGGGAGATTTAATGTTGCGGCACGCTGAACGGATTCCGGTGTGCCACCAATGGCAATCCACACAGGCAATGGATTTTGAACCGGTCGCGGATAAATCCCCAGGTTGTTAATCGCTGCACGATGTTTACCGGTCCACGTGATCTTTTCCTGTTCACGGATTTTCAATAACAACTCAAGCTTTTCTGAGAATAACGTGTCGTAGTCGTGCAGGCTGTATCCGAATAATGGAAATGATTCGGTAAACGAACCGCGGCCGGCCATAATTTCCGCGCGACCATCCGACAATGCATCGATGGTGGCAAAATCCTGGAACACCCGAACGGGATCATCCGAACTCAATACCGTAACGGAGCTCGACAGCCGAATTTTTTTTGTTACGGCCGCCATCGCTCCTAAAATTACTGCGGGTGAAGAGGCTGCGTAATCCGGGCGATGATGTTCACCCACGGCAAACACATCGAGGCCGACCTGTTCGGCAAGTTTGACTTCTTCGATTAACTGGTTTATGCGTTCCTGTGCTGTTACCTTCCGGCCGGTAAGCGGATCGGGCGCCATGTCAGCAAAAGAAGAAATACCTAATTCCATGTGAGCAAATATCTGTTTACGAACAAACGAGCAAATAAACCTATAAAGTTCCGGATTAAATCACATCAAATACAATGGTAAGCTGAAGGCACACCGCTACCAACAGAGAAACGATCCAACTCCAGAACCAATAGATTGATACGTTAGACTTTCTTACTGCACGATAATAAAGTCCAATCATTAATGTAATCGAGAATCCAACGGAAATTGTGATAATTGAAAATCCCCAGCTAACCGGAAAGAAGTAATAGATAAACAATGCAGCCGACCCGATCAGGCAAACGAGACCCATATTTTTAATGAACACCCAGCGTTGCTCCCGCAGTAACACCAGTGCAGCAATCAACTGGATCGCCCATTTACCTCCGGCAATGCAGCCCGACACAATCATCAGGCTGATGCTTTCATACAGCCAGGATTTGCTGGCAATGAACCCCATCGTTATTACCGATCCGAATAAAAAATAAATTCCCGCGAGGGCAATCGAACGTCCTGAATTCATGTAACAAAATCAGGCTACAATCTACAACGGGAAAGCGGATTGTGTGGGAAAAATTTACAGCGCCAGAACCGGATGATCCTGACGCTGCTGGTTTTTATCCCGCGTAAGCGGCTTTGAATTCTTTCGCAAAATCTTCCAGCTTGGTTTTACTGAACGCTGGCTTGTTCTTCTGATAATCTTCAAGCAAGTTACCACTCCGTTGTGCTGCCCCCATCTCAACAAACGCACTGGCATGCGTAAGTGACAAGCCGCCATCCTGAAGACCTTTTAACAATTGATCATCGGTGAAAACAACCCAAGGAAATTTCTTACCGATAGCGTTGCCCAAAACCTCTGCAATCTCATTACCGGTGCGTTCATCGCTGTTGATGTAGCGCACGGAATTCCCTTTGAAGTTCAGCGCCAGTAATTCCTCCAGTGCTGCTTCGGCAATATCTGCCGGTGAAGTCAGTGCGATTTTCTGTTCGCCATAATTTCCACCCATGATGCCTGCGTGTTTCAGCATAGGCAGTTGCGACAGGAAATTGTAGTAAAAGAATGTCGGGCGAAGATGTTTTACCTGGATACCCGAAAGCTTGTTCAATTCTTTTTCAAGCGCGGATGCGGCATCGATTGGCCCGGTGCCGGTTCCGATATGGGCACCTACACTGCTCAGATTAACAACATACTTTACGGTTTGATTTCCCGTCAGGGCTTGTATGTAGTTATTAACAACCTCAAGCTGTGAAGCTTTCCAGTCGCTCGTTTGCCAGATGGGTGGAATCATGGTGTAAACAACTTCTGCTCCTTCGAATGCTTTTTTAATGAATGCGGCATCGAACAATGATCCCGTTACCGCTTTCGCGCCAAGCGACTCAATCGCTTGTACTTTGTTTGAACTGCTGGTAATAACGTGAACTTCCCTGCCTGCTTTTACAAGTCCTTCGATAACCGGTTTGCAGATGTGGCCGATTGATCCGGTGATAACATACTTTTTCATGATGATAATTTTTTGTTCAACTCTCGGGCAGCGCGGTCGCGCAACCGAATTCTGTTGCAAGTTTAACGCAAGAGTCTTACTATTGTAAGTAGGTATTTTAATCTGATGTAGTCATTTTTTTATGACTATTGTTGAAATTCAATAAGTTATGAAAGTAGATATTTTTGATCTGGAGAACTGCCCGGTAACGGCAACCATGAGTTTGATCGGGGGGAAGTGGAAAATATTAATTCTTCACCTGATCAATAACGACATCAATCGCTTCGGGAAAATGAGCATGATGCTGAAAGACGTGAGCAAGCAAATGCTGACTACACAGCTTCGTGACCTGGAGCGTGACGGATTGATTGACCGTGTGATCTACCCGGAAATCCCACCCCGGGTTGAGTATTTCCTGACGGAAAAAGGAAAGGCCTTGCTACCGGTTTTTGGTGCGCTTAAAGACTGGGGCCTGCAGTACGCATTGCAGAAGGAAGTTGTTAAAAATTTGTAATCGTCACCGGTAACTACCGTTCAGCGTAAACCATTCGGTTCGCAAGCTGTAACCTGATAGATTGAAACATTAAACCTCTTTATATGAAAAATACGAAAATGCTTTTTGTTCTGATTCTGTCGTTGCTGGCAGGTGAAGTTGTGTATGCGCAAAAATTCGCGGGCCTCGACCCAAGCCCGGCAGATATAACCTATCTCCGTGAAAACGGCAGAAGATCAACAGCCGTTGCAAAAGTAATTTACGGTCGTCCGCAGAAAAAAGGCAGAACCATGCTGGGCGGAACGGAGAAGTTCGGAACCGTGTGGCGCCTGGGTGCCAATGAAACAACGGAGATCAAATTGTTCCGCGATGTAACGTTTGGCGATAAACTTGTGAAGGCAGGCACATACTCGCTGTACGCCATTCCGAATGAAAAAGAGTGGACAATCATTTTCAATTCAAAGCTCGATACATGGGGACCGTACGAATATGACGAAACAAAAGATGTTGTGCGTTTCAATGTTCCGGCAACAAAATCCGATGCTGAAATTGAAGCATTTTCGATGGTATTTGATGAAGCTAACGGTACTGGCAAAAGCAACCTGTGGATTGGCTGGGAGAATACGCTGGTGAAGATTCCGGTGAAATTTTAACGATTTTACGTTCCTGCTTAAAGCCCGGTCGAAAGCCGGGCTTTTTCTTTTAGGAACTCTCGTTGCGGATGCAAGACCCATTGCGCCACCTTACTGAATTGAAAATAAACCAGTAGTTTTGAGCCGATGAAACCATCTGTATTGATTGTTGATGATGAGACTACGCTACGGAAATTGTTAGCCCGCATCATTGAACTCGAAGGTTATCAGGTTTATGAAGCTGCGTCACTGAAAGAAGCGGGCAAAATACTTGACGAGTCTGTTCAGGTTGTTATTTCCGATGTCAAACTGCCGGATGGAAACGGAGTTGAATTTACCGCAAAAGTCAAAAAGGAGTTTCCAGCCATTGAAGTAATCGTTCTTACGGCACATGGAACAATTGCAGACGGGGTAAAGGCAATTAAGAACGGTGCGTTCGACTACCTGACCAAAGGGGATCACCAGGATAAAATTATTCCGCTTCTTCACAAAGCTTCCGAGAAATCCCTGTTGCAGCAAAAGATCATTTCACTGGAGAGCAAACTTCAGCATAAGTATGGATTTGAAACGATTATCGGTGAACATAAGTACATTAAACAGGCTATCGACCTCGCCCGAAGAGTAGCCGGAACGGATACCAATGTTCTTTTATTGGGTGAGACAGGAACGGGTAAGGAGGTATTCGCGCAAGCCATTCATTACGAAAGCCATCGCAAGGCCAAACCCTTTATCGCGGTTAATTGCAGTGCCTTTGCGAAAGATTTATTAGAGAATGAACTGTTTGGCCACGCTGAAGGAGCCTTTACGGGAGCGAATAAAGCTGCCAAAGGATATCTGGAAGAAGCGCATGAAGGAACTTTGTTCCTGGATGAAATAGGCGAGATGAATATTGATCTTCAGGCGAAGTTGTTACGGGTAATTGAAACAGGAGAGTTTTATCGGGTGGGCGAAAGTAAGCTGAGGCGCGTAAATGTTCGCTTCATCGCGGCCACCAACCGAAACCTGGCTGTGGAGTCGGAAAGGGGAGCATTTCGTAGCGACTTGTATTATCGCTTGTCGGTTTTTTCCATCACGCTGCCCGCGCTTCGCGAACGCAAACAGGATATTCGGGCACTTGCCGATTTTTTTATCCGGCAATTTTCATTGAAGATCAATAGAAAGGTGCCGATGGTTTCAGTCGGTTTCATGAAGGCGCTTGAAGGCCATGCATGGAAGGGAAATATTCGGGAATTGAAAAATATAATTGAACGCAGCGTTATCCTGGCTGATGAAGAGTTATTTGAATCCGTGCTGCCTTCTGATTTTATGACCGATCAGGATAGCGAGTCACTTGATCTGGCTTCAGTCGAAAAACACCATATCAGGAAAGTACTGGGCATCGCCAACGGCAACAAAACCCAGGCTGCAAAGTTGCTGGGCATCGGATTAACAACGCTTTATCAGAAGTTAAAGGATTTCAACCTTTCCTGACATCTGAAATCATTTTAAAAACAGAGAGCAACCAAAAATGATTGCTCTCCGAATGATTCGTTATAATACTTCTTTCGGGCGGAAGGGATATGAGATGGCAAGTATTATCGCGTAGAAAGCCATCCACATACCTGAAAAGAACGTCACCACAGGTAAATTCCTGTCGGTCATCCCGGTCGCCATAGTAATGGTCGCGTATAGAAAGCATATGCCCGCTAAAATCTTTATTGCCAAGGGGCAGTTTGCAAGCGCAATCTCCCAAAAACGAAATGGGTTACGCATCTTTTCATTCCAGGACTGTTGCTCGTACTTCTCAATCTCAGGATTCTTTTTAAGCATCACGATAAGAGGAATTAGCAACATAAAAAGTCCGGCGTGCAACACCATCACATACGGGAAGGCTTCCATAACATCTACGCCCAGACGTGAGCTTACATGAGCAAGTGCGGAAAGTGACCATGCAATAACGGCTGCGAAAAAGATAACTTTTTTCATGACTGATTCTTTTTCAGGTTTACGAGCTCGGAAAAACTCTTGGCAGCATTTTGAAATTCAGAAGGCATCAAAATCACGGTAGTGGTGTTGTTGTCAATTCCGATTTCCGAAAGCATCTGCATTCTTCTTAGTTCGAGCGAAATGGGGTTATCAGCCATTTGCTTAGCGGATAGCGTTAGCTTTTCCGCTGCATCAAATTCTGCCTCGGCCTTAATGATACGTGCACGTTTTTCACGCACGGCTTCGGCTTCACGTGCCATTGCGCGCTGCATGGATCCCGGAATTTCAACATCTTTCATTTCTACCATCTCTATCTTAATGCCCCAGGGTTCGGTTGCGGCATCAACAATGGTTTGCAACGTCTTGTTAATACTTTCCCGCTCCTTCAGCACTTCATCCAGGAAATGCTGACCAATGATATTGCGGAGCGTAGTTACTGCAAACTGGTAAACAGCCTGGTTGAAGTTGGCAACTTTCAGAACGGCATCCGATGCATTGCTGACGTTGAACCACAGTACGGCATTCACCTTAATGGTTACACTGTCTTTGGTGATCGTCTCTTGTTGTTCCAGGTTTACGGTACGTGTCCGGATGTCGATGAGTTGTTGCCATTCGATAACCGGAATAATCCAAAACAGTCCCGGGCCGCGTAATCCGGTAAAACGACCAAGCCGGAAAACCAGCGATCGCTCATATTCCTGTGCGATGCGCAAGCCGGAGAGAAAGAAAATCAGGATAACTGCGGAAACAATCAATACAATGTTCATGGGAGTGTTTGTTTAATGATACGGCCCGGCAGTTGGCAACTTCTGTACCAACATCAGAAAGCGGGCAAAAGCCATTTTTTGCCATTGGATTTTTCCATTCCTGCATAAAACCCTTCGGATTCCGAAGGGTTGATTAGCGAGTCAAAAACGTAACCAGTTGATGGTCAGTATATAATCGTTTTTAGCACAGCATTGGTCGTTAGGCTGGCAAATCTTACTTAAAACAGATCACCATGATATCACTCGCCATGTTTCTACTTGGGTTTTTTTGTTTCTGGCTCCTGTTCAAACTCGTAAACGCCTTGGAAAATTTATAAGATATGATGATTGCACTGCTCGTTGTAAGCGTACTCATGTTCGGATACCTGATGTATGCATTAATTAAACCAGAAAAATTTTAATGAAATGAGAACGATTACACAGTCTAAACGGAAGCCGGTAAACATGCGGGTAGTTGCCCGTGTCGTGCTGATTTCTTTTTTGGCTTTCCTGCTAATAATAAAACTGCTGATTATATCTAACTGACTTATATGAACGCTGAAATAACCGGCATCACAGCGATCTTCGTGATTACCGTTTTGCTTGCCATCCCGCTCGGAAAATATATAGCGAAAGTTTTTTTGAGTGAGCGTACCGGCCTCGACTTCCTGGCTCCGGTCGAGAACTTTGTCTACCGAATATGCCGCATCAATCCTCTACAATCTATGGATTGGAGAGAAAATACGAAGGCGATGCTGGTGCTCAACCTGGTCTTTTTTGTTTGGGCGATGCTTGTGTTACTGACACAAAGCTGGCATCCGTTCTGGAACCCCGACAGTATTGCATCGATGGAGCCCACAACTGCATTTAACACTGCGGTAAGTTTTATGACGAATACGAATTTGCAACATTACAGCGGTGAAACAGGGGCGAGCTATCTCACACAATTGCTGGTATTCTGCTTTTTGCAATTTGTAAGTGCGGCCACGGGCATTGCCGCTATGGCATTATTATTTAAAGGAATTATGCAGCGTCAGGTTTCTGACCTGGGTAATTTTTATGTGCTGTTCTTAAAAAGCTGCACAAGAATTCTGTTGCCAATTTCTATTGTGGTGGCAATTTTTCTTGTGTTTCGCGGAACACCGTCAACCTTTGAAGGTTCGGCCCGGATCGTTTCGTTGCAAGGTGATACCGTCAATGTTGCGCGGGGCCCCGTTGCCACCATGGTTGCAATCAAGCAGGTAGGCACCAATGGTGGCGGATATTTTGGTCCGAATTCAACCCATCCGTTCGAAAACCCCGACTACCTCACAAACGCTGTTGAGAATTTTGCCATTCTGATTATTCCCATTGCGCTTGTATTTGCATTTGGATACTACATCCGCAAACCAAAAGTGGGATATTCATTCTTTGCCGCGATGACCTTTGTTTTCGTTTCATTCGTGGCGGTCACCGTCTATTTCGAATCAAAAGGCAATCCGATGATTACGGAAATGGGTATCGACAACTCGGCTGGATCCATGGAAGGTAAAGAGGTGCGGCTTGGCCCGGCTGCCAGTGCATTATGGGGTGTATCAACAACATCTACTTCAAATGGATCTGTTAATTCTATGCATGACAGTCAGACACCGCTTTCCGGGGGAGTTTACACCCTGGATATGATGATCAATGCAATTTATGGAGGTGTAGGAGTTGGGTTTATAAACTTTTTTGTGTTTGTCATCATAGCGGTGTTTATATCCGGGTTGATGGTTGGCAGAACGCCCGAATTGCTCGGAAAGAAAATTGAAGCAAAAGAAGTCAAGATCGCTGCATTGGTTGCAATCCTGCATCCGCTTTTGATTCTCACCGGCACCGCCATAGCTTCTTACGTACAAAGCAACAACCCCGACATCGGTTGGCTCGCCAATCCTTCTTTCCATGGATTCAGCGAAATGCTTTATGAGTTTACTTCGTCCGCTGCCAACAACGGTTCCGGTTTTGAAGGCCTCGGTGATGCAACTCCTTTCTGGAATATCCTGTGCGGCTTGTGTATGCTGTTTGGACGATTCATTCCGATTATTGGACCACTGGCAATTGCCGGCTCACTTGCAGGCAAAAAGTATGTGCCGGAAGGTGCGGGCACGCTGAAAATTGAAAGCCCGGCTTTTATAGCCGTATTGCTGTCGGTGATCATCATTATCGCTGCACTCTCTTTCTTCCCGGCCTTAGCGCTTGGTCCTCTGGCTGAATATTTCTCGATGTAATGCAACTATGAATACTATGCGTAAACGTGTTAAAAAAGAAATCCGATTGTTTGAGCCAGCGCTGGTGCGTGAGTCGATCAGACAGTCCTTCGTCAAGCTGCGTCCGCGCCTGATGATGAAAAACCCGGTAATGTTTTGCGTTGAAGTGGGAACAATAATCATGTTCCTGGTGATGATTTATTCCTTTTCTCATGGCGATCAGGGCTCACCCCTTTACAACAGCGTTATTTTTGTAGTCCTGTTGCTGACGTTGCTGTTTGCAAATTTTGCCGAAGCAATAGCAGAAGCACGCGGTAAAGCTCAGGCTGATTCGCTCCGCAAAACGCGGGAAGAAACTCCTGCTAACGTAATTGCCGATAACGGAATCGTGACAACCCGGGCGTCCAGCCAGTTGAAAAAGGGTGACGTATTTATTTGCGAGGCAGGAGATATCATTCCTTCAGACGGAGAAATAATTGAAGGTATCGCTACGATAGATGAAAGCGCGATAACCGGTGAATCAGCTCCTGTAATCCGGGAATCCGATGGTGACAAGAGCTCTGTTACGGGTGGTACCAAGGTGTTGTCTGACCGGATTAAAGTTATGGTTACAACACAACCGGGTGAGAGTTTTCTGGATAAGATGATTTCGCTGGTGGAAGGAGCCAGCCGGCAGAAAACACCCAATGAAATTGCACTGACGCTTTTGTTGTCGGGTTTCACGATTGTGTTTCTTCTGGTAACCGTAACACTCAAACCGTTTGGCGACTATTCACAAACACCGATTTCGATTGGAGCGCTGATCGCGTTGTTCGTTTGCCTGATACCAACAACCATTGGTGGTTTGCTGTCTGCAATCGGTATTGCCGGAATGGACCGTGCCTTGCAGGCCAATGTAATTTCGAAATCGGGGCGTGCGGTGGAAACAGCCGGAGATCTTGACACTATTTTATTAGACAAGACAGGGACCATTACTATCGGCAACCGCAAAGCGACAAATTTTTATGCAGCAGCAGGAGTAACCGAAGACCAACTCATTGAATGTGCTACCGTTGCCTCATTGTCGGATAACACACCGGAAGGAAAATCCATTGTGGAGCTGGCAGCTTCGAAAGGTTTCCGCCATCCATCGATGATCGGCAACTCAACTGATTTGAGTTATGGCTTGCCCGGGGCCCGTGTAATAAAATTTTCGGCAGAGACCCGCTCTTCCGGAATTGAACTCGATGGAAGAAGTATCCGAAAGGGCGCGTACGATGCTATAAAAAACATGGTTGAAAAACATGGCAATACGTTTCCGGTCGATATAAAGGCTATTGTAGAAAGGATATCGGCCAATGGCGGAACACCCCTTGTTGTAGCTGAGAACTTTAACGTGTTGGGAGCAGTCGAGCTGCAGGATATTGTGAAGCCGGGAATTACAGAACGATTTGAACGTTTGCGTAAAATGGGCGTCAAAACAGTTATGGTTACCGGTGACAACCCGTTAACAGCAAAATATATTGCTCAAAAAGCGGGTGTAGATGATTTTATCGCAGAAGCTAAACCGGAGGACAAGCTTGCATACATCCGGCAGGAGCAAGCCGCCGGGAAGTTAGTAGCCATGATGGGTGATGGTACCAATGATGCACCAGCGCTGGCGCAGGCTGATGTAGGCGTTGCCATGAACAGCGGTACGCAGGCTGCCAAAGAAGCAGGTAATATGGTTGACCTGGATAACGATCCTACTAAACTGATCGAGGTAGTTGAAATCGGAAAGCAATTGTTGATAACCCGTGGTACCCTCACTACTTTTTCAATTGCAAATGATGTTGCGAAATACTTCGCGATCGTGCCTGCGTTGTTCATGGCTTCGATTCCTGCGTTGCAGGCGTTGAACATCATGAAACTGGCCAGTCCGGAGAGTGCAATTTTGTCGGCCGTAATTTTCAATGCGATTATTATTCCGATTCTCATTCCGCTTGCGTTACGGGGTGTCGCCTACAAGCCGGTAGGTGCAGGCGCACTGCTCACGCGCAATCTGTTGATTTACGGACTGGGCGGATTAATCGTACCGTTCATTGGTATTAAGCTGATTGATTTATTAATCGCCCCGTTGATTTAAAAAGAGAACACGTATGAAAACATATTTTATAATTGCCATCAAGTTAACGTTTATTACCATGTTAATTTTCGGAGTTGGCTATCCGTTGTTGATAACCTTAGCGGGAAGGTTAGCTCCCGGCAGAGGTGAAGGTGAAGTTATTATGGCAGATAACCAGATACGCGGCTTCGAACTGATCGGACAAAAATTCGACAACGACCGGTATTTTAACAGCCGCCCGTCAGCGGTTGATTACAACGCTGGCGCAACAGGCGGCTCCAATAAAGGACCAACAAATCCGGAATATCTCCAACAGGTGAAAGCCAGGATAGATACATTTCTGGTTCGTAATCCAACCGTAAAAAAAGACCAGATTCCGGTAGATCTTGTCACTGCTTCAGGAGGAGGTTTGGATCCGCATATTTCTCCCGAAGCCGCTTACATACAGGTTGACAGAATTTCGCGTGTGCGTAACGTCAGCCGGGAAAAAGTAAAAGCACTTGTTGATCAGCATGTTGAACAACCCCTGTTAAATATGGGTACATCCCGTGTTCATGTGCTGCGACTAAACCTGGCGCTTGACAGATTGAATTGAATTTTAAACTATATTGATAATTCCGAAATGAAAAAGATAATACTGTTCGCTTTAATTTTGATTTCCCTCGCTTCGGTTGCACAGGATGAGTCCTCGTCTCCGCTAACGTTCTCGGGTTACGTGGAAACATATTACGTGTATGACTTCAATCAACCGGAAAGCAATGTTCGTCCATCCTTTATATATTCTTACAATCGTCATAATGAGGTAAATCTTAACCTGGGGTTTGTCAAAGCTTCTTACAATACCGATCAGGTTCGCGCCAACCTTGCCTTGATGACCGGTACGTACGCGAACGCGAACCTGGCGGCTGAACCCGGAGTGTTAAAAAATGTGCTGGAAGCCAATGCGGGTGTAAAACTTTCCAGAAATAAAAACCTGTGGGTGGATGCCGGGATATTTGCTTCGCACATCGGGTTCGAAAGCGCCATTGGAAAAGACTGCTGGAATCTTACCCGAAGCATGCTGGCCGACAATACTCCTTATTATGAAGCGGGCGCAAAGGTGTCATATACTACCGATGACGGCAGGTGGTTTGTTTCGGCACTTGTGCTGAACGGCTGGCAGCGGATTCATCGCGTGGATGGAAATTCATTGCCTTCATTCGGAACACAGGTGACGTTTAAACCGAACAGCGCAGTTACGCTTAACAGCAGCAGCTTAATTGGCACCGACAAACCTGACAGTGCCCGGCAGATGCGATACTTTCATAACTTTTACGGAATTTTTCAACTTTCGCAGAAGTTGGGTATAACGATTGGGTTTGACTACGGGGTAGAAGAAAAATCCCCGGAAACATCCTCAACCAACCCGTGGTATTCGCCCGTGATGATCGTACGGTATAATGTTACCGGGAAATTAGCCGTTGCTGCAAGAGCAGAGTATTACCAGGATAAAGCAGGAGTTATCATCAGCACCAGCACACCCAGCGGATTTAAAACCACCGGCATTTCATTAAATTTAGATTATGCCATAAGTCCTAATGTGCTATGGCGTGCGGAAATCCGCAACCTGCATAGTGAAGATAAAGTTTTCATTAAAGATTCGCACACCACGTCCGGCAACACCTTTATCGCAACAGCGTTGTCAGTCAGTTTTTAACCATGAGTGAACGCGAGCAATCGGTTGAGCATTTTTTGAACCTGATTCGTAAAAGCAGGCGAGGAAAGTTCAAGATCTATATCGGGATGAGTGCCGGTGTGGGAAAAACCTTCCGAATGCTACAGGAGGCTCACAGTTTGATGCGGAACGGAGCAGATGTGCAGATCGGGTATATCGAAACTCATAATAGGAAAGAGACGCATGACTTGCTGGCAGGAATTCCGGTAATTGAACGCAAACACACCTACTACAAAGGCAAGGAACTTGAGGAGATGGACCTTCAGGCTATCCTGAACGTGCATCCGGATATTGTGCTGGTAGATGAGTTGGCGCATACTAATATTGAGGGAAGCAAGCACGAAAAACGCTGGCAGGATGTACTTGAATTACTGGATGCCGGCATTAATGTAATCAGTGCTGTCAACATTCAGCATATTGAAAGTTTGCACGAGGATGTGCTTAAAATCACAGGCGTTGATGTGAAGGAACGAATTCCCGATCGGGTGCTGCAGTTGGCTGATGAGGTAGTAAACATTGACCTGACATCCGATGAGCTTATTGACAGGTTGCGGGAAGGAAAGATTTATCACCCTTCCAAGATCGACACAGCTCTTCGTAACTTTTTTCAGTCCGAAAAAATATTGCAGTTACGGGAACTTGCATTGAAAGAGGTTGCTTCACAGGTTGAGCGTAAAGTAGACACGGAAGTTGTGAACGATAAGCTGCGGCATGAAAGATTTTTGGCTTGCATCAGCACGAATCATGAAACCGCAAAAATGATAATTCGGAAAACAGCCCGGCTGGCGAGCTATTATAATTCAAAATGGTATGTACTGTATGTGCAAACTCCAAAGGAGGGAGCTAACCGCATTAAGCTCTCTGTTCAGCGGCATCTCATCAACAATTTTAAAACTGCTACAGAATTGGGTGGTGAGGTGCTTCAGATAAAGAGCAGAAATGTTCCGGCTGAGATTGCGAGAGTAGCAGAAGAAAAACACATAACCACGGTTTGTATCGGTAAACCCCGCCTCCGACTTTGGAAAATCATCCTGAAAACAAATGTGTTTAACCAGTTGCTTGGAAAGCTCTCAGCTTCTGATATTGATGTAATTATCCTGTCATGAGTATCAAGAAAAAAGTTGCGTGGGGTGTTTTGTTTCTCTTCGGAGTGATCATTGGGATAGCAGCGGTGGGTGTTTATTATTTGAAAACACTTTCCGGTGAATCGGAGAACATCCTCAAAAACAATTACGAGTCGCTGGAATATACAAAGGCGATTATTGAGAGTAGCGACAGCCTGGCAGCCGATAGCATACGATCCATTGAAAAAATTGAGAAGAATCTGCAAGCTCAGGAAGCAAACATAACAGAACCCGGTGAACAGGAGTTTACCCGGAAATTACGCGTTTATGTGGAGCAGGTTAAAAATAAAGGTATAAGCGACTCGACTATTATTGGTATCCGTCAGGCAGCATTGCAGATTCAGGAAATCAACATGGCGTCTATCATTCGCAAAAATGATGTTTCGCGGGAGACGGCACGAAAGGCTTCCGGTTACCTGATGATTATCGGTACCATTTGCACGCTGATTGCACTCTCCTTTATTATCAATTTTCCGGGCTATATCGCCAACCCGATTATTCGGTTGAAAGACAGTATCCAGTCGATCGCAAACAGAAATTATGAAGAGCGCCTGCATTTCGATCGCAACGATGAATTCCGGGAACTTGCGGAAGCATTTAACCTGATGGCGGAGAAGCTTGATGAATATGAACACAGCAATCTGGCCAAAATATTGTTTGAAAAGAAGCGCATCGAAACCATTATCGACCGGATGAATGATCCCGTGATCGGTTTAGATGAAAAAGGACAGGTTGTTTTCGTAAATGATCAGGCCCTGAGCTTACTGAATCTCAAACGACATGATGTTGTCGGGAAATATGCTCCCGATATTGCTGTTAACAACGATCTTTTCCGAAACCTGATTCGCAAAGAGAGTGATGGTTCTGCAGCGCTTCTTAAGGCAGTGGTCGGAAGTAAGGATAACTACTTCACGCGGGAGTCAACTGTAATTCACTATACACCCACCGGTGAAACCCAACCGGTTTCTATCGGGCAGGTGATTATTTTGAAGAATATTACTTCATATAAAGAGCTGGACTTAGCCAAGACAAATTTTATCGCCACCATCAGCCATGAACTCAAAACGCCAATCGCTTCGCTGCAAATGGGTGTTAAACTGTTGCAGGATAAGCGTGTCGGCCAGATGAATGCCGAACAGATAAATATTGTGTCATCCCTGGAAAGCGAGATGATTCGGCTGTCAAAGATAACGAATGAGCTCCTGGATCTGTCGCAAGTGGAAACCGGTAACATCAAGCTGAATATTCGCAGCGCCACACCTCAGGACATTATTCCGGTTGCATTGGAAGCTGTAAAATTTCAGGCGGAAAGAAAGCAGATAACGCTGAACGGTCGGTTGGAGGCTCCAACCCAAACCGTAAACGCGGATGTCGATAAAACTACATGGGTTTTGGTGAACCTGTTAACCAACGCAATCCGGTACAGCCCCGAAAACGGAACGATCAAGCTCGCCTGCGAGATTCAAGGAAAGAACATTGTGTTCACCGTTATCGATGAAGGCCCGGGAATTGAGCAAAAATACCTTGCCCGGTTATTTGAAAAATTTTACCAGGTTCCGGGAACACCTTCGGGCACCGGTTTAGGCCTCGCAATTTCAAAAGAGTTTATTGAAGCACAACAAGGCTCAATAGGTGTGTATAGTGAGCTTGGAAAAGGCAGCAGTTTTTATTTCACATTGCCGGTTATTGCCGTCCATTAATACGCTTCCGGCTCACGAACCTGAGTGTAATTTACCCTTTCGGTGATTCGTTCGTCTTGAACACGCGTAACAAAATCGTGTACACATAACATCCCGCGCAGAACGACAGGAACGATTCCAGGAAAGAGAATACCGTGATCGTTGCGGTGAGAATTAACGTAGCTGTGGTGTAGTTGGCAAAATATGTGGCGAGCATTGCCAATGAAAAAGTCAGCCCGACACCGGCAGCAAACCGCTTCGGTCCCTGATCCACCGGTTTAAACCCTAACGTTAAAACCCTTGTGATCCCGGCAGCGCTAATGGCGAACGGGCTGAACTTGTTTAGCCTGAATGTGCGGAGAAAGAAATCGACAGCCAGTAACCCGATAGAAGCCCAGTGCGGGTTGAGTAAAATCACAATCGACAATACAAATACATGCAGCGCGATAACCCTTACTTTGTTTTCGTTAACGGATACGAAATCTACGGGGCAGGATAAGGAATTCTCGGAAATCATAAGTTTATTGTTTTTTAAATCTGTCGAAGCGTTTAAGATTTCGGGCGTATATGAACTGATAGTAGTTTTTCTCTACCAGTTCGAGCGAACATACGCTAATCAATATGAGGACACTCACGGTAAACGTAGTAAAGCTGTGTGCCCAGTAGCAGACCGCTCCGAGAAGCAGCACACCCCGTGTGATTTCAACAAAATAAATCCAGCGCTGTAACTCCAGCATGGCTCCGCAATTGATCAGCGTGAGCAGGATAACGGTTACAGCCAATGTTATCTCAACTTTATCAAGCCCCGGGTAGAGCAGGATAAAGAAGAACAGTCCGGCAAGCGCTGCAATAATCTGGACATTTAAATAAGCGCGGAATCTGAACGTATGGCGCGGAGCAGCTTTGCGAGGAAGAAATTTCGCTTCCAGAGCAGGGCGAATCTCCTGATCAAGCAGCTCCGGTTTGCCAAAAATAATCTTGACTGATTTCCACACACTGCCACTCCGTCTGCAGGCTTCCCATAGTTCTGCATAATAATGAAAATGCTGCCATAAGAAACTGTAGCTTTTCAGCGGATGGGTTAATCCGTAAACCGGCTTCTCTTCTTCCTTTTGAAACGTGCCGAACAACTTGTCCCAAAACACAAAGATGTCGCCATAATTTTTGTTCAGGTATTTTTCATTGGACGCATGATGTACACCGTGATGAGAGGGAGTAATAAAAATGTATTCAAGCCATCCGAGTTTACCGATCACCTGGGTGTGTGTAAAGAACGAATACGTTCCGTGGACTATCAGGATCGTAATCACCATGGCAGGGTGGAAGCCGAGAAAGGGCAAAACACACCAGAACAAATTCCGGATCAGTGCCTGGAGCACGGTAATCCTTGCGGAAACTGTGTAATTGAATTCTTCACTCTGATGGTGCACCACGTGTGCCCCCCAAAACAGATTTATTTCATGCCCCAGGCGGTGATACCAGTACCAGACAAAGTCGGTTGCCAGCAACAGAATAAGCCAAACAAGCCAGCGGTTTGGAATCTGATAGAGTGCAAAATTTTCGTAAACGTAGTAATAGAGTGCGTAGAAGCTCGCAGTAATAAGAAGGCTGAGCAGCCGTTCGGCAATTCCGACTGAAATATTGGTTATGGCATTTTCGTAGGTAAACAGGTTGCTCCGGCCTTTTTTGCGGGCGTACCAATACTCCAGTGCCGTGAAGAGCAGAAATGCGGGTACTACGAACGCAGCGAAGTTCATAATCGGCTGATTTTCCCTCAAAAGTAAAAATATTTCTTAAAGTCTACTAAATCCATAGACTTTATTGGTAAAATGAAATTTACTGATACTTTTGTAAAAGATTTATACAGAAGGGAGAAGAGACGGACTCAATGATCCCCTGGCAACTTCCGGTAACGGATCAGTGCCAATCCGCCCAAAAAAACAGGGAACTATAAATTTTATGCGCGCATGAAGCAGAAACACACCACTCCATGATTCCCGGGCCATCCATGATCGGCCCCGAATCCGGTTCTCCGAACCACTTTTTTAAAATCAATTCTTTACGCCTTTACTTTTTTTCAAATGAAATCTCCGAACAAACCCATTGGAATATTTTACGAACACCACGTTTGGTTTAAACCTCTTTTTGCCGAGTTGCAACGCAGAAACATCCCGTTTGTGCGCATCAATGCTGCCCAGAGCCAATTCAATCCGCACGAGCGTGATGCACCTTATAGCCTGGTCGTAAACCGCGTGAGTTCATCCGCGTATTTGCGGGGCAACGTTCAGGGCATCTTTTACACAGCAAACTTTCTCAACCACATCGAACGCCTCGGCATACCTGTGGTTAACGGTACTTTCGCACAAGAAATTGAAACATCCAAGGCGCGGCAACTCGGACTGATTGCTTCGCTTGGTCTCCCGTTTCCGAAAACGAGAGTTATTAATCACATCAGCCAATTGTTGTCGGCCGCTAAATCGCTCCGTTTCCCGATACTGCTGAAACCTAACCTGGGGAGTATTGGGGCCGGAATTTTGAAGTTTGAAAGTGCGCACAAGCTGCAACGCGCAATCGATTTGCACCAGATCAATTTGGGTGTCGATCATTCCACATTGGTTCAGGAATTCATTCCGCCACAAGGCGGATACATCGTGCGCGTGGAGACGCTTAACGGTAAATTTTTATACGCCATCAAAATTTTTCCCGCACGCGGAAACTTCAACTTGTCGGCAGCTGAATTGCATGACATCCGTACCGCGGGTAAAGAGTCGGAGAATTCATCCAACCGAATCCGGGTTGAATCTTTCGTGCCCGACCGTAAAATCATTGATGATGTTGAGCGCATCGCAAAAGCCGCCAAACTTGATGCCGGTGGCGTTGAGTATCTGATTCATCCGGAAACCCATGAGCCACATTACTACGATATCAACGCATTATCGAATTTTATCGCCCAGGCAGAAGATGTTATCGGGTTCAATCCGCACGAAGCGTTCGTTGATTACCTCGAACAACGGCTGAAACCCGTGTATGAACTCGAACACAAACCTCTACTATAAGATTGATTATGGCGGTAAATTCCAATTCTTACTATCAAACGTATATCAACACCGGTGAAGGGCAGGTTGTTATCTTGCTGCACGGAATTTTCGGTAACGTGCATATCTGGAAGCCTGTGGTGGAAGCATTGCGGCCGTCATACCGGGTAGTCATTCCCAGGATTCCGCTAAGCGATCTCCCGCTTGAGGATGCGAATGTGAAACACATCGCACATGTGCTGCATGAGTTCGTTGAACACCATGAGTTGAAAAACGTTATACTGGTCGGGCATGCTGTTGGCGGTCAGCTTGCGCTGATGTATACGCATCTCTACCCGGGTAATGTAAAAAAACTGGTATTGGTAGGAAGCGCAGGATTAATTGAGCGAGCCCCGTTGCCCGGTTCCGAACCGCTCGATCTTCAAATCCTGCAGGATGAATTTGAACAAGCCTATTACTTCAAAGGACACCTGCCAGACAAGGTTGCCGAAGATCTTTGTGAAGTTGCTGATGATACTTCAAAACATGCCGCAATCGAAAAAATCGCCCGGTCATCCAGGCAGTACGAAGTTTCAACGTTTCTCGGTAAAATTGACCATCCTGTGTTATTGGTGTGGGGCCTGCATGATCCTGTGTCTCCGCCAGAGTCTGCACTTCACTTTAATGACCTGCTTTCAAATTCTGAAATCAGGTTTATCGAAAACTGCGGCCATGTACCGATGGTTGAAAAGCCCGACCAATTTGTAACACATCTTTTGTCATTTCTCAAACCATCTTCGGGGAGCGCATGGCATTCGAAAAAACATTGATTATTTTCGATATATCCGACACTTATTTGTAAATACCGGTGTTGTAGGCGAAACCAAACCCTGAATGTCAGTACCGCCCCCGGAACGAAAACTTGGATTGCTTCAGGCTACGGCCATCAACATGATCGACATGGTGGGCATCGGGTCGTTTATTACCATGCCCATGGTCATCGGGTTAATGAATGGCCCATATTTTTTATATGCCTGGGTAGCAGGTGCCTTGCTCTCGTTCATCGATGCGATGGTATGGAGTGAACTGGGTGCTGCATTTCCGTTGGCCGGAGGGTCTTATAATTTTTTGAAAGAAACCTATGCCAAGACAGGTGCCGGAAAACTGATGAGCTTTTTGTTCGTCTGGCAAACCATGATCCAGGCGCCCCTGGTTATTGCATCGGCTGCGATAGGGTTCGCGGCATACTTTTCTTACCTGGTACCGGTTACGGTTTGGCAGTTGAAGATTATCAGCGGGGGAGTGGTTGTACTCATCATCGTGTTGCTGTTCCGGAAGATTGAAGCGATCGGTAAAATAAGCGTGGTGCTTTGGGTAATTGTGATCGGTACCATCGTATGGATTATTGGCGGAGGTTTGGTTAACGGAAATTTTCTTCAGCCTATAGCTGAGATTAATGAAAATCTTACGTTCAACTACGCATTTATTGCCGCCATCGGGTACGCATCCGTAAAAACGGTTTACAGTTATCTTGGGTACTATAATGTGTGTCATTTAGGTGGCGAGATCATCAATCCCTCCCGGAATATTCCGCGCAGCATGTTCCTTTCCATTTTTGGAATCTCGGCCTTGTACTTGCTGATGAATGTAAGCGTGGTAAGTGTTATCCCATGGAACTACGCAAAAGACAGTGAGTTCCTGGTGAGCTTGTTCATGCAGGAGCTTGCGGGTCCGGTTGCTGCAACTGTTGCCACCGTGTTAATTCTGATCGTGGCATTTGCTTCGGTGTTTTCGGCAACGCTGGGCTACAGCCGCATTCCGTATGCCGCTGCTGCCGATGGCTCGTTCTTTAAAGTTTTTGCGCGGTTGCATCCCACCGGAAATTTTCCGTACGTGTCGTTGCTGGTGCTTGGCGGAATTGCTTTTGTATTCAGTTTATTGTTCCGGTTGAGCGAGGTAATCAGCGCTATTCTCGCGATGCGCATTCTGATCCAGTTTATTGGACAGGCAATTGGCTTACTGATCCTCCGGCAAAGCAAAAGCAAAGAATTCCCGTACAAAATGCCGTTGTATCCCTGGCCGGTAATTATCGCCATTGCCATGTGGGCGTTTATCCTTTTCTCCACGGGATTGAAAATGGTTGCCGGAGGTGTATGCGTAATTGCGCTCGGAATCGCTGCCTTCGTGATTAAATCGTACACTGAGAAAAGAAAAAGCTCCTCGTAGCTACTGCTTGTTAAACTTTCTGCAACAGCTAATCATCGTGACAAAAAAAGACGATGAAAAATTTTTTGATCGGTGGCCTGATATGTCTGGTTGCAACAAGCTACGCGCAAAGTCCGATGGATACGATGTATGTTCATTACACCATCAACCATCCCGTACTGAAGAAAATTGACATCCATGTAACCAAAGACAAGCAGAAAAGGAAGAAGCCATTGATTGTGTATCTCGATGGCTCGGGCAATTTTCCGATTTTCTTTAAAAATAAGGACGGCCGTTACTCGAGCAGTGTGCCGTTGCGCGCACGAAAGTACGCAAGTGAATATCACGTAGCGATGATCAGTAAACCAAGTGTACCTTTTTCTGACTCAATCCGGTATTCCGAAAATGGCCGCAGATATTACCCGGAAACGCAGGATTTTTACGAACGTTATTCGCTCGACTGGCGTGCACAGGCGGCTTCTGAGGCTATTAATTTTTTGATCAGGACGCTTCCAGTTGATACCGACAAGATTATTGTAATGGGCTATTCCGAGGGATCACAGGTTGCGCCTGCTGTTGCTGTCTTAAATAAGAAAGTAACGCATGTGGTGTGCATGGTTGGCAATTCACTCAATCATTTGTATGATTTTCTGTTGGATGCCCGTGTGCAGGCTGAACGAAATCAACTCACTGCGATTGAAAGCCAGCAGCTGGTCGATTCGCTTTATCGCGAATACGAGAAAATCTATGCGGATCCGTTAAGTACTTCTAAATTCTGGTATGGCAGTACATATTTAAAGTGGAGTAGTTTCAGCAAGGTAACACCGCTGGAAAACATGCTGAAACTTTCGATCCCGATTTTGTACATCGGTGGCGGGAAAGACCGCAACCAAACCGTGATTGACATGGACTACGCCAAACTGGAATTTATGAGAAAAGGAAAAACCAATCTCACGTATCAGGTTTATCCTGAAAGCAATCATTTCTTTATGGAATCGTATGAAGAAAATGGTCAGCAGCAGTGGAAAGATCGTGTCGATGAGGTTCACACGTTCGCACTGGAGTGGGTTAAAAATCACCCCAAATAGTTTACTTTTAGCGTCAAACCCGATGCAATGAAGTATAAAGCTCTCCGCCCGATCCTCTGGACAGCCCAACTCGATGAAACGATTGTTTTTTATCGCGATGTGCTGGGCTTTACCGTTAACGAACAAAACAGCGACTGGGGCTGGGCTTCGCTGGCGAAAGATGATGTGGAAGTTATGCTGGCAAAACCGAATGAACACATGCCGTTCGACAGGCCTATGTTTACAGGCTCATTTTATATCACCACAGAAAAAGTCGATCAGGTTTGGGAGCAATTGAAAGACAAAGCTGAAGTTGTTTACCCCGTGGAGAATTTTGACTGGGGCATGCGCGAGTTCGCGATCTACGACAATAACGGTTATATCATTCAGTTCGGAGAAGAAATAAATTGAACTATTTTTCAAAATAGTCTTCTTCAATCTTCACAAACATTTCCGAGTCTTTGTGCTGGTCGTAATATTGCAGAAACTCCGGATATCTTCGATAACTGAACCGGATGCGGTTATCGTCATCAATTCCTGCATAGATTAGAATTACAGCGGAGAATACAGCTAATCTCCAGGTTGTGGTTTTGCCGCCTACTCTTTTTTTCCTGATTGAAGTGAGAAGATCCAGCAACGCGGTAATAATGATTAGGGCAAATCCGATAATCTTCATCTCCGGCTCTCCGGGTAAGTACATAAATTTGAACACGAATGCGAATAAAACAACAAAGGATGTAAATCCGTAGAGGATTGTGATTGAGATCGTTCGGAAAGAAGTTGTTGCAGGCTTGGCAAGCCACCAGTTTCCAAAAAGATAGGCCGCACCGAGTATGATTGATGTCATTTGCGGAATAATTCTCAGTCTTGGAAATCCCAGTATATCGCACGCGATTACCCCGATTCCAAGAAAACTTATCAATATGAGTTCAATCGTCCACCCCACGGAGGAGGTAGCCTTTTCATTTGGATTGTTATCAATGGGTCGGTCAATAGGTTCAATAATACCCATAGTGCAGTCTTAAAAACACTCCAGTTCTGCCAACGCTACTTGTTTTGTTTTATGTTCAAACGTAACCCGTAACGCGTCTGCTTGTACCGGACTAAATTCAATCGTCTTCGAGGTATTCCCGGTTAATGGCTTGGAACTTATTAATTCTGCTATTTTCCATTCGTTACCGGATTTGTATTCAACCGTAAATGAATCCGGCACCTCAAACCGGCTATGATCGGCAAACAGATAGACAGTAATGCCTTTAAGAGTTGTCGTTTTTCCAAAGTCGATTGAATACCAGTCCGTTGTTGAAGTTGACCCTGTCGTTGCCCACCGGTTTCTGATCTCCGGGAAATACCAGATGCGCCCGTCAATGGCCTGGTAAAGCGAATCCGGAATATTATTAACCGATGCCGAGGGAACCGGAAAATCTTTCTTGCGAAGATTCAACGCCATGTTAACAGGCGTTTCCTGCGTTTTTAGTTTCTGCCGTTCACCGATGTGTACAACTGTCTTGCCGGTAGAAATAGTTGCGTCAGCTTTTTTTCCATCCACAAAAACAGTAACGCCCTTGCCAATGTTGTATTTGGCTCCGTCCCGGTCATACACCACCGAAACATCGTGCCCGCGATAGTTGATGTTATCGAGATAGAAATACTCAATCGAATTATCAATCAATGGGTTAATAGTCAGGCTGTCGCCTTCCGATGGACGTATGCCGCACAACCCCGAAATGACAAGATTATTGAAAGTTGAATGCAGGTAGTGATTGCTCCAGTAATAGTACACGATCGGACCTCCCAGGTTGGGGTCATAGTTCTCAACCAAATTGATCTTTCCGTCAGGCAGGTAATGCTGCCGTTTGAACAATCTTAATAGTTTCAGATAATCGGTATTGGTAATAACATTTTGATGATAGTCATTGAGCACGTTGGCCATGGAGGTTAATGCCTGACTGGACTGATAGGGCCAGCTCGGGCCATTCCACTGACTTCCCCGCTTGCCGTCAAACCAGATAAACTGTTTGAAATAATATTCATACGATGGTTCGTTTGTTCTGAATCCATACTTGCCGAGAAGTTGCGTAGTGTCCAGAACATGTTTCCAGGCAATGGTGTATTTATCGTCATTGGTCGGAAGATCAAAATACCAGGGCGCCATACCGGCCAGTTCCCGACCCCGGATGAAAGTCCAGTATTTCACAAACTGGTTGTTCATCTTATACCGGTCTGTAAAATGCTGCAGCGAATCATTCCACAAGTATTTTTCTACGCGCGATTTCAAGTCGGCTGCACGTTGTGCATACAACGCCTGCGTTTCACCGTCACCTTTTAATGCAGCTATTTTGGAAATTGCCAACGCATTGCCATACATGTAACTATTAATGGTAGGGCGGAAGGTTTCTCCGCCATCAAAGCCTGCTGTGCCACCCGAGCCATCGATAGAAGCAATGGTGTATTCCGTTGCATCGGGCATAGCGGGAATCCAGAACATGTTTTTCGCGCTATCGTAATGATCGTACCAGCCTTCGTAAGTGGCTTTCATTTTATCGAGCTGCGATACAACAAAATCTTTGTCACCGTCAACTAGGTAACGTGCGTATGTTGCATCTGCCACGCTTTCGCTGTACCGCCTGTCGTTGCCGCCTTGCTGGTAAAGATTATTGATGTATCCGTCCATGTATCGCGGATCGCGCAACCACCGGCCTTCATAAATATGATGCATGGAAGCCGCGTTGATCGTACAGAAAGGTTCCCGGTCCCACGCAACATGATCAATAAATTCGGTAATGATGAATTCGTTCGGTCCGGTGTTTCGGATGTGTGCTTTGTACAGCTTCCACCGGTAATAATAAACCTGTTCTATTTCTTTATCGGAACACTCGAAAAAAGGAATGTTGCTTTCGTACCATGCAGCATCTTCCGCGAAGTACTCGCTCGCCAGATTTTTGTGATCAATCGGAGGCTTTTCAACGGTTGAACATGCTGAAAGTGCCACGAAGACTGCGGCCGGAAAAAGCTGGGGTTTTACGCTCATCGCAAAAACGGGTTACGGAAAGATAGCATTTAATGGCCAGTCCCGCTCCCCGGTTTACACGCGCGGAATTTTATTCTTTCGGAATGCTCAGGAAAAAGGATGAACCTTTGCCTTCTTCACTCTCAAACCAGATTTTACCGCCAAGCATATCGGCCAGTGTTTTGGAAATGTATAATCCGAGGCCGAACGACTGCTCACCCTGTAAACCAATGCGGCCGAGGCCTTGCTGACGCTGAAAAATTTTTTGTTGAAGCGGTGTTGGAATGCCAATGCCTTTATCGGTTACCCCGATCACAACTTCCGATTCAAATTCGTCAACCGTCATGACGATCGGATCAGATTCGTGTGAATATTTAATGGCGTTTGAAGTAAGATTATTCACGATCAATAGAAGCTTAACTTCATCGGTGGAAACAACAATGGAGTTTGAAGCAGCCCGGAAGGAAATCGGCCGGCTGATATAACTTTGTTTCAACTCGTCTGCAATATTGCCAACCTGTTTTACCACATCAAGCCGGTTTTTTCTCGGAATGATGTGAGGTGCTTCGCGGTACTCTTCTTTATTAAGTGCTTCAATGATTCGCAGGCAATGCCGGCTGTTCTCCTGTACGAGGCTTAAGTATGTACGGAGATTTTGTTCGTTATCACTGCCAACGTGCTTTTCCGCCTCGGTGGAAAGGTGTTGCATCAGGTTTAATGCCCCGCTGATATGGTGTACAAGTGTATCCAGCAGGTTATTTTTTTTCATGGTGTATTTCAGTAAATATTCTTTATGCTGGTATGCTTCCGTTATATCGCGAACCATAACGGCCATTACTTCGCCATCCGCTACGAGGTAACCGCGGAACGAAAGATAAATTTCACGATCGTCTGCTGCCGGAAACCGTACCTGAACGTGTGCCGTTGATTTTTCGAGGATTTCAGTCCAGTACGCCCGGAGGTGTTCAAGTTCGGGTTGATCAAGCCTGGATAGTAGAGAAAATACCTCCTTTTGGGAAGCGTTTTCCATGAGTCCTGTCAATTCCGTAGCTGCCGGATTAATGTAGGTTATTTGGGCCTCTTTAAGACTGTAGAGAATAAGCCCCTCTTTTGAAAGATTTGTAATTTCCTGGATTACCGAGAGTGAAGCAACGTTTTCCATGCTTCACACTTTGCAAAAGTGCGGCCGCTTATTTTTTCACGAGGCCCAGGGCGGAAGCGTAAGCGATCAGCTCAACGGTGTTTTTAACCTGCCCTTTTTCGATCATGTTTTTGCGGTGCGATTCAACGGTACGTTCGGTAATGAAAAGCTCTTCCGCGATTTCGCGTGATGATTTCCCCTGCGCGAGAAGCTCCAATACTTCACGTTCGCGCTGCGAAAACAACTCTTCTTTGCCGCGCAGATTTCTTTCGATACCCAGTAAAAACTGGTTGAGATTTTTTAAGCGACCGGATGTTTCCACACAAATAAACTTTTCGCCCGTGTTCACCGCTTTTATAGCGCGAATCAGTTCTTCAAAGCCTGATTTTTTTGAAACAAATCCAAGTGCACCGGCATTGATAATTCCCGCCACGCGGTCAGCATCGTCATACACAGAGTGTGCAACAATTTTGATGTGGGGATAAGCATCCTGAATGTGCCGGCAAAGCTGAAAACCGTTCATTGTTTTCAGGTCTTCCATGGCATCGAGGTAAATGTCAAGTATCAGAACGTCAACCGGGGTATTTTCCAGCTTGCGCAGCAACTCTTCACCATCCTTCGCTTCGCCTGCAATTTCAATTTCTTCATCCTGACTCAGAAGATGCCTGATCCCGTCACGCATAATCTTGTAGTCTTCAACATGAAATACCCGTATCATTCTTTCCTTTCTAAGACTTTGCGCGCGAATAAGCATCCGTTTAAAATTAAAATCAAACTTGCGGGTGAAAAGGTTCATAAAATCCGGAAATCCACGGAGTAATTTTCTGCCATCGAATTGTAGAATGACGGGCAAATGTAAAAATCCGTGTTTTTCGGGATGGTTTTTGATTAGGTGAAACTCGTTCTTTACGCCTTAACTAATAACCTGAACCGAGTGTGTGGTGTGAAGCTTTGTCTGTGGGGTCTGGCTTCACGCTTCGGTCAGGCAGCCCCGAACCTATGACACTGCTTTTTATTGATGACGACCCCGAGGACATTGAACTGATACTGGAGGCAATCAAGATAGTCGACCCCGGTCACCGCTGTTTCACGGCTACAAACGGTGCCGATGGTATGAAAATGCTGGATGTGCTAAAACCGGATTACATTTTTTTAGACATCAATATGCCCGGATTGGGCGGGTGGGATTTGATTAAACTGATTCGGGCTAACCCTGAATTTGATAAGGTTCCGGTGTGCATCCTGTCGACATCGCAAAACGCGAAGGAACGCGAAATGTTTGTTCGAATGGGTGCTTCCACGTGCTTGTCGAAACCAAGCTCGTTTCATGAACTGTGTGAGATTTTTAGGAATGTGTTAACGGAAAAACAGAAACCATGAGTTTACCTGCGAGTGAGTTGAACGAATTTCATAAGAGCCTGGTGGATGCCAAGTTTAAGGTATTTGTTATTGAACAATTGAAAAAAGCATTTCGTGGCGATTTTTCATTGATTGAGAATGACATCAACGAGTTGTTAAGCTATAAAACCCTTCGTGAGATTCGTGCCCGGGCGAGCCAGAAAATTATCTCCCGAAAGAAAGTATAGCATGAGCCAACAACCTGCGTTAACTTTTTTAGTGGTTGATGATGATGCAATTTTTCATTTTCTGATGATGAAATTGCTCGAGCGCCTGGGGATACCGGCCCACTCCGTCCGCACTGCATTAAGCGGCCGGGAAGCGCTCGACCTGATGGTAGAAGCCCGGCTTACGGGAAAGGCTTACCCGGATTTTATCATGCTGGATTTAAACATGCCGATGATGGGCGGTTTTGCTTTTTTGGAAGCCTGCCATAAACTTCCGGAACGACTACCACAGCAGGTAAAAATCATTATCATCTCCTCTTCTCTCGATAAACGCGACCGCGACCGGGCATTGCATCTCGGGGCCAGTCATTATTTGATTAAACCCGTAACGGAAACCGACCTCGAAGCAATTCTGAGATCATCCGAATCGAAGTAAACCGGTTTTTCGGTTGTCACTTCTAAATTTCGTATTGTTGAAGTCGACAAAAAACAGGTACGTATGATTATACGGATAGTCAGGATGCATTTAAGGGAGGCCGGAGTGGATGAATTCCTCCAGATTTTTAATGCCAACAAGCATGCAATTCGCAACTTTCCCGGGTGCACACATCTTCAATTACTGAAAGATGCCGGTGATCCGCTGGTGTACACAACATTAAGTCATTGGAACGGGGAAACTGACCTGGAAGCTTACCGGAAGTCGGAATTGTTTGGCAGTGTTTGGGGCAGGGTTAAAACATTGTTTTCCGAACGTACGCAGGCCTTTTCGCTGGTGAAATTTATCGAACTGTAGATTGTTCAAAACTTAAAGTTTGCCCATATTTGCAGCCCGATCAGCACGTCCGCTGGTCGTTTTTGCCTGAGTGGCGGAACTGGTAGACGCGCACGACTCAAAATCGTGTACCGCAAGGTGTGCCGGTTCGATTCCGGCCTTAGGTACAAAGTCCTGACAGTAATGTCAGGATTTTTTATATGTGGATAGTTTACGTTTTGCGAAGCGCGAAATCGGGCAAGCGTTATGTTGGCATGACGCAGGATGTAACGTTGAGACTCGCTCAACATAATTCCGGCAAATCGAAGTTTACCTCAGGTCATATGCCATGGAAATTGATTTATCAGGAAACTTATTCAGGTAGCGTGGAAGCAAGAGTCCGCGAAAAGTACCTGAAGTCATCGCAAGGCAGAAGATTTTTGGATAAAGAATTAGGTGCCGGTTCCCTGCCCGACTGACTAGCGTCAGCGGTCAGGCGGGGATTCCGGCCTTAGGTACAAAGTCCTGACAGTAATGTCAGGATTTTTTTATATGTGGATAGTTTACGTTTTGCGAAGCGCGAAATCGGGCAAGCGTTATGTTGGCATGACGCAGGATGTAACGTTGAGACTCGTCAGCATAATTCCGGCAAATCGAAGTTTACGTAATGTTAGTCGTTCATCCTGAACGTTACGATGCCTGCAAATCAAGCTGTATCAAAAGTCGAAGAGAAGTTAATGTTGACTTTTAAAGTACGCTTCATCACTCATAGTTTGAGTACGTGAGAAACTAAAACTCAGCTCCTCTATTCGGCAGTGGGTTGAGAATGTTGAGTGATCTTCACGATTTTTTTGCAGGCAAATGAAACCACCAACAAACATTACAGTGTATTGAAAATGAAAAAAATGTGAAAGGTGTTGCTCTTCACGAACTTAGTGCAATCTACTTTACTCTACTTTACACAGGACAATTTTTATGCAACTCTTTCATTTACAAATGTCTTCCATTATTCAAACAAACTGATAAATTGCCCGCTGTTGTCTAATTAATTTTTCCTTTAGCTCATGGAACGAGTCGGGTGTTTGGCGGGAGATAGTTTGCTTTTTAAAATTTCAACGTTAAAGAGAACCTGTTTATTTGCTGCTATTACTATTTGCATGTTGAGCGTTGTTTCCTGTGATCGACAGGGTGACGACTACAACGCTGCAAAGACTGACATGTTTTTATTAAAGCAAGCACTTGATTCGGTTGATGTTCTGTATCAGGATCCCCAGGCCTATAAGATCATTACACGTGTTCGTGAGAAAGTTAACTCCGATCCGGGCAACGCGTTATACATTCGCACACTCCGGTTAACAACTACAGTTCTGCTGTCAAAACCATTTGCGTCTCTCGTTCAACTGGATTCGGCAGTTTCATTTGCTCACGAAGCCAAAAAATTGGCTTTGCTGGGACACGATTCAATTGAATGGGCCCACAACGAAATACAGATTGGCAGATACCTCTACCTCAGAAGTTTCTGGTTGCACGAAACCACCGAATTGCCGGGTGCTTCAAATGTGCTGTTGCGTGCCGTTCAATTTCTTGAGAAAAAAGAAGTGACAGACGGATTGTCGCAGGCATATCATTGGTTATCGGGGGCAACCGCTGTTGCAAATGATGGAGTTGCAAAGAAACTAACCTACGAACTGCGTGCTCTGCACTATAACGATTCAGTAAAATTCACCGCGCTTCGGGCTAAAATCTGCAATGACCTTGCGGTAATTTATAAAGACCATATGAAGAACATTCCCAAAGGAAAGAGTATGCTGTTTCGCGCGTTAACAATTTGGGAAAAGTTAAATGACGCAGATAGCGAGTCCGTGGTGCTCGCCAACATCGGTGAAGCATTCTTAAACGAAGGGGATGTCAATGAAGCCCTGCGATATTACAAGCTGTCGGCAAACGTAGCCGATTCCGCTAAGCATTGGAAACGGGAGGCTATTGCGTATAATCAGATTGCCGAGGTGTTTCAAAAAAATTTCCGGTATGACTCAGCCATAATCTATAATAGAAGAGCAATTGATACTTTAAAAAACGATTCTACGTATTCTCCGGGAATGGTGATCCGGTGGCAGGCAAACCTGGCTGAAAGTTACATGGCTAAAGGTGATCGTGACTTTGCATTTAATCTCGTAGAAAAATTTGAACAAGCACTTCCTCACATTGAAGGACAGGGATTAAGTGAAGATTTTGCTGCTCTTGAACATGTTGTTTCCACGCTTCCGCGAACAGGCGACTTAAAAAAGCTGGCCGATGCACAGCAAAAATTACTGGACTTGCGAAACACAATTTTCGCAAGGGAGCAAATGATTGAAGTGGGCCGGATCGAAAGTCAATATGAAATCCAGCTCAAGGATAAGGAACTTGAAGTTTTGCAGTTGTCGCTTTCGATTCAGGCCGAGAACGCAACAAAAGAAAAATGGATCCGCATTTTATTGATTATAGGAATTTTAATCACCACGTTGGGTTTAATTCTGGTGCTCAGGCTACTCCGGCAACAAAATAAGTTTAACAACTCGCTTGCGGAACGCAGTGAGATTATTGAACACCAGAAACACGAGCTGGAAAAAAATCTACAGGAGTTGCAGCGCACGCAAGGTTACATGCTCACGTCTGAAAAAATGGTTATGCTCGGCCAGTTCACGGCAGGTGTTGCGCATGAGTTGAATAACCCGTTAAATTTTATTTCGGGCGGAGTTTCTGTGCTGGATGATGTAGTGGAGAAATTCCTGGTTAGTGGAACAGCTTCCAAAGAAGATGTCAGTAAGGCTTCCATCGGATTGCGGGAAGTGCTCAAGAACATTAATAATGGAGTGGCCCGGATGGCAGCCATTGTTGAGAGCCTTCAAGTCTTTTCAAATTCAAAAGAAACCTTAACAGAAACCTCGGAAGCTGAGGTAAGCGAGTGCCTGGATGCTTCTCTCATGCTGATCAAATCCAAGCTCGACAGGGATGCTATTGAGGTATTACAATCCTACACCCCTGTTAAAGTGCGCGGACATTCCGGGCGTCTCAGTCAGGTGTTCATAAACCTGATCGACAACGCGATTTATGCTGTGCTGAATAATCCTGTTGGTGAAAGGCAGTTGGTGATTACGATGGCGATAACTCCGGATCGGGTTAATATAAACTTTGCTGACAATGGCCAGGGTATACCGGAGGAAATTCACCGCAGTGTATTCCATGCATTCTTTACCACCAAGGAAACCGGTCAGGGTACCGGTCTCGGGTTATTCATTTGCTACAACATTGTCAAGGATTTTGGCGGAACGATAACGTTTGAAAGTAAGGTGGGCAAGGGTACTACATTCACGGTAAGTTTATTGCGATCAAAATTTACCTCAGAAAATTTCTAAGAACATGCATTAACCGGAATATCCGTTAATTTTTATTAGAAATCTGTCTGCAGATATGCTACAAAAAATCGTGTTCGTCTTGTGTGTTACTGGTTTTATCATGCTGGCAATCTTCGGCTGCCGCGATGACCAAACAGCGATCAAGATCAAAACACCACTGGAGTCAGCACTTGATTCGGCTGAATTGATGTTCATATCGCCAGTGGGCGAAAAAATTGTTAGCCGCATAACTCCGGAAGTGTGTTCTGCAAAAGATGTAAGAGTCAGGATCAGAGGCCTTCGCATTATATCAATGGTGCTCCTTTCAAATAAAGACGTCACTTCACTGGGTCAGTTAGACACTGCCGTGTCGTTTGTTAAAAAGGGCGAACAGCTGGCGTTAGCAATAAATGATTCCATCGAATGGGCGCTTTGCACAGTTCAATTATTCCGATACAAAAGCCTGAAACATGAATGGTATTTCGGAGGCGATGAAAAAATCGGGTCAAAAGAAAAACTCAGGAAAGCTATTGAGGTTCTTGAGAGAGCCCGGATGACGGATGGCCTTTCGATGGGCTGCCGCACATTGTCACATGCAATTTCAATTGACGATGAAGATTTAGCTGAATCGTTGAAATATGATCTCCTCGCGCTGAAGTACAACGACTCAACGAAATATCCGGTTTTGAGAGCACGGAGTTGCGGAGATTTGGGAAACAAGTATTGGTATTTCGGACAATTAAAACTGGCTGAAAATTATTACCTGCGGGCCATCGAAATATTCAAATATTATGATACGCTGCATCATTCTCTCTCACTGGTAAATCTGGCGAAATATCAGTAATAATAAGGCTCAAAGACCTCACTATTATCACATGGCTGCTGCAGTTGCAAAGTCGTGCAAAGCTACAGTATGGGAATCCGAAGTTTACTTTGAATTGGCGCTTCATTTTCAGGCAGTAAGCATGTTTGATTCAGCCCTATTTTTCCTAAGGAAAAGCACCGAAACAGCGCCTAAAAATCTTGGAAACTATCAGAAGGTAATCGATAGCCGCGAAGCGTCAATGGCCGTGAGTTACCTGCAGCTCGGCCAACGGGCTAAAGCGCTAAAGCTAACCGCCATACGGGAAGAAAAACTGAACAATGAATGGTTAAGCGGAGACAGTCAGATGATTGAGTTAGGTGACTTGATAACAAGTTATCGGATGTTGGGCGATCTTAAAAAATTAGTAGCTGCACAAAGAAAATTGGTGTTATTAAACGAATCGGTGAATTCGAGAGAAAGAATGATTTCAACTGGCAAGGTTCAGGGCCGGCTTCAGCTTGAGCTTAAAGATAAGCAGTTAAAAGTACTGGAGATGTCGAACGAACTGCATGCCGCGGCCGCTAAGCATGAATTGTGGTTGCGGTTTTTATTGATTGGAATTGTACTTGTTACAGTGGCAGGGTTTGTCGTAGTAAGAATTCTTTTGACGCGGCAGAAGAAGTTGAATCTTTTTTTGACAACGCAGAATGAAATGATCGACCAGCAGAAAAATGACATTGAGAAGAGTTTGCAGCAACTGCAACGAACGCAGGCTCATGTATTGAATTCAGAAAAGATGGCCATGCTCGGTCAGTTCACTGCGGGTGTTGCGCACGAACTAAATAATCCGTTGAATTTTGTTTCGGGAGGCCTTTCGGTATTGGAGGAGACGATTGAAGAGGCGGGAACGGAATTTGAAAAGGAACGAGAGACATTGAGCGCCATCCGTGGAGGAATTGACCGGGCAATGGCAATCGTAAACAGTCTCCGTGTATTTTCGAATCCCCGGTCCGGAATAGGATATGATTCATACTCCGACATTGCCGAATGCATGAAGGCATCACTTCTGGTGATGCAATCCAGAATAACAGCTAATGAAATAAACGTTGTATCGGATTTATCCGAGCAACTGGTCGTTGGTCATTCCGGTCAACTCTGCCAGATTTTCATCAATATTATAGATAACGCCATCCACGCAGTTAAAGATATGCCGAAGGAACGCAAGAGGATTCATATTCGGTCCCGAAAGCATGGCCCGAACGTGTTGATTGACTTTCAGGATTGCGGTGCCGGCATTCCGGAGTCAGTGCACGCAAATTTGTTTCGGCCATTCTTTACAACAAAGCCGGCAGGTCAGGGGATAGGCCTCGGTTTATTTATTTGTAACACTATTTTGAAGACAATCGATGGGGCTATTGCATTTGAAAGCCGGGCAGATGTTGGTACGACCTTCTCAGTGCAACTCGCCAGGCCAAAATGAATGATTGTTTAAAAGCCATGATAAAGCAACCGGGAATGATACGAGGGTTTTCTTTGCTTGCGATGTGTTTACTGGCGGGTTTCCTCGTAGTCTGCGATAACATATCCGACAAAGCGGATATGATCCACCCAAAAACACCGCTTGAAATTGCGCTGGATTCCGCGGAAATTCTGTTTGCTTCGCCAAAAACGGAAAGGATTGTTGATCGCATTAAATCACACGTGCTGATTGAAAAAAATCCCTTGTTAAAGATGAGAGGCCTTCGGATTCTATCTAAGGTACTGCTGAGCAGATGGGTATCTTCAGCAGCTGAGCTGGATTCGGCAGCCAAATATGTAAAACAGGCAGAAGAACTGGCATTGGCATCCGGAGACTCGCTGCAATGGGCTTTGTGTCAGGCTGATCTGTTCCGATATGAAAATCGGATACGGAACGAATTCAGTAAACCAAAAATTCGACCGAAAAGCACACTGTTACGTGCCATAAACCTCATTGAGAAAAGTCACCTGACGGATGAACTTTCGTTTGCTTACAGGGTATTGGCCAGAAGAATGCTAACCGATCAGGAACCGATTCCGGACGTACTGCAATGTGATTTGCTGGCGCTTCAATTTAATGACTCAGCTAAATATCCTGAACTACGCGCTGCCATGTGTCATACTATGTATGCCACCTATTTCGCACTTAATCAGCCTAAAGACGCGTTGAAATATTTGTTACGGGCAAAAAAAATGTTGCAACAACTGGATGATACCGTTTACTATGTATACGTCACCCTCGATTTGGCGTCATTCACACACGATGACGCAGAGAGCCTGCGCTACTATCATGATGCGCTGCGCGTTCTAAAATCTCCTGCTCGTTCCTTACATGCGGCATGGGCTAATTACGGTCTTGGATTTAGGTTTCAGCGTATGGGAATTTATGATTCAGCCATTTACTACTCACGTCGTGGCATTGAGAAACTTTTAATAAGTCCGGGTGATAATCGAAGAGATATTTTAATGCGTCAGGTGAACATGGCTGTAAGTTATGCCGGCTTGCGCCAGTTCGATATCGCCAAACGACTGGCAGCGATCCGGGACAGCCTTACTGTCGGGAACGCGGCCTGGGAGCAGGCAACTCCTCCAACGGCCAAAAGGTTTGACTTATTCGGAATGATTAAGGTGTATCAAATGTTGGGTGACGTAAAAAATTTGACTCGGGTACAAGCTAAGCTGCTGAAACTACAGCGTGGATTGTATTCAAGTGAACTAATGGGTGAAGTTGGAAAAGCCGAGAAGCGGTATGAGCTTAAAATTAAAAATGAAGAGTTGAAAAACCTCGAGAAGACCAGTGCCCTAAAGGCTACCGCTGCCGAACGGGATGAACGGCTGCGTGTATTGCTAATAGGCGTAGTAGCCATTGCAATAACCGGACTGCTGATTATCCGGAGTCTGTTGGCGCGTAAAATTAAGTTGCAGCGGTCTTTAACAAGACAAAACGCAACGATAGAACGACAAAAGATCGGTCTTGAAAATAGTCTCCGCAATCTTCAGCGAACCCAGGCGCACATATTGAATTCTGAGAAGACGGTTATGCTGGGTCATTTCACAGCAGGTGTTGCGCATGAACTGAATAACCCGTTAAACTTTGTTTCCGGTGGTGTATCGGTTTTTGAAGAAGCTGCTGAAAATGCCGGGGAAGCAATCACTGAAAAAGAGCGGGAATTACTGCGTTCTATCAGGCAGGGAGTAGATCGGGTTATGGAAGTCGTGAACTGCCTTCGCGTGTACTGTAATCCAAAATCCGAAATCGGGTTTGATTCCTTGTCTGACGTAAAAGAGTGTCTTAATGCTTCTCTGTTGGTACTTCAATCAAAAATAAATATGAGCGAGGTGGAAATCGTGCCGGATTTATCCGACCAAATAGTGATAGGACATTCGGGCCAGCTCTGCCAGGTATTTATCAATGTAATTGACAATGCGGTTTATGCAGTCAAAGACTTAGCGAAGGAACGAAAAACGATTCGCATCCATGTTCGTAAAGACGATGACAACGTACGGGTTGACTTTCAGGATCGCGGGCCCGGTATCGCAGAATCAATTCGGCCTAACTTATTCAGTGCCTTTTTTACAACAAAACCCGCTGGCGATAGCATGGGCTTGGGTCTTTTCAGTTGTTATGCAATTCTTAGATCGATACGGGGATCGATTTCGTTCACCAGTGACATCGGTCAGGGCACAACCTTTACCGTTCGCTTGGCGCGTCCGAAATAACCGCGGCAACTATTCGTCAAACGTGATGTTCACCATACTTTTCAGCGTGGTTGGAGCTTCAGAAACGTAACGTTTTATCGGATTAGCCTAAACGGTCGTCCTTTCCAGGCATATTTATCGTTTATCGGATTTATGAATTATAACTTTCAGGATAAGGTTGCCTTGATAACAGGGGCAACTTCAGGTATCGGATTGGCTACCGCGCTCAGATTCGCTGAGTGTGGCGCCCGCGTGGCTTTGTTAGATCAGCATACAACACTTCCATTTAGTGCCCGAAATCAGTTTGAAAAATATGGAACTGATTTTCATTTATTTCAATGTAATGTCACGAACGAGAAAGAGGTTTCAGGATGTGTTAATCTGGTGGTAAGGAGATTCGGACGGCTTGATTTTGCTTTTAACAGCGCGGGTGTAGGTGGAGAATTTGCCACGGTTCAGGAGTATCCAACCGATGACTGGGATTTTGTAATGAATGTTAATTTAAAGGGCACATTTCTTTCCATGAAGTATGAAATTCCGGCAATCATAAAAAGCGGGGGTGGTGCCATTGTAAATTGTGCGTCATTGCTCAGCTTGGTAGCTTATGAAAATGATTCAGCTTACGTTGCCTCTAAGTTTGGCGTGTTAGGACTTACTAAAAATGCCGCTCTTGAATACGCGTCAACTTCGTTGAGGATAAATGCGATCAGCCCCGGGTTTACCCGTACCCCAATGATCGACAAAGGTAATGATGACAAACTCAGGCAGATTGCAGCGCGACATCCCATTGGGCGTGTTGCCGCTCCGGAAGAAATTGCAAATGGTGTGCTATGGCTTTGCTCCGACCAAGCAACCTTTGCGGTTGGACTGAATCTTTTACTGGATGGAGGTTATACAATCCAATAATACATCATCAAATTTTATGAAATATATCGTTTTCGCGCTGATGCTCTCCACGCTGCCGGTTTGTACGCAGGAGCCATCGCCTTCCAGAGTTCAGCGTCCTGTAGAGGATATTGTTCAGGACATCGCATTCGTCAATGTGAATGTGATAACCATGGAATCGGAAATGGTTCTGAAAGACCAAACTGTTTTAGTAAAAAATTCGAACATTGAACTGATCGGTCCTACTAAATCAACAAAGGTTCCTTCAACCTATTTCCGGATTGATGCAAAAGGCGCTTACCTCATGCCGGGCCTGGCGGACATGCACACACACATCTGGTACCAGGAGGATTTGCTTCCATATGTAGCAAATGGAGTTACTGCCGTATTGAATATGGGTAGCCCGTCCAGCATACTTCAGTTCAGGTCTAAGTCAGTGGCCAAAGAGATTATTGCACCCACCATTTTTGCCAGCGGGTTTGTAGATGGCCCGAACAGCCGCGGTTGGTTTGCAAGAACTCCGGCCGAAGCTGAAGAGGCCGTGATTGAGATCAAGGCTGGCGGCTGGGATTTTATTAAAGTCTATAATAGTATCCCAACAGATGCCTATCAGGCATTAATGACGAAAGCAAAAAGTGAAGGTATAGCAGTTATTGGTCATGGTGTACGTGCCCCTGGCATGCAGGGAATTTTAAACTCAGGTCAGGTAATGATAGCGCATGCAGAAGAATATCTGTATACGTTTTTCAACAGAACACCCAACGAATCAAAAATTGCAGAGGCGGTAATGCTTACCAAAGACGCAGGTGCTTATGTTACGCCAAACTTATGTACGTACGAAACTATTGCGAGGCAATGGGGTAATCCTGCTGAATCGCAACGCTTACTGAACCTTCCAGAAATGAAATATGTAAGCCCCAAATGGAAGGATAATTTCTGGAAGCAATTTGATTTCCCCACACGTAATGGAAATATTAACACGGAGTACGCTTTCCTGAAAAAATTAACAAAGAGTTTTTATGATGTGGGTGTTCCTCTTTTACTCGGCACCGATACCCCGTTTATGACCGGACAAGCCAACGGCTTTGCTATTCATGATGATATCCGCAACCTGACTGAATGCGGACTTACACCTTACCAGGCGCTTTCGATCGGTACAAAGAATGCGGGCGAATTCATTAACAAATTTGTTAGCGGTAGCAAACCATTTGGACTTATTAAGGTGGGATGCAAGGCTGATTTGCTGTTGCTTCAAACCAATCCGTTAAAAGATGTACGAGCGCTAAGAGATCGGGTGGGCGTGATGATCAATGGCCGGTGGCTGTCGGAAGCAAAATTGAAAGAAGAAATGGAAGCTTTGGTTAAATCCTATTGAACTGACACCTGATAGGGAGTGAATTCAAACTTGTGTCTTGCCTAATAGCATTGTTCATTTTGTTGCATAAATCCGTTAAGAAGATGACTCAATCCATTTCATTTATAAGAAACTGTAAACTTCATATTATTCTGTTACTTATCATTTGTTGTTGCTCATCAAAGAATGATTCAGTAATAGCCAATAAAAATGAGCCCTTTATATCAGCGGCTATTTCTGCTTCAGAAATGCTGAAAACGCATATGCGTCAATTTGATATTCCTGGGATGCAGGTAGCAGTCTCTTCTGGTGGGCAACTCGTATGGTCAGAATCATTTGGTTATGCAGATTTGGAAAGAAAGATACCTGTCAATAATACAACTGAATTCAGGCTTGGTAGTGTTTCGAAAAGCTTAACAGGTGCTGCGGTCGCCCTTTTACTCCAGCAGGGGAAATTTACGCTTGAATCTGAGGTGTATCAGTTAGTGCCGACTTTTCCTAAGAAGCCATGGCCAATTACAATTGGTCAGTTAGCAGGTCACACTTCCGGTATTCGCCATTACAATTCTGATGACGAAGTTAATAATACGAAACATTATGAAACAGTCTCTGAAGCACTCAATCAATTTTCGAACGATACACTGCTGTTTGCACCAGGCACTCAAGTTGAGTACAGTAGTTTTGGCTATACGTTATTGAGCGCAGCGATAGAGTCGGTCAGCAATAGCCCGTTCCCCGAATATATGAAGAATTGCATCTTCGTTCCGTTAGGCATGACGCATACATCAATGGATTACACTGACAGGGATATTCCGGAACGAAGCAAATTTTATGTTTTGAATGATGACGACATGAGAGTTGAAGCACCTTTTGTTGATAATAGCAATAAATGGGCGGCTGGCGGTATGATTTCTACTGCGGAAGACCTTGCCCGCTTTGGCAACGCATTGTTAGATAATTCATTGGTGCGTGCCGATATCAACGACCTGTTATTCAAGTCTATGAAAACCAAAAACGGAGTCGAGACGGGTTATGGCATTGGCTGGCAAATAAAAATGGATGGCCAGGGGCGAAAAGTAGTTTTGAGTGACGGCTCAATGCCCAGCGCCCGCGCTGTTCTTTTGTTGTATCCTGCCGAAAAGCTTGTCGTTAGTCTGCTTATGAATACCGGAAAATCGATTTTTTTTAATAAAGAAGAAGCGATGATGTTGGCGAATTTATTCCTGCAACCAACAGGATTTAACCCCTCAGAAACCGAAAGAAGAAATGCTGTAGGTAAGTATAGCTATTCCACAACAATGGAAGATGAAGCTATAAATGGTGTGATTAGTATCACGGAAGAAAACGGTCGGCTAAAAGGTACAATGACCATACCTAATCAGTTTTTTAAAGAACGTGTAATTCCCGTCCCTTCCGTCAGGGTAGTGGGAGATCAAATAGATATTATAGGGGTCCCAGGCAATTGGATTTCCATGAGTTTTATCAGTTCGGGAAACGAATCACAGGGTATATGGCGATTTGGACCAATTAAAGGTGATATGGAATGCCGACACTACAAATAGTAAAGAATGTATACACTAAAATCAAATGCAATATAATCCAGTTAAATATTATGAAGAGTACCACATTTTTGTTTATGTTGGCTTTGCTGACCGGTTGTAGTTTTGAAGATGAACAGCTGCGACCAATTCAATTGCATTTACCGCCTCACGAGCTCACTGTTTGGAAGCTTTCGAGAGTGCAGTACTTAAACGAGGAATGGCGAGCAGCGTCCGCGAAAGATCTGCATGAACTCAGGTTTACCACAAACGGTAAAGTTGAATTTGTTCACTCCGAGGGCGCATGCTCTGGAACGTATATTCTGGAAGAGTCAAGTAACACGACCAGCCTTATGTTGAAAGACCTTCCGTGTTCTGTGCCTGCGCCTCACATGTGGCAGTCGCATCTCATTGTCTCGTTGACCGACTCGCTTGTCGTTACCGAGCCTCGATTGAATCCCACAGCATTTAAGTCATCGGTTAAGTTTGAGTATAGAATTAGTCATTGATCGAAACGGAATGTTAGCGATATTCTGGGTTAACGCAGAGCGCACGAAAGGAGATCAAATCTTTCAGCTCGCTTCAGTTTAATTCGGAAATGCATTCCGGTGTAAAACTTAGTCCCGTAAGTAGTCAGGTTGATTCTTAAATTACTCCCAATGCAGGTCAGAGAATGTATCGGTTGTAGAGAGAAGATTTGCGGGTAGTTTTTTAGGTGTTGCAATGTTTCTGTATTCCTCGCGCGAGGTAACAACTCCGTTTCTCATAAACACAACCTCTACCGCAATCCAGCCTTTACCAAGCTTCTCATACTTATTAAATTGGGTTTGAAACATATTCCCTTTCCTGCCTTTGTTTTCCATTTTGGTGAATAACATGGTTTCTGCATCTATCCAAAATCTGCAGATATCCGGATTGCCAATAACATATTGTTTTTTGCCAGTTAGAGTATCAATTTCAAATCTTTCGAAATCGTAACCTGATTTTTGCAATTTGTCAATCGTGGCATCCGGTTTATCGATATACACACTAAAGCCAAGAATCAGTAAAACATGAGTTGTCCTTGTTCTGGAGACAATCCTGTCGTCTTTCCATACATACTGACTATCCCCTTTAAAAGTTAATCCATTGCCGCTTTTCATGTTTTCAAATTTAATGGCAAGGCCATGGGGTATACTCAGGGCTTCATACCAAATCTCTTCCTTTTCCGGATTACCTTCTTTATAGGTGGTGGTCTTCTGGGTGAAAGTCAGGTTTTTGTACCATTCGCCTTTATAATGATTATACATTTGCTCAATTACAGCGCGTCCGTTCATAGGATCCCTTTTCTCCTGAGCGAAGGCTATAGATAAAAATGATACAGAAAGAGTTAAGGTCAAGAAGAGTTTCATGAGAATAAAATGATCAGTGTTAATGAATTTGAAAGGTATGCCTGTTTCAGTCAGATAAAGTCATACTTTATCGGATTTACCAATCTGCAAACCGGATCTAAACCTTTTGTGTAAAAGGAGACTTAGTGCACTGGTTCATACAAGTAATTTTTCGTTGTTATAGATTCGAGTCTTAATACAGAAGTTCTAATACACTTTACCTTAAACACTATGAGAACAACGTTGATTTTATTCCTTATTCTATCTGTTGCAAATCTCTACGCACAAACACCTGTTGAAGAGGCAAAAAAAACACTTTCGAAATACACCACGTATTGGGGCTTAAGTGGAAAAATCCCAGCAGACACACTTCAAAAATGGGCTGAGTGGTTGGTGGTGGGAGAGAATGAAAAAGAAGAGCAGCAAGCGCGGATTAATGCCTATAATAGGTTGTACGTGGCCATTTTCATAAGTGTGGGTGATCAAAATGCTCCGCTGAAAACTGTGTTAAGCAATGGGACGATTAGTCGGAGCGTTGTAACAAGTTCGGCTATAGAAAAGCTAAAATGGCCAGATGAAACCAAAACTACACCGTTAAATGAAGTTGGCAAAGTTATTGTAAAAGGAACTGGCTCAATTTCAGTGTTCATTATCCCTGCATTCGGATATGATATCAGAGCATTTAATGCAGTCATGGACGCTGGCTCAAAAGATTTTACATTTTATTTCATAACAATTCCAGGTACGGATGGAACTGCGCCTTACAAACTCCCCGAAATCAGGAATCTCAAGGAAACAGCATGGTTAAATAGTTTAGCAAACGCAGTGGATAGAGAGATGACTAAACGTAAAATCAGTCAGGCATACCTGTTAACTCAGGGAACTTCCATTAACACTGCGATGAAGATTCAAGCACTTTCACCGAAACGGATCAAAGGCATCATAAACCTTAATGGCAACAACCTTGCGACAATATCTCCTACGGCGGTTGTAGGGCAGTCTAATACCCAACAGATTCCTGTAGACCCCGACAAATCGTTCCCGTTCTCAGATATTCAACGGTTTAAAAAAGTATCAACGGCAAGAAGAACCTATCAAACCGGCTTTAGTAGTAATCGAAAATTAGCAATCGAAATAATGGAAGGTATGACTGACCGGACTGATGCCTTTGCGGCCGGTCGTTTTTTTCAGGAAAACGCTGCTTTTCCGACAGCGGACGAATTAATGAAACAGAGAATACCTATACTTGAGATACTGCCTGCACATGATGAACTTTCGCTATCGGTAAGCAATAATAGGTCTGTACTTCAAAGCTGGGTGAAATTTAAGTGGGCAAATCCTGAAGTGCCATTAACGGTTGTGATCCCGACCGGGAGAAGCCTGTTCTTTGTGGAAAATCCGAATGAAGTTATTCAGAACATGAGGAAATTTGTTGCGGGAAAATTGCCCGAGCCAGATTTAACTCCCGTCGCAACGAAAATCGTAAATCCAAGCCCGGGCGCGGAGATTTCACAAACGTTTAGCAATACGGATGTTCGGGTTGTTTATCACCGACCCGCAGCTAAAGACCGCGAAGTTTTTGGCAAACTTGTTCCCTATGGAAAAGTTTGGCGTGCTGGCGCGAACGATGCAACAACCATATCCTTCAGCCGTAACGTGATTATTGATGGGAAGAGACTTGAAAAAGGAGTGTACTCCTTGTTTATTATTCCGGAGGAAACAAAATGGACGTTCATTTTTAATAAAATGTTAAATCAATGGGGCGCTTTTAATTACGATCAGCAATTTGACGTACTGCGTGTTGAAGTTCCGGTTAAGAGGGATAATAAACAGGAGTGGCTGAAGTATGACTTTGAAAACCTCACAACAACTACAGTCGATCTTACGCTTCAATGGGCAGAATCAAAGGGAATTATTACAATTCACGAAGATTTTCAGATGCCCCTTGTTCCCGAAAAGATCAAGTCCATGGCTTGGATAAAAATACTCGAAGACGAAGAAAAAGATGGTTCCAATATTAAAACAGGCCGACAAACAGGGGCTACCGCTGATGGCAAGTCAATGTCATACTTTTTTGATAAGCAAAGTGACATGATCTGGTTTAAACTGGAAACGTATACAGACACGGACACATTTAGTCCTGCCATGAGTATTTCATTCGATACCGACTGTGATCAAAAAACGGGTACACCTTGGTATGGAAGCAATACGAAATTTACTGTGGACAGAATGATTTCAGCAAGCCCGAAAAGACAGGGTAACGGTTATGAGGGTTTTAACGGTATTACGGATGATAAGGGTATTCAACTTGCACAATGGACCAATATTCAGGAAGATAACATAAGCTTTTATTTTAGTCCGGATGAAAAATGTCAGTACATCGGGGTTAAAGTGTCCGATATTAAGCCTGGTATGAAAAAATTCAATGTCATCGGCTCCGTGGGCAACAACAGCATTTGGAATGACGATATTGGCAAGGACGGAATATTTGCAACAATAGAATTGAAATAGCGTGAATACGTTACTCGTGAATCGAAAGATTTTTAAATGGATTTCTATTTGTATTCTATCACTGGTATTCTTGCTTGTTCTAACAGGATTTATGTACGAACAGCTAGCACGCTACACAATTGAAATTAAGTTTCCTGTGCGCGGCAGATTGGTTGAGGTTGATGGACATAAATTGAATATCAGATCACACGGCAATGGAAAGCCCATTGTTGTTTTTGAAAGCGGTCTTGATATTGGCGGATCGCTTGTTTGGAACAAAGTTCAGCCGGAAGTCGCAAAATTTGCAACAGCAGTATCGTATGACCGCTCCGGAGTGCTATGGAGTGAACGTGGTCAAAATCCGAAAACCTGTCACGCTATGGCTGAAGAACTTTATCAGCTTCTTAAAAATTCGGGTCATAAAGGGCCTTACATATTGGTTGGTCATTCGATGGCTGGTTACATGCTGCGATCCTTTGTTAAGAACCATCCGACTGAAGTTGCCGCAATAGTTTTTGTTGATGTTTCTCATCCGGATCAATTAAACCGATTCCCAAAAGAGATTAGACGAATGATGGCCACACCCCCTGAATGGATTACAGATCTCAAAAGCTCGATTGGCATTACCCGATGGCTAGCGTTACCTGAACGATATCCGGCTACGCTTGAAAATGATTCCATTAATCTTATTACCAATGCCTATATGCCACGATCGATTCCGGTAGTCATGGAAGAATTGGCAAATTTTGAGAATATGAGCGTAGAAGCAGGCAAGATTGACTCATTTGGAAGTACTCCGTTAATTGTTATCACCGGAACAGGCGAGCAGCGGATGAGCGAGTTTACAAATATGAAAGTCGGGACAGAATTCATAAAGTCCTGGATGAGGATGCAAACTGAGCTTTTGTCATTGTCATCAAACAGTAAACAAATTTTGGCGGATAAAAGCGGACATTATGTTCAACTGGAACAGCCTGAATTAGTTATTAAAGTCATCAGGAATGTGGTTGCGCAATCGAAAGCCACAAAAAATGATAGCGATGATTAAAACTGTGAAAACTAAAAAAGGAAGCGGGAGAAAAACAATATTTCGCGGATGTGTAAACAAACTGAAAATGGTCATGTGTATGAAAAAGCTTGTATCGGTATTAATTGTATTTCTTGCGTTGATTGGATGTTCAGATGACGTCACGATAGAAAATTATCGTTACCCCTATTGGTCTCATAATGTTACAGTTTGGAAACTGTCGAGGATATTAGTTGAATCGACATGGAAAACGGTTGAAGAAAATCAAATTGTTACACTGAAATTTTACCTGGATGGTGAGGTGCAGTCTGATGACCGATTGTGCAAAGTTGGATTTTGCGTTGTAACTACGTTTCGCGTATAATGTCAACTGGATTGATAGTAGTAGCGCGCCTGATTCTTAAAAACACTGACGCCACAACAACTGCCAAAATTCCTGATATTGCGATTAAAACCGTTTCAATATTTGTCCGTTGGTAGTATTCCCAAATCGCATCCATAAAGATGTTTGCAGATGCAATGCCCCCGGCCGTGCCGAGAATGCAGGAGATTCCAAGGATAATCAAGAAGGGTTTGCCCGCAAGCCAAATGAGCCGACCCGAAGACGCGCCCATCATTTTCCGCAGTCCGATTTCTTTAAGGCGCCTCTGGATGTGCAGGGTAACGAGAGAAAAAAGACCGGAAATAGATAGCAGCATGGTAACCGAACCTAAAAATGAATAGAGAATCGTTACATTCCGGAAATGCTGTAGCGTTTCACTCATTTCTTCATCCATTATTTTTCCCTCATAAGCCCTTGTTGAAAATAAATTTTTCCAGTCGGATTCCGCTGACTTCTGGATGCTCAGCAAATTTGTCGGGGCTGCTTTTAACGTGAGAAATCGGTAGGAGGCGGATCGGCAGTAACGGAATGCGATGGGCTGTACCGGCTGAAACAACGCATTTAAATATACGTCCTTAACAACGCCAGTGATAAAAACCTGAACAGAATCATTCCATAAAACACGTTGTCCGATTGGTGTTCCCTTTATTTGAAAGGCTCTGACAAATTCTTCATTTACGAGCATGGATTCAATTTCATCGTTTGCTGAGTTTTTTTCGAAAGCTCTTCCTTCCAGCAGTTGGATGTTTAGCGTTTCGAGATAATTGTCCCCGATATTCAATGCGTCAACTTCTCTTGCCTGCTGTTGAATCTTAACGGATGCTTTATATGTACTGCTGGAAATATGATGTTCACTTCCGCTGATAGTTGTGATGCGGGGATCTTTTTCCAGTTGTTGTTTCAACACGATAAATTCGTTTTCCCCTTGTACGGGAATTTCAATCACGGAATGTGAATCAAACCCCAGATCATAATCTTCCTGGTAAACGGTATTGTAATAAAAAGCCAGATTGAAGATAATTGCGACAAGTGAAATAGTTAATTGCAGAATGAGAAGAACTCGCGTAAGCAATGACGTGCCACCGAATTTTAATTTTCCTTTGAGCACTTCGAGAGGGTTGAAGGAGGCTATGTAAAAGGCTGGGTAAGCGCCAGAAGCGATGGCAGCTAGTAACGTTACAGATGTTATAAAAATGATGAATAGGGCTGATAAATAATTCACGTTAAAATTTAGATCCGGCCAAAGAGCGTCCCATGCCGGTAGAAAATACTGAGCTAATAGAATTCCCAATGCGAGGCTGAGTACGCAAAGAATAAGGTTCTCCCATAAAAATTGTTTTCGAAGATCGGTTTTTCGTCCTCCTAAAACCTTGCGAAGCCCAATTTCCTTCAACCTGGCAGCCGCTGTGGCCAGGGTTGTGTTGGTCAGATTAACACATGCGATAATCAACAAAACACTTGCAATTACAAACAACACAATTACCGCAGCAGGGGGTAGAGGCTGACCAAACCAGTGACCTTTCATTTGACTTGCGCGCGCCCGCTCAGCCATTCCCTCAAGGGGATCAAGATAAAACTCACTTACTTTTAAGTCGGGCCGGGCTAGATTTTGGGTGTCGATGAACTGCTGAAGGTTAGTTTCTATTGCAGCGATATTTGATTTGTTTTTTACGTACAGAAACGTGGTATTCCACACCTTCCAATTGTCGGGCTGATACCGTTTATCGACTGCTGTTGTATAAAAGTTATCCAGGTTGGTAAGTATTTGAAAATGAAAACTGTTGTTGAATTCGAAATTCTTGTAAACACCTGCGACAGTAAATTCTACCGGTTGCTGATTAATTATAAAGGTGAGCGACTGACCGACGGCATTCTCGGTTCCGAAGTATTTTTTTGCCAGTAAGTCGCTTAACAGCAGATTTTTTTCGGCTATGGATTTTACACCACTGATCATGGCGAGATCAAATACATCGAGAAATTCGGGGTCAGTAAAGGCGACCTCCGTTCTGAATACGTCTGTCTTAATTTTTACGTCCCGGTCGGTTGTTTCATATCGGATTACCGCGTCAATCAACTGTTTATTCTCCCGCAATAATCCACCTAAAGGGATTGGGCATATGCCATATTTTTCAATATTTCCCTCAGGAGTAATATGTTTAAAGTTCACGCGATAGATATCACCCCTGTTTTGATGCATGGCGTCAAACGTTGAGTTCAGTTCATAGTTGAAATACGCTACAATCGCGCATGCAAAAGCAACAGCCAGACCGACCACGCTGATTCCAACAGGATACTTATTTTTTTTTATGTGTCGCCACGCGATAGATAGATAATTGGTGAACATGGATTTGTTATTTTAATGTTTGAAGAGCTTTAAGTGCGCTGGGCAAACCGGGAGTAATCTCTAATGCTTTCTCGTAACAGTGAACTGCTTCCGCTTTGTTGCCAGTCAGTGCCATCACTTCTCCCGGGCTATCCCAAACGTTTGCCGATTTTGGGAACAATTCAGTATTGAGCTTGAAAAGTTTGATAGCGTCAGCGAGTTGGTTCTTTCTGACGAATCGATATCCCCAACCATTAATTTTTGATTCAAAGTCGGTCCGTTCTTCTTTTGGTACGTTACCATGGATTCGTCTCAGCTCGTTAATTGCCGCATCTATGTTGCCTTCGAAGATCAGTTGCTGTGGATTTATGTAGGAAGAAGGCAGCGATTTCAGCGTCATGGTAAGCCAAGGGGCTTGTAAATGAAGCTGTCCGTTATTCGGGGAAACAGTCAGACCATCCACGTCAGTTATAAATCGCCCGTCATTTTGCGGGTACAAAGTTGTATTCAAAAACTTTACGCGGTCGATATCCTCAATGATCATTCTCCATTCTCCGTTGATCTTTTTTATATCAAGAGTTTGTAAGTATGAGTATTGGTAAGTACCGGCCAGTGTAGCTGCTGATTCTGATGATTTTGATACGTCAACGGGTGTGTAACTAAGTGCATAAGACAGAACGGAATCTTTGCCGGAGAAGTAATCGGCAGCCCGTTGTTCGATTAGAATTTCAGGCGAAAACTGAATCCGGGTATCGTTCGGAAAACCGGCATTTTGAAAATGTGTGGAGATTCCAAATTTGAGCTTTGAGTTTGGCAAACCAAACTTAACGTCATTGTCGAAGAAATTTACCGCAGAAACTGCCGGTTCACCTATTAAAATTGCTTTTGAAATCATTTCGAGCCGTATCGCCAACACGGTTCCGGCTGATTGCGAGCGTCTATCCATAAGCACAAACAGTTTTCCGGGCTGATTTATTTTTGGTTGAGTTAGAAAATCATACAGTGGTTTTAATGTTCCAATATTTCCGCCTTGCCCCTGGCGTAAATCGAGAATTATCTCTGAGGGATTTTTTGAGTCGACTATCTCCTGCATCTCCGAACAGAAGAGATCCGGCTTGTAGCTTTGATCAATGATTTGAAATGTATGTTTGATGTACAGTACGTTTTCGGATTCGAGAAAACGAAACCAATATGGCTTCATAGGATTTTGACGATATAAAGGCTTCCCTTCGTTTCCACCCATATCGAATTTTGAAAATAATTCCTGGAGAGCTACTGATGAAAATGTGACGTGTGTTACCGATCCTTTATGATTTTCTAATGAATATGTGGCCTCGTTTGGATTATCGATTATTCCTGTTCCATTTAAATACTGTGCTAGAGTAACGAAATTTCGGATTCCATCTTTAAAAGATGCTTCATTACCGTAATCTCTCGAAATTAATGGCCTGAGTTTATCCATAACGTGCACTATTGGAACATGGTCAATGGCAGTTATTCTACAGCCTATCAGATTTTCGTGCTCTTTTGGGGCATTGATTACAAACAACCCTTCCGGGAAATAATAAACCATTAAGGGGAAGAATTTGAACTCGTAAAAGGAAGGAGGTGATGCAAAAGGATCAATTGATGAATGACCATCATTCATGAGTGCAACCAATCTCGTAAGTTCCGCAACAATCTTGTTTTCATCCCACTCCGGGAGTTTTTTTCGCAACTCGTCAAATAATTTGTTAAAAGATTTTTGATCCAGACTGGGATTTGACAGAAATGGATTGGGATGAAGCTGTAAGATTCTTTCTTGAAGAAAATTGACATCCTGAGTCCACAGTGATGGGCTTAACATCTGAGAAGACGCTGCTTTTTGCGAAAAGCATAGTGTAAAATAACTGTTAAGCAGAATGAAGGTTAATAGTGGGATTGGACGGAGCATTTCCATGGTTTCAGTTCTTAGGATTATTTCTAAAGGACTGACTTTATTTTTTTTTGTTGCTTAGAAAATGTGCTCCCGACAAAAAATGACCTTTTTGTTTACGTTTAAATCCTTCAACCGGTAACTATTCGATTTTTGAGCGGTATGAATTAGTACTAACCCTCTCAATATGCTCAAGCTTAATCTACGCCTGGTGTTCCGCAGTTTGCTTAAAAACAGAGTTACCTCGGTAATTAATTTAATCGGACTGGCTGTTTCGTTTTCAGCTATTTTATTGATCATTTTGTATCTCCAAAACGAGCTTAGCTATGATCGGTATCACGCAAATGCAGATCGCATTTATCGGATCTCGCGGGAATCGTTGGACAGCAAAGGGAATCCGGAGTTTCATTTTGGGCACACACAGCCTTCTCTGGCCGTGTATCTAAAACAGGATTTTCAGGAAGTAGATGATGTTGTCAGGCTAATCAATAATGGCAATAGTCTTGTATCGTATAACCAGAAATCGAATGTTGAAACCCGTTTATTCTTCGCTGACCCATCTGTTTTTTCTATTTTTTCCTGGAAAATAATAATGGGGAATAAGAGTACGGCATTGAAAGATGTGAATTCAATCGCCATTAGTCAGTCGGCAGCCGATCGTTACTTTAAAGATGAAAACCCAATCGGAAAGATGCTTGTACTGGACAATGAGTACTCCTTAATGATTACGGCTGTCTTTGAAGACTTTCCTGCTAACTCACACCTGAAGGCCGATTTTCTGGCGGCTATGGCAACATTAGAAAAAATAGAAGGGCTGGAACAAATGATGGAAGATCAGAGTAATAACTATGCAACGTATGTTTTGATCAAGCCTAATTCAAATATTAAACACCTCGAATCAAGGATCGGTACGATGCTGGACAAATACTATCCGTTAAATCAGGATGGCCGTAAGCTATCTGAGGCATATCGGTATCATACCTGGCCTCTAAAGGATTTGCATCTTTTCTATACGTTGGATTCTGAAACCGAGCCAAATGGTAATTATATAATGATCTATGTTTTCACTGGCACAGCAATTTTAATTCTTCTTATTGCCTGTATTAATTTTATAAACCTGTCAACAGCCAGGCTGTCTCAGCGGGCAAAGGAAGTGGGCTTGAAAAAGATTGTTGGCGCACACCGTACCGCACTTTTCTTTCAATTTGTACTGGAGGCATTTTTTTTAGGATTGCTTTCTCTTTTACTGGCTTTCGGAGTGGTCTATTTTTTATTGCCAGAGTTTAACACGTTCCTGAGTAAATCGTTACGTTTTCCGGCATTAAGCTCGCCTTTAGTGTTAATCGGACTGGTATTCATTCTCTTATTTGTCAGCCTGGTGGCAGGCGGATATCCGGCTTTATTGCTATCCTCCTTTAAACCGGTTGATGTGCTAAAAAAAGGCGTGGTCACTTCCTGGAAAAAATTCAGCGTGCGATCTGTTTTAGTCGGCATGCAATTTTTCTTTTCTATTTCACTCATTGCCTTTGTATTGATTGTCAGATCTCAGCTCAATTTTATAGCTTCTTTCAATCCTGGATTCAATACCGACAATACTTTAGTGCTGCCGTCTTCACCGGAAATCTATAATAATTTTAAACTCATTAAAGAGCAGCTTGAGCTGCAAGAAGGTATTGAATTGGTTAGTTTGGGTAGCCGAGTTCCTTCTGGAAGACTAGCTGACAATCAGGACGTCAAAATCGAAGTAAAAGGAGAGTTTTTGCCGATTGATATTCGTTTGGCTGATGTGCATGTTGATCACGATTATATAAAAACTCTGAACCTGAAAATGGCCGCGGGGCGAGATTTTGACCGTCAACTGGCAAGCGATTCAACGGAAGCATTCATTGTTAATGAAACTGCTGTTCTTGGTCTGGGATGGAAATCAAATGAAGAAGCAATTGGTAAGGCAATTCATTATGGCAGATATCGTAAGGGAACGATAGTCGGGGTAGTAAAGGATTTTAATTTTGAATCTCTTCACGAACCCATTAAACCGTTAGTGCTGGTTGTAACGCAAGGTCGAGCGCGTTCTGTCATTTTTAAAATAGACCCGTCAAAGCGTGAGGAGATTGTAAAGCACCTTACTCAGCAATGGTCATTTTTACGCCCGGGTTTTCCTTTTAGTTATTATTCACTGGCTGATAACTTTGCAAAAAGCTATGAAAAGGAAGTTAAATTGGGTGAAGGTGTTAATTTCTTTACGCTCTTTGCAGTTCTTATTTCCTCGTTGGGAGTATTCGGGCTTGGTTTATTTATGGCTGAGCAGCGTGCCAGGGAGATGAGTATCCGAAAAGTATTGGGAGCATCGGTTTCTGTTGTTACAGTACTGTTTGTAAGGTGGTTTATGGTATTGATTTTTATCGCTGCGATTTGTGCCGTTCCGCTTAGTTATTGGATAGCGTATCGTTGGCTGAGCAGCAGCTTTGCTTTTTCTGCTGCTATTGGATTTACCCCTTTTATAATTGCCATCGTGGCGATTCTGATTTGCACATTATTTTCTATTGGAACGCAAATTCTTCGGACCGCCTCCCGTAATCCGGTGAAAGATTTGAGGGAGTAGCGGATCAGCTATTTGTGAATCAGCATTGACAATAATAACTGAACCGAGGACAAACGGATATTGTAAATGATAGTCGGGACCGTTCACTTCCTTATCAAAAAATACCCCAATTAGGAGGTAAGAAATTATCGGGAATTACGATTCAGCGCAGGTTTTAGCTCAAATTGACATTGTATTTGATTACAACTCGCAAACCCGCTTTATGAGAATTTTACCTGCGTTATTTTTATGCACCCTTCTGACGGTATCAGTCTTTTCAACCGCTCAGGTTTTTAAGATTGATAATGGTCACACATCTGTAACCAGCAAGGTTATGCGATTTGAAGTTGTAAAAGTATTAGGCCGGTTCAACTCTGTTTCCGGAACGGTAAATTACAATGCTGCGGATGTAACAAAAACAACTGCTGATATTAAAATCCTTTCCGATAGTTATTCTGCCAATAATGCAGAAGGTGAGAATGCGATTAAAAGCCCGGTATTTCTGGATTCAAAAAAATATCCGGAAATCAACATCATAGTAAAAAGCTTATCAAAAAATGCCGCAGGTTTTGATGTAAAAGCAGACCTTACACTGCACGGTATTACGAAAGAGATCTCATTTCCGGTTATGATGACAGGTCCATCCATGGATTTACCAACGCAAAAGCAATCGATTGGTATTATGGGCAAGGTTGTTATCAACCGTCAGGATTTCGATATTAAAATGGCAGCCAAAATGCCATCAGGCGGAATGGTTGTTGGCAACGAAGTGGAGATCGAAATCAATGCATTGGCTATTGCTCAATAGAATAGGACTTGCGGGATTTGTTCTGATTTCTTTTTTCAGTCAGTCAGTCTGTTGCCAAAAGCTTTCGGTTGATAAAACAAAATCCAAAGTTGATTTTGAAGTAACTCATCTTGGAATGCTAACCGTGAAAGGATCATTTCAGGAATTTGAAGGCATAATTGAAATAAAAGGTAAACAGGTTGTGGTTATCGGTAGTATTAAATCGGCAAGTATTGTAACCGGAAATGCTGATCGGGATGAAACGGTGAAGGGCAAAGCATTCCTGAATGTTGAGGCTTATCCGGAAATTAACTTTTCGGCAACCGGAACCGCTTCGCTCGATTCAATACGGATTGCCGGATCGTTGAAGATTCGGGGTGTTTCGCACACCGCACAATTGAAAGGTAAATATGTGTCTGATCAACAAGTCGAGTGCACTATGTTCATTAAAAGAAGTGATTTTAAATTAGATTTTGGGAGTATGGATGCTTTAGTGGGTGACGATGTATCCATTACACTAAACCTCTTTCTTACACCCTCGCTGAAATAAAAAGATATGAAACAGAAAAGATTAAATGGAAGGAAAACATTTTTGATACCCATGTTTCTTTTGTACGTGATGGTCAGTTGTACGGCTCAGACGGTAGAGAAAGCAAGTTTTGAAACGATAAAGTTTTCTAATCCAGCATTGGGTTTTGAAGCGAGTCTCACCGGGATATTGCAGGTACCGGGTATACCTCGAAAGTACCCGGTTATAGTATTTGTACATGGTTCAGGTCAGGGTACACGTAACGAATATCAAAATTTGTTTGATCGATTTTTAGAAAGTGGCTTTGCGGTCTTCTCGTACGATAAAAGAGGTGTAAATGAATCAACAGGTACGTACAATGGAGTGGGCCCGAAAAACAGCCCGATGATGATTCCGTTGTTAGCATCTGATGCTTTCGAAGCAGTGGAGATGCTTAAAAAAAGGCCTGAGATTGATTCCGATAAAATTATTGTAATGGGCGGTAGCCAGGCTGGCTGGATAATTCCAGTCGTTGCGTCTATGTCTAAGAATGTCTCGAGTTACGTCATCCTCTACGGAACAACCGTTACCGTTGGAAGAGAAATATTTTATAGCAAATTGGCGGAAACCGGCTCTACACCTATTGAACAGGCTCAGCTTGAAATGGATAAATACACAGGCATTGAAGGATTTGACCCGGTCCCGTACGTGGCAAAATTGAAGCAGAAGGGGCTTTGGATGTTTGGGGGTAGGGATAACAGCATTCCGACTCCGCGATCCGTTCAGCTGCTTGAATCCATTAACAAGACCAATGGTAATCTGTGCGAAATTAAAATTTACCCGGAAGCAGGTCATGGATTGATAAACAAAAATTCAGGTCAGTTGGAAGATTTTATTCCGTATGTATTGGATTGGCTTAGTAAAAATTAATTCATAAATAAAACAATAGTTTTGAGAAAGACTTTGATACTCGTATGCATGCTACAGGCATTTTTAAGCTATGCCCAAAAAGAAGGCAATACCGTTAATGAATCCTTAAAAGCTGAACTGGAGTTAATTCTTAAAAAAGATCAGGAGGATCGCATTATGGCCGATTCAATTGAAAAAAAATTCGGCTCACAATCAAGCGAACTGCTCATGCTGTACGAGCGCATGTTGTTAAAAGACAGTCTCAATCAACAGCGTATAACAGCGATAATTGATCAATATGGGTGGCCGGGTAAAAGCCTTGTCGGGAAGGAAGCAAGCTTAGCGGTTTTCCTCGTTATTCAACATGCTTCGCTTGAAATTCAAAAAAAGTACTTGCCCCAATTTCGAGAGTCGGTAACAAAAGGCGAATCCAGCTCATCAAATCTGGCATATCTGGAAGACCGGATCTTAATGCGCGAAGGAAAGCCGCAGCTATATGGCACGCAGGTTATTACGGATAATACGGGCCAAAAGAAATTCTATAATATTTATGATGAAGTCAATGTTGATGAAAGAAGATTGAAAATCGGTCTTGGTCCGCTGGCTGACTATGGAAAGAGATTTAATATTGACTATAAGAAACCGATCAAGTAGACCTATCGAAAATAGTACCGGTTAATAAGAGATAACCTTTTGCAGTCCTATCTGGAATGCCGACAGATTTGTATTAATTTTTTTTTAGACTCTTGATAAAAGAGTAAGAGTTTGTCGGGAAGCACGTTTTTCGGTGTCAGTCCTTAAACTATTGCGTATTGCAAGCAATCGTGAAGGAAAAAACATCACTATGAAAATTATTAATGTATGTTTTGCTGTTTTGTTCGCCTGTACAACTGTGTTTGGTCAGCAAAAATTCGTTTCGCTACGGTTATGCGGAACCCACAATCCCGTAAAAGCTATTGAAAACGTTTCTGATCTACCCAAATGGGTGATAAGTATTGAACAAACTAAGTCGGGTGCCGTTCTAAAGTTCAGAGATGGCAAGGAAGAAAGCTTTGATCTATTCAAAGAAGAAGATTTGAAGAGGTTCAAGAAAATACTAGGAGTTGCACGAGTTGATCAACTGGAATCAGATAACGTGGAATTAGATAAACTAGAATTCAATAAAGCAGAGTCGAATTTGAATGTGTTAGGGACACTTTCTCCCGCCAAAGGACTTTTGGCTATCCGTTCGGATAACGATAGTGTCAAAGTTGATGTAATACCAAGTGAAGTTGTGAGAGATAGAAAACAACTTAAGAAGTGGTTAAAACGCTATGAGATAACGATAGATGAGTAATATCTTTTAGCCTTACAAACCTTTTTAAACCTGGGGCGTTGGTAAGCAATATCTCGCAAAAGTCAGCAACTTTTGTCAAGGCATAAACTTCAAGTCCGAAAAAATTCGATAGCGAAATAAACGCTTGAAAGACTGAATAAGCAGGTATTAATAACTCAATAAGGTATTAATTTATCGGAAAAGCCTGCTCCTGAATACACAAGCATCATCTTTCACCGGATAAAAAAGAAACTCTGATGATGTATACTTTGCTTATTATTTTCCAAATTCTCATTATTCCAAAATTGGATTGTAATCCTCCAATATGCGAAGCAAAGTGGAGCCTTCAGCCCAGCGGAACTTCTCAGGTGCTGCTTGGACTTTCTTTTACATCACAAAAAAAGGGCTATGCCGTTGGTACTGAAGGTACGATTCGTGTAACCGAAGATGCCGGGAAAACATGGATTTCGCAGGTGAGCGGAACGTCTGATTTCTTACGTGATGTTCATTTTAGCGATGCGCTCACCGGTACCATTGTTGGTCAGTCAGGACTTATCCTGCGAACAACTGATGGCGGTCAGAACTGGATACGGCAGAATAGCGGCACGACAGAACATCTCGTTCATGTTCATTTTTACAACAACAAGGTGGGGATGGCTTCCGGACAGGGAGGGATAATTTTGAAGACGAATGACGGAGGTTTGACGTGGATCAAACAAACCACACACACGCTTGTCGAAATTCCGGGTGTATATATGATCAGCGAAAACGTAGCGGTTGCAGTAGGTTTTAATGGACTTATTTTGAGAACGGATGATGGCGGAAGCACTTGGAAAGTAAAGAGCAGCAGCATCGTTAACGATTTACGGAGCGTCTCCTTCTCTGGTAATTCCGGTGTAGCCGTAGGTATCGGTGGTAAAATTCTTTATTCTAATGATGCGGGGCAAACCTGGACGGTGGCCTCAAATTCGATAGAGGTCGATTTATACGCTGTACAATTTTTGAAAACGAATCAGGTATTTACAGTGGGCACGGGGCAAATTTTAGTTTCTGCCGATCTCGGCAAAACCTGGAGTTCATCATCAAGCCCGGCATTTGGAGAGGACCTGTATGCGGTTGCATTTAACAGTGGCATGGGTTGGGCTGCAGGCCAGAATGGTCTTCTGTTTACATACAATCCATAGCCAATTGCCGTTAATATTTTTTTACTTTAGTTGTACGAAATGAATACCGTATCCACAACATTTGATTTTTGGATTCTCTTGTTCGCAGGATTTTCCTTTATCGGGCTTTTTTACTCAGTTAAGCTTCTCGCTTCAAAAGGCGAAAGCCGAATGGATGTGTTACTGGGCCTTTACCTGCTCATGCAATCCGTAACGGTGCTTGAATATGTTTTGTTTTGGACAAAATTGATTTATTCAGTTCATGGTTTCGCAGATATTTCGTTGCTGTTTGGCGTTTTATATGGACCTATTTTGCTGATTTATTTTAATCAATCTTTTGGAAATAAAAAGTCACTTAAAAAATACTCCTGGCACTTTATGCCTTTTATTATTTTATTGACGTTGAAAGTGCCCTTCTATTTCAGTTCGCCCGAAGCAAAATTTTATCACACCCACGACATTCTGTTTGGTTCTTTGTTTGACTACTATCCATGGGTTAAAATATGGCACATGACGTTGTATTGCGTTGTACTCTTCATGCTAATAAACAATCAGTCCGGGGTAGGTTCTATGAGAAGGTGGGCGCGCTGGATTGTAGGCTTTTTCTCTTTTTATGTTTTGTTATCGTTGGGTTATCAGGGTCTAGTGCAATCCGGACTATTGACACCTGACCTTGATTATGTTGTTTCGCTGGCAACGTGTGGAACAATTTTCTTTGTCGCATGGTATGGCCGCGGTTTTGCAGGTGTTGCGGATGGTCTCAGTTTACCTGACTCGCTCAAAGCCGCGGGGCAAACACCGTCTTCTTTTCGTAATGAACTTATCATAGAGTCGACTCCTAAGCATGTAACAGAAAAATATAAAAATTCTGGCCTGCCTAAAAACCTTGAAATCAAACTTTCGGAGCAGCTGGAAATCTTAATGCAGGAGCAGAAGTTATATAAGCTTAATGATCTTAAACTTGAAACACTGGCTGAGAAACTCAATACGAATAAGCATTTCATTTCGCAAGTTATAAACGAGGTTCATAAGGTAAATTTCTTTGAATATATAAATCTGAAGCGCATTGAAGAAGCAAAACAGTTGCTTCGCCTTAAGCCTAAAAAGGACCTTAATGTAATTGAAGTGGCTTACGAAGTAGGGTTTAATAATAAGGGAACTTTCAATTCAGTTTTTAAACGGATAACCGGCCTTACACCCACCGAATTCAGAAGACAATCACAGCAATTATTGGAACCGAGGTCAAATTAAACGCGTCTGCATATCACCCAATCCGGGGGTAAGAATTTATCGGGTTGTACTCCTTACTTTTTCTCAAAGCGTAAAAATCATCACAGGCTGTTGCACTCGGTCAGAGTCTATCGGTTTGGACTGTTTCTTAGCGCGTATCAATCATCTTTGAGTAAGATCTAATGAAAATTTCTATGAAGAGAGTTATTAATACGTTCGTGGGCTTGGCATTGGCCGGATGCTTTGTTACATCATGCGGAGATGAAGAAGGTTCTGTACAAGCATCAGACATGTATACGCTCACGACAATTTATGATGTGGGAAATACGGGCAGCTCGGCAGATATCAGAGTTAATTTTGACTTAAAAATTGGTACTGATTTGACCAAACTTTCAGAAGTTCGGCTTGTATTAGTGAGAGGCTCGAAATCTCTCTCAAAACAAAAGGCGGGGTCCCTTGCTCCCGGAAGTTTTTTTACGGTTCCTCTGCAGTCGGGTTCTCATCAATCAATCAAAATTACAGCAGATATAAAAGACAGCGATGCTGAACCGATAATCAATGGCGAATACACTGCTTTTATCGTTACCCTTGGAACGGACAATGCAATCGGCATATCCGCAGGAAAAAAATTCGCGTTAGCTGATAAGCCAGTTTATGCAGGAGATTATGTTGGGGTTTGGGAAGATCTTGGACCGCCTGGACCCGGTAAATTCGCAATGTCTATGCGGATTGCAGATAATTACTCCGGCAAAATGTTCTACGCAAACGCGGATTTTAAGCCATTCGGATCCGGCAGTCAGGATGCACTTGTAACCATGACGGTTAACGGAACTGAAATATCAGCTTTCATCTTAGATCAACTTATAGAGAATTATCCAAATGATCCGACCGGTTGTGCCGCTACCAAGTCATTGACTGGAAATTTTGAAGACGATATTAATCTTGTGTTGGATACGTTCGTATGGTCCGATTGTGATGGTTCGCGCCAAGTTAAATTAAAATTCACCAGGCAGTAGACCAACGATTAAAACTTAGTATATGAAAAACATTTTTTTTATTGCCGGCTTGCTTACAGTAACGTGTTTGTATAGTCAGGTGCCGTCAATGTCAACGGCAGATTCACTTTTCAAATCCCAGGATTGGACTGGGTCTGTACGTGCATACACCATGTTGACCAAGGCTAACCCTAATCCAAAAACGGGATTAATTTTTAACAGGTTAGGGGTTTCACTCTATCAACTTTCGCGGTTCAATGATGCTGTGCCTGCGTTTAGAAGAGCAATAGAAATAAGCAGAAACCCGGCAGTAATGTATTCACTAGCCTGCACGTTCAGCAGGCTCAACTTAAAAGACAGCTGTTATCATTGGCTGGACAAGGCCGCAACAAATGGATTTCGGGAATACAAGCAGCTTGCACATGACAATGATCTAAAAGCTTTAGCTGGAGATAAGCGATTTCAGGAAATCGTAACTAAAGTTCAAATAAACGCGATGCCTTGCCTGGCGTTGCCTGACTACAGGCAACTGGATTTCTGGATTGGCGAATGGAATGTGATTGATACTAACACAGGAAAAATGGCAGGCAATTCAAAAATTGAGCTTATTCTGGATAACTGTGTTATTCAGGAAAATTGGCAGCCCGTGGCAGGGTTTGCGGCAAAAAGTTTCAGCTTGTTTGAGGCGGCTACTGGGAAATGGAAACAAACTTATGTAACTGCAGACGGACAAATACTTGAATTTACCGATGGGCAAGGGCAGAATGGTTTGCTTCAGTTCAAATTGAAATCAGGCAATGAATGGCGGAGAATGACATTTTCAAAGTTAGGGGATGATAAAGTAAAGCAAGTTGGTGAGCGGTCAGCTGACGGAAAAGCATGGACCGTTGAGTATGATCTGACGTATATAAAAACTAAGTGACAATGAATAACGATCGCATGTAAAATTGTATGTGTTATGAAAAAGAAGGTGATGATTGTTGGAAAAAATCAAGAAACTTGTAATTCGTACAAAATTGTAATTGATGGTACGAATACTTTTTGTGTTGTTGGTAAGTATGAGTTTGGGGAAGATGCTGTTCGTGAAATTCCAAAAATTTTCCCCGACATTATCTTAATGAGTATAGACCTTGCCGGGAAAAGCGGAATCGAAATTACCGAAATAATAAAAAAGAAATACCCGCACGTAGAAGTCTTGATTATCTCGCCCTATATTGACAGTGGAGTAGTTTTTGCGTCACTTAAAGCCGGTGCTGGTGGCTACGTGACGCAAGGCTCCACTTATTTGCAGTTGATATCTTCGCTTGAACAAATTTCACGCGGCGGAGCCCCGATGAGTGATGAGATCTCGCGAATGATCATCCGCGAATTTCAAACAAATCTTAATTCTCCAATCACCAAACGTGAGAAACAGGTTCTTCAAATGGTGTCTGCCGGCATGACGTACACTCAGATATCGGAGGAATTGAATATCTCTAAAGAGACTTCAAAGACACATATCCGCAATATTTATACGAAGCTCAATGTGAGCTGCAAAGCGGAAGCAGTTTCCCGCGGACGCGAAGACAAATTGATTATCTGACCCAGGGGTATTCGCATACCACCATTTCAAAATTTTTACGAAGAACGCGATTAATAATTACGTCAATACGTGCTATTACCTGTGCACGTACCGGTGCCGATATTTGATTAACACACATTTGTTTTTATTTCTAACCTAAACCAAAAATGTATGAAGAGACTTTTACTGTCTTGTGTGACGATGATGCTAATGCTTGCGGCAGTGCAAGTATTCGCGCAGGATCGCACGGTCTCGGGCCGCGTAACATCTGCTGAAGATGGAAGTGCGCTTCCGGGAGTAAGCGTTGTTCTGAAAGGAACAGCTATTGGAACTCAGACTGATGGAGAAGGACGCTATTCGCTGTCCGTTCCTGCAGCCGGGGGAACGTTAACATTCTCATTTATCAGTCTTAAAACTCAGGAGGTCGCGCTTACGACCCAATCGAATGTTGATGTTTCGATGGAGGCAGATGCAGCAACGCTGAACGAAGTTGTTGTTGTTGCCGGTGGTTTGACTGTTCAAAGACGCGAATTAGGAAACCAGGCTACAACAATTAAGGCAACTGACCTTACCCAGGGTAAGTCATCAAACGCAGTTGCGGGTCTGCAAGGAAAAGTACCTGGATTATTGGTGAGTGCCGTAAGCTCAGGTGTTAACCCAAATTTCCGTGTTGTACTCCGTGGTCAACGTTCTCTGTTAGGTAACAATCAGGCCCTTTTGGTGTTGGATAATATCATCACTCCGCTTAACCTGTTAGGCAATCTTAACCCTGAGGATATTGAAGATATTCAGGTGTTGAACGGTGCAGGAGCTGCTGCACTCTACGGTTCTGATGCATCTAATGGTGCGTTGATCGTAACAACCAAGCGCGGCAAAGCTGGTAAGACTGAAATCAAAGTTTCCAACACAACAACGTTGGAAACTGTAAGCTACCTTCCTAAACTGCAAACTAAATGGGGTTCTGGTACAACACCTGATACACCTCCGGTTTATACTCCTTACGAAAACCAGCAGTTCGGGCCAAGATTTGACGGAACCATTCGTCCGATCGGTAAGCCCCTCGAAGCCCTTGATCCAACCAATACTGACCCCTACGCTCGTGGTCACCTACAACAGTACGCTAAATACTCTCATACCAACGGAAAGAATGATTTCTGGGAAACTGGTATGCAAAATCAAACCGATTTTGCAATAACAACCGGTGATGACAAAGGCAGCATCTATGCATCTGGTCAATATTTCAGGCAGCACTCTACTGTACCCTGGGATAAGTACAAGCGTTACAGCTTCCGCGCAAACATTGACCGTAAAATTGGTGAAACTGTGAAGGCCTCCATTTCAACAAATTACATCACCAACTTCTTCGATATAAGCCCTTCGGTTGGAACTGCTTTTCAGGATGTGATGATGTCTCCCGGTGAAATTCAGATTACGAAGTACAAGCACTGGAGAGGTAATCCGGCAACGAACTTTGCTAACCCTAATGGCTATTATAATGAATACTTTGCCAACCCGTACTTCACTTTATCAAACAACAGGGCTGAGACAAGGAACAACTACTTCCAGGGAACTATGGAATTAAAATGGAATCCAGTCGCTCCGTTAACACTTACAGGCCGTGTGGGTATGACAAACCGACACGTATTTACCAAGCAATGGGCCGGCAAATTTACATATTCTGATTGGACAAAGAGCCCGGCTGGTGCGGGATCAGGTAGTAATAAAACCGATATCACAGGTTTTGTAGCCGATAACGGATTCTACTCAACACAGCTGGTAATTGACTTTTTGGGCGAATACAAGACTAAATTGTCTGATGACCTCTCATTAACCATCGTAGGCGGTTTCCAGGCACGTGATAACAGGGACAACAATGTGGGGGTTGCTGCGAATGGCTTGGTAATCAGTGGCGTTTACAATGTTGGAAACTCTTCAACAAACCTATTTGGTACACAAACAAATAATCGGGCCACACAAATGGGGGTGTACGCTGATATTCGTCTCGGATTTAAAGAATGGGCATACTTGCACCTAACTGGTCGTAATGACTGGAGATCTGTTCTGGCAAAAGAGAACAGATCATTCTTCTACCCGGCTGCTGATGTATCTATTATTCTTTCCGATGCAATTTCTGCTCTGAAAGAGTCTGAGTGGGTTGACGCCTTGAAAATCAGGGGCGGTTACTCTCAGGTAGGTCAGGTAAGTATCGGACCTTATCAGCTGCAAACAACCTTTAACCAAAACTATGGCTATCCATACTCCAGCGGTGGCGGGTTTGGTCTTGGCAACACTCTGGTTTCTCCAGATTTGAAGCCTGAGATTACTACATCGATGGAGACCGGGTTCGACCTAGACTTGAAGAAATATTCTGCCAGTATCGGGATGACGGTCTATAAAAGTAATACTGTTAACCAGACTATCCCAGTGCAAATTTCCAGCGCTTCCGGATTTAACACGTTTCTCACTAACGTTGGTGAAGTTGAGAACAAAGGTCTGGAAACATACCTGCAAGCTACTCCGATCGAAACATCTTTCGGGCTTAGTGCAATGTTCCGTGTAACCTACACGCTAAACAGAAACGAAGTTATTTCTCTGGCTGAAGGAACAACCGAACTTAATATTGGTTCACTCGGTCAGGGTAGAATTGTAGCTAAAGTTGGAAAGCCTTTCCCTTATGTGACCGTAACCAAATATAACAGAACAGAAGACGGAAGGGTGATTGTTAACCCAATAACCGGTTTCCCGTCTACAAATGGTGTGTACAAGAATTTTGGAACGTCTTCTCCGCCCCATATCGTGGGATTGACAAGTGAGATCAAGTATAAGGGTTTCAGATTAGCAGCAACTGCAGAATTCCGAACCGGACACTTTATCTACAATTCAGTAGCAACCCCATTTGATTTCTCCGGAGCAGGCATACGCACCGGATGGTATAACCGCGAACGTTTTGTATTCCCGAATTCTGCATATGAAGATCCAGAAAATCCCGGAACGTATATCGACAACACAAACGTAACAGTAGCTACCGGGGGCGCTGACTTCTGGACTGACGGTTCGCGCAATACTACTATTGGCGAAAACTATACGCACTCTGCTGGTTTCTGGAAGATCCGTGAAATCTCACTGCGTTATGATTTCCCAAAAGCATGGCTGTCCGCGACCAAGTTCATAAAAGCAGCTTCATTGAGCGTTCAGGGCCGTAACTTGTTCATATGGGTTCCTAAAACCAACCTGTATACCGATCCGGAATACAGCGTTTTCGGAACGGACAGCAATGCCATTGGATTTACGAACATTAACCTGACTCCACCGTCACGTTACTTTGGTGGTGCAATTTCCCTAACATTTTAAATGAGAGAGATGATGAAAAAATATAATGTGAAAGTATGGGCAGGAGCGGTGGCAATCCTGTTCCTGGCAGCATCGTGCTCGGATTTCCTCGACATCAACGATAACCCCAATGCGGCTACCTCAGCTGACGTGAATCTTGTCCTTCCGCAGGCTATCACGGCATCAGCTGTTGTGGCAAATACGTACAACACTTACGGGGGGCATTTTGGAGGATTTCTGGCAAATGCCGGAGGTTTCTCAGGCTTTGGTACACTGTTAAGCTACAACCTGACACCATCAGACCATAACGGGCTGTGGACAGTCACGTACCAGGATCCCCTCAATGACTTTAAATATGTCATTGACAAGACTGAAGGTGATCCAACATATGCGTACTTCAATGCGGCTGCAAAAATTATGACCGTTTATTTGTACATGAAACTCGTTGATACATTCGGTGACGTGCCATATACTGAGGCACTGCGTGGTTCAGAAGGTCTTGTTACTCCGGCTTATGACGATGCTGCTTCGATCTACGCGGATCTTCAAACAAAGCTTGATGATGCTATATCGCTTATTGACAATAGCCAGTTCTCGTTACGTCTTACCAAAGCCAGCGATCCGCTTTTTGGTCCATTGGCCCAGTCAAGTGCAGAACGGAATATTGGAGATCAAATGTTGGACTGGAAGCGTTTTGCTAACACCCTAAAACTTAAAATGTTGGTTCGCACTGCCAACAACGCGGGTCTTGCTGCACTACCGCTAACATTTCCGGATATATATGTCACTCCGGGAGATGCTTCAACAGGAGTAAGAATTCCTGGCGGATCGGCATTTATTACGGATGATGCGATTGTTGATCCCGGTTTTGAGGTTAATAGGCCAAACCCGGCCTGGAATTCATGGGGAAGAACTGTTGCCCTGACATTGTCAAATTCATCCCGGGTTCCTACATCTTATTCATTTGCGTTCTATGCCGGCCCGAAACTTTCAGATGCTGGCCGTGGAAGAACAATTTATGTTAATTATCCGGCTACTCCTCACAACCAATTAGGTGATGAGACTGACGCTGCTCCAATTGTCGCGAACCAGGTAACGTGGGCGGGCAGTGGTATCTATTCCGGTCTGGGAGTTCTGAAAGGCGCTGGTATGGGACAACCATTAATGTTGGCTGCGGAGGCATTGTTCCTCCGTGCTGAAGCTGAACTTAACGGTGGTATCGCAGGTGGAACGGCCGCTGCCGAAACATCATTCAATGCGGGAATCACAGCTTCCTTTAATTACCTGTATAAAGATGAAAACGAGACCGTAACAACAGCAGTTGCTCCGTTAGTGTCCTCGTACATATCGACCAATACAGGTAACTATTTGGCAGATTTCACTGCAGCTACTACTACGGCTCAGCGTCTTGAAGCAATTATTACGCAGAAGTACATCGCGATGAACATGATCACTTCAGATGAAGCTTACAACGAGTTCCGCAGAACAGGTTTCCCGGTAACGGTTCCGGGCGGTGGCGAAAACTTCGATATCGCATCGAATAAGTCAACCATCACAGAGCGTTTCGATCGCCTTCCAACCCGTGTAATGTACCCTTCGTCAGAACAGTCGTTCAATGCTGGAAACTACCGAACGGTAGATTATCGCAGTGAAAGAATTTTCTGGGATCCATCATAATATGTCCAATCGCTAAAGAGAAAAAATATGAAAAAGACTTTTTTGAGAATATGTGTAGCGCTATTGGGCATTTCGCTGGTGGCCTGCCTTGATGACAGCAAGTATGCACTTGATCCTGCGGGAACAAAAAATATCATTGAGTTTTACGACCCGTCAGTTCCAACGTCTCCATCCGGATCAGTTTACCCGGTTTGGACTGCGTCTACTGAAGTTGCTCCCTCATTTACATTGGAGCAGATCATCAGCTACTCAGGTCCTAACAGCAACGACAGCGACATTGAGTTAACGCTTGCAGTTGACCCTACGGCGTTGGATGAGTACAATACTCAGATGACAACTGGTTTAAACGGAGGTGCCCCTCTTAATGGTGCTACGTATGACCTGATGCCTGAGGCAAACTACGACCTCGATGCAACTACAGTGACGATTCCAAAAGGTGACAAGAAAGTAGCAATTTCCATTACACTGTACCCCGATCAGTTTGATCTGTCGAAGAGCTACGTACTTCCATTACGTATCACGACTGCTTCAGAGGGAATTCTTAGTGCGCATTACAGCGTAGCATTGCTTGCGGTGGTTGTAAAAAATATCTATGATGGTATTTACGAAATCACCGATGGTTCTATCACCCGTAATTCATCTTCTGGTCCTGACCTGGTTTTGGGTGGTGACTATATAAATGGTCTTGAAATGCCGCTGACAACCATTAATGGTACAACATCAGGTATTGTTCCGTTGTGGAAAGATGGTAGTGGTGTTGGAGGTGTTGCCGGAACTCAGGTTGCGGTTAACCAAACTACCAATGACGTAACAGTAACAAGTTCAACGAATGCATTGTTGAAAAACACACCTGGCCAGATCAATCATTACGACCCTGCAACAAAAACTTTCGTATTGAACTTTGACTGGGGTTCCGGAGCTAGTACGCGTATTATCTCCGGTTTAACGCTGGAGTACGTTGAGCCACGTCCTTAATTGCAGTTGATTGAAACCAGTAAGGTTGAGACTTGTTCTCTTCCTTACTGGGTTCAAATTGTTAACCATTAAAAATGCCACAATGAAAAAAAACAAACTTATAAATAGAACTCTGGTCGCCCTCGGTTTCTGCGTGATCGCGGTAAGCTGTAGCGATGACGGAAGCGATAAGCCCTCGGCTGGATTCGCAGGGATTGCTTCTGCGTATTACGAAGAAGACGGAAATCAGACGATCACTATTCCGTTTGTGAACGGAAGCGTATCGGCTTCAGACATCATATTTGATGGTACTGCAACGGAAGGTGAAGACTATGAAATAGTCGGAATAAATGACGAAGGAATTCAGATTTCATTCATCGATGATAATGATTGGGAAGGAACAGAGAATCTTCGCATTCGTCTTGCTAAACCTTCAAGCAACGGTAACAGTATTCACACAGTAACACTTGTGAGCAATAACTGTAGCGATCCGGAAGGTCAGACGCTTGCTAACATGGCTGGAACATATACTGTTGTTACGGATGACTGGGAAGATTTCGCTCCTGGGGCGCATCTTACCGTTTCAGTGGTAGATGAGACACACATCCGCATCGTTCAATATCCTGGAACTACCGTTAGCCACCAAGGTCTGCTTCTCACCGTTGCAGATTTCAGTACTGGGGATATAGTAGTGGCATCGCAAAATAACGGCTCATACAATGCCAGTGGAACTCAGGCTACAACTACGTCTGGAACTGGTGAGATTACTGAGCCATGCAGAATTGAGCTGGACTTGACGTTTGTTCTGCCTTGCTGCGGTACAAACCCTGGGCTAGCCCTGGTTTTACAAAAAGAGTAGTCTGATTTTTAGTTAGGAAGAGGCTGCTTGTATAGTACATGCAGCCTTTACTTCTAAGAAAGAACTTGTAATAGTTATTGGAACTCAACGGATGAGTAATGTCACTCGTCAAACGTGATGTTTACCATGCTGTCGTAGGCGAGGCCGAGCAGTTCAGAGGCATTGCCTTTATAAATTCCGATTTCCAGCAAGCCCAGGCTGTTAAACAACAGGAAGCATTCACCTTCTTCCGCCTGGTTGTAGTGTGTTAAAATGCGCCTGAATTTTTCTCCGCCAAACTGAACTGTAAACGTTTTGCCTTTACTGAGTATCTCGAACGCTTCTTTCGGAATGTTAGTAATCAGGTTGCCGAAGTTATCCACGCGGATGACGTGGCCGGCAATAATCTTTTTCGTGGCTTTTACCTGCCGGTCAATCATTTTCTTGAACGTGCCCATCGGCCTGCCGATGTCGGCAATACCCACACCGCTCGCGAGCTTAGCCGCAGCCGGTGCAAATATGTCTTTCTCCGGGAAAGTTGTTTGAATCGGTTGTATGGTATTCAGTTCTGCGAGAAACTGGTGCGGCCGATCGCTGATCAAGCCAAACAACCCGTTGTCGGTGCCCACAAAAAAATGATCTTCAAGTTGCAGAACAATTGACGCATCATCGCGCTGCCCGGCTGAATCAACACCCACAAGGTGTACGGTACCCTTCGGAAACTCCCGGAAAACGGACCGCAAAATATATGCTGCATGGGCAACGTCAGAAGGTTTAACCTGGTGACTAATATCTACAATCCTGAGCCCGGGGTTGACGCTGAGAATCTTTGCCTTGATAGCCGCCACGTAATGGTCGCTCTCGCCTGAATCTGTAAGCAGCGTAACTATGGCCATGGTTGATGCTACCGGGTATAATGACTATTTTCGCAAAGCTAAGCAAACATTTCTAATCCCGTTTACGGAATGAACTTTGCAGCAGCTTTTCCCGTTACCAGCGAACATAATCCAGACAGAATTAAAGTATCACAGGCTTGACAGAAAAAACAGTAACACTCGATAATATTTCGCTCATCGATTTCCTCGGTGTCGAAAACCGCAACATTCAGTCGCTCGCGTCAGCGTTCCCGAAAAGTAAAATCGTTTCGCGCGGCAACGAAATTTTGGTGCGGGGTTCTTCGGCCGAGATCGATCAGATCAGTGACATCCTCAATGCGCTTATTCAGCATTTCCATAAATACGGCCGGGTCAATGAAGATATCGTTCGGAGCTACGTGGCCAACGATGCCGAACTTGAACAGCAGGATGGCCAGGATGGCATTGTCATTTACGGAACACGTGGTAATCCTATTCGTCCGAAAACGCCTAACCAGGTAAAGCTCGTTCAATTGGTACGTGAGAATGACCTGGTGTTTGCCCTCGGACCGGCCGGTACCGGTAAGACTTATATTTCAGTTGCACTTGCTGTGCAGGCGCTAAAGAACAAGCAGGTAAAAAAAATTATTATCACACGTCCGGCCGTTGAAGCGGGTGAGAACCTTGGTTTCCTTCCGGGCGATCTGAAAGAAAAAATTGACCCTTATCTCCGTCCGATTTACGATGCCTTGAACGACATGATCCCGTTCGAGAAACTTCAATATTATATGGAGCGTGAGATCATCGAAATCGCTCCGCTTGCGTACATGCGCGGGCGCACGCTTAACAACGCTTTTATTTTGCTTGACGAAGGTCAGAACACCACGCCCATGCAAATGAAAATGTTTCTGACACGCATGGGTCCTGAGTCAAAAATGATTGTTACCGGTGATGTATCCCAGGTGGATTTGCCGGTCAATCAACGTTCAGGCTTGAAAGAAGCTACCCGCATTCTTGCGGGTGTAAAAGGTATCGGTTTTATCGAACTGAACGACCGTGATGTTGTTCGCCATAAACTCGTGCGTGAAATTATCGAAGCGTACGATAAAGATCAGCCAACACCGAAGAAGTAGAGTTCCATTGATTGTTTAAGCTTGACGGGACTACACACACCGTGTATCTTCCTCAATGTTTTCCTGGACGCCCTACGCACTCGTTCGTATAGCACTTGTGTTTATTGCCGGCATCATAGCCGGATTGTATTTTCCTGAAACACTTCCAATCCGGTACGTTGATCTTTTGTTTGCAATCCTGGTGGTTGTGTTTTCAATACTGACCTATCTTAAATGGAAAGGCAGTCTCAAATATGTCAACATTGGTTTCGTTGGAATAATCGCCCTGTTTCTTTCGGGATATTGTAACGTGTACCATTCCACGGATTATTACCGGGGAGATCATTTCGCTCACGATACTCAACCCATAACGTATTATAAAGTTAGAATTGCTGCCCAACCTCAGGAAAAGGAAAGTTCATGGAAGGTTGAGGGTGATGTTCAATTTGTTAAGCATGACAGCAGCTGGCTTCAGCGGAGCGGAAAAGTGTTGCTTTATTTTTCCAGGAAGTATTATGCAAACCCGTTCGAGTATGGAGATGTGCTCCTTGTGAGAGGCAGTCCGGAATTGTTGAACGAACCCTCAAACCCGGGTGAGTTCGACTACAAAAAATTTCTTAGCTATCGCAAAACATACCATCAGCAATTTCTTCGTGAGAATGATGTAATAAAAATCTGCCATGAGCCGAACAGTAAATTAGTTGCATACTCCATCAAAGCACGCGAGTGGGCTGATCGGGCAATAAAGACAAATGTTCAAGGCAAGCAGGAGCAGGCTACAGCGTCCGCGTTGGTGCTTGGTGTAACCGATGGCCTTGACAACGATTTAATCGGGGCATACTCAGCTACGGGGTCGTTGCATGTACTCTCAGTTTCCGGCCTGCATGTTGGAATTATTTACTGGCTTATCCTGCTCATCTTCCGGCCGCTGAATAACACAACCCAAGGTAAATGGGTGCTCGCGATTTTCAGCACGCTGGTGCTGTGGGGATACGCATTTGTAACCGGGGTATCACCATCAGTGCTTCGGGCTGTAACGATGTTTTCATTTGTTGCGCTCGCCCGGCCGTGGGGACAACAAACCAATATTTATAACACGCTTGCAGCTTCGGCCTTTTGCCTGTTGTTGTATGAACCTTATCTGATCATGTCAGTCGGGTTTCAACTTTCATACCTTGCAGTGATAGGTATCGTATATCTGCAACCTAAACTCATTTCACTTTGGCAACCTAAAACCTGGCTTTGGGAACAAATCTGGCAAATCACGTGTGTGTCAATTGCTGCGCAGGCCGCTACGGTTGCACTTGGTCTGCTGTATTTTCATCAATTCCCCGTCTACTTTTTGTTCTCAAATCTTTTTGTGATCCCCGTGTCTTTCGTTGTACTGGTGCTTGGCATTGTGGTAGTATGCGTTAGCGCAGTCGCTCCCGTTGCTGCTGCGCTTGGATTTTTGCTACAATGGACAATCTGGTTCTTAAACTTTGGGGTTTTCAAAATGGAAGCCTTGCCGGGCAGTTTAATTGATAATGTTTATATCACCACCTTTCAGTGCTGGCTGTTGATGGCGGCCATCCTGTCGATAGTTCTTGCATTTGAACTTCGCAGCCTTCAATCCCTTGCCGTTGCTTCAATCCTGTGCGTATTATTCTCAATCCTGCAATGGATTCATTTCAGAGAAGATATCCACCAGAAAAAGTTTATTGTATACAATGTTAACGGCCACAGCGCATGGGATTTAATGGATAATGGGCAGGTTTATTTTTTTGCGGATTCAATATTGACCAGGAACACCAACAAGGTCAGGTTTCATATCCGGCCTAACCGGCTGCGTAACGGTGTGGGACAAATCAGCGATGGCAAAATTCAATCCTTTAGCGTGCGGCTGGACGGGTGCAGGCTGGTCGTATGGAACGGACTAAGAATTCTGCAACTTGAAGATCGAAACTTCAAAATCCCCTTAAATTTTGAAGTCGATTACGTGATTGCCGGAGCGAACGCAGTACGCGATTTGGAACTAATTAAAGCGCTAAAATTTAAGAAACTGATCCTGGATAGCAGCAATTCTTTCTATTTTGCCGAGCGGCTGCTGAAAGATGCCCTTGCGGAAGGCATTCCTATACATTCCGTACAGCATCACGGAGCTTTCATCGTTAAACTTAATGATCATGAGTCTGGTTGATTACCATGTTAAAAATCGGGTTGCCTTCATAACACTGAACCGGCCTGAGAAGCGTAATGCGCTTAACCATGAACTGGTAGCTGAACTAAAAGAGGCATTTGACCGGGCCGCGGATGATGCGCAGGCAAAGGTGATTGTATTGAAAGCAAATGGTGAGGCGTTTTGCGCGGGCGCTGACCTTGAATACCTACAGAAACTGCAAAAGTTTTCGTTTGAAGAAAACCTTCAGGACTCCAACCACCTCAAAGATCTTTTTCTTAAAATTTATACTCATCCGAAAATTGTAATTGCCCAGGTTCAGGGTCATGCATTGGCAGGCGGATGTGGCCTGGCTACGGTTTGTGATTTTGTGGCTTCGGGTCCAACGGCAAAGTTTGGATACACCGAAGTCAAGATCGGATTCATTCCGGCTATCGTAACCGTGTTTCTGTTGCGAAAACTTGGAGAGGCAAAATCCAAAGAAATGCTTCTGAGCGGTGAATTGTTTTCTGCGGAAAAGGTATTGCAAATGGGATTGATCAATTACGTGGTTGAAACCGATAAGCTCGACTCGCATGTTCTTCAACTCGCCAGCAAGTTAGTGGAGACAAATTCTGCCGAATCCATGAAGCTCACAAAACGCATGATTGCGGAAATCCCGTCAAAGTCTGTTGAAGAGGCATTGCGCTACGCTGCCGAAATGAATGCACAGGCGCGAGGCTCAGAGGACTGCAAGCGTGGCATTGCCGCATTTCTGAACAAAGAGAAGCTCAGCTGGTAAGTTGGAAGATTCACTTTCGATATTAAAAAAGTACTGGGGACATGCGCAGTTTCGTGCGCTTCAGCCCGAGATTATCAATTCAATTCTTGCCGGGCATGATACGCTGGCACTCCTGCCGACCGGAGGCGGAAAGTCAGTTTGCTTTCAGGTTCCGGGGTTGCAACTTGAGGGCTTGTGCATTGTAATTTCTCCGCTGATCGCATTGATGAAAGATCAGGTTGAAAATCTGAAAAGTAAGGGCATTCACGCGGTAGCAGTTCATTCAGCAATGTCGCGTGAGGAAATTGACATCCATCTGAACAACTGCATTCACGGTGACGTGAAGTTTTTGTACCTGTCACCCGAACGTCTCCACACGGAGATTTTTGTTGAGCGTGTCAAACAAATGAACGTTGGCCTGATCGCTGTTGATGAAGCGCACTGTATTTCGCAATGGGGCTATGACTTCCGTCCGTCTTATTTACAGATCGCGAGCCTTCGTGAACTGCTGCCCGATGTTCGCATAATCGCGTTAACCGCTTCTGCAACACCTCAGGTAAAAGACGACATTGTAGATAAACTAAAATTCAGAAAAGGCCACCAGGTTTTTCAGAAGACCTTTGCGCGTGAGAACCTTTCGTTCGTTGTCCGTAGAACGGAAAACAAAGAACGCAAGTTGATGGAAGTATTGCAGAAGGTGCAGGGACCTGTCATAATCTACTCGAGATCCCGAAAGGGAACGCATGAGCTTTCTGATGAGCTTAATAAAAAAGGTATCAGTTCGATATACTATCATGCCGGCCTGACTTTCGAACAGCGCACCGATCATCAGGAGCAATGGATTAAAAATAAAAAGCGCGTGATGGTTGCCACGAACGCGTTCGGGATGGGTATTGACAAGCCCGATGTGCGGATTGTAGCTCACCTTGATCTTCCCGAAAATCTCGAGTCATATTATCAGGAGGCCGGTCGGGCCGGTCGTGACGGAAAAATGGCGTACGCAGTTGTGATATATCACGATTCTGACGTTACCACACTGCAAACAAAAACAAAACAGTCGCAGCCTTCGGTTATTGTCTTAAAGAAAACTTACCAGGCCCTTGCCAATTTTTATCAGTTGGCACAGGGGAGTGGAGAGGGAGAGAGTTTTGATTTTGACTTGTATAATTTCTGCGATCGATTTGAGCTTCAGGCGGGCCTTACCTATAACGCTCTCAGAAAGCTGGAGGAGGAAGGTTTGATTGAGTTTAACGAGAGCTTTTACAGTCCCTCGGTTGTGCATATTGCTGTGGATAAAACCAGGCTGTATGAATTCCAGGTAGCTAACGAGCAATTTGATCCGCTTATTAAGATGCTTTTAAGGTTGTATGGGGGACAATTGTTCAGTGACTTTACGAAAATATCAGAGTCATACCTGGCGAAAGGTCTGAAGATGAAGACCGGTGAACTGATTTCAGCGCTTCGTCATCTGCATGATCTCAAAATTATCATCTACAAACCCGCCAAAGAAAAGCCTCAAATAACCTTTATCGTTCCGCGACAGGATGCGGAAAAACTTCCGCTGGATGTAAAGCGACTGGAGGAGCGGAAAGCGCTCATCGAATCGAAAATGAAAGCGATGACCAATTTCGTTACGTCAACACACCGTTGCCGGATGCAATTGATCCAGGAATACTTTGGCGAAGAAACTTTTCAGACGTGCGGAAAGTGCGATGTATGCATTGAGCTAAAGAAAAAGGAGAGTTCGGTACAGTTGCAGTCGCTGCGCGGTGAAATTATTACGCTGGTAAAATCGAAACTTTACACAATTGACCAGCTGGAGAAACGCATCGCGCCATCCGATACCGGTTTGTTCATTGACCTGGTTCGCGAGATGGTGGATGAGGGCGAGCTTGAATACGACAAGGTATGGCGATTGAAAATTCCTGCCCGGAAGTAATTAATTGTTGATCAATTCCTCTGCATTCTTCAATGCAGCCTTCGATGGATTTTCTCCGCCAATCATTTTTGCTATTTCCTCCACACGTTCTTTATCCTTCAGCTTACGAATGTTGCTGATGGTTTTCTTTGACGAGCTGTCTTTGAAAACGAAATAATGAGCTTCCCCGCGTGCCGCAATCTGGGGCAGATGTGTGATGGTGATGAGTTGGTGATGGGCAGCCATCGACTTCATCAGTTCGCCCAGGCGAATGGCAATCTCGCCCGAAACACCGGTATCAATTTCATCGAGCACAAGCGTAGGCATAGCTGTTTTTGCGGCCATTACATATTTGATGCAAAACATGACTCTCGAAAACTCGCCACCGGAAGCCACCATGGCTAAAGGTTTTGGTGAAATGCCTTTGTTCGCACTAAACAGGATTTCAATCGCATCCGCACCATGAACGGCCGGTTCAATGTTCTCCTGATCTATTTTCAGGTTCGCATCCGGAATGCCCAGTTCTTTCAAAAGTTTTACAAGCTCTTTTGTTAGCGGATCAAATGACTTTTTACGGGCAGCTGATAACTTTTTACCAATCGCGGCTACTTCGGTTTTTGATTCTTCGAAAAGGCTGCGGGCGTTTTCCAATGCGCCATCCAGGTTGGAGGTGATGTTAGCCTTGCGTTGCAATTCATCCTGAAGGGTAAGCAATTCATCAATGCCGGTCGCGCGGTGTTTCTTGAGCAACCGGTATAGAAGATTAACACGCTCTTTCAAAAATTCAGCGCGTTCGGGATCAAATTCAACGGTGTCCTGCTGGCGTTCAATCTCGGAAGCGATGTCGTCAAGTTCAATTAAAATACTCTCAAGCCGTTGCTTAAGGGTTTCGTATTGTTTTGCATAACCGGATATGATCAGCAGGTGTGACCGTGCTTCTGAAAGCGAGTTCCGTGCGGCAAATTCGGACTGAGTCAGGATGGATAATGTCGACTGAAGCCGGGAGGTGATGTCTTCCGCGTGCTCCATGATCTTCAGTTCCGATTCAATTTTCTCCTGCTCGCCTTGTGCGAAACCGGCTTTAACAAGCTCATCCAACTGAAAGTTGGTATACTCCGCTTCCTGGCGAAGCGTGTCAGCTTCGCTTACCAGTGTATCGTATGTTTTTTTGTTCTGCACGAAGGTGGTCCATGCTTCGCGATACTGGTCGAGCAGTTTTTGATTTTCGCCATATGAATCAATCAACCGTAATTGAAATTCATGGCTGCCCAAGTGCAACGTTTCATGCTGCGAATGAACATCCATCAGCAAGTTGCCGAGCTTTTTCATTACGTCAAGCGTAACGGGTGTATCGTTAATAAAGGCGCGTGATTTTCCCCCGGGACTTATTTCCCTGCGGATTACAGTGTTGTCATCGTAGTCAAGGTCTTCTGCCTTGAAAAAGCTTTTCAGTTCGTATGCACCAATTTCAAACACGCCCTCCGTTACACACTTTTCATTTTCATCCCACAGTACTTTTGTGTCTGCCCGGTTCCCTTTTAGCAGGCCCAACGCACCGAGCATAATGGATTTACCAGCCCCGGTTTCACCCGTAACAACATTTAGTCCCGCAGACGGTTCCAGCTCCAGGTGGCGGATCAGGGCATAGTTTTTTATGGTGAGATGCTTCAGCATCAGTCGTTAATGTCTATAATGATTTCGTAAATATCGTCAATCGCTACTGTCAGCTTTTGTCCCCGCATATTGCGGAGGTCCAAATTAATCCCGGAAAATTTGAGAAGCTCAGCCAGCAGCACAGTATTGTCGGTAAGCACAATATTAATTTTTTTGCCGGTAAATCGAGCCAGTTCGCTTTGAATTTGCGCAGGAGTACTCAGCCGTGTAAGTCGTTTTTGCATGGGCTGCTAAGCAACTTACTGCCGGGTCAAAATGCAATTAATTCTTAAGGATTTTTGCGTAGGCCGTTTGGTTGGAAGGGTCCATCTGGGTGATTACGTCATAGGCTTCACGCCTGACAGCCAGTTGGCCGTTCGAAAAAATGTTGGCCAGTTCTTTCGACTTGGCATCGAAGAACGAAATGATCAGGATGGCGTTGGGGTTGATGTCTTTGGCTTTGCGAATGCTTTTGAGTCCGTTCAGGATGATCTGCCGGCTCTGATCGGGAGTTTTTTCAAACGTGTCGAGCCCGAGGCGATGGTAGCTGTAAAGTGTTCTCCGGACGTCAGCCATCTGCGGGTTTAGCAGGTTCTCAACAATCCAGTACCGGTTACGAATGCTTCCCAGCGACTGCCAGCCCGGACGGTTGGAAGATTGAGCATTGTTTACAACAGTAAGCGCTTTTTGAAAGTAAGGCGTTCCACCCAATTCGCTAAACGAATCATAATCCATACCGATCACCAGGTAGGCATAAAACGCCAGCATGGAAGTGAGGTTGTTGGTATATGTGTTATCGTTGTATTCAAGCGGCTGCGATTCGATGTATTCAAATTCCCAGTCACGGTCAGCAAAATTCAATAACAAACTGGTGTAATTCGAATTATAAACCGGGCGGGCCGATTGTATTTGTACCGAAGCGCTGAACACACCAATCGATGGCATGTCGTTGATGTTGATTAGAATACTGCAGTTTATTTTTTCGTGCTGCTGGTAAGTATCATTAGTCCATTTGCGTGAATTCAAAAACTGCTGGAAGGCAGTCTTCATATCGCGGAAAACGTTCCGGTCGGTTGTTTTTACTTTCGGCCCTACGTTGACAGTGACCGTGGCGAGCAGTTCCTGCGCTGTAGCATTCAGCGTGCACGCGAATAAGAATATGGCTAAGAGTTTACGCATGCACTTTATCGAGAATTGCCGAAACGATGTCGCGGGCAACGGCTTTCTTACTTTTCAGATCAAACTTTTTAACAGACCCGGACCGGTCGATCATTGTGATCTTGTTTGTATCGTGGCCAAAACCGGCACCGGCATCGTTCAATGAGTTCAGTACTATCAGGTCAAAATTCTTCGATTCAAGTTTTTTCAACGCATTGTCCTGTTCGTGTTCTGTTTCCAGCGCAAACCCGACAATCACCTGATTCTTTTGCTTGAGCTTGCCAAGTGACGCAGCGATATCGCGCGTCTTCGTTAACTCAATCGTGAGATTTTCGTCTTTCTTTTTGATCTTCTGATCGGCCTTTACGGTAGGCCTGTAATCTGCGACAGCGGCAGCCAATACCGCAATATCCGCTTGCGGAAATACTGCTACGCACGCTTCATACATTTCTTCTGCCGACATCACCTTCTTAACGCTTACCTGGGGGTGCGAAGTATGCATGGCAGTTGGCCCGCTTACCAGCGTTACGTGCGCTCCGAGATTTGCGAGCGATTCGGCAATGGCATAACCCATCTTCCCGGTCGAATGATTACCAATAAACCGGACGGGATCAATTGCCTCATGAGTCGGACCGGCTGTAACAAGCACATTTTTGCCCTTAAGCGCATTGCTGTTCAAGAAGAATTCTTCGATCTCCGCTACAATTTCTTCAGGCTCGGCCATCCTGCCGGTACCCACCAATCCGCTGGCGAGTTCGCCATAAGCAGGGTCGAGAATGCGGTTTCCGAACGAAGCTATTTTCTTAAGATTCTCTTTCGTTGCGTCATGCTGAAGCATGTCGAGGTCCATGGCAGGAGCGAGGAAAACCGGGCAACGCGCTGAGAGATAGACAGCCATCAACAGGTTGTCGCATCGGCCGCTGGCCATTTTGGCAATGGTGTTAGCGCTTGCCGGTGCAATGATCATCGCATCCGCCCAAAGGCCAAGATCAACATGATTGTTCCATTGACCGCTTTCGTCTTTGATGAATTCCGAGAGTGCCGGATTTTTTGAAAGCGTGGAGAGGGTTAAAGGAGTGATGAAGGTCTTTGCAGAATCCGTCATCACTACCTTTACTTCAGCGCCCGCCTTCACCAGAAGCCGCGTTAAAACCGCAGACTTATAGGCGGCAATACTGCCGGTAATTCCCAGCACTATCTTTTTGCCCTGAAGCATGAATGTTTATTGAGGTTCCGGAGTGCTCTCAGTTGCTTCTCTTCTTCTGAAGTTAAGCTTGCCTTCGATAAATTCTTCTGTTGCTGTAGAAGTTGATTTCGGCATACGCTCGTAGAACTTCGAGATTTCGATCTGCTCGCGGTTTTCGAAAACCTCTTCGAGGTTATCCACCGTAGTTGCGAACTCAGCCAGTTTGTTGTTAAGCTCTTCCTTGATATTGGAAGCAATTTGCTTTGCACGCTTGGAGATTACAACCACAGATTCGTAGATGTTTCCGGTTTGCGCTGCCAGCTTATCGATATCGCGTGGAATGATTGATGATTGAATAGCCATAGTTATGAATTTGTACTTTTTAAAGTCGTTAATTTTGAATTGCTGTCTACATAGTATCGCTCGGCTTCTTTCAGGAATTTGCTGTCGGGATACCGGTCGATAAAATTTTTATAACTCTGAACAACGTCCAGGTAGCGCTCGCGCTGCTTGCTTGGCACACTTTCTTCGGCAAGCAAAAACTTGGATTGAACAATCAGGAAGAACGATTCTTCCACGTATTTTGAGTCAGGGAAGTTCTTCTGGAAGTTATCCATCGCAACGATAGCGGCCTTGTATTGGCGCATTCTTACGTATTGAAATGCGTTGTCAAAACCTTTCCGCTCCAGCCTCTGCTGCACGGTATAAATCACTTCAATCGATTGATCCTTGAACTTGCTGTTTGGGAAACGATTCAAAAAATCCTGCATGGACGTCATTGCCTGAATGCTTTCAGACTGGTCGAGGTTCGGTCCGGGAGAAGATTTGTAAAGGGAATATGCGTACATGAAGCGGGCTTCTTCCGAAAGCGTACCGCGGCCAAACGTTTCGAAGAATGATTTGAATTGTTCGGCTGAGAGCAGGTACATTTTTTCGTAGTACTGGCAGTACGCCAGATAGAACTGCACTTTTTCGGCCTCGGGCAATCCGCGAACGATCGGTAAAATCTGCTCAAACAGAATTGACGTTCTGTAGTAGTCCTTTTTGGCGTAGTAGGCCAGACCAGCCTCGTACTTTACGCGCCAATCGGGGTTTTTCTCGATTTTCCTGAATTTACTGCATGAAAACGCGACAAAAAGTCCTAAAATCAATATAAAAACTACAGATACTCTCCGCATAAGCCCGCAAATATAATACAAAGCTGGGATAAGTCTGAAACGCAAAAAGTTGTGTGGAATGCGAAGGAAAGCCGGTTATTTTTTCACCATCAGCTTCCGTGTGAGCACGCTCTCGTTGTTAACATAGAGCGTGTAAAAATAGATGCCGGTGTTGAGCTGCTCGGCCTCGATCTTAACACTGTTCTGACTGGGAAGGAGGTCGTAAGCCGACAGCGGGCTTCCTAAAATGTTGTGGATGATGATCTTGGCCTTCACATGCTCCTGGTGGATGTCGTAATCGATTCGGGCGCTTGTAACTACGGGATTAGGATACAGATCATGTATGGTGATCAGCGAGGAGGAGTAGATATGGCCCTTTTCCTGTTTTCCTTCCACCACGAAATTGATGTCCAGTTGTGTTATTTCAGACGGATTTGCCTTGTTGAAAACCTGGTATTTTACCGAGCTGAAACCTTCTGTCAAACCTGCATCCAATCCAATAGCGAAGCGTTCGAGTGTTTCACCCGGCTCGAGCCGTACCGTGTAGGTATCGGTACGCTGGTCGAGGCAATTGTTATCGGGGCAAAAGAAATTTTTCTGGGTACTGCCGATCTGGGTTTCGATGCGCCTGATCACCAGCGTGATGGGTTTGTCGAACGTATTCCTGATTTTAACAGGCGCCTGAATCACTTCGCCTACCGCGCCCTTGTACGACTCTTCAAGGCCGGCAATTTCGAAGTTCTGGGCCGTTAAGGCATAGCTCGCAAAACACAGTACAACAGCCAGTAAAAGTCTCCCCATGCACGCGTAGTTTGTACAAAGTTTATTGAATTTCTGCGGTTTTTCATAAGAAAACCGGAAATAATTTAACTCGTACGGCAATAAAATTATCGGGGAGCGCGTTTCTGCGGCACCTTTTTCTCGGGAGTAATATTCTTCGGAGTTGGTTTGGCGGGCTCGGCTGGTTTTGGGACTTCCTTAACCACGTCTTTTTTCAGCGGTCGCTCATCTGCGCGCCATTTGAAATCCTGCAGGCGCGTGTTTTCTTCTTCCAGCTCGTGGGGAGGAATGAAGTTTCCGTCAGGCTGTTTGATGAAGCTGATACTGTTCACTTTTCCTTCCTTGAACTTGATGGTGATGTTACTACACGTAACGTTGTTCATGCCGGTAAGCAGCCCGGTTTTTTCATCGATAGCGAAGTAAATGCTCTCACCGTTTCCATTCACGAAAACCTTGCTCAGTTTTCCTGCCCTGAAATCCGCGATCATCTTCCGGCCTTTGATCTGGTTATAATTTTTGGAGGTATCCTGGGAAATCACGAATGAGTTTATATCCATAAAAATTTTGCTGATCGTATTGTGTTGTATCAGCATGCTGATCGAATCGGCAGTCATTTGATTGCCATCAGTCCACAACACCGGATTTTTATAAAAGTAAAGTATAGAATCGGCTGACCGATATTCCAGCGAGTCGGCCTTGCCTTGCAGGTCGCGCTTAAAAATTTTCACGTTATGATACGCGAGCAAGCGTTTCTTGGCCGGATCAACATCATCTATGGAAACGAGCGTGTCGGCAGTCATAAATAATGTGTCGCCCTCTTCTGTCACCTTGGCTACGTATGCGTGATCATAAATCTTTGCAAAGTTGTTATTGTATGTATCAGACGCCTGACTGTAAATCGTCATGTTTTCTTCCAGTGAGGTCATAATAACATTGCCCCTCGCTTTGGATATTTTTTTGATGTCGTCAAAGAATATCTTGTCGCCTTCTATCGTGTAGTTGCGCGTGCGGCCTCTTCCTTTGTTTGAATCGAACGTGCGTGTAATGGTATTGTAAATACCGGATTGGTAATTGAACGTGTTAGTATCCTTGTCGACAACCTCAGTCTCTGCCACAAAGTAGATAACCTTTGTTTTCGAGTTATACCGCATACTGTCAGATTTCATCACATAATCCGGATTGGTAACTTTCACGTCTTTCTTAAAAGATGCAAAGTTTGTTGTAGCATCGTAATACCCTTTCCGGCTAACCAGCGTGTTGATGCTGTCGACCAGCTTACCGCCATTATAATAACGTGCTTCGTTAATTATCCGGTCGTAGTCCAGAAAATCGGTATACAATTTTGCCTGCGCCAGTTTGGTAAACACTACGTTGTTTCGAAGCTTAGCTTTTTTGGTGTTTCCATCATACTGAAGTGTACGCGCTGTAATGGTGATCGAATCGCCTTCCAGGATACGAACATTACCAAAAGCTTCCACCGCATTGCGGCTGCGGTAAAACCACGCTGAATCACAAAAAATGGTGGTGGTATTCTGGACAAACTTAACCTGTTCCTCGCCTTTGATCACGCGTTCCACGCGCTCACCATTTTTGATGCCCCCGATCAGCCTGCCAGCACCTTTTTGTAGCTCCACGGTCTTTTGAGCCATTGCCGGGGCAAAAGCGATCAATAACAAGCTTAAAAGGAGTACAGCCGTGCGCATAAAGTGCCAAAATTAACCAAAAACATACTGCGAACTACCAAACTGTGTGAGGGTAGCGTTATCTTGGACCATGCTTGAGCAATTTCTGAACCATATCCAACAACACAGTTTATGCAAACCATCCGACCGGATCTTACTGGCTGTGAGCGGAGGACTCGATTCGATGGTTATGCTGAACCTATTCAAAAAGGCAGGCTATCCTGTCGGGGTTGCGCATGGCAACTTTCAATTGAGGGGCAATGAAGCTGACGAAGATGAACGCTTTGTGATGGACGCGTGCAAAGCGGCCGATATTCCGTTCTTCAGTAAAAAGTTTAATACACGTGAATACGCCAACGAAAACAAGTTATCAATTCAAACTGCTGCCCGAGAATTGCGGTATGCCTGGTTCCAGGAATTGATGGGCAAAGAACAGTTTAATTTTCTCGCGACCGCCCATCATGTGAATGATTCACTGGAAACTGTTTTGCTGAAATGGGTTCACGGTTCTTCACTGGAAAGCTTTGCCGGCATTCCGGTGCGAAATAAGAAAGTTATTCGCCCTATGTTGTTTGCAACACGTAACCAGTTGTCGGAGTTTGCTTCGGAGAAAGGAATCATGTGGCGGAATGACTCAAGCAATGACTCTGACGACTATCAACGAAATTTTATTCGCCACCACGTTATTCCGCGCCTGAAAGAAATCAATCCTGCGCTTGAATCGACTTTTTTACACGGCTTGAAAAAAATTACGGGCGAGCTCGAGTTTCTGCGAACACAGCTTGAGCAATGGAAGGCCGAACATGTTCATCAAAAAGCAGGACAGGTTTTTATCGACAAGGCTGCATTGTTAAATGCCACGTTTTCGGATTCGTTGTTGTGGCGTGTGGTTCGTGAGTATGGCTTCAACATCGATCAATGCCACGACATGATGCAGGCGATGCAAAGTCAGTCCGGGAAAAAATTTATTGGTACTTCCCATTTGTTAACACTTGATCGCGACCATATCATTATTTCACCGTACGATGAGGCATACGAGGCGGTAACAATCCGCGAAAAAAACGAAAGTGTTGTTCGGGGCGCGTGGGAGATAAGCATCGAGCGTACCAAGTCGAGCGAAATTTCGAGTAGCTCAATCGTAGCATCACTGGATGCCGATAAAGTGAAATTTCCGATCACCTGGCGGTACTGGCAACCGGGCGATTCGTTCTATCCGCTCGGTATGGAGAACCGTAAAAAGCTAAGCGACTTCCTCATCGACCGGAAAATTCCGCTGGCAGACAAGAACGGGATAAGTGTGCTGGAGTCGGAAGGGGAAATCATCTGGGTAGTGGGCCACCGGATTGACAACCGCTACAAAATCACCCCCGAAACCAGGTCGGTGATTGAGTTCACGGTTCAGCCATATTTTGGCTGATTCCTTTTTGTTTGGAAGCAAGCCTTTATAACTTGGCAGCCTGATTCAGACTCAAACCTTAAAATCAAATAGTTATGAAAATTACCGTAGTTGGTGCGGGTAACGTGGGCGCAACGTGTGCCGATGTGCTTGCGTACCGGGAAGTAGCCAATGAGATTGTCCTGCTCGATATCCGCGAAGGTTTTTCGGAAGGCAAAGCCCTCGACATCTGGCAAAAAGCACCGATCGATTTGTACGACTCGCGTACTGTAGGCTCAACCAACGACTATGCTAAAACCGCCAACTCGGACGTTGTGGTGATCACTTCAGGTTTGCCCCGCAAGCCCGGCATGAGCCGGGACGATTTGATTACGACCAACGCAGGAATTGTAAAATCGGTAACGGAAAACGTAATCAAGCATTCGCCAAACGCAATCATCATCGTTGTATCGAATCCGCTTGACGTTATGACGTACCAGGCGCACATCACTTCGAAGCTTCCGCGCACGAAGCTGATGGGTATGGCCGGTATTCTTGATACTGCGCGTTATCGTGCGTTCCTTGCAGAAGCACTTAACGTTTCCCCGAAAGATATTCAGGCGATGTTGCTGGGCGGCCATGGCGATACCATGGTTCCGCTTCCCCGCTACACCACCGTGGCCGGTATCCCGGTAACGGAACTGATCGATAAAGATAAGTTGCATGCAATCCTCGAGCGTACAAAAGTGGGCGGAGGCGAGCTCGTAAAACTGATGGGAACATCGGCATGGTATGCACCGGGGTCTGCCGCTGCGCAGATGGTGGAGGCTATCGTAAAAGATCAGCGCAGAGTATTCCCGGTGTGTGTGAAGCTGGAAGGTGAATACGGAATTAAAGATTGCTACCTCGGTGTTCCGGTAATCCTTGGCAAAAATGGTGTTGAAAAAATCATCGAACTCCAACTGAACTCAGAAGAGAAGGCCCTCATGGAAGCCAGCCGTAAAGCGGTTCGCGAAGTGATGGACGTACTGGATAAAATCGGATAATCTCGGGTATCAACCTGTTCAAAGGGACGCATGCACAGCATCGCGTCCTTTTTTATTGTTACCGGATGGGTTATTTATTTCCGCGGTAAATAATCTCTCGTGCAAGCGCCAGCTTTTTCACGGTAGGTTCCGCCAATGTGAATACAAAATTATCCTCAACCGGAGTAAGTCCGCTTTGCGCGATCCGTTGAGAATAATCGTGACCATATTTTCTTACATGATCATCCTGGCCAAAGATTTTTTCACGTTCGCGTTTGTCAGTGATCGTATGATCTTCAAACGTTACATCCGGTATCGGTCTGAAGAACGGAACCTGAAGGATCGCAAAGCCGCCCGGTTTTAGCACGCGATGAATTTCGCGCATAGCCTGGATGTCGTCACGCACATGCTCCAGTACGTGGTTGCATAAAACAACATCGAACTTATTTTCTCCAAACGGGATCTCATGGATATCCATTTTCACTTTCGCCAAGGGCGATTCGATATCGGCCGTGATGTAACCGTCACCGTGTATCTTTTCAAACCTCGGAATGAAGCACGCTTCCGGTGCAACGTGTAAGATGTTCTTCTTGGTTTTGAAAAAATCGGTTTGCTGTTGCAGGTAAACCCAGATTAACCGATGCCGCTCAAGGGAAAGACAGTTTGGGCATAGCGCATTTTCACGTGTGCTGATTCGTCCGTAGGGTAGAAACTTGCGATAACGTTTTTCACAGACCGGGCATTCAACGGCACGCCCCGCATAAAAAAGTCCAAGCACTTTCAACCCCAATCCACTCACGCGTTGCAGGTACTTTCGGGGTACATACCGGATCAGAAATGCGATAACTTTTTTCATCAGGCGGCAAAGATAATATTTGTCTAAAGACATCAGTATGAACCGCGTTTCCGCCTGTGGACTAATTATTTCCGACCGTCTAAAACTATTTACCTTTACACCCCATCCTATACTCAGAAACGCAATAATTGCAGGTAAAAACGGCCAAACCGTGACAGAAACGCTACTGGATATCGCTATGATGCATTCCGACACCCTGATTACCCGGGCTAAGCAAGGTGACAAGAACGCACAGGGCAAGCTTGTACAGCTGTGGTACAAGAGGATTTATAACTTCAGCTATAAGTTCTTTTTGGATCACGACCTGGCGATGGAGGCTGCGCAGAAGACGTTCATTTCGATGTGCCGGAACATCGAAGGGTTACAGGATATCGCACGGTTCAAAAGCTGGATTTATAAAATCGCTGTGAATTATTGCCGTGAGGAGGCCCGGAAGACGAAGAACAGCAAGTCGATTTCGATGGATAAGATTTACAATGTGGAGGCTGAAGAATCACCACAATGGGAAAATTCATCCGCGCGAAGCGATAATCCGGAGCGTCACTATCAGCAAACCGAGTTATCGGATATTCTGCAGAAGTCGCTGATGGAACTGAGTGCCGAGCAGCGCGAAGTGGTGATCATGAAAGAATTTGAAGGGTTGAAGTTTCGTGAGATCGCAGAAGTGCTGAACATTTCTGAAAACACCGTGAAGTCGAGAATGTACTATGGACTTGACGGGTTGAAGAAGATTTTAGAGAGAAAAAACATTACGAAGGAAACAATACACTATGAGCTATAAACCAGATGAATCGGCCTTGATGGCATATCTGTATGGCGAGCTGCAGGGCGAAGAGAAGAGAAGCGTTGAAAAATACCTGGCGGAAAATCCGCAGGCAATGAAAGACCTTCAGGGATTGATGGACGTGCGCAAAATACTTTCTGTCATCGAAGACAAGGAAGTGATTGCACCGCCCATCGTGATGGAAGATTCGCGGCAACGGTATTTCTGGAACACACCGTATTTGAAAACGGTGATCAGCATCGCAGCTTCTGTTATGTTGCTGCTCGTAGCCGGAAAGGTTCTTGACCTACGGATAAATTTCGAAGGGAATTCCGCGCAAATCAGCTTTGGCGAACCTGCGGGTAAAGTAAGTGATCCGGTTCAACCGGGTTTAACAGCTCAGCAGGTTCAGGATATGATCAACCAGTCGGTACAGAATAACAATCAGATCGTACAGGCGAGCTGGTCAGAGTCGCAAAAGAAAATTGATGCATCGATTCGTCAGAACATGGCGATGAACTCGGAGAAGTTTAAAGAGCTGGTAAAAAAGGCATCGACAGCTTCTGAGGCACAGATAAGCGGTTATGTTGCGAGCCTGAAGAAAGAAAATCAGCAGATGGTAAAAGATTACTTCAAGCTTACCACCGGTGAACAGCAAAAGTATATTGAAAACCTGCTGGTTGATTTTGCGAAATACATGAATCAGCAGCGCACCAGCGACCTGGAAGCAATTCAGGTACGAATGGCAAGTATGGAGCAGAACACTACGCTCTTAAAAGAAGAAACAGAACAAATCCTGACCAGCATTATCTCCAATAATACAGCTGCGCCAGGTAATGCAGGAACTAAAAGTTATTAACAGGTAAACGAATATGAAACGAGTAATTAATTTTTTGATAGTGGGGTTGATGCTGATGAGCGCACCGTTGCTTGCCCAGAATCCCACGGGAGTGAGGACGCAGAACGACAGAATGCAGCGTGACATCGCGGTGATGGAAACAGCGCTTTCCGAAATGATTAAACAGGAGTTTGACCAGCGCAACTTCTTCTTCATGGATATAAAGGGAAATTATCTTTCCGGCTACGGTGTAACCTTTACGGTCCCCACGGGTATGTTAAATGTATGGGGTTCGGGCAACTCGCAATATATGGTGATTAATGGCAATGGCTTTAGCAGTTCGTCAAGCTGGAGTTCAGACGATGACCTTGCGGTTACGGAAAATGAGGCTCAACAGGCAGAACAGGCGATGAAGCCGGTGAAGAAGCAGCAGAAGGAACGTGACAAAGCCGAGCGTGATGCTCAGCAAGCCTCTGACGAGGATTATGCGCGTAACGAGGCAATTGCATCAGGCGGTTACATCGGGTCGCGCAATAATGTTGGTGTTGCCACGACACGCGGCAAGCGGTATAACAGCGACAGCCTGAATGCGATCAACAATGCAAAGATTATAAAAGCTGCGAAAACTTTTATTGCCGACTACGGAGACATGCTGAGTCAGCTTGGACCGGAAGAAAGAATCATTGTAACGAACCGCAGCCAGGGGAATAATGAATTCTGGATTTATGGTCAGAAAGCCAAGCGCTCACTGTTAAGTGTTGAAGCAAAGAAATCAGACCTTACAGCGTTCCGTCAGGGAAAAATATCGCGCGAGCAACTGATGAGCAAGATCAAAGTTGTAAACAGCGTATCAACCGATAAAGCCGAACCGGATATGGAGTTGCTCGTGAGCATTTTCAACAGATTATACCAGAGCGATTTGTCAAAAACCTACTATGTGCAGGGCAATACATACTATGAGCATCTGAATGACTTTGGCGCGATCGTTCACATGCAGGTTTACTCCAGCAACACAAACTACCTGCCGGACCGTGGCGATGAAACCAGAACAGTTCTTTCCATGCCGACTTTGGGTTTAAATAACCTTTCGCAGGAGGAACGCGACAAAAAGGTAAAAGAGCTTTACCCGGTGTTCGAAAACGAACTGAAAGAAAATATGATCGATTACGGCCGAACTTTAAAAAGCCTGAACGACAATGAACAACTGATTGTTGACGTTACATTAACGAAATGCAAAGGTTGCGGAATTCCGTCTAAGCTGGAGGCAGCGGTGAAAGCGTCAGTGTTGAAAGACTTTAATGCAGGGAAAATTGACAGGAATACTGCGTTATCAAAAATCGAAGTGACGAAGGCAGCAAATCAATAAGCTGTTTATTACACGACAGGATACAGGTTTACCCGGATGGTTGTTACAACGTTTTACATCCGGGTATTTTTACGAATTATTTTTTAACGCAATCGCATGAATAAAAAAGTCATCATTGGAGCAGGAGTAGTTGTGGTTTTACTCATTGCCTTTTTTGTTGTGAAGGGAAGCCGCAAAACAGAAGGTGCCGACATCCTGGCCAGCGTGAAACAGGGCAAGTTTAAGGTGGAGATTGAAACCACCGGAGAACTTGAAGCAAAAAACTCCGTGAACATCATGGGCCCAACTTCCCTGCGCGATTTCAGAATCTGGGAAGTCAAAATCCAAAACATCGTTGATGAAGGTGTGGTTGTGAAAAAAGGTGACTGGGTGGCGACACTTGATCGCACAGAATTCCAGAATAAACTGGGCGACAAAAATATTGAGCTTGAAAAAGCAAATTCAAAGTACACGCAAACTCAGCTTGATACAACGCTTACCATGCGCCAGTCGCGCGATGAACTCATCAACCTGAAGTATGGCGTGGATGAGAAGCAGATCGTGCTTGAACAATCCAAATACGAGCCGCCTGCAACCATCAAGCAGAACGAAATCAATTACGATAAAGCCGTGCGGGCTTATGAGCAAGCACTTGAGAACTACAAAATCAAAAAGAATCAGAACGTTGAAAAAATGCGCGAAGTGGCCGCCGAGCTTCGGAAAGTGCGCAACGAAATGGATAACATGTCGAAAATCGGGGAGGCCTTTAACATCATTGCCCCGGAACCCGGGATGGTGATTTACAGCAAAGACTGGAGTGGAAAACCAATAAAGGCAGGTTCAACTATTCAGATGTGGGATCCCGTAGTTGCCAAACTTCCTGACCTCTCACTGATGATCTCTAAAACGTATGTCAATGAAGTAGATGTGCGCAAAGTGAAAGTCGGCCAGCCCGTGGATGTGGGTCTCGATGCATATCCTGATAAGAAATTAAAAGGTACCGTTGTTCGCGTGGCGAACGTGGGTGAACAACGCCCGAATTCCGATGCAAAAGTGTTTGAAGTTACGATCGAGATCAAGGGTACTGATATGAGCCTGCGTCCGGCCATGACAACAAGCAATAAAATCATCGCGAATCAGCTCGACAGTGTGTTGTATGTTCCGCTTGAGTGCCTTCACAGTCAAAGCGATACCATCACATATGTTTACAAGAGTGATGGCTTAAAAATCAGCAAGCAGGAGGTTATCGTGGGCGATGCCAATGCCAATGATGTTGTGATCAAAGGTGGTTTGAAACTGAATGACAGGGTTTATCTGTCAAACCCTGCAGGTCAGGAAGACGAAGATGTGAATCTGCTTCCTGAAATGAACGGCAAGCGTAAGAAGAAAGAAGCAAAAGAAGAGGAGAAGAAAGATTTGCCCCCTGCTACACCTGCGATAATCTCTAAAGCGCAATAAGTGAAATCGATATTTTCTCAACGCGTACTGGCTAATCTTTACATAGCCATTGGGGCCGTACTAACCAACAAGATCAGGTCGCTGCTCACCGCACTTGGTATTATCTTCGGTGTTGCCGCGGTGATTGCCATGCTGGCCATTGGAAACGGTGCGCAGCAGGAGATTCTTGCCCAAATCAAACTGGTTGGTGTGAACAACATTGTGATCAAACCGATCATTGAGCAGGAAGAAGAAAAGATTGCAGAGAATACAGGCGCGAAGAAGGAAAAGAAAAAGTTTTCCCCAGGCCTTACGATCCGCGATGTAAACAGCATCCGCGAAACGATTCCCGGTATTACCAAAATGAGCCCGGAAATTATCCTTAACACGTATGTGATCCGAAGCGGCATCAGGCGTTCAGCCAAGCTCGTGGGCATTGACCCTTCATACTTCGATATTTTCAGTTTCGAATTACAGGAAGGTCAGCGATTCAACGATGAACAATTGAAAATCGGAGCTCCGGTATGTGTAATCGGGAATTCCATTAAAACTAAATTTTTCCCAACCGAAGATCCGATTGGTAAATCCATCAAGGTAGGCCCTCATTGGCTGAAAATTGTTGGCGTGATGAAAGAGCGCCTCGTTTCAAAAACGAGTATCAGCAAGCTCGGTATTCGCGATTTTAACATGGACATCTATGCACCACTTCAAACTGTGCTGGTACGTTACCGTAACCGGGATGTAATTTCTGCCGAAGCATTGCGCAAGGAAGCGATGAAAAGCGGGGGTAACTTCATTATCATTGGCGGAGGAGGTGACGGTGACGAGCAGACCGAGGAAGAGCAAATGGAGTCTAAAAACTATCATCAACTCGACAGGCTCGTAATTCAGGTAGAGCAAACGGAACAACTTCAGCCCATTGCGGAGATCATTTCACGAATGCTGGAGAGAAGACACTACGAGTTAGTTGATTATGAAATTGAAATTCCGGAATTGCTGCTCAAGCAGCAACAACGCACAAACGACATTTTCAATTACGTACTGGGCGCTATTGCCGGTATCTCGCTTCTGGTAGGCGGTATCGGGATCATGAACATCATGCTGGCTTCAGTACTCGAACGTATTAAAGAAATTGGTTTGCGTCTTTCTATTGGCGCGAAGAAGACCGACATCATCCAGCAGTTTTTGTTCGAAGCCGTGATGATTAGCGTGACGGGCGGGATTATTGGTGTGATTCTCGGGATTTCACTTGCCTACCTGGTGTCCTCGGTAGCTGATATTCCTACGGTAATCAGTTTCATGTCAATTGTTTTGTCTTTCGGTGTGGCCGCAACTGTAGGATTGATTTTCGGAATTGCACCGGCACGCAAAGCTGCTAACCAAGACCCCATTACCTCCCTGCGTTATGAATAAGTTTAGAGTAGTTGTAACAATATTATCTATCGCTATTTGTGGAAATGCCCTGGCTCAGCAGGCATATTCGCTGGAGGATGTGATTCAACTTGCAAAGAATCAGTCGCCTTTTGCCAAGCAGGCTGAAACCCGGAAAGAAAACCGGTACTGGCAATACAGATTTTATAAGACAAACTATAATCCACAGTTACGATTAAACGGAAACTTCCCGGACTACAATAAAGATTACTTTCAGAACCGTTTGGATGATGGTACTATCAAATACCAGCAACGCGAGCAAACGAATGCCACACTTAACCTTGGGTTGGAGCAGCCGATCTTCTTTACCGGTGGAACAGTTTCTGTGAACACTGGACTGAACCGGTATGATGACTATTTCTATGATATCAAACAGTTTAGCGGAACAGTGGTTAACGTCCGGTTGGATCAACCAATTTTAGGATTCAACGACTTACGCTGGGATAGAAAAACTGAGCCGCTGCGTTACGAAGAATCGAAGCGGTCTTTCGTGGAGGAGATGGAATCAATATCGCAGCAGGCGGCCACACGTTTCTTCACGGTGCTCGATGCGCAGATCAACCTGCAGCTTGCCGAGTATAACCTTGCAAACAACGATACCATTTACAAAATCGAACAGGGACGCTACAACATCGGAACGACAACGAAAGACAAATTGCTCCAGGCGGAACTTCAATTACTTCAGTCGCGGCAACAAGTTACTGCTGCGCGGATTAATCTTCAGAACTCGAAACTCAACATGCGATCATACATCGGCTTAAAAGAGTTTGATGAATTTAAACTTGTGCTTCCGGAATCCATTCCGGTTCTCAGGCTTTCCGCTGAACGTGCACTTGATTATGCTCGCCAGAATCGTGCAGACTATATCGCCTTTGAACGAAGAAAAATTGAAGCTGATCGGGAAGTAGCGCAGGCGCGGGGACAACGATACCAGATTAACCTGGTTGCTTCTTACGGATTGAACAACAGCGGTGACCAGATGTCGGCTTTGTATGACGACCCCTTGTCGCAACAGCGCATTAACCTGGGTTTTAATTTCCCGGTGTTGGATTGGGGACGCAACCGCGCCCGCATGAGAACTGCAATGGCAAACCAGAAGTTAAATGATTATGTGATCGCACAGGACGAAGTTATTTTCGAGCAGGAAATACTGACGCAGGTGGCGCAGTTTGAGGTGTTGCTGAGTCAGATTGAAATCACTAAAAAGTCGGATGAGATTGCGCAGGAACGCTACATGGTTTCGCAGAACCGCTACCTGATTGGTAAGATTGATATTACCAACCTCAACCTTGCGTTGAAAGATAAGGATGAAGCGAAACGCGCATACGTTGCTGCATTGCGCGCTTTCTGGACTGCTTATTATGAGTTGAGGAGATTAACCCTATACGATTTTTCTTCCGACCGGTTGCTTTACAATCCTGACGCTAAATAAAGTTCTGTCGCTTCCGGACTTATGCTGAACAAATGTTCACCACTTAAGTGGGAATGGCGATTCAGCGTAGCCGATTGCGAAGTCAGCGCCCCCGTTGAAGACAGAAACGCCCATGTACCACATTCTCACTTTGTTATTTTCAATGATTACGGTTGGAGCAATAACGGAGTTTGATTCCCATTCGTATTCCTTTTTCAGGATCGGCTCCGGATAAACTTCGTAAGGCCCCAGGATGTTGGCACTGCGGGCCACACCAATACCGGTATCGCCTGAAATAAAGAGGTAAAAGATGTTGTCGGGTCCTTTAACGATTTCCGGTTCTTTAATCACTTCTGCCCAGTCGAGATCGAAGTCTGCACCGCTGATGATCGGATCCGGGAGTTTTGTCCATGTTTCTCCATCGGTTGAAGTTGCGCCTAAAATTCCCAGAAATGCAGGACTGCAATTTTCGATACAATATCCTACATACAACATGTAGTACGTATCACCTTCCCGAATAACGGTTGGGGAGAATAAAGCATTGGCATCTTTTGAATTGGTAGCACCTAAGGTCAGCACTGGATCTGAAGATGATCGCGTGAAGGTTACGGTATTATCAGACTTCGCTAAACCGATTTCACCCTCGGCTACAATTTTTCCTACTGCTTCCGCTTCATCCGGGTAACCACAATAGTACATCCATAACTGCTCACCTGTCCTGATTACCGATACCGCTTCAAGGTGATCGTCCCACGTGCCGGGTGTAACGTCCAGTGCAATGCTTTCAGCGCCTGAAATCTCGTTCGCAGGTTGCCAGTGAGTTCCATCAATTGATTTAGCACCCGCAATAATCAATTTCTCCTGCGGGTTGAGCGTCAGGCTTGAGTAATACATTCTCAGGGTGTCGCCATCGCGGACAATGCTTGGATCGGCCGCAGTGAGTGTACCCTCCCAAACGGGGTCAGCGCGTTTTGTAAATTTGATTTTGGATTTGGCAATTTCATCCGAACCGCACGTTGCCAGCAACGCGGCCATGAATGACAGGTAAATGCATGACAGGATTTTACGGATGTTGTGTTTCTTCATCTTCTTCATTGTGAGCGAAATAGTCGATTCCCATAATCTCCCCAGCGTATTCCTTGAAGTGAAGCGTGTCGCCCACCTGCTTCTTTTCGTAATGATCGCTGTGGCAATTTACTTTTAGCACCTGGCCGTTCTCCAGTTCAACCAGTGCTACCCATTGATCGTGCTTTTGAGTGGTAATCAGATAATCTTTTTGTTTGTAGCGCATGTAAGGATTCATGCTGGTTGCACTCACGTAATCTTTCGGAACGAACAACTTTTCTACGATGATCCCTTTCATAATCAACGGAGGTGCAAACAAGAGGTCGTAAGCGAAAATACCGAGGATAATTAACGATGAGAAGAACACGGCATACTTGATGCCCGCCACGAGTTTTTTTGAGGTTGCCATACAGGGGGTTTAAGGGTGTTTCGCCTTAGATGCCTGTGTATGTGAATGGGGTTACTGCTTTTAACCGGTCTTTCACAGCTGCAGACACCTGAAGCGTGTCGATAAATTCTTCAATGTCTTTTTTAGTAACCTTCTCATTTTTCCGCGTAAGCGATTTTAATGCTTCATACGGATTCGGGTAATTTTCCCTGCGGAGAATGGTTTGAATCGCCTCTGCCACAACAGCCCAATTATCTTCCAGGTCCTTATCAATTGCAGCTTTATTTAACTCTAATTTACCGATTCCTTTTTCCAGCGATTTTAATGCAATAAACGTATGTGCCAGCGGTACACCGATATTTCTCAGTACTGTTGAGTCAGTCAGGTCGCGCTGCAGGCGTGATACTGGGAGCTTGGCCGACAGATGCTCGAATATTGCATTCGCGAATCCAAGGTTTCCTTCTGCATTTTCGAAGTCAATCGGGTTAACCTTGTGTGGCATAGCTGATGAGCCGATTTCACCCGCTTTGATTTTTTGTTTGAAATAATTCATTGAGATGTACTGCCATACATCGCGGCTGAAATCGATCAGGATCGTATTGATTCGTTTCAAGCCATCAAACAAGGCGGCCAGGTTATCGTAATGTTCGATTTGTGTTGTCGGGTGACTGCGTGACAGCCCGAGATTCTTTTGAACAAAGTCGTCACCGAATTTTTTCCAGTCAATCTCAGGATATGCAACATGGTGTGCATTGAAATTGCCGGTCGCTCCGCCAAATTTTGCAGAATGCGGAATTGATTTCAGTAATTCAAGTTGTTTCGTAATACGCTCAGCAAATACCTGTATCTCTTTTCCAAGACGAGTAGGAGAAGCGGGTTGTCCGTGTGTGCGGGCAAGCATAGCAATATCCTTCCACTGATCTGCAAGTCCGGAAAGCAACGACATCTGCTTGTGAACAGCCGGAAGCATTTCCGCATCCATAAACTCTTTCAGCGAAAGCGGAATGGCGGTGTTGTTAACATCCTGTGACGTCAATCCGAAGTGAATAAACTCTTTGAATTCACCCAAGCCAAGCGCATCAAACTTATTTTTAATGAAATACTCAACCGCTTTAACATCGTGGTTGGTGGTTTTCTCGATTTCCTTGATTGCTAATGCATCAGCCTCCGAAAGATTTTCGAATAACTTTCTGAGGGCGTTATCGTGCTTACCGGCAATCTTTTTCAATTCCGGCAGTGTACTTGTCAGCGCAATAAAATATTCCACTTCTACCCGCACCCGGTATCGTATCAATCCAAACTCCGAGAAGTAAGGTGCAAGCGTTTGGGTGGCTGAAAAATAGCGGCCATCGACAGGAGCAATGGCGTTGAGCGTGTTTAGCTGCACGGTATGACTATTAAGCTGTAAAAATAACAAAAAACGCTACTTTTGCGACCAATCCGAAAACCTGTTTCGGCAAAATACTGTTATACAGCAAATCTGGCACTGATCATGGCATTTGGACTTTTCAAGAAAAAAGAAAACAGCTCATCCGCTTCTACTAAACCGGAATCGCGCGGACCGCATTATTACGATTTGGCGGTAAAGAACATTGTGAACGAAACAAAGGATGCGATCACGGTCGTGTTTGAACAGCCTGCCGACAAACTGAATTATAAATCGGGTCAGTTTTTAACCCTTATTATTCCAATTCAGGGAAAAGAAGTGCGGAGAGCTTATTCGCTTTGTTCGTCACCCTTTACCGATAACGATCTTGCTGTTACGGTGAAGCGCGTGGATAAAGGTTTGATGTCGAACTGGCTTCCGGATAATCTGAAGGCCGGCAGCAAGATCAAGGTGATGGAGCCGATGGGGCAATTCACTACCGAGTTCAACACGGAAAACAAGCGTCACCTTATCATGTTCGCGGGCGGATCGGGTATCACCCCGATGATGTCGATCATTAAAAGCACATTAACACAAGAGCCCAACAGCATCTGTTCACTCATTTATTGCAACCGCGATATCGACAGCATCATTTTTAAAGACGCGTTCGATAAACTCCAGACAACATACGAAGGCAGATTGCACGTGATTCATGTGCTTGACAACGCACCGATGAACTGGCAGGGTTATTCCGGTTTGCTGAATCATGAGATGCTGAAAAAATTATTTGAACGTATTCCGGATTGGGGCATCGATAACACCACATACCTGATGTGCGGGCCGGAAGGGATGATGAAGAACGTGGAGACACTTCTTGAACAGCATTCTATTCCGAAAGAGAAAGTATTCAAAGAAAGTTTTGTTCAGGGAACGATTGATAAAGAAACGAAAACAGAAACTGCTGTCGCGGATAATGAACTCAAGACACGTGAAGTTACGATCCGCTACGATGGCCAGGAGTACAAAGTGTCGGTTCCGCCTAACAGCACTATTCTTGAAACCGCGCTCGATCAGGGAATTGATTTGCCTTATAGCTGTCAAAGCGGACTGTGTACCGCATGTCGCGGCAGGGCTTTATCCGGCAAAGTTAAGCTCGATGAAGAGGAGGGTCTGTCACAATCTGAGCGCAACGAAGGATACGTGCTCACCTGCGTTGGCCACCCGCTCACCGATGATGTAGTGATTGAAATCGGCTAATCAAGCCAGTTGTATTTCTGAAGGACTTCCAAAACCTGGGCGCGTTTAGGCTCCTGTTGTACCGGGATGTTGCAAAGCACTACATAGATAATTCCTTTTGACGGAATGCTTACGTAATCGCAGTAAAATCCACCCTGTGTTCCGGTGTGTGAAATCATTTTTGATCCGTCAGCCAATGTTTCGATAAACCAGCTGTACCCGATGAATGGTTTTTCTGTACTCTGCCAGTTGGGATATTCAGTTATCGTACGGGAACGTTCGATCATATCTTTTGTGAGGAATGCAGTGCGTTGAATGGCGTGTTCATACTGAATTAATTCTTCTGCCGAGCTCCACACGCCTCCGTTGCCTGCCGCGGGAAATGTCGGTTCTTCACCGTAATCTTTTTCAATAAACCCTGATGCAGTACGTAAATAAGCATGTGACACACCTGTTTCAGGGAACGGGCCATCGGTAATCACACTTGTTTTCATGCCGGCAGAGTCAAAGATTTTCTCCTTCACAACCTCCTGCCATTTGCGGCCGGTAACTTTCTCAATGATCAATGCGAGCCCATTGAATGCAGGGTTCGAGTATTCGTACCGGCTTCCGGGTTCAAACAAAAGCGAATCGTTCAATTTTATGGGAGCAAAATTTTCTTCATCCTTTGCTGTAATCAAAAATGCGCTGTCAAGCAGTTGTCTACGATTGTCGGGCAGGCCTGAGGTGTGTGTAAGCAAATGATGGATGCGAATTTTTTTGGCGAGTTCAGGATTTTTAAAATCAGGGAAATATTTAAAAAGGCTGTCATTCAGCGAAAGTTTACCTTCCAGCGAAAGCGCAAGAATGGTGTTGGATACAAATGTTTTGGAGATTGATCCGGTATTGAACAATGTCTTGGACGTGATTTTCTCTTTGGTTTTCAGATCAGCCACCCCGTACGCCAGAGAGAACACAACCGAATCATTTTTTACAATCATCACAACTCCACCCGGTTCATCGTCTTTGAGCTGTGGTTTGAAAATCTGGTTGATTTCCTTTTGAAACGGGGGTTCATCATTGCACGCTGTAAGTACAATGATGACGATTAGAGGCAGGATTAATTTTTTCATTCGGAGGTGGAAGTATTATGCTTTTGATTGGAAGATATGTTGTCTACCGTCCAGGTAATTTTCTTTTCGAGTGGATGCTGACGTACCGGACAATCGTGCTTGCTGCAAATGCGGCATTGAAATTCGAGGCAGCCATCGGAGTGAACGAACAATTCCAGCGATTCTCCAAAATCTTTTCTCACCAGCAAAGCCAGTTCATCAATTTCATTATGTGCTTCATGCACATTGAAGTACCACGGCACAGTAAGGTGTGCATCGAGGTGCAGTGTGCTTCCGTATTTGATGATCCGTACGTTGTGCAAATCCATCCAGTTTTCCCTTCGGTTTTCGTTGAGAACCTTCACCATCTTTTTTAATAATGCACGATCGGACTCATCCATAATCCCGGCCACGGATGTTCGCACGATTTTATAACCTGTATATAAAATCACGAAGCTGAAAAGAATCGCCACTGCGCTGTCGAGCCATAAAATGTTGGTGAAGTAAATTATGGCTAATCCGATCAGAACTCCGATAGTGGAGTATGTGTCAGACGTTAAATGTTTTCCGCTCGCCACAAGCGCGAGTGAATTGTTTTTTGTTCCCATCCGAATGCAAATTCTCCCGGCAACAAAATTCAGGATAGCGGTTGTGCCGATCAGCAAAATTCCGAAATCGAGTTCCTGTAGCGGCTTTGGGTCAAACAGATGCGTGAACGCAGTATAAAAGATCACTATTCCCGCGATGACAATCATTGTTCCTTCAACGGCTGCGGATACAAATTCAATCTTTCCGTGTCCGTACGGATGATCTTCGTCCCGCGGTTTGGCGGAAAGGTACAAGCTGTACAGGCCAAAGAATCCCGCCACTACGTTAACAATTCCTTCGAGCGCGTCCGTAAGAATCGCGACCGATCCCGTGAGGAAATATGCCACAAGCTTGGTGATCAGCAACACCACGGACAAGGCAGCAACCCACGTTTGAATCCGGATGTTTTGTTTTGCTGGTTCCAAAATTATGCTGTGTTCTTTTTCTTTTGCGCCAACCTAACGATAGCCGGTATGGCAATAATTACCCAAACGATGTTTAAAAATGTGTTCGCGTATGTCTTATAAAAGATCGTGTACACAATCAGGCAGATACCGCTAAACAGGTTCAGCAACAGAAACGTGTACGAATCCGATTTAATTTTCTGATAGCTGTTAAGTCCGTATGCAAGGAGCAGGCCAATCGACCCGCCCCATCCGATAATGTCGAAGAGAAGCTTATAATCTTCCATTACTTGCGCAGCGTTACCTTGAGGATGTATGAATCGGCTGTGAGGAACAATATTTTTTCATCCGATGACAGTGCGCAGTTCGACACGGGAACATCGTTGATGCGAATGCGGCCAAGCACTTTTCCATCGCCATTGAAAACCCAAACGCCTCCGGGGCCGGAAGCAAACACGGTGTTGTTGCTGTCGACCTTTAAGCCATCAGGTAAACCGGTTTCTGTTTTTGCGTTTTCAGTAACATCGTAAAATATCCGAGCGTTTGTTACGGAATCATCTTCTGTTAAATCAAAGGCATACCAGCGTGCTTTACCGGAATCCGAGTTGGCCACGATCAGCGTTTTTTTGTTCTTCAAAAATGCAATGCCATTCGGGCGGGTGAGCGAGTCTGTTATGAGTTTTACGTCTCCGTCTGCCGGAGCTACATACACGCCCTGAAAGGAAATTTCTTTTTCAGGATCTTCGGTTTGTTTTGCTAATCCGTATGGCGGATCGGTGAAATAGAAACTGTAGTTGTAAAACGTGGCATCATTCGGACTGTTAAACCGCTTTCCCTGGTATCTGTCGGCAATGCTGGTGAAGTCAGCCTTGGGCTGATTGATGGGTGCATTCATCATCGCAAGCCTGCGATCGCCATGCTGGCATAAGATCAGGTTCTCTTCATCGTCAAGCAACAATCCGTTTGAACCGGGCTCCGGACTGTTTGAGGTTGTGCCCATAAAACCTGACGGAGTGAGATAAACTTTTGCACCGTCTTTTTCAGTCCATTGATAAATCGTGTTTTTAGGAACATCCGAGAACAGCAGCATATTTTTTGATCCGACCCACAGCGGTCCTTCGCTCCATTCGTAACCTTCTGCAATAATTTCGATCGTTGCATCAGCCGACACAATGCTGTCGAAGGCAGGATCGATACGTTCAAACGTTCCCATCGTTTTTTGTTCCGGTTTGCCACAAGCTGCCAGAAGCGCGAGCGGCACAATGAAATACTTAAGCTTCATAAGGTTTGGTTTGGAGTGTTAAAGATAGCAGATCAGCCCAGTAATTTCTGGTATACGCGATACCGTTTGCGAATCGCTCCACCGAGTTTTTCACATTCTGCCCGCATGATTTCATTCTTTTCGAGAATGAGATGGCTGTCCATTACGGTTAAGCTGCGCTTTCGTGCCGATTCGATCAATGCTTTTCCCATCAGTACATTCAGGCCTTTCCCACGATGGCTCGATTTGATAGCTCCCAATAGCAGGTTAAGCTGGTTCGTTTTCTTCATCGAACTAAGAATGTGAATGAACCCGAATGGTAACAGGCGCCCTTTTGCACGCTGAATACCTTTACTCATGTCGGGCATCGCCACAACAAACGCAACGAGGTCGTTTGACGAATTCACCACAACCTTTACCAGTTCGGGTGCGAGAACCGGAAGATATTGTGCAGCAAACTTTTTCATCTCTTCTTCGGTCATCGGCACAAAGCCAAACAGCGGGGCATAGGTTTCATTTACCAGTCTGAACACGGGCACGATATAAGGCTCCAATTGGCGCTTGGTGGCAAATTCCAGTAGTCTGAACTTTTTGTTTGAAGCAATCCGATCAAACACTCTTTCGTAAATGGGTGGCAGCTTGTCGGGAATCGGCATCTGGTACGAAACACAATCGAGTTCTTTTGAGTAGCCTTCATCCTCTACAAGCGTTTGTAAATAAACCGGATTGGTTGGCGTGGCGATCACCGGTAATAAGTCCAGGCCTTCAATTTGCAATCCTTGCGGATCTTTATCTGAAAACCCGTATGGCCCGATAAGCTTGTTCATGCCTTTATTCTTCGCCCACCGTTCGATGTATTCAATCAGGGCGTGTGCAACCTGTTGGTTGTTGATGCAATCCAGCGCAAAAAACCTACCGGTTTGCTCCTGATGTTCGCGATTATATTTATGATTGATGATTCCCAGGATCCGGCCGACCGGCTGCGCATCAACGTATGCGATAACCCGAATGATATCGGAGTACTCCAGCGCTTTGTTTTGTTTCGGATTATGGAAATTCCACTCATCGACATACATGGGTGGAACCCAGCGCGAATCGCCTTTATAAATTTTTTCGGGAAGAAAAATGAATTCTTTTAATAACTGCTTCGAATCGGCAACTTTTAAAACAATATTCATATGTATGAAAAACCAACCCCTAAAAATCGAATTATTTTGGTCAGGTTTAATACCGGAATGTCATTCTCTTTGCGGGGATTTATTAGTAAATAGCCGGTTCAAAACTACTCCGCATGAAAATCAAATTATTTATTATCGTCATGGCGCTTGCCACCGCAGCCACGGCACAAACCAGCAAGATCTACACACCGCTTGAATTTCAAAAAGCGTACAGAAACAATACGCGCAAAGCCGATGGCAGTGTGCCTGTCGGTTACTGGCAAAACAAGTCGGACTACAAATTAAAAGCGAAGGTTGATCCGGCTACCAAAAAACTTGAAGGCGAAGGTTTAATCACGTACTACAACAACAGTCCCGATTCGCTTACGCAGATTGTATTTCATACCTATCCTGATTACTATAAAGAAGGTTCTAAACGTGCGGGTTTCTTTGCCGGTAATGATTACCTGAAAAACGAAGGCATGGTAATTACGAAGTTGACGGTGAACGGGGAAGTTATTTCCATGGCTCCATCCCGAAAGGTGAACTATAGCGGCTCAAACTATTCAATTCGCCTTACAAAAAAACTTGCACCCAAGGCTTCTGTTAAAATCGAAGTAAGCTGGAATTACACAATTCCCGGCAAGGGCTTTGAACGCAGCGGGGCAATCGACAGCACTTCGATGTTTGTCGCATACTGGTATCCCGAAATGTCGGTGTGCGATGATATTTATGGATGGGATCGCGTGGTATATGATGCAGCAACTGAATTCTATCACGACTACTCGAATTATGAAGTGGAAGTAACGGCTCCCGATAACTTTGTTGTGTGGGCTTCTGTAGCGGCAAATAACCCATTGGAGGTATATTCCAAAACCGTTCAGGACCGTCTTGCAAAGGCGAAAAAAAGCAAAGAGCCCGTTTCAATTTATACAACGGCCGATTTCAATAAGGGAAAAGGCAAAACGTTAACGTGGAGATACACCGCAAATGACTTCCCTGATTTTTCGTTTGCCCTGAGCGACCATTTCGTGTGGGAAGCTGCTACGTATAAAGACACGTTCGGAGAATATTTCATCAACTCGGCTTATCCGGTTGAGCACAAGGAATTCACTACCGTGATCAAAACCATCGCGCGTTCGATCGAGATTTTTCACACCAAGTTTCCGGTGCAACCATTTCCGTTTAAAAACTTTACAATCTTTAATGGTCTGGAAGGCGGTGGAATGGAGTTTCCGGGCATGGCCAACGATGAAGGTATTCCGGGTGAGATGATGTCGCAGTGGATGGGAAAAAAGGTTGACGACTTTGAAGCGAATCTCGGGCTGTCGCTGCATGAGATGTGCCACATGTACTTCCCGTTCATGATGGGTATCAACGAAAAGAAGTATGCCTGGATGGACGAAGGTATGGCAAGCTTCAGTGAATATTTTCTGTCGGACGATAACGACAGCCCGTATGAGTTTGATTCACCGGGCCTGGGTTCGTTGAGCCTCGCACCAGTAATGGTTCCAAGCCATTTGCTGGCAAACAGCGGTACCAATTCGTATACCATTGGCTCCATGTCGTACATCTCACTGTACCAGTTATTGGGCAAGGATCTTTTTATAAAGTGTTTGGGTGCGTACATGAACGACTGGAAGCACAAGCATCCTACCCCGTACGACTTCATGAATACATTCAATCGTGTGTCAGGCAAGGATTTGAACTGGTTCTGGAAGCAGTGGTACTTCGACTGGGGTTACATGGACATCGCGATCACCGATTATTCGCAGAACACAGTAACGATTGAAAACCTGGGTGGCCGTCCAATGGCGGGTAACCTGATCATTACTTACGCAGATGACTCAAAAACAATTGATGCGGTGAATCCTTCGGTATGGAAAGACGGAACCGTGTACAAACACAAGATTGCGGGAACCAGGGAAGTGAAGAGTATTCGCCTTACCATTGAGGGCGGGGTAGATGCAGTTGCAAGCAATAACAACTGGCCGGCTAAAAAATAGAATTTCTGAAATTGTTCAAACCGATAGAGATGCTCAGCAAAGCATCTCTATTTTTTTATAGCTGCTTTTCGAAGCGAAAGAATGTGAAGCATGTAGGCCAATGGAACCAGGAAACCCGGCAACAAGCTGATGGGAAACTCCGTCACGATTGTGTTGGCGGGTTCGTTCATGAAAACGCGTAACGGTGTAGGCATGGAAAGAATGGCAATGGCTACAATGTTAATCAGTAAGCCGAGCCCAAGAATATTCCAAAGCACTACAGCGATCTTTGGCATTTTGTCCAGCAACATAAATCCGGAAATGCGTGTTGTTAATAAAACAGCCGTTACACCCGTAAGTATATCGAAGTTTCGTCCTTCAAAAGTCATTTGAACGGGAAGTAAAGCTGCTGAGAACAATGCCCAAAGCAGCACTTCTACATAAAAACGAAATACCTGGAGTTTAATGATGTTTTCCTGCGGGATGTGAACAAGTATCTCCTTTGCGCTTTTTGAAAAGCAGAAGAGCAAAATCGTCACCAGAGGTATGAAAATAACAGGAGCAGCGTTAACGGGGAATAGCGAGAAATTCGAAAATACGCCAAATCGCGACCATACGTAGATAAACACACCCCAGCCGAAAAATGCAATCAGAAGATTGCGTACAAATCGTTTTTGTTGCTCAGTTGTCAGAGAAGTTTTAGGCAATGCAAGCCGGAACTCGCGATACAACAGGTAATAAAAAATTGCCGTTAGAACGATAAATCCGATTTGAGCAGCGCCAAGCATTAGGGAGTATTGTTTTTAAAGATATAGATTTTTCTTTTTCGTACCCCACGCAACCAATAAAACCATACTTTTGGATTTTGACTCATATCGTATGGAACCTGTAGCGAAGATTGAACGCCCGAAGAGAAAATTTCTTCCCGAAAATTTTTCCGTAACTGACTGGACAAACCTGAAGCCATATTTCGATAACCTGCTTGCACGTGATTTGAACTCGCTTGCAGCTTTACGACAGTGGCTGCACGATCGCAGCGAACTCGAGTCCGTGATTTCCGAAGATCTTGCATGGCGGTATATCAACATGACCCGCTACACCGAAAATCAGGAGTACAGCAAACGCTACGAAGATTTTGTGGTAAACATTCAACCGCAGATTGCGCCTGTATCCGATCAACTAAATAAGAAGGCCGCTGCCTCAGCATTCCTCGCTACGCTTGAAAAAGAAGCTGGCTTTGATATCATGATCCGTAGTCTGAAAAAAGACATCGAGATTTTTCGGGAGGAGAACATCCCGCTGTACACGGAGATTACTACCGAACAGCAAAAGTATGCACAGATTTCAGGCGCTATGACGGTTGAAATTGACGGCCAGGAAAAAACATTGCAGCAAGCTTCCGTTTTGCTGATGTCAACAGACCGAAAGAAAAGGGAAGAGGTTTATCATAAAATTACCAACAGAAGATTGAAGGATAAAAGTGAACTGGATGACCTTTTCACGCGACTGATCAAACTGCGGGATAAAGTTGCCACGAACGCTGGATTTAAAAACTTCCGGGACTATATGTTCAAGTCGCTTGGCCGGTTCGACTACACGCCTCAGGATTGCTTTAATTTTCATCAGTCGATTCAATCGGGTGTTGTTCCGATATTGAATGATTTTGCACGCGAACGAAAACAGGCGCTTAAAGTAGATGCATTACGGCCGTGGGACAAAGCCGTTGATCCGGAAGGAAAAGATCCGCTGAAAGCATTCAGCGATGGGCAGGAGCTCACCAACAAAACAATTGAGTGTTTTTACAAGCTGGACCCGTATTTGGGCCAGTGTCTTTCCATTATGAAAGAAATGGGTCACCTCGACCTGGAATCCCGCAAGGGCAAGGCACCGGGCGGTTATAACTATCCGCTCTCGGAGATCGGGGTACCGTTCATTTTTATGAATGCCACGTCAACGCTGCGCGACATGGTCACGATTATGCATGAGGGCGGCCATGCGATTCATAATTTTTTAACGCGCGAACTTGAACTGAATGATTTCAAATCTACGCCATCGGAGGTAGCTGAGCTGGCTTCTATGTCGATGGAACTGATTTCGATGGATCACTGGGATATTTTCTTCACCAATCCTGATGATCTGAAACGCGCCAAACGCGAGCACCTCGAAGATTTGATTGAAACATTGCCATGGGTTGCCACCATCGATAAGTACCAGCACTGGCTGTATGAAAACCCGGGTCACTCGCTGGAAGAACGCAGGCAGAACTGGAACTGGATATTCGATGAATTCAGCGATTCTGTTACCAACTGGAGCGGTCTGCAGGAAGCGAAGGATTATTTGTGGCAGAAACAACTTCATTTGTATGAAGTCCCGTTCTATTACATTGAGTACGGAATGGCACAACTTGGCGCGATTGCCGTGTGGAGGAATTACCGTGCCGATAAACAAAAAGGATTGCAGGGCTACATGAATGCGTTGAAACTCGGCTATATGAAGAGCATTCCTGAGGTTTACCAGGCCGCGAACATTAAGTTCGACTTCAGCCGCAACTACATTCAGGAACTGATGGATTTTGTTAAAAAGGAACTGGCTGCTATCGGCTGAGCGTACTACCCTCTGCTTTTGTCGAGCAGATCGCTAAGTGTTTTTGCGTCCTCTTCCGTAAGGTTGAGTACTCCGTCAATTTCTGCCTGACGTTTTTCGAGTGTTACCAGGATGGCGATACCTTCTTCAGTGATGGTAATGTCGGCAGCACGTTTATCGTTCGGACAAACCTGGCGGTTAACGAGTTTCTTTACAACTAGGCGATCGAGTAATCTTGATACATCGGAGTTTTTATCCAGCATGCGCGACTTGATTTCAGTGGCGGAAATGCTTTTGGGATACTGCCCTTTTAGAATTCTCAGGATGTTAAACTGCTGAACGGTGATGCCGGCAGCTTTAAAAAAGCCCTGGTGTTTGCTGTGCAACCAGTTGGCTGTAAAGATGAGATTGATAACCGCTTTTTGAAAAGGGTCTTTGAATTTTGACTGCTTGATCTCGTCTTCGATTTTCATAGAGTAAAAAAGCAGGACGAGCAGAAACCCATCCTGCCTCTACCAAAACAATTATTGTGCTGCGAATTCAGTTTTTGCAGTTACGGTAACTTCATCGCCCTGACCAGGGTTTGAAGAACCTACACCAAACTCAATGCGGTTGACAGTGCCGGTAACTTTAAAACCAACTAATTTCTTTCCACCACGACCGGTTGCAGTTCCGGTAAGGGTTGCCTCAAGCGTTACAGGTTTTGTAACACCATGCATGGTAAGGTCACCAACAACTTTGTAAGACTTATCACCGGTTTTAGTGAACGAAGTGCTTTTAAATGTGATAGCAGGATACTTTGCTGCATCGAAGAAATCAGGGCTCTTCAGGTGACTGTCTCTTCTTTCTACGTTAGTATCAACCGTGTTAACATCGGCAGTGAATTCTACGGAAGCATCTGAGAAATCGTCTTTAGCAGAAACGATTGTTGCATCAAAAGAATTGAACTGGCCTTCTACTTCCGAGATCATCATGTGAGAGATCGCGAACCCAACCTTTGAGTGAGCTTTATCAACCTTGTAGGTTGTTTGCGCAAACACCCCGGCAGCCACAAATAACATGGCAAACAATACAGTAATTTTTTTCATAGGTGATTATTTGATTTATACACCAAGTAACACAGAATTTTGAATTATATGTTTAAACACATAATTTTTATTTTGTAAACCACTGATAGCCAGTTATAAATATTGAATTCAACGACTGTTAAGAGCTTGTTAACGCTAAATTTTCAGGTAGAAATCGCGCGTAAGCGTTTTGTACCCGACCGACCAGTTTTCTCCTTCGTTATAGAGCAAAATCTCGCCTTCTTCCGGAGTAATCTTCTCCCAGTTGAACTCCAATAAAAACCTCTCAACCGGTTTGTTGGCACGTGTTCTGAAAACCCATTTGCGGGAGCAATGAAGTCCTTTGTGATAAGCCATGTCGATAAACTGCAATCCTTCGGTATAGGGAAGAATAACGTTCAATTTTCCGTTAGCCGTAAGCAACCGTTCCGCAACCGATAAAATATTTTCAAACGTAAGTCGCTCAGTATGCCGCGCTGTTTCACGTTGTACAGCAGGTGGCTTAAAACTTTTCTGAAAGTAGGGGGGATTCGATACAATCAGATCAAATTGTGTAGAGGTAACAAAATTTTGAATGGCGGTGTGATGGATATGAATCCGGTCGTGCCACGGAGAAGCAGCGATATTCTCTTGCGCATCGGCATACGCCTGATCATCGATTTCAACAGCATCGATCGTCACAGCTTCGGAAGCCCGCTGTGCAAGCATCAGGGCTATTACACCGGTTCCCGTTCCAATGTCGAGAATTTGCGTGGCGCGTTTAACGTCAGTCCACGCGCCCAACAACACTCCGTCTGTTCCTACTTTCATTCCGCTGCGATCATGGCGTACGGAAAACTTTTTAAAATGAAAGTAGTCGGCCATGCGTTACGGTAACGCTTTAATGATGTTCGCGAGGAATTGGTTATCGTCAAGATAGTTGCCGCTCGACTGGCTGAGCTTAACCACAACCAAATCCTTTGAAGGCAGAATGAACACGTTCTGACCTTCGTAGCCATCGGCCCAATACAGGTCAGGGGGCACATCCGGATACACACGTTTAACGACATCGGTCTTCGATCCGGCATTTAACCAGAACTGCGCTCCGTACTCGCCCATAGGTGCACCTTCGCACGGTGTGCTCGAATATTCGCTCCAGCCTTCCGGCAGAATCCGTTCTCCGTTAAACATGCCGTCATTTAAAAACAGCAATCCGAACCGCCCCCAATCGCGCGGTGTTGCAAACGCATAGGATGATCCAACGTATGTTCCGCCAGCATCCGGCTCGAGAATCATACTGTGCATCCCGGTCTTTTTGAATAATCGTTCCGAGGCAAACGAATAGTACGCACTGTCGCCCACAGTATGCCGGATAATCCACGCCAGCATGTTGCTGGTACCGCTGGAGTATTCAAAAACTTTTCCGGGCTCCGACTCATACGGGGAATGTGAGGCAAGAAGACCGGCATCCTTTGATTTGAAGAGCATGTTGGTGGCATCACTGGGCTTCGAATAGTTTTCCTCCCACTGAAGGCCGCTGCTCATTTGCATCAGGTTGTGAATGGTAATGGCGCTGCGCTTGTCGGCTTTCCATTCTTCGAAGGGTGCTGCATCGTTCAGCGAAAGCTTACCATCGCGAACAAGGATTCCAATCAATGAGTTGGTCACGCTTTTCGCCATCGACCAACCGAGCTGCCGCGTATTTTTGTCGAAACCGTCCGCATATTTTTCAGCGATGATTTGTCCGTCATAGATCACGATAATGGCCCGTGTTCTCCTGTTTTTAGTTTCACCGGGTTCCGCGAAAGCGTCTTCTACAGTTTTGTTGAGCAATTTATAATCGATGCCAGTTATAACCGTGTCGCGCACCAGGTTGCCCATAGGCCATGCAATGCTGTCCTGATTCGGTAATGGTTTTGGAAGGTTGAATCTTTGATTGCGCAGTTCTTCTTCGCTCACCTCATTGATCAAGGTGCAGCCGAGTCCTTTACGGTACACTGCTTTGTGTTTGGCAAAACCGAATACCGTGGCGGTTGCCGATGAATCTTCCGGATGCAATTCGAATGTTCCGATCGAAAGTGGAAAAGCACTTAACTCATTGTCAAGCACGCTTTGTTCCGAACGTCCTGACACATACGCACATGAACAAAGATTTTTGGCGCCATACCCTGTGATAATCGGAAACGCCTGCGAGGCATAATATATTCCGTATCCGAGGCCGCCCATTAGTATAATGAGTAGCGACCAGCCAATGATTTTCTTTGCCGACATAGGTTTGATTTTGATGTGAACTTACTAAAAAAAATCGCGGCCGCAGTTGGAGGCAGATGCGTAATTGGTTAAGTTATATTTACTATTCTTGCACCGATGGCCAGGCGGATAGATCCAAAAGAACTAAAAGAATTTCTCGATGAAAAAGTCGCGAAATACAACCAGCCCGGATTCATCGCGGATGACCCGGTGAGCATTCCGCATCGCTTCACGAAAAAGCAGGATATCGAGATTGCCGGCCTCTTTGCTGCAACATTGGCATGGGGCCAGCGCAAAACCATCATCCGGAAATGCAGCGAGTTGATGGATAGGATGGACAATGAACCGCACGCGTTTGTCACGAACCATTCAGACAACGATCTGAAGCCGTTCCTCGATTTCAAACACCGCACGTTTAATGCCACCGACACACTCTACTTTATCGAGTTTTTAAGGTCGTTTTATAAAAAACACAAGTCTCTTGAGGATGCTTTTCTCGTTCCGTCATGGGATCGAACAGTGGAAAATGGGCTCATCGCTTTTCATAACATCTTTTTCGGATTACCGGATTTTCCCACCCGTACCAAAAAGCATGTTGCCACGCCTGCACGGGGATCAACCTGCAAGCGTTTGGTGATGTATCTGCGATGGATGGTTCGACAGGATAATAACGGTGTTGACTTTGGCATCTGGAAGAATATAAGTCCTTCTCAATTGGTTTGTCCGTGCGATTTGCATGTCGATCGCGTGGCGAGAAAACTAAAACTCATCAAACGCAAGCAAACGGATTGGCAAACTGCACTTGAACTAACGGATCAACTAAGAAAGTTTGACGGGAACGACCCGGTGAAGTACGACTTCGCACTGTTCGGTCTTGGGATTGAGGGTTGGACGAACGCGTGATAAGTGGAGTAAACACTTGTTAGGTTGTTCACGCAATCAAAAAAGAAGATTATTTAATCACCGTTGATAAAATTTTCTTTTCAGGATTGCCGGGCATAATTAAATTCGCGCCTTGTTTTAGAAACGTACGTGGAGGCATGAAGAAATTAGTACCGGTTTTATTTTTCGCGTTGATATCATTTTTTGCAGCGGCCCAGGAGTCATCGGACGACAGTTCGACTGCAAAGCGACCTAAGTACTTTTTTTCTACCAATTCCGGTGTCAAAAGTACCCCAATCGGTTTCCGGATTGGTTTTCTGGATCGTATGGGCAGTTACCTCGGTATGCGTTTCGGTAAAGGATATAAGTACGAAGAAAATGTTCGCACCGGAGTTCGCGTGTCTGAAGCCACCCTGTTCGCAGCCAATGCCGGCTTGATATTCCCTATCACTGCAAAGCACGACTTTAAAATCCACACATTTGTTGGTTTGGGATACGGAAAGTGGTTCAGCCGACCATCCCAAAACGGTCAGACTGTTGGCGTGGAAGTGGAGGGTGGATTGATGTTCTCCTATCGCAGATTTATGCTGAACGCGAGTGGTAATCTCCTCACCGGTGATGGTAAACCCGCGAAAAAGGATTTCACATTAGGAGTGGGCTTGAGATTCTAAAAATCTTGCAGGGTTAATTAGCTTTAACCCGCTGTAAATCACCATTTTTTACAAACCAAAGTTCGTTCGGCAGTCCGGAGGGACTTTCTTTCAGGTTGTAAACCCGCGATCCTTCCGGGGATGCAGTAAATATGTATGCACGAATGGCCTTTCCGCTCTGGTCGAATGTCAATGATTGATCCGGTTTGCATGCTTCGGGCTTCATCGGACCTGCGAGTAATACATAAACCAGGTTTTTTCCGTAGGCGAATGCGTTTCCATTCTTATCAATGCAGAGTGCCGTCTTTTCGTCAACCCCGATTCCTATGATCTGTTTCGTGTCCATGTCTTTCAGGATACGCGCCATGAACGTTACGTGTCTGCCCTGGCGTTCACGTTGCGAATAATGCTGATCGGAGATTGCGTTTTTTAAGAATGGAAGATCGATAAAGCTCTTCGACACACTTACGGTGGTATCGTAAGGATTTTTCAACACGTCTTTTGAATAGGCCGAACCATGGCTTGCGTCAAAAATGTATCCGGTCAGTACAGCGCAACCGGCACTTGTTCCGCCTATTGGTATTTGTTTATCTTCAATGAGATACTTAATGGCTTTCGAAACTTCCGAATCCTTCCAGTATTTAACGTAGTTCCATTGATCGCCTCCGGCAATGAAAAGCATTTCTGCTTCGCGAATACGCTTGCCGACAGATTCTTTCAGTGCCTTTTCACGACTATCAATCAGCAGCGTCTCGACAGAGTTTACAGTGCCTAACCCGTAGATGTACTCATTATAACCTGTTGAACCTGATGCCCGGATAATTACTACATCTCCGCCTTTTGCGCGGCCGATCATCCATTGCAATGCCTGGTCTACATCGGTGCTGCCACCCATCAGCACAATTCTCAGTTCTGTCGGAACGGTAACATCGGCTGCGTCACCCGTTATCCCGATGCCTTCGTAGCCTGTGGGCTGAACATCCTGAGCGTTTACGAGCCACGCTATCGAAATGCATATCAGGGAAAGCGACAATTTCATTGTATTAATAAAGAGTTACGTTCAATAATCAGGCTGGCGATAAGAATAGACAATAACAGGACGGCAACTGCTGTATGTGCGAAGACTGTTTTGGGTTTGAGGATGAGCATGACGGATATGACGGCTAGTATGATCAGATGTATGAACTGGCTCATAAAAGCGAGTTCCGAGATAAAGATGTTCTGCAGAACAGAAAGGATTACCAGCGCAACAGCGCATCCGAAAAACTTCGGGTAGATGGTGAAGTAAAACTGCTTCATGTCGCGATTGCATTTCTCCCATGAATCAGGAAAAAGCAGATTGGCGAGTATGAACAAAAGAATGGGGTAGAGGATAATGAACAAAAATGTAGGGAGTTTCCACGCCACGGTCGCTTTAAGTTGGTAGGTAATCCACCATTCGTGAATGTGCATCACGAACACCAGTCCGACCCAGATCAGGTACGGCCCGAACAATTTAACGCTTCGTTCTTCCCGGATCAGCTGGGCTATGCCCGTTAGCACCAGGGTAATTCCTAACCCAATGATGATGGATACAAGAACGATTACATATTCAAAAGGGCTCATCTGACGGTTTTTTGCAACTATTTAAACTGATTCTAAATTGCCATATTTCTGTAAACTCCCATCATTATCAACTCACTGACATAGCGTTACGAAAGGTGTTAAAAGCCTTGAAATAATTATCCCCTGCCATGAAATAAATTTGAAATAATGCCTCCTGATAGTAGATTTGTGCCACTTGAAGTAAAACCGGACACTACACCTATCATGATAAAACATTTCACTTCATCCCTCAGCAAATTTTTATCAGTTGTCACCCTACTTTTCCTTATAAGTTTTACTGGCCAGTCGCAAAGCATCCCCGAGGATGCCGCTTCGATCTCTGCCGGTCAGACGCTTTTCAACGGTAACTGTAAATCTTGCCATAAAATACACACCCAATCGGTAGGTCCAGCGCTTAAGAATGTGTACGAGCGCGCCCCGTCAATTGACTGGATCAAAGGTTGGATTAGAAACTCTGCGAAGGTTGTGGCCAGCGGTGATGAGTACGGTGTAAAGATTTTTGAAGAGTACAAAAAGAGCCAGATGACTGCCTTCACAAATTTCAGTGATGAGCAGATCATGAACATTCTGGCCTATATCCAGGCAGAAACAAAGAAAGGCCCTGAAACTGCTGCAGCTCCTGCCACTGGAACCCCAACTGCCGGTGGAGAATCTACTGCTCTTCCTTCTAACTACCTGAATGTCATTCTGATCGGGATGGTACTTATCCTGATCCTGTTGGTAATCATTCTCGGATTCCTGATTTCTTCGCTCAAGCGTTTCCTCGATCAGAAGAACCTGTCGGAAGAAGATAAAGAAGTTGTTCACTCGCCTATTACGGCATCAACCATTTCCCGCAGCCGCGGATTTATTTTCATTGTTACGTTCCTGGTTGCGGCCCTCGGCTTCAAAGCAGTTATCAACGGGTTGTATTCTGTTGGTATCCAGCAAGGCTACGCACCCAAGCAACCGATCGCTTTCTCGCACAAGCTTCATGCAGGTGATTATGAGATCGACTGTAAGTATTGCCATACAGGCGTGATGAAAGGAAAGAGTGCTACCATTCCTTCTGTTAACATCTGTATGAACTGTCACCGTGCGGTGAAAACAGAATCTCCTCAGATTCAGAAGATCTGGCAAGCAGCCGACTGGAACGCAGAAACATTATCCTTCGGTCCTAATCAAAAGCCGATCGAATGGGTTCGCATTCACAACCTTCCTGACCTCGCGTATTTCAATCACGCACAGCACGTTAACGTGGGCGGAGTTGCCTGCCAGACTTGCCATGGTCCAATCGAAACAATGGATGTTGTTCGCCAGTACTCATTATTAACCATGGGCTGGTGTATCGACTGCCACCGCAAGACGGATATCAATTCAAAAGGCAATGCCTACTACGACCGGCTCGTGGAGCTGCACAACAGCAAGAAGCCCGGAACCAGCATGAAAGTAGAGGACAATGGCGGGCTTGAGTGCTCAAAGTGTCACTATTAATTATAGAGCAAAACAGAATTAAGAATAACGGTTCATTACACAATGGAAGAATCTAAGAAGATATATTGGAAAGGTCTTGAGCAGCTGACCAATGATTCGGAGTTTGTTAAACATGCAGACAACGAATTCGGGCAGGCGCCTGAAGAAAATACAGGCCACTCACGCAGAGACTTTTTGAGAATGATGGGCTTCGGTATGTCGGCCGTGGCATTGGCTGCCTGCGAAGCGCCTATCCGTAAGGCCATTCCATATGTAAACAAGCCCGTGGATGTTGACCCCAGCATCGCGAACTACTACGCATCTACGTACACCAATGGTGGCGATTATTGCAGTATCGTGGTGAAAGTTCGGGAAGGACGTCCCATCAAAGTTGATGGCAACTCGTTATCAAGCGTTACAAAAGGCGGAACTTCTGCGCAAGTAGAGGCTTCTGTTCTTTCTTTATATGATAACTCCCGCCTGCGTGCGCCAAAAGCGTTCAACAGCAAAACTACATGGGAGAATCTCGATAAGTTGATCATTGAGAAACTGGGAAGTGTGGCAACAAGCGGAGGCAAAATCGCCATTGTGAGCAACACGATCTTAAGCCCGAGCACAAAAGCAACAATCGAAAAATTCAAGGCTAAGTACCCTTCCACACAGCACGTTGTGTACGATCAGGTATCAGCCTACGGGATGTTGAAAGCAAACGAAGAATCATTCGGTACAGCCATGATTCCTTCTTACGACTTCAGCAAGGCGAATGTGATCGTAAGCATCGCGTCAGACTTCCTGACGTCAGGTGTGTCACCGATCGAAGCCACCAAACAATACGCACAGGGACGTGAAGTAGGAGAGGATAAAAAGGAGATGTCGCGCCACTACCAGTTCGAGACAATTCTTTCGCTCACGGGAGCAAATGCAGATTACAGATCGCAAATCAAACCTTCGGAAGAAGGCGCGGTAGCGGTAGAATTGTATAACCTGATTGCTGCAAAAGCTGGCAGAGCAACAGTGGGTAAAGGCGTAAGCAAGCCGTACTTGGAAAATGCGGCCAACGACCTGTGGGCAAGCAGAGGCAAGGCATTGGTGGTTGCAGGTTCAAACGACAAAGCTGTTCAGGTTGTCGTGAATGGAATCAACGACATGCTCGGAAGCTACGGTACAACCATTCTTGGAACCCCGGTGAATTTCCGTCAGGGTAACGATGAAACGATGGCTAACTTCATTAAAGATGCTGAAGCCGGAAACGTTGCAGCCGTAATCTTCTATAACTGTAACCCGGTTTACGACCACCCGATGGGCGCTAATCTGGCAGAAGGTTTGAAGAAAGTTGGCGTAAAAATTTCAACTGCTTACAAGGAAGACGAAACTGGAACACTTGTTGATTTCGTTGCTCCGGATCACCACTACCTCGAGGCATGGAATGATGCCGAACCTAAGAAAGGTTATTACAGCATCGCTCAGCCTGCCATCACTCCGATCTTCAAGTCGCGTGCCGCGCAGGAAAGCTTGCTGGTGTGGGCGGGTGAAACCAACGTTGATTATTTCGAAATCTTAAAGAATAACTGGAAGAGCTGGTTCTTTACGGGCGGTAACTTCCAGGCATGGTGGGATAAATGTTTGTATGATGGCGTTCTTGAAAAGCCGGGTGCAGATGCTGCATTGTCATTCGCAGGTAATGTAAGCGGAGCAGCCGATGCAATCGCAGTCAATTACAAAACTGCCGAGTGGGAGTTTGTTGCATACGAAAACGGAACGGTAGGTAATGGTTCGCAAGCAAACAACCCGTTGCTGCAGGAGTTACCGGATCCGATTACAAAGGCTGTATGGGATCACTACGTAACCGTTTCAGCGAAAGATGTTTCAGACATTGACTTCCGCGAAGCGAAAACAGTTTACGCTACCCTGGGCATCAACGGAAAAGATGTAAAACTTCCGATCCTCGTGCAGCCGGGCCAAACTCCGGGAACCATCGGCATTCCATTAGGCTATGGCCGCACAAAAGCCGGTAAAGTTGCGGAAACTGTTGGCGGAGCAAACGCTTATCCGTTCGCAACGTTGGTGAACGGGTCACTCAGCTTCAGCGGAACCGTAACCAAGTTTGAAAAGAGCTCAGAGACTTATCAGATCGCAACTACACAAACACACCATACCTACATGGGCCGTCAAACGGTGATTCAGGAAACGGTGTTGTCCGAATTCCAGGAGAAAGACTGGCAGCGCGAGTACCAGCCTGAGGTTACTACCTGGCGCGATGAAGATCATAAAGTAAAACCGGGTGAATTGTCAATGTGGAAAGGACACCACTACAACAACCACCATTGGGGAATGGCAATCGACCTGAACACGTGTACAGGTTGTGCTGCCTGCGTGGTGGCTTGTAACGTAGAGAACAACGTGTCTCTCGTGGGCCGTCAGGAAGTTATTAACAGACGTGAAATGCACTGGTTGCGGATTGACCGCTACTACAGCAGTGCAGTTCAGCCTGAAAGCTGGAGCTGGAAGCAGGCAGAAGCTGCTGCCGAAAATCCGGAAGTGGTATTCCAGCCGATGTTGTGCCAGCACTGTAACAACGCACCTTGCGAAACAGTATGTCCGGTTGCAGCAACAACCCACAGTACGGAAGGTTTGAATCAAATGGCGTACAACCGTTGCATCGGTACTCGCTATTGCGCAAACAACTGCCCGTATAAAGTAAGACGTTTCAACTGGTTTAAGTATCACGATAATCAGCAGTTTGCTACTTCAAACCCTGCTATGAATACCGACCTCGGTAAGATGGTGTTGAACCCGGATGTTACCGTACGTTCACGTGGTGTTATGGAGAAGTGCTCATTCTGTGTCCAGCGCATCCAGAACGGCAAGCTCGGAGCGAAGAAAGAAAGGCGTCCGCTGCAGGATGGCGAAGTAGTTACAGCGTGTCAGGCAGCCTGTTCAACCGGAGCAATTGTATTCGGTGACATCAACAACCCGGATAGCAAAATTTCGAAGCTGTTGAAGATTCGTCCAACCAAGAACGAAAAAGGTGAAGACGATATCACACGCGTTGACAAAATTGCTGAGAACCCGCGCGCATACCAGGTACTGGAAGAAATTGGTGTGAAGCCAAACATCTGGTATCTCGCAAAAGTGCGTAACAAGGATAAGGCAGAAGCCTAATTGAATAAGAGTATTGACTAATTGATATAGAAGTAAAAACGAATATGCAGGTAGCTTCATCACTTCGCGAGGCATTGATTACCGGTGGTAAAACCGTAAAAGATGTATCGCACGACATTAGCCGACACGTAGAGAACAAACCCACAAAACTTTGGTGGGCGGCAATGGCCATATCTGTAGCCGTTATGGCGTATGGATTTTATTGTTTATGCTACCTGTTATGGGAAGGAGTCGGGGTCTGGGGACTTAACAAAACAGTAGGTTGGGCGTGGGACATCACCAACTTCGTTTGGTGGGTCGGTATCGGTCACGCAGGTACGCTGATTTCAGCGATCCTTTTGTTGTTCCGTCAGCGGTGGAGGATGTCGATCAACCGCGCCGCGGAAGCGATGACAATCTTTGCCGTTATCTGTGCTGCAACATTCCCGTTTGCTCACATGGGCCGTTTGTGGTTAGGATTCTACTGGGTGTTCCCATTGCCTAATACCTGGGGTTCACTTTGGGCTAACTTCAACTCGCCACTGTTGTGGGACGTGTTCGCGATCTCAACATACTTTACCGTATCACTCGTATTCTGGTATATGGGACTTATCCCAGACTTCGCAGTTATCCGTGACCGCGCAGTTGTTCAGGGTGCGAAAATCAGGGCACAAGTTTATAACGCCCTGAGCTTTGGCTGGCAGGGTGGAGCAAAAACCTGGATGCGCTACGAATCAGTGGCGTTGATCCTGGCAGGTCTTTCAACACCGCTGGTACTTTCGGTTCACACAATCGTATCCATGGACTTTGCTACTTCGGTTATTCCGGGCTGGCACACTACGATCTTCCCGCCTTACTTCGTTGCCGGTGCGATCTTCTCGGGCTTCGCAATGGTGTTAACGCTGTTGCTCATCACCCGCAAGGTGTTTAAGCTGGAAGACTACATCACGATCTACCACATCGAATTGATGAACATTATCATCATCATTACCGGTTCCATCGTGGGTATCGCGTATATCACAGAATTGTTCATTGCCTGGTACTCGGGCGTTGAATACGAAGGATATGCATTCTATAACCGCGTATCAGGTCCGTTCGCGTGGTCATACTGGTCAATGATGACCTGTAACGTAATCTCTCCGCAGCTTTTCTGGGTTAAGAAAATCAGAACAAGCCTCGTGGCAACATTTGTGCTTTCAATCGTTGTGAACATCGGTATGTGGTTCGAGCGTTTCGTAATTATCGTGACCTCACTGCACCGTGACTATATTCCGTCAAGCTGGACGATGTTCTCACCTACTATGTACGACATCGGTGAATACCTGTTCACGTTCGGATTCTTCTTTACTGCATTCCTGTTGTTTGCCAAATTCTTCCCGGTAATCAACATGGCGGAGGTTAAGAGCATTGTGAAGGTGGCTTCACTTGAAAAGAAAGAAAACGCATCGCATTAATTGATAAAGAAATGGACGCAGACAAGCATTTTATTGTAGGAGTTTTTGACGATGAAGAGGTTTTGCTGAAAGGAATCGGCAAGATCAGAGGCAACGGAGTTAAAATTCATGATGTTTACTCACCGTTCCCGGTTCACGGAATTGATGATGCGCTAAGCATTAAGCGTTCACGTTTGCCCATCGCAGCGTTCATGTTCGGAATGACGGGAACAGCTCTCGCATTGCTGATGCAGATCTGGATGCTCGGTTACGACTGGCCGATGATCATCGGTGGTAAGAACCACGCTTCTTTGCCTCCCTTTATTCCGGTAACATTTGAATTGACAGTTCTTCTTGCTGCACTTGGCATGGTTGGAACATTCTTTATCGCCAGCGACATGAAGCCTTACAAGTGGCCGCGGCAGTTCGATCTGCGCAGCACGGAAGACAAGCACGTGATGGCGATTGATCTTGCGATTAACTCAGGCAAGACAAAAGATGAGTTGAGAAGCCTGTTGCGCGACAGCGGAGCTTCGGAAGTAAATGAAAAGAGTTTTGAATAAAATACGCCTATTGAATATGCAGGTTATTAAAAGATTGATCATCGGTTTTGCGGGAACAGCCTTGCTGGCATCCTGTGGTGCAGGTGGTGACGACCAGGGAACAGAATATGCTCCTAACATGTATCACTCGGTGGCGTATGAACCCTACACCCAGATCACCGATAAGGAAGCCGGACGTTGGGTAACATCCATTGAGTACACGCGCGATTCATCCGAAACAAACTTCTCCGATCACGCAGAGTATCACAATTCGAATTACCTGAACCCGTTTCACATGAATATGCGCTTGCCGGCTCCTAACACGGTGAGCAGAAACAAGAACGGGTACCTGCCGTATCGCCTGAAGAAAGACAGCCTGCAGTTCGCTGCAGCTACGCTGGTAAGTCCGTTGGATACTGCCGCTGCGAATGCGAAAGTGATTCTGGCAGAAGGAAAAATATTGTATGAGACCTATTGCGATCATTGCCACGGAGCGAAAGGTGAGGGCGATGGTAAGGTTGCTGATAAATATGCCGGGGTTGCTAACCTGAAAGGAGATGCGATCAGAGGTGTGAGCGAAGGGCACATCTTCCACGTGATTACGATGGGTAAAGGCCTGATGCAGCCTCACGGTTCGCAGGTTAGCCCGGAAGACCGCTGGAAAATTGCACGCTATGTAAAGAGCCTGCAGGCAGCGAAGTAAAAATTAAATCGATCAACTGATCAATAGATAAACGAATTCACGATCCAATGGCAGCTGAAGTACACTTACAGGAAGAACGTTACATCTTTAAACCCACCCTCAGGAGGAACATCTTTATATTCCTGATTATTGGCGTTGTGGTTTTCGGGCTTGGTTTATTCCTGGCCATGCGCTCGGAAGGCCAGGGTGAAGCGGCAGGTCACGGAACAAAAGGTCACGCTTCAGTTGAAGCAACCCATGATATGACCGCCAGTCTGCAACATGAAACGCAAGATGAAGATACAGCAGCAGATCAGCACAAAACTGAAGGTGGTGCGCATCACGAAAGCGATTCTTGGGTAAAACGCTTGTTCACCACACTTTGGATGAACAACGTATTCTTCACAGGCCTTGGGATTATCGGTTTATTCTTTGTGGCAATTCAGTATGCCGCACAGGCAGGCTGGTCGTCCGGCATTAAGCGGATTCCACTGGCCATGGGAAGCTGGATTCCATACGCAGGTGTTTTAATGATCGGTCTTTGGTTTTTGGTGAAGGGCGATCTTTTCCATTGGTCACATTCAGGTTTGTTTGACGCGAATGGTCCCGAGTTCGACCCGATCATTAATGGCAAGGGCGGATTCTTCTACTGGCCTTTGGCGAAAGGTACGTTCCCTGCATTCTTCATGGGGCGTATGGTGATCTTTTTTGGTATGTGGTTCCTGTTCTTTACGTGGATTAAGCGTGAAATGCTACAGGAAGATTTAGCAGGCGGTGTAACCACTACACACTGGCTGAAAGCAAGAAAATTCTCGACCTGGTTCCTGTTGTTTTTTGCAGTAAGCTCTTCTGTTTCTGCATGGGATTGGGTGATGAGCATTGATACGCACTGGTTCAGCACGATGTTCGGCTGGTATATGTTTGCAAGCTGGTGGGTAACCGGTCTGGCATTTATCACGCTGGTGGTTGTATTTCTGAAAGATGCAGGCTATCTGAAAATCGTTAACGCTAACCATTTGCACGACCTCGGCAAGTTTGTGTTTGCATTCTCAATTTTCTGGACATATATCTGGTTCGGTCAGTTCCTCCTGATCTATTACGCAAACATCCCGGAAGAGACAGTTTATTTCATCGAACGGATGAAAACTGCTCCCTACAGCTGGATATTTTTTGCCAACCTGTTCTTAAACTTTGTGCTCCCATTCTTGTTATTCATGACGAGAGATGCGAAACGTCACATGACGATGTTAAAAGTTGTGTGCCCGATCGTGATTATCGGTCACTGGCTCGATTTCTTCAATATGATTACTCCGGGTGTGATGCACTTTGAGGGAGGAGTTGGATTCCTTGAAATCGGAACGGCTATGATCTTTATGTCGGCATTCCTGCTGGTCGTATTAACTGCCCTGTCGAAGATGCCGTTGTTTGGAAAGAATCACCCGATGCTGGAGGAAAGCCTCCATCATCATATTTAATATCTAAGAAGAAGCGTTATGATGAATTCGATTATAGTTCTTGGTGTTATCTTAATCCTGGCGATCCTGTACCTGATTTTCCGGGTAGGTAGCCTGGTGAACGTAGCCAAAGGCGATACCGACAGCAAAGTTGAAAGAGGTAATGGCACACATGCCGTACTATTCGTTGTGTTCATGGTTGTCAGCCTCGTGGGTTTCTTCTGGTATTCCTATGTAAACTTTGATAACTACACCCTGCCGATCGCATCGGAGCACGGCAAATTGACTGACAAATTGTTCTGGATTACCATGGGTGTGACCGTGGTGGCATTTACGATCATCAGTATCGTGATGTTTATTTTCATTTATCAGTACCGCTACAACGAAAACCGCAGAGCAGCTTTTTATCCTGATAATCATTACCTCGAATTAACCTGGACTATTATTCCGGGTATCGTACTCGCGGTTCTGGTGTTTACCGGTTTGAGAGCCTGGAACGATATTACTTCACCTCCGTCAAAAAATGCAGAAGTGATTGAGCTGATCGGTCAGCAGTTTGCCTGGACAGCCCGCTATCCCGGGAAGGATAAGGAGCTTGGAAATGTGAACTTCAAATTGATTGATGCAACCAATGAATTCGGTTTGGATCTCACCGATGCAAAATCGCACGATGACTTCAAGTCACTTGAACTTCATATCCCGGTAGGTAAAGAAGTGTTACTAAAAATCCGTGCGAAAGATGTACTGCACAGCGTTTATCTGCCACACTTCCGTGTGAAAATGGATGCTGTTCCGGGTATGCCTACACACTTCAAGTTTACAGCAACCAAGACTACGCAGGAAATGCGCGATGAGCTTGGCAACCAGGCATTCAATTATGAAATGGCTTGTACAGAAATTTGCGGTCAGGGACACTTCTCGATGCGTTTCCCGGTTGTGGTTGATACAGAAGAAGACTACGAACGCTGGAAATTGTCTCAGGATTCATGGCTCAAATCAAATCCGGACTACATGAAAAATGTACCTGCAGGATTACGCGAATCCGCAATGATTAAGGCGGGCATTCCCGTTGTATTGGAAGTAAAGCAGGCAACTGCTGTAGGTTCTCACTAAGATTTTTTTTAACGCGATGGCAACAACAGCTACACACCACGACATTCACCACGATACACATGCCGATGAGCATGAGCATCACGAAGGTAATTTCTGGACCAACTATATTTTCAGTCAGGATCACAAAGTAATTGCAAAGCAGTTCCTGATCACGGGTATTTTCTGGGCATTGCTTGGAGGTATTCTTTCGGTGATCTTCCGCTTGCAACTGGGTTTCCCCGATGCGAGCCTGGAATGGTTGAGACCGGTTCTTGGCGGCTGGATTACACCGGATGGAAAACTTAATCAGGAATTCTATCTGGCGCTCGTAACGATGCACGGAACCATCATGGTGTTCTTTGTATTGACAGCCGGCCTGAGCGGAACGTTCAGTAACTTCCTTATTCCATTGCAGATTGGTGCCCGCGATATGGCATCGGGCTTCCTGAATATGTTATCATACTGGTTCTTCTTCACGTCCAGTGTGATCATGTTCATTTCACTGTTCATTTCCACAGGTCCTGCCGGTGGCGGTTGGACAATCTATCCGCCATTAAGTGCATTGCCGCAGGCTATCTCCGGCTCCGGCCTGGGTATGACCATGTGGCTTGTGGCGATGGCGCTGTTTATCGTCAGCAGTTTGTTAGGTGGTATTAACTATATCACCACCATCATCAACATGCGTACACGCGGAATGTCGTTCACTAAAATGCCGCTTACCATCTGGGCATTCTTCTTCACCGCGATCATCGGTTTGCTGTCATTCCCCGTATTGTTCGCAGCTGCATTGCTGTTGATTTTCGACCGAAGCTTCGGAACAAGTTTCTACTTGTCTGACATTTATATTCAGGGCCAGGCACTCGCCCACGAAGGCGGTAGCGCAATTTTGTTCCAGCACTTATTCTGGTTCCTCGGTCACCCGGAAGTGTACATTGTATTGTTACCTGCACTAGGTATCTCATCTGAAATTATTGCAACGAATTCTCGGAAACCGATCTTCGGTTATAAAGCGATGATCGGATCGATGTTATTCATCGCAATCCTGTCGTTCATCGTGTGGGCGCACCACATGTTCGTAACGGGTATGAATCCGTTCCTCGGATCGATATTCATGCTGCTTACATTGATCATCGCTGTGCCTTCGGCAGTAAAAATCTTTAACTATGTAACAACGCTCTGGCGCGGTAACATCCGCTTTACACCGGGTATGTTGTTCTCAATCGGGCTTGTATCATTCTTCTTAACAGGTGGTATCACCGGTATCTTCCTCGGTAACTCGGCAATCGACATTCAACTGCACGATACCTATTTCGTGGTGGCACACTTCCACCTGGTTATGGGTAGCGCGTCATTCTTCGGAATGATGGCCGGAGTATATCACTGGTTCCCGAAAATGTTCGGGCGGATGATGGATCACCGCTTAGGTGCAATTCATTTCTGGATCACCTTTGTGGGTGTTTACCTGGTGTTCTTCCCGCTACATTACATTGGTATTGCCGGATTCCCGCGCAGATATTATTCGTTCACAAACTTTGCATTCTCAAGCGGCTTTGCCGACCTGAATATGCTGGTGAGCGTGGCAGCGATTTTAACACTGGCCGCACAATTCATCTTCCTGTTCAACTTCTTCTACAGCATGTTCCGCGGTAAACTGGCACCTGCCAACCCATGGAACTCTAACACGCTGGAGTGGACTACACCACGTAATCCTCAGCACGGTAACTGGCCGGGCGAAATCCCAGCCGTATATCGCTGGCCGTACGATTACAGCAAGCCGGGTGCTAAAGAAGATTTCATTCCGCAAAACGTACCATATTCGGAAACACCGGAATCGAATCTGCCGCACGAAAATGATCAGATTAAACTTGAAAGTTCAGGAGATTCAGGATCGATTGTCATTGGACCTAAGCATTAATAGTTGACATCTCTTTCAGGGTTCATTAGCAGCATGTGCTGTTGGTGAACCCTGATTTCTTTACAAGCCATGCGCACGTTTTATAAACTTTCACTTTCAACCCTGATTGCAGTTTTCCTGCTGATTATGGTAGGCGGAGTTGTGCGCAGCTCCGGTTCGGGAATGGGTTGCCCCGATTGGCCGAAATGTTTCGGACAGTGGGTTCCGCCAACATCTGCAGATCAACTCCCGGAAAACTATAAAGAAGAATACGTTGCACACCGGCAAAAAAAGAATGAAAAATTTGCCCGGTATCTCAGCGCGCTGGGATTTGATGAAACGGCTAATAAAATTTTGAATGATCCTGCCGTGCAGGAAGAATCAGAGTTCAACGCAGTAAAGACCTGGATTGAATACGTGAATCGTCTTGTAGGAGTAACGATCGGGCTTCTCATCTTTGCCGTGTTCGTGTATTCCTGGCGCTATCGCAAGGTAAAGCCCGCGCTTACAGTTGCGGCATTTGTTACGCTCGTACTTGTTGCCTTTCAGGGCTGGATCGGGTCGATCGTAGTATCGACTAATCTTACGCCCTGGGTGATAACCGTGCACATGTTTCCGGCCCTGTTAATTGTGATTTTACTCGTTTGGCTGGTAAATCGTGCGAGTGCGCATGAGTTTGTTTCGGTCGGAGAGGGGGCATCCCGGTTAACCAATTTGTTGTTTGCTTTGAGCCTTCTCGTTTTGCTGATCCAGATTTTACTGGGTACGCAGGTGAGGGAAGCAATTGATCGCGTGGCGACCGAAATTTCTGCCCGGGAGGAGTGGATTTCTGCCATTGGGCTCGACTTTATTATCCACCGGACATTCTCTTGGGTGGTGCTGGTAATAAATGTCATTTTGACGGTAAAATTGTGGAAAATGCACCGTGAAAATCGTTTCGCCCTAATCGTAATCATATTAATTTTGGGGACAATTTTCACCGGGGTTGGAATGGCTTGGTTTGCGGTTCCTCCCTTTCTGCAGCCGGTTCATTTAACACTGGCTACCATAACGCTGGGAGTTCAGTTTTTGCTTCTGCTGCGGATAAACGAAAGGATAAAACTCGCACAAAGTCCAGATGGTAGCACAACCGTTTGATTCTCTTACCGGTACAGCATTAATCGCTGCCAAAGCGCGGGCATACGGCCAGATGCTCAAGCCGCGGCTTTCGTTGCTGGTTGCGTTTTCGTGTGCTTTCGGCTTTGTACTTGCCTCGAGCAACACCAATCTGGTAACATTGACCATGCTCTTTATCGGGGGATTTCTGTTGTCAGGTGCTTCCGTAGCGATCAATCAGATCATGGAAAAAGATTTCGACAAGGTAATGAGCAGGACCATGAACCGTCCGATGCCTACTGAGCGGCTGACGTTCCGTGAAGCTGTTGTTTTCTCGATAATGTGTACCATCCTGAGTATTGCTATTCTGGCTGCGTATACAAATCCGTTAACCGTTGGGTTATCGGTACTTTCGATGATTTTATACTGCTTTGCATATACACCATTAAAACGAATTGGTTCCATTGCAGTATTTGTTGGGGCGATACCCGGAGCATTGCCTCCGTTGTTGGGTTGGGTAGCAGCCACCGGAAGAATCTCATACGAAGCATTGTTGATTTTCGGAATTCAATTCATCTGGCAGTTTCCACACTTCTGGGCGATAGCCTGGGTAGCCGATGAAGATTATAAGAAGGCGGGATTTAAGTTGTTGCCGTTAGCCGGACAAAAAGATCTGAACACCGCGATTCAGATCATGATCTACACCTTGTTCCTGCTGCCACTTGGGTTGTTACCTGCCGTGTTTGGATTAACGGGTATTCATTCTGCGTTTATTGTAACCATTTGCGGAGTGTTGTTCCTGGCGCAGACCTTTTCGTTGATGAAGACCGTGAGCCGCGAGTCGGCCAAGCGGATTATGTTCGGATCTTTTCTGTATCTGCCGATCGTTCAGATTGCGTTGTTGTTGGATAAGTTATAAAAAGAAGTAAGATGAGTGTTGACATTAAGATTGTTGAAGAACCAAAACAACCGATGACCATGAATCCGAAGAAATTCGGAATGTGGTTGTTTATGGTTACCGTGTTTATGGTTTTTGCTGCACTCAGCAGCGCATACATTGTAAGGCGTGCCGAAGGCAACTGGTCGTACTTTGAATTGCCGGCTTTATTTTGGGTGAATACAGTTGTCATTCTTATCAGCAGTATCACGCTTCAATGGGCATACGTTAGCGCGAAGCGCGATAATTTAGAATCGGTAAAAATTGCTACCATCATCACAGCCATTTTAGGTATTGGTTTTATGGTGGGGCAATATTTCGCATGGGCTGACCTGGTAACGAACAGCATTCACCTTGTTGGAAATCCCTCAGGCTCATTTGTATACATTATTTCCGGCTTGCACGGAGCACACGTGTTAGGAGGGGTAATTTATTTGTTGATTTTATTGAGCGCCACCCAGAAAGGTTTAGTCCATTCAAAAAGCCTGAATCGGATAGAAATGTGTGCCACGTATTGGCATTTTTTGGGCGGACTTTGGCTATATTTGTTCCTGTTCCTGTTATTGTATCGTTAAGTAAAAGATTAACCTAACCACAATGTCACATACCTCACCCGTTGTTGTACCAGCACCCGGAAAAACCGAATGGGATGGCGGAGTATCACCCATGAATGCGAGCTACGGCAAGCTCATGATGTGGTTCTTCCTGTTGTCTGATGCGTTTACCTTCTCGGCACTACTGATCACCTATGGCCTGGTTCGCTCTTCGCACCCTGCTTATGACGGTACCGTTGAGAACTTTGTATTCTCTCCAGCTTACTGGCCAATTCCGGAAAAGGTATTTGCTTCAATTCCATTCTTCCACGGACTGCATGCTCCGCTGGTGTTCGTTGGTATCATGACGTTTATTTTGATCATGAGTTCGGTAACGATGGTACTTGCTGTGGAAGCCGGTCAGCGTATGGACCGCAGGGCGGTTGAAAAGTGGATGCTTTGGACGATCCTTGGCGGTATTTGCTTCCTGAGTTGTCAGGCATGGGAGTGGACGCACTTTATCATCGGTGACGGAGTAACGGGCGCCAATCTCGTTCGGAACGAATACGGTCCACCGGATTTTGCCGACTTCTTTTTCTTCATTACCGGATTCCATGGATTCCACGTATTCAGCGGGGTATTGTTAAACTTCCTGATATTCTACAACACCGTAACCGGGGTGTATGACCGAAGAGGCCACTATGAAATGGTTGAGAAGGTTGGTCTGTACTGGCACTTTGTAGACCTTGTATGGGTATTCGTGTTCACGTTCTTTTATCTTGTTTAACGATTTTAATACTTATCAATAATGGCACATCACGCTGAAGAAACAACGGTAACCGTACTGCCTCCCGATAAAGCACGCATTAAAAAGCTCTGGCAGGTAGCGGGCATCCTTGGAATTATCACCCTCATCGAATTCGGTGTTGCCTTTGGCGTACCGCACGAGATGAAGGACTTACGCGTATGGATTTTCATTGGCATGACCATTATCAAGGCCGCCTATATCGTAGGTGAGTTTATGCACCTTCGCCATGAAACAAAAGTTTTGATGTGGTCGATTCTTGTTCCGATTGTGTTTATCGTTTGGATGCTGGTAGCGTTCGTATACGAGGGAATGTCTATCGGTGATGTAAGAATCTGATGTATAGATTTTAAATGTATACCTAAGGCTTAAGGATTTCTTAAGCCTTATTTTTTTTGAAGACCGGTATGAAAAAGGCATTGTTGTTGTTTGTTGCGTTCCTGCTGCCGGTTCTTATTTATCTTTTTTTGAAATCATTCGGAAAGAATGAGTTTGAGGTGCCGGTTTTGTATACCGACTCGATGAGTGTTTCAGTTCCGTGCTACAGGAATAACTATAAGCTCCCATACCACGTGCCTGACAGCCTGCTGAAAACATTTCAGTGGGACAGCACTTCTCTGTTTACCGTGGTTGTGTTTGAAAATGAATCAAAGGAAGATCAGCATGAAAGATCCATTCAGCTTACACGGGTGATGACTGAATTCAAAAACGAGCCTCTCGGGATTATTCACGTGTTGGGAACACATACAAATGTTGTTTCCGGAAACAATGGCCTAGTCACACAACGGGTATTGATGTCTGATACAAACTTGTTTAAGATCAAAACTTGTTTCTTTTTGCTAAACAGTAAGCAGGACGCTGTTGTTATTGATAAAGACAGAAGAATCCGTGGTCAGTACACGCTCACGAAACGTGAAGATGCCGACCGGATGATTATGGAAGAATTGAATATTTTATTTAAGCGATACTAATGCAAGCCGAAGTTAAATCCGAGCCATACCGTAAACTCATTATTGCCGTTTCTATTGTTATTCCGCTTGCGGTTGCGGCCCTGTTCGGAATTAAAATTCCGGGGTACGACCTGTCGTTCCTGCCACCCATTTATGCTACCATCAACGGGATTACCGCAGTGTTGTTGGTGACGGCAGTGGTCGCAATTAAAAACGGAAAGCGTGCTCTTCACGAACGGATCATGAAAATCTGCATTTTCCTTTCAGTATGTTTTCTGGTGATGTACGTGGCGTATCACATGACAAGCGAAACAACACACTTTGGAGGTACAGGGGCAATACGGTATATCTATTTATTCATCCTGGCTACGCATATTATCCTTTCGGTGGTGATTATTCCGATGGTGTTATTCTCCTACGTCAGGGCTATTTCAGGCGATTTTGTGCGTCACAAGAAACTTTCCATGGTCACTTTTCCGTTGTGGTTATACGTGGCTGTAACGGGCGTTGTCGTATATTTGATGATCAGTCCATATATGCATCATTCATGAAAAGAAGGCTGTTAACGGGTTTAGTTTTTACATTGCTTGCGCTTATCAGCCTCTCCAATGAGGTTGCCGCGCAGTGCGCAATGTGCCGTGCCCAGCTGGAAAATAATGTAAGCAGCGGACGACCCGGAATAGCTGCAGGTATCAATACCGGAATTTTGTACCTGCTCGTAATGCCCTACTTAAGCGCACTTGTCCTGGGCTATTTCTGGTATAAAAACAGCAAACGAAATGCAAACCCCAAAGGCCTTACTGCTGGGTAAATGTCCGCGCTGCCATACCGGTGATATTTTCAAATATCCGATCGTAGGCCATGTGTGGCAATTCAATCAAATGAATACTACTTGCCCGCATTGTGACGTACGTCTGGAACCTGAGCCGGGCTTTTACCAGGGCGCCATGTATGTCGGCTATGCATTTACCGTGGCCTGTATCGTTCTCGCGAGCTTCCTGCTTTATTTCACGAATTATACATCGGAGTGGGTGTACATCGGAGTTGTGATAGCACTCCTGATTCTTTTTGTTCCGTTAAACTACCGGTACTCGCGGATTATCTACTTGTACCTCTTTGGAGGCATCAAATTTGATCAGCATTACAGCCGGTAAGTTATTACCTTTAGTGCTGTCCCTGTTTCGTGTTGAAAAAGCAAAACCTTGTTCTGGCCGTGTTATCGGTGCTGTTTCTGGCAGCGGGAATTTTTTTTGCGTATCGTGTTAATCAGCCGATTCCTTCCGAAGGCCAGGCGAAGAAAATCCAGAATAACCTCACAGACGTTCTGGCTGATGTAAATCGTCAGGCCGACAATCAACTCAAAAGATTAAGCCAGGGCAAGACAATTGCCAGCTCGGAAACCCAGTTCTTGTTGATTGACGATGTAAAAATCCTTCAGTGGACCGACAATCATTTTATCCCTTCATACTACGTAGTTGCAGGAGACTATGATGTGAAGTATGTAAGGTTGACTTCGGGCGATTTCATTGTAAGACAGTTTTCGGTCGATTCAACCAGGAGTTTGGTGGCGGTTATACCGCTTCACGTTCAATACCGCATCACCAACGATTATCTGAAGCCTTATTGGCATCCAAAAATATTTGACAATTCAAATGTTGTCATTCTTCTTCCTGAGCTTGACCAAGGCTTCCCGGTAACGGTTGATAACAAAGTTATTTTTAAAGTCAGTCCCTTCGGGTCGACTGCGTTAAGTCCGCTTGCCCGTAACCTCTCTGTCTTATTTGTTTCGCTGACGCTGATTTTGTTGGTCATTCTTATTACACGGTGGGTGAAAGGCGTTAGTGTGCAAAGACCCTTTGCAGGGTTTCTTCTGCTCGGTGCTTTGCTGATTTCCGTGCGCGCCCTGATGCTGGCATTTCGATTCCCGGCCCGGTTCGGAAGACTGATGCTATTTGATCCAAAAGATTTTGCTTCCTCGCAATTGAACCCTTCACTGGGTGACATGCTGATCAACGCTATTCTGATTTTCTTCCTTTGCTTTTATCTTTTCAGAAACTACAAGCGCTTTAAGTTTTTCTCCCACACGCCTAATTGGATTGTAACGGTATTCGGAGCGGTGAGTGTATTCTTTGCAATACTGTATCCGTCCATCGTAATTCAAACGCTTTATAACAATTCCGCGATCACGCTGAGTATTTCGCAGTCGCTTACATTTGATGTTGTCCGGGTAGGCGCATTTTTAGTTTTGGTTATTTCGTGGATTAGTGCGTTCCTGTTCGCACACGTTGCCATCCGGTTGCTCACGGTCAACGATAATCTCAAACAAATTACCGTCTCGGTTTTTATCGGATTCTTTGTGTTTCTGGGGCTTAACGAATTTACAGGTCAGCCCTATGCTGAAGCAGCTTTTGTAGCGATTGTTTTTTTGATCGGGGTGGTGGCTTTCAGGATTTATTTGTCGCTCGACCGTTTTCAATACGCCACCTTTGTCTATTTCTTCTTTGCCGTATTATGCTTTTCCGTAGCGGGCGTATTCGCGGTGCGGAATTTTGAGAATCACCGGAAAGCAGAGAATCAGCAACGATTTGCGGAGAATTTCCTGGTAGATCGCGATTACTTCGGGGAGTACCTGATGCAGGAAACTGCCCGAAAAATTGAGCAAGACATATTTATTCAAACCCGGCTGACGAATCCGCTGGTCGGTAAGGAAGCGATCAAACATAAAATTCAACAGGTTTCACTTTCCGGATACTTCAACCGGTACAATGTGCTGATTTCTCTTTATGATCAGACCGGCGATCCGTTGCCGGACGAGACCGACACAACAAATTTTTATACACTCGTAAAGCGATACGATCAAAAGAAATTCAGTACCGATTATCGGAATGTATTTTACATAACTGATCGCGAAGACCGGACGTTGAAGAAATACATCATGCTGGTGCCGATTAGGAAAGGGCAGGCGGTTGTTGGAAATGTGTTGGTTGAACTGGCGCTGAAGAGAATCATTCCGGAGAACGTTTACCCTGAACTATTGGTTGATACACGTTTTCAGCAGGCTTATCGCCCGCGAGACCAGAGTTACGCAATCATTTCAAGTTCCCAGGTTGAGTATAGCGCGGGAAATTTTAATTATGAACCTCTGATTGAAGCCGAGCTCGCAAATGTGGATCTGTATTCGGAGGGAATCTTCCGCGATGGCTATCTGCATGTAGGCGTTGAAGATGTAAGCGGAAGGCTCGCGATTGTTTCATCACCCGCTGCTCCGTTCATGTATCGGCTTGCAGATTTTTCTTTTCTGGTATTGCTCGGGATCGGTGCGGTATTCATTTTCCTGTTGATTGAAGGCATTGTCCATTATTCAGGGTCGGCAAACCTGTTTTTCTCTGCGCGCATACAGCTCATTCTTAACCTGGCATTTTTTGTACCGCTGGTGGCGGTTTGTTTGATTACGCTCGGATTAACGGCAAAGTCGTCCCGGAAAGAATTGCAGGACGACTTTTTAAACAAGGCGGCTCAGTTCGGCAAAACACTTTCAATTACTATCCAGGACGTGGGATCAACCCGCGGTGAAGAATTTGAGAATGAGTTCAAGAACGTAACGCTGTTGGCGAATCTGGACGCAAACCTGTATGCGAATGACGGTACGCTGATAACCACAAGTCAGCCCCTGATTTTTGAGAATCAATTGCTTGCCCCGTATCTGGATCCGGGCGTATACCGCAGAATGAAGAGGGGCGAGGCATCCTTTGTGGGGACCGATCACGTGGGTTCGCTCGAGTTCTATGTTGCTTACTCAAAAGTTTTGGCTCCGGAAACAGGTGAAGTGCTGGGTATTCTGGGCATTCCGTTTTTTCAATCCGGTGCATCTATCGAACAGATGCAGATAACGGTGTTGGCAAACATCATTTCAATTTTCACGCTGGTGTTTATCGTGCTGCTGATCATTTCGTTTTTTGTGACGAAATGGCTTACCGCTCCGTTGAGCATGATCACGCAAACACTGGGACGAATTTCACTGACAAAAACCAACGAGCCGCTGGAGTGGAATTCAGACGATGAGATTGGTTTAATGGTTCGTGAGTACAATCACATGCTTGATACATTGAGTGCGAGTAAGCAGGAGTTGGAAAAGAACCAGCGCGAGAAAGCGTGGCGCGAAATTGCGCAGCAGGTAGCGCACGAAATCAAAAATCCGCTTACGCCAATGAAGCTCACGCTGCAGCAACTGGAGCGATCGCTTCAGCACGATGAAGGCAATGAAAAATTAAAAAGGGCAGTGCTTTCACTTTTATCGCAGGTGAATTCGCTCGATGAACTGGCATCATCCTTCAGCTCGTTTGCGAAGATGCCCGAGCCGGTAATGAAGCCAATTGAATTGGTGTCGCTGGTCAATCGTGTTATTAACCTGCATGCGAATGAAAGTGAAATCATGCTTCGTTCTGAAGTTACCGAAGCACCCGTGTTGGCCGATGAACAATTGCTGGGCAGAATTCTCTCGAATATTATCCTGAACGGAATACAGGCAGTACCCAAAGGTCGGCAAGCTAAAATTGTAGTAACGATCACCCACCGATCACCTTATTTTTCGATCGCTATCTCAGACAACGGTTCGGGAATTGATCCTGAACTTAAAGACAAGGTTTTTCTGCCGCATTTTACAACCAAGAAAACCGGGTCCGGACTGGGGTTGGCAATTGCCCGTCAGGGCATTGAGCAAATGGGTGGGCGGATTTCGTTTTCAACATCCGTTGAAGGAACGACTTTTCAGATCAATCTACCGAAGAACAGTTAGGTATTCGCGTTGCGAATTATTTATTACGCATCGCCATCATAACTTTGTTCGCGAAAACAAAGTCGTCAAGTTCTTTAACGCCTGAGTTGACAATTTCATCTTTGTTACCTTCCCAAAGCTTTAATCCTTTATAGAGAAACATGATATTTTCGCCAATACCCATCACGGAGTTCATATCGTGCGTTACAACCACGGTGGTAGTGTCGTAGTCGTAGGTGATATCGCGGATGAGTTCATCAATCAGGATAGAAGTTTGCGGATCAAGTCCTGAGTTGGGCTCATCGCAAAACAAATACTTCGGACTGTTCACAATGGCGCGTGCAATCCCGACACGTTTTTTCATCCCTCCGCTAAGTTCGGATGGCATTTTTTTGTTGGCGTTTTGTAAGCCTACCCGATTCAAACATAAGTTCACGCGATCATACTTTTCATCGCGTGGCATTTTAGCCAGCAAATCGAGTGGAAACTTTACATTCTCTTCTACGTTCTTCGAGTCGAACAATGCACCGCCCTGGAAAAGCATTCCAATCTCTCTACGGATTTCTACTTTTAAATCTTTATCGCCTTCTGTAAAATTTCGATGGTCGTAGAACACGCTGCCTTCGTCAGGAGTAGCGATCTCAACTATGCACTTGAGAAGAACGCTTTTGCCCGTTCCGCTGGCTCCGATAATCAGGTTAGGCTTTCCTTTTTGAAAAACTCCGTTGATGTTATTCAGGATTTTCCTGTCTCCGAACGACTTCGATATGTTCTTCAGTTCGATCATGCGGCCAGCATTAGTTGCGCCAGTAAATAATCGGCAATGAGAATAACAATAACACTTGTAGTAACTGCCTGCGTGCTCGATTGACCAACTTCCAGCGCACCACCTTCCGTATAATATCCCCTGAACGAGGAAATAGAAGAAACAATAAATGCAAAAACAAGAGACTTAGTCAGCGCAAATGTGATCGTGAACGGGTTAAACGCGTACCGCAATCCATAGATGTAATCGGTTGGCGTTATATAGCTCGCAAAGAAAGCCACGATGTAACCGCCTGCCAGCGCGCAAACAATTGATAATATTACCAGCAACGGATACATCAGCAAAGATGCGATAATTTTTGGAAGGACGAGATAAGACGTTGAGTTGATCCCCATTACCTCCAGTGCATCAATTTGTTCTGTAATGCGCATCGTTCCCAGATTGCCCGCCATACTTGATCCAACTTTACCCGCATAGATAATCGCCATGATGGTAGGGGCGAGTTCAAGAACAGCCATTTCGCGCACAACCTGCGAGATAACATATCGCGGAATGTATGGAGCTATCAGGTTAAAAGCAGTTTGTACGGTTGTAACCGCGCCCATGAATGTAGAGACGAGTGCGAAAAGCATGATCGAGTTGATCCCGATCAAAACACATTCCTCAATGGTAAGCCGGTAGTAAGTACGGAACGACTCCCTGTTTACGAACAGGTTTCCGAGAAAAATGAAATACTTACCAAAATCCTTCATGGGGAGCACCGGCAAAATATACTATCTTGCTAAAGATACCAAAAATGCCGGCACAGCCGCAGGCAAACGGGTATTTTACAAATTCAACCGATCAAGATGCGAAAGCTAATCGTAGTTACAGGCGCCACAAAAGGAATCGGGCGTGCCATTGCCGAAAGGTTTGCACAGGAAGATTTTGATGTGGTGATATGCGCCCGAAAATCTGATGAACTTGAAAAACTGAAGGCTGATTTCGGGGCGAAGTATCCTTCTTCAAAGGTATATGTCCAGGCAGCAGATATGGCTGACCGAAAACAGATCGACACGTTCGTGAATTTCATACGCCAGATCGGCCGACCCGTTGATGTGCTGGTTAATAATGCAGGGTATTTCGTACCCGGATCGATCGCCACCGAAAAAGAAGGCGTGCTCGAAGATATGATGAACGCTAATCTTTTCAGTGCTTACCATATGTCGCGGGGACTTGTTGATCAAATGATTGCGCGCAAGTCGGGCCATATCTTTAATATGTGTTCGATTGCGAGCATTAAAGCTTATGCAAACGGTGGTTCCTATGCGATCACAAAATTTGCGTTGCTCGGGTTATCAAAATGTCTGCGCGAAGAATTGAAATCTTCCGGAATCCGGGTAACCGCTATTTTACCGGGCGCCACCCGTACTGCAAGCTGGGACGGAGTGGATTTGCCGGAAGAACGGTTCATGAGCGTGGAAGATGTAGCCGAGACAGTCTACGCTGCTTATTCGCTTTCAAAGCGCACGGTGGTAGAGGAAATTCTCATTCGGCCGCAACTCGGGGATATTTGAGTTTTACAGAACAAATTACCCCGGTTAGGGGTTAACTTTGCAGAAATAATTCGATTGTGAATTTAATAACAACCACCCGGCAATACTGCAACAGCCTGACGGAATACAGTCGCAGGAAAACCATCGAAGTGAAAATTGGTGATGTTCCGCTTGGCGGCAATAATCCGATACGCATTCAGTCCATGACTACCGTGGATACGATGGATACCAAAGGGTCGGTTGAGCAGGTTTTGCGTATGGTGGCATCGGGTTGTGAATATGTTCGTATCACGGCACCGAGTTTAAAAGAGGCCCAGAATCTTGAAGTAATAAAAAAGGAGTTGCGGGCTCGCGGATGCAATGTTCCGCTGATCGCAGATATTCATTTTACTCCAAATGCAGCTGAGCTTGCTGCAAGAATAGTAGAGAAGGTTCGCATCAATCCCGGCAATTATGCCGATAAAAAACGTTTTGAAACAATTGAGTATACAGATGATGCGTACGATGCTGAACTGGAACGTATTCGGCAAAAATTTACACCGCTTGTAAAAATCTGCAAAGAATACGGTACCGCGATGCGCATCGGAACCAATCATGGTTCGTTGTCGGACCGTATCATGAGCCGCTATGGCGATACACCGCTGGGCATGGTTGAGTCAGCGCTTGAGTTCTTACGGATTTGCCAGGATTTGGATTACCACAGCATTGTGCTGTCTATGAAAGCGAGTAATCCGCAAGTAATGGTGCAAGCCTATCGTTTGCTGGTCCACAAGCTTGACGAAGAGCGGTTCAGGCCGTATCCGTTGCACCTGGGTGTAACAGAGGCAGGAGATGGAGAAGACGGAAGGATCAAATCTTCCGTGGGGATTGGAACTCTGCTGGAAGACGGGCTGGGCGACACGGTTCGGGTTTCTTTAACCGAGGAACCGGAAGTGGAAGCTCCTGTTGCTAAAATTATGGTTGATCGTTACGAGAGCCGTAAATCACACAAGGTTATTAAGCCAATTGAAGCATCACCCATAAATCCTTTCGCCTATACAAGACGAGCTGTGCGCGAGGTGGCCAACCTTGGCGGAGCGCATCATGTTCCGCGCGTTATCGCTGATCTCAGCAAGATTGAGATTACGGATTACAAGGACCTTCGCAGCATCGGACATTTTTATCTGCCAGAACCGGATAAATGGCGGATGAATGATCAGGGTGCCGATTATGTGTACACGGGCAACAAGCCGATACCATTTATGCTACCCAACGGGTTGAAGGAAATTCGCGACTATCAAACATGGCAATTGACGGATGACGTAAACAAATTGCCGTTGTTTAGGAAAGCCCAATATCTTACCGAAAGTAGCAAGCATCCGGAAATAAATTTTGTTAAGTTTTCAATCGATGAAGTGGATGATTCATTTCTGCAGCGGTTGCAACGGGATTTGACGAGCGTTGCTGTTATTGAAACTGACAATGCACATGCAATGCCTGAATTTCGGAGAATTTTCTTCGAGTTGGTTGAAAAAGGAATTGATATGCCGGTGCTGATCTTCCGGCAATATCCGGTAACGGATGAAGATACGCTGAGAATTCATGCAGCTACGGATATCGGTGGGTTGTACATAGATGGTTTTGGAGATGGCATTATCCTCGGCATGAAGAATGAATTGCCGAAGGAGGACGCGTTGCGCTGGAGCGATATCTGCAACAAGACGGCATTTGGAATTTTACAAGCTACGCGTAACCGGATGTCGAAAACGGAATACATTTCGTGCCCGTCATGCGGAAGAACACTGTTCGACCTGCAGGAAACAACAGCCATGATCAGGAAGCGAACCGATCATTTGAAAGGCGTAAAAATCGGTATCATGGGATGCATCGTAAATGGTCCGGGTGAAATGGCCGATGCTGACTATGGTTATGTAGGATCAGGGCCAGGCAGAATCACGTTATACCGCAACAAGGACGTTGTCAAGAAAAATGTACCTTCAAAACAGGCAGTCGATGAACTGATCGGATTGATCAAGGAAGATGGAAACTGGATTGATCCCGAACTCATCGAAAAATTCTAGCATATGGAACAACAGGAAAAAAAGAAGAACTGGTTTCGGGAGTTTTTTAGCCTCGGAGAGGTAGGAGGCTACTTTTTCAGAGGTAAAGACCCTAATCGCCCTAAAAGCTTCAATTTGAAGGCCATGCACATCATTAATAAAATCGCCATTTTGATGTTCCTGGTATGCCTGATCATCATTTTGAAACGTTATTTCTTCGGCTACTAACCATTTTTACAGGTTTTTAGTGGAAGATTTACATCAACTGGTGGATTTCAAAAAATTGACTGTCAACGGGTTACAACCAGGTTTTTTTTCGGATTACTTGTGGCGAAAATCACTATTTTTGCTTGAATTACCCGTTTCATGACCCGCGCTCTGCTTGTCGTACTGGTCTACTGCGCACTCCTGGTGTCCTGCACCGAGAAGGTGATTTGCCCTGCCTATCAGAGCGCCTACATCTACGATAAGGAGGAACTGCGCAAGAAATTCAGCTACTTCAAGGAAGATTCCACACCCAAAATTTACGCAGCCAATAAGAACAAATACTTGATTGGCGAATCCGTTCCCTACCGAAAAAAGAACCGGAGCCTGCAAACTATTGCGATGAAACCGGTGCAGCCTGTTGTCCCGGATTCCCTGAAAGACGATGGCATGGATGCCGAAATGAACATGGAGTCGGTAGATCCAAACGTAAATGACAGTACTGCGGTTATCCGCATTGATACGCTCGGGGCGTCCGACAGTGTATACATGATTTCGAAAGACAAAGAAGTGCGCGTGCTGAAATATAATCCGATGCAGCGCAAGTATTATGTTGATACGATAGGCTTCAATACCGAACAGGACAATTACATGTGGTACCTGCGGGATATCTTGCTGTTGCCGGATGTTAAAATAGCAAAAGAAAAAGCTGACGAAGCGAAAAAGGACAACGCAAAGGAACAGAAAAAGAAAAAGGGTATCAGAGGATTTTTCTCTAAACTGTTCAGGAAAAAAGATAAATCGAAAGTTGCCCCGGATACTACTGAAAACATCCAGACTCCTCAGGAAGATTATGGTTACGATGAGTTCGAAGGCAAGAAGCGGGACTCAACTGCGGTAGTAACGCCATCCAATCAGCAACCTAAAGTTGAGCCAAAAAAGAAGAAGGGCATCTTTTCATTCCTGAAAAAGGATAAGTCGGAACCGAAAAAGAAGGAGACCGATCCGGCTAAAAAGGAAGATGAAAAAGACGATGGCTTTTAGCGCTAATCGAATAGCGTAAGGTTCCCATGCTGATCACCGGAAGGCGCAGGAAGAATCAGTGAAGGGTGATCTTTAGACGGGTTATTAATCAGTGACGATACGGTATAAATGCCAAGCTTGTTCGAAGGATAAGGCTTGAGAATATTTGTGAGCTCAATTTCTGTACTGCCGGCATTCAGCCAGATTTGTTCCTGAACCTTATCAAAAATTACCGGCATCTTTTCATGAAAGGGAAGAATCAGTTCGTTGGAATGGATGGTAACGATGGTAAACGTATGCACCATGCAGCCGTCTTCATCTTCGAATTCTTCCCAGAGACCCGCAAAGGAAAATGGCTTGTGGGACGCTTCTGTAACGCGGTGGGGGATAGCGGTTTTTTTTCCTACTTTTTTCCAGGTATAAAATCCGTCAGCCGGAATAATGCACCGGTTCTGCATCAGCATTTTTTTGAGCACCGGCCTTTCAAGCAGTGTTTCCGATGAAAGGTTGATAATTTTTTCGGCCAGGTTTTTACTTTTCGCAAAATGCGGAGGGCGGCCCCAGTAAAACCACGAGATGCCTGAAGAACCGGAACTCGTGATCACCGGCAAAAGTTGTGTTGGTGCAGCGTTGTACCTCGGCTTATAATGATCAGGCACTTCAACCGAAAATCGTTCAGCCAGAGCCTGAGGTGAAATTGTAAGACTGTACCGGTCGACCATTTTGTTAGCGGCTTAGAAATTCAAGAGCGCGCTCCTCTGACCAATATAATCCATTTTTCGTGAATTGTGTGAAACCTACATGCCCTCCATGTTCCGGACTTTCGAATGTTACAAATGCGTGATTTTTTAATAAGTCATCCGGATAACATTCCGCACTCAGAAAAGGATCATTTTTCGCATTTACAATGAGCGTTGGAATAGTAATGTTCGATACAACCCGTAACGAACTCGATTGCGTGTAGTAATCGAGAGCATCTTTGAAGCCATGGATCGGGCCGGTAAAAACATCATCGAACTCCTGCAATGTTTTGACGGTTTTTAGTTTGGAAACATCAATGCCTTCGATCATTCTGGCCTTTTCGATAACTTTCTTTCGCAGGCTTCTCAAAAAGCGTTGTGAATAAATCCAGTTTGACGGTTCGGAAATTTTCACACAACTCGTATGCAGGTCTAACGGCACTGAGAATGCAACGGCTTTTCGAAGTATTTCCGGACGAGGCCGGTCTTCACCCAGGTATTTCAATGTCAGGTTTCCGCCCAGGCTGAATCCAATCAGATCGATTTTCTCATATCCTTTGGTCGATGCGAAGTCAACAACTACCGCGAGGTCATCCGTGGCACCACTGTGGTAAAAGCGCAGTGCCTGGTTCATCTCACCGCTGCATCCGCGATAATTCCACGTGAGAACGTCATAACCGTTTTCGTAGAGCGCTTTTGCCATGCCCTTAATATATGGACGGGACGTATCGCCCTCGAGCCCGTGCGAGATAATCGCAAGCTTTTGAGAGCCTTGTTTAAGCCAGTCGAGGTCAAGGAAATCGTTGTCGGGTGTTTTGATTCGTTCCCGTTGATAGGGAGGCAGCTTTACGTTCCTGAACTGAGAAGGAAAGATAGTTTCGAGGTGGGCGTTGAAAAGAAAAAAAGGTGGTTTATAGTTCAATTGGCTTTATGATCTTAAATTTTAGATTGAACCTCGCTTTCCAATTTCAATCTTACTTCTAAAATTCAAAAATCTAAAATTATTTTAAGATGCCCCAGGTGATGTTCTCCGTGCCAGGCATAAGTGGCCATCAGCCTGTCAAGCCTGACTTGTTTGCCTGTCTCGGGATGAACGAAATACTTTTCCAGATCGGAAGGCGTTAACGCGCGGAGCAGCGTGATCCACTTGGCGTGCAAAGCTTTGAGCAGGCTTATCGACAAGGCAGGATCTTGCGCAACTTCATACGTTTCTGCCCAGAGTTTTTCGTAATATGCTTTTATGGTCGGACTGTTTTCAGTGAGCGTCCATTTAAACCTGATATAGGCGTGCATGTGGCTGTCGGCCAAATGGTGCAAAACCTGACGGGCTGTCCAGCCACCTTCGCGGTAGGGCGTATCCAGCTGTTTGGGTGTTAACTTCTGAAATGCCTGGGTCAGTTTTTCCGGGGCTGCTTCAATGGCCGCGATAAACTGTTGGATATCGGTTGAGGTATAAGACTCCTTGGGCTGGAATTTTCCAACCGGGTAACGTAAGTGTTCGTCAGACATGAATTTCGTCTTCAGTGGGTTGCGGTTTCTTCTTCTTTTTACTGCTTCCGCGAACGCGGATGTTTACGAATTCAATCAGCAGCGAGAATGCTACCGCAAAGTACATGTACCCTTTCGGAATATCATAGTCGAGGCCTTCGAGGAAGAGCATGAAACCGATCAGGATCAGGAAGCCGAGGGCAAGCACTTCCATGGACGGATGCTTGTGGATGAAGTCGCTGATTTTTCCGGAGAACAGCATCATGATACCGATCGAGATAATTACGGCAACGATCATGATGAGGACTTTGTCGGTTAAGCCGACAGCCGTGAGGATTGAATCGAACGAGAAAATAATATCCAGGAAAATAATTTGAATGATAATGCCCGTTACGTTGGGTTTTACAACCGTGGTGGTTTCAATTTCTTCATCGCCTTCCATTTCGTGCCCGATCTCGCGGGTACTTTTTGCGATCAGGAACATACCTCCAAACATGAGGATGAGGTCACGGCCGCTGAAATCGTGATCCGGGATGCCGAGCCAGTTCACTGCAGCATTGGAAATAATATCGGAAAGTGAGAATAAAGGTTCAGTAAACGTAATGACCCAGGTAATTCCGAGCAGCAGCATAATCCGCACAACCATGGCCAGGCTGAGGCCGATGTTACGCGTGCGTGCACGCATTTCTACGGGAAGCTTGTTGGAGACGATCGAAATGAAAATCACGTTATCGATTCCCAGGACGACTTCAAAAAATGTAAGGGTTAAGAGCGCGAGCCAGGTTTCAGGTTTGAGAAAGATTTCCATGCAGGCGCGGTGGTTGTTAAGGGTTGTTTCGGGTTTTAAAAATAGGATAAGTAAAGAATTCCTGCAACCTCAACCCAGCTTTTAAGTGATTGATTTTTAGGCACATAGTTTTTTGGAATCCTTTTTTTCGGGGTTTTGATGAGCCGGGGGCCGGCAATAAAAAAGCCGCCCGGAGGCGGCTTTACAGAATTCGCTCAGAATGCCCCTGTTTAATGGGCGATAATCACTTTGCGGTTCATCACGATGGCACCCGCGTGTGACCGAAGCGTTAGTACGTACATTCCTTTGCTTAAAGATTTAGTATCGAAATCGATTTTGTGTTCGCCTTTCACGATAACTGCTGATTTAACTTCCTGCCCGTACTGCGAACACAGAGAAACCTTGAGGTTCTGCTTTACGGGTTCAGGCAAATCAACTGTCAGGCTTGCATCTGCGGGGTTAGGATATAGAGTAGCTTCAGTGACCTTTAATTCATCGGGTTCAGAATTATTGCTCATCCTCGATTGCGGACCGCCACCGCACGGGTCAGACGCACATGAAGGAATTGTTGCCGTGAATGTGAAGGACTGGCGTGAGCATCCACTTGCATTAGTTGAGGTAACGTAGTAGTCGGCCGATGTAACCATGTTAACCGTTTGCCCTACATACCCTGTGGACCAAACGTAATTTGATCCCCCGCTCGCCTGGAGAGTTACATACTGGTCGCACACGCAACCAATCTGGGTAATCGATGGACGTGCAGGCAGGGATGCAATAACAAGCGATTGCGTTGCAGAAGCAGCATTGTAATTACCGTTCCCGGCTTGTGTGGCAGTGATCGTTACTGTACCTGTTTGAAGTGCGTTTGCCGTGGACCCTGAAATAGTTGCAATAGCTGTATTTGAGCTGGAAAAAGTAACAGCTAACCCTGAAGACGAACTGGCGACTAAAGACACTGTCCCAGTTCCACATTTTGTGGGAATAGGCGAAAACGTAACTGTTTGGTTTGCTTTCGTGATAGTCAATGTCCCATTGACCAGTGTGATCGTGTAGTTATTGTCTGTTCCTCCTGAAAGGGTAATTGAATAGGAGCCTACGGGCGATGAAATAGTTGCTGAAGTTGTAGCGGTAGGTGGGGTATCAATGACTGAGCCAGTTTCACCATTGAGGAGACCTGTATATACAATCGTAAATGCAGGATTTGTAGTGTTATAAGGTCGCGAAGCATTGGCAGTCGCCTGAATTGTTGCCTTATTCACGGTAAGCGTTCCATTTACATAGTTGAATGAATAGTTATTGTCAGTTCCACCTGAGGGACTAATTGGGTACGTACCTGCATTACTTGTAAGGCCAGCGGTCGTTGATGCGGTTGGAGGGGTATCAATCACGGCAGCAGTTTCACCGTTAACAAACCCGGAATATGAAATTGTAAAGCTGGGATTAGTTGCTCCGTATGCACGACTCTTATTATCGGCAGTCACCTGAAGTACAGCCTTATTAACAGTTAATGTTCCGTTCACATAAGTAAATGTATAATTATTGTCGGTACCACCGGACGGAGTGATTGGGTAATTCCCCACATTGCTTGTAATGGTAGCAGGAGTGTTAGCAGTTGGTGAAGTATCGATTACTGAAGCGGTTTCACCGTTAACAAAACCAGAGTAAGAGATTGTAAGGGTAGGGTTTGCTGCGCCGTAGGTTCTATAATTGCCATTCGCGGTTGCTGTAAGTATTGCCTTGGTAACTGTAAGCGTTTGTGGAACGGATGGAGCAGCAAAAAAATCTACGTTACCCGCCTGAGATGCGGTGATAGTTGTTGAACCAGCACCGGTGATTGTTACCGTATTTCCACTGACAGTTGCCACAGAACTATTGGAACTTGTGTAGGTAACAGGGAGTCCTGAGGATGCGGTTGCAGTCAGATTAAATGATAAGTCTCCGTACGTTTTCGAGGACAATGCGTTAAATGTAATTGTTTGATTGCACTTCACGAGGCTAACGACAGTCGATGCGCTAATACCTGAGCAACCGGTAGACAAATTTGTTACCTGTACCGTGTAGTTTCCGGCACTGGAAGCTGTGTATGAAGCGGACGTAGCATTAGGGATGGTAACGCCCCCTTTAAACCACTGATAGGAAAGGTCGGTTCCGATGTTTGCGTTTAGGGTGACTGACTCTCCTAGGCAAATATTTGTGCTGGATGAAGGTGTAATTACAGCTGATGGAGACGGATGAACCATAACTGTTACATCCTTATCGGAAAATCCTGAACAGCCATTTCCAACCGCTGAAACTGTGTAAACTACAGTTCCCGTTGTTGCGGAATTATTCGTTAAATATTGGTTAATCGTGTTGCCTGTTCCGTTACTGTAGCCGGAAACATTTGAGGTAGCACTTTTAACAATATAATTAAAAGTTGTACCGGGAACATTACTCGAAATTGCAACTGACTGTTGAGTGCTGGCATTGCATTTTGTAATGTCACCAGCGAAAATGGTCGGTTGCGATATAGTCGCTGAACCATCTCCAGCGTAGCCGCAATTTATAGTTTCTAGTGTTGCGTATGACCAAATTGTGTATTGGCCTGACTCTAATATGTTTGTCCATGACAAACCCGACCCAGTTACTCCGTCCTTTGGCAAACCATAATCCGTACCATTGCGTTTCAATTGATATTTTATTCCCGTAGTGGAATTTGAAGTGTTAATATTTTTCCCGACAATGTCATTTGTGCACAACACGCCTCCTCCGGAGACTGTAAAATAACCTGACGCTGCAATAGGAGCGACAGTTATTTGCCCGTTCATCGTCCTGTAGCACTGATTAGCTGGATCGTACGCTAGTACTTTGTAGGTTCCCGAAATACCTGTCTGCCAAGTCAATGTGCTGTTTGTTCCTGAAATCCAGAAATCTTCGTTAAGATTGTAGGGATAGGAATAACTTACGCTTTGACCATTTTTAACAAGTTGATACTTTACATTTGTCTGTGAATTAGCTAGTGTTAACGGGACTGATAAGGTCTCAAATGGGCAATATGAACCGTTGCCGGTAAAATTTAATACTTGAGGAGAATTCTGGAAACTAATCGTTTTCTGACCAATCATTGTTACTTCACAGCCGTTTTGGGAAATTCCTTTAATCGAATATGTTCCAGCATTATGTTGTGCGTTAAAAAACAGACTATTGCCCTGTCCAATTAAGGAAGTAACACTAATATTATCTCGATAGAGTGTATAATTAACTCCGACCTGTGAACCGGATATGCCAATACTAAACAAGCTTGGATTACCACTATAGTCTAATTCACATATAGCACCCTCGTTACCTACTAATGCGTACACAGTTGGCTGGGCATTAACTGTAATATTGACTGCAATACTGGTTGCGCTACATCCATTCGAATGTGTTATCCTAACGCTATAATTTCCAGAAGTTGTAACTGAAATTGTTTGTGTTGTGGCCCCGTTTGACCAAAGATAGGTCTGAGGACTAGGCCCTCCATTTGCTTGAAGCACCACGACACCACCTTGACAGAATGTTGTTGGCCCAAACGGAACAATTGAGGCTGTACATTGGCCGTAAATTGTGAAAGGGCAAAGTAATCCCCAAAAAAGGACTAGCAGAGGAAGTATCTTGTTCATAAAGTTGAGAATCTGTGGGGGTAGTTCAATTTAAAAATTCGTTGTTAATAAAAAAAGCCGCCCGGAGGCGGCTTTACGTTATTAATTCGTTTTAGCTGGTTCGCTAGTGCTTAACCATCAATTTTCGCACCGCCTTGCTTCCGCCAGGGGTTGTGAGTTGGAGCATATAAACACCATCGGCCATTGTTTCGGTTGAAACGGCTTTCGTTTTTTCTCCCATCCTGAACTCCGACTGATACACTGTTTTTCCGAAGGCATCGATCAGCACAACAGGAGTAGGCTTAGCGGCCGCTGCCGGCAATTCAATATTCACCAGTTGATTGGCAGGATTAGGGAATACGTGAATGTTCTTCACGTACTCCGGATCTTCCGTGCCTGTGATCAAATCAGGTGTTGCAGGGCTGCCCAAAAAGAAAGATTGATAAACAGTTTTGGTTTCACCATCAATCTTCTGGACGAAAACAACTATGCCATCTCCATTCGGGTTTGACCAAGTCAGTTCTGGAATTGTTATCATTGCACCTCCTGCCAGCGAACCGCTAAGCGGCAGGCCTGCTGCCGAAGGGAGCATTTGTTTCGCAACATATACGAACCTGTTGTTGCCTGAACTTCCGAAAAGGTCTTCATTTCCGACCCGATCAATTTGTTTTTTGACGATCACAGTAAACACGTTAATGCCTTCTAACGGAATCCACTGCGTTGCGGTATTAGTAAGCGTTATGTTTATCTTAACGTCCCGGCCGACTTTTGTAGTGGTTGCGTCTATGTCCACCACCGAAGGAGTCAGTACCCGGTCGTCATTATAGTCGTCAAACCACGATACAAGGTTACCATTTTCGAAACCCCCATCAACGCGCGCGGTTGGAGCTTCAGTAATGCCGTAAAATGCTGCTCGGGCATTATTCATCTGTTCGTTATCTTCGTTCAAAAGGTCATTTCCCGGGAAGGGCGTATGATATTGCACCTTAACAATTTCTCCGTTTGAGACTTTTCCGGCAGAATCGTACTTGGTGTTATGGACGGTGGTAGCGAGTGTTGGATTTGCTTCAGGTGAAGTATTGGTGAAATTTTCGAACAACACAACCCGGCTCCGCTCTCCAATAAATACGTTGTCAAATGCAAAGCCGCTCTTTCGGTTATTGCCGGCAAATGCGATGCGGAACACAATGGTATCTCCAATTACATTATCCAATTTATAGATCGCTTTTTTCCATCCCGGATAAATTCCGGTCCAGCCGTAGTCGTTGGCACTCTGGTTACCCGGACTGTTTGAGATACCCGTTGCATCGTACCAGTTAATACCTGACCCTACGTCTCCCAGCACTTTCCAACTTCCTTCGGATTGAATTTTTCCGTCATCATTGTATTGCATGACTGTTCCGTCAACTCCAAACGGTGTGTCCGACCAGGCATCTAATGAAACAACCGGCTTGGTAGCATCTTTAAAATTGAAGCATCCGCTCATGACCCAGGAATTTTCTCCATCATTATAAGGCCCCGCCAGATTGGTAGCCCACGCAGCACCGTCCGATGGGTCAGCCCCTGCTGTAGTGTTACCCAATTGCCACGAAGATTTTACACCTCCGGTAAACCAAAAATTATTGCTGGCGTTAAAATTTTGATCGTAACCAGTCGAGGGAGTTATTGATTTGTAGATGGGCAAAACATGAACGATCTGCTTAACTGTGTCTCTGCATTGATTCTGCGTTACCACAATCAACTCAACAGAGTCTGACCCAACGCGAGTAGTATAATTAACAGTCGGGTTTGCCCCACCTGGTGAGCCTGAATGCGTGAGATTGTTTTGTGTATGAAAATTCCACAAATACTGACTGGGGAAAAGGGGCGGGGGAGTAGGGCTTTCCGTGGCATCAAACCGGGTACTTGAAGCCATAGTCAATGAATCAAAACAAGGATTGCGCCAGCTAAAATCGATTTTAGGCTTCGGATGTATCGTAAGCTGTTTAGTACCCGAAAAAGCACAATAAGTAGTTGTCATTGTATAAGTAACCGACTTTGATCCCAGGTTGGCAAAGTTGTGCTCCGGACTTAGGTAAGTTCCTTTGGTTCGTCCGCTGTTTACAACTCCTACAATCGGTCCATTTCCAGCCGCAAGTGTATTGCCGTCATTAAAATTCCAGGATGTTGAAAGTACGTCAGCCTGCGTTACTAATGCTGTTGAGCTTGGCCCGGTTTGAATGGTTGATTTATTGTTCAAACGAACAAAATTCTCAAAACATGAGTCTAGCGGGTCTAGAATAGGCTTTATTTTCGCCAACACCGTAAGCGGGATGTCAATAAAGTTAGTACAGAGTGCGGAGTTTGTATGTGAAAACCGCAAAATGTAGTTGCCCGGAATCAATGTTGGTGTAGTGAGTAAGGCAGTGCCACCGCCTGGGATTAAAGCGCCAAGCGGTAACGTACCGCTCTGAACTGCCCAAGACCCCGTATTTACAGGACCATTCTCATCACTTCCCGAAAAGGTTATCAGTGTTGGTGAACCGCCATCGTGCCCCCCTTCCGTACAAATTTTCAGCGGATCAGAGGCACCCGATGACACGGAGAGAATAGGAAGCCCTTTGATCTTTACCCTTACCAATGTTCGCGGACTTTCACATAAACTTACAGTTTGCGTTACCTCAAAATCATATGTTGTTGGTTGGGTTGTCGGATGAGGAATATGGAGCGCGGCTGTATCTGGGGCTGTGCCTGCGAAGAAAGAAGTTGAGTTTCCGGGCAAATACCATTGTACTCCTGTTCCCGGTACCACAAGTTTTGCCGCGTCAATAGTTGCGCCCAGACAAAACTCCCTATCAGGAGAATTGTTAAAGTTTGGAGTAGGGGCTGGAGGCGATGCTTTGACAATTACCGAGAGTTCGAGAGCAGGGTTTGCGGCAGTTGATAACCTGTTACTTTCGCATCCGTTAATAACCTGTGTTACATAGAATTTTGTTGTGGCAACAGTGTTCGGATTTACGAGCGTTGATGGCGGTGAAAAATTATTACCAGTTGATTCCAGAGTCGTGAGGTTCGCGTCTGAGTACCACTGGTACTTATCGGGAGACGTCAGCGGAGGATTGTTTATTATGAACGTACCAATTGGCGCTCCCTGGCAAGTCTCTGGGGCAATGCCGGGGGCCGCAACCACGGTAGGTGCCACACTTGGTGGTCTAACATTCACGGTAAGGGTGATAGGCGCGGACGTAGCAGAACAATTTGTTGAAGGATCACGGTATGTGTAGGTAATAGTTGAAGTTCCGCCTGCCGGATGGGCTGAAGGATTAAAAGACCAAACTTTTGGATCCGAGGCACTGTAGGTTACAGCTCCTACTGGGCCGGACACCGGAGTAAAAAGATCATTACCTATGTCATTTGAATTTGGAGGATTCCCAGTGAGCGTAACAGCTGATTCATCGGCACAGAATTGACTCGGAATTGAACTCGTATTTATTGATACAGAAGGTGCAGGTCGGACTGGAATAAGTTGCCAGATAATAAAAGTACTTACACCATCGGTAATCTCGAACCCGATCCAAATTCCGATCGTGCCATATACGCTTCCTGTTGCGGAATACACGGGCTGGTATTCCGCGAGTTTGGGGTCGAAAGTATTTCCAGGCACAATTGTATTTCCCAAGTTGACCGGTCCCGGCAATGCGCCAATATTTATCGTCCCATTTGTGTTTCGCCCGCCTGGGGTATTCCAATAAACGAACCTGACAAAGGTATAAGTAGGATAAAATGTGCTTATATATGATGCTGCGCTTAAAGTAGGTGAAGTAGCATCGTTATTACAATATGAAGCAAGTAGTCCGGTGATATTTGTTGAATAAACTTCAAACTGCTTAGTCACGGTAAACTGGCAAGCCTGAGGGCTTCCGTCTGTGTACGTGTAAACAATATCATAGAGCGGAGGGCTTAACGAAAGTGATTGGGGATTAAACCGCCACTCGCCCGAAACATTAGTTACTCCTGGGCCGGAAAATGTTCCGCCTGCCGGACTACCAACGAGCTTAACAGCGTTAGAACTTTGGCTGAATCGGGTTTCGTTTGGTTGAACCGTTACGTCACCTGAATTAAGCTTAATAACGGTAAAACCCAAGCCGACTGGGGGCGTACCAGACGCTGCAGTCACGGTTCCTAATTGAGTACCGGCTACTACGCCCGCGATCGTTGCAGTTCCCCCGGATCGTGTTATTTGGGTGCCTCCTGAAGGAGCGGTACTGCCGGGGTATCTAATTTTGAGACCGCTAATAGTTAACGTATTTAAACCGGTAGGTGCCGTAATGCTATAGTCGAACTGTACAATGTTGTTCCCGGTAAAGCCCACATTACTAAATGTCGTGGTGCTATTAGACATTGTTAGCGTTGGATTTGTACCCGTATCGAACACAAATCCCGTTGGAAGGGCTATTGAAAATGAACCTGTATTTGAAAACCCGGCCGGATCTGTTTCAGTGATTTGGATATTACCCAACGTTTGAAAAATTCCGCCATAGCAGAGATTTAGGGCGCTTGGCTGGGAAACGATCGAAGCCGAGCTTGTAATTGTAACCGTTGCTGTCGGATCAGTAAAATTGTCATCGTACGCATCATCCGAGGCCGTCAAAGTATACGTTCCTGATTGATTGAGCTGAAGTGTTGTCCAAGTGTACACACCTGCGGATAATGGGGGAGTTAACGATTCAACAGGAGGAGGGGGTGTGTTATCGACCGATAGTGTACCTGCACCTCCCGTGGCCGTAAGTGCCACCTGACTACTGTAATCTAAATCAATATTATTTTGACCATCCTTTGCTTGAATTGTCAATGAGAATGGAGAATTAATGCCTGTATTTGAAGGGTTACCTGTGAATGCAAGTGCAGAGGCAGTAACTTCAATTTTGTTAGCGTCCACACTGGCAGCACTTGTTGAGCTGGCACCGCCTGCATTACCTGCAGCGAACCCTGAACCGGAACTACTGGCCGTTGCTGATTGAATTGTAACGTCAACTATTGCATTATCTGTGACTGTATTTTGAAATGTTGCCCTTACGGTAAAATCTTTGTTGTTATTGTCACTGGCCGAAAGTGTAAGTCCGGAAAATGTTATCGTGCCGCTTGAAACGTCTTGCTGAGTACCCGCTACAATGCTGCTTCCGTCAAATAGGGCAATCCGTCTAACCATACCAAAGTTGGTTAATTGGATTTGAAGAGCTGTCAGTGTTGTAGATGCGTTATCAAGGTCCGATAAACCTCCACCATCCTGAATTCTGAATGTCGCAAGTGTAGCGCTATTGCCATTGGTCAATGGATTTCCGGTCCGTTTAGTGATGTAGTCAATATTATCTGTGGTCCCACCGTTCAATATAATATTTGAGTTCTGGGACGTGGCAAACGTAAACGTTCGGCTAATCGTCAAAGCATTTTTGTTACCGGCCGAAACTGTAATGTTTGCCTGAGTGGGCGCAGTTGTAACAGAGGCAGAAGCATTATTAACATTATTGGCAACATCAACCACCAGGTAGAAGTATACGGTAGTTCCGTTAATCGTTTCAGAAAGGCCCGAAAAGTTGCCATCAGGGCTGTTGTCATTTTGTACTTGGGTTCCAATTGAGCCAGCAACGGTAGATCGGTATAGGTATTCATCGGTAAATTGACTTCCTAGCCCCGTATAGTTAAATCCGATAGCTGTAATCGTTTGGGTTCCGTTTGATGTAACGGAAAATCCGGTTAGAACCTGCGTAGAAGATCCTGCTGATAATACGTTGCTTGAAATGACTGGTGCTGTTCCTGCTGTAATTTCTGTAAACGTGGCTGTAGCTAACCCAAAACTATAATTTGTACCCGTTGCGGTTCCTGTGGCAACTCCGCCACCCGTGGTAATTGTAACATTTGCAGGAGCAAGAGAGGGCTGAACTGCTGTTGTTGCACCTGTCACTGTAGGATCGATATCAACAATCAGGAAATAATTTGTTCCTGCTGTCGTGATATTTTGGCTAAGCCCTGTTATGGCCACCTGGGTAGCTGAAGGTGTGAATGTAAGTCCGCCAATCGGAGCGGAGTTATCACCAGCTGTTGCATAGCTTGCATCGGTCGATGTAATCAATCTATAGTTACTCCATTTGGATGAAGGAGTGCTGCTTAGCTGAACGTTTAATACCGTTACGGTCTGGCTCGCGGTTGAGGTGAGGGAAAATCCAAACACACCCTGGTTAGATGCACCCGCGATTAACGGAGAAGCTGCCAAACCAGTGGAGAGATTTGCAATGGTGAGCGCAGGAGCAAAGCTATATGTGTTTCCTGTAGCAGTACCGGTTGCAATTCCTCCTCCTGTAGTGATGGTGACATTCCCTGCACCTAACGATGGGATTATATTGCCTGTTCCCGTTGTAACGGTTGACGCGACATCAATAACTAAGAAGTAGTTTGTACCGGAGGTAATTACTTCGCTTAATCCGGTAATGGCTACTTGCGTGGCAGAAGGTGTAAACGTAAGACCTCCAATGGGTGCTGAGTTGTCGCCAGCCGTAGCATAGCTGGCATCGGTGGAACGAATTAAACGATAGTTGGTCCACTTTGAAGCCGGTGTACTGCTGAGTTGAACGTTAACAACCGTAACTGTTTGGCTGCCGCCCGATGTCAGGGAGAAACCAAAAACTCCTTGATTTGTTGTTCCCGCAATTAGCGGGTCAGAAGCTAAGCCGGTTGTTAGATTGGCGATTGTCAATAACGGTGCAAACGAATAGGCAGTTCCGGTAGCCGTTCCGGTAAACGTACCTGTGGTAGCAGTCGCATTTGCTGATCCTAACGAAGGCGTAACGGCAGTTGTACTTCCATTTACGGCTGCATTAACATCGGCTACCAAAAAGAAATTTGTGCCCGAAGTTGTTATACTTTGCGATAAGCCGGTGATTTGAATTTCGGTGGCCGTTGCATTAAAGGTTAATCCGCCAATCGCTGCCGAGTTGTCGCCTGTTGTTGCAAAGCTGTTATCGGTAGACGTAATCAATGCGAACGATGACCATTTACCAATTGTCGTGCTACTGGTTTGAATATTAAGCGTTGATAAGTTTTGTGTGCCATCCGAGGTTAACGAGAAACCAAAAACCCCCTGACCTGTAGCACCAGCCTGTAGAGGAGATGCTGCGAGTCCGGTCGACAGGTTAGCAATAGTAGTTTGAGGAGGTGTTAATGTATAGGTTGATCCGGTGATCGTTGACCCGGTTGTTGTACCGGTTGAAAGCACAACCCCGGTACTTGCAAGCGAAGGAGTTGTTGAGCCGGTTGCTGCAGGAGCGACATCCACAACAATAAAGAAATACTCATCGTCAGCCGCTGCCGTAGCGCCATCAAAGTTTGTTAATGGAGCGCCTGTAAAGGAAATGTCGGTTGCTGATATTGTTCCCGAGGCGATCTGAGTTTCAGTACCCACACCGCTGAACGTTGCATCCGTTGATTCGTACAACCGGGCGTTAGTGAATTTACCGACCGGTGTCGGGGTCATTGCTACAGTTATGGTCGTTACCGTATTGCCGCCTCCCGCAGCCTTCGTCAGCTGTACGCCCAAAATGGCGATGTTGTTTGTGCCGGAGATTTGGGCAGCACCCGAAAGACCGCCCGTTGCGGCCGTCATGCTTACGGCCTGGGAAAATGCTGCGGTTGTTGAGAGTAGGAGTAATGCAATAAGATGAAGTACACGTTTATTCATAACGAATAGTGATTTCAGATAAGTGGTTATTAAAATTCGAAAGCGACAAACCTATTTGGTGATGTCGCCTTTTTTGTCAGTTTTTATTAAGAAGATTGATGAGAATCCGCCAACGGTATTGGTACCGCAAATCAAAATCTCGCCTGTTGGCAATTCACGAATCGCACTCGGTACCTGATCGCCAGAACCGCCCATTGTTTTTTGCCATTCAGGTTCGCCAAATGCATCAATTTTGATCAACCAGATGTCTTTTCCGTTACCGGATGAAAGCTCTGTATATCCCGCGATCACATAGCCGCCATCTTTGGTTGATGTAATCGTTTCACCACCGTCCTGGATAGCTGATTCATTTTCGTTGTCAAGTGGGTCAACGCCTGTGCGGCCATCAAAGAAGCGGATGCTTTCGGGAATAATATTTCCTGATGCATTGGCACGAACGAAAAACAAATTGCTTTTTGAACCATTGGTTTCAATGCTGTAACGACCGGTAATACCAAATCCAAAGGCAGGTGTTTCTGCCGCGCTGATATCGCCCGGTACGAATAACTGGTCGGTTGTCTGACCGAGCACACTAAAGTTGATGAATGTCGATTGCTCTTCGGCAACCGGTACGCTGATGTAAGATTTATTAAATCCCCCCTGATCAACCGCCAAAGCTGTCGACCAGATTACCTTGCCATTGTTATAGATAAGGCTTTTGGAGTTTTGGTACGTACGATCGTTGATGTCGTATTCAATCGACCAAACAGAATCGACTGCGCTGTTAAGCTGCATGAGAATTGTTTTTTGCGGAGCAGCCTGCTGACCAACAACGCCTTCCTTGACTACGCCAAGTACAAAGACTTTTCCATCATCTGTCACGGTGAGTGTTTGCCCGAAGTAATCCTGCTTAACAGGATGTGAGGGGCTGATCGCACGCTTATCAGATCGGAAATAGGTTTTCACGGGGGGGTAATCGAGATTCGCGTTTAACTGGAGCACCCTGAGCGAAGCAATCTCCGTGTTGGCGGCTTGTTCCGCAAAGGGATCGATTTTAATACTGTCGCCCACAATCACGTAACCATCAACCGTTCCGGTTCCGGAAATAACCGGCTTTATGGCCTTCCCTGTGCCTCCCGGGAAGCGATGCGGCTCGCCCACCTGATTCCCGTTTTCGTCTGTTTCGATGACAACCGTTACTACCAGGGTGTCGTTCACCTGCATGTTCCCCAGGACTACATAACCCCCGGGAATACTTTCCACCGAGGTTGCTGACAAGTTATACGCGCCATTGAAAAATTTGATAAAAGTTCTCCGGTCAGAGGGGTCTGCGTCTTCCAGATTAGAACAACCGATGACTACACTGAGGAAAAAAAGCGGAAGTAAAACCTTTCTCATTTTCTGCGCTTGAGTTTTTTAGGATTGAAGATATTCTGAATGTAACCCGCTGAAATTCCAAGTGAAGAAACTTTAAAAACGGGATCAGCATAATTTAATTCCCACGTAATCTCCTGATTCTTATATGCTGATTCTTTCGAACTGATTTTTGTAAGGCCATGTAGATACCTGATCTCAGATACGATGTAACCTCCACCTACGCGCAACTTGATGCCTACTGCGGCCATTAAACTGATGTTCATTGAATTGCGTGAAGGTTTGAAATCGAAGGATTTTTCCTGAACGGAACTCTGTTCGTCCCGAACCTGCTCTCCGGTAATTTTTGAAGAAAGAAGATAATCGATCGCTACACCTCCGGATATATACGGGTTAAACTTATCGTTGAATTTAGAGCTGTTCTTAAAAGGTTTGTACTGAACGGCCAGCGGAACGCTCAGCCATGTTTGTGATTCAATGGCATCGGTTTCGTTTTTGAAACTGGCATCCGAACTGCCGTCTTCATTGAACCGCGTAAATACCTGGTTAAGACCAAACCTTTTTTGGCTGTATAAGATTTCAGCGTGCAGGTTTAGCCGTTCGCTGAAGGGAACGTCACCAAAAACACCAAAGTTGATTCCGATCATTGGCTTGTACTTGCTCTCCCCAGACAGGTCGCCCGCGGTTGCATTCTCCTTTACGTTTGGCCTTGCTGCATCAACACCCAGCTTTCCACCGATCCGGAAAATCGGAAGGGTTCGGAAAGTACGGTACAACGCAACAAATTCTGCCGGATCCACAGCTTCATTGATTTCGAAATATGGGTCCGTGCGAAGAATATTGAGCATAGCTTCATCGGCCTTCTCAGGCTCTTCCAGGTAGATGTAACTCAAACAAAGAATTTTGTACGCCTCAACCTTATCCTGCTTCGTGCTCATTTCCGCGATAACCTGGGGACTCAATTGAGTTGGGATTTCATGTAACCGCCCCTGCTCGTACGTTGCGCGTGCCAGACGCAATTTTTGTCCTGCCGAAGGAGAGACCTGCGCAAAACCACAGAACGAAACGAAAATTAAGGCAACGGGTAAAAGTCTTTTCATCGACCAGATCATTTAATATTAGAACATGTTTTTTCCTTTGGCATTTCATCCATTTTTCCAACGAACGTGGTCCACTCATCATCCGTCATGTTACGTTTGATGAATTCGGAACAAAGGATGTTTGCCATCGTGGTGATCTTTGTAGGATAAGCCCAGATACTTTCTTCGTTTGCAGTTACGAAGTTGGCATCTGTTGCGCTGCGTTTAATAACCTGACGTGCGCTCTGTAGTCCTACCATAACCTGTTCATCGTTCGGGGTAAAGGCAATCGTCCAAACCCAGTCGCCATGACCCTTTAACTGGATTGGCTGAACGTTAAGCTTATTCAGATTCCAGAGCCTTACGCTCTTATCCTTACTGGCAGATGCAAAGAAACTGGCTCCGTGATTGTATTTAATTTGCTCGATAGGACCTTCGTGGCCCGGCAAATTTTTAATCACTGAATTGCTTACCGTACTGATAACGCGCAACAAACCATCTGTATCACCGATGATTAATTGTTCGGCTTTTGGATGCCAGCATACGGCCGTAAGGTGCGTGTTCGTGCGGGTACGCAAGTCGATTTTTGTAACTGCGTAGTTGTTTGAGATATCCCAGATGTACAGGATACCATCTTCCCCTGCACCCGCCAGTTTTCTGCCATCATAGCTCAAATCGATTGAGTTGATCTTCACCGGAGGCTTAACAACTTCTTTGGCTGTATTCAGGTCGGAGTATTTGATACTGCGACCTGCATTGTCACGAACATAGACTCCTTTGCCGTCTGGTGTAAAGTGAACGTTCTCGATTGAATTCGTAAACCCGTACACTTTCTTAGGGGCCGACATGTTTTTCAAATCATACACATTGATGAAGTTGTTTTGCTCATCGGGTGTGTATAGTCCGGCAGCTACCAGAACAGTTTCTGATGGATTCACATCCATGGAGTAAACCTGATAGTTCGGATTGCCAAGTTTGTCAACCAATACTTCTGCAGGCCACTGTCCGTTTACATGTTTCCATTTGATGATCTTGCCGTCACTGCCGCCTGAGTAGATGTTATCATCTTTGGCAAGTGTGATCAACGCACGCGCTGCACCCAGTTCATGGCCAATCAAGCTTTTTGTTAATCCATGGTCACGTGTGCGCAAGGCAGCAAGCAATCCGTTATAGATGTCATCATCATATTCTTCACCTTCATACTTCGTGTTGAAGAGATATGCCTGCTGAGCCAGCAAAGATTGCAATTCAGGTTCGCTGCTTAATTCTTTCGACTTAAGTGCCATGGCCTTTGCCTGAGAGAGGTAGCTTCGTTTTGTGGCTTCTGCACGGGCGATGTTTGCCTTCTCTTCGTTACTTTTCGCCAACGCCTCGTTTGTTTTTGCGGTCTTTTCATTTTGCTGCGCCAACAGTCGTTGCTTTTGCGCTTCTGCTTCCTGACGTTTTGCTTCAGCTTCATTTTGTTCAGCAATAGCTTTTTGTTCAAGAGCATCTTTTCGTGCTTGCTCAGCAGCTAGTCGCTGCCTGTCGGCATCTTCTTTTGCGGCAATAGCGGCTTCTTTTTGTTCATCGGCAAGCTTCTGTGCAGCTTTTGCAAGGGCTTCCTGACGCTTAGCTTCAACTAAGTTTCTGTCTGCCTCCAGTTTTTGCACGAAGGCATAGATCAGGAAGAGAATTGAAATGATTGTTGCGGTAGCCAGCACAAGCGCAGTTCTTCTCGCGCGCTGAAGCTTGCGCTTCTGCTCGAGTTCTTTAATACGCTGTTCAGTCTCAAATTCTTTCTTCGAGTATTCGAGGAACACCAGTGTGCGCTCAAAGGCAGGATGGTAGCGCTGACCCCAAACCAACGTTGGCTTGTGTTTCGCCTGCCAGTTCAAAGCCAATTGCAAATCGGGTGGTCTCCAAAGGCCGGCTTTGCCTACCTGGTACATACTTGCAGCTTCCGCTAAGCGGATATACATCTGTACCGCTTCCGCTTCATCGTCAACCCAGTTTTTCAGGCGTACCCAGATACGCATCAAACTTTCGTGCGAGATATCGACCATCGATTTCGAAGAAATCGGAGTGCCGAAAGCAGGAGTCAATAACGATCTTCCCGGTTCACGGAATTTTTCAATTACATCAATTACTTCTTCTTCCGAGCAATCGGCAATCGCAGCAATCTCATTTAAACGTGTCGGGCGCCTGATGCCGAAGTTTTCACCACGCTTTTCCGTGATCGCCTTAAAAAGAATTTCGCAAATACGCTTCTGATCATCGGTCAGTTCATCGAATGCTTCGTTGGCGTGCATCGACAACGCCTCCGCCATCGTACCGATCGCCTCATAGTGCTTCAGGTCGACCTGTTCTTCTTCGTAGTCGCGGTATAACGACCAATAGCTCCATGTACGCATCAGTGCGTGCTGGAGAATCGGAAGCTGATCGGGGTTGTCACCCAAATCATTTAACAATTGCTGTACGAGACGCGGAGTTATTTTCGCTCCACCCACGGCTACCGGTCCTTCAATCGCTCTGCGCTTTTGTTCGCGTGTCAATTGCGGAATCAGGTAATGGCTGTCGTTGATCTTTCTTGTTAGTTCAGGAAACTGCGCACAATCACCGATAAAGTCAGAACGCATGGTGATCGCAACATAAATCGGAGAGTCAGGATAATTGATCGCTTCGATCAACAGGTTAACGAAGGCCAGCGTCTCGTTAACCGAGTTGGGATCGGTGCTGTCTTTAAAGCGGAACAATTCTTCAAACTGGTCGACCAGGATCAAATAATTGACATCACTTGATCTGCGCGACTGCTCAACCGCTTCAACGAGTCCCAACGAGCTGCTTCGCAACAATGTTGAGAAAATCGTTCGTTTAATCTTCTTTTCTTCCGGATCGGCATCCAGGTACTCTTTGTTGTTTTTCAACAACGATTCCGCCAGGTTATCAATCGGACCCGCACCGGGACGTGTTACTATAACTTCCCAGTTCGGACTTGCATCGGTGAGGAAACCTCCGTAAAGAATGGGAAGAACTCCGCAGTAAATGAATGAAGACTTACCGCTACCGCTGGGTCCGATAACACCTACGAACCGGCTTTTCGAAAGCTTGAGAAGAACCTCATCGCTTTGTCCTTCGCGTCCGAAGAACAAGTGACTCTCCTCAATTTTAAAAGGACGTAACCCGGGGAAGGGGTTTAAGGTCGATACCTTTTCGTCAACTTGCTGTGCCATAATGTTAAGCGTTAAATTCTGCTAATAAAGATTTTATGGATTTTTCGGAGTCGCGGGGATCACTTTCCACAATCCGAACATTCTGATTTTTAAATGCATCAAGATTAACGGCCGCACCCGGAGTGGTGAGTACCGCTTTGCCTTTGATCGGTTTCTTTCTTCCAAAGCCCGGGGCTTTCAACAGATCAAGCACTTTCATGCGCACCCATTGATCGTTCACCTTGCCTTTATAGATGATGGCTGCATCAAAGTTTCTGAGATTCTCGATATGCTTCTGCCGCAGATCAAGCAACTCGCCCTCAAATTCAGGTATAAGAACTTTGTAGCCCGACTTTTCAATGGCATCAATCAACGGTTTAACATCGTTGTGATCTACACGATCGTGCACGAGGTAAACCGATTTTCCACCGGTATCTTCCAGTGCACGTTTTTCATGTGTATCCAGAAGTTCTTCGCGAACGATGTTTTTAAAGTCTTCCAACGGAGTCTGAAGAATTTCAGCGCCTTCCTGCGCATCGGTATCACGCTTGATGTTATCGATGAATGCCTTCTGGCGTTCGCTAGCGTTGTTTAGCGTAGGAGAGATCCAGATCAATCGTGAAAACTGATCTTTACCAACCTTCTGACTTTTTTCTGCTGCAAACTTGTTTTGTAAATCAACAATCGAGCGATCGGCACCATCCGGAATTTCTCCATACGCACTTCCGATCAGGTGAATGGAGAGGCTTGCATCTTCAATGTCTCTGCGTACAATTTTTTCGAGGTCGGTCGCGAAGCCTGGCAGGGTTTGATTCGGCAACACAATGTAGCCATGACGCTGAAGCTCGCGTTTGATAATGTTTCGCTGAACAGAAAGGTCGTGTCCGGTTTCAGCGAGGTAAATGGTTTTGCGCTTGTAAATGTTTTTTACTTCCGACTTTGAAGCACCATCGCGCAGCTGAACCAGTGTGTCGAAAATATCGTACGCCAGGTCAACCATCTTCATCCAGTACTGGCGTTCAGCTTCATTGCTGAAGTAGTCGGCATACTCGCGAACTTCACCGGATTCGGTGTCCAGCTGGTACATCTCGTAGCCAATCAACTCGCGGAGGCGCGGAGGTTGTTCCATAACCGACAGCGGAGCTTTGAAAACTTTGAATACGCGGTTGCGGGTTTTGCCGGAAGCATCAATGGCTTTGAAAAATGTTTCGAGGTTATCGAGGCACTGACCTGATTTAATGAAATCCTGCGACAGCAAACTTACGGCAACCGCAGCGTTATCAAGCTTGGGTGACGCCATGTTGTCGAATTCGCTTTTCAAAAGAACTTTCGGCTTATCGCCAAGCACCTGGGTAAGCATAAGTTCAAGGAAACGCTTGAACTGTGTTACCCAGCCGGCTTGTCCGCCCGGCCCTTTTTCATTGTCGCGGTCAGCAAATAATACGAGTACGTCTACTTCAAAATTCATTCTTTCTAGGGTTATAGTTCGGAGGTCAGCACTTTTGCTTTCGTCTGGGTGCTGGTGATGTTTTTAATAAGTCCTTCAACAAGTTCGTGGTGGTTAGCCATCACGAAATAGAAATCAGCCAGGTTGATTTTAAATACAATCGACCGTTCGGTGGCTTCAATACTTTTGGCAGGGATTACCTGACCGTTCTGGAAGATGTCGCCATACACGCTGCCGGCTTTTAATGTTTTGATCACCGTTGCATCGTCCTTCAGTTGAATGGCCCCCAGCGCTACAATGATGATCGGCATTCCCTGTTCCTTGGCATCGAAGGTTAATTTTTGACCTTCGTTGAGATCAATCGGAGAAATTTTATCGAACAGGTCGGCAAGCAATACGCCATTGATGTTTTTGAATTCGGGCAGCTGCTTGAGGAACAACACCATTTCAATACCCAGGAAGAATCCGTCATCCAATCCATCCAGCAGTTGGTTGTTTTCGATTGATGAATCAAGGAATTTCTTATCCCGAATCGGCAGACGTTCGGAGATAACTTTGTAGAAGTTCTTGTCTTTGTTATAGATTACCCAGGCCGCTGTTTCCTGGAGCATTTTGTCCTGGTTGAACATCTGCGCGATCAACCCGCGGCTCACACGGAAATCTTTCAGGTAAGCCGATACGTACACCGCACAGACTTTCGTCCAGCGGTTGTTCATGTTGAAGTCGCGGTTCAGAATGTAGTTGATTACCTGGATCGGGTTATAGCTTTCGCGGGGGAAATAAATCTGAAGCTGTTCGAGTTTTAGTGCCACCGGGATGTCATCAAACAGCGGGAAAAGTTTTGGCTTAAGGTCTTTTTCAACAAACAAGTCCATCAGCTCCAGCGCATACGCCACACCATTCGGATCACCGGATTCGATGTTCTCACGCACAAGCTGCACCGCTTCCGGATCGTAAAGAATCGAAAGCAGCATCGTAATGTGATCAAAGTTCGAACGAATCTCTTCGCGGATTGCATCCCGCAACAAAGCGTATTCAGGCTCTTCCGGTAACTCGCTCAGCGCGGCCAGGTTCCAGATTGTTTTACCGAGTTCAATCTCGAGAAGATCGGTAACTTCCTGCGCCTGACGGCCTGTTGCCCGGTAATTGATGTAGCGAAGTGAATAGAGAATCTGCTTCACAATGCGCTTGTCAGGATAGTCGGCTTTCTTCCACAACAATGCCAGCGCTTCATCGCCACCAATGCGTCCCATGATTTGCACGATGCGAAGCATGACAAGATCAGTTTGTCCCGATTTATGAAATGATGTTTCCAGCACCGGTAGCGCAGCCGGGCCTGCATCAATCAACGCAGCAGCCGCGTCATGGCCGTACGTAGGTGAGGACAGAAGTTCAATCAATACCGACCACGTTTCCGGACGTTTTACCTTGCGCGCGGTAATCAACGCTTCGTGACGAACCTGCACGCTAACATCGCGCAGCAGTTCTAACAAAATGAATATGGTACGCTGACTAATCAATTTGCGCAGAAGCTTGGCAGCAAGGATTCTGTCGGCCGGTTTAACCGATTTGCTGAGCTTCATCAGTTTATCAGGAGAGATTGAAAGAAGATCGCTGTCTTCCGCTTCGCCTTGCGCGCTTTTCGCCAGGTTCCGGATTTCGGGATTCTTAATTGTTTCCTTATCTATACCGAGCTCCTGAATCTTCTCAACGGCAAACGATTTTACTTTTGTGTATTCGCTTTCGGCAAGGCGGATAACGGCATTCTCAAATAGCGTAGGTTCCAGTTTTTCCATCAGCTTCAGGCCGTAGATTACTTTATCTTCCGCTGTGCTGTTGATTTCTTTTTCAAGGACTTTGTCTACTGTGTATTCACGATCGATCTTGTGATCAACCTTTGCTTTGTTTTTAACGAGTGTTGTTTGCAGTGTTTCGCGATAAATTCCGTAAAGCTTTCCGGCAACCAGAAACCAGCCAACGATCAATGGAATCGCAAACACGGTCATGTAGATCAAATCCTCCAGATTGAATCTCTGGATGCTGAAGATGAGCGCGCCTGCAACGAGCGTAGCGAAACCGGTAACAACACCTTCCAGTTTGGTTTGTACGTCAATCTTGATGTTGGTTTCGATCGGAAGGAGATAGAGTTTGAATGAGGGTTCATCAAGCGATTCCTTAACCGACAATACAAATAGTTTACTCATCGCGATCATAATGAAGAATATGATGAACGATGAACTGGCGATGGTATAACCGAATGAAAGACCGATGGCGAGGGCCACCACGGTGAAAATGCCGATCAGAATCGGGTTCACAAGAACCGAAGTTCTCAAACCGTAGTCTGCAATAACGCGATCAGCGGCAAATGTTTGAAACAAGAAGCTGAAGATCACAACGGTTGCCTCAAAGTATGAAAGAAACTTAGGCAATGCGCCAGGCTTATCGCTGAAAAACTGTGTTGATGCATTCAGAAAAGAATAATCCACGAATGTGAGCGCCACCATGGATGCGATAATGAACAGCGACAAAAACAATACGTACTTGTTTTTGAAGAATCCAATCGCGGAAAGTTTTTGATTAAATGCTTTTTCGCTTTTCAACGACCAGGTTTCATCTGAAAAGCGGCTTGACAAAACAATGAAAAGGATGGTGAAGATGATGATACCGAAAAGACTGATGGTAAACAGGTCCTTTACATCGATGAAGTTAAGAACGATCGGGATCGAAAAGAATGAAATCAACGAAGCCAGCAAGGCACCCTGGTCAACACTTCCCAGCAGGCGTTTCGACTGCTTTACGTTAAAGAGACGGTTAAACGTTCCCCAGAAAACGAGCAGTACAACCAGTGTAAACGGGGCAATCTGGGCATATGAGAAGAAACGAAGATAGCGGTCGTCCATTGCCACATATTCGTGCCCGAATTCGATGAAAGCAGCAATCAGGGTTACGGTAACAAGGCTGAGGATTGCAAGAAGTTTGAACGGAATCCGGTTTTGAAGAAAGTTGTAAGCGAGGGTTGCAAAAAGACCAAAAACGCCCGACAACACGAACGCTTCGGGGAGTTTCTGGCTACCATCGGGCAGACCGAGAAATTGCGTCTGGGCGGCCACACTAAACGTTGCGAGAAAGGCTCCCATGAAGAAGCTCATAATCAGCAACAAACCCACCCGACCCGTTTCGCCCTCCTCAATTGAGAAGACCTTATTCAGTAGACTCTCTTTCATAGATTTTCGGCAAATGCATATAAAATTCGATATAATTAACTTTATTTCCTACAGACGACAAAAAATTCACAATTAGCCATTTTATGCTACTGTAATTAAAGTTTTACTTTAATGTTAAACCGGTAAACTTCTAATTGATTTTTGATTGCTCGTCAACGCACATTCCCACGGGGTTAAAACTTCCGAGCGCTATTTATATCCATTCCTGCTAAGATGTAATCTCTGAACAGAATTCACCAAAATCTGATACCGTTTTACCTGCCCGGTAACGTCTTAAGGGAGTAAAAGCGAACTGTCGCCATAGCTCAGAAAACGGTACCCCCCGCTCAAGGCCCCGGCATAGACCTCCTTCCAAACCGGACCGATGAAAGCGGCTACCAGCAAAATGAGTGTAGAGGCAGGCTGATGGAAATTAGTGATCAGACCGGTGCACAGCCGGAAGCGGTATCCGGGATAAATAAAAATGGAGGTGGTTCCCGTGATGTGTGTTAACCCGTTGGCATCCATGTACCTGAGAATTGTGTCAAGTGCTACATCGGGATTCACTGAGCCGGGAAGCTGATACGGATCATTTTGCGAGATGGCAAACACGGATCCGGAATCTACCGTAAGCCTGACACCGAACCAGTACAAACTTTCCAGCGTGCGCATGGATGTTGTGCCGACTGCAATTAATTTTTGAAGATGACCCCGAAGATTTTCGATTGTTTGACGTGTTACGGTGACCTGCTCATGATGCATAACATGATCCAGTGCATTCTCAGCTTTCACAGGCTGGAATGTTCCGGCACTTACGTGCAGGGTAAGAAAATCACGATCAATATTCTTCTTCGACAGAGATTTAAAAACATCTTCTGTAAAGTGAAGTCCTGCGGTGGGCGCAGCAACGGCACCTTCGTGGTTTGAATAAATGGTCTGATACCGAACTGTATCTTCTGTTTCCGCTGCACGCTTGATGTACGGTGGAAGTGGCGTACTTCCCGCAGCCGTGATTACCTCAGAAAATGTTTGGTTTCCCGGCCACGAAAATTCTACAACTCCTTCCGATCGGTTTGCTAATGAGGCCGTTAATATAATTCCACCCACATGCTTTGTTAGAGCCTGTGCGTCTTTCCAACGCTTCAGGTTGCCGATCGTGCAGCGCCATGCGCATTTGTTTTTGGCGAGCATGGCAACGGTTAGCAATGAATCAGGCGAAACAGGATTCAATAAAAACACCTCAATGTCAGCACCTGATTCTTTTTGAAAATGGAGTCGTGCAGGAATAACTTTTGTATCGTTAAAAACAAGCAGGGAACTTTCCGGGATAAAGTCAGCGAGGTTTTTGAATATGCGATGCTCAATTTTTCCCCCGCGGTACACGAGCAGTTTCGATTCGTCACGGTTTGCCAGGGGCTGGTACGCAATCCGGTCGTCCGGCAAGTCGTACGTATAATCCTGCATGTTGATGAATCGCTCCATGGCTGCCTGAAAAGGAAGGCAAAATTAACCCGGAAAATTATTATTTAATTTGGCGCTGGTTTACCGTTGTATGGCATTACGCGCATCCGTTTCAAAAAAGGTATTCGAGTTCAACTTTACCGCCCGCACCTCCCGTGGCAGGATGAAAAACCGCGTGAGCTGGTTTATGAAGCTGTGGGATGACCGCGACCCGGCCGTATTTGGCCTCGGGGAATGCGCTCCGTTGCCCGGACTGAGTATTGACGATAAGCCTGATTATGAGGGTGTTGTAAACCAAGTGGCAGTCAATGTCGGCAGGCTTGACTTATCGGGGCCGGAACTGCTCAAAGATGCTGCTGGCATAGTGCCTGAAGGATATCCATCCATCCTTTTTGGGCTGGAAACCGCACTGCTCGATCTCAAAAACGGGGGGAAACGAATGATTTTTGATAACGGCTTCCTCGCTGGAAAGCCTATCCCGATAAACGGTTTGGTGTGGATGGGCGACCTGGATGAAATGCTTCAGCAGGCTTCGATCAAGATAGAGGAGGGCTTTCGTTGCATTAAGATAAAAGTTGGAGGATTGAATTTTGAAAAGGAGTGCGACATCCTGAACTATATCCGAAAGAAATATTTCCGCGAAGACATTACGTTACGACTGGATGCGAACGGAGCCTTCAAGACCGATGAAGCGTTGTACAAACTCTACGATCTTTCGAAATATAAAATTCATTCCATCGAACAGCCGATAAAACCACGACAACCCGAGTTGGAAGAGCTGTGTCGCAAATCTCCCATCCCGGTCGCGCTGGATGAAGAAATGATTGGCATTCAGTCCGCGGAAGCGAAAAGAGAATTGCTCAGCAAAATAAAACCGCAGTATATTATCGTTAAGCCGGGCCTGCATGGAGGGATTCGCGGAACACAGGAATGGATTTCGATTGCCGAGTCGATGAACATCGGTTGGTGGATTACATCAGCACTGGAGTCGAACATCGGATTGAACGCAATCTGTCAGCTTACCGCGAATTATCCGGTTTCCATTCCGCAAGGACTGGGCACCGGCAAATTGTACGACAACAATTTTGAATCACCGCTTGAAGTTAAGAAGGGTGAAATCTTTTATAATCAGAAACTAGACTGGAACCTGGAAGAATTTTCAGAGACGTGATCAGATTTTTCTTTTCGCATATGTGCCTTCAAAGGCGCAATTGGCTTCGTGCAGTCTGCAAAGGTTTACTTCCTTCACATCAATCTTATCTTCGTTCAGCATCAGTGTAAACTGAAGCGGGCATTCGTCAACTTCGTAGAACCCTACGTAGTACGTTTTATCATGACTGATCATCAGCATATTTCCCTTCGCTTCGCCTTTGCAACTTCCCTGCGCGACAGAGATGGTGAATGCAAGATCGTTGCCACTCTCGGTAACAGTTAAGATTGCCGCAAAACCTTTGGTAGAACTTTCGTGATCGTAGATTCCTGCGAAGCGATGATAGTCGTACACGGTTTTATCGTCAGGCTGTTCGTAAAAATCATGGGCTGAGTCGATCTCAGCAGCGGCTCCATCCGTTTCATTCTGAGTTTTTCTTTCACTGCAGCCTTCGGATAGCGTGGCCAACAACACCACGTAAATGATAAAAAAACCAGGCAATTTTTTGATAATCAACATCTTGTAAGCCTCATTTTTTTGAAAAATAGTAAATCTCTGTCGTTACGATGACATTTTTCATTCATCCTATTCGCTACTTTTGGCTCATGGAAAAAATCAAAACCATCCTCTACTGGATTGCGCGCATCGGAGCTGCAATAATCATGATTCAAACCCTGTATTTCAAATTCTCGGCTGCTGAAGAATCTGTTTATATTTTTTCAACCGTTGGCATGGAACCGTGGGGAAGAATTGGTACCGGGGTGTTTGAACTCATTGCTTCCGTATTGATTCTTATCAATGCCACGGCATGGCTGGGCGCAATACTGGGTCTCGGGCTGATGGCCGGGGCAATTTTCTTTCACCTCACTGTTTTAGGAATTGAAGTGAAAGGTGATGGCGGCTACCTGTTTCTGCTGGCGTTACTGGTTGCTGTTTTTTGCCTGATTGTTCTCGCCTTTAACCGGCAACGTGTAACATCACTTGCTACGCAAATACTGAATAGAAAGCGTAACTAGTTCCCGGTCACATTCGCGAGCGCAGTATTCAATGTTTCCTGAATGCTGCTTTGATCTTTGAGCGCGTCTTTTATTCCGTTTACGAGAAACAAAGGAATGTTTTCATTTTTGGTTAGCTTGGTTCTAACCTCATGAATCATTTCCAGTGCGTCTTTTTTCTTATCGAAGTCGGATAAGTTTTTCACTGACGTTTCAAGATCTGACCATGCAATCTGCGCGGGCGACTTTTCTACCTTAGGATATGTTTTCTGATGAACACATGCATTGTATTCTTCAACCAGTTCTTTGAGATTTGAACGTCCCAGATCACCGGCCTCAATTTTTTTAACAACATCCGGACAATCGGCAAGGAATTGTCCGACACGTTTTTTGAACCCCAGGTTTGGAACATCAATCATAGAGCCATCGCGCTTCACAAAATAGCGGCCGTCCCACGTGGTTTGATTCTCAAGCTGATACGCGTAGAGCGTAAGATATCCCGGATGTAGTACTTTCATAAAACTATATCCTTCCTGAAACTTGATGGTATAATAAATCTCATCGTTCATTTTGAACGAGATGGCATCCAGCACCTGGAAGGTGCGTTTTTTCCCCTCATGCGGGATGAGTTGAATATACTTTGAATTGGCACCTGCATAGCGTACACCGGTGCCGTTGAAGTATTTCACTTTGCCCTGAAGTGTGTCGCCTTTTATTGTAACAACATAATCCTGAGCGGAGCCTGCCATGTATCCGGCTACAAAAAGTATGATCATTAAAATCTTAAGCATGGAATTTTTTCTCATAAGAGCAGCATTTTTGGGGACCGAAATTTAAATAACTCCGGACATAACGCCATAAGCCGCTGGTGTATTATGTTTTATTGTTTTTCGCACGTCCGGCATCTTTCAGCGCTTTCGAAATGATCCATTCCAGCTGGCCGTTCGTGCTTCTGAATTCATCGGCTGCCCATTTCTCGACCGCCTTTAACAGGTCGGCATCGAGGCGCAGGGCAAATGGTTTTTTCTCAGCCATTTCTTACGTGTTTTCGCTGTTCGATAGTAGTTTGCGCATGGCGCGTTCCAGTTCTTCTTTATTTCCCGTGCTCATCAGGATGGTTCTGCCATCTTTTACGTTCAGGGTAAGGATATAATCCGGCTTGATAATCATGCGGACGGTTTTGCTGAACGGTTCTTTTCGAAATCCAAGACCACGACCCCGCCACCACGAGTATTTTTCGATTGAGTAATTCACGATGTCGTGGCGGGTAAAGGTTTTCCATTTCGTCAGGTATTCGAAAAACCGGTAGCGGAATTCATCGTCCGTTATTTCGATCGACACACGTAACGAGGAAATCGCCCACACCGTTAACGCTTCAATAATAATAACCCCGATCGTGAAGCCCGTCAGCAGCGTGTCACTCATCGGCTTGTCGCCCCAGGGTTCGCCCAAAACAATCTGCTGGTAATATCCATACACCATGAGCAGCGAAGTTCCAAAGGCAACCGGGATAATAATCATCCAGATCCATACCGTTTGCCGGAAACTTTGCTGCTCGGAAAAAATAACCCGGTTCATTACTGGTGCAGGGTACCGGTGTTCACCACAGGACTAACATCTTTATCAGAGCAGAGCACAACCATCAGGTTGCTCACCATTGCTGCTTTACGTTCTTCATCCAGTTCGATAATGTTTTGCTTCGACAAATGATCAAGCGCCATCTGCACCATACTCACAGCGCCTTCCACAATTTTAAAGCGGGCCGAAACCACAGCAGTAGCCTGTTGCCTTCTCAGCATCGCGCTGGCTATTTCCGGTGCATAGGCGAGGTAGCCGATGCGGGCTTCTATCACCTGGATGCCTGCGATTTCCAAACGCTTGCGGAGGTTTTCTTCCAACGCCTGGTTTACTTCTTCATGACCTGAACGAAGGGTAACTTCTGAATCTTCTTCGAAGTTGTCGTAGGCATACTCACCGGCCAGCTTACGTACAGCCGAGTCGCTTTGCACTTTTACGAAATTCTCATAGTTGTCAACATCGAATGCTGCCTTGAATGTATCCTGTACTTGCCAAACCAGGATTACACCGATTTGAATCGGGTTACCGACTTTATCGTTCACCTTAATTTTTTCGCTGTCGAAGTTTCGTGCGCGCAACGAGATAGGCTTCTTAACATAAAAAGGATTAACCCAGTAAAAACCATTTTTCTTAACGGTTCCCTGGTACGAACCGAAAAGCACCAGCACAACGGATGAATTCGGGTTGATGAAGAAGAAACCCATCATCAGCACAAAACCTATTACGAGCGGCCAAATAAAGATGGGACTTCGTCCCACGATCAGGCCTAAGGTGCCCAATACGAGCAACAATAACACAACGGTTAACATCAGATAACCGGATACGGGACTGGAGGTTTTTTCCTGGTTCATACAGTTGATATTAAAATGATATTACAAATATATTATTTTGAATAACTAACGCAAAACGGGTGGAAAGGGTTACAAACTTGGAAATCAGCCTTCGATCCTTATTTTTGAGGCCTCTAAATCTCCTTATGGTTCAATACAACCCCAAAACGTGGCTTTCGATCATATTTCACTCCTACAGCAGATTTGTTGTAAAAACAATGATGCCGGCATTGATCTTCATGGGGGTGTTTACCACGATCGTGTGCGTTGTCATGCTGGATGTATTCGGATTTAACAAAACACATTTTCAGAACACCACCGCCCTGCACTCGTTACTGGGTATTGTCCTCGGTTTGTTCCTTGTATTCCGTACGAACTCAGCGTACGACCGCTGGTGGGAGGGAAGAAAGCTTTGGGGCGGAATGGTAAACAGCACCCGAAACTATGCACTTAAACTCAGCGCGTATCTGCCGAAAGGCGATCTTGAAACACGCAAGTGGTTCGCGCAGATGATTCCGAATTTTGTTGTGGCCTCTAAAGAACATCTGCGCCAGGGTGTTCAACTGTCAGAACTGGAGGCGGCAGAACCCGGTTTCCCTGACTCGATAAAAGAGATTGCACACAAACCGAACCGCATAGCCGGCATGATGTACGATAAGGTTAACAGCTTGTATGTTTCCGGTAAGCTTACAGGTGATCAGTTCAGAGTGCTCGATAAGGAAATGAAAGACTTTATCGACATCATCGGGGCATGCGAACGCATCAAGAACACACCGATTCCGTATTCGTACGCAATGTTCATTAAGAAATTTATTTTCATTTACATCATCACACTGCCATTCGGCTTTGTCACGAGCTTTGAATACATCACTATCCCCACTACGCTGTTGATCACGTTTGTGTTGTTAAGCGTGGAACTGATTGCGGAAGAAATTGAAGACCCGTTCGGCCGCGACATTAACGACCTGCCGACCGATCAGCTTGCGGGCCGGATCAAAGAAAACATTCGTGAAATTTTATTGTGAATTATCAGCCGATAATGGCTGACACGATGAAGTAGATGATGATGGCCAGGATCAGCACTCCGTACATGATCAGGTCAACCCGAACATAAGGCTTATACTCCCGGTACAATTCGCGCAGCTTTCTGAACATTTGTGGCAATCCTGCGCAATATTACGTTCAAAATTTCAGGTCAGCTATTGTTTTACCGGAAACAGAATTGAATATTTCATCTTTACTTCGTTTGAAATATACTTTTTCGATACTGATACTCTGCCTGGTGATGGGGTTGCGGGCTTACGGGCAGGAGGTTCTGGAGAATAATCCGCCTTCCGTAAAGTTTTACAAGATCAATACCCCCCATTTTAAGGTACTGTATCCGAAAGATTTTGAACAGGAAGCCCAGCGTGTTGCAGCTACCCTGGAGCACGCCTATCAGCCCGAGTCAAATACATTGCAGGCCCGCCCCCGAAAAATTTCGGTTGTCCTTCAAAACCAGTCGTCCATTTCCAATGGGTTTGTAACGCTCACTCCGAGAAGGTCGGAATTTTATACTATGCCCTCGCAGGACTATAACTTTTTAGGAACCAACGACTGGCTGGACCAACTTGTGTCGCATGAATACCGGCACGTAGTACAGTATCAGCGCGTCAACACGGGCTTCAACAGATTGTTGTATTATGCCTTTGGCCCTGCCACGCTGGCCGCGATGGCAACTACGTCCATGCCTCAATGGGCATGGGAGGGCGATGCTGTTGCTACCGAAACAGCTTTTACACACAGTGGCCGGGGCCGCATTCCGAATTTTGGTTTGTTAATGCGAACCAATCTCCAGGAAGGCAGGGTATTTAATTATAACAAACAGTACTTACGCTCGTACAAGCATAACATTCCCGATCATTACGTGCTGGGCTACCACATGATCAGCTATCTGCGCAAGCGAACCGGTGACCCGGACGTTTGGGGAAAAGTGATGAAGCGCACGGCAAATGCATCGTTTGTTCCGTTCCGGTTCTCCGGATCAGTTAAAAAGATTGGCGGCCTGACGTTACCGGAATTATATCGCGCGACAGCGGAAGATTTGAATCAAACCTATCGCGAGCAATTGAGTAATGTTCAACTTACTCCGTTTGATGTTGTATCGAAGCGTAAATCAAAGACATATACGAGCTACTTATATCCGCAGGTTCTTGCAGACGGCAGCATCATTGCTGTGAAAAATGGCATTGGTGATTTCACGCAGTTTGTTGTGCTTAGGAACGGCAGGGAAGAAAGATCGTTCATTCCCGGTGTGGTGAATGATGCCGGCATGTTATCGGCAGCAGGAAATAAAGTTGTTTGGAGCGAGTACGGATTTGATCCGCGCTGGCAAATAAAAAATTACTCGTTGATTAAGTCCTACGACATTGAAAAGAAACAATACACAGTGCTTACGCACAAAACCCGGTATGCCGGTGCAGCCATCTCCGCGGATGGAACGAAGATCGTAACGATCGAGAGCACAACCGATTATAAGGTTTCTGTTGTGGTGATTGACAGTGAGCGCGGAAATGTTCTTAAGAAATTTAGTAATCCGGAAAATGCTTTTTACTCGATGGCACGCTGGGCGGCCGATGGCAAAAAAATCGTAGCGCTGAAAACACAAAATAGTCAACGAAGTGTTGTGCTGATTGATTATGAAACTGAAAAAGAAGCTACACTCATCAAAGGATCAGACGAGAACATCGGTCATCCTGTTCTGGCCGGGGGATATTTGCTCTTTAATTCACCGGTATCCGGAATCGATAACATTTATGCGTATGATTTGGAAAAGGGCATTCGGCTCACGGTAACTTCCGCTAAGTACGGAGCGTATAATCCTGCCGTTTCTCCAGACGGTAAAACACTTTACTACAGCAATCAAACCCGTGACGGATTTGAAATCGTGTCTGTTTCTTTTGATCCCGCTGCATGGAAAACGGTTGAAACATTCAGTCGTCCTAAAGAATACTTCAGTTACCTGAGCGAACAGGAGGGAAGGCCGGGACTGTTTGACAGCATTCCCAATACCACGTTTTCGTCAAGCCGGTATTCAAAGATTTCCGGTTTGTTCAATCCATACAGTTGGGGCGCTTATTTCAATTCATCGTTTACACGTGCCGACATCGGTATTTCCTCGCAAGACGTGCTGAGCACAACCGTAATCAAAGCAGGCTATCTTTTTGATATTAACGAACGCACCGGTGCATGGCATGCGGGTGTGAGCTACCAGGGATGGTATCCGATCATTGATGTGGATTTTACCTATGCCACCCGTTCGGTTGATGAAGGCAATGGTTCATTCTATGTGGTGGATACGAATACAGATGATACCACACGCGTATCCAAAGACATCACGTTCAAATGGACTGAACAAACGGTACAGGCCGGATTGCGATTGCCATTGGTGACTACGCGCTCGAAATATTATAGCAGCGTGAGTTTGAGCAACTATTTCGGGTATACGCATGTAACCGACTTTAAAAATTCAATCAACGATTCACGGTTTATCCCATTATACATAGTCGATGGCCAATCGGCCGGGGCAAGGGGTTATCCGTTCTTTGAATACACCGGTAATGGCAACCTGATGTTCAATCACGTTGGGATTTCTGCCTATCGTTTACTGAAGCAAAGCAGGCGCGATATTTACAGTAAATGGGGACAGGCAATCAGTATCGATTACTTCAATACCCCTTATGGAGGCGATTATAAAGGAGCGTTATTTTCCGCTTACGCGACATTATACTTCCCGGGCTTATTCAAGCATCATTCTTTCTGGGGTTACGGAGCGTATCAGAAAACCGATGTTGATGTAGCGCTCAACGATTATATTTTCAGGAATAATGTGCCCGTGCCCCGCGGACATTCGGTTTATCATTTTGAAAATTTCTACTCGTTTTCCGCAAACTATACGATGCCACTCTGGTATCCGGATATTTCCATCGGGTCGCTGCTGTACGTACAACGTTTCCGCGCCAATGCTTTCTTCGATTACGGGTATGGCGATAAAGTGCTTTACTATAACGTCACCAAACAAACCTATGCTTCCATTGGTGGCGAACTCAGAATGGACTTCAATGCGATGCGTTTTTTACCCCAACTCAATGTTGGCATTCGCTATGCTTACGGACTCAAACCGTCAGTTACCAAGTTCGAAATCCTGATCGGACTGGTGAATTTTTAAAACTTTTTGAAGCCTTGAATTTCGGGGTTTTTAACCCTATTTTTGACCCCTACATTTACAAAAACAGCTAAAACAGCATGGCGGAAATAGTCAGAATGCCCAAGATGAGCGATACGATGACAGAAGGCGTTATCGCAAAATGGCATAAGAAAGTGGGTGACACGGTGAAGGCAGGCGAGCTGATGGCAGAGATTGAAACCGATAAAGCTACCATGGACTATGAATCCTTCAACGAAGGTGTTGTTCTTCATCTCGGTGCAACCGAGGGCCAGGCTGTTAAGGTAAACGATGTGCTTGCTGTTGTCGGGAAGAAAGGTGAAGACTTTAAAGCGCTGTTAGAAGGAGCCGGTTCAGGCGCATCAACGGAATCAAAAAAGGAAGAACCGAAAAAGCAGGAAACAAAAGAGGCTTCCAAGCCTCAGGAATCGATTGACACATCGAACATAAAAGCAAAGATTGTTCAGATGCCAAAGATGAGCGATACCATGACGGAAGGTGTGATCGCTGCATGGCATAAAAAAGTTGGTGATACCGTTAAGTCGGGCGACCTGATGGCTGAGATTGAAACCGATAAGGCTACGATGGAGTACGAAGCCTACGACAGTGGTACATTGCTTTACATCGGTGCGGATAAAGGACAGTCCGTAGCCGTTAACGGAGTGCTTGCGATCGTTGGCGACAAAGACGCTGACTGGAAGACTCTGTTAAAAGCAAATCAGTCGGGCGCATCAGCAACTTCTTCACCTGCTCCTGAAAAGAAAGCTGAACAGAAAACTGAATCGGCCGCTCCGGCGAAAACGGAAGAGCCTGACCATTCGGTGAACGGTCGCGTTAAAGCGTCTCCGCTCGCCAAAAAAATTGCCAAAGACAAAGGCTACGATATTTCGAAAATCGCTGGTACGGGTGATAACGGACGCGTTACCAAAAGTGACGTTGAAAATTACAAGCCGTCCGCGGAGGCGAAACCTGCTTCCAAAGACAGCAAAGGCGGAGCACCGGTTGTTCTTCCTCAGGTTGTTGGCAAAGAAAGCTTCGAAGAAGTAGCCGTGTCGCAAATGCGCAAGGTTATTGCTAAGCGCCTTTCAGAAAGTATGTTTACCGCTCCGCATTTCTATGTGACCATGGAAATCAACATGGACAAAGCGGTAGAAGCGCGCAAGAGCATCAATGAAATTTCACCCGTTAAAGTATCGTTTAATGATATCGTGCTGAAAGCTGTAGCAACTGCGCTGCGTCAGCACCCCGATATCAATTCAAGCTGGCAGGGTGATAAAATCCGTAAGAATCATCACATTCATATCGGTGTTGCCGTTGCTGTGAAAGACGGTTTGCTCGTTCCGGTAGTTCGCTTCGCAGATAACAAGTCGTTGTCTCATATTTCAGCCGAAGTAAAAGATCTGGCTCAGAAAGCTCAGGATAAGAAACTTCAGCCTGCCGATTGGGAGGGAAGTACGTTCACCATCTCGAACCTTGGAATGTTTGGCGTGGAAGAATTCACTGCGATCATTAACACACCGGATTCTTGTATTCTTGCAGTGGGTGGAATCAAGGAAACTGCCATTGTGAAGAACGGACAGCTGGCCGTTGGTAACGTAATGAAAGTTACTTTGTCGTGCGATCACCGTGTGGTAGATGGTGCAACAGGAGCAGCCTTCCTCAAAACACTGAAAGGCTTATTGGAAGATCCCGTAAGAATTTTGATTTAATTGTCAGGTTAAGCCTGCCTGCGGCAGACAGGCCTGTCGAAACCTTAATGCCGGACATGTTCCGGCTTCTTTTTTTATGAAGATACGTTCAACTACTGTACTGGCAATAAAACATAACGGCCAGGTAGCCATCGGTGCAGACGGCCAGGCTACGATGGGTAACTATATCGCGAAAAGCAACGTCAAAAAAATCCGCAAGCTTCAGGATGGAAAAGTGGTGACCGGTTTTGCCGGATCAACAGCCGATGCGTTTACGCTGCTCGATCGGTTCGAAGAGAAACTGAACAGCTATGGCGGAAACATGAAACGCGCAGCAATCGAGCTCGCGAAAGACTGGCGGATGGATCGTTACCTGAGAAGGCTTGAGGCTATGCTGATTGCAGCAAACAAAGAGGAGGTATTGATTTTATCGGGAACAGGCGATGTGCTGGAACCGGATAACGAAGTTGCCGCGATCGGCTCGGGTGCCATGTACGCGCAGTCGGCAGCCATTGCGTTGAAGAAACACGCACCCCACTTATCGGCAGAAGAGATTGTTCGTGAAAGCCTGAATATTGCCGCTGACATTTGTATTTACACGAACCACAACCTGGTGGTTGAAAAACTTTGATACGTTAACCTAAACCAACATGAGAAAAATTGCTACGCTGGCATTCGTGCTTGCCTTATTAACCTCATTTACCGGATACACTCAAACAGAACAGCAGGCTCCGTTAGTTTATCAGCCCTCTGCAGAAAAAGTTCACGATCTGGTGCATACGAAACTGGAAGCCCGTTTCGATTATGCCAAATCGCAAATGTTGGGTAAAGTTTGGATTACGCTCAAGCCACATTTTTACACAACGGATTCATTGAAGCTTGATGCCAAGGGAATGGATTTGCGGGCCGTTCAGCTCGTGAGCAGCACAAACGTTCCGCTCAAGTATTCGTATGACGGATGGGTTATCAAAATCAAACTGGATAAGCCCTACACGCGAAACGACAAGTACACAATTTACATCGACTACACAGCAAAACCGAACGAGCTCAAAGTAAAAGGCAGCGCGGCTATCAACGATGCTAAAGGACTTTATTTCATTAATCCAACCGGAGCCGATAAGAACAAGCCTACACAAATCTGGACGCAGGGTGAGACTGAAGCTACTTCAGCCTGGTGCCCAACGATCGATAAACCGAATCAAAAAACAACCAGTGAAATCCTGATGGTTGTTCCCGACAAGTATGTTACGCTGAGCAACGGAAAACTGGTAAGTCAAACAAAAAATGCTGACGGAACCCGCACCGACCATTGGAAGATGGAATTGCCACATGCACCGTATTTGTTCTTCATGGGCGTGGGCGATTATGCGATTGTGAAAGACACGTATAACGGCATGGAGGTTAACTATTATGTTGAGAAGGAATATGCATCCGTAGCGAAGAAAATTTTCGGCAACACGCCCGAGATGATCGCATTCTTTGAGAAGGTTACCGGAGTGAAATACCCGTGGGTGAAATACTCACAAATGACGGCCCGCGATTACGTGAGCGGTGCCATGGAAAACACGACTGCCACGCTTCATCAGGAAGGTGCCCAGCAGGATGCGCGTGAGCTCGTAGACGAAAACTCATGGGAAGGAACCATCGCGCACGAATTGTTTCACCAATGGTTTGGCGACTACGTAACGGCCGAGAGCTGGAGTAACCTTACCGTTAACGAATCATTTGCCGACTACAGCGAATACCTGTGGCTCGAACATAAATATGGTGCCGATGATGCCGGGGCTGAGAACTTCACTCAGATGCAGTCATACCTGGGCCAGCCAGAGGAAAGCGAAAAAGATCTTGTTCGTTTTTACTATGACGACAAGGAAGAGATGTTCGACCTGGTGAGTTATCAGAAAGGTGGTCGCATTTTACACATGCTGCGTCAGGTTGTGGGCGACAGTGCGTTCTTCAAAGGTCTTAATAAATACCTGACCGATAACAAGTTCGGAACCGGTGAAGCACACCAGTTGCGACTGGCCCTGGAGTCTGTAAGTGGTAGAGACCTGAACTGGTTCTTCAATCAATGGTATTTCGGGTATGGACATCCCGTGGTGGATATCAGCTATGCCTATGATGATGCGGCTAAAAAAGTAAGCGTTACCATCAATCAGATGCAGGGTGAGGACAACCTCTTCGAGCTTCCGCTTGACATCGATGTATACAACGGTGCGCAGAAAGTTCGCTACTCCGTTTGGCTGAACGAAAAGTCAGAAACATTTACATTCCCCTACACAACCCGGCCTGACCTGGTAAATGTTGATGCCAACAAGTTTACGTTGTGGCAGAAGACCGATAACAAAACACTCGATAACTACATACATCAGTACAAGTATGCCGGTAGCTATCTCGATCGGAGAGAGGCGTTTATTGCCGCGTTGAAACAAACCGATAATCCGAAAGCCATCGAATTGCTGAAGCTTGCGATGACCGATAAGTCTGCACGCATGAGAAGGGGAAATTTATCACGCATCAACCCGGCCGACAAAAATCTGTTGGCAGCACTTGAACCGAGCATTGTCGACCTCGCGAAGAACGATAAAGCCAAACTTGTACGGGCGCAGGCGATTTCATTGCTGGCAAATCTGAAGAAAGCAGAATACACCGAGATCTTTAAAGCCGGATTGAACGACTCGTCATACAGTGTTGCAGGAGCATCGCTTTACGGATTGTCGCAACTGGATAAAACCCTCGCCTTGGCGGAAGCTAAAAAGCTGGCTGCTAAACCGAACAAAGGCTCATTAAAAGATGCTATCGCGAAAGCGTATATGCTTTCCGGATCAGAAGAGTTGTTCCCTTCCGTTTACGAAGATTTCAAGAAAATGCAATGGTGGGAGCAACTCGGCCAGGTGAATGATTTTGCAACGTATTTGTCGGAGATTAAGAGTTCGGATAAAGTAAAAAAGGGAGTTGACTTGATCATCACCGGCAGCAAGGGGATCCCGGAGCAGTATCACAGTCAGACGAACGTGATGATCAATAAAGCAATCCAGATCGTGATTGATAAAAAAGCGAGTGATAAAAAACTAAAGGCAGAACTGGAAAAGAAACTTCTTAAGTAATTTCAGTAGTTGAACCGGGCGGCCGATAGTTGTATTTTAGTCAGCTCAAAACTGGTACAGAAAGTGGTGATTCGCGTTACAGTTCTGTTTACGCTTATTTCAATAGCCGCGTTTGGGCAGGAGGAGAATATTTTTCTTACCCGAAAGGTTAACAAGGGGATTTACTACTCCTATCGGCAGTTCAGGGCAAACATCCCGGATGAAACAGAAAATTTCGAGTGCAAACCGCTTGAAGAACTTCTGTTTTACGTTCCGAATACGGTGCTGTTAACGGGCATCCTTCCCAATCAAACCGGCAGCGACACAACCCGGTTAATGTATATGCTTCACGATTCGGAGAAGAAAAAGAAGAAGATTAAAAATGCATATGCTTTTTCGGACGGACGTAACGTGTACATCAATTCGGCTATGTATCAGAGTCACAGTGATTATTACCTGAAAGTTCTTGACCTCGGAAGGATTGTGTATACCCGTGATCCCATTATGGAAAAAATGTCACGCTCAGGAACCGGGGCAATGGTGGGAATATTCGTAGGAGGAATCATTGTGGGAGGTTTGGGAGCCACCATTGGACATTCATCTTCGCACCTGGATTCGAGGGGTGTAATCATCTTTGCTGAAGACGATGGCGTGCCATACATTCTAAACAAAAAAACCATTACATCTATTCTGGCAAACCACGATCCTGAACTTTATAAACAGTATCAGCAGGAAGCCGAGCCGGAAAGTGAAGGCGTGCTTGAGAAATATGTACTGCTCTTCAATCAGCGGAATCCGTAACGGGCGCGGGCGTTTCCGGAGTTGCGACCTTATCGGGTTCGTCTTGTTTATCTTCCAGCAAAATCACGAACGGTTTTAAATGCCTGGAGTATGCGAGCAGCACGCGGATAACCCCGGTAATCGGCACCGCTAAAATCATCCCGGCAATTCCTAAAATCTTACCACCAATCAGTAACGCAATAATCGCAGCCAGTGCATTGATGCTTACTTTGGAACCTGTAATTCGCGGGGTGATAAAATTGCCTTCCAGGAATTGCACGGTTGAAAAAATCGCCACCACGCCAACTGCGTACCAGGCGCTGTCTTTGGTAAGCAACGCAAAAAGCGCAGGCAGAAGTGCGGCAATGAAAATACCCACGTACGGAATGATGATCAGAATCCCGGACAACGCCCCGAAGAAGAACGCATGATCGATGCCGAGAATCAACAACCCGATCGTATTGGCCGTGCCGACAATCAGCGTTACAATCAGCAGTCCTGAAATGTAGCCCTTCAGTACGGTATCAATTTCTTTTTTCCATTTCAATTCTTCGTGATGCGGCAGCAACGCCAGGAAGAACTTTTTGAAGCGGTCGCGGTAGATCAAAAACAGGAAAATATAAATTGGGATCTGAATCATCAGCGAAAGCGTGTTGGTGGTCGACACCAGAAAATTGGTTACATAAACCGTTACACTTTTTAGTGATTCTTTGATGAGGCCGGTTTGATCATCTTCGGTAAATCCGAGGGTGTTTTGTATTTGCATGCTCACGCTGTCAACCAGCGCGCGATACCTGCTTTCCAGATTCGGAAGGTCACCGATGAGTGAAGTCAGTTGATTCCCGATGATCCACATAATCCCCACGAAAATGATCACCGAAAGGATCAGCACCACCACAACGGAGAGTGTAAGCGACAGCTTTTTTTCAAACCAGTTTACCACCGGAAGAAGCACGATCGAGAGGAAAGCAGCGATGAGCAAAGGGATTACAATATCGGCAGCTAACACAGTCGCGAGGATGGATAACGCAATGATCATGAACAACTTGTAGATATAGTCAAGTCGGTCGAACGGTTTTGAAACTTCCATGCTTAAAACTACTTTAGGGGCTCTTATAAAAGTACAATTAATATGAAAAAATACGGCATTGTTTTCCTCCTCGTGCTGATTGTGGGTTCGGTTCAGGCCCAGGGACTATTCTCGAACAAAAAGTATACGCGACAGGATACGCTGCGCGGTTCCATCACCAAAGAACGTGCGTGGTGGGATTTGCAAAAGTATGAACTCTCGGTTTCGGTTAACCCGACAGCCAAGTCAATCAAGGGAAGCAACGTGGTATCGTATAAGGTGCTGGAAGAAAATAACGTGATGCAGATCGACCTGCAGGCACCGATGAACATCGACAAGGTGACCCAGGATGGCCAAACGCTTACGGTAAGGCATGAAGGCAATGCGCACTTTGTTACGCTCGCCAAAAAGCAGGTGCCGGGAACGCTGAATACGATCACAATTGAATTCTCCGGTAATCCAACGGTTGCTAAAAATGCACCGTGGGATGGTGGCTTCTCGTGGGGAAAAGATTCAAACGGTAAAGACTTTGTTGCCACTTCTTGCCAGGGCATCGGTGCAAGCTTGTGGTGGCCGTGCAAAGACCACATGTATGATGAACCCGATAATGGAATGACCATTAACCTGAACGTTCCGGGAGACCTCATCGGGGTTTCAAACGGCCGTCTGAAAAAACAGAAAGTTGAAAAAGACAAAACAAAAACCTTCACGTGGGTAGTGGTTAACCCGATTAACAACTACGGTGTTAACGTGAACATCGGTGACTATGCCAACTTCACGGAAAAGTATAAAGGTGAAAAGGGCTTGCTCGACATGGATTTCTGGGTGTTGAAAAGCGATCTCGAGAAAGCAAAAGAACATTTTAAAGATGCTGCCCGTACCATGGAAGCGTTCGAATATTGGTTCGGGCCGTATCCGTTCTATGAAGACAGCTATAAACTTGTTCAGGTGCCTTACCTGGGAATGGAGCACCAAAGCTCAGTAACGTATGGCAACCAGTTTAAGAACGGATACCTGGGCTCGGATCTGAGCGGTACCGGCTGGGGATTGAAGTGGGACTACATCATCGTTCACGAATCCGGCCACGAGTGGTTCGCGAATAATATCACGTACAAAGACATTGCCGACATGTGGATTCACGAAGGCTTTACGATGTATTCGGAGTGCTTGTTTGTAGAGAAGTTTTATGGCAAGGAAGCTGGCGCAGAATACAGCCGTGGCGTACGTTTTGGAATTTCAAACCAGTCACCGATTATCGGAAACTACGGAGTGAATTCGGAAGGTTCAGGCGACATGTACAACAAAGGCAACGCCATGCTGCACACGCTTCGCCAGTGGGTGAACAATGACGAATACTGGAGAGCCATGCTGCGTGGTCTGAACAAAGAGTTCTACCACCAGGTAGTAACCACGAAGCAGGTGGAAGACTACATGGCGAAAAGCCTCAACCTCAATTTGGCAAAGTTCTTCGATCAATACTTGCGCGATACCCGCATCCCGACATTTGAATACCTGGTGAAAGACGGCAACCTTACCTACCGCTGGTCGAACTGCGTGCGCGGATTTGATATGCCGGTAAAGGTTTGGATTGATGGAAAGGAAAAAGTGTTAAAGGCTTCTACCCGTCCTCAGACAGAAAAGCTGGAGGCTCAGACCGCTACTGTAAAGGTTGATCCGAACTACTACGTGTATTCGTTCAATGCTTTAGGCAACTAAAATACAACTTCAGGGTTTCGGGTTATCTTTAACCTGAAACCTTGAACTTTAAACTTTCAAACTTAGATATCAGCTGTTCTCAATCGCTTCAAGAATCACTTCGCACGACTCCCGGATTTGTTCTTCTGAAATCGTAAGGGGAGGAGCGATACGGAAGCTGTACGGGTGCGATAAAAACCAGTAGCAGATTACACCTTTCTGTTTCGCGTATTCAACAATCCGGTTAACACGCTCGGCCGAATCAAAATCAACGGCAAACATTAATCCGAAACGCCTCACTTCACGAATGTGCCTGTGCCGAAGCAGCTGTTCGAACAGTTTCCCTTTTTGTTCTACAGTCTGCAATAATTTTTCCTGTTCAATAACTTCCAGCGTGGCCAGCGCAGATGCACAGCAAACCGGGTTTCCGCCAAACGTGGTGATATGGCCCAGCATGGGATCATGCGTAAGCATGCCCATAATTTTCTTATCGGCAATAAATGCTCCGATAGGCAACCCGCCCCCGAAAGCTTTTGCTGTCGTAAGAATGTCGGGCACAATATCGAACTGCTCGAATGCGAACAGGGTGCCGGTGCGTCCCATTCCGCATTGAATTTCATCCAGGATTAACAGCGTTCCGGTTTCGTTACAGCGTTTCCGCAATGCCTTCATATAACTTTTGGAAGGAACCCGCACTCCCGCATCGCCCTGAATCGTTTCGATGATGATGCAGGCAGTAGCTTCTGTAATTTGTTTTAAATCTTCTTCAACATTAAAGTCGATAAACGTTACGTCAGGTAGTAACGGCCGGAAGGCCTGCTTCTTTACTTCGTTACCGGATACGCTGAGCGACCCGTGCGTGCTGCCGTGATACGACTTCCGGCACGAAATGATTTGCGTGCGGCCCGTAACACGTTTGGCGAGCTTCAATGCACCTTCGTTGGCTTCCGTACCCGAGTTTACAAAGTATACGCAGTTCAGCGAAGGTGGCAGAAGGCTGGTGAGTTTTTGCGCCAGCAGGTTGGAACTCGACTGAATGTATTCACCAAACACCATTACATGCAGGTGCTTGTCGAGCTGGTCTTTGATGGCTTTGATCACATGCGGATGGCGATGCCCGATGTTGCTTACGCCAATGCCGGAGATAAGGTCGGTGTATCGCTTTCCTTCCGGGGAATACAGGTAAATGCCTTCGGCCCGTTCAATGGAAATCAGGAAAGGTGCATCGTTTGTTTGCGCGAGCTTGTTTAAGAAGATCTCCGGGCTGAATTCCATGGCCGCAAAACTATAAAGAGTTGGGCACAGCCGGAAATAAAAACGGCTCCGGGGGAGCCCGGAACCGTTTTAAACAACCAATTTTAAATTATAAAAAAATACAACCCCTTGTATTTTCAATTGTTGAGTACGGACGCTTTTGAAGAAAAGCTGTCAGGTTTGCTTTCGGTTGCCACCGAGATAATGATACCCGCTGCAATGATCGCCAGTAGTATGATTACCTGCTTGAACCGGGATATGATCCCTGTGTTCCCCATGTCTCTGTACATCCCCTTCGTCATAAGCTTTACCATTTCGTACAGTACAAAGGTGCACCCTTCCGGCAGCGTATTCTGCCCGAATACAGGTCAAATCCTACATCCGTGAGGTTGAAGCTTCGATTGGCGACAAAGCGGAAAGGTTATTTTTTGTCTTTTTCAAAATTGGCGACCAACGTGATGAAATCGCGGACGAGATCATTGGGGACGGTTACCGACAGGTGATATTGCTGAATTTGCCACCCTTTCGGTGTTTTCTCCAGAATACCGCTGCCCCTGCAAACCCCCATCCACGTGGTTAAAAGTTCTGAAAACCATACAAACCTGCCGTCATTACTTACATGAACTGACCGCCCGTAAGCCTTGAAGTCCCAGGCTTTTCCGCGATCGAAATAGGGTTTGGCGAACGCGAGAAACTGTTGCTTGTTCCAGCGCTCGGTAGCGTCTGTTCCGATAAAGATGCCGTTATCGGCAATCATCCCGAAGTAGGCGTTTGCATCGGCTTTGGTAGCCGCCAGGTGCCAGTCGTCAATAAACGTGTGAATGGCCGTGGTATCGGTTTGGGAGAAAGCCGGTGCGGCAACAAAAATGAGCAGGACAAACAGTAATCGTTTCATAAGCTATCGGCAATATTTTGTTTGAAGTTCTTCAATTCCGGTGGCACCCAGATCTTTTGCTTTACGCAGATCGGCACATGCGCTGCGGTATTTCTTTTGTAAGCCGTTGAGTACGGCACGCGAGCGATAACCCTCCGGCCGGTTGGGTCGCAGGTAGATCGCCAGCTCGAGGTCGGGTTCTGCTTCTTTAAAATCGTTCAGCGAAATTTCCGTATCGGCTTTCAGGACGAAGATTTCAAAGTAGCGGTCGGGAATATCTTTCGGATCGAGCATCACCATGAAAGCCTCCCCGTAAATATCGGTCATGTTATTGCGGAAGGCTTTCTCGCCCAGATCGAGATAAAACATAGCCTCTTCCTTGTTTTGAAGATGATCGAGGTTGAGTGATGCAATCCGGTAGATCAGCTCCAGGCTCCAGGGCTTCTCGCTGTGTAACTGCTTGAGCGACTGCAGCGCGTCACGGTATTGCCCAAGATTAAACTGGCAGATGTAAATCCGTTCAAGTGTTTCCGACTGGCCGCGGTCCTGGTATTTTTTGTAATACTGAAAGTAATAAAGTGCGCGCTCAAAATTTCGTCTTGAAAGATACAGCTCACCCATGCGGCCTGTTTCACTGATCAGGCTGTCGCGCGTGTCGCGGAAAACAAATTCCATCGGTGCATTCTTCGTGAGCAATCCGATTTTGCTGATGGCTTCATCAATTTTACCGGCCCCGAAAAGGGCATTTACTTCGCGTGCCTTCAAAACATTTTCATGGTGGATGCGCGCTTCATACCGGTCGAAGAAAAAGCTCGCGAGGTGTACAATGCCGAATGAGATTCCGGAAAGCACAAGGAACACGAGAAAGGCGAGACCCTGCACTTTAAAATAACTGCCGGTGATCGTATACGTTTTTTCTGTTTTCGGTGCGTATTGCCTGCGGGCTTGGTATTGTCTCCGCCTCATTTCACGGGCGTATGCTTCCGCTGCGTGTGTGGCCGACTGCGTTTCATAGGTATAGAAACGTGAATCGTAACGGGACTTCTTCAGCGGGTCGGAGAGAGTGTGATACGCTTCATTAACCTGTTTGAAAATTTCTTCTGCAATGGGATTGTTCGGATTCCGGTCCGGGTGGTACTGCATGGCCAGCCGCTTGAAGGCCGCGCGGATTTGCGCAGCGGTGGCGGTTTGGGGCAAGCCCAGTATTTGGTAATAATCCTGCACGGGGTCGTAATTCTCTAACTAACGAATTTACGGGATTTTAGTATACGTCACCCAACCTCCTAACCACCCGTCATGCTGAGGGTCTTCATGACCTGAAGCTTCCCCTGTTCGAAGAACCCTTTAGCTTCATCAAACTAACCCCTGTAAAAAACAAAACCCCGCGAACTTCGCAGGGCTTCGTTTACAATAAACAATTTAAACTATTTCTTACTTGATTTTGGCAATCTCCTGAACGAGGTCGATCAGCTTGTTTGAATAGCCCCACTCATTGTCGTACCACGATACCACTTTCACGAAGTTATCGTTCAGTGCGATACCCGCTTTTGCATCGAAGATTGACGTGCGTGCATCGCCCAGGAAGTCGTTCGATACAACATCATCTTCGGTGTATCCGAGAATGCCTTTCAGCTCGCCTTCAGAAGCTTCCTTCATGGCAGCTTTGATCTGCTCGTATGAAGCAGCTTTCTCCAGGCGAACAGTCAGGTCAACCACCGATACGTCTGCTACCGGAACCCGGAACGACATACCTGTCAGTTTTCCTTTCAATTCAGGCAGTACCAGTCCTACCGCTTTTGCTGCACCGGTAGAAGAAGGGATGATGTTCTGGTATGCTCCACGGCCACCGCGCCAGTCTTTTGCTGACGGGCTGTCGACCGTTTTTTGTGTTGCCGTTACTGCGTGCACGGTGCTCATCAATCCTTCAAGGATACCGAACTTGTCGTTCAATACTTTCGCGATAGGAGCGAGGCAGTTGGTGGTACACGATGCGTTCGATACGATGGTATGCTGTGCTGTTAATTTCTTGTGGTTTACACCCATTACGAAGGTAGGTGTGTCGTCCTTGGCGGGAGCCGACATCACAACTTTCTTCGCTCCGGCTGTGATGTGTTTTTGTGCATCAGCCTGGGTGAGGAAAAGTCCGGTAGATTCAATCACGATTTCAGCGCCAACTTCATTCCACTTCAGGTTAGCAGGATCTTTTTCGGCTGTAACGCGGATGGTTTTTCCGTTTACTACCAGATTTCCGCCTTTCGCCTCAACCGTACCGTCAAACTTCCCATGCGTAGAGTCGTACTTAAGCATGTACGCCATGTATTCCGGGTCAACGAGGTCGTTGATGCCCACAATTTCAACATCTTTACGATTGATGGCAGCCCTGAAAGCCAGGCGGCCAATCCGGCCGAAACCGTTAATTCCTACTTTAGTCATTCTGATTGAATTAGGTTAATTTTTACCGCGACAAAAATATGATTCGCTGCCTCTAAAACCAATTAAAGAGCAGTTCGGTTCAGTATTTTTTACCGCTCACGTTTGCAAATCCCCTTTGAGGATTTATCTTTGCGACTCAATTTTCCGACCGGCCTCAAAATCGCTTCGGAAACGCGAACAAGGTCTGTTCGTCTAGGGGTTAGGACACCAGATTTTCATTCTGGTAACACGGGTTCGATTCCCGTACAGACTACACGACCCAAGTTCCTACGAACTTGGGTCTTTTTTTTAGCCATACCTGGAATTTGCAATTTCAAAGCAGATTCATCTTTTCTAAGTCTTGAATTTGGGGATCGTTTAGGTGACATTCCACCGCTGGTGCATTTTTTCATTACCAAATTGTGTAAGCGGCTGGGCAGTCAGGTGGAGACGGTTAACGATTCTGTTTTCAGACTTCTGCAAAGTCATTCATGGCCGGGAAATGTTCGTGAACTTGAAGCTGTAATTGAACGATCGATTATAGGAAGTGATGGTACGGAATTGAAGTTGTTTGAATTGATCGAGGTAGGGCAGGCGCCTCATCAGGAGGTGTTGAAACTGACGCTGGATGAAATGACGAAGCGCTACATAATCTCAATCCTTAACGAAGTTAACTGGAAAATATCAGGCAAAGACAGTGCGTCCGAGATACTTGACATCCATCCCAATACATTGCGCTCGCTCATGCAACGATTGGGAGTCATGTTCCGGAAGGGGTCAACACTGTAATTTTTTTCTACGAAAACAATAATAATTGCCTTTAATTGAGGCTTCTTGGTCATTTGCACGCAAAATTCTGATTAATCTCTCGCAAAGTCCGAAACCTTTATCGTAATTTTACGATATAAAAAGTAATGGGACTTACCAAAACAGAAGAATTCACCAAAACGCAGAATGAGCTGGCAGTGTTTGCCAAGGCGCTTGGGCACCCTGCCCGAATAGCTATTCTTCAATTCCTCATCAAAACCAAAGCTTGTGTTTGCGGAGATATTGTTGATGAACTTCCCTTGTCGCAGTCTACCGTTTCTCAACACCTGAAGGAATTAAAAAATGCCGGACTTATTAAGGGCGACATTGATGGGCCAAGTGTGTGCTACTGCATCGATGAAAAAGTCTGGGCCAAAGCAAAAAGGGCTATCGGTGATTTATTTGAAGCCTATAAAGGGTCAGACTGCTGTTAAAAAAATTTTCTCCATTTAATCGCAATATTACGATAATCCTAAAACTCATGAAGACTGAAACACCTGAACAACTCAAAGAACTGGTCAAAGAAAAATACGGTCAGATCGCACTGCAAAGTAAAAATTTCAATGAATCAAGTTGCTGCGGAGCAACAGGGTGCGGCACGATTGATTATTCCATCATGGCGGATGATTACACCAAGCTTGAAGGTTATGTCGCAGATGCTGACCTGGGTCTTGGATGCGGCCTTCCTACCGAGTTTGCCAAGATAAAAGAAGGAGATACAGTTGTTGACTTGGGCTCCGGAGCTGGTAATGATGCGTTCGTAGCACGGTCGATCAGCGGGGAAAAAGGAAAAGTAATTGGTATTGATTTCACGGAAAAAATGGTGGAAAAGGCCAGGACTAATGCTGAAAAGCTTGGCTATAATAATGTTGAGTTTCGCACGGGCGACATCGAGAACATGCCGCTGGCGAGTGGTATAGCGGATGTGGTGGTTAGCAACTGCGTGTTGAATCTCGTACCAAACAAAAAGCAGGCATTTGCAGAAACTTTCCGCATTCTTAAGAAAGGTGGACATTTCAGTGTCTCGGATATCGTACTTGTTGGTGATTTGCCGGAAGGATTGCAGAAGTCCGCAGAGATGTATGCCGGATGTGTAGCAGGCGCAATTCAAAAGGAAGAGTATCTCAACATTATTCAAGAAGCTGGTTTTTCCGGGATACAACTTCAGAAGGAAAAACCCATCACGTTACCCAAAGAAATTTTGAGTGAATATCTTTCAGTCGACCAGATAGCCGAATTCAAGTCAGGCAAGAGAGGTATATTCAGTATTACCGTATATGGTGAAAAGCCAATGAATTGTTGCGCTCCGGGTTGTTGCGATTAACCAGCTGATATGATAAAGACAAATCCGTTATTGCCCTCTCTGCAAAACACAACCAATAATCTGGTTAAGCGTTTTAGCGTTATTCCTCATGAACGAAAGCAGCTGCTACAGCAGCTTTCAGCATTTGTTCAAAGCCGCGTTCAGAACCGTCAGGTTGCGCATCTTAACTTTATTTGTACGCACAATTCCAGACGCAGTCACCTTTCGCAGCTTTGGGCCCAAGCGGCTGCGTATTACTATGGTGTTCCAAATGTTCAAGCTTACTCGGGTGGTACCGAAGCAACAGCATTTAATCCCAGGGCAGTAAAGGCAATGATGGATGCTGGTTTTAACATCGTTAAACTAAAGGATGGAGATAATCCGGTTTATGAAGTGAGCTTCGCTGAAGAAATCAATCCCGTGAGGGCATTTTCTAAAAAATATGATGATCCGTTTAATCATAACAAAGACTTTGCTGCGATCATGACTTGTTCACATGCTGATGAAAACTGTCCCCTTGTGGCAGGTGCTGCTGCACGTATTGCATTGACATATGATGATCCGAAGGAATTTGATGGTACGCCTCTGGAGCAGGAAAAATACAAGGAACGGGTCGAGCAAATCGGCACAGAAATTTTGTATGCGTTTTCTCTGATTAGTAAGCAGTAATAAGCACCAGTTTATGAATGCCATTCAAACTGAAGCCTGGAATTCCATTCAAGGAAAGCTAAAAGCCTTTATCTTCAAGTTTACCCGCGATAAAGAAGTTGCGGCTGATTTGGCGCAGGATATATTCCTGAAAGTTCACGCTAAGGTGGATCAGCTTAGAGATTCCGATAAACTGGTCGGCTGGATTTATCAGGTTGCCCGCCACACCATTACGGATTACTATCGTAGTAAATCTAAAAAAATTGATCTGCAGGAAATAGACTGGGAAAGCGAACAGGCCCCGCTCAGCGATTGTGTCTCGAATTGTCTTTCTGACATGCTCATCACGCTGCCGGCAAAGTATCGCGAGGCACTGGAACTGACGGAGCTGAAAAATCTTTCGCAGATTGAGTTGGCTAATGCGTTAAATATTTCCTACTCGGGAGCTAAGTCGCGCGTACAACGAGCCCGTCAAATGCTGAAAGAGAAAATGGAGACGAGTTATAATATCCAACTTGATCGGTACGGCAACGTGCTCGTGTGTGAGAACCGTACGCTTTGTGGGTGCGAGTAGATGAGAAAATCAGGGTGAGAATGATAAAGGGCAGACGTCTTCTGCCCTTCACTTTTTAGCAACAACCTGAATCGCAGCCTGAGCCACAACAATTGCCGGTACAACATCCCGGATCTTTCTTGTTTTTCATAGTATAAGGTTTTGAGTTAAACATACCGGGTAACCGTTTTGATTACCCGTTTCATTGACGGTGAAATCGATCCAAAGACGCAAGAAAAATTTTAGCATCTTTTTTAGTCGATTTCCGTCATAGGGGAAAAGCCTGTGAAAAAGAAAAAGTATCTGTTTACGTTTAGCTGGTTTTAGTTACTTCAGATTGAAACCTTTTTCAAAAAAGACTGTTTTTAAGTACAACCCAGTATTATGAAGCTTTCACCCGGTGAATTACAAGCCGATAACCTAGTATCGGAGGTCAATCATTCTGAATTACTTTCGTTCTTGCGGCAATACATGCGTGTATTGAACCCATGGGTAGTCGCGTACTGGATGTCAAATGTAGCAGCCATAACAACCTTTATCGTGTATCTGATTTTCTATCGAGAGAACGTTGATAACGTAATGTCGGGCATTGGGCTTGGATTTGCATTCTTCTTCGTGCCCTTGCTTCCAATTCATGAATTTATACACGGTGTCACGTATCAGCTTATGGGAGCCAAAAGAGTGGAGTACAAAGCAGATCTTAAGCAGTTTATGTTCTATGCTTTGGCTGACAATTTTGTTGCAAACCGCAAAGAATTCACACTCGTTGCGATAATGCCTTTTCTGTTGATAAATACGTTGCTGATCTGTGGGATAGTATTTTTTGACGGCCGTTGGGATCTCATTTTCATGGGAAGCCTGATTATGCACATTAGCGGTTGCTTTGGTGATTTTGCCCTGATTAGCTTTTTCTATGAGCATCGCAACAAAAGTGTTGTTACCTATGACGATGCTATCGCTAAAAAGACTTTTTTCTACAGTCTGTGATGATTTCAATCGTATTAGCGATTCTAATAATGGCCGTTTTAGTTTCAGCGTGAGAGAATTGCCTTCGTAACAGATTTTATCCGTAACCTCTAAAAAACATACATACCGTTAAACACGTTGTGTTATTGTGTACTTTCATAGCGCCATAAGATTATGGTCTTTTTGATCGTTGGTTCAGCGGTCGCTTATGTTAGAAACGGTTTAATCCATGAATTCGCCCGGTAATTTCGAGTACCTCGTTCAGGTTGTGCAGGAGCTTTCGTTAGCACGAACCCTGGATTCCATTACTGCTATTGTTCGAACAGCTGCCCGCAAGCTGACCGGTGCGGATGGAGCTACGTTTGTTCTGCTCGATAACAACCGATGCTACTACGCGGATGAAGATGCGATTAGCCCGCTTTGGAAAGGAGGCCGGTTTCCCGTAGAGAACTGCATCAGTGGCTGGTGTATGCTGAACCGCGAGCAGGTTGTGATTGAAAACATTTACCTGGATGATCGGATTCCACATGATTTGTATCGGCCTACGTTTGTGAAAAGTCTCGCCATAATTCCAATCCGGAAATCAAATCCGATTGGAGCGATAGGTACATATTGGGCAAAGCCGTATGTTCCAACCGAGCGTGAACTTATGCTGTTACAGTCTCTTGCTGATATGACAACTGTGGCCATTGAGAATGTGAACTTGTACCTTGATCTGGAGAATCGTGTAAATCAACGCACCTCAGAGTTGGAAGAAGCGCGAAGATCGCTCGAATCGTACAGCCATTCAATTTCACATGACCTCAAGGCACCCGTTCGCTCCATCAAATTATTGGCGGAAATGCTTTCGGAGCGATTGGCGGAGTTGGACTTTAACGATCAGCAGTTGACTACTATTGTCCACCGCATGCTTGTGCGCGCGGATCACATGAATGCGCTGGTTGCAGGTTTGCTTGACTTTGCGCGGCTGAGCAAGTATAAACTCTCGTGTACGCATGTTCCGATGCGCCAGTTGGCGGAAGAGGTCGGGCGTGAACTTATTGAGCACTATCCCGAACGAAAGATTCGTTTTTCGGTAGGGGAGTATTTGCCAGATGCGTGGGGCGATGCTTTATTGATCCGTCAGGCGTTACAGAATCTGATAGGCAATGCCATTAAGTATACAGGAAAAAAGGAGTCGGCCAATATTGAAATCGCATGTGATATGACAGATGAATTCAATCGCTACTCAATCACCGATAACGGGGCCGGTTTTAATCAGGCGTATGCCGACAAATTATTTGAAACATTTCAGCGGTTGCATTCTGAAAAGGAATTTGACGGAATCGGTATAGGTTTGTCACTCACCAAACGGATTATTGACCGTCATCACGGTAAAATTGATGCAACAGCAAAGGTAAATGAGGGTGCTACTTTTCGTTTTACATTACCGAAATCATCCGCAGTTTTAAAATCGCTATCGAACTCATGACTGAATCAGCTAATAAACCAATAAAAATCCTGATGCTTGAAGACAGTGCCGATGATGTGATGATCATTGAGCGTGTTTTGAGAAAAGCGAAGGTTCCGTTTGTCAGGCAGCAGGTAGAAAAGCGCGATGAGTATCGCGATGCAATCATGGCGTTCAAACCTGATGTTGTTTTGTCGGATCACGCGTTGCCGGGTTTTAACTCCCGTGAAGCGCTTCGCATTTGCAGAATGGAACTTGGGGATACGCCATTTATTCTTGTGTCAGGCACAGCCTCTGACGAATTTGCAGCAGCCTGCATTCGCGAAGGTGCGGACGATTATATATCAAAATCCGATCTCACAAATCTTCCGGCTTCCATCCGGACTGCATTAAAGAAAAGAAAACTTGAAAAACTCAGACGTGAATCGCTGAAAAGTATACAAAAGGATTTCCGGAAGCTCGAAATTCTAAATCGGGAACTGGATCGTTATGTGTATTCAGTATCCCATACCTTACGCGGACCACTCACGACGGTAAAGGGATTATTAAACCTGGCGGAACAAACCCATGATCTGGCATCGCTGCGATCGTTGCATACCATGATGCAAACCAGCATTACGCGCCTTGACAATATCCTTGTACGACTGCTTGATCAGGCACGGAACGCACATACAGAAGTTGAAAGAAAAAAAATCGACTGGACGAATCTGATCGATGAAGTGTTACATGATCTTGCCTATTTGGATCCGGAAGACAAAGTGAATAAATTCATACATCTTGAAACGGAGACTGAATTTTGGTCTGATGCGAGTCGTATAGAATCTATTCTGACTCACATTGTCGGAAATACATTCGTCCATCGAAGTACGGGCAAACACCATGAGAGTATCACCAGTATTGATGTTTTTACATCACCCGAATCAGCTGTTATTGTAGTGAAAGACAATGGTAAGGGTATTCCACCGGAATATATTCCAAGTGTATTCGATATGTTTTTCAAAGGAGACAGTTCCAGCCCGGGTGCGGGCCTTGGATTATCCCTGGCTAAGGAAATTGTTACAAAACTTAATGGCACGATAGACATCACCTCCCGGCAGAACATGGGTACCACGGTGCGAATTGAGTTGCCAAATAAAAGTGTCTAACACCAGCGCTACGGCTACTAACTAAGGAAGTTTGTTCATAACCATCCAGTAAAGGCCTATGTCACTTACAGTCTTTGAAAAGTTGCCAAACTCGACTGGTTTAACGATATAGCTGTTAGCGCCAAGTGCATAACATTTTTTGATATCGGGATCCTCTGCTGAAGATGTCAGCACCACTACAGGTGTCGACTTCGTTGCAGGGTCCGCCTTAATCTTTTCCAGTACTTCCAGGCCGTTAACCTTGGGCATTTTCAGGTCAAGCAGGATTACGCGAGGCAATATTTTTTTATCACGGCCTTCAAATTCACCTTCCGCGAAAAGAAAATCAAGTGCCTGTGCGCCATCGGTAACGTGAACAATTTTATTTGCCAGATTATGTTTTTTGAGTGCACGTATGGCAAGCTCGGCATCTTCCATACTGTCTTCAACAATCAAAATTTCCACTTCCTGATGAACCATGCGTGCAGATGAATAAGTTTAAAAAAGTGATGTAATGTTTTACTGATTTTTTGCTGGTTTTTATAATTATTAAGATTTAATTGAAATTTTTAAGGATACCGTTTCAGTTTATTGCGGCTTTAACATTACACTGATTGCAAAAAGTTTATGCAGTCGAACCCTCTTAAATAGAAAGAAAAACAGGATTTACCCGTCTGGTAAATCCTGTTCCTCCGTTGTCTAACGTCTCCAACAGTTGGTTATCAATCATCTGGTATGAGACCTTCGTAAGGTAGTTCAGCATACCCCGAAAAATAGCCGGATGTAATTTTTTTATGACCGAGGTGGCAAGAATCAATGGGGCAGCTGTATGCTGATCCTCAGGATTTAATCACTGTCGTTACAAGAACACTTAATTTTTAAGTGCACCCATCCCACCGTCAACATTTAACACCTGGCCAGTCATCCACTGTGAGTCATCGTTCAGGAGAAAAGTAATCATTGATGCGATGTCAGCAGGTGTTCCAATTTTGCGCATGGGATTTCGTTTCGTGAGCTGTTCGCGCTTTTCAGGTGTATCAACAAATTTTGATGCCAGCGGAGTATCAACCATAGAAGGTGCAATGCAATTTACTCTTATGGTTGGAGCGAATTCAGCACCAAGTGCCCGTGTTAGGCCTTCCAACGCAGCTTTTGCCATGGATATTGAACCGTGAAAAGGCAATCCCAGAGATGCGGCAACCGAACTGATCAGCACAACGGAGGCATGTTCATTCTTTTTCAAATTGGTGAGATAATGCTGGATAAGCATCGCAGCTCCCAGCGCATTAATCTCATAGTCCCGCGTGAAGTCGGCAGGTGTAAGTCTGCTAAATGGTTTAAGATTAATAGTTCCGGGAAAATATACCAGCCCGTCAAGGGGTTGGTCCAAAACAGGAAAGAAGCCCTGGCTATAGCGCTCGATGAGGAAGGATTGATCGTATCCGTCCGGCAGCGGTTTGGTTGATATTCCGAACACGCGGTGGTTCTCGCGCTGAAGTAATATGGCCGCTTGCCGGGCAATGGCGCTGGATGCTCCCGCAAACAAGAAATTTTTTGACATAGTAGACTATTTCCATCCATAACAGCCGAAGCGGTAAACTGTTTTGGGCGGATGAAAGTTTTTGAAATCCCGACTGCGAGCTATGTAAACTGAGCTGTTCGGATTACTGTTACCGGATGATAAAAGGCAATCATCGGATAACGTTCAAAGTATTTCTTTTGCAAGTGGTTTAATATGTCCTTACAAATGGATTCCGAAACAATAGTTTCGATTTTAATGTTTTCACCGTCCCATTGATTGTCGCGGATACCCGAAACACCTTTTCCGGATACGGATGATGATGTGTAGCCTTTCGCGCCAAGCTTTACGATCTCTTCTTCAATCGGCCCGGCCAGGTTTTCTTCTGCAATAATGGTGAGGAGCATTAACGTATTCATGAGGTCAAGTTTTAATGAAAGAGAATTACGGCAAATTCATGGTACAGGGGGATTCCGATAATAATATTGAATGGAAATGTAATCGCGAGCGCAGCGGTGAGGTAATAGGAAGGGTTTGCTTCCGGCAGTGCCACGCGGCATGCTGCCGGTGCGGCAATGTACGAAGCACTAGCAGCGAGCACACCCAGGATTGTTGACCCGCCCAAACTTAAACCTGCCAGATGACCCAGCCAGATTCCCAACGCGGCATGGATAATCGGAAAGATGATTCCAAAGGCAACCAGTAATAGTCCGCCTTTTTTCAGGTCCGATAATTTGCGCCCGGCAACTAATCCTGCTTCCAGAAGAAACAGGGTGAGTATACCTTTGAAAGGCACGTCAAAAAGAGGAGATACTTGTTCCCATCCTGTTTTGCCAACCACCAGACCAATTAATACGAAACCGATCAGCAACAAGCTGCTTTTTCCAGCGAGTAACTCGCGCGCAATTTCTTTGATTGAAGTCTGACGAGTATTAAAACCTGTATCATTCATTCGTGCGAGCGAGATGGCAATCAGGATGGCGGGTATTTCCATCATCGCGAGCATGCTGGGCATAAATCCTTCAAAAGAAATTCCAAGTCCTTCATGAAAGGCAAGGGCAGCGCTAAACGTTACGGCCGAAACTGATCCGTAATGTGCGGCAAGCGCAGCTGCGTTGGGTACACTGAATCTTCCGGCTTTTCGCATGATCCAGTAAGTCCATAAAGGAATCGTACAGCATAATAAGATGGCTGCTCCCGCAGGCAAAATTACTTCATCAAACGTAGCCAGCGACAGTTTGTATCCGCCTTTCAATCCGATCGCAATAAGCAGGTAAAGTGTTAGTGATTGATAAAGGGAATCGGGGAACTTTAAATCGCTTTTCAGGCGTGAGGCGATGATGCCCAGCAGGAAGGCCAGCACCATGGGTGACAAGATACTCGTAAGCATGATCGGCTATTGGTTTAAGAATTCCACTTTGCCTGTATCGAGGTGATAGAGTGCACCCAGAATTTTTACTGAACCTTCCCGTACGCGTTTTGCCAGAGTAGGTTCGAGTGATTTTAATTGTTCCACCTGCAGGCGAATGTTTTCGCGGATGGCAGCATCGAGCAGGTCGGCAGGATGTTGTTCGCGGGCTTTTTCTACGGCCGGCTTGATGGCATTGATTAACGTAACAATATGCCCCGGAACTTCGGGCAGTTTCACAGCAGCGTTTACAGCGCCACATTGTGTATGGCCGAGTACCACAATAAGCTTTGTGCCCAGCAACTCTTCAGCAAATTCGATACTTCCCCATGAAGCGTAGGTCGATACCTGCCCCGCGGTGCGAACGATAAACAAGTCGCCCACGCCCTGATCGAAAATTATTTCATTGGGTACCCGGGAATCCGAGCAACCAACAATGGTAGCGAAGGGTGATTGAGCAGCGGCAACCTCTTTGATCCGGTTTAAATCCTGATGGGGCCGGATCGATTTTCCCTGAACAAAGCGTTCATTTCCTTGTTTGAGTTTGGTAAGCGCTTCTTCAGCGGAAGTTTGGGCAAACAAGCTCCTTGAAGTTAACAAGAGGACAGAGAGTAAAAGGTGAGTTTTTTTCATGCGCGTTTTTTTTCGGGCGCAAAAGTGTGAGATTCAGATCATATATTTTTATTTATATTTTTAATATTATTTATAAGTACATTTTATGAATTATACATTAAATCAGCTTCAGATTTTTTACAAAATTGTTCAAACGGGGAGCATTACCCGTGCGGCTGAAGAGTTGCATCTTACGCAACCGGCTGTGTCGATTCAACTCAGAAATTTTCAGAATCAATTTGATTTACCGTTAACCGAAGTTGTGGGGCGTAAAATTTTTATTACTGATTTTGGCCACGAGATCGCAGCAGCAACCGAAAAAATTCTCAATGAAGTTAACGTCATCAATTACAAAACCCTGGAGCATAAGGGGCATCTTACCGGAAGACTGAAATTGTCGGTTGTGTCAACCGGGAAATATGTGATGCCGTATTTTTTGTCTGAATTCATGCATCAGCACACCGCCGTTCAGTTGGCTATGGAGGTTACGAATAAAGCGCAGGTTATCGACAGCCTGGTGAATAATCAGGTCGACTTTTCGCTTGTATCGGTTGTTCCGCCCAAGCTTGCGATTGAAAAGCTGGATTTGTTGCAGAACAAATTATTCCTGATCGGAAATGCGAAAATGAAATTCAAAGGACGTGTTCACGATAAAAGGATATTTGATTCTTTTCCGTTGATTTACCGGGAACAAGGTTCAGCTACGCGGCAAGCGATGGAACGGTTCATTGAACGGAACAAAATTACGGCATTTAAAAAGATTGAGCTTACCTCCAATGAAGCTGTGAAGCAGGCTGTATTGGCGGGGTTGGGATATTCCATTATGCCGCTCATCGGAATTAAAAACGAACTGAACACAGGGCAACTGCAAATCATTCCCGTAAGGGGATTACCTATTCTAACAACATGGAGCCTCGTTTGGAGAAAAGATAAGCAGCATTCGCCAATTGCTTCTGCATTTCTTAATCACGTCAGGAAAGAAAAGCGGGCAATCGTGGAAGAACACTTTTCGTGGTATGAGTCTTACGCGTAAAATACTTGCTTCATGCTTTAGCCGCGTTGCTTTTTGATTTGGGCGCAGCGCTTTTTTCTGCAGTTTTGATTCCTTTCTCTTTCATCATGGTTAATCCGTAGTCGCGAATAGACGCGATGAGCGGAACAACTTTTTTGCCTTTTGCGCTGATGCTGTATTCCACTTTGGGCGGAACAGCGGCATGCACTTTCCGGGTTATCAGTTCATGTTTTTCAAGTTCGCGCAACTGCGAGGAAAGCATTTTGTGCGTGATGTGCGGAAGGGATTTCTTCAGTTCGCTGTAGCGCATAGTGTTTTGATTTAACCTCCAGAGAATCGGCATTTTCCAGGTTCCGCCAATAAAATGCAGCGCGAACTCCACCGGGTTATAATAGACCTTGTGATCGTAGATAAAATCAGGCATGTGGGTTATTTGTTGAGAAACAAAGCTACTAAATAGCAGTATCTCAGTCATTACTTTCCAAAAGGATAGTATCACACCTTTGGGTAGTAATCATCCGGATATGCCATTGTGTGTTCACTTTTGTGCCGCAGAGGGCAGAGCGCCCGTAACAACATTAATTCAAACACTATGAAAAAAACAATCTCAGTTGTTGTGTTGCTTTTGACGCTATTTTCAACCTATGCGCAGCACAATGCCGGCAACAATGGAAAAGTATTGCTGATTGCCTCCAATAAATCTGTCAGCAAGCAAACCGGCTGGCCAATCGGAGTGTGGTTTGCTGAGCTTACCCACCCGTATTGGGTGTTCAGTGAGGCGGGTTATACGGTTGATATTGCTTCACCCGAAGGTGGAGAATTATTTTTCGATACGTTCAGCGATCCGGAAGATGCAAGCCGGTATGCGGCTTTTGATTACATCTCGCTCGGCTTTAAAAAAGATGCAGCAAAGATGGAGTTGGTAAGGAATACACGAAAGCTTTCTGACGTGAATCCGGATGACTATAAGGCGATTTTTGTGTGTGGCGGCCAGGGCCCGATGTATACATTTTATAAAAATCCTGAGGTTGAAAGGTTCTTTGTTGACTTCTACCTCACCGGAAAACCAACCGCTGCGATCTGTCACGGAACATGCATATTGTTAGATGCCAAACTTCCGAATGGAAAATTCGTGGTGGAGGGAAAGCGCTGGACGGGCTTTGCTTCTGAGGAAGAACAGTATGCAGATAATTATGTCGGGCAAAAGATTCAGCCCTTCCGGATTGAAGATATGGCGCGACAAATGCCGAACAGCAAATACCAGGATGGTGCACCGTTTTCTTCGTTTGCTGTGCGTGACGGAAATTTGATTACCGGTCAGCAGCAAAACAGTGGTGCGGCAGCAGCTGAAAAGGTTGTTGAAGCGCTGAAAGAAGACAGGAGCCGTTTTCCAACGTATGTGCTTGTGCATGGTGCCTGGGCTGATGAGAGTGCATGGGGATTTGTGCGTAATCAGCTCGCTGTTCATGGAAACGTGGAGGTTGTTAATCTGCCTGCGCACGGGATCGACCAGCGCGATGGCCGAGGAGTGGGCCTGACCGATTATGTTAAAACTGTTACCGATGTAATAAATAAGTATCCCGGGAAGGTTACGCTGGTGGGTCATTCCATGGCAGGGGTAATCATATCACAGGTAGCGGAAAGCAATCCGACTAAAATTGAAAAGCTTGTTTACGTTTCAGCATACCTGCCGCGCAATGGTGAAGATATCACTTCCATTACTAATAAGTTTCTGAACAACAAGCCAATTGAAGTATTTGAATTCAACAACGATTATTCTTTGGTAAGCATTAAAAAGGATGCGCTGGCAAATGTTGTTTGTGCAGATTGTTCGCAGGAAATGAAAGACATTCTGGTTAAATATCACCGCGCAGAACCTGTAAAAGCACTGAACGACAAAGTTACGTTAACAACCAAATTCGCATCGGTTCCTAAATTTTATATCAGCACAAAGAACGACTATGCAGTGCCCTATGCGCTGCAGCAGCAAATGATTCGCGACAATGGTACGGTGAAGAAGGTATTCGAACTTGAAACCTCCCACCTTCCGTTTGTTGTGCAGCCTCAAAAGTTTGTTGAGATCATCACCTCGATAAAATGATGACGCGGACGATAATTGTTCTCATTTCGCTTATGCTCATAGTTCCGGCAATCCGGTTGGCCGCGCAAATTCCTGTGGAGGTTTTTGGAGGTAACCGGAAGGCCAGCTTTGATGCCATGTTTTTCCGGTACTTCACCGATGAGGAAGGAAAAAATTCGCGCTTTCTTTTCTTTAGTCGTGCGAGAAGTACGGTTGATTACCGAATCACCAAAACTGAAAACCTGCCCACATTCGGGTTTACAGAAGCATTCAGCTATAACCATCCGGGCCTGAAAGGCTTCGCGCCTGTGGCGGTAGTTCAGATCTTTAACGCTGGTGTCTACCCAAAAGCAGGCGTTCAGTACTTTCATGCATCAAAAAACTTTACACTTTTTACCTGGGTGGTTTGTGAAACTCTGAAAGACCCTGATTGGGACGGCTTCCTGCTGTTGCGATTCACTCCGGCTATCACCGAAAAGATTCATCTCTTTACGCAGCTGGAAAGCGTGAATACTGTACCATCAGACCGTGACGCTAATTTTAACTTTATTCAGCGGATGCGACTGGGCCTCGGCTTCAAAACATTTCAATTTGGTGCCGGTGCTGACTTCACAGAAGCAGGCAACGAAATTTTTGTGAACGTATTCAATGTGGGCGGCTTTCTTCGGTATGAATTTCGGTAGACCTGTTTTTATCGTCATAGAAATCACTGGATTTAATTGAGAAGGAAATTTTTCAACATCCAAAGTGCCATGTTTTCTTTTTGCGTCTTAACTTGATCGTTTCTAATGGACCATATGAAACGGCTTTTATCATTTTTTGCATTTGTTCTGACGCTAAATTTTACAGCATATGCACAATCTCAGGCAGATGAAATACTGGGAGAGTGGGTGGCGCCCGCGAAAGACGGACGCATTTTGATCTACAAAAACAACAATACGTATTTTGGTAAAATCACCTGGGGAACAGGCGGTCCGGAAACAGATGAGAATAATCCGGACGCCAAACTCCGCAAGCGAAAAGTTATTGGGCTGGAAATATTAAAAGACTTCGTATTTGATGATAATGTTTGGACGGGAGGCACTATCTATGATCCGCGGGAGGGAAAAACGTATAGTTGTAAGCTTTCGCTTGACGACACTGGAAAATTGAATATTCGTGGTTATATCGGCTTTTCATTATTTGGAAGGACTGAGATATGGACCCGCTTTTCGCCTTAGCGAAAATTGGTTCTGGGAAAATCTCGTGTATGATTGATCTCCGATTACGCAGGAAAGGAAATTTATTATATTGAGCCATAAACCCCTTTTTATGAATGAAATCATCGACATCCCGGAAAAGGTAGAAAAGCCTCTTCGTACTGCAAGCGCTGGCGCGCGATTCGGAAATTACATTGCTGATATAATTTCCTTTTACATTTTGCTTTTTCTACTGGCATTCTTGTCTGGTGATTTAGCAATCAGTATTGACGAGGACTTACTAACGGTTTATATTGTGCTGCTGTACGTGCTTTTTTACGCTGTTTTTGAGAGTCTTTTGGGTAAAACGCCCGGCAAATTTTTAACACGTACACATGTTGTTAAGGCTGATGGAAGCCGCCCTTCTTTTGTAAATCTGCTGGGACGGACGCTTGCACGTTTTATACCTTTTGAAGCGTTTTCATTTCTGTTTTCAGATCGCGGGTGGCACGATTCACTTTCGGGAACTTACGTTGTTTATGATGACGACCGGAGTTGACCGGCCTTAAGGTTCATTGGTAATAAATTAAACAAACTGGTCATTGTCTTAGTGCTAGTGAATCCTTTTTCTGCTTTTCGAGTTTCCTGAAATATTTTCTAAACAGGAAGTTATGCTTCAATGCTTCCATATTTTGGTTGAAACGGTATGTGCCCTGCTCCACACTTGTCATGGTTTGCAACAGCTTTTCACGCATGGCGCTGTCAGACAAAATTAATCCGGCTGTTCCTTTTCCCTGACGCACATCCGTTAATGCCAGTTGAAGATCATTCGTGATAGCCGAGCTGTTTTTTCCCGCTTGTTTAAGATTGGTGATCGCTTCCGACAAATCGACCGTTAATGCGGTATCTGTAAACAACTGGTTTACGATACCTTTGCCACGATCAAGCCTCATCATAACCTCATTACCCTTGCGTGTCAGGGATGCTGCGTTTGCGCCTGCAGCCCGAAAACTTTTTACTCCCGACTTTATATCCTGTGTGACTACTGTATCAGACAGCAGTGCCCAAAGCGTTTCGCTTCCATTCAGCTTCTCAGTCATATCATACAGGTTGCCTGAAATCTTTGCCATGTTTTCATTTGTTCGGCTTAGTGTTCGGATCATTTCTTCTGTTTCTACCGATCTCCGCGAGAGCAGAATGTCATCCTGTTCAACAGGTTCAGATTTACCAGGCTGCGAGGTGATGTTGAGCACGCGATTCCCCATCAAACCATCGGTTCCAATCGAAACGATCGCATTTTTCCGGATAAACGGTTTCATATTCTCGTCAATCACCATGGTTACACGAATGATGGTATCGTTTTCAAGCGTGATTTTCTTAACGGTACCCACATCTATGCCTTTAAACCGCACGTTGTTGCCCGGAACCAACCCGCTCACATTTGTTACCGAAGCATGAAGCACGAATGTCTTGCCTAGCAGATTCCGGTTCTTGCCAATCATGTATAGGGTAAATACCAGAAACAAAATTCCCGCAATCACGAATATGCCGAGTTTGGTATTATCGATCGCCTTGTGTTTCATAGACTAGTCGAAAAATTCACGGATTTTAGGATCATCAGTGTGCTCCAGATTTGAAAAGGTATCCAGTGCGTAACACCTTCCATCAATCAGCATGATCACGTGGCCGGCTGTTGCTTCGATACAGCGCAAGTCATGCGAAATCACGATGGAGGATGTGTTATATTTTTTCTGAACGTTTACAATCAGTTGGCTGATGCCGCGGGCCGTTACCGGATCGAGGCCCGTAGTCGGTTCGTCATATAAAATGATCGCGGGTCGGAGAATTAATGTTCGCGCAAGTGCAATTCGCTTACGCATGCCTCCCGACAATTCTTCCGGCATCATATCGGCCGTGTGTGCCAGGCCCACATCGGTAAGTACTTCCATTACTGCCCGCTCGGCTTCAGCTTCGCGTTTTTCTTTCGGCCAGTGCATTCGCAATGGAAATTCAAGATTTTCACGTACAGTCATGGAATCATACAGCGCATTGCTTTGAAAAAGAAAACCAACTTTTGCCCGAAGTGAATCGAGTGCTTCCTGTTTTAATTCGCTAATATCTTCTCCAAGTACGATTATTTTGCCTTCATCCGCTTCCACCAGGTTAACGATGCATTTGATCAGTACTGATTTTCCCGAACCGGACTTTCCAAGAACAGCAATTGTTTCACCCTGCGAAAGTGAAAGCGAAAAGTCGCGGAGTACATGGTTATCCCCAAATGATTTATTCAGTTTCTCAATTTCGATAACATGTTGCATAACGTCAGGTTAAACCCAGTAAGTCGGTTATTTGAACGGCAATCAGGTCAACGATAAAAACAAGCAGCGATGAAACCACCACGGCTGAGTTGGCGGAGCGGCCGACACCTTCGGTTCCTTTGCGGGAGTTATAACCCTTGTAACAACCGATCAAGCCGATAACAAAACCGAAGAAGAAAGTTTTTACCAGTGATGGAACGGCATCACCGAAATTAAGAGCGTTGAAAACCTGCGTCCAGTATAAGCTCCAGCTTACGCTTCCGCGGATGTTTACCCCGAGGTATCCACCATAAAGTGAAACTGCATTCGACAAACTGGCAAGTATCGGCAACATGAGTGTTGTGGCCATGATGCGGGTGACGATCAGGTAGCGAAACGGATTGGTACCTGAAACATCCATCGCATCAATTTGTTCGGTTACCCGCATGGAACCAAGTTCGGCACCCATTCCGGATCCAACTTTACCGGCACAGATCAGCGCAGTAATGACAGGCGATATTTCGCGCACAAGCGAAACTGACACCATTGCCGGCAGCATCGATTCGGCACCAAACTCAACCAGGGTTGGCCTTGATTGAATGGTTAACACCAATCCCATGATGAAGGCCGTGATTGCTACAAGCGGAAGTGATTTGTAGCCCACCCAAAAACATTGCCGGAGAAACTCTTCAAACTCCTGCTTGCGGTGAAACAATTCTTTAAAGAAGCGGCCGGTGAAACGTGCGATGTTTCCTGTTTCACGAAAAAAGGTGGCGTTGATGTGGAACGACTGGTTCACAACTCAAAATTTAAGCAGCGGGTACAGCTACGTTCGAAAGCCCGAATGTCCATATCGGAAAATCGACATGATTGACAAGGTCTTCGGCTATACTTCCTGCAAGGAGATAGATGAATCCTTTCCAGGCATGTGTACCCATGGCAATCAGGTCGGAGTTTGTTTCTTTGGCGAATGCATAGATTCCATGCTCGATCGAGAAATCAGACCGGATGTTGATAGAGTAGTTTTGAAGATTTCCTTCACGCGCGAATTTTTCAAGATCGGCTTTTATGTCGCTGTCCTTCCGGAAAGTTCGAGGGGTGTTAATCCAGAGGAGTTCGAGTGAAGCCCCGAAAAATTTTTGGAGTTTAAGGAGTTGTTGGTAAAAATCCTTTTCGGCCATGACGGATACGGGCACTATAATTTTTTTGACAGGTTTTTCCGGCTCCTTGCGAATCGTTAGAACTGGCACGGACACGTGGCGTACAACTTTCCCGGTATTTGAACCTACTCCAAACCGGCTATGACCCTGTGTTCCCATAATAATCAGGTCGATTGACTTCTCCTGTGCGTACTGACGTACACCGGAAACAAGCGAACCCATTTTTTTTACGAACTGTACAGATGCATTCGGAGTGGTATAAGCTTCCGCCATCGCTTTGAAATAGGAGTCGGCTTTGCCTTCAAGGTCTTGTATTGTTTTAGCATTGAAGGAATAACTGTAGGCGAGGCTTGAGCTGCCGGTAAGAACCGCAGTATCAATCATGTGAAGTACGTGTACTTCACCGCCCGACTGGCCTGCAAGCGTAAGCGCAAACTTGAACGCTTCCACTGCAGTCGCGGAAAAATCGCATGGAACGAGTATTTTTTTCATAGCGCAGGGGTTAAATAGCTATGATGAAGGTAATGGCATGGAGCGCGGGCGGGCATGATGAAAGTCGCGCCCGGCTGCTGACTTTTGTCGTGTTAATGATTAAAAATGGCGTTCTGCGGGTATTGCTAAAAACATTCCTGCAAGCCATAACAATTTCATATCTTTAATCAGAGCTTAACGCACCCTAATGAGTTCATCCATGAACATGCTCATGTTCATTTCGGCCCTTGGCATTTTTCAAGCAGCCTTGTTATCAGGTATTGTTTACTTTCATCCACGCAGCGATCATTCGGTTAGCAAATTCCTGGCGTTTCACATTTTCTTTTTCTGTGTTCCGATGTGTACGCCACTTATTCAGCAGTTCGTATCGTGGCAAGCCATGTTTTTCATGGACCCGTTTCCCATGCTCAACGGGCCAATGCTTTATCTGTATATCCGTAGTTTCAAGGAAAATATCACGTGGCGTAAAGCCTGGCCTCATCTGGTATTATTTTTTATTTATTTGATTGTCGATACTCAATTATATTTCAATTTCTCAAAGATTTACCCGCTCGGACACGTTGTACCGGAAGAGGTGGTGCATAATCCAATGTCTATTTTGCGGGTGTGCATTCGGCTGATTCAATTGGTGGCCTATTATTTTTTAGCAATGAATGCTCTTACGGCTTATCAGCAATCGATCAAGCAATTATTTTCTGAAACAAGCAAAATAAACTTGGGATGGATTCGATGGCATGTTAAAGCTTATTTGATCCTCGTTCTGCTGATGGTGGGTTTATATTTCGTGATCCTTCAAAAACCCGGGCACCTCGGTATTATTCTGTTGATTAATACCTCGCTGGCTACTCCTTATATATACGCGATCACATTTAAAGGGGTGACACAGTCGACTCTTTGGCAATTTCAGGGCATCAAAAAGGAAGCTGCCGAAGAAGAGCTTCATCAGGCGGAGGTGGTGTCGCGCGTCATAAATCCTCCTAAAAACCAAAAACACCTGGGACTTGATTCCGACAGGACGCGGGCTCTTGTTGAACGGACTATTTCACTGATGGAGGAGCAGCAAATTTTTCTGAAACCAGAATTGACATTGCAAAATCTGGCGGATGAACTGGATGTTCCTGCGTATCAGGTTTCCCAGGCAATTAATGAAGGTTTGGGAAAAACATTTTACGACCTGGTAAACGGCTATCGGATTGAAGAGGCCAAGCGGCTATTACTGGATCCGAAAATGAAGAACACTAAAATTATTGCTGTCGGTCTCGATTCGGGATTTAATTCAAAAACAACATTTAATACGGTGTTTAAAAAATATACCGGCTTCACACCTTCCGACTTTCGCGAATACCATGATAAAGAGTTGGCCAACGTTCAATAAGCCAAATAAACTTTCGATCAGCTTCATATCTTCTCACTAACATCCGTTCGTGCTGTTTTGTAAATGCGAACCTGTAACAGGTTCGGATTAGCTAAACGGAACCTGTTTGCTCCATCTCGTTCTGATTCGGGCCGTAACTATGCACGAAAGTTATAAACCCGAAGATCAAACAACATGAAACAACTTATTACCCCTTTTACCCGGATGGCGATATACGCCTGTTGCCTGGTAATGTGCATACAGTTGCACGCGCAAACCTACTCTGTTGACGAGTGTGTTAAACTGGCGCTTGAGAATAGTCCGGATATTAAGAATCGAGAGCTTGCCGTTCAGGCAGCAACATATCATATCCGGGAAGTAAAAAGTGCTCTGCTACCAACGGTCAACCTTACTGGCCAGACCTTGTATTACCGCGATCTTCCGGCACAATATGCTCCGGCTTCAGCTTTTGGAGGGCCGGAAGGTTCGTACCAAAAGTTAACTCTTAGCATGGCGCAGACTACATCTCTTAACATTCAGATGACGCAGAATCTGTACAACCACGCAGCAATTACCGGCTTAAAGGCTGCGCGAGTTTATCAGGAGGCAGTTGTAATTAAGGCTGAAATGGGCAAAGAAGATCTTGCGTATTCGGTAATGGCAACCTATTACAGCATTCAGGTACTGAACGAAAACCTGGATCGATTAAGGGAAAACATTGAAAACCTTGAAAAAACCACTGCGCTTAGCAAAGTGCTTAAAGACAACGACCTGGTTTCGGGCAACTCGTACAACCGCATGCAAATTAACCTGGAAAATCTCCGCAATCAGTACGAGACACAGAAACTGGTACAGTCGGAGAACATCACCCTTTTAAAATTTTTGATGAATGTGGAGGTTGGCAGGTCCCTGCAACTTGAAGGATTTAATTATTCGGGAGTATTGAAGGATTCTGCACAGACCGATATTAGCCAGCGTTCCGACATCAGGCTTCAGCAAGTTAACATCCGCCTTGCTCATTTCGATAAAAAAGTAATTGCTGCCGGATACTACCCAACTCTCACCAATACTTTTTCTTATGGCTATACCGGCTATTATGATTCGTTTTCACCTTTTAAACAAATCAATGACGACTGGATTAAAACGAGTTACATAGCGCTGACTCTTCGCGTACCTGTATTTGACGGATTCCAAAAGAAAAACCAGCTCCGCCAAAAAGAAATTGCGATCCGGCAGAATATGAACTCGCTCGAATCTCTGAAACTGAGTGCAAACAAAGAAATGGAGGATGCTCTGCAAAATTATACGATTAACAAAACGCTTTTTAGAAACACAAGTTCGAGTCTCGCCTTGGCTGAGCAGTTATTTGCCAGTTCAAGGACCGAGTATGAAAATGGCATTACATCTCTCACCGACCTGCTGAATGCTCAAAACGATCTTTCAAATGCGCGCAACAATTACAGCTCAGCACTTCTTAATCTAAGATTGGCTGAACTCGCATTGCGGAAAGCAAATGGAACTATTATTTCAAAATCATAAATCATTTTAAAACCCTTTAACATTCAAAATCAAATGAAAACAAAAGTATTAATCATCGGAGTTATCACCGCGATATTGACAATGGTAACGTTTACGTTGCGAAGTAATAAGCATACGGTGGAAGCAAATATTTATCGACCGGATCCGGGCAAGCGGGTATTGGTTCAGGCGTACCCTGCAGTTTATGAAAGTTTGTCACCAGAATTTACCTATACCGGAACGTTCAGGCCGTTTCGTGAGGTTATGTTGGTCCCCCAGGTGAATGGTGAGGTTAAATCGATTTACTTCAGCGAAGGCGACCATGTAGCAGCCGGTAGCTTGTTGATTCAAATTGATGATGAGTTACTGCAGGCACAATACCGTTCTGCAGCGGCCAGCTACGAGAACGCAAAGCAAAGCCTTGCCAGGCATACCAATGCTTCAACCAGCGGAGCAGTAAGTGATATGCAGCTTGATAACCTGAAACTCAACGTAACCACTGCTGCGTCATACCTGGAACAGTTGGCCAAGCAAATTAAATTATGCAAGATCGTTGCTCCCTTTACAGGAACCATGACGTTGCGTTCGGTAGAACCCGGATCGGTAACAGGCGGGACCGCGGTTGCACGCATCACCGATCTTGATCAGCTTAAGCTTGAAATTTCCGTACCCGAGAAAGAAATCAACATGTTCAGAACGACAGACCCCGCTGTTGTGGCCTCAGATGTTTTTCCCGGAAAATTTTTTGCAGGAAAAGTCGAATACGTTTCAAGCCGGGCCGATGAAGCCCATAACTACCTCGTGAGGGTAGTGGTTCGAAATGACAACTACTCCATGAATTTAAAAGCAGGCATGTACGGAACTGCTTCGCTGCGTGCAAATGCCAAACAAACACTGATGATCCCGCGCGCAGCGCTTCTCGGATCAGCCAAGAACCCGCAGGTTTTTGTGGTTGAGGACGGAGTAGCCATGTTAAAGCAAATTCGCACGGGCTTCACAGGCAGCGAGTCAATCGAGGTATCGGAAGGTTTACAAGCAGGAGATATGGTAGTAACAACCGGCCACATCAATTTATCTGCTGGAACTCAGGTTGAAATTGTGAAATAGAGTCTACTCCAAAAAATATTCATTATGAACTTAACAGAGATATCAATTAAACGACCATCCGTCATTATCGTCATTTTTGCAATTTTGATGCTGGGCGGAGCGTATTGCTACACCACGCTGCGATATGAGCTTCTTCCTCCGATGGAGGTACCAACGCTTGTGATTAATACCCCGTATCCGGGAGCTGCACCATCCGAAGTTGAGCAGTCGGTAACAAAGAAGATTGAAGATGTTGTTTCCGGGCTTGATCGTGTAAAGAGTGTTTTATCACAATCGTATGAAGGTGTGTCGGTTATCGTAGTTGAATTCAGTATTGGTACCGACATAGAATCCAAATTGCAGGAGGCGCAGCGACAGATCAATAATATCCTGAACACACTTCCGGAAGATGTTGAATCACCATCGATCTCAAAAGTTTCCCCAAGTGATCAGCCTATTCTTGATTTGATGATTGTGTCGAATGCGGGTTCTCTTGAAACGTACGACCTGGTAGAAAATGAAATTCTGCCCCAAATTCAACAAGTTGAAGGCATTGGTGAAACCAGGCTGATTGGCGGGCAGAAACGTGAGATTCGCGTTAATGTTGACAAGGATCGCCTTGCCTTTTATAATCTTCCCCTGTCACAGGTGACAAGCGCTATTAACCTGGCAAACCTCGACTTCCCAACCGGGAAAGTAAAGGACCGCAAGGCGCAACTCACCGTTCGGTTATCCGGGAAATTTACAACAACCGAACAAATTGAAGATTTGATCGTTGCTTCGGTTCAGGGCAGTGCCGTGCGCATAAAGGATGTCGCTTCTGTGTTGGATGGGGCAGGAGAGCAACAATCCATAAGCCGCTTTAACGGTCAGGAAGGTATCGGTATTAGTATTAAGAAACAGAGTGAAGCGAATGCAGTAAAGATCAGCGAAGAGCTTCGTGCGAAGATCGCTGCTATTGAAAAGCGTTACGAAAGTAAAGGCCTCAAAATAATTATTGCCGATGACTCGTCAGAGTTTACGCTGGAAGCAGCTGATGCAGTAACACACGATTTGGTAATCGCTGTTGTGCTCGTGGCAGCAGTTATGCTTTTATTTCTCCATAGTATTCGCGATTCGCTGATCGTACTCGTTGCTATTCCGGCCTCTTTACTCTCGACATTTATTGCTATGTACATGTTCGGGTATTCACTCAACCTGATGACGTTACTAGCCATGTCGCTCGTAATCGGTATCCTGGTCGATGATTCAATTGTGGTTCTGGAGAACATCCATCGCCACCTTCACATGGGCAAGGATCGCGTGCAAGCCACACTTGACGGGCGTAAAGAAATTGGTTTTTCAGCGATGGCCATCACGATGGTTGACGTAGTGGTATTCCTTCCGATTGCCATGATTAATACCGTTGTCGGTGATGTACTGCGTCAGTATTCCGTTACAATTGTGGTATCCACGCTGATGAGCTTATTTGTGTGTTACACGATTACCCCGTGGTTGGCTTCGCGTTTTGGAAAAGTTACGCACCTCAATAAAGCGAATATTTTTCACCGATTCTTACTATACTTTGAGTCTCACATTCAAAAACTAATCAACTGGTACAGTCGGCAGCTTGCCTGGACATTAAGCCATAAAATTATCACAGCAATTGCGGTAATCGGAGCATTTGTGTTAACCGGGGTGATCATGAATATGGGCATCCTGGGGCAAGAGATGGTTGCATCGGGCGATCGGGGTAAGCTGTTGCTCAAATTACAATTCGACAAGAGTACATCGCTTACCGAAAACAACCTTCGTACGCTGGAAATTGAAAATTACCTGCGCTCATTACCTGAAGTAAAGAACGTCTTTTCAAATATAGGAGGCGCAAGCACTTCGGGTGTTACCGCTTCCATCGGCAGCGAGAACAAAACTGAACTTTCGGTCGGATTGGTAAGTGTTGCTGAGCGAAATTCGACTTCTGCCGAGCTAATGCTGAAAATTCGCCAGGAGCTTGAATCGAGGTATGCGGGGCTTGAGGTAAATTCTGTTGTGGTGGGCATTACAAAATCAGAAGAGCCCATCCAGATTGTGCTTAATAGTGAGAATAACGAGGACTTGATGCTGGCGAAGACAAAACTGGAAAGCATGGTTAAGAATATCCCTGGAGCAAATGATGTTTCTGTAAGTGTTGAGGACGGAAATCCGGAGTTAATGATCTCACTTGATCGCGAGAAAATGGCTCGCCTCGGGCTTCGCGTTTCTGATGTGGGTAGTGTGCTGCAAAATGCCTATGCCGGTAACACCGATGCCAAATACCGCACTGCCAACTATGAGTACGATATAAATGTAAAGCTTGATGAATTCGATCGAAACAGTCCGGATGATGTGGCCAACATAAGCTTTGCAAACGATAAGGGCGAACAGATTATGCTTACGCAGTTTGCAACCGTTACTGCAAGCAGCGGGCCATCCATGCTTGAGCGGAAAAACCGGAGAACTTCCGTAACCATTAAAAGTAATGTGCTGGGAATAACATCCGGAACATTGGCAGAAAGTATTAACCGTGCTGTTGCACTTGATCCCCTGCCTGCTTCTGTTGAAATGAAATGGACCGGCGATATTGAGCGTCAGGACGATTCATTTAAAGCACTGGGACTTGCCCTGGCAACCGCGATTGTACTGGTGTACCTGGTTATGGTCGTGCTGTATGACAGTTTTATCTATCCTTTTGTGGTTTTATTCTCTGTTCCGGTAGCATTAATTGGTGCGCTGATCGCACTAAACCTGGCCATGAGCACGCTCAGCATCTTTACGATGCTCGGGATAATTATGCTCATCGGACTGGTTCTGAAGAATGGAATCCTACTGGTTGATTTTACCAATCAGCGCAAAGCCGACGGACGTTCAACTTTTGATGCACTAATGGATGCCGGTCAATCCAGGCTTCGTCCGATCTTGATGACCACTATTGCAATGGTTATCGGAATGTTGCCAATTGCGCTGGCAGAAGGTGCGGGATCTGAATGGAAGAATGGCTTGGCGATTGTGATGATCGGAGGCTTGTTGTCGTCATTAATGCTCACCGTATTCGTAGTTCCGATGGTGTATTATACAGTTGATCGCGTTAATGAAAAAGTCGCCTCTACTCGCAAACAACCCGTACTAACCATTCAATCTGAAGAGACTGCTGCTACGATTCTTTGAAAACATTTTTTTAAAAAGTTGCTATGCAAAAGTCTTTGAAACGAAACGTGCGGTGGATTGCCATTCAGGCGATTACCTGGAGCTTATCCAAGCAACTTTTCCTGGCTATACAACTTTGGGGAGCAGGGCGATCAAATGCCGCCCAGCTCTCTGCCGGGTTGCTTTTCGGTATAATAGCTTTAACCGGGCTATTAGATGGGTTAGTTTTTGGTTGGGTTGACGCAATCCTTGACAGATTTTTAAAGAAAATGCGTTTTATTGAACGTTTGCTGATAAACGTATGCATGAACCTGAGTCTTGGCTTGTTGTTAACAACGCTGCTAATGCCCGTTCTTTTGGGTGAACAGGAAATCAAAAGGATTGTTGTGTTCTCTGAGCTGTTTGTAACCAGCAATGTGCTGATCGTGGCTGTCTACATGATGCTTGTAACGTTCTTGCTCAGGTTTGCAAATGTTGCTGTCGCCTGGATTCAGGTACACGACTTTAGACAGTTAATGTCGACAAAGGAACAATCGGAAGAAGAGCGGATCTTCATGTTTTTGGATATGAAATCGTCAACCGCGCATGCTGAAAACCTGGGTGCAAGTCGTTACAGCATGCTCATACGGGATTGTTTCAGTGATATGAGTGAAGCAGCAGGCCGAAACAAAGCTGAACTTTATCAATATGTAGGCGATGAGGTTGTTTTTACCTGGCGAACTTCAAGTGAAAATGCCGAACGCTCCATACAACTTTATTTCGAATTCACACGAATGCTTCGGGAACGGTCCTCCTATTACTTGCGTAGCTACGGAATCACACCTGAATTCAAAGCAGGTATTCACCAGGGGGTTGTAATCCGAACCTGCGTTAATTCAATTCGAAAAGCTACCGCCTATCATGGTGACGTGATCAACACGGCTGCTCGGATTCAAAGTAAATGCAACGAATTGGGTAGTGCATTGCTCGTTTCGTCATCACTGACGTTCGCTTTGCCTGACCGGTTCAGAAAACAGTGGAGGGGCTCATTTCACCTCCGCGGAAAGCAGGAACCGATAGAACTTTTTACAATAAAAGATTCTGAATCACAATTTCCTGTTCAAGCCGTTACGGCCGGGCGTCAAACCTTCAGGCTTTGGCTTAACATTTTTTAGCCATAGCATCATTTGTACTTCTCTATTCGCTGAGGAGTGCCTGCCGTTAAAATCGTTTTTTTTTCAGGCTCAGTCAGGAATAAACTAACTCAGAAAGTCTTCAGATTCTGTCCAGAATCTCTTCAAATTGATAACTTTTTTTTGGTATCTGACGGGGGATGGTACAATGTATAGCGCTATTTACTGTTTTATGATCGACCTGAAGAATATCAGTTAAGTTGGGGACTAAAGTCACACAGGATAAGCGATGGATTTTTCAAATTTGAATTTGAGAATTGGATAAAGTATGAAAACTAAAAGACTGGCTTATACAATCGCTGTCGCTGCAGGTCTTACGCTATTAATTGCAGGTTTCGCGTTTTATGCAATTTTTTTTAAACCACACCGGTCTGTGGAAGATGAAACAGCCATTGCAGTAACTGCGGGCGAATTATTCAATGATTTCGCCACCAACGAGCCTGAAGCCAATAAACGATACCTCGATAAGGCGGTTGAAGTTACGGGAGAAGTAATGGAAGTAACGTCTGATATGCAACGGCATCCGGTGGTGATTCTTGCAACAAATGATATCCTTTTTGGCGTGCGTTGTACAATGGCGGAGGAACATTCAACTCTGAAAGCGGGCGATGCTGTAGCAATTAAAGGAATCTGCAAAGGCTTTTTATCGGATGTAATTATTACGGATGGAATCTTACTTGTAACAGATGGAAATCTCAATGAAAAACATGAAAAGTAAATGGTTGGGAGTAGTTGTTATTGTGTGTGCGGGTATGCTCACAGAGTCGTGCATACATGACACCCTTATTTTACCGGTGCCACCGGAAGAAAACCCGGATCCGGGTTGCTCGAGCGATGGGTCAGTTTGTTTTGAGAGCAGCGTGCTCCCGATTTTTGTGTCGTCATGCGCGATAACCAAATGTCATAATTCTTCATCGCACCGTGAAGGCTACGTACTGGACAGCTATGCAAATATTATCAAGCGTGGCATTTCACCCGGAAACGCCAACGGCAGCAAGTTGTATAAAGTTCTCTTCGAAAATGGTGAAGACAGAATGCCACCGGATGGTTCACTGACAACGGCTCAGAAGGATTCGATTCGGGTTTGGATCAACGAAGGAGCTAAGAATACGACCAACTGTAATTGCTATTGTGATCCGGAAGCATTCACGTTTGCCGCTGTTATTGAGCCTTTGATAAACAATAAATGCGTGGGCTGTCATAAACCGGGCTCGCTGAGTGGGAAAATTGACCTCTCTACGTACGCCAAGATTAAAACTCAGGCCGATAATGGAAAACTCCTGGGAAGTGTTTCGCACGACTCCGGCTTTAAGCCGATGCCTGAAGGCAGTAAGCTTTCGGATTGCGAAATCACGCAAATTTCCAAATGGATAGATGCCGGTGCACTTGATAATTAGACCTATGAAGATTCGATTATTTTTTTTGAAGACAGGATGGATGCTAATCATCGTGGGCGGATTGCTAGGCGGATGCTACTACGACAACGAAGAATCGCTGTATGGTATTACCACGTGTGACTCCACGTTTGTTTCAACGTTCAGCAACGATGTGCTTCCGCTGCTCGAAACATACTGTAACCGGTGCCATGCGGGTAGTTCACCCTCAGGTGACATTTCACTCGATACCTACAGCAACGTAACGAATTATGTAAGTAATGGAAGCCTGATGGGCAGTATCAAACATGACCCCGGTTTTAAAGCGATGCCGGAGGGTGGTGGAAAATTAAGTCCGTGCGACATAAAAAAGATTCAAAGCTGGATCGATGCAGGTGCAGCCAACAATTAAACCTTTTCTTATTATGAAACGAATATTGATGATATGCTTCCTGACAAGCATGAGCAGTGCATTGTTTTCGCAGACACTGTTTATGACAAGAAGCGGCCAGATTTCTTTTTTCTCGAAAACATCCGTGGAAAACATCGATGCAGTCAATAATGAAGTGACGAGTATTCTCAATACCGGAACCGGAGAAGTTGTTTTTGCCGTGCTGGTAAAAAGTTTCCGCTTCGAGAAAGCGCTGATGGAAGAACACTTCAATGAGAACTACATGGAGTCAGACAAATTTCCGAAAGCAACCTTTCAGGGCAAGATCACAAATCTGGCGTCAATCGATTTTGCAAAAGATGGCTCTTATCCGGTAACCATTCAGGGCGATCTTACCCTGCATAATGTCAAGCAACCGGTAAACGCTTCCGGACAGCTTGAAGTCGGCAACGGCAAATTAATTCTGAAAGGAAATTTTATCGTTACCCTGGCTGATTATAAAATCGAAGTGCCATCGCTGGTTACTGAAAAAATTTCCAAAACGATCGACATCCGCGTTAACTGTAATTATGAACCTAAGAAATAAGATCATAGTATTTGGCATCGGGACGTTAGTAACATTCACCCTTCCTACCTTCGCACAGGACGATCTGATGAAAATGCTGGATGATGAAACAACCGACAAGAACAAAACTGAATTCACCACGGCAACCTTCAAAACAACGCGGTTAATTAATGGTCACTCGATTGAAAACGTAGCGCTCGGGGTTCTTGATTTCCGGATTTCGCACCGGTTCGGGTTTATCAGCAGCGGAGCATATGAACTTTGGGGCCTGGACAACGCATCCATGCGGATGGGTTTTGATTATGGCTTAACCAAACGCCTGATGATCGGTGTGGGCCGCAGTACATATCAAAAGCAATACGATGGATTTGCAAAGTTTAAGGTTTTACGACAGTCTTCCGGAGCGAGAAACATGCCGCTGTCCCTGAGCGTTGTGGGAACGGTGATGTATAAGTCGCTGAAGTTTGATGACCCAACCCGAACCAATTACCAGAGCTCTAATTTTTATTATTGCGGACAAATCATTTTTGCGCGCAAGTTTACGGAAGGAATATCGCTTCAGCTGGTGCCTACAGTTGTTCACTACAATTTCGTACCAACAGCTAACGATCCAAACGATCTTTTCTCGCTTGGCGCGGGAGGACGTTTTAAAATTAGTAAACGCGTGAGTGTAAATGTTGAATATTATTACCAGTTGCCGGCTAATCAGTTTGCGGGAACGTATAACTCGTTATCGGTTGGCTTTGATGTGGAAACCGGTGGCCACGTATTTCAACTATACATGACCAATTCAACGGGTATGACGGAGCGCACGTTTATTTCTGAAACAACAGGCGATTTCTTTAAAGGTGATATCCGGCTTGGCTTTACGATCTCAAGAGTGTTTACGATCCGTAAACCGCGCGTTGATTAACGTGCTACACTCCGTGTACGCCAAACAGATATCCCACCAGGGCTGATATTCCCATAGCAAGTGTTCCCCAGATAGTAATGCGCGCGATGGCTTTCATTACTCCGGAACCACCCGTTCTGGCTGCAATTGCCCCAAGGATCATCAGCGAAACGATCGTTGATCCGTAGAGCCAGTATTCCATACCGTTAATCGGTGCGAGAAGTGCTACGATCAAGGGCAGAAGACCCCCAACAGTAAATGAGGCGCCTGATGCGAGCGCAGCCTGAATTGGATTCGCTTGCGTGATCTCGTTAATTCCAAGCTCATCGCGCACATGCGCTGCAAGTGCATCTTTTTCTGTAAGCTCAACAGCTACCTGCATTGCCGTTTCTTTTTTCAGACCCCTTTTTTCATAAATCGCAGCCAGAATATTCAACTCAACTTCGGGCATGGTTCTGAGTTCTTCCGCTTCACGCGCGATGTCGGATTTTTCTGTATCCATCTGTGAACTAACAGAAACATACTCACCGGCCGCCATCGACAACGCACCGGCTACCAGGCCAGCAAGTGTTGCCAACGCGATCGGGTCGCGCAACGTGCTGGCAGCAGCTACACCAATAGCCAAACTTGAAACCGATATGATCCCATCGTTCGCACCGAGTACGGCAGCCCGCAACCAGTTGCTTCTGTGGATATAATGACTGTCGAGGTAGTTTTCAATTGTGACCATATGCGTAAAGGCAAATAATTCCCTTATCAAATATACACAGGCATTTTAGGAAATGCCCGCATTTCCGCAAGATCAATGACATGAATTTGGTTATACCCTTCTTACTCGCTTCGCAGCGAGCTAACCGGATTGCTGACAGCACCCTTAAATGCTTGTGTTCCAACCGTAACCCACGCAATGAAGAGCGTGAATATTCCCGATAACGCGAACACCCACCAGCCGATCGTTACGCGATACGCGAAACCCTGCAGCCATTGTTCCATAAACCACCAGGAAACGGGTACGGCAATGATAAATGCAAGCACCACAAGCGCCAGGAAATCCTTTGAGAACAGGCTAACGATCTGCGAAACGCTTGAGCCCAATACTTTACGGATCCCGATTTCTTTTGTGCGCTGTTCCACACTGTAGGCCGCCAGCCCGAAGAGCCCCAGGCATCCAATAAAAATTGCCATGCACGAAGCGACAGTGAAAATGATGCTGTATTGTTGCTCAGTGCTATACTTGGCAGCGAATGTTTGATCGAGAAATTGAAATTCAAACGGGTTTCCGGGAAAATTTTTCTTATAAAACTTTTCAAGCGTTGCCAGCTGGGAAGGGATATCAGTGCCTGCGAGTTTCACGGTGTAATAGTTACCGTTACGTGCCGGGATAAAGATAATCGGGTCGATGGTGTATTGTACCGACAAATGGTGATAGTCCTTAATAACACCCCGCACCATTAATTCACGTTCTTCCCATTTTATTTTTTGCCCGATGGCATCTTCGGGTGTACTAAAACCAAGTGACCCTGCGGCCCGCTCGTTGACAATAACGTATTCGATATCATTCCATGATTTCCCGCACATTTCCGGTGTAAAATTTTGCCCTGCCGCCAGTTCAATTTCATACGTGCCGAGGTAGCGATCGTCAATCGTAATAATATTGTATCCGATTTTCTCATCACCCGGAACCGGGTTTAACCGCGTAATACCTGACGTTGAAAAATTGAAGCCATCGCCCGGCACATTTCCTGAACGACAGAAACGCTGAATAAAAGATGTTTGGTTGATTTCACCTTCAAATGCTGCGCTCCGGTCGCGGAATGTATTATCCCGATTAACTTCTGCTCCGCGGATCACTAATAACTGACCAGCATTCATTCCCAAGTCTTTTTCCTGCATAAATTTCCACTGCTGGAAAAGTATCAGTGTGGCAGCAATCAGCATCAGCGAAATGGAAAATTGAAACACTACCAGCGCCTTGCGAACAAATACACCTTTCGTTGATTTGCTGAAAACACCCTTAAGCACTTTTGAAGGATTGAATGACGAAAGTACGAAAGCCGTGTACGCTCCCGAACCGGCAGTACCAACAACAAGAATCGCGAGGGCGAACATCCAAAAGCTCGTATTATTCAATATTTGTAAATCGATGGTCTTGCCAATAATATTTGCATACGGTGTCTGTAATGCGGTAACCAATGTTATAGCCAACGCAAACGCAATCATATTCAACATGGCCGACTCACCCAAAAATTGCCGGATAAGTTGCGACCTGCTTGCACCAACTACTTTACGGATGCCGACTTCTTTCGCACGTTTCAGCGCACTTGCAGTGGAAAGATTAATGTAATTGAACCACGCGATAACGAGAATCAAACCTGCGATGCCGCCCAGCAGGTAAACAAATTTTAAACTGCCGAATGTTGGAAGCGGATCGGTGAGCGATCGGCCAAGATGCATGTCCGCCATCGGCTGCAATACAATCGAGCTGGTTTCTTCGGGGTTAGCTGTGCGTTCAAGTTTGGTGTATTGATCGGAAACTGCAATTGCATTGGCGTCCGGTTCTAAGGTTACGTACGTGAACAACCACTGACTGCCAGTGCCATCCATGCTGGCCCACATTTCGTTGCCGTTGAGGTTCGCAACGTTGTACAAAGTTTGAATCGAAAAAACCATGTCGTACCGGAGGTCAGAATACTCCGGCATATCTTCGTACACAGCCTCGACTGTATACAAAGTTTTTCCAAACTGATTATTCAGCGTTATGGTTTTGCCGATTGCAGGCTCTGTTCCGAAATAGCGCTCGCTGGTTTTTTTGGAAAGAGCAACAACATTTGGTTTTGCAAGGGATGTTGAATTTCCTTCCGTTACCGGGAACGTGAAAAATCCAAAGAAACCTGCATCCGCGTATACGAAGTTATTTTCACGAAAGGATTTATCAACTTCTCCGCGAGCGTTTTCGTAGCTAACCACGCCCGTACCGAGATTGGTACCTTCCGCCAGCCGGCAAAATTGATCAATACCACTGATTGTAGACGCAGCCTGCGGTGCAAAGCCGGGCGCTGTGTAGCCATCATATTGCCCTTCACCCTTTTCGTGCAACACACGGTAAAGAGATGAAGCATTTGTATGGAATGCGTTGTAACTCTTTTCAAAGGCGATGTATTGTGTAATCATCATAAACGCGGTCATGCCAAGGCAAAGCCCAAGCGTGTTGATGATCGTGAAGGTCAGGTTCTTCTGGAGATTCCGGAAGGCGAGGGTCAGGTAGTTGGTGAACATACGGTGGCGTGAATGCTTGCCTTGTTACAACATCTGTGCCTCAGAAATGTTTTTATAATGTGCTTTGATTTTGACGTTTTTCTCCATTTCGACCGGACGTTTTTGGGAAGGCTTGTCCGTTACCGGACGCGCAACGGTATGACTTCCTGAAACAAATACGCGGCATTCATGTTATTTAATCCATGATTCAGGCCGAAATTTCCCTTGTATTTCCACACCAATTGTTTGAAGATAATCCCGCTATCTGCAGAGATCGCGTGGTAGCACTCGTTGAGGATGAATTATTTTTTAGGCAATTCAAGTTTCATAAGAAGAAGCTCGTTCTCCACCGGGCGTCAATGAAGGCTTACGAAGACGAACTGGTCCGCAAGAAAATCACTACGCGCTATTTTTCAAGCTGCGAATACCATTCCTTGCACGAAGTCATCCAGTCGCTCGCAAATGCGGGAGTGAAGAAGTTTCACGTTGTTAACCCGGTCGATTATCTGCTCGAAAGACGGCTTGAACGATATGCATCCCGATACAAGATTGCTATTCAATATTATGATTCACCTGGCTTTATCTGCACAGAAAAATACCTGAAAGAATTTTTCACTTCGCGAAAGCGGTATTTCCTGACCGACTTCTACATCGAACAACGCAAGCGACTGAATATTTTGATGGATGATGGAAATCCGGCAGGAGGAAAGTGGACTTTTGATACAGAGAACCGGAAGAAGATGCCGGCATCCGTTATTCCACCCGCATTGCCGGAGTTTTCAAAAAGCAAATTTTTGAAGGAGGCTATAACCTATGTTGAAGAAAACTTTCCGGATTATTATGGTGAAGCTGATCAGTTTATCTATCCGGTAACGAGGAATGAGGCCCGGATAAACCTTGAAAACTTCCTCGCGGATCGATTTCAGTACTATGGAATTTATCAGGATGCTATTGCTGACAAGAACTCTTACCTCTTTCATTCCGTGCTCACGCCCGCACTCAATACAGGCTTGCTTACGCCTGCTGAAATTCTGGAGGAGACCCTGGCGTTTGTAAGAAGAAATAAAGTGCCGATCAATTCAGTAGAAGGTTTCATACGGCAGGTGTTGGGCTGGCGCGAGTTTGTGCGAGCTGTGTACATCCGCGAAGGCGTGAAGCAGCGCACTGCCAACTATTGGGATCATACCCGGAAAATTCCGGAATCTTTTTGGAATGCTTCCACCGGTATCGAACCGGTTGATAACGTGATCCGCAAGGTGTTGAAGACTTCTTACACTAACCACATCGAGCGATTGATGGTGATGGGCAATTTCATGCTATTGTGCGAATTTGATCCCGATCAGGTTTACCGGTGGTTTATGGAGTTGTTTATCGATGCGTACGATTGGGTAATGGTACCGAACGTGTATGGCATGAGCCAGTTTGCCGATGGCGGATTGATGAGCACGAAACCCTATGTTTCAGGTTCAAACTACCTGTTGAAGATGAGCAACTACAAAAAAGGAGAGTGGTGTGAAACCTGGGACGCCCTGTATTGGCATTTTATCAACAAGCATCGGGAAATGTTCTTGAAAAACCCGCGCATGTCGATGATGGTTCGTCAGTATGATAAGATGGAGAAAAGCCGTAAGAAACAGCTTGCAAACACACGCGATAAATTCATGGCAGGAATGAAGTAGATCTATGCAGTTTTTTTCTGCGTTCGCAACAGCAAAATCCAAACAACAACAGAAATGCCGAGCACCAGCAAACGCTTATTGAACTCCCCGTTAACTTCCGTTAACAGGTTAAAGCTTAAATGAACGGCCCCCGCGAAGGCGATTGAATGAGTTCTGTCGGTTATTTTTAAAAGCCCCCAGGAACCGAGTACAAGAAATGCGAAATGAATAGCGTGCTGAAGCGCTGTCATGTCCTGGTAAAGAAAATTGAGATGCCATAAAAACCACAGCACCGCTATTAATATTATTCGTATATGTTCAGGAAGCGGCCGAAGTGCATTTTGGAGATAACCCCGCCACCCGTACTCCTCAAACAAGGCATACACAACAAACATTGTTGAATAAATGAAGCCATAGTAATGCGCATTGAGCCCGGACGTGTTTGATACACCGAGCGCAGTCATCGTTATGGGGATGATCGCGAGAGCAGCAACACTTCGCACGGAGTCATCTCCGAAAAATGTGCTAACCGTAGTATCACGTGTGTTTCGGAAAATGTAACGGACGATGAGATAACCCGCCACCGGCCCAATTGCTTTCAGTGTCGAAAAATAAATGTTCAATCCTTCGGGTAGCTGCACCATCTCTGAAACTGAAAATAAGTTCAGCCGGAACGGTGCCGATAACAGAACGGCAATTAAATAGAAAATGATAACCTGCGTCCAGCTAACTCTTTGAGCGAATTGATTTGGGTTCATGACTGCTTCAAGTTAAGCAGTTTTGTTAAATATCGAGATTCGTTACCCCGGAAGCCCACAAGAAATAAACCTTTTCCTTTTCGAGTTCAGCGAGTTGTTTCAGCAACTTGCTTTGCGATTGCAATAGTTTTTCAAGCTGAACGTTAATCTTGAACAGGTCGCTTTCGCCTTCGGCCAAATTTAGCAGTTCTGCATTAACGATCCGGTTATAGCTGTCAACCATCAGTTGCTGTGATGTAATGATTTGGCGAAGCGTAACCAGCCTGTTGTATGCCTGATCGATTTCAACCCGGATTGACCGTTGCGCATCGGAACGCTGATAGGTTGAGTTGGCGATCTTGAGTTTTGTCAGCGCGAGCTTTGAACGTTCCTTTCGCAGGAATACCGGCATGGAAAAATCAACTCCAAACTTATAGTTATCGCCCCACCGGTCGTTGTTCAAACCCGAATAGTCGAATGGTTTATTGAGGAAATAGTAACTCAGGTTGATCTCTGGTTTCAGAAACTCGGTAGCCAGCTTCCGGTCAATTTCCAATTGTTTGATTTTGATCGATATCTTCCGGATTTCCGGATGATTGTTGAGGGCATTATCGCGCAGTTCGCTTACACGATCCGGGTTCAGCCAGGCAGCCTCTTCAGGCTCATAGACAGGTATGTGCGACTCGCGCAATTCCATCGGATAGCCTGCGCTATCCCACAGGTATGTTGAAACAGCGAGACGTGCATTGTCGAGATTTACCTTAGCTTCCAACAGGTCAACAGTTCGTTGCTGCACGGTGATCGATGCCTGTACCGTATCTACCAGCGACACTTCGCCATAGGTATACGAAGTTTTGATCCGTGACATGATGTCCTGTGCGATCTGCCGGTTCTTGCGAATCAATTGATAGTTCGCGGTAGCATAAAACCAGTTCCAATATTCTTTGGCAGCTTCCAGTAAAAGCTTGTTCACAATCTTCACTTGTTCCGCTTCATTCAATCCTTTCATCAGAGCAGCCTGGTTGAGCATCGCCCTGCGTTCGTCAATGAAAAGTCCGCGCCCGACAGGCATCGACACGCCTGCATAAAATTGTGTGTAATCAGTTGGTGCCCCGATGTAGCGTTCGGGATTCAGGTATGCACCCCGGTTCTGTTCAACTCCGATAGAAGGATCAATGGCAATGCGAGTAGGGATTTTTACCCCACCGTTAACAATGCGGTAGTACTCAACACCTTCGTTTTGCTTTACCAGATACTGCATCTGCACTTTCGGGTCGAAACTTCCGCGTGCGAGCCGCAACTCCTGCCGCGCACTTTCTGAAAGGAGTGAAGCCTGTCGTGCAACCGGATGATTCGCGGTAACTACAGCGAATAAATCGTTTAATCCAAATCGTGTGGCGCTGTCGTAAGGTGTTAACAACGTATCAATGCCGTGCGACCGCTGGCTGAAGCTCTGCGTTGTCAGCGTAAGGCATGCAAGGCAAATGAAAATTATGCGGTACATAAGCTTATTTGCTTTTTGATTTCTTAGGTTCACTGTCGTACGGTGTGTCACCCTGCGGCTTTTCATATAAGCTTGGCGGGAAGCCATTCAGCTGGCGCCACAACTCGTACCATACAGGCACATTGTCGAGCATAACCCAGCCTTTAGTACCTGAACCAACGCGAAGCTCTTTCGGCCATTCACCTTCTTCTGTATCCGGAACCAACAAAATTCTGAACTCACCCGGCTTTGAGCTTACGTAGTCGATAACTTTTACACGGCCACCAAACGTACCTACAGAAACACTGGGCCATCCGGAAAACTGAACCGCGGGCCAGCCATCAAACTGAATGCGGACTTTGCGGCCTGCACTGATCAGCGGCACGTCCATCGCGCGCACATACATTTCCACCGCAAGCTGATCGGTAGTCGGCATAATCGTACAGATCGCATCGCCTTCATGAATGGTTTCGCCCAACCCGGCTTTCATGGCCTTAACTACATAACCCGACTGGGCTGTGATAACCTGGTATTGCGACTGACGGATTGAAGTATTGGCATATTCATTCCGGTATTTGGCGAGGTCACCCTGCGATTCAAAAATCTCAGAATACGTATTGTTCAATTCCGATTCTGCCTTGTTGATCTTATCGAGGTATTCAACTTCTACGCGGTTTAACTCAAGCGTTGAATTCTGATAATCAGCTTCCGCGCCCCGGTATTTGTATTCAAAGTCCTGAAGCTTGGTTAACGGAATGTTACCCGCTTCAAAAAGCTTTTTGTTACGGGTATATTGGTTCTCCGCATTTTCGAACCGGATTTTATCGGCATCGCGCTTGGCTTTCGATTGCGATACCTTCAAATCCTTCGCTTCCTGCAACGCCTTGATTTGACGCTGAAGCGCATCGGCTTTCAGGTTTTTGGATTTGATTGCATTCTCTTTGGCTGCAATCTGTTGTTCCATGCGGTTGAGCAGTTCGGGATCGAAGTATTTCTCCTTAACCTCCGAAAGCGTTACAATGGTATCACCCGCGTTTACAAAATCTCCTTCCCGCACATGCCAGCGCTGCACACGACCCGCAATCACAGCTTCAACCCGTTGAGGCCGGTTGGCAGGATCAAGTGCTGTTACGGTTCCGCTTCCGCGGATGTTTTGCTGCCAGGGGAGAAACATCACAATAATAAAGAGCGCCAGCATCACCAGCATTAGTCGTGCAAGCAATCGCGCACCGGAAGGTCCGCGTAAACTGCGAAGTGCATAAAGCCGCTCCGGCTCAATGTTCCGGTAGATATTGTATTTTGAAATCTTCAGCATACCTATTCGATATATTTTTGGATAACTCCTTTTTTGTAGAGCGCTTCGTAAGAACCGGAATCAATCACTTCACCCTTGTCCAGGATGATCACACGATCGCTGGCCGCCATTACAAGCGGATCGTTTGACACTGCCACCAATGTCCATGTTTCATTCGGGTCAATGGCACACTGCACCAGTTCAATTTTATCAGCTTTGCTTAATCCTGAAAAGAAGTCATTCAGGATCAGAAGCTCAGGTTTTTTAGCCAGACAGCGTGCCAGTACAAGTTTGTGGATCGTTGAGTTTGAGAGGCCTTTTCCGCCACTGATCAGTTTGGTTTGCAGGCCTTCAGGCAATGCTGAGACGTATTCATGCAGGCCGACCTTCTTTAAAGCTTCAATGGCTTCCTCCGGGCGGATCGATTTCCCGAGAAGAATATTGTCGTATAACGTGCCATCAAAAATGTCCTCGTTTGAAATATTCTTTGAAACCTTGTCGCGCAAGTGTGTTAGGTCAATATCACGTAATGAGTAGCCATTAACAGATATGCCACCCGAGTAATCGGTATACAAACCCGAAATAATGTGTGCGAGCAGGGACTTCCCGCTGCCGGGCGTACCAGAGATACACACGCGTTCTTTTTTATCAATCCGGAGATTGATGTTTTTTAAGATTGGTGTTTCGGAATCCTTGAATTTATACGTGAGGTTATTAAGTTCAATCGAATAGCCCGAAGCGCCAGCATGTTGCGGAAAATCAAGGCCGCCCGAACGCTCAAGCGGCAGATCGGTAAGATGAGCAACCTTGTCGACAGCGGTAAGCATGTCGTACACGACCTCCGTGTGCATGATCATTTTCTCCACCGCTGTTAACACAAGAATGATCACTACCTCGGCAGCAACGAACTGGCCGAGTGTAATCTCGCGATTAACTACGAGAATGGTTCCGATAATCAGCAATGCACCCGTAACCGCAACTTTCAGAAATACAAACGATGAGAACTGAACCATCAGCACGCTGAAATGTGATTTGCGGTGTTTGAGGTAGTTAGCCAGCGCTCCATCGGTACGCTTGTACGGCAAATCGGTGTTGCCCATCAGCTTGAACGAATGGATAGCGCGTGCCATCTCCTCAAGCCATTGAACCACTTTATATTTGTATTTCGATTCCTCGATAGAAGAACCAAGACCCCGCTTACCGGTGAACGCAAGCATAATGGCCAGGATGGCGATCAGAAATATTCCGAAGAACACGAAGAACGGGTGGTAGAGCGACATCAGGATCAGTCCGAAAAAAATCTGAATGGCTGCTGACGACAATTCAATCAAAAGTTTCGGGAGCCCTTTTTGAATGGTGATGATGTCAAAGAAACGGTTTACCAGTTCCGGGGCATAATAGCGGTCAAGCGCCTCCATTTTTATTTTAGGAATCCGGAAGGCAAATTCAAATGCGCCCTTTGCAAAAATCTTTTGCTGCAGGTGCTCCACCAGGCTCAATTGTACTACCTGTAAAATCCCGGTAGCGAGTACACCCACAATCACAAGGCCGATCAACACATAAACAGAACTGAAAAACACTCCGCCCGATACCAATTCAACCGTGCTTTGCAAACCGATCGGCAACATCAAACTTACCATACCGATGATGAGTGCATATACCATGATGTAGGCAATGTCTTTGCGTTCTGTACCGAGTAAGCGCAGCAGTCGCTTTACGGGCGACAGTTTTACGCTGTTACCATCCGCAGCCGACCCGGTAAAGGTTGAATACTTCATCAACGTCAGGCAAATCACCCCGCTTTGTGTTGTCAGCCACGGTTGTGAGGTAACGAATTCGCGAAGACGAAAACTCTTTCCATCGAGCAGCGACTTCACCTGACTGCCCTCCATGCGCACGAGCACCGGTGTGAGGTTACCGTTGTTGGTATGGAATAGCAGTACAACTTCGGGCGATTCTTTTAAGAAGTCCGCCAGTTCGGTTGATGAAATGTTGTTGTCGAACACTGCCAGATTTACCTTCCGGGCCGATTCAATCAGATCGCGTTTCAATTCCTGCAATTCGGATTCATGGTACGATCGCACATTTCGGGTAATATCCTCTATGATGCCCGGATCAATCGCCTGGCCGAGCGCCAGCGAGCTTTCCTGAATAATTTTTTCGAGTTGACTGTTTGTCATAGCGATACGTGAATGGTTTTGAATACTAGACTTTCAACAAAAGCGTACAGCGTGTCGAAATGTTTTTTGGGATTGTATTTGATGTCCGATAAAGAGGGCAGATGTTCCGCATAATAAAGCTGATGCTTCACCACCAGCATAACGGTACTGGTTAGGGAGTGCGGAAATTCATATGCGGGGTTAGCCCCCTTAATTAACAGGGCTATTTTTTTGCACAACGATTTATAGGGCATGAAAAGACCTTCCTTATTGTCAGCATCAACGTGCTTGGTCAGGAATGTTTTTTCAAACTCAGCAATTACGATGCGTTCAAGTGCGCGTTCATCGAGTGCATCGGTTGAGGTGTCGAATGTTTTCGGTTCACACAATTTCTTTAAGCAAATTTTTAAACGCTCTTTCGGATCCTGAATGTTGTGCGTGAAAAAATCGATGCGGTGTTCAAGCCAGGTCCAGTACCAGTCGATCAGGTAGGTGAGCAATTTGTGCTTATTTTCAAAGTACCGGTAAACCGATGCTTCGGTGGATGAGATTTCCGCAGCAAGTTTACGAAACGTAAATTCTTCGAATCCCAGCGTATCGATGAGGGTAATACTTGCCGTCACGATTTTGCGGCCCAGTTCCGTTTCCTGCGGATCGCGTAAATACAGGTTGCCGGACAAGCGATAAGTTAAAATAGCCATACTATTTAATTTGATAGTATTACTATTAACGTTGATAGAAACTGAATTGTTTACAGTTTTTCTAAAATTTTTTTCCGCGATTTTGAGCTAAAAACGGCAACTTTTTGATTGTTCCAAACAGCCTTGCTGCGTCAGAACATGAATTACCTGACCCTATTTGTCGTCAGGTGTGGCATCGAAAGTTCTCCGTTTATCAGCCATCCAGGCTTGCATGGCTTCGGGTGAAGTCATTTGCTGGCGCATTTCGTTCATCGCTGCGATGTGAGCCTGATCTCCGTTTGCGACCATTTCACGCGCGTGCTTGCTGACCAGCATAGCGATTTCATCGAACGAGTTTGCGCTAAGCGGATGGTTGCATGCCCCACCCAGTTGTTTGCACGTCATGGTTTTCATAGAGCGTTTATTATCGGCTTTCTGAGTTTAAAAATAAACAAAAAGCAACTCCAGGCGGTAACGGTCTGGAAATCAGGCAGGGTGGTCTTACCAGTCCTGTTCTGCCGGGCCTATACAAAAAGTGGGTGAGGTCTCAGAGTTCTTCAGGGAACCACCAGCATCGGAACATGTATATGTTCCAGCAGCTCATCAAGTGATTCGTTGCTGTTGCTCCGCATGGTTTTGTCCATTACTACGAAATCGAGCGGGTTCTTTTTTGCATGATCTTCAATCCGGTCGGAAATAAAGCCCACCTCAATCTTGAAATCATACGAAATGCCCTCCTTGGCAAGGAGTTCCCGTTCAAGTACCTGAAATTTTTCGCGCGCTTCCTGCTCAAGAAATTTTTTCTTCAAGATAACCTCATCCGATCGGGGCTGGATAAGACGGTATGTATAGAGTATCGAAAGGTGCGCGCGCATGTGCCGGGCCATCGAAACAGCCCATTCAATGGAATGCCGCGTTGATTTCGAGAAATCAATAGTGCATAGTATTGTCTTCACAGTGGATTCGATAGTCGGCTTCACGAAACAAAACTAAGTCGCAAGACGCCCGTAAAATCCGACTTCGCTCATCCGGAAACATGATTTTTGTCAGGTCTTCTAAAGATCAGTACCTTGTACCTTTATGGAAATGAATCTGCATCCGCTGGTCACCGATGACGCCTTCCGGGAGATTTTCCATAGCATGTCGGAGGGGATCGTTATGGTCGATGAAGCGGGCATAATTGTTTCCGCTAACCCGATTGCCGAGACAATTTTCGGGTATGACCCGGGCGAACTCACCGGCCTGACCATGGAGGTTCTTGTGCCCCGGGAGCATAAAGGACATCACGCAAACCTGCGGAAAGGCTTCAACACACATCCTGAACCCCGCAGAATGGGATTTGGCCGAGATTTGACGGCACTCAAAAAAGATGGCCGCGAGTTTCCGGTCGAAATCAGCCTTAGCTACACCCGCGTAAAGGGTAAGCTGCTTGTAATGGCCTTTATCAGCGATATCTCAGAGCGTAAAAAGTCAGAGGAAGCGCTGAAACGGAGCGAAGAACAGCTCATTGTATATGCGGCCGAACTCGAACGCAAGGTGCAGTCTCGCACCGAGGCACTTCATAAAACTATTCGTGAACTTGAAAAGGAGGTTGTCGAACGTAAACGCGCAGAAGAAGAAACCCGCAAGGCGCTTGAAAAAGAACGCGAGTTCAACGATTTGAAAACCAAGTTTGTTTCTATTGCCTCACACGAATTCAGAACGCCACTGAGCACCATTCTTAGTTCGATTGCGCTGGTAGAGCAATACAAACAGCGCAATGATCTCGACAAGATTGACAAACATACTGCCAGGATACGTTCTTCGGTAGAGCACCTTACTGCCATTCTGAACGATTTCCTGTCGCTCGGCCGGCTTGAAGAGGGTAAAGTGGAGGTAATAAACGAAATCATTCCGATGGAATCGTTTTTCCAGGATTTGATTGAGGAGGTTAAACCATCACTCAAGAAAGATCAGCACGTAGTGCTTGATATGAAGAACGAGACTACGGCTTTTACGGATGTGCGCATTTTGAGGAATATATTATTTAACCTGATTTCGAACGCCAGCAAGTATTCGGAAGAGGGAAAGGATATTGAAATTCACGTAAGTGCCGACACGAAAACATTGGCTATCGCGATTCAGGACCATGGTATCGGCATACCGGAAGAAGATCACAAGCACCTCTTTGAACGTTTTTTCCGTGCCGGCAATGTTTCAAACATTCAGGGTACCGGACTTGGTTTGAATATCGTAAAACGTTATATCGATTTATTGAAAGGTGACATCACATTCGAAAGTGAATACAAGAAAGGAAGTATCTTTACCGTATTAATACCGCTCAATGCATAGGCTATGAAGAAAATTCTCTTAATAGAAGACAATCCTGAGATCCGGGAAAATACAGGCGAGATTTTATCCCTTGCGGGCTATGAAGTTTCGACGGCCGAGAACGGGAAAACGGGGGTGGATCTTGCGCAGAAAATTAAGCCCGACCTGATCATCTGCGATATTATGATGCCCGAGCTTGATGGATATGGCGTACTTCACATCCTAAGCAAGAATGATGAAACTTCGGCTATACCGTTTATTTTCCTGACTGCGAAAACGGAAAAAACCGATGTCCGAAAAGGCATGACACTGGGAGCGGATGATTACCTCACCAAGCCCTTTGATGATACCGATTTGCTCAACACGATTGAAACGCGGTTGCGCAAGCATGAGCTGCGAAGCAAGCTGTACGACAACACACAGGCCGGTCTTGATCACTTCATCCAGGATGCGCAAAAGGCACTTAACCTGGCCGACCTTTGTAAAGACAAGAAGGTTAAAACCTATAAAAAGAAAGCTGAGTTGTTTACAGAGGGCGACTCACCCTCCAATATCTTCTTTCTCAAATCCGGAAATGTTAAAACATTCAAATCTCACCCGGATGGAAAAGAACTGATCACCAACCTGTACAAAGCGGGTGACTTTTTTGGCTTTGAGCCGTTGCTGGAGAACAAAGCTTACCAGGACACCGCTGTTGCACTGGAAGACACCGAAGCAATACTAATTCCGAAAAGCGATTTTCTTATCCTGCTTAACAGTCAGGCTGATGTGTCGGCAAGTTTTATTTCGCTGCTGTGCCGCAAAGTTTCCGAAAAGGAAAGCCAACTTGTTAACCTGGCATACAATTCTGTTCGTCAGCGTACGGCAGAGGCTTTACTGAAAGTGAGCGAGCTCACCGAAGGAAAAGAGAAGATCAGTATTTCGCGCGAAGATTTAGCCAAGATCGTGGGTACGGCTTCCGAATCTGTTATCCGCGTTCTTTCCGACTTTAAAGATGAAGGCCTGATAGAAATTGAAAGCGGCAAGATTAAAGTTCTCAATCGCGGAAAGCTTGAGAAAGTTGTGCGCTGGAGTGTTGCACGCTAGCGCTACAAAGGCCGGATCAGTAAATTAAATTCAACGTTCAGATCGTCCTGCACTTTTACCAGGCCCATCATCCGTTCGGGCGCATGCAATTGAAAATCATTGAAGCAAACGCTGTGCTTCCCCGCCAGTTGAATAAAGCTACCTTTCGGCACCAGCTCAAATTGCACATTTACTTTTTTGGTTACGCCTGCGAGCGTAATATCTAATGCAGCTGTAGCCTTTGTGCCTGAGGTGTGTTTATCGAGCGTGACAAACGAAACCACGAGATAGGGATTCTTTTCGGCCTTCAGGGTATTGCGAAAATCTTTTGTGATGAGGCTGTTTCCGCAGTTGAAGTTGTATACCGGAATGATCATTTTATTAGCCTCGAAGGAAAGCTGTCCGTTTTCCCTGTTGTGTTCATAGATCAGCGTGTCAACACTGTTGTAGCAACTGATGAAGCAGGTAAAGGAGTTAACATTGGTTTGGCCGTGAATGGAAAGCTGGCTGTTGTAGTCGATAACCCATTTACCCCGTTCAACCCCGGTTGCTGCGGTTAGTGTAAGGAGACTTAAAAGAACCAGATATTTCATACGGTTATCAGAAAAAGAAAGAGCTGCCTGAGCAGCCCTTTCGTGAGATTTATTTTAGAAGGCGATTATTCCCTGTAACACGAAGCCGCTAAACTTGGCGTCTTCCAGTATGTTACCCGTTGGGAAGTCGTTGTACTTCTGCGTTACATATTCACCTTTTACCAGAATGTTTGGTGTTACAAACCAGCCTGCAGCGAACGCTGTGCGATTAACGGAGATATCTTCGCGTGTTCCCTGGCTTATACCGGCTGGCTGTGTTGTGTTCGTTGCTTGTCCAAATACCTGTTCACCCTTAACCTGGTTATAGCGTGCGCCCAGGTAGTACTGTTCGCGTGCGCCAAAGCGATAGAGCAGGTCAACTGCAAGTTGGGTGAACTTGCGATCGTCTTGCTTATCGAATTTAGTAGGGTCGATCGCGGTGGTATTGTATTGGATTTCGCCACTTTCCACTGCATTTTTTCCTTTTGCAACCTCATAAGTTCCGAAGAATTCGAGCCCGCCTATTTTAACAAACGGGTTGATTACGAAAGTGGTCACGTTATCCTTAAAGTTAGGGTTAAGACGGCCGGAGAATGCATTGGCAGTTACGGATGCACCGGTAGGTTCGGTCACAAACTGGTAGTTAGAGCCGGTGCGGTCACCACCAAACAAGGTACCGTTGACAGATGATTTCTTGGTCAGGAATGATCCGGTAATCCGAATGCGATTGTTTTCGCCAAAAGGTTTGTCGTAACCAATTTTTCCATAGATAGACGGAGCACGTTTTGAACCGTTTTTATCTGTTCCGGCTATGCTGCGTTCTGCCACGCTGCCCTGAATTTCACCGTTGGTTGCTGCAGCCATTAACAACATTCCGTCTTTCTGCCAGTATAATTCAGCACCAATTTCAGTGGTGAAGGCGTCCATGATGTTGTTTTCAATGAACGGGTTCCAAAAGGTGTTACCGCCATCGCTTCTGCGGAAGTGTGCATCACCATAATTGATTTCCATATGACCGATTTTCAGGGTCAGGTTTGTCCACAGTTTGTCCATGAATTCGCTGTTCAGGAAACTAACTTTATCGATTTGAAAGTACCCGCCCTTAACCCAGAATTCGTTGTGGTGGTGTGAAGCCATGTATGAAACCAGACTTACCCGAACACCGTCAGCAATTTGTACATCGATGTTCAGGTTTGCCTGAGCCAGCGGGAAACCGCCTTTCATGTAGTACAGCTTCTGAGCAGCAATTTCATCCTTATTGCTATGCTTCAGATTCTGATAACCTTGTGTGAAGTTTGCCCCGAGGCGAACCTTAAAGCCATCAAACTGAACGGTATCAACTTTCGAAGTTTCGAAAACATTCAGACCACGCTGGTCGTAAGGACGGAAGTATTGGATTTCGCCCCGTTGCGCCCGGGCGAGTTGTGCAGTTACCAGGAGTGCCATAGTGACTGCCAGGCTAAGAATAGGTAAGCGTTTCATAAGAATGGTATTAAGAGTTATAAAAAAAATGAGTCAGGTTGATTATTGTTTTGCTTGTTGGTTGTCGGGTGAAGGTGTCATGGTAAAATCGAAGTTCACCGTAACTTCAGCACCTACAGTTATGGTGCCCATAACCGCTGTCGGCTGCGTCATCTTAAATTCAGTCATATTGATTTTTTTACTCATGGTAAACTGAATGTCTCCGTTGGGTAGCATGTTTGCCATGCCGCTCAATTTTACAGACTTGGATGTTCCGGCCATTTCCAGGTATCCGCTTGCTTCAAAACTGGCTTTACCGGGTTCGAGTTGAGTAACGTGTGCGGCAATCAGCAGGAAGGTTATGTTTGGATTCTTCTCGTACAGAAAGGCATCGTACGTTTTGTTGTCCATTGTCTTTCCGTGAGCGCTTTTGATGCCGGCAACGGGAATCGTTACTTCGGCTGATTGAATTTTCTTAAGCACATTATTCTCAACCACAAGGCGGGTCTTGCAGGTAAGCTGAGAGATTTCTGATTCCCAGTCGTGAAGGGTTGATGTTCCCTGTATCGTAGACTTGGATGTCTTAACGATGTATTCCTGTGCGTATAGCGATGCTGACACTGCAAACATTGCAATCGTTAGCAATAGTCCGGTTTTAGTTGAGCGGTTCATGACGCGTTGATTTAATTTTCAGAAAGGTAGATTGATGCGCATACGCGTTGCATGATAAGCGTAAGGCCTATGAATGATCTTTATCAGTGACTAAACTGACGTTTACACCGAATGATAAGCGAATGAAATCGCGGTTAACTTCGTGTGATCAATCCAACAAAATGCAAACGTTTGTAATTGCTTAGCGGCAAACGGTGATGCCGTTTTTATCAACCGGATGGTTGGAATCATGGTGACTATAAAGTGTCCGTGACACGAGCAGGAGGCCCACAAACACCATAGAAAAGGTTGTGATCTTACTATAGCTGATATTAAAGTAACTCATCAGTTTCTGAACCAGTGACGTTACGCCCAGCATAACGGGTAGCGTCCCCAAGCCGAAAATGAACATAAACAGAAAACCGGTTACTGGCTCTGTGATCGTCACGCAATAGGAGAGAGCCATGTAGGTTAATCCGCAGGGAAGCAGGCCATTTAAAATTCCGGTGGTGATTAACGCGGCTTTTGTTTTGCGTTTCATAAAATTACCCAGCCTGATTTTAATAAACGTGGTCAACTTATTGATTCCGGAGGAGATGAACGGCACATTAAAACTGGTCATTCCGGCAAAACCCGCAACAATTAACAAGATACCCAGTGTAACGCTAAAAATTCCCTGAAGGCCGGTGCGTTCAAAAACAAATCCAACGGAAGCTGCAACGATTCCCTGCAGGCCATAGCTTATGATCCTGCCCCCATTATATAAGATCCGGTTGATGAGCGCAGGTTTGCTGAGGTTTGTAACGGCAATCGCCAACGGACTGCACATGCCCGCGCAGTGGAGGCTGCCTAAAAATCCAATCGCAAGGGCTGTAAGCAATATCACAGGTTAACAATTTCTTCCTGGTAATAGTCTTTTCCGTTCATGGTCCAGAAAAGTTTAACACGATACATTCCGCCCGCCAATCCGGACAGGGCGGTATCGAATTCGCGCTGATCGGGTGTTAACGCAAATTTGCGATCCATACGTGCATTGGAAGGACAAAACAGCTGCAACTCACCCTGCTGAACGTGCTGTGTGCTGTCGAATGTAACTTTCATGGCATTCAGCGTAGCAACAATTACAGGCTTTTGACCGAGCGATTCTGTGTTTTTCATACGTTCGATCTGATTCTGGTAAACCAGTTCCTGTTTATAGTAATCGGCCGACACCAGGCTCATTTCCTGCCGCATGCACACAACAACCAATGCTCCGATAAATCCTGCGAAGAGCACGAACGAGACAAAAATCCATTTTCCGGGGTTCATATTATTTACGTTTTGCGTCTGAGGCTTTATGTACAGGGCCGATAAATTTTGCTTTTACCGTTTCAATTCTTTTTCCGTTGCTGTAGATGCCGAGCTTAACCACGGTGCGCGCATTTGTTATGGAATGTTCAGGTATTCGGATGAAATACACGCCCTTTGTGAAGCCTTCGGCCGGTACCAGAATGGCTTTGGCATCTGCTTTTCTTATCTCCGCTTCTGCGGGGGATTCTACGCGTATCTCGAGATTACGCGCTTCAAATGTTTTGTTAACAAATTCTACATTGTAGAGATTGGTGATGTAATCGCCATCGCGCTGATATAATGTTCCGGGCACTTTGAGAATGGTGGCTTCAACGTCCGAACGCGTAATTAGGGCGAAACTGAGCACGCCCAGCAAAATCAGCAATACGAAGGAATAACCGATCACGCGGCTGTTGATAATTTTTACGATGCCATTCTTGATGGAGTTATAAGACGCATAGCGAATCAAACCTTTTGGTTTTCCGATTTTCACCATTACCTCATCGCATGCATCGATACAGGCGGTACAATTCACACACTCAAGCTGTGTACCGTTGCGGATGTCGATCCCGGTAGGGCATACATGTACACAAAGTTTGCAGTCGATGCAGTCCCCCGTATTAGATTGCTCCTGATTTTTTCTGCGGAATCCGCGTGGTTCACCACGCAGCCAGTCGTACGCGATAACGATTGAGTCACGAACCAGCAATACGCCTTGGAGCCTTCCGTACGGACAAACTGCCACGCACGCCTGCTCACGGAATTTTGCATACACACCGTAAAAAATTCCGGTGAATCCAATCAAACCTATAAAACCCGCCAGGTGTTCGGAAGGCGGCTCATTCAAAATGGCCCATGTTTTTTCGGTGCCGATCAGATAAGCCATCACGGTATGCGAAATGAGAACGGATACCGCCAGGAACAAAATATGTTTGGATGTTTTCTTGAGAATTTTTTCCCGATTCCACGGTTGTTGCGTCAGCTTGCGCTGATCATTTGCATCGCCTTCAATCCAGTATTCAATTTTACGAAACACCATTTCCATGAACAGCGTTTGCGGGCACATCCAGCCGCACCAAACCCGGCCGAACACGACAGTAAACAGAATGATAAAAACAAAGAAGGTGATCAGGGTTACAGCAAGCAAAAAGAAATCCTGCGGCCAGAAGGCCTGGCCGAGGATTACAAATTTGCGTTCGAATACATTTAATAACAGCGCGGGCTGCCCGTTGATCCGTATGAAAGGGCCTGAAAACAGCAGTGATAACAATGCAACCGTCACAACAATTCTCCAGCGATGAAAGTTACCGGAAGGTTTTTTTGGATAAATCCAGATACGCTTGCCGGCTTCATCAACCGTTGCAATGCTGTCTCTGAATTCCTCACCCGCCAGCTCAACACTTTTTGCCAGCCGCTCTTGCCTGATGTCAAGCTTCACTTCCGATTGCATAGTCATACGCTACAGGCTTGCCTGTACTTTAGTGGTGTCGGCTGCTGCCGGTTCCGGTTTATATAAATCTCCTTGCGCTGCTTTTGGGTTTTCAGGTTTTGTTCCCTGCAAACTCATTACATAGAATGCCACATCGCGCACATCTTTCGGGCTCATGTTCTTACCCCAGGCAGGCATACCTTTTTCAACAACCCCGTTTTTCACCGTTGTGAAGATGTTTTTGATGCTTCCACCGTGCAGCCAGTATTCATCCGCCAGGTTCGGACCGATGGCATTTCCACCACCATCTTTTGCATGGCAAGCCACGCAGTTAATGGTGAAAATATTCTGACCGCTGGTCAGTATTGCTGCATCTTTTTCATATGCGAGCGTGTTTTCATCAATAGCAGCCTGTGGTTGTGAAGCCTGGAATTTCAACGCGGCCTCTTCGGCAAGCGCAACTTCATTCTGGTACTCCTGCTGCTGTAAGGGAAGATTATCTGAGATGTGGTAAACAAACAGGTAGATTGCGCCCCAAACAACGGTTCCAACAAACAACCAGGTCCACCATGGCGGCAGGTGGTTGTCGAGTTCCTTGATGCCATCATAATTATGATCGAGTTCAACGCTGGCTTCTTCTTCAATGGGAACAGAATCATTCACTTGTTTCATAAACTTGCTCCACCAGGTTGGACGGGGCTTGTATACTACTCCCCGTTGACGGGCTCTTTCCTTCTCAGCTTCCACGGTAAGCAGGTTAACTACTTTTACGAGGTAAAAACCTACAAACGCGATCAGCAAAATCATAATGAATATGAGCGTGGTGATCGTATACAGCGGCAGCATTGGACTGTTAAACGGATCGTCCCAGAACGTGAGCTCTTTCGCTGCATCTTGTGCTGAAGCTGACAACGTGGTTACCAGCAAAAGCGTGAGCAATGCAAGTGACTTAATCAATGTGGAATGTTCGCGTTTTTTCTTTTCGCGGCATTCTTTGCATTTGCCGGTGCATTTTTTGGTTGAATCGTTGTCCGGCTTCACGGATTGAATATCGTTTTTAGGATTACACATGGCGATTAACAGTTTCGGTTGATGATTTGGGAGTTTCGTCATCCATCGGCAATGACTTCATGTACTGAATGAATTTTTTATCCACCAGGAAAACATACGCCAGCAGCGTGATGAAGAAGGCAAAAAATATCACGAATGAGATGATGGGCCAAACGGCCACATCAGTCATGCTTTGAAGAACATTTTTGTACATAACGGTTCAGGTTATTGGTTTACAGCAACTTTTTCAGCCTTTATGTCGGTTCCTAATCGTTGCAGGTACGCAATGACGGCCACAATTTCAGCATCACTTGATACTTCAATTCCATCCTTTTTCAGCGAAGCCGTAATTGTTTCAGCCTGCTGTTCGAGTTCAGCATTGGCAGTTTCTTCATAGCCTTCCGGATATGGAACACCTACGGTACGCAGTGCAGATATTTTACCTGCTGTTGAGGCCTTGTCGATCGACTGCTCGAACAACCATGGGTAAGCTGGCATGATTGAACCCGTTGATACTGCATCGGGAGCCAGCATGTGATTATAATGCCAGGTGTTGGAGTACTTGCCACCCACGCGGTGAAGATCCGGGCCGGTGCGTTTCGAACCCCAGAGGAACGGATGATCGTAAACAAATTCACCGGATTTTGAGTATTCGCCATAACGCTCAGTTTCTGAACGGAATGGGCGGATCAATTGTGAGTGACAGCTTACGCAGCCTTCACGAATATAAATGTCGCGGCCCTGAAGCTCCAGCGGAGTGTAAGGCTTGACGCTGGCAATGGTCGGTACGTTGGATTTGATTAAGAAAGTCGGAACCAATTCGATAACTCCTCCAATCAGGATTGCTACAAGTGCTAACACGGTGAATAACATAGGTTTGTGCTCCAGAAGGCGATAGTGCCAACCCCCGGTTTTTATCACATAATTCTTAGCAAGCGGTGCAGCTTCTGCCGGTTCGTTTGCGATAAAACTTCCGGCATACGCAGTTTTCACGAGGTTGTAGGTCATGATAATTGCACCTGTCAGGTATAACAATCCACCCGTTGCGCGCAGGCCGTGGAGCGGAAGAATCTGAACGGTTGTTTCGAGGAAGTTCTTGTAAACCAGGAATCCTTCGGGGTTAAATTCTTTCCACATCAGGCTTTGCGTAACACCTGAAACGTACATGGGCAATGCATAGAAAATGATACCCAGCGTTCCCAGCCAGAAGTGGATGTTGGCCAGTTTTGACGAATACAATTTCGTGTTCCACATGCGCGGAACTGTCCAGTACAGGATGGCAAAGATCAGGAAGCCGTTCCAGCCCAAGCCACCTACGTGCACGTGTGCTACGATCCAGTCGGTAAAGTGAGCAATCGCGTTAACGTTTTTCAGCGACAGCAGTGGTCCTTCCAGTGTAGCCATACCGTACGCGGTGATCGCCACCACCATGAATTTCAGCACGGCATCTTCCCGAACACGATCCCATGCTCCGCGAAGGGTCATCAAACCGTTAAGCATACCACCCCATGACGGAGCGATGAGCATAATCGAGAACACAACACCCAACGATTGCGCCCAGTCGGGCAAAGTGCTGTATAACAAGTGGTGCGGGCCGGCCCAGATATAAATGAAAATCAGCGCCCAGAAGTGAATAATAGAAAGACGATATGAATAAACAGGACGATTGGCTGCCTTTGGCAGGAAGTAGTACATAATTCCCAGAAATGGTGTTGTGAGGAAGAATGCTACCGCGTTGTGGCCGTACCACCATTGAACAAGTGCATCCTGAACACCGGCATACCAGGAATAGCTTTTGAAGAATGATACCGGCATCTCGAATGAGTTCACAATGTGGAGCACGGCAACCGTTACAAACGTTGCGATGTAAAACCAGATGGCCACATACATGTGGCGCTCACGTCTTTTAATAATCGTACCGATCATGTTAATACCAAACACAACCCACACGAGGGCGATGGCGATGTCAATCGGCCATTCGAGTTCGGCATACTCTTTTGATGTGGTGATCCCCAGGGGTAGCGTGATGGCTGCAGCAAGGATGATCAGTTGCCAACCCCAGAAGTGAATCCAGCTCAGCGTGTCGCTGAGCATGCGGGCCTTTAACAGGCGCTGCATCGAGTAGTACACGCCCGCAAACATCGCATTGCCCACAAAGGCAAATATGATGGCATTGGTATGCAGTGGCCTGATGCGCCCGAATGAAACAAACTGTCCCACGGGTGAGTCTGAGAAATTAAAAATGGGATAAAACAACTGAATGGCGGCTGTAAGCCCCACCAGCATGCCGACCAGTCCGAAAATGACGGAGGCAATCATGAAGGCTTTTACGATTTTATTATCGTAACTGAACTTTTCGATTTCCATAGCGTGAGTGCAGCGGTTAAGGTTATTTTGCGATAAAAGTAAAAGCGCGAAAAAAGGCTGCATATGATGGGTGTTAGATGGTTACATGATTTTTGTCACCCCGTGTAAAGGCGTCAAAATCAGCTATAAATATCAGATTGTCAGTGAGTTGCGCTTGATATTTTGTACCCTTAAAACTGATTCGCCCTTGCCCCGGCCGGGCGATATCTTTGATGTGAGTTGAGCTTGTTTGAATTGTAACCGTAATTTGTGCCGCAACTCCTTATGTATGGAAACCTTCATCAGTGATCTTTCTTCAAAAGAGTTTCCCGCACGGGAAAAGATTTCAGCCAAAACCATCCGGCCCTCGATACTCCATATAATAAAGAGCGACCATCCGGATTTCAAAGAAGAAAGCTATTGTTCGCTAACCGAACTCAACGTTTACCGGCAGAAGTATATTCAGGATTTTTTGCTGCGCGAAGTGGGCGAGCTCACCGAACTGGAGGACACTGTGCTGAATGCGTTGAAGAACCGCGAATCGCTGGTAAATAAAATTGAAGAGCCGGAAGAAAAGCTTGGTTTCGGGCAACGACTTGCCGATCGGGTTGCCAGTTTTGGCGGAAGCTGGACATTTATCGTTTTGTTTGGATTCTTCCTGCTGCTATGGATGATTGTCAACTCCGTATTCCTGGTAACGAAACCATTCGATCCGTACCCATACATCTTGCTAAACCTGATCCTGTCAACGCTAGCAGCACTGCAGGCACCGGTTATTATGATGAGCCAGAATCGCCAGGAAGAAAAAGACCGTGACCGTGCCCGGAAAGATTACATGATTAACCTGAAGTCGGAACTCGAAATCCGGATGCTCCATGAAAAAATCGATCATCTGATTATTCACCAGCAGCATGAACTGCTCGAGATCCAAAAAGTTCAAATCGAAATGATGAATGATATTCTGAACAAATTGCCGGAGAAAAACTAGGCTTTGCCTGACACCTTAGCTACCTCTTGTGCCCGCCTTCCCAGAAGTCGAACATAATGCCGAGGATTAACACGGCTGCTGCAATCAACAGAACATTCAGTTGAATAGAGGAATAGAAAACACCTCCAACAATTCCTCCGATGAAGAAAAAACAAATGATGGTGAGCCGCAGGCGGATGGAAGAAAAGAGTTTGGTGCGCTGGTCCGGCTCTTTATAAAAGAACAACTGCGAAAGTTCGATCCCCAGATCAGTAAACAACCCGGTTAAATGTGTTGTACGCACAGCTGCATTAGATATGGTGGTAACAAGCGAATTCTGCAACCCCATCGCGAACAGCAGGAGAAATGCGAGGGTATCGGGATGGTTCTGCACCAGCAAATCTCCAAACAGAGGCACCGAAAGAAGAATTGCACCTTCGATGAGAGCGGGCAGGACATAAACGTAAGGGAAGTTTCTTTTGTAGATCAGTTCAACCATGAAGCTGGAAACGAACGATCCCAGGAAGAAGAAAAATATGTAGAGAAAGAAGATGAATCCCTGAAGAAAATTCAGCTTGAAAAGTTCATCCACAAAAAAGGCAAAGTGACCCGTTACGTTTGTTGTCAATCGCTGGACGGCTAGAAAGCCCGCAACGTTTACGAGTCCGGCAACAAACGAGAGCAGCGAAGCAATGCGCAGGTTATGCTGTAATGTCCGGGTTTCACCCCTGTGCTTGAACATGATCGACTGAAAGGATGGAAGTTATCCGGCATGAAGATACACTGCTTCATGAATGCATCAAAATCAGGCGGGAAAGTTGAGTGGTGTTCTGGACATCGTGCCCAGGCGCTCCGACTGATATTGATCGCGGAATTCCTCGTTTGAGCAATTTTGTCAACACTTCCCGTAACTGACGTAACAAATACTGGCTTTTGGTGGGATGAAATTCGCATGGTTCTGCATAACCTGTAAGCAATGATTTATACAAATAGGTTAATACAGATTTAATCGGGCTTTAATAGAATTATATACGGTTTAAATAATCGCTTCGTGCATATTAGGAACCTTAATTCTTGTATTTCACGCAGAATTCATTGGCATTAATATTGAATGGTATACGTAATTGATAATCCAGAGATATGAAAAAGAAAGCCCTTGTATTGATAATGTGCTCGTTTGGACTCGTTGTGGCTGTTTTCGGGCAACGTTCGGAAATCAAAAAATCGAAGCGACTGATTTCGGTCGACCATGCAACAGAAGCTATGGCGCCCATCGAAGCTGCTATCCGCGAGAATCCAAAAGAAGCTGATTTATATTATTATCTCGGCTATGCACAACTAAAAAATAATCAACTTGACGCTGCTGCGAAATCGTTTGATGCAGGTATCGCAAAGAACCCGAAAGAGGCCATCAACTATGCCGGTAAAGGTCATTTAGCATTGTTGCAAAACCGTGCTGCCGATGCGAAAACAAATCTCGACAAAGCCTTACAGTTATCGAAGTCAAAAAAAGCACCCGTACTAAAAGCAGTGGCTGAAGCGTATTTAACACAACCTCAGCGTGTTGCTGAAGCAGTTGCTCTTTTGTTGAAAGCAAAATCTATTAAGGATGATGCGGAAGTCGAGATGTTATTAGGTGACGCGTATATTCTGCAAAATCAGGCAGGTTCTGCGGTGTCGGCTTATGAAAATGCTGCTGCGATGGATCCTAAGAATGGGGAGCCATACTACAAAATTGGTATAATTTATACCCGCGTGAATCCGCAAATGTCTCAACAGTCGTTTGAAAAGGCTGTGGCCGTTGACCCGGACTATACGTATGCGTATGATGAGCTGGCCGACATTTACTATCAGCAAAAAGAAGCTGATAAGGCGGTAGCGGCCGCTGAAAAATTCCGTCAGTTGAGCAGTGATCCGGAGAAAATTAAAATGAGACTAGCCTTTATTTATGTAATGCAAGGCGAGTATGCGAAAGGAAACCAGTTGTTCAGTGAATTGACGACCCAGGAGAATGTAAAGCCGGTTGTATTCCGTTATTACATTAAGTCGCTGCAGGCGACAAAAGATTCTACCGATTCTTCAAAATCGGCTGAAGTTGCAGAACGGTTTTTAACTACGGCCAAGCCTGAAGATATTACTCCGAAAGATTATATCGAATTGGGCAAGCTTTATCTCGCTATGAATAACGATTCACTTGGCGAAATTCAGCTCACGAAAGCTGTGCAACTTGATCCTAAAAGTGTGGATGCTGCGCAGGCACAAGCTGAAATCTATTACAAGAACCGAAAGTATGCAGAGGCCGCAGAGGCTTACAAGCGCCTGATCGCTGTTAAAGAAAAGCCAAGCCCAAATGAGTACTTAAATATGGCGCGTTCATACTCGATGACGGAGCAATACCAACAGGCAGATACCGTGTATGTTCAACTTGTTGAGCAATACCCAACCAATATACAGGTACTCGTGGAATCTGCACGTGTTAAAGCAAACATCGATTCAACGCAGGAGGCAGGGCTCGCGAAACCGCTTTATGAGAAGATTCTTGAACTGAGTTCAGCGGCCCCGGATAAGAATAAAACTTTCATCATCGAAGCTTACAAATATCTTGGTTCATATTATGCGATCAGTGAAGGCAATCTCACAAAAGGAAAAGAGTATTTCGAGAAAGTGCTTGCACTAAACCCGAATGATGCTCAGGCCAAGGAAGTGTTGAATGCGATCCGGCAGGGTGCCATCCAGCGACAGAAAGGAACAGGGGAGTAACATTAAAAAGAGGAGAAAAAAAGCCTGCGGAATTTCTGCAGGCTTTTTTATTATCCAGTTACACGCTTGTCACGGGAGGCGTACTTTGCATACACAAGCAATGCCCCGATAACCATCACGTTCCGGAAGATGTTGAGCATGTCATTTTCATAACTGCCCGCACGCGGAATGTGTACCATGAAAATCATCAGGAGTACATATAATGCCATCAGCACAGTAGCCAGCTTGTCGAACTTGCCCAGTAAGCAACTTATGATAAACCCCAGTATCAGAGTTCCGGTAAAGTAGTTCCAAAACAATGGTGCCGGTAACCAGTCCGGAACAAAACTCGCCCCAACCTCTGGCTTACCGAAGTGCAAACCTACGTACAACAAAAACGACAACGGAAAAAGGTAGCGGCCTAACGATAAAATTTTCTCCATACGGTTTTACGTTAATTAGTGGGGAAAGGTATCAACGGTCTGATTTCCACCGAACTGTTCGGGTATTTGAGAATCGGACAGGTTTTACCCCAATGCTCTGCCTCTTGGATCGTTTCTGCTTTGCAGATAAGAAAGCCTGATACGAGTACGGTGTTGTTGTCTTTGTGCGGATGGCCGGCTGTAACCCCTTTGTTGTTCACGATGGATGCTTCATACCGGATCGGAGCGGTTGTAATCAGTTTGCCTTGCATGGCGATATTTCCGATCCACGATTGCCAGTGCGGCATTTCGGCTGCCATGTCCTGCGCGGTCGCCAAATACCCGTTTTCCGCGCTTGCGTTACGAAACAATAATAGGAACTCTTTCATTTTTGTTGGATTTAGTGATACAATACGAGTGTAAAAATCCAATTCACCTGTTTAATGGGTGATGATAAAAGTCTATGTTTTACAATTTCGCTTTGAGTCTGCTGAATACGTCTTTATTGATGCCAAGGTAGGACGCGATCAGTTTACTGGAAAGGCGCGACATCAGCGTGGGGCGGTATTGCATGAGCCATTTAATCCGTTCAAGCGCGGAGAGTGAAACAAACGTGTTGATGCGATATACCGAGTTCGCATAGGATGCTTCCAGAATTTGCTTGTACACCTGATCAAACTGCGGGACGGTTTCCATAAGTTGCTGGAACCCCTGGCGATCGATTGCCAGCAGTACGGAGGGCTCCACCGTACGAATGTTTTCAGACGCGGGTAACCCGGCACCAAAACTGATCAGTTCGCTGCACCAGTTGTCTTCAACTATAATGTCGCGCGTGGTTTCGTTCATGTTCTGGTCGTACACGTATACCTGCAAACACCCTTTCGCTACAAAGTATACATGTTTACAAATATCTCCCTGTGTTAAAAGCTGTTGGTTTCGCTTCGCTTCAATCAGGGTAAACTTCGATAACACGAACTCCAGGTTGGCCGGTTCGGTTCCGAGCCGCCTGACAATGTGATTTTTTAAGACTTCCATCTGGGAGTAATTTTGTGAGCCTATTGCCGGTAATGATTGGCACGAATGTTTTTCTTTGCCAGCTCCACCGTTTGAATGATTCGCTGCTTACGGGTTTCCGGTTTTTTGGCGTTCATAATCCATTCGAGAATAATGCGTTTAGACGATGGCGGAAACGCGCTGAAATTCCGGAATGCGATTTTGCTTTTATCGAACTGCTTTTGCAGATCGTCTGGAACAATACCCTCCTGCACGGATATCAGCGCTTCCCATGTTCCGGTCTTTCGTGCGAGGTCAATCATGGCCTTACCTGCCGGCTTCATCTGTTTTTTCCGGATCATTTTTTCGGCACGTTCGCGATTGGATTTGCTCCAATTGCTTTTTGGTTTTCTGACTGCAAAAAACTGATACTTGCTTTCGGAATCTCTTTTGTGCGCAATACTGTCAATCCATCCGAAGCAGATTGCTTCTTCCACGGCTTCATCATAATACACACTTCGCGTCTCGCTGGTTTTGTGATAGATGATAAGCCAAACAGATTTTTGAGTTTGATGATTTTTCGTCAACCATGAACGCCAGCCTTTTCTACTGCTGAACGATACGGCCGGAATTCCGTTGTGCACTTCCATCACCAGTTCAGCGATTTTCCATCTCTGAAGAATCCACCACTGGGACCATCATCTGGCAGTGTGGCTGCCCATACAATTCCCTTAACACCTTCCGTAACAGGTCTCGCACCCCATGCTTCTGTACCGGGGTAGGTTGCCACGAATCCCGGGCACACTGAATTGATTTTAATTTTTGTTTCTTTTAATTCTTTAGCAAACTTCACTGTGAGTCCATTTAGCGCAAGTTTGGTGATTGCATACGCAGGTACATTTCCTGCATGATTAGCCATTCCAAAAACCGGATCGGTGAACGAGCCTGCTCCGCTTGACACGTTGACAATTCTGCCTGATTCACTTTTTTCCAGTAGTGATTTAAATGCTTTAATTGTTCTCCAGGCCCCCAGTACATTCAAGTCGAATGCATCTTTCACAAAAGTCATATCAGTTGAAGCGGCTGCTCCACCCTGATCAAAGAATCCACCGGCATTATTAATCAATACATCAAGCTTTCCGAATTGTTCGGAAAATTGAGAAACCAATTTATCAATACTTGATTCACTGGTAACATCCAGTGTTTTTGCGATGAGCCCTGCATCAGCGGCCAGCAGAGTGACTTTATCGATATCGCGAGCGGTTATAACTACCGTATAGCCCAAAGCTGAAAGCTGACGGGCGGTTTCAAAGCCAAGGCCCATGTTACGGCTTACCCCGGTTACAAGCACAATTTTTTTCATACCGTTTCAGGATGTTTCTTTTCAAACAACTACGGAATAAAAATGTTTGAAAAAATCAGTTAAACCTGATCACATAATTGGGAGCGGGACGCTCCTGAACCCGCCTGGCGTTTTCGGCTTCCACTTGTTTCCAGCGGGCTTTTCCGAATTGTTCGAAATCGGGAAAATATCCCAGCACGTCAAAGCTTTCAAAAACGAATGGCATTCCTTCCGCGCCAAGCGGAGAATCAGTGTCGGCCATATGGAAATGAAGATGCGGCCCGGTCGTTTGCCCGGTGAACCCAACCCGCGCAATGACCTGGCCCTTTTTTACTTTCTGTCCGACTTTAACTTTTATACTGTTCGGCATCAGGTGTTCATAGAAGGCAAATTGCTGATTGTTCAGTCTGATGGAAATATAATTTCCGGTTGCGCGATCAGCAGGTTCAACCGAATGATCAGAAAGCGTTTTACTTTCGGTAAAGTCGTTTCGTAAAGAAGCTACAACGCCATCCGCAACAGCCAATACATCGGCACCATAATCATACCACTGCTGAACAAGATTCGGGTCACCCGAAGCAAATTGACCTTGTTCATCCAACTTGATAAAATCAATTGCATAGCGCCCCGGAATTCTGTCTTTTCCCGCTACCGTATAAATCACGCGCCTGTGTCCGCGATTCCATGATGGTTCATACACCGCAGCCCACATTCCATCGCGCAGCGGTTTCCCGATAGTCATCGGCATTTGCATATTACAAATCGTAGCGGATGTTTGAATTGTAAACTCTTTCCGGGGAAAAGCATGAGCAGCCGAATAGGTTACCGCGTGAAAAACACGATGTACATTTTTCCTGACAGCCGGCTCCAGGTAAATGAGCATCGTTGCATTTGGAGCGACAACTGTCGCATTGGCTGTTGATACACCTGTCAGATGTATTTGCTGTTTGAGTTCTGACCCTTGCAGTTGATAAACGGCTACAGAATCTCTTGTGTTTAAAATTCCAACGCTGTTCAGTTCAATGCTGTCGCCCGAAAGGTTGGTAATAGTGACTTCATAGTACGCGGTCGACTGGCCGTTCACGTCAAAGAAATTCACCACATCCGGGAATCCGATTTTTACAGGGCCGTGATCACTTTGAGCATGAGCATGCAGAACACTTGTCGCAAGCAGGGCTGGCAGTAGCAGTTTTTTCATTTCGCTTAGTACACGGATTGGTCGTGACGACCGGAAAATTAGTGATTAATAGAATTTTTTTTGCCCCTTTGACATGTCGCTGTAGGAGTAACTCCTATTGATTGCGCTCTAATTTTGAAGATACCTGACAAAAACGTGCAGATTTTGCGCTATTACCACTCCCAGAACCTGGTGGCAAGGATTTGAATTTTTGTCAATGAAATCGTTGACAAATCTTTTTTTGTAAATTGATCTCGATCAGGAACCGCACGACCGGTTGTGCAGAGTGCCCCCTTCACTTATCACATGCCTGGCCATAGAATAAAATATAACCTTTCAGTCGCGGCCGTGCTGGCTGCGCTTTCGATAGCACTCTCCATTGCCATGCTGACGGGCTACAGGTATGGATTGTATTCCGTAGAAGCTGGCGTTTTCATTCTCACCGGTGTATCGGTGATTGTATTTGTATTATTCTGTATCAGGTCAGAACAAAAACGGAGTGATATAAAATCCGGGAATGAACGCAATTCTTTAACAGATTTTCAGAACGCGATTTATAAATCGTCTATCGTATCGCGCGCAAACAAGGCTGGAGACATTACGTTTGTTAACGATAATTTTGTGGCCATCAGCGGCTACTCGGCTGAAGAATTGATTGGAAAAAATCACCGGCTGATCAATTCAGGGTTTCATCCGCGTTCATTCTGGATAGACATGTGGAAAACCATATCCGCAGGTCGCATCTGGCGGGCAGACGTGAAGAATCAGGCAAAGGATGGTTCTTTTTACTGGGTTGATACGTTTGTAATGCCCTTCCTGAACGAAGACGGGTCGATTCGGGAATTTCTTTCCATCCGCAACGACATCTCCGAACGAAAACGAAATGAAGAAGAAATTAAGAAACTTTCGCTCGTTGCCAGTAAGACAAGCAATGCGGTAACCATTACCGATCCGGCCGGTGCTGTGGAGTGGGTAAATGATAGTTTTGTTCAGGTAACGGGCTATTCGTTTGATGACGTGAAGGGTAAAAACATGCGGATTCTTCAGGGGCCTGAATCAGATCCGTCTGTTGTGAAACGCATTGGCGACCGTCTTCGTCAGGGAAATGCTGTATCTGAAGAACTTATCAACTACACCAAGCATGGGAGAAAGATTTGGTTAAAGCTGGACATCACTCCAATTTTTGATACCGATCACTCTCTGCGCAATTTCATCTCTGTTCATGCCGATATAACCCGCATTAAAGAATATGAGACGTCTGTTTCTGCCATTGCACGTGAGTTAGCCAGCCTGATTGAAAATGCGAATGTTCCGATTTTTGGAGTCAATGCGCTGGGCCGGATCACAGAATGGAACAAGGTAGCCGCGGATGTATTTGGGTATGAAAAGCATCACGCGATTGGTTCGATGCTTAAGACGCGCATATTTGAACAGCCTTCCGGAGAAAGATTCGAACAGATTGTGCACACGGTGATGACGGGTACTTCGCTTGCAAACCTGGAATGCGCAGTTGTTACCCAAAACGCAACGCGCCTGATACTGCTGATGAGCGCTTCGCCCCGGAGAGATTCCAACGATGCAATAACGGGTGTAATTTTCGTGGCCCAGAACATCACGGAGCTTACCGAATACCGGCAATCGTTGGAAGCTAAAGTCATTGATCGCACACGCGAGCTGAACGAAGCACTCCAAAAAGAGCGCGAGCTGGTTGAGATTAAAAGCAGGTTCATTTCAATCGCCTCACATGAATTTCGAACACCACTCTCCACCATTTCTGTTGCGACCGGAATGATCCGGAAACATCATGCAAAACTGTCGGAGGAGGAACTTGATCAAAAGCTGATGAGTATTCAAAAGCAGGTTGAGCATATGGCCGTTATGCTTGACGATGTACTGATGGTTGAAAAAGCCAATGCCGGAAAGCTTGAAGTGCAGCACAAAGAAATTTTACTGGATGATTTTTTTACCAATCTATGTGAAGAAGTGGAGCGGAGCAGGGGTGGTACGCACCATATCCGCATCGCCAAATCGCTTCTGATCGACAAGGTAAACAGCGATCACAAACTCTGGCGAAGCATCTTTATTAATTTATTAACCAATGCCATCAAATTTTCTCCGGGTGTGGCCCTGATCGATATTGCGATCCACGCATCGGCTGACAAGGTAGCTGTAACAGTGAAAGATTACGGGATTGGCATTCCGGAAAACGATGTTCGTAATCTGTTTGAGCCATTTGTACGAGGAGGAAATGTGAGTACCATTCAGGGAACCGGGTTGGGTTTGTCGATCATTCGTAAATCACTTGATCTCCTGAACGGAACGATCACCGTGAACAGCACACCCGGAAGAGGAACCGAATTTCTTGTAACCATACCCCTATGAGTTTGAAAACGATTTGCATTGTTGAAGACACGGAGGATCTGCTTGAAAACCTGACGGCATTTCTTTCGCTGGAAGGTTTCCGTGTTATGGCCTGCTCTTCGGCTACGGAGGCTCTCGAAAAACTTTCTGTGGAGATGCCCGATATGATCATTACCGACTTGTGGATGCCGGGCATGGACGGCTATGCCTTTATCGATCGGGTTAAGGCCACCCCCGGGTGGGGTACCATACCGATTATGGTATTTACTGCTGCACCACTCAAACCGGATGAGCGTGTTATGCTGGAAAGCAAAACGCACGGAATTGTGGTAAAACCGGTTGCGATGGAAAGTTTTCTTGAGACTATCAAAGCATTTTTTAACAAACTGAATTGATGGAAGAAAAAATTCGCGTTGCCATTGCGGACGATCACGGGCTTATGAGGCATGGTATCGTGTTGCTCCTCGAAGAAAATTCGGACATCGAGGTGATTGCCTCTGTGCCGAGCGGGGAAGACGCCATCAACGTTGCAAACACGCGTACACCGGATGTATTTCTGCTGGACATCGTAATGAAGGGCATGAGTGGCATTGAGACCACCCGCTGGATAAAGGATCAGAATCCGGTTATTAAAATCATTCTGCTATCAAGCGAAGTAAGTAAAGAGTTCATTTCGGATGGAATGAAAATGGGTATTGATGGATACCTGTTAAAAGATTGTTCAAAGGAAATGTTGTTCGAAGCGATCCGGACCGTTATGCGCGGAGAAAAATACTTTAGTCCTGAAGTGAAAAACCTCATTTTCCGCGATTTCTATTTAAAAGAAACGGAAGGCAAAGGACTTCCGGCCGGCAGGACAAAAGAGCTCAGCAAGCGTGAAACCGAGGTGCTGGTGCTGATAGCTTCGGGCAAGACAATCAAGGAAATTGGAGACGAACTTTTCATCAGCCCCAAGACTGTTGAGACTCACAAAACCCACGTCATGGACAAACTCGGCCTTACCAACACCGCGCAACTTGTCAAGTATGCAATTGATAATAAGTTGGTTTAGTAGTTTCCGCTTTCTTTAAATGCGTGTTTCGCTTAGGCTGGCATCAGGAATCTGCTGATGTGTTCAGGGCCTTTTCTCCAAAAAGCGAACAATTTCAGAGTTGAAATCCTGCTGCCGTTATTTTTTGTAAACAACCCGGTATCAGCTCTCGGCAAACCCCTGATTTTTTCAAATCAGCATCCTGCTGTCGGAACGCCATTCGTGTTGCCGCACCTTTGACTTGTCAATTAAACAACAACACGATGAAAACGCCCTACATGAACATTAAAGAAAACCAGGGATTTTTGATAATTCTGGTTATTGTGATCGCATTCATGATGCTTAACGGCATCGAAAGTAATGCACAGGTTTCTGCCAACGGGTTAGCATCTCTTTTTGCCAATAACCCGGCTCCCGCTTCCGCTCCAACATTTAACATTGCCGATCTGGCCGTGCCGCTGAATGGCAGCGTTAATTCACGCTTCATTGAACTTAAGCCGGTTATGGCTCCTTGTGGTAACCGACTTTACTTCAGCAGGCTTGAGTATGTCGATGGGATCACAGACTGTGGTTTGGATGAAGATATCTGGTACACAGATTACAACACAACCACCGGTATTTGGTCGACACCCAAACGCCTTGCCGGTGAGATTAATAACTCCGGACCAAATTTCGTGAATAACATTAGCCCTAAAGGCGATACGCTTGTACTTGGTAACCGGTATGGAAAGAAGGGCCGGATGACAGCAGGATTGTCGTATAGTGTTAAGCAGAACGGTCAATGGTCATCACCCCGGCCGCTGAACATCAAAAATGACTATAACATGTCGGAACACGCTAACCACTATGTTTCGTTTCAGCACCATGTGATTATTAGCGCTATCGAGCGACTTGAAACCGTAGGCGGGCGTGATTTATACGTGAGTTTTCTGGATGGCGAAAAAGCTTCAGAACCTATCAATCTTGGATTGGTTGTGAATACGGAACTCGAAGAATCGTCTCCTTACTTAAGCAGTGATGGCAGGACATTATTCTTCGCCTCCAAAGGACATGACGGTATGGGCGGTTTTGATATCTACATGACCACACGGTTGGATGATACCTGGACAACCTGGAGCCAGCCTGTTAACCTCGGACCCGCAGTAAACACATCTGCAGACGAAGAACATTTTACTCTTACCAAATGTGGCAAATACGGTTTGTTCTCACGCCAGGTAGATGCAAGCAATGTGGATCTGTTTCGCGTAAACATCGGTAACTCACTCGATCAACTCAAATGGCAACCGGCCAGCAAACCGGTTATGCCTTCATTCGCTTCGTTATGAAGATCGGGTCGGCCGGTTTGTCCCTTGCAACCGGCTGACTTTTACTTGATTTAATCTGAAACACTATGAAAACGATGAACGACACAAAGAAGATCATGCTGGTGGATGACGATTGCATGTTCATTCTCATTCACAGACGCATGCTTGAGCTTTCCGGGATTACGGCTGAAATACAAACCGCATCAAGTGGTAAGGAGGCGCTTGAATTGTTGCTGGAATCTGAAAAGGCAAAAGACGCGTTACCCGATGTAATACTCCTTGATCTGACCATGCCCGGCATGGACGGCTTTGAGTTCCTGGCGAATTTGGAAAAACTCCGTATCCCGGAAGCCGACAAGATGAAGATAATCATTGTAACCTCATCAGCCGATCCGCGCGACAAGGCGCGACTGACCCGGTTTAAGATTGAAAACTATTTGCAAAAGCCCGTGCAACGGGAAGTTCTGCTCGACAGTATTGGATTGCGTGCAGCCTGAATACACTTAAACAAATTGCTATGACCAGCTTCATGCTCAACTGCGATTTTTCAGCACAATTCAGTGATCGGTTCCGCGCTGCGCTCGATGCAGCTGCAACTTCGAAAAGCCTGGTGAATGTATTTCATATCATTAATTTGTCGGTCGCAGTAAACGAGACGGAACTTTCACTCTTTTCCACAGAAGCCCGTGTTCTAAGGTTCCTTCGTGAACAAGCTCAAAAGGAATTTTCACTGTTGAACAAGCGGTTGAATACGGCTGCGGTTCCGGTAACATTTGAGGTTGGATTCAGCGTTGCTGAGGAGCGCAAAACACTGGTCCCTTCGGTGTTGTGAATTATTTTTTTCCGGGCGTTTGCTTGCCCATGAAGTTAGCTTCTGCAATAACTCCTTCACGATCGATGATCCGGACCGAATTGCTCGTGGTTTGAATCAGGTTTTTTTGTTTGAACTCTTTCAGCAGGCGAACCAGCGTTTCTTTTGCCGTGCCTGTCATGTTGGCTAAGTCGGTGCGCGATAACATGATGTCAACAGCATCTGTTTTCTTTCCGTCCCTAAACTTTTCCTCCAGCATGAGTAAGTTAAACGCCAACCGTTCACGAACATTTTTTGTGGCGAGGTTAGTGAAACTGTCTATGAACCCGCTGAATTCAAGTCCAAGAAGCTTTAATAACCGGTTCGACAGGGCAGAAGAGCGGCTCAGTACGCCAAGAAATGTTTCTTTCGAGATGAAGGTTATCTCAGATGTTACCAATGCAGCCGTTGAATCGGAATACCGTTCCTCGCTCAGCAAGGCATGATAGCCGAGCAGCTCACCTTCTGCACAGATGTAGATAATTTGTTCCGCGCCAGTAGCGGTTGTCTTGTATTTCTTGACCTTCCCGCTTTTAATGTGAAAAACACCCGTGGGAATTCCTCCTTCGCGGAAAATAATTTCACCTTTTCGAAAGACGTGCGTAGCGCCTTCGCTTAATAACTTATTGATCTCTTCCGGGGGTAATCCTTCAAAAAGCTGCTTGGCCTTGAGCCTGGAGTTTCCTGGGGGAAAGTTGGTTAACATGTCGGCCAATAAAATTCGGCAACAAGGTATACAACGGGGTCAACAAAGATATTGACTTTTATCAATCAAAAAATTGATTGTTTTTAAAGTAAAATCACAGAGGAACTCCGGTGGGTTTATCAATAACCGGTCATTCCGTTTAGTACAGAGTTGCTGTTACCCGTTAAACGTGATCTTAAAAATGTGCGTACCTTTTTCAAAAGTGTAGGTGATCCGGTATCCAAAGCTTTCGCAGATTTTTTTAACGATTGCAAGGCCGAGACCTGAGCCGCGTGTACTGTTGCTCTCTTTCCGGAACCGATCGAAAATACGCTCGGGTGATTGAAGCGGTGTGCCCGTATTGCTGACTTCCAGAACGGCCGGATAAACGTTAACGGAGATGTTTCCACCGGGGGCAGTGTGGAGGATGGCATTGTGCAGCAGGTTGGTTACGAGTACTTCAATCAGTGTGCGGTTGGCGGTAATGCTCACGGGCGTGAGCGAATCGTGAAGGTTCAGGTTGTTTTCTTCTGCGCGGGGCCTGAGTTTTTCAACATGCTCGCGAACCAGCGCATTGAGTTGTAAGGATTCGGTTTGCGTAAATTGTCGGTTATCAATTTTACTCAACAGCAACAGATTTTTATTTAACCGGCTCATTCGCTGGGCTGTGTTTTCGAGGCGTGAGATCAGGTCGGCAGCACTTTCGGAAAGGCCGGGTTGTTGCATCAGCAAGTCGAGCTTGGCCTGAAACACGGCAATGGGTGTTTGCAATTCGTGTGATGCGTCTTCAATAAATTCTTTCTGTTGACGGAAAATTTTCCGGTTACGTTCCGTAAGCCCGCCAATGGTTTTATTGAGATCGTCAAATTCTGAAATGCGTGTGGGTACGGTATCGATGGTTTCATTTTTGTCGACCTCGTATGCTTTCAGCTGGTCGAGTGTTTTATAAAATGGTTTCCACAAACGTCTCGACAGGGAACGGTTAATAAACAGCAATCCTCCCGCGAGTGCAACAATCAGCACCGATTGCACTAACCCGATAGCTGTTAGCAACTGGTTATTATCAACCAATGATAAACTAATGGTTAACCGGTATGGCTTTCCTTTAATCTGAACGACTGACGACAATGTCCGGTACGGACGTTCTTCATGATCAAGGCTGTCGTAAACACGGACTGTTTCGAATTTTCGTTCGGGCAATTCACCGGGGGCTGACTTGATGTGCGTGTTATAGGTGAGTTGATCGAGTACTTCCAGGTCACGTTCAAGGTCTTCCAGGTATTCGAAACCTTGCACATGTTTTAGAAACTGCTCTGACTGAACTACAAGTGTTTCGTCAACTTCGTGATTGAGGATGGCACTGATGGACACGAATGAAATCGGGACGCTGATCAGCACGAGCAACAATGAGTATAACAGAAGGCTGCGGAGGCTGACCTGGAGAAGTCTCATTCGGTAAATTTATATCCCAATCCGTAAACGGTTTTAATATAGTCGCCCGAACCCGCTTCGGCCAGTTTCCGCTTCAGATTTTTCATGTGGGTGTAAATAAAATCAAATTTGTCGAGCAGCTCGGCATCATCGCCCGAAAGGTGTTCGGCAATTGCGTTCTTCGATACCACACGGTTTCGGTTCGCCAGTAAAAATACCAGCAGATCATATTCTTTGCGCGTAAGCTCAACCGGTTGCTGGTTCACGTGCAGTGTTTTTCCAAGCAGGTCGACTATTATTTCATGAAAGGCTATGCGATTGCTACCATTAAAGTGTCTTCTCCGGATCACGGCAGACACACGGGCTGCCAGCTCGGGCAGGAAAAATGGTTTTGCGAGATAGTCATCGGCACCAAGGTTCAATCCTGCAACCTTATCCTCCACAGAGTTGCGTGCTGTGATGATGATCACGCCATCGCTTTTCTGATTGGCTTTAAGCGTTTCCAGAATTTTCAGCCCGTTGCCGTCAGGCAGGTTGATATCGAGCAGAATACAATCGTACTCGAACAACAGAATTTTTTCATTGGCTTCCTGTGCTGTATATGCTACTTCACACACATAGCTTTCCTGGCGCAGGTACTGGGCCATGCTTTTCACAAGCTCGCGTTCATCTTCAATGATCAGAATTTTCATTGCTGTGGTAGAAGGTAGTTAAACTATTTCAGTAATCCATGCCGGAATGCATAGCTGGCCGACTGGTACCATGCGATTGCTTCCGATACAGCGGTTGTGTCGCGGGTTACGTGCAGGTCCGAGGAAGCGGTAAAGCTGAACGACTCGGTTTTAAACTGTGGCGACAAAACAATCAGCTCGTTATTTTTAATGTAACCCAAACTTTGATAGGTGCTGATGAATGCGCGCTCCCGGCCGGGCTCAAGCTTGTTGATATCGTAACCGAAAAACTTGCTGGTGTACGAGAAGTTCAGCAAACCCAGCAACGTAGGGCCGATGTCGATCTGGCTCATGAGCCTGCTCATTACACCCGGTTGAACATGCGAAGGTGAATAGATCAGCATGGGGATATGATATTTTTCGATCGGTAGTTCTGTTTTGCCGGCACTGGATGCACAATGATCGGCCACAATTACAAACACCGTGTTTTCAAACCAGGGCTTTTTGGATGCTTCCCGAATGAATTTTCCGATGGCATAGTCGGTGTACTTCACAGCTCCCTTTCTCCCGGTATGCGATGGAATATCTATGCGGCCGTCAGGATAGGTAAACGGCCGGTGATTGGATGTAGTCATGATGTGCGCGAACACGGGCTTTTCCTGTGAATGGACATCGATATTCCTTGTTGCGATGGTAAAAAGATTTTCATCCGCAACCCCCCAGATATTCTCATAGTCAATTTCCGAGTCTTTCAGTGCGGTACGATCGGTAACTTCATAGCTGTTGTTGCTGAAGAAGTAGTTCATGTTATCGAAATAACCGTAGCCTCCATAAATATACTCGCTTCGGTAGCCTTTATCCTGAAACACTTTGCCAAGCGAAAACAAACCTTCATTATCTGGTCTCCGCACAATCGATTGACCGGGTGTTGGTGGAATGCAAAGCGACAATGCTTCGAGGCCGCGTACGGTACGCGTGCCGGTAGCATACAAATTGGTAAACAGCAAACTGTGTTCGGCCAATGAATCCAGGAAAGGTGTAATGTGCTTCTTGTTACCAAAATGTTCCATGAAATCGGCACTGAAACTTTCCACACTGATGAGCACCACATTCAGTTTTTTCTCAGGCCCGGTGTTTTTAATGTTCCGCTCCAGGCTCAGCGGATCGGTTGACGTGAATGTTGCTTCCGGGGTTTTCAACAAGTCGCGGAGCGTAGAAAATGCCTTGCGAGTTTCCACGCTTGAATAGAACTGATCGTAGTTCAACTCGTTATGCCGGTAAGCTGAAAACAATTCGTACAACCCATTACCGGCAAGTTCATTTGCATACTGATTGGTGCTGAACCGATGGTACTGATTGCTGAACGACAAAAAGAAAAGATACAGAACAACGGCAAATGCCGTGATGAGTATGCTTCTTCGTTTGAAGGGGATATAATTTTCAGATGCCTTTGAGATGACGGGCTGCAAAAAGTATGTGCCGGCTATTGCCAGAACGGTAATTACAAATACCAACCAGCCGATCGGGTAGGATTGCGTGATATTACCGATCACTTCGGTGGTGTAGACCAGGTAATCGACTGCGATGAAATTGAACCGGCCACTGAACTCATCCCAGAAAAACCATTCGGCTGCTGCACCAAACAGCAGTAAAAACGTAATGACAAAAAATAAGCTGTTGAGTACGTACTTATTCCAACGGCTTTTGAAAAATCTTTCCGGTATCAGCCATAAATAAAGTGCAAGCGGTATGGCTGCATAGGAAGTACTGAGGAGGTCGGATAGTAAACCAAAAAAGAAAATCCCCGGAAGGGAAAGAGCTGAATCAAGTTCAGGCCATGCTTTGATGAGTAACGCGATTCGCAGCAATGTTGAGATGCCGATCGCGAGCACGAAAAAAAGGATAAATAAACCAGCGCGGTTTCGGGGGAATCGTGAAGCCAGTTTCATGGTTGAAATTAACAACCTGAATCTGAAGAGATTCTGAATTCCTCGTCAGGAATCAGTTACAGCCGCAGCCACCCCCGTTTTTTCCGCCATTTGCCCCGGAAGCGCCCTCCCGATAAAGCTGAAAACTGTTCTCGAATTTTTGAGTTTTGCGGATAGCAAGCTCCATTTCAGAATCGTTGAGGTGCATTTTCTGGTATTCCTTTACAGGCGAGCAACTGATTGCTGCACAGGCCACAGCTGCCAGTAACGCAGCACGCGTAAAGATCTTTTTTGTTCTCATCGTCAGGTCAGATTAATGTTTTTGGATGTATACACATGGTTATTGTCATCTACTATTATGCAGGCTATGCCTTGCATCTGGTTGATCAGGTTTAGTCCGGCTTTGATGCCCATGACCATCACGGGAGTTGCCATCGCATCGGCCAGTTCCGCAATCCGCGCGATAATGGTTACACTTTTTATTCCACTCACCGGCAAGCCTGTTTTAGGATCGATGGTATGTGAATATTTTTTTCCTCCGATCATCACATACTTTTCGTAGTTGCCCGATGTAGCAACGGATGTATCGGTGAGCATCACCGACCCGAAGGGAAGATGTTTTGAATCGGGATCGGCAATGCCAATCGTCCAGGGATTCCCGTTGGGTTGATTTCCCCACACGGTAAGATCACCCGCAGCATTTACAATTCCGTGTTCAACCCCATCGGCTATCATCACTCTTTTTGCACAGTCGGCTGCATATCCCTTACCGATTCCTCCAAACCCGATGCGCATGCCCGTGTGTTTCAAAAACACGGTTGAGTGTTCACGATCAAGAACCACGTTTCTGAAATTAATCAGCCGCACGCTGGCCTTTGCTGTTTCTGCATCGGGTAATGCGGTCATGGTTGTATCAAAATTCCACAGGCGTTTGTCAATCGATCCGTAGGTGATGTCGAAGGCACCCTGCGTAAGTTCGGATATACGTTGTGCCCGTTCAATCAGGTTAAAAATCTCTTCATCTACTTTCACCGGTTCAATACCGGCTTTTGCATTGATTTGATTTGTTTGACTGGAGTCGCGAAACGTGGTAAGCAATTGTTCAATGCGCTGCACTTCGGCAATGGCATGATCGATGCAGGTGTTAGCCCACGCCTCATTTTCACCCACCACCGAAAATTCAAAATGGTTTCCCATAAGTTTTATACCGCGACTGAACACCTGCATGTTTAGCGGTTAACAGCTTCGGTTAGTTCTTTCATAAACGTATCCTGCGAACCGAATGCATAGCCGTCCCAGCTTTTTACAACTTTTCCGGCTTCATCGGTCAATACTGTGAAGGGAAACTTGCCTGACGGATTATACTTTTCAGCCAATGCCTCATTCAGCTTCACCTGTTCTTTCGGCAGTTGATTCTTTTTCGAGCGCGGAAAATCGGCCCGCACCAATACCAGTTTTTTTTCAGCCAGCGATTCAAAGCCGGTGCTTCCGTAAACTTCCTGTTTCATTTTAATGCAGGGGCCGCACCAGTCGGAGCCGGAGAAGCTGATTAAAATGAATTTGTGATCTTTTTGTGCTTCCTGCTGTGCTGCATTGAAATCGGTAAGCCACTGGGTTGTGGCCAGAAACGAAATCAGCGCAACGCTTATAAGACTTTTCATATCGATATTATTTAAACTTTGCAAAAAGAGTAATGATGTTCGCGGTTAATCCGGTCGACCGGTTGTAATGTCCGTAGCGGAGTTCAAGCGCGTTGAACTTTGTAATGCCCATCACACCTCCGGGAGGAGCAAACCGGATGCCCATTCCTGTCATTGTGCTGGTAAGCGTTGATAAGTCGTAATCGCTCGTGTAATAGGTTTCATCCAGCGAATGCTGCTTATATGCTCTGAAATACTTCACACCATTTTGTGAATAGTACCGAACAAACGGGCTTAACGAAAGGAATGGAGTAATCTTAACCGGAATTTCAAGTTCTGCCGTATGTGCAGTCAGGTTCCAGTCGTCACGATAGTACCGGTAATACGATCGTATGATAAACCGGTCGCCCAGGAAGTAGTTCATTCGTATTCCTAACGGGATTTTAAGCCGGCTGTCGGGCAGATGTTCGACTTCGTGCGAGCCATCGGTAAAATATGTTCGATGATAGAGCGTAGCGAGTTGACCGCTCTGGTAAGCAACATCGGCAAGCAAAAGCACCTGCATCCGCTTGTTGATCACCTGACTCAGCGTGAGCGATAAGCTATACGAGTTTCTCGGTTTCGAGCCGCTGATGTTGGATGAGTAGCGGAGTTCGATCGGCAGAATAACTTTCCACGTGTCCAGGAACACCTGGCCTTTAACCCCGAACTCACGGTTTTTGTTTTTGGATGTCTTTGTCCAGCCTGCAGCAAGTCCTTTTGAAAAATAATCGAACTCACTGGAGATGGAACCCGTAAAGCTCATGGTTGAACCTTTTTGCTCATCCGCAATAGCGTATGACAAAGACGGATAAATGCGGACGTCACCTGAAGAAGCCGATGAAATGGTACTCGGATCAATCTTATCGGATGAAGCTGAAGTATATACGTCAACACCCAATTCCCCGGTGAGAGTGTGCTTGCGTTTCCAGCGATCGTAGCGTGAAAGCTTTACATCAATCGTTGTGGCAAAGTCGGTGAGTTTCTCGGTGCCGATCCCGCCCGTAACGGCTGAGTTGTTCCCGGTTTGATGGTAATAACTCGTAACAAAATTGACTTCGTCTGCTTTGAGCTTTCGGTTTGCGTAGGCTGTCGAGTCTTCTTTCGATTGAGAAAAGCCTGCGACTGTTGAAGCAAAAATAGCCAGCGCAGCAAGTGAGATTTTGAGCATAGAGGTGGTTAAAAGGGCATTTTACAGTAACATTCTGAAGAAATTCTGAGGCCTTCGAAAAGTAGTGCAAACCGGGATGAACAGTCAGAAAAAGGCATATTAACAGTTCGCAGCATCAGAGGTTTAGTGATCAGGTCGCTTTTGAACACGATTTATTTCAGAACCGTTCATTTAAAAAATCAGGTTTGTATTTATCCGGATTTTATACATTTGCAACGTTCATGAAGAAGGCACTATTGTACATACTGATCGCCATTATCTGCATCAACAGCTTTTCGAAGCAGTTGTACAAGGTTCCGATGCTGATTGTACATTATACGGAGCATCACGCGCTCGACAGCCGAGTTGGCTTTGTTGATTTTCTGGCCATGCATTACTGGGATTCCGATTCCAGCAACTCACGCGATGAGCGCGACAGCCAGTTGCCGTTCAAAAAATTCGAACACGAAGCATTCAGCCAACCCATGACCGTTCCCGTTTCGATTGCGTTTGCTCTGCCAATGGAGCCGAACTTCAAATCTGTTTTTCCTGATTATCACGCCCCGCATTTTGAAAATGCGCCTGTCGGCTCAATCTTTAAGCCACCCCGCGTAGCATAATTTCTGTTGTTTTAATTCGGCCACATGCCTGTGACCGGATCACTTTTCATTTATCAACAACATATTCTCATGCTTAATAAAATCATCAGCTTCTCGGTTGAGAACAAGCTGGTTGTCGGATTATTTGTAGTGGCATTGATCGGCTGGGGAACGTTTCAGCTTACGCGACTTCCCATCGATGCAGTTCCGGATATCACCGACAATCAGGTACAAATTATAACGGTATCGCCCGCGCTGGGAGCTACCGATGTTGAACGCCTGGTAACCTTCCCGGTTGAACAGGCGTGTGCCAACATTCCGGGACTCAAGAACGTGCGCAGCTTTTCACGTTTCGGTTTATCGCTCGTAACAATTGTTTTCCAGGATCATGTTGATCTGTACTGGGCACGGCAGCAAATCAGTGAACGCCTGTTGCAGGTACGGCAAACTATTCCGGATGGAGTGGGGCAACCCGAGATGGCTCCGGTGACAACCGGTCTGGGAGAAATCTATCAATACGTTCTTCGTCCTGAAAAGGGATTCGAGCAGAAGTATGGCCCAATGGAACTTCGCACGCTTCAGGATTGGGTAGTGCGGAGACAACTTCTCGGAACACCCGGTGTGGCAGACGTAAGCAGCTTTGGTGGTCAGCTCAAGCAATACGAAATCAAGGTTAAACCCGAGCAGCTTAAAGCATACGATCTTACCATTGCTGATGTGTTTGATGCATTGGAAGCCAATAACGAGAATACCGGGGGCGCATACATCGAAAAAGGCCCAACCGTTTTATACATCCGCACGGAAGGACTTGCGCAAAGCCTGGACGATCTTGAAAAGATTGTGGTGAAAGTTTGGGAAGATGGTCAACCTGTACTCATGCGCGATGTAGCGTCCGTTGGATTCGGTTACGCAACCCGCTATGGCGCGATGTGCTATAACGATCAGGGTGAGGTTGCCGGTGCGGTAGTGATGATGCTGAAAGGTGAAAATTCTTCGGCTGTGATCAAGCGCGTAAAAAGTAAAATTGCGGAGATACAAAAAGCGCTGCCCGAAGGCGTTGTGATCGAACCGTTCCTCGATCGTACCAAGATGGTGAACAATGCCATCAGCACGGTGAAAACCAACCTGATGGAAGGCGCATTGATTGTCGTGTTTGTGCTGGTTTTCTTTCTTGGAAATCTGCGCGCGGGACTGATTGTTTCATCGGTTATTCCGCTGTCGATGCTTTTTGCCATCATTTTGATGAACCTGTATGGGGTGGGGGGCAACCTGATGAGCCTGGGTGCGATCGACTTTGGTTTGATCGTTGACGGCTCTGTGATCGTAGTGGAGGCAATTCTGCATCGTTTTGCACACAGCAAACATTTTGCATCAATCACGAGGTTATCGCAATCGCAGATGGATGAAGAAGTGACGCACTCAACCGGTTCAATGATCAAGTCGGCCGTGTTCAGCCAGATCATTATCCTGATTGTATACATTCCGATTCTCTCGCTCGAAGGCATTGAAGGAAAAATGTTCAAACCCATGGCCTACACGGTGGGCTTCGCCATTCTGGGCGCATTCCTGTTATCAGTCACCTATGTTCCGATGATGAGTTCATTATTTCTGAGCAAGAAGATCAGTCATAAAAATACCGTAGCTGATCGTATGATGGCCTGGCTCGAGAGACGTTATCAGCCATTGCTACAAAAAGTACTCAATGTTAAAGCGGCAATTCTCACTGTAACGCTGTTGTTATTCGCTGGCGCCATTGCGCTGTTGCTGAACATGGGTGGCGAATTCATTCCGCAACTGGAGGAGGGCGACTTTGCCGTAGAGACACGCGTGTTAACAGGAAGTAACCTGAACACGTCCATCGAAGCGACACAAAAAGCATCGAAGATTTTGCTCGCGAAGTTCCCGGAGGTTGAAAAAGTGGTAACAAAAATCGGCAGCTCGGAAATTCCTACCGACCCGATGCCGCTGGAAGCAGCCGATATGATGGTGATCCTGAAACCCAAACGCGACTGGACGTCAGCTTCAACATTTAATGAGCTTGCAGACAAAATGAGTCACGAGCTTGCTGTTGTTCCCGGTGTGAGTGTCGGATTTCAATTCCCGGTGCAGATGCGGTTCAACGAACTGATGACGGGTGCGCGTCAGGATGTGGTGTGTAAAATTTTCGGAGAGAATCTCGACACGCTTGCGCAACAAGCCCGTAAACTGGGCGACATCATTAATACCATTGAAGGCTCAACCGCGCTTTATGTTGAATCGGTAACGGGAATGCCGCAGGTAGTGATCAGGTATAACCGCGAAGCGCTTGTCGCCTACGGATTGAACATCAGAGATATCAACAATACCGTGAACGCAGCATTTGCCGGTCAGGCTGCCGGGCAAGTCTATGAAGGTGAGCGGAGATTTGATCTGGTTGTGCGTCTTGAAAAAGAATCCCGCAAAACGGTACGCGATATTGAAAATCTTTTGATTCCTGCAGCACATGGTCAGCAGGTTCCGCTGTACCAGGTTGCATCGATTGAAGAGATTGAAGGCCCGAACCAGATTCAGCGCGAGAATACAAGAAGGCGAATCATCGTTGGCTTCAACGTATCGGGCCGCGATGTTCAGTCGATTGTTACCGAGCTGCAACAAAAGGTGCAGGCAAAAATGAAATTGCCATTAGGCTACTCGATTACGTACGGTGGGGCTTTTGAAAATCTCACCGGTGCGAAGCAACGCCTCTCGATTGTTGTACCGGTTGCGCTGGTGCTGATATTCCTGTTGCTGTATTTCGCATTCGGGTCGGTGAAACAGGGATTATTGATTTACTCGGCTATTCCGTTGTCGGCTGTAGGCGGAATTTTTTCGTTGTGGCTTCGTGGAATGCCATTTAGTATTTCTGCTGGTGTGGGCTTCATCGCATTGTTTGGTGTAGCGGTACTCAATGGAATTTTACTTGTGTCGGAATTCAACAGGCTGAAAAAAGAAGGCTGGACCGATACTGCACGAATTGTGGAACATGCAACCAAATCGAAACTTCGCGCAGTGCTGATGACGGCTTTTGTTCCGGCACTTGGTTTTATTCCCATGGCGGTTAGTCAGGGGGCAGGTGCGGAAGTTCAAAAGCCATTGGCGACCGTGGTGATTGGCGGGTTGATTTTTTCAACGCTGCTTACCCTGTTCGTTCTGCCGATACTCTATGTACTGATGGATGGTAAAAATGTTTCGGTTAAACCACATCACGCGATCATTCTTTTTGCGCTGATTGGTTTTTGGCCATCATCCGCGAAAGCGCAACAGCCAATCCCCATCACGCTCAGCAAGGCCGTTGAAACAGCTGTAAACAACAACTCCAATCTTTCATTGGCCCGGCTGAATGAAAAATACTTCGAGCAGTTGAAGCGAAATACCTTCACCGCAGAAAAGACCGGTGTGGCGATGGAATATGGTCAAATCAACAGCAAGGCAACCGACAATAAGTTTTCTATTTCGCAGGGAATTGATTTTCCGACCGTGTATCAGCAGCAGAAAAATCTCGCCCGGGCCGATTACCGGATCAGCCAGCTTGAAACACGATTGCAATCAATAACTGTAAAGGCGGAAGTGAAGCGCACATTTTACGAACTGCTTGCGCTGAAAGAGAAGGGCAGATTGCTTGATCAAGCCGACAGTTTGTATGTTCAGTTTCTGGCCAAAGTTGAAAAGCGATTTAATCTCGGGGATGCCGATGTGTTGGAACGTTCAACGGCCCGAAGTCAGAAGCTGCAGATCGAAAACCAGCGCATGATTTTGCAGGCCGAATATCAAATGAAGCTGAATGAGTTTGCACTCCTGCTGAATTCCGCAAGCCTCGTTGAACCTGAAGGTGATCTTCAGTATTCATTCATTGTGAGTGATACAAGTGTGGCTGAAGCTCCCGTCCTCAGTCTTGCCGCAGAAGAGATCAGCCGCAATATTAATGCGCAGAAACTTGAAAAGACACGGCTTTATCCTTCACTTACAGCGAGTTATAACAATATCAGCTTTACCGGCTTTCAGCGGGTGGGTGATGCTGAACGATACTTCGACATCAACGATCGCTTCTCATACGTAGGTGTTGGACTTGGTATTCCCTTATTCCATGGTGCACAGCGTGCAAAAATCCGGGCGGCATCGGTGCAAGTTGAGGCGAGCCGGTTACGCATGCAAACCGCCAGGCGACAACTATCGGTACGGATGAAGAATACACTGGCATTTTACCTGGAAGTCAGCCGGCAGGTCGCAACCACTGAAACAACGTTGTTACCGGAATCAAAAATCATTCTGGATGCTGCGGGCAAGCGAATGGCCACGGGCGAGATCAGTTACCTCGAATGGGTTATGCTAGTGAACCAGTCGATCGCGATACGCAATCAGTACATCGACCTCGTACAGCGAAAAAATCAAACAGCTTTTGAACTCGAACAATTAAATGGAACGAATCAATGAAGACATTAATCTATAGCATCATTCTGCTCGCACTTGTTTCTGCGTGTACGGATAAACCTGAAACTGTTCAGGACACTGTGCCGGCAGCAAATGAAAATACAGTTGTGCTGACAGATGAGCAACTGGCAACAGGCGGAATTATAACGGGTAAAACCGAATCAAAAAATCTTTCACGAGCCATTCGTGTAACCGGATCCATTGAAGCGCCTCCGGGAAATGTGATCTCGGTAAGTTTTCCGTACGGAGGATACGTGCGTAAGATGAATTTACTGCCCGGCACGAAAGTTTCACGCGGTGAATTATTGGTAACGCTGGAAGATCCGCAATACATTCAGCTTCAGCAGGATTACCTGACAGCCAAAAGCCGGTTTACTTTTTTGGAAACCGAGTATAACCGTCAGAAAGAACTCAATGCGGATAAGACCACCAGCGATAAGCTATTTCAACAAGTGCGCGATTCGTACGAAAGCCAGCGCATTTCTGTAAAAGCGCTTGCCGAGAAACTTAAGCTGATCAGCATCAACCCGGATAAACTCACGGCTGAAACGATTTCGGGAAATGTTGGAATTTATTCACCGATTAACGGGTTTGTGACCGACATTTTTGTGAATACAGGCAAGTATGTGACGCCAACCGATGTATTGTTCGAACTGGTGAATCCTGCTGACGTGCACCTGATTCTGAACGTTCATGAAAAAGACATCAATTCAATTGCGGTGGGGCAAACGGTTACGTGTTATAAAAACAACGACCCGAAAAAATATCCTGCGGTAGTTCACCTGATCAGCAAGAGCGTAAAAAATGACCGCACAAGCGAAGTTCATTGCGATTTCAAGAGCGATGCTACTGCCTTTTTGCCGGGCATGTTTGTAACAGCCGATATCGAGCTGGTGAATAAAGCTGTTATGGCCGTTCCGGATGAGGCGGTCGTTAAACATGGCGGGAAATCGTACGTGTTCACCGTTACCGGTAAAAATGAATTTCACATGATGCAGGTGGAAACGGGCATGAGTACGGATGGGTTTACCGAGATCGTAACCGATTTGCAAGCGCACGACATTGTTGTGAAGAATGCTTATACACTCCTTATGAAGCTGAAGAACACAGAAGAATAACGGCCATGCGAACGCTTATACAAATTATGTTTACGGCAGCTTTTATCACAACGCTGCCTGTGAGTAACAGCGCGCAAAGCTTTGTGAACGGGTTGTATAAAACAGAAAATGACTTTGTTGAGAATCGATTAACCGATCGGGAGTCAACCAATGAACAAAACCGGATTCAGGCATACCGGGGCGTGCTGAAAGTGTATCGAAAGGGGAAAAGCACGGTGTACAAATCAGGAAGCGTTTATGGCTACCAACAGGATGGCGTAACCTACCGCGCCATACCCGGAAGAAGCTGGTTTTCAGAAAACGGGTATTGCAAAGTTGTTAGCAATGGTGCGTTTGTGATTTATTCAAAACAATCTACACATCATCGATCGAACGGGCGGGTTTGGTATTACTACAGCATCGGTATAAACGGAAAAATCAGACGGCTCACGAAGCAAAGTCTCACGAAAGACTTCACTCACCAACCTGAGTTTTTGTCGGCCGCGCAGGCAAAACTGGATAAACATGATTTGAAGGAGGCGCTTGCCATTAGCGAATTATACGCTAAATTTAACTAAACCGTACTAACCCCTTGAACGGTTATGAAAAATCGACTCAACGTGTTTTGGGCATGCCTCTGCATTGCTGGTTCAGCATTGCCTGTGTGTGCACAAACCGATTCAGTTTCAGTTTCGCCGAAAAAATTCAAATGGATTGCTCCGGCAGTTTTGATCACCACCGGAACACTAACGATGCTGGATTCGGATGCCGATGAATTCTTTCTGAGCAATTATGAGGTCCGCGAAGAGCGGAATGAAAACTTCCTGAACTTCTCCAATCATGCCGATGATTACCTCCAATACGCCCCGGCAGCGGCAGCGCTGCTCCTCAGTATTAGCGGAGTAGAGGGAAAACACACGTTGCCCAACCAAATCGCACTGTTGGTAAAATCAGAACTTGTGATGACGGCCGTGGTGTATTCATTGAAGTATACGATCGGGGAATCGCGTCCGGATACCGGCAAGAAAAATTCCTTTCCATCGGGCCACACGGCACAGGCGTTTGCGGCAGCAACTTTTCTTTCGAAAGAATACGGATATAAAAGTGTCTGGATCAGTATCGGGGCATACACGGCTGCCAGCACGGTAGGAGTTTTTCGTATGCTTAATAACCGCCACTGGATTTCAGATGTGATGGTGGGCGCGGGGATCGGAATTCTTTCAACCGAGTTCGTTTATTTCACGCACAAAAACCGGTGGGGTAAGAACAGGGTTTCGGTAACACCTTTCTCTGCTTCAGGCAGCCACGGTTTAATGTTGAGGTATGTGTTCCGGTAATGCTGTTTTTTTTTGATAGCTTCGTAGAATCGGTTCGAACTCACCTCCGTTCTCCGGTTATCTGTATGACAAAAATCCGAATTGTACTCATTGTTCTACTGTCGCTTCAACTTACCACGCTCTTTGCTCAGGAGCTGGTCACGTTGAATGCGGCTGATCTTCAAAACAAAATAAAAGGCGGCTGGGCCGGGCAAACGATTGGTGTTACGTATGGCGCTCCCGTTGAATTCCGGTACCAGGGAACGATGATCAACGAATATCAAAAACTGAAATGGTATGACGGCTTGCTGAAGAAGTCGATGCTTGAAGGCCCGGGTATCTACGATGATTTGTACCTCGACATCACGTTTGTAGAGGTGTTCGAGAAAGAGGGATTGAACGCTCCTTCATCCAGTCATGCGAAAGCAGTTGCCCAGGCAGGCTACATGCTTTGGCATGCCAATCAGGCTGCGCGGTATAACATACTCAACGGAATAAACTCGCCCCGGTCAGGCCATTGGCTGAACAATCCGCATGCAGATTGTATTGATTTTCAGATCGAGGCCGACTTTGCAGGACTTATGTCGCCCCTGATGACCAACGCGGCATCGGTTATCTGCGACACGGTAGGTCATATTATGAACTATGGAGACGGCTGGTATGGAGGGGTTTATGTAGCTGCGATGTATTCGCTCGCATTCGGCTCAAGCAATATCAATTATCTGGTCACGGAAGCACTCAACGCTATTCCGAAGAATACCCGGTATCACGCCTGCATTTCCGATGTGATCCGGTGGCATAAGCAGTATCCAAACGATTGGCGAAACACCTGGTTTGAAATTCAGAAAAAATGGACGGATGATATCGGTTGCCCGGAAGGTGTATTCAGTCAGTTTAATATTGACGCTACGGTGAATTCAGCTTACGTGGTTTTGGGATTGCTTTACGGGCAGGGCGATTTTACAAAAACGGTTGAGATCGCGGCTCGTGCGGGTCAGGACGCAGATTGTAATCCGTCAACCGCGGCTGGCATTCTGGGAGTCATGCTGGGCTACACCGGAATTCCGGAGTACTGGAAAATGGGACTTACTGAAATTGAAGACATGGACTTCAAATACACGCATACGTCTCTCAATAAAGTTTATCGGTTGAGCTATGAACAGGCTCTTGAAAATATCAAACGCCAGGGTGGTAAAGTGGAAGGCAATACCATTACCATTCGGAAGCAAAAGATTCAGCCGGTGAAATGGGAACAATCCTTTTCAGGCGTTTATCCGGTCGACCGGGAGTGGATTGGTAAGAATCTGACCGATGAGCATGTGTTGCAGTTTACGGGAAACGGCTTGGTGATCCGGGGTGAGTATAAACCCAAAACCGGCAGTGTATTTGATCCCGGAGTTTCGAAGGTGGCACTGCTGGAGATTTCAATTGACGGTGGAGAGGCGAAACGAGTGAACCTGCCCATGAGTTTCACCACGCGCAAGCATGAAATCTACTGGAATTATACGCTGGAGAATAAACCCCATACGGTCCGTTTGAAAATTCTGAATCCCGATCCGGAGTCAGCGTGTTTTTTGTCAGATGTGATATATTACGTGCCTTCGGCAGCGAAGTAACCTGATCGTATTATTGTTCGCGAACCTGCCTGGAGTTCGACTCAATGAACTCAATCATCTGGGCCAAGGTTGTAATCTTTTCATGCCAGTCGGGATCGGGAAACTGTTTCAGTGCATGCGCGATGTTATCCTCATTTACAAAGTCATTTATAACTGTGCAGCCTTCCAGTTCTTTCAATGGCTTCAAAAAAATGTACCCGTCAAACAACTGGCCAATGGTAAAGTTTTGATAGCAGGTTGAGTTGATGCTGGTATCTTTCAGTTTGCCAAGTTCGGAGTTAACCAGGTCGAAACCCACAGGCTTGTTTTGATTGCTGGCCATTAATTTTTCGATTGTGCCGTCAAGGGGGGAAACGGATTGATAATTCTCACCGGTCTTTTTGATGAATGCCTGATGAAGAATAATGTTAAAAACTCTGCCCGGATGCTTTTCATAGAGCCGGTTGCCGAGCCAGTTGCGATCATAGCCGCAAAAATTATCACCATTGAAAAGAAAGTAGGGTGAACCATATTTCGTGTAAGCATGTGGCGTGCCAACCAATGCCAAAATTTTTTCCTTGTTGCGGAGTACCTCTTTTTCGATCACATCCGCCCGGAATTTATCAACCGTGCCTTTAGGGAAAACGGCCTTCATGGTTTCGGCATCGCGTTTCCCGGTAAATTTTTGCCAGTCGTAGATGTAACTCAGGTTTATAATTCGAAAAGGCTTCGCGGATTTGGGTAATGTTTGGTTGAACGTCCACGCAGCACGGGCCATATCCACATATTCGCGATAGGCCCAGGTGACGTTGTAATCAAACATCATGCGACACGCACGTTTTTCATCGAACTGTGTGGCTGTGGTGATGCTGTCCATCAATGGCTGGTTTTCATACGCCCCAAACTCCATTCCGATGTTGCGAACGCCCTGTTTGTAAAGTATGGGAATCAGGCTTTGAACGAACAACAGGTTTTGTTTCACGATGTGCCGTTCGCCCAGCAACACGACATCATTGGTTTTGAATTTTTGAATAATGTATTGATCCGGACTGAGCGATTGTGCCGGTAAAACCTTGACGAGCTTTTCAAAGTTTTCCTGTGCGTATAAGGAGCCGGTTGCCAGAACAAGCAGGGTAATTATTTTTGCGTTCATTATTATTTTATTTCTAAAATCATCGCTGTTTTTGCCGGAACCGTCAGTGTATTTTCGATGGATAACATCTGATTGTGAATAACATCGTTGGCCTTGCACGTTGCCGGAATTATTTGCGAGTACCGATTCATGTCGAGTGTAACCGGGTTTGAACTCTTATTCAAGGCTACCATTACCTTTTGATTGTCGGTGTAGCGGAAATACACGTAGACATCATTTTTCTGCGGAGCATAGTGCAGGAACTTACCGTTCGCGATCGCATCGCTTGTTTTCCGCCAGTTCAGCAGCGTGGCGAAAAATGTTTTAGCTTCCTGTTCCTGTGCGCTCAGCCCGGCACCGGTCACGGCATTTTTAGCGTCTCCTTTCCAGCCGCCATAAAAATCACCTCTGCGCAAGCCATCATTGCCAAGTTTTTCATTGGTCATCAGAACTTCGGTCCCGTAAAAGAACTGCGGAATGCCGCGCATGGTCATGTACATTGCGATGCCAAGTTTCCAGTTGTCGAAGTTTTTATTCAGGCGCGTGTAAAAACGGTCGAGATCGTGGTTGTCGGGGAAGATCAACTGGTTTTCGGGGTGGGGGAATTGGTAGTCCTGAGCAACACCCTGATATACATCGCGCCAGGTCGAGAACCAGTCGTTCGTGGTAGTTAAGCTCGAAACAATGTTATCGTTCAGGCCAAAGTCCATCAACGTTGGCAAACCGGGCTCGTAACCATCGTAGTTCACTTTGTCTTTCTGCCAGTAGGAGACTTGTGAAACAATCCGCGTCATTTCTTCACCCACGATATTGAAGTTCGGATATTCTTCGAGGATGGTTTTATTCCAATAGGCCAGGAAATCTTTGTCGGCATACGAATACGTGTCTTCCCGAAATCCGGATAAACCTGCATACTCAATCCACCAGATGGTATTTTGCGTCAGGTATTTCGCCATGAGCGGGTGGCGCTGATTGAGGTCGGCCATGTGGTGATCGAACCAGCCATCGGTATATTCTTTTTTGTCGACCTCGGTGGCGTAAGGGTCGGTTAAAGTTGTCTTCAGGAAATTGCAACGGGTATGCGTGTCTGAGAAGTTGACCCAGTCTTTAAACGGCAGATCTTTCAAAAAGTAGTACTCTGTTCCGCAGTGATTCAGCACCACGTCCCAGATCACACCTATGCCGCGCGTATTGGCTTCCCTTACGAGCTGTTTGAACTGTTCGTTTGTTCCGTAGCGCGGATCAATTTTATAAAAGTCAGTTGCCGCATAGCCGTGATAGGAATATTCCGGTTCGTTGTTCTCCACCAGCGGAGTGCACCACAGTTGTGTAAAGCCAAGCGATTGAATGTAATCCAGGTGATTGATGATACCCTGCATATCACCCCCGTGACGCTTGCCATCACCGCTTCGGTCAATTGTTTTCTCCAGTAAATACGGCACGATGTCGTTCGTTGGATCGCCATTGGCAAAACGGTCAGGTACGATCAGATAAATTGCATCTTTTGGGGAATAGCTGAGGCGCTGCGCGCTGCCCGGGGCGCGTTCGAGAAGCGGAAAATCTTTTGTAATCATGCGTTTGCCTCTTTGACTGAAGCTGATTTTTACCGTCCCTGCTTTTGCAGATGAACCAATGGCAAGGGTTACGAACAGGTAATTTTTATTTTCTACCGGTTCTGTTTTAAGCAGTTGAACGCCGGGGTAATTGAGGGCCGGCTGAAGACCGCCAATATTTTTGCCGTACACCAGCAGCGTAACGGTATCGTATTTCATCCCCGTCCACCAGTTTGGCGGTTCCACGCGTTCGATGGTTTGGGCGGATGTATTCAAAGACAGAGAGAAGAGGGTGATAATGAGCAAATTCTTCATGAAGTGATTATTGTAGTGTTTTCTCTATTGTTTAGTGATCCGGTCTTTTGTTATTAAATTGTTTGGAAAGTGTTCAAAGAAGGTTTTATCAACTTATTGGTTTATAGGTCTTAAAATCACGCCTAAAGTAAAAAATGTACTGTTGACTTACCGTTTCCTGGCACGCGTTTCCAGTTCAGCGACCCATTTTTGTACTGAACCCCTGCAACCGACATCGAGTATAGTAATGATGTCTTCGGTTGTGAATGTTGATGTTGCACTCTTTGGAAAATTACGTTCGAACATGGGAACAAAATTTTGGCGGTGGCATGTATACAGCGCTTTAACAAGAAAGTAAAAATTGCTGTGATACCACAGGTAGTTTTCCACGCCTGTACCTGTGTACTTCTGATTAAAGTCGGCAATAGACGAGAATAACGGATTGTAATAGTCCTTGTCGGCCTGACAAAAAAGTTCAAAGGGTTTTAGCTCGGCCGGCCGGTTATTCAGTAAAAACTCATACGCGAAATACGATGCGCTAAACTCTCCCGTCCAGGCATCGGGCGATTTGGCGTTTGTTAGTTTTCCGAGAAAGTAGTGACCGAGTTCATGGATGCTGTAAAATTTCAGAAAGGCGGTGATCATCGTTTCCGGCATCACATGTTCCCGGGCTAACGCTGCATCCAGTTCATTTACATACTGTTCTGTTTTATAAACTTTTTTAAATGTGGCATAATCCATTCCGGCATTCATAACGATCCAGCCGCGACCAAAAAATACGAACCCATAGGGAAGGATTTCCGTCAGCCACTGACTGGAGTCCAGTACGATTAGCTTTACCTGGAACTGTACTGAGTAACGATTTTCGTAGTAGGTAATAGCATCGGTAATAACCTGCTGAAAATCAGCTGCAGCTTGTTCGTGCCCCGGGGTATACCATGTCGGTAATTTACCCCCGAGAAAGTCTGTTTTTCTCAAGTTGATTAATGAATCCAAACGGCTTTGACTGAAACAACTTAATGCTGTTGCGAAAACGAAGATTACCAGCGTAACAAAAGTTTTCATAGGCGAAGGGGTAGTGGGGAAATTCTGACTTGCCTGAGTTCTCGAAGATAGCAATTTCTTATATCTGAGCCAATCGGTGCGGTGTCGGATGCGATAACCTGCTGCCGAAAGACAGACGCTTTATTTTATTTGTCTGCGTTCCGCAAATTTTTTCCGTGTATTCAACTTTGTTGTACTTGTGCAACAACACTGTTTTTCGCAGCGATGTAATAGGCAAGTAAGGGGTACAAAATATATCGATGCCGAACAGAAGTACGCAGGTTGTTGCGTAAGGAGTCAGCTTATGAAAGTGCAAAATATTTTTTGGTCCATAGTAGAAGATGTGGTGAATCGAAATTCGTAAAACGATCCGGCACAGCTATTTCACTTGCAGCTTTAACCAGCTCACAATTTCAGTTAATGCAGCGGGTGATATTGTCTGTTCGATCGTTCCGTACTCGGTTGGTGAACCGGTTTTGCTTTCCTGGAATAAGTGATTTAATCCTGCAAGTTCCTTTGTGGTTACATTTTTATTGCCTCCTTTCGTTAAGGCATTTTTGATCGCCATCAGATTTTCTTTTGGAACCTGTAAGTCGTTGCTGCCATTCAGTGCCAGCACCGGGCATTTAACCTTTGTGAGTGCGGGCGCGGGATCGTGCCGGATAAAATATAACGTCCACGGATTCAGCGTTCTGCCAAGCGACCGGCTAATCTCATCGTCTGACACATTATTCCGTTTCAATAACGCGGTTAATTCAGCTTTGAGAGCCTCATCGTTGGTTGTTTTTTTGACTATTTCATAGGCTTGTCTGCTGAGCCGTTCGTTTATTGAAAGCGCTACCGAATCAAGCCCGGAGGCCCGTCCGACAAGTTTTTCCTGTGCCAGGAACAATTGATCACCGGGAACTCCGGTGCCAGCCATCAATACAATGAAGGCGATATCTTTGGAGTTTGCCGCAACCATCGGGGCAATCACTCCGCCTTCGCTGTGACCAATCAGTCCGATCTTCTTCTTGTTGATCTCCGTGCGTGTTTTTAGATATTCAACTGCAGCTGTAACATCGGTGGCAAAATCGGCACTGGTGGCGGTTTGAAAGTTGCCGGTCGACTTACCAACACCGCGATCATCGAACCGCAACACAGCGATTCCGTTGCGCGTGAGATAGTCCGATAAAACTAAAAAAGGCTTATGGCCCATCAGTTCTTCGTTCCGGTTTTGCGCCCCGCTTCCGCTGATCAATATAACTACAGGAAATACTCCATCTTTTTTGGGAAGTGTAAGTGTCCCTGCAAGTGTGATGGATGCTGTTTTGTTTTCGAAGGTGACATCTTCTTCGTAATACGGATACGGTTTGACCGGTTCCTGTGGCCGTAATGTTTTTACTTCTGCCTTTTGCTTCGTAAGGTTTAACGGAAACGACTGACCTGCCTGTTTAAAGGTTCCGGTGATGGTGCTGTCGGGTGCCAGCGTTCCCTCGTACTGAATGCCTGCTGCGGCAACCGCAATTTTCAAGGTAGAATTTTCAAAAGAAGTTGAGCTCACGGGGATACCTTTCGCACCCTGATCAGGGCTGTCAAGAGTGGAGGTATATGTGCTTCCGCTTTTTGTAATGTTAAACACAAGCCGCAGCTGCATCCCCTGAACTTTGAGCACACCGCCCCATGCACCGGTAACGTTTTGAGAGAAAGACGTTGACGAAATGATAACGCTGAAGAGTGTAAGAAAAATGCGTGCCATGGGTGGGTAGGTTAACTGTACTAAGTTAACAAACCCTTTTTTATATCCGACAATTTCAACTCATTAAAACACCTTCATCACGCAGGTCAGGAAGGTTTAATACTACATACGCTTTTTTTGCGTGTAAGTGCTGTATAAGAAGCGTTATTTTTAATGCGTCACAATCAGTCCGGCTTCCGGGTTCCATTTGTCGTATTCAATATCGCGGGCAACACGCAACGCTTCATCCTTCCCCTTTATTTTCGATACGAGGTATAGAGCTCCGTCAAGGCCGGCAGAAACGCCTGCTGTCGTGAGCAATTTACCATCGGAAACGAAACGTTTGTTTTCAATCACTTTGGCATTTGGCGTGATCGACTGCAATTCTTCAATGGCGCCCCAGTGTGTGGTAACCGAATAGTTGTCAAGAATCCCTGCGCGTGATAAAAAAGCTGCCCCTGTACAAACTGACATAGTGTAAACAGTTTTTGTATGAATGCTCTTGATCCAGTCAATAACCTTTAAGTTTTCATAAACGGGCATAAGCCCTTCCATGTTTGCACCCGGAAAAACAATGATATCGGGCTGTGGACAATTTTCAATCGAATAGTTCGGAATGAATTGGATATTCTTATTCATGGCAACAATCGTTTCAACGCTTGGTGCTACGGTAAAAACTTCAAAATCCGTGGTATTGCTGAATACCTCAAGCGGTCCTGCAAAATCCAGTAACTCAACACCCGGGTAAATAAATACGGCAACTTTATAGGTTGCTTTTCCCTGGGACTGTCCTCTTACCGGAAAAATGGTGGCAGCGAAAAGCAAACCTGCAGCGAGCACCATCTGTAATCTGTATTTTCTTTTGTTCATAGTGATTGATTCCGTTTTATAGTATCGACTTGGAGGCAGGGGCAACTTTTGTCTCTTGAGTACCTCGTTGCATGCTGGGTGACTTTGATTTTCGCTGGAAGAACTTCTTTTTTCGCCACCAGAGGGCAAAACCGGTGATGCTCAGAATTGCCGGTGCGAAACCAAAAAAAGTCCACAGGATTTTTCCGGTTAAACCAAGAGCCCAGCCGGTATGCAGCAACGTAAAATTGATATTGTCAAACTTCTCAACCCCTGTGAAGTCGGCCCATTGCTTATGATAACTTTCTTTTACGGTTCCGTCAGATTTAAATTCTACAAACCCATAATTATCCGCATCCAGGTAGAGTTTTTGGTTTGTCATACCGTAAACACTTATCAGTTCGGACGTGTCGTGCATAATGCTGATTGAACTTGGAATCATTTCAGGAATAAGGGCTTTTGATTTCTCCACCAGCGAGTCGAGCGAGACTGCAATCTTCGGCACCACTACTTCAGCATGTTTAGGCGGCCAGTTTTCTTTCCACCACGAAGGAGTGAACAGAGCATAGTACATGTAAAAGCCCGATCCGAATATCAGCAAGTTAACGATCAGTGCCCAGGTACCGATTACGCGATGTAAATCGGAGGAGGCAGTTCGCCAATTCTTGAATTTTACTTTTACCCTGAACAGGAGAACTTTAACTATAAATTTGCGATAAAAGATCAAGCCTGTAATTAAACTCAGTACAACCATTACCGACATTACACCCACGATTACTGCGCCACCGGTGCCCAGCCGCAACGAGGCATGAAGGCTGTCGAGCCAAACGAGAATATTCCCGGTGAAGCTGCTGTCAGTCCGGAAAATAATCTCACCGGTATAAGGATTGACGTAGTCGTTGTGAAATCGCCCGTTTTCAAAAAGGTTCATGGGTTGTTCTTCCATCCCGGTAATGGAGTATGCATTTTCAGGGTAGTTGGGATCATACGCAATGTTGATGAACATGGAATTCGGATACTCTTTTCTGGCAATTTGATAGAGCTGATCGTATGAAAGTTTCTTTTCCCCGGTCTTTTCTATCCGGATGTTATCACCGTACAGAAACTCATTGAGTTCACCGTAGAAAACAATACTTGCTCCTCCAATGGAAATTAAGCAATAGATTATTCCGAGTACCAGGCCCAGCCAGCTGTGTATTGTAAAGAGTTTTCGATTGATATTGGTTTTCGATTTCATATCAGAAGACATAGTTTATACTTATTCTGAAATTTCTGGGCGTTCCGGGGTATACTAACCCGGTCACATAACCACCCGTTATGTATTTCACATCGGTGACGTTGTTGACGTTGAAATAGACCGTGGCTTTCTTGTACGAGTAGCTTAACCCGGCATCCAGATAAGTGAAAGCCGGTGTAACAAAGTCCTGATTGAACCACGAAGCCACCCGGTTGCCTTCGTGATGTACGCCTGCATTAATACCCAGGCCTTCCAACGCGCGATCGATGAATTTATAGTTGACGAAGAGTCCCCAAATGGTTCTCGGAACGTTAAGTTGCCGGTCGGTTTTTTTCCACGAACCATCAACTGCATCTCCGAAGTATTTGATGGTACCATACGAGTAGTTGGCCATAATCTGGATGTTGGGCGAAACATTTCCTTGTGCGTTAAGTTCGATACCTTTGCTGCGCATACCTTCAACCGAGAGGTACCTGCGTCCGGTTGTATCGCTTGGGTCGGCTACCAGTACGTTGGTGTAATCAATCTGGTAAAGCGACACCCCCGTAAACAAACGGCTCTTAAAAAATTCACCTTTGTAACCAACTTCGTGTTGTTTTCCTTTCGTTGGCGGGAACGGCCCGCCCCGGTTTACTGCATTTAGCCATTGCGGTTCGAACGATTGGGAGTAACTGTAATAGAAGGCAATGTTCTTCCATGGATTGATAACGATGCCACCCCGCGGAATGAATGCATGGGCCGTTATGCTCTCACCATCAGAGTGAAAAACAGAATCGCTTGAATAATCGTGGTATGCATACTTCCAGTAAAACGAGTAGTGATCATACCGGATCGCAGCAGAAAGTTTAATGTATTGGTTGAGATCAACCTGCTCCTGCACGTATACCGCGTTGGTTACGTATTGGTAGTCATACTGTGGGAGATCAAACGTATATTGATATTCTTTAGGCCTGTCAACGGAGTAGTCGGGATTGTTTACGTTGAGGGGAGGTGCCGCGGTAGCCGTATAATGATACGAAGGCTGGCGCTGGTAGTTGTAATCAAAGCCCGTGAGCAATTGATGTTTGATTTTGCCGGTTTTAAACTTGATCAGTGCAAATAAATTTGTCTGATAGTTGTGCCAGGTGTAATCCCATTTTCCATACCAGCGGTGAATGGTGTCATTTACTACCGCAGGGTCTGCATAATCAGAACCGTGATTGGAAGCATAGCCTTCATTGTACACGTACCGGTTTAGCCAGGTAAGCTTAACATTGTCCGTAAAATTATGGGATACTGAAAGTTCGCCAGAATGACCTTTGTCGAGTGTGTAGTCGTCCGGATCCTGCGCAGAAAATTTAACGTCCATATTTTTGAAGTCCCAGGTGGAATCGGCTTTCATTTTCAGCACCGTGCCATTATCGAACCCCGGAATTTGTTTGTGATAAAAGTAATTGTGTTCAAAAACCAGTTTCGTTTTTTGTGTGAACTGATAGGAAATGGATGACGCCAGTGTATAGAACTTTGTTTCCTGAAAATTCGAAAACTGCCTGCATCACGCGCCCCGCCAACAATGCGGTAGCAAAGTTTCTTATTCTTTGACAGGGGACCCGTTGCGTCAAAATTGAGACTCAGATCATTCCAGCTGGCATACGTGGCGTTCACTTCATAACGCTCTTTATCGAGCGGCCTCTTGGTGTTCATATTCATTACACCTCCCGGGCGTCCCGTACTATAAAGCACGGATGCGGGACCGCGAAGAAAATCGATCGACTCAATGTTATACGTTGGTGTTTGAACGTTGTATGGGAATAAGGCACCGTTTATTCCGTTGTACATAGTTGAGTTCCAGCTGGTGAATCCCCTGAAGACAAATTCAGAAAACGGAGATACGCTTGATACACCCACGGCATTTTTGACTGCTTCGTTCAGTGTTTTTACCTGCTGATCGCGCAGAATTTGCTGCGGAATAACCTGAATGGATTGAGGAGTTTCAATGAGTTTGGTTTCGGTTCGCATCCCTACAGACGAGACCGATTTTACATAATTTTCGCGCTCTCCGTGAACGACTACTTCGTTGAGCGCAGATGCGTCTTCAGAAAGATTAAATGCGGTTTCATAAGTCTGGCCGGCTTCAACCGTAACCTGCTGGCTTTGTGATTTAAATCCAACTCCGGAAGCAACGAGTGTATGCGTGCCTGCGGGAACTTTTTGCAACACAAAAATGCCTTTTCCATTGGTGGCGCTGCCGATGGTTGTTCCCTGAATCGATACGGTGATGCCCGGGAGCGGTTCGCCCTGTTCGCTTTGAATTTTTCCTTTGATGATTCCGGTTTGCGACTGGGCAGATACCAGATTTGCGGATAACAGTAATGCGGCAATGACTGACGTCAATGTCTTTTTCATTTCTTGAAAGTTAATTTGAATGATAGGGGATAGACTCACGCGGAAACCGCGGAGCTGTGGGTTAATGCTTTACGCATTTACCATTTTCAGGAAATCAGTGAAGGAGGATGAAAGATGGAAACGTCAGGCGAAGGGTATTCGGTTGCACCGCAATCACGCCAGCCGTTACTTGTGAGCAGGTAATAATCGGGATGAACGCTGAGCTCAGCTGACGTAAAGAAAAGTTTGATCTCTTGCGATTGGAACACGGTTGAAGGCAGCGGGGCATGCTGTTGCTGGGTATTAATTTTTAAACTGGTTCCGGGATCGTATTTATGACCACAAACCGCGATAGGTACTTCGGCCAACAGGCCCACGGAAAAAGCAATTTGATGCCTGCGTTCGTAAAGGTGATCAAGAACTCCGAGCCGGCACGCACAGTGAAGAGCCATGCTCAGCAGCAGCGTATAGATGGTGAGATTCTTGATCATTCCGCAATGTAGCGGATTCCCGGAAGTAAATTATTGACTTTTATCAGTAGAGCGCCTCTGCCAGCCGTTGCGTAAACCTACATACCCCAAAACTTGGTAGCTGCCGAACGTATGCAACTTAATTCCAATTCAAATATTTTCTGAGTTCAGGTCGTGCCAGCAGGTCAGTAACAAATTGGTGTTCACGTTGCCCCGCCTGGTAGGGATGATTCTGAAAAAGTGTTTCTTTCAGCACCAGAGCCGATTCAATATCATCTTTTCGAAAACCTTGAACAACATCCTTCACCCGTTGTGTGTACCGGGTGCTAAACATGAGTTTTTCTTTGCTCACTAATCCCTGATCAATCCACAGCCTGGTTTTCTTTGGGCATCGGCATGCGTTAACAGGATTAACCAGTCCGCAACGGTTATGAACAAAGGCATGCAGGTCGGCCCGGGCGCGTGCCAGCCGCTGGCGAAAGTTATCGGGTGAGATGGACAGCACGTCTGCACCGGCTGTATGCCCAATTTCAAGTACATCACCCAGAATGTATACCAGCCGCTGTTCGCGGGTCAGGCACATCAGCATTCCGGTGGTGCACATCAATCGAGTTTCTTCAACCTCGGCCGGGTCAAGTCCCGTGGTTGCTTCCTCCGGCATGTTTTCAAGCGTTTCGGTGTTACCGATAAACGAAGAAAAATTTATGTAAACATCTTCCATTTTTCTGCGCTTCATGTCGAGGAAATGATTGGCAACGATCCGGTAAAGCCAGGTGCGGAACGCGCTCTTTCCGTTAAACTGTGACAGGTGTGTAATAACCTTCACAAGCGCATCGTGGGTGATGTCTTCCGCATCGACCGGATCTAACACCAGCTTCAATGCCACGTTGTACACAAATGTATAATGACGCTGAATGAGTAGTTCAAGCGCCTGTTTGCTTCCGGCCACTGCTTTCGCGCAGAGCTGGCGGTCTTCTTCATTGGCTGAAACATCCCGGATATTCATGTTGGCAAAGGTATTGGATTACTTACTTCAATTTATCGATCAGCACAGGCGTATCAAAATAGGTGAGCGATCCTGCCTGGCGTTGCGAAAAGAACTTTTCGGCTGCTTCTTTTGATTTCCAAAGCGTAACCGTGCCGTACTGACTATCGTGTTTTATTTCTGTGATGCGGAGAAGTCCGGGTGCATCGGTAAATGAAACCGGTTTGTCGAGTTGAAGCACCGACCAATATTGACCGCTCGTTTCGGATGGAGCAATTTCCTGCGAACGCACGATTTTGTAGTAGTCAACTCTTCCTTCTGCACCGTACGTCTTGCGAACCCGCTCGAACCAAACGGGAGTAAACCACGCTTGTGCATCGGCTTCATTTCCCCAAAGATAGATTCCGCCAAACGTTTCGCGATTTTCGCTCAAATGATAATTTTTTTGCAGCAACCCTGAAATGGCAGCATACTCGGGAATCGATTCTTTGAATTTTTTTACGATCAGCGTGCGCCACGCATACCAGGGTTTTTTGACATACGTGATGGTAACAACCGAAGCGGTATCGGACGGCATTGTGCGATCATGAAGGGATAAATTATCAGACGCGGATTGCAGGGCTGTGCCTGTCAGCACCAGCAGGAGAGAGGCTACCGCTGCTGCGGAGTAGAAAAATGGAGTTAGCATAAATTGTTTTCTCCATTAGACGGGAGCTTGCCAGAGGTGTGACAAAACTATTTTCGGAAATTTTGTGCGTGAACCCGGATCACCAAAGCGGAGCGAGGTTAACGGTTAGGGTTATTTGGTGGATTCCGACTTTCTTTCAAGCTTCAGGGACCTTGCTAGTTTCTGTCGTAGGGTAAAGAGATCGTGCCTGATAATGGGATGCCCGTGTGCCTGTCACGTTCGCGTATCGACTACATCGGGTAAATCCGCATGACGAAGGTAAGCTGGTGTTTGCTAACCTGCCCCATGAAGCTTGTATCATTCGGATAATTTCTTCCGTACATCAGTGACCAAATGCCTTCGAAGGTCAGGCCCGCGTGCGGAGTGTAAAATAACTGCGACTCGTATCCGGTGGTTAAGTACTTTACTTCAAAGCCGCCAATAAATGCTCCGAGCACAGCCTCTGCACCCCAAATCTGCGCATCACGAAATTTCATCTTCTTCAAGGTTACGGGAGAAGTAGGTAAAAGTAACTTTATTGCCGCAGAAGGAAGTGTAATAATCCCGTACGAGTGCACTGTCATAACTATGATTGAGCGTGCCAAACAATCTGTGATCAGTTTATCCTTGGATTGTTTGTGAGAGAATAGCGTAGGTTGTGATCTGAATGATCAGCAAGACGGCTACGATGAGTGCTTACGCCATCGAATTTAACAAAGAAATGAAAATCGATAAAATCATTTAAAAGCAAGATAACAATCCGATAAAATGTTATCTAATCTTAGCAGGGAGGCGTTATATAAGGTGAAAAAATTACTTCTTCAACTCCGCCTTAACGGCCGTTTCTTTCTCATCCGGGCGCTTAACATCGTTGTCGAACAACATGCGCACAGAAGGTGTGTAGGTGTCGTCATACTGACCGCTTTTCATGCTCCATAAAAATACACCCAGAAAAATCAGTGCAATCGTCAAACTGATCGATATCAGTAACGCTATGATGCTCATGTTGCGGACTTAATAAATGGTACGTTCAAACTCATACGAATGGAAACGGTCAAAGGCCGCACGCTCCAGCGCCTCGCGATGACTCGGATGTGCAATTTCAATCAGGGCCTTGGCACGCTGCTTCATGTTCTGACCATACAAATAGGCTATACCATACTCGGTAACGATGTAGTGTGCATGGGCGCGCGTGGTCACAACGCCTGCACCGGGTTTCAGCATGGATACAATCCGCGAAACATTCTTGGCAGTGGTTGATGGCAATGCGATAATCGGTTTACCCCCTTCCGACAATGACGCTCCGCGAACAAAGTCCATCTGGCCACCTACGCCTGAGAAGTGGTAAGTGCCAATAGAGTCGGAGCAAACCTGACCCGTGATATCAACTTCAATGGCGCTGTTGATCGCTGCTACTTTAGGGTTTTGCCGGATCACGGCTGTATCGTTTGTGTAGTCGATACCGAGCATGGCAATCGATGGGTTGTCGTCAACAAAATCATACAGCTTGCGGCTTCCCAGCATGAATGACGATACCGTCTTGCCCCGATGCTTGCGCTTGAACTTGTTGTTGATTACCCCGCTTTCTATCAGTGGAATGACGCCATCGGAGAACATTTCCGTATGCATGCCCAGGTCTTTGTGGTTGCCTAAGCTTGCCAGAACCGCATCGGGTATAGAACCGATACCGGTTTGAATGGTTGCACCGTCTTCAATCAGTGAGGCGCAATATTCACCGATGCGCATGGAAATCTCAGAGAGTTCTCCGTTGGCGGCTACCTCCGGCAATTCCTGTTCGAAGTAAACTGCTGAATGAAATGTGCTGATATGAATCATACTGTCGCCATGCGTTCGCGGCATGCGCGGATTAATCTGTGCAATTACATGCTTGGCAACTTTCACGGCAGTCGCTACCACGTCAACGGATACGCCAAGCGAGCAATAGCCATGCTTGTCGGGTGGTGACACCTGAATCAATGCTACATCAAGCGGCAGTATGTTTCGTTTAAAGAGGTTTGGGATTTCGCTCAGGAACACAGGGATGTAGTCTCCGCGACCATCGTTAACCATGTCGCGCACATTGGCCGACACGAACAAACTGTTGAGTTTGAAACTGCTTTTATATTTCGGGTCGTTGAAAACCGCTTCGCCCTGCTGGCTGATGCTCACAATTTCAACATCGTAAAGTTCATCGGCACGCTCTACCAGCTTGCGCAGCAGGTGGTGTGGAGTGGCCGCGCCCCCGTGAACAAACACACGGTCGCGTGATTTCACGAACTTCAGGGCATTTTCTCCGGTAACGTATTTTGTAATATTCATAAAAGGGGATTTTAAGAATAGTGAATGTAGTTGAGTTTAAGTGATGTCTTTAAATTTTCGGTTGGCAACAAACTTTACGGCCAGCGTAGAGAACGATACCACGCTGATGCTGCTGATCGGCATCAGGATGGCCGCGACAAGCGGGGTTAAGTGGCCGCTTACCGCGAAGCTCAGGGCAATCGCATTGTAAAAGAATGAAATGGCAAAGCCTGATTTTAAAATCGTTGACGAGGCACGGGTGAGTTCGAGCATCTTGTCAAGCTTGGTAATTTCACTTCCGTGCAGAATGCCATCGCATGCAGGGGTGAATACACCTGTATCATCCGTTACAGCAATACCCACATCGGCCTGCTTCAACGCGCCTGCATCGTTGAGGCCGTCACCCACCATCATCACCGTGTTGCCTTTCGCCTGAAGGTTGTGGATGTATGCAAGTTTGTCGTGCGGACTTTGATTGAACAACAGTGTGGTATTTGAACCGAAAATATAGGTCATCGGTTGTTTTTCAGTTTCATGGTCACCCGAGAGCAGTGCCTTGCATTTGTTGCCGAGGCGTTGAATCATGTCGGCAATGTTTCTGCGGATCATGGTGCGGATCATGAAATACCCTTTCACCTCATCATCGATGGAAACAAATACATATGATGCTGACTGATCGAGTTTTTCATGGAAGCCGGTAAACGCTGCAGAACCGATTTTGTAAACTTTTCCCTGCATATGCGCCTGAATTCCCTTTCCGGGCAATTCCCGGAAGTCGTCAACCGAACCAGTTGCGCTTTTGCGGATGAATTCGTGAACAAATTTGCTAAGCGGGTGAGTGGAAAATCCGGTGAGCAGTTTCACTTTGGCGAGCTCACTTTCATCAAGTTCGCCCATCAACTCCACTTCCGGGTCCTGGCCGTGTGTAACCGTTCCGGTTTTATCAAAGACTACAGCATCAATGGTGCCCATGCGTTCAACCACATCGGCATTCTTTAAGTACAGCTGGCGTTTGCCAAGTTCGCGCAGTACGCTGCCGAGGGTGAACGGGGCAGCCAGCGCAAGTGCACACGGACATGCCACCATCAGCACCGAAGTTATCACCAGCCACATGGATGCAGGTTCAGTTACATACCAATACACTGCGGTCAGGGCTGCAATGCCAAGTACTACCCACGTAAAATTACGGGCTGCACGGTCAATGATTTTTTTGTATTTGCTTTCGTTTACTTTTTTGAATGCATCGCTATTCCAGAGGCTGGTGAGCTGACTTTGTGAAGTACTTTTTTCTACCGCGAGGCTTACGGCTGTGCCGATCAACCGGCCGCCCGCAAATACTTTATCACCACTTTTTGCCTTCACCGGTTTGGCTTCACCGGTAACAAAGCTGTAGTCGATATAAGCTGAGGCATCAAGCAAAATACTATCGGCCGGAATAAGTTCGAGGTTGCGGATCCGGATGGTGTCACCTTTTTTCAGGTGATAGATTACCACCGGCTTCCATTCTCCATCTTCACTCAGGCGGTTAACGGCAAGTGGAAAGTAAGACGTGAAGTCGCGATCAAATGCCAGGCTTTCATATGTTTTGCTTTGAAACCAGCGACCGATCAGCAGAAAGAACACGAGCCCGGTAAACGAATCAAGATAACCGGGACCGGTTGCGGTGGCAATGTCGTATGTGCTTCGGAAGAATAAGGCCAGCAGTCCGGCAGCAATGGGCACATCGATGTTAATCTGCTTTTGCTGAAAACTGCGAACCGCTGCACGCAGGTAATCAATGCCGCTATAAAACAATACGGGCACTGACAACGCAACGTTGAGCCACGCAAAAATGCGGGTGAGGGTGTGATCGGCCTGATCGATTCCAAGGTATTCCGGAAACGAAAATAACATCACGTTGCCAAACGCAAATCCTGCAATGGCGAGCTTAAGAATAAGTGAGCGATCGGTGCGCGGTTTTTCTTTTTTTTCGTGTTCGAGTGTAATGCGCGGAGCGTAGCCAACCGAAGCAAGCAATCCGGCAACGGTTCCGAGGCTGATCCGGGTTGGATTGAAATCGATGTGGACCGTTTTATTCGCAAAGTTGACTTTGGAATCGACTACACCGGTATGCAGCTTGGAAAGATTTTCCAATAGCCAGATGCACGATACACAATGAACGGACGGAATAAAAAAATCCGCGGAAGCGAAAGAAGGGGAATTGAAGGAGAGGAGTTTGGCTGAAATTTCAGGCTCATCCAGATACGCGTATGAGGTATCGGTAATGGCCGGGGTTTTTGTACCGGGGGTTAAGTTGAGGTTATAATACTCGCACAGGTTGTTGCTGTCCAGGATTTCATACACCGTTTCGCACCCCTTGCAGCAAAACGGCTTATCGTCTCTCCAATGAATTTCTTCACATGAAGCTCCGCAATGAAAACACGTGGTTTCAGCAACAACGTCTGTACGAGTCATTTTCTTTTGATTACGCTGTTACAGGTTCAGGTTTCATCACGTATGACCAAACCAGTTTTTCGGTATGGTTCACCAGCGATTCGGTCAGGCTGCCATAAAACATGTGGGCAATGCCTTTGCGGCCGTGGGTACCCATCGCGATCAGGCTGGCATCAATGGTCTTGCAGAAATCAATGATACCTTCCTCAGCGCTGAGGTGATTGTACGTGTTGATTGTATAGTTCTTGAACTGGAAGCGTTTTACAAACTGTTCGAGCCGTTTGTTGGTTTCCGTGTCGGTTGTAAAGTTCAGCGGGGTATTAACCCACAGGATGTGCAGGTGTGCTCCGAAGAAATGCTGGAGTTCTTTTACCTTCATTACCAGATCTTCCTGGTGCTCGGTTTCGAGTGTATTCGGGAATACAATGTTTTTAATCGGGCCTTTGAAATTGTCTTTCACCACCAGCACCGGTACGGTTGCGTGGCGGACAATTTTTTCTGCGTTTGAACCGATGAAAAGTTCACGCACACCGCTGGCTCCGTGCGAACCCATGATGAGCATGTCGATTTGATGGTCCTGACAATAACGCACGATCATGTCGGAAACCTTGCCAAATTGTACTTCACTAACAACCTTGACCTGGTCTTTGTTGTATGTTTTTTCAACAATGTCGAATTCTTTGTCGGCTTTTTCCTTCAACTCATCCATCAGGTCCTGTTCAAACGAAAGGACGGGCATCAGAACTGAATCATGCAAAACCGGAAGCTCCACAACGTGCAAAAGATGCACAGTGCTTCCCGGTGACTTGGCGGCAATGTCTAGCGCAAACTGAAAAGCGTTTAGCGCTTGGTGTGAAAAGTCGCAGGGGACTAATAGCTTTTTCATGGCTTTCTGATTTGTTGACCAAAAATAGGTTTATGATTCCGGGCAGAACTTGATGACTATCACAGGCGCGGCTGATTTTTATCATCCCCGGTTTGTGACCCGAATCATGGGCTGCAGAGACGATGGGAGGTAGCTTTCGCAAAATTTTAACGCATGAAAATTATTGGCCGCACCCCGAAATTCAGCCAACTCGTGATTGCAGAAATCTCCGCAAGTGAATCTCCGGGCCCGGCATAACTCCGTAAAAACCTTAACGTTATGCTGCTCAATAAAAAATTCGCGTACATCACAATTCCTGCAATTTACCTGGTTGCAGGACTGCTTTGGATTACATTCAGTGACGCTATACTGGTGAGCCTGAGTACTTTACCCGGTTGGGTGCATGGTCATTTTCACCAACTGGCTACTTATAAAGGCTATTTCTACGTGGCCGTTACGTCTGTTTTGCTCGGTGTCCTCATCAGAAGTGCCTTTCGATCCGTCATAGCTGTGAAGAACGATTTCAAACGCCTGTTTGCAGAGAACCCGAACCCCATGTGGATTTACGATGAGAAGACGCTCAAATTCCTGCTTGTAAACGATGCCGCGTGCCGGGCGTATGGATACACCCATGAGGAGTTTTATAAAATGAACCTGTTCGCCATCCGTCCGGTGGAGGAGTACGATCGCCTGAAGGACATTGTGACGAAACATCAGCCGGGCCTTTTTACAACCGAAAAATGGTTGCATAAGGGTAAAGACGGAGTGCCCTTTTATGTGAACATTTTCGCTAATGACACCCTGTACCCAACAGGCGCTGCCGCATGGTAACGGCAATCAACATTAATAAAGAAATGCTCGCGGAGATTGAACGTTCGAACGTGAAGCATGCACTCGACAGTTCGGCACTCGTAAGCATCACCGACCTGAAAGGTGTTATTCTTCAGGCCAACGAGAAGTTCTGCAAAGTTTCCGGTTATTCGGAAAGTGAGTTGATAGGAAGCAATCATGATATCGTGAATTCCGGCTTTCATCCCTCTGAGTTCTGGAAAGAAATGTGGCGAACCCTTGCCAAGGGTAAGACCTGGCGTGCCGATATCCGCAACAAGCGGAAAGATGGATCTTACTATTGGGTAGATACCTTCATCAATCCGATTTATAATTCGGAGGGGAAAATTTACAAGCTCATGTCTGTGCGGTATGAAATCACTGAGCGCAAACAACTTGAGCAGGAACAGTCGGTTCTGTTAAAAGATCTTTCGCATTATGCTTTCCAGACTTCGCATGAGTTACGGGGGCCGGTTGCGCGTTTGCTGGGATTAACATCTCTCTTTAAGGAATATCCCCAAAAGGAATTCATGGTCGACAAAATCCGGGAGACTGCCGTGGAAATTGATTCGGTGATCTGCAAAATGAACGATGCGCTTGACCGTAACGCGTACCCTATGCTGAAGAAGCATGAAGAACGTTGCGGGAATTTCGGAATGCAGAAGAAAGCCAGCTGAGTTTTTATACTGGCCAGTTATGAAAATCAGCCTGTGGAATGACCTTTATCAGGCTGTCAGCACCGGTGCCATCCGATATTCGATCATCTAAAGAAAATTCTATGCGTATCCTGCTCATCATTGTCATTTTTATTCACGGACTGTTGCACATGCCCGGATTCATAAAAGCGTTTGGTATGGCCGCGCTGCCCCAGTTACCGCATCCCATCTCACGCGTTCATGGAATTTTCTGGGCCGTTGCTTCTATACTCTTTATTGCAGCAGCCGTGCTCTTTTTGAATTACAACAAATGGTGGTGGCTGGTATCTGTAACCGCGTTGATTATTTCGCAATACCTGATCATCAGCGACTGGGAAGATGCGGGACTCGGTACTGCATTGAACATTATTATCCTTGTGATTACGATTGTTGGCTATGGGGTGTGGAGCTTCAGCAGTCATTACAACAGTGAAGTACAGAATCTGCGCAAGCAAACCGACAAAGAACAAACGCAGCCGCTCGAACTTGCAGATCTGGCGCATCTTCCTGAGCCGGTTAGAATGTATGTGATCAACTCGGGAGCGATCGGGCAACCCCGTGTAAAGAATTTTAAAGTTGAACTTGCGGGTGCTATCCGGAGTAAGAATGGCGAATGGATGCCATTCACTTCTGCACAATACAATTTTATCGGTCAGTCGTCTCGTTTGTTTTTTATGAATGCCGTTAAGAAAAACCTTCCGGTGGCAGGTTTCCATTGTCTGAAAAATGGCATCGCCTTCATGGACATCCGGTTGCTGTCGCTGTTCAGAGTTCAGTATGCTTCGGGAGCTGCCATCAACAAAGCTGATACCGTGACATTTCTTAACGACATGTGCTGTATGGCGCCTGCCACACTGATTGATCCGCGTATTACCTGGCAAAGTAACGGCAATGGAAAAGTAGGTGCCACATTCAGGAGTAATGATGTTTCGATCTCAGCCGATTTGTTCTTCAACGATCGCTACGAGTTGGTTAACTTCGTATCGAACGACCGTGCTGCACTTCAGGATGATGGAACTTTTCAACCATTGCCCTGGTCAACTCCGCTAAGTCAATATGACGACCGGCTCGGGTATCACCTTCCGCGCCACGCAGAAGCTGTTTACCGGTATACCGAGGGTGATTTCGCGTACGGTAAATTCGAGATTGTTAAGGTATCCTATAATGTATCATGAAAGCAAAGCTTAACCGCGAGTGGCACATCAAACACAGAATGCCTGCAAATGCAACACTTGAACAGCGTGTTAAATGGCATGATGCCCAGCGCAGGAACTGCGCGTGCAGGCCTGTTCCGCCCGGCCTTATCCGGAAAATGAAAGAAGCTGGTATGAACTTTAAACCGCTATGAAACTACTCAGCATAAATTCACCCGAACTCCGCGCGTTTCTGAAATATGCCGCGTTATTTTTATTGCTGCTCAACGGTATCGGTGCGTTTATAGGCAGTGTCCCGATGATGCTTGACCCGGGCGGCACCACCAGCAATATTCCGCTTCGCTACCTGGAGCATAGCCCGTTTGATAGTTTTTTGATTCCGGGTATTGTTCTTTTTGTATGCAACGGTGTGTTGAGCCTGATTGCGTTTGCTGCGCTGGCATTTAACTGGCGGTTTCACGGCTGGCTGGTACTCTTGCAGGGTGTTGTGCTTACGGTGTGGATCATCACACAGGTAATTATGCTTCGCGAACTAAATTTTTTGCAAGTGTCATTCGGGTTAATTGGTATCGTGCTGATGATGTTGGGAAATTATTTTTCGCGTTTTAAATAACGGTTATGAACGTTACTGTGAAATTTTTAGGCGCAGCGCGATCGGTAACGGGTTCACGGTATCTTCTTACCGTGGGTAACTTCCGGATGTTGTTCGATTGTGGTCTTTTCCAGGGCTTGAAAGAATTGCGGCTGCGTAACTGGGATGACTTTCCAATTGACCCGTCAACGCTTGATGCGGTCGTGATCAGTCATGCACACATCGATCACTCGGGCTATCTGCCCAAGCTGATGCGCGAAGGTTTTGCCGGGAAAATTTATTGTACGCCACCCACTGCAGAACTGATGAAAATTATGCTGCTTGATTCGGCCAAGCTGCAGGAAGAGGAAGCTGCCTTTGCAAAGAGAAAAGGATATTCCCGTCATACCGATCCCCAACCGTTGTACACCAGCGCAGATGCCGAGCTCGTTTTTCCGCTGATCCGCAGGGTAGGGTATAACGAGCGATTAAGCATTCATCCGTCTGTTTCTATTTGTTATCACGATGCCAGCCATTTGCTGGGATCGGCCATTACCGAAGTTTTTATCAAGGGCGAATCGCAAACGAAGAAGATCATTTTCTCGGGCGATCTTGGTCGTCAAAATGACGCGATGCTCCGTCCGCCCAAGCGGTTAACGGAGGCGGATGTGCTGTTTATTGAGTCAACGTATGGTGTAAAAGACAATCCGGCCACGGACCCGTTACTCGACCTTGAACGGGTTGTTAAAGCTGCACGCGAACGCAACGGAGTGTTGCTGATCCCTGCCTTTGCTGTTGGACGCACACAAACGTTGCTGTACTACTTGCACAATCTCATTGAGGCAGGTCGCATTCCGGATATCCCGGTGTATATCGACAGCCCGATGGCAATCTCTACAACGTATTTGTATTACCGGTTTCCCGAGTATCATAAAGTTGATTTCAGTAATTCGTTGTTTGCACGTCAGCTGGAAACCAACATGCTGGTGTTTGTAAAAAATGAACTCCATTCAAAAAGCCTGAACGAGATTAAAAGCAATGCAATTATTATTTCGTCAAGCGGAATGATGACCGGTGGCCGGATACTGCATCATCTCTTTCACCGGTTACGAAAACCGGAAGACACAGTTTTGATTTCGGGCTATCAGGCAGAGGGCACCCGTGGACGGGATCTGGTAGATAAAAAGCCAACCATAAAAATTTTTGGTGAAGAAGTTCCGGTAAAATGTCATGTGGAAAATATGACCTCGCTTTCCGGCCATGCCGACCGGGCCGAGCTGTTCGACTGGATGAGAGCTTTTCAGGTCAAGCCCAAGCAAGCGTTTACCGTGCATGGTGAAGCGCCCGGCATCGATCAATATGCACAAGCTATTCGCGATCAGCTTGGCTGGAACGTAACCGTGCCTGAGTACCTGGAATCATTTTCATTGTTTGAAGGTATTTGATATGAGAACGCAAACACGATTTGCTATTCGCAACCTGATGGAAACTGAAAAGATCACTTTTCTCCAGAGTCTGCAGATCATTGTTTACAGTTCGCTGATTTTATATGTGGGCCGGAGTTTGTTCGTCCCGTTAAGTTTTGCCGTGCTGATCAGCTTCGTTTTGTACCCTGTATGCCGGTGGCTTGAACAGAAAGGTTTCGGCAGGATGATGGCGATTGTTGTGTCGATCACGGGGCTGATGATTGCGGTGTTGCTCATCGTGATGTTGTTGATAAACCAGTTTTTTGGTTTTGTGGAGGAGTGGCCGTTAATCCATGCCAAACTCACAGAGGCAATCGCAAACGTTAGAAATTTTCTGGCTGTCGACTGGGGCTTTTCAATGGCCGCGCAGCAGCGACTGATAGAGTCAGTTACCGATCAATCGGGTGGAACAATTGTACAGGTACTCCGGCACGTTTTCAGCGCTTCGGCTTTTTCCGTGGTGATGCTGATTCTTGTTCCGGTGTATTCGGTGCTGATTCTGTACTACCGAAAAACCTGGATGGTGGTACTGGCAAAAATCTTTTCATCCGAGAAAAAAGAGAAGCTTCACGAAATGATTGCGCTCACCATTCAGTCGTACTACAGTTTTATCAAGGGCATGGCGATTGTGTATCTGATTGTGGGGATTCTGAACAGTCTTGGATTGTTGTTATTAGGCGTTCCGCATGCCATCTTGTTTGGATTTATCGTGGCGATACTAACGTTCATTCCGTATGTGGGCATCATTATCGGTTCGCTGTTGCCGATCGGTATGGCGTGGATCACGTTTGATTCCGTTTGGTACCCGGCAGGCGTGGTGGCCATCTTCACGGTAGTTCAATACCTCGAAGCCAACATCATCTTTCCGCTGGCCGTAAGCCGAAAACTCAATGTAAACACGCTCATCATGTTGCTTGCCATTTTTGCGGGTGGAATTATCTGGGGTATGGCGGGAATGATCCTGTTTGTGCCGTTTGTTGGCATTGCCCGTTTGGTGGCTGATCATAACCCGCGGTGGAAAACCTGGTCGCTCATTCTGGGGGCCAATGCCGAAGGAAAATAACGTTTTCAAGATGTTTTTGATCAAGGTCAGATTGCTGCCTGATCATTATCATGCGTTTTCGCAGGTGAGTACAGTAGTTTTCAGTAAACAAAAAACACGCATATGAAAACGCTCGTGACTGAATCAAATCACCTCCTTGAAGCTAACCTCGATTGGCTGCACAGCCAAACCGTTGAATGGCTTCGCGAGGTTGACTTCTGGAAAGATGAAGCTGTGTTTTTCTATAACCTGCTTCGGAGAAGCGATGTTAGAAGCACATTTCCTGCACGTGAACTTGCTGAACTCGAAAATGAATTGATCCGTATTACCGGGCAGGACATAACCGCACTGAAAATTGCTTTGCGGCAGCATGAAGAACTTTTGAAAGCACTCATCATGCAAACTCCCGGTGAACTGGAAAGTAAGTATCGGCAAAAGCATCGCGACATCATGTTTGACGTGACAGCACTTGAAAACCGGATTCGTAACTATAAAAAGCAGGTGTTCAATTACGTAAAAAACTTATGATTAAAAATCTCGACCATGCCGATTCGGTTGTAAAACTCACGCTGGCGTTATCCGTGTTGCTGTGCTACGGGTTCGGAATTATTGCCGGACCCTTTGCGCACGCGCTGGGTTTTCTCTCCGGTGTTGTGATTATCATCTTCGTGGTGAAAACCCTCCGGGCAAATGCCGGGAAGAACCATCAAAAACCTTCCTGAGAAAACTTATTCTCCCCAAACCTTAATGGCAATGGCCATCAGGATCAGAATGAGAATGATGACAAATAGCGCGTGATTTTTATATTTTTTCATACGGTGATTTTCAAGCCGTAATTAAACATCAGCCGTTTTACGATATTTATTGAACCTGGAAATAAACAGGTGGGAAAGCGACTGACTTGCTTCTGTTTCCTGTTCCAGAATCTGCTGAACAAGATCAACCACGGTATCCAGTTCAAGTTCAGCGGCCAGCATGTATGCAATCCGGTAATTGGAAATCTTTACCGCCTGAATATTTTGAATACAGCCGGTCAGGAGAACATCTTTTAAATACCGGTTCTCAACCAAGTCAACAATGTCGCGCGTATCCGCCACGAGTTGTGTGATGGCTTCCAGGTTTCCGGGAACGGGGTCCTGCATCAGATAATTAAAAATGCGTTCGAGTTTGAGAAGGTTATTCTCGCAGCCTTCAGCTTGCTCTTCGAGCTGCAGCGTGATGGAGGCGGAATTAAGCTTGCCCTCCAGCGAAATGAAATGATCGCGCATGGCGAGTTCAGCGTAATACAATTTGCTGAGCGAAAACGCCAGCGCATCGGGTATGGATCGGATGGTTTTCATAACTTATTTGTTTTTCGCTTCGGAAACGTGTCGAACATTTTTCTGACAGCTGCATTTACGAGCGCGTTAATTTCTTCTGGCGAGTCTACTCCATCGACATCCGAAACAGCCCAACCCCGCCAGATCAATTGGTTGATTCGGGTATCGGTAAGGTCGAGAATTAATGTGCCTTGTGTGTAGTGATATGTATTTTGTTTTGATTGCATCCAGTAAGGCCCGTACACATAGCCAAAGGGTTCTGTGGCAATAGCAGTTTTATCTTCCACTACAATGTGGTATTGAATAAGCAGGTCGGGCTTGTCGTTCGTAAGCTGATAGCCCCGTTTTGAAAGCTGCCGCATTACGGCTTCCTTGATTCGCCTTTCGTTGAGATCGGTATAATACTGCGGATTCCGGATAACGGAAGAATCCACCCGTGCCCAGTCGAATGAGGCGTAGCTCCACAGGTCGTAATCGGGATCGTAATCGGTTTGTACCTTCAGCGAAGGGCTGCAGGCCGAAAGTGAAATGATGCATACCAAAAACAATACGACTTTCATACGCTAAAATATTTCCTGGATTTGATACGTGTATTTACCGAATTCAAAACGATCTCCGTTTCGTTTTCCTTTCATGGCTGAAAAGAGCTGACTTTGGGTTGAAAGTGCGATGAAAACTTCACCGGCAACGTTAACCTCACCCGCACTTACTGAAATAAAGAACTTACCGTGGTCTGTCATGACAACAGCTCCCGGTTCAGGCGTTGAATGCAATACTTCGTATAATGTTTTTAAATACTGTAGCACATTCATGTCTGAATTCGCGAACGACAGCGACTCGTTTAATGCATTGATTTCATCGGCTTGCTGCGAGTTTTGCGAGAGCTCGGTGTCGTCATACTCTTCCTCATTCCCCAAACCTTCACGCGACAGGATGTTCTTAATGCGGTTGTTGAAATCGTTTAGCTGATGCCGCTGTTTTTCAATGCAGGTATCTAAAATGCGGTTTCGGAGGATGCTGTAGTTTTTCGCTTTCATATGCCGAATTTGATCACGTTAACTCCTGATAACCAGAACAATGCTCAATCAAGCGGGTGATTTTTATCACCCCGGACCATAATTTTCAATCGGAAAAATGTACAACGGAAATTTGCTTACTGCCGTGAGATGTTTGATCGCACTGCGGTGAAATAATCGTGTGAGCCAGCCATCGTGTGTAATGCACAACGCCAGCAGGTCGGGATGATTATGCTGAATATAATGATCGATTGCTTCCGGAACCTTTCTGGCATGAGTCGTATGAAAATGCAGGTGACGATTCTCGTCAGCATTGAATTTGTGCTGCAGTTGCCGGAGTTCTGCTTCCGCTTCATCACTGACCGACTCTTCCATTACCTGCAAAACAGTTAACTCACTCTGGTACTTGCGCACGAGCCAGAGCAATGGTTCAACCGGCAAAATCAATTTTCGCCAGTAATCGAACGCGAAGGTTATCTTCTGAAAGCCCTGGTAAGCGCTGCCCTCGGGGATCAGCAAAACAGGCAGCGTGCTTGCCCGGATAATCGGATAGGCGTGACCGCCTGATATAAGTGCAAGCAGATCGTCTGGCCCACTGGTACCGATTACAACCAAATCGTAGTCTGGTTCACATTCTTTTATGGCATGGCCCAGCTGTTGATAAGAAATCCGCATATCGGAATCGCACGAGATCTTAAAGGTGCGGCTTACCTGCAAACTTTGCAGCTCCAGTTCATCGCGGATCAGCGTGAGCGAAGGTTTAAAATTTACATCTAGGATATCGAAAATCGACCCGATATGCAGCAGCGTTAATGTGCTGCCGGTTGTTTGTGCCAGCTTGGCGGCAAACGCGATAGCATTATCTGCAGCGGGCGAGAAATCGGTCGGACAAAGAATTCGCTTCATGACAACAGGTTTATCAAATATGTTTCGATTGCATCGTAAACGACTTGATGATTATCAGACATCCGGCTGATTGTTATCATGCGGGTTAACCACGTAATGAAATAGTTTCGGAGCAGTTAAAATCCCGTGGTTATGAAAACAAGCAGAGCACTTTTGGGCGTGGTGGCCGGATTGGCCGCAGGCGCAGCGTTAGGAATTTTGTTTGCACCCGATAAAGGTGAGAGAACGCAGCGTAAGATCAGACGTAAAGCAGAAGACCTGATGGATGAAATGGAAGATGGCCTGGAAGAACGTTTTGGACGCATGCGGAGTAAAGTGATGGGTAAGGCAAAGCCGTGCGACTGCGAAACATGTGAATGTGAGCGCAAGGCTGAGGCAACAGCGAAAGCTTAATCATGAATTCATCGGCTGGCATCGTTCTGTGGATTGACGGCTATAACGACATCTTTTCCGATTTCGATCCGCGACCGTATGCTGCGCGCACTGTATCCGATGACTTTATTGCACAGGTGAAGAAAGCTTCGCACGAATTTCCGCACCGGCCCGGCACGTTCAAGTTACTGGTTCCTGAAAAGGCAAGATCGGCAGAAGACGAATCCGTAATCCGTGAACGCTTGCGGTCGTTCTTCGATCAAACGTTTAGTCGCCTTTCAGCTTCTATTGCCGTTACCCGAAAGAAGGGGATAATACTGGCATCCGCAGGATTCATCGTGTTACTGGGGGCGAGTTATCTGAAAGATATGCAGTCGGCAAAGTTTGCAATCACATTTCTTGTCACACTTTTTGAACCGGCCGGCTGGTTTTTGTTATGGGCGGGATTTGATCATTTCGCGGCCACTTCGAAAGAAAAGCGGTCAGAATTATCATTTTACAAACGTATGGAGGGGGTTGGCATTGAGTTTGGGTCGTACTAACCGAAAAATAAAACACATCGTATGAATATTGACCTGATTTTGCGCGAACACCTTGCTATTGAACGCACCCGGCTTGCCAACGAAACAACATTACTCGCCTATATCCGCACCGGGCTTTATTTCCTGGTGGCGGGATCAACGCTCGGGCAGATTGTGGAAACTACATTCTGGTCGATTGCCGGAACGCCATTGATCGTTGTCGGGATACTTATTATGGTGGCGGGTGTTATTCGTTTTTTGCGCATTAAAAAATCCATTGCCATGAGCCGGAAAAATATCGGCCACTCGAGTTCAGAGTTTATCCGCACCGTGCGTGGCAACAACGACCTTACCCCGGATTAACGCACAACAGGTTAGTTAGAATATGCAGCATCGGGGTACGCAGCTGCATGTTGAAGGCGGAGGCAACTCCGCCTTTTTTATGGCTGATAAAAATCACCGTCCGATATGATGAAATGCTGAGAAGGCGTGACGACCATGCGCGTAAGTTTGACTCAACATTTTTGCCCATCGAACAAAAAAATAATTCTCTATGAAAACAATTCTTGTTCCGACCGATTTTTCCAAACATGCGCAGTGGGCTCTTCAAATGGCAGTTAAGATTGCCAAAAAAGCGAAGAGCAAAATTTTGTTGTTGCATATCGTTGAACATCCGATCACCGATTCATTCAATGTGGAAGGCCAGATCGCGGTCGACCAGGGGTGGGAAGATAAACTGTTTACGCTGAAGCTGATTGAGCAGGGGAGGGCAAAGCTTACCGAAGCAGCCGATGCATTGACAAGCGAGGGTATTGATGTGCGCGTGGCATTGCGGATGGGAAATCCTTTTCATGGCATTCGTACCGAAATAACCGAACAGGAAGCTGAGCTCGTGGTGATGGGCGCGTCCGGTCATTCAACGTTCGATGAGCTGGCACGCGGCTCCAACTCCGATAAAGTTGTTCGGTATTCGAAATGCCCCGTGCTTACCGTTCACGAGGAGCCCGGTGACCAGCCGTTCAAAGACATCGTGTATGCAACTTCACTCACCGATCGTGAAAAAGATTTCGGCCATGTGGTGAAGCGTTTTCAGGATATATTCTCTTCTAACGTGCATTTAGTGCGCATTAATACACCCATGAACTTTCAGCCCGATCATTTGGTAAAACCAAGTATGATTCAGTTTGCTAAAAAGCTGATGCTCCAGAATTATACACTGAACATGGTAAGCGATTGGGATGAAGAAAATGGCATCATACATTTCGCAGCCACCATCGGGGCTAACCTGATCTGCATGGCCACGCACGGCTACCGCGGACTGTCGCATTTGTTTATTGGCAGCATTGCGGAAGATGTGGTGAAGCACACCACCAAGCCAGTGCTTACGTACGTGATGCGCAGCTAAGGAGCTAACGTCACGCTGGGCCGCCTTGTCGGGAGAAGAGTCTTCCGTAAGATACATACCAGTCCGAACTGGGTCGGGGCTGTCAGTCTGAGCCTGTCGAAGACCGATCAAACACCCAGTAATTATGATAATTCTTTTTGGCACTGGTGAACGTTTCATCTGCGATGAATTCGTCCTGGCTGGCTCCGAAAGAATAGTTCACCACGTTTGAAAAGCCTTTGTTCCATAACGATGCCCGAAGGTTTTCAGCAATCCATTCAACCTTGCCATTGAAAAAGAGTTTCACCTTTCGCTGCTGGCCGTCAGCCGTCATCTTGATCTTCAGTCTTCGCTTTTTATTACCCCTGTAGTGATACCGCGTGAGCGTTAACTTGTCGCCATGCTGCTCAATGACGAATACGGTTTTTGTGATTCGTGCTGAATGAGGTGAAGTGAGCTTGCTTTTTTCGAGGTTGAGTACCCAGGTGCCGGAGTAATCGGGTTTTTGTGTGAACGCTGAAGTGGCTGTGAATAAAAACAGTGTAATCAGAAAACAGATTTTGGCCATGGGATAAAGGTTTGAGGTTACGGGTTTTTCTGATGATGATTGACACAGACGTTTTTTCCTAATCAATCGAAAAAAATTTCTTAAAGCAAGTGTCATCGCGCTTTTTAGCCATAACTAGAATTCAGTTCATTTCTTTTCGCTTCGATTTTTTATTACTTGTAAGATGTTGTTTTGGATATCCTGCATAATCCACCGTCCCCAGATACTTGCGTAAAAGTTAAACGTTGTGTTTAGTTTAAATTCACTGTACAGGTGAAGGCGATATTTTTCGGGTGAAAGTTTTTCAAGCTCATAAGTGCCCTCCAAAACATCAAAAAACTCGCCTCCTATCAGGATATGCTCGTCAAATGTTGTGGATGGTATTTCGTACGTATTGGCACGAATTGAAAATTTCATCAATTTCTGATGTTCGTATTGAAGAACTGATTCATTAAAAATGAGGCCGCCATCAAAAATGGCTTCCCGTTTAGCTCCAACGCCTTCAAAATCAAGTTCGGCTTTTATCGGTCTTGGAATGTTTAAAAAGTTTGTGAGCGTACCGCGGTCTTCTGTTTCTGTTATCGCTTTCACGCGTATAACGTGACTCCAGATTTTATCCTTTGGTGCTTCAATGTCGATGGCTGTATAAGCCGTATAAAATCCGGGAATTGCTCCAATCATGTTTTCCAATGGACAGATTAGAAAAGGCAGTAAAACCGCCAGTGAAACGTGTAGGTTATTGCTTCGTTTTGATTTATGGGTTTTGAAATACCCAGCTGTCAAACCGCCTAAGCTTGAAAAAATTAAAAAAACGGGCAATATCATAAGCCAGCATGCCCATCCCTCCATATTCAGTAACATCGTCACAATAAATAAAAATAAAACCGGAACCCATGGAAAGAAAATCCGATATGACAGACTTCGAACATCCTCCGGTTTGGACAGGTATACGGATATGGCGCCAACCGCGTAGGGCAAAAAAAAGAAGAATGAGATGGTCATCAGGCTCCAAAGCGAATCCAGACCGTCAATGTTAAATATAAAGCGAATGATTAGTCCTACCAGAACGGCTGGAGCAATGATCAGCAAAAACTTCTTGATTTTGACTTCCATGAGGTGACAGGGTAGCTCAGTTTATAAAGGTAATGAATCTCATTGTTGAAAATCCTCCGTGCCACCACGGACACCAAAATCCGTGATGCCGGGAATGGGAGTGATCCGAAAAAAACAGCAACTTTCTGATAAATCGTCAACCTATGCCTGCCCGGTTTTATACCATTTTTTTTACCGTACTGTGTGGGGTATTTGCCCACGCTGTTCTCGCGCAAAAAATTCCTCAAAATCCAAACAAATTCCAGGGCGGTCTGCGTCAGGGAAAGTGGACGTTGCTGTTTGATAAAGACTGGAAGGAAATCGGTGATGCGGGTCAGGCTGCGTATTACCGGCTGATCGAATACCAGGCCGGTAAACCAACCGGAACCGCACGGGATTATTTTTCGGATGGCCGCCTGCAATGGGAAGGGCAGTTGCTGAGTGAGAATCCTGATGTGAACACAGGCGTATGTACGTGGTACAACGAAGATGGCACTAAACAACGTGAATCGACTTTTGTAAACGGACAGCGTGAAGGCAAAGAGATATTGTATTTCCAGGGAAAAAAGTATGCCGAGGGTACCTACACGAACGAACAAAAGAACCTCGACTGGGTTTATTACGGCACCGATTATGGAAGCCTGTCGGCCACGGCCACACAATACTATTACCGGAAAGATTATCCTAACGCTGAATCAATATTTAAGAAAACACTATCTCTTGCTGTGTCGGAGTATGGTACATCTTCGGTACAGTATCGCGATACGCGGTGGTGGATGTATTTTGTGTATAACGAATCAGGAAATGTAACGGAGGGTGTTGCTGCGATCCGCGATGCTGTACGTGCGAGTGCTGCGCTTCGTGATGAGTTTGAAATCCGCGTAATCGAAGATGCCGAACGCTATGCCGATAAACTCCGTGACGATAAAAAATTTGCTGAGTCTGTTTTGTTGTACCGGCTGGGAGCCCGAACACGCGAACAACGCAACTGGCTTTCGGATGCCAGTTACTATAAAGACCTGAAAGGAGTACTTGACGTAAGCTACTGGCTGGATAAAACCGATTCGCTTCAATATTACTTTGAAAAGATCGCTACGGTTATTCCCGGTGAAAGGCAACTGGGCAAACACTTGTACGACTGGGCTTCGTATTCCATCGCCAGCAAGCAACCGGCATATTTCAGTAAAATTGAAAAAGCCTGTGAAGACTATCTGAGAAATCGTGAGCAAACGAATCAAAAAGATGCAGGATACTCCGAAGCATGGCTTGCGTTCGGAAAAATCCAGCAGGCAAAAGGGCAATATGAGCGCGCCCTGAAAAGCTACTCGGATGCTCGTGTCGGCTTAAATGCCGAGGAAAACCAGAAGATTTATTACAACTCACTGTCGCTGTCGGCCGGGTGTTACAACGAATCGAAGAAGTATGACGCCAACGCCCGTGCGGTTTTTGAAACGCTGGATCAATGGAGCGATCGTTTTGCGGAATATCTCGGCAAGACGTACATCGATAATCTCACCGAAGTGGTGCGGTACGCAAAGGCTGTTAAGGATTACCCGCTCGCGGAAAGGACGCTGGTAAAGATGCTTCCATCGGTAGAGAAGCAGTTTGGAAAGGCCAGCGCAGAGCATAAAGTGATTGTTGCGACTCTTTCAGATGTTTATTCTTTGCAGGGCAAAACCGATCTCGCAAAGGCAACTGCTCAAAATCTTACCAAATCCGATCAGGAGCAGATAGCCAATTTGATGGGTGTGGGTGGTGCTAACAACGATCCGGCTTTATTACAGGAAGCACTGGCCACCGGCCGTTTTGCTGAAGCTGTCACCATCTTCGAGCGAAGCTATGGTGTGATGAAGACATACTATGAATCGAAGCAGGATTATGATGGGCTGGTATTGATCAGCAGCGGGGTAGCATTTTGTTACCAGCAAACAGGTAATTTATACAAATCCGGTCAGCTGTTGCTGGAAACAAAAAAACTTGCAGATGCTCACCTCGACAAAACATCGGAAACATACATGAGCATGCTGCTTACACTTGGTGATTTCTATGCGGCCACCGGGCAGTTTAAAGAGTCGGATGAAACGTTTTATTCCGGGATGCAGATTCTTGACAAATCGCGCACAACCGCTAACGCGAAAAAGAACGATGAACTTTATTACAGGCTTGCGGAACGACTGGCAGGTTTGTATGCGCGCTGGGAGAATTTTAAAGATTCGGAACGATTGTATCGTGATGTTCTGGCTTATCGCGAGAAAACGTCTGGCAGAAACAGTGTGCAATATCAATTCACCTCAACCATGCTGGCTGATTTATACCAGCGCATGCATTTGTTTGTGCTGGCGGCCGATTTATATGAAGAGGCCATGCCGGTAATTAAAAAGGAGATGGGGGAGAAGTCGTTCGTGTACATTGATGCTTCGCGAACGTTGGCTAATATCTACCTGCTTCAGGGCAATTTTGCAGCCTCGGAAAATGCATACCTCACTGCGAAAACATTTTATGAGTCGGCTATGGGCCCGAAAAGCGATCGTTACCGGGGCGTGTTGGCCGATCTGGGATTGTTGTACACCTATTCCGGGCAATGGGCCAAGGCAGCACCGATCTACCATGAGAAAGTTGCCCTGAACCTGGAGCAGGTCAGGAACTTGTTTCCCTTGCTGAGTGAAAAAGAAAAAACCGATTTCTATTCGCTGGCACGTTCACAATTCAATACATACAACGTGTTTGCCATGCATCAGCTCAAAGATGTTCCTGCGGAAGCAGGAGAGATGTACAATCTGCAACTGGTATCAAAATCACTGTTGTTTAAGGCAACCGACCGCGTCCGCACCAGCGTACTCAACAGCAAAGACGAAGGCCTTAAAGAATTATACAGCCGCTGGAAAACCTCGCGCGACCAGCTTTCAAAAGTTTACCAGCTTAGCGCAGATCAAAAGAAAACCTCCGGAATTGATGAGAAGCAACTGGAGAAGAATGTAAACGACCTGGAGCGTGAGCTTACTGTTAAATCGGAATTATTTGCGCGACTGATCAGTGATAACCCCGACTGGAAAGCAGTTCGTGCAGCGCTGAAACCGGGTGAAGCCGCTGTGGAGATGGTGCGCATTGTTGAGGCATTACCTGAATTTACATTCGATTATGTCGGCAAGGGTATTACCATCGATACACTGGATGCAGAAGGTTATGCACGCGTAAACAACCTGGAGGTCAAATGTTCCGGATTGAAAGCCGGCTTGCGCGTGGGCGAAACAATTCTCAGTATCAACAATCAGACCACCAAGGGCAAATCAATGGATGACATCATTGGGTTGCTGCAATCCAATCCCGCTAAACTCGTTGTGCGAAAGAAGAACAGCAAGGTAACCTACACGGCTGATATTAAAAGCGATTCAGTTTTTTACAGAAGTTACCCGAAAAAGGTACGCTATGTGGCGCTTGTTATAACACGCGATTCCCAAACTCCTGATTTTGTGGTTCTCGCGAACGGTGACGCGATGGAAACCAGGTATGCAAAATTCTATCGCAATGCCATCACCCATCAGGTTGAAGACTTGTATTCGTACCCGGTTTTCTGGGAGCCGTTGCAAGCTGCATTGAAGAATGTAACGAAGATTTATTTCTCCCCGGATGGTGTGTATAACACGATTAATCCCAATACGCTGTATAACCCTGAAACAAAACGGTATGTGCTGGACGATACTGAACTTGTATTGGTGAGCAATACAGCTGATATTTTGAAACCCTCAACACCTTCTTCGTCAAAGAAAGCAGTGTTGGTCGGTTTCCCGGATTACAACAAAATGGGGACATCAAGTCTTAAACAACCTTCTGAGTTCATGCTGCTGAAAAAGGATTCTGCGCAACGGTTTATGAATGGTAACACGGTTACCGAACTCCCCGGAACCCGCGCGGAAGTAAATGCCATTGAAGCGCTGTTGAAACCTAAGCTTGATGTGACGAAGTATATAGCTTCCGATGCTTCTGAAGAAAAAATGAAATCCATGGAAGCCCCCCGGCTGTTGCACATCGCCACGCACGGTTTCTTTCTCGATGACATTTCCGGTGATGATGACAATCAGCGGGGTATGACCGGTGTGGCAAATTCCACGCTTGCAGAAAATCCGTTGTTGCGTTCAGGCTTGCTGCTTGCCGGTGCGGGAAGAACAATTTCAGAAGGACGACAAGGTGATCAGACTGAAGACGGAGTGCTTACCGCTTTCGAAGCGATGAATCTTAACCTCAATCAAACCGACATGGTTGTACTCTCAGCATGCGAAACAGGGCTCGGGCAGGTGCAAACCGGTGAAGGCGTCTATGGATTGCAGCGCGCGTTCCGCGCAGCGGGTGCGCAGTCGGTGCTGATGTCGCTCTGGAAAGTAGATGACCAGGCAACGCAAAAATTAATGACCGGTTTTTACAGCGAGTGGCTCAGCAAGGGTAAAAAACAAACCGCTTTTCGTGAGGCTCAAGTAAAGCTACGGCAGCAATTCCCGCATCCGTATTACTGGGGCGCTTTCGTGATGATGGGAGAGTAGCATCAGAATAATTTTCGAGAATGATGCCATACGTCACGAGAAGGTTTTTGTGTTCGGTGATTGTTATGTGATTATATGTTGGGGCAAAGGTGCGACTCAGCCCCCTCGTGATGTTAATGACGAGCGGAGTGGATGATTTTACCATCTGATCTTCTTATTTGGACATGAGGCAGCATGATGTAAAAGCCCTTAGACGATTTTATGAATCGATGTGCACGGGTAAACGTGTGTCCATGAAATAGTTCATTCGGATGCGATGATTGTTCTGCAACTGTCGCGTCCTCATTTTGTCAGACTGCTGTTTATGACGATTTCCCGTAGTTTGTTCTCAAAGTAGTAATGCAGGTTGGAATCTTCGTGATAGATGTTTTCCAGTACAATCAGATCCACCTCGTTTTTCGGATAATAGACTTTGATTGACACGAACCCCAATCCTTTTCCGGCATGTCCGATGTGGGTTACAGCGGTTTGATCATTGATCCTAAGCCCGTATCCGTACCCGATTTTTAAGCTCCCAAACGCATCATGCCTGGCTGTAATGTCGTAGCGTGTCATGAGTTTGTACGTTTCCGGTTTCAGAATTTTGCCTCCGTGGAGGTGAGTGTCCCACGTGTTCAGATCAATGGCATTGGAAACGATTCCTCCGGCCGGTACGAAGTCAACCCATTGGTTTTGCGTTAGGGGCGGAGTTTGTTTGATGAAGCTATTTTTTTCAAGACGATACCCGTTGACCACGTTCGGCTGATCCGCTGCGCTTTCATAGCAAAACGTATGATTCATCTTAAGTTCTTTGAAGAGACCGTTCGCAGCGTCCACATACGTTTTACCGGTGACCCGCGTAAGGATGTTGCCCAGCAGCGTATAAGGAGCAACTCCGTACAAGAAGTCGGTTCCGGGTTTAAATGCAAGTGGTTTGTTGATTTCAACCACTCCACCGGAAAAGTTCAGAAGCTGATGTACCGTAACCGTATCGGCCCAGGTTTGTGTAAGATGGGGGAGGTATTTACGGATCGGACTGTTTAAATCGATCGTTCCCTTTTCCACCTCGCGCAAAATCAGAACAGCTGTAATTTGCTTGCTGTTCGACATGATCCGGAAGTTATCGCTTAGCGCAAGCGGTACCCGTTTTTCAAAATCTGAATATCCGATTGCTTTCTGGTAAACGATTTTTCCTTTTTGCGTGATCAGGATAACACCATTAAAGGGTCTGGGACTTGTTACTGCAATTAAACTGTCGATGGATTGGCGATAGTCTGCGGATTGTGCAAAGCAGTTCAGATTAATAAAGAAACTCAGGAAGATCAAGTAGTAAATACTCTTCATAGATATTATCACTGACTTAAAGCTAATTGAAAAAGGTGAGTATGATTTTCGCCCGTGTGTTGAGTCAGGCTTTTGGCTTTCAGTGACCGCGATCTGTCGCATTTTGTCCGATCGGCCATTGGTCGGGGTTGTTCCCGGGCACTATTTTCTCAATGTGGAATCTGTCCGCCTGACTATTCCACACAAATCCCTGTAATTCAACTGAAAACGCTGGTACGGCTTTTTGCATGTTGCCCCGGAAAAAAGTCAACATTATGCTACGCAACGACAAATTTTCAATCGTACTGGTAACGTTTTACGTGATCGTCTATGTCACCATTCTCCAGTTTGAATCCACGCAGTACTATGGATTTATCATGCTGTTGTTCGCACCATTTTTACTCTGCTGGATGGTGTACACAATTTTAAAGTTCGGAAAATACACGGGCCCTGAACTGGGTACGGAAGAATTCGGATACCAGGATAAATCGAAAGAGGAGTTGGGCGTATTCTGACTTATCACCTATCTTTTTGAATCTGCTCAACTGCTTGCTTCACGGCAACCGCATTGGGCGTGGGTGTGAAGTTGAAGTAGCGATTAAATTTCGTGCTGTCGAAGTAATAATCGCGATCGTACTGGTAGTTCATTTCGGCAACCTCTTTTAACACCGGTATAAAAATACCCATGCCTTTGACCAGCCAGTTCGGCAGCACCATGTACTTGTTTTTTGTTCCCATGGCTTCTGCGAAAAGCTTGATCCACGCTTCACCGGTTATCTTCTCCGGGTCGCACGGTAAATTCCAAATCTGGTTGTACGCATCGGGTGTATTGCCAAGCAAGGCAGTTCCCTTCGCTAGATCGGGAACGTAACCCATTGTATGAATCACGTTCACGTTACAAAACCATTGAGCTTTCTTGCCTTTTACTAAATTATTGTAAATGAGGTTTATCGGAATGCTGTTATCCCGGGCAGTTCCTCCAAAGAAATCAGGTGCCCGTGCGATGATCGCCTGAAGATTTTTATTGGCAACACTGTCGAGAATGATCCTGTCTACTTCTGACCGGATTTCACCCTTCGTACTAGTCGGACTAACCGGCGAGCTTTCCGTGATATGATTCACGTTGTTACCACCAATGGCGTATACGTTGTCTAAAAACACCAGCTTCGAGTTGTACTCCAGGCATGCATCAATCACGTTTTGAATAAACGGAACCCAGAGTTGGCTCCACATTTTCACGGAGTAGGGAAATCCGATGGTCACGTATGTGATGTGCGAGCCTTCAATTGCCTTGAAAACCGACCCTCTGTCCGTCAGGTCTGCGGCACACAACGTGTCTGTTGGATTAACCTTTTTTGGATTTCGGTTCACCAGCCTGATGTCGGTTGTGTATTCTTTCAGGTATTTGGCGAGCTCAATGCCAATTGAACCGCCCGCTCCGAGAATTGTTTGTTTCATGATGGGGGATTGGATAATCTTCCCACCAAGATACACCGCTGCGACTACATCTTCTGTAACGATCGCTCACTAAATCTTTGAAAACATATCAAAAAAATCATCTTTCTTTTTGCGTGAAACAGTAATGTGCTGATTATTGCTCATCACCACATACCCGCCATCGCCCCGCGTGAATTTCGTTACGTGCTTCATGTTGATCAGGTAGCTCGCATGAATTCTGAAGAAGTCGCTGCCGTCCAGAATTTCTTCCACGTCTTTCAGGGTTTTGGAAACAATAATCTTCTGACCATCGCTCAAAAAGAAAATGGTGTAGTTGCTGTCGCTCTCACAATAAATGATTTTGTCGGTCTCTACGAACACGAGATGATCCGATGCCGTGAGCGCGATGCGCTTCGACCGCGGTTTTTCCGGCTTCATGTAGCTTAACAGCATGTCGAGTTGTTCGGTGCTCACTTTCGATTTCTGATTATGAACTTTCTGAATGGCAATTTTTAAATCTTCTGGATCAACTGGTTTGAGGAGATAATCCAGTGCGCAAACTTTAAAAGCCTTAATGGCAAACTGGTTGTAAGCTGTGGTGAAAATTACGTTGCTCGTATGCTTGCCGAGCCGCTCGAGCAGATCAAACCCGTTGAGCTGTGGCATTTCAATGTCCAGAAAAATTACATCGGGTTTTAGCGTCTTGATTTTTTCAAGGCCGTCAAGCGGAGAATCGCACATGGCAATAATCTCAACCTCCGGACAGTTCTTCTGCAACATCCACTCCAGCATTTCGAGTGCATTTTTCTCATCGTCAACTAAAATTGCTGTCATCGTCCAAGCAAATTAACGTTTGTCAATATTTTTAGAATTCTGGTTCCAGTTCGGCACCAATAATTTTTACAATCACTTTAGTTCCAAGCGCATTCCCTTGCTCATCCTCCAGGTTTATTACTTCCACGTGCGGAGTTTTTCCGTCTTTATCCAGCATGTTGAGCCTGTCGCGCGTTATCTGCATGCCGTACGATTTCTCCTTGTTAACACTTTTGCTTTTTAACTCGGCTGCTTTCTTCCGGCCCACACCATTGTCGGTGACTGTACATTTCAAGCCTCCCGGAAAGCGCTCGAATTCGATATCAATGTGCCCGGAGGTTCCCTTGTGCAAAAGTCCGTGCCAGATCGCATTCTCCACAAAAGGCTGAATAATCATCGGAGGAATGCCGATAGAATTCGGACTGATGTCAGGAGCTACGGTAATTTTGAAGGTAAATTTCTCGCTAAAGCGAATTGCTTCCAGTTCGATATACAGCGTGAGCGCAAGCAGCTCCTGCTCAAGCGAGATTATTTTTTGATTGGAGTTATCCAGGATTAGCCGGATAAGTTTTGAAAATTTGGTCAGGTATAATGAAGCTTTTTCCGGTTCGGCTTTAATGATGTATCGGTTAATGGAATTCAGTGAGTTGAAAATGAAGTGCGGGCTCATTTGAGCTTTCAGGGCTTTTGTTTCCGCTTCCGCTAATTGCTGATTGAAATCCGACTTAAGTTTTTCTTCTTTTCTGATCTGGTGACTCCGCAATTCATAAAGCGTTAAAATAGCTCCCAGCGCAATCACCACAACCAACGACCGAAACCATACCGTATTCCAGAATGGTGTTGAAACCGAAATGCGAAGGGTTGCCTCATGACTGTCTTCACCGTTTAATCGGACGCGAAATACGAATTCACCCGAAGGCAAACCGGAATATGTTACACGATTCAATCGTGTTTCTGACCAGGTCTTGTCCAAACCATCCATCCGGTATTCAAACACATTCTTACCGGCCATGAAATTCAATGCTGCGAAACTGAGCTGAACGTGATTGCTGTCGTAACTCAGCGAAATCCCTTTGTCTTCGAAATGCAGTATGCTCTTTTTACCGATAGTAGCCTCGGTAATTACCAGGGGTGATACGATAGTGGGTTTCGAAAGCGCCATTCGTGGTTTGAATGAAAAATAACCACTTGTGCCCCCCATAAACATTTCTTCATCGTCACCTTTGATCAGTGTAAAGTCCGGATACGTTCCGGATAACCCTTCGTAATAACCAAACTCGGCCACAGAAAAGTCTGGCCGAATAGCAATAACCCTGCTGTTGCCGGTTCCCCAAACATTACCTTCATTGTCGGTAGCAACACTGTAAACAGCTTGCACAGGCATTCCGGATGCTTTGTCGAGCCGTTTGAATGTTTTACGGGATTGATCATACACCGAAATCCCTTCTAACGCAGCTACCCAAACCCGGTCCGTATGATCAATGGTAAGATCATTTGATTGGTCGCTGATCAGGGTAGTTGAATCGGAATCCGAATGCGTGAAATTTTTTGCTTCTCCTGTAACGGGATTGAAATACCCCAAGCCATGAGACGAATATGCGAGCCACAATGCGCCTTTGCTGTCTTCTTCCAATTCGACAATGTAATTGGAAGTCAGGTCAGAATTTTCACGTGTTACACGGGTCCAACGGTTGTTCGATTTTTGAAAGTGGATCAGTCCATTTCTGGAACTGGCAATCCAGATGTCGCCATTTCGCGTTTCAATGAATCGGTACAGGTACGGAACAGTGCCGGTGGGCAGAAGCCGGGTAGGCTCCGGGATAATTTTCAATTCATTATCAGGAGTAAGTTCAAGCAGATTGTCGCGCGTTAGTACAAGAATCCGTCCGTCAGAAAACTGTTTCACCGAACGCACAAACTGATACGGCTCACCTGCCGGATTAACCGGTACGCGCAGTACCTTATCCTGCCCCTGAGTGTCAAGAACATGCAAGCCATCGGCAAATGAAGTTCCAATGATTTTGCGACCGGTTTCGCGATCGTTGAGAACTCCGGTGATCAGGTAGTTCCCGCGGTTTTCACTTTGCGTTACTTTGAGATGATTAAACGTGAACGCACTGGTTTCGACTTCGTACTTCAGCAAACCATTGGTTGACGAGACCCAGATAATTCCATTACGATCTTTGAGTACGGCTCCCAGGTTGATTAAATCGAGTTGTGATGTATCATACAAAAAAGTGTATTGACGGGTACGCGTGTTGAAAGATGCAAGGCCGTTGGTGTGAAAAAAAATCTCTTCATCGTTTCTCCATACCGCGCTGTAGATAACGTTATGTGTGCCGCGGAATCCCTTTTCAAATAAATGCGATTTGTATTTTCCTGTGATCCGGTTGTACCGGATAATTCCTTCGCCATACGATGACATCCAGAAAACAGAGTCGCCCTGTTGCAGGATGGTGTGAACAAACGCATTCTCGTAACCCCGATCGGATACGGGGCTAACATGAATTATTTTCCGGTTCTTCTGATCCAGCCTGTACAACCCGTTGTTGGTACCCAGCCAGATTTGATGGTGTTCATCCTCACGAATGACGGTTATACCCTGGTATACCGAAATTTCGGAAGGCGAGGCTCCCTTGGGCATGTTCGGGAGTAATCCCCAGGGAGTAAATTTATCATGCCCGTTTTCGTATACGTACTCGTGAAGACCTTTACCGGCAATATATAACCACAACGTCTTTTTGCTGTCGAAATAAAATGTACCGATCGGGGCATCACCGGCTTCTTTAACTTTTATTCTTCTTACTGTAAGTGTTTCCGGATTCAGAACTGAAATTTTTCCATGCAGGTGGGCCAGCCAGATATTTCCTTCCGGATCGAGGGTCATACCATTGATATAATTTTCATAAAGCGTAGTTGAGTCATTGGGACTGTGTGTGAGCGTGAGAAACCGGTACCCATCGTAACGGGAAATTCCCTCTGCGCCAGCCAGCCAGATAAACCCCTGCTGATCCTGAAGTATCCCAAACACAAATGAAAAATGCATTCCGTCTTTCTCCGTCAGGCGCTCCATTTTTGGTTTGATGATCAATTGACCGGACGCCACAAGTCCGGTTAGTAAGAAACACGCTGCGCAGATAGTTTTTTTCACCGGGGGAGTGAGGATTGTGGGGTTAACAGTTGAAACTGCTATCCATAAAGTTATACAACTTTTGAAAAATATTTTCGGATTAACGCTACACCCTGCTGAAATGCCGTCTGGTTTTCCGGTGTCTCAACATCAATCTTGTTGTCGAGCATGGCGGATGTTACGTGCTGAAGTGCAAGTTGCCAGGCTTCCCGGATTTCATCGGAATACAGGTCTCCCAGCGTGAGTGCGAATATTTCAAGCATAAGCCCGTTGGCAATCGGATAATGTTCGGGTGCAACACCTTTCTCTTCATGCTTAATGCCCAAATGCCACAACGGCAGAATCAAACTTTCCTGCAGGGCGAACTTTCCCGGAGTTTTTTCGTCAAAGCTGTGAACGACCAGTTCGATTACACTCATCAGTTTCTCCTTTTGGTCTGTCAGGTTAACCGGGAAGAGTGAACGCAGGTGAGGATACTGCCAGAAGAGTTTTTGATAAAAGAGCGTGGCGTAATCGTCAGCATTTAATGCTTTGAACGAGCGCTCCATCAGTCTGACCTGGTGTTGGGTTAAAAACGTTATCGGTGATGACTGCATGGGTTTAACTATCTGGTTATGGTACCTGCTACCGCAGATCGTATTTGAATGACACGGTTAAGAAAAACCGCAAGCCCCGGCAGGGGCTCACGGTAAGTATGTTGTCAGCGTTTAGTTAATGGCAAGGGAAGTGAATTGGCCTTCGATGGTTTCATCAAAAGGTGTTTGGAGTATTCCGTTTTTGAATAACAGGGTAGTACCAGACAGTTCAGCCGAAAGAATATAAGCATCTCCGTTTTTTGCTTTGATGTCGTATAAGCGGAAAGGAGTGAAGCCTTCCGCAACCAGGGGAGACACGTTTCCGTTTTTCCACATCACCACGGTATCGTCTGTCAACCAACCGGTCACAAAAACATCTTTGCCACTTACTGCAATGTTGTTCGGATAAGCACCCGGTTCTCCGATTTCGGTGAGTGTTCCATTTTTCCAAACAACCGGTACCGGGTACGACTCTTCATTCATATAGTATCCGGTGATATATACATCTGATCCAACAATGGCTATGCCTGCAGCGCCTGAATCTTCCGTTGATAATTCATGGATCACACCGTTCTTCCAGTAAACAGCCTGATCAGACGTGTTTTTGCCAACTACATACACATCACCGTTGTCAGCAACGGCCATATCACTTGCGCTCGCCTGCGAAGGTAAAATAGTTTTCACACCATCCGCGTAATAGCGGTATGCGCCTGTGCCTCCCGGGCCATATGCCAGGAAATACATCTTACCTTTCTTCACCACCACTTTTTGATATTCTTCCCAAGGCAGGTCTGTATCTTTTTCCACATGTGTGAACACTCCGTTTTTCCAATACGCAGGTTCATTGTCGGAAGCTCCGGCAAGGTAAAGGTCTTTGCCATCAATCGTGCAGTCGTTGGTATATTCATACACCGAGCCATCGCCCACCACGTTAAGTTTGCCGTTTTTCGTATAAGCAACTGAGTAGTTTGCCCCGCCATCATCTACATAGCCGGCAAGGTAAACTTCAGTCTTCGGTGCGGGGTCATCGCTGCTGCAATTTTGTAATAACAGGCCACCGAACATTAAACCGGCCATCATGCCGATTCGAATTGATTGTTTCATAATTTTTTTTTTTGGTTTTGAGTGGCTCAAAGGTAGAGGGCGATCCTGGCCCCGATCGGAATGATAAGTAAATGGCAGGTTGGGTTAGTAACCGGCAGTTTTTCTGAGTGGCAGTCCAGCCGCCTGCACGAGCTAAGATTACGGGTTTCAGCGGCCACTCAGTTAATAGGTCAGACACGCAGTTTAACCTGCCAACTACTCACGAAAGGAGCAAAATGGATTCGATGAGGACTTTCTTTGCGTATAAATCAGCAAAGATTAAAGCTGAATAAGATGAAGACACAAATAACAAAGATGATTGAGAACCCGAAACAAGAATCACAGGTTGTTTCAGTAAATACAAAATGGGTATCAACGATGTGGGCGATTGCGTTTACGCTTACCCTGGGGGCAGCCATGCTTGCGATAGCGATTATATCAACACCTCATTGATTGGATTTAACGGTCCACCGCTTATCATGGGCTTTATCGGTCAATCATTGTGTCAACAATGAGGTTTGGCCGCTTAATAATTTCCACCCTTCACTGCGCTTTACAACAACTCCGGTTTCGGCAAGCGAATATATGACGGTTGAATCTGACTGGTTTGTCATTTTTGAAGTAAGTCTGCAGGAATATACGGCATATTCAGCGCTTAAGGGTGTAATCAAAAGTGTATCAAAGGAATTATCAATTGATTTATAGCGGGATGCAGAACGGGTTAAAATTGCTTTGATACTGTCGTAGGAAATCGGCTGCGAATATCCCGGGGGAACCCAAAAGAATTCGGGAACATTATCCAGGTACTTAAATTCCGCCAGTAAACCAGATTTAAGGATATCCGCATAATACTCGTTGAGTGTATGTTGAACTTCCTTCACAACGCTGTCTTTTTCAGATTGAGTCAATGGTGAAGCGTTACGGGTAGTTCTCGTGCACGCAATCATGGTTGCTAAACACGCCAAGGCTAACATGATATTTCTCATAACGGGGGTGTTTGTTAGGAGTACAAGTTAGCGCGAAAATTCTAATGTCAGTCCTTAATCGAAAGGCCGTGTTTTATTGCGTCAGTTAGTACATCCAACACCACATCTTTCAGAGATCGGAACTTGATGCAATAGCCCGTTACAGTCGCCTTGCCGATCTTTTTGCCATATGTTTTAGCCAGGTACGTTTTGTCGGGAAGGCCCATTATGTAAACCGAAATGCCGGCCGTATTGGCGCTCAAGCCTACGCGATAAAACTCGCGTGTGGAGCCATCGGCATATTTCATCGTGTAAGCCCCATAACCGATGTTAGGATTAGTAACAACTTTTCCCTTGCTGTTTTTTCCATCGGTAAACCATAGCTTGCCTTTGGGTGCCACTTTGCGAATACGTTTGTGCAGTTCCTGAAGATCGGCCCGTTTCGATTCGGGTTGATCGTTCAGGTAGTTGGTAATTTGTTCCTGGATAATATCAGATTTTGCAGCCATAGCGGACGATTAGTTTTTCACAACGGGAAACAGTGCGCGTAATTTAGTATTTCGCAGCCAAAGCCCGCCCCAAACGAAGATCCCGAAATAAACGGTAAAGAGCGTGTGCGTAAATAACGGATTATCCAGACGGATGTGTGTGGCAACAGCTCCTCCGAAATAACCGGTTAACAGGATGGCTCCTAAAACAGATGTTCGCGGGAATGCATACAACAGGGTTGAGATCAATCCAAGCGCTCCGATCACAGGCAGGTGATGTGCCGAGAAGCCGAGGGCAACAGTTCCTTCCACCACTTCGGGCGGCTTAACAAATTTCATGATACTGTCCAGCAACATGAACAAAATTACCAGACCACTCATAATGTAAGAGGTCCAGCGTGCTGATTTTGATACGGTGTTTTCCATGTGGGTTGGGTTTGTGTTTTAGTATGATACAAACATAGGCTGCGGTAGTAATGCGCGTGATGTGTAAATCCGACAATCTGAGGGGTGATTGCGACAATCATGTATGGTCTACAGACGGGCCCGGTTTTTCATCGGCTATCAGGTCGATAACCTTAGTAATAATAAAAATAATTACTCCGATCCAGGGACTAAAAATGGTCAATGCAAAGACTGCCCAGGTTAACTTGCCTCTTCGGGTCGAGTCAATCAACACCACAATAGCAATGACCGAATTCATTATGATCCATGCTAAATTTGTTAGAAGTGATATCTGAACGCGGCTGTACGCAGGAGGTACGTCTTTCCAGAGAACATCCTCAAATGATTCAATAATGAAGCCAAATCCAAAACGACTGATGATGTCAAAGGCGATTAAGATAATCGCATACTTAACGATTAATCTGGTTAATGTTTCTTTTGTTACGGCTTCTTCCATCATATTGTCGGTTTTATAATTTCTATTCCCGATTACTTAAACATGCTCCCCCGTCTGACTCAGCTTGGTTTATATTGCTGAAGCACCATAGCATCTCACCTGATCTGAACGGAAGTACAAAACAAAAACTGCGATTGTTTTTGTTTTCAACTGCCGATTTGCTTACACATCAGACCTGATGTCAATTAGCCTTGATAAACTTAAGCGTGGTTGATTTTTGTGGTTCGATGATTTTAATAAAATAAACTCCATCCGGGATGCCGCTCAAATCAATGCTCTTCTGTAGTCCGTCTAATGATGCGTGTGTTACTGCCTTTCCGGTGAGATCATAGATTACGGCAGAAAAAGGCGCGTTGAGTGAGTTCAGAACAGAAGAAACTGTGATTGTATTTTTTGCAGGATTGGGAAATACTCCATACCCGTGGGGTGTAAGCGGATCCGATACGCCCGTGATAATTTCCTTGTTTCGAAGGTATGTGATGTTGAAATATTCCCAGGCTTGTGCGCTCACGCGGTTTGCCGGCATTCCCGTTGTTGCACCATTCTCAGAAGAAACGTAGCGACTGTTAAATCCTTTTAAGGATACGGCACCGGATAAATCTTTCAGAGTAAACTTTTCGGTTGCTCCGATGGCAGATGCCTGACAGTAGAGGAAGTTGTTCGAGCTGTTCACGCTCACATACTTGCCGTTATTTCCTTTTAATGCTACCAGGTTGTCGCCCGCGTCAACGATTGTAAATTCTTCTGTCGCACCAGGTGTGACCTTGGTGCAGGTCATCAGGTTATCCGTTCCTGAAAACGTTACATACTTACTGTTGTTTCCTTTCAGGTAGATTACTTTCTGTGATGCAGGAAGCGTTACTACCGGGGGAAGTGTGGAATTTTGAAAAACGAAGTTGATGGAGTTAACATTGAATTCCCCTGACGTGTTAACCATTCTGATTGCCTGCAAGCCGTCTGTTTGGAATCCCCCGGTTACACTCACCGTGGTCCATGTATTCCAGCCACCGGTTGAAGGAACTGTTGCAGTCGCCAGCAATTCTGTGCCGTCTCCGTTTTGTATTTGCACGGTGCCACTGGCGGAATTGCCATTGGCAACCCTGAATTGAAGTGTATAGGTACCTGCAGCGTTAACATTAATCGTGTATTTCAACCATTCGCCCCGGTTAAACCATCCAACGGTATACCCGTTCGACTGTGGGTCAGTAGTGGCTTCAATGTCGACACCGTTGTTGCGAAATGTCCACCCGTTATTCCAGGCGGTATTGTTACCGGTTGTCAGTCGCACATCTTCCCACGCCTGATCGGAATATGCATAGCCGTTCATGCCCATATCATAGTTTGCTGTGAATAGTTTACCGGGCACAACATGGTCGCTGAAGGGTTCGGTATTTCTGTTGCCGGGTTGCGTAAAGATGGCACGCAGTACTTCTGTCTGGACCGTACAATTTTCCAGCTTCAGGTTTTCGGCCAGTTGCATGAGCGTGTTAAATGCAGTTGTTGGATTCAGGGTAGGATTAGTACCGCCCAGATAATTAAGCAGATTTGTGTAGCCGGCAGGAAATTTTGCATCCGCAAAGTCATTGATGCTTTCAAATTTTTTCATCGGCCACCAGGAAAAGCCGATTCCATTAGCCCAGTACGTTTCAACGATTTTTGTAAAATGCTCATTGCTGTTCTCACCATGCTCTCCGCACCATATCGGTCTGTTTTGTGCATTTCGAAAATCGGTTATCCATTTTATTTCCTCGCTTGAGGCGTCCGACCAGTACTTATGAAATGTATACACCATGTTTGCGTCCCAGGCGGGGGTAAGGCCGGTGAAGTCGTTTGCGTACCAGTTTCCTTCAATGAACAACATGTGATTATCGCCATTACCCCGAATCGCGGTTGTTATTCTGCCATAGATGTCGCGTAAAGCCACTCCGCCCGGTAAATCCCAGGCTGGCTCGTTGATTAGGTCATAGCCAGCCACCCAGGGCTCCGTCTTGTACCGATCGGATAATTTTTTCCAAAGCTCAACTGTCTTGGTTTTATTTGCTTCGCTCTCCCATAGCGAAGGTTTGGTGTTATCGTAGTCGCTGATGGCATTGTTGCTCTGCCCGCCCGGGGCTGCATGTAAATCGATGACCACATAAATTCCGGCTGTTGTACACCATGAAATCACGTTATCTAACAGCATAAACCCCTGATCATTCCATACATCGGGCGTGCCTGCATTAACAAAATACTCGTAATGGAGCGGAACACGCACTGCGTTGAATCCCCATGCTTTAATTTCATTAATGTCGGCCTGGGTAACATGATTGGCCAGCCAGGCATTGTAAAACGTATTTGTGTTCGTGCTGCCAATGAGTGTGTTGAGCTTCTTTTTCCAGGTATGTTGATCGGGTGCCTGATTGGAGGAGTTCATCATGTAGCCCTCCATCACCATCCAGTTTCCAAAGTTTATCGCGTTGAGGATAACTTCCTGGTTGGTGGAAGAATTAATGATCTTTTTACCACTAACCGCCAGAAGCTGTGCAGTCGCATGTGTTTGCAGCAATGCAACTAGTATGGTGAGTACGAGAAATAGTGTAGTAGTGGTCTTCTTTATCATGGTCTGGTTTTGAATACTTCGACTTAAGGTTTCTGTAATTAAAATTATCAAACCTTACGGCCTTCTTTCACTTTAATCGCTGATCCCTCTGCCAAAAAAACAGATTTTGGAATCTCATGGTCAAGAAAGGAAAAGGCCTGCCCGTAAAGATCGCCAAAATTAACATCAATGGAATATGCTTTTGTCGGATAGACTTCCCATCGCGGGTGTTCCACACCGTACTCGGAGGTTACGGTGTCGTTTATCTTTGTATAACCCCAATAATGTTCGGTAATAAACTCTTCCTCGCTGCCGGGCTGAATTAACGCTGACGTCTTTTGCGTAACAACTTTAAATGAATTCCAGCTTTTCTTTTTCCATTGGTACTCTACGGTTAAGGTATCGGGTGAATTATTCCAGGAATGACGCATAGGCATTGTTTCGTAATGCTCTTTGTAAACGGTATTTGCGACTAATGTTAATATTGGTTTGGGTACGATTTCTTTGATGAACACAACGCCCCGTTTCCATTCTCCCTGATCGTTGTATCGCACGTAAAACCGCAGGTTCACTTCTTCAAAATTGACATGAAACGGAATCTTCACTCCCTTAACACGTGTATCCTGAAACATAAAACCAACCAGGCTCACGTAACATATGTTATTCCACAGATCGATTTCCGTTTTGTGTGGCAGGTAGGGGCGAAGTATGTTGCTGTCAACGGAATAATTGGCCATGGCCAGTTTTCTCCATTCAGCCTGTAAAAATGTTTTGCTCATGGGTTCGAACCGGTATTACTTCTTTTTCGATTTTTTCAATAGCACGTAAATCATCGCTAAGGGAATAAGGGTTAAGAAACCCCACGTGTTGGCCACCGCGCTATAAATTACGATACCTGCTAAAAACCCAATGAAAACTGCATCTACAACAGGAGAGGATTTGCTTTCTTCCTGTTTTTTGTCTATATGTTTTGAAGGTCCGCTCGTGCTCATGGGTGTCTGTTTTTTCGATTTCGGATTGGGACAGGGTCGACTAAAAAACGCGCAGGCTCAACAATTGTTCAGAGATCTTCTGGTTGGAAATTTAACAGGTTATCGTTGTGGCCGATAGAATCGTATAGACTGCCTGTGAGCTTAATCGTTCTTTTTTGAAAGTGTATCAATGAAGTCCCTGACCTGACTTAGTTTGTCTACCGGCAGGCCTTTCAGTTTGCCAACGATGTTTCCCTTCTTTTTGCCGCGGATTAGTTTCTGCAGGGAATGGTCTTTATAGATCCCGGTCTTGGTGTCGTTCTCCCAGGAGAAGAGGTCGTCAATTGTGCAGTTGAGCAGCAGGCATATTGTTTCGAGGTGCTTAAAGCTGATGCTGGTAACCTTGTTGTTTAACAGCCGGCTGGTGGTATGGGCGGTGAGCCCGTTCTTTTTCAAGAACTGGGTGGGGTTTTCGATACCCTTGTCCTCGAATAGTCTGTTCAAGTCTAATTTTAGCATATCAAGTTGTTAATATTGGCAATGGTTAAGAAAACATCTGCATCACATGTGAAAACATCTGCAACAACTAGTAAATAATCAGCAATGAAATAGTAAAAAACTGCAACAACTTTGAAAATATCTGCAACGCAATGATCAAATATTGCAACGGTATTGAAAATATCGGCAAAAACTTTACAAAAATCTGCAACGATTATGTAAAAATCTGCAACACTTGTGTCAAAAATTGCAATGGGGTAGAGAGAATTCCACGCATACGAGCTTTTTTTGGCATGAAGGCTTTGTCGTCTGGCGTGTTGTTAGTCAGTGTTTATCCTCATTCGTCCACTTGTGTTATCCATGTCAACTTTCAAATTGTCAATCGTGATTAAAAGTCTTAAGTGGAGTTGATAGTCGAACCAACCACTACCGTCATAATGCTGTCCAGCGTTTGTCTCGTTATATATTTTTAAAATGTCTTCAGCGTCAGAGATTGTCAAAAACTCGATGTTTTCGATCTTCGCCCTTATTCTCTGGGCACACAAAAACTCCGGTTGAAAAAGTATATTGTCGAAGGAACTCTGTTGGAAGTAGTCCTCTATCTTTTTCATTCTTTTCAAAACATCTTGTCTGTCCGTCATTGTCCTGAATAAATGCTGGGTAACGTTTGGCTATAAGCTGGTTGTTTTATCAAAATGAAATTAAATAATTAATCATCGAATGCTGACGGCGTGAATTATATGCTTTGTTGCAGGCCGTTGCGCGTCCCTCGTCATTATTTGGTCATTGTCGAGTCTCGTTCGTGAATACTCTTATTTGATTGTAATTTTGTCCGTCTTGGTATTGTAAATTATTTGTAATGGGTCATTGCTTAAGGGCATGAAGAGAATTTTTATTTTTTGCGAAATTGTGCTGTACTTGAACTCGTAATTCAATTCTTCTTTACCTTTTTCAGACAAACAAATGTCTTCTTTGCAAACCGAAAGGTCACCACATTCTCTTATTTCTTTAAAATTGACCCAATAAATGTTCGGAGACATAGCACTTCTACATCCGGGCAGTAACGTGTCCGTTGTTTTCGTTGTTATAAGCATCCCCACTTCACCAAGTGTACCAAGAAAGGTCTTATTGGTTTGTCCAGTGAGTCTAAAGTTTATTTTCCCCTGGAAGAATTTATTGTCTGTGCCTGCGATATTAAAACCATCGCAGCATGTGTTATAAATGAATTTGTATTTCAAAGGCTCTTTGATGTTACAGATTATTGTGTCCCACTTGGCATTTTTGTTTTGTTTGTAAAATAGGGTATCAATTTTGTTTGGGTCGGGCTTTATTTTTATTGGTTTCGAACCGAATCGGAGTATTTGTCCGTTAATTCTCCATTCCATTTCCATCACCCTTTTAAAATGGTCGTCGTTACGTCCTGTGTACATGCGAAGATCAGTTGTGTCAGCATAAAATATTGCTGTTTGTCCCCAAAGAATTGCCGGTAGGATTGTCAGTATGAGAAGTAACTTGTGTTTCATCTTTTTGTTGTCATTGAGTCGAAGAGATAGACGTCAACTTCCTGTCTTGCAAGTCTATATTCCATTTTTTTCAAAGCCTGTTTTTGGTGACTGGTGTCGTCTGCTACGCTTGCACACAACGTTTGTGTTTCCGCAGTGGTGTATTTTCCGAGGCCCGCGTTATGTCCCCGAACCTAAGTGTTGAACGAAGATAAAACTTTAAACCAACCAGTCACGGCATCATTATAGAAACATTCTGTTGGCTGCTGTAGGGCTCTTCGCTGAACTTTATTCGTAGCCTTGTCTTTCGTCCTCCGTTAATGTTACACTCTCTTAATTATTCAGTCGTGCGGTGAGCATTTTTCATTTTCAACTTTGTCCATCTACACTACACTGAGCACACTTATTGGCTGGCTTTGGATGTGGGTGGACTTTGCGGCCAGGCAATGGGTGTGCGAAATTCTAAACTAAATAGTCACTTAACTTTATTTTGAAGTGCTCTTTCAATAAGACTGGAAGTGAGCAATGTTCAATACTCAGAATGTTGCAGATTTCTGGAAGCTTTTTGAAGAGCTTGCTATCATTATCAGTTCTACTTTCCTCTGTAACTATTATTGTTTTGTCAGATGAGCCTGTGTTGTTATTACAGTACAAAATAAGCTTAGCGTCTGCGGTCTCCAAAAACTTGTTTTTCGCCACTTCAAACTCAGTTGGTGTCAACTTATTTTTCTGCGCACCATAGCAAAGTTGATTCTCAAGGATTTTATAGAATTTGGATTCAGGCAGGACTAAAGTCGTCTTAATATGCTTCGTGGTCTTATTAAGGAATTCAAGCTCTTTAACAACAATACCTTTTGCAACGAATCTTGACTCATCAAAAACCTTGTCAAGAACTATAAGCTCTCCATTTTCAAACTTTTCAGACAAGAGCAATTTAAGCTTATCCTGCTTGTCAAACGGAAGATAGTACCGGACAAAAGAGACCAATGAAGTTGTATCAATTACTGCCTTCATCAAATATATTGGTCAATTTTGTCTGGCTTGATACTTAACCTTCTGCAAAACTCAGCTTCATTTATCACTCCTTCAATAAAAGCAGATTGCACCGTACTAATCAGTAAAGGCGAAAGGATTGGCTTTGCAACAGAGCCCCGTATTTTTCTACCTTCTTCTAAAGCCCTTTGCTTTTCCAGTTCACGTTTTCTTTTTTCCTCAGCTTCTCTAGCCTTTATTTTTTCAGAAAGCTCATTGAATATTTTTCGATATGTCGCTACTGATATTTTGTTAAGAATCAATAACCTAGTGTAGAGCGCAAAAACACTTAAATTAGTTCTTTCGGAAATTTGGTCAAGAATTTCATGGTGGTAATCATTTTTTGCGTTAGCTGTTTCTAACTGATTTATAGTTGAATCATAGTCACCGATTAGAAAGTAATACGCAAAGTCATTACACCATCTTTCAATTTTATTAAGTGAGTTATAGTCTGAGGAATCTTCATTAATTCGTTCATCAATTTCCTCTTCATCTAAAAGGTAATGCCCTAATTCATGAATAAGCGTAAATATCTCGCGACTGAATGAGTTTTGGTTTCTCTTTAGAACGATAGTTCCTGGTGACAAATAAAATCCATTAATATTTACTTTTTCCTTCTTATTCCATGTTTCAACGAATTCAAAAACCAAGATGTTGTTTTCTGCAAATTTCGCAATAAGGGATTTAAGAAAGTCTCTCTTGAAGTTTGTGAATGTGGGATACAATTGTTCCCTGATTTTTTGAGCAACTTCTTTTGGATTAGACCTAATCGTAAAAACCGGAAGTATTCTGTCCTGTTTAATTCCAGCCATTTTTGATAATGCTGAAAGAGATATTTTCTCCTCTTCGAAATGAGTTACAATTTTTTTACTCCCAAAATTGAGCTCAGCATTGAAGGTGTCCTTTCTAAAAAAAATACTCTCTTCTTTATTCTCTTTGACTTGTTGAGGGTCTAGATAATAGCTTAACCCTTTGCTAAAAATTTTATCTATTTTTTTGAGCAGGCTTACTTTAATTTCAGAACTAAAAACTTCATCCTCTGAATAAGGTTTTTTCAACCCTTTGCCAACTTTAGTGATAAAGTCCGTCTTGGTAAGCCCATACAGCTTCAAAAGGTGATTTATCCTTTCAACGTTTATGTTAACTGTATTTATGGTATTAGCCATTTCAAAGGGGTAATCTGAGCTCAAAAAGCCCTGTTTAAGGACTTCATATTTGGGTTGTAATTTATTCCTTTTTTAAATAGGATGTTGAGAAATCTCAAGCCGATGCATCCACTGATTATCAGTCAGTTAGCTAGTCAAATTAGTGTGGGCTGGTTGGCTCTTGCCATAGCTTTGGTGTCGCGATGGGTTTGAGCGCCTGCCTGCCGGTAGGCAGGGCTATAGCATGTGCCAAATGCGCGGTGAAGTCGGAGCACAATCTTCTTAAAAATGCAAAGGATCGGCTGTATTAATTTTTTAGTCCGTCCCACGTTTTAATTTTTTCAAAGTCCAAGTTGTCCCGAAGCCGTTCACTAGTCCAGTTGGGAAAACTTTGTTAGCAGTGTCACAGGTTAGATGACTAAAATTGTCAGGGCCCTATTACTGCTAACGTTTGTGTTTGCGATGTGGCCGGCTTCCGAAGCTGCGCCCTGTCCCAGGTACCGAAACGGAATATAAAAACTAAACTTCATACTTACACTTCCCCCGCAGCTGGCATAAACACCATGTTGTGGCTCGTGCCTTATGGGAAAATGTATTTATATCTCTCGTCCAACATGTATTTCCAGTTGTCCACATTGTCGGTGATGTCTTTTACTTTTAATTTCCTATAGTCAGGGAGCCTGTTATCAGTTTCAAAAGCCAATTGGCTGTTAATTATCTGCCTTACATCTTTCCAGTTGTCAAAATTGAAACACCGTCCCGGTCGTTGAATAAATTCTACCACCTTTTCAGAAATATTTAACTGGCCAACTTTTTCAATTTGCTTTAGGTATTTTCCTAAATGTTTAGCGTCAAACGTATTTACGTTGAAAGCTTCGTTCCACTTTCTGAAAGTTGTATAAAGTATCTCTGCTTCAGTAATGTCGTTTATGTCAGGTTTTTTTGTCGCCTTGTATTTTGTCAATGCAATTCTGTTAGAACCCAATTTTGAAAGACTCAACGGATGAAAGTCTATTTTCTGTATCACAACTCCCGCCCCATAGTTGTTGTCGTCAATCTTAAATGCCAAACAGTCCCCTTGTTCAAATATTGGAGGATAGGGTTTAATCTTTATTCTTTTGATGGCGGTTGGTCTCTCAGTTTGAATTTCTAAAAGAAACTCTTCAATCACTTTTTTTCTCCTTTTGAATTCCTTGTCCCCGGCTTCTTTCCATAATTGCAGTCCGCGTTCAGTCTCTTTTATCTCTTTAATTTTGTCAAGAACATATTTCTCAAGTCCTTTTGTTACCCACTGTGAATACGCAATCGCTGTCCAGAAGTCAGCATACTCGTCCTCGTCAACTTCATTGTCCCGTTCTAAAGCTTCTCGAATTTGATTGGGCTCAAGTCCGTCATAATACAAAGCTCTGAACGTGTCGTAGAGGTCACTGAATAAGTCATTTTGTTTAATTCCTTGTCCCCAAGCTCCCATTAGTATGATAAAGTTTTATTAAGGCATGAGCCACGTTGGTGCTTGTGCATGTGGCCGGAATAGGAGGGCTAAAAAACGAAGCGAAATGTTTAGCCCGACCAGTTGCGACCTGTCGCACGTGACAAATGTATATAATGAAACGGAATGTTTAATGCAGTTGCGAACCCGGCCATTGCACAAGCACACTGTTAGCGGTTGCCCCTGGTGTCAATGTCAAAATATAGTTTAACTTTTATTTGGTCATCGCTCTTCCACTTTATCCAGCCATTTTCAAGTCGTCCATTAGGTGCAAGGTGTTCCCAAACTCGGTTTGTTGCAATTTTTATCCAGTCACCCGTTACTTCAACAACATTAAAATAGTCGTTTAGTGTCGTCATTTGTATTGTCGTGGAGTTTATTGTCGGTTCAGATTTAATGTTTTCTGATTCGATAGCTCTCACCATGCAATACTTCTTTAATATTTCCTCCCATGAATAAATATTTATGTGTCGGTGTCCATCAATCCACATTTTCTCCTTTGTCTCCAAGTTTGTCTCAACTTGAATCCAGTCGTCTTCAACTTGCGTCACTTTTATTAGACACTTTTGAAGTGTCACCGATATTGCTTGTGGTTTAAACCATTTGTAGTCTCGCTCATAGTCCAATGCTGAAAATAAATCCATTACTGGTCTCTGTGGTAATTGTAAATATCTCTCTCGTTGCTTGTCATTCTTTTGTCGAAACAACTCTAAGGGAGAATCTTTGTCGACTTCGATAAAACCGAGTCCCAGGTCACTTGCGAGAAGTCCGTAGGGAACGAGAATCAAAATAAAACTCAAAATAGCATTTCTCATCTGTCGGTAATAGTTGTCCGCAGTCGTCAGAGGGGGTTACCGCTAACGCTGGTGCATATTGTCGTGGCGGGATTAGGAGCGCTTGTTAAGGCCGCGAGGCCGACAAGGCGACCAAGTTGAAATCTGTCCCCCGTGACAAATGTAAATAATGAAACCGAAAGGTAATGAGGACACCGAGTCAGGCAATTGTGCAAACCTTTTGTTGTGCGCTGCCGCCACTATGCTCGCCACATTTCCCAAAGTCCCGAGTTGTTGTCGGCTGCTAGTACTCCGTCCTCTATCTCTTTTAGTTGTCTGATTTCCCAGCGTCCCTTGAATTTCGAGTTCTTGCTGTCGTAAACTCCCTCGTGATGAACAACTGTCGGATTGTCGCTGTCGAATGAAAACGATTCATTGTTCTCGTAAACCACGTGCTCTTGGGTATAATATTTTGTGAATTCAATCTTGTCCCCGTTCAATTGTCCCTTGATTAGTATTTCGTCATCAATTCCTCCATAGTCTTCCTCTTCGGTTAGTCGGCCAACAAAATTGTCCCACTCTTTTTTTATTGTCACTCGAAACGGAACTGATTCCGATTTCATTAAGTCGGAGTAACCCTTGTCGTAGTTGTAAAACCCAATCCAATGTCCGTTAATGTCAATCATACTTTACTGTCGGGTGGCGGTTGCGCACAACGTCCGGATATAGGCCACATTATGGCCTATATCCCTTTATTGTCTATTTGCAAGATAACTTCCTCGCCCCGCTCTTCCAACGGCATCAGCCACACGACTTCCTATCAATTAATATCTTTCCCGATGAATCGCATCGACCGCCTTACCGCCATGCTCGTACTTGTCCAGAGGCTTTGTTACCTGAATTAAAATTAAATAAAAGCCAGTGAGTTGTTTATTTAGATGAATCGCTACTATTCAAGCTTTCAATGATTTTTTGCTCCTCCTCGGTTGCCAGCAATCCTCTCTTGCCTTCCCAGAACTTGGTTTTGTAATTGTTCCCTCTTTTATAAATACTCTTTTTGCGCCATATAGCACCATTACTAAACGGTTTTACATTCTCATGTTGAATGCTATTAGTAATCATTTCTGTTGTAAAAACATGAGTAATGTCCGTACCCTTTTTGTCGAACACATGAAGACTTGCGCTTGCCTTGCAGTACCTCGGATAGCATTTGTTTCCAAGCAATCCATATTGTACATAAGCACTAAAGGCTACAAGTTTAATTTTGGTTCCCAACAGGTTGAATGTTTTACTATATTGTAAACTCTCCTTAGGCAAGCTATAATTTGCTGAATAGATTATCCCAGATTCCTTAAGAATATAAAATTCGCCCTCATACAAAAATTTCTCAACGCTTTGCCTGGGCTTAAAGGTAACCCTATAAAATTCACTCCCCAGCCCATCAGATGTCTCGAACAAATCAAACGTGTAATCATTTCCGTCTTTAAATACATTGTCCAATTTTGATTCCGTTTCGAAGAGGCCGGGAATTCTTTCAATATCCCATTGTTGTGGAATATCAATATCAGAACCCATTTTTGTATCAATTTTATATGGAACGTGTTTAGCCCTTGATTCAGAAACACTGACATTAACCTCAGTTTTTTTATTTGATTTGTATTCAATGTAATAGTCGACCAGTGCATCGGCAAATTTTGTGTATTTCCCATTTTTACTGACAAATTCTCTATAGTAGCAATTTAGTATCAAAGGTGATAGAGAATTCGATTTTGTCCTTTTCAATGAGTTTTTCAAAAAAGTAAAAGGCGTTTCTCCGGTTATGATGACTTCTTGAAGTGTGATAGGCTGCTCTGTTAACCATATGGTGACAGAGTCTGTTAGCGTAATGGATGAGATACTTTGCTTGACGGGCTTGTAGCCCACGAATGACACTATTAGGGAATCATCGCTTTGACTAGATTCTATCCAAATCCTAAATTGCCCACGCGCATTGGTTACAGAACCCATCTTTGTTGAACTAAAATGGATGTTTGCAAAGGGAATCGCAGAGCCATCCTTTGAGTCTCTTACCGAGCCATATAGAGGTGTGATGGATTGGCTATAGGCAACTCCAAAACTTATGAGAAAGAACCCAACAATTGGAATGGATAGTGATTTCATTTTTCAATTTCGCTCTTCAATCTGTGCGGTATAGCTTTTCGAAAAGTGCAATTAAATTCGCTGCCAATCTTGTATTAAACGATTGTATCCGATTGTAGTCGGTTGCATTCAAATATATTGGAATCGCGGTTTGTGTGTTTGGACAAAAAATTCTTTGATATCTTATCTTTCGTCCATGAAATCGCATCGACCGCCTTACTGCCATGCTCTTACTCGTCCAGAGGGTTTGGCCTTACCTAAATTAAATAAAAGCGAATGAATTACAGCGTGTGCTGTGAGCTTGAGTCAGAACAAGTGCTGAAGGCGTAGCGGTGTCATGTATTTGGCTTGCGGATTTGATCAGCCAGTTTCTTCGGGGCTACTTCACAATAGGCTGTTGTTAGCGCGTCAACAAACAATTCCTTTTTCACTTTCCGCAGTTCTACCAATGTCCAGCCCTGCTTTCCCCATTTATTGTCGACCGGGAAAATGATAGCCTTGTTTCCGGCCGATGAAAAAACGTCCTGGTCGATCTCCGATAATTTAAGGCAGGCACGCTTGTTCGCCTCATCATAGGTGGCAAATATTTTCTTTTTTACCCGAAAAGAAGTTTTCTCGAAGTGTGATTCTTCGGTTGCTTCCGGAAAGGAGAGGGCCAGTTTTCTGAATGTTATGAATGATACCATAGTTGCATGCTGCCGAAGTCTGGTATTACCTGACCCGTTAGATTACAAAGTTATTGCGGGCAGTTCTTTAACTTTTCCTTCAGCATTTCAATTTCTTTGCCGGATTGCTCACGCAGCCGTTCGGCAGCAAGCTGTTGGTCCTCCCGCAGGGTTCTTTCTTTTTGAGCTTCGATTTTCTGAATGGTCGCGTACGCGAACATCCCGATCAGCAAAGCGGTTTGGATACCGAGTAAGATTGCAAATTTTACTTTCATAGTTTAGGGATTTTGTATTGCTATACCTGCTGTTAATGAGTTCAAAAACAATCCAGCTGCGTTTTCAAATCGTGCGACCTTCTTTTACTTTAATCGCTGATCCTTCTGCCAGAAAAACAGATTTTGGAATCTCACGGTCAAGAAAGGAAAAGGCCTGCCCGTAAAGATCGCCAAAATTAACATCAATGGAATACGCTTTTGTGGGATAGACTTCCCATCGCGGGTGTTCCACACCGTACTCGGAGGTTACGGTGTCGCTTATTTTTGTGTAGCCCCAATAATGTTCGGTGATAAACTCTTCCTCGCTGCCGGGCTGAATTAAGGCTGACGTATTTTGCGTTACAACCTTAAATGAATTCCAGTTTTTCTTTTTCCATTGGTATTCCACGGTTAACGTGTCGGGCGCGCTGTTCCAGGAATGGCGCATCGGCATTGTTTTATAGTGCTCTTTGTAGATTGTGTTGGCGACAAATGTGAGGGCGGGCTTGGGTACGATTTCGCTAATGAATACCACGCCCCGTTTCCATTCGCCCTGATCATTATAGCGGACGTAAAACCTGAGGTTTACTTCCTCAAAATTTACATGAAAAGGAATCTTAACTCCCTTTACGCGGGTGTTCTGAAACATGAAGCCCACCAGGCTCACATAACAGGTATTATTCCAAAGATCGATCTCCGTTTTATGCGGTAAATAGGGGCGAAGTATATTGTTGTCAACAGCATAATTGGCCATTGCCAGTTTTCTCCATTCGGCTTGTAAAAATGTTTTGCTCATGGTGTAGAACCGTGGTTATCTCTTTAGGGTCTATAATCTTTTGTTACGTAAGCATTCATGGTAGCTGCAACCTTGTTTTTTGTCCGTTATCACCGCCCTCCAAGATAACTTTCTCACCCGCCTCTTCCAACGGCATCACCCGCGCCATTTCGCATCAATTATTTATCTTTCACCCATGAACCGGATCGATCGCCTTACTGCCATGCTTGTGCACCTGCAACCCAAGAAGGTGGTGAAGGCTGAAGAAATGTCTGACCGGTTTGAAATCAGCCTGCGTACGGTGTACCGCGATGTAAAGGCGCTGATGGAAGCGGGCGTGCCCATCGGCTCGGAAGCGGGCAAAGGTTATTTCATTGTCGATGGCTATCATCTTCCCCCGGTTATGTTCACGCAGGACGAGGCCAGCTCCATGCTGCTTGCAGGCAAGTTTGTGGAGAAGATGGGCGACAAGTCGATGAAGGCTGCCTTCGAATCGGCCATGTTCAAGATCAAGGCGGTTCTCAGTGACCCTGAAAAGGAACATCTCGACCAACTGTATTCTCATGTTGAAATTTCGGTGGCTACACGGCCGGTTCAAAACGATTTTCCGGACCACTTCCTGACGGATATTCAGCGTGCAGCGGTTAAAAAGCTTGTGCTTGAAATTGAGTACAGCAGCAACCAGGAAGAGCATACGAAACGCGAGGTTGAACCGATCGGATTGTTTTACTACAGTGCTGCGTGGCACCTGATCGCGTGGTGCAGGCTGCGTAACGGCTACCGCGATTTCCGGGCGGACCGAATTAAAAATCTTAAATCGACCGGCAAAACGTTCGAAGGCCGCAACCTGCTGTCGCTGCAGGAATATTTCAAGAGTGTTTTTCATAGCCATCACGGCATGCAGAAGGTGGTGGCAACGTTTAACAAGGAGAGTCTTTATGGCCGCCCGCTTTACGGCAGCATTTCGCAAACCGACCTGGGCGATAAACTTCGCGCTGAGTTTATGATTGAAAACCTCGACCACATGGTAAGCTGGCTGGTGATGTTCGGCACGGGCGTAACGGTGGAAGAGCCTGAAGAGCTACGCAACCGATTGGCAGACTTTGCCGAAACACTCGCATCGCATCATGGCAGCGTGAAAGTGATCGGTTAAACCCGTTTCTGCTGACATACAGCTGTCAGTACCTCATAAAAATGTTTGAAAATTCTGTTTCTATGCTGACATAGGGCTGTCATGCAGCAATCGTTGATTAGCAAAAAAAATCAACGTTATGACTACCACTGTATCTCAACCCATTGCCAGGCGCATTAAGCCGATCAGTTTTCTTTTCTTCCGCACAGAAACTACCGTAAACGAGCTTGGACGATTCTTTGATGTTGCACCCAAACTTTATGCGGAAGCGGTGAAAAACAATCTTCACATTACCGGCCCGGTTCACTGGCACTATGCCGGCTTCACCGATATTCAAAAATCATTCACGCTCGAAATTGCATTGCCGGTGGCAGAAGTCACTCCCGGGTACGATGGCGCGTTTCACGTTAAGCGAACGGATGACTTCGCGTGTCTTTCGCTTATCCATGAAGGAAAATGGCACGAAATGCCGCGTAGCTATGAAGCATTGATTGGGTATGCGGCTCAAAACGGGTTCAGGCCTTCGGGTAACAACCGCGAGATTTATGTGAATGTCGACTTTGCCAACCCGGATGCTAATGTTACAGAAATTCAACTGGGCATTCTTTAAGTCGTCAGGAATGAAAAAGTTTATTCTGATTGTCGGCATACTGGTGGCAGCACTTGCTCTGTTTATGTCTGGCAAGGTTTCCGCACAAACCAATACCTCTATGAGAATGAATGCCGGAATTATTACTGCCAGGTTGCAGGAAACGAAAACCTTTTATACCTCCAAACTTGGATTTACCGTAGTGTTTGAGAATGAGTTCTACCTGTTGTTACAGACTCCGGGCGGCAACGATCAAATCAGCTTTCTGCTTCCCAACCATCCAACGCAACAGCGTGTCTTTCAAATGGCCTTTGGCGGAAGCGGGGTGTACCTGACGATTGAAGTACACGATGTGGATGCTGTGTATAAGCAGATTCAGGCGCTTGGTGTGCCGATCGAAATTGCGATACGCAATGAAGACTGGGGCGACCGTCACTTTGCCATTAAAGATCCGAACGGGATTGGAATTGATATTGTAACCTATACAAAACCCTGATTGTAAATGGAAGTGCTTGTATTTAAAACGTCTGTAGAAACGCATCAGCATGTTAAATCGCTGAAGCCGCTGCTGGATTCGGCAGCAGGTAAGGGGAAATGGAATTTCGCGCTGGATGATTGCGACCGCATTCTGCGCATTGTATCGAACCGCATTCAGCCGCTTGCAGCGATTAACCTGTTGAGAGAAAATGGCTATGAGTGTTCGGAACTGGAAGATTAATGATGTGCTATGAGGAAAGTTATTTTATGTGTGGCGGTGAGCCTGGATGGATTGATTGAAGGCCCGAACGGAGAATATGACTGGTGCCTGACGGATCAGGACTATGGCATGAGTGCATTTATAAAGCGCATTGATACGATTTTTTACGGACGGAAGAGCTACGAGATGATGTTGCATGCACAACAAGGGGGCGACATCAATCCATACGCGAAAATGAAGTCGTATGTGTTTTCGAATACACTCGCGAAACCTTTTGAGGGTACAGAGCTTGTGTCGGGCGATTTATCTTCGAAGGTTAACGCGTTAAAAAATCAACCGGGAAAAGATATCTGGCTATGGGGCGGTGCATCGCTTACCACTTCGTTTCTGAATGCCGGTTTAATCGATGAAATGATTTTGGCGGTTCACCCGGTTGTGCTGGGCGCTGGCAAACCTCTTTTCAGCAACATTGATGGACGAAAACATTTTACGCTGAGGTCAAGTGAAGCTTATTCTTCCGGATTGGTGATGCTGACATACGAAGCCAAAAAATGATTGTACTTTTGCCGCGTGGATTTACGCGACAAAGTCAGGGCAACGGAAGCGGTATTTGAAAAGCTGGATGCGGAAATAGCATCTTTTCAATCGTGGTCGGGCCTGCATTGTAAATTCGGCTGTGGCAAATGCTGCTTTAAACCTGATATCGAAGCTACGATCCTGGAGTTTCTTCCTTTCGCGCATTATCTCTATGAGAACAATCTTGCTTTCGAGTGGCTGGATAAGATAAAGTCGGGCGACTCGTCTATTTGCTACATCCTGAATCCCACGCAGGCAGGAGCGGGGCTGTGCACAGAATACAAACATCGCGGTTTAATCTGCAGGTTGTTTGGTTATTCGGCACGCACAAACAAGTATGCGGAGAAGGAATTGGTAACGTGCCAGATTATTAAATCTGAACAATCCGAAAATTATCAGCAGGCTGCGAAAAGGGTTACGGAAGGCTCGGGTGAAATTCCGATGATGAATCAGTACTACATGCAGCTGCATTCCATTGACATGGACCTTACCCGTGACTTTTACCCGATCAATGAAGCAATCAAGCGTGCTATTGAAACGGTGCTGGCGTGGTATGCTTACCGCGAGTAATTACTTTATCAAATCATCCAGTAATACGGATGTCTGCCGGACAGCGACTTTAACTGCGGGCGCAGCGAGTTGTTTTACAGGTTTAATGGACACGTCACCAGACTCAGTTTGTGCCGGCTTAAACCAAAGCGTGATCATGATGATAACGGCAACCAGGATGCCGATCAGGAGGGTTAATTCTTTATAGGTAAACTTCCATTTCATGACGCCCGGTTCTTTACGAATGCTATGCCAATTGAAAAGAACCTCTTTTTTAGTGCTTTTTTGGGGATTAATACCCCGGGGTTGTTCGCTTCTGGACAATTGCGCTGAACTTTTCCGTACAGTATTTACTTTTAGGGGTCGGGAAGGTTACTGACTGCAATTGAAAAAGGATTAAATCCTGTCGTTTTGCAGATAAATTTGTAGTCGTCCAAAACGTTGAATCACGGGTATGAAAAAAGTAGTTTTTAGTGCGGCACTGATGGCAATCCTCGCGCTCGGGATGTCATTCAGGCCTGTGCCAACAGGAGAGGTGAAATGGCTTACCATTGAAGAAGCTGTTGAAAAATCGAAAACCGAGAAACGGAAGATTTTTATTGATGTGTATACCGACTGGTGTGGCTGGTGTAAGGTGATGGACAAAAACACGTTCAGCGAACCGAAGGTGGCCCAGATTCTCAACGAAAAATTCTATCCCGTTAAATTCAATGCCGAGCAGCATCAGGATGTTGTGCTGAACGGTAAGACCTACAAATTCATTACTGTTGAAAACCGGGGCTATCACGAGCTGGCGGCCGCGCTTCTCAATAATCAGCTTAGCTACCCTACGGTGGTTTTCCTGGACGATAATTTCAATATTATTCAGCCATTACCCGGCTACCGAAAGCCGGAGGAGTTTCATCCGATCATTCAGTTTATCGGGGAGGATCACTACAAAACCATTAAGTGGGCCGATTGGCAGTCGAGTTATAAATCACCGTATTAACGTTTTTACCTGACCTGTACCTAAAATGAAAAAGCCCTGACGATGAATGCCAGGGCTTTTTTTATGATCACAAAGCACAATACTTAGTGCTTCTTCTCTTCGTCTTTTGTTTTCAGATAATCGGTATAGCCCATTGCTGCTGCGAAACCAACCAGTACGGCTACGATTGCGATGAATAAGTTTCCTCCGTCTGCCAAAAATTGCTGAAACATGATATCAGGGTTTTAACGGTGTCAAAATTAGGTCTTTTGGTCGGAATTCCGAATACATTTTCATTCAAAAATCACTGCGTTTTGTTCAAAAACTTCCGTCTCCGGCCCATGTAGTAGAAGTTGATGACTGCCAGCACGATAATCACAATCAGCACGAGCAGGGTAATGAACAGGCGGGTGTTGTTCAGTTCCAGTGTCTTGATTTCTGCCTCCTTTTTAAGCATCTCGAACTCCTTTTCCTTCTCCTGGAGGCTCAGCGCCATTTCCATCTGCGCAATGTTGCGACTGCTTTCTTCCCCGAAAACTTTCTCGCGGGCGGAGTCGTATTTGAGCAATGTTTTGTAGGCCGACTTAACATCGCCCAGGCGGAATTGATTATCGGCCTGGTTGCGCAGAATGTCAGGAACAAACCGGTAAGCCTGAAGATCTTTAGCCATTGTGTGCGCTTCGTTCAGGTATTGCATGGCAGGCTTCGGCTGGTTTGCTTTGGTGTAGGCGATACCGATGTTGGTAATGGTGCCAAGCATGCCCAGCCGGTTATTTTCTTTTTGTTCGATCTCAAGTGCCTTCTGATAAAAGTCGATCGCCCGTTGATAGTTGCCCTGCCTGAAGAAAACATTTCCGAGGTTATTCATCGGATCCGCAAAAGGTTGCCCCAGCTTTTCGCTGAGCTGATACGCTTTTTGAAAATACTCGGACGCTTTTTCGTACAACTGCAGATCAATGTGCAGGTTGCCGAGGTTGTTGAGCGACCCTACCAGCCGCGATTCATCTTTGAGTTCAATAAGCTGGTTGTACGACTCCTCCAGGTATTTCATGGCCTGACCATAATCACCCTTAATTGAATAAATGGTGGCGATGTTATTTTTTGTGGTGGCGATGCCTTCTTTATTATCGAGTGTTTCGTAAATCTTTAACGAGCGGATGTAATACTCAAGTGCTTTATCCAATGCGCCCTGATTTTTATACGCAACCCCAAGGTTATTGTAGGATGCAGCAACTCCTTTCTGATCGTTGATTTCGGTAGCCAGGTTCAGCGCTTCCCTTGTGTAGCCGATTGCCTTTACCGGGTTGGAAGCCAGGTTAGCGCGAAACAATTCATTCAACACCTTTACCTTGCGATCGTTCTTTGCGGTATCAAGCACTTTCAACAGGCTGTCGGTTTGCGCAACAGAAGGTGTAAGCAGGCCAAGACAGAGCAACAGGGAACACAAAATTCGACTGATCATATATTTGACTGGGTTTCGACCAATAAAGATAGGCGAAAATCTGGCTTGTAGCGGACGGGGTTTTTGCGAATCGACCGCTGGCATAAATTCGGTTCGGATTGCGCTGTCAAACCGGCAAATTTCAGAAAACTAAAACCTCATGAAAAAATCCCTATTTGTTTTACTGCTGGCCTTCGCTGCAACGGGGCTTCTGGTAGCCCAGAATTCAGACGAGACGCAGGTGACTATTGTTGTCAATAATCTTTTCAAGGCCATGCAAACCAATGACACGGTTTTGTTTAAGTCGGTATTTGCCGATCAGGTAACGATGGCAACCGTGGCAAAAAACCGCGAGGGTAAACTTGTGCTGGAACGCGAAACGGGTATCGCTGGATTTTTAAAGGCTATCGCGAAGCCCAATCCAAAAGGCGCGTTTAACGAAGAGATCTGGAATTTAAAAGTTCAGCTTGATGGAGATTTTGCGCAGGTGTGGTGTGATTATGCATTTTATCTTGGTAATACATTCAGTCATTGCGGGGTGGATGCGTTTCACATGATGCGCACGGCAGACGGCTGGAAAATTTTTCACCTTGCTGACACGCGGAGAAGACAAGGTTGTAACGTTCCGCAAAACATTCAGGACAAGCACAAATAGATATGAAGAAGCTGGTAATTGCGTTTGTACTGCTGCTTGCCGTTCAGGCTGGCTATGCACAACAGATCACAACGTTCATCCTGGTAAGGCATGCTGAAAAAGCAACGGAAGGCGGCAGCGATCCGGAACTTAAACCGGAAGGAGTGAAGCGTGCCGAAGCGCTCGCTGCATTGTTTGACAAAACCAAAATTGACGCGATTTACTCGACTGATTTCAAGCGGACTAAAAACACGGTAGCTCCGCTGGCTGCAGCAAAAGGCCTGACGGTGAATACCTATTCATCGATGCTCGCAGCAGATCTGGAGAAGCTGGTTGCAGCGCACCCGGGCGGAACGATTGTGATCTCAGGCCATTCCAACACTATTCCTGACATTGCCAATGCACTCACAGTCGGAAAGGAATTCAAACAATTTGCTGATGCAGATTATGGTAACATCCTGATAATTTCCGTGACCGCACCCGGGAAGGATGCTAAGGTTGTTTGGTTGCGGTATTAGTATTCTATTCCCAGATAGATGAATAGAAAGGTGATGGTGAAATAAGTCCAGAGCAGAGAAAAGACAACATGCACGGATGTTTCGAATTTTTTGCCCCGCCACAGTTTTGACGAATAAACAAAGAACTGAAAGATCAGACGGGTTCCCCAGAAGATAAACAATCCCAGGCTGATTGTTTTTCCAAATGATGTTTGGGTGAGTTCATCCGCATACAGCGTGCATAATAATCCCATTAAAAGGATGATCAGGCCGATGAAGAATGTGTGAACATACATCATCTGGGTATTGATTAGGCTCACCGGTTGAAACTCAATCTTCCAGTTGAAATACCGCGGGAAAGCAATGTGCACGGTTGCCAGCACAAACATGATATAGCCGATGATGTTAAGATGCACTTCCATTTTTCTGCAGAATAAAGGCGCTAATAAAAGGAGTTATTTTGAGTTCGGATTCAATCGTGAGACCGGCTTGTCGGAATACAGATAACCAGGATTTTTTCGAAAAGAAGTGAAAGAAGCCGAGATTGAATGCCATAAAATTATTCAGATCGCGTAGATGCTCGATAACGATAATCCTTCCCTCGCGATTCAGCGAACCCGAGAGCTTAGTAAAAAAAGATGAGCGTTCTTTTGCATCACGAATCTCATGCGCGGCAAGTACTAGGAAAATAATGTCGGTTGAATTTTCAGCAAGCGGGATATAGTCGGTTGAAATTTTGATTGTTTCAGGCGGAGGGGGGAAAGCTCTTCTTGCCCTTTCAATGGACACTTCGGTATGCTTTTTCGGATCGTAGAAATCGAAAATCTTTAATTGAACCCCGGGGTAGATTTTTTTTATGAGGTGACTGGTTTCGTCAAATCCCGCGTGGATGTTAACAATGTGCGAAGCAGTGGACCAGACGTTCAACCATTTGAATGTATAGAGATTTGAAAAGTCGTAGATATAGGAGGATACAACCAGTGATACAACTGTGCCTGACAAGATCAATGCAGCGAAAATGTTAAGCATAGCCGAAGGAATGCCGGACATGAATGTGGAAGAAACAAACAGGAGAGCCGAGAGTAAGCCTGCCATTACGTAAAAATGCCAGTTAAACCGAACGATGTTCGTTACGCCTGTAAATCTTGTTCTGTCCATGTTTCGATGCGGCCCTTTTTCCAGTAGTAAGGAATATTCTCAACGACAAACGCATTGGCCAATATAGCCTGGGGAAATTTGTTTTGAATGAAATCAACTCTGCTTTCCAGCACAGCCACCGGTTTTGGTTCCCAGTCCTGTCTCACGCCTTCAATAATCAACACTTCGCGTGTTTTGGCATTGTAGGTAAATGTAAACGGAAGGGGACCGGCATAGCGTCTCGCTTCTTTCCAATCAAGAAAAGGAGATCCGACAGGAAGATGTATCTCGTGATCGTGTTTGGTGATTGCAATTTCTATTCCTGATCGATTTGAACTAAAACGCAATGAGCCGGAGCTATTAGTTTCTTTGATGTCGGTGGTCGTGTAATTATAGTGTGTAAAGATGTTTCCGAAAAAGGACATTCTTGATTTATTCGTTTCCGACTTGATGATGTATAATCCCCGTAGTCTTTTGCCGGCTTTAGTTCGGTATCTCACAAAGATTCTAAATCCCGCCAGGATAAAATCGTTTCCAAGAAATTCAGGAAAACCCTTTGGTCTGAGATTTCTGGTTGTTACAAGCGCCACGGCAACAAATCCCCATTGACCGTTGAGGGTATCAAGTTCGAGACATGGCGGAATTAGTGACTTGAGTGTTTCTTTTGGCAGTGCAAATGTGAGTACAAGAGAATGTTCAAAGAAGGTTTCGACTGCAAAGGGGTGGTTCTTAAGCGATAACATTATGCATGCGTTTGCTTTGTTCCGGTGAGAACAAATTCATTAATCGCAACTACTCCTGTAGACGCAAATGCAATTAACAGGTTTACCCTTCCGAACAATAATAAATCGGGCGCAAGTATGAATTCTATAACATTCATCGTGAGCACAATAATGATCTGCAGAATAGCGCACAGCCGTGATTTTATTCCGGAGAGGATCCAAACAAACATAAGAATCTCGAGAAATCCGATTGCCAGCGTGATCAGGTTTGAGAAATCATCGCCCAGTATTCGGGTAACAATCAATTGATGGCGCGGAACGAAGTTTAATACCTTACAGAAAAGGCCATTGATGAGCCAGACAAGGGAAATGAGCATTTTAAGGACAATCCGGATAAGTACGCGATTGTCCTGTTGCATTGTTACGCCAAATTATGGAACACACTCTGCACGTCATCGTCTGCTTCGAGTGTTTCAATCAGCTTCAGCACTTCATCCTGCTGGTCTTCCGGTAGTTCTTTTGTTGTGGTAGGAATATACTGAAGCTCGGAGCTTTTGGCTTCGAGACCTTTTGATTCGAGGAACTTAGCCATTTGTCCGAAGTCGACAAACTTCGTGTACACGATTGTTTCTTCTTCGTCACGCTGAATGTCTTCCGCGCCAGCGTCAATCAGGTCGAGTTCAAGTTCATCGAGGTTGAGTTTTGCCGGATCGAATTTGAAAACTCCACGGTGTTCAAACATAAACGAAACAGATCCCGAATTACCCATGCTGCCACCACCTTTTGAGAAATGCAGGCGGATGTTCGCCACGGTACGGGTTGGATTATCCGTAGCAGCCACTACCAATACAGGAACGCCGTGAGGTGCATACCCTTCGTACACAACTTCCTGGTAGTCCTTTTCTTCTTTTGAGGAGGCACGCTTGATCGCATTTTCAACGCGGTCTTTCGGCATGTTCACGCCTTTCGCGTTCTGGATCGCCATGCGAAGCTTCGGGTTGTTATCGGGATTCGGACCGCCCTGCTTTACCGCAATGGCAATATCTTTCCCGATGCGCGTGAAGGCTTTCGCCATCTTGTCGAACCGCGCGAACATCTTATGCTTCCGTTTCTCAAAAATGCGTCCCATGAGTGCTTATTCAGATAGTAATTGTCGGATGCAAAAATAAGCGGATTAGGGAAATGCGGAACAGTTTACGCACGGCTTTTTAAGGCCTTTTCAAGGGTTTTTATCCGGTTGATCTTTTGCGTTTCGGTACGCTCGAATTGACGGGTTGGAAGAATCTCTTTCGGCATCTCGTATGCTGAAAGCGCCTGCTTAAGTTTTGCCGCAAGGTCAGCGGCAGGTGTGCCCTCAACAACCAGCACCAGCTTTTGTCCGAGACGTTCATCCGCCACGCCCGCTACAAAAAAAGGCAGGTTGAGCACACCCTGTATCTTCTGTTCGATAGCCTCCGGCATCAATTTTACACCACCGCTGTTGATGATGTTGTCATAGCGACCCAGGACCTGAAAATGCTTCGGGTCGACAAGTTTAACTACATCGTTGGTGTGCAACGGTTGGTTAACTCGCGGCATTTCGATTACCAGGCAATCACGTTCATCGGCAGAGATTTTCACATCCGGAAAAACTTCGAAGGCGTGTTGTGCATCCGGGCCGTTAAGTTTCTGCAGCGCGATGTGCGACACAGTTTCAGTCATGCCGTACGTTGCGTACACGTCACACGAAAGCGTTTTGATCTTATTCAGCAATGCAGCATTAACGGCCGCGCCACCGATAATGACGGACTGAAACCTGTTTAACTTTTCTAAGGAGGTTTGAGCTTTAAATATCTCATCCAACTGAAGCGGAACGAATGCTCCAAAGTGGGCCTGAATATTTAATTCTTTAAATGGGTCAGCAGCAGGTTCAACTGCAACAATTTTCATGTTTGCCTGCAGCGCGCGCACCAGCATCATTTTGCCGGCAATGTATTTTGTATCGAGACATACGAACGCGGTGTGCTTGTCCGTCAGTTTGAGTTTGTTGATTGTCCGGTTGGCGCTGTCGATCAGTTGTTGTCGCGTGAGTGTTATTTCTTTCGGAGTTCCGGTAGAGCCGCTGGTTTTTAGTGTGAACTGCTGGGTATCGGTAAGCCAGATTTTAATGAATGCAAGTGTTTCACGTTCAAAGTCGGAATTAATGTTTACGCCTTCCGATAAAATATCATCGATGCTAACGAAATGATGATTGACCCATATATTTTGGTGTGAATAGAACATTACTTGTTTAATCGTCTGGAAATAAACAATGCCTCAGAAACCCATGCGGGAGTGTTTTGTTCCTCAAATACAATTTTTCCGGCCTGAATTTCCGCCATGAAAATTGCCGTATCTTCTGACGTGTCGATCAGGAGGACCCTTTTGAATTTATGTAAGTTACTTTTTAAGTAACTCAGGCCGGTCTTGTAGCGATGCTCAATAATTGGTTGCGGAATGTCGTGACCACCTTCTGAAACACGTTTCTTTACCCGGTTTATATTTACAGAAACATCACACGTATACAAAAAATAAATAACGACTTCATAGCCCTTCTTCGCTACCGCCTGCACCCAGTCGTAATCGTTTTGCATCGACAGATTACTTTCTATCATAAAGTCGTGCATGGCGTTTAAGTACGTACCGATTTGAAGTCTCGCCTCATTATCGGCACGCTGAAAATTCTCAGCAGAATATGATCCAAATGATCTGGCTATCAGATCAACGTTTACAAAAGGCAGTTGTTTCTCAATGAACCCTTCGTTTACTGCAGTTTCGTAAAATGTTGTCTTCCCGGCTCCATTAGGTCCGGCAAGAATGTGAAGTGTGGGCATTTACCACCTACTTAGATAACTTGCTAATTATTTGGGAGTGATCACTAGGATTTTCTTCAATAAGGCTCCCGTTTTTTATGTAGAAAATTGTGTTCCCCACTTTGGCGGCCTTTGAACGCACGTGCGCCCGGTAGGCCTGAGAAAGCTTCTTAAAATTTATGTTTACCGGTTCCCGCATATGCAAGTATAACGAAATTTACCCTGAACTTGTTCGATTGTTAGTCAAATTCAGCCATGCTTGTAGTTCATGGTTTTTTCTTTTTCCGCTTGATCGCCAATTCGGGATAGCCGTACGTGGAATCAACTTCGCGTGTAAACTCGAGATCGGAAAGATTGGCTACAACAAGTTCGATGGTTGTGTAAACCAAATTCTCATCCAACAGATGTCCGCCAATGGTTTTACCGAGGCTGTCGGCAACAGAGAGGTGCAAATGCAATCCTGAATCTGAAAATGTTCCGCTCAGCGACAAAACTTCAAAATGGCCGGTTGCTTTGCTGTTATTCGGCTGATTGGCAAACCGAAGGTTGTATTGCTCCAGGCTGCCCACGCAGGTTACAATCACACCTGCTTTGATGGCATTGGCCTTTGCAAAATCACCAATGGATTGTTTCAGATCGGCATGAGGCGTCAGCCGCAAAACGTACATGTCTTGTTGTTGAGATGTTGCCTGTGCCGATCCGATCATACAAACAAGATTAGCGAAAATAAATAGGAAGACCCTGCGCGCAGTCATGCAAGATTCCGTTACGGGAACTTCGGATATTTCGACCAGTCTGGATCGCGCTTTTCAAGGAATGCATTCTTGCCTTCCTTGGCTTCATCACTCAAATAGTAGAGCAATGTTGCATTTCCGGCAAGTTCCTGGATTCCGGCCTGACCGTCAAGTTCGGCATTGAATGAAGCTTTCAGCATGCGCAACGCCAGCGGACTCTTCGCAATAATCTTTTTACACCATTCAACGGTTGTTTCTTCAAGCTTATCAAGCGGAACAACTTTGTTTACCAGGCCCATTTCCAATGCTTCTTTTGCATCGTACTGATCGCACAGGTACCAGATTTCGCGAGCTTTCTTTTGTCCAACAATGCGTGCAAGGTATGATGCACCGAAACCACCGTCAAAGCTTCCTACTTTCGGACCGGTTTGTCCGAAGCGCGCATTTTCCGCAGCGATGGTAAGATCGCATACTACATGCAATACATGGCCGCCACCGATAGCCCATCCGGCCACAGCTGCAATAACCGGTTTAGGAATTGAACGAATAAGTTTTTGTAAATCGAGTACGTTCAGGCGTGGTATGGTGTCTTTTCCGACATACCCGCCATGACCGCGAACGCTCTGGTCGCCACCACTGCAAAATGCCTTTCCGCCTTCACCGGTAAAAATGATTACACGAATGTCGGCATCCTCGCGACAATAGTACATCGCATCGATCATCTCATGTACGGTTAGCGGAGTGAACGCATTGTGAACCTGCGGCCGGTTGATGCTGATGCGGGCAATGCCTTCGTATTTATGAAATAAAATCTCTTTGTATTCCTTAATCTGTTGCCAGGGATATTTATAACTCATAGCTCTTCTTTATTTTCTGTTTAAGATTGTCAAAAATAGTTTTGTTCAGGTCGATCGCTGTTTCAAGTTCCAGAATTTTGGTTGTTCCGTCAAAATCAAAGAAGTCTTTCAGTGTATTCCTGATTTTGCGTTTGTTGTCGAGCTTCAGGTGATCGAACTCAAATTCTTCGCAAAGTTTTTTGGCATTCAGCTTTTGCTGCGTTACAAAGTATTCGTCTGTTTCCGGTAACGAACCGGGGCCGTCAATCATTTTGAATATGATTCCACCATGATTGTTCAGCAGAATGATTCTCAGGTTAGGCAGTTTGTAATTATGCCAGAAGGCATTGCGGTCGTAAAAGAAGGCCAGGTCGCCCGTAATTAGAAAATTCGGCAGCTCATTGATCAAACTGTGACCAACTGCTGTGCTGGTGCAGCCATCAATACCACTTGTACCTCTATTTGCGAATACGTTGATGTTCTTCTTCGGATCGTTCAACCCGACAAGGTTTGCATACCGCACGCTCATGCTGTTTGCCAGGTGCAGGTTGCAAAGCGGGGGAAGCTGTCGCAATACCTCGTGAATCAACTCAAGCTCACCAAAAGCTTCTTTCGAAAAGAAATCTTTCAGCGTACGCTCGGCACGGTGTTCTTCCGCTTCCCAGAGCTTTTGAAAATTACTTTGCTTTTGCTTTTCGAAAACCTTCGACTTTTCAGTTGTCTGCAAGGCATCAAAGAATGCGGCTGGGTTGGCGTGGACAACTTTGGTAATGCTTTGAAAGGGATCGGCAACCACTCCGGCCGGCTGAATGTGCCAGTGGGCTTTCGGGGAATATTTTCTGAGAAACAGCTTCAGACTTTTCGAAATCACCGACTTACCAAACGTAATCAGCAAATCGGGGCGAAGACTTTTCCTGACATCATCGGGTGCCTGCGGTAAAAAAACATCCGCATGACGAACAACGCCTTCCAGTGAATTGAGGTTTGAAATGATATCGCCTACAACGGCAGCGGGCTGCGTTTGCATAAAATTCCCCAGCGATGCGATGAGGTTGTTATCGTACTCATGCTGCCCGGCAACAACCAGTATTTTGCTGTACTTGCTCCACTCGCGTTTGAGCTGATCGGCCTGATCGCCTGCAATTGAGTAAGTATTCTGAATGCCCTCAACAATCCGCGCGTCTTTAGAATACGTGACTTTTTCTTTTGCATCCGGATAAAAGGGTTCGCGGAAAGGTGCATTGATGTGTACAGGGCCTTTCGGTTCCTGCATGGCGAGGTTAATCGCTTCGTTTACGATCCGGTTCACCGCCCACTGATCATCGGCATGATCGTATGTCTGCGGAAGCTGGTATGATTGCTTTACATGCTTGCCAAAAATATCCTGCTGATGAATCGTTTGTCCATCGTGTTGCGCAATCCACTCGGCCGGCCGGTCGGCTGTAAAAATCAATAACGGTGTCTGTGAAAAGAAGGCTTCCGCAACCGCGGGAGCAAAATTGTATGCAGCTGTTCCGGATGTGCAAACCATCGCTGCAGGATTTCCGCTTTGCTGGGCAATGCCCAACGCCACAAAGCCTGCACTGCGTTCATCGCTGAACGTGCGGGTTTTAATTTTATCGTGCCGGGAGAAGGCGAGGGTTAACGGTGCACATCGCGACCCCGGACATAAAACAACCTGATTTACTTTTTTGCGTGCGCAGATTTCAGCGATATCGTAAATGGGTTGCAGGATCACGCGCAGATAACTTTCAAAAGAGTGTTGAGCTTGATTTCGGTTTCGTCCCATTCGCTTTCCGGAATGGAATCGGCCGTTACGCCTGCTCCGGCATATAAAATCGCCTGCGTGTCAGCAAGCTGCATGCAGCGAAGGTTAACGAACAGACAAATATTGTTATTGACGTTTACCGGCCCGAGATAACCCGCATAAAATTCTCGATCGTGTCCTTCATTGGCTTTCAGGAATGCAAGCGACTCTTCGAGCGGCATACCACACACAGCCGAGGTTGGATGGATGAGCTGAAGCATGACAGAACCCAATTGCGGGAAATTAGTTTCTTTCATGTCCACCGCGTAGGTTGTCTTCAGGTGCATTACGTTTCCGGCAATAACAGTCTTGGGACCCTGCTCATCGTATTCGCGTAAACGAATTTTTTTAAAATTGCTGATGATGTACCGCGACACGAGCGCCTGCTCTTCAATTTCTTTTTGTGTCCACGCTACGTTGCGGATGTCGGTGCCGGGTTCGTATCGTTTTGTTCCGGCCAGTGCCACCGTTTTGAAAATCCGGTTATTCTCGACCTGAATTAATAGCTCAGGCGAGGCACCCATCCAGGTTCCGACATTCGGAATGCTCACGAATGAGATCAGGGCATTGGGGTAGGTGTCGCAAAGTTTTTGGAAGGTATCGATTGGATCAAATGAATCCGGAAGATCAACCCGTTTGGCCCGTGAAGGCACAATCTTTTCAAATGCACCTTCTTCGATTTGCTGAATGCCTTTTGCAACGAGCTGAAAGTAGCTTTCCTTATCCGAGGATGAAGTGGTCGTTTGCTTAAAGAAAAAAGATTTTGCGGGTTTCAATCCTGCCTTCGATGCAGCCTCATTAAACCATTCGCGCGAAGCTGTTGCTTCATCATGTGCGGGTTCGTTAAGCATCCCGTTTGAAAAAGTAAACATCATATCGGCCGGCAGGTAATAGCGGCTTTTTGTTTTGTCGAACGGAGCGAAAATAAATCCGGGTGCAAGGTCTTCGATGATTGCTTTCGGCTCCAGCGTTTTTGCGGTGTATGAAATGATCAGGTGTTTAACAGGATCGTTCGGTGACCGCCATAAGGCAAAAGAGAAATTGTTTTCAGAAGCATAATTCAGCAGAATCTCGAATGCTTCAGCTTCGCCCGGTTTTTGAGTTTCCAATATGCCGACAACCTTCTCCACCGTTTATTTTTTATCAATCACTGCCATGGTTATCCGACTAACACATACCAGTTCGTTTTGTTCGTTCGAAATTTTTATTTCCCACACGTGAGTTTTCTTGCCCACATGTATGGGTCGGGTTACGCCTGTTACAAATCCTTCGCGCATGCTCTTGATATGATTGGCATTGATCTCGAGGCCCACGCAGTATTGTTTGCTCATGTCGATGCAGCATGTAGCGGCAACGCTTCCCAGTGTCTCAGCAAGCGTCACTGAGGCCCCGCCATGCAAAAGGCCGAGCGGCTGGTGGGTGCGGTGGTCAACCGGCATACGGGCTTCAATGAAATCATCCCCGATTCGGGTAAACTCAATACCCAGGTGCGTAACCATGGTGTTTACCGACATCTTGTTGAGGGTTTCGGTAGTGATGTTCGGATTAAATAATGCCATGATTGTTAAGGAGTTACAAAAACGTGGTATTCACGTTTATTTCCCTATTTTTGCGCGCCAAATTAGCTGAAAATTGAACACCAAAAAAGTTTACATCGTTCGCCACGGACAAACTGATTTTAATGCGCGGGGCATCGTGCAGGGCAGCGGTGTGGACAGCTCGTTGAATGAGAAGGGCAGGGCTCAGGCACAGGCATTTTACGAAGCTTACCGGCACGTAAAGTTTGATAAAGTCTATACGTCAGCGTTAAAACGTACGCGCGAGTCGGTGATCAAATTTATCGAATCGGGAGTTCCATCCGAGTCGTTGTCGGGGTTAAATGAAATCAGCTGGGGTAAAAAAGAAGGTCAGCCCATTACACCGGAAGAAGATCAATACTACCACCACATGCTGAGCGAATGGCAGCGTGGCGATACATCGTTACGAATTGAAGGTGGTGAAAGTCCGGACGATGTTGTAAAACGGATGAAACCTGCGGTTGATCACATCTTGTCGCATACCGATGAAAAAAATATCCTGATCTGCATGCACGGCCGTGCGATCCGTATTTTGTTGTGTTACCTGTTAAACTATCCGCTGAAAAGCATGGATATGTTTGAACATGAAAACTGTTGCCTGTACGTATTGAACTACACCGGTTCTATGTTTTCGGTGGAGGTGTATAACAACACCGACCACCTCCGGCCGGCAATTGATAACATTGAAATGTAAAGACGCAAAATTTTGCGTCTTTACTTTGATAAAAAACGGTTCGCGAATGCGTTCATAAAAAAATGTTGCGTCTGCGTGTTTTAAATTTTTGACGTACACGGCAAAATTGCCGAACGATAATCAAAATCATCTTTTCAAACGGGCCAGGGCCGATTTTGCCTTGCTGTCGATGCTGTTCTTGTATTCGTGCTTTTTGTAGGTGAGCGCTTTTGAAAAGTATTTCTTCGCTTCCGCGGAGTTATTCTCATCTACGAAAATATATCCGAGCTGAAGGCAGGCATTGGGCGCAAAGTACCAGGGTTCTTCACCTGCTTCGCTAATCGTGCGCAGATAGTTTTCTTTTGCCTCCGCCAGCTTGTTGGTTTTGTGAAACAGGCGCGCCTTGCGATAAACAAATTCCGTTTTCTCTTTTTTAGAAGGAATGTCGCTGTCCGTTACAGACGCAGCGATGGTTTCCGCCTGAACGTAATAGCCTCCGTCTGTTGCGTACCGGATTTTTGAAAGTTTAATGTTTGGGTCGGTGGCTTCAGCCAGACTGCGGGATGCATACCGGTCTGCTTCGGTCGATTCGTTGCCGGCTGTTGCAGCGCGTGTGAAATATTTTTTAGCTTCTTTGGATTTACCCTGCAGCCAGTAGCAAATGCCGATTTTGTAATGCGCGTCTTTTACATAGTTCAGCCCGGTGTACGCAGTAAGAAATTTCTGGTAGTGTTCGATAGATGATTTGTATTCGCCTTTGTGCAAGTACACTTCCCCGGTCTGGTAGTCCGCGTAAGCGATGGCTAAACCCTTTTGATTTTCATGAAGCGTTTTGAAATAGCCAAGTGCTTTTTCGCTTTCGGAGTTCTTGATCGCCACACATCCACCGAGAAAGAGCAACAGCCGTTGGTCTGGATGTTCGTCAATCAACTTGCTGAGACCGGCAGCTGCAGAAGATGTCTGTTGCAGGATAAATGCTTTCGTGAGCTCGTGAATCAAAGCCGTTTCAAAACTAAGGTCCATGTGCGCGTACTTAACCCACTCCAGTTCTTCGAGCCCTTTCTCCACCGAACCTTCCATCCCAAACATGCTGATTATCCACTGGTACTTTTCAGGAATGGAGCCAAGCATTACTTCCAGCACCCCCGATGTTTTTCGTATCGGAACAAACTGTGGAAATTTCTCTTTGCATTTCTGCACCTGCATATAGGCCTGGCGGATACTCCATGCGGCATCCACTTCGTGCCCGAACTTTAAATAGGTGAATGCCCATTGTAACCGAAGCTCGGCCAGCGTGAACAGTGCGTCCGCAGTTACAGGTTCTACGTCTTCCAGCTTGTCGATCCGGTCGTTGTAATTGTCTTCGTACTTCCCGAACGCGGTTTCATCTTCCGTAATCAGAAGCTCAAGGATTTCGGAAAGCGAAGCGGCATAGATTTGTTGTGGCGTTTCTGGTTTGTCCAGGACGGCACGCGCCTCGGTCACTTCCAGGTTGAATGCAAGGCGATAAGCTTGTGATGTGCGGTCATCCGTGATCCAGTGTGTTTCAACGGTCGCGTCTTTTTGAGCAGCACAAATCCATGCGCATAAAAAAAGACAGATCGTTAAACCTGTCTTTTTCATGTGTTGTATCGTGTGTGATTTATTCAACCGTTTTTCTTCTGCGCGTAGTGGGAGCAGGAGTTGCACCAGCCTTCTTAGGCTTGTCGCTTTCGTCAAGCGACTCCATGTCCACATCTGCTAAGATACGACCTGAATGTTCATCAATTACAATTTTCTTCTTTTCGCGGATTTCGGCAATTTTCTGAGGCGGGATCACGATGTTACAGCCTTCCGCTGCGCCACGCACCACGCGTACCACGGCCAAACCGTTTGATAAGCTGCTCCGCAGTCTGTCGTAATGTTTCAGGATTGCCTTGTCTTCAATTTTCTTAACCGCCTTTTCGCGTTCAGCTAAAAGCTTCTTTTCTTCTTCTTCGCTTTCGCCCAGGATCTCACTAAGCTCTTTTTTCTTAAGTTCAAGGTGGGCCTTGCGCTCTTCGATCAGCGCTTCGGTTTTTTCGATCTCGGCTTTCTTGGCGGCTGTCAGGTCTTTGCCTTCTTTAACTTTCTTCTCGCAGATCTGAATCTCCAGTTCCTGAAGTTCAACTTCTTTGGTGATTGCATCGAACTCGCGGTTGTTGCGTACGTTCTTTTGCTGTTCTGCGTATTTCTTGATAAGCTTCTCAGCTTCTTTCGCGGCTTCCTTGCTTTTCTTGATGTTGTCCTCGATGTCTTTTAGCTCAGTCTGGTGGCGCTGCAGGCGGGTGTTGTACCCCACCATTTCATCTTCCAGGTCCTGAACCTCGTCAGGAAGATCGCCTCTTAATTTCTTTAATTCGTCCAGTTTAGTGTCGATGCTCTGCAGTTTTACAAGGGCTTCGAGTTTCTGTGCTACGGTTTGATTTTCCATTAATTCTTAAAAGTATCGTACAGGATTCGTATCAGTCGCAGAAAAATTGACCGCAAAAGTAAGAAATTTTTTGTTCAAAATCTCGCCTAAAAGCTCTTTCGTGAAAATCTCGCTTTCGTAATGCCCGATGTCGGCAATCGTGATTCTACCCTCGGCATCGAAGAATTCGTGGTATTTGAAGTCGGCCGTCACAAAGAAATCGGCCTCGGAACGGATGGCCTGTGGGAGCAAAAAGCTGCCGGAACCGCCACAAACCGCCACTTTTTTCACTTTTCGATCTAACAGGCGCGTATGCCTGATCGCAGTCAAATTCATGCTGCTTTTTAAACGTTTTAGAAATTCGATTGGTTCCATCGGCTGGTCAAGTTCGCCCACCATTCCTGAACCGACCTCCTGGTTAATGTTAGAAACCCGGGAGATATAATAGGCAACTTCCTCATACGGATGAGCCGATTTCAAAGCCTCGATAATTCGTCCTTCCTGGTGAGCGGGGAAGATCACTTCGGCCCGGTCTTCCCGAACCTGTTCCTGTTTATTCAGTTGACCGGTGTGCGGATTCGCGTCTCCGGTCGGCATAAACGTTCCGGTTCCTTCCGTTTGAAAGCTGCAGTTCTTGTATTCACCAATCTGACCGGCCCCGGCTTCGTACAATGCCTGTAAAACGTTGCCGGTATGCTCTTTTGGAATAAACGTGACAAGTTTGGTCAGTGTATCCGTTTTTGGTGCGAGTACCTTTAAATTCTTCAACCCGATTTTCTCTGAAATCTTCCGGTTCACGCCTGTATGCACATTATCAAGGTTTGTGTGAATGGCGTAGATGGCAATGTTGTTCCGGATCGCTTTCAGGACGGTGCGTTCAACGTAGTTGCTGCCGGTGATTTTTTTTAATCCTTTAAAGATGATCGGATGGTGTGCGATAATCAGGTTGCATTTTTTAGCGATCGCTTCTTCAACAACTTCCTCGATGCAATCGAGCGTGATTAAAACTCCGGTAACATTCTGATTCGGTTCACCGGTCAGCAGGCCGGAGTTATCGTACGACTCCTGGTAGGCGCGGGGGCAATGGTTTCCAGGTAGTCGGTAATATCTTTTACGTTCATCGGTAATGCCAGAAAGCTGTTTTGTATTTTTACACGCAGTAGGCAAAACTACACTTTATTCATGTCTGTTTTGAGGTTTTTGCTCTTTCCGTTTGCTGCGCTGTATGATCTCATTACTGCGGTGCGTAACCGTTTGTATGACAGAGGCTATAAACCCGCGGTGAAGTTCGATGTGCCGGTAATCAGTGTCGGAAATCTTGCGGTGGGTGGAACGGGTAAGACGCCTTTGGCAGAACATCTTATCCGGTTGCTTTCTCCGGAATTTAAAATTGCAACGCTCAGTCGCGGTTATGGCCGCAAGACGAAAGGTTTCCGGGTCGCTAACGAAAGCGACTCCGCTGCAACCATCGGAGACGAACCTTTCCAGATCTATAAAAAGTTTGGTAATCAGGTTCATGTTACGGTTGGTGAGGAGCGGGCTTACGCAATTCCTATGCTGTTGCAGGATCATGAAGATATAACCGCGATCATCCTGGATGATGCGTATCAGCACCGGAGTGTTATTCCGGGTTTGAGCATTTTATTGACGGAATATCAGAATCCATTTTATAACGACTTTCTGCTTCCGGTTGGCCGCTTGCGCGAAGCGAAATCAGGCGCTGTCCGTGCGGATGTAATTGTTGTTACGAAGTGTCCCGATCACCTGACTGATGACGAGGTGATGGAAATTGAAGGCCACATTCACGCGTATGCAGTGAAACCTGTTTTCTTTTCAAAGATTCGTTATGCTGACCCGGTAGCCTTCGGTCATACTCAGGCAGAATTTTCGAAAAATGTAATCCTGGTTTCTGCAATAGCAAATTCACACATCCTGGAGGAATATGTGCGCAAGTCGTTCTCACTTATCCGGCATTTTTCGTTTCGCGATCATTATGTAATTACGGAAAGTGATCTCAACGATATCGAGACGGTCCTGAAAAAACAGGCAGGTGGCACGTGCATTCTGACCACGGAAAAAGATATGGTGAAGCTCAAACGAAATGAGTTGCGTGAACAGGTGAACCGGCTGCCGATTTTTTATTTGCCCATTGAAACCGAATTCATCAGAAATGGTAAGGATTTTGATACGCTCGTGCTGTCTTTCATGCGGAGTTTTAAACCTGACTAAGTAAAAGTATCTTTGAGCGTGTTTAGCCGGCATTTTTTAACCGTCTTGTTTGTTTTTGCATCGCTGGCCGTTTGGGCGCAGGATGATGAGCCGGGCTCGCGCGTAGGGTCCAGCATCATTGACGACAGCACAAAAAATGTATACGGCCCCAAGACCTCGCTCTATTTTTATGAGCCAGATTTCTTCCGGAATAATTTCCAACTCCACACCCTTGACACCGCTGCCTGGAACTTTCACCGGTTTAACTATGTGCAGCGATACAACAATTTCTATCAGGATTTAGGTAACATCGGAACTGCTATCCGCCCGGTGTTCAATGAGGTGCCCGACATGATCGGAGCAACACCCGGCTTTACTGCATACGACCTTTACTGGAACAGCGAGACAGTTAAGTATTATAACACCAAGTCACCCTACGCGAACGTGAAATGGGTGCTGGGCGGAAAGGGGCGATCGTATGCGCGCATCACGTTTACCCGGAACATCAATCCGCGATGGAATGCAGGCTTTGACTATCGCATTCTTCAAATCGACAAGATCACTGCACGCAGAGCAAAAGGTGATCGCACAACGAAAAGCAATTACTTCGATTTCTTTACGTCATTTCAGTCCAAAGACAGTTTGTACAGCCTGTTTTTTAATGCAAGGCGCGACTTCATGCAACTGGATGAAAACGGAGGTGTTTTCACTGATCCTGAAACAGGTTTTAAGTACAGCGATCTTTTTCAGAAGCAGGGCGCATCTACCTGGCTGACGGAAGCGGAGAGCAACGACAAGCGTGGCGCACTGCACCTCTTTCATCAGCTAAATCTCGCTTCCGGACTGCAACTTTATCACACAAGCGATTTGTACCGGCAGATCAATCGCTTCAATGATTCGGATCCGGACAATGCGTATTATGATTTTATTGTAGTCGACAGTGCCAAGACACGCGATCGCACCGAATTTAAATCGTTCCGGAACGAAGTAGGTGTAAAAGGAAGTTTCTTCAAGGCTTTTTATAACGGTTATGCCGCACTGAGGCAATACAGCATCGACTACAAATACATTTACGAAAACAACTTTTTCCTCGACACAAAAAAAGTCGAGCCGTATGTTGGCGGTCGCATCGGCTTGCAGGTTGATTCATTGGTAGAGGTTAAAGGCTGGGCTGAATGGATGCTGGATGACCGCTACATAATTCAAGGGTCTATTAAAACTAAATGGTTTGAAGCGGCAGCCAAACGTTCGGTTTCAACACCGGCATTTGTCCCGCAGGTGTACCGCGGCAGTCACGATTTGTGGGTGAATAAGTTTGGCAACACGGAGGGCACCGAGCTGAAGGGAAATCTGATCTATGAATCAAAACGCTTTTCAATTTATCCGGGTATGAGGTTTTCGACCTTTCGGAATTACATCTTCTTTAAGGAGGACACATCGGCTGTCGGTCAAAAAGTATTACCGTATCAAACATCGGGTTATCAAACCTGGGTGTCACCCGAATTGAATATATCGCTTACGCTGTTCGAACATTTAACATTGAAGGGCCAGGGAATTTATACGCGTATTCTGGAAAACTCCGATGACGCAATGCAATTCCCAGAAATGTTTGTGAATGCACAGATTGCCTATGCTGATATCTGGTTCAATGGTAATTTCGATTTTCAGGCGGGTATTGATGCACACTGGAAGTCGAGCTACTACGCACCGGGCTATGACGTTACTTCGCAGCAATTCTATACGCAGAAACGGTATCTCGCACCTTCATTTCCGGTGGTTGATATTTTTCTCAATGTGCGGATCAAGCATGCGCGCATCTTCCTGAAATACAATAACTCGTTGATGCTCTTTTCGAGCTATGGCAACGTACCTACACCGTTCTATCCGGGAATCCGAAACCTCGTTGACTTCGGCTTCGATTGGTCGTTTTTTGATTGATGATAATGAAACCGGTTGACAAGTTTACCCTCGGCCTTGAGCTTCCTACGGATCCACGCTGGATTAACATTGCTGAGAAAAATATTGAAGACATTCTCGTTGATCATGCCTATTGCGAACAGAAAGCGGCTTCGTCATGCATCTCATTGATTATTCAATATCCTGAAAAGGAAAAGCTGGTGGAAATGCTGACACCCGTGGTTGCGGAAGAGTGGGCGCACTTCGAACGTGTGATCGAACAACTGAAAAAACGCGGCTATAAACTCGGCCACCAGCGCAAGGATGAGTATGCGGAAGAGCTTTATAAAGTGATCGTGAAGGGTGGAAGCCGTGAACAGCAGTTGGTTGAGCGGTTGCTGATGAATGCGCTGATCGAAGCGCGCAGCTGTGAGCGATTCAAAATCCTGTGGAAAAATATCGGTGACGAAGAGCTTTCAATTTTTTACTACGAACTGATGGTTTCCGAAGCTGGTCACTATAAAAATTTTCTTCAGCTAGCCCGCGAGTATATGCCCAACGACTATGTCACCAAACGCTGGAACGAGCTCCTCGAACAGGAAGCGGAAATCATGAAGCGTATGGAAGTGAGGGGTGACAGAATGCATTAATCAATTACGAGGTTGGGTTTACGATTGACGATTTGCCGATTGTATTTTTCAATTCGATTAGCAAAGAATTATTGCCAATCCTGAAGTTTTGAGTGTTACAAAAGGTATTTTCTGTCAAATTCTACCTCCTGTTCTTTTAACAGGCTCAGATATTCTTCTCGAAAACTGACTTTTTGGTGATGTTCAATTTGATTGGCAACATATTGAATTAAAATCTTCTTTCGGTCTACAGAATACGTAAATGCTCCGTACCCATCTTGCCAGCCCTTGAAATTCCTGAACAGATTTTCTCTTTTATAAATTTTGTAGAAGCCAACTTAATATCCTTAACCAGATCTGACAAAGCAATGGACGGATGAAGATGTGTTAGAATGTGGATATGATCTTCTACGCCATTGATTTGATACAGGTGACATTTATAGTTGGCGAGAATGCCTGAGATATATTTAAAAAGCTCATGTCGCGTATTGGCTGCTAGAGTTTGTTCGCGATTTTTAGTGCTGAATATTATTTGGTAAATTATTTGGGTATAAGTGCTCATGCGAAGTTGAACCGCTCCGCGGTTCGATGGGCTGATAATACTTCTTTTTTCAACGCAGACTTCGTCTGCGTTTATTAAAATTAATCCCTCCGGGATTGTTTACTACTGGTTTGCAAGTTTTTATAGATAAGGATTATAAGGAGTTCTATGGCCCCGTTTCTAACGCGGTCGGAAATCAGTGTTCAAACCTGATGCCTCGGGGTTATTGACACTTGCGAGGCAGTTTTGCATTTTGTAAGTGATATGTAAACACAACCCCGAAGGGGTTAAATATTAATAACATGTATTGGGGAAGTATCGTCAACCCTGAAAGGGTTGAATGACGAAGCTTGTGCTATGTTTCAAAATTACGATTGATGATTTTGAATCGGCTAATCCGAAACTCGTAAATCGAAATTCGCACTTCGCATTAGATCAGGTCTTTTGTTTCTTCTTTTTCGCTGCCGGGAATAGGATGTTGTTCAGGATCAGGCGATAGCCAGCGGAATTAGGATGTTGATTGAGATCGGTCGGTTCTTCACCCACCTGGTGCTGATAATCTTCGGGATCATGACCACCATAATACGTCCAGAAACCTTTGTTCAATACCCCGTGGATGTATTTGCTTTCGCGGATTTCTTTGTTTTCACCCATTACTAAAACGTCAGGTTTAATCAATGCGGTTTTAAATCCGGTTGTTTGTCCGAAGAAACCTTTGATCACTTTGGTGTGATTCTGCGTAAGCATAGTGGGGATGGGATCCCACTTGGCTGAGAATTCAAACAGCGTGAAGTAGTCATTGTCCTGCCTGAGGCCCCGTTCGCGCGGAGGATTGTCGATCGATGAAAATTCATATTCGTACGGATCGCGAACAAGTTTAAAGTCCGTAAACGCCAACGTTTTTTCAAAGTCGATTTTTTCCTGTGCGTCCGGGTCGGATCCATCGCCATCAAACATCCGCTCGCAGATGTCAACACCTTCCGCAGCAAGCGCGATGTCGAAACTGTCGGTTGCCGAACACATCGCGAACATAAAACCACCGCCTGCTACAAACTCTTTAATTTTTTTTGCTACCGCCAGTTTTAGCAAAGAAACTTTGTGAAAGCCATGTTTCTGTGCAAGCTCTTCGGCTTCTTTTTGCTGTTCAATGTACCAGCCGATATTCGCAAACGAGCTGTAAAATTTTCCATATTGTCCGGTGAAGTCTTCATGGTGGAGGTGAAGCCAGTCGTATTTCGGAAGTTGTCCTGCGAGCACTTCGTCATCGAACACCATGTCGTACGGAATTTCTGCGTAAGTAAGAACCAGTGTAACGGCATCGTCCCACGGTTGAGCACTTTTGGGTGTGTACACAGCAACGCGTGGACATTTCTCCAGCTTCATTACATCGTAGTTGTTTGCCGGACTTGCAATTTCATTCAGGATTTGATTGGCCTGTGCATCGGATATCACTTCGGAGGTAACTCCGCGCACTACGAGTTCGTTCTGGATGGCCGGGTGAAACTTGATCATGAAGCTTCCGCCTCTGTAGTTCAGAAGCCAGTCGACTTCGGTTTCTGATTTCAACACCCAGTACGCAATGCCGTAGGCCTTCAGGTGATTGGCCTGCCGGTCATCCATCGGGATGAAAATATAGTTGGCCATGCCGGCCTTAAAAACAATCAGAAAGCAAAACAAAAGCAGTCCCCGCATCGTATTCACCCTGTTAATTCACTTAAATTTACCATTTGTGAGGCATTTCAAATCACCGTTGGTGGATTTACGGTCAAAACGGCAAAATAAATGCAGTTTTGCGTGTAACATTATAGTCTGTTAATCAACGTATAACCGTATCCTTTTCGTTACAAAAATCAGATGAATTTAGTCGAAAACATAAAAGAAGGACTTCGCTCGGTGCAGGCGAACATGCTGCGGTCGGTGCTTACTGCTGTGATCGTGGCGATCGGCATCAGCGCGTTGGTGGGTATCTCTACCGCAATTGACGCGATCAACGCGTCTGTGAGTGCCAGCCTTTCTTCGCTGGGTGTGAACACATTCGACATATCCTCGAAGGTATACAGGGGTGGAAGTACGCAAGGCGTTACGCAGAAAGTTTATCCGCCTCTGAAACTCAATGAAGCGCAGCGTTTCGTTGAGCAGTATCGCGTACCATCCACGGTTTGTTTATCGTCTTACCTGTCGTGGGCCGCAGAAGTAAAGCATGCGTCATTGAAGACTAATCCGAACGTGAGCATCCTGGGCGCAAACGAAGAGTACATGCCCATCAAAGGCCTTGAGCTGCAGAAGGGCCGAGGCTTGTCGAGCATTGAGGTTCAGTACGGTTCCCACGTTGCCGTAATCGGACATAAAATCTATACCGCACTATACAAAGACAATGAAGACCCGATCAACTCCAAGATCAACTATGGCGGCATGCAGTTAAAAGTTGTGGGTGTGATCATCGAGAAAGGTCAGATGGCCGAAAATAATTACGACAACATGGTTATCATCCCCATCAAGCTTGCCAACCAGATGGCGCAGGGCAGGGGCTTGCAATATGAATTGACCGTTGGCATTGAAGACCCGGCAAAAGTTGAATTCGCGATGGGTGAAGCCACCGGGTTAATGCGTTCGATCCGGGGCGATGAAGTCGGTCGTGAAGATTCTTTTACAATTGAACGCAGTGAAACAGCTGCCGAAACTCTGGCGGGTATTACGAACGCCCTTCGCATTGGAGGATTTGTGATTTCATTCGTTACGTTGCTCGGTGCATCCATTGCACTGATGAACATTATGCTGGTATCGGTAACGGAACGCACGCGCGAGGTAGGTGTGCGGAAGGCTCTGGGAGCCACTCCGCTTCGCATCCGGCAGCAATTTGTAATTGAGGCTATTGTGGTTTGTTTGTTGGGAGGGATAGTGGGTGTGCTGTTGGGCATCGGGTTCGGTAACCTTGTAGCGATGATCATGGAACTGAAGATTTTTGTGGTGCCTTGGTTCTGGATGTTTATTGGGTTAGCCGTGTGCGTCATGGTCGGGCTCCTTTCCGGATATTACCCGGCCAGCAAGGCATCGCGCCTCGACCCGATCGAATCACTTCGTTTCGAATAAAGAATCGCAACTGAATAATTAAAAAAAAACTCTCCTCACGGGGAGTTTTTTGTTTTGGAGGATTCGATAATTTTAGGCTGCAAAATTGCGTTCAATCGCTGCGGACAAACCACACATGAGAATTACCCGACTTTTATTATTTCTCTTTGCAGCTCTCACAGCGGCCAGCGCTTCATTTGCACAAAAAAGGGATGAAAATTCCTATTTAAAGATTGCTAACGTACGGTATGCAACACATACCCATTCCGATCCTTCGCTAAACATGCTGAATGTTTATATGCCCAAAAAGGGGAGTAATTCCCCCATGGTGGTTTGGGTACACGGAGGCTCGCTTGCGTATGGCGATAAAGATAATGTGCTGCATAAAGCGGAGTATTTCACTGCGCGTGGATATGTTTTTGTGTCGATCAATTACCGTGTGTCTCCCGCTGTAAAGCACCCGGCAAATGCACAGGACGTTGCGGATGCGCTGGTGTGGCTTCATGAAAATGCCAGGCATTACAGCAGCGATCCTGAAAATATTTTTTTGATCGGACATTCGAACGGGGCCGACCTGGCCGCGCTGGTGACACTCGATGATAAATACTTTTTGAAAGCAGGGGGTAGTTCAGCTATTCTTGACGGTGTTGTTTTATTGGATGGTACCGGGTATGATCTTTCGCTGTTAATGAAAAGTGCCGGCAATAAAATGAAAGAGTGGTATACCGAGTCGTACGGAAAAACAAAAAAAGAGTGGGATCAGGCTTCGGTCATCAACTTTGTGAAAGCTGACAGCGGTGCACCTCCGTTTATGATCGCTTACGCGGATGATCAGGAGCCATCGCAAAAGCAGGCCATCACACTTTCCAAGAAGCTGTCGGAAGCCGGTATAAAGAATACAGTCTTTCATTACGAAAAGAAGACCAGTAATTCCATCAATAAAGAGCTGGGTCGTGAAAACGACAAGCCTACGGAAGACGTCTACCGCTTTCTCCAGGAGATCCACTACATCGCGGTCAACCCGATTAAGTAAGTCATTTCGGGCCAGAATCTTACCGTTCGGAGCATTTTCCAGACGACTCATACGGTTTTTGTAACCTGGCATGCAGGATTCAGTACACGTATAAAACCTCCCGCCTATGTTTAAGAATCTGCTGGTTATTTCATTCCGACTTATCAGCCGTTACAGGACCTACTCGCTGATCAATTTTTTTGGTCTTGCCCTCGGACTGTTTGCCTTCACCCTGATCTATCTCTACGTGACGTACGAATTAAGCTACGACCGGCACAATAAAAACTACAATAACATTTTCAGAGTTTACAAGGAATCAGAGCAGGAGTACATGGGCTCTAACAAGTTTGCTGTTACGCAGGCACCCCTGGCGGAATTAATGCGTCAGCAAATTCCGGAAATTGAGCGTACGAGCCGATTGCTAAACATTAACAACATCTTGATTACGGCAGGCAACGAGTCTTTTCTTGAAACTCAGTCTGCCGCAGTTGATCCTGGTATGTTTGATATTTTCACCTTTGAGGTTATTGCAGGATACAGGAACCAACTTTTGACAAATCCAGCGAGCGTTGTATTGGGTGAAACGCAGGCCATCAAATATTTCGGAAGTGCTGCAAATGCGGTTGGCAAAAACCTGCGTGCCGAAACGTTCATGAATTTGGGTGAGTTTGTTGTTGAAGCCGTCATAAAAGATATGCCTCCAAATTCTCATGTCAGGATGGGAATTATTTTTCAATTCGAAGCGATAGTGAAAGCCACTCAACCCGGTGATATTTTGAGTTGGGATAACAGTAATTATTATAACTACGTCTTATTTAAACCCGGTGCTGACATTTCAGCCGCGGAACACAAGCTTGCTCAGGCTGTTAAACCACATTTCAATAACAACGATCAACCTCCGGCCTACCGGTTCCAGTCTCTGCACGATGTTTATCTGGGGCCACGAATTAACTTTGAAATAGCGCAGACCGGCAGCATGAACCGGATTTATATTTTTTCATGCATTGCTGCTCTTATTCTGCTGATTGCCAGCATTAACTACACGAATATGGCAACGGCACATGCTTCAAAACGTGCCAAGGAAATCGGTTTACGAAAAGTTACCGGAGCAAGAAGAAGCGAATTGATTTTTCAATTCTTGGGCGAGGCCTTATTCCTGACTATTCTGGCCATGATTATTGCCTGCATTTCTGTCAAACTGGCGCTACCATACTTCAATAATTTCCTGGAGAAACAGATTTCATTCAGCCTGTTTACACAACCGATATTGTTTGCTGTTCTGCTGACGGTAACATCGCTGGTCGGAATTACCGCGGGTGTTTACCCGGCTCTTGTTCTTTCGTCACTCAATCCGTCCAAAACTGTTAAAGGAAGTTACGCCAATGGACGCAGCAATTATTTGCGTGATGGATTGGTGATTGTCCAATTTGTAATCTCAGGCGCACTCATTTTCGCAACTCTTGTACTTTGGATGCAAATGAAATTTATTGGCGAAAAAGATCTGGGGTTCAACCGCGAGCAAATTATAATCATTCAACTCCGTGACCAACAATTAAAGAACGGCACGGAAGTTATCAAAAGCAGGCTGCTGGAGAACAGCGACATCCTGAATGTGTCCGCTTCGTCCAGTGCGCCCAGTCAAATTAACAGCAGTCAGGGAAGAACCTGGCCTGCAAAGGGCGAGCAGAAAGATCTGCAGGTTTTTTATTGTAAGATCGATACATCGTTTCTTAACCTATACGAAATCAACCTGGTTGCCGGTCAGAATTTTTCGTCCTCAAGTCACTACAATGATGTGATTATAAACCAACGGCTGGTAAAGGAATTGGGCTATACGGATGAGGAAATCATCGGGACATTATTTGCGCACGGTGACTCAAGCCGTGTGACAGGAGTGGTGAAGGATTTTCACTTTCAGGATTTCAAGCAAATTATTCAGCCGCTTCGGTTGAGAAAAGTTACATCCGGGCCGTTGAGCTACTTATCGGTGAAAGTGAATGAGGCAAATATGCAAAACACACTCACGTTTATCGAGAAAACGCTTCGGTCTGTTTCAGACAAATACCCGTTTGAGTACAGCTTCTATGATGATTTGTTTCAGCGCGCGTATACAACCGAAATAAAAATCGGCAAGATGATGACTTGGTTTTCGGTGATGGCCATTGCAATTGCTTCGCTCGGTCTTTACGGCTTGATTCTGTTTGTTGTCAACCAGCGGATGAAGGAAATCGGGGTTCGAAAAGTACATGGGGCATCAGCCTTTTCGATTGCAAGATTGCTGTCGGCCCGTTTTTGCGTGCTTGTTCTGGCCGGGTATGTGCTGGCCTGCGGAATTGGTTTTTTTACAATGAAACGATGGCTTGACGAATTTGCCTACCGCATTCCGTTAAGTGGAGGATTGTTTGCGATAACCTTGCTGGTTATGTTCACGATAACAGGATGTACGTTGTTTTTCCGGATCAGGCAGGCAACACGATTGAATCCGATAATTGTGCTCAAGCACGAATAACTTACAACAACGGCATCAGCACTTTGGTAACATTCTTTGCCACAATCTTGTGGCCCTCGATGTTCGGGTGAATGCCGTCTGCCTGGTTTAGTTTTTCATCACCGGCAACTCCGTCCAGTAAAAACGGCATGAGTGTGGCTTTGTTCTTTTTGGCAATTTCGGGGAACACAGCATTAAACTGTGTCGCGTATGTGCTGCCCATGTTCGGGGGAACCATCATGCCAACCACCACAACTTTCACGGAGGGATTTTTTGCTTTCACTTTATCGATAATGGCCTGAAGATTTTTCTTCGTCTGGTCTACCGGCAATCCGCGCAAGCCGTCATTCGCGCCAAGTTCGAGTACAAACACATCGATCGGTTGCCGAAGCACCCAGTCGATACGCGACAACCCGCCCGCGGACGTTTCTCCGCTTAAACCGGCATTAACAATTTTCACGTTTTTACCGTTCTTAGTTAGTTGCTCGCCCGTTAAAGTCGGGAATGCTTCTTCTGGCGAAAGTCCGTATCCGGCCGTAAGACTATCGCCAAAAAATAGGATTACTTTTGGCTTGGTTTGAATGAATAAGGCGATAACAATAAATAGTGCGTATTTCCCGACTACCATATCAAAATGTTAACGTCATGTTAAATGACAGATTAATTACAGCAATAACGATATAATTCCGAAATAGATTTAGCAAAAACCATGTCACAAACTGTTCTCCAGGCCGAAGGTCTTACAAAAACATACCGATCCGGCACTAATTCTCTCACGGTACTCGATTCGGTAAGTTTTTCGGTGGCGCAGGGTGAAGCGCTTTCCATCATCGGCCCGTCTGGCAGCGGTAAAACAACCTTGCTCGGCCTGTGTGCAGGGTTAGACGTACCCAGCAGCGGAATTATTTCATTGATGGGCTTCAAGCTCAATGCCATGAGTGAAGACGACCGCGCGCACATCCGGAACCAGTACGTGGGTTTTGTGTTTCAGAATTTCCAGTTGCTGCAAACCCTCACTGCGCTGGAAAACGTAATGGTGCCGCTGGAACTGCGGGGGGAGAAAAATGTTTCTACGAAAGCGAAAGACTTGCTCGAACGTGTTGGCCTTGCCGAGCGCATGCATCATTACCCCACACAATTGTCGGGTGGCGAGCAACAACGCGTAGCCATGGCGCGTGCATTTATTACCGACCCGAAAATACTTTTTGCGGATGAGCCCACCGGTAATTTGGACGAAGAGAATTCGAATCACGTTACGGATCTGTTGTTCTCGCTTAACAAACAACAACGCACCACGCTGATCCTGGTAACACACAATCTTGAATTGGCACAAAAAACCGAACGCATTTTGCGCATGCGCGGAGGCAAACTGGTCGATCAGCAATCCACAGCCGCGGTATGATCGAATACATCATTAAGCTCAAGCGGAAGACCAGTAACATTTTTAACGATGGCTGGGTGTGGCGGATGGCATGGCGCGATGCACGTCATAATTTTTCACGACTGTTTCTTTTTGTTGCATCGCTCATTACGGGCATTGCTGCCGTGGTGGCGCTCGATTCGCTGAACAATTCTTTACAGGATGACATCGATCGGAATGCAAAAGAGCTTTTGGGTGCCGACTATGTTATCAACACCAATCATAAGTTTGAGCCTGAATTAGTGGCTGCGTTCGATTCAACGAAAGTTGAACAGGCTTCGCAGGCCGATATGGCTTCGATGGTGCTGTTTTTGAATAACAACCAGTCGCGATTGATCAGGCTTGTTGCATTTGACGGGCCGTTTCCGTTTTACGGTGAACTTGAAACACAGCCGGCCGATGCTTACCAGAAAATGAAAGGCGGCCGCTATGCAATGCTCGATGCCTCATTGGCCAGTCAGTATGAAGTCAGCTCGGGCGATTCGATCCGCATCGGTAACGTGGTGTTTAAAGTTGCCGGAGAAGTTAAACGTCTCCCGGGCGGAGGCGGAATACTGACAACGTTTACGCCTTCGGTTTACATTTCCATGAGCGAACTTGACTCTACAGGCCTTGTTCAGTATGGAAGCCGCGTTACCTACAAACGATTTTTCAAAACGGGCTCTGAAGCGGAAGCTGAAAAGCTAGTGGAAGATTTCAGGCCGCTGATCCGCAAGTACGGACACTCTTACGAAACTGTTGAAGGCAGAAGAGAAGGGTTGGGTGAGGGCTTTAATGCGATCTACCGGTTCTTTTCATTGCTGGCTTTTCTCGCGTTGATCCTTGGTTGTATCGGTGTTGCGAGTTCCGTTCATATTTATGCACGCGAAAAGCGCGATGAAGTTGCTGTGTTGCGATGTCTCGGCTCAACCGGATGGCAGGCGTTTAATATTTATTTTATTCAGATTTTTTTCCTCGGTGTGATCGGAAGTGTGGCGGGTGCCTTTCTCGGTGCCGGCATCCAGCAAATTATTCCGGTGCTGTTCAGCGACATGTTGCCGCTGGAAGTAAGCTTCTCAGTTTCCTGGATATCGATCATTCAGGGCGTTGTGCTGGGCACGCTTGTGTCGGTTTTATTCTCCATGCTTCCGTTGATCGGGGTTCGGTTTGTTCCGCCTTTGACGGTATTGCGTTCCGATTTTGAACGGGTAAAAACATTTTCGAAGTCGAGGCTGGCCGCCATTGTGCTGATTGGATTGTTTCCGTTGGCATTTGCGGCCTATCAAACGCACAGCCTGCGCATGGGTACGATGTTCTTCCTTGGATTGGCCGGAGCGCTCGGTTTGCTTACGCTTGTGGCGATCGGGTTGTTATATCTTGTCAGAAAATTCTTCCCTGCGAACGCTGCATTTGTGTGGCGCCATGCGCTGTCAAACTTATTCAGGCCCAACAATCAGACGCGCATGCTCATGGTGTCGATCGGGTTGGGGGCGTTTATCATCGCTACGCTGAACATTGTTGAAAAGAGTTTATTGAGCCAGGTTGAGTTTACCGGGCAGGAGAATCAATCGAATACCATTTTGTTCGATATCCAGCCCTCGCAGAAAGATGGGGTTATCAAACTGATGAAAGACAATAAGCTGGATGTGAAGCAGGTTGTGCCGATCATCACCTGCCGGATCAGCATGATCAATGGAAAAACAGTTGATGAGATCCAGAAGGATACTACCGACCGCATCCGCAACTGGGCACTGACACGTGAGTACCGCGTAACCTATCGCGACACGCTTACCGCTTCGGAAGAGTTGTTGAAGGAATACAAGAAAGACGAACTGGTTGTTAAGTATCCCGCTCCTGAATTGCAGCACCGTGTAAACAATCCGGCAGGACAACTTACAGTGCCCATTGTTACGAAAGAAGATGAAAAGCGCTATGGCGGAACAATCGGGGATTCAGCTGTAGTTAATGTACCTGTAACCAAAGACTCTGTTTTTGTAACGATCTCCGAAGGAATGACCGAAGACTTGCAGGTAACGGTTGGCGATTCGCTCGTGTTTGATGTGCAGGGTATCCCGGTTCGCGTTCGCATCAGTGGTATCCGCAAAGTTGACTGGCCGAAAGATCCGCCCAACTTCATTTTCGTTTTTCCGACCGGTGTACTGGAAAATGCTCCGCAGATTTTTGTCGCCACCACTCGCATTGACGACCAGCAGATTTCCAACCGCTTTCAGCAACAACTGGTAACGCTGTATCCGAATGTGTCGCTGATCGACTTGCGACTGATTCTCAGCACGATCAACGAACTGTTCGACAAGCTCGGGCTGGTGGTTCGCTTCCTGGCATTGTTCAGCATCATCACAGGTTTGGTTGTGCTGGCCGGAGCGGTAATGAACAGCAAGTTTGTGCGCATGAAAGAAAACGTATTGCTCCGCACGATTGGTGCGCGGTCGCGGCACATCCGGGGTATCACGCTGATTGAATATGCGTACCTCGGGTTGTTCTCCGCGCTTACTGGGCTGATCCTGTCGCTCGGGGGCGGCTGGCTGCTCACAAAGTTTTTCTTTGAGATCACGTTCGCGTTCGACTGGCTAGAACTGCTGATTATTACCGGTGGTGTGGTATTGCTTACGATGGTGATTGGCTGGTGGAACTCACGCGATGTGATCAATACGCCACCGCTGCAAATTTTGCGAAAGGAAGGGTGATCGTATTTCTCAAGAGGGGTCGCGAAGCAATGGATGTTAATTGTAAATAAAAATTCTTCTCCTTAACATTGCACTCTCTTTTCGCGAGAGAAGGGCCCATAGCTCAGCTGGTTACCCCGAATGCTTTCGGGATTGACTCATAATTCAACTATGCTGGGTTTTGGTGTTCATAAAGTATATTATTGGGCCCTTAGCTCAGCTGGTTAGAGCACTTGACTCATAATCAAGGGGTCGGGGGATCGTGCCCCTCAGGGCCCACATTAGGGGCTGTCTCTCTTTTGAGACAGCCCCTTTTTTATGATCGGTTTTTCGGTTTTTCGGAATGTGCTAGCCCCGAGATTTAAAAAATTTCTGAAATAGTTTTCATAGGTAAGAACATTCGCCCGCTTTCAAGTTTGATAAAGCCGTATTGACTGTAAAAGGTTGTTGCATCCGTGTCCAGAGGATCGACAAGTACTGCCATCGAACCGATTTCGTGTGATAACAAAAAGCATCGCTTTAGGGCATCGATTAATAAAAGTTCGCCAAGCCGTTGTCTCTGAAAACGAGTGTCCAAAGCGAGCCTGCCAATCAGCGTTGTTGGAAGATAATGATACGATGCTGGCATTTTCTTTTTGATTTCTGACGGAACTATTACCAGTGGGATATTATCGCTTGAAAGCGTATAGTATCCTTTAATTTGGTAGTTGGCACCTTCAAGTACAAAACAAGCTGACAGTTTCCTTTTAATGTCCTGATTGGCCTGTCTTTTTAGATAATGGTCAAGCGTTGGTTTTCCGCACGAAAAATCTTCGCGCCTGTGGTGCTCGCTCAACCGAACGGTTTTAAACATGATGTTAAGCTTGTTTGTAAGCTTTCGCGGCCGATTTTAACTTGCTGTTAGCTTTAGGTGGGTTGAGTAAAGCGTTGAAAAATTTTTCGCGGTCCTTTTTGGATGTCCATAATGTTTTTTGCTCTTCCAAAATTCGCTTTGCCTTTTCCATTGCGCTGCTGATCACGAAATCTGAAAGCGACCGAAATCCACCCAATATGACAGCTTCTTCGAAGAACTCTTTTTGTTCTTTAGAAAGCCGAGCATCAAACCTGGCAATGTGAGATTCTCTAGTTTTTGAAGCCATATTACAAATGTACGGAAAAATACCGTATAAAGTTCTTGCGTACGGAAAAATACCGTACATTTTATATAAGGTTATTGATTCACTTTATCTTGCAAACACTCCCGATTAACCCGTTGATCGTTTGGTTAAAAAATCTATTTTTGACCCAAATCCATCTCCCTCATGGAAAATACACTCAATCTACAGCCCTGGACAACCATCCAGACAATAGCTTTTCGTTTCGGCTTTTTAGCCATCGGCCTTTTTATTCTCATTGAAAACAATGGCGCCTACCCGTTTTATGACGTCATCATGGCGTATCCGGGCGAGTTGCTCCATATTTTCATTCCATGGGTTGGTAAAAATGTTCTTCACCTCTCGTACGACATCACCGTGTTCACCAACGGCAGCGGTGATACAACGTATGACTACGTAATCCTCTTTGTGATCCTGTGCCTGTCGGTAACGGGCACCATCATCTGGTCACTGCTCGACCGCAGCCGGAAAAACTATTCAACGCTGTATTACTGGCTCACGGTTGCGGTACGTTTTTATGTGGGGCTCATGCTCTTCAACTACGGTATGTACAAAGTCATCAAGCTGCAGTTTCCCTTCCCGGGCGTTGGTCGCCTCATGCAGCCCTATGGAAATTCATCGCCCATGGGCCTTGCCTGGACGTTCCTCGGTTTTTCGAAAGGCTATAACCTGTTTATGGGTGTTGCGGAAGTTGCAGCCCTGATGCTGCTGTTCAGAAGAACGGTTACCGTGGGCGCCATCATCACGCTCATGACCACCGCCAACGTGATGGCTGTAAACTATTTCTATGATGTACCGGTAAAAATCGTTTCTACCTCGCTTGTGGTCATGACGTTGTTCCTGCTGTTGCCCGATATGAAACGCCTGTTCAAATTCTTCTTTACCGGTGAGGCGATCAGCTTACCTGTGATGCCCGCCCCGGCCATTCGCAAGAAATGGTTACGAATCACTGGCTATTCATTAAAATACCTGTTGATCGGTTATGTGCTTATTGTGACCTCAATTGAACTGGCTGATTCGGCCAAAGAATATGGCGATGCTGCCCCAAAGCCTCCGTTGTACGGTGCGTATACCGTTAAGTCGTTTGTGGTGAACCACGATACGGTACCGCCTTTAACAACAGACTCCACGTACTGGAAGCATTTGATTATCCAATGGGGCGAGTATGCACAAATCAGGTTCCTGAACGACAGTACGCGCGGATATTCGATGAAGGTTGACACCACAGCGCACACTGTTTATCTGAAACAACGCCTCGATACCACTAATAAGAGTTTGCTGGCTTACAGCATGGTTGATGAACGGAATATGCTTCTGAAAGGAACGATCAAACAAGACTCGGTGGTGATTCTCCTGAATCGCAAAACAGATAAAAACTTCCGGTTAATGAACCGCGGGTTCCACTGGATTAACGAGTATCCTTACAACCGGTAACGTTAGCCTTTAGGCTTCTTGTTCCTGGGTCCCGGCCATGGGTACTTATGTTTGGTTGGCCGGCTGGCTACGCGCTTCTTTTTCTTCGCTTCTTTTTCGCGATGCTCGATCGTTAACGTTCGTGCGATGCCAAACGTCAGCGACAGGAAAAGATCTCTCCGGTTTCCGTAGATATCATAAAGCGCTTCGTACTTTTTAACACGACTGGTGTAATCTGATGTGCGGGGCTCGAGTATGCCGATGTTTCCGCGAAGGTCGAACGATGCGCGCCAGTTCTCGCTGAAGTCCCAGTCCGACCGGAAGCCGATGCTGCCGAACAATTGAAACTTCTGGAAGTCTTTCGTCTCGGAAAGTTTGGCGTTAACATTTTTCACGATCACGCCATCGTATTCAACTTCTTCCACAAATGCCGAATACTTGCTTTCAAATTCATCGTTTTGTGCAGAAGGGAAGGGGCCGGTAAGTTGAATAGGGAACTTTAGCTTACCATCGGAATGGCGGATAGTCTCCTTTCCGTTCAGTAAAAAGCCAACACCCACCGATGCAACAAAGCTCACTTTGAAAAACGACATGTCGATGATGTGAAGCTTGATGCCTGCCGGAATCTGGATATAGGTAAGATCGATTTTACGTTCGCCAATCTCTCCGCCGGTGGAGTTGATCACATTGAAGTTCTGACCGATGTGGATGATGCTCGGGTCGAACATAAACCCGTGGCCTTCACGGTCGATGCCGTAATGAACACCAATGGGACTGTACTTGATATCGAAACGTGTGCGGTAGCGCGAGTCCTGGTTAATGCCTCCGTCCCAGGTATAGGGAACGGCAATACCCGTAAAAAGCCCGAGCGAATGCACTTCCTGCGCCTGGGTCGACACCACTGCCAAAAGCCAAAAAAATAGGAATAGACACGCAGGTAAAGGTTTTTTGGTCATGCACGACACTAATCAGAGAGCCAAAATAATGATAAAATTTAATACTGCATTACTATTTGTTCAACTGGTTTACAGGTTCTTGCCCCATGTTTGTTCAATCCCTTCTTTTACAACAACTTTGCGCTTCCATGATTAGTCAATCGTCTCGCTTTTTTAAAGGTCTTCAGCTTGGAGGCAATGTTTACTGGGCATTGTTCCTTCGGTTGTTGCTGGCAATGTTCTTATTCATGCTTTGCCGCATCGGTTTCTTCCTGTATAACCTCAGCTACTTCCCTGAAATGACAACCTGGAACTTCATGCGCATTTTATGGGGCGGGTTTTGGTTCGACCTGACGGCTGTTCTGTACATCAATGTGATTATCCTGATCCTTTCAATCATTCCGGTCGACCTTCGGTTCAGGGCAGGCTATCAAACTACGATTAAAGTTTTTTATTACGTACTGAACGGACTCGCCTTGGCCGCAAACGTGATGGACTTTATTTACTACAAGTTCACACTGCGCAGAACAACAGCCGATGTGTTTGACCAGTTTGAAAACGAAAGCAATTTGTTCTCGCTTTTTTTCCGTTTCCTGATTGACTACTGGTATGCGGTTTTGTTTTGGTTGTTGCTGATGTGGATTATGGTGAAGCTGTACAACCGGATTAAAGTTCAGGGCCCGCTCATGCAGCATCGCATCGCGTATTATGTTGCCGGTGTGCTGGCCATTCCGCTGATTGTCGGGTTGTTTATCGGTGCCGTGCGCGGAGGTTTCCGTCACAGTACCCGGCCGATCACGTTGAGTAATGCGGGCGAGTATGTCGAGCATCCGAATGAAGTAAGCCTGGTGCTGAACACTCCGTTTGCGATTTTCAGAACCCTCGGGAAAACGAAAATTCAGAAGATAAAATACTTTACAGACGAGAAAGAACTGAGTGAGGTTTACTCGCCCGTACACACACCGGTTGATTCGTCTGCGTTCCGGGCCGATAATGTTGTGGTGATTATCCTTGAAAGCTTTTCAAAAGAATTTTTCGGAGCATTCAATCAGGATAAGCCGGGCTACAGGGGCTATACTCCATTTTTGGATTCACTGATTCAGCACAGCCGAACGTTTGAATACTCATTCGCGAACGGCCGCAAGTCGATCGACGGCCTGCCTTCGGTTATGGCGAGCATTCCTTCGTTGGGTGTTCCGTATGTGTTAACCCCGTTTGCCAACAACCGCATCAACAGTTTGGGTAACCTGCTTCGCGACAAAGGGTATCATACGTCATTCTTTCACGGTGCGCCAAATGGATCGATGGGCTTCAGCTCATTCACGAACCTGGCAGGTATCGATCATTATTACGGTAAGACTGAATACGGCAATGATGCCGACTTCGATGGAATGTGGGGAATCTGGGACGATAAGTTTTTTAGCTTTTATGCCGATAAGCTGAATGAATTTCCACAGCCGTTCATGTCATCGATCTTTTCGGTGAGCTCACATCATCCGTTTGTAGTGCCGGAAGAGTTTGAAGGAAAATTCAAAGGCGGAGACCAGCCGATCCTGAAATGCATCGAATACACGGACTATGCGCTTCGTAGGTTTTTTGCGGAGGCATCAACCATGCCGTGGTATAAAAACACGTTGTTTGTTATCACGGCCGATCACGTTTCGTCCAACATTGTATTTCCGGAATCTCATACAACCTGGGGGCTGTTCTCAATACCGGTTATTTTCTTTAAGCCTGATAACAGTCTTGCGGAGCGCAGCGCTTCCATTGCACAGCAGATCGACATCATGCCTTCCGTGCTCGGGCAGTTGAAATACGACAAGCCGTATGTCGCATTCGGACACGATGTGTTTGATTCAACGTCAACTTCGTTTGCATTCAACTACCGCGATGATATTTACAATCTGTACGAAGGCGAATACCTGCTCATGTTCGATGGTAAACGAACGATAAGCTTGTATAATTTTGTGAAAGACCGGATGCTTCAGCAGGATATTAAGAAACCCGATAAGGATGTTGCTGCACGCATGGAACAAAAAATCAAAGCGATCATCCAGCAATACAACAACCGGATGGTGGAAGATAAGCTGACCGTGCAGTGATCAGATATTCTTTTTGTACTTGATGATGGTTGCCTTCACCTGCTGACCTTTCGAGTACTTGGTTTTGGTGGTGAACAATCCAAAGAAAATACGTTTACGTCCTGCACCTGCTCCTGCGCCACCCGAGGTGCTTCCTGTATTGGTGAGAGAAACATCATCGAATATGATCGCGTCTGCGCCCTTCTTCTTCACATATTCGGTAAGTTTCGCCTGAACTTTGTCGGATGCTTTTTTGGCTGTCACTTCATACGTGAGCTTGCCCATAATTTCATTGGGTTCGCTGATGTCGCCTTCGCGGAAATACAAGTCAACATTTTGTGTGGCCGGATAGGAGCGACCGTAGTAAATGATCTTGTTTCCACAGGCGGAAAGTGCAAGCAACAAAAGGAAAAAAACGGGTTTTGAAAATTTCATCTTCACCGGGTTGGAGTATTAAATATAACGCGTCTGTCGTAAATTGTATGCGTAACAAACAATCCTTATGCCGCGTTCCTTGAGGCTGTTGGTTTTGTGTATAGTGATTGCTCCGGCTGCATTCGCGCAGGAACAGGAAATCCGCATGAGCATTTACTTTGGCGGAGGCGATTATCATGTTGACACGCTGCAGTCGATTGAATTGCACCATTGGCTTGATTCAATTCCGAATCTTGAGAAATATGAGATCCATTTGATCAGTCATACTGATCCGATCGGGGGGCGGCAGTACAACGAATGGCTTTCGCAGATGCGGAGCGAAACCGTAAAAGAACTGATCCTGCAAAAGCAGATTCCCGAGCATAAAATCAGCATCAAAGACTGGGGCCTCGACAATGCCGTGTATTCCAACCGAACTCGAAACGGCATGCGAATGAACCGCAGGGTTGACGTCATTCTGTTCCCGATCGTCCTATGACGGCACTGTCCGATTTAGGACGGCATTTTGCAAATCCGGACGAAAGAATCCCGTAAAATAACCGATATTTCAGTCTGCAGGCACGTTTAAGTGCTTGGCATATTATTAGCAATTCAGCCCGAAATCTTATGATCAAACTACGCGACATCGATAAGTACGTTGATTCCCGCTTTCAACGCACCTTCATTTTAAAAGGAATTAATCTGGACGTTAATCAGGGAGAGTTTCTTACCATTATGGGCCCCAGCGGGGCGGGTAAATCTTCCCTTATGAATATTATCGGCCTGCTGGACGAACCTTCAGCAGGTGAGTATTTCTTTTTCGATGAGCCTGTTCACAAGCTCCGCGAAAAGCAGAAGTCTGAAATGCACAAGAATTACATCGGTTTCATTTTTCAGGCCTATCACCTGATCGATGAGCTTACGGTGTATGAAAACATTGAAACCCCGTTGTTGTATAAAGGCGTGGCGGCAAGTCAGCGTAAAAGTATGGTGGCCGAGTTGCTCGACCGTTTCAACATGGTTGCGAAAAAAGACCTGTTTCCTGAGCAGCTTAGCGGTGGCCAGCAGCAACTGGTAGGTATTGCACGCGCCATTATCGGACAGCCGAAATTATTGCTGGCGGATGAACCTACCGGGAACCTTCATTCCGAGCAGGGAAAGCAAATCATGGAAATCTTCCGCAAACTGAATGATGAAGGAATCACCATTATCCAGGTAACGCATTCGGAAGAAAATGCGCGGTACGGTAAGCGTATTGTTACTGTTGCCGATGGCGTAGTTCAGTCAGATGTACAAGTTGAAAAAAGAAATTAATTGAGGATGAAGATTGCAGTAAGTTTTTGTCTGGTTGTTATTTCGTTCGGAGCATTCGCCCAAACTGATTCGACCAACATGCAGGTGTTGACGTTCGAGCAGGCCGTTAAGATTGCGTTGGAAAACAGTGTTAACCTGAATACGCAGCGTAACAACCTTCAACTGAGCGAAGCGCAGCGTCTGGCGGGGTATGCCGGACTGGCACCAACCGTGAATGCGAGTGCATCTGCAGCGCGTAACGATGGTAACTTCTTTAACTCGAATGCTGGTCAGGTGGTGAATGGTGTTACGGATAATATTTCGGGATCTCTTTCTGTAAACCTTAACCTGTTTACCGGCTTCAACCAGATTAACACCATCCGCCAATTCTCAAGCCAGTTGCAGGCGCAGAATTACCTCGTGCACCGTACTGCACAGGATGCGATCAACACGGTGTCTACACAATATCTCACCGTTATGCTTGATAAGCAACTGCTAATCATTGCAAAAGAGAACCATGAAGCACTGGAAAAGCAATACCAGCAAGTAAAGGAACAGGTTACACTGGGTGCCAAATCTCCGGTTGATGAATACAATCAGGAGGCCCAGGCCAAAGCCGCTGAACTCCGCGCCATCCAGGCTGAAATTAAACTGAATAACGACAAGGCGTTGTTGGCGCAAACGCTGTTGCTTGATCCTTTTGAATTATTCGATGTAGAACGCCCGAGCTGGGATATAAACACATTCGATACTGATGCGTTGAATCCGCAAGAACTTGCAGAACGTGCAAAGAAGTCACGCGGAGACTATCTCAGTGCGGTTAAAACTGCCGATGCGCAACGGTATGGTATGTATGCAGCGCGTGGCCTTCTCCTCCCGTCACTATCTGCTTTTTTTAACGTTCGTTCGGCATATAACAAACCACATGGCATACCTGACTCAGTCGAAAGTTTCAGATCCATTATTATTGTCGATCCTGCGGAAGCATCCGGTTATGGCTTTGGCCGGGAGTCGCTTGGAATTCAGGCAAACCCGGAGGTTCCCCGTCCGTTCGATGAACAATTCAGAAGAAACAACCTCCAGAAGACTTTCGGTTTTCAGTTGAACATTCCGATTTTCAACGGACTTCAAACCCGCACAACGTATGTGCAGCGTAAAATTCAGTATCGCAACGCCTTGCTTACCCGAAACAATCTGGAGTTCCAGGTACGCAATGATGTGATCCGCGCAATCCGTAACTACGAAGGTGCGAGAAGAGCGTTTACCGTAACATCCGATCAGGTTAAAGCGGCCGAGCTTGCCTTCCGGTATGAAACAGAGCGGTACAACCTGGGCGTTACAAACTTTGTAGAGTATGCGAATGCTAACAGAGTGTATGTTCAGGCACAGACCGACAAAGCGCAGGCTGAGTATACACTGGTGTTCCAGAAAATCGTGCTGGAATACGCTGTTGGAACGCTGAAAACCGAGGATACCAACATGCAGAATTGAGGCCTGGGGAATTAATCCGGACTTCCTTAATTCTTCAAAAATCAGTACATTTGCAGCCCTGTTCGTGTGAGCAGGGCTCTTTTTATGTTAAAAGGGGCTTAGTTTAACCAAATTTGCAGCATTCGGCCCGGATGCGGCATGTATCGAAGGGCAAGTTCATTTTATGGCTAAGGAAAAAGCAAAACCTGCTTCCGCTGACGAGGAATCAAAAGCGGTTAAGAAAAAAGCTGTTGGAAACACAGCAGACCTCGATGAAGTAGATCCACTCGCAGAGGTTAAAGCTCTCCAGAAAGAAGAAATTGATTCAGAAGCGATCCCTGTTACCGAGCTCAGAAAGGCGGTAAAGGCTAAAGCTGTTCCAGGCGAATTCGACTGGGATGCGTACGATCGCAAAGGTTTTGGCGAAGGCTACTCCGCTAAAGACCGTGAGAAGATGGAGAAAATGTACGAGGGAACTGTTACTACTGTTGATAGTGGCGAACTCGTAGAAGGCGTTGTGGTTGGTATTAACGACCGTGACGTTATTTTGAACATTGGATTTAAGTCTGACGGTCTTGTGCCGCTGGCTGAATTCAAAGACATGCAGAACCTGAAAATTGGTGACAAGGTTGACCTCTTCATTGAAGAGCGCGAAAACCTGATGGGTCAGCTTGTACTCAGCCGCAGAAAAGCGAAGCTTGTGAAAGGCTGGGAGAATATCCAGAAGTCACTCGATAATGATGCAGTAATCGAAGGTTTCGTGAAGCGCAGAACAAAAGGTGGTTTGATTGTCGATGTATTCGGAATTGAAGCTTTCTTGCCGGGTTCACAAATCGATGTGAAGCCTATCCGCGACTTCGATGTGTATGTTAACAAGTCGATGGAAGTGAAAGTTGTGAAAATCAACTACACCAACGACAACGTAGTAGTATCGCACAAAGTGTTGATCGAGAAAGATCTCGAGCAGCAGAAGGTAGCAATCCTCAACAACCTCGAAAAAGGTCAGGTACTGGAAGGTACAATCAAGAACATGACCAACTTCGGTGTGTTCATCGACCTTGGTGGTGTAGACGGCTTGTTGCACATTACTGATATTTCATGGGGCCGCATCAATCATCCGGAAGAGCTGCTTAAGCTTGACCAGGTGGTTAAAGTTGTTGTGCTCGATTTCGATGGCGAGAAGAAGCGTATCAGCCTCGGCATGAAACAACTTACTCCTCATCCTTGGGCTGGCCTGTCTGACGAAGTTCAGGTTGGTTCTAAAGTTAAGGGCAAGATTGTTAACGTTGCCGATTACGGTGCATTCCTCGAGCTTCAGCCTGGTGTTGAAGGTCTGATCCATGTATCGGAAATGAGCTGGTCACAGCACCTGCGCAACCCTCAGGATTTCATGAAGGTTGGAGATGAAGTTGAAGCTGTTGTATTGACGATCGACCGCGAAGAGCGCAAGATGTCACTCGGTATCAAGCAACTCACCGAAGATCCATGGACCCGTCAGGATGTTCTCAGCAAGTATGCTGTAGGAACCCGTCATAAAGGTATCGTTCGTAACCTCACAAACTTCGGCTTGTTCATCGAGCTGGAAGAAGGTATCGATGGTCTCGTACACGTATCTGACTTAAGCTGGACCAAGAAGATCAAGCATCCTTCGGAGTTCGTGAAAGTAGGCGAGCAGATGGAAGTTGTTGTGCTGGAGCTTGATGCTGCTAACCGCAGACTGGCCCTCAGCCACAAGCACATCGAAGAGAACCCTTGGGATACATTTGAAAATGTATTCACAGTAGGTTCCGTACACAAGTGTACCGTTACCAGCAAGAACGATAAAGGTGCAACGCTTGAGCTTCCTTATGGAATCGAAGGCTTCTGCTCTGCGAAGAACCTGGTGAAAGAAGACGGAAGCAAAGTTGAAACAGGTGAAAGCCTTGATTTCAAAGTGCTCGAGTTTTCGAAGGAAGACCGCAGAATCGTTCTTTCACACAAGGCGATGTACTCTGCAGAAGAGGCTCCGGTAGCGAAGAAAGCGCCTGCAGGTAAAGCTCCAAGCAAAGGCAAGACGATCGAAAAGATCAATCAGGAAGTTGAGAAGTCAACCCTTGGTGATCTGGAAGCGTTGAGCGCCCTGAAGGACAAGATGAATACGAAAGGAGAGTAATCCCTTTGGCAATACAAAAAAGGTGGCTTTACGGCCACCTTTTGTTTTTTACAGGCGTTGCAATCCGCAGTGATTTTTATAGTTTTGTGCTGTCGATTTTCGGCAGCATCCTGATCAGCGTATCAGGACGTTTTTTTTTATGGTCTCATGGCCGAGTGGCTAGGCAGAGCTCTGCAAAAGCTCCTACAGCGGTTCGAATCCGCTTGAGACCTCGATAAGAAGCTGACTGTTTGGTCAGCTTTTTTCTTTTAATCGCTTTTAAAGAGCTCTGGCTCTGCTTAATAATTTTTGCTCCTACAGCGGTTCGTCCCGATGGTTATCGGGACCGCTTGAGACCTCGATTAGAAGCTGACTGTTTGGTCAGCTTTTTTCTTTTAATCGCTTTTACAGAGTTCTGGCTCTGCTTAATAATTTTTGCTCCTACAGCGGTTCGTCCCGATAGTTATCGGGACCGCTTGAGACCTCGATTAAAAGCTGACTGTTTGGTCAGCTTTTTTCTTTTAATCGCTTTTAAAGAGCTCTGGCTCTGCTTAATAATTTTTGCTCCGACAGCGGTTCGCCCCGATGGTTATCGGGACAGCTTGAGACCTCGATAAGAAGCTGACTGTTTGGTCAGCTTTTTTCTTTTAATCGCTTTTACAGAGCTCTGGCTCTGCTTTACAATTTTTGCTCATACAGCGGTTCGTTTTGATGGTTATGGGGGACTTGAGAGGAGTTCTCAATCAAAAACATCCAGGTCTTTCCCGGAAATAACACTACCCTTGTAGCGATCGGTAATTTCTTTCAACAGTTTCTTCTCTGTTGAACTCCAGATCAACTGATGATAAAGGATCAAAAGCTTTGGCTTGGCAGCATTGGCAATCCTTGTCAGATCAGTAGTGGAGGTGTGTGCGTTTTTATGGTAAACCTGCCATTTCTCCGGCCGCTTTGACCAGCCTTCTTCCGAATACACTTCATGAATGAGTATGTCGCAACCTGTACTCATTTCAATTATCTTTTCATTAAATGTGCAATCACCCGAGATCACAATTGTTTTGTCGGGTGTGATAAATTTAAAGCCGTAAGCTTCGTCCCAGCCACCGTGCGGAACCGCAAACGCAATCACGGTGACCAGGCTATCGCGATAGATGACTCCTTCTTTGATCTCAGTCACTAAAGTTTTATACGCGGTTGAATCCCCTTTCTCCAATCCGAAGATTCGAACGTTGAAGTCGGGCCGATATGCTTCGGTAATCAGATCATTCAGCTTCATTGTACCTGAAGGACCGAAGACCAACAGAGGTCCCTTTCGTTCGAGTACTGCTGGTGTCAGCAAAAAATCGGAATAGCCGGACGTGTGATCAGAATGGAGATGTGTTATAAACAGATGGTTTAGCAGCGGAGGGTTCAAACCCTTTATACCCTTTTGAAAAGCTGCGGCTGCCCGTCTTACCACACCCGGACCGCAATCGACAACATACGGAGTTTCATCAACAACGATTGCCACAGAAGGTCCGAACCGTTCTGGATCCGCATTTGGTGTTCCGGTACCAAGCAGCACAACCTGTGTACGGGCACTTTGGCTCATTGCGGGAATCCATCCTAACCAAGCGATTATCAGTAAAACGATTCGGATATTCATATGCATGCAGTGAAGGTATGGAATTATGACATCGATTAAAACCAACGTTCGTGTAATGCGGTCGTGAATAATCTATTATGTATAAAACCAACTTCTATGGTCAAACTTGACTTTTATTATAAATCTTTTTCTTCAATTCACGTGATTCACTACTGCTCAACGTCACGCAAACTTAGGCAAAAGTAGAAGCATGAAACTTGTGGCTGATACAAAGTCAAGATTGGCCAAAGGTGACGAAAAGCTTCTTAATAGGTTACGCCTTATTTACTAAACCTAAAGTCTATGAGGAGAAATTTACAATCACTATTGATCATGTTATGCCTGCTTACTGGCCTGCATGATTTGTGGGCGCAAGATCGGACGATCTCGGGGAAGGTGACAGCCGCCGAAGATGGTTCAGCCTTACCTGGTGTAAGCGTGGTTCTTAAAGGAACTGCTGTTGGAACGCAAACCGATGGCACTGGGTCATACACGCTGACGGTACCTGCCACTGGCGGGTCATTAATATTTTCATTTATTGGCCTCGAATCGCGGGAGTTTGTTATCGGGTCGCAAACATCGATTGATGTAGCATTGGCTGTTGATGCACAACAGTTGAACGAAGTTGTTGTTGTTGCTGGTGGTTTGACTGTACAAAGACGTGAAATGGGTACACAGGCAACCACAGTTAAGGCAGAAGAAATTACTCAAGGAAAGGCCTCAAATCTTGCGGCTGGTTTGTCTGGTAAAGTGCCGGGACTATTAGTAAGCGCAGTGAGCAGTGGTGTTAACCCGAACTATCGCGTAGTGTTACGCGGTCAACGGTCGCTTTTGGGTAATAATCAGGCGTTGCTTGTCCTCGACAATATCATTACACCTATTTCTGTTCTTGGAAACCTGAACCCGGAGGATATTCAAGATATTCAAGTGTTGAACGGTGCTGGCGCAGCTGCTCTTTACGGTTCTGATGCATCAAATGGTGCGCTTATCATTACAACAAAGCGAGGAAAGGCTGGTAAAACAGAAGTTAAATTTTCCAATACAACCACTATTGAGCAAGTAAGCTATTTACCCAAACTTCAAAAGGAATTTGGTTCCGGTACCACTCCCGATCAGCCACCTGTTTATACGCCCTACGAAAATCAACAATTCGGGCCTCGTTTTGACGGTACTATACGCGCAATCGGAAAACCACTTCAGGATAATTCTCAACAATTTGTCAAATATTCTCCGACTGATGCCAGGACGGAATTCTGGGAAACGGGCATTCAGAATCAATATGACTTCAGTGTTTCCGGAGGTGACGACAAGTCAACGATTTTTGCTTCCGCACAATATTTTAATCAGAAGTCTACTGTACCGTGGGATAAGTATAAGCGGTATAGCTTTAAAGCGAACCTCGACAGAAAGCTAAACGATTATTTAAAGATCGGAGTCTCAGCAAATTATATCGCGAATATCTTTGACATTAGCCTTGCGACTGGTCAGGCTTATAACAACGTGCTAATGTCTCCTGCGCAGGTTGATATAACCAAATATTCCGACTGGCGTCACGATAAGTTTGCTAACCCCAATGGCTATTATAACGAATATTATCCAAACCCGTGGTTTACACTTTCAAACAACAGAAATAATACCAAGAACAACTATCTTCAGGGAGTGCTTGAATTAAAATGGAATCCGATTCGGGCGCTCACATTCACTGGCCGGTTGGGTTTAAGTGCGCGAAACATTTTTTCAAAATTTCGCACTGGAAAATTCGTGTTTTCGGATTACACAAAGAGCATCTCAGGAGGATCAAAACTCGATGTGCAGGGCTTCGCTGCGGACTTGGGTGCTTACGAGAATCAGTTAGTAGGTGATTTCTTTGGAGAATATAGAACCAACCTGTCTGATAATTTTACATTGAACGCAGTCGTTGGTGTTCAAACCCGAGAGAATACCACTAAAAACGTCAACATTCAGGCAAACGGACTTGTAGTGGGGGGATTGTACAATGTAGGTAATACATTAACAAACCTAATCGGTGGTGAGTTTAATAGCAAGACTTCACAAATTGGGATTTATTCAGACGTTCGTTTCGGTTTTAAAGAATATCTTTTTCTGCACATGACAGCGCGAAACGACTGGAGATCGGTTCTGGCAAAGGACAATCGATCTTTCTTGTACGGAGGCGCAGATATGTCATTTATAGCATCTGACGCAATTTCAGCTCTGAAAAACTCCGACTGGATTGATGCCATTAAGATCAGGGGTGGATACTCTCAGGTTGGTCAGGTAAACATTGACCCGTATGCCCTGACAACCACATACGATCAGCGATACGGTTATCCGTACTCCACGGGTGGCGGCTTCTCGCTTGGGAATCAACTTGTATCCCCGAGCCTTAAACCGGAGCTTACATCTACTCTTGAGGGCGGATTTGATATTGACCTGAAAAAGTACAGTGCAAGCATAGGATTGACGGTTTATCAAAGCCGTACGAAAGATCAAACCTTGCCAATATCGGTTTCGAGTGCTACTGGCTTTAATGCATACTTGACGAATGTGGGTGAGGTCGAAAACAAGGGTTTGGAAACCTATATTCGTGCAACACCAATCGAAACTTCCTTTGGACTGAGTGTAACAGTTGGTGCAAATTATAGCTACAACAGAAACAAGGTTCTTTCTTTGTCTGATCAGTCAGATTTGCTAGTTCTTCCAAATCCTGGAGTTAATCCGGCATCCGCGAGAATTGTTGCAAAGGTGGGTTCACCGTTTCCGATGTTGCAGGTGAGCAAGTATAATCGCACTCCGGATGGAAAAGTTATTGTTGATGCAAACACAGGATTCCCTGCAACTGACGGGAGCTTTCATGACGTGGGAATTGCAACCGCTCCGCATATCGTTGGCGTGAATGCGGAGATTAAATTCAAAGGTGTTCGCGTGGCAGCTGTGGCTGAATATCGCACAGGCCATTTCATTTACAACGCAGTTACCGTGCCTTTTGATTTCTCTGGCGCAGGTATTCGCACAACCTGGTATAACCGAGAGCGATTTGTGTTTCCTAACTCGGCATATCAGGATCCGGAAAATCCCGGGCAATACGTTGACAACACAAATGTGACTACCGCTACTGGTGGCGCTGACTTCTGGTCAGATGGTTCCCGTAATACAGGTATCGGAGAGAACTACACGCACTCAGCTGGTTTTTGGAAGATTCGTGAGATTTCTATTCGATACGATTTTCCTTCATCACTTTTGTCTCAAACAAAATTCATAAAGAGTGCCTCTATTGGCATTCAGGGAAGGAACCTGTTTATCTGGGTGCCAAAAGCAAACCTCTATACTGATCCCGAATACAGTGCAAACGGTAATAATAGCAACGCTATCGGATTTACCTCAATTAATCAGACGCCACCAGCCAGATATGTAGGTGGTACGATTTCCTTAACATTTTAAATCAGTGACTATGAACGGTATGAAACTAAAAATAGGGGCAGGAATATTAATATTTACTTTCCTAGTCTCATCGTGTGCAGATTTCCTGGATGTTAACGACAATCCTAATCAAGCCACGTCTGTTGGTGCAGATTTAATACTTCCGCAAGCCATTGTGGCAACGGCAAACGTTGGCAGTTTTTTTAATGGATATGGTGGTCATTTTGGAGGGTACCTTGCAAATGCAGGTGGATTTTCTGGATTTGGAATTTTGCTAAGTTATAATCTGACCCCTGGCGCATATGACTTTCTCTGGACAACCACGTATCAGGACCCGTTGCAGGACTTGAAAGTTGTGATTGACAACACAGAAGGGAAAGATGAGTTGGCGTATTTTAACGCTGCAGCTAAGATTATGCAAGTTGTGAATTACCAGCGGCTGGTTGATGCATTTGGTGACGTTCCGTATAGCGAGGCGTTGAGGGGTGCAGCCGCGCTGGCTCCTAAATATGATGATGCCGCAACTATTTACACAGACCTGATTGCCACGCTCGATGAAGCTATTGATATTATCGATAACGCTGAGTTTCCGCTTCGATTGACGAAAGCTTCAGATCCGCTGTTTGGCGCAGATCCATCATCCGGAGGAGAACGGGATATTGACGATCAAATGATGGATTGGAAGAAATATGCCAATACTCTCAAATTAAGAATGCTCATTCGTTTGTCGAGTACACGAGATGTAACTTCCGGGTTCGCCACAATTGATCAATCCTTGGGCTTTCTTACGGATGATGCACTTGTTGATCCGGGTTTTGAAAAAAACCGTCCTAACCCAACATGGACAGCCTGGGGTCGAAATATTGCAGGGGCGTTGTCAAATCCTGCACGCATTCCAACAACTTTTTCCTTTGGATTTTATAATGGTACGAAAATTTCGGATCCAGGCAGGGGCGAGGCATCGTTTGTAAATTTTCCGACTACACCAACAAACCAATTAGGCAATGAAGTCGGCAATCCTACTGCGGTTGCGGGAAGCGTAACCTGGGCCTCTAACGATCCGGCTACGGAAGGTCTTGGTATTTTAAAAGGTCCTGGCATGGGAGAACCTCTAATGCTTGCCGCAGAGGCTCATTTCTTGGTTGCTGAAGCACAGGTACGAGGACTTCTTGCCGGTGGGATAGCTGCGGCCAAAGCGAGTTTCAACAATGGCATTAAGGCTTCATTTGCGTATCTCTATAAAGATGAGAACGAAACCCTGCAGGATACCACGGGATTGGTTGACAATTACTTTGGTCTAAATCCAACAAATGATCTTGTAATTTTTGACTTAGCAACAACAGAAGCAGCCAGGATTGAAGCGATTATCACCCAGAAATACATCGCGATGAATATGATTACGTCCGATGAATCTTATAATGAATATCGGAGAACGGGATTTCCTGTAACTGTACCAGGTGGTGGACCCTCTCTTGACATTGCTTCTAATAAGTCAACGATCACCAGCCGGGCTGACCGGTTGCCTACCCGGATTATGTACCCGGCAACCGAACAATCGTACAATAATTCAAATTACCGCACAATCGACTACGCTGGTGATTTGATTTTCTGGGATCCTAATTAATTGGTAACTGATACAAAAAGACTATGAAAAGAAATTTGGTAAAAATACTTGCAGCCCTGCTCGGAGTTGTTTCGGTGTCATGCCTGGACGATAGTAAATATGCTCTCGACCCTGCGGGAACAAAAAATGTAATTGAGTTTTATGACCCCTCAGTCCCCACATCTCCCTCAGGTGCAATTTATCCGGTGTGGACAACAACAACTGAGATCAGGGAGGTGTTCACCTTTGAGCAAACAATCAGCTACTCAGGCCCGAACGATAACAAACGGGACATCGACTTAACACTGGCGATCGATCCTGTTGCGCTGGTTGAATATAATGAGCAAATGAATACGCTTGGGGGCGGAAAGTACGAATTGATGCCGGATTCCTACTATGACTTTTCTGATGTGACAGCAACCATCCCAAAGGGCCAGACAAAAGTCAAAATTTCCATTACTACTCATCCGGATCAATTTGATTTAAGTAAAAACTGGGCACTCCCTATCCGGATTATTTCTTCTTCGGAGGGGATACTTAGTGCACACTGGAGTGTCGCGATTCTTGCAGTGGTAGTTAAAAATAAATATGACGGTATTTATGAAATCAAAGATGGATCAATCACTCGAAACTCTGCCACTGGTCCGGACTTGGCTCTGGGCGGTGACTACGAAGAAGGACTTGAAATGTCATTGTCTACCGTAAATTCAAATACGGTCGGGATTGCTCCGCTTTGGAAAGATGGAAGTCTTGTTGGGGCCATTGGTGGTACAACGTTACAAATTGATGAAGCAACAAATCTGGTGACCGTAAAGTCCTCAGCAAACGCATCATTAAAAAATACTCCTGCTTCGGTTAATGAGTTTTTCCCAGGTAAACCAAGTACACCGGATGCTGTTGATCCTCAAACTTTCATTTTAAACTTTGATTGGGGCACTGCACCTTCTACAAGGATTATTGCTGATTTGAAACTTGAATACATCCGCCCGCGCGACTAATAAATTGAGAGTGGTAAGACGGCAATTTGCCGTCTACTGCTTTTCTATATTTAACTTTTAATAATGCCACGATGAAAAAAACCAAATTAATAAAACTTTTAGTTGCATTTGGCCTTTCGGCCATAGTGATCAGTTGCGGAGATGACGGAGTTGGTAAACTGTCTCCAGGCTTTGCCGGAATCGCTTCCTCGTACCTCGAAGCTGACGGGGACGTTACCTTGACAATCCCTTTTGTAAATGGAAGTGTATCTGAATCAGATATTAAATTTGATGGATCAGCAGTCGAAGGTGAGGACTATGAGATCATAAGTATTACAGAAGCAGGTGTAGAAATCAAGTTTTTAGATGATGATCAATGGGAAGATATCGAAAAACTCCGACTCACAATTACTTCCGGATCCAATGGAGTGAATAAGATGCACTCAGTTACGTTATTGAGTAACAATACCGACTGTGGCGACCCAATAGGAATGCAGGCGACCGATTTGAAGGGTACTTACACTGTTGTTACGGATGACTGGGAAGATTTTGCGCCTGGCGATCATGTAACAATCGAAGCAGTTGATGAAACTCATGTGCGAATTGTTGAATACCCTGGAACTACTTTCGATCATCATGGTTTAGTGTTAACAATCGGTGATCCTATCTCAGATTTGGGAACTGCTGATATTTCGATTGAGTCTCAGGTAAGTGGTTCTTATAATGCTAGTGGTACACAACGCGCAACTATAGTAGGTTCGGGAAGTTTGACTAGTCCATGCGACATCGAACTGACATTCAACCTTTCTTTGCCTTGTTGTGGTAACTTTAACGGTCTTGAACTCGTACTTCACCGCGTGCAATAAACAACACAATGGTTAGTGTATAGGCTATATGGCAACATGTAGCCTTTTTTTTATATATAACTAAGTTATTTATGTTGGTTACCACCGCTCTTAAAAGGCTAAAGAAATATCTTTTCAGTTGCGTTTTTCTGTCATGCCTGTTATGTTACTCGTTTGCTCAGAATGATGAACCTGTTTTGAATATTGATGAGCGTATTGTAATTGAATCTGTCATCTTAAATGAACAGCGCACGATCTGGATATCCTTGCCCAGCGGTTATCACGCTGGTACAGACAATAAACGTTATCCTGTTTTATATTTGTTGGATGGTCAAGATCACTTCCAATTGGCAAAATTGATCCTGAATTGCTTAAAGGAAAAAACAAATGAACCTTGCGCATTTTCTGAGATGATTCTGGTGGCAATATGGAGCAAAAATCGTTTTCGCGATTTTACACCCTCACCATCCCAAATAGGATTAGATGGTAAAACCAAAGAACATCTTAAAATTAGCGGTGGTGGCGATAATTTCCTGAAATTTATGTCTTCTGAATTGATTCCGTGTATTGATTCGGCTTATCGCACCTCTAAAAGTAGATTTTTTGCGGGTCATTCCTTAGGTGGCTTATTGGTAATGTACGCTCTGCAAACTTGCCCAGCATTGTTTGACGCTTACATTGCGATTGACCCCAGTTTATGGTGGGATGACCATCTATTAGTCAGGCAGGCTGAGGTTTACTATAGCCTTGCTCGTTTGGAGGGTAAGTACTTGTTTTTGGCACAAGCGAATACTCGGTCGAGCAAAAAGGCAGCGAATGATCATTACAAGTCAATTAGACGGATGAAACACTTATTTGATAAAAAAACTAGGTCAGGCTTGGATTGGACATATCAATTTTATGAGCATGATAATCATAACTCTGTGGTTTCTGTAGCGGTAAATGATGCCTTGCGATTGATTTTAAAAAAAAATTTTTCAGATAAGTCAAAATAGGATCAGAAAGAGTGGCCGGAGATAACTCAATTCTTCAGGACGGCTCGTATACTTTCTTAGCAATAGAAATCGTTGTGCTTTAAAATCGTCTCCATGTCTTTTGCGTTTCTCAGATTGTTAATGATCTTATCCATATTTCGCCCTTTGCATAGGCATCTTTTGTCCACGAAGGGTAAGTCATCTAACAAAGCATTACCTGCGCCTGCTCTGTTTTTTCCCGGATGCTATCCCTAAAAACCTGAATGCGTCTACCAACAGAATGGTTCCTGTAACACCGGTTGCTCCGCCTGTAATAAGCAATGCTTTACCAAGCTCATCATTTTTGCGGCCCAGCATTAGGCCACCCGTAATAACGATTGAATATCCTAACGTTGAAACAAAGATGCCGGTTTTGAAACGGTTTTCTGAACGTCCGAGGTTGATCTTAATGTTGTCGACATCCTTGCGAAGTAAAAGCAGGTCAGTCTTCAGTGAATCTGACGGCAACTGCAACGTGGTTTGCGCCTGGGTTGCAAAGGAAATGATAAGGAGGGAAATGATTACGTATGATTTGATCATAAAAAATTAGGGCTAACGGTCTAACCATTTTTTAAAGTCGATTATTTTATCCCGGCTTACGGATACCGGAAATTCAATTCGTTGATTGAGGGAAACTTCCATACCGCTGCTAACAGAACCCTTTACTTCGGTTATCGCTTCAATATTAACAATGAACTTGCGGCTTATTCGGAAAAAGTTTTCGGGATTAAGCATGTGCTCCAGTTCCTCCAGGGTATGGTCTATCACAAACTTTTTATTATCGTTTGTAACGAGGTACGCAAGTTTGCCATCCGCAAAAAAGCAGGCGATGCTGGAGGCTTGCTTATAAAGTAATTTGTTGCCCGACTTAACCAAAAACCGTTGCTTGAAAGGTTGCACTGGTATTTTAGCCAATTCCTTCAAGACGTCCCACTGATTGCCGGTTAGTGTCTGGGATGCCTTCAGCATTTTGAATTTTTTAAGTGCAGTAACCAATTCATGTTGTTGAATAGGTTTCAGCAAATAGTCGATGCTATAGAGCTTAAATGCCTGAAGGGCGTACTGATCGTAAGCGGTTGTAAAAATAACCGGTGTTAATAGGTTCACCCGATTAAAAACCTCAAAGGCCTTTCCATCTGCAAGTTGGATATCCATAAAGAGCAGATCTACCGTGCTGTTCTGGAAGTAGGTAATAAGTTCCTGTACGGAGTCATATCGCGCAACGATCCGGATCGAAGGATCGAATGCCAGTACCATTTCGGCCAATCTTTCGGCTGCTAACGTCTCATCCTCTGCTATTATCACATTCATTTTTCTTCCAGACTGAGCAACGGTATACGGACTACAAAATGATTATTCTCTTCACGAACAAGTACATTCCGGTTACTTAAAAACAAATATCGGCTGACAATGTTTTGAAGCCCGACTCTTGTAGAGGGTTCTTTTATTTCTTTAGGCTGTAAATTGTTGGATATGACCAGCATATCCGATTCCTTCCAAATTGAAATCGTGAGAGGCATTTTGCGGGAAACGATATTGTGTTTGATCGCATTTTCAATAAGCATCTGGAGCGTGGCGGGAGCAACATACAAATCCTGGTCATCAAATTTTTCAATGTTGATTCGTAAGTTATCCCCAAACCTGATCTCCAGTAGGAACAGATAGGCCCGGATAAACTCCATTTCTTCGTTTAATAAAACGACCTTCTTCTCCTGACTGTATAACAGATATCGGTAAACATGGGAGAGTTGGCCAACAAATTTTGCAGACGTGTCGGGATCTTTGTATACCAAACTGGAAAGAACATTGAATGAATTGAAAAGGAAGTGTGGGTTTATCTGGTTTCGCAATGCCTCAAATTGCGCTTCCGCACTAACCTTCTTGAATTGCTCAGCTTCCAGTTGAGCTTTCTTGGTGCGATTCATGTAGAAAACTATTGCGTTAATGCAATTCAAAAACAGGTTAACGCGAAACCCGAATGCGAGCAGCAGGGTTATGTGATCTCGTTGAAGCGGAAATGACATTCCAACAGTCAGGTATAGCAGCGCTAGTACGATAACACCAGCAATAACGACATTGATAAGACTGGCAACAAAAAGCAGGATTAACGGATGAACTTTGTTTTTAAAAAGATTCCGGATTTCAGGCAGGTAGTTTTCAATTAGCCGGTTCAGCTCCCAAACGATGTAGACCACACCGAGCAGTGCAAAGAACAGTTCGGTTTTGCTGACCTCGAAGTCGAATAATCTTTGCCCTACCGTGAATAAAATATTCAGGTAAGAGTATACCGCCAACAGCAGGATAACTAAATATCGATAACGTACGCCAAACAAAATTTCAGACTAATTAGCCGAACTAAAGATTACGATAAAAGTTCCGCCCATGGGCGGAACTTTGTTCACCAAAACAATCAACCTATTCTTAAAAAATCCCTTATGGGAGTAATACTTTGTCAATTACATGTATAACACCGTTTGTAGCTGAAATGTTTGCTGCAGTTACAGTGGAAGGGTCAGATGCCGATCCGTCAACGGTAACAGATGAGCCTATGCCTATGGTAACAGTTTTTGGGGCATCGGTCTTAACAGTTGTTAAAACCTGATTGTTGCTCAGGTTGATGGAGTAGCCGGATGCAGGTACCACGTGATACAATAATACCTGCGTAAGCGTGGTTAAACTGAGCGGAGTTGAACTGCTTGTTGATGTGTTAATATATTCAATTACCTGAGCTTCTGTTAAATCGGGATTATTAAAAAAAGCTGCCGAACGAAGTAATGTCAGGAATGCGTCATCAGTAGGTGCAAAAACCGTAAATGGCCCGCTTCCCTGCAACGTGGTTATTAAGTCAGCCTTCGTTAATGCAGCAGCCAGAATGCCAAAGTTCGGAGCATTTGCAGCCGAAGTTGCAACCGCAATGATATCTCCGGCCGGAGGTGTAAGAACAGCATCGATAATATGGATTACGCCATTTGAAGCATCAACATCAGCCGTTGTTACGCGTGCGTTGTTGATGGTGACATTAGCTCCTGACTTGGTCACGAACGCTTTGTTATTGGCAGAACGTGCTGTAGTGATCGCTGTTGTTCCGGCAGCAATATCGGCTGCTTTAATTTCAGAACCCGAAACCACATGGAATTTTAGCAGATCAGCCGCAGCCGTCGGTGTTAAACCACTTACGGCAGCAATCGCTGCTGCCTCGTTAGCCACGTCCAGGTATTCTACGAATGCTGCGTCTGTTGGTGCAAAAACAGTTATTTGTGTAGAACCACCCAGTACGTTTGTAACCTCTGTTCCGGCCTGGACAGCAGCTGCTGCCAATACGTCAAAGTCGGTATTAGCTACGGCAATCTCCAGCACAGTTTGCTGGGGCGCAGGTGAATTATCATCATCATCGCTGCAGCCAATGGCTACTGCTGCGAACGTGAACGTCAGCAACAACATCTTTGCGCTGAGTAATAAAGGGTTTGATCTTCTTAGTTTCATATACAGAATTTGTGTTTGATTTACAGAAGAACAAGTTTTCCGGACAGGAGTTGTCAGGTAAGGAGTGAGTCGTGCATTAAGGCGGATGTATTGCCGGTAAAGCGGAGTGAGTGAAAAACTGAAGGGTAGCGGGATTTGATGCCCGTCAGGTATTTCTGGCAGTTTGAACGGCCGGCCGGATTAAATGACTTTCGCGATTCAGCAGCGTCAGGAGATTTGTGCTTAAACTTCTGCTCAATGGTTAGAGCGGTATTTAGGCCCTCAAAATCTTCTCCATGGCTTTGCCTTTTGCCAGCTCGTCAATAAGTTTATCCAGGTACCGAACTTTCTGCATCAGCTTGTCTTCAATCTCTTCCACACGATAACCACAAATCACTCCGGTAATTTTTGACACGTTTGGGTTGATACGGGGCGCTTGCGAAAAGAAGTTATCAAAATTAGTTTTCTTCTCGATGTGCTGGCTGAGTGTGTTCGCATCATATCCCGTGAGCCAGAAAATGATTTCATCCACCTCCGCTTTGGTGCGACCTTTCTTTTCGGCTTTTGCGATGTAATGCGGGTACACGCTTGCGAATGACATTCGGTAGACGCGTTCACTGTTGTTCATGGGTGGATGGTAGCAAATGTTCGCGAAAAGATACAAAATGAAGACGGCATGTCTTATATCGTCCGTGAAGTGCGTCAAATTACTGAAAATGACTCGCTTACTGATAAAAATCACATTCCGTTTGTGATCCCAATCATAAGGCAGGGAATGCCCCTCCGGTATATTGATGATGAATTTTCACGCACCCAACTAACATATCTAACATGAAAAAATCATTCGTTATTACCGCATTATTGATGGGCGCATTTGCAGCGTGCGCCCCCGAAAAGCCACACACTGAAAGCGAGGCAAAACCCGAAAAGAGTGCCGTTGAAGAAGTGATCGATCCCACAAAAGGAATCGGTCAGGTTAAAAATGTAACTCTTGAAAGTCCGCTGGATCAGGACCGTGTAAAACGTGGTGTCGCGATCTATGAAATGAAGTGCCAGTCATGCCACAAGCTTGATGAAACCCGGCTGGTTGGACCTGGCTGGAAAGGGGTGACCAAAAAGAGAAAGCCTGAATGGATCATGAACATGATTACCAATGTTGACATGATGCTGGATAAAGATCCTGAAGCTCAGAAATTACTGGAGCTCTGCTTGATGCGAATGCCCAATCAGAACATGTCAATCGGGGATGCCCGTGATGTGCTGGAGTATATGCGCTCGAATGACGGAGAGAAATGAAAACCAACCTAAAAACTGTATATGAAACGCTTATCCATTATTCCTCTGCTTTTGTTGTTGGCCTGTGGTCAGCAGCAAGCCCCGGGCAACGAAAGCAGTGTTGCTGAAGCAGCACCTGGTGCCGGCCAGTCAGCCGTTCAGGATGAAACCTCGGAGCGTGATGTTGTCCGTGTTGCTGTAAACTCACCAGTGCACACAACGCTTGTTACCGCGCTCAAAACTGCCGAGTATGTTGATGCACTTTCAAATGCCGGCCCTTTCACCGTGTTTGCGCCTACCAATGAAGCGTTCGACAAACTTCCAGCGGGTACTGTTGAAAACCTGTTGAAACCTGAAAATAAGGATGCGCTCCGGAATATCCTCGAATACCATGTTTATGTGGGGGTTATCACCGAAGCTATGGTTCAGGATGGCATGACACTGAATCAGGTTAACCTCGACAACATCACACTTAGCAAAAAAGACGGAAAGATTACTGTAAATGATGCTAATGTGCTGGGCGTGGTGAAGGCATCCAATGGAGTGGTGTATGTAATTGATGCAGTGTTGCTTCCTCCTGAAAAGAAATAATGAATTTCACTTCTAAACATTACGATATGAAACGTAAAACTATATACAGATCACTCTTCCTGTTCGGTACTCTGGCTTTGGTCAGTATTTTGTTCCAGTTATGTAAACCCAAAGGACCTGCTGAAGTAACAACAGGCAACGCAGCATCGCAAGCATACGTTGCACCTGGCAAATATGACGAGTTCTACAATTTCGTTTCGGGCGGATTTAACGGTCAGATGAATGTTTATGGTCTTCCATCCGGAAGGCTTTTCAGAATCATTCCTGTTTTTTCAGAAGATCCAACCTCAGGTTACGGATTCAGTGAAGAAACCAAGCCTATGCTCAATACATCACACGGTTATGTTCCGTGGGATGACCTGCATCATCCTGCCTTATCAACTACCAATGGGGAACACGATGGCCGCTGGGTTTTCGGCAATGCCAACAACACGCCCCGTGTAGCCCGCATTGATTTAAAAACTTTCCGTACTGCTGAAATTATTGAACTTCCAAACAGCGGTGGTAATCACTCATCTCCATTTATTACAGAGAACACCGAATATGTTGTGGCGGGAACCCGCTTCAGCGTACCGATGGGGGATAAGACCGATGTTCCGATCAGCACCTACAAAGAAAACTTTAAAGGAACCATCAGCTTTATTTCTGTCGGTAAGGAGGATGGTAAAATGAAAATTGCCTTCCAGATCAAAACACCGGGTGTAAACTTTGACCTTGCACGTGCAGGTAAAGGCCCGTCTCACGGCTGGTTCTTCTTCTCGTGCTATAACACCGAACAGGCCTACACACTGCTTGAAGTAAACTCAACACAGAAAGATAAGGACTTCATTATGGCTGTAAACTGGAAAAAGGCTGAAGAATATCTCGCTGCCGGTAAAGGTGAAAAAGCTAAAGCGAAGTATGTGCACAACTGGTATGATGAAAAGACACATACTGCTACGTCTGAAATGCTGAACGAGGTTATGCAGCTCGACCCGACTGTTTTGAAAGACATGGTGTACTTCATTCCTTGTCCGAAGTCTCCGCATGGCTGCGATACTGACCCTTCCGGGGAGTATATCGTGGGAAGCGGAAAGCTCGCAGCGTTGATTCCGGTTTTCTCGTTCACTAAAATTCAGCAGGCTATCGCTAGCAAAGAATTTGAAGGCGATTTTGGCGGTATACCTGTAATAAAATATGAAGCTGCCTTGCATGGTGAAGTGAAGAAGCCCGGCCTCGGGCCTTTGCACACCGAATTTGATGCAAACGGCAATGCCTATACTTCCTTCTTTGTGTCGTCTGAAATTGTGAAATGGAATGTGAAATCTCTTGAGGTGCTTGATCGCGTTCCTACTTACTATTCAATCGGTCACTTGTGCGTGCCGGGCGGTCCAACCCGTAAACCTCACGGCAAATATGTAATCGCATATAACAAGATTACGAAAGATCGTTACCTGTCAACCGGCCCTGAGTTAACGCAATCTGCGCAACTCTACGATATCAGTGGCGATAAGATGAAACTTATCCTCGACTTCCCTACCACAGGGGAACCTCACTATGCAGAAGCTATCCCGGCCAGTCTGGTAATGCCTAACTCGGTAAAAATCTTCAAGATTGAAGATAATAATCACCCATATGTAGCGAAGGGTGAAAGCAAAACAAATGTGGAAAGAAAAGGTAATCAGGTTCATATTTCTATGACAGCCATCCGCTCACACTTAACACCTGACAACATTGAGGGTGTGAAACTTGGTGATGAAGTGTATTTCCATGTAACCAACCTCGAACAGGACTGGGATGTGCCGCACGGCTTTGCTATCAAAGGTGCAAACAATGCTGAGTTGCTGATTATGCCGGGTGAAACGCAAACACTGAAATGGAAACCACTTACAACCGGTGTGTTTCCATTCTACTGTACCGACTTCTGTTCAGCGCTACACCAGGAGATGCAAGGATACATCCGGGTATCTCCGGCAAACAGCAATATTCCGATAAAATTTTCAACCGGAAAAACTGAGGCCCCGGCTGGTGCCACAGGTAGTAAGTAGTTCCAGTAGTTTACAGGTTGAGTGCCCCGGCAAGCGAAAGTGCCGGGGCTAATTAAACCACCAATCGTATGACTTCGATCAAACCCACATCGCGCGTAATAATTGTTGTTGCATCGCTGATACTAGTCGCGGGCTTTTTTGTACCGCTCTGGCAAATCCTGATGTGGGCTCCGCAATATCCTGAAGGCCTTGAAATGGATATCTGGTACAACGACATCACTGGCGATGTTAAAATCATTAGTGCGCTGAACCATTACATCGGGATGAAGCACATTGAAGTGGGTATGTTTCCGGAATTTCAGTATATCGTTTACATCATCTGGTTTTTAATAGGCTTCGGCTTACTGGTTGCTATATCGGGCAAACGTTTTATGGTATGGCTAAATGCCGGTGTATTGTTGATTACCGGGGCCGCTGCACTAATCGACTTTTATCTGTGGGGCTATGAGTATGGCCACAGCCTTGATCCTACGGCCGCCATCATTGTTCCGGGCATGTCATATCAACCACCACTGATCGGAACAAAAGTACTGCTCAACTTCACCGCATTTTCCGGGCCCGATTTGGGCGGATGGTTTTTCGTAATCGCATTTTGCCTGGTGATTCTGGTGATCATCTTAGAAAGATTCTTCTTCAATTGGAAAAAAACCTGAAATGGTTAATAGTTATGAAAAAACTTACCCTGACACTAATCCTCTTTGTTTTTATTTCCTGCAGTTCAAATCCGGAACCATTGCGCTATGGAAAGGATATTTGCTACTCGTGTAAAATGACACTGGTAGAAAAAAAATTCGGTGCGGAAATCGTAACGAAGAAAGGTAAAGTCTACAAGTTCGATGATCTCAATTGTGTGGTGGGCTTTTATAATTCAGATTATGAAGCCCATGAAAATATGGAGCACATTCTGGTTACCGATTTCGCCCATCCGGGAACATTAATTGCTGTCCAGCAGGCGTTCTTTGTAAAATCGAGTGAAGTCCGAACGCCAATGGCTGGCGGCATAGCTGCGTTCGGCAACAAAGAGGATCAGGCAACTCAAAACGAAAAGTGGAAAGGTACTTTGCTCGAATGGCCCGATGTTATAGCTGAGTTCAAGTAGCACTACGGAATGAAAAAACTCCTTGTCATACCGTTTCTGTGTACTTGTTTAATATCCTTCGGAACTGCAATCCCGGTTGGCTCAACGCATGCAGTAAAAACAATCAAGCAGGCGATTGAGAAAGCCAGTCATGGTGATACGCTGATCATCTATCCGGGCGTGTATCGCGAGGGAAACATCGTGCTGGAAAAAAGACTTACGATTATTGGAAAAGATTACCCGGTAGTTGATGGTGAAAACAAGTATGAGATTTTCACCATTCATGCTGACCATGTTACGGTATCCGGGTTAAAATTTATCAATACCGGTGTAGCCAGCATTAATGACCTGGCTGCTATTAAAGTACTTGAATCGAACGACCTGCGGGTTCAAAACAACAAGTTCGAAAACACATTTTTTGGAATCTATTTTGCCAACTCCACGAATTGCAGGGTAGAAGGGAATGAATTAAAATCGGATGCCGAATCGGAACATCAGATCGGAAACGGCATTCACCTGTGGAAGTGTGAACACATGACGCTCGATAACAACCGGATAAGCGGTCATCGTGACGGTATTTATTTTGAGTTCGTTACAGAATCACTCATCACCAACAACTACAGCGAGGGCAACATGCGGTATGGTCTGCATTTTATGTTTTCGCATAACGATGAATACAGGAATAACACCTTCATCAACAACGGAGCGGGTGTTGCTGTCATGTACACGAAGGGTGTAAAAATGATCGGCAATACGTTTGAGCACAACTGGGGTCCCTCAGCCTACGGTCTGCTCTTAAAAGATATCCGCGACAGCTTTGTTACCGGCAACATTTTTAAAAAGAATTCGGTTGGAATATTTATGGAAGGCAGCAGCCGGATTGACTTTAAGGAGAATACGTTCTCTGAAAACGGATATGCGGTTCGGTTGCAGGCAAGCTGTGATGATAACGTTTTTGAACGCAATAATTTCTCTGCCAACACTTTTGATCTTGTGACCAACGGCACGCTGGTTCTCAATACGATCAATCACAACTATTGGGATCACTACGAGGGTTATGATCTGAACCATGATGCGGTTGGTGATGTTCCTTATCGCCCCGTGAGTTTATACGGAATGGTGATCGAACACATGCCAAGTGCGGTTTTACTATGGAGAAGTTTCTTTGTTTTTTTGATGGACCGCGCTGAAAAAGCAGTTCCCGCAATCACGCCTGATAATTTGAAAGACAATTCACCCGCGATGAACCCCTATGATTTCCATAAAGCAAATTGACAAGAAATTCGGAAAGCTGACGGCACTTGAAAACGTGAGTCTTGAACTACAGACGGGCAAGAGCTATGCACTCGTTGGTCCGAATGGTTCGGGCAAAACCACACTTATTAAAAGTATTCTAGGTTTGGTGATCCCCACGTCAGGCGACATCCTTTTTAGCGAAAAGAGTATCCGGCACGATTGGAAGTACCGGGACAAGATCGGGTACATGCCGCAAATCGGACATTATCCGGAAAATATGTCGATCGGCCAGTTGTTCGACATGATGAAGAATATTCGCGGTGAAAATCAGCGTAGTGACGAAGAGCTGATTGACGCGTTCAAGCTGTACAAGATGTATGATAAAAGAATGCATGCCCTTTCGGGAGGAACGCGCCAAAAAGTGAGCGCAGCTCTGGCATTTCTTTTCCCTGCACCTGTTTATATTCTGGATGAACCTACTGCCGGGCTGGATCCAATCTCGACTGAGATATTAAAGGAAAAGATAATTCACGAAAGAAGAATGAATAAACTCCTGATGATCACTTCTCACATTTTGAGCGACCTGGAGGAGCTGACCAGCAGTATGGTTTACATGTTTGAAGGGAAGGTTCATTTCAACAATACGATCGAGCAACTGAAGCATGAAACGAATGAAGTAAAACTGAGCAAAGCGCTCACCACCTTTATCCGGCAAAAAGAACTTGTAGCCTCTGTATCAGAAGTATGACACGTGTACTGAAATATATCTTATACGATATCCTGCGGACCCGGTTTATCTTGTTGTATACCGCATTCCTGTTCATCAGCACCTTTGGCCTGTATCAGCTCGACAGTGATGCGGGCAAAGTGGTACTCAGCTTGCTCAACATCGTGTTAATGGTTGTGCCATTGGTAAGCATTGTGTTTTCAACGATCCATTTTTTTAATTCTTACGAGTTTATCGAACTCATGCTGGCACAGCCGGTTAAACGGAGTACCGTTTTTTTAGGCGAATACATGGGCGTAGCTTGTTCGCTGTGTGCGGCATTTGTTACGGGGGTGGGAGTACCAATGCTTTTGTTTGGGATCAACGCGAATGCATTAACCATGCTTTACACGGGTGTAACGTTAACGCTTGTTTTTGTGTCACTTGCCTTTTTATCATCGGTGCTAACGCGTGATAAAGCAAAAGCCATCGGCATTGCGTTGCTGTTCTGGTTATATTTTTCTTTGATTTATGATGGTCTTCTGCTTTGGGTAGTGTACAGTTTCAGCGATTACCCGTTGGAAAAAATTACACTGGTGCTCATTGCCTTTAATCCGGTTGACCTTGCACGCATCATCATGCTCCTGCAACTTGATATTTCGGCATTGATGGGATTTACAGGGGCCTTTTACCAGGAGTTTTTTGGAAGCTACCTCGGGATGGTACTTTCCACACTCGTGCTTTTTATCTGGATCGTGTTACCGATCGCTTTGGCGCAACGGATTTTTAACCGGAAGGATTTGTGAAGTGGCTTATCCTCTTTCACGTATTCGGAGCAACGATTTGGGCAGGCGGGCATTTGATTCTGTCGTTTGCGTTTCTTCCGCAAGCCCTGAAGCACCGGGATATTTCCATTATTCTCAATTTCGAAAAATACTTTGAGCGAATCGGACTTCCTGCATTACTGGTTCAGGCAGTAACTGGTGTAAGCATGGCATTGATATATGTCCCGTTTTCAGCGTGGGGAAGCCTCGAAACTTCGCATCATGTTTACCTGTGGATAAAACTCGGTTTACTGATCGCTACCCTCGCGCTAGGTATCCATGCACGGTTGTTTATTATTCCCCGGCTTACGGCAGAAAAATTATCCTTACTTGCCTTGCATATTATTTTGGTTACCATGCTGGGCGTGGCGCTGGTGATTACAGGGATGAGCTTTCGCTTCACGTTCTTCTAACGACACCAAACAGGTCAGACTAAATTTTTATTTTTCTGTTTTCGAGCGTAAGCGCACCGTCCTGTTCCATTTTCTTAATTGTGCGGATAACGGTTTCCACGCGCAGCCCGGTCATGTCGGCTAACTCCTGACGGGTATACGGAATGGTAATTTTCTGATGATGTTCAACCTGCATTTTCGATTTGATGTACTTCATAATCGTTTTCAGGCGATGTTCGGGTTGATGCGTTGATATTTCGGTGAGGATCATCGTCTTGTATTGAAGTCGCTGGCACAGTACATGATCAAGCTTCAGGTGCAGGTCAAAATGATCCTTTAACAATCGAAGAAAATCGTATTTGGAGAGTCGCCAAACTTTTCCGGCTGTAATGGCTACCGCAGATGCGGGATACGGGAAATCACCCAGTAAAGCGGGCTCGGCAAAACTTTCGCCTGCTTCGAAAACTCCGTGTGTGAACTCACGACCTTCGTCATTCAATACAAACATTTTGATTTGCCCTTCTTCAACCTGGAAGAAATCGGTTGCCTGATCACCCTCCTCAAACAGAAGCTGATCTTTTCGCACGCTTACTAAACGCGCATGATACGATTCCAGAATTTTGACTGGTACCATAAGGGGATTCGCACTGAAAGTAGAGACTCCTGTATCGTTTAAAAATGATTTTAATCAGGTATTGCAGACAGCTGCGTGTCTGTGCTTAAAACGAAGGGTTTTAGAGCTTAAATGAGCTTTTTTCCGGGCAGTAATTCCCGGATGTGCTGCCTTCCCAGGTGTACTTTATGTGTGATGCAGCGAAGGTTTCCGATGCTGCTGGAAAACAAGGTTACACCTTTGTCGAACCGGATGTTTTGCATCAGGTCGAACATCTCGAGCGGAAAACTTCGGGGTATTTCAATGAAGTTTCGGCCGAGCTGCTCACGGTAATTGGTAAGTTCGCGCGGATGTGGTTTGATATACACCTCGTGATCTGCAGCATGCTCATCGATCAGCTCCGCATACAGCGAAACCTTATATTGCTCCGTCACGAAATTATCCTCGGAGAGCGGTTGAGTGATGATCAGTATTTTCTTTTTGTCATTAAGGTTTACCGTTTCACCCTTCATAAACACATTCAGGATTCTCGCGCTGTCATCAGGAGAGAGGTTGTCCTGCATTTCTTTCAGGTTTAATCGTGTACCCTTGTGCTTAAGCCTCGGGTCGAGTTGTTCGGGAAACTGGAGGTTGATTTCTTTCACTGCATCATCAAATCCGTCACCGATGTATGTTCGGAGTATGTACTTTCGTTTGATAAGTTTCAGCTTGCTGATGCGGACAATATAATTCCGCGCACCGTCTTCCAGAATCCGCAGATAAGTACCCGGAAAGCGAAATACGAAATAGGCAGTGGGGTAGCCCCAAAGATAAAATGAGTTGATCTCACTCTCGCGAATGAACGGAGTGAATCGATTGATGTTTGAATTTGTTTCTACTGCGCGGATCATCGCCCGGGTTCGAAAAAGTGTCCGCGAAATGAATGAGCCGGTGTTTCGTTCGTCTGCTTCAATCTTCCGGAAAGGAAGCAGTAAAAACTCGTCAAAGAATTTGTTTGCCTTTAAAGCCGGGATAATATTTTCCAGACCCGGTGTGTGGTCGTTCAGGATCAGGAGACTCTTGCTGTTTTTGTTTGTGCGATTAAGTTGCTTGAGAATACTGACGTATACATGAAAGTAAGTACCGCAAATGTAGACCTGATTCATGCTATTCATTTCGATTGTACGGCCTGTGCGGCAACTTTGAACAGCCTGTTGATTTGATTTTCCTGTTCGTAATGTTCAGCAACATGTTTTCTTGCTGCTTCACGCATACGGGTGACCATGTGTTCATCTTCCAGTAGTGTATTCATGTATGTTGCCATCGCAGCAACGTCACCTTCCTTAACAAGGTATCCGGTTACTCCGTGAACAACGGCTTGTGGGATACCGCCATGCAGCGTGCTTACAACCGGTAATCCGGTTGCAGAAGCCTCAAGGATGCCAACCGGTGTTCCTTCTGTGTCGCCATTGCAGGCAGTAAGCGAATGCTGAACAAAAGCGAATGACCGGTTCATCCACTCCTGTACCTGATCATGATTCAGTATTCCGGGAAACAAAACCGAATCCTGCATATCAAGTGACTCGGTAAGTTTTTTGCAGGCAGCGTACAAACCGGTATGTGCGCCCGCCATAACAAGTTGTGCGTCCGGGTGTTTTTTCCAAACTTCATGAAATGCCCGGATGGTGTATAAAGGGCCTTTCTTTTCTACGAGTCGCCCGACTGACAAAAATATTTTTTCCCGCGATTGTGATGACGGTTTAAATTTCTCCGTGTCAACACCACATGAAATTACCTGTACTTTGCCGGGATCCGCGCCAAGCGCAATGAGCTTATTCCGGATGTCGTGCGATACAGCAACGAGTGTGTGAGCATATTCAAATAGAGTTGCGTAGTTTTTTCTGTATTGTTTCAAAAGTTTTTTGTCGCCCGCATCGTGACCATGAAAGATGGCTATTATCGGAATATTAACCTCTCTGCATATCGGGGCGAGGTGCGCTGCCGTGAGCCCATAATTCGCCACCACTACGTCAATGTTATACCCGATCAGAAATTTTTTTAAACCGAAGTGACTAAAGTAATTGTTCCTTTTCCCGGTAACGGCTTTAATAACCTTATGAATAATCCAAAACGGCCACGGTGAGAGTAATGCGCCTTCTTCGCTACGTTCCGGTAAACGACTTGTGTGAATTGAGCGTACTTCAGCCAGCCTGGCAAAACCGTTAAGTTGATCACGGATAAATGTTTCCGAGTACGAACCGGGCTCTGACCGGGCAATGCATACCTTCACGCGGCCTGCAGATTTGAATTGATGATGCCATTGCGCGTCCACACTTTGCGCTGGAAGCGGGTTTGCTGACGAATCTTCCTGTTTTTATGAATCGATTCGGGCGTGTTGTAGCCACGTTTATGATCAAGGTGCACACAAACAGCGCTGTAGCGGATTTGCTTTCCCTTGATGCCCAGGTTTACAAGCCGTTCACCGAGTTCGCGATCTTGACCGCCATATTGCATCTCTTCATTATACCCGTTTACTGCAAGTATATCTTTTTTCCACCCGGACGATCCGTGACCATTCCAGGTGGGCTTGGTTGGTGTTAACCAATTCAGCAGATATTGCTGCAACCCGCGACTGACAAGTTTAAGTTCCTTGTATGTCTTCTTTAATCCATGAGCATGCAGCCAGTTTACATTAAATGCATTTTGATTTTCAACATCTTCACGGCTAACGGCTTTGCTTGTTTCCATCGGGAGCTTGAAATATCCGCCTGAAAGAAAATAGCCCTGCTTTGCATTTCGAACGTGCGTTTCCACAAAATCCTTTCTTGGAATGCAATCTCCATCGGAAAATATTAAGTAGGATGTGGTAGATGCAGCAACGGCTTTGTTTAGAATAGCCGACTTTTGAAATCCTTTATCGGGGTGCCATACGTGAACGATTTTCATTCGCGATGCCTTCTGATACTGTTCGATCAGCGAGCGCGTTTCTTCTCCCGAGCCGTCATCGGCAACAATAAATTCAAAATCGGTGTGGGTTTGAAGCTCGTATCCCCAGATCACTTTTTCCAGCCATGCCGGGTTGTTATAGGTGCTAATAATAACCGAAACTCGCATCGTTGAGGTTGTTGAACTTTACCTCAAAACTACCGCATGCATATGTTCTCAGGTGTTCGCCAGAGTTAAGAAAGTATGATTGGATTGTTATGCACGAAACACTTTCTTAACAATTAGGCAGCTCATGTAAGTGCCAGCTGGCTTACACGAGCGGTTTGCAGATTAGGCAAGGTGAGTGTGAAAACGGTGCCCACACCCGAGGTTGATTCAACCTGCACCGATCCATTCATTTTGCGAACGGTTTCCTGCAGGATAAACAATCCCAAGCCTGTGCCTTTTGAATCGTCATGGGCCCGATAAAACATGTCGAAAATTCTATTAAGATGCTGCTGGCTGATGCCGATGCCATTGTCGGAGAATTTCAGCATGAGTTCATTCCGCCTGACCGTGATATGAACTTTTATGAACGACACCGGCTTTTCAGGATCCGCATACCGGATGCCATTTGAAATAAGGTTGTTGAAAAGCACCAGCATCCGGTTGTAATCGGAATAAATACTGACTTTTTGCGGATTATCAACAATCACTTCCTGTTTGATTCTTGCCGCACCGGCCATGTATAAATGATGTTCAAACGTTTCGTTGAAAATCTTTTCGAGGTCCAATGGCTCGGGTTTTATTTTTAAAATTTTGTTTTTAGAGAAGCTGGCAATCTGCTCAATAAAATCTTCCTGCCGGGAAATGCTCTTTTCCATTTTATCGAAATAGTGGATCATTTCAGGCGCCTTGTTTTCAATGCGCATCAGGTTAACAAGACCGGCCAGCGAGGTGAGGGGCGAGCGAAGGTCGTGTGCTGTGCTGTACAGGAAATGATCCTGTTCCTTGTTCAGTTTTCGTAACTGTTTGTTGCGTTGCTTAAGTTGTTTTGATTTAAGTTTAATCTCCCGCATCTGATCTTCCGTTTTACCCATCAATCGCGAAAACGATGCAGTTAATGTAATGATCTCATGCGCAGCATTTTTCAGATTCAGATCGACTGCGAAATTCGATTTCTGTGAGCTGTTCACGAGCCGCGAAAGCTTGGTGATCGGTTCCGACAAGCGCCTGGAAATCCAGTAACCGGTTAATATAGAGATCAGAATACCTATCCCCAGGGCCGAGATATATACGATACGTGCATGGTTCTGCGCAGCGGAAGATTGCCGGTAAGCATATTCGGAAAGTGAAAAAAAGCGGTCGCTCAGGTATTGCGTAAGAACGTTAAGTTCATTGCGAAGGCCGGCTTCACTACTCAAACCAACCATTATTTGAATTTCAGCAAGTTCGAGGAAGAGACGTTGATACTCTTTAATGTGGAAAATTGCTTCGCTGTTTTTTTGATGTGATTTGTTTAATTCTTCGAACAGGGCAGAGGCTCGCTTTTTGAAAGCCACCAGATACGTTGTATCGTGCCGCAGAAAGAAATCCTTCTCGTGCCTTCTCAGGTACAGGATTTTGGCGATGTCGATGCCGAGGTTAGCCTCTTCGAGTTTGTGTGCATGTTCCCGCATTTTGCCTTCAAGGCCATAGTCCTTAAAACCTTTCCTGAACAGCAGGGTTTCCAGTGTATTGAACTTGCTGTTGTAAAGTGAAAGTGTACTGTCGATCGAGTGAAGGGTGTAATCAATCGTGTAGGCTTTATTAATGCCTTGCTTTTTAAGATCAGATATTTTTGTTTGAATGCGGTGGTTCAGGCTGTCGCGTCTGGAAAGGAACGAACTGGAATGAGTTTCGAAGTACCGCTTGTTGATCATCTCAACGTTAAAGAAGTCGTTATCGGTCTTGATCAGGTTGAGCGTGAAAATTTCAAGCTGATTAACATCCGTATTGATGCGGGCAATTTGAAGCGTTCGGTCGAGGGTATAGAGCGAGACAATGGCGAGAACGAGGATGAGCGAGGTGAGAAACAGGAAACTGGCCACCATCCGGCTGCGGATGGAGTTTATTTCAAACAGTTTGAACATAGAGCACCCGGGTTTGCTACAGGATTGCAAATTTCGGCAGTGCGGTGCAATCCGCGCAGTTCTTCATGTTACGTTATTGTTATAACCGGGTCTGCTGACTTTGAATAAAAGAAACACTGTTGCACTACTCCTTATCCTTCTTCCTTTTCTCGCGCTTTTTTTCGCGCTTCTTCTTTTTTGAGTCTTTATCGGCATCATCTTTTTTGCCGAATACCTTTTGAAGGAGAGTTTTCTTTTCCTTCTTTTTTTCGACTGAACCAATGTTGATGTCGTTGTCGATAGATGGTTGCAACGCATTGACGAATGCATTCTGCAATACGTTGGCAATCGTGATCCAAATGTTTGCTTTAGGATCATCTAACCGACCTTCAAACGGTATTTTTGTTGCGAACTGATCTTTAGGCTGATTTTCGAGAACCTCACTTGCGCCCCCTGCAAGGGCTTCCCAAATCTTACGGAAAATATTGTCTTTCTTGTCTTCAGGACCGTATATGTCCAGACCCTGCAGGATCGGCTTAACGTAGCCTGTAAACGCGCCTTGTTTCGCGGCAACTTCTGCGTACATGCCGAATGTGCCTTTGTTAACATCAATGTTTGCATATGCTTTGAAGAAGTCGTTAAGCAGGACAAGATTCGTATTCTTGAGTTCGGCATTCATGTCGAACGTAGGTTTGTCGGCCAGCGGGTTGAGTTTGAGGTTAAAATCAAGCGTGCCTTCATAGATGTCTGCATCTGCCCTAACGGTAGCCGGAAGCAATACGGTTGAATCATAACTATTCTTCAGGTTTAACGCCAGCACATTCACGTCAGTCATCTTAATATCTACCTTGGGCGAAGAGAACTGATCGATATATTGAATCTGCCCGTGATTGATTTCAAATCGGTTCACTTGCAAGGGCATGAAGTCATCCAGAAGTTTCCGGAGATCAGTTGAGTCATTGCGCAAGTCCTTTGGCTCAACCTTGTCTTTCGAAAATTTCAGCATAGGCTTTTCAAATACCAGTTCCCCCACAATGGAACCGTGGAAAAGTGCCTTCCACTCCACTGAAAGATCAATTTCCTGTGCTGCGAAGAAGTGTGTTTGTTTTTTGGTAACCGTGTCGACTTTATTCAAATAAATGCTGTCAATCACATAAGCCCCGCGGATAAGCGCAAGATCAATGTCTTCGATGTGGCCATAGTAGCCGTTCATGTTCGCCAGTGTTTTATTGGCGTAGTGAAGCACAACAGAGGGAAGAATGAGTCGAATGATTATGAGAATCCCCAGGATTACGAGCAGAATTTTAACTGGTTTCCTGAGAAAGAATTTCTTTTTCGCACGGGCCATAGCTTGAATAATGTATTGCAGTTTGCTACATCAGTTCTAAAGCTGTGCCAGCGGCAGAATAGTGCTGATATAGGTCTTAAATTAGGTTGGGGTGAGGAGATTATTACTCAAAACTGCTATAAACTTCCTTCACGGTGGTTTTTCGTGACGGACGGATGCTACGTTAACCTGGGGAAACCGCTCGTATGAAAGAGTTCGCCACCGTTGTAATTCCGTTCGTTTCGTGTGCGCTTTTTATGATTTCGAAGTAGATTGAATCCCTTTGAAGCTCCTGTTATGAATAATTTTCTAAAGCCTGCCATCCGTCATCTGTTAAACAATAAGATTCATGCGCTGATCAATTTGTTCGGACTCAGCCTTGGTTTAACGGTGAGTATTTTTATTTACTTGTTTGTTCAGGATGAACTTGCTTACGACACGTTTGTTCCGGGTTACGAACAGGTATTCAGGCTGGAAACAGATGCAGTTACGGGAAGCAAGGTTCAGACGTGGGCATCAACCGAAGGTTATCTCGTGCCTGCGATTACGGCACTGTATCCTGACATAGAAGCGGCAACGCGCATGATGCCAATCAACAACGAGGTGTTGCTGAAGTCCGACACGCTGCAGTTTTCGGAGAGTAAAGTTTGGGCAGTTGATACAACCTTCTTCGATGTATTTCCGATTCCGTTTGTGTATGGTGATGCCGCAACTGCATTAGATGGCCCCGAGGCTATGGTTATTTCAGAGGCGCTTGCTACCAAGTTTTTTGGAGCCGTGAACCCCTTAGGAAAAATCCTGCTGACGGGCGAGCACACCTATCGCGTTACCGGAGTAATGCAGAATATACCGGCAATAAGTCACTTTCATGCAAATGCGGTGATCTCGCTAAAGCGTACGTGGAGGGATGTTGATCAATCAAGAAATATCCTGCCGCTCTATTCCTATGTTCGGGCGAAAGCCGGAAAAGCAGAGATACTTGCCGCTACGCTGCGCTCCGACTCTCCAAAAATTACCGGCTTTACCCCGACCAACAATCCAAATGACGTCCGGATCGAAATCAATACTGTACCGCTTGCGAAGATTCACCTGACCAGTCACGCGGAAAAGGAAATCGAACCTAATGGTAACGAGCAGGTTGTTTTTATTTTTATCGGGGCAGCCATTCTGATTCTGCTGATTGCGTCCATTAATTACATTAACCTTTCGAACGCGCTTGCCATTAAACGTGCAAAAGAGATTGCGGTGCGCAAAACGATCGGTGCAACCCGGAGCGGATTATTTGGCAAATTTTTGCTGGAATCATATCTCTTCGGGCTTGCGGCATTTGTTCTGAGTCTGCTCACTGTTGCGTTGCTGATGCCATGGTTCAATACCTTAACCGGAAAATTTCTGACTGTAAGGGTGCTTACAGAACCGTCATTCATGGCTGCCGTTGCAGCCGGCTGGCTGGCACTGGGCTTTTTATCAGGACTTTATCCGGCCACGTTGTTGTCGTCCTTCAATCCTGTTAAAGCATTGAAGTCGGGCTTTAACGAGCGCTCCGGAAAGACATCGCTGTACCTGAGGCGCACATTCATTGTATTTCAGTTCGCTGTTTCGGCCATGATGATTGTTTGCACGCTTACGATTCAGCGGCAGATTAATTACATCGATGATCTCGATATTGGTTTCAAAAAGGAAAACGTTGTTGCCTTAACATTGTCGGGAGATGTTTTCCGGAAACTTGATCCGCTTAAGCAGGAGTTGGAGCGCGTTCCGGATGTTAAAGCGGCTTCTGCTATGTCGGCCATGCCCGGAAAACGAGTGGTAGTGCTTACCGTGCGAATACCGGAACTGGCAGGTACGCAACCTACCAGTGAAGGTGAGGATGACGGCACACGTGAAATGCGGGTGATGTCAGTAGATCATGATGTCGTAAAAGCGCTTGGGCTGAAAATCATTGAAGGCCGTGAGTTCTCGGATGTCGGCAATGCCGACAGTGCTCACGCGTTCATTGTTAATGAGGCCGCTGTAAAAGCTTTTAACTTAAAAGACCCTGTAGGCAAGCCGTTTGAATACAACTTTGGGGTAGAGGTACCCAAGAAGGGACAAATCATCGCGGTGGTAAAGGATTTTAATTTTGCCTCGGTCCATAATACAGTTGAACCGCTGATGATCCACATCTCACCCTGGTACTCAGTGATGTGTGTAAGAATTGAGAGCGACAATACGGAAAGAACACTGGCCGCTCTTGAATCTGCGTGGGGACGCGTCACTTCAGCTCCGTTTAATTATTCGTTTCTTGATTCAACGTATGATGCGCTTTATAAAGCTGACCGGGCAACGGGTAAGATCGTTTCATACTTTACAATTCTGGCAATTGTAATTGCCTGCCTTGGGTTATTCGGAGTGGTCTCGTTTTTTGCGCGGCAACGCGTGAAAGAGGTAGGCGTCCGAAAAATTTTCGGAGCCTCAACAGGTTCCCTGCTGACGCATCTCTCGAAAGAATACGTGGTGATGGTTGTTTTGGGAAATTTACTGGCGATTTATCCCGCGTGGATTCTGGTGGAGCGCTGGCTGCAACAGTTTGCGTACCGGATCGATTTCGAACCGAATGTATTTGTATTCACGTTATGCGGAAGTGCAGTGCTCGCTTTGGCCTCCATGCTGTACGTAATCTGGAAGGTTACTCAATCCAATCCAGCGGTCGTGCTGAAAAATGAATAAACCATCAGTCGCGCTCTGACAAGCGCAGATAGGTTTCGATACACACGTCTATCAACGATCTTTTATCGAGTTGCAGCTCCGTAATGAAGTGTGTCAATGTGCCTTCCTCATTAAATAAGGAATACATTCTGTTGCCCCCGATGTCAACTGCTTTTGCCTTGTAGCGATCCCCCTTATAGTAAACGTACTCCATAAAAAAACACGTAGTGATTGTTACTTTACTGCGGTAAAATTTTATGCCAAAAATTTTGTATGCACAAGGATGCGATTGCAGTAAAAATTTGACGCTCATTCCGGTTGCTGAAAAGATACTGTAGAGAAAAGTGTGGAACTTTTTACACACTAATAAAATGTGCGTTTTCTTATCAATTTGGCCATATTACTGCGCTTAAATCCCTAACTTGAATGCTTTTAAAAGCCGAAGTACTGGTGCTATGATCCTGATTGTTGATGACAACGCGCAAAACATTTTTTCGCTCCAACAGTTACTCGAACTTCATAAGTTTAAAGTCGACTCTGCGACATCGGGTCAGGAAGCATTAAAGAAAATTCTTCAGAACGAGTACTCGCTGATTATCCTCGATGTTCAAATGCCTGACATGGATGGTTTCGAAGTTGCTGAAGCCATCTCAGGGTACAGCAAGTCGAAGGATATTCCAATCATTTTCCTGTCGGCCATTAACACGCATAAAAAATACATCGCCAAGGGATATGGGTCGGGTGGTGTCGACTACGTAACAAAACCTTTCGATCCGGATATTTTATTGCTGAAGGTTAAAACATTCTACAAGCTTTCCGAACAGCACCGCAGGCTCAATGAAATGGACAAAGTGCTTCGCGCAGAAATCGAAGTGCGCAAGAAAGTTGAAAGCGATCTGCATGATCGGGTAGAGGAATTGAAGTCAACGCTGGAATCCATTCCGCAAATGGCATTTAATACCGATGAAACCGGTAAGATTGAGTTTGTGAATGAACGCTGGGTCGACTATAGTCATGACAGTAAAAATTTCCCGGAGACGGAAGGTATTACGATCTCGGAGTGCATTGAACAAGCTATTAACACCAGGCATCAGTTTAAACACGAAGTCAAGATCAAGCGTCACGACAGCAATGAATTTCGTTATCATTTATTGTACATCACGCCCGTAAAAAAAGACGGTGGTTTTTTTAAATGGGTAGGGATATTAACGGATATCCACGAGCAAAAAATGGCTTCGGAAGTTCTGGAGCAGAAAGTCGAACATCGTACGCAGTTGCTGAAGGAGACCAATAAGCGACTGGAAGACAGTAACAACGAATTGCAGCAGTTTGCATTTGTTGCTTCGCACGATTTACAGGAGCCGTTACGCAAGATACAGGTTTTCAGTGCTATGGTCCGCGAAAGCGCGACACCCGAAAAACCGGAGTTTAAACTTTACCTCAACAAAATATCAGCAGCGGCTGAACGCATGCGCAAGATGATTACCGATTTGCTGGATTTTGCAAGGCCGCCCGAACTGGATCTTTTCACAAAGGCCGACCTGAACAAAATCATTGACGAAGTACTGAGCGACCTGGAAGTTAAAGTGAAGGCGCTCAATGCAAAGATCAATGTAGATAAGCTTGCTGAAATTGAGGTTGTTCCCGGCCAGATCAAACAGCTTTTTCAAAACCTGATTTTAAACTCGTTGAAATTTACCCGGCCTGAAACTACGCCAGAAATCCGGATCACCGGAGAGTTCGTGGCGAAGAATTCGTTTTCGGCACCTTCTGTCAAGGCGGGTGAGTATTACCGAATTTCCGTTGCCGACAATGGAATTGGATTCGATGAAATCTATGCGGAGAGAATTTTCGAGATTTTTCAGAGGCTCAATCAAAAGGATGCATTTGAGGGTTCCGGCATCGGCCTTTCCATTGTTAAAAAAATTATCGACCGTCATCGCGGCCTGATCAAGGCAACCGGAGAAAAGGGCAACGGTGCAACATTTACATTCATTCTGCCCGTTCATCATTCACGACCATAATTTGTGCTATAACCATATTCTGATCCATGAGTAAGAATTACAAACGTAACCTGAGAATAGGCTTCGGAGTTTCACTCCTGATTCTGATGATTACATCAGTAGCCTCGTTCATCAGTATTCGCAGTTTGCTGGCGAGTGCCGATTTGGTTGATCATACCAATGAGGTAATTATTCAACTCAACAGCATTGAAGCCGGTTTACGCGATGCGGAGGCTGCGCAGCGTGGATACCTTCTTACGAAAGACAACGAGTTTCTGGCACCGTTCGCGAAGGCCAAGCAGCGCACGATCGATAGTCAAGTGGCAGTAAAACGCCTCACGGCTGACAACGACACACAGCAGAAAACAGCCGATGAATTGAAACGGCTTATTGACAATCGTATTCGTGTCATGCACAATGTTGTTAATATTTTCGATTCATCCGGAATTATCAGCAAGGCAGATATTCAGCTTGGTAAGGATTTTACAGACTCGATCCGCCTGAATATAGAGTTGATGAAATCGCGCGAGCAGCAGCTGATGATTGAGCGTACCCAACGAATGAATGTTTTTGCAACTTACACTCCGGTGTTGATTGTAGCGGGTGCCATCATTGCGCTGATTATTACGATTTCCTTTTATTCACGTGTATCAAGCGATTTCGAAGAGAAATCCAGGCTGCAAGCCGAGTTGCTGGAGAAGGATCGGGTTATCACCCAGCGCATTGATATCATTCGCAGCATTGCGGATAAGATCTCCGGTGGAAATTACGCGGTTCGGGTTTCGGACGATCAAAGTGATGCGTTAGGAAACGTTGCCGGGGCGCTTAACAAGATGGCGAGTTCGCTTCAGCATTCGTTTACACAACTCTCCGATAACGAATGGCTTCAGTCGGGCGTGAACCAGCTGAACGAAGTAATTGTCGGGGAGAAACCATTGAACAAGCTTTGTCAGGATGTACTTGAATTCATATGCACATACACGAACAGTCAAACAGGCGCCTTTTACATTTCCGAACACGATGACCTGGTAATTCAGGCGGGCTACGCGTACATGCCGGGTGGTTCCAATCAGGCAGTAAAGATCGGAGAAGGTTTTATTGGTCAGGCGGTGGTATCGGGTAAACTTATGGAGATGAAGGATATCCCGGAAGAAAGCATTTTCATCAGTTTCACATCTGCGCAGGCAAAACCGAAACACATTGTGGCCATTCCTTTGTTTGACGGCTATTCGATCAAGGGCGGAATTGAGCTGGCATCGATCTCGGTGTTTAATGAACGTGATTTGGAGTTCATGAGAAATGCCGCGCGGGTTATTTCGATTGCGATTAGTACCACGCAGAACCGCAAACGCATGCAGGAACTTCTGGAAGAAACACAATCGCAATCTGAAGAGTTGCAGGCACAGCACAGCGAGCTGGAGAATATGAACAGTGAGCTGGAAGTTCAGGCTGAAAAACTCCAGGCATCGGAAGAAGAGTTAAGAGTGCAGCAGGAAGAATTGAAACAAGCTAATCAGGAACTTGAAGAACGAAGCCGTTTGCTGGAGGAACGCAACCAGGTAATCACCGAACGCAACTTTGAAATTCAGGCTAAGGCCAAAGAACTTGAGTTAAGCACGAAATATAAATCTGAATTCCTGGCAAACATGTCGCACGAGCTGCGTACTCCATTGAACTCAATCCTGCTTTTGTCGCGATTGATGGGAGAGAACAACGATAAGAATTTGTCGTCTGATCAGGTTGAATATGCGCGTGTAATTCAAAGTTCCGGCCAGGGCTTGCTTTCGCTGATTGATGAAATCCTTGACTTGTCAAAGATTGAATCCGGTAAAATGGAGCTTGAATATATGCCTGTTTCCATGAATGACATCGGGAAGGAAATGCAGGCTTTGTTTAATCCGGTTGCGCAGGATAAAGGAATTGAGTTTAAAGTGGCAATCGATGGTAAAGTGCCTGAGAAGATTGAAACCGACAAGCTTCGTTTGGAACAGGTTATTCGAAACCTGCTCTCTAATGCTATCAAGTTTACTTCGAAAGGATATGTTTCGCTGGACATAAGAATGTCAGAACAATATCGCGATCACCTCGACATCCTGGTAAAAGATACAGGCATCGGTATACCGGAAGAAAAACAGAAACTTGTGTTTGAAGCGTTTCAGCAGGCCGATGGTTCTACCCGGAGAAAATATGGCGGTACGGGATTAGGATTATCGATCAGCAGGGAGTTGGTTAAGCTGCTGGGCGGTGAAATTGAATTGAAAAGCATTGTGGGAGAAGGAAGTGAGTTTACACTTCACTTACCGATTCAGAAAGCCGGTGCACAGAAACGGATTTTCCCGCCTGAGATATCAGAAGTGCCGGTTGAAGAAATTATCGCTCCCCGTATTCCCGGTAAATACATCAGTAATGAAATTCCGGAAAACATTCCGGACGACCGCAGTAAAGTCAAGCCTGGGGATAAAGTAATGCTGATTGTGGAAGACGACATCAACTTTGCCAAGTCGCTGCTTGAGTTCACGCGCAAACGGGGTTATAAAGGCGTTGTAGCCGTTCGGGGCGATGAGGGCCTTGAGCTGGCTCATCAACTGTTACCGGTAGGTATTCTGCTGGACATTCAGTTGCCTGTGATGAGCGGGTGGGAAGTGATGGATGAGCTGAAGGCTAATCCGGAGACCCGCCACATACCGGTGCACATCATGTCGTCATACGAGGTGAAGAGCGAGAGCCTGATCAAAGGTGCGGTTGACTTTATCAATAAGCCGATGGCCTTTGAGCAGATGCAAAGTATCTTTGAGAAGATTGAGTACGTGCTCACGCATCATCCTAAAAAGGTTTTGATTGTTGAAGAAAATACCAAGCATGCAAAAGCCCTCGCATACTTCCTGGAGACGTACGATATCAACCTGGAGGTTAGAACAGGCGTTGCTGATGCTGTTTCTTCGTTGAAACAGGAGAATATTGATTGCGTGATTCTCGATATGGGTATCCCGGATCAAAAATCATACGACACACTCGAAGAAGTGAAGAAAATTCCCGGCCTCGAGAATTTGCCGATCATCATTTTTACCGGCAAGAGTTTATCAAAAACGGAAGAGGTGCGGATTAAAAAATATGCCGATTCGATCGTGATCAAGACAGCCCATTCGTACAAGCGCATTCTGGATGAGGTTTCATTATTCCTGCACCTGATGGAAAGCAAGGATAAGAAAGATGAGAGTAAAACAAAATACAATAAACTGGGAGAGCTGAACGAGGTGCTGAAAAACAAAACGGTGCTCATTGCCGATGATGACATGCGTAACATCTTCTCGCTCACCAAAGCGCTTGAAAGCTACAAGATGAATGTGATCACCGCGGTTGACGGCAAAGATGCGCTGAAGCAGTTGCGTGAAAACAAGAAGGTTGACATTGTGCTGATGGACATGATGATGCCGGAGATGGATGGATATGATTCGACCCGGGAAATCCGGAAGGATCGAAAGTTAAAAGACATACCGGTGATTGCAGTTACGGCAAAAGCCATGATGGGCGACCGTGCGAAGTGCATTAGCGCGGGTGCATCAGATTATATCACTAAACCGGTGGATATCGATCAGTTGTTGTCCCTGCTCAGGGTATGGTTGTACGAAAGCGGAAACAGGAAGTAGATGAAACTGACGGGAAAGAAAGTCCTCATTGTGGATGACGATACGCGTAATATTTTTGCGCTTACTGCTGTCTTGAAAGCAAAGGGCTATTCATGCATAACGTCTCCCGGATCGCTGGAGGCCTTGAAATTGCTAAGCAGTAATCACGAAGTTGGAATTGTATTGCTGGATATGATGATGCCGGACATGGATGGGTATGAAATGCTGACTACCCTGCGCAAAGGCTCGAATGCCGATTTGCCTGTAATAGCTGTTACCGCACAAGCAATGCTTGGAGACCGCGAGAAGTGCCTCGCGGCCGGAGCTGACGACTATGTGTCGAAGCCGGTTGATATTGATAAGCTGGTGGACATTTTAGATAAGTACCTTCAGAAATGAGTGCCGATCTTCACCTCACCGATGAGCAAATAGAGGTCATTCTTTCCGATTTGATCGAACATTACGGCTACGACTTTACGAACTACTCAGCCGCTTCGTTAAAAAGAAGAATTCAGCGACTGCTCACTCTGGATAAGGTGGTAAGCTTTGCCGAATTCAGACATCGCATCCAGCATGATGCCGAATACTTTAAACGCTTTGTGGAACAGATTACCGTCAATGTTACGGAAATGTTCCGCGATGCGCATTTCTATCGCACGCTTCGCGAAGAAGTTATTCCTGAACTTGCCACCCGGCCATTGATCCGCATCTGGCATGCAGGCTGCTCAACAGGTGAGGAAGTCTATTCAATGGCAATCCTGCTGCAGGAAGCCAATTTGTTGCAGAAATCACTGCTGTATGCAACGGATATTAATCCTGCCGTTCTTGAAAAGGTGAGGTTGGGGATGTTTCCGATGAGCCAGATGAAACAATATTCGGAGAATTATATTCATTCGGGCGGACGACATGACTTCTCGAAATATTACATCGCACAATACGATACAGCTAAATTTGATGAATCGTTTAAGAGCCGCATCATTTTGGCAACACACAACCTGGTGTCGGATAATTCCTTCAATGAGTTTCAGTTGATACTTTGCCGGAACGTCATGATCTATTTCGACAAGGCGTTGCAGGATCGCGCGCTGGAGCTGTTTGATAACAGTCTGGAAAAACTGGGGTTCCTGGCACTGGGCTCAAAAGAGACTCTTAAGTTTTCATCGGTATCAGCCCGTTACAAGCAACTGGAGAATAAAGAGAAGATCTGGAGGAAAATGAGTTAGCATGCAACCTGATTTTAAAATTGTGCTGATTGGAGGGTCGGCAGGAAGTTTGAGCCGCGTGCTGCGACTGTTACCGCACCTAACCAAAAAACTTAATATAACCGTAGTATTGATATTTCACCGCAAGGAAGATGAAGACTCCGTATTGCACGATGTACTCGCAGATAAGTCGGGATTTGCAGTGAAGGAGGTGGAAGATAAAGATCCGATTCAGCGACACCATATTTACATCGCTCCGGCTGATTATCATTTGCTGCTCGAAAAGGATTTGACATTTTCTCTCGATATGTCGGAAAAGATTAACTTCAGTCGTCCCAGTATTGATGTAACGTTCGAGTCGGCAGCGGATGCTTTCGGTAAGTCGGTAGCTGGCTTGCTGCTTTCAGGCGCCAATGCAGACGGAGTAACGGGCCTTCAACTTATCCAGAGGCGGGGCGGGAAGATTATTGTTCAGGATCCTCGGAGCGCAGAAGTTCCATACATGCCTCAACAGGCAATCGACAAGCTCACGATCGACCTGATGCTTACCGAATTCAACACGGAAGAATTTCTTGCGCTGATTACGCAGTAGACTGCAGCGTCTTATTTACGTCAGCTAGCAATGCAGCAAACTCCGAAATGGTTGACGGCTTCACAATAAAATCACGTGCTCCCAACGCTTTAATTTTCTCAATGATTTTCGGATCAGACGAAGTTGAACACATGTAAATCGGAACGTGCTGCAGCCGGTCGAATGTGCGAAGCACCTCTAAACATTCAATTCCATTCATGCGGGGCATGTTTACATCCAGAAAAATGCACTCCGGTTCCAGCGCGCTATCCGTCCGTAAGCGTTCAAGCGCATGAACGCCATCGTTGGCAAACGTGCATTGAATATCGGGATCAACCTTTTCAACCGCGATCGTAAAAATTTCCTGATCGTCCAGATCGTCATCGATTACAAACCATAGCTTTTTGTTAGAAGCTGCCTTCATTATCGGTTAAATGAGTTGTTAAGTTAGCTAAGCGTTTACTACAAATTGTGATTTTTGCGGGAAGTACATCGTTCTTTTCCAGTCGATTGCGAGAATTCGTTCCAGTATGCTCTTCAGATCGCTGATCGAATTCGGTTTAATTACGTACAGGTTCGAGCCCTCGCGGTAGCAATACTCCACGCTATTAAGATCATTCAGCGAAGAATAGACGATGATAGGAAGACTGTCGTATTTTTTATTTGCCCGGATTTCTTTCAGGCACTGCTTGCCGTCCGTGCAGGGCATGAGTAAATCAAGAAACAGGATGTCGGGAAGTTCATCGTTGAGACACTTTAAAAGAATCTCTCCGTTTTCGGCACGTTTCAATACGTATGTAAAGGATGTTTCCTTTATCGCGATTGAAAAGATCAGGTAATCATCGTCATCGTCTTCAGCAACCAGAATATTGACAGGAGGTAGAGAATTTAGATTCATAGAACAGAAGTAGGGGTTAGTGTTTAATATATAGTTCGATTAATAGTCGTACGATTTTACACGGTTGTCATTCTTTAAAAATTCATTTACCAGGTCGAGCTTTTCTCTGCGGCCGGCAAATTCGCAGATCATTACCTGGTGAGTTTCATTTTTCAAATCACGTTCGAACCGAAGCCGGAGGCCCAGTGTGGAAGCTTTGTCGGTTAGTACCTGCCGGAATGATTCCTGATGCTGTAATGTGATGCGATAGGTTCGGACCTGATGGTAGTTCTCGATCAGGAGCTTTACTTTTTCAAAAACAGTAAGCACAATCAGCACCACAATTGAACTCACAACAGCAATCATATATTCGCCCGCACCAACAGCCATGCCGAGTGCAGCGGAAATCCAGATCGTGGTTGCCGTGGTGATTCCGCTTATGGTGAGGCCATCTTTAAAGATTACACCCGCTCCCAGAAAGCCGATGCCCGTGATGATGTTGGATGCAATGCGATCGGGTGAATTGCCTCCGATGCTCATGGAAATTTCCGTGAAAATGGTTGACCCTAAACAGATAACGATCATCGTGCGTAAACCGGCAGCTTTGCTGCGATATTCGCGTTCAACCCCCAATGCAGTGCCGATGATAAACGACAACACAAGACGGAACGCAATTTCTAAATCAAATTCCATAACTATACCATTGATTCATACCGCGCCTTTCCCAACAAGGTAAATTCAATTACGATGTTGTTCTGATTGAAATTGGAATAGAGAAGCTTAACCAGGTCCAGGTTCTGCATGTCGTTGGCGAGATCAAAGCCCTGTTGAAACTGGCCCTGATTCCACCCGAGGGCATCCATCACGTTTCCAAATCCCCGCGTTCCGAGTTTTTTGATTACTTCGTTCATCAATTCCTCTTTTTCCATGCTGTAATGATCTGCAACAAACGTGACAAATGCGAATTCAAAACGTAATTTTTGGCAGTTGGAACTAAATTTGATAATCGTACATTGTTGTAAATATGAGTCGCGCATTTATTAAAGAAGGAGATGATCAATGGCTGGAGGATATCGCTCCAACCCTGCACGCGCTGGTGAGCTTTCTCACGCGTGAGAATAATGGAATTCGTGTTTATGAAACAGGTACGCATAAGGCTGACGATGGTTCTGAAGTTGTTACCATGAGCAACGGACTATCGTATTCCAAGGCAAGTGGCCGCTGGAAAGTCATTTAACCGGAAAAGAAATTATAAACGTTGATCCCTGATTGACCAGACTTCGGGCGGAAATAAATCCCTGATGCTGCTCGACAATTTTTTTGCAAAGCGCCAACCCAATCCCGGTTCCTTCAAATTCACCATTGTTGTGCAAGCGCCTGAACATTCCGAAAATATCTTCGGCATACTTTTGCTCGAACCCTATCCCGTTATCTTCCACATAAATCCTCACATACCGGTTGCCGGGTAGCTTCGTGGTTTGGTTTTCAGTCATCGTGTCAGACCGGATGCTGATCACCGGGTTTACATCCTGTTTTTTATACTTGAGTGCATTCGAGATGAGATTCTGAAATAATGGTCGCATCAGTCGCGCACTTGCATACAACGTTGGGAGGTTATCGATCGTGATCTTGGCATCTTTTTCCCGAATCTCATCTGCCAAATCGGAGAGCAGGTCACGCAAGGTATCGTTCAGATTCACAGACGTGAAGTCGCCCGGTTCTGCTGTGAGCTTTGAGAATGCGAGGATGTCGGCAATCAGCGTTTGTGTGCGCTCCGCTGCCCGTTGAATGCGGTTAATCAAATCAACGTCTTCCTGTGATTCCTTGTGACGGAGATACAGGCGGTCGCTGAACATTCTGATCTTACGCAACGGCTCCTGCAAATCGTGAGAGGCCATGAATGCAAAGCGTTCGAGGTTTTTATTGGCGTTTTCAAGATCGGCAATGTTTGTCAGCAACGTGCGGTTAAGGGAATTCACTTTTTCTTCCGACAGCATGCGATCTTTTATTTCGATCTCGAGGCTTTTGTTGATCGCTACAAGCTTTTGCTCTTGTTCAACCAGCAACCTGTTCTTTTTGTACAGATCAATCAATACACCAACCTTGGCCCGCAGAATGTCGGGATTGATCGGCTTGAAAATGTAATCGATCGCACCCGATTGGTATCCCTTATACATGTTATCATCACCGTAATTATTAGCTGTGATGAATATGATCGGGATGTGTTTCAGCTTTTCACGTTCGTAGATTAACGATGCCGTTTCGAAACCGTTGAGGTTTGGCATCTTAACGTCCATCAGGATCATGGCAAAATCAAACTCAGCCAGCAGGATTTTTAATGCCTCCCGCCCGGAATGTGCCTTAACAAACCGGTAACCGCTCGGTTCGAGAATAGTCTCAATCGAGAGCAGGTTATCTTCCCGGTCGTCAACTAACAGAATCTTGGGCTGCATATTATTTACAGAACCACAGACGCATTAACGATAACAACTGATCTATCTTTACAGGCTTTGTAATATAATCCGAAGCTCCTGCTTCTATACATTTTTGCCGGTCGCCCTTCATCGCTTTCGCAGTTACGGCAATAATCGGCAACGTGCTATTCTTGTGCTCACGCCTGATCTTCTGGGTAGTTTCGTACCCATCTATTTCCGGCATCATAATATCCATCAGCACCATTTCAATCTTTGGATTTTCATTCAGCAGTTGAATGGCTTCCTTACCTGATTCGGCCGTGATCACATTAATGTTGAATCGTTCGAACACGGTAGTCAGCGCGAAGAGGTTTCGTACGTCATCGTCCACAACGAGGATATTTTTGCCGGTGAGGATATCTTCTTTGTTCCGGATGTTTTCGATAATCCGCTGTTTCTCCGGTGCGATATCCTTATGATTGATGTGCAGATGAGAAATTGTCTCTTCGAGCAAGTATTCAATCGAGTTGGCACTTTTCGTGATCAGTGAACTGGAATTGAGGTTGATGTTGCTCAGTTCTGTTTTATTGAAATCCTTTGCTGAATATACGATCAGCGGGGTAAGTTTTTTCTTGAGCTTGTTGATCTGGTGAATCAGGTCAAGACCGGAAACATCCGGAAGGGTGTAGTCCAGGATCACACAGTCAAACACCTGTTCTTTCATCAGCTTGACTGCCTTTTTACCATTGTCGGCAATAATCACATTCAATTTCTCGTCCTGCAGCATCTTGGCAATCTGTGATGAATCGATTTCATTGTCTTCGATTACAAGTACGCTGCGCACGGCTTTATTGTGGTACGAAACAATGTCGTTGAACAAGTCGTTCAGTACATCATTATTCAAAGGCTTCAGTAAAAAGCTTCTTGCTCCGCGTTTCAGCGCGAGCGTTCGGTTTTCTTCTCCCGAGATCACGTGGATCGGGATGTGACGGTAGTTCAGGTCGTTGCGTAGGAGTTCAATTACTTTCCAACCGCTGGTTTCCGGAAGTTTCACGTCAAGTGTGATCGCAATAGGAGAGAAGCGGTTAATAAAATCAAACACTTCGAGATAGTTGGTTGCCATAACAGCTTTCAACCCATTCTCGTGGGCTTTCTCCATGATGATTTTCCCAAAACGAAGGTCATCTTCTACCACCAGCACTACTTGGTCGTTTGCCTGAATATGGTCGCGATCATCCCCGGTATCGTTGAGCATTTCATTGACAACCTCTTTACGCGCATCAAGCGTTACGGCTGTTGTGCGGATTTCTGCACCCGGTACATCCGTCTGATATTGCTGAATTACTTTCAGGCTTTCCGGTGTATTGCGAGGCGTTACGTTTGGTACGCTCTCGGTAGGGAGGTAGAGTGTGAACGTGCTACCGATACCTGCCTGGCTGTCGAGCTCGATCGTTCCTCCAAGAAGTTCGGCAAGACCGCGGCTGATGGAAAGTCCCAATCCTGTACCGCCATATTTCCGGCTCGTTGAACCTTCTGCCTGCTGGAACGCTTCGAAGATAATCTGTTGCTTTTCCTGCGGGATACCGATACCAGTATCGCTGATCGAGAATCCGATAACCCTCGGTGCATTATCGAGATTCTGGTTGCCCGGCTTCCAGCTCTTGTTCGCGACAAACACGTTCAGTTTTACTTCACCTTTTTCCGTGAACTTGAACGCATTCGACAACAGGTTTTTGAGGATCTGGTTCAGACGCTGAATATCGGTCTCAATCGAAGCCGGCAATGAAATATCGGTTTCAATCTTGAACCGCAGGCTTCGCGCTTCTGAAATCGGTTTGAAAGTGGTTTCCACGAAGGATGCGATCTCGGAAATTCTAACCGTTGAAATGTTGGCCGAGATAAATCCGGACTCGATTTTTGAAAGGTCAAGAATGTCGTTGATCAGCTGGATCAGGTCATCCCCGCAGGAGTGAATGGTTTTTGCGTAGCGGACCTGCTTGTCGTTGAGGTTTCCCTCCGCGTTTTCATACAACTGCTGTGCGAGAATCAACAAGCTGTTCAGCGGAGTTCTCAATTCGTGCGACATGTTCGCAAGGAACTCCGACTTGTATTTCGATGTAAGCGTAAGTTGCTCGGCTTTTTCTTCGAGCGACCTGCGCGCTTCTTCCACCTCCTTGTTTTTCGCTTCCACTTCGTCTTTCTGCTTCACGAGCAGAAGGGCCTTATCCTGGAGCTCATCGTTTGTACGTCTCAATTCTTCCTGCTGGGTTTTCAATTCACCCGCAAGTGATTGCGATTGTTCGAGGAGTTCTTCTGTACGGGTGTTGGTTTCGATCGTGTTCAACACGATACCGATACTTTCCGTCAGCTGGTCAAGGAAGTCAAGGTGCGTGGCGCTGAATTGATCAAGCGATGCAAGTTCGATAACGGCCTTCACGTTGTTTTCAAACAACACAGGCAGAATGACCAGGTTTGACGGCTTGGCTTTACCGAGACCTGAATTGATCTTCACATATCCGGCCGGTACGTTTGTTAAAAGGATTCTTTCTTTTTCGAACGCGCACTGTCCAACCAAACCTTCGCCAATCGCAAACTCGGTCGGAATGTTTTTCTCTTCTTTATACGCATACGCAGCAAAGAGCTTAAGCTTCTTGATCTGCGCGGTGTCATCCTGACCCAAAATATAGAATGCTCCATAGTGGGCGCTTACCACTTCTGCAAGTTCCGAAAGGATACGTTTGGTTACCGTGTTCAAATCTTTCTGGCCCTGCAACATTTGCGTAAACTTCGCGAGGTTCGACTTCAGCCAGTCTTGTTCCTGTGTACGCAGCGTTGTTTCACGAAGGTTGGTGATCATCTGGTTGATCGTATCTTTCAACGCTTCCAATTCACCTTTTGCATCCACACGAATCGCGCGTGTCAAGTCACCCTTCGTTACCGCAGACGCCACTTCAGAAATAGAGCGTACCTGCGTTGTCAGGTTTGCAGCAAGCTGGTTCACGTTTTCCGTCAAGTCTTTCCATGTACCCGATGCACCCGGTACACTGGCCTGACCACCCAAACGACCTTCAACACCCACCTCACGGGCCACCGTTGTTACCTGATCGGCAAATACCGCGAGCGTATCAATCATCTCGTTGATCGTATCCGTCAACTGCGCCAATTCACCCAAGGCATTGATCGACAGTTTTTGTTTCAAATTTCCTTTCGCCACCGAAGTCACAACTTTCGCGATACCCCGAACCTGACCCGTCAGGTTTGACGCCATCTGGTTCACGGAGTCTGTCAAGTCTTTCCACGTACCGGCAACGCCCCGTACCTCGGCCTGACCACCCAGCTTACCTTCCGTACCCACTTCACGTGCCACACGCGTTACTTCAAATGCGAATGAGTTGAGCTGTTCGACCATCGTGTTGATGGTGTTCTTCAACTCAAGCATTTCCCCGCGTACGTCCACCGTAATCTTCTTCGATAAGTCACCGTTTGCCACGGCCGTTGTTACCGATGCAACGTTACGCACTTGGTCAGTCAGGTTACCCGCCATCTGGTTTACCGAGTCCGTCAAATCTTTCCATGTACCCGCAACACCCGGCACGAATGCCTGACCCCCGAGCTTACCATCCGTACCCACTTCACGCGCCACACGCGTTACCTCCGATGCAAACCCGCGAAGCTGGTCCACCATCGTGTTCAATGTATCTTTCAGCTGGAGAATTTCCCCGCGTACGTCCACCGTAATTTTCTGCGACAAGTCACCATTCGCCACGGCAATCGCAACGTTCGCGATGTTACGAATCTGCGCTGTGAGGTTACCCGCCATTTGATTTACCGAGTCGGTCAAACCTTTCCACACACCACCAACGCCTTTCACCGTGGCCTGGCCACCGAGTTTACCTTCCGAACCTACTTCGTTCGCCACACGCGTTACTTCCGAAGCAAAAGAGTTCAACTGGTCCACCATCGTGTTGATCGTGTCTTTCAACTCAAGCATTTCACCTTTCACGTCTACCGTGATCTTTTTCGACAAGTCGCCTTTCGCAACGGCCGTTGTTACATCGGCAATGTTACGTACCTGGTTCGTCAGGTTATCGGCCATTTTGTTTACCGAATCTGTCAAGTCTTTCCACGTACCACCTACACCCGGTACATCGGCCTGACCGCCAAGCTGTCCTTCCGAACCTACCTCGCGTGCCACGCGCGTTACTTCCGAACCGAACGAGTTCAACTGGTCCACCATCGTATTGATCGTGTTCTTCAACTCGAGCATTTCCCCGCGCACGTCCACCGCAATCTTCTTCGACAAGTCGCCCTTCGCCACCGCGGTTGTTACATCGGCAATGTTCCGCACCTGGTTCGTCAGGTTGGAAGCCATCTGGTTTACCGAGTCCGTTAAGTCTTTCCATGTTCCACCTACACCCGGCACGTTCGCCTGACCACCGAGCTGACCTTCGGTACCCACTTCGCGCGCCACACGCGTTACCTCCGAAGAGAATGAGTTGAGCTGTTCCACCATCGTGTTGATCGTGTTCTTGAGCTCGAGCAATTCTCCTTTCGCATCTACCGTAATTTTTTTCGACAAGTCTCCGTTCGCCACAGCTGTCGTTACACCGGCAATGTTCCGCACCTGGCCCGTAAGGTTAGATGCCATCTGGTTCACGGAGTCGGTCAGATCTTTCCACACACCACCAACACCTTTTACCGTTGCCTGACCACCGAGCTTACCTTCTGTACCTACTTCAAGCGCCACGCGCGTTACCTCCGAACCGAACGAGTTCAGCTGATCCACCATCGTATTGATTGTATCTTTCAGCTGAAGCATTTCACCTTTCACGTCCACCGTGATCTTCTTCGACAAGTCGCCTTTTGCCACGGCCGTTGTTACCTCCGCGATGTTACGCACCTGGTTCGTCAGGTTATCCGCCATCTGGTTCACGGAGTCTGTCAGGTTTTTCCAGATACCACCCACACCCTGTACCGTTGCCTGACCACCGAGTTTACCTTCCGTACCTACTTCAAGCGCCACACGCGTCACCTCCGAACCGAACGAGTTCAACTGGTCCACCAGCGTGTTAATTGTGTTCTTGAGCTCAAGCATTTCCCCGCGCACGTCAACCGTAATTTTTTTGGAGAGGTTACCGCGTGCGATAGCCGTTGTTACTTCGGCAATGTTTCGCACCTGGTTCGTCAGGTTACCGGCCATCAGGTTTACGGAGTCGGTAAGGTCTTTCCACACACCACCAACGCCTTTTACTTTTGCCTGGCCCCCGAGCTTACCCTCAGAACCCACTTCACGCGCTACGCGCGTTACCTCCATGGAGAACAGGTTAAGCTGCTTCACCATGTAGTTTACTTCTTTCGCAATTCTTAGAAATTCTCCTTCAAGCTTGTGATCACCGATTTCTTCCGGCATCTCCTGCGACAGATTACCTTTCGCCACCGAGCTGATTACGTGCGCAATCTCGATGGTCGGGTGCACAAGGTCAGAGATGAGTACGTTCAACGAGTTTACACCTTCTTTCCATGAGCCCTTGTTGCTGGGGACTTCAATGCGTTGCGTGAGTTTTCCCTGTTTACCGATTGTGTTACCGGCACGGGTGAATTCGTTCATCATCCGCTCGTTCAGCGAGATGATTTCATTAAGCGTGTCGAATACTTTCCCGTTCAGACCAACTTCATCTACGGGCATGCGAACGGTAAAATTTCCGTTTTTCACTTCCGTGAGCACGCGAAGCAATTCGCGCGTGTCGAGTTGAGGAAGTTCAGTGTAATGACCATCGCCATTTCCGTTACCGTTTACATGAACGGGAACTTTATATTTTTTTTCTGCAGATTTTGAGATCGGAAGGGTTCCGGATTTTGTTTTCGGGAAATTCTTTGTACTCATAGCTGGGAGAATAAGGGTTGAGCGTTCAGAGATACGTAAAAACAGTAAGACGTAGTACATTCTCAGAGATGCTGCCGGATAGGGCAAGCATTTCAGTGAATACGATTTTGTGTTTTGTTATTCAGACGATACAGTCATGTATGATTCGTTAACGTTTAATTGAATTTTGCCTCAGTTCTTTTAAGACGAAAAGCCAGGCATCATAAAGATGCCGGGCCTTTCCATAACCTAAACCTAACCTACCTAACTGAGTTCTTTTTCGATAGCTGTGATCTTCTTCTGAGCTTCTTCTTTGCCCAGTGAAAGAGAGATCTTGTATAATTCGAGTGCCTCGCGTAATGCTTCTTTTTTCTTACGAGGAGCAAAGTTTGTGCGGTCAGCAACTTTTTCCATTGCCTTCGCCTGCTCGTAGTACAAATTAGCAGTTGTTACTTTGTTCTGTTCGTTGGTGTCTTTCATTAATGTTTCCAGCGAAGAAATGTCAGACTCGCGCACCTTAATCACTTCATCCTTAGCCAACAGCGTTGAATCTTTCTGTGTAATTGCACGTGTCATTGTCTCGTTTTCGCTTCTCATCTTCGAAACTTCGAGCTGAAGTGCGGCAACTTCCTGCTGACGCAGTTCCAAATCAGCCTTCAGTCTCTTGATAGATGAGGCCATACCGGCTGCATTTTTCGACTTCTTTTCCAGATCAGCAATTTTCATTTGTGAATCTTTGATGTACTGGTTGATGTCGTTCAGGCGCTCTGAGTAGCTGGTGTAAGATGTTCCTTCCACCACATTTGCGCGGAGAACTCTGCGGCTTGCATCGATTGAGTCGATCAGCACGTTCACTTCCTTTAGTTGAGAAGCTTCTGCCTGGCTTGCCTGCAGTTCAGTGTTTAATGAATCTATTTTGTACTGGAGTCTTTCCTTCTCTTTTGAATCGCAGCTTACGAGAAGCGCTGCTATACCGAGGGTGAGTATTCCTGCTTTAACTGTTTTCATAGTTTGTTCGATTGTATTTTCCCCGAATGTTTCGATTTTGATGCCAACCTGACCGGTATTGATGATACCGGCTTCCGGCTACAGGATTTCAGGACGAGGTGACGGGAATCAGGGAGGAGGGCCGTTATTTGACGGTTTCGGAATCTGAAGGAGTGTGGAAATTTGTCTACAAAATCCACATAATGGGGCAAAGCCGATTCCACAACCGACTTTGCCCCGATTTTGATTGAGATATAATGACCTAGTTCGCTATTTCCTTGTGCTGATCACGCTGCGTGCGGATCAGGTCATGCGACATTTTCAACAGGCTTTTCTGACTGGTGATCATGTGCTTGATGTCTGCCGGAAAATCATTTCCTGCTTTAAGCGCTGCCTGATACGCTTTTTGCGCTGCATCCTCTCCAAATTCACATGCTTCCAATGTTGATCCTGTATCATGGCCGCTAAACGTTGCTTTCACATCCATCCATGCCTGGTAAATAGCGCCCGGAAGAGTTCTTTCTGATGCAGGTTCGCCACCCAATGCAATCACCTGTTCAGTCAATTGGCTCTTAATATCGACACTGTCCTCCGACACCTGTGTGAACAAGGTCTTCAGCATAACTTCAGAACTGTCGAGGTCATTAATAGCTTTTTCGTAACCGGTAATGCGGTCGACATTGATTTTGATCAGGTCGTTCAATACGGCAATTATTTCTTTATTGTCTTTCATATCGTTAATCATTTAGTTGGTTATAGCCGTGAATGCGCCAAAAACATACCAGCATCATACATGAACAATACGCACGAAAACGCCTGTTAGTCAACGAAGAAAGGTTAACCTTATGCCTACTCTGTAGAGTTCATTACACAATTACCGGATTCTCTTGTCCGGGCAACCGATTTCAAACTTGGCAATCGAATTGCAAGAGCAGTTGTAAAACCTTTCAATTATGAAAACTCTTGGAATTATTTTGATTGTTGTCGGAGCGATTATGACTGTATTCACCGGCTTCAATGTTATAACAAAGAAAGAAGTGGCCGATTTGGGTCCGATTGAAATCAACAAGGAGGAAAAGACTCCGATTTATTGGTCTCCTGTAACCGGAGGAATTATCCTCGTTGCGGGAATCGTGATCGTGCTGGTTAGCCGTAAACGGTAGGCACGCACTGGTTTAAAAAATTAAAGGCGTCTCTGACGCCTTTTCTATTACCGGTCGAATAATCGACTGAAAAACCCTTTCTTTTCTTTCTTTCCGAATTCCTTTTTCTTCTCCTTCGGTTTGTCGCGCTTGCCGAAAATACGCGTGAAAATGTTTCCGTCTTCGCGGAACAGATCGCAATCAATCTGCCGCTCAAGCGAACGGGGTAATGCAGCAAACCTCGCATGCGTGATGCCTCCCAGCGTTGCATCGTTATTTGCCTGTTGAAGGAAATCACCAACAATCGGCATGGCTGTGCGTGCGCCCTGGCCAAGTGCTGTTGACCGGAACCGGATTCTTGGATTGTCAGCGCCAACCCAGGCACCGATCACGAGTCGCGGAGTAATGCCGATAAACCACCCATCGGTATTGGATTGCGTTGTTCCGGTCTTGCCGGCAATATCATTATTCAATCCGAAACGTGATCGCAGGCCGGCTGCCGTACCTTCGTTCACTACATTTTTCAGCATGTGCAGAATCAACTGCGCACTTTCTTCCGATAATGCCTGCTGTGCACCTGGCTGCACGAAACGCTCGAGTACAACATTTTTGTGATCAGCAATCGCGGTAAGCCAATGGGGCTCCGTAAGTTTCCCCCTGTTGGCGAAACATGTATAAGCTGTTACCATCTCCATGACCGATACATCCGCTGTACCCAATGCAATGGATGGTACCGGCTCAATTTCACTGGTGATACCCATGCGGTGTGCGAGGTTAATCGTGTTGCTGATCCCGGCTTTTTCAAGAATCTGAACAGACACCGTGTTCACCGAATAGGTGAGGGCCCCTGTCATTGAATACTTTAGTCCATAGTTGTCTTCGGTATTTTCCGGAGCCCAGCCCTCCATGTTTGTGTAGGTTGTTTTGGCTGCTGAAATATATTCGCAAGGACGAACGCCTCGCTCTAAAGCTGCAGCATAAACAATCGGTTTAAATGTTGAGCCGACTTGCCGCTTGGTAGTTTCGCGAACGTGATCGAATTGAAAATAGTGATGGTCGATTCCGCCAACCCATGCTTTAACTTGGCCGTTTGCCGGATCGATCGCGAGAAAGCCGGCATTTAAAAATCTCAGATAATGTTTAATGGAATCAACCGGGCTCATCATAACTTCCTGTTCTCCATTCCAGGTGAAAATGGTCATGGCTATGGGAGTGTTCATTACTTTTTTTATTTCAGCATCCGATAGTCCCTGGTTCTGCAAGTTTTGATAGCGGGTTGTTTTCTTAATCGATTCATCGATCAACTGGGGATAGCTGCGCCATGGCTCATTATTTTTCCAATGTGCGTCAAAGCGTGCCTGCGTGTTTTTCATTTGACGCGACATCGCCTCTTCGGCATACCGCTGAAGTCGCGAGTCGATCGTTGTGTAAATTTTCAACCCGTCTTTGTATAAATTCAGCTGGGTGTCGTTGACTGTATTATAATTCCTGCACCACTCCAGCAATTGCGGCCGGAGATATTCACGGAAATAAGAAGCAAGACCTGAATGATGTGTAATCTTGTTGTACTTCAGCGGAAGCGGTAGTGTTTTAAGAGAATCGGCTGCAGCGGCATCAAGCGAACCGTATTTTGCCATCTGGCTGAGTACCACATTTCTGCGACCCAGCGATTGATTGGGAAAGATTCTTGGATTATACGAATGCGTAGCCTTCAGCATGCCTACCAGCACTGCACCCTGATCGATTGTAAGATTTTTTGTGTGGACGGAGAAGAACCGCTGCGCTGCAGCTTCCATTCCATACGTGTTGTCGCCAAACGGGATGGTATTAAGATATAACGCAAGAATGTCTTTCTTTTCATACGTTTTTTCGAGACGCGAAGCGATAATCATCTCCCGCATTTTGTTGATGAACAGTGAAAAGAACCAGTAATTTCTGCGCGGATAGAGATTTTTTGCAAGCTGTTGGGTAATGGTACTGCCACCGCCTGACGATTCGTTTTGCAAGAGCAAACTCTTTACGAGCACCCGGCCCAGGCTGCGGGTATCAATGCCATGATGTTCATAGAAGCGAACATCTTCGGTAGCCAGCAAGGCACTGATTACATGCGGTGGAATTTCGTTGTACCGGATATTCGATCGCTCCTGAATAAAGTAGCGGCCTAACAAAACACTGTCGGCACTGTAAACTTCCGAGGCAACAGGGTTTTTGATGGTGAGTAATTCCTCGCGGGATGGCATCGGGCCGAGTATTCCCGAAAAGGTCAGCAAAAAGAGAAAGGCCAGAAACAGGATGCCGCAACTAAAGGCTGCGAAAGCCAGTATGAAAAATTTTTTGATTGTAAAGGGCCTGAAATATTGATACGCCCGGTTAAACAGATTCTTAAGTTTCTGCAAAAAATTATCCGTCATTTTTCTCCATCTTCTGTTTGGCTTCTACACACCAAAGCAACTCCTGTATAAACGCTCCTGCGCGTTTTTCCAGCGTTTGCTTATCGGCAGGATTGCCCTGCTCATCGAGTAATTCCTGCGCTTTTGGCATCGGGCACATAGCAGGAACCAGCAAAGCCCTCATTTTAAACAATGAGAACGCGAGTGAGGTGATTACCTGCGTGCCGCCAAAAACACCATCCGACACGGTTGAAATAGCAATCGGTTTTCGCCTCCATTCCGGGTAGAGCAAGTCGATCGCATTTTTTAAACTTGACGGATACCCGCCATTATACTCCGGTGTAACAATGATTACGCCATCCGCTTTTTTGATCCGGTCTGAAAAATCAACTGCTGCGGGAATGGGATTTTTTTGATGATTCAATCGTTCGTCAAACACGGGAAAGTTATATTCCTTAAGATCCAGTATTTCGGCAGTGCCGAACTTATTATTGCTGATGTATTGCTGAAAGAACAGCGCAACGCGGTGACTTACACGACCGATACGAACACTGGAGGAAATAATAGCGATATGAGGCATATAGAAAAGTTAGTGAAGAAGGCGAATGTACGAAATCCACCTTCTTCACTTCATTAAAAGCTGTTAAAGCTTTAACGAGATACCGAATTTTCCGCCTCCGAAAGCATTACCGCCACCCAACTCGAGGTTCACGGCAAAACGATCGTTGAAATAATAACGGCCACCTATCTGTGCGCCAAGGCCCAGTCCCGTGCTTCCATCGCCCGGATAGTCGTCATTCGGTGTCGACCAAACGTAAAATCCCAGGTTTAAGCCGGCATAAAAATCCCACTCTCTTGGAATGTCAAGAATGGTGTTAAAGTGATAGTTACCATTTCCGGAAATACCAATGATGTTGTGATTGTAGCGATCGCCCCGGAACCTTTCATGATAGGAACGAAACGACAATTCACCGCCTACGGAAATATCAGGATGTACGCCTACGTCAAACCCAACGTACACGGGAACACCCCACGAAGAAAGGCCGACCCCTGCGTTCAGCTGACTTTCACCTTTTGAAAGCGCATACTGTGCAAAGGTTAATTGTGAAATAAATAGCAATGCTGCAAAAACGATTACTTTTTTCATGTTAATTGATTGTGTTTGATTTACTTAGACATAAACGATGAGAGCATCCAGTGATGCTTCTCAAGATGATTGATGAACACCTTCACCATTTCTTCCGTGCCGGAATCACTGTGCTGAACTGCCGTTTCCACTACAGTAAACATGTACTGAAGCAGAATCCGGTAATCGCTCAACAACTCGCGCACCATCAGTTCTGACGAGAGCTGCGATCCGGTTTCTTTAATCTCTGCGGTTTCCAGATATTCTTTGAGTGTGCTGAGCGGTGTTTTTCCAAATATCCGGATACGTTCGGCAATGTCATCGATATTGCGGAGTGCCTCGGTATACTGCTGTTCGAACTGTTCGTGAAGATCAAAGAAATCCGCGCCCTTTACGTTCCAGTGATAGTTGCGGAGTTTTTGATAATGAATGGTGTAATTGGCCAGCAGATTATTCAGTGCCTGAGTAATCTCTTCCGTTTCGGTTTCAGTCCAGCCGAGTTTTACAGGCTTCGACTTGGCGAGCCGGTTATCCAGCTGGGTTTGCGCTACTTGTTCAGGATGGTCCGTGGCTTTCATACTTCATGTTTGGCCGAACACTATTAATATTCATGCCATCGGCCTTATTCACGCGAATAACGGATGCGCCCCGAAAGTATTGTGGAATTTTATTCACAGCCAATAATGTCGCAGCCTCATTACAGCTTCGGTGCAAGCCATAGAAAGCCGGCTGCCAGCAGAAACAGGACAAAAAACATCAGGCGCGGAAGAGGTTGTGCTGCTGTGATGGTCGCTGGAGAATTAGTTTTTGAAGCAATTCGCTGCAGACTTTTTTGCTGGTTGTATGTGCGTATGCTTTTCCATTCGTCTTCCTGACTTGCGAAAAAATTGTGTTGAGTGGAGTCCTGACGTATAGCTAATGTATTCCATCCTGCATGGCTGGCCCAGATTTTCCCGTACCATACATTTCCGATTATGGCATCTTCGAACATTGGAACATCAACCGAGTCGAAAGTAACAACAGGCTTGTCACCTGCCGCGATAACGCGGAAAGCAACCGGCTCATCGATGCGATAGGGGAAGGGCGAAAGAAACTCAAGGTTATACACACGCCTTTCTTTCCGCGCAAGCGTGGTGATTACGTTCGACCAGATAGTTGCATACTCATCTTCGCGACCTGAAAGCTGCAGGCTGAACGTGGTGGTTAGCAACTGGAACCCGATCTTACCTAACCCGCGTTGAAGGTACCCCGATAAAGCTCTGGTAGTGACATCTGTGTGGATGTCGGTTATTTTTTGAGTGGATGAAATTGCTGCGGCCGTTGCCGGGATTTTCAGTCGCTGCTTATTCAGGATCAGTGATGCTGAATCCGATTTTACTCTGCTCAATCTGATTTTAAGAAAATCTGAGACGAATTGTGGCGGTGCCGGGTTGTCGATAATGGTTAGTAAGCCAAGTCCCTCGTTTACGGATTGTTCGAGGGCATGTTTTTCCGCATTTGACAAGGTTGCTAATGACTGAATATCTGTGACGACCAAATCAAAATTCCGTAAAACATTTTCTGTAATGCGGCTTACGTTTACGTCAGGTGTGTTAGTGAATTCCGTGCGGTACTTGTCGCGTGTGATTTTATTTCGCAGCGTAAGTTTATGATGCTGACGTTCGAGGTAATTTTTCAGGAACCGGGTTTCAGCTGTTGGATACTCGTTAAGAACCAGGATATTTAACGCCTGCTGCGATTTTACCTCGAGCGGAAACTGTTCGGCAATAACGTTGCCGGCATAATCGGTGTGAGCGAGGGTGTATAAAAACCTGCCGGGTGTTTTTGGTGTGAACGTCAAGGTAAATGAATTGAGACCGGCATTCACCGAAATTGAATCAAGCGTTATATCACCTGTTTTGAGTACAAGCGATCGCGGACCGCGCGCAAAGTATGTTCCTTCCAGTGAATTAACCTGATTTGCAGTATATATTTTTGGTAGTATACCGGTAACGCCCTCCTGCATAACTGATGGTACAAACGTTATGGCTGAAGTGTCGATATAATCTAACGCATAGTCAGGCAGCCCTTCTCCAAGCAAAGTAATGTTGCCTTTCAGTTCGTTCAAGTCACGGTAATTGATTGTCATGGCGTTACCCGGATCTGAAACGTTTGAAAGTTTATAGAGTTGACTGTTACTATTCTTACCGAGTAAACTATCCATCGCCTTTGCATCGTAGTTTAAAGTTAGGAGAATAGTGTCGGATGATTTTGTTACCGTACGTGATGGGTTGAGTGTCAGGCAGCTCAGGGAAACAACAGCAACGATCACAGCAAAAAGCCGCACCGGCAGCAGTTTTTGCTTTCGCCTGATCTCCAGCCAGCTGAAAATGATCACAGCCAGAAAGCTGATTGCTGCAACCCAGCCCGGATAAAACAATGAATTGAACTGAATGGCAATCATTGGGCGGGTGAAAGGTTTTGGATTAGCTTGTTGTCCAACGCGTGCAGGGTTAAGCTGTTCCGGTCTGCGGATGCGGGTCGCTTCGGTAAAGCAAGCCAGTATGATTTTCTGAGCGCGATCAGATCTTCGGTTACAACCTTGTCGGCTGACGTGATGGTTTTTAACGCGGTAAGCCCGCGCAACAGGGCAGGATTTTCAAGCGCAGCTTGTGCGAGTTCAGTTCCGGAATTTAACAACACGTTCTTTTCCTTTGTTGATAAAACCTTTTCCTGCCGGCTCAAAGCGTTTTCTGTAATCTGTAAAGCCGCTACAGTGTTCGGGAAATATTTGTTCACGATGGCTTCGTAACTGTACCGTGACGTAAAAATTTCATTCAGATCAGCCGTCAGTCGTTTCTCTTCTTTGATCGGGGGCGGCTCGAAGCCGGTTCGGTGAACATAAATCCGCGAGTCGTTGCTGATCTCTTTCAGCAACTTTAAAGCTGTGTATTGATAGGGTAATGATTTTTCAGGCTCGTACAACCGAAGGTATAATTCGGCATCCCACATCTGGGCAAGCGCTGCTTTTAACTTCATCTTCAGCGATTGATAAAAGAACGTTGCCGATTCTTCATTGTCGTGTTCGTGAATGAAGCCTTCCAGTAAATTCTCTTTTTTTCCGCCATCGACATCTTTCTTAGTAGGGTCTTTCTCCTCAACAAGATTATGTTCATTCTCTGTGTCGTGCTGGTGACCGAATTCTTTTACCATGTCGGCTGCCTTTTTGCTTTCGTCATGCTCATCTTTGTCGTCATCCGCGTGTGTTTCAACGGGCCCGACTCCCGATTCAGCTTCTTCTCCTAAAAACTGGCCGTAACGGAGTCGCAGAACTTTCTGATCGTAGCCAAGCTCATTACTGCGTGAGCCGAATTCCTTTTTAGTGATAGCCTTCTTTTCACGGATCAGCTTCTCAGTATCAATGATAATCTGGCGCTGACTTCTGAAATATTCCGGCATCAGGTCTACACCCAGGCCGCCATCGGCTGCCATTACATCCTGTGCAGTATCCGGAATGGAAATAAAATATGTTTCGGTACGTGTATGGTTAGCGTCAGGAATTTTGTTGTCGATTGCTTCTACATAAAAATAGAGTTCATCGCCTGGTTCCATGCCCAGTCTTTTCAAGTCCAAAGTCTGGTGAGCATTCAGTTGTCGTCCCTGGATTTTACCGGTATTCGAAAACCTGATTTTTTCTTCCCGAAACTTCACCGATTCACCGCTTCCCTTACTTACGGTTGCAATGATGTAAGCATCGGTCAAACCGTAATCATCAGTTAGCACGGGGTTAGCTTCCACACTCAGTCTCGAGTTGTAGGCAACTTGCGTGAACTGATCCAGGTTAGTTAGCTTAATCACGGGAGGCTGGTCCTTCACGATATCAATTTTATAATAATCGCTTGCATGTGCAGACTGATCTTTCCAGGCAAGCTGATAGAAGCCGTTCCTGTCGAGTGTCGCAGCGAGTTTCCATTGATTGTTGTTACCCTGTTGAAAGCGAATTGTATCTTTTGAAGATGAGACAAGCAAAACTTTTTTTACAGCATCCGAAAAGTCAAGCGTCCAGGTGACGCGGCTGTTTTCCTGAACGGTCAGGTTAAGGTCCGTGGGGGAATAGCCCGGAAGTTTTGTGTAAGCCGGAGGCTGAACGGTCACCTTTACCTGCTTCAACTCTGCCGGCAGGTTTTCGGTTATGCTATTTTGTGCGATTGGGTTGGTGGTTTGTGTTGGGATCGGATTTGTATTGATCCGGAAATCATTTAGCACAACGGCCGCAGCGATAAACATGAATACCAACGCAGCAACAGTGAAGACTGCAATTCTATTGGGAAAGCGGATTTCGTTTAACGATGACTTTAGATTGGCGGTCGTCTGTAGTTGTTGTAATTGCGCGAGTGGCGAAAGCTCTTGACCATCAATCAAGAGAAGATCTGTGCTCGCTTTCAATTGTGGATACCGATTGTCCAGGAATTTTGCAACCGAACTTTCGCTTATCCGTTGCAAGCCAAGTTGAAAGAACCGGGACAGGAAAACTGCAATCGCCAGAACAACTGCTGCTATTATCCTTGTAGTTGTACTTGTCTCCAACATGTACAGCAAGCTGTAAACAACAACACCGACCGCAACAGCCAGCACACAGGTTTCGATTATGCGCAACCGCACGTACCGCTGCTTCAAAGTTGTCAATATCGTTATGCCGCTTTTCATTGTCTTCGGTAAAACGCAAGAATTCGTTCGGCTACAAACAAGATTAACACGGTAACCAGGAGAATGTTATCCAGTGAAATTCCAGCTTCAACAACTGCCGATTGACTGTAAGTGTTTGTTTTTGACCACGCCAATTCATTGGATACCGTCAGGTTAGCGCCTGCATTCAACTGTGTTTGATGCTGGTCATTAAACAAAGCGTCTACGAGTTGGATGGCGAGATGATATTCAATTGCGTTATCCTCCGTCAATCTTTTGGTTAACAACCACCGGTTTTTTGTATCCTGTACAATGAGTTTTGAAGAAGTGTCTGCACGAAATCCAAGTAGTCTGCCTGAATATGTTACCGGCTGTTTTGAAAGCCAGATGAGGAAATCATTGTTTGCGGCAGCCTTGAAATTTTCAACGGGTATTTCATGAATCGTCACTTTGTCTTGTGCGAGGCTTTGTATCGCTTCAAGCGCAGCAAGCATTATTGTTTTGTCGTGGGTAAACTCCGGCTCATAGGCAACGGATATTTGAATTGGCTTCAACCCGGTTGCGATAACGTTTCGATCAGCGCTAACCGTTTGCGGCCACGCTATCCAGTTAACGTGTGGCGGTAACTCAGCGCGTTTCCCCTTAAAATTGGCTAGCGTATTTCGTGCAAAAACGATCGCATCAGCCTTTTCTTTCGCGAGTTCTCCACTCAATTTATAGTAATCGGGATTTGATGCGGTGCCGTTGCTGGTTGACGGAAACCCGTTTGCAAGTATTCGCGATTCATAGCCTTCTTTTCGAAGTGAATCGAGAACCGGTTTTAGATTTTCATTTTGATCCAGACCTCCTTCTACAACAACCCATTTTTTCGAATGCTTTGAAAAGCCGGAAGGCCAAAGAAGTCCGGCCAGGAATAAGACAAGACACACAAGCAGTAAAGTTCTGATCGCAAGCAAGACAACTTCATTCAATCGAATACTGCTGAACTTACTGGTAGATGTTTCTGTAAGAAAACGAATGCTTCCCACCCGGATAACAGGACCTTCTTTCCGGCTGAGTAAGTGTATCGCAATCGGAATAGCCAGCGCAGAAAGTCCCCACAGCCATATCGGATTCATCAAACTCATCGAAGCAATTGTTTACGGGCTTTCAGGAAATCGCGAAGCGTATTTTCGACAGGCGCATTAAGCGTTACCAGCGTATAGCTAATGCCTTTTTCAAGCAATGTGTTGCGGACCGTTCCAATCCATTCGTCCATCAGTTGTTTGTATGCCTTCTGCTTTACCGCTGTGTCAACCTTTACACGGGCACCGGTCTCCAGATCTTCAAAGGTGAACGCGCCTTCGTACGACAAGTCGTGTTCATTCTTACCCATCAAGTGAAATACAATGACCTCGTTTCGGGAAGTTTTTAGTCTGGAGATGAACGACAACAGATCATTATTCTGGTCGTACAGATCGGTAATGAAAACGATCATTTCCTTTCCGGTGTGATCGATTAATGATTCTGTTTTGCGGCCCCACTGACCTTCGCTTTTTAATTGAACCAGCGCATTCACAAACCGCATAAACTGCTGGGTCTCAAAGCGCGCTAATACAATTTCCGGATGTTTATCGTTGATGCCGTACAAGCCAACTGCATCCGACTGTTTCCGGGCTAGATAAGCAAGCGCGGCTGTCATCACTTTTGCATAGTGAAGTTTGCTTAATCCGTTTTCGGAGTAACTCATCGAATGGCTTGCATCCACGATAAATTTGATCGTAATGTTGGTTTCGATTTCCGACAACTTAACGAAGTAGCGCTCGCTTCGCGCATACATTTTCCAGTCGAGCAGGCGAAGGTCGTCCCCAGGCTCGTATCCTCTATACTGACTAAACTCCTGACCGATACCGATTGACTGGCTGCGATTGCTTCCGCTGATAAATCCTTCCACAATGATGCGCGCGATCAGTTCAAGACCGTTTACGGTGTTGATGATTTCGGGCCTGAACAGATCTTTCAGCTGCGGGTTCAAGGATTTTGCCGGGTTGATGCGGTTATGTTTTCCAACAGGTGTGTTACTACGTTAGGCGCTTTGATGCCTTCAGCTTCTGCGCGGAAGTTGGTTAAAATGCGATGACGCAACACAGGCATGGCCACTGCTTTGATGTCATCGACCGTGACTGAGAAATTGCCATTCATAAAGGCTCTAGCCTTTGCTGTGAGTATCATCGCCTGGCCTGCACGTGGTCCTGATCCCCAGCTTACCCAGTCTTTTACATATTTTACATCGGTTTGCTCCGGTCGTGTAGCGCGAACCAACCGGCTCACATAATCAACAAGGTCTTCGTTGATGTGTACATCACGAACAAGTTTTTGTGCGTTCAGCAACTGCTGACCGTCAATTACTTTGTTGACCTTTTCTTTTTTGCTGCCCGTGGTACTCGACAGAATTTTCCTTTCATGCTCTGCAGTAGGATAGCTGATCTTGATGTATAGCAGGAAACGGTCGAGCTGAGCTTCCGGCAACGGAAATGTTCCGGCTTGTTCAATCGGATTTTGAGTGGCGAGAATAAAGAAAGGCCGCTCGAGTGTGTGCGTTATTCCGCCATACGTTACTTCAAACTCCTGCATGGCTTCCAGCAATGCTGATTGTGTTTTGGGCGAAGTCCGGTTGATCTCATCCGCGAGAATGATGTTCGAAAAAATCGGGCCTCGGTTGAATTTAAAAAATCGTTTTCCGGTAGAATGATCTTCTTCCAGAATTTCCGTTCCGATAATATCAGAAGGCATCAGGTCGGGTGTAAACTGGATGCGCCTGAATTTTAAATCCACCGCTTCGGCAAGCGTTCGGATCATAAGCGTTTTTGCCAAACCCGGCACACCTTCCAGTAAACCGTGGCCGCCTGCGAGGAATGTAATCAGTAATTGCTCGATGGTTTCACCCTGCCCGACAATTACTTTGCCGATCTCCTGTTTCAAATCTTTCAGCTGGCCGATCAGTTGCTGTACGGATTGTTCTGTCTTTTGTAATTCTGTATTCATAAATCAGGTTAAGCGGTTAGCGCATACATAATGATGTTCACACTAAACCGCGTATTATCAATTCGGTAAAATCGTTTATTTCTGAAGTCGTAATCCCATTCGCAGCCGTAATCTTTGTTGCTGTACAACACGGCAATCTTGCCATTGATCTCAATTGCTTTAAGATAGTCGTGAATCAAATCATCACCCCAGCCATTCAATTCCTGTGAAGTTGCCGGTGGGCCATCAAATTTGAAAAAGGTCGAATAGATCGGATGATTTTTCGGAATCTTCTTCAATGCACCTGCGCCAAAACATCGCTCCATCTGCGACTCAAACGATTTGGCGAACAGCCCGTCAATATCATGATTGCAGTCATCCACAAACACAAACCCACCATTGTTTACATACTTTTCAAAATTCGCTCTTTCCTGTGCGGTAAACTCAACCAGCTTGTGACCGCTGAGATAACAAAAGGGGCAGTTGAAGATTGCATCGGAGCTGAGTGAAACAATGTTCTCCTGCGTATCAACCGGAAGGGTCGTGTATTCCACCAGCGAGTTCAGAACGTTTGACGGCATCCGCTGATCAACATCCCAGTCACCCGACTCATACTGCAGGCGGGTGAAGAAAAATTTGTTTTGGCGGCCGTCCATAAATCCGAGTACAAGTTGAGACTTTTGGTTTTTCTCAACCAGTAAATTTATACAGGCGGATTTGATTAAAACAGAAAAACAACCTCTTGTGTACAATAAAAAAATCCCCTCGTCCGGGTAGGGTGAGGGGATTTATTGCAAACGTTGTATGGATAATTATACCGCGTCCGACAAGCTTGTAAAAGTGAAGTCGCGGATTTTCATCGGAGGCAACAGGTAGTTGGCGTTCGATTCCACACTTACCGTCCGTTCAACCTTGCCGAGTTCTTCGAGATTATTCAGCATGATCACCGGACTTTCATTGAAGCGGAAGTTTTTGATCGGGTACTGAATCTTCCCATTCTCAATATAGAATGTACCATCGCGGGTTAAGCCGGTTAACAACAGCGATTGCGGATCAACATCCCGGATGTACCAGAGACGCGTTACCAGCACACCTTTCTTGGTGCCTTTAATCAATTCTTCCAGTGACTTCGTACCACCTTCCATGATTATCCCGTCAGGAAAAGGAACTGCTTTAACACCTTTTTTCTCAGCCCAGTAGCGTGAATAGGTAAGGTTCTTTACAACCCCTTTTTCAATCCAGGATGTTTTCTCCTGAGGCCTTCCGTCACCACTCCATGAACTTGTAGGAAGATCCGCATTCCATGGATCGGAATAAATGTTAACACGTTCGTCAACCATTTTTTCACCGAGCCGGGTTGTGCCACCGGGTTTACTCAGGAAGCTTCGGCCTTCATCAGCCGTGCGGGCATCGAGTCCGAAAATAATTCGTTCGAGTAAAACCGCTGCGGCTGCCGGTTCAAGAATAACCGTGTACTTGCCGGGTTCGATTGCTTTGGCACTCACTGATGAAACGGCTTTCTGCGTTGCAATTTGTGTCGCGGTTTTTGTGTCGAGTTTTGTAATATCGTTGTAACCCCGTGTTGCGTAGCCCGATCCTTTTCCGTCTTCCGTACGAACGGTTACTGAAAAGTTTGTTCCGGTTCCGGTGTTATAGGCAAATAAACCTTTCGAGTTCATCATTGCTGAATAACCAATGCTATCTTCGAGATAACCTGCTGCTACAGCCTTACCATCTTTCGCAACCTGTAAGCTTTGCGCCACTAAATCTGCGCGTTGCTTCGGTGTGATAGAAGCTGTGCTCTGTACAAAGGTTTTTGATTCCTGGTAAGTTTGAGGCCCGAGAAACGAAACAAACTCCGGATTCTCCGGTGCGAGTTGCGCAAGCTCTTCCGAACGTCTTACAACCTTTTCGAGGGATGCATCATCGAACTCGTTGATCGTTGCCGTACCTACTTTCTTGCCATAAGCGGATGAAATCGACAGACCGTTCTGACTGATCACTCCGCTGGTTGAAACGGAATTCCGGGCATACCGGATGTTTGCGCTGTCGCCACCGCCAATGTTGACCTCGCACTCATCGGCTTTCGAGTAGCTGATTACTTTTTTCAGTAAAGCGTATGCTTCATCTTTTGTTAGTATGGGCATAAGATCAAATGTTACGGGCTGTGTTAATGACATTAATTCCTTTAAACATCGCGGTTGACGAACCGTGTGAAACCGCGCTCGACTGCGAAGGCTGACCTTTTCCGTCAAAGAATGATCCGCCTAAGCGGTAGTCGCTTTCATCGGCAATACCGGAACACGCGTTCCAGAAATCCTGGCTGTTGGCCTGGTAGGCAACATCGCGAACCATGTTCGTGATTTTACCTTCCTTGATCTCGTAGTAAAGCTGACCGCCAAACTGGAAGTTATACCGCTGCTGGTCAATTGAGAAAGATCCATCGCCAATGATGTAAATTCCCTTCTCTACGTTTTTAATCAGGTCGTCAATGCTTTTCTTTTCTTTCGATGGCTGCAGCGAAACATTCGGCATGCGCTGGAATTGTACGCTGCTCCAGTTGTCGGCATAGCAGCAACCCTGCGAAGCCGGCAGGTTGAGAATGTGGGCCTGATCGCGGATGGTTTGATAGTTTACGAGGATACCATCTTTGATGATATCCCACTTACCGCACTGCACGCCTTCATCGTCATAACCAACTGCACCAAGGGATCCTTTTTGCATTTTATCGCCCACAATGTTCACGAGCTTGCTGCCGAAGTTGAATTTACCGGATTGCCATTTATCAAGCGTGAGAAAACTTGTTCCTGCAAAGTTCGCTTCATAACCGAGCACACGGTCGAGTTCGGTCGGGTGGCCAACCGATTCGTGAATGGTGAGCCACAAGTGTGAAGGATCAAGCACCAGGTCATACTTACCCGGTTCGATTGATTTTGCTTTTAACTTTTCACCTGCCTGTGCTCCGGCTGCTTTCGCATCTTCAACCATGTCGTACCGTCCTTTGTACAGTGTTGTGATACCGTTGATTTTATCCTGCGGGCGGGCATTCAAATATTCATACCCCATACCCATCGGTGCGCTAAGCGCATTGCGGGTTTCAAACTTTCCGGATGCTGCATCAATTTTGGTTACGAAGAATGTAGGCCAGATGCGGTGAATATCCTGGTCGATGTATGAACCATCGGTTGATGCGAAATATTTCTGCTCGTTTACCAGGAACAGGATGGAGGTAATGTAATCGGCACCGGCCTTCATGGCCTCGCTGTTTACATTCATCAATAAATCAACCTTCTCCTTGATCGGAACTTCAAATGAGTTCTTTTCAATAGGTGCTTTCCAGCTTACTTCACCATATCCTTTTTGCGGTGCAAGGCGAACGGGCTCTGAAAGCAGACGTGAATTTTCTTTCGCTGTGGCAACGGCAAGTTCGGCCGCCCGCGCGATGCTGTCTTTGTCAAGCTTGTCGGTTGCGGCAAAACCCCAGGCGCCATTCGCTACCACGCGGATTCCCATACCGTACGATTCGGTATTAACAATGTTCTGGACTTTGTCTTCGCGCGTAACAACAAACTGATTCAGGTACCGGCCGATGCGTACGTCCGTGTAGGAAGCTCCTTTGCTTCGGGCAGCGTTCAGGGCAACGTCAGCCATTTGCTTTTTAAGAGCAGGATCGATGCGTTCCAATGCCCGTTCCGGGGCAATCGGATTTCCAAAAACAGGTATGCCCGGCAGCAATGTGGCAGCCGTACCCAAACCTGTGAGGTAAATAAAGTCTCTGCGTTTCAAATTGAAAGTAGGTTAAAGTTCATTAAAATAGCGTACGAATATTACCGGAATAGTTGCAATTCGCCAATCAAGTGTTCGGAATCGAACTGTGAATTGTATATTTTTTGACGACCGGTACCCAGACTGATTTTGATCAGGTTGTAAGTTAATTCTGGCGGCTAATTTTCGCCTGCAAGTTGATCGAATTTTATGCTTCAGTTACTGAGCGAATCACCGTTATTATTGCTTTTTCTCGTACTGGCAATTGGCGCGCCCCTTGGTAAAATTAAGATCGCAGGCGTCAATGCCGGGATCACGTCTATTTTATTTACCGGGCTGGCATTTGGAGCTTTGTCGCCAACGATCAAACTTCCGGCAATCGTTTATGAAATCGGCCTGGTACTTTTTATTTACTGCATTGGTATTTCCAGTGGCGAGCAGTTCTTCGGCAATCTTCGGAGAAGAGGATTACGGGAAAACGGTCTGGCGTTCGGGTCAATCGTATTGGTTTCGCTGGTGATTGTTTTGGTGTCCGTGTTTTCATCATTCAAACCTTCTTACCTCGTTGGCATTTTTGCAGGAAGTCTTACCAATACACCTTCGCTGGCCGCGACTCTCGAATTCATAAAGGCGAGTACACCTGTTGCACTTGTTGAAAAGGCACTTGCAGAGCCAGTAGTCGCGTACTCGGTTTGTTACCCCATGGGGGTGATGGGAATGATACTCGCCATCGTTTTCTTTCAGAAGATTTTCAAAACTTCATTGAAGGCGAACACGCAGATAACGGACGCAGATAAACTCACCAACGCAACAGTTGTTGTGCTAAATGACAGCGTGATCGGTATGGAAGTTGGAAAAATTTTTACCGCCAATCACCTGAACGTGGTATTTGGCCGGATAAGCCGGGGCGGCACTTCCTTTCTGGCATTGAATGATACGAAGCTTGAGCGGGGCGATCTGATTACGATTGTCGGAAAGCCTGCGCAAGTCGAGAGAGCATTAGACCTGGTGGGTGAGCGAAGCAGCACCAACCTCGAAATAGATCACCAGCAACTCGATGTGCGCAGAATTTTTGTTTCAAATCATGATCTGGTTGGGCAATCTCTGAAGGATCTCAACCTTCCCCATACGATGGGAATTATCATTACCCGCATTCGCAGAGGCGACAGCGACATCCTGCCCAATGCTGAAACAACTCTTCAATTCGGTGACCGGGTTCGGGTGTTAACCGGGCGAAGTGAAATGGCAGCCGCCAGCAAATTCTTTGGCGACAGCTACGCTGCACAAAGCGAGGTTGATATTCTTACGCTCGGTTTGGGAGTGGCCATTGGATTTTTTCTGGGTATGATTCCGATTCCGTTGCCTGGAGGAATTGTTTTGAAACTCGGCATAGCGGGAGGACCTTTAATTGTTGCGTTGATCCTGGGAGCTGTAAACAGGATCGGAAAACTGGTTTTCGTAATGCCGTACAGCGCCAACAACACGATACGACAGTTCGGCCTTGTGTTATTTCTGGCCGGTGTCGGCACACGATCTGGTTTTGCATTCCGCGAAACTATTGCCCACAGCGATCAGGGATTGAGTTTCTTTTTAATAGGATCCGTCATTACAATTTCGATCGGCCTCTTTTTTCTTTTTGTGGGTCATCGTGTTTTGAAAATATCCTTTCCTAAACTGGCTGGTATGCTGGCGGGCTTCCAAACTCAGCCTGCAGTGCTGGCCTTTGTGAATGAACAAGCCAAAAGCGAGCAACCAAACATCGGGTACTCATCCGTTTTCCCGGTAGCCACCCTGTCGAAAATCATTCTTGCCCAAATTCTACTCACGTTGCTGTCCTGATTACATCACTTACGAGAGTTTTAGTTAATCCTGATCATCGATAAAAGATGATTCTTGTCAGGTTTGCTTCTACTGACATCTATGCAAACGATTTTGCAAACTAAAAATACCCTCGTGTAACCTTGATTTTATCATGCTATGAACATGACGAATCTCATGTGCTTCTGCTGTATGCTGATCTATGTTTACATAAACCCGAAAGAAAAATGAAAACGAATAATCAGGAATTAAAAAAATGGGTGGCAGAAGTTCAGGAACTTGTTACACCCGAAGAAGTAATTTGGTGTGATGGGTCAAAGAAACAGTATGACGAACTCTGTGCGCAGCTCGTAGCCAAAGGAACATTCATTAAGCTAAACGAGACCAAACGTCCTAATTCTTTCGCGTGTTTCTCCGACCCCAGTGACGTTGCCCGTGTGGAAGACCGCACGTTTATCTGCAGCCGCAAAAAGGAAAATGCCGGCCCCACAAACAACTGGAAAGATCCGCGCGAAATGAAAGCCGAACTGGAACCGGTGTTACGCGGAAGTATGAAGGGCAGAACCATGTATGTCATTCCGTTCAGCATGGGGCCTGTGGGCTCGCCTATGTCGCAGATCGGTGTGCAAATAACTGATTCAGAGTATGTGGTCGTAAACATGTTTATCATGACGCGTGCCGGTGAACGCGTGCTGAATGTGTTGGGCGACAAAGGCACTTTTGTCAAGTGCCTGCATACCGTAGGCGCCCCGCTGCAGAAAGGGCAGGAAGATGTTAAATGGCCATGTAACCCGACTTTAAAATACATTGTTCATTATCCGGAAGAGCGGTCCATTGTGAGTTATGGTTCCGGTTATGGCGGCAATGCATTGCTGGGCAAAAAGTGTTTTGCATTACGCATTGCATCAACCATGGCACAGGAAGAAGGCTGGCTGGCCGAACACATGCTTATCATGGGCGTGCAAGATCCGCAAGGTGAGAAGACATACCTGGCTGCGGCATTCCCGAGCGCGTGTGGAAAAACCAATTTCGCAATGCTGATTCCACCGAAAGAGTTCAGTGATTGGAAGATCACTACCATTGGAGATGATATTGCCTGGATCAAACCGGGAAAGGATGGTGAACTCTACGCGATCAATCCGGAAGCAGGGTACTTCGGTGTTGCACCCGGAACAAATGAACAAACAAATCCGAATGCAATCAGCTCAATCTCACGCAATACTATTTTTACCAACGTAGGTGTAACGCCCGATGGCGATGTATGGTGGGAAGGTCTGACAAAAGAAGTTCCGAAAGACATCATTGGATGGAACGGAAAGAAATGGGACCCTGCCAGTGGTAAACCTGTTGCACACCCGAATTCAAGATTTACCGCACCCGCTACGCAAAACCCGTGTATTGATGATCAGGTTGAGAATCCGAATGGAGTGCCGATCAGTGCATTTATTTTTGGCGGAAGAAGAAGTACTACAGTTCCGCTGGTTTACCAGGCTATCAACTGGAGCTATGGAATCTACGCAGCCTCTACCATGGGTTCAGAAACAACCGCGGCAGCCTTTGGAGAACAGGGAAAAGTGAGGAGAGACCCGTTTGCTATGTTACCGTTCTGCGGATATCACATGGCCGACTACTTCAATCACTGGCTGCAATTCGGTCGCGATTTGCCTGCGCCTCCGAGGATATTTAATGTGAACTGGTTTAGAAAAGACGACAAAGGCAATTTCCTGTGGCCAGGATTCGGTGACAACATGAGAATCCTGAAATGGATCATTCAGCGTGTAAAAGGAAAAGCTTCTGCCGTAGAAAGCCCGATCGGCTGGATGCCGCACTACAGCGATATCGACTGGAATGGATTGAGCTCTTTCTCCAAGAAACAATTCGACAACCTGATGATGATTGATCGTGAAGCGTGGAAGCAGGAACTGCTGTCACATGCCGAACTCTTCGAACGGATGTACGATAAATTGCCGAAAGAATATATTTTCATGCGGGAGCTTATGCTGTCCGGACTGTGGCGTTCAAAAGAACAATGGAAACTTGAACCTGAAGCAGTTTAGCACGTGATGTACGTGGCATAAAAAAGGCTGCCTCATCGAGACAGCCTTTATTATTTATCAAAGAATCTTAAACTGCATCTGAAAGGCTGGTGAAGGTAAAGTCTCTGATCTTCATCGATGGAATGAAGGCATTCGGACTCCCTTCGCTGGTTACGGCCCGTTCCTGTTTACCGAGCGTCTCCAGGTTGTTCAGCATGATAATCGGACTTTCGTTGAAACGGAAGTTTTTAATCGGATGCTTGATCTTTCCGTTTTCAATATAGAAAGTACCATCGCGGGTAAGACCTGTATACAACAGTGTTTGAGGATCTACCGGGCGAATGTACCAGAAGCGCGTTACCAGAATGCCTTTCTTGGTATCCTTAATCATGTCTTCAACCGATGCGGTTCCACCTTCCATAATTGTGTTTCCACCGAATGGGAGCGGAGCTACATTTTTCTGCGATGCCCAATAGCGATCATAAAATAAGTTGGCAACTACGCCATTTTTAATGATGTCTACCTTCTTGCGCGACTGACCGTCACCCGCCCAAACGGCTGCCGGAACATCGTCATTCCACGGATCGGTGTAAATGTTTACGCGCTCGTCAACGAGCTTTTCGCCAAGCTTGGTGCCACCACCTTTTTTGGAAAGGAAGCTGCGGCCTTCATCGGCTGTCCGGGCATTCATCCCGAGCATCAGGCGAACCAAATCCGCGGAAGCGGATGCTTCAAGTACAACGGTGTATTTGCCGGGCTCGATAGCTTTTGCTTCGCGCGACAACACAGCTTTATCGATCGCACGTTTTGAAATGATAGCCGGGTTTATTTTGCTCACATCGTTGTGTGTTGCCGCAGCCCAGCCGGAACCTGTTCCATCGTTTGTACGCATGGTGACGGTAAAGTCAACCCCGGTTGATTTGTTGTAGGCAAACAGTCCTTTGCTGTTCGCAATCGCAAAAAAGCCTTTGCTGTCTTCCAGGTATCCAGCAGCAGTAACGTCTTTCGATGCAGCCGGGTTGATACTGTCGGCTGCAACCTGTGCGCGGTACTCAGGCTTGATATTCGCAGTCGACTCACTGAATGTTTTTGAATCAGGACCGTATGTTTGCGGCCCGAGCGGCTCCATAAATTCAGGATTTTCCGGTGCAAGCTGCGCCACTTCTTCGGCACGTCTTACCACCTTTTCAAGCGATGCATCATCGAACTCGTTGATGCTGGCTGCACCTGATTTTTTTCCGTAGTAACATTGAACCGATAAAGACGTATTGCTGTCTTCACCGGATGTGTTTACGGTGTTTCGCGCATAGCGGATGTTGCCCCGGTCCTGGCCACCCAGACTTGCCGAGCATCCGTCAGCTTTGGAAAGAGCCACTACTTTTTCAAGTATTCTCTTCGCTTCTTCTTTTGAAAGTATTGCCATAAGATGATTTTTCGATTTAAGAGTTAGGTTACGATTATATGGTTCTGCCCGTGTTGATCACATTCACTCCGTTAAAGCGTGCCGTGGCTGAACCGTGCGAAACAGCGTTCGACTGTCCCGGCTGGCCTTTACCATCGTTGAATGCACCGCCCAAACGGTAGTCGCGCTGGTCGCAGATCGCTGCACACGAATTCCAGAAATCCTGGGTGTTAGCCTGGTATGCAACGTCTTTCAGCATGCCTGCGATTTTTCCTTCTTTGATTTCGAAGAACAGCACACCGCCAAACTGGAAATTGTAGCGTTGCTGATCGATGGAGAACGAAGAATCTTTCACGATGTAGATTCCTTTCTCAACGCCAGCGATCATTTGTGCGGGCGTAAGTTCCTTCTTACCCGGCTGAAGTGAAATGTTAGCCATGCGCTGAAACTGCACATCGGCCCAGCTTTGTGAATAGCAACAGCCGTGTGATTCTTTTTGACCGAGAATGCTGACCTGATCGCGGATCGCTTGGTAATTTACCAGGACACCATCTTTGATGATATCCCACTGCTTGCATTTTACGCCTTCGTCATCATATCCCACAGCACCGAGTGACCCGACTTCTGTTTTATCGGCTTTGATGTTTACGATCTCACTTCCGAATTTGAAGTTCTTCGATTGCCACTTGTCGAGTGTTAAGAAGCTGGTTCCTGCATAGTTGGCTTCATACCCCAGTACACGATCAAGCTCGGTAGGGTGACCAACCGATTCGTGAATTGTCAGCCACAAATGCGAAGGCTCAAGCACGAGATCATACTTGCCCGGTTCAACCGATTTTGCTGCAAGAATTTGTTTGGCTTGTTCCGCTGCGTTGCCTGCATCTTCTATAATATCGTATGACTTGTTATACAGAATAATATCACCGGGCGATTGAATTTTATCTTCCGGACGTGCGTCAAGGTATTCATAGCCCATTCCCACAGGCGAGCTGAATGATGACCGGGTTTTGAATGTACCGGATGCTTTGTCGGTTACTGTAACGTTGAAGCCGGGAAGAATTCGGTAAATATCCTGGTTGATGTACGAACCTTCAGAAGATGCGAAGTACTTCTGCTCATTCACCATAAAAATCTGGCTGTTGATGAACGTGGCCCCTTTTTCCATGGCACGTGCGTTCGTAGCCATCAATAAATCCACCTTTTCTTTAACGGGAACTTCAAAGCCGTTCTTTTTAATCGGTGTTTTCCAGCTCACTTCACCATACGAAGGAGTAGCGGCAAGTTGAACCGGCTGCTTCTGGAATTTTGAATTCGCTTTCGCGATCGCGACTGCACGTTCGGCCGTTTTCTTCATGCCGTCAGCAGTTACATTGTTTGAAGCGGCAAAGCCCCAGGTTCCGTTTACGATCACCCGGATGCCTACGCCAAACGATTCGGTGTTGGCAATACCCTGAACTTTCTTTTCGCGGGTGCTGACAAACTGGTTCAGGTAGCGGCCAATGCGGACATCGGTGTATGTGGCGCCAAGTGACTTGGTCGTGTTAAGCGCAATGTCGGCAAGCTTCTTTTTTTCCGCAGTATCCATCAGCGGATCGAGCAGCCGCATCGGGTCAACCGATTCACCGAACGAAGTGAAGGGCAAGATCATTGCACCTGCGCTCATTCCGGCAATCTGTATAAAATCGCGTCTTTTCATTGTGGTTGATTATGGTTAGTAAGTATGATTTATATCGTTCTTCCGGTGTTAATTACGTTCACTCCGTTGAAACGGGAGGTTGCACTGCCGTGCGACACCGCGGATACTTGTGATGGCTGACCTTTTCCATCAAAGAAAGATCCGAACAACCGGTAATCTTTTTCATCACAGATTTTCACGCAATTATTCCAGAACTCCTGGGTGTTCGATTGGTACGCCACGTCATTCAGCATGCCTGCGATCTGGCCGTTCTTGATTTCGTAGAACACGGTTCCGCCAAACTGGAAGTTGTAGCGCTGCTGATCGATGGAGAATGAGCCGCGGCCGGCAATGTAAATACCCTTCTCAACATCTTTAATCATCTGCTCGCTTGAATACGGTTCCGTACCCGGAGCCAGCGACACATTCGGCATGCGCTGGAATTGAACATCGTTCCAGCTCTGTGCATAGCAACAGCCGTGCGATTCTTTCTCACCTAAAATATGTGCCTGGTCGCGGATCGCCTGACTGTTTACAAAAATTCCGTTTTTGATAATATCCCACTTCTTGCATTTCACGCCTTCATCATCATAACCAACTGCCCCCAATGATCCTGGCTGAACCTTATCAGCAAAGATGTTTACGATGCTGCTGCCGTATTTGAAATTACCGGACTTCAGTTTATCGAGTGTGGCAAAACTTGTTCCGGCATAGTTGGCTTCGTAGCCGAGAATCCGGTCAAGTTCCGTTGGATGGCCCACCGATTCGTGAATCGTTAAACCAAGGTGATTGGGTTCGAGAACCATATCATATTTTCCAGGTTCTACAGACTTGGCAGAGAGCATTTCTTTCGCTTGCTGTGCAGCAATGGTAGCATCTTCCACCATGTCGTAGTTATTCCGGTATAAATTCATTCCTCCCGGAGCCTTTAATTTTTCAGCAGCATTGGGAGTCAGGTATTCATATCCCAAACCCATTGGTGCGCTTAGTGCATCGCGTGATTTGAACTTGCCGGACGTGCGATCAATTGCCTGTACGGTGAATGTTGGCCAGATGCGATGAATATCCTGATCGATGTACGAACCTTCGGTAGAGGCAAAATATTTTTGTTCGTTAATCTGGAACAGGTTGGAGCTTACAAAGTTGGCCCCGTTTTTCAATGCAGCTGCATTTACACTCAGCAACAAATCAGCTTTATCGGAAACCTTAACCTCGAATGCGTTTTGTTTGATTGGTGTTTTCCAGCTTACCTCGCCATAGCTCTGCACAGATGCAAGCTTTACCGGTTCTTTCTGGAACTTCGAGTTGGCTTTAGCAATGGCGACAGCGCGCTCCGTTGCCTTTTTGATTCCATCGGCTGTAACATTGTTCGTGGAGGCAAAGCCCCATGTGCCGTTCGCAATTACGCGAATCCCGATTCCGTAAGATTCGGTGTTGGAGATATTCTGAACTTTGTTTTCGCGTGTGCTGATAAACTGGTTTAGGTAGCGCCCGATGCGCACATCGGCATAGGTAGCGCCCAGTGATTTTGCTGTGTTTAGCGCAACATCAGCCAGTTCTTTTTTTTGTGAAGCGAGTAAAGGATGATCAAGTAAGGCTTCATGGGCAACCGGGTTTCCGAAACCGGATAGAGGTAACATAAGTCCGCCCAATCCCAGCCCGGCCAGTTGTACAAAATCTCTTCTCTTCATAGTGGTTGGTTACAACAATACGATGAGTAAAGTACACAGAACGTTTTAAATTTTGCGGGTTTTCGGAGAAGTGGATATAAGGTTATGCGAGTGGCGGTTGACGGGGGTGCAAAAGCAAAAATCCCCTCGAAAGGGGATTTTAAAATGGTTGTCAGATTGACTTTGATCTACCAGAATGCCGAGTACAAGGCCACAATCATCATGATAATAATTAATGCGCCAACAGCGAACGATGTTGACACTTTAAACATGCTGGCATCAACGTCAAGACCTTTCGCTACTACACCGCGTTTCGTTTCATATTTACTGATGATGTACATGCCAATGATACAGATCGTAAAGATGATCAGCATCCGGTCCATAAAGGGAATTTCATACACTCCGCCTGAGTTTTGAACGGCCCAGCCGTATTCATAAAGTCCTGAAAGATCAACCCATTGCGGCAACAATTTCAGGATTACGGCAATTACGAAACCTCCGATGGTTGCAAAGAGTGCTGCATTTGAGGTGGTCTTCTTCCAGAAGAAACCTAAAATGAACATTGCAAAAATACCCGGTGATACAAATCCGCTGTACTCCTGTATGTACTGGAATCCCTGCTTGCCTTCGCCCATCAGTGCTTCACCCAGAATTAAGGATAAGACAACTGCAATGAACATCGACACGATTACCGTTAACCGGCCAACATTTACCAGTCGTGTTTCACTCGCGTTTTGATGAAATGCTTTTTTATAGATGTCAAGAGTGAAGATCGTTGCAATACTGTTTGCCTTGCCGGCAAGTGATGCCACGATAGCGGCCGTAAGCGCTGCAAACGACAAGCCTTTTAATCCCATCGGAAGCAAGCTCAGCAAGGCAGGGTAGGCCTTATTCGGATCTTGTACACCCGACATCGTAAGCATATTGCTTGCACTGATTCCCGGAATGTTCTCTTTTATAATGTAGTATACCGCTATGCCGGGAATAACTACGATCACCGGCATCAGCATTTTCAGGAACGCAGCAAACAGAAGTCCCGAACGGGCCACCGGTAACGATGCGCCCAATGCACGTTGCGTGATGTACTGGTTACAGCCCCAATAGCTTAAGTTGGCAATCCACATCCCGCCAATGAGAACACTCAGGCCAGGCAGGTCGATATAGTTCGGATTTGTTTTATCAAAAATCAGATGGAAATGTTCCGAAGCGCCATCCGTCAGCATCGAGAATCCGTGCATCACACCTTGTCCGTCCGAGATCATATCCAAGGCGATATAGGTTGCCACCAATCCGCCCAGCACGAGAAAGAACACCTGGATCACATCGGTGTACCCGATTACCTTCATTCCACCCAGCGTTATCACGATCGCGAAAAGCGCCAGTCCCAGAATACATACCAGTATACTTAAGCCCGATATGCCGCTGATTGCCAACGCACCCAGGTACAAAATCGACATCAGGTTAACGATGATGTACAGCGCCAGCCAGAAGACAGCCATGATTAAAGCCACTCGTTCGTTATACCGCGTACTCAGGAATTGCGGCATGGTGAAGATGTTGTTCTTCAGATACACGGGCATAAAAAATATTGCCACGATAATCAATGTAGCTGAAGCCATCCACTCGTAGGCCGAAATTGCTAACCCGAGCTTAAAGCCGGAGGCACTCATGCCGATCATCTGCTCGGCAGAGATATTTGATGCGATTAACGATGCACCGATTGCCCACCAGGTTAACGATCCTTCCGCGAGGAAAAAATCTTTCGAATCGAGCTGTGCTTTTTTCTTACGGTTGTAAATCCAGTACCCGTAAATCGCTACAACAAAAAAGTAAACGAGGAATACAATGTAATCGGATGATTGAAGGCCTCTCGACATAGAACTGTTTTAGATTAAGGGGTTTAAGCTATCTACTTTACTACAAATTCCGCCTGCTTCACATCGTGCGAATTCCCGCCAACGAAAACATGGAACTTGCCGGGCTCATATCCAAATGAAAGGTCGCCTTTGTAAAACGACAAGTCTTTGGTGGTAAGTGTAAATGTAATGGTTTTCTTTTCTCCCGCCTTTAAACTTACTTTTTCAAATGCTTTCAGTTCTTTAACCGGACGTGTTACCGAGCCAACAAGATCGTGAATGTAAAGCTGCACTACCTCACTGCCATCGCGTGAGCCGGTGTTCGTTACGTCCACCGAAACTTTCAATTCATCTTTTTCGGTTACTTCTGTTTTGTCAAGCGTAATGTCGCTGTAACTGAAGGAAGTATAGCTCAACCCATATCCAAATGGATAAACCGGTTCGTTCGATACATCAAGATAGTTTGAACGGAATTTCTGAAACCATTGACCCTGTAACGGACGACCTGTACTTTTCTGACCGTAGTACATCGGCAACTGACCAACACTTTGCGGAAAGGTGGTTGTTAATTTTCCTGAAGGATTTACATCTCCAAATAACACATCTGCAATTGCATCTCCGGCTTCGCTTCCGCCAAACCAAACGTTCAGAATTGCCGGAACATTTTCAGATTCCCACTTGATCGCCAACGGGCGACCGGTAAACAGAACTAACACAACCGGCTTGCCGGTTGCAACGAGCGCCTTCAACAAATCTTTCTGTGTTGCCGGAATTTCAATGTTGCTCCGGCTTGATGATTCACCGCTCATCTCGGAAGCTTCACCGAGTGCGGCAACAATGACATCTGCACCGCGAGCAATGCGAAGTGCTTCGTCACGGATGGCGGCAGCAGAGCGTTTGTCACGACCAGCCGCTTTGCCAAACATGGTTGCATGTTGTTCGAAGATGGAATCTTCATCAATATTCGCACCTTTAGCATATACGATTTTTGCAGAACCACCCAATGCCTTTTCCAGACCTGCACGCAACGAAATCGCCTGATCGAACTTTGCTGCCACACTCCATGTTCCGGGCATGTTTTCTTTTGCATCTGCAAGCGGGCCCACCAATGCAATGGTTCCGGACTTTTTCAGCGGAAGAATATTTTTATCGTTCTTCAGCAACACAAAGCTTTGTGCAGCAATGCTTCGTGCTTCCTTGCGATTATCAGCTGTAAATACCTCGGCCTTTGCGCGGGCTTCATCACAATATTTATAGGGATTGGCAAACAAGCCGAGCTCGAACTTGGCTTTCAGAATTCTTCCACAGGCAATGTTGATGTCAGCTTCGGTGATCCTGCCTTCTTTCAACGATTCTTCCAATGTTTTTAAGAAGCCTTCTGCCACCATATCCATGTCCAGGCCGGCCTTAAGCGCTTTCGCAGATACATCTTTCAAATCTTCACCATAACCGTGATCGATCATTTCGAGAATACCGGTGTAGTCAGAAACTACAAAACCATTGAAACCCCACTGATCGCGAAGCACCTCCGTTAACAACCAATGATTGGCAGTTGCAGGCACACCATCGATTTCATTAAACGATGCCATCATGCTTCCTGCACCTGCTTCAACCGCAGCTTTATACGGAGGAAGATATTCGTTATACATGCGCACGCGGCTCATGTCGGTTGTGTTGTAATCACGACCTGCTTCCGCAGCTCCATATAATGCGTAGTGTTTCACACATGCCATGATTGAGCTGTTCGATGAAAAATCTTTTCCCTGGTATCCGCGAACCATCGCCTGTGCAATCATACTTCCGAGGTAAGGATCTTCTCCGCTGCCTTCGGCAATGCGGCCCCAGCGCGCATCCCGTGCAATGTCAACCATAGGAGAGAAGGTCCAGCAAATGCCATCGGCACTGGCTTCCTGTGCAGCAATGCGCGCACTGCGTTCGATCAAATTCATATCCCATGTACAGCTCAATCCCAACGGAATGGGAAACACCGTTTCGTATCCGTGAATTACATCCATTCCAAAAATCAATGGAATCTTCAACCGGCTTTTCTCTACCGCAATACGCTGAACTTCTTTAATCTTGGCAACCGACTTGATGTTGAACAAGCCGCCAACTTGTCCCTGTTCAATTTTCTTGGCGATGTCGGTGTTTTTTGCCTGACCGGTCACAAAGTCGTTCGCTCCCGGCAGGTTAAGCTGACCGATCTTTTCCTGCAACGTCATCAGGCTGAGCAGCGAGTCGACTTTCGCAGCGTAAGGGTCTTTAGCGCTTCGTTTGTCTTGCGTTGATTCGTACCGGTCAGGTTGAACGTACGGAAGCTGGGAACACGCAAGAACAAATGTCAGCAGTGCGAGGAAAACAGTATTTCGTAGAGTTTTCATAGTAGAAATTTTATGCGTAAAGGTTTTGGGTTTATAGGGCTTAATATTTTAAACAACAGGGTATTTAAAGGTTGAGACGAGATTAATTCTCTGTCCGGTCTTTCCCGATTCGCGTGCGGCTTCAATGATTTCAAGCACGTGCAAGGCGTGTTCGGCTGCAATAAGTGGCTCAGTATTTTCAACCAGCGCACGTGAAATTACACTGGCGCCTTGCTGCCAAACGTACTCACCCGGGTCGGGAACAAAACGCTGTGCCTGCTCATGATCAAGCGTGGCAAGGTCAACACCATAGGGTGCCCAGTCATAACCTACCAGACCCATGTTTCCATGAGTTCCCCAGATGGTAATCGTGGGTTTATCCTGGCCTTTGCCTTCATGACCGTATGGATCGAAATAGTTGAACCCGCACTGAACGTGTGAGATAACTCCGTTACCATGATCCATCAGCACCATGGCATTGTCTTCGGCTTCCACCTTTATCTTGCCTTTGTTATCGACCGTGCGTTCGGGCGTAACAATGCTCGTCATCGCCATGACTGATTTTGCGGGGCCGAGTAATCCCGTTAAGGTTGCGAGATTGTACACTCCAAGATCGGGCAAGCTTCCGCCTCCTTTTTCATAGAAGAATGCCGACCATGTTGGACCGAGGTGGCCGTAGTGTGCATGCGCAGATGACACTTTACCTAGCTTTCCTTCGCGGATTGATTTCGACATGAACGCAAATTGGGGACTGTTAACTACCGCAGGCGCACTCCAGATGCGAAGCTTTTTGCTTTTGGCGAGATCAAGTAATGCTTTTCCTGCTTTATATGAGTTTGCCATTGGCTTCTCGCTCCACACATGATGGTTCGTATCAAGCGCCATTTTGTTCAGCCGCTCATGTTCCTGCATGTCGGTCAGGTTGACAAACAGATCAAACGGTGCGCCTGCCAGCATCTTGTCGACAGACGGATAATGGTTTGGGATTTTAAATTCTGCTGCGCGGCTTTTTGCACGTTCATAAACGATATCGCACGCACTTACCAGTTCAACGAACGGTGACTTTGACAAGTGAGGCAGGTATTGCCCCGATACGCTTCCACAGCCTATTAAACCAATACGGATTTTTTTATCGGGCGTATGGATCGCGAATGCTTCCAATGATGTTAACAGATAGGCTGCTCCGGCAGCGGCAGTAGTTTTTAAAAATTCTTCACGGGTTATGCTCATGGCGTCAGAATTTTAATTGCGTTATTCTTTAATATAAGGGCTCTTGAAGCCGAGTTTCTTAAGTCCGTTTTGTACATCCGGAATTTTCATAAAAAGATTCCAGATCAACCCTGAACGGTAATTTTCAATCATTACCACAATCGGCCCCTGGTCAATCGCCAGATGCGATTTGGCATACCAGTTATGCGTTTCACTGAATCCATCTACAAATCCATACTCGCTCCAGATTTTATCGCCATGGTCATAATAAAAATGGCGCAGCGCCTGCATGGAATATTCCGGTGTGTATGGAAATGACGAGAGCGCTGCTGTCGGCTGAATCACACCAAAATCTTCTGTCGGGCTATGAGCCACGTACCCTTTAAAAGAATCTCCTGCGGTTAACCCCCAGCACTTGTCGCTATAGCCTTTGTATCCTTTAGGATTTCGTACGCAATGCTCACGATTGATAAGTGTGTGATTCTTGTTTTGTTCAAAGTAATCGGTCGCCCAGTCTTTCAGGCCGTGAGGATCAATCCCCATGAAAGTATAATGAGCAAAGAATAGAGGTCCTCCGTACTCAAACCCAAGCGGAAGATTGATTCCGTAATACGATTTTCCATTCCGGTATGAAGCGCTGTTTACCCAACCGTTGTTATATACATCCCACGAGATGCCTTTGTTGGGTGAGGAAGCCGACATGATGTAGGTAATTAAACATTCATTCCAACCGCGGATCGGGAAGTTCATATCCCAATCGTTAACCGGGCTCCAGTGCCAGTACAGCATGTTATTTTCACCTTTACTGTGCCAGTTCCAGTTGGCTGTATACCACAATTGATTAACGCGGTTGCGAAAATATTTTTCCTGATCACTATCGTTATTGAAATACTCGCGGGCAGTGAGCAGGCCCATGAAAAGATATGATGTCTCAACAATGTCGGCACCGTCATCCAATCGTCCGAAGGCAATAGTTTTCCCTGTTTCTCCATTCATGAAGTGCGGGAAGATTCCATGATAGCTGTCGGCATGTAAAAGGAAATCGGCCATTTTAATTAAACGCTTTACCGCAGCATCGCGGCTGATCCACTTGCGCTCAACGGCAACCACCGTTGCCATGATACCAAAACCTGTTCCGCCAATGGCACAGGCTTCAGGACCGTACGTGCCTTTACTTAAATTGGGTGAACCGTAAGCTTCATCGGCATAGTCCCAGAAATACTCTCCGCGAATGGTGTTGCTGCGTTCACGCGCTAAGCCGCTTACGGGGTGACCATAATGCCAGAAGTAGCGAAAGGTTTGGCGTTGCACTACATCTAACAAAGCTGAATCGGAAAGATTGGGAATGACTCCAACCGGCTCGATAAAATCCGGATCGGCCTTCGGTTTTGCTTTCGACTTCTGTGCGATAGACTCGCCCGTAAACATCAAGAGAACCAGACAGGCGATGATAAGTGAACAGATGTGCTTCATAGATTTATTTCTTTACTTCAAAACCAAGTTTCTTTAACCCCTCCTGAACTTCGGGCGCCTGCATGAACAGTTTCCACAGCATGCCGGTACGGTAATTTTCAATCATTACCGGAATCGGACCCTGATCAATCGCCAGGTAGCGCTTCAAATACCATTCTTTTGAAAAGCTGAAAGCATCGTATGGGCCATACGTGCCAACCAGACTATCACGCGATGGTGCATAAATGAATTTTAAAAACTGCATGCTCTCTTTTGGAGTATATGGAAACGAAGAAAGTGCAGCAGTAGGAGAGATCACCCCTAAATCTTCTGAAGGTGAGTGGCCTGCATAGCCTACTGGTGAGTAACTGGATGTTAAGCCCCAGCAATTCGGGCCGTAACCTTCATAACCTTTTGGATTGTCAACGCAATACCGGTACTGAATCAACGCATGATTCTGATTGAGCTTCCAATAATCGGCATAGCGATCTTGTAAATGTCTTGGATCAAGTCCGAGGTATGAGTAGTGTGCCCAGAACAGCGGACCAACCGGATCATCGTTTCCTTCAAAGTGATCCAGCACGGTCGGCAGATCATAGAATACACGATCAGTTTTTATGCTGTCGTTACGTGCCCAGCCCTGGTGATAAACTTCGGGTTTAATCGAATGCGTAGGAGAAGATGCGGCCATCACATACGTAATGAGGCATTCATTGTAGCCACCGACAGGGAAGTTCATTTCCCAATTGTATTCAGGCGACCAATGCCAGTACAATACATTTTGTCCGTGCGTGTACCAAGTCCAGTCGATCTCGCGCCAGAGCTTGTTAATCTTTGCGGCAAGTGCTTTCTCCTGTTCGTTCCCGTCTTTAAAGTATTCACGCACAGTAAGCAATCCCTGCATCAGGAACGATGTTTCCACAAGATCACCTCCGTTGTCTTTTCTTCCGAAGGGCTTAACCTTGCCGGTGGTACCTTCAATCCAATGCGGCCAGGCGCCATGAAATCGGTCGGCTGTATCCAGAAAGTTCACGATTTGGGTGTAGCGTTCAAGTGCTTGTTCCCGAGTAATGAAACCTCGTTCAATCCCAACGAGGATCGCCATAATTCCGAATCCCGATCCACCGGTAGTGACAACCGTTTGATCGTGGTCGGGATAAATGTTATCCATGTGGGTTCTTTCTTTTCCAAGACCAGAAGTTTTTTCGGCATTATCCCAGAAATACTGGAACGTTTGGTATTGCACAAGCGTGAGTAGGGAGTCTTCACTGATCGCAAGCGTATCGTCTGCAGCCAGCTTCATTTCCTGCTTTGGCTGTTTGGAACACGATGCGCAAATCATGACAATAAGAACAAAAAGGAATAGGTACCTCATCGTTTAAAGGTGTTAAGGGTTATAAATATGTTGTTCCGGAAAACCGGATGTGTATGACAAGGCATTAGCCGTCTGCTAATGCCTGATGTTATCTAATCTTAGTATGTAAATCCTAACTTATCCAGCCCGGCCTGCACTTCCGGTGCCGACATAAACAGTTCCCACAATAATCCAGTCCGATAATTTTCAATCATCACAACAATAGGCCCCTGATCAATAGCCAGGTAAGAATCAGCATACCAATTCTCGGAAGGATTAAAGGCATCATAAAAACCATAACTGCCCCACAGACGGTCACCCATGGTGTAATAAAAGAATTTGAGTGCGCGCATCGATTCATCGGGAGTATACGGAAACGATGACAGTGCTGCAGTTGGTGTGATAACACCCAGATCGTTGGTTGGAGAATGAGCGTTATATCCGGATTGGTTGTCACTTGCTGTTAAGCCCCAGCAGTCTTCACTGTAACCTGCAAAAGACTTGGGATTTCTAACACAGTATTTGTAATTGATAGTGGAGTGATTGGTATTTTGAATCATGTAGTTTGCGTACGCGTCACTCAGGTTGCGTGGATCAAGCCCGAGGAATGAATAGTGAGCGAAGAACAATGGCCCGCCATAAGCTGAACCCAGCGGTAAGGTCACACCTTCGTAGCTACCACCATTCTGCAGCCCGCCATTACTTGCCCAGCCGGCATCGTACACATTTTTTGGAATGGTATTGTTCGCAGGGGCCGATGCGGCAAGTACGTATGTAATCAAGCATTCATTCCAGCCTTTTATCTGGTGATTCATCGCCCAGCCTTTGTCGGGCGACCAATGCCAGTACAATATGTTTTGATTGTCCTGACGGTACCAATCCCATTCAACGGCCTCCCAAATTGCGTTAATGCGATTTACAATATTATAACTGTTGGTGATGGAATTATTGGTAATGTATTGTCTGAAGGTGATAAGGCCTTGCATGAGGTATGCAGTCTCAACAAGATCTCCGCCATTGTCGTTTGTGCTGAACGGGATTACGTCACCGGTATTTCCATTAATCCAGTGTGAATACGCGCCATGAAAATGATCTGACGTTTCCAGGAAGTCAAGAATTTTGTCCATGCGGTCGAGGCCTTCACCGCGTGTGATAAAATTTCGCTCCATACCAACAATCAAAGCCATGATACCGAAACCTGATCCGCCTGACGTAACTACGTTTGTAGAATTTGGATCATTCCGTTCACGAGCAAGTCCACTTACCGGGTGGGCAAAATCGTAGAAGTATTTGAATGTTTGTTTCTGTACAACCGAAAGAAGGTCGTTTGTATTATCGTTATCGCTGTCTTCATCGTTGGGAAGAAGTGGCATCTTTGGTGCGTAGTCTATTTCAGAATATAGTGTCTTAGAGATTGCTGAAAAAGTTTGATTATCGGCTCCCTTTAATGACGCTGAGATAGAAAATGAATATTTACTTAAGTATTCGAGGTCAGTTAAAGAAGTTAATGTTGCAGTTTTGTTTTCGTTCGACCATGTAATCTGCAGGGCGGGAGAGCCCGGTCCTGATAATTTAATAGCACTTGACGTGGTGGTGGTATTAACGGGAACAGAGAAATTAACTACGGCAGAAAACTCGAGCGAAACATTGTTTATACGGGAGCTGGTTGTTACGTCAACGTCTCCAATCGTAACGGATGTTATCGTAAGGCTTCCGCTGGCGGTTTTAAAAGAAATTGATTGAGCTGTTAACTTTTTTCCGTTAGTGGATTGGAGCGCTTCCGACAACTCAATGGTGTAAACGGTTGCATTCTCCAGACTTCCTTCCGGGAAGATGATGACCGTTTTATTTCCGGATGACAATGTTTTGTTTGTAACGACTTCGATGCCGTCTTTTTTTAGCGAGATGCCTTCTGCAACGGAACCTGACTTAAGGGCATCTGAAAAAGTAAGTGAAATACTTTGGTCCACGGGCAGGCCGGTGGGCATTGGCTGGGAGGGGTCAATCTCGGTTGAGCCGATGAATACACTTTGCAGAGAAATGCTACCTGAATTTTCGTCTTCACCGCAACCTGAAATAAGCAGGGTAATTAGTAGAAAGAAAGAAGAAACGCTTCGTAATATCATGATATAGAAAAAAGAAGACCCCAGACCGAGTCTGGGGTCTTCATTGAGAAATTTAATAATTACTTCCAGTCATTATAGATCGTTGTAACGTCTGATTGAGAAAGTGCGCGGTTAAAAATACGCACTTCATCCAATTGACCGGTCAGGTAGCTGGCCCAAGGCTGTGAGCCGGAACCTGTTGTTTGGCTTGGTGTAGTCATAAAGTGAACGGCACCTAACACAATTTTACCGCTTCCTACAAAGTGCAGAGAAGAAGTACCCCAGGCAGCGTCAGCTGTTTTTACCAGCGTTCCATTGATGTAGTATTTAAACTTATGGGTCGTGTTGTCATAAGACAGCACATGGTGAGACCACTGACCGAAGAAAGTCATCAATCCCTGGAAACCAGAACCGGTAATCCAGCTTTCGCTGTTTCCTTCGCTCACAACGTGAACCTTTAATTCTGCTCCTGTAGTAGGATTGCTGTTATTTTCAATAAACATATCGATGTTACCCCAGAAGTTGCTGGTGTGTGATAAATTCACCAATCCTAAAATTCCATCGATACCTCCGTCAGTATTGGCATCAACGAATGTAGGGTGCACCCAGAATGAAAGAGAAAACTCATCCTGTTCGGCAAGCGTATCGCCAGGGAACAAAATGTAGCTTTGTGAAGATGCTGTCAGGTTAACAGCTTTACCACCTTTCAAACCATCCACAAACGTTGTTGTTCCAGCGGGTGTACCTTCTGTCAGTGTAATCAAATCAGCGTAGTCGCCATCAAAAGGCATGTAGATGATTTCACCCGGATAGGTAGGGGTGTAAGGTTCCGCCTTCAGGAAGTTTACAGTCTTTGTAGTAGTCTTTCCTGTTTTATCGGTAGCCACTACAGTCAGCGTGTGGTCACCTGTCTCCAATTGAGTGTACTGGTATACATTAGTTGATTTTCGATAGTCAATGAAGTCTGTGTATTCAACTAGTTCATCACCGTCAAGACTGATCTTTACAGAAGCAATCTCGATATCATCGGATGTGGTAACATTGATATTGATGGTAGCAATATCCTCTACCACCCGAACTTTCGCGCCTTCAAAAGGGTAGTTAATCGAAACGGACGGTGCCGTAACGTCTGTACCCTGAGGTGCGCCTTTGACATCATCAATGTAGCCATCCTTGCACGCGAATGCCGTAAACAGCATTCCGATCAAAAGCAAATGTCTTAATTTCATTTTCTTACAATTTATGTTTTAACTATCGTAATTGTGACAAAATATCAGCTTGAGCTGTAGGGTACGGTACGAACCGATCTTCAGCCTCGTTGTACGTTCTGCGAACGTCATTCAATTCAGTTGTTTTGCCATGACGTATCATATCTTCGAAACGAGTTCCCCACTCCATAGCAAGTTCTGCATACTTTTCATCCAGAACATCATCAATGTCAACATCCGGAAGTGAAGAAAGGCCTGCGCGGTTTCTTACAAGATTAACGGCTGCTGTAGAAGTCATGGCTGAACTTGTTGCCCCGCTTTCGAGTGCTTCTGCATGCATCAATAGGATTTGCGCATAACGGATAACACGGAAGTTGTTACCTGATCCATAGCCCGTGCGGCCCGGGAAGATCTGATCCGAAGGCAGGTAGTGCTTTCCGCTGGAGAACAATGCACGTGCTTCTGAAGGGTCAGCTCCGGTATTGCCAATGATGTCTCCGTCAGCAGTTGTGTTGGAAACGTATCCAGGTAATGCTCCGTATACTTCCTCCAAACTGTCGATTCCGGCTTGTGTGAAAAGTACAGAGGTTGTCAAACGTTTCTGATCATTGCGGTCAAGCATGAATTCAATGTACTTAAATGTCGGTTCCCAGAATCCCCAGCCACCTCCTTTGCCTGATACTGCGGGAGTATAAACGTTAGGTCCAAAGAAATCCCACAGGTAGTTGTATGATGTGCCTGATCCCTGGTTCAAGTCTGAATACTGAAGTTCCAAAATGTTTTCGTCGTTCAGCTTACCGGGCATCTTAAACAGATTGTAATAATCGGATTCAAGTGAATACAAACCTGAACTGATAATTGCCCCTGTTGCATCAGCTACGCCTTGATAGTTTTCCATTTCCAGGTTAGCCCAGGCCTTTACTGCCAGTGCTGTACCTCTGGTAACACCACCCTTTATGTCAGTGCGCTGATTCGGGCGAATGTTTGGCAGCAATGGAATTGCTTCGTCCATTAAATCAGAGATGTATTGCATTACATCATCGTGTGATGACAATGGCTCATTGTAAAGCTTTTCTGAAAAAGAGCTTTTTGGAATGATCAATGCTCCGAATAAACGTGACAATTGCAGCATCTCAAATCCATGCATCACTTTAATTTCGGCGATGTACTGATCAGCTACGGCAGGGTTTGGCGCAAACTCCTTATATTTTTGGATTTGCTCGATGGCACCTAAAAATGTATAGAGGTCGCCATACAAATTTAGCCAGGCAGAGTTTGGCATCCAGTCGGAAGCAACGTATTTATATTCATCCGTTGCAATCAATGGAGCCTGATCACCCGATGCGTTCACATCATCGCCACGCACCGCTATAATGGGGAATGTTTCCCACTGTAAATCGTAGAATGTTGCATATGAACCAACACGATATGCGTCCATATCTTCAGTCTTGGTATAGTCGATGGTTTCCACACGAATTTGATTTTCGAGCGGATCGCGCAGCACGCCATCGCAGGCCGTCAATAGCACAAATGCCATCCACACGGGAAGAGCCTTTTTAGCTAGTTTGAAAATTTTCATAATCGTTGTTAATTTTTTTAGAATTTCACATTTAATCCAACTGTATACACTGCCGGTATCGGATACGTTTGAGTATCAACACCATTCGCCACTTCAGGGTTAAATCCGTTGTACTGGAAAACAGTAAGCGGGCGTTCTGCCGTTAAGAAGATTTTTGTTGCCGGAACCTTCACGCCCAGAAGTTCTTTACCCACGAGATTGTAAGCCAAGCGAACATTTTGGATACGGAAATAGTTGCCTTTTTCCACAAAATGATCGCTCATTTGCAAGTTCCATGATTTGCGCAAACCTAAGGCTGATGGGTATTTGTTGCCAGTACCCTCTCCGTGCCACAGGTTAGTCGACAAGTCGGCATCAATGTTTGCGTCAGGGTTAAAGATCAGCTGGCCACGCTTCCTGTTCAGGATGCTGTTACCACTAATACCCTGGAAGTTTGCTGTAAGTTCAAAGCCTTTCCAGGTAACGCCCAAGTTAAAACCGTAAAGGAAGTTCGGGAGAATCTTGCCAAGAACTACGCGGTCGTTAGCATCAATCACTCCGTCACCGTTCTGATCCTTGAAGCGGAAATCGCCAGGAACCAGGTTTTTATCAGAAATAAACTGTGCTGTGTAACCGCTGGAGTTGATTTCTTCGGTTGTTTGGAATACACCCTCTACTTCGAATCCGTAGAACGCGTTGATCGAATTTCCTACAATAGAACGCTGCAGGAATTCAGCCTGTCCCGCATCCAGGTAACTCTGGCCGGCCAGATTAGTCACCTCATTTTTCAGCGTAGTGAAGTTGGCTCCAACGGTAAAATTAATTTCCGGAGTAATTTTTCCTGAGTAAGAAAGAGCTCCCTCAAAACCTGAGTTGCGGATTTCGCCTCCGTTTCTGCGGACAATTTCGCGCTGAGCAGGCAGAATAATTGTCAATACGGCATCCTTTGTATCGCGCACATAATAATCGAGGTCAACTGTAAGGGCGTTATTTAAAGCCCTGGCAGTTACACCCACGTTAGTTTCAACAACTGTTTCCCAGGTTTTTACCAGATCAAACGCATTGTCAATCACGTAACCAGCACGTTCAGCTTCAGCAATTGCAGTTGTAATCGGGTTTACGGTTGCCTGACCGATTGCTGGTGCAACCCCGTCATTACCAAGCTGACCCCAGCTTCCACGAACCTTAAGGAAGTCGATTTGTTCTATGCCAAAGAAATCTTCTTCGCTCACTACCCAACCACCACCGATGGTGAAGAAGTTACCCCAGATATTGCCATTCTGGAATTTGTTTGTTCCTTCACGTCTGTAGGTTCCATAGAGCAAATAACGATCGTCATAGTTATAGGCTAACCGGCCAAAGTAGGAAGACCCATACAGTTTAGACCCGAAGTCAGCAGATTGGTTTTGTACGATTGTACCAACAGGAATATACCAGGTTGATTCATCTTTCGGGTTAAGCGTAGTAATATTTGCTCCCTGTACGTAGTTACCTTCGTTGATCTCGCTGCGATGTGTGTAACCTGCCACGGCTGTGATATTGTGAGCACCAAAGGTTTCTGTATAGGTCAACACGTTATCCAGAATCTGATTGTATTGAGTTGATGCCTTTTTGTAAATGCCGTTCTGGGAAAATGTAAATCCGTTGTTGTTTGCAAAATCAACGTTACGGGTATCGACATTTTCGAAACTGTAGTTGTAGGTCATTTTGAACGACAGCTTGTTTGGAATCAGCTGGTAGTCCCAGAAAAGGTTTCCAAGAATTTTACCGATGTTATTGCGGTCGTTGTTGTAGTACAAATTGAAGAACGGATTTTGAGGATCGCGGTATCCCAATGAGTGAGCATTTGCAAGTTTGATTGGCGATGCAGCTGTATTTGACGGATCAAATACCGGCATAATCGGAACTGCGAAATAGGCATTGTCCCAGGCACCGTTATCGGCTATGTACTGACGCGCGTTGCTGAGGTTAAAGTTAACACCCACGGTGAGGCGGTCAGTTGCTTTGAAATCAACTTTCGTACGGAAGTTCAAACGTCTGTATTCATTTTTAGCAACATTCAGAAGACCTTCCTGATTGAAGTAGCTTCCACCTACTGAGTAGCGAACGTTATCTTTTCCTCCGTTAATGCTTACTGAGTGATTCTGGATAGATGCAGTGCGAAGAACTTTGTCATACCAGTCGGTATTTGGCAGCGGCACGTTAGGGTTTACGCGACTACGTCCATAACGCGCGAACGCTGCATCGATATACGTTGCATCAGCCGTAACTCCTGTCGCCAGCGCATACTGAGTGAACTGCTGGGAGTTAGACATCTGCACCACATTCTGGGCACGCTGCACACCATAGTATCCATCATATACAACTTCTGTTTTCTGATTGTAGGAACCAGACTTGGTTGTGATAAGCACAACACCGTTTGCGGCACGTACGCCATAAATCGCAGACGCAGAAGCATCTTTCAGAAGAGAGATTGTAGCGATGTCGTTCGGGTTAAGGAAGTCAATGTTGCTGAAGAACATTCCATCCACCACGTACAGCGGATCGCTGTTACCCTGACCAGGCATTGATCCGATACCGCGAATACGTACGGTAGGGCTTGCACCCGGTGCACCACTGCTTACCACTTGGACGCCAGGGATCTTACCCTGCAGGGCCTGCATAGGCTGGCTGGTAGGCGTTTTTGTGAGTTCGTCCGTTTTTACCGTGGTTATCGCAGAAGTAAGGTCTTTCTCCTGCATGGTACCGTAACCCACGATAACAACTTCATCAAGTGCCTGAGCATCGGCTTCCAGCACTACGTCTACGACCGTGCGGTCGCCAACTTCAACTGTTACTGTTTTGTAGCCGATGAATGAAAACGTCAGGGAGGTTTCTGCGGGGGTTAATTGCAGGGTGTACTTCCCTTCGCCATCCGTGGAAGCACCCTTGTTGGAGCCTACCACCAAAACACTTACACCCGGCATTGGTCCATCCTCCGATGTAACCGTACCCGTAACTGTACGTGTTTGAGCGAACGCCCCGCCTCCGAGAAGTAGAAGCAGGATCGCAAGTGAGAGAAAACGTAAATTTTTGCCCATAGATATTTTAGGTTTAAGTAAGTAATTTCATAAAATCCAAAAACGAAGTAAATTTTTTCAGGCTTTAATCTCGATTTTAGGGCTCCAAAATCGGGTTTTGTGAAGGGATTTTTTACCTGAAAAAAACATGGATTTCAAACGTTATTCCTCCATGTTTGAGGCAAGCTATTAAGAAATTAACTCGAAAAAAACATTTTGTCGGAAACGTTTCCAAGCGGGCGTTATTTGGAATCGTTTGCGGCCACAATCTTCATTTTCGCCCTGATTTGACCGTTTTCCAGAATAACTTCTTCCCATCGTGAGGCAAGTGGTTTGTATCCGCGCTGTTCGAGCTCCTTTACCCTGTCCAAAACCTTCGTACGGAACGACCAAACCGTGTTTGTGCCCAAATCCATCTGGTAGGCGAGCTCTTCCAGGGTGCTTTCCCGCTTCCCGGTAACGGCCAGATAGGCCAGATAAAATGCCTTTTCGATGGGAAATTTGATGCTGTGAAAGATGGTAAATGCCGTAATGGACTCGTTGTAGCCGCATCGCGTGCATCTTCGGGAGAACTTTTGAGAACCCTCGAAATACTTCTGATTTCCGCACTTCCGGCACTGAAAGCCGTGATCCCACTTGAGGTTTTCAATGAAGCGATAGCAGGACAGCGAGTCTGGATACAGGGTCTTGAACTGGCCATAATCCATGGTCTTTTCCATCAGATGATCGGTCAGAACTTCTTTCAGCCTGTTTTTAAGCTTCCAGTTATCAAGGTCAAGCATGGAATTAATCTGGTTGATTTCCAGTGCCTGTTGTTCGAGTTTCAGGTTTGACTCCTCGAACTCATGGTTCTTGCGATTGAGCTCTTCGGTGCGTTCGCGTACTTTCTCCTCAAGTTCTTTGTTTACCATGTCTTTCAACTGCATGTTGAATTCGTGCTGGTGGATGATTCGTTTAAGCGCCCGGTCGCGATTGTCTTTCAGGATTCGAATTCTGTCGCCCAATGCAAATGTCAGGAATAACATCTCGAGCGTGAAGCTAAGGTGAAGGCTGTAGTGTGAAATGATTGTGAACGGCAGTACGTTGAGATACACCAGCATCCTGATAAAGAATCCGAAAAAGAGTATGCCATAGGCGATTACAAAGAATCGGGCAGGGCGATAGCCTTTGTACCACACAACAATTCCGGTATAAAAAATTAACGATAAAGGCAGAATTTCCAGGTTCCGGTATGAGAACAATTCCTGATAAAATAATAACGCGAATACGAACAAGGCGGTCCGCACAATAATGGTCCATTTCAAAAATTTATCCAGAAAGGAGGCATTGGCCTTTGAGCTCAAGAATCGCCTTGTAAAAACAAGTGCCCAAAGAATAAGCGAATAGAGTGCAACGCCCACAGCAACGTTATTCCATTCCGGGTGGTCGGGCCAGATGTACTGAAATCCTACGCCATCCAGGCTCATCGCATAAAGCGCAACGCTGAGGATATAGAAAATGTAGTAAATGTATTTCATCTCGCGGATCGCGAGGAAAACCAAAAAGTTATACAGGATAATGATCAGCACCATGCCATAAAAGGTGCCGTACAAAAAGTACTCGTTGAGTACGTAGTAGATGAATCGGTCTACAGTACGAAAAGCAATGCGGATGTCGGCAAAATCGTGCGAGCGTACTTTGAAGTAATAATAAACCGTGGTGTCGCCATGATTCGGAATTTGCACTTCGAAGTTCTTGTGCATGAACATCCGTTGGCGGAACGGATATTGATCGCCCGTGATCACCTGTCGGTAGCCACCCTGCGTTTGCGGAACGTAGGCTTCGAGGTGGTCGATCGTTTGATCGTAAAACTCAAAGATCCAGGTATTCTGTGTGTGACTGTTGTACAATACGGGCATCCTGATCCAGTAAGCAGCACCCGACTGAAAATCGGCATTCAGGTACGAATCGTGGCGCAGGAAACTTTTGGCGAAAGCGGGAGAGGAGGCTGTAGTAATATCAAGCGTGTCGTGCGGATCGATCAGGTAGGTAAGCTCCGTGAGGGTGAAAATGTGTTCGTTTACCTGGTCATCGACAACGGCTATTTGTGCCGTGACGGATAACCCGCAGCATGCGAAAAGAATTGAAAGTGTAATCGATCTCATCACCGATCAATCGGATTTTGAAGGAAATATACGAAAACGTAGATGTATTAGGGGTTTAGAAAGTACAGAACTCGATTAGCTACCCGTATGTGAAAAAGAAAAAAATCGGGTTTCTTTTGGACGGTTGTTCTGCCGGAAAGTTGGGGATGACATCTGTAAGAATGTAGTTCATTCAGTACGTTCCTGATTACTCACTACCCAACTGTGGGCTTATTTTTTATAAAGTTTCGAATAGCCTGAATTATCAAAATAACTGTAATCGCTACTGCGGATATACTAAATGTGATCTTGATTAAAAAGCAGAATGGTTCTAATTAACATAAAAAGAATGTAAATAAAATAACTGAATTTGTATCTAGTGATCTTGCCATTAAAAAGCAAAAATCAAGCAGTTAGTTTTTAAATCTTCAATCTTTAAAATCCTCTCTAAAATACTGGTCATTTAGTTGGCTCAGCTCAATTTTGCTTTTCCAAAATAAAATCTTATATAAATTTCCGCCCTCACTGCTGTATAAATAAAATTCCTCTACTGAATCAGCACATTTAAAAACCTTAAATTTTTTTTTCTTAAAAATTGAGTCTAAACTATGAGTCGAATCTCTTGGGAAGAAAACAGATTTGGACGTGACATTTTTTTTAGGATTGAGACCGACTAAAACAATGGTATCGCCATTTACCCAAGATAAAAAATTTGCCTCTTTATTGAGCGTATATCCATGCTGTAAAAAAAAATCCGCATCACTCTTGCTGGGGTTTGAACACGAGAGAATTAAAACAAAAAGTGCGATAAGTACTAAAAAAAAAGCCCTCATATGTTACTCAAGTTTACTTGAAATGAAATCCCGAACCACTGCGCCCTTTGCCTTGACCGACCCAACATTACCAAATCCGAAAGATATTTGAACCGTAAATCCATCTTTGGCAATATCCCCCGCTGTTGGCAAACTTTTCCCGGCTAAAAATAAGCCAACACTTGAAACAGGAGACTTTGAACCCAGACCGATGGTTCCAAGAGCGTCATTTGTTCCGTCCAATGCGTTTTGTGCAGCAGCGCGAGGAAAGTCTACGTCATTTTTAGCGTTGAAATTCGCAATATTCTTTACGTCAGAAGCGAAATTTTCGTCCAAAGATTTAGATTCGCCGCCAGCGAAAGTTACTTTATTCTTTTCAATATCAACAGTGCCAGATCGAGTCCCAGTTTGTTTAAATTGCTTGTCATCTTCTCCTTTAAAACTCGTTGATTCTGAATACGCGCTTTTGACAATTTTCCCAGCCCCATCAATTAATGATGTAGTCTTAGTTTCAGTTTTTGTGATATCACCTGTTGGGACAGGACCATCCTTTGTGGTGAGCTTAAACTCACTTGCTTCCGTGCGATTCGACATTGAGGTGACCTCGGTGTACTTGACTCCCTTAATTTCGACAGTGCGTACTCTGGTAGATTGCGTTGTTACATCATATCCATATCCATTTTGCACACCACCGTCTTTTCCATCTGGATCGACAAGTCGAATGGGGTTGTTCAGACAGTAGTTATAAGGGGACATTTTGTAATATTTCTCGCTTAATACGTCAACGACACCCCATCTTCCAATCTCTGGAATATACATCCTTGCTCCATAATCCATCCATCCAAGATCAAGCTCATCTTGGCGTTCTTTCCCATTGTATAAGTATTGATTGCCAGTAGCGTTTTCACGTTGATGCGAGTTAAAATTTAACCCAAACGCATAGTAATCATCCTGCTGTACGACAGGTGATTTTGTGTAGTCAATGCTGAAATCATCAAAATATGCTTCCAGCGGGGCGGATTCTTCATTGCTCAGGAAGATGTATACATAGCCCGGTTGTTTGATCGTGATTTGAGGTGATTCCAGTAACTCGTGCGCCACATCCTGACCCGCTTCTTTTGGTGCGGTACTCAGGCGATCATACCCGCTTTGGGCAAGGATGAAGTTATAATCACGGTCAAATACCAGCCAGTTCAAATAAACTTTGGGCCCTGTTTCGGAGCTGTTAGATGTATTCTGTGCGGCCTGGCTGCTGAACGGGAAATTAGCCGTGCTATTGCTATAGCTTGCACCGTCGACCACGGTGCCTGCGGGGGCTGTTCCACCTGCAATCTGGCTTAATAGGGTGTTAAGCGCGGTTGTCCAGTTACTGCTTACCGGGTCGATATACTTGGCATACACGCTGGCGTGGATCACATCGCCCGGCATCACACTAAGCGACTTACCCAAACCATACCGTTCGTTTGCTGAGCCGTTCAACCGCTGGGCATAGCCGGTAGCGGTAGATGGAACAGATCCGTTGGTTCTGTCAAACAAATAAGACTGAATCTTCCGAGCCTCTGCAAACCGCACAAACTGACTTTGTTCGGTAGCTGCGTTTGCATTCTCCAGCGTAGCGGTTGATGTTGTTAAATCGGCCTTCGTGGTGAACGTCAATCGCACGTTACCAAGATGATCCTTGAGGTGGTACTGGTATTCGGCCGTGCTGTTGTTTGAAAGCTTGATCAGCTGAACTTCGTTTACATAACAGACCTGCGTGGCTGTTGTGGCAGTGTTAAGCATTACACCCAGCTCAATCTGCGTTACCGAGGGAGGAACAACGAAGTATGTTTCAACCCAGGCTTCGATATTGATATTATTTGGCAAGGGTGCCCCCGGCCAAACTACATCTGTGCTGTTACCCTTTACATACAGCGCAAAGGCTTCACCACCCCGGTAGCCACGAACCCGGTACACATACCGGTCTCCGGGAGTTACTGTAATGGGCGAAGTAAAGGCGGATATCCCGCGTTTGGTTGTCCCTGACGTGATGGAAGCTTTCAGGTAGGTTTCACCATTATTTGTTTCATTGGTAAGGGTTACATCGGCACCGGTTTTGGTAATGCCGTTTTGGTGCGAGCCATCAAAACTGAAGATTCTTTCTTCGGCGGCCATGGCAATCCGACCCTCTTCGTGGTTCACAAATTGTAACGACCCATTTGTATACACATACTCACCGAGGTAATCGGTTTGTTTCTGCGGGCCAGTACCGGATACTGTCTGCCAGAGTTTTCGTCCCGTGGCGTCATAGGTGTACCGGATGGTGCTGGTGCCTTTGTTGACGACTTCCGGCAGGTTAAGATGATTGTAAATTATCGGCAGGGCTACCAGGATGTTCTTGTTGAGGTCGGTAATCATGTTACCGTTCGCATCGTAGGTATAGTCGTTTACACTCTGGCTGTTCGTGCCATCTATAAATCCTTTGAAATCGTCCCCGGCATCGGTAACCTTTAACAACTTGTTGCTTTGGGTGGCACCTGTACCATAATCATACGTCAGGTTATCCATCCAGCCTGTGGTGCGGCCATCGTTGCGCTGAAGCGTGAGGATGTTACCGTTCAGGTCGTAGGTAAAACCGGTTTCGGCAAAGCCGTTGTTGCCAGCGGATGCCCAGCTGCCATTTTTCTGTTTGTAGGTTGAGGCGGTTAACCGGTTCATAGGATCGTAGCTGTAGGTGTAGGCGTTTTCCTTCACATCTCCTAGGGAAAGATTATTACTCCACTTGATAGCGCTGATGTTACCATTATACAATAAGCTATTGGAAACGCCAATGTCAGTGTTATACCCCAGTTCCATTCCGAACAGGTCGCGGGCTTCACCGGCCTCAACACTGTTATTGAGGTCGCTTTCGTTGATCTTGGTGAGCCACCCGCGGATGTTGTAGCGATAATCAACGGACTGTTTGGCATCGCTTCCATCGGAAAATGTGCTGTGAAGTTTTTTATCGATCAACTGGCCGAGTTCGTTATAGATGTTTTTGGCTAACAAGATTTCATTGTTCCCGTCCAGTTTATGCCAGGTGTTGATCAGTCGGCCTGCATGGTCGTATTCCATCCTGCGGGTAACCGTATGGGTTTCCGGTGACCATGATAAGGTAATACCGGTTAACGTTGCCCCGATCGAGTTTAAGGAGCAGTCGGCATACAACGCGGTTGCAGAAGATGTGGGAAAGGTATAGAGAAGTGTTCCGTTTTTGTAAATCTTTACTGAAGTGCCGGTGCGGTCAAGCCTGATAACATCACCCGTAGTGATTGTGCCCTTGGAACCGCGGTTAATGGTTCGCTCGTAGGCGTAGAGTGTAGTCTGATTCAAATAGACCGAAAAATCCATTGTGGTGTAATCCTGGTTTTCATCATTGATCGAAAAGCCGATCATGCGGGTTGACGTTGTCTCGGAAACCGTTAATTCAATATAGCCGTTCTGTCCGGCTCCGAGAGGTTTAACCGATGCCGCGCCTGCATTGGTCCAGCTCGTAGTAGCAACGGTTTTAGTGATCGAATTCGCCGATACGCTTACTCCGACATGATTGCGCCAGAGCGCATTATGTGTTGACTTGGTTTCCAGCGGTTTTCCGGTAAAGTCATACACGGTAGTTGTGCGATCGGTTCCTCCCGCTTGATTGTCGGAAATACTTTGAATTGGCCGGTAGTTGTCATCATAATAGGTTATACTCTTCAACCAGTTAGTCCCGCCATCCAGAATTTTCACTTTGGTGCCGGTAACCTGACCTTTTACGGTCGCAAATTCAACGTCCGGTTGATTGTAGGTCACGCCATTTTGAACTTCGCTCAAGTTCTCATCGAGGTATGTATAGGAACCAGTCCACAAGCTGCGGAAGTCGTAAGTGTCATAGTATGTAACGGTAAGGAATTTACTAACATCCATGGTAGTACCTGCAGTAACTTTGGGGTAACTCAGGTTGCTGTACCCGTGAACATTTCCGGCGGCATTACCAATATAGATTTCGCCCTGCGTCCGCCATGATTTTGGTGGCGTGTAATAGCTGTCAACACCGGCCTGCATATTTGCCTGACTCAGGTTTGCTGTAGTATCTTTGATTCCGGTCAGAATAGGCCGGTTAAGCTCATCATATTTGGTGAATGTCCAGTTGCCTAGCGGTCGTTGGTTGGCATCTTGCGTTGCCACCAGCCGGTCGCGATTATCGTACACCATATACACCTGACCAGCTCCCGGTACCTGTTTGGTGGTCATTCTGTTTCGGCCATCGTACGTATAAATGAACGCCCAGTTATTTAGGTCAGTAGAGGTAATTGTATAGGTGTCGGCATTGGTGTGTAATAATTTGCTTAGCTCCGGTGGAAAAACATACCGGAGGTTTCCAATGTCGTCATAGATATAATACGTGAGCGCCCACTCCGATGTACTGTTAAGATCGGTAACGGTTTTGGCCTGCACTTTTTTGAGGATAAGCCTGCCTTCCTTGTTTACTTACTCCCTGACCGAATTTAGCTGCTCATCAACAGTAACATTGAGGGTTAATTGACCGGTGCTATAATATCCTCCAGTTTCAATGTAGCTTGCGGCGGCCGAACAACGAATGGGGTTGCCAGCCAAGTCAAGCTTAAATGCGATCACTTTTTCTCCGGTCAAACCGGCTGAAGTACCATGAACGTTGGTGAGATATTTTTTTTCAATGAAATTATTGTTCCAACCCGCACCCGGGCCGTATTGCTTCAAAACACGGTTAAGGGGTGATTCTTCGTAGACTGTGGTAGCGTAAGGCTTTGTGTCGTCAACAACGATCGGATTCGAGTCGTTATAAAAGGAATACTGCGGAGAGGTTGTATATGTTCCGGGACTACCGATCGGGTTTGATTTATAGCCCCCGGCAACCGTATTGGTAACATAAGGCAAATATTTGGCACTTTCTCTTCCAAAATCATCATAAGCAGTGACTTGAACAACGTCTTTGGCGGCAGGAGAGGCCTGCACTGCTACCCCTTCTATCGGGCGGCCAAGGTCGTCATAATACTGCACGGTCTGCATCAGACTATTTACGCTGAGTGTACCAATATCCGATGATATGACACCGGGTTTAAGAATTGTGTTGGAAACAACGTAGTTGAGGTCAGCATTTGCGTATCCATTTTTTAAATTATAAGGAAGTGATGTACCCTGCCCGGCTACACCTGATTTCGTAACGGTTACGGTGTAGCTTCCCGGAATATTTGTGCTTATCGTTTGCCCAGTGCCTGCAATAGCTATACCATCACGTTTCCAGCTATATGTCAGGAATCCGGATCCTGCGTCCAGTATAACAGATTCGCCCATAACTGTATAGGGTTTATCGGCTGTAATAACGGGTAACGCATGCATGGTAAGCGAAATCCAAAGGGGTGTACTCGGGCACCCATTGTCGATTGCTGTTACGTAACCATACGTACTTGTTGAAGCGGCTATGGGTGGAGTTATATATGTACTACTGGTTGATAACGAAGTTCCGGATGGCGAGAACCACTCATAACTGCCTCCCACCGGGGCTCCCGTAGCAATGAGAGTAAGGCTATTGTTACTGAAGCCCACATTACCCGATATACTCGGTTGGCCCGGCACTGTTTTGATGGTCGCTACTACCGGAGCCCTTGCAGCGGTGCTTTCGCACTGCGTGGTGGCATTGAAGGAAGCGATATAGTACGTAGTTGTCGCAGCAATGCTGGGGGTGGTAAAATTAGTATTCGTTGCCAGTGCAGAACCCCCCGTTGAAGCTGCATACCATTTCACTGTCGTTCCGTTTGATCCCGGTGTAGCGGTTAATGAAACAGTGCCCGCGCCACAGCGGCTTCCGGCCATGCCGCTTGGAGCTCCCGGAACTACATTGATTGTTGCTGTTACCGCTACGCGTGCAGCGGTGCTTTCACATGTGGTAACGGAATCATAGCTCGAAATGTAATAGGTAGTGTTTGAACTGATGCTCGGTGTTGTGTACGCGGGGCCCGTTTTCAACGGACTGCCGCCTGTTGATGCTGCGTACCACCTCAGTGAGTTCGCGTTGGTGCCCGGTGTGCTTGTCAAAGTTACCGCTCCAGTGCCGCAACGACTTCCATTAATAGCTGTTGGTACACCAGGTATTGGGTTTACTGCCCCTGTTACCTGCTGTCGTGCAGTTTCCACTCCATTAATGGTGGCACTCACCCAATAGCTGGTAGTAGTTGATACTGTAACTTCTGTGCGATAAACTGCGCACGTTCCGGTTGATACCTGTGTGCCCGATATGTATGTGCCGCCTGTGGACGAGGTATACCATTTATGCACAATGGTTTGAGAGCAACTCGCATCATTGGTATTGGCGGCCAATGTAACGGATCCGGCACCACATCGGCTGCCGGACGTTGTATACAGCGAGTTGCCGGGTACTATGGAAAAGGTTGCATTACTCCAGTCCGCTTCACTGGGTACACTGGTATTGTAGATTTTTACTTTATAGTTGCTACCAACCGGCAGGCTAATCGTTGGAATTGTTCGGCCAGTGATACCCGCGGTACCCGGACCCCAAACCTTCGTTGCGCCATCGTAAAGCTCGATACTGACGGCTGCCGGAGTGTATAACGCGCCATCTATTGTTAGGCCAATCACTGATCCTACAGTGTATTGCTGACCTCCATTGGGTGTGATCAGCCAATTCGTCAAATCGGGAGGTGGGCATTCTTTCGGATCTTCAACCCCTGCGCCATAAGAAGATATCGAGCAAACTAATCCTAAAAGAAACACGGCTACTATAGCCAGTATCGCATTAATCGATTGTGCTTTCATGACTAGTTCTCTCCTTTATAGTGATAGACATAATTCTTGACAATGTTTCCATCCTTATCGCGGGCAAATAATAGCCGGTTTTGAGAATCGTACTCAAAATACGTAATGACGCCATTTGCATCCGACACCGAAGTGATTCCAACCAGCGGCTTGTGTGTATATGATTTCATCTGTGATCGCTGGGGATGAACCCGAACTTCATCCAGCAGAACGTTGGACAACGTCAGGGCTACTGAACTAATATTGCTTAGTGAAAATGTATAATATGTCCATTGATCGGATGTTATTGATTGGGTGACGGAGCCTGAGATACTCCCATTGACGGAATTCCGTTTAGCCCAGAAGCTCAGGGTATAATTTCCAGCGGGAAGGCTTTTGCTTAAACTGGTTCCCGCAAAACTAAAGGATCCGGTTTTAGAATTGGTGTTCGATGCCTGGTTAAATGTCCAGCCGCCTTCGTTATTACCGTTTTCAAAGCTTGTAAAGGCGATTTCTGCAGGAGCGGCATTTGACACTTCGGCAATTGGCAAGGTGTTGTTGTAACTCCAGATAAAACTCAGTGAAGCATCGTTTGCACGATGCATCTCCAGAATATTACCTTGAGCATCATAGCTTCCAAACGATACACGACTTTGGGTTCCGCTCGGCCCGTCTGATATCTGACTTGGCAGATACAGTCCATTGAACTGGCTGTAGTATCGTTTCTCATTATTAAGCGTGTTACCGTTCTTCTTTTGCAGCGTTTCGATCGGGCGATTAAGGATATTTAACGACCGAAGATTGCTCATATATGGATTACCAGATGTTGATGAGTATACATATTCGGTGGAAAGTGATTCATTTGAACTGTTTGTTGTAGTGACTAGTTGTTGTTGATTGTCAGGATAGTAGGAAAGAGTTTTACGTATCGCAATTGAGTTGGTGCCTGAAACTTGTTTTGTTTCGCTAAAGGTCAGTAAACTCTCTCCGTTGTATAACGGATAGTAACCCACAAGTTCTTGGCCGTACGACCATGTATAACAAGTTCCTTGCATACTGGCTGCAATAAACCATGTATTATGAAATGAACTCTTCATTCCATAGAAAACTTCCGAAATTTGAAATTCGTAAATGTTACTGTCGCGAGAAATCAATTGATTTTGTTTGTTATATATATGTTGTTTAAGAATAAGGCCATTATGCGGGTACCAGTGATTCTTTCTTGCGGGTAAGGACATGCCAGTATAACTATCAAACTTTCCTTCGTCCGGCTGATTTGTGTAGGTTGTTATTGTTTTGCCATTGTTAACGTTTGACTGGTCTAACGATTCTTTGGTGACTTTATCATACCCAACAAAATTACCCGACCCTAGTAATGATGACGAATAGTAGTTGTTTCCAGTTAGGTATTGTATTAAGTACGGGTAGGATATCATGGCAATGTCATTGCCGGTGCCAGCGATAGAGATGTTAGAGTATTGATACGTCCCGTAGAGGTGCAAGTCAAGCATTGGCTTTCCGCCTTCATAGGTATACTTGGTAGTTGTAATTAGATTTGATCCAATAAAGTTTTTAACTGTCTTTATACGAACCCCAGCACCGGAAGTTATTGTTGGTATTGATGGTATGCTGATCGTATTGAGTTCATATTCAAAAACTGATCTACCTCCGGTTGGATACAACACTTCAGTCAAGAGGCCTGCCTTCGCGTATGTAATATCCGAATTCCGGTTATTTCCATTATCACTTAATGTCGACACCCCGATATGTGTTGGATTGGGTATCATCGAAGTATTAGCAGTTTTGCCGTTGTAAAATCCCCAATAGTCTACTGCATAGGAAGTTTTGAGGGGAAGAGTTGTGTTATCGTATGTAAATTGATAAGCCGGAGCATCGCTCGACTTTATCGAAACAAGTTTAAGTCGATAGGTGAGTTCAGTCTGTGTCTTCTCATTGAAATAATTTGATGTTGGATAAGTTTTTTCTATGCTTCCACCGTTTGAGTGTCCAACAAAGTAATCATACTGGAGCGAATAACTTTTTATCCTGCCTCTGCTATTTTGAAGATTAATAGAGTCAAGTTTCAATTCTCCAATGTTGTCTTGCCGAACAGAAGTTACAAACGATAGTTGCCCGAGGGAAAATGTAATTGAGGTGGGATAAGAACGATTTACAGGCTGAGTTTTGCTCATTGTGTAACTATTAATTGTTTCAGCTCCTAAGGCGTCTGCGCCCCGGGGACCAACGTCGTTATAGTAAGCAGAGATTGAACAAACCACCGCCGATCCGCTTCCATCGTCGGTAGGGGTTTTGTATTTGATGATTTGAGAGAAGCTGGAGATATCCTTGATTCCGCTTGTACGGGTCCAGTTAAAAGTAATTACTTTTCCATCTGTACCGATGATTTTTGTGAGATGCCATGTTCTGCTTGCTGCGCCGGTTAAGCCATTGCCATAGAATGAACCCCTGACTACGGTTGTGCTTAAGTTGAGTAGTACCTCATCGATCTGTTCAAAAAAGTACTGAACGCCATCCGGTGCAATGATTTTCCAGGAAGCTTTGCTGTCAGTATTTAATATAGACACTATCTTGTAATTCTTTCTATTTAGTATCTTATACGTGCCGGTTGCAGGATCTTTTAGGAATTCCAGACTGTGACCGTTGAAACTTGCTTTAAAAACATCCGGCTCCGAATCAATGTCGTCTGGTCCTCCATCAGCATTGGTAATTTGCGGGTAAGACCCATAAGAGCCATTGACTGGAAACATGTGGTCTGTGAAGATAGCCAGCGAATGGACAGGATTTGACGCAGATATTCCGGTGCTTGGAGTATAGGTGGGACCTGGAACAGTAAAAGGATATTGATAATACGGCGGAAAAACAGTTTTTGATGCAAAAAAGTGATAGTCCGGCGCCAGGTATTGAAAGCCCCCAAAATCGTCTTTGTCGTTTACAATTTGCGTTACATTTCCGAGATCAAGGTTCCAACTTAAACCTACCCATGTTGCCTCCTCAGCAACTCTTACACCGCCACCATGGTAGTTTAAAGTAATTGGGAAGTTGAGGCTGCCTTCCTTGATTGTGTAGATCGGTATTTCTAATCCCATGATTCCGGAATATTCATTCACGGGGATTTCTCCGTACTTGAGAAACTGGAAGGCGCTTGGCGGAACTGGAATTACCTGCGGCAAATACTTTTCAGTCTGAGCAAAACTGAAAAGTGACGACAGTACGAAAGCAAGTGCGGGATAAAACGAACGCAAAATCTTCATTGCTATTGGGGTTATTGAATTGTACGAGCAAGAAGCCACGACAAGGATGACATCTCGTGTCAAATTAGGGCGTGTCTAACTCACCAGCTAATAAAGCTATTTTCTTAATGTTTAATCGGACAAAATTCGGGAAAACGTTACTTGTTAGATTTCTATTTTGCAACTGGTTGGGAATCAACATGAAATTTTTTTTCATGGGCTCAAGAGGATTTGGTGTTGCCGTTTTATTATTATCGTTAAACCCATGTTATTATGGCTGATTTTTCATCATTCTCGTGCAAAACCGTCATCTTCGACCTCGGTGGCGTAATTGTCGATCTGGCGCCCAACCGAACATTAACCGAGTTCGCGAAACTCTCCGGTAAGCCGATGAACCAAGTACTACAGCTACACACAACACATCCCGTTTTTCATGCCTACGAGACCGGCCGGATAGGAGAGGCGGAATTTCGGGATGCTATTCGGGCGATGTTTCAAGCAAACGCAAGTGATCCGGAAATCGACCGCTGCTGGAATGCGATGTTGATTGGCATCCCGGATAAGAAACTGGAAATGCTGACGCGTTTGAAAAAGTATTTTACCACGATGGCGTTGAGTAATACCAACTCCATTCACCTGAAGTATATAAATGAAGTGATCCTGGAGGGACAATCTTTAGATGACTATTTTCACCATGCGTACTATTCGCACGACATTGGGTTGCGGAAGCCTGACCACGAGATTTATGAATTTGTTCTGAGGACGCACCGGATAACGCCTGATAAGGCATTTTTTTTAGACGATAACGCTGACAATATTGCAGCCGCGAAATCTGTGGGGATGCAGGCCTTGCTCATCGAACATCCCGACAAGGTTATCGATTTATTCAGGAACTATGCGTAGCGAACAGAAGCGGATTCTTATTCAGGTTTTACTTTTCATCACAACATTTTTTACCACAACACTTGCCGGTGCTGAGTGGTGTTACGGAAAACTTTTTATCTCAATTTTCCCGTTCGCCTACAATCCTGACTTTACATTTAATGATTTTCTGCTGGGTATGCAATTCTCCGTGCCGTTTTTAGCCATCCTGACGGTTCATGAATTCGGGCACTACTTCACAGCATTATCTCACAAGGTTAAGTCCTCGTTACCATACTATATTCCATTCCCACCTTTGTTTTTATCGATCGGAACTATGGGAGCGGTTATCCGGCTGCGAAGTCGTGTACCCTCAACCCGAAAGAATTTCGATATCGGTATCGCGGGGCCGATTGCCGGGTTTATCATGGCGTTGGCTATCCTGTACTATGGTTTCGCTACGCTGCCACCCGCGGAACACATTTTTACGATCCACCCTGAGTACAAGCAGTATGGATTGAATTATGCGGATCACGTCTACAAACCCAGTGATTCCATCATCAATGTTGCACTGGGTAAGAATCTTTTATTTACTTTTTTGGAAAATACTGTTGCTGATCCGGAACGTGTGCCCAATGTTCATGAGATGATGCATTACCCGTTCTTGTTTGCGGGATTTCTGGCACTTGTATTTACGAGTCTGAATTTACTACCCATCGGTCAGCTTGACGGAGGTCACGTACTTTATGGTTTTCTGGGATTTAAGAAACACCGGATTGTTGCCTCTGTATTTTTTGTTGCATTCATCTTGTATGCGGGGCTGGGGCTTGAGTGGATCAAGCTGAGTCAGCCGGCAGACGTCCTTGTGATAAGTATCCCTGTCTATGGATTGTTTTTATATTCATGTTTTATGGGGCTTGGTCTTCCCCAACGCGACACGATCATGTATGCCGCTGCAGTTTTTGCCACGCAGTACCTGATCATGTTTTTGTTTCCTTCGGTGAGCGGTTATTCCGGTTGGCTCGTGTTCGGATTCATCATCGGGCGTTTGGTAGGCGTTGCGCATCCGCCAACGGAAATCGAACAACCGCTCGATTTCAAACGAAAGATTTTAGGATGGATTGCGCTGGTAATCTTTGTGGTGAGCTTTACTCCACAGCCGATTAATTTTCCGTAACGAGAATTTTGCCGGTAGAAATTTTTGATCCGCTCCGGAAGCGAATGATATAAACTCCCGGATGTGGATTTTGCAGTGTAACTCGGGTTGCGTCTGCCGAGCGTTCTGTTGTGAATCCTGCCGATTGTCCTGTCAGGGAAATGATCTGGATGTTGTCCGCACGACCCTGAACATAAAATTCACCCCGGTTCGGGTTAGGATAAATAGCAACGGGTTCGATGTTATCTTCTGTTCCGGTGATCACGGTCGCTTTTCCAAACCGCGGCCGGATCATCAGGCTGCCCTTAAGATCCGTATTTTGAACCCAAGGATGATAGACCGTATTGCGGTAATACATCTGATTGCCGGTATCATGACTTGCATCTAACCCGATGCGAATTCTGTCGGGCTTTGCGGTAACGGTTTCTTCATACCCGATGTAGAACGTATCCTGAACGAGGACGCCCTCTGTAAAATCAATTTTGTAGAAAATGTTGTCAGACGAACGCACAACAGGAACAGTTTGGCTATAAGCGGATGCGCTGTCCGGTTTACCGGCCTTATCCTTGAAAACAAATATCTTAATGGTTTCGGGAGCAGTTCCGCCTGTAAAAGGAAAATAGAACGAAATTCCGTTCAGTGTATCCTGGCCAACATTGCTGTCCATAACAAACCGGTAGGCCAGTTGATTTCCCTGCGCGGCAAGCCCGGCTGAATATTCCGCAACACCGTCATCGTAGGCGTAATAGTTCGACAGGATGAATGTGTGTTCAAGTGTGTCATTTCTTTGAAAATTAATTGGTGCGTAACGCGCGTAATAGTCTTTACCTGGATCATTGTCACCTGCCTTAAGAATTATTTTTACATCTACGTGCGTGGAATCAGCTTCCGGATCGATGGCCGAAGAAGGAGCTGTGCTCTTTGTTTGGGCTGTCACATGTTCCAGAATGGGTATACCGTCAAAATCTAAGTCGAATGACGTCTCGCCTCCGTCCGGTGATTGGTTGTATGAGACGGTCGGTGTGCCGGAGGCGTAGTTAGTTACCTTGTAATTTGCGATATAAGACACAACTTGAAGAAAGTCGACATATTTAAGGCTATAGAGTGAAACAGCGGGGTTGGTAAGAGCTTCACCTATATTGAAGTGGTTGTTCGGGACTGAGTAATAGTCACCGAAGATTGAAGTGAAGGGGCGGGTGGTTGTCCGGTCTGAAATATTTGTGTTTTTATCGTTCTCGTTAATACGATCTACATTTTCATTGAGGATAATTTCTTCGTTGTCATTAACTCTCCTGTTTAGATACACATAATCCAGATGCCAGGCATCATACGATCCGGAAAGTCTTCCAAATGAAGTAAACCGAAACTGAAATTGATTGTGAAAATAATCTTGCTCGCCCGGAAGGGTCGCAACAGGAATTTGGATGGCCGTATCGTAAAATACGGAAGGATCAGCGTTCGATTTGATACTGAAGCGATGAATCTCCACCCATCCCTCAGTGCTTTTGAATTCGAGCTTCAAAAAGTCGGACGGGTTAGGCATCTCACTGTTCCCGCCAGCCTGATAGAAAAAGCTCAGGTAAATCTTATCACGGTATTGTGCCGCCACATCAGCCATTCGGATCGGTTGTGATTCCAACGTGTCACCATACCCCGTTTCCAGCGGTACAGTAGAGTAGGGTCGTCCGTTTTCATTATAGCCATCAAAAGTTGCCACGTTAATGCTGGGCGGATTAATCGCCTGTCCGTCATTCACGAACACTTTATCGTTTACAATCCAAAGCAATGAATCGGCATGATGCCCTTTGGCAAATGAAAAATCATCCCAGAAGGGCAACGAAACGGGGTTTACTGCATGGCGTTTCGCGTTGACAGCAATGGATGTTTTAGGAGCAGCTTTGCGACCGGGTGCGTATTGCCTGATCTGGGAGAACGCGACAGCCGGCAACCAAAAAAAAAGTAAAAGTATGTAGCCGGTTTTCAGGTTTTGCATTAAACAAGATTAGTTAAAATCATCCTCCTCCACAGGCGTTCCTGCTGCGCCTATCCAGATGGTAACGATGTCGCCTATTAAAATCTTTTCTCCGGCCTCTGGTTTTTGTTTTAAAACCACTGAAACCACGCCCGTTGTGTCACCCACAATCTTGATGTCAATGTTAAGGTCAGATCCAATTACTTGGAATTCAGCTTCGTCCCATTCTTTTCCCAGCAAATTTGGGGTCGTGAAATCCTTAACCCCGCCATCCATCACCACCAAGTCAATTACAGAACCTTTTGGAACCCGCTCGCCCGGCTGGATCGGATGACCTTTGTATTTCATACCGGTGACAATCTGGAACGGACCGCGTACCAATTCAACGTGGCCCCTCTTGAGTTCATTAGTCCTTAATACCGCATCGGCATCAATGAGTGACCCGTCAATCAAATTCGGAACGGGTACATTCGGTGGCATCAGCTGATTGAGTGTGATATCAATCATCCGGTTCTCTTTTACTTTTGCACCGGCTGGCGGATATTGCTTCAGTACCGTAAGCGGAGGATAATTTCCGGAATAGGTCGAGTCACCAACCTCATACCGGAGGTCAAGATTTCCTAAAAAATCTTCCAGTTCACTGTAGTTCATTCCAACCACATTCGGAACGGTGATGGTTTCACCGTGATTGGTAACCTGCGGAAGGTAAACGTAGAAATACAGAATCATGATAATGAACAGGCTGCCGACAGCAAGCAGAATGCTCATGAGTACGCCTCCGAGGGTTGATGAATATTTTTTAAAGTTGAATGCCATTTTCCGGGGTTGGATTACCTTACAATAATCAGAATTTTAAAGAAGATTGAAAATCGTGCTCAACGCGTTTATTGGCAGCATATCGGTCAGCGGCAAGCGTTAACAGGCGTGTAATCAGGTCAGAAAACGATATTCCGCGTTCCTTCCACATCATCGGGTACATGCTTGAGTTCGTAAAACCCGGAATGGTGTTGATCTCGTTAACATAAATCTTTCCCTTCTTCGTGAGGAACAAGTCGACCCGTGAAAAGTCTTCACAATGCAGGGCGCGGTAAGCCTTAAGTGAAACTTCACGAATCAGCTTGACGGATTTCTTATCGAGCTTGGCCGGCACCTTGATCTCAACGGCTTCAGCATCTACATACTTGGCATCGAATGTATAAAACTCGTATTTTTTACTGATGACAATCTCTCCGGGGTTCGATGCTTCTGCAGGTTGATTCCCGAGAATAGCACACTCAATCTCTCTGCCTTCTATAAATTGTTCAACGAGAATTTCCTGGTCGTATTTGAATGATTCGGCAAGGGCGTTCTTAAAATCACTCTTGCGGCTGACTTTGGTAACACCAACCGATGAGCCCAGGCTTGCCGACTTCACCATAAAGGGAAGGCCGAGGCTTTTCTTGATCGTTTCGAATTTTATTTTCTTCTGATCGTCAAAGTGATATGCGATGAATTTAGTCACCGGAATACCCGCTTCCTGCAGCAGACGCTTCGCGATAATTTTATTCATGGAGATGGCAGAACCCAAAACACTTGTTCCCACCATTGGCAGATCGATTGCTTTGATCAAACCCTGAATACTACCGTCTTCGCCATCGGTACCATGTAATACCGGAAAGATGATATCGATCTTTAAACGATCACCGCTTGCCATTAAAATGAACCCCGGTTTTTCGGGATCGAGAATCAATCCCAGCGGCTGGCCCTGCTCAATGTTTTTGTCGACACCTTTTGTGAGGAACCATTTTCCTTTTGTGTTGATGCCGATGGCTATCGGTTCAAACTTTTCCTTGTCGATGTACTCAAAAATGTTTCGCGCTGAATTGATTGACACCCCGTGTTCAACCGAACGTCCTCCATACAAAATCGCAACAATCTTCTTCGATTCCATTTAAAAAATTTCAGTACGAAAGTTACGAAAAGAAGCGTGTTTTCAGGGCTGCAGATACACCTTTCTTGTGTAGAGGCTTGAGCCAACCTGTACCCGAACAATGTAAACACCCGGTTTGATGATGATCGGGATCGTTTCGTTGGAGGCGTTCTGGATGGCAACTTCGGAAACCTGCTGACCGATCATGCTTAACACGCTGACCCGCGCATAGGTGGGCTGAGCAAGGTCGAACGTAATGGCGGATTGTCCATCCGGACCTGTGTATAGAATAAACGGTTGACAATTGTTATCCAGGAGGTTTACGGTGAGGGTGGCTGCGTTGTTTTGCGGAGTTTGGTCGCATCCCGCGAAAGCGGATAACGCAATTGTATTTTCTCCAAGCACAAGACCGGTGATCGAAGTGACATCGAATTTAGTTGTTGTTCCTGTAAACGTTACAGGGATGGTATGTTGTTCGGATGGCCCGTTGTTCACTGAAATGTTGAACGTCAATTCTGAAATGTCGGCATCGTTAACATTATTCACCGTGATGGTTAACGGGGTCAGCCCTGACCGGTCGGAAGCGCATGTAAGCGTTGCCGGTAATTCGGCTGATGTAAGCGCAACATCGATCAGCGTCTGGTCAGGAATTTCTAACCCGTGGGAGGTAAGCAGGCTTGCTCTTCTCGGACTGTTCTCCAGAACGGTTATCATCCGGTCAACCTGATCCTGTGTAAACAAATTCAGCATCACGTCATCGGTGTAGTCCATGTAGTTTTGAAACATGATGGAGGAGGAACAATTATCGGCTAACGGATACGCAGGAGTGTCGTAAGTTTCTTCACCCTGGTTCGGAGTATCGTCAACGTAGTCGCTGGCAGAGCAACCTGTGTCATCGCCCCAGATGTGGCGCAACCCCAGAAAGTGACCTACTTCGTGTGTTGTGCTTCGTCCTTTGTTGTATTGCGGGTCGAGATTAAACGGTCCCGCATCGTCTGATCCGAAGACTCGGTAATCAACAATGATTCCATCCGTGAGGCGATTGTTGTCTTCATCTTCCAGGCCCGGCAGCCCGGATGAAACCGGAAACTGGGCATATCCCAAAAATCCCTGAAACTTAATTACCCAAATGTTCAGGTAATCTTCAGCAGGCCAATAACTCAATGCCTTGAATTCCGCTTCACGGCCCAATGACCATTGGTCGCGCTGACCATTAACGCGTACAATGCCACCGGTGCAATTGCCGGAGGGATCTTGTTTCGCCAACACAAATTCAACATTAAGATTCGCGGCTACCGGCAAAAATTCAGCAGGGGTATTTGATGCATCGGTGTTCAGACGATTATAGTCTTTGTTGAGAACATCAATCTGGGAAATGATCTGGTCATCAGAAATGTTTCGGCCAACCCCAACAGCTTCGCCATTGTGGATGACATGAACAACTACCGGGATACGGTAGGGAACACCGGTTGTAAGCTTGTTGAATTTATTCTTCTTGCGTTCGCGGATTTTTTCGGCCAGTGCCTGTTCGAATTGTTCGTCAGTTTCGTGAACCTTACCGGTTTTCCGTTTAATGTCCTGATACTCCACCGTGGCACACTTCCGTTGTGCGATCAGCCCGTAACAAAAAAGAACCAAAACTATAGTAAGAACCGGCCGGAGAAGTCTCATAACCCAACTATACATTTCAGAACGGAGACAATGGTGGCCTTAGTATGCGCAGTGTGTTCACCTTTCGCGCAACTGCCCAACGTATTAATTAGCATGGAGGTTGATTACCTCTATTTTGGTGATTTCCGGAACGGCTTTTTTGATAGCTTCTTCAACACCCGCTTTAAACGTCATTGTGCTCATCGGGCAGGTGCCGCAAGCGCCAAGAAATTCAAGCTTAACAACTTTGTCGCTGGTGATTTGGGAAATCTTCACGTTTCCACCATCAGCCTCCAGGTAGGGCCGGATAGAATCCAGTGACGCCTCAACGCGCTGGGTCAGATCTTCAACCGTGGTGTTCATATTCAATTCTGCTTAGAAACGTGATCTACAAATGTACTATTTATGCCGGTAACTTTATAGCAACTGCGCTGACTATGATTGTGTTATGCGTGTAAAACAGTCTTCTGCGTTTGCGGTTCCGCATTGCGGATCGCCACCTGGCGCGCCAGTGCTTCCGCTAGTTCCATAAAAGCGGTCTGCATCGGGCCTTCTTTCAATACAACCGGTAATCCTGAATCTCCGCTTTCGCGGATCGATTGAACCAAAGGAATCTCGCCAAGTATTGTTACGCCATGCTTTTCGGCCAGCTTCTTTCCGCCATCTTTCCCGAAGATGTAATACCGGTTGTCGGGAAGCTCTTCCGGGGTGAAGTAGGCCATGTTTTCAACTACGCCCAATACCGGAACATTAATGGCCGGCTGCCTGAACATCAATAGCCCTTTATTAGCATCGGCAAGCGCTACCTTTTGTGGTGTGGTAACAATTACGGCTCCGGTTACCGGAACAGTCTGCACCAGAGTAAGGTGAATATCACCGGTTCCCGGGGGAAGGTCAATCAACAGATAATCCAGATCACCCCACAACGCATCGCTGAAGAATTGTTTCAAGGCTGAACTCGCCATCGGTCCGCGCCAGATCATGGCACTATCGGGAGGAGCCAGAAACCCGATCGACAAAAGTTTTACTCCGTACTGCTCTAGCGGCACAATCATGTTCTTGCCATTTACCTGTTGCACAGCGGGTTGCTCGTGCTCGCAGTTGAACATGGTGGGAACAGAAGGTCCGTAGATGTCGGCATCAATCAAACCAACCTTGGCACCGGTTTTGGCAAGTGCAACCGCCAGGTTAGCCGTAACCGTTGACTTACCAACGCCTCCTTTACCGGAAGCGACCGCGATAATGTTTTTTACACCGGGCAACAGGGGAGCATTCGAGCGCGAGGTTGTTACCGAAGAAGTCATCGTAATATTGATCTCAACGTTTTCGCCCACAACGGCTTCAACAGCATCGTAGCAATCTTGCCGGATCTTATCTTTCAATGGGCAGGCAGGGGTTGTAAGCACAACAGTGAAGGCTACTTTGCCGGGCTCCACTTTTACATCGCGGATCATATTCAGGCTTACCAGGTCGCGCTTTAAATCGGGGTCATCAACCTTCGAAAGTGCCTGTAAAATGTCCTTTTCAGTGAAATTCATGGTGCAAATTATTAGTTGTGACCCGAAGTTTAAAATGGAAGCTTGCCTCTGTGGAGGCAGGTTCGAAATTCAAAGATCGAAAACACCTCATTTTGGGGATTTCACTAAAAATCAACCTCGAATCTCACACCGCTAACCCCGATTCGGTATCTTTGCGTTCCAATTTTTTGACTACCGCTACACCTTATTTCTGAGCCTTGATTTCCCGCAACACCATTGACGAAATTAAGAGCCGCATCGACATTGTGGATGTGATCAGCGACTTCATTAACGTGAAGCGTTCAGGCCAGAATTACAAGGCTCTAAGTCCGTTTACAAACGAAAAAACAGCTTCTTTCTACGTGGTTCCTACCAAGGGAATCTTTAAAGACTTCAGCAGCGGCAAAGGCGGAGATGCCATAACCTTTGTGATGGAGCATGAAGGCATGAGCTATACCGAAGCGCTTCGTTATCTCGCAAAAAAATATGGTGTCGAAATAAAAGAAGAACTCGCTCCGGAGAAAGATCAGGCGGCTCAAAGCGAGCGCGACAGCTTGTACATCGTAATGAACTATGCGAAGGACTATTACAAAGACCTGTTGCATAAAAGCGATGAAGGCCAAAGCATCGGTCTGAGTTATTTCCGTGAACGCGGTTTTACCGATCGTGACATTGAAAAGTTTGAGCTCGGTTACGCCCTTAATGAATGGAATGGTTTTGAAAAGTCGGCCTTGAAGGCAGGCTATAGTCCTGAGATTCTTGAAAAAGCCGGGCTGATTGTGAAGCGTGAAAACGGAAATACCTACGACCGCTTCCGCGGACGCGTGATATTTCCCGTGCATAACCTTTCCGGAAAAGTGATCGCGTTCGGAGCGCGCATGCTCGGCAAAGAGAAAGATCAGCCCAAGTATATCAACTCTCCTGAAACAGACATCTACCACAAAAGCAATGTGCTGTATGGAATGTTTCAGGCGAAGAATGAAATCCGCAAGCATGAGTTTTGTTACCTCGTGGAGGGTTATACCGATGTGATCTCATTGCATCAGAGCGGCATCGAAAATGTGGTGGCATCTTCCGGTACTGCGTTAACAGAAGAGCAGATTAAACTCATGCGCAGGTTCACCGAGAACGTAACCGTGCTGTTCGATGGTGATGCGGCCGGTATCAAAGCCGCCTTACGCGGAATTGACCTTGTGCTCAAAGGGGGCTTGAACGTGCGAATAGTTTTGTTACCGGATGGCGAAGATCCCGACAGCTTTTCGAAGAAGCGCGGCAGCACTGAACTGGTGAAATTCCTGAAAGAAAACACCCGCGATTTCATTTCGTTCAAGATCGATTTATATACGGCAGACGCTTCACGCGATCCGATCAAGAAAGCTGAATTGATCCGCGACATTCTGACTTCGATTACGGCAATTCCCGATCCGCTTAAGCGGACTGTTTATCTGCAGGAATGCAGTAAGAAACTGGAGGTTCCGCTGTCGGTGCTGAGCATTGAAGTGAAGAAGATTCTGCTGTCAGCAAAAACGAATGAAGCAAAACCTGATCGGAACGCTGCGCCACAATCAGATGCATTAAATTCTTCGCTTTCGGAAATTCATTCCCTGTCGAAGTCGTTCCTGTTGTCGTCAGAAGAGTCGCTTGCATTATTTGAGCGGGAGTTTATTAAAGTGCTGATTAACCTCGGTCATTATCGCACGGCAGAAGGCGAACATGCTTATGAATACCTGTTCCGTGAATCGCAGGATGTAGAGTTTTTAAACCCGGTTCACCAGGAAATTGTCGATCAGTATAAAATTGAAGTTACCGAAGGTCATTCGGTTAAGCCGAATGATTTCATGCGTGCATTGTCTACCGAAACGGCTGCCTATGTATCCGGATTTCTGGTTCAAAAATACTTCGTAAGTGAAGGATGGAAGAAGCACCACATCATTATTGGTGATGAGTATAATGTGGAGCAGTCGTCCGAGAAGGTGATTATGCAGTTGAAACTGGGCATCATTCTCAAGATGCTGAGCGACAACCTGCAGAAAGCGAAAGAGCTGAAAACCGAAGAAGAACAAAACGAGATGCTTGAAATTCAGGCAACACTTGACGGGTATAAAAACGATATAGCCAAAGGGTTAGGCAGAATTGTGCTGCCGGGCCTGACGTCCGGTCAACCGGGTGTGAAACAATTTCAGAATCAATAATGTTGTGAGGGAACTACCCCAGGAATATGAGTGACAAAATCGTACTGAACACTATAGAAGAGGCCATTGAAGATATTAAGAATGGCAAAGTTATCATTGTTGTCGATGATGAAGACCGTGAGAATGAAGGCGACTTTGTTTGCGCAGCCGAATGCATCACCCCGGAAATTGTAAACTTCATGGCCACACATGGCCGTGGATTGATCTGTGCTCCGTTGATTGAAGATCGTTGCGAGGAACTTGGCCTTGAGCTGATGGTCGGCAAAAACACCGCTACCTTCGAAACACCATTTACCGTGTCAGTCGATCTGATTGGGCATGGTTGTACCACGGGTATCTCGGCACACGACCGTTTCAAAACCATTCGCGCCCTGGCCGATCCGCAAACCAAACCGGAAGATCTAGGTCGCCCGGGACATATTTTTCCATTGAAAGCAAAGCGGGGAGGTGTGCTTCGCAGAACCGGTCATACCGAAGCTTCGATTGACTTCGCGCGGCTCGCGGGATTCAAGCCAGCAGGTGTTCTGGTTGAAATTATGAATGAAGACGGAAGCATGGCCCGCCTTCCTGACCTCGTAAAGGTTGCACAACGATTCAATCTTAAGCTGGTTTCCATTAAAGATCTGGTTGAGTATCGTGTAAAGAAAGAATCGCTGATCAGCAAAGAAATTGAAGTTGATATGCCTACCGAGCATGGTCATTTTAGACTGATCGCCTATCAGCAAACCAATACACAAGAAACTCACCTCGCGCTCGTTAGAGGAACGTGGGATAAAGATGAGCCTGTTTTAGTTCGGGTACACTCATCCTGTGTAACAGGTGATATTTTCGGATCCTGCCGTTGCGATTGCGGCCCACAATTGCATCATGCCATGGAAATGGTTGACCGCGAAGGAAAGGGCGTTGTGTTATACATGAAGCAGGAGGGAAGGGGCATCGGGTTGTTGAACAAGTTGAGGGCATACAAGCTTCAGGAGCAGGGAATGGACACCGTGGAGGCGAACATCCAGTTGGGCTTTGATACCGATGAACGCGATTATGGCGTTGGTGCACAAATTCTCCGCGATCTCGGTGTTACGAAAATCAGGCTGATGACCAATAATCCGAAGAAGCGCGTGGGTTTGATGGGCTATGGCCTGGAAATTGTTGAGAACGTACCGATTGAGGTTGTGCCCAATCCGCACAACGAAACATACTTAAGAACCAAGCGCGATAAGCTTGGTCATACGATCTTAAAATCTTGATGAAGCAGGTTTTTATTTGTCTGGTATTATTGATTACATCGCTGTCGGTCAAAGCGCAGTGGGCGTTCGAACTGTGGCACGAGGGCAAGATTGTTTTGTCGACCGGTGATACGCTTCGGGGGCAGGTGAAATACGACCTCCAGCAGGATATTATCCAGTTTACCGATAAACGCGGAACGGTTGAAGCGTTCAGCGCACGCAAAGTTTTGCTTTGCGAGATATTCGATAAGACCGTTGATCAGTATCGCCAGTTTTATTCACTTCCTTATACGGCAACCTCCGGCTACCGTACACCGGTATTCTTTGAGTTGATTGCAGAGGGTAAATTGACCGTGCTAAGCCGGGAAAAACTTGAAAATCAAACTACCACCTCGCCTTATTACTATGGCAGTTTCTCACGCACGGTGCTGGTTAACAAATACTATATGCTGAAAGAGAATGGCGACATTGTTGAGTTCAGCACGCGCAAAAACGATTTTCTTCAATTGATGGGCCGGTATGCCGATATGATGAACGGGTATATGAAAGACAACAAGCTTCAGCTTGACGACAAAAAGGAACTCGCCCAGATTATCAACTACTACAATTCGCTTTTTAAAAAATAATGAAACGCCCCCTGATTCTTGTTTCCAACGATGATGGTATCACATCGAAGGGAATCCGCACGCTCGTAAACGTAATGAAAAGACTTGGTGACGTGCTGGTTGTGGCGCCTGATAGTCCGCAATCCGGTATGGGACATGCGATTACAGTAGGTGAGACGTTGCGCCTTACCGAAAGCTTTATTTTTGAAGGTGTAACTGCGTATGAGTGTTCGGGAACTCCGGCCGATTGCGTGAAGATGGCCCGCCATTTTGTTTTGCGCGACAAAGTTCAGCCTGATGTGGTTGTTAGTGGTGTGAATCATGGAAGTAACACATCCATCAGTGTGCTGTATTCCGGTACGATGTCGGCAGCGATTGAGGGTGCTATTGAGGGAACGCCAGCGATTGGATTTTCGCTGTGTGATTTCTCGCACGATGCCGAATTCGCGCACATCGAAGAATACATTTATAAAATTACCAAACAGGTTCTGGAGAAAGGGCTTCAAAAAGGCGTGGCCCTCAATGTAAACTTTCCTCCAAAACGCCTCGAACCGATTAAAGGTATCCGTATCTGCCGCCAGGCAAATGCTAAGTGGGTGGAAGAATTTCTTGAACGACTGGATCCGAATGGTCGCAAGTACTACTGGATGACGGGTAACTTCGTGAACTTCGATAAGGGTGAAGACAATGACGAGTGGGCAATCGCCAATAATTATGTTTCTGTAGTGCCTTGTCAGTTTGATCTCACTGCCTACTCCGCTCTTCCGAACCTGAACGAAGATTGGGAAATTCTCAATCAATGAGATTAAAGCTTTTCACGGGAGTCATTCTTGTTGCGATAACGTGTTCTGCGTTTGCGCAAAATGATTTTGCTCGTAAACTTTCGGATGCAGCGTTGAATCTCACCGATCAGAAAGTTGAATACGATCCGCAATACTTTTCTATTCCGTATCCTAACGGAGATGTACCGGCCGGAAAGGGCGTATGCACCGATGTGGTGATTCGCGCTTACCGAAAAGTTGGAATCGATCTGCAAAAGGAAGTACACGAAGATATGAAGGCCAACTTCGGGCTATATCCGAAAAATTGGGGACTCAAGACAACGGATAAGAACATTGATCACAGGCGTGTTCCCAACCTGATGAAATTCTTCAGCCGTTTTGGAACCGTGAAAAGGATCACGGCAAATCCCGATGACTATAAGCCGGGCGACATTGTTGCCTGGAACCTGACAGGAGCAGTTACACACATCGGCATCGTGGTTAATAAAAAATCACCTGACGGAAAACGATACATGATTGTTCATAATATCGGTATGGGTCAGGTGATGGATGATGTACTTTTCGCGTATACCATCATCGGGCACTATAGTTACCCGAAGTAACGACTTATTTCAGCAAGTACTTGACGCCAATTTGCATGCCCAGGCTGCCCAAAGAGTACTTTTCCTGAACGTTTGAGTTGGTATCGGTATAATCAACTTCCTTTTTGAATTTTACTTTCCGATTTTCTTTCGGAACACTGTCCAGGGCATCATCGCCATTAACCGTATAGCCTGTTAGTTCTCCTTCTTTCGGTGTGTACGACATGCTTACGAAACTTGCTTCACCGAAAATGCTGATCTTTTTGCCCGCGTTAAAACTGACACCCAGAACGCCTTTCAGGCCTATGCTCACCCCTCCGGTAAGTTCATATTCCCGAACCTCCTTCAGATTATTGTAATCATCAAACTGCGTTTCTTCGTTGCGTATCGTGTTAATGCCGATTACAGGTCCGATGCGTGTATACGGATGAATGTTACCGGTTCCTGCGGTGAAGGTAAGGGAAGGGGCAATTTGGAACGAACGGGAAGACAATTCGGTTTCGTTTGTTTCGGTGTAGGTTCCATCGAAGGAAGATGATTTCAATGAGTATTTTTTGCCGAGCAGGTAGCCAAGTTCAACGTCATAGCCGAGTACACCGTTGATCGTGGCTCCGGCTGCAACATGAAACGACAAGCCGCTGCCAAAACTTCCGTATACACCGCCTGTTTTTCCAGTATACGCTCCGACATTGAAGTCGTACTTCTCATTGGTTTCTGTACCAATCTGCTCTCCGTTTACCGGTAATCCGTAACCGACATCCAGTCGCACATACAATTGTGAATAAGCCGCAATAACGCTGCAGAGCAGCACTGTTGATAAAACGATTTTTTTCATAAGCGTGAGGTTTGATTAAGGGTTATAAAGAACTAAAGCTAATTAGTTTATCGGCAAAAGCCATTGTAGAAAGGCCTCAAAGCGGGTCCACATCTGCAATAATGCGTGCCGTGCGGAATTCTTTTTGTGACAGGGTTAACTCGATCGAGCGTAGAATCCGCTGCTTGATGTCATTCAGGTGACCGCTGTCGCGAGGGATTTTTATTAAGATGCTCATCAGGTATTGATTCCTGATTTTTGAAACCATCGGCTCACCCGGACCGAGAATGCGCACGTCAGGCAGATGTTCGTGGAATGTATCGGCAAGCTTCTGAGCTGCTTCACGGGAGATTTTTTTATCGATGTGCCGGACTATAACTTCAATGAGTCGGGCAAACGGGGGGTAAGCGTGTTGCCTGCGGTCGGCAATTTCTGTATCGTAAAATTCTTCTTGTGTGTGATTTAAGATGAATTTAAGTATCGGATGATCGGGATGCGAAGTTTGGATCACAACCTTGCCGGGTTTTTCTCTTCTGCCCGCACGACCACTTACCTGTGTGATGAGTTGGAATGCTCTTTCGTATGAGCGGAAGTCGGGGAAGTGCATCATACGATCGGCATTGAAAACGCCTACGAGACTTACCTTGTCGAAGTCGAGGCCTTTCGTTACCATTTGTGTGCCGACCAGGATATCCGTTTCACCGCTTTCAAAATGTTCGATAATGGAATCGTACCCGGATTTGACGCGCGTGGTATCATAATCCATTCGTTGCACGGATGCATCAGGATAATACAACTTCAGTTCCTCTTCGAGCTTTTCTGTTCCATATCCAACGGTAAGCAACCGTTTGGATGAACATGTAGGGCACTGTTGTGGAAGTTCCTGCCGGTAACCACAATAATGACAAACCAACGCGTGCCTGAATTGATGATACGTTAAACTCACTGCGCAGTTAATGCATTTCGGAACCCACCCGCAATCCTGGCAGTGAACCATGGGTGAATACCCTCTGCGATTCTGAAAAATTATTACTTGCTCTTTCTGCGCGAGCGTTTCTGTGATGGCCCGAAGCAGCACACCCGAGAAATCTCCTTTAAGGGTTTTATCTTTTCGCTCCTGATTCAGATCTGCCAATATCACTTCGGGCAATTGAGCTTCACCATACCGCTTGCCGATCTTAACGTAACCGTATTTTCCGCTGTGGGCCTGATGGTACGATTCTACCGAAGGTGTGGCCGATCCCATCAACACTTTGGCATGATGCAACTGCCCGATTACCAGCGCAACGTCCCGGGCATGATACCGGGGTGAAGGTTCCTGTTGTTTATAGGAAGTATCATGCTCTTCATCCACAATCACTAACCCCAGGTTGTCGAATGGAAGAAATATGGCTGATCGTACGCCTACTACAAATTTGAATTTTCCAGACAGCACACCGTTCCATACCTCGACACGTTCGTTATCCGAGAACCGCGAATGGTAAACGCCCATGGATGCTCCGAAAACTTTTTTAAGCCGCTGAACGATTTGCGTGGTCAACGCAATCTCCGGCAGCAGATAAAGAACCTGAGAGCCGCCTTCCAGTGCCTTTCGGATCAAATCGATATAAATTTCAGTCTTACCACTACCTGTAATACCGTGCAGCAGAACCGATGAATGAGTTTCAAACGCCTTGATAATCTCCGCCTGGGCCTGTCGCTGTGCTTCGCTCAGCTTAACCTCGCTCAGGATTTGGGTGTCGTCTTCAAAGCGGGAAACGATGACTTCAAATTCTTCAAAGATTTTATTTTTGACTAACGTATGCAGCGATGATTCCGATAATTCATCACCCAGCAGTATTTTTTTTGCGATCCCTGCCTGATTGCTTTCCGGGTCTTGAATCACATGTACTTCCTGCAAGTATTTAAGCACTATCGCCTCCTGTTTGGGTTTGCTGGAAAGCGATTCAAAAACCTGTTCGAGCGCCTGATTAGAGTTAAAATCTTTCGTTAGCCGGATTCGCTTCTCGGTCTTCGGTTTGTACTTTTCCTTTACTTCTTCATACACAATCACAGCTTCTTTGCTAACCAGTGACTTCAGCAGGCTGTATAAGTTTTTAAGGTTTAAAAGTTTCGATATTTCCGAATAGGGAAGGGGCTCGTGCTTCAGGTGTTTCAGCAGCATTTCCTCCTTTTGCGAAAATTCAAACAAGGTAGTTTCTTCATCAAAAGCGGGATGCAACTGAACCATCGATTCGCTTGAAAGTTTCAGTCCGGCCGGCAATGCTGCATTCATTACTTCACCTGCACTGCATAAATAGTAATCGGCAATCCAGTTGAAGAGTTTAAGCTGTAATGTGTTTACAACGGGTTCTTCATCCAACAGCTCCAACATGTATTTAGCCTCATATTCTGACGGGGGTGTTTCATGAACTGAAACTACAATGCCGGTAAGAATTTTCCGGCTCCCGAATGGCACAATGGCGCGCACACCTTCCCGGATTTTATCGTTCAGTTCCAGCGGAACCCGGTATGTGAAAAGTTTGGCAACGGGCACGGGAAGCAGCAGCTCCGCAAAAAATGTTTTCCGTGAATCCGATTGATCGAAAATTTCCACTGCGTAAAATACAAATATATTGTCAGGTTGATTCGTAAAAACTGCGGAGGATCAACCTGTGATGTTCGTTTAGCGCGGCTTGATGATGTTCTTTAAACGAGCGCTATACACTCAACTGAAATCAGGATGCCTGCCGGAAAGGGCATCACCTGCGGGGTGCTGCGGGCCGGAGAATGCTCACCAAAAAACTCCGTGTAAACTTTATTTAGAACGGCAAAATCGTTACCGGCTACCATGAATACTGTTGTTTTCACCACGTTTGTCATACTGCTGCCCGCTTCCTCGAGAATTGTTTTAATGTTTTGAAAGGCTTGCCGGGCCTGGTCTTCAAAGTTGTCACTCACTACTTTCCCTGAGTGTAAATCAAATCCGGGTGTACCCGACAGAAAGATAAATTTATCGGCCCGTGTCGCTTGAGGGAACACTTGACTCATACGGGGTGCTTTGGAGGTGTTGAAATTTCTCTTTTCTGTCATGGTAATTTTTTTGATGATCAAACGGGAATTCGGGAGTTTGGTTGTGAATATGCGCTCAGGCTAATTCGTATGGACGCATTATTTGAGTTGCTGAACGACTTCTTCAACTGTTTTAACCGGGAGCTTACAGGTTTTGTTGTAACAAACATAGATTAACTCACTGTCACCTTGTGTCTTGTCGCGCAGGAGCGGCAACCGACTTGGTTTATCCGATCCCATCACCAATGCGAATGGCTGGTACTGTTTTTTGAACTGATGCTTTCGGCTTAACCCGGACTCACCGGTAAAAACTACTTCTGCAAGTCCGGCCTTTATCTCCGCTAGCACGATTCCCCAGTTACTCATGTAGTTAGGTTCTTCTGAAATCAAGTGACTGATACTTTCGGCCATTTCAGTCGCCTTTGTCTTCCAGTCATCCCTGTCCAGCATAATTCCCAAATGGAAAAGATTCTGAACCATCACGCTGTTGGATGATGGAATCACATTGTCGAAGATTTCTTTTTTGCGGGCAATCAGTTTTTCGGCCTGCAGACTTGTGTAAAAGAAGAATGATTCGTTTGGGTCGTAAAAATTCTCCAGCACATATTCCATCAAATTGCCCGCACGTTCAATCCATCGTTCAGTAAAGTTTGCCTGATACAATTTGATGTATGCCTGGATCACGTACGCGTAGTCTTCGAGGAAACCTTCGGTAGGGCCACGCTTGCCCTTGAACGAACGGAACAGCTTATTTCCTTCCAATAAGTTTTGTTCGAGAAATTGCATGTTTAAAATAGCCATCCCCAAAAAGCGGGGTTCGCTAAACGCATGAAATGCGTCCAGTAAGCCGATTATCGTCATCGCATTCCAGCCGGAGAGAATCTTATCATCCAAACCCGGTCTGATCCGCTGTTCCCGAACCTTGAGCAATGTGCGCGTAACCGAGCCAAGTAACTGGTTGAATTCTTCTTTGCTGAGTTTATAGTCCTCCAGGAGTTGGTCCAGATGATCTGTCTTCAATAGGATGTTTTCACCGTGCTCCCAGTTTCCTTCTGGCACAATTTCAAAGTAGTCGGCAAATAACTTTGTGTACTCGGGAACGATCAGGCTTGTAAGTTCTTTATAATTCCATACATAATACTTGCCTTCAATTCCTTCACTGTCCGCGTCAAGTGCAGAATAGAACCCGTGATCTTCGCTCGTCATTTCGCGCACCAGCCACTCGTACGTCTCGAAGACAACCGTTTTAAAACGTTCGTCTTTCGAAATCATGTACGCTTCGCTGTACAAACTCAGCAACTGCGCATTATCGTATAACATTTTTTCGAAGTGTGGTGCAAACCATTCACCATCTACTGAATAGCGTGCGAAGCCACCGCCAAGCTGATCGTAAATTCCACCGGCTGCGATCTTCTTTAAGGTGAAGAGTGTATGATTTAGAGCTGATTCATTTTTAGTGAGATGCCAATACCGCAGTAACCACAACCAGATCGAAGGCATAATGAATTTGGGCGCACGATCCAGTCCGCCATGCGTTTTATCGAATTTCTTTTCAAGTTGTGCATAGGTACTATCCAACATCTTACGGAAATCAGCCTCGGCCGACTTCTTTTGATACTGACTGATGCCCTGGTTCGCCAGATGATTTGTTAACGCATCCGCGGATGCGAGAATATCTTCGCGTTTGGATTGATAGGCAGTGTGGATGTTGGTGAGAACCTGCGTCCATACTTGCGGTGAGAAATAGGTGCCGCCAAAAAATGGCTTCTGATCGGGCGTGAGAAATACATTTAAAGGCCAGCCACCGTTCACACCCACTGCCTGAACGGCATCCATGTAAATCTGGTCAATGTCTGGCCGTTCTTCGCGGTCAACTTTAATACACACAAAGAAACTGTTCATCACCTCCGCCACGCTTTCTTTTTCGAACGACTCACGTTCCATTACGTGACACCAATGGCAGGATGAATAGCCAATGCTAATCAGGATCAGCTTGTTTTCTTTTTTCGCTTTCGTTAACGCTTCTTCGCCCCATTCAAACCAATCTACGGGATTGTGTGCATGCTGCAATAAATACGGACTCGTGGCGCGAATCAGCCGGTTGGTGTGCTTATCGTTCATGAAGTTGCGCTTTAACGGATGCCAGTTCCTCCTCAACATTTACCGTGCCACGCAAATCTTCCAGGTCTGTTAATAGTTTTTTCAGAAACGACCGATGTGAATCGGAATCGCCATGAAAAGGTTTGTGATTTAATGCAGTAACGATTTGCTTCCAGTTTATTAGAAACTCCTGAGTGGATTTATCGAAGTAAGCCTCCGAAAATTTTTCCCAAATATAATCTTCGGCAACGGGGGCAGGATGAAGCATGTCGGATTTATAAAACCGGTAATCGCGTAAATCATCCATCATAATTTCAAATGCGGGAAAATACTGAACCTCCGGATGTTGCTCTGAAATGGTGTGGCAAGCGCTGCGCAGAATCGCTTTGCTGACTCCGTTTAACTGAATGGAATCTTTGATGTGACGTACGGGGCTAACCGTGAGAATAATTTTGCATGAAGGATTGAAAGCCTTCAGATTCTGATAAAATCCCTGGAATGATTCAACAATCTTCTTTTCCGTGAGAAGTTCTTTAGTGAAGTTTGCGGACGGAACTTTATGACAATTCGCTACGATGTCGCCCGTATCATTTCTCTTATATACGAACGCAGTTCCATAGGTGATGATGATCCAATGCGCGGTTTTCAGGAATGTATGCGCATCACGGATTGTTGACTTAACAGCGCGCTCCACGTTTTCTTTTTCCGGATCTGAAAAAGCTGAATGAAAATCGTAGTGCGCAAATAACCCGTTATGTTCAAAATAGGAGTGAGGCGCAGGATGTGCGTTATTGAATGCCGCGCGGAGTAATTTGTGAATCGAAACCGGGTTGTACGTGGTGCCAAACGGGTTAACGATAATGTTGAATTTGTTTTCCGACAATTTGCTTCCGATAGCATCCGAAAAGCAAGAACCTGTTGTCAGGATATCGTGCTTCAGGCTGATCGGATACTTCGCTTTTTCAATTTTGATTTCCGTGCGAAAGTGCATGTTATTGTTGCTGTTGCATTTCCTGAAACCTCCTGAATGAATTCTGAGAATACGATACGTGCGGTGTTGGGATAACACTTTCTTTCTCTTCTAAATTTGTTGTGCCATCTTCATACTCAACGCTTACGGCCACTTCCAGCGTGTGGTTTGAAGTTCCGCGATACGTTCCTTTCACAGGCGAACAGTCGGTGAAGTTTTTACCTACTGCCAGCCGAACGTGGGTTTCGTTTACCAGCACGTTGTTGGTTGGATCGATACCTAACCAGCCGTAATCCGGAATAAACGCTTCAACCCAAGCGTGCGTGGCACCTTCACCCCGCATGCCATTTTTGTGCGGACAAATATATCCGCTTACATAGCGTGCCGGTATCTTCACTTTTCGAAGCATCGCAAGCAATAAGTGAGCAAAATCCTGACAAACTCCGGACTTAATTTTCCAAATTTCATCAATGGTCGTTTCAACCGTGGTGATACCTTTTTTATAGGTAAAGTTCTTATAAATGTAGGAGCAGAACTGATTGGCAAGCTCCAGCGGGGTTTTGTTCTGGAATTCAGGTTGGGTAATTAATAAATCAATTTCCCGCAACGAATCACCAGAAGAAGTTTTCAAAAAATCTATGTAAGGAACCTGGTACAAAATTGAATCGTAGAATTTCCACTGCTCTTCATGCGAGAGTTTTACGGTTGGCGTGGGTTTATTTTTGGTCGCGACAATAAGATGGGAATCGATTACCAACTCCTGATGCGGTTTTGAATGCGTAAACGTTCCCACATCATTGCCGTAGTAGTCCTTATGCATTTCCACTACCGGATTTCCGGTGATTTGAATCGCATGCTGAAGAACGTCCTGAAAACTGTCTTTTATCGGGTAAAGAATAATTTGATTGGCGCTGTCACGCACCGGAACCTCGTATGAATACCGGGTTATGTGCCTGATTTTGAATTTAGACATGAAAAGAGAATTACTAACTGTATGCAAAGTAATGCTCATTTAACGCATTACCAATGTTTGTGAGATCCTGATTCAATTCGGTGAGAAACTTGTGCAAGCCCTGATCGGAAAGTGTTTGCATGTTCGAGTACTGAAGTTTGCTGCGCAGCCGGCCGATCATAAACCGAATCTTATCATAGTTCGTTCGGTCGCTGCTTTCCTTCAGGCGCTCAAAATACCGGTCAAGCATGTTCACAGAGTAAATGATTGAAAGCGGATAATTATTGTTAAACACAATCAGCTCCACCACGTTTCTGGCTTCGAATCCCGAACGATAGGTTTTCAGGTAAAGTGCATATCCGGAAATAGATTGGAGGAGGTGTTTCCAATAGGTTACTTCCGCTGTTTTATCGAGATCGTAGGAGAGATCGCTGAATTTAACATCCAGGATATCAACCGACTGAGTGGCCCGCTCGAGGTATTTTCCGATGTTCATAAAATTAAGGCCTTCGCCTCTGAACATAGTCGATTCGGCAATACCATAATACAGCATCGCCCGGGCAATCAGCATGTCAAGCGTGGTAATCGGGTCTTTCGTTTGCAATGCCAGCGCAAGACGTTCATCGCGAACGATGTGATAAAATTCATTTAATGTTTGCCACAATTCGTTCGTGATGTTATCCTGAACCGACCGCGCATTTTCCCGGGCTTTGGTCACAAGGGTGGCAACGGCATTCGGGTTATCCTTCTCCACAATCATGTAATGCAGTACCATGCGGGTATTTTTCTCCATGCGTGAAATCTCCGCATCTTCCAGGTAGGTGAAAATTTTCAGAACGGGCCGCCAGGTAAAGGCAGCATCGTCTTGCGCGGATGCATAATTTACCTTCAGCAACCGCAATACGCTGTCGGTACGCTTTACATAACGCGACATCCAGTATAATGAATCAGCAACTCGGCTTAACATAAACGGTCAATTGGCTAATACCCAGGTATCTTTACTTCCGCCTCCCTGCGAGGAGTTAACCACCAGCGAGCCTTCTTTTAGTGCAACACGGGTTAATCCACCCGGAACAATCTCTATCCCGTTAGGTCCGCACAACGCAAACGGCCTAAGGTCCACGCGCCTGGGTTGAATTTTCCCGTTGATGTAACAAGGTGCAGAGGATAAACTGATGGTAGGTTGTGCAATAAATTGCCTCGGATCTTTGAGAACTTCCTTTTTATAATCTTCTACTTCTTTTTCGGATGCTGCATGACCCATTAACATTCCATATCCGCCTGACTCATTTGTTTTCTTGATCACCATTTTGTGAATGTTGTTGAACACATGCTCACGCTGATCGGTATTGATCAGATGGTAAGTCGGAACATTTTTCAGAATCGGTTCTTCGTTCAGATAATACCGGATCATTTCGGGAACATACATGTACGTAGCCTTGTCGTCGGCCACTCCGTTTCCGGGCGCATTGACAATTGCTACATTTCCTTTTCGATAAGCTGAAAGGATGCCCGATACTCCCAGGGTGCTTTCCGGATTAAATACGAGCGGATCGAGGAAGTCATCGTCAACCCTGCGGTAAATAACATCAACCTGCTGCAATCCGAAAGTTGTTTTCATGTACACCCGCTGATTCTCAACGACCAGGTCGCGGCCTTCTACAAGTTCAACGCCCATCAGTCGCGCAAGGGTGGTATGTTCGAAGTAGGCGGAATTATACATACCTGGTGTTAGCAGCACAACATTCGGTTCACTGGTTTGACGTGGAGAAAGTGATATCAGATTTTTGTGAAGAATGTTGGGATATTGAGTAACCGGCAATACATTATTGTGAGGAATCAGATCCGGGAAAATTCGTTTCGTGATTTCCCGGTTTTCGATCATGTAGGATACGCCCGATGGCGTTCTCAAATTATCTTCAAGTACATAAAAAGTTCCATCATGGTCGCGGATCAAATCGATGCCGGCTATGTGTACGTAGATATCATGCGGAACATTTACATTTTGCATCTCCCGTACGTAGTGCGGACAGGAGTAAATCATCTCAAACGGAACGACATTGTCCTTTAAAATGAACTGTGTGGAATAGATGTCTTTCAGGAACAGGTTCAGTGCCCGCAGCCGCTGCCGGATACCGGATTCTATAAAACTCCATTCGGTGCCGGTAATGATACGCGGAATGATATCGAATGGAAAAATTTTTTCAATCCCTTCTCCGCTTGAGTAAACGGTAAATGTAACACCCTGGCTCATGAATAATCTGCGCGCCAGTTCCTCACTTTTATTGAGGTCTGCAGCCGGAATGTTGGATATGAAATCGAATACTTTTTTGTATGGGTCGCGTACGTTTATCTGATCATACATTTCATCCCACGTGTTGACGTTGGTGGTATAGTTATCAAATAGCGTAGTTGCCTTCATTCGGGGAAAGGGGCGTTAGGTTACGGGATAACTAATATAGTAATCCCTGAATCTTAATTGCAGACTTTTCTCGAGAATAATCGCTGCAAACGAATGCAAAAACAAAAAGCCCGGATTGCTCCGGGCCTTCTGAATCTATAAACACAATGGTTTTTGTGTCAGTATACGCTGCTTATTCAGCTACAACCTTAATCGTTATCGGGTGCTTCACTTCCTTGTGAAGATCAAGTGTAACGGTGTAGGTGCCTAATTGCTTAGGTTGTTCTTTGAAGAGGATCTTCTTGCGATCAACTTCGAAGCCTTTCGCCTTCAATGCATCAGCAACCTGGAACGGAGTAACCGCTCCGAAGATTTTGCCTGTCTCACCGGCTTTAGTTCCGATCTCAACAGTCAATTCTCCGATTTTCTGTGCTAACGCTTCAGCATCCTGCTTCAGCTTCGCAGCTTTGTGCGCAGCCTGGCGGATGTTTTCATTCATCATTCGCTTGTTCGACTCGTTGGCGATAATCGCAACTCCGTTTGGAATGAGGAAGTTACGACCGTAACCTGCTCTAACTTTAACGGTGTCGTTTTTATATCCAAGTCCCTGAACGTCTTGTTTCAATATCACTTCCATGTTCGTTTCTCTTTAAAGGGTGGATTATTTTAACGAATCAGCTACGTACGGAAGCAATGCAATGTGACGTGCACGTTTCACAGCTTGCGATACTTTCTTCTGAAACTTCCAGCTTGTACCGGTAAGTCTGCGGGGAAGAATCTTGCCCTGCTCGTTGATAAACTTCAGCAGGAAGTCAGGATCTTTATAATCGATATACTTGATACCGTTTTTCTTGAAGCGGCAGTATTTAGCTTTAACTTCTGCCCGCTTGATAGGTTCGTTTACAAGTGTCATTATGCTGGCTCCTCCTCGGTTTTACGTTTACGGTTCGCGTCTGCTTTTCCTTTGTTGAATTCGCCTTTGCGTCTGCGTTCGTTGTAAACAACTGCGTGCTTATCAAGAACGGTGGTTAAAAAGCGCATTACTGATTCATCACGTCTGTACTCGGTTTCGAGTGTGTTAACCAGTTCCGGAGATGCCGAAAACTCAATGAGGTTGTAGAAACCGGTCGACTTGTGCTGAACCGGGTAGGCCATCTTGCGAAGACCCCACTGCTCAACGTTGATCACGTCAGCCTTTCCTTTCTTCAAAACCTTCACGAATTTCTCGACAGTATCCTTCATCTGATCATCAGACAAAACGGGATTCAAAATGAATACTGTCTCGTAGTTTTTCATGGGTTTAACAATTGTTTTTAAAATGAGGTGCAAAAATAAGGAAATCGACCGAAACCAGCAACATTTTCTGAAATCCTGCTGGAGAGTCAAAGTGTTGTAAACCAGTGTTTTGTACGCCTGAATGTTACCTTTTTACTATTCAGGCTCATTCACCGATAAAATAAAGCTAACACGGCAAAAGCGGGAAATTCCGTAATATTGGCCCTTTAATTTGCCTGAAAAGCATTATCTGAACGACTCTAAACCACTACAATGACCTACATAATCAGCGGAATCCAGCAGGTTGGCATCGGGGTAACGGATGCGGAAAATGCCTGGACCTGGTACCGCAAGCATTTCGACATGGACGTGCCGGTTTTTAAGGACGCAGCCGAAGCAAAGCTGATGACCCGGTATACCTCTGGTAAGGTAGAGAGTCGCTATGCTATTCTTGCGCTGAACATGAGCGGTGGCGGTGGCTTTGAAATCTGGCAATACACAAGCAAGGTTCCGTTAAAGGCTGAGTTTGATATCGTGCTGGGCGATACCGGCATCTATGCAACAAAAATTAAATCACGCGCGGTAGAAGAGAAGTACAATGAGCTAAAAGCGAAGGGCGCTAATATCATCAGCCCGCTTGCTCAGGCTCCCGATGGACGCAAGCATTTCTTTTTAACCGACCCGTACGGCAATTTGTTCGAGATTGTTGAAAGCACCAGTTGGTTCAAGCTGGGTAAGAGCAAGAATGGCGGTGTGTCAGGCTGTGTGATGGGCGTTTCTGACATCGATAAAGTTATTCCGTTATACCGTGATGTGTTGGGCTACTCGGTTGTCTATGACACGACTGAAGTATTTCAGGATTTCAAAGGCCTGCCGGGCGGGGAAGATAAATTCAGACGTGTTCTGCTTCGCGGAACCAAGACTGGCAAAGGAAACTTTGGCCGCCTCCTCGGGGCAACAGAAATTGAACTTGTTCAGGTTTTTGGCCGTACACCACGCAAAATTTTTGGTAAGCGGAACTGGGGCGACCTCGGATTCATTCACGTATGCTTCGATGTAAACGGAATGAAAGAACTTGCCAGGAAAGCTGAAGCTTCAGGCTTTCCGTTCACGGTCGACAGCAGCACGTCATTCGATATGGGTAAGGCCGCGGGGCAGTTCACCTACATTGAAGACCCTGATGGAACGCTGATCGAATTCGTGGAAACACACAAGATTCCAATCTTTGAGAAAATCGGCTGGTACCTGAGTCTCAAAAAACGCAATCCTGAAAAGCCCCTTCCAAACTGGATGGTGGGAATGTTGTCGTTGAACAGGGTAAAGGACTAATCGTAAATCGTTATCAGTTAATCGTAGCTACTATTAACGTTTAACGGATAACTATTTCACGTCAAACTTTCCTGAACCGATCTTGTAGTCTTCGCAATAGATTTCAAGCGTATACGAACCGGATGCATATTCAGAACCCTTCTCGTACAGATAAGTGAGTTTCTGCTTCGTGTTGTCGAACAAGATTTCCTGTGAGGCTGTATAAAACTCTTCCTTGCCGTTATAGATAAAGGTTCCTGAGCCGCGCGATACATCAAACAATACCTGGTTATTCTGGTCGATGATGCGGATCATGATCTTTTTTCCTTCGATAGGTGCCACATTGTTTTCAGCAAGATTGAACTCAACCTTGAGCTTGTCGAGCTGACGGTTTTTGAAAGGCGATTCGCGTTCCTTGCCTTTGTCGTTTACGGCTTTGATAGAAACATTTTCAGCTTTCAGCTGCGATGCAATGGTTACTTTGGTAGCCAGTTCGTCTTTGGTTTGTGCCAGGCGGTTGATTGAGTCACCGAGCTGATTCTTCTGTGTTTTAAGCGTAGTATTCTCCGAAAGCAGCTCTTTGTTCACCGACTTCAGTTTATCAAGTTCTTCATCTTTCAGCTTTAATAACTGCTCATAGCCTTCCACGCGATCTTTTAGTTCTTTGATTACCTGTCCGTTGGCTCTGCGCGAACGCTTTAATTCCGATTCGATTTCAGCTTTAGCCTTTTGAAGTTCCGAAACATCTCCGCCAAGCTTTTGGATCTCGGTAATTTTCTGGTCAAGCTCAACCTTAATCGCGTTCAATTGCTGAAGGGTTGACGCAAGTTCCTGTTCTGTCGAAGCAATGGTGGTTTCGGCAGCTTGTTTGTCTTTATGGTCAAGGTACATTTTGATAAACTGTACCATAATCACCACTGATAAAATCGCGATGATAATTACGCTTTTGTTGGTTTTCTTCGGAGCCGGGGCGGCAGTTGGGGCTGTTGTTTCGCTCATAGCAGGTTAACTAAAACTCAAAATTACAGGTTCCGGCTGCCTAATGCAACACGTTAAACTGCAACACAACGTGTTGTTTGGTAAGTGATGGATCAAAAAACAAAATTCCGCACCGGTACAGGTCGAGGGTGGTGTGCACCAGGCTGTGCGCGCAGATTTCTTTCCAGGCTTTATGCATTCCGGGGCTCGCGTGAATATCATCGATCACCATGATGCTTTTGTGATGCACTTTCATCAGCAGTTCATCGAAGTATTTTTTGGTGGCTTCGTATTGGTGGTTTGCATCGATAAACGCAAAATCTACTTTCGGTATGCGCGACAGGGTGGAGTAAAGAGTGCTGTCAATATTCCCTTTAATCATCTCGATATTTTTTACTGAAGAAAATCGAAAAGTATCTTCAGCAATTTCTGCGATCGTAGCAGAGCCTTCGAACGTGTACACGCGTGCATTTTTTGTTCGCGCGAGGTAAAGCGTATTCAACCCGAATGAAGTGCCGAGTTCAACAATTGTTTTTGCCTGCGCGTATTCTGCCAGGCGATGATACAGCGATGAAAACCGGATGTTGCTTAAGCTCGTCTCTGCAACGTCACTGATTTTCCGTTTACCCGAAGAAAAATGTTTTGATTTTGCTCCGATGTCGGGCACATCTATCTCGCGATGTGTTTTTAATAAGTCAAGCCGAAGCTTTTCAATCTCCAGGTCAGGAGTTGGTTCAATATTGATTGTCTTGGTATATAAATCGTAGAGAAAAGGTGATTGCAGTGAATGCTCGTTTACTGAGTCAAGCCAGTAGTTGAGATACGTTTTTACCTGGAAGAAGTCGGGCACGGAATGATTTTAGATTTACGATTTTACGACTTTAGACTTAGAGTTTTTCTAAAATCTAAAAATTTAAAATCTAAAACGATTAATTGAGTCGGAGCGGGGCGATCATCGTGAATTCAGGAATGATTACCTGAAGGCGTGTGCCGTCAATAATACGCTCCATGGAATATGTGCCGGTCATTTTACCGATTCCGGATTTCAGGTTGCAACCCGAAACATACTGATGAGATTGGCCGGGTTCAAGAACAGGTTGCTGACCCACAACTCCCTCGCCTTCCACTTCACGCATTAAAAAACCTGCGTCATGAATATGCCAGTGTCTGCGTTTAAGCTGAATGGTATATTCGCTCTGATTTTCAATTGTGATACGATATGTAAAGACAAAATGATACTGGCTCGGACTTGAATATGCCGGCTGATATTCCGTCTCTACGGTCACTTTTACCCCCTGTGTTATCTCGGTTACCATCTGGCCAAAAATATTAAATTTTTGGAATTTCAAACTTTAATTTAAAAGTCCTTTCTTACCTCGAAAAACAGCCTAAATGGACGTAAAAATCGCGATTTCGTGGAAATCGCAGCTCGCGGAAGAATTTCAAAAGCCTTATTTTGAACAACTTACCGCGTTTGTGAAATCGGAGTACCAGACCCACACGGTTTACCCTCCCGGAAAGGAGATTTTCCGGGCCTTTGACGAGTGTGATTTTGCAAACGTTAAAGTGGTTATTCTGGGACAGGATCCGTACCATGGCCCCGGCCAGGCGAACGGATTGTGCTTCTCGGTTCATGAGGGCGTACGGGTGCCACCCTCGCTGGTGAACATCTTCAAAGAGATTAATGCCGACATCGGCAAACCGATTCCGGCATCGGGCGAGCTTGAGCGCTGGGCCGAGCAGGGGGTTTTACTTTTGAACGCCACGTTAACTGTTCGGGCCGCATCACCCGGGTCGCATCAGAATAAAGGTTGGGAGACTTTTACGGACGCAGTAATCAAAAAGATATCAGACGAAAAACAGAACGTTGTATTTCTGCTATGGGGCGCTTATGCACAAAAGAAAGGCGAGATCATTGACCGCAACAACCATCTCGTACTGATGTCAGCCCACCCTTCACCTTTCTCGGCAGATCGTGGTTTCTTCGGATGCAAACATTTCAGCAAGGCAAATACCTATTTGAAAAGCAACGGGTTAAAGGAGATCGAATGGTAAAAAAGTTAAACGTTATCATTAATAGTTTTACAATTTACTATTAGCTGATAACGATTACTAATTAACGGATGAGATTGAAGAATCTGTTCCAGCGAATACCTCCGCGATCACGATCAATCGACAGCCAGATAAAGAATCCTTTTCCAACGATGTGATCTTCCGGCACAAAACCCCAGTAGCGTGAGTCGTGGGAGTTATGGCGGTTATCGCCCATCATGAAATAGTAATTCTGTTTGAAGGTATAACTTGTTACTTCTTTACCATCAATGGACAGTTTGCCATCCTTGATCACTGCGTCCTGATTGTGATCGTAGTCGGTAATGGTGCTTCCGTAAAGTGCAAGCGTTGAATCATTCAGTTGGATGGTCCAGCCTTCTTTTGGGATGGTTAATTTTCCGAAGTTGTCACCGGTCCACTTAAACAGCGGTGAGTGCGGGAATGTTTCGCTTTCTTGTTTGATCAGTTCAACACTGACGATGTAAGGCAATTTCCGCATTTCTGACACCACAGCATCCGTGAGAAACATTTGATACACTGCGTGATTAGCTTTTGTCTTGCTTAACAACTGAACGTCATCTCCGGCAAGATCAAATTTGTCAAGGTTACGTTCATTGATTTCGTCTTTGGCCGTTACCAGGTAGCTGTATTGCATGCCGGGGTGGTTTTCAACGGCTTCGCCATTTGCGTAAACCTGACGGTCTTTAATTTCCAGAACATCTCCCGGTAAACCGACACAACGCTTGATATAATTTGTTTTAAGATCGGTAGGATATTTTTTCCACTGACTCTTCGGCAAGCCCCAGTTATTCTCCATCATGCCGGGTACGTTGAAAACTACCACGTCTCCGCGCTTCACTTCGCTGATGCCGGGCAAGCGATACTGCGGAAGCTGAATCCACTCAACATACGATGGGATTTCTGTAAACCAGATTTTTTGATGGGTTAACGGAATTTGAATAGGTGTTTTTGGAGTTCTTGTGCCGTAGTGAAATTTGCTAACAAAAAGAAAGTCACCTACCAGCAACGAGTTCTCCATAGAGGGAGTAGGGATCGTGTATGCCTCCATGATCAGCCAGCGAATCAGTGTAGCTGCAACAACGGCAAAGATGATTGCATCGGCCCACTCCTGTGCGACCGTTCGTTTTAATGCAGGCAGCGAATCAAGTTGGCCGAGGTATTTTACTTTTTTGTTAAATCCAAGATAAGGTAGATAGATGGGAGCGAAGAATATTACGAGGATTTGGCTCCATACCGAGGGCTTCCCGAAGCAACGCAATATGTTAAAGAGAAGTATATAGTACGCGAAAGCATTAATTACCGGTATAAATAGGTAAATAATCCACCAATTGGGCTTACCTACAATTTCCGTGATAATTAAATATTCAGCATAGATTGGTATCAGGGATTTCCAGCCACTGATGCCAGCTTTTTCAAAGAGTTTCCAATATCCGATAACAACCCCGATCCGGAGCAGGAGGAAAGTAATAAGGATTGAGTTCACGTTGTAATTAATTTAAAAGCCTGCAAATAAAGTGATTAAATCAGAATTTCAGGAAATCGTCCATCCCTAAAACGCCTTTTTTGCCGGGCAGCCATTCGGCCACCATTACCGCCCCCCGCGCAAAACCCTCGCGCGAATGCGCTATATGTCGGATTTCCAGGTCGTCAATTACAGAGGCGTATTTCACAATATGGGTACCGGGAACCGCATCGATCCGGAACGAATTGATGGTTATTTCATCTGCATTGTCTGACGGCTGTTTGGTCCAGGTTTTACCAATTCCCCCGGTAATCAAGCCTTCTGCCAGCGTAATAGCCGTGCCGCTGGGAGCGTCTTTTTTTTCGGTGTGATGTGTTTCATCGATACTCACCCGGTATTGATCGAATGATTTCATCATGACCGCCAGTTGCCGGTTGAGCTTGAAAAAGATGTTTACGCCCACGCTGTAGTTAGAAGCGTAAAAAAACGTGCCGTTGTATTTTTTGGTCAGGGCATCAACCTCCGCTTTGCGTTCCAGCCAACCGGTTGTGCCACACGCTACCGGGATGTTATTTTCAAGACAGGCTTTGATGTTGTTAAACGCTGCTTCGGGTTGTGAGAATTCGATTGCTACATCTGCTTTGGAGGAGGCGATCTGTGCGAGGTTTTCCGAATCGATTCGTCCTGCAATTTCGTGGCCGCGATCCAATGCAATTTGTTCTATGGCCTTACCCATTTTGCCATAGCCAAGCAATAGTATTCTCATGGTTTAGAATTTAACGATCAAAGATATGCCGGTTGTTCGGCCGGTAAGCATATCGCTGTTCATAGTAGGCTGAATTTTTACGTGCAGGTTGGGATTCAGGTCGAATTCCTTCAGGTGCGCATCCACGTGCGCATCAATCATCTGCAGCAAATACATTCCAGCCGAAAGGATGATAAAGAAATCACGTTGTCGCCTGTACCGGTCAACAACCGTCCTCAACGATTGCTCATTGAACGTAATGTTTCGAACTTTGATGGTTGACTCGCCCGATTCAAGTAAGTCGAAGAGCGCTCCTTTAAATTCCTTGTAACCACTCTGGTAAAAGTTTACACCATAACCGAAACCAACAAAGCCTCCGTAAACGAGTGGAAGTTTCCAATATTTTTTGTTGTATATCTGGCCGAGGCCGGGAAGAATGGCAGCAAACAGAATCGCCTTACGCGGATCATACCGGCTGGCGTATGATGCGATGGTAGCAGTATCGGACTTTAAGAATACGGTGTCTGAATCAAGCTTGCTGCGCAGACTGTCCTGCCCGTAGGCGGTCATTGAAAATCCGGTAATCAGGCAAGCCAGTAAAATCTTCTTCATTCAGCGATGGTCTTAAGCGCGTAACCCTACTGTATCTTTAGGATGTCCAAGATACGATTAAGGTCTTCGACTGACAAAAACGGGATTTTGATTTCGCCTTTTTTGCCATCGCTCTTAATAACAATGCGAGTGCCAAAATGTGAAGAAAGCTTCGATTGCAGCTGATTTATTTCGCGGTTCGCTGGTGCTGCGGTGGCCGAAGTGCCTTTATCGGTTTTCTTGGCTGAGGCAAGTTCGCGAACGAGCTCTTCAACTTTTCTTACCGAGAGATCCTCTTCGAGCGTTTTTTTGAAGATATAAAGCTGCTGGTCAGGGTTTTCTACGTTAATGATTGCGCGCGCATGACCCATTGAAATGCGGTTGTCGCGTACCGCGATCTGAATGTCGGGCGGCAGTTTGAGCAGACGCAAATAGTTCGTAACGGTAGCACGATTCTTCCCTACGCGATCGCCCAGCGCTTCCTGGTTAAGATTGCACTCAGTTATCAATCGCTGGTATGACAAGGCAACTTCTATCGCATTCAGGTTCTCACGCTGAATGTTTTCGATCAGGGCCATCTCCAGCATCTGCTGGTCGTCAGCAGAGCGGATATAGGCCGGAACGCTTTTCAGGCCTGCAAGCTTGGATGCCTGAAATCGTCTTTCACCGGAGATCAACTGGTATTGATCCTGGGCGAGTCTTCTTACCGTAATGGGCTGAATGATGCCGTGAACTTTGATTGAATCAGCAAGTTCCTGTAATGCCTGCTGATCGAAATGGGTACGCGGCTGAAACGGGTTAACTTCAATCTGACTCAACGGAATTTCAAGTGTGCTTCCGGAAGTTGCTTGTGCCTGCGTTAAAACCGGTTTGGCAACGGGCGGATCAATCTCCAGCCGGTCTTCGGTGTTACTGTCGCTCAGCAACGCATTCAATCCTCTGCCCAGTGCTTTCTTCTTGCTCATTTTGCTACAGTGTTTTTATCCAGAACTTCGTGCGCCATGTTCAGGTAGCTGATGGCTCCCTTGCTTTCAGCATCGTGAACAATAACCGGCAAGCCAAAGCTTGGCGACTCGCTAAGCTTGACGTTTCGCGGGATGATAGTTTTGAATGTCATCTTCTGGAAGTGTGTACGCACTTCTTCCACCACCTGGTTGCCCAAACTGGTGCGTGAATCGTAAAGTGTCAACAATATGCCTTCGATCTCAAGATTCGGATTCAAACGGGTTTGAATAATCTTGATCGTATTCAGCAACTTGCCCAAACCTTCCAGCGCGAAGTATTCGCACTGAACGGGGATTATAACTGAATCGGCCGCAGTGAGTGCGTTGATGGTAATCAGACCGAGAGACGGTGAACAGTCGATGATGATAAAATCATAGTCGTCTTTAACCTTGCCCAAGGCGTCACGCATTTTTTCTTCCCTGCGTTCAATGCTTACCATTTCCACTTCAGCGCCTACAAGGTCGATGTGGGAGGGAAGTATGTCAAGATACTTGAGTTGTTCATTTGTAACGATCGCTTCACGTACAGGCGTTCCGTCAACCATACATTCGTAGATGCTGGTTTCAACTTCCTTCGGATTGATTCCAAGTCCGGAGGTTGAGTTGGCTTGCGGGTCTGCATCGACCAGTAAAGTCTTGCATTCCAGCACAGCCAGGCTCGCAGCCAGGTTGATTGCTGTTGTGGTTTTTCCGACACCGCCTTTTTGATTGGCAATCGCTATGATCTTTCCCATATAAAAAATAAAAGCCCCGATTTTTATCGGGGCCTCAAATATAAGCGAACTAATCAGGGGCGTGGAACATTGTGAAACGTATTTGTCCACAATCAATTCACATGCAAATGTTAGTTTTTCTTCTTTTTCTTGGTTTCATCAGCCTGTTTGCGTGCTTCTTCGCTGGCTTTCATGGCATCCTGTAAACGGGTCATGAACTTTGATTTCTTACCGTCACCAGCCGCATTCTTGCGCTTATTCTCTTCCATAATCGCACGAATTTTGCCGTCATCAACAAACCTTCTGATGATTGCCTGCTGACCGAACGTAGCAATGTTCGACATGAAATAGTAGAAGCTCAACCCCGCAGGGAACGTGTTCAATACAAACAGGAAGATGATCGGCATCATGTACGACATGAACTTCATCGGTCCCTGCACGGTCGACATCTGGTTGTTCTGCCAGGTGTAAACCAGCGTAGAGATTGTCATCAATAACGTAAACAAACTCACGTGGCTTCCATAGAATGGAATGTTGAATGGAAGGTTTACGATGGAATCATACGTTGACAAGTCTTCTGCCCAAAGAAAGTGTTCCTGACGGAGTTCAATGGTGTTCGGGAATAAATAGAACATCGCGAACAGAATCGGCATTTGCAACAGCAAAGGGATACAGCCACTGATCGGATTAACTCCAACCTGCTGATACAGTTTGAGTTGTTCCTGCTGCGTTTTGGTCATGTCATCGCCATACTTCTCTTTAATTTCATCAAGCTCCGGCTTAAGTACTTTCATTTTGGCCATGCTCAGGAATGAACGGTAGGAGAGTGGCAACAGAATCAGTCGGATCAGGATCACCAGGATGATAATGATCAAACCGAAATTATGAATGAAGGTGGTGAGGAAATAGAATACCGGGAAGATGACGAACTTGTTAATCCAGAATACCGGAGGCCAGCCCAGGTAAACGTTCTGATTATACTTTTCCGCAACGCTTCCAATTTTCCGGTATTCATTCGGGCCGAGGTAATATTTGAAGTCAGCCGTACCGTTGGCAAGCTTTTGCGTGTCGATAAAGACTTTGATGCTGCCCTGTTTTACAACCGATGTGTCGGCATTGTTCATCGAGGTTTCGATCTCTCCGCCTTTAAAACCATTGGCTGAAATGAATCCCGTAAGGAAGAATTTTTGTTTAAACGTTACCCACTTGAGGCCGCTGCCAAATGTTTCTTTTTGCGGCTCAGTAGAGCGCTCAGTCAGCCAGTTAACTTTTCCGCCTTCGTTATACGTGATGGTGGTGTTGTTACGGCTGTCGTTGATATCCTTCTCGCGCGGACGCATCGCATTACTCCACTGATACGTTAGTTGTTCTGATAACGAGCGGTCGAATCCTTTGCTGCTGATGTTATACTTGATCTCGTAGCCGTCTTCCGGAATTTTATAAGTTTGAATTAACTCCGCACCGTCACCGGGCTTAACGGAAAATGTAACGACCGTTGTGTCACCGGTCTTGACAGACGTAACATCATAATACAAGGAATACAAATCCAGGTTTTCACCTTTGTATCGTGTTGATAATGAGAAATCACTTGAACGCTCATCAATCAGCACAAGTGGTTTTCCAAAATAGGTCTTGAAATTTTTAAGCTCAGCGTATTGAATCACGCCACCTTTGTTGCTGAACGTTAGGTTCAGCTTATTTGTCTGAACAGCCGTTAACTTTTCTTCGCCTTTAAAAGCAGTTGCAATTCCCCCAAAGGTTGCGGTTGCAAGGCTGTCTTCTTTCGCAATTTGCTCAGCCGCAGGTTTACCTACTGAATCTCTTGATAATGAAGGTGTTGAAGCCGGCTTTTGAGGGGGAGCAGGCTGGGGTGCGAACCAAAAAAAATACACTACCAGCATGGCGCCAATAAGTGTGAGGCCAATGGCCGAATTTCTATCCATTTTTACTTTTTAATAAACTAATTAACAACTGTTTTCTTGTGCTCTACCGAAGCCTCAACGAACTTCACAAATAAAGGATGCGGGTTCATTACCGTGCTGCGCAATTCAGGATGGAATTGAACGCCCACAAACCACGGATGTTCTTTTAATTCAACAATCTCCACAAGATTGGATTCCGGATTTGTGCCAACCGCTTTCATTCCCGCTTCTTCGATTGCCTCAAGATATTTGTTATTAAACTCGTAGCGATGACGATGACGTTCCTGGATGGTTGATTCTCCGTATATGTGATGTGCTTTGCTTCCCTTTTTTAGCTTGCAGGTATAAGCGCCTAAACGCATCGTGCCTCCCTTGGCGGTGATTTTTTTCTGTTCTTCCATGAGATCGATCACCGGGTTCTTTGTCTTTGGATTCAACTCGGTTGAGCTTGCTTCCAATCCCAGCACGTTACGGGAGAATTCAATCACAGCGCATTGCATTCCCAGGCAAATCCCGAAAAACGGGATCTTGTTTTCACGAACGTATTTGATGGTTTCGATTTTGCCTTCCATACCGCGCTCTCCAAAACCGGGAGCAACGAGCACGCCATCCAATCCGCCAATTACCGACTTCACAGTGTCTTTGTTGATCTCTTCTGATGAGATCCATTTCAGGTTAACGCGGCAATCATTCTGTGCACCGGCATGTACAAAAGCTTCCGCGATTGATTTATAAGCATCCGGCAACGAAACATACTTGCCAACGAGGCCGATGTTAACTTCTTCAACCGGATTTTTAAGCTTTCCGAGAAAGTCTTTCCACTGTTCGAGATCGGGTTCTTCCTTGCTTTGAACTTTAAGCTTCGACAACACGCGTTCGTCAAGTTTTTCCTTGCGCATCAGCAGCGGCACGTCATAAATGGTATCGGCATCGATCGCTTCAATAACCGAGTTAAGCTGAACGTTGCAGAACAGTGCGAGTTTCTTCCGGATCTCCATTGGAAGCGGATATTCCGTGCGGCAAACCAGGATATCCGGTTGAATACCCTCCGCAAGTAGCTCTTTTACAGAGTGTTGAGTGGGTTTTGTTTTTAGTTCTTTGGCCGCGCGGAGATAGGGTATAAGCGTGAGGTGAATAACGAGTGCATTGTTCGAGCCGAGTTCCCATTTAACCTGGCGCACCGCTTCAACGAATGGGAGTGATTCGATATCACCGATCGATCCGCCAATTTCAGTTATCACGAAATCATACTCACCGGACTCGCCTAACAGAAACAGGTTTCGTTTGATTTCATCGGTTATGTGAGGCACAACCTGAACGGTTTTTCCTAAATACTCGCCTTGGCGCTCTTTGGTAATAACATTGTTGTAAATGCGCCCGGTGGTAATGTTGTTGGCTTTTGATGTTGGAACGTTTAGAAAGCGTTCGTAGTGACCAAGATCGAGATCCGTTTCAGCACCATCATTGGTTACATAACATTCACCATGTTCGTAAGGATTGAGTGTGCCCGGATCGATATTGATGTAGGGGTCGAACTTCTGAATGGTGACTTTGAAGCCCCGGGCCTGCAGCAGTTTTCCTAAAGAAGCTGAGATTATCCCTTTACCGAGTGAAGAAGTAACACCCCCCGTCACGAAAATGTATTTTGCTGCAGACATAATTAATCGTTACGGGGTGCAAAAATAGGATTTAATTCCGAATGGCAGCAGGTGAAATCGGAATGTAAAACGCTTATTTCTACAACATCACGGGCCAATCCCGCCAATGCATAATAACAGTAAAAAGTATTTATTACTGCTCAAATAGCCTGTAATCAGCTGAATATCACGAAAAACCGTTGTTTGACAGGTCATTTTGTCGGAAATTTTGAAGATTTCCCATATTTTTAGCGGAATATTTAGGTTACAAATGCACTTGACTTTGATATTAACACCCTGAAAACCTGAATTACGCCTTCATGAGAGTCAAACACTATGTCTACGTCTCTTTACTCGCTATAATCGTCTTAGCAACTACTTACCAGTCGGCACTCGCGCAGTGCGCATCTTTGCCGCCAGTATCCAGTATCAGTAGTACCAAAACACCCAACAGGCTTTGCTCTCCGGTAACTGCTGACTTGACATATTCAGTGACATTCGCATTTGCGATGCCAGCGGTAATCGGACCGCAATTGTTGTTCGAGTGGGGCGATGGAACACCTACGACAATTATCAATTTAACAGCCGGCTCAACAACTTACTCTTTTACACGTACTCACGTTTTTCCGACTAACAGTGATTGTGAATATCAGGTTAGGATGTATGTCCGTACAAATGGGGTGCCATGTGCCAGCACCATCCAGTTTCAGCGTATTGCATCCTGGAGAACAGATGCGTTTAATCAAGGAAATGTTCAACTTTTGTCGTCTACACAAGGAACAGCAGTACACCAGGTTTGTGAAGGGGTGCCAATCAGTGTTGTGTTTAATGATCAAACAGCCTACAACTGTAATGCAAACTATCCGGTAAACTATACACCTGGGGGGCCATTCATCGAAACACCGAACGAACAACAGCGCTGGCAGCAGATCGTATATAACACGCCTATCGCGGGAACAAAAATTCCAAATGTATCCGTGAATGGAGTTCCGGTAACGGGTGCTGCAGGTGTCGATATAATCGCTAACTATCAGGATCCGCGGGGCGTATTTGTGATGACAACACCCGTGGTCGTGAATGATGCCCGAAGGCGTCCCACCCTGACGATAACCGCACCGGGTGGCTTTACCGCAGGATTTCCCACTGTTGGACAGGAATTTGAAGTGACCATTCGATACTGGAACTTTTGTAATCCGTATGATAACCCTGCTGTTGCCGGGCCACCGGCCGACTTGATTAACGGGGATAACGCCCCGGTTGAACAAGTGGCATTAATTAGAATTATTGACTCACCAGATCCACCGGTTGTCCCCGACCGGGATATATGTTCAGGCACGGCAACTACCTTAACGGTTTCAACCCCGTTAGGAGCCGGATTTACTTACCGTTGGTGGTCAAACTCAACCTTAACAACACAAGTTGGCACCGGAACAACATTTACACCAACCAACCTCCAAGCACCTATTGGCCAACGCACTCATTTTTGGGTTACGGTTGAATCGACTGCGGCAGGAACATGTCGAAGTGATGCAACCGAGGTCCGATTAATCAGAAGGGCAGCACTTACGGCACCTTCACCGATCAGCGGTCCTTTGAATCTGTGTCCAAATTCTACGTATACATATTCGGTTGGAACATCACCGACTGACATTGTTATCACCGATGCAACAGCGGACCCGGATGTTAATCTTCCCACACAATACATATGGACAGTGCCTGGAGGCTGGACAATTAACTCGGGTAACGGCACGAATACGATCAATGTTACTACCGGGGCTGCGGCTGCAGGAAACGTAACCGTTACGCGACAATATACTTCAGCGCCCAACTGCGCGGCAACCGCTACGTCACAAGCGGTAACAGTTCGCGCACAACCTACAGCTAACATTACTCCGAACCCCGCATCGCTTTGCGCGGGAAGCACGATTCAATTAAACGGCAATCCGTCATTGCCGGCTTCGGGTGGCGGATTTACACCGACCATTTCTTCACACACCTGGGGTGGAAGTACGGGAATTCTTGACGCAGATAATGTGCAGCAACCGAATGTTTTGACTTCTGCAACCGCGGGCTCTTATCCGTTGACATACGTTGTTACTGCCGACTACGGAAGCGGAGTGTTTTGCTCTTCGACAGCCGTTAACAGAACAGTGAATATTTCGGCTAACCCTGGAACTGCAACGGTTGGAGCCAATCAAAACTTGTGCTTTGTTGTTGGACCTCTTACGTCAAATCCTTTGGGTGGAAATACCCCTGGAGCCGGCACTGGAACATGGACGAAAGTCAGCGGCCCGGGAACAGTAACATTTAATCCTACTGCCAACACTCCCAATGCAACCGCTACCGTGTCCTTGAATGGAGTTTATGTTTTGCGATGGACAATTTCTAATCCCCCTTGTACAAGTCAGGCAGATATTACCGTTGACTACGGAACTGACCCCGGCCCACAAAACGCTGGCGGTGATACAGCATTTTGCGGTCTTTCTGGTTCTCTCCCCGGCCCGGGTGGCGTGGCGCCTACAATCGGATCAATTGTGTGGTCTCAAGTAGCGGGACCAGTTGGTGGAACAACTGTCTTTGGAACTCCAAACGCATTCAATACAACAACAACGCCTAATATTCTGGGTACGTATACATACCGTATTACTGTTACGAGTGGTGTTTGTGCGGCACGAACAGATGATGTAATTGTGACATACAACAACCCGGCAACGGTTCAAAATGTTGCCGACTTTACAACTTGCGTTGATGGAACATTGCTTGCGCCAATCGCGTTAAGCGGAACATTTGGCGGAGGTGCGAGTAATGCCCATTGGGAGCGGGTAACCGGAACAGGTACCTTTACTTCCAACGGAACTGCAATCGGTGCTAATGATGCGACAAGTCCGGCAACAGATTCATACACACCAACAGCAGCTGACTTTGCTGCGGGATCAGTTCAAGTAAGACTTGTTTCCGATGACCCTGCAGGTCCATGTCCTTCGGTTAATGATAATGTCACGATTACTTTTGACAGGCGCCCTGCAACTGCCGATGGGGGATCGAACTTCTCAGTCTGCGGTTCGACAGCAACGCTTGCGGCCGTGGCTGCAACCAATGGTGGTACGGGTACCTGGACAGGTCCGGTAGGAGTCACGTTTACACCATCAGCCAATTCACCAACAGCAACGGCAAACAACCTGGCAGTTGGTGCGAACAATCTCACATGGACCGTTACCAGTGCATTGGGTGTTTGTGGATCTACGAATGAAGTAATTGTTGTTACTCGAAATGCAGTCCCAGTAAATAATAATCAAACGCAACAGCGATGTGTTGATATTCCCGGGGGTTCAACCACAGTTGTTGCCCTTACTGAGCTACAGGCGCTTAATGACGCAATTACAGGCATTGCGGGGTCAACTAATAGGACAGTAACGTTCTTTGAAGACGCTGCGCGGACTGATCTTTATGACGCAACTGAAACACTATCGAATGGTGCGATTGTCTATACGCGTGTTACCCGTACGGATGTAGCTCCTGCTTGTACAACGGATGGTACGGTTACATTTACCATCAATGCACGCCCGGGTGTAACAGCTCAGAATCCGGAGTTTTGCGAAGACCTGCCGGTCGGAAGTAATACAAAAGCGGGTATCAACCTTACAACTTTTAATAATGCGATAAAAAATGGAGTTGCTGCAAATACGGTAGCATGGTTTACCAACGCTGCGCGAACAATTCCGGTGGCTACGCCTACAAGCGTGACGGCTAACAACGGTACACGTTTTTATGCTCGCGTGACGAACCCGACAACAACGTGTACAGATACTACGAGCTTAAAGGTTAAACTGAATCCGATACCGCCACCGAACCCGTTGTTAGGCCCGACTAACGTCTGCGCGGATCCATCGGCTGCGATTTTGTATCAGCTCACGGTTAACAATCCAGGGTACACATATACGTGGTCAGTTCCTGAACCGCCGTTTGACATTCGTTTGGGAGGTGCATCTACGGACGATTTGATTCTGCTAAGTTTCCCGGTGGTGGTTAGTCCGGGTCAGAACATTTCGGTTACTGAAACCTCCAATAAGGGTTGCGTGGGTCAGCCAAACGTCAAAACCATTGCAGTTGATACCAGTCCGCCAGCGATTACCATTTCGGGACCTTCTGCAGTCTGCGAAAATGAAACCGGTGTTGTGTTTACAGTGGCTACGTTGGCTAACACAACGTACGCATGGACGGTGCCAACAGGTGCTTCTATTATCAGCGGACAAGGAACAAGTTCTATTACTGTCAACTTTGGTATTATACCGGGGCTTGTTTCGGTAACACCCACTACGACAACAGGTTGTGCGGGTAACCCCGATGATCATTCGGTTGCTATCAATCCAAGACCTACTTTAGATGCCTTATCAAACACGGTGTGTAGTGATGCTGTTGCCGGTATAACATTGTCCGGAACAGGTGCAACTTCATTTGATATCACAAACGTGGCCATACCGGCAGGTATTACACCTTCTTCGCGTGCGCTTGCAAACGGTGTTGCTGCTAACGCAATCTTCAACGATGTATTTACGAACACGACAGGGGGTAGTCTCGTAGTACAATATACAATCGTGCCGGTGAGCGCATTAGGTTGTAAAGGAGCTTCACGCGTTGTGAACCTTACGGTTCAACCTGAGCCTGTTCTGGACCCGGGTCTTGTTGACGAAATCTGTAGCTCAACTGAAGATGTTGGTATTGTACTGAAAGTGGCTGTCGGAAGTTTCCCTGCTGACTTATATGATGTTACCGCGGTTAACGTTCCTGTCGGAGTAACCCCTGTAGCTGGTAACCCTACTACAACCGGCAATGGATTTGCAGCAACGGTATTGACCGATGACCGCTGGCAGAACCTCACAGCAGGGCCGCTTATCGTGGAGTACATGATTCGTCCGAGAAACTCAAGTACGGGCTGTTTAGGAGATCCTGCTATTCCGGTGCGAGTGACGGTCAACCCTGAGCCGCAAGTCGCGCCTGCTTCGCAAACCATTTGTAGTGGTGATTCGCCTACGCTTACCCTAACCACATCTCCGCTTATTGCGGGAAGCACATTTGCATGGACTGTCAAAAGCGTAGCCGGTTTAATTACCGGGACCTCCAATGGAACAGGGGCTACTATTACCAACGTACTGGTCAATAATGGTGTTGTTGCCGGATCAGTAACCTACGAGGTACGTGCCACAGGTTCTGCCGGAGTTGGTGGCTGTCTTGGACCACCAACAGATGTTACCATTATGGTTAACCCGGCTCCGCTTACGAACAATGTCGATCAAATTGTTTGTTCGACATCGCCCGGAGGAAACACATTTACGCAGAACTTAATCTCGCTTCAACCCTCGATAAATTCGGATGGAACGTTAACCTTCAGCTGGCACACAAGTCAGGCTGATGCGTTAGCAAATATCAATGCGATGACGGTTGGTACTGCCTCTGCGTATCCTTTGGCGAATGGAATTCCCGTATTTGTTCGCGTAAGCAATGGAACGTGTGCTCGGATACAAGCCGTAACTTATACCGTTAATCCTTCACCTTCGGTAACAGCTGCCATTACTTCGAACTACAATGGAGCGCAATTGTCGTGTAACACATCGAGCAATGGTATCATTACGGTTACTCCGCCTACCAATGGAACGGCTCCTTATTTGTATAGCATCGATGGAGGAACAAGCTTCTTCACGAGCACAACGTTTAACGGGTTGTCAGCATCCGGTAATCCATATGTAGTTCGTGTTCGCGATGCACGCGGATGTATTGCAGATTCGCCTCCATTGAATTTTGTAGCGCCACCGGTTCTGACGGCAACCATTGCCATTACCTCGAATTTTAACGGACAGCATATTCGTTGCCGTGGTGACAATAACGGACAGATTACGGTTACGCCTACAGGGGGTACCGGAGCAAAAACGTTCTCCATTCTTGAACTGCCGGGTAACGTTACCGGTGCAAGCTCGGGTATATTTACCGGGTTAACAGCAGGTTCTTACACCGTGGTGGTAAAAGATGTGAACAACTGTCAGTTTACAACCGCTACAGTTACACTCGTTGATCCTCCGGCTATTAATGCAACTGCGGTTTTAACAACTCCGGTAAGTTGTAACGGCCTTTCGGATGGTGTAATCACAGTTACGGCTTCAGGTGGCACATTGGTTGGGCCGACTTATACGTATACAATTTCTCCGGGAGGTACGTCTAACTCAACCGGCATTTTCAGCGGACTTGCTGCCAATACCTATACGGTCAACGTAACGGATGGAAACGGATGTATCAAAACATCAAACAGCGTTACCGTGACACAACCTTCTACACTCACAGCATTTGCTTCAGTTACAAGCAACTACAATGGAGCTAAAATCAGCTGCCCGGGAGCTAATGATGCGGTAATTACGGTTACTGCGAATGGTGGTAATGGTGGCTTTACATATCAATTAATAGAGGTTCCCGCAAATACTACCGGAAATGCAACGGGTGTTTATACGGGTATTGGCCCGGGCACTTACACGGTTCGGGTTACCGATTCCAAGTCATGTTCTGTAGTTACTGTTGCCGTGAACATCACTGAACCAACGCCTGTTGATGCAACGGGTGTGGTATCAAGCGTGATCAGTTGTAACGGTGGAAATGACGGTGAGATCCGCATTTCTGCAACAGGCGGAACAGGGGCGTATACATTCACGATGACAAGTCCGGCTGGCCCGTCAAATGCGACAGGCATTTTCTCCGGATTGACTCAGGGTACCTACGACTTCCAGGTAAGAGATCTCAATAACTGTTCAGATGTAGTCACCGTGATTCTTACTCAGCCGACCGCAGTAACTGCGAGTGCTGCGGTGACAAGCAATTACAGTGGCGCTCAGATTAGCTGTAATGGTGCAAGCGATGGTGTGATTACCGTAACAGCCAGCGGAGGTACAGGTGCGTTAACTTATGTCTTTGATCAGTTTGCGCTTTCAAATATTACCGGAAAATCTACCGGGGTATTTACAGGTGTTCCGGCTGGAACAGGTTATACATTCACGGTTAAAGATTCGAAGAACTGTCCCGTGGGTGGATTTGTAACAGCTCCGATTAACGTGGTTCAGCCGACTGTTATTACAGCATCAGCCGCGATTACAAGTAATTATAATGGTCAGCATATTTCTTGTCCTACAGCCACGGATGGTGTTATTACAGTAACTGCCAGCGGTGGAACGGGGGCACTGTCATATCGCCTTGATCAGGCTCCTTTGAATGTTACAGGTGCTGCATCCGGAATTTTTACCGGGGTGGGAGCAGGATCATACACGGTGACTGTTCGTGACGTTAACAGCTGTTTTGTGGTGACGATACCGGTTACTGTTGTGCCTCCGACAGCAGTTTCTGCAAGCGCAGCTGTAACCAGCAACTACAATGGCCGTCAGATCAGCTGTAATGGAGCGAGCGATGGACGAATAGCCGTAACCGCGAGCGGTGGTGTTTCTCCTTACTCGTATGTTTTGAATGAGATACCAGCCAACGTAACAGGCGCTGCATCCGGAATTTTTACCGGATTACCTGCGGGAACCTATACGGTGAATGTAAAAGATGCCAACAATTGTACTGTGGTAACATTGCCAGTGACACTTAGCGCGCCTACTGCCGTATCAGGCACAAGTGCTGTTACTAGCAATTATAACGGTGCCCAAATCAAGTGTGTAGGCTCAAGCGATGGTATTATTCGCGTTACCGGATCAGGTGGTACAGCTCCTTACACCTTTATTTCCATTGAAGTTCCAGGCAACGTTACCGGGGCCACAACCGGAATATTTACCGGTTTGCCTGCTGGCAGTTATACCTTTACGGTGCGTGATGTTAACAACTGTACGTTTGTAACACCTGCTGTTGTAATCAGTCCTCCGACTCCGATCACCGCCTCTGCTGCTGTGACGAGCAACTATCATGGATCGCAAGTGAGTTGTAACGGAGCTTCGGATGGTGTAATAACAGTTACTGCCTCCGGAGGTACAGGTGTTCTCAATTATGTATTCAACGAAATATCGGGTAATGCCACCGGTTCAACATCCGGAGTATTTACCGGAATTCCGGCAGGAGGCCCCTATACATTTACCGTAACGGATGCAAATGGTTGTCCGGTCACAACAACGAACGTAACCATTACTCAGCCTACAGTAATCACTGCATCCGCTGCGATCACAAGCAACTACAACGGGCAACACATCTCTTGTCCGACTGCTACGGATGGTGTTATTACAGTAACCGCCAGTGGCGGAACGGGTGTTTACACCTATCGTCTGGATCAGGCACCTTTAAATACAACAGGTAATGCAACCGGAGTTTACTCAAATGTGGGTGCCGGCACTTACACAGTGACTGTGCGGGATGAGAACAGTTGCTTTGTTATTACTACTTCTGTTACTGTTGTACCGCCTTCCCCGGTTACGGCCACAGCTGCTGTCACCAGCAACTACAACGGACAGCACATCAGTTGTAACGGACTGAGTGACGGCCAGATCACCGTAACTGCAGGTGGCGGAGTTGGCGGCTATTCGTACGTGTTGAATCAAATCCCGGGCAATGTTAGCGGTGCAACAACGGGAGTTTTCTCAGGCCTTCCTGCCGGAACATACACGGTGACAGTAAGAGATGCCAACAACTGCCCTGTAACAACATCTTCAATAACCGTAACTCAACCGGCTGTGTTGGGTGCAACCGCGGCTGTAACTTCAAATTACAATGGTCAGCAGATTAGTTGTAACGGAGCAAGCGATGGAAGGATTACGATAACAGTTTCTGGTGGAACAGGACCGTTCGCCTACACTTCGGTTGAAGTACCGGGTAATGTCACCGGTGCAACTACCGGAATCTTTACAGGTTTGCCTGCCGGTAATTACACGTTCAATGTAAGAGACGTTAACACCTGCGCTACAACAACTACGCAAGTCACGATCTCCCAGCCAAACTTAATGGCTGCTTCATTGGCTGTAACCAGCTCGTACAACGGAAGAAATGTAAGCTGCAACGGTGCAAGCGATGGTGAGTTAACAGTAACCGTCACAACTCCGGGAACCGGAACAATGACTTACACGATTGATCAAATTCCATTAAATGCTTCCGGAAGATTCTCGGGCGTATTTACAGGTGTTCCTGCCGGATCGTACACGGTTACGATAAAAGATGCAAACAATTGTACAATCGTAACGAACTCCGCAACAGTTAATCCTACACCGGCAATTGTAGCCAACTCAGCAGTCACCAAAAATGTAAGCTGCTTCGGTGAATCGAATGGTATTGTTACGGTTACCGCTTCAGGCGGAACAGGTGCTTTACAATATATGCTGATCGAAGACGCCAGCAACTTAACCGGTGCTGCTTCGGGTGTGTTCACAGGTTTAAGGGCGGGCAGCTATAGAATCCGCGTAACGGATATCAATACATGTTTTGTAACAACAACAGCCGTTACAGTTACGCAACCCGCGAACCTCACGATCACAATCGCCAAATCATCTCCTTATAACGGATTCGATTTGAGTTGTGCGGGTGCATCTGACGGTGAAATTCATGTTACTGCCACCACGGGTGGAACAGGTCCTTATACCTATGCATTGGACGGTTTCCCGGGAAACACCACCGGTCAAACTTCCGGAAGTTTCACAGGATTAAGCGCAGGATTATATACAATTACCGTAACTGACGCGAATTCAGGCGATCCGTTCGGCCCTTGTACCAAACAGTCGTTGCCGATATTTATCAACGATCCTGTGCCGTTGGGTGTCAACCTCGTTGGATTCGATAAGCAGATTTGTATTGGTGATGATCCGTCAGTGATTACACAGATCGCAAATCCGGTTGGTGGTATTGGTATCTACACGTACCAGTGGCAGGATTCAATCCCGGGCGGAGCGTTTGCAAACATTGGTGGTGCAAATAGCGCAACCTTCGATCCTCCGGCCATTACGCAAACCACATACTACCGCAGATTGCTTTCTTCAGGTTCATGTGCAACGCTGGTTTCCACTCCGATAGAGGTGAAGGTTAACCCGCTGCCTGAGATCGACAACATTACAGCGCCCCAGTACATCTGCGAAAACCAGGCGATGATCGTATTCTACGACTTTGCTCCGGGTCAGTCGCCATTCTATTTCAGCTATACTCAGGAAACGCTGAATCAAAGCGGTACCGTAATCGCCACGAAAACAGTAACGAATGAACTTTCGGGTGACAGCAAGCCGGTAATCCAGTCTCCGTTTACCGATGATGTGAGAATCACCGTAACGGGATTAAAAGATTTCAATGGTTGCGTGGCTAATCCTGCGTTGTTCCCGGCCCCGGTATTTGTGGAAGTGCTGAAAACAAGTGCTGCCTTCACGGCTACTGCAGCTACGTTGTGTAGCGGAAGTCCGTTCGATGTTAACTGGAATGCGAATCCGGAAGTTGAGTACACATTCAAGTGGCCTGAAGGACCAGATGCAGTATTTGGTCCTGGGTTAACCGGTGCACAAACTGATTCCCGTGTACTGCATTCGCAAAATCCGACCGGTACACAAACATTGCCGATCATTTTGACTGCCGCTAATACACTGCATTTGACCAACCCGGCTGCTCCTGACTGCGGTATCGCAACGCATCTTGAAAATATTAAGATATTCCCGACCATCATCCCGAACATCGTTGTTCCGATTGACACGGTATGTAGCGGTACAGCTCTGTCAATTACAAACAGCACGCAGGGCGGTACAACCCATGCGTGGACAGTTACAAGAGTATCGGATGGTGCGGTTCAGCCGGCACCGTTAACGAGAACGGGTCCATTGCATAATTCTGAGACGTTTACAATTCACAATCAGACAGCCAATAACCCTGAGCAATACGAAATTCTGTATGAGATTCAGAACTCGGCCGCAAATGGAAGTTGTCAGCGTGATACCACGGTAACTGTTACAGTTTACCGCGAAGGTATTGCTCACATTGGTACACCGAAGGATCCGTTAACACCGATTCCTTTGTGGACAGCGCCAAGTGATGACATCACATTCCAGAATGCTACTGTGCCGTTAGATGGGGCTGATTTTGAATATACCTGGGTGTTTAACAACAATAACCCGAGTACGCCAGCGGATACCGTTGTTAGTGCAGCGGGATCTGAAACGTATACGTTCCTCAATCCGGGAACCGGAAAACGAGCGATCCTGATTGTTGTAAACCGTGATGCGCTTGCTGAAGGTTTGCCGAATGGTTGTGCCACACGAGATGAATTTGTGTTTACGATAAACGTTCCGCCTCTCACGGCATTATTTGATGCGACACCTGTGGCAGCTTGCTTGCCTACGGTGATTGATGTAACGAACCAGTCGACAGGTGATTTCGTGAGTACGTGGCGAGTTGTTAATCAAACCAACAACGAGATTTATTTCTCGCAGGAGTTTGAACCGGACTTTCCGATCACATCTCCCGGACGCTATACGATTACGCTGACCATTAAAAATCCTTTCAATGCAGCAGACGAAGAGGAAGCTCCGGCGAAAGTAGTGGATGTGTATGCTAATCCGGTTGCAGCGTTTATTACCAGTCCGTTAGAAAAGGTATTCGTGCCTGATCAGGAATTGCGCACCGACAATGGCAGTGCTTCACCGCTTGATCCATTGACGAACGTTCGATTCCCTGTGCAATACAGGTGGTATTTTGGTGATGGATCGGATAGTGTGCGAACAGATCCGGCTAACATTGCACCGGTTTATGGAGATGTAGGACATAGTCCTACGCATAAATTTGATACGGAAGGAAGTTATAAGATTGCACTCATTGCTATCAATGATCATGGAAACGGTGTGGAGTGTAGGGATACTGCAACTCAGATGATTCAGGCAAGAGCTTCCGGTACATCGAAGATTCCGAACGCCTTTACGCCAAATCCGGGCGGACCGAACGGAGGTGTTGTAAATGAAGATGGAACAACGATCAATGACGTGTTCTTACCAATTACAAAAGGTGTGAAGGAATTCCAGATGCAGATTTTCGACCGCTGGGGTAACCTGGTGTTTGAAAGCCGTCAACAGAACAAGGGATGGGATGGATACGATCGAAACGGCAATCTGGTGCCGGCCGGGGTCTATGTCTATAAACTTATCTTACGAATGGCGAATGATCAACGAACGACTCAGGTGGGGGATGTGACACTAATACGATAGGGCAGCTTATGAGAAGAATTCTAGTACTCGGTGTGTTATTTCTGATTGTTAGGGCTGGCTTCGGTCAGGACTTTCAATTTTCACAATACTATCAGGCGCCACTGTATTTAAATCCCGGCTTTACCGGGATTACTCAGCAACAGCGCGTGTCATTCAACCACCGCGTTCAGTGGCCAAACTTGCCAAAAGCATTTGCCACCTACGCAGCATCGTACGATATATTTGTTGACGAACTTCGCTCAGGTTTTGGTGTTCAGCTTACCGCTGACAAAATGGGAACGGCAGGCTGGCAGACAACGAATATCAACCTGTTGTATTCATTTAAGGTGAAGCTTACAGAGAAACTTGTTTTCTCACCCGGACTTGTGTTTGGATATGGAACAAACGGGATTGACAGAAGTAAACTCAGATTTGGTGATGGTTTGAATTCACCTAACGAAGATGTGTACTATTCAAATGACCCGGCTGAAGGAAGGTTGGGTCGCCAGAATTATTTTGATGTGGGAACAGGCTTCTTGTTTTACAGCCGTAACATCTGGTTAGGAGCTGCATTCCATCATTTGAACAAGCCAAATCTTTCGGTGATGGGCAGTGAAAGCCGCCTTCCGGTGAAAACTACTATTCACGGGGGTATGCGTCTTAGCCTGAACGGTGGCATTAAATCAAGGAGCGAACGGATGTCCTATCTGACACCGTCATTCATATATCGCATCCAGGGGGCATCATTCTCCCAACTTGATCTCGGTGTTAACTATCACATCGACCCGGTTTCCGTTGGTGTTTGGTATCGCGGTAAACCATTCCAGAAGTCAGTGATTAATTCGCCTACGCAGGATGCAATCATTCTTGCATTGGGAATGTATTTCAAGAGCTTCAACATTGGGTATAGCTACGACTTTACCGTATCTGAACTTGGAACTGCCTCCGGTGGAGCGCACGAGATTTCTCTGATCTACGAGTTTTCGTCAAAACCAGCCGGTAGGAACGTGAAGAAAAAATACAAGCTTATCCCGTGTCCGACCTTTAATAGTAAAGCCGGCTTCTGGAATTAAGCTGAAGACTTCAGTTATAAAAAGCCTTGCTATCTGCAGGGCTTTTTTTATTCATCGGTCCATAATGTGATTCGTTTTGGTATACATCGTTCTACCGACAAAAGCTGTCAAATAGGGCGAAAACCGGTTCCCTTTTTTATTCAACTCTTATTAATAGCGTCAAATAGTGCAGGCTTTAATCGGAAAATGAACCGGTTAAAGAATGATCCCCCGTTGCAGGTTATTTTTTCTGATAGTTTTTTTTGCGGTAGCCTCAACAGCGATCGTTAAAGCTCAGTGTAATACGCTGCGCCCGCAGATCAACATCAGCTTTAATACCGATCAGGACTGCGCGCCTGTTACGGTAACGCAATTTACTATCACCTATTTTTTCAATGCCTCGCAAAATCCGGCCGATATAGAAATCCGCTATGAATGGAACGATCCGGCCAATACTGTTACAACCGTTGACTTGGGATCGGGGTTGATCGTGGGAAACCTGGGAACCGGACCCAATAGCTCGTATACAGCCAACGCCACATTCACCTACTTCGACAACAACGGTCAGTGTAGTATCCGGCCAACAGCTTCGCTTCTTATTAACGGTGTATTGTGTCCTTCCTCGCAAGAAACTCAGCTTGCATTTTTCTGGGGAACCGATGAGCAGGCGAACGCCAACGTGGCGATGGCTCCCGCGAATTGGGATGTGTGTTTTAATAACCCGGTAGTAAACGCGGTATTTAATGACGCATCGGAGTTCAACTGTAACATTGCAGTGGAACCCGATAATCCAAACCGCTTTGCACGGCACGTTCAGTTTGTGTACGGAACCAATCATAATCCTGCGGCTACTATCCGCAACCTCACGCTTAATGACGGGGCCGTTGTCGGGTTGACTGACGGAACCGGAAACCTGGTGTCATCTGCTACACGCGGAACGGCCGGCTTGCTTGTTACAGGCGCATACTTTGGGCCGGTCGATGCGATTCCTTTTCCGGCTGATGGACCGGTATCGTCAACTTTTCCGATGAATGCTCCGGCCAACGCGGCCAACCTAATCGGCAATCGGTTTGAGATAACCCTGTTCAACTGGAATATTTGTAATCCATGGAACGGAGATCCGGTGAACCCGAACTATGAAGATGCTGTAATGACAACCGGCTACATTGTTATAGTCGCAGCTCCTCAGCCGAGTTATATTACGGAAGACAGCGGGGGAAATCCCACAAAGGATTTTTGCATAGGCGAACCGATATTCTTCAACAACGAAACACCGAACCAGGGAGCTTACAACTATACATACGAATTTTATGACGATGCAGCAGGTACTGTTCTGTTAACAACCAGCAATCAGTCAAACCCAACATTCTCGTATTCAACCGGTGGAACAAAGTTGATCCGCCTGATCGCATCCAATCCTACCGCGCAGGGAAGTTGCGTGGAGGAATTCACCGACATCGTTAATATAACTCCGTCAGTTCAGGCCGTTATTGGATTGACCGATTTCAGCAACAATCCGATAACCGGGATTTTTTGCCAGGAGCCCGTTGTACCCTTTACCAATTTCGAAGTCAGATTTACAGATTTATCAACCGGAACGATAACTCCGACAACAGAATGGCAGTGGCAGTTTTTCGATCAGAACAATGTCATGATCGCACAGTTTCCGGCTATAGGTTTCTCAGCGGTTAAACTTGGTCCGTTCGACCGTATCTTTACAACTCCCGGAGTTTATCGCGCTTTGCTTACCGTGCGTGACAACGTAACAGGTTGCGCCAGCACCGATGAAGTTCAGATTCAGGTATTGAACAAGCCTGTTCCGGAATTCACATTCAGTACAGTCTGTGAAGGATCACCAACCTCGTTTCAGGATGCGTCAACCCTCACAGCCATCAATGGCCAGCAGATTATTTTGTGGGAATGGGACATGAGCTATGACGGAGTTACGTTCAATGCCGATGGATCGCTAACCAATCAACAGACGTTCGATTACATTTTCCCGGCTGCCGGAACGTACGATGTAGCATTACGGGTAACGACTGACGGGGGAGGTTGTTCATCGATGATTGTCCATCCGGTTACCGTGGATGCCATTCCGAATGCTTTGTTTAGTTCGAATACAACTTCCGGATGTAGTGTGCTTTCGGTAACCTTTACGAATAATTCAATTGCCGGCCAGCCTGCTGTAATTGATCAGTATGTGTGGGAAGTTAACGAGGGGAGCGGGTTTGTGGTGGATTCTATTCAACGCCCAACGGATCCCGGCTTCGGAAATATCTATACGCGTAACTTCGAAAACTTCGGGTCGGTTAATCGCACGTTTGATGTTCGCCTTCGCGTGGTAACGCAAAACGGATGCGAGTTCACTTCGCCTGCTCAAACCATTACCGTTTTCCCTGGGCCCCGTTCAGGGTTCATTGCCGCGAACTATTCGCCTTTTAACAACAATTGCTCACCTCAAACAGTCAACTTTGTGGTTGATAATCAGACACAAAGCCTGAATCCGTCTGACTACCGGTGGATTATCACGGATGCGTCAGGAACATTGGCGGATCAAAGCACCGGCACCACACCCAATTTCAGCTTTCAATTCATCAACAGCACACAAGCCATCCGCGATTACAATGTAACACTCCGGACAACCCTGCCAACCCTTTGTGCGCGTGACTCAGTAAAAGTAATTCGCATCAGCCCGGTTCCAACTTCGGACTTTACGGTTGACACACTTGTTTTTGATTGCGAGGTGATGAATATGCGTTTTGAAGCGCAGCAGAAAGGACTGGTTGAATATGCGTGGACGATCAAGGTTAACGGTACCACATTGTTTACCCAGATTGGAACGCAGGATGTTTTACCATTCGATTTCAATCGCGCGGCCGCGCAACAGGATGTTGAAGTTGAGCTTCAAACAACCAACGGTTTTAATTGTGTTAGCACGGTAACAACCAAAACATTCACCGTTCCACCGGACGACAATATTTCAATTTCATTTACCGCTACGCCCTTAATTCAGACGTTGCCAAATTCTGTTGTGACGATTACAAACAACACAACTCCCGGCCCGTGGACTCAGGAATGGGATTTTGGCGATGGTACGACATTTACCGGTGCAAATCCCGGAAGTCATGACTATGGCACATATGGTGAGTTCACCATCACGCTAACGGTAACAAATAACATCTGTATCCTAACCCAAAGCGTTACGGTGCGCATCGATCCGATTCCACCGGTTCTTGACTTCGATTACGACCCGCCATCCGGATGTGCGCCTTTAACGGTTACGTTCACAAACCTGTCGCAATTTGCGGATCCATCAACGTATTACTGGCAATTTGGAACTAACGAAGGTGTGTCACATGCGGTTGATCCGATCTATACGTATACACGTCCCGGACTTTATTCGGTGTCGTTATCGGCAACCAATGTGCTTGGCGATACCGTAATGATTACCAAATCACAAATTATCCAGGTGTTTCCGAGTCCATTGGCGCAGTTTACGGCCAACCCCGACACGGTATATGTTCCGGGCGGAAAGGTTTTTCTGAATAACCAAAGTATTGGAGGAACCGATTACGACTGGGACTTCGGTAATGGTACAGGCTCAAGTCTTTTTGAGCCGTCTGCGGTGGAGTATAAAGTTGAAGCGGGTGATGAAGAGAATTTCACTATTACGCTGGCCGTCACAAATTCGTTTGGATGTAAGGATACCGCTACTGCCGAAATCAGGGCGATCAAAGGTCAACAAATCCTGACACCCAACGCATTCACGCCAAGTAAAAGCGGGCCGGGAAGTAACAGTCCGAACGATACATTCCTTCCCATGGTACGGGGCGTGAAGGAGTTTCACATGATGATCTTTAACCGCTGGGGCCAGCTCATGTTTGAAAGCCGGAGCGAACTGCGCGGATGGGACGGTTACTTTAATGGTAAACTCTGCCAGCAGGATGTGTATGTGTATAAGATCAAGGCCAAGTACGATAATAATGTTGAAGTAACCCGGGTAGGGGATATCCACCTGATACAATGAGAGGATTTGCGATCATATTGTTAGTAATGTTGTCGTTCAGACTTTTCGGACAGGACCCGGAGTTCTCGCAATATTATTCCGCCCCTTTATATCTGAACCCGGGATTTGCCGGTACGGCAAGCGATCATCGGTTCATCGCCAATTATCGCAATCAGTGGCCATCAATTACCAACGGCTTTGTGACTTACGCGTTCTCTTACGACTACAGTCTGCATGATTTGAACAGTGGCATTGGCGCATTGCTCATGGTTGATAAAGCGGGGACAGCGGGTTTACGGTCCACGCAACTGAACTTTCAATATGCATACAAAGTTCATGTTGCCGATAAATGGGTTATTTCGCCCGGACTGAATTTCGGGATTGGTTCACGTAATGTGGATATGGACAAACTCGTATTTTATGATCAATTGAATCCGGACGATCCCAACAATCCGAATCCATCAAGTCCGAATTATCAGAACATCGGAAGTAAAATGTATTTCGATTTTGGTTTCGGTGGATTGGCATACAGCCGAAAAATCTGGTTTGGTTTTTCGATGTCGCACCTCAACAAACCCAACCGTTCGCTGAAGGAAGATCAATCGATTATTCCGGTTAAAACAACTGTGCATGGCGGAATCCGGATTCCTCTGTACAACGGATTGTTCAAACGCGACCGGGTTGCGGCAATTGCGCCATCGTTTGTCTATAAAAAGCAGGCAAACTTCGACCAGTTCGACATCGGAACGTATTTCTTGTATGAACCGATTGTGATCGGAATCTGGTACCGCGGTATCCCGATCATGCAAAATGTTGCGGATAACCTCAGTCAGGATGCGGTGGTAATCATTCTTGGATTCCAGCTGGAACGAATTGAATTCAGCTATAGCTATGATTTAACCGTTTCGGAACTTGGCCCATCTATTGGCGGGGCGCATGAAGTGGCGTTGAAATATATGCTCAACACTCCTCGAAGCGAGAAGAACAAAAAGAAAGAAAAGGTGATCCCTTGCCCGGCATTCTACCGGCATTAATCTCACGATAAAGCCTTACATTTGAGCTCTTTTGGCGCTCATGAACCTCGCTTCGTCACTCAACCATTCCATTTTTAAAATTGTTGGCCGCGTTGCGGATGACGCTGGCGTCCAGGCATTTGTCGTGGGCGGGTATGTGCGCGATCTCTTGCTGAAGCGCGAGTCTAAAGACATTGACTTTGTATGCGTAGGAAGCGGAATTGAACTGGCGGAGAAAGTAGCTGAAGCGCTTGGTCCGAAGGTAAAGGTTAATGTTTTTAAAAACTTTGGAACGGCCCAGATCTCGATGGCCGATCTCGACATCGAGTTTGTTGGCGCACGTAGAGAATCATACCGCACGGAATCACGAAAACCGATTGTTGAGGACGGTACGCTGGATGACGATCAGAAGCGAAGGGATTTCACCATCAATGCGATGGCGATCTGTGTGAATGAAAAACAGTTCGGTGAACTCGTTGATCCGTTCAATGGTCAGGCTGATCTGAAATCCAAACTTATCAAAACCCCGCTTGACCCTGCGATCACATTCTCCGATGATCCCTTGCGGATGATGCGTGCTATCCGGTTTGCATCTCAGTTGAATTTCGATATCGATGCTGATACGTTTCAGGCAATCAGCGAACAAAAAGACCGGATAAAAATCGTTTCTCAGGAACGCATCACCGATGAGTTGAATAAAATCATTTCGAGCAAGGTGCCCTCGTATGGCTTTAAACTCTTGTTTCAAAGCGGTTTATTGAAAGAGTTTTTTCCGGAGATGGTTTTGCTCCAGGGTGTTGAGTATGTAGGCGGCAACGCGCATAAGGATAATTTCTATCACACGTTGCAGGTGCTTGACAACGTAGCAAAGGTGTCAGACGATCTTTGGTTGAGATGGTCAGCCATTCTGCACGACATTGCCAAGCCTCAAACAAAGCGCTACGATAAGGTTCATGGATTTACATTTCATGGCCACGAAGACAAAGGTGCCCGGATGGTTCCGGGAATTTTCAGAAGGCTGAAGCTTCCGATGAACGACCGCATGGAATTTGTGCAGAAACTTGTGCGCATGCACCTGCGGCCAATTCCGTTATCGAAAGAAGTGACGGATTCTGCCATTCGCAGGTTGCTGTTCGAAGCAGGTGATGACATCGATGCGCTGATGAAGCTCTGTCGTGCGGATATCACTTCGAAGAACAACGATAAAGTAAATCGTTTCCTGAAAAATTTCGACCTCGTTGAACAAAAGATGGCAGAGGTGGAAGCAAAGGATCATATCAGGAATTTTCAGCCCCCGGTCAGTGGCGATGAAATCATTGCCATGTTCAACATCCCGCCCGGACGGGTTATTGGCGAAATCAAGGAACGCATCAAGGAGGCAATCCTGGAAGGTGAGATTCGTAACGACCGGGAAGAAGCACTTCAGTTGCTGAACAAAATCGCCAAAGAAAAAGGCCTGGCATAGCGCCCGCTGTGGTGATCCGGATACCCGGAAACGCAACCTTTTATTTCCTACCTTGTCTTTATCACCAGAAGCCGAAAATCTGCTTGAACGAACAGGCCTTAGACATTCATCAGGAACTTATTGACCGGTGCCGGGCGGGCGACCGGGAAGCGCATTTCAGGCTTTACAAGCTTTATTCCCGGGCGATGTACAACGTGGGATACCGGATTACCGGAAATGAGGAAGATGCAGAAGACGTGCTGCAGGAAGCCTTTGTAAGTGCATTTAAAAGCCTTGATAACTACAGGGGAGACGCAACGTTTGGCGCGTGGCTGAAGCGGATTGTGGTGAACAAATCGATCAACATAATCAAAAAGCGCAGGGAAAATGTGATTGCGCAGGATGATGAATTCGATGTTCCGGAAGAAGATGACTCGGCAGACTATAGACCGGAATTAAGCGTTGAAAGAGTCAGACAGTGCATTGATTTGCTCCCGGATGGATACCGGACGGTGCTGTCGTTATACTTATTGGAGGGATATGACCATGAGGAGATTGCGGGGATTATGGGAATAACTGAATCGACTTCCAAATCGCAACTCAATCGTGCAAAAGGTAAATTAAAAGAACTTTTAACCAGTAAAACATCATGAAAGATCAACTGGAAGATTTTATTCGCCAGAACCGCTCAGCGTTCGATACGAAAGAGCCGTCTGACAAAAACTGGGATCGTATCAGAGGCAAACTTTTCGGTGAGACCAGTTTGTGGAACTCCGTAGTTATTTGGCGTGCAGCAGCAATTGTGCTGTTGGGCGTGAGTATCTATCTGGCGGTACCGAAACTCCAGGATACAAAGGAGAAGGCGATGGTGCTAAGCGAGTTTAAGGACATCGAATCTTTTTACATCAGCCAGATAGCAAACAAGGTTGAGCAAATTGAAGACTACCGTGGTGAAGAGGAGGGACTTAACGGTTTCACGCACGATTTCGCGCAGCTGGAGGCGATGTACCAGGTGTTAAAAGAAGAAATGAGAGTGCATCCAAGTCAGAAAGTCAAGGATGCACTGGTGTTAAACCTGCTGGTGCGAATCGATTTACTGAACCAGCAGTTGCATAAAATCGAACAGGGCGAAGAAAAGGAGAAAGAAAAAGATTCAACGGCCAATACATAGTGCAAGCCGGCCCTGTGAGGCTCTTAGTTTCCTTCGGTATATTTTTTGAAGTTATCCAGAATCGCCTGCCAGCCGCCCCGCTGCATTTCTTCCGGATTCTGACCTTCCGGTTCGAAAGTTTCAATCACCTTCGTTTGATTCCCTTCTTGTACAAAGTTCACCTGTACTTTACGGCCATCACCAATGGTATACTCGATAGTTTTGTGGTTATCAACTTTGGTGTAAACTCCTCCGAAGTCGAAACTGAAACTTCCGTCTTTCGCAGCCATCGTGGTTGAGAATGTTCCGTCTTTGCGCAGGTCGTTTTCAGCTTTCGGTGCATGCCAGTCGTCAGACGCAAAAGCCCAGCCCATAATGTGCTTCGGTTCGTTCCAGTACTTCCAGACTTTTTCTACCGGTGCATTAACAGTTGCCTGAACGGTGATTGATTTTTGAGTCATAGTTTCCATGTTTTATTGTGTTTTAATTTACTGTTCCGTTTGATTACACAACAAACATAGCAGGTGAAAACACCTTAAACGCGGTGTAAACGCGACTTTAGGAGGGGGAAATCCGACAATGTGATTAGTACTCCGTGATCAGCTCAAAGGGCTCTTTGGCTGAATCAATTACACGGCCGTTTTCGCATTTCAGAATGCGTGCGGGAAATTTTTTGATCAACGGATAGTCGTGCGTTGCCATCAACACTGCTGTGCCGCTTTTGTTGATTTGCTGGAACAGTTTCAGTATACCATGCGATACCTCAGGGTCAAGATTCCCGGTAGGTTCATCCGCAATTAGAATCAAAGGCTCATTTAATAATGCGCGTGCAATTACAACGCGCTGCTGTTCACCGCCTGAAAGCTGATGCGGCATTTTCTTTTCGACTGAACCCAATCCAACCTGCATCAAAACTTCGGACAAGCGCGCCCTCATTTTTCCATTGTCTTTCCAGCCTGTGGCTTTCAACACAAACATCAGGTTGTCGTCAACCGTGCGATCGGGGAACAACTGAAAATCCTGGAAGATGATGCCCAGCTTTCTGCGAAGTTTGGGAACCTGCCCGTCATCGATGCCGCGGATATTAAATCCTGCAACGTTAATATCGCCCAGTCTCAGGTCAAGATCTGCGTAAAGCGTTTTTAGCAGGGAGGATTTACCGGATCCGGTTCGGCCGACAAGAAATACAAACTCACCTTTATCGATATCAAAATTAATATCGCGCAGAACAGTGTTATTGTCCTGGAAGATGTGTGCATCGCTTACGCGGACTACCGGATCGGTTGAAAACATTAGCCGTTAACTTTCTTGTGATCTGCCAGGAATTTCGCAAGGCCGCTGTCGGTTAGCGGGTGATTGAGCAAACTGGTGATAACATTCAACGGGCATGTAACCACATCCGAGCCGATCTCTGCGCATTGAATCAGGTGCATGGTATGGCGAACAGAAGCAGAGAGAATCTCTGTATCGAATCCGTAGTTATCATAAATCTGACGAATCTGAGCGATTAACTCCAGACCGTCTTGTGAAATATCATCCAAACGACCGATGAAAGGGGAAACGTAGCTAGCTCCGGCCTTAGCCGCCAGAATTGCCTGTCCGGCTGAAAACACCAGCGTGCAATTTGTGCGGATGCCTTCACTTGAAAACTTCTTGATGGCTTTAACACCGTCTTTAATCATCGGTACTTTCACCACGATCTTGTCATCGATTTTTGCCAGCTCTTTTCCTTCCTTAATGATGTTTTCGAGGTCGGTGGCGATTACTTCCGCACTCACGTTGTTGTCAACGATATTACAAATCGACTTGTAATGCGCACGCACGTTTGCATCGCCCTTAATGCCTTCTTTGGCCATCAGCGAAGGGTTGGTGGTAACGCCATCCAGCACGCCCAGGTCGTAGGCTTCCTGTATTTCTTTGAGATTGGCTGTATCGATGAAAAATTTCATGGTGAGATAGTGGTTTTAGATGGGTAAAAATAAAAAAAGTCCGGGAGGGTTCTTATCAAATTCCTTCGGACTGGCGGATAAAAGACAATAAAAAAGTGGCAAACCGAACATCGCACCGCTACAACCGCCTACCCTTGCTACCTTCCGGTCCTGGGGGAATTCAGCAGGAGCTGGTCGTGCCGGTTTACCGGGTGCAAATATAGCAGGCAGGGCAGAATTATCAAGAATGTTTAAGCCAGTCCGGAGAGATACAGGTTAAACTCCAGGGGGCTGCATTCCTCGAAGGCGTCAGCCTTCAAATCTTCAAAAATGTCTTCATCAAATTGCAGGTCACGCACTTGTGGCTGCTGTCCTGCTTCAATCGTGATCTCGGTTCCGGTATAATGAATGGGGTTCACCTTGACCAGGATGAGCAACCCGTCATGGTTTTTTTTGAAATACTGGTGAACGATATTTTGGTTCTTGGCCATCCGGTTCAAAAATACTCAATGCCCCGGGCTTGAAAAATGCCGTGCGATTATTTTGTGATCCCGTGAGGGTTTGCTATACTTGCCTCAGTATTTCTTATAAACCCATGGGAAGAGGAGATAAAAAAAGCAAAAAAGGTAAGCGTACCACCGGCTCATTTGGCGTTAGTCGCAGCCGTGCAAAAATTAAGGCAAGACTGAAGCGGGTTGCTTCTAAAAAGAAGTCGACCGTAGCAACTTCATCTTCAAAACCAAAGCGCGCACCCCGTAAAAAGGCAGAAGCTTAAGACATGAACAAGTTTTCAAACATAGCATGGTGGTGGCATATATCTGAGACAGATATGTGAACAGCCTTGTTATAACTATACTTTAGCCAGAGGCCCGCTGTTCACAGCGGGCTTCTTGTTTTTATACACTTGACGAAATTTGAAATGAACTATAAAATTCAAACACAATCCAAAAAGCTGCTCTCCGACACGCTCACCCCGGTAAATATCTACCTGAAGCTTCGCGATGTTTTTGCCGGAAGTATCCTGCTGGAAAGCTCCGACTACCACGGGCAGGAGAACAGCTTGTCGATGATCTGCTGCGAACCCATCGCCAGCTTCAAGGTTCACAAAAATGTAGCAGAACAGCGTTATCCGGATGGTAAAATTGTTCGCGAAGAACTTTCGGGTGCCGGCCTGCTTCAAAAACTGGATGCCTTCAGAGCCGCATTTCAAACGGAGAGCAACCCGGGCAAAAATGGCTTTTCAGGTTGCGGACTTTTTGGCTACATGGCGTATGATAACGTGCGATTTTTTGAAGATGTTAATATCCGGTCGCAGGAGGAGGGTATTCCGGAAATGTACTATGCACTTTACCGGTATGTGATTGTGGTGAATCATTTTACGAACGAACTCACGTTATTTGAGAATACGGTAGCCGGAACTTCTGAAAGTGGTATTCGCAGGATCGAGCAACTGATTTTTAGTAATCGTTTTTCTACGTATGCTTTTCAATCGGTGAACGGAGAGACTTCCAACGTGACCGATGCCGAATACATCGACATGGTTAAGAAAGGTATCAGTCATTGCCAGCGGGGTGATGTTTTTCAGATTGTGCTATCACGAAGATTTTCCAGCCAGTTCAAAGGCGATGAGTTTAATGTGTACCGCGCCCTGCGGTCGATCAATCCATCACCATACCTGTTCTATTTTGACTACGGCAGCTTTAAACTGTTTGGCTCATCGCCTGAGGCGCAACTGCAGGTTCGCGGATCACAGGCCAGCATTTACCCGATCGCGGGAACCTTCAGAAGAACGGGTAACGATCAGGAGGATGCCGAACTCGCGAGCAAGCTTGCTTCGGATGAAAAAGAAAATGCAGAACACATCATGCTGGTCGACCTTGCGCGCAACGATATGAGCCGCCATGCGGAACACGTAACGGTGGAGGTTTTCAAGGAAATCCAGTACTACTCGCATGTGATTCACCTTGTGTCGAAAGTCACGGGTAAACTCCCGGAAGGTACTTCTGCAGTCAAGATTGCTTCCGATACATTTCCTGCCGGAACCCTGTCGGGCGCGCCCAAGCACATGGCGATGACGCTCATCAATCAACTTGAAAATGTAAACCGAAGCTTTTACGGGGGCGCAATCGGTTATCTGGGATTTAATAACGACTTTAACCATGCCATCATGATCCGAACGTTCCTCAGCCGGAACAATCAACTGATCTGTCAGGCGGGCGCGGGTGTTGTTTCCAAATCCGATCCGCAAAGCGAACTGCAGGAAGTAAATAATAAGCTTGGCGCGTTGCGCAAGGCAATCTTAATGGCTCAAACTATCTGACATGAAAATTCTGGTACTCGATAACTACGATTCATTTACGTACAACCTGGTACATATTATCCGCGAACGGAAATATGATTACGAAGTGCATCGTAACAACAAAATTACGCTGGAGGAAGTAAATCGGTTTGATAAGATTTTACTTTCACCCGGGCCGGGGATTCCGGATGAAGCCGGCATTATGAAAGATCTTATAAAAACATACGGCCCGACAAAAAGCATCCTGGGTGTTTGCCTGGGTCATCAGGGGATCGGGGAGGTTTACGGAGCCTCTTTGTTTAACATTCCCAAAGTACTCCATGGAGTGACCTCTGCTGCGCATGTTACCGATCGCAATGAAAAGCTGTTTAAAAATATCCCGGAAGATTTCCAGGTAACGCATTATCATTCCTGGGCGATAAAATCGGATACTATTAAGTCGCCTTTGAAGATCACGGCTACAAATGAAGAGGGTCTGGTTATGGCGGTGCGGCATGAAAAGTTTGATGTGTGTGGCGTGCAATTCCATCCGGAGTCGATCATGACTCCCGAAGGGCCTAAGATTATTGAAAATTGGCTTAAGGGTTAATCAAGTTCATAGTTCAAGGTTTAAAATTTTGAGTTCAAAGTTAGATTATGAGGACAGTTTTAAATGAATTGATCGATCATCAGTCGCTGACGAAAGAAGAGGCGCGGCAGGTTCTGATTGAGCTGACATCGGGCAAGTACAACCCGAGCCAGACGGCTTCTTTCATAACCGTGTACATGATGCGCAACATCACGGTGGATGAGCTTCAGGGCTTTCGCGATGCGATGCTGGAGCTTTGTATTCCGGCCCGGTTCGATCAGCCAGTGATGGACGTGTGCGGAACCGGTGGTGACGGAAAGAACACGTTTAACATCTCAACGCTGTCTTCGTTTGTGGTGGCAGCAGCCGGCCAGCCGGTTGCCAAGCACGGTAACTATGGGGTTTCGTCAGCCTGCGGGTCATCAAACGTGCTGGAATATTTCGGGTACACGTTCACAAACAACATCGATGAACTGAAGCGCTCGCTCGACCGCGCCAACATTTGCTTCATGCATGCACCGTTGTTTCATCCTGCCTTGAAAAATGTTGCACCCATTCGTAAAGAACTTGGGGTTAAAACTTTTTTCAACATGCTGGGCCCTATGGTGAATCCAGCCTTTCCGTCACGGCAACTGGTAGGTGTGTTCAGTCTCGAGCTCGCCCGAAAGTATGGCTACTTATACCAGCAGTCCGACAAGCAGTTTGTTATCCTTCATTCTCTTGACGGATACGATGAGATTTCGCTCACGGGTGCATTCAAGTATTTCTATAACAACGGTGAGCAACTTGCTGATGCTGCCGATTTAGGATTGCAAAAACTAACGTATGAAGAGATTGGCGGAGGTGATTCCGTTGCAGAGTCTGCGAAAATTTTTATGGACGTGCTTGAAGGTAGAGGAACCAACGCTCAAAACGCGGCCGTGATTGCTAACGCAGGAATGGCTTTATATTGTGCTGATCAGAAAGTCGGGTTGCTGAAGGCGGTGGCAAAAGCAAAGGAGTCGTTGGAATCAGGTAAGGCGCTGGCATCTTTCAAAAAACTCATTAATCGATGACCATTCTCGATACCATTGTTGCGCATAAAAAGAAAGAGGTCGCTGTAAGACTGGAGTCGGCCCCGCTTTCCTTATTGGAAAAACGGCCATTGTTCCGGCAGCCGGTGATTTCTTTAAAAAAACGACTGCTTGAAAAAGACGCTTCGGGTATCATTGCTGAATTTAAAAGGCAATCACCTTCTAAAGGCGTGATTAATTCAACAGCGTTGCCGGATGCAACAACACTTCAATACATTCAGGCAGGCGCGTCAGGCTTATCAGTCCTTACGGACAATCATTTCTTTGGCGGGAGCGAGGAGGATTTTCTTTCGGCAAGACGCGCGAATGGGAATGCACCGATGGTGAGAAAGGATTTCGTAGTGAACGAATACCAGATTGTTGAGGCAAGATCAGTCGGTGCCGATGTAATTCTGTTGATTGCAGCGTGTCTTGATCCGGCAGAGATACTGGCTTTTTCAAAACTTGCGCACAGCCTGGGGATGGAAGTTTTGCTGGAGGTACACAACGAAGAAGAGTTGTTGCAAAACCTGCGTTCGGAAGCCGACCTGATCGGTGTTAATAACCGGAATCTGAAAACCTTTGAGGTAGATATCAATCTGTCGAAGAAATTATTTCCACTGATTCCAAAAGACGCTGTAAAGGTTTCCGAAAGCGGGATTGAAAACGTTGAAACGATCCGGGAACTTCGTGAGATCGGGTTCGGTGGATTTTTAATGGGCCAGCGGTTCATGGAACAACCTAATCCCGGCCAGGCATGTCAGGCATTCATCGAAACTTTACGTAAGACAAAATGAATGTAAAGCTCAAAATATGTGGAATGCGTGATGCAGCAAACATAACGGAAGTAGCTGCGCTACAACCGGATTACCTGGGGTTTATTTTTTACGATAAGTCTCCGCGTTTTGTCGGAGCTGATTTTAAAATGCCTGTTTTAGGAAAGCATATTAAGAAGGTTGGTGTTTTTGTGAACGAGAAAACTGATACTGTTCTTCATTTTATTGAAAAGTACAGCCTCGATTTGGTGCAACTCCATGGTACTGAAACAGCAGATGAGTGCAGAGTATTGCACGCAAAAGGAGTAAATGTTATCAAGGCATTTTCAGTCGATGATGATTTCGACTTTGAAGTAACAAAGCCTTTTGAAAAGGCAGTTACGTATTTTTTGTTCGATACGAAAGGAAAGTACTTTGGAGGTAATGCAAAAACATTTGACTGGACTTTACTGCGGAAATACAATCAAAAAGTGCCGTTCTTCCTGAGTGGCGGGATTTCACCGGAGAACGTTTCTGCGATTAGGGAAATTGCGGATCTGAATATTTATTCGATCGATGTGAACAGCGGGGTCGAGGATCGGCCCGCTGTTAAGAATGTCAACAAGGTTAAAGCGATTCAAGAGATTATAAACGCGTTGTGATATGAAATACACGGTTAATGAGAAGGGTTTTTACGGGAAATTTGGCGGGGCATACATCCCCGAAATGCTTTACCCGAACGTGGAGGAGCTGCGCACGAATTATCTATCGATCATCTACGAGCCGGAATTTCAAATGGAGTTTGCCAAACTGCTGAAGGATTATGTTGGTCGCCCGACTCCATTGTATTTCGCACAGCGATTGTCGGAGACATACAAAACAAAAATCTATCTGAAGCGGGAAGACTTATGTCATACCGGGGCGCATAAGATCAACAACACAATCGGGCAGATTCTGCTGGCAAAGCGCATGTGCAAGAACAAGATCATTGCCGAAACGGGGGCGGGCCAACATGGCGTAGCTACGGCAACAGTCTGCGCACTCATGGGGATGGAGTGTACCGTGTACATGGGTCAGCTTGACATGGAACGTCAGCGCCCGAACGTTGAACGCATGCGGATTCTCGGGGCAAAGGTTGTTCCCGCGCGCAGCGGCAATATGACGCTAAAAGATGCAACCAATGAGGCAATGCGCCACTGGATCAATAACCCTTCTGATACGCATTATATCATTGGCTCGGTGGTTGGTCCTCATCCGTATCCGGATATGGTTACACGGTTCCAGTCGGTTATCAGTGAAGAGATGAAAACGCAGTTGCAGGACGCGGAAGGTAATCCGTATCCCGATCATGTAATCGCCTGTGTGGGGGGAGGCAGTAATGCTGCCGGAGCGTTTTATCATTTTTTGAATGATGAACATGTAAACCTAGTTGGTGCTGAAGCTGCAGGAAAGGGAGTTGATTCAGGCGAGTCAGCTGCAACGACTGCACTGGGCAAAACAGGTGTGCTTCACGGAAGTAAAACCCTGCTCATGCAAACCGAAGACGGGCAAGTTGTTGAACCGTATTCTATTTCTGCCGGACTGGATTATCCTGGTATTGGGCCGTTGCATGCGCACTTGTTTGATACACAGCGCGTGCAGTTTCTCAGCGCAACCGATGATGAAGCGATGGAAGCAGGTATTGAATTAAGTCGCACGGAAGGAATCATTCCGGCTATTGAATCCGCGCATGCGATAGCCGTACTGAAGCAACTGAAAACCGACCCGGATGATGTGGTAGTAATCAATCTTTCCGGTCGTGGCGACAAAGATCTTGAAACCTACATCCGGTGGGGTAAATATTAAGAAGTAGAATTATTGATTTATGAGCAGACTCAAGAAACTGTTTCAGGATAAAAAACAAAACGTGCTGTCGGTTTTCTATACAGCTGGCTTTCCCAACCTTAACGATACGGTGGCTATTGCCCGCCATCTTCAGGCGGCTGGTGCCGACATCATTGAAATCGGAATTCCGTTTTCCGATCCGGTTGCGGATGGTCCCACCATTCAGGCGAGCAACAAGGTTGCCCTCGATAATGGCATGAACGTGAAACTGCTGCTTGAGCAGGTGAAAGAAATCCGCAAGGAAGTAACGATGCCGATTGTTTTGATGGGGTATCTCAACCCGGTGCTGCAATACGGCTTTGAAAAATTCTGTAAGGATGCTGCCGCGAATGGGGTTGACGGATTGATTTTGCCTGATATGCCATTGGATGAGTTTGCGGATTACCGGGACCTCACTAACGCACTTAATCTGGATGTAATCTTTCTGATTTCCCCGACAACTTCGCCTGAACGAATTGAACTGATTGACGGCTTATCGTCAGGGTTTGTGTATGCGGTTTCTTCTTCGAGCACAACCGGTGCAAAAAAGGGCTTTACCGCTGAGCAGGAAGAGTACTTCCGGAAACTCAAAAATGCAGGCCTGAAAAACCCGTTCCTGATTGGCTTCGGTATTTTCGATCATGAAACGTTCACAAAATCAAGCGAATTCAGTTCCGGGGCAATTGTCGGCAGTGCGTTTATCAATCTTTTGAAAGAATCCAATAACTTTGAAAGCGACATCCCGCAATTTGTGCGAAACCTCAAATCATAAATCGTAATTCTAAAATCGGATCTATGTTCATCGTTTACGGAATCAAAAATTGTAACACAGTAAAAAATGCACTCGATTGGTTAAAGAAAAACAAAATCGAATTCGAGTTTCATGACTATAAAGCAAAAGGCATCGATGCTGCAAAGCTTAAGAACTGGAGCAGTCAGGTGGGGTGGGAGAAGCTCGTAAATAAGAAGGGAACCACGTGGCGCCAGCTGGACGAAAAAGTTCAAAACAAAGTTACCAGCGAAAAAGCAGCAATCGACCTAATGCAGGAAAAAACCAGTGTGATCAAGCGCCCGCTTATCGAGTCTAAGAACAAGGTTGTAACGCTGGGCTTTGACGAAGCCGAATTTAAAGCTGCTTACAAGTAATTACGATTTCCGATTTCTGCTAGCTTTGCGGGTCTTTTATGGAACTGCAACTGAATACCGGATACCGCCAGATTCTCGGGATGGCTTTGCCCATTACGCTGGCCATGCTGGTGCCGCAGATCAACTTCATTACCAATAACATTTTCCTGGGCGGACTGGGCGAGAGCGAACTGGCGAGTGCCGGCATCACGGGAGTCTACTACCTCATTTTTGCCGTAATCGGTAACGGACTGAACAACGGCTTGCAGGCGTTGATTGCCCGCAGGGCAGGACAGGGTTTACCGAAAGAAATCGGCCGGTTATTTTTTCATGGTGTTTGGGTTGCGTTGGTTATTGCTGGTATCGGAATCGCCATCACCTACAGCTTTGCACCGATGGTGCTCCGGTCGCTGATCCATAACCCGGTGATTGCCGACCAGGTGATCGACTTTTTGTTGATCCGCATTTGGGGCTTGCCGTTTCTTTATTTGTACGTAATGCGCAACGCGTTGCTGGTAGGCGTTAACCAGACCAAATTTTTGGTTTGGGGAACATTGGCCGAAGCGGCCATGAACATCGTATTCGATTATGGCTTTATCTATGGAAAGCTGGGCTTGCCCGAAATCGGGTTCAACGGAGCTGCATACGCTTCCATCATCGCTGAGGCTTCGGGCTTAATCGTGATCTATGCGATTATCCGGTTCAAAGGCCTGCATCGGGCATTTTCATTTTTCGAAAATGTGAAGCTTGAGGGTCCGGTCTTTAGACTGATTCTTGTTCAATCGGCACCGTTAATAGCGCAGTACGCGATAAGTATTGCGAGTTGGGAATATTTTTACCTGCTGATTGAGCATCATGGCGCAAGGGCGCTCGCGATTTCCAACACCATGCGCAACATCTTTGGCTTGTTTGGGATTTTTGCCTGGGCTTTCGCGGCAACAACCAACACCATGGTTAGCAACATCATTGGGCAGGGCCGGCAGGATGAAGTTATCGGATTGATCAAACGAATTGCGGGAATAAGCTTCTCGATTTCAGCTGTAATTTTTATCGTGCTGAATGTTGTGCCTGAATTGTTCCTGAACTTCTATAGCCAGGGACCGGAGTTTATTGCGGAAGCAATTCCAGTGGTAAGGATTGTTTCTGTCGCGTTGCTGATGATGTCGGTCGGCACGGTATGGCTGAACTCGGTAACCGGAACCGGTAACACCGTAGTTAACCTGACCATCGAATCGATTACGATTGTAGTTTACTGTGCGTACGTTTATATTGTATTGGAATATCTGAACATGCCGATTACCTGGGGCTGGGGTTCCGAGTGGGTGTATTGGCTTTCGATGTTCAGCATGGCGTATTTTTATATGCGTTCGGGGCGTTGGAAAAATAAAGTTATCTGATAACAACCAATTTGCGGCTTCTGCCGTAACAACAGCTTGCTATGAAATCAGTATTTATACTCCTTCTGACCGTAATAGCCGGATCGGCTTTTTCACAAGGCTTTATTGCCGCAATCGGTTCCGATGACATTGGTGTAATTCTGAACAACCCGGCAACCATCGTGCTGGAAAGCGGAGATACACTAAAAGGAAAATTGTCGTCTGCTTCGCTGATTAACAACTACCTTAAGAATGTTACACTGAAACTGGCTGACGGGTCGAAGCGTAAACTCGATGCAGCTGAAATGAAAACACTTACTGTGAAGGCATCTGCATTGGCAAAGATGGCGATGATGAACGAATCGGCTAATTCGATCTTCAGGACCATTAAAACCGATTTCAATTCCATTATCAACCGGGAGTATATTGTTTTCGAACAGGCGCTTCGTGCAACGAAAAAAGATAAACCGGCAATGATGCAGTTGCTGAATCCCGGATTTGATCATGTGATAAAGGTTTATGCCGACCCGAATGCAAATGAAACCATGAAGTTGCAGTCAGGCGATGTGGCTATTACAGGCGGTGCCGATAAGTCGTACCTCTTTGTTAAGAGTGGTGAGAAAGCTGTTATCGTGAAGAAAGGCAAATATCGGAGCAATTTCGATGAGCTTTACGCGGATTGTCCGGACATGCTTACCGCATTTGAAGGCGACAAAGCTAAGTTCAAGGATATGGCCGGGCATGTTTTTGCGTACGACCAGCTTTGCGCGAAGTAACGCGCTTCAAACGGTTGAAATAGGGTAAAATCAGTATCTTTGAGCCTTATTTCTATCGTCCCAAATGCCAGAAACGGTTAAGGAAAAGTCCAAGAAATCAAAGGAATCAAAACTTTCGCAGGACGTATTGCTCAGGGCGTACGAACTCATGTGTACAGCAAGGCGCATGGCCGAACTTTACGATGAGAACCGCGAGATTTGCAGCAAATATGTTCATAGTACTTCACGCGGGCACGAAGCCATCCAGCTGGCTGCCGGCATGCAGTTGAAGTCATTTGATTTTGCATCGCTCTATTATCGTGATGAATCGATGCTGCTCGGAATCGGCATGCAGCCGCATGAACTGATGATGCAGTTGATGGCGAAGCGTGACGATCCTTTCTCGGGTGGAAGAACGTACTACGGCCATCCGTCTTTAAAGCGCGAGGGCTTTCCGTTAATTCCGCATCAGAGTTCTGCAACGGGTATGCAGGCGATCCCGGCAACGGGTATGGCCCATGGCATCGCATATCTCGAATCACAGAAGTTATTAAAAGGTAAAAACAACCCGATTGTTATTTGCTCATTGGGCGATGGCTCTGTTACCGAAGGCGAAGTTGCTGAGGCATTTCAGATGGCGGTGCTCAAGAAGCTCCCGATTCTTTATCTGATCCAGGATAACGATTGGGGGATATCGGCAACCGGAAGCGAGATGCGGGCAATGGATGCGTACGAGTATGCAGCGGGCTTTAAAGGGATGGAACGCATGCGGGTAGATGGTTCTGATTTTTCTGATTCGTTTGAAGGATTAAGCAAAGCAATAGAATACGTTCGCAAAAAACGCGCGCCAATTCTTGTTCATGCAAAATGTCCGTTGCTCGGTCACCACACATCCGGTGTTCGCAAAGAATGGTATCGCGGAGAAAATCTTGATTTGCATCAGCAGGACGATCCCCTCGCTAAGCTGGAGAAACAATTATTGGAACAGGTTGATGAATCCACGCTCGCATCGGTCCGTAACAAAGCCTCTGCTTTTGTTGAAACGGAATATAAAAAAGCATTAAGCTCTTCGGATCCTGATATTGATGATTTTGATTCGCATGAGTTTGCCCCGACTCCCGTCACCGAAGAGAAAGGCAACCGTTCTCCGAAAGGCGGTGAAAAGGTTGTGATGGTGGATGCTGCGCTTCATGCGGTAGACGAGATTCTTAAAAAACATCCTGAAGCATTGTTCTACGGTCAGGATGTTGGCCGCAGGCTGGGCGGTGTGTTCCGCGAAGCGGCAACGCTCGCACAAAAGTATGGCGATGAGCGGGTATTCAACACACCCATTCAGGAAGCTTACATTGTCGGTTCAACTGCGGGTATGTCGGCTGTAGGTGCCAAGCCTATCGTAGAAATTCAATTTGCAGATTACATCTGGCCCGGGATCAACCAGTTGGTGGAGGAGCTTTCGAAAAGCTGCTACTTATCAAAAGGTCAGTTCCCGATTCAGTCACTCATTCGCGTTCCGATCGGTGCCTACGGTGGAGGCGGACCCTATCATTCGGGTAGCGTTGAATCGGCTTTGGTTACCATTAACGGTATCAAGATTGTGTACCCGTCTAACGCGGCCGATATGAAAGGATTGCTGAAGGCATCGTTCTATGATCCTAACCCGGTGGTGTTGCTGGAGCATAAAGGTTTATACTGGTCGAAGGTTCCGGGAACGGCTGATGCAAAAACAGTTGAGCCGGATGAAGATTACATCATTCCGCTAGGGAAAGCGAACATCGTTCAGAAAGCGGATGCAAAGCATGTTGAAGCGGGAGAGAGCGCAGTAATCATCACATACGGTATGGGTGTTTACTGGGCGAAAGAAGCTTCGAAAAAATTCAAAGGCCGTATTGAGATTCTGGATCTAAGAACACTCAATCCGTTAGACTGGCCCGCAATACAGGCTGGCGTTGAAACGCATGGCCGGGTAATGGTGTTAACGGAGGAACCAATTCATAATTCGTTTGCCGAATCGCTGGCCGGACGAATTTCAAAACAGTGCTTTTCTTTTTTAGATGCGCCTGTGTGGACGGTTGGCGCGGTTAATCTCCCGGCAGTTCCGCTGAATGTTGATCTGGAGAAAATGATGCTGCCTTCAGCCGATAAAGTATTTGCCGAGCTTGAGAAACTGTTGAGTTACTAGAACGAGTACCCGATTCCGATGTTGTAAATAACCGGTTCATTGTATTGCGTGTACGGCCGGAAGAAACGCATTTTCGGAAGCACAAACCGGTCGCCCGAATCCCGTGCCGGGTCATACGCTTTGATACCCACATCGAACCGAAGGATCAGGAACGAGAAATTGAATCGTAAACCGAATCCGGTTCCTACACCAATTTCGCGGTAAAACCGGTTGAGATTAAACTGTGAATTCCCCTTGTCTTCATTATTATCATCCAGCGGCTTGAAAGTCCACACGTTTCCGGCATCCACGAACACAGCACCTTCCACGAAGCCAAAAATCTTCTTGCGGATCTCTACGCTTCCTTCCAGCAAAATGTCACCTGGCTTTTCAAACTGATAATTAAAATATCCGTCTTGCGCGATGTCACTGCTCACATCCGGCTTGAACGAACCCTGGCCCAGTCTGCGTGGCCGCCATGCGCGGATACTGTTACTACCGCCAGCAAAGAAGTATTTTTCGTAGGGGAGGGCCCGTGTTGTGTCGCCATACGCATAAGCCACCCCGCCATTGAAACGATAGGCCAGCATGGTGGTTTTGTCTAATACTTTTGTTCTTCTGAAATCCACGCTTGCGCGGAGGTATTTAAATTTCTGTAAACCTTCCGCTGAGATGTCGATCAGGTTTTGAATCGTTCCGCCACTTTCAATCGCCCACCGGAAAAAGGCTGACGTTGTACCCGGACTTCCGTAGTTATTGAAGTTCCAGGTCATCGCGAAGATCATGCTGCTCACAAATGATGAGTTGAACGAGTACTTCAGCGGGTTACCGTATTCGCTGAATTGTTGATTCAAAAAGGTTTGAAACCCGTCAGACGTAGTTGAATTGATCACACTCAGGTTGACGATTGTGAAATCATATCGCCTGATGCGTTGATTATCCCAGCTGTATGTGAAGTTGGCCGATGTTGCCTTCCGCTGATACTCGGGGCGATTTGTGTAGGTGTACCCAACCTGAACTTTTGTTCGCGGGTTAACGCGACCAAGCCGGTAGCGCATCCGATCGGGAAGCGGGAACAGGAATTGCGGGAACAGGATTGAAGCGTTTATGCCCGCTTCAATGCTGCGGTACACACTGATGTTGCTTGATTGTGTTGCCGAAAGCACACCTTCATAACCGACACGGCCGTTCATTTCAAAGTTTTCGAGGCCTTTGAAAATGTTACGTTTCATAAAGTTGACGCTGTAGAACGGACCGGGAAATCCCTGCGTTACACTCATACCGATTTCGTTCGACCATTGGTAACGGTCAAGCGGGCTGGTGAAAATGTTGGCGATGAACTTTCCGCCCGATGTATCGTAATTCACGTTCACGAACTTGAAGTTGTTCAGGTTGGCCAGCTGGCGTTGTGTGTCGAACGTTTTTGTGCGACTATAAAACTGCCCCGGCTTAAGGAACACGCGCTGACCGAGCATTCTCAAACTGTAGTTTCGTTCAAAGTATTGAAAGTTAACACCGCGCGAAGCGCGCTTCGTACGGAATGTATTCGCGGAAGGCGGAGCAATCCCGGCATCGGTTGTGAAGTTAACCTCGTCAATAACAAACTTTTTGTGATAACCGCGTTTGGCGGGGTCGTTCACAATCACCTGAACTCCGATCCTTCGGTTTGGCCGATACGTAGTATCGGTTTCATATTCGATATACTGACGACTAAAATCGTAATAGCCGTTGTCTTTTAACAGTAAATCCAACCGTTCGCGTTCCTTCGAAAAATTATCCTGACGATAACGCTGGCCTTTTACCAGGAAACTTTGCGCTTTGTTACTGATTAACAGATTGTAGATCGCAGTATCCGTTACCCGATAGAAAACCGTGTCGATGCGGTATGGCTTGCCTGCGCGGATTGTGTATTCGATCTGCACTTTCTTCCGGAACCGTTCTTTGTTTCGCTTGCGTTCATTCTCCGGCACAAGTTCACAGGACGTGACCGAGTTGTTGAAATAGCCATTCGAGAACAGGTAATCCGAAAACTTTGCCACAGTTAGGTCTGTTGCAGATGAATCGTACACGGTAATCGGGTCAACCCATTGCATCAGTAAATTACCGTTCTGAATACGGTCGTTAAGCTTATCAATTTTGCTTTGCTTGGTGAAAAGCAGGTTGTTGGCTTTGTTGTCGGATTTAGCCTTGGCAATTTTTGCGTTATACTTTTTTTCAATCTTTGCGATCTTCTTCTCATACTTTTTCGGATCGAACTTTTTGCGGCCGAGGTAATGTACCCAACGCGGAGTTAACGGAATCCGTCCGAAGGCTTTTTGATTTTCCTTTTGTGTGTACAGATCTTTTAAGGTGTTCTCGCTGATGTCGGCCGGCTGGCCTTTGATTTTTTGGCGGTAGAGCAGCCGCTCGTTTTCCTTCAGATACCGGGTGCCGGTGCACGCCTGCAGCAGGATCAAAACTGAGAAAAGAAGGAAATAATATCTATTTTTCGAGGGTATCAACGGTCAAAAAATGCTGTCCAAAGCGCGGATCAAATTCATCAAATCTTTGCAATTAAAGAAATACCGAAAACAGGAACAATGTTTTACGGTGGAGGGTGAAAAAAGCGTGCTGGAGGTTCTCGGCTCAGCTTTAGTCGTAAAGGAACTGTATGCCACGGCAGACTTTATCGAACGCCAGAAGCCGGTAGTCAACCGGTTTAAGGGAGCGATAGTCACGGTAACGGAAAAAGAACTTGCTTCCGTTGGTGAATATGCCACCAATAATGCTGCGCTTGCTGTTGTCGAAATCCCTGAAAACACCAAGCCCAAACCGGACGCACAAGAGTTTGTACTGATGCTTGACGATATTCGTGATCCCGGCAACCTGGGCACCATTATCCGCACGGCCGATTGGTACGGAATAAAGAACATCATCGCCTCTGAAGAAACAGCTGATGTGTACAACGCGAAGGTAATCCAGGCGAGCATGGGTTCGTTCGTTCGAACGAATGTGTATTACACCAAGCTGACTGATTATTTGGCTGACAATAAATTGCCTGTGTTCGGAACATTTCTGAACGGGGAGGATGCTCACACATTCAATTTCGGAACTGGCGGGATTGTTGTAATCGGCAATGAAGCAAATGGAATTTCGGATGAAGTCAAAGACTTCGTTACGCAGAAAATCACTATCCCGCGATACGGGAATGCAGAATCATTAAATGCAGGTATTGCAACGGCTGTAATCCTGGATAATATCCGCAGGCACTAAAAGAAACCCTTGCTGCTTTCGGTCGCTTCTGCAGAAATTTTCTCTGCATGTTCTTTCCCTAAATACTTGTCGATGGTTGAATGCCCAACATAGATAACAGGCGTTAACACAATCGCTACAATAAATTTGTAGATGTAGTTAGTAAAACACATGGCAATCAGGTATTTGGTTTCGAATTGCCCGTAGAATGCGATGAACAGAACCACGAAGCTGTCTACCAGTTGGGAAATTAGGGTCGAACCGGTTGACCGCAGCCAAAGATATTTGTTGCCGGTAACTTTTTTTAATTTTTGGAAGATGTACACATCGGTAAGTTGCCCGATGATAAAGGCAGTCAGCGATCCGATGATAATGCGTTGTCCTTGCCCGAAAATTTTACTGAACGCGAATTCCATATCAACGGACGTTCCATCGGGGCTTTTGGTGTAGTGCCAGAAGTCGGCAGGGTGAAGCCTCATGGCAATAAATATTATCAGGAAGGCATAGGCAATTAAACCTGCGGTGAGATAACTGATGCGTTTAACGCCCGGTTTACCGAAGTATTCGTTAATCAAATCGGTTGTGATAAACACCACGGGCCAAATCAGTACACCTGCCGTAAGGTTAAAGTCCATGGTAAATCCGAGAATGTTCAGATTTGCGGGATGCAACCCCAGGCTTTGTTCGAACGAAAAGATTTTCACGCCAATCATTTCCGCCAGAAGCGAATTGGTGATGAAGATACCTGACAGAACCAGGAACAGGCGATGTTTCTTTTGCTCGAGTGTGGGGTGCATAGGTTAATCTTCGATGGTAAAGGTTTCGCCTTCCAGGGCAAGATAGGTATTTTGGAACACGCGCTTGGCCTCGTCAATTACCGGAAGCAGATCTTTATAACGGGCTGAAAAATGTCCGATCAGCAGTCGCACGGATCTGGCTTTCACTGCGATGGTAGCAGCCTGCTTAACTGTGCTGTGCCGGGTTTCCAGCGCTTTGTCTGCGTCTTCTTCCATGAACGTTGCTTCATGGTACAGAACATCCACTTCTCTGATTTGTTCAACGATGTCCTCAAAATATTGCGTGTCGGAACAATACGCGTAGCTTCTGGATTTTCGTGGCGAAAGCGTGAGCGATTCGTTTTTATAAAGGATGTTTCCTTCCTCATCCACAATATCTTCGCCCGCTTTCAACTTATTCAATTGAAGGATTGAGAGGTTTTGCGGCATTACTTCTTTGTCGATTCTTCTCGGTTTTAATTTCTCGCGTATCAGGAAGCCGGAACAGTCAAGCTTGTGCAGCAGGGGAATGGTTTCAACGGTGACAAACTTGTTCTCGAAGACAACCTCTTGCTTGCCCGGCGTGAGCTGGTGAAAAATAATTTTATAGTTGAGCGATGACTTCGAATATTTAAGCTGAAGCATGATGATCTCGTCAAGCCCTTTGTGACTGTAAATATGAAGATCGTTTTTTCGTTTGTTGAGGTGAAGTGTGAAAATCAATCCCATGAGGCCCAGGTAGTGATCGCCATGCAGGTGTGAAATGAAGATGTGATCGATGCGGTGCATGTGGAGATCAAACTTCATCAGCTGTAATTGCGCGCCTTCAGCGCAATCGATCATGAAGTAGTTGTTTTCGACTTCGATGAACTGTGCAGACGGCATGCGGCCGTAAGCCGGAACGGCACCACTTGAACCGAGTATCGTAATTTTAAACGCCACAACCTTGCTTCGCAGTAAGTTCTGAATTTATTTCTTTTTGAAAAAGCCGACCCGGCGGCTTTCGGCAGCCGGCTGTTGTATAAAACAAGAAGACCAAAATCATCAACGACTTTGGTCTTCATTAATTTATGTGATCGTACCGATCTTACCGGTTGTCCCGGTCTTTTAGATCTTTTTCAATTTCGTGCATGAACACGGCATCAATGGCTTCTTCGGCTGTGTTGGTGATGTTCAGCACGCTATCAAGTTGAGAGATTTTAATCAGCTTCACGGTGTGTTCCGACAATGCTGCCAGTACAAAAATTCCGCCTTCTTCCTGGAAGATACGATTGCCTACGAGCAACGCGCTCAGACCGGATGAATCGGTGTACTTAACGTCCGACAAATCGAGGATAATATTCTTAACGCCCTCCGCGTGCAGCGTGATAAGCTCTGACTTCAGGTTCGGAGCAACACTGCTATCCATCTTCTCCTCGTGCAGGCGCAGCAAGCTGTATTTCTCCTGCTTATCGATCGTGTATTTCATGTTCTTGGGTACTGTTTAGCTCTTGCGAGCCTCAAAATTAACGGAATTTACCGAATTAATGATACTATCGTGGATTCTTTGAAGCAGATCGCCCGTGCCGGTTCCGGACAGTTTTTCACCGGTAAAATGGTGGTACAATTCGCGGTAACGCTCTGATATTGAGTTCACAATTTGTGGAGTCATTTCGGGTACCTGCTGCCCGTCTTTGCCCTGGAATCCGTTTTCGATCAGCCACTGACGTACAAATTCTTTCGAAAGCTGCTTTTGGGTTTCACCTTTCTGCTGACGGTCGGCATATCCTTCCGCATAAAAGTAGCGTGATGAATCAGGAGTATGAACCTCATCTATCAGATAGATCGTATCATTCTGCTTACCGAATTCATACTTGGTATCCACCAGGATTAATCCGCGCTCAGCGGCCAGCTCAGTACCCTTTGCAAACAACGTGAATGTGTACTTCTCTAACGTTTCGTAATCTTTTTGTGAAACCAGTCCGCGGCTTAGAATTTCCTCGCGCGAAATATCTTCATCGTGCCCCACCTTAGCTTTGGTGGTAGGGGTGATGATGGGCTTCGGAAATTTATCGTTCTCTTTCAACCCTTCCGGAAGCGCCACTCCGCAAAGCGTTCGCTTTCCTGCTTTGTATTCGCGCCACGCATGGCCTGCGAGGTAGCCGCGCACAACCATCTCCACGGTAAAGGGTTCGCACTTAAAACCCACGGTAACATTAGGGTCAGGCGTACTGATTACCCAGTTCGGAACAAGTTCTTTGGTTGCTTTTAAGTTGATGGCTGCAATCTGGTTTAACACCCGGCCCTTGTCGGGGATCGCTTTCGGCAGCACAACATCAAATGCCGAGATGCGGTCGGTTGCCACCATGGCCATGATGTTCCCGAAATAGTACACATCACGAACCTTGCCGCGATAAAAACCCGTCTGACCCTGAAACTTGAAATTGGTTTCCTTGATTGCGTCCATAGAAAAAACTGAAGCGCAAAGATTGGAAATGTGTGGCAGAAAATTGGCCTGCCGGTTTAATTAATTCTTGGGCTCAACCAGCAGACCAGCCTTGAAAACATAGGTTTTTGTAACGTTTCCCTGCTCGTCATATTCTTTCCACTCTTTGTGTTTACGATCGGCAATGTATTCACCCTGTTCTTTGATCTTGCCGTTCGGATGATAGGCCGTGAACAGTCCGTGTTTGCGGTTGGAGCGAAGCTCGCCTTCGGCCTCAACGCCACCGGCAGGGTAGTAGGTCTTGTACGGGCCCGTCAGCAAGTTGAATTTATAGGTTTCTTCTTTGGCGAGCTTTCCGTTTTCGAAATATTCATACCGCACGCCCGACAGCTTTCCGTTCTCGTAATTTTCTTTAACGTGCTCCGTCTTTCCGTCAGGATAGTAAAATACCCACGAGCCGTTAGGATGTTTATTCTTGTACCGCTTAACGGACATTAACTTCTCCAGATCGGAGTACTCTTCCACTACCCATTCCTGGCCGGTGAGTGATGGTTGTTCTTTGATTTTCAACTTGCCATTCGGATGGTAGGTGAGCGCTGTTCCGACTTTGGTACCCTCTTCATACTTGTACCGGTGTTTCACGGTTCCATCGGCATAGTACCCAACGTTATCGCCATGCAGGCGTCCGTTCATGAAGCTGCCTTCGAGCAACAGGTGACCTTCGCGATCATAGTTTTTAAACTCACCGTTTTTGGAACCTTCCTTCATGGTTGAAACCGTTTCCATCTGACCATTGTCGTAGAAGGTTTTATAAAAACCACTCATGATGCCGTTTTTATAGTTGCACTCGGTTTCTACCTTTCCGTTTTCATAGAAGCTGCGGGTAATGCCGTTTGGTTTTCCGTTGGCATACATAATTTCCTTTTTCATGGTTCCTGCAGGATAGTACTCGCGTACCACACCTTCCGGCTTACCTTTTTTGAAAACTGTTTCGCTTTTGATAATACCGTTATCATAAAACGACTGAACGCTGTCGACCAGCAGATCGTTTTGATAGTAAGCTTTCTGAACAAACTTGCCGGTTTCATCATACACCTCTACCGCACCATGACGAAGTCCGTTCACGTAAACCATTTTCCGCGAAAGCGTGCCGGTGGGATTATATTCGGTAAACACGCCTGACTTTTTACCCTTATTGAAATTGCCTTCAACAGCTACCTTGCCGTTGGGATAGAATTTTTTGTATGGCCCGATCAGCATCTCTTCGTCATCGGAAGCTACTGCATAAACTTCCTGCGGAAACCGCTTGGCTGCATCGTAATAGGTTTTGATTTCGCGCTGGGCAAAACCAACAGCTGGCAACAGGATCAGAATAAACAGGATAAAACGCATGCTTTTGAGGGATTCAGACGAAAATAAAACAGCCCTGCAAATAACGCAAGGCTGATTCGTTTGTTGTGTGAAACGTTCCGGTGAACGCTTACAGATTTTCAATCACAATGGCCGATGCGCCACCGCCACCGTTACAGATTCCGGCTACGCCAATGCCGGCCTTGTTCTGCTTCAATATGTTGATGAGGGTTGTAGTAATGCGTGAACCGGACGACCCCAGCGGGTGACCGAGTGCTACCGCACCGCCATTCACGTTTACTTTCTCCGGATCAAGTTCCAGTTTCAAATTGTTGGCAATCGCGACAGCCGAGAACGCTTCATTGATCTCGTAATACGAAACGTCTTTTGGAGTAACGCCAGCCATCTTCATAGCTTTTGGAATGGCCAACGCAGGTGCGGTTGTAAACCACATCGGGTCCTGTGCTGCATCGGCAAAGCCGCGGATTTTTGCAATCGGCTTCAGGCCGAGTTCATTTGCCTTTTCCTTGCTCATAAGTAAGAGGGCGGAGGCTCCGTCATTCAGTGTTGACGCATTGGCTGCAGTCACCGTACCGTCTTTGGTGAACACGGGTTTCAACGAGGGAACCTTTTCGAAGTTTACGTTTTTGTATTCTTCATCTTCCGCGAACAGGGTTTTGTTTCCCTTCTTATCGGTTAACTCAACACCTACAATTTCATCTTTGAATTTACCGGCTGCCCACGCTGCTGCGGAACGCTTGTATGAGTTTATGGCATAATTATCCTGATCCTGGCGTGAGATGTTCATCTCTTTTGCCGTGTTGTCGGCACATACCCCCATCGCGCAGTGGTTGTACACATCGGTAAGACCGTCATACGTTAAGCCATCGATCAACTCACCATTTCCGAATTTGTACCCGGTGCGGGCCTTTAACAAATAATACGGGATGTTGCTCATGCTTTCCATGCCACCGGCAAGAACTACATCATTCTGGCCAAGCATGATCGACTGCGCGCCTACCATCACGGCTTTCATTCCGGATGCACACACTTTGTTGATCAGTGTACAGGGAATATTGTATCCCAGTCCGGCACCAACTGCCACTTGTGTAGCAGGCGCCTGCTTGAGGCCTGCGGCAATCACGTTTCCGACAAATACCTCCTGAACCAGTTTCGGATCTACACCGGCTTTTTGAAGCGCACCTTTGAAAGCAACCGCGCCAAGTTCAACCGCGGTTAATGCACTCAGGCTTCCGCCAAAACTGCCGATAGGTGTACGTACTGCCGAAATGATATAGACTTCTTTCATATTCATGGTGGATTAACAGGTCAAAATTAGGATAAATACTGACAGAAAGCCTACCAGTCGGGCTTGCCCTTTTCCTTAGGCTTTGTGGCTTTGCGCTTGTTTTGCTGTAAATACTGTTTCTCCTGGTTGCGCATGGCTTCCAAAAGCATTTCAGCTTTCTCAGGACTGATTTTCATCTGCTCAAGCTTTTCCTTAACGGAAGGAGGCATTTTCTTTTCTTCCTCTTTCTTCTCTTTTTCTTCCTGCTCTTTTTTCTCCTGATCTTTCTTTTCCTGATCTTTTTTGTCCTGATCTTTCTTCTGCTGGTCCTGCTTTTCTTTTTCTTCCTTTTCCTTCTTGTCCTTGTCCTTGTCCTTCTGCTCCTGGTCTTTTTTCTGCTGATCTTTTTTCTCCTGATCTTTCTTATCCTGATCTTTTTTGTCCTGGTCCTTCTTATCCTGATCTTTATTCTGATCCTGTTTTTTCTGGTCCTGCTTTTTCTTTTCTTCTAATTTTTTCTTCAGCAGCTCATAGTTATAGCGGGCTTCCTCATTGGTGAGGTCGCTTTTGATTGCTTCCTTGAAATGGTTTAATGCTTCTTCCTGCTTTCCCTGCTGATCGGCAATCAGTCCCAGCTGTTGCTGAGCTTTTGACCGCAATTGATTTTTGGAGCTCGCGGTAAGCGACTGGTACTGACTAACCGCGTTAGTCGTATCTTTTAAGTTGTAGTAAGCGCTTGCGAGGTTCAGCAGCACTTCATCTTCCCGCACATCCATCGAGTCGATCAGGTACCGGTATTTGGCAACCGCAGTTTTGAAATCGTTTTTGAGGTAGGCTTTTTTCGCTTCGGCTTTGAGCGTATTAATCTTGCTGATCCGCGTAGGATCGGTCAGGGTTATGAGAACAAGTAATGCAGTTGCCCACACTTTCATATCCGTACCGTTTTAACATTCAGCAACACATCCAGTACCAGCAAGGCAAGGGCCGCTGCGAGGAAGTAGAAATACCGGTTTGCGGTTACATCCATCACGCGGGCATCCATCAGCTCGCCTTCAATCTTGCTTATTGTATTGATTAACCGCGAAACATCGTTTCTGGTTTCATTGATCTCAAAATACTTGCCCCCGGTACGCGAAGCAAGGGCCATTAGTGAAGTTGAATTCAGCTTGCTCACCACTACGTTACCGCTCTTGTCGGTTTTGTAACCTGAGCCCGACCGGATCTGACCACCTTTTTCGGTGCCGATACCGAGTGTGAAAAGCTTGATGCCTTCATCTTCGATTTCCTGTGCAACATCGGCCGTTTCTTCGCCAAAATCTTCTCCGTCACTGATCAGGATGATAATTTTTGATTTCGTGTCTGAGCGTGTTCCATCGTCTTCCATTTTTTTCATCGCCATTTCAAGGGGAGGACCAAAGTCGGTACCGGAAGAAGGAACCAGACTTGTATTCATAGATTCGATAAACAGATTTAGTGCGTTCTGGTCATACGTAAGAGGGCATTGCATAAATGCTTCTGAAGAGAAGATGATAACTCCGATGCGGTCGGAATTGAACGCATCTACGATCTTTTTCATTTCAAATTTTACTTTTTCCAGCCGCGTTGGCTGAATATCAAACGCGTCCATCGACTTGGAAAGATCCACACAAATCATGATGTCTTTACCGATCGATTTCACTTCCTGCTTGGAAGAACCAAATGAAGGTCCCAGCAATGCAATAACCAGCAGCGTAAACATGAGAGTGCGCAGGCCAAGTTTGATAAAGATTGATGAAAACGAGGTTTTAAGCGATCGGGCAATGGTGATCACCCGCACGATATAAAAGATATACAACGCCAGAAACAGCGCGATAAAAATGATTTCCGTAAGTCCTATTCCGCGATACCAGGCCACTGGATTATTCTCAACTCAATAATATCCCCGCAAGTAACGATTAATCGGCACACCGGGCAATACCACTGGTGGAAGGTAGTGTGGTGAATTTTGGAGCCGGCGACTGATCAAGAATATGGGTTTTATTAAACCGATAACCCTGATTTTATGTTCAACCCCTTCAGGGTCGTGAACTTTTTCTTCTGGAAATCTTCTATAAATATTCAATCCCTTCGGGATTGCCTGCGTCATTTTCAGGGCATCACCAACGTGATGGCATACGAACGAATCCGAAGGATTCGAATGTTAATAGAAAATTAGGTAACGAAATTAAACACGACCCTGAAGGGGTCGAATGTTCCGATATCATTTTGATTTTTTCTGCTTTCACGATGTCAACAAATGTATTTTTACAATCTCCTGAATTCGAAGGATTCAAATATTAAAAGAAATTATTCACGAGTTCAATACAACCCCTTCAGGGTCGCGATCGATTTTGCTTGATATCTTCTATAAATATTCAATCCCTTCGGGATTGCCTGCGTCATTTTCAGGGCATCACCAACTGGTGGTACACGGCCGAATCCGAAGGATCCGAATGTTAATAGAAAATTAGGTAACGAAATTAAACACGACCCTGAAGGGGTCGAATGTTCTGATGTCATCTTGATTTTTCTACGTATTTCACGATGTCAACAAATGTATTTTTGCAATCTCCTGAAATTCGAAGGATTCAAATATTAAAAGAAATTATTCACGAGTTCAATACGACCCCTTCGGGGCCGCGACCTTTTTCTGGATGTCTTCTATAGATATTCAATCCCTTCGGGATTGCCTGCGTCATTTTCAGGGCATCACCAACTTGACGGCATACGAACGAATCCTGCGGATTTGAATGCAAATAGAAGTTGCTGAGCGTCAATTCAAAATACGACCCCTTCAGGGTCGCGACCTTTTTCTTCTGGAAATCTTCTATAAATATTCAATCCCTTCGGGATTGCCTGCGTCATTTTCAGGGGCATCACCAACTGATGGTACACGGCCGAATCCGAAGGATTCAAATGTTAATAGGAAATTGAAAAGGTAATTAAACGCGACCCTGAAGGGGTCGAATGTTCGCACTATGTTGTGTAATTCCAGAAATTGCATTAAAAGAAAATAGCCCGGTATTGGCTATTTCTTTGTCTTTTTTTGGATCAAATAGTTAATTCACCACAACCTGTGCAGCTAATGCATTCGGGTTTCCACCCGGAGGTGTGTCGTAACCACGGATAATGATCGTATAGAAATACCGGGGCTGAAGCTGGATATCGGGCACCGTAAGCAGCAAATCGTTGTTTGCTGAAGAGCGCACCTGAAAATCATACTCCTGCGCATCAACCTCCATGAAATCGGATGATTCTTTAAAGGCGAGATCAGATGACCAGGCCTCTTCATCTCCGTTTGCAACGAAGTCGATGTCACCCGCATCAGGCGACAAATTGATCACGCGAATTTTCGCTTTTCCCTTTGCAGGAGTGTCGGAATTATCATGCGTTACTACAACACCTGCATCCTCAAACTCATCAACTACAAATACAGAATAAAGCTGGTTCGCTTCAAAGTCAATCGTTGTATCGATGTCGATGCTGCTGGATGCATACGGACCAAATCTCAGGTTACGTTCACCGGTATAAAAACGGAGATAACCTGTGTAATCGGTATACTCAAACGGGTAGGCGTTAATCTGCCTTCCGTCAACTTCAATATCCAGATCCGGTGCATCCGGTGAACCGTGATACAATGACACATACGCTACAGGAACATTTTCGATTTTGGAGTCATCGTCATCAAGGCAACTCGTAAAGGCCAAAAGCATGGAGCACGACAACGTCAATGCTGCAATTCGCTTACTAAAAATCTTCTTCACACTATTCATACGCTTCTTTTAAATTGTTGACGATATAACGTCAGGTTTTCAGTTTAGTATGCGACTCAATTTTGTGCCACGTTCCGGACACGGAATAGCAACATTTTTGACACTATGCATGCGCGACACAAACACGATCACGCTTTGTTTGTGGAATTGATTCTACAATGGATGAATTTTTATATTTTTGACCGTTAACAAAGCATCTATGACACCCGTAAAATTCAATGAAAAAGAAGTGCGCGAGATTAACGAGATCATCGCTGAGATATCGAAAATAATCAAGCCGAAAAGTGAGATCGGGGCAAGAAACCGGGCTACGCTTGCGGGTTTGCTGGCATCGTCAAAAACAACAAAGAAGCCTCATTACTTTAAGTGCAAGCGCGAATATTCGGATGCGATCGTCAATTTCTTCACGAAGGAAAAAGGCGTTGCCAAAAGCAGGTTTACCACCGCTGCGCAGGACACTGTTTTTGTGATCTAGCGGCTGACCCAAAAACTTCACTTCGTTAAAACCTTTACGGATTGATTTTCGTATCCCTCTAAAAATCCGTTTTCGATGAGAAAAATAGATATCCTGAACTTTATTACTGATTTCCGCAAGGCCCCTAACGACATAAAAACCTACACGCAGCTTCTTGCGCACCTTGGTTCCACCCACGAACAAGTCATCAACCAGATGTTATCCGAGTTGCAGGCAGCGAAAGTGATCCGGCAGACCGAGCTGGAAGGGCAGAGGGCCTACCAGGTTATTGCACGATAACATTAAACACAAAGCATTGATAATGAGCCTCTTTTCGGAGGCTTTTTTATTGAACGAAATATTTGTTACTAAATAGTAGAACAAATATTTATCTCGCCCGTATATTTCCTATACAATCTAGTATCAAATGATCGAAACACGTTTGGGAGAATTTGAGGAGGTGATCCTGCTCCTTACGGGCATCCTCGGAGAGGAAGCCTATTCTTTTAAGATCGCGGAAGAGTTCGAAACGCAAACCAAAAGGTCGGTATCGATTGGTGCGGTGCACTCCACGCTCAACCGGTTGGAGGAAAAAGGTTTTCTGACTTCGAAGGTTGGAAATGCCACAGCCGAACGGGGCGGGAGACGAAAGCGCATCTACACCATTACGGCCTACGGAAGACGTGCTCTCGAAAGTGCGCGCGATCTGCGGATGTCGTTGTACAATCAGTTTCCTGCATTCGCAGGAAAAATGGATTTCGGGTTCAGCGTGTAACATGACCGGCAGCAAAAGCATGATGACCGATCTGGAAGAAGAGGTATTGTTTCAGCTTAGCAAGCAGCGTACGGCTATGTCGGCCGTTGCGTTGGCAGACGACATAGCGGTTGCTATGCGCAAGATTATTCCGCTCGCTGCAATTTACCAGACCCTTCATCAATCCAATGAAGATGGATTTGTGGAAGTTGTGACTTCCAACTCGCGAAAAAGTTATCGCATAACTGCTGCGGGAATCACCGCGCTTCAACGCGAATGGAACTACCAGCGTGAACAGTTGAAGCATCATGCGTAAGTCAAAGCATAATCCCCCGCGACCTGCACAGAAACTGCTAACGCTTTTTTTGAGGCGTGACCTTGCGGAAGAAGTGACGGGCGATTTGGAGGAACGTTTTGATAAAATGATGCTGAAAACATCGTTGCTGCGCGCACGGTTCGATTACTGGCGGCAGGTGCTCAATTATATAAGACCCTTTGCGATTCGGAAGGGTCGCCTTCAGAAAATAATGCATTACGGTATGGTTAGAAGTTATTTCAAAATCGGCTGGCGGAACATTGTCAAGTACAAAGCGTTTTCGGCCATCAATGTTTTCGGACTCGCACTCGCTATGTCGGTGTGCATGCTCATTATTCTGATGGTGGCCGATCAGCGCAGGTATGATGCTTTTCATGCGAAGGGTGACCGCATTTACCGGATAACACTTTCCACAAATTACGCTACCACACCTTTGCCGCTCGCGGCAGCGATAAAGAATAACTATACCGTTGCTGAAGAAACAACCGTGCTTGTTCCCGGTCCTGCGGGTGATGCCGTTTACCAGAATAAACTCGCTGAAATGAGAGGCTACTTTGCGGAGCCTTCGTTCTTCTCCATCTTCAGCTTTGCGCTGGAAAAAGGCGATGTTTCAACTGCCTTGCAGCAACCGTACACTGCGGTGATTTCGCAGGAGCTTGCATTTCAACTCTATGGAAATGATGACCCGATCGGGAAGACATTCGATTTTTCCGACCGACAGCTCGCATTCCCGCAGGAGTTCGATGGGATAGGAGCACCTCCGGTACCGTGGGGAACGTTTACCGTAACCGGTGTAGTGGATGAATCAAAATATAAGTCACATCTCGCATTTGATGTGCTCATGTCGGCTGCAACACAACCATCCTTGATCACGGCAAAGAAAATTGAAGACCGCACCAACGCGTGGGATTGGTTCTATCGTCCGTACACTTTTGTGTTGTTGAAAGAAGATAAAAGCCTGGCTGAACTTCAGACAGCCCTTGACGATCTTTCCACCCGCACGTATACCGACAAAAAGAATGAGCAAACCAAGGACCTTCGCTTTATTCCGCAAAAGCTGAGCGACATACAGCTGAATTTGCGTGGCAACGATACAAACAACCGTTTGCCGCTGATAGGGTACAAGTTCCTGATTATTCTCGCCTGCGTAATCATGATTACTGCATGCTTTAACTATACCAATCTGTCGGTTGCCCGTGCCTTAACACGCGCGAAGGAAATTGGCGTGCGAAAAGTTACCGGTGCACAACGAGGTTCCATCGTTGCTCAATTTCTGAGCGAGTCGGTGATTACTTCAGTAATTGCATTGGTGCTGGCGGTTGGCTTTTTGTTTCTGCTTGCGCCAGCGTTTAAAGATCTTTGGCTGAATAAGTTCCTCAAGTTTGAGTTGCCGTCCACGCCCGATGTATATGTGGTTTTCCTCGGCTTTGCAATCCTGATTGGATTGATCGCGGGAATCTATCCTGCCTTCTATCTCTCGAAATACAATCCCGTTAAGGCATTAAAAAATCCCGGCACCTCCCAGCGCGGAAAATTCGGGTTGCGTAAAACGCTCAGTGTTGTGCAGTTTGTAATCTCGCTGTTTTTCATAACAACCGCCATTCTCGTTTACCGTCAGTTCAGCTATTACATGCAATTCGATTACGGTTTCAAGTCCGAGAACATCGTGAACATAGAATTACAAGGTGTCGATTATGAAAAGCTTAAGCATGAACTCAGCTCCATTCCGGAAGTAACGAATATTTCCGCAACGGATATTATCCCGGCTACGGGCACTAATAACGGGATGGACATTAAAAAGCCCGGTACACAGGATGAATATATTCAAACTACGGTGCTTCAAACCGATGAAAACTTTCTGGATAACCTCGAAGTAAAAATACTCGCAGGAAAAAATCTTCCGCCCCGGGAGCAGGGTGCAAACTTTATCGTCATCAGTGAGAAGGCCCTGCAAAAGTTAGGCTTTGCAACTCCGCATGATGCTGTCGGGCAAACCGTGGAGGCACGCTGGAGTAATGAGCAGTTGGTGATTGCGGGAGTGTTTGAAGATTTCACATACCGGTTGCTGATCAACACGCGCGAGGTGAACCCGATTACACTTCGCAATCAGCCAACGGCATTTCAATATGCGAATGTGAAGATTTCGTCTAAAGATCCGATGGGGGCAGTGAAGAAGATTGAAGCGCAATGGAAAAAGATAGATCCGATTCATCCGCTGAAGTATGAATTCTTTGATCAACAACTGGCTTCCATGCAGCAGGGAGTTTTCGACCTGGTTAAGATTCTCGGGTTCATTGCTTTCCTGGCAATTGCCATCTCATGCCTGGGATTGCTGGGCATGGCCACGTACACCACCGAACGAAGAACAAAAGAGATTGGAATCCGAAAAGTGCTTGGCGCTGCCGACTTTACCATCGCCCGGTTGCTGTCGAAGGAATTTATGATGATGCTTTTGCTGGCAATTTTTATCGGTGTGCCGCTAAGCTATTTCATTAACAATATGTGGCTGCAAAAGCTTACCACGCGGGTTGAGTTCGGAATAACTACGGCTTTGGCGGGAGTATTCATCCTGCTTGCGCTGGGTGTGATTACCATTGCTTCACAAACGATCCGCGCTTCAAAAGCAAACCCGGTTAACAGTCTGAAGAGTGAATAAGAAGAGAGTTAAACCGCCTGCATTACCACACTCGCTGCTGCTTCGCTTTCTGCGCGATGAACTCGCGGAAGAAGTGGAAGGCGACCTGGAGGAAAAATTTTACAACGAGCTGAAGCATGCTTCCGCGTTTAAGGCAAAGCTGAATTATTGGTATCAGGTAATTCATTACCTGCGACCGTTTGCCATCCGAAAAAATAAGTTCACTGCAATCTATTACGATATGTACCAAAATTACTTCCGGGTAAGCTGGCGCGGCCTGCTTCGTCAAAAAATGTATTCGGCCATCAAGATCGGGGGCCTTGCCATCGGTGTGGCTGCATGCTTTCTTATTTCACTCTATGTGAAAGATGAAATGAGCTACGATAAAAATTTCGTTCGCGGAAATGGACCTTACCGGTTGGTGGTGCAGGCGCAGATCGATGAAAATAAAACGGAGCGCACAGTCGATTTTCCCGCTCCTGCCGCTGCCGCATTGCGTGCCGATTTTCCGGAAGTTGAAAAAGCCGGGCGGTATCTGTCAAGTCCGTTGTTCGGTGCGCATGAAAATGAAATACGCAGAAGCGATCGCAACGAAAATCAGCACGAAGGCGGATTTGTTTATTTCGATCAGGAACTGCTGGAACTGTTGGAAGTTCCGGTAATTGCGGGCAATCTGAAATACGCGTTAACCGATCCGAACAGTATTGTGATCACGCGAAGGAAAGCTGAGAAATACTTTCCGGGAGAAGACCCGGTAGGGAAGACTTTCGTCATCAACAGCGATGAAAAGAAGCTTTTTAAGATAGGTGCTGTGATTGAGAATTTCCCTGCAAACTCGCACCTGCAATTTGATTTCCTGATGACGTTAACCGGAGTCGAGTTCTGGCCCGGTGAGCAAAGCTGGTGGATGGCCAGTAACTACCAGATTTATGTAACGTTTAAACCGGGGACTGATATTAACAAAGCTGCTGAAAACATCAAGCGCGGTTTTATTGAAAAATATTATAAACCTGCGCTTGTCGCTTCGGGCGCTGTTGGATTCGAAAAAATTCTGAACTCGGCAACATTCGAACTTCAGCCGATGGACAAGGTTTACCTGGATGCGTCCGTTTACGATGGGCTTCCGCATGGTGATGTGCGGTTTATCTGGTTGTTCGGAGCCATCGCAGGTTTTATTGTAGTTATTGCGTGCATCAACTTCATCAACTTGTCAACTGCGCGTTCTGCCAACCGTGCACGGGAAGTTGGCCTGCGCAAGGCTATTGGTTCTTTTCGAAGTAATCTCATCAAACAGTTTTTAACCGAGTCGTTCCTGTTTAGCCTGCTCGCGATTGTGAGCGGGATTATGCTCGCATGGTTGCTGTTACCGTACTTCAATATGCTCGCCTCCAAGTCGCTTACGTTTCCATGGACTGCCTGGTGGCTCGTTCCGGTACTGCTCGGTGCGGCCCTGTTAATCGGCTTGCTGGCCGGCTTGTATCCGGCATTCTACCTTTCTTCCTTTAATCCGGTGAGTGTTCTGAAAGGCAATTTGAGCAGGGGTAGTAAGAGTTCGGGCACCCGAAGCGCACTCGTGGTGTTTCAGTTTACCACATCAATTGTGCTTATCATTAGTACGGTAGTGATCTATCGTCAAATGAGTTATATCCTGAACAAAAAACTTGGTTTCGACAAGGAACACGTTTTGCTGTTGCAGGGCGCCAACACACTCGGTGATAACATTAAGTCTTTCAAAAGCGAATTGTTAAAACTTTCCGGAATTGAAAGCGTCAGCGTAAGTGATTACCTGCCGGTTCGCGGATCGAAACGTGATGGCAATACCTTTTATAACGAAGGCATGGAGAAGGTTGAACGGGGCGTCTTTACTCAAAAATGGTTGGTGGATCCGGACTACATCAAAACACTCGGCATGAAAATCGTTCAGGGGCGCGATTTCAACCCCGATATGATCAGCGATTCCACTTCGATTATCATCAATCAAACAATGGCGAAGCAACTGAATCTGTCTGACCCGGTTGGCAAGGTTATCCAGAACTGGCGCAAGTATACGATCATTGGGGTGGTGGAGGATTTTCATTTTGAATCGATGAAGGAAAATATCGGTTCGGTTTGCTTTGTTGCCGGGATAAGCCCTTCCGTAATTCTGGTAAAAGCCAAAGGCGGAAACATTCCCGAAAGTGTTGAGGCGGTGTCGGCCGTGTGGACGAAGTTTTCACCCAATCAAGCTATCCGCTTCAACTTTTTAGACGACCGGTATGCATCCACTTATGCTGACGTAGAGCGGACGGGCAGCATCTTCACAACGTTTGCCGTGCTGGCCATCATCGTTGCATGCCTTGGATTGTTTGCTTTATCGGCCTTTATGGTTGAGCAGCGTGCCCGTGAGATCAGCATCCGGATGGTGTTAGGTGCCCCGGTTAACACCGTGTTCCGTTTGCTTACGCAGAACTTTGTGCTGCTGGTTTTAATCTCGTTTGTTGTTGCCGCGCCTGTGGCATGGATGCTGATGAATAAATGGCTTCAGGATTTTGTATATAAAACTGATTTGAGCTGGGATATCTTCCTGCTCTCCGGAGCGTGCGCATTGATCATCGCTTTCGTAACCGTTAGCTATCAGGCGATCCGGGCCGCTATGGCAAACCCGGTCACGAATCTGCGGTCGGAGTAATCAGGAAGCGGAAAGAATTACCTCATTACCAATAAATGGCGGTATTTCATCAGCGAGTACGGCTGCATCGAAACCGTTTTGTTGGAGAAAATCGGGGATTGAGTTTTCTCGGATAAGTTCGGATGATTTAATCCGAAGAATGCGGTCGCAATCATCCAGGTCGAAGTTGGCGGTATACTGCGGAAAATTTTGATGAATCAGTTCCAGCAGGCGAAGTGCTTGCTCGCTGGTTTCAACATTTGTTCTAAATACTTCAATACTTTCCATAGTTGTGGTGTTGCTGTTCAAACTTACGGTGAACGCACTCATTCGAGGCATCCAATTACGACATTCACGCGGGTTATTCACGACATTTTATCCGTAAGCCGCGTTTTTTCGAACATAAGCCGACAGGTGTTTACGCTGAATGAATTGAACCTGCCGTAAACTGCGGGAGGGCTCGTGTGAACCCTTCCCGCGAGTTACTTTATGCTTTGGCCGCATTCAATTTTTTATGGTAGAACACATACGAAGCGATTCCCAGTCCGAAGAAGATTATCATGACCCACGAATCCGCATTGAGCATGCCAACAGCATAAAATGAATAGGTTGCGCTGACCATATCGAAGAACAATCCGGCATACGCCCATTCTTTCACGCGCGGAAATCCCGGAACCAGAATGCCGATCACACCAAGTACTTTAAACACTGCGATGTAGTTCACAAAATAGCCGGGGTAGCCAAGCATGCCGGTTATAAAGTTGTATCCTTCTTCACTTGGAATACAGGTTGATAAAATCGCCAGCGCAAACAATACGGTGGTGATCCAGTAGAGAATTGTGATGGTTTTTGGTTTCATATACGTAAGGGATTTGGAGTTAAGAATCGGGTATTCGGGTTAAAGGTTAATTAAGCGTTAAAAATTCATGTTGGCCAGGTATTCTTTCAGTTTATTCATTGTTTGGTTGCCGCCTTCAATTGCTCCGTATTTCTCCACCACGATGTCGCGCATCTCTTTGGTTTTAAATACCATTCTCATCGTAAGTTCGGTGGCTTTTCCTTTTGCTTCAAAGTTAACGGTTACCTCAAATTCGGCCGGATCGTTTTCAATATCAGAACCGTGCCGGTAAGTCAGCAGCCTGGGCTTGATAACCTCGCGGAAGATGATACGATTCGGATAGTCGGTGCCGTCAGGCCCGTGCATGATGAACCGCCAAACGCCTCCGGGTTTTACATTCATCTCATGGATGGTATTCGTGAATCCGTTCGGTCCCCACCAGTGAACCACGTGTTTCGGGTCGGTCCATACATCCCACACCAGTTCACGCGGTGCCTGGAATTCGCGGGTAATCAATAATTCCCTGTCAGCTGTTGAACTCATGATTACTTTTTTATTCGTTCGTAATGCAAACACACCACCCCGTTTTTAAACGCGTGGGTTTTGAGCAGCTTCAGGTTTACGCGTTCGCGCAGGCCGGTAAACAATGGAATCCCGGAGCCGATCAAAACAGGATTTACAAAGATCCAGATGTCGTCAATTAACCCGGCCTGCATCAGCGTGTGCGAAGCTGACGGGCTGCCGAAGATGATAATTTCTTTTCCAGGGGCCTGCTTCAGCCGTTGAACTTCCGCTACAACATTATCGCTGATGATCTCGGTGTTCTTCAGGTTTTTGCCTTTTAATGTTTTTGATAAAACCACTTTGTGCACATTCTTGTACCAGTGTGAATGTTCAATATCGTGACGCGATGCATTGGGTTGATCGGCAGCTGTTGGCCAGTAGCCCTCCATCATATCAAACGTCACACGGCCATACAAGCCCGTATCCGATGCGCTGGTACGATCACCGGCATAGTCGAATATTTCTTCGTCAACCACAATCCAGTCCATTTCCCCGTTTGGCCCCGCCACAAATCCATCAAGTGATACGTGCATGAATTGAACAAGCTTTCTCATACTGCGAATATTAATTGGTTAAGATGATTTAAGATTCGTATAGATAAACTTCTCCAGCTTGTTGAAGTTCTGCTCGTTAGCCGGAACAACATATTGCTGTATTTTCTCCACTTCGCCCTGCGCCTCGAACACCATATTAAAACTGAACCTGGTTTTGCTGCCAATCGGTTCAAATCCCAGCGTCATCGTGAAAACATGTACCGGAAGATGGTGGATGAAAACCACTTTTTCATTTTCAATGATCTCCACGAATTCACACATATTAGGGTAGCTGGTTCCGTCCGGCCCGTGCATCACAAACTTCCATTCGCCACCCGGTATAAAGTCAAACTCACTGATCGTATTGGTAAATCCTGCCGGTCCCCACCAATGCCTGAGGTTGTCCGGATTTGAAAATGCTTCAAACACGAGGTGTGCGGGTGCATCAATCAACCGCGTGCTGACGATGGTTTTGTTTTGCACATCTACAATCGTTTCCATCACTTCACCGTATTCAGGTAATTTTCAAACACATCGAACATGCCGCCATAGCCTCCCACCATTGAGCTGAACATGTTTTCAAAGCTCTTCTGCGATTCCGCGGAAGCGTTGAATGCCGTGGCTTTTAAATACACCGTTGTTTTTCCGTTTTGCTCTTTGAACGTCCATTCATTGAGTACCTGGTCGGGAAACGTTGGATCGAATGGGGCAGGGGCTACGTTTCCTTTTTCATCCGAAAAAGCATTCAGAAAGCTGAGCCGCTCAGGTGCCACGATTTCCTGGAACGTAAATCGTCCCCATAATACCGATCCATCGGGATTGGTCATGCTGTAATGAAAGATGCCGCCCGGCTTTACTTCGAGCTTATATATTTTTACCGACACACCTTTCGGTCCCCACCAATGTTTTAAGTGCTCCGCTTGCGTAAACGCCTCGAACACAAGTTCGCGCGGAGCGTTAAACACGCGGCTGATGGTGAATTCACTTTTTGCGGCCATGCTTTTTCGGTTTTAAGTTGGTCTTCTTTGGTTCCTGGATTTTCTTCAGGTATTCGTCCAGTGCATCAAAACGTTTCGTCCAGATTTGCCGGTACTGCTCTACCCAGTCGGTAACTTCGTTCAGCTTTTCAGGCCTCGCTTCGCAGTAACGTTCGCGGCCCTGTTGCTGGAGTACTACCAGTCCGCACTCCGACAATATCTTCAGGTGCTTGTAAATGGCGGTGCGACTAACATCGAAGTTGCTCGCCACCGAATTCACGTTCAGCGATTTGTGCGCGATCATGTTGAGGATTTCCCTCCGTGTAGGATCGGCCAGACCCTGAAAAACGTCACGTGTCATAAATGAAACCTTTTGGTTGCACGAATATAGATAAGAAACCTTTTGGTTTCATAATGTCACACGACATTTTTCTCAAAATTTTACTGAAGCCTGTTAAGAAACTGATTTATGCCTGCGGAATCGCCTTTTCATCCATGTACAGGATTTCCCACTGATGACCGTCCAGGTCGGCAAAGCTGTGGCCATACATCCAGCCATGGTCCTGCGGATCGGCATACACGTGGCCACCGGCCTTTACTGCATTCGTGATCATCCGGTCAACCGCATCACGGCTCTCGGCATCCAGTGCGAGCAGCACCTCCGTTGTTTTTTGTGCATCGGAGATAGGTTTCTTGGTAAAATCCTGGAAGCGTTGTTCTACCAGCAGCATGGCAAAGATGTTTTCGCCAATCACCATGCAGGTGGCCTGCTCGTCCGTAAACTGCGGATTAAAGCTGAAGCCCAATTGTGTGAAAAAGTTGATAGACCTTTTGAGATCTTTTACGGGAAGATTGACAAAAATTTTTGTTGCCATGATTTCCATGTTTAGGGTTAGTTCTTTCATTTTCCGTTGAAGGCCGCTTTAAGTGTGGCGATATCAAGCTTGCGCATCTTCATCATGGCCTGCATGGCGCGGTCGGCTTTTTCGCGGTCCGGGCTTCCGAATAATTCCCCGATAATGCTCGGGGCAATCTGCCAGGATAATCCGTATTTGTCTTTCAGCCAGCCGCACATCGATTCCTCACCGCCATCGGCCGTAAGCTTGTTCCAGAAGTAATCGATTTCCTCCTGCGTTTCGCAGGTTACGAACATCGACACCGATTCGTTGAATGGGAAGTGCGGCCCGCCATTGAGTGCATGGAATTCCGAACCATCCAGTATAAAACTTACCAGGATGGGATTACCGTCAGGGCCGGGCATAGTGCTCGTGATCTTCGAATTTCTGAAAACCGTGACATAAAATTTTGCGGCCTCTTCGCCATTTCCATCGAACCAGAGACAGGTGGATATTTTTTGCTTTACCATGATCGTTAGTTTTTAGTTTTTATTTTAAACATAAGTCGTAAGACATTAGACCTTAGACGTAAGACATAAGATTTGAGATATGAGATGGGTACAGCATCAAACAATTAACCTGAAACTTTGAACTTTGAACCTTAAACCCCTAATCCCTACTGCTTGCTACTTACTACCTACTACGTTTCTTAGATTGTCTGACGATGTCTCGCGTTTCATTCTCTCGAATCCGCTCTTTAACAATTCGTTTCACCAATGCAGCGGGGAGGGGCTTTTCCGGAGTGAATTGAATGGTGCCTTTCGCTACCGTGAATCCTTTCAACTCTTTTTGGTTCGCGATAATAGTTGAGCTTCCCGGAAAGAAGCTGCAGTGTTTTTTGAACGCTCCGAAGTACACCAGCGGGCCTTTGTATTTGTAGGCCGGCATGCCGTAGCTGATGCTTTCTTCCGCTTTGGGTGCGGCAGCTTTTATCTGCGCCCGCAATTTCTCCAGCGCTTCACGAAACTCGGGCGACTGCGCTTCGAGGTAGGCTTCAACCGATTCGAATTGTTGCATTCTCATAGTTGTAAAATATTAATTCTCGTGTCCGGACTATTCGGGTGTTTGTTGATACAAAATTACAAGGTCGGTCATCGTGGCAACGGGTGTCAATGCGCCAACCAGTGGGGGCAACGCGACTTTTATTCCCGTAGTCGCACCATGCATGTCACTTCATCGTTGCCAGTATACCACTCAACGCATTCACCCATTGTATCAAGAGCGGGATGTTTGAGCAGCTTTTCAAAAGCTTTCGCAATCTGCAGTTCATTACCGGAAATGTTCGTGAGCTTTTCGGTTGCGTACACACCTTTCCTGATGGTGTATTGCTCAAGGCCGAATGTATAACCCTCACCTTTAAAAGCTTCTTCAACGGCCGCCCAATAAATGATGCCGTTTTTACCTCCTTGCGAAATTCCATATAGCGTTCTGCCGGCAAGAGACGGATCGGTTTCCAGTAATTTTTTAAATGCTTGCTGGATGCCATCGGGGAATGACGTTGCCCGCATACAAATCAGGAATATGTCTTTATTAAGTGTGTATTTTTCCATAACTGTCGTTTTATAGTGTAAACATAGCCGTTCAGTTATTTTCCATAAAGGTGCAAATCCGGCATTCAAACGGGTTGATTGCGACAAACTGATCAGTTAGCTTTGGATTACCGGCTTTGCATGCTTATGCTTGCCGTGCAATTAAATTTTATGGATGTGGAGTCGCCCCTTCTTGTTATCAGGCTTCATTTCCGCTAAACAATAATTGTTTAAACATGAAACACATTTCTATTTTACTTCCCCAGCGCGCAATCCTGGGAAGCATCGAAGGGCCGCGGCAATTGCTGGCCCAGGTAAACCAGTTCTTTCAGTCGAAAGGCGAGAAGCCGATGTTCCAAATCCAGCTGGTGGGTTTCCAGAAGGAGATTCCGCTCAGTGGGGGAGCATTTACTGCGCATGCGAATGTGCTGATCGATGAAGTTGAAAAAACCGATCTGATCATCATTCCGGCAGTAGATGGCGATCCGGCCGAAGGCATCGAACGCAACAAGCCTTTCATTCCCTGGATTCAGAAACAATATGAGCAGGGCGCTGAAGTAGCGAGTTTGTGCATTGGAGCATTCCTGCTGGCCGCGACCGGTCTTGGCGATGGCAAAAAAATGGCCACGCACTGGCTGGCGGAGAATCAGTTCCGCAAGATGTTTCCGCACATTACGCTTATCGCGGAAAAAATTGTTACCGATGAAGGTGGCGTGTACTCAAGCGGTGGCGCGTATTCATACCTCAACCTGATCCTGTATCTGATTGAGAAATATGTAAACCGCGAAACTGCGGTGTTGTGTGCAAAGGTTTTTGCCTTGGAAATCGATCGCGAGAATCAGTCGGCCTTTATGATGTTCACGGGAACAAAAGAGCATGGCGATGAACCGATCCGCGAAGCGCAGAACTTCATCGAGAATAACTACAAAGAAAAAATTACCGTTGATCAGCTGGCTTCCATGTTTGCCCTGGGCCGCAGAAACCTCGAACGCAGATTTAAGAAAGCTACCGCGAACACGGTGGTCGAATACATTCAGCGCGTGAAAATCGAAGCTGCTAAAATGAGCCTCGAATCGTCAAGCGAGAATGTAAACGAAGTGATGTACAAGGTGGGCTATAATGATATTAAGGCGTTTCGCACCACATTTAAAAAGATTACCGGTTTATCGCCTGTTGAATACCGTAACAAGTATAATGTGCTGAGTGCGGTAGCGTAACCAAATTCAAGGTTTGAGGTTCAAGGTTTTCTGATTCGACATCTAACGCTATAAGTTTACGGGAGCAGAAGTACTTTGAACATTAAACCTTGAACTTTGAATTTTACAGCGAACCTGGTCTGTAAGAGATGAATCCAATCCTAATCCGAAAAGCAACTCCGGCCGACAAACCAACCCTTCTTCAATTCGAACAAGGCGTGATCGAAGCCGAGCGCCCGTGCGATCCTACGCTGAAGCGTGACGACACAATCTACTACGACATCGATGAAATGATCCGTGCCCCGCATATCGAATTGCTTGTGGCTGAGGTAAACGGTGAGCTGGCAGGTTGCGGCTATGCACGCATTGAAACATCAAAGCTGTACTTACAGCACCGGCACCATGCGTACCTCGGGTTTATGTACGTAAAGCCCGAATTCCGCGGAAGAGGAATCAATCAGCAGATTATGGAAGCGCTGAAGAATTGGTCGAAGGAACAAGGCGTTCACGAACTCAGACTGGAAGTATACGTGCAAAACGAATCCGCCATCAAAGCGTATGAAAAGATCGGCTTTATCCGACACATGTATGAGATGAGGCGTGGTGTTTAGCCTAATGCCTAATCCCTAATCCCCAATCCCGGGTTTACAAAGCCCGGATTCCCGCCTTCCGATAAAATCAGGGAAGTGCTTGTCTCGCCATACTTGCCTAAATGAACAATCACTGCCTCAAGTTCTTTGCTTGACGGTGTAATCACTTTCAGCATCATGCAGGGCGTGCCGGTAATCGTTTGCCATTCGGCTATTTCGGGTATCTCGTTAATCATCGCCAGCATCGCATCGTGCTTGAGCGTGGTGCACTTGAAGTTTACCCACGCGCGGATCGATAACCCGATCTTGTCGTAGTTCACGGCTGTATAAAACCCGCGGATAATTCCCTGCTCCTCCATCTTTTGAATGCGCTCGGCCACAGCCGGTGACGACAAGCCCACACGTCTGCCGATTTCGGCATTCGAAAGGCGCGCGTCTGCGCATAGTTCCGCCAGTATACGCTGGCTCAATTTGTCGGGGGTTTTGGTTTTATGCATGACCTCCATAAAAACAATAATTTTTAAAGTTCAGCGGGTGTATTTCTTCCGAATATAAAGCAAAATATTCTGCGCAGACATTCATCTTTAGGTATTCGATCAGTTTATACGTATCAACGAAATTTTATCGCCCAATATGAGGTATTCAAACACCACGCTTAACACATTTTTAACAACTGTTGTAATCATGCTTGTCACAACGGCATCCGCCACCGCACAAATTAACTGGCCCAAAGGCCCCATGCTTGCCAACGCAACGGTATCACCGCAAGGTGAGCTGGTAATCACGGCTTCCAAAACATCGTCAAAGCATGATTTTGAATTTCTGAAAGGCAAATGGCTCATGAAGCATAAGAAACTGAAAACCCGCCTGCAGAATAATAATGAGTGGATTGATTTTGAATCGACCGATGAAAACTTCGGCATGATGCTGGACGGCCTCGGCAACACCGACATCTATAAAGCCACGCTCGAAGGTAAACCATTCGAAGGCTTTACGTTACGGCTGTTCAATCCGCAAACACGGCTATGGAGTTTGTATTGGGTGGCCAGCAACACAGGCGTGCTCGATCCGCCCGTAGTCGGGTCGTTCGAAGGAAATATTGGCCGCTTCTATTGCAAAGATGTATACCAGGGCACACCCATCATTATGATGTTCGTGTGGGACAAAACCAATCCCGATGAACCCGTGTGGTACCAGGCGTTTTCGCCCGACAACGGTAAAACGTGGGAGTGGAACTGGACCAACACATCCTATCGCATCAAATAAATGGCAGTCGTTCGCAGGGCAACCCTTCACGATCTTGAAGCCGTTGCCGGTTTGTTCAATCAATACCGCATGTGGTATGGAAAAGATTCCGATCTTGCCGGTGCCCGGAATTTCCTGGAAGCACGGATGAAGAACGATGAGTCGGTTATTTTTATCGCAACAGAGCAGGAGCAGGCAGTCGCGTTCACGCAACTCTACCCGTTGTTTTCGTCAACGCGCATGAAACGCCTTTGGCTGCTGAACGATTTGTTCGTGAATGATGCATTTCGCAGTCGCGGACTTTCAAAAGCGCTGCTTGAACGCGCTAAAACATTATGCCATGAAACCGGTGCCTGCGGATTTACGCTTGAGACAGCCAAAACAAATAATGTTGGCAATGCACTCTATCCGGCCGTCGGCATGAAACTGAATACCGAGTTTAACTTTTACTATTGGGATACGCCATGAAACACCTGATTGCCTCTGCACTGATTGTATTAACCATCACCCTATTTTGCTGCACCAATAAAAAAGCCGTTGAGATTCCGTACCCGCTGCCGGTACCGGATACCAGTGCCATTGTTTTCCTTCCGGGGATTGTCTCCAGCGATTCGTTCGACTTCAACGCATGCTTTTCAGCGGATGGCAAATCGTACTACTTCACACGCAACGAGAGCGACCGCACACTCATTTATGTGATCCGGCATAACGGTACCAACTGGGGCTCGCCACAATTAACCTCGTTTACCGACACCGCCTGGTCGCAGGCCGATCCGGCTTTTGCGCCCGATGGAAAAATGTATTTCATCTCCAACCGTCCGAAAGATGCGAACGATACACTCCGCGACTTCGACATCTGGTTCAGCAACCCGTTACCGAATGGCGAATGGTCGGCACCCGAAAACTTCAAAGCCATCAACTCCGACAGCAACGAATACTACATGTCGTTTACCGCAACCGGCAATGTGTATTTCGGATCATCGCGTAACGGCAGTGCCGGACAGGAAGATATTTATGTAAGCCGCCTGGAGAATGGGGTATACACCACGCCTGAAAACCTGGGCGCAGCTGTTAATACGGATAAGGCCGAGTTCGATCCGTTTATCACGCACGATGAAAAACTCATCATCTTTGCATCATCCAAACGTGACGATGGCCTGGGTGGTGCCGATTTATATTACTCACGCTTTGAAAACGGTGCCTGGACAAAAGCCGCCAGCCTCGGCAAGCACATCAACACCACTACGCGGGATTTCTGCCCGTACATCTCCCGTGACGGCAAATACTTCTTCTTCAGCAGCAACCGTGATGTAAAGTGGGTTAAAGCGGAAGCGTTGAATCGCTAGATTTGTCTTTCAAATGAGAATTCTTACGCGACATTGGCTTTTATTGTTTATACTAACTTCTGCGCGTTGTTATTCTCAAAATACATATGACCATCTTCTGGACTCACGACTGAGCGCAATCAGAGAACTTGATGTATATGACAATAGTGTGGTAGTCTACGATGCTAACCAAGGATATGGAACCGGCTTTCCAAAATGGCATGAAGAAGAAACGTACTACCAGGATGATGTTGTTTTTGATGATCAAGGCCGGTTTTTTATTGCATTGTCCGACAATTTGAAAGGGCAGCAGCCAGAGTCTTCTCCGGATTCATGGCGGTTAATACGGCAAAAGGTTCGGCCATACTTGTTTCTCCGTGATTCCGCCAGGACAAAAGATCTACTTGCATTGTTAAATGACAAACATCCGTTTATCAAAACGTATGCCTTTGCGGCACTTGCCAAAGCACATCAGTCAGGTCTTTTTGAAGTTATTGTCAGCAATCTGAGCGACACCACTCAAATCAATCAAATGACTGTTGATTTTATCTCACCAGTGTATCCCGTTGAGTTGATGATTACGTATTTAAAAAGCGACTTGTCACCTGATCAAAAGCGAAAGCTCGAAGCATTGATTCAAGCCAGGTATAAACATTTAGCTGGTGTGTTGGATGCTCTTCGTGAAAAGTAACATCACTTTTTCTGTACATTCTAAGATGGCAAATACTTCTTCTTCAGCAGCAACCGCGATATGAAGTGGGTTAAAGCGGAAGCTTTGAACCGGTAACTATTTCAAATTCGAAACTTTAACCTAAATCGTAAATCCGAAATTAGAAATTTAAAATCTCACATCTTACGTCTAACTACTAACTACTAACTTCTAACTTCTAACTACTAACTTCTAACTACTAACCCTCCGGTTCACAGCATAAATCAATCCTGCGGAAATAAGGCACATCACCACAGCAGTAATGATCATGGAATTTTCCTTTTGATGAATGCCGATCAGCAGGTCACCCACAAACATCACGAGAAAGAAGATGTACGAGAGCGACAGCATCGGCACCGACCGTTTGAACGTGGCGAACGCCAGGATGAATCCCAGTGCAAACTGCCGTGCGGCCCACATGTATACCAGATAGAGAACACCTTTCGCGGTGAGGTCCACCGTCTCCAAAACCGATTCCGGTGCAAAGCAAAGCGAAAGACTCACGCCAATTTCCATCAGCGCAAATAACCCGGATACAATCAGTATCCAGACGGGGAGAGATTTTTGGGAGTTCATGGGAGTTTGGGTTTACTGCAGGCAAGATAAGAAATACGCAATTGAGCTCTTTTTCTCTGTTGATAAAATTACTTCCTCTAAATCTTTCCTGCCGCTATTGTTGGCGTTACCTTTAGTGTTTCACCAACGGTTGTTGATACTTATGAGTAAGAGTTTGGTTTTGTTGTTTTTCCTGTTGCTCTGTTCTCCTGCGCTACTTGCGCAAAACGTAAACCTCGATAATTATGATGTGTATATGGGAGACACTTTGATTAGCAAAACCGATTTTTTGAACAAGAGTAAGTCGTTATCAGGTGAACGAATGAAGCAGTTGAAGTTTAGGCCGATTTCAGACGGGCAGAAAAAATATTACTATTTGAATGGTCAGGTGTATAGTGAAGGTGAGATCAGGAACAAAAAGGAAAACGGGTTCTGGACTTACTGGCACGAGAACGGGCAGAAGGCAAGGGAGGGTAGTTTTGAACAAGGTAAACGAACCGGCACTCATACCTATTGGTATCCAAACGGTAATCTGAGAGGCGTTGGGAATTTTAAAGATGACAAATACGATGGAAAATGGACTATGTACAACGAGGAAGGAGTAAAGGTCGAGGAACAAGTTTATAGAAATGGTGAGTTAGTGAAAGAGTAAAAGCGTATAAATCTAAATCCTAAGTCAAACGTCTTAAATCTTAAATCTAAATTCGTCATTCTAATTAATTCTTATTTTCAACTTCCACCTTCTTGATCTTGATTGATTGAAATCTTCGTTCTTCAATAATCGTGTCAATCCGGTCAAACAGTCGATCCATATCGTCCGTGGGTACGATTAGATTTGAAATATGCAGTTGCATTTTATCTTTTCTAACTAGTGTATTGTATTCGAAGTCACTCCACGGTGCATTGGTTCTATTGATCGTTACTACTCTTTTTACGAAATCTGTCTTGTTGAAAATTTCCTTACCTCCGGGAAACGCAATGATGAACGTATTATCGTGTTTGCGGAAATAGATCTTCCAGCCTTTGTTCTTATTGTAATGATTAATCAATAAAAATATTCCCGGAATTGCAGGAACAGCGAAAATGAATGAGAAAAATATCCACGATGAAGAAAAAATTACTCCCATGACTACCGTTGCACCGATGAGGCCTAATGACATGATAAGCTTTTTAAAAACTTTCCAGAATGTTATCGTGTACACATATTCGTCCTGAATAACCTCACGCGAATTTCTGCTTTTAAGCGCCACGAAATAGTCCATCGAGTCGAAGAGCCAAAATGTTTTATGATGCTGTTCGGCAGCCTTCAGCAGGCTCCGCAGCGAATCTCGTTCGCCCTGATCAAACAACCGGATCAATTCAAACACGTGGTCATAACCTTTAATGATCAATGTTCGTGACGACCGCCATACTTTACGCTCCATGAAATACACGACAAACTGGTCTTCTTCTGCCCAAAAAATTGAAAGAATATCGTTTCTGGAATTTCTCAGGCGGATTGAGGGGTTCGCGTGTTGCTCAATTAGGGTAGAAGATTTAAGCGTTTCATTCGCCCAGTCGAACCGTCTAACCTCATCAATCGCTTCCGCCAGCGTCACACTTTGCTCGTCCGTGTATTCATCGATCTCAAACTCCGGAAACTGTTTTCGTAACGCTAAGCCCATAGTTACATAAAGTTAATCCTGAAACCCTGAATCCGAAATCTCAAATTCGAAATCCGAAATTTCACTTCTAACTTCTAACTTCTAACTCCGCTCTCCTCACAAAAACCACTCCCACAATCACCAGCCAGATCAGCCATAGCGTACTGCCGATAAATCCTGCGAGGTCCCAAACCGGGACCGAAGGCATCACCGTGGCAAACAGTTCGGCTTGCGCCAATAAGTAGATCAGGCTTGCCACGTACCCGAAGTACATAACCCACCGGGCGATAAGTTGCGAGCGATACAGCGCGTACGAGATCATCACCGTCCAGGCGATCGTAAAGAGTTGCCCGAGATGTTCACCCAGAATCACACCTGCAAACTGGTGAATGGTCCTGAAGGCCATGATCGCGGCAGCGCGTGTCGGTTCATCCGTGGCATGCACAAAGCTGTCGGCCAGCACGGGCACAACAAACGTCCAGCGCAGCAAGCCGATCATCTGCACAATCAGTCCGGTCACACCCACAGTTGTTGCGAGGCGGGCCATTGAACTCTTTTGTTCCAGTTTCCGACCGAGCAGAATGTACGCGGGGAGTAGCGGAAGTCCGGTTACGGCAAACGCAAACCATGTCCAGATGAGTGCATCGCCACCTTCGTGGAATTTGGTAAGAATCGTTGCCGTGCTTTGCCGAAGGATGTCCGGGTATTCGAACATCGCAATCAGCATATTGTAGGGGATGAACAGCGCGATGGCGCCTGTGATCATGAGTACGCCAATAAGTTTATACGTTTTCATGGTTGAGGATTATAAAGTGATTACTTGTTGAAAAAGAACGAGTAGCTGATGCCCGGTGTGGGATTGATTTTCACGCTTTCGCCCTTTGCCGTTAGTGCGGCAACACCGAAGCGGATGTTGAGCCCTTTCCAAACCATCCAGCGGAAGCCCACTTCACCAATCAATGCATTCTTGTCTTTATAGTCCTGCGACAAGCCCCGGGCGTATGCAACCGTTGAATAAAACGATGACGGGTTTTCCTTTTTGCCTACCGGCAGAAACCAGTACGTAACACCCGCCTTCGCAAAGTTGGTGTTCACACCTGCTTTAAATGCAGTAGGGTAGTAGCCGCCATGCACCGAGAAACTTTTATAGCGGTATTCAACCCCCACCGATGGATTGCGAAAGCCGTTGATGCTGAATTCGCGGTCCGATAATTTCTGCGCAGCAGCAGACAAAGAAGTGAGGCCGAAAAAGGCCATCAGCACGATCATTTGAATTGATTTTTTCATAAGGGTTTTGTTTTTGTTTCGTGGTACAAAAGTGCAGCGCTGCCCGTGCCCCGGACTTGATTCTAATCAAGAAGGTCGCAGGCGAAGTTTTTCTTGATTAGGATCAAGAGAATGCCTTGCGCGAATGGGATTCTGGCCGAATTCCGCTTACTTAGGGAACCGTAATCATGGAAACCTCAGGACTTTACCAGGTTGTTAACCGCATGGTGCCGCTCGAGGCGGAAGCTTTCAGGGCGTTTACCGACAAACTCACCGTGCGCACCCTCAGGAAAAACGAAGTGTTGTGGAACATCGGGGAAGTGTGCAAGGAAGTGGGCTTTATTACAAAAGGCGGCATGCGCTATTTTTTCTACCGCGATGGCGAAGAAGTAACCGGCCAGTTCTTTTTCGAGAACACCTTCATCACCATTTATGCGAGCTTACTCACCGAGAAAGTCACCGAGATTGCCTTCCAGGCGCTTGAAGAAACCGAAGTGCTGCTGATCAGTAAAGCCTCCCTTCACAAGCTGTTCGATGAGTATAAGTCGTGGGAGCGATTCGGCCGCATGATGGCCGAGCATAACATCGTGCAGATGGTAACCGTACGCGCGAGCCTCACATCCGCTACGCCAAAAGAAAAGTATTTGCAATTATTGAACGATCGGCCGAAAGTTATCGAACGCGTACCGCTGAACATCATCGCCTCCTACCTCGACATCACCCCCGAGCACCTCAGTCGCGTAAGGCGGGAAGTGGCAGAGAAGAATCTGTAAAGTAGTCCTTAGTATGGAGTCTTGAGTCCTGAGAATTTACTCAAGGCTAACGACTAACGACTAAGGACTAAAGACTAAAGACTAGGAATCAGATACACGAAACAATTCAAGTCGCTTATCCCTTCCTCTCAACTCCACTTCTCCCAGCGACAGAACAACGAACGACTCGTCAGCAGAAAGCTTGCGCACCAGGTCGCCCGAGAGCAGGATGTCTGTATTGTAAGCGTTGCACAGCGATTGAATCCGTGCCGTAGTGTTGAGCACATCGCCCGTAAAAATAATTTCGCGTTTAATCACCCCGATCTCACCCGTAGTAACCGTGCCTGCATGCAGCCCTGCCTTGAAAGCCGGCAGCACCCCGAACTGCAACTTGTATTTTTCCGCGTGTTGCTGCAGCGCCTGTTTGAGCGCGAAGAAACAATGGATGCACGCATTGTTGTGCAAACCCTTCTTCAGCGTCCAGGTGATGATCATTTCATCGCCCGCATACTGGTACACCTCGCCCGAGTAGTCGATGATGGGTGCGGAGAGGTCGGCAAAGTAAGCCTTGAGCATGGTAAAGTATCGACCGTGGCCCATCTGCTCCGCCAGCGTGGTTGACGACTTCATGTCGAGGAACATGAAGATGCGTTCTTCCTGCTTCGGAGTATGGTAGCGGCCCGAGAAAAAATTTGTGACCACACCGTGGCCGATGTTTTCAGACACCTCGTGAAAGAACAGCGAGATGCCGATGATACATGCGATATAAAACGTTACGCTCCAGAAAGCGAAGTTCGTAAAGAATATTGCAGTGTTTCGCACAACTTCGGGCGCGAAAATGTTTTGCTGAAGCGCATACGCGTTAAATAAAAGCGTGGTCATTAATAGAAACAGGATAATAAACGTGAGATAGATACCCGTTTTAAAAATCACCTTTTGCTGAAAGCTGCGGTTGATAAACAGCCTGTTCAGGTACAGCACTTCCACCGAGCCGATCAGCAGTCCGCAGAAGACAGCCATACAGGCCGTGATAAAAACCGTACCGCCAAAATTATACGGGTTGCCCGTAGCAGGGTAGTAGTTGAGCTCGCCCAGCAGGCCGCGCTCCAGCAGCGAATAGATCACACTGAACAGCAGCCAGATGAGCCCGAACGGAGCGATGCGCGCGAAATTACGTTTGGTTTGCCGGGAGAGCATAGGGGAAAGATACGACAGCGCCCGAAAGCCTGAAAATTGCGGGGTGGAAAGTTTGTATCCAGATCGCTGCTATTCACGAACGTGAAATATATATTTGGTTGAAGGATGTATTTTTGGAACTCACATCATCAGACAGCTGGAAAAGACTGATCAAGAAAAGAAAACATTGACGTCAAGCAATGGATAAAAAGCCAGTAATCACATTATACAGGCCGGTCAATCAAAAAGAACTTGATCGTATTGAAGAATCAGGTTGGAAAAGGTTCCCGCCCAGACTTATGGAGCAACCAATATTTTATCCTGTCACAAATCTTGAATACGCCCGGCAGATTTCAACCGAGTGGAACGTCCCGGCTTATGGAATCGGATATGTCACAAAGTTTGATGTAGACGCGGATTATCTAAAGAAATTTAAGATTGAAAACGTAGGCGGACCGATTCATAATGAGCTCTGGGTGCCCGCTGAGGAACTAGCGGAGTTTAACGACAATATTGTTGGACTCATCGAAGTTGTCGAAACACACACAGCACCCGGAACATGATCCATCGATTAAAGAAGTGAGTATTAACAAATGGAAAAAATAAAACATATAAATAAGCGACTCGGATGGAGTTCCGATCTGGAAGTTAAAAGACTGGGAGACAATTTTTTTGAGATCGTTTATAACGACCCTTTCGACCAAAGGTACGATTCGGGAACAAGAATAAAGACAAAAGTGAATTCAGAAGGTTTTCACGAAATCATTGAGTTTATTAAGTCTGAGAATGTTACGCATCGATTTATCGCCTCAGTTGAACAAAATCTAAGAACTCTGGAAGTATTCGTGGAAGAGTTGCATAAGCATGGCGGGATGTTTCAGGTGGATATGGGAGGGCTAATTTCGGTTACCGTTCCAAAAGACTTCCCGTATAACCTCGATGAAGTGATCGAGAAATACGCTATTAAAGTAACAAGATTGACCTAGCTGCCAGCGGCCGAGTTCAACGACCTAAAGCACAAAGATCAGCGAATTCTAAATTCGTAATTCGAAACTCGAAATTCCTGAACCTCACATCTCATGTCCTACGTCTAAATTCTAAAATTCGTCATTCGAAATTCGCAATTCTAAATTTGCCTATTGCCTAATACCCAATGCCTAATCCGTGGACCTTAAACATTGAATTAGAAATTAGAGCCCTAACGGTTAACGTTTAACCATTAACGTTTAACTACTAACCTCTAAAGAAATTCCAGCACGGCAATGTTTGCATAAACCTGCACCCCCAAACAAATCAGCGCAAGTGCCAGTTGAAGTTTGCTGCTCCTGATAAAAAACAGCGCGATAGAAATCGGGAGGTTGATCAGATAAAACAACATCCTCGGACTTAAGTCATAATGCCCGGTTAGCGGATACAGCAACAACTCGTACAACCAGAGCAAAATAAGAATGATGTAAAATTTTCTCGCTACCGTAACAAAGTGATTCTTGAAATTGCCCGCCGCGGCCTCATCGGGCGTCAGCGTTTCAATCGCAAAGTAAATGATCAGTAACCGGATAATGATGAAGTATAGTGATGAGGGTGAATTCAGATAATCGAGGTTGCTGCTAAAGCCCCTGAAAGCCCAAAGCCAGATAAACAAGAGGTAAAAGAACAGCGACAGCGACCACGAGAGATACAGCGCTGAAAACGTTTTTGTATCAAAGTGCCTAATGAGTTTACCCCATCCGCCCATCGCTACCGTAACAATGTATCCTACCAGGATAGAGATAAACACCAGCGAATACTCGGCAAACGACATGAGAGCTTTTCCTGTGAAGATATAAAAGTCTGAATTCTAAATTCTAAATTCGTCATTCTAAATTCCTAAATCGCGAGCTTAAGTATCACCAGGCACAACCCCTATGGGACACAAGAACACATGTTTTCATTGCCGTAAATCCTTTAACATGGGAACCGACTTCAAAGCTGTTCGCCCGGGTACCTGTCCTGACTGTGGGCAACCAACTATAATAATGAATCAGCGATTTCGACCGCCCAAAAAGGATGACGATAAGAAATGGTTAACCGTAAAATTCCTTGTCGACAATGGATTCAGATATCAACATATTTACGAAGCGGTTGAAAAGAAAGGTAAAGGGAAAGTGGATAGAATTACGGTGGCCTATCCCGAGAACCTGAATGATGCGAGGGAGTTTGTCCTTAAGTACAAAGATCAGCGAATTCTAAACTTGTGATTCGAAATTCGCAATTCGCAATTTTCACATCTCACATCTTACTACTTAGGTCGTAACATTAAATTGCCTGTTGTCGGAATAAAAAGCGATGATTAGATTCACAGGATGATTTCGGCAATCACGACAGTTGTATTTATAATACTCGCCCTCGTAACAGTCCTCTTAGCTGTGATAATGTTTCTTGATCGCGTAAAGTATGTTAGGGCGTTAAGGGGCCGAAAGGGAATCTCCCCGAACTTTATCAAATCCGGTCCGAATGAACTTTTGGCACTTATTCAGATTTTTTTCCCCGTTAAACTAGAGGCGGCATCGGGCGAAAGAACAAAAGCACTAAGAGACGCTGCAGTAACATCTACGCGATATGCGATGATATCGCTGCTAATTACGATCATAGTTCCTGTAATACTGTTTAAAATATTAAAGTCCATAGGAATTTAACTACAGTCCGCAATACGTGTAAGTCAAAACCTTACGACCGGGAATCCCTCACATCCTCAAGTCTCATATCTTATGTCCTACGTCTAACTTCTAAATTCGTCATTCTAAATTCGTAATTCTAAATTTGCCTACTGCCCAATGCCTACGACCTCGAACATCAAGCATCCAACCTTAACCCCGGAATCTTTAACTAAAGCCCGCAACCGGCACACTTCATATCTCACATTACATCATGAAAGATAAAATCAAGATTATTTTCGTCCCGACAATATTGGCGCTACTCGCATTAATACTTGGTTACACCTTCCTGAACTGGTTTCTGTTCATAAAGCTTGAACTCTTCGGCCTAAGGGAGATCATTACAAATTTTGGACTTCCAGCAATATTAACCGGGTTAACTGCCTGGATACTTTTAAGGCCCCGGTTTAAAATGCTGGCTTTAGAATCGCAGAAAGGTAACTGGAGAGATTTCTACAGTTTTATTCTGTGGATCATATTAACCATTCCGTTGATGATTGCTCAGGAATACATTATCACAGCATCGGGGAAACTTACCGAATTAAACTCTATTAACGACATCCATACAGCAGAACCTACCCGGTATTACACGGTAAAGAATTATTACATACACAAAAAAGCTATTAGCATCCATTCAGCATTTGAAGTTACGGGCAAACACAACGACAACTTTCATATGTACATTTATGTTGCTGTTCCCATGCTGGCAAAACAGGCAGATACAACAAGCACCGAATGTTCAGCGTGGCTGGGCCTGCAATATCACGAGAATATTAGTAACAGACTTAAGCCTTCTGAAAAGGAGAGAAGGTATCAGGAATTTGCTGCAAAAAGTCAACGCGATTTTGAAAAGGAGGATGTATCTCGATTTGTCTATCTGGACAGGATAGGTAATTCCGATAAGAAACAGGGCTTGCTTGAGGCGATAAAGAAGAACAGACAGTTTAATGGCGATCAGATAATTCTGGTCCCGGTAAGTGAGCCATTTGAGGCAAGAAACGGTAATAAATTAGCGTGGATCTTCGGCTCATCACTAGTCGGTTTGTCCGTCTGGCTGGTCATGCTGCTGATTCCAAAGATAAATGAGTTCCAGTTAAAAAGGATAAAGAAAGGAGCGCCCGATAAAGAAGCGCGCGAAGAAATGAACGACTTTATCGAACTGCTCAAACCAAGAGAAGGTTATTTTATAACACCAATTTTAATTTACATTAATATTGGAATCTATATCCTGATGGTACTGTCTGGGTTGGGATTTATTTCATTCAAGACGGTAGATTTATTGAATTGGGGTGCCAACTATGGTCCGCTTACCAAGGGGGGTGACTGGTGGAGACTTTTAACAAATGTATTTCTACACGGTGGACTTATGCATGTTTTAATGAATACGTTTGGTCTGCTATTCGTTGGTGTTTTTATCGAACCATTACTGGGTAAGGCAAAATTTATAATGGTTTATTTGTTAACCGGAATTCTGGCGAGTGTAGCAAGTATCGCGTGGTATGAGGCAACAGTAAGTATTGGAGCTTCAGGTGCAATCTTCGGCCTCTATGGATTATTCCTTGCGTTCATGTTAACCAAGATATTTCCTCCTGCCTTCAGTAAAGCATTTTTAGTGAGCACCTTGGTGTTTGTAGGATACAATTTACTTTTTGGATTACTGGGTGGAATTGACAACGCGGCACATATCGGTGGATTGTTAAGTGGTTTTGTTATCGGCTTATTGCTGTATCCACAAATAAAAAAGCGCGCTGTTAATGAAAGTGCAGAACCGGAAATGCTCGGTTAACAACTTTAAACCCAAAACTTTAAACGTGATAACTGATAACCGGCAACCGGTGACCTTGAACCAACCTCGAACCCCGAACTCTCACATCAGCCATGAAATATCTGAAACTCTTTTTACCCATACCCATTGTATTCATATTGATGTTCCTGGCTGAACAATACGCGACAGACCTCATTCCCATTGACGAACTGGTTGCGGTTGAAAAGCATTTACTTAAGGCTGTATTTTTTCTTTACTACCTGCGACTGGGTAACAACCGCACACCCTTAATTAATACCTTAACCGTACTAGCTCTGGGTATGATAGCGGGAGAGTATTTATTATCGTACAATTCAACCATTGGCCTCATTGCATTTATCGTCTCCGACATATTGTTCGGAATAGCTTTCTTTATCCGGCAGAAATTGAAAGACCATTTTAACACAATGAGCAAATTGAAAATAACAGCAGTTTCACTTTTTGTCCTGGCAAACATTATCGCAGTCGTGCAGCACGGCACAACCGTATTGGTTGGAATGGGAGTGTTCATTATGGTGGCAGTCTATTTCTACGACCGGCTGGTTACAATAGCCGATAGTAAATCCAAAGCCTGATCGTCTAGCTCCGGACCAACATTGAATCTGGAAAATAACCACTAGGGCAAAATTCTTCGAATTTTAATCCTGATCGATAGGAGAAACTCCTATGCTAACCCTGCCGGTTTGTATACTGTATCAGACTATGGACGTTAGCCCGACAAAAAAGGCTGGTCCAGATTGATAGTGAAAGAAAATAAACTTGAACTTGACAAACAAAAACAATTAAATAAAAACCCTCATGAAAAAATGGACTAAAGTTTTGGCAGTGATCACGCTACTATCCATCACATTAAGTAGCTGTGGAGTTATGTTTGGCGGGAGTAAGTTTAGTGGTACAATAGTCGCCAAGGACCACCCTAACGCTGAAATTTATATTAATGGTAACAATGTTGGTAAAGGAACAGTGACCGGGCTTTATCCAAGAAACAGGCCATTGACCGTTGAGTTAAGACAAGAGGGCTGTGAAACGAAAACCGAAACTTTCGATAATGCATTCAGGACAGGGAATTTTATTCTAAGCTTAGTGACCTGGGGTATTGTTGGTATTGCCATTGACTTAGGGACGGGTGCGTCATACAAGCCCGACCACAAGAGCAATCCGTCAATTCAAAAATTGAGTGACAAAAACTATGTCTTTACAGTAAAATACCCCGACTGCCCGCCTAATTAATTTAAAGTACTTCGAGTTCATACAAAGTAGGTTCCGATTTCATTGTTCGAAAATCGGAACCTTTTGTTTTTAAGCAATACTCTCATACCTGGCGACTAACCCAACTCAGCATTTTAAACTCAAGCAGTGCAGTTTCATATAGATTGCGCTAAATCCTAAGTCTGATTTCGAATTCGTAATTCTAAATTTGCCTACTGCCTATCGCCTAATGCCCAATGCCCTCAAGTCTCACTTCTTATGTCTCACGTCTAAAATCGTAATTCGTCATTCGTCATTCGTAATTCTAAAATCGGCCATCCGAAACCCAAAACCTCAAACCTGATAACGGGCAACCGGCAACCGGTGACCTCGAACCAACCTCAAACCTTGAACCTCAAACCTCCAACCTCGAACTTCTAACTTCTAACTTCTAACTTCGAACCTCCAACCTCGACCTTCTAAATTCTTCATTCTAAATTCTGAATTCTACCTTTTTACATTCTTTTTACAATCCGGTTACCACCGCCCCGCACAAAGTCCGGTTTCTTTGTAGGAAATTACGGCAAAGCGAGAAATGATGAACGACATACAGAAATGTGCTTTCTTCCTGATGCTGGTTAGCTGCACCTCCTGTGGCGGACAAACCACCCGCGACTTTTCCCAGGAAAGACTTGCGTCCGTAACCAGCGATACAGTCGCAGTTCCCGGAACGGCCGAAACCTGTCACACCAAATTTGAATACACGTATGCCAGCGGCAAACGCCTGATCATACAAAACAGTTTTCCCCGGGGCGAACAGTATACTGACGCGCAGGGAAACCGGTATGCCAAAACCATATTCTGGACGCGCATCATCAATGAAACCGATAACCCGTTGCAGGTAAACATCGATTTCTCGTCCGATACGTATGAGTTTCCGAATTACGTACGATCGTCACAACTCGCGCAGCATCACATCATGATTCCGCCCGACACGCTGATGCCCGGTGCCGAGCGCTTAGGCAATTATGGCTTTCACGATGCAGAAACCTTTTCAGCAGAGCGTATGCACAAGCCTTCATCCTTGAAGCGAACGATTAACCCCAATCAATCAACAGGCTTCTATGTTGTGCGACTCTTATTGGTTACGCCCGAAGTTGTGCCGCCACGGGTAAAAGGCGGCCCCAAACTGCACACCCGGGCAGGCTTCACACTGGAAGGTCAAAACCTGCTTTACACGTTTAATGGTAAAACGATTCGCTGCGGAACGATTGAATAAAACAGGTGTGAACCTCTAACTTCTAACTTCCAACTTCCAACTTCCAACTTCTAAATTCTAACTTCTAGCTTCGAACCTCGAACCTCGAACGTGACTCGCGAACGGTAGGAGAAACTCCTATGTCAAACTGGCGTGGAAGATATTCTACAGAACACGCTGAATACGCGTGGCACTCAACGTATCTTCGTCTGTGCTGTACGGATGTGTAGAGTTGAAAGTTCAACACCGTTTTTGGCCCCTGTTATTTCGGTGTTATTGGAAGAGTAAACAAAGCTCAGGTTCAAACACCTCATGAATAGCGAAATCCATTTATTAACATTCGTGATTGATACGCGCGAGAAGTTAAATCAGCTGCTCATCGATCCGGCAATAAAATACAGGTATAACAACGTGAAAGTCGACACGTCATTTATCCCTGCCGGAGCACGCGCTTCAAAAACTCTTAACAAGTACTTCTATTCATGCGGGTGCGGCACGGGGGGCAAGTTTGTTATCACGAGTTTGTTAGCAGCAATCAGTGCATTGGCAGTTACCCACTCGTGGACCGTTAAAAATGCCGGCCTGTTGATTCTGGTTTGTTTTCTCAGCGGACTTTTGGGAAAAGCTGTTGGGCTCACCTATGCGAAATACAAGTGGAAAAAAATGGTGAAGAAATTAATTCAGCTAAGCAGCTCAGGAAATGGTATGTAACAAGAACACCCGGAAATGCCACACCTATCGCGATGATGGCTACAATTCATGCACTGCCTATGAAGACAGGGGGTATAACAGTTGCAAAGATTGGAACGACTGGTTCAGGTGGTTATGCATATCGTGGACGTGGGTAAGCAGTTTTGTGTGTTCAGCCTATTATTGGGTGTCTAACATGGTTTGTGTGTCCTGGGTAATTGTTGTCGAGTACATTATTTGCGGTGGCATTAACGCGGTAACAAACTTTTTTTGTAACGCCTTCAGCACTGCCGGCAGTTATTTAAATTTTAAGGTCGATTTTGTAATCGCCTACAATACCGTTCGCATGGCCCGTTGGGTGTATGACGGTTTACCCGCCATTAAAAATAATCTGGGCGATAAACTCGAATTCGGGCATAGCTCGCCCATTGACGATGGCGTAATGGACGCTCAAAGCGTGGTGTGTTGTTTTGAAGATACCATTTATGTAGCCTTGCGCGGCACCGAAGGAGTCGTCAAGGATATTATCACCGATATATCCGCCTATCCGTCATCATTTTATTCCGATGGCGTTTGTGGCTCCAAGGTGCATATTGGCTTTTTAGATGCCTACCTGTCGGTAGCAGACGGAATTGACCGGGCAGTTCGTAATCTTATTGCCATCCATCCTAATTCCCCCCTCATCGTTACCGGTCACAGCATGGGAGGTGCAATGGCAGTCATCTGCGCACTCGACCTGCAAAAGAAATTTCCCGGCAAACGCGTTATCATGTATAACTATGGTGCGCCGTCCGTGGGCAACACCGATTTCATCGACATGTACAACTCATTAATTCAAGCCAGTTGGCAGTTTCGGGCCGAAAGCGACATCGTTCCCACACTCTCACCCTACGCCCACGTTAAAGAGCAGTTTATTCTTAGTACCACCGCGCCCTGGTTTTCGTTAACCGATCATTCCATTGCAGGCTACGAAAATGAAATACTCAAGTTGTTGAAAAACCCTCCGGTCATCTCAGGCCCCCACGCGTCTGTAAGCAGCGAGAAAGTCACCATCATTCCCGATCCCGAACCAGCAGAACCATCCAACATCATGATCGGAAATACCTCCGAGAAGGAAATTCATTTCCCGCATTGTGCGTTCGTACAACTAATCGCCAGCGATCATAAGTTTGAAGTAAACGCGGCCGATGTGCAGGCTTACTACAATTCAGGCTACGATGGTTGCTTTTTCTGTAACCGACAAAAACACTGGAAATAATTAATTGATCATAAATCTTAAATCTTAAATCTAACGTCTCACTACTTACTACTTACGTCTTACTATAACCTTCAACCTTAAACCTTGAACTTGAAACTTCGAACCTCGAATCGACCCATTGAGCGGTAGGATAAACTCCTATGACAAGAAGGCGTAGAAGATTATCTACATTCTTTCCGGCCGAAGCGACTAGTAACTGTATATTAGGTATGATAGCTCGGGTACTTGGCTCGCAAGTAAGAGTGGAGCAACTAACAAGTAACTAACATAACTTCTAAATAAATCGAATATGGCAAGTACAATTGGATTTTTCGGCAAGAGAAATGGTAAAGACGTTGAGTTGTCAGACGTTACTTTTTCTGTAATGACAGGGAGAACCTTTTCTGGGTGTATGGAAAATGGCTCTTTGGTATTGAAAAATACTGGGAATCGACTCCTATATTTCAGTTGTCCTTTTTCGTCTAATGGTGAATTCACTTGGGGGTCATTGTCCAATAACCCCCTTCTTCCAAATGAATCTGCTGCCATACTTGTCAGTTCGAATGGCAACACGGAAGTCGAAGGCATAATGATGACTGTTTTTTTTAGCCAACAGCCTATTACACCAAGTAATCCTGGTACACCACGGCAACTCAAAATTAATCGAAGATTGCCGATTGATGCACCTAGGTTTGCAGACGCCTTCTCCGTTCGCCTCAATGCAAATCCCCCGGGAAACGACCTTGATCCTGCTGGCGGAGAGTACCTTGAAATTGAAAAAGTAAACGACTCATTGATAAATCTTCAATATTGCCAGATAAACCACTTGCAGTTTTCTGCTAGTCGACTTTTGAACCCGCAAAGTGTGCATGCTTTTTCTTTTGATAAAGACCTTATACCTCAAAACGGACAAGTGATTAGGATTTACACCAGGCCCGAGCATGTTGATGACAGAATCAATAACCCAAACGTGGATTATTTTTTTTACCTGAATCTCCAAAAACCAATCTGGAATAATCGTGCACCGGAAAGGGCAATCTTCCTGAACCAGCAACTTGAGATCATACAGATTACTCCAAGCCCTATTGCTATCCCGCCACCAAGTTCCTCCGGTTCAACCACATCGAATACGATTCTGATTGATAATTTACTGTTAGCGTGCGACAGGTGGAACCTCGTGGCTACTGTTCAGGAGGGCGATATCATCAGAGTGTCTGGCCCTGGTTCAATGGCTAATCCGGTTCAAGGAAGTTATCGATGGTTTAATTTTGGACTAAACACAAGGACTAGAAACGCTGACGGAAGGGAATTTGATTGGGGGCGCGAATGGTTTGAACTAGCTCCCCCTCACAGAGAGGATTTTGGCTACTTCCCCATGCCCGATCAAAACAAGTGGGGTTTAATTGGGTTATTATCCAATACCGAACGACTTGACTTAAACAGAAATTACAACTTCGACCCCGACAAGCCCGATGGACAATTTGTGTACATAGGCTATCTCAACGAGTTTCAGGTTATTCAATCTCGCAATTCACCGGTAGATTTTACGAAACCTGTCTTTTTTTATCTTGGCGTCAACGACAATAAGTTAGACGATAATTCAGGATTCTTTCTTTGTAGAGTAACGGTGTTTTAAAGTAATAAACCTCTTACTTATTACTTACGTCTCACAGCGTACGTATAAAATCGTAAGTCGTAAATCGTAAATCGTAACTCTAAAGTCTCAAATCTCACGTCTTACTATCAATCTTGAACCTTGAACCTTAAACCCTAAACCTTAAACCTTGAATCGTAATTCTAAAATCTCACATCTTAATACGTATGTCTTACTACTTACTACTTACTACTTACTACTTACAACTAGCAACTAAAGACTAAAGACTAAAGACTAACGACTAACGACTAACTCCGAACCATGCCACTATTAAAACTTCCCCCCGCCAAACCCCAACTGTCTACCGCTCGACTGCTCGAAGCCATCGCACCTTTTAACATTGATAGAGTAAAATATCCCCTCATCCTTGTCGGCATCAGAGGCTATTACCGCAACACCATGGGCGAGAAGGGAAAGAACGACCGCGGTATTTACGATGATGCCATCTTCATCCTCACCGAAAATGCAAAAGTTGCGTTTAACGCCAACACCGATCCGTCAGTTGTAAAAGCCGGACGGGCCGTGTTACAGCCGGGCGTTTACTACGCGCACAAGTTCGACACCCACTATGGCACCGCCTCGCAGTATCCTGCCATCTGCCAGCGGTTGGGCAACGTTACCATCTTGCGCGATGGCCAGGTGAAAACCGAGCAGGGCAGCCGGTATGGTATTAACATACATAAAGGCGGCAACACCACCACCAGCAGCCTGGGCTGCCAGACAATTCCTCCCGCACAGTGGGATGCCTTCTATCAGCTCGCCAAAAGCGAAGCCATCCGATTGTATAATACGGAGTGGAACAAGCACGTCATTCCGTACGCGCTGATACTAAACACGGGGCAGTTTTAGCCTGCATGTCAGGCTGAGTTTACCTGCCGAAAGGACGCAGAGTCGAAGCTCACATCTTGTTCCTGATCATAAAACTTATTTTTAGAAGTGAGAATAAGTGAAATAAACTGACATGCTTCTTACGGGGAGTTTACAATTCAGTTGCTTCTACTTTATTGGACTTTTTTCAAAACATTTCAACACCAGTTCAAAACTTACCCGATCTGAGCAGTTCGGTGATCATAGTTATTCTTATGGGAGTTATTCTGGTTTTGAAATAATCTTAAAATTGGATCATAACTAAACCCACTTGTTATGAACTACTTAAAAAAACTCACTAAAGGTTTCGCTGGATTGTTGTTAATCTCATTCGTGCTATTCAATGCTGATTACCTGCTCACATCGTGTGCTGAAGATGATTATTACGAAGCAAATCCAGCGATCGACAGAACTGTACAACGAAACGATTTCGTCAACACTTTTAAAGCAATTGGTGAAGTTCATTCTGCTAAGTTCCCGAAGCAAACAGCAGCCAGGACCCCTAATCAAACAGAACAAGAATATATTGTGAGTGCCGTTGGTGGTAAAGAAGAGTTACAGCTTATTATTGATCAGGTACAGCCATCATCATTAAAGCTGATAAGAAGCTATGGCATCACAGATGCTGAGATTATTGCAGAGTTTGGCTCACTAACTAATCCTGCCATAAATGAAGCCGCGATGATGATTACTGAAACAGATAATCTGCTGGCACATGGATACACATTGGATTTCCTTGATAGCCGGGATTACGTATCTTCGTTATACTCGTCTCTTGGCACTCAGGCATACGCTGATGTTCAGGCAGATCCAACCGTTGGTGGTTGCATAGGAGAGGCCGCGGGAATTACAGTCTTGACCAAGGCGATTCAGGGAGGATTAAAATCACTTGGCAAGCAGGGTGCGTTGAAATTGATTAAGAAAGTTGCATCAAAATATCTGGGGTGGGTGGGTGCCGCAGTGATGGTAATTGAGTTTAGTGAATGTATGGGCTGGACTGACCTTTATTAGCGTATTAAACTTATGATAATACACTATATTTTCATCTTCACGTTTGCAATAGGTGCATTGTATGCATTGTATTCGGTAGTCAAATTGCTTGTTAAGAAAAACAAGACCGACTACGAGAAGCTTGAATTGAAATACAATTGCCTGTTGTTCATAATCCTGATTCTTGCCTTGCTTTCAAGGCTTGAGCGAACCGGGATTGTAGACATCTCAACTCAGTAACACACTTGTGTGGTTATATTAGTGGTTAATTAAATCGTTGTTATGGATTATATCATACTAATCATCTTTGTTGCCCTGGTGCATTATGTCGGCAAATCCTTATATGACGTATTTACCAATCCCGTTTTGTCGCAGCGGGAGAAAACCAATGCGTCATACGCCATTGTTACCCTGCCCGTCATCGGCTCGATGTTGTTTTACTTTTATTTGTCAAGGAGAAAAGCGCCAGGCTAAAGTAAATGCATGTCACTATAATGACCAACCCCGAAGCAGCCTCGGGGTTTTTTAATTATAGCAGCCGCTCAGGTGGTTAAGACCGAATTGACGAAGAGCCGATAACCCGTCCCAGCTTCCAGCCTCGAACTTCGAACATCGAACTTCCAACATCGACCTCGAACCTCCAACCTCGAACATCGAGCCTCGAACCAACATCGACCTCGAACCTCCAACCTCGAACATCCAGCTTCGAGTGTCCAGCCTTGAACTTTGAACCTTGAATTTGACTCGTGAGCGGTAGGAGTAACTCCTATGTCAAACTGGCGTGGAAGATTTTCTACATCTGAATCATTAGAAGAAGTTGGTTAACGATATATTAGCTATGCTGATGAATGGTCCCTAGTTCATGTTCTCTGTCTTATTGGGGCATTAGTGGCAACGCTACGATGGCAGGTAACTAGAATAAATCAAAAAATGGCAATATTAACACGAGGGCAATTTGCATCGATAGCACAAGCAAAGGCTGGGACAAGAGGGCTACGCGGCTTCGTAAGCGAGAATAGAATATTTTTTAAAGCGACTTCAATTACAAGCATCTTTCTTTCGCATTCACACACTGATAAGGATGTAATTGAGCAAGCGAAAATATTTTTCGAAAATCTGGGCATTAGCGTCTATGTAGACTGGGCAGATAAGACAATGCCTGAGAGCACAAGTGGTGTAACTGCGCAAAAAATAAAAAGCCAGATTGTTACTGGTAATGACAAGTTCATTTTGTTAGCAACAGACAATGCAATTGCATCAAAATGGTGCAACTGGGAAGTTGGTATTGCTGATTCGTTTAAGTTATCAAGTAAAAAAATGGCACTACTTCCACTAGCCGACAATAGAGGAACTTGGGGTGGTAATGAGTATTTACAGATCTATCCAAGAATTGAAAGGGGTACTGTGGATTCAAATGAATATTGGGTATGGTATCCTGATGGATCACTTGAATCTATTTCTACTTGGTTAAATAGAAAATAGATGACAACAAAGTATCAAGTAGTTAAAATTGGTTCTGATAACCCTTTCTACAAAGACATATCAAGTACTTTGTTTCATCATGTTGAACAACTTGGTTTATCAAAAGATTCAATTCTTGAAATTGATGAGAGTAATTTCAAAGCTGAATACAAAGGAAATGCCCCAACTTTTTGCCTCTACTTTGGAAGTGATTCAGCCTCTTTTAAGAACATTGATTTGCTAAATATTTTAATTAAGGATGCCAACTTAGTACTTCCGATTGTCCCTGACTTAACTAAATTTAGAGGTCAAGTCCCAAATGAACTATGGAATATAAGTGGATTTGAATTGGCGACAAGTAGTGATATTGAAAAACTCGTTTCTTGCATTTTAGAAGGACTCAGTTTATTGCGACCTTCTCGAAGACTATTTATTAGTTATAAAAGAGATGAATCGTCAACCGTTGCAATACAGTTATTTGAACAATTAGAGAAAAACGGGTTTGATGTTTTTCTTGACACTCATAGTATTCGGCCAGGGGAACCTTTTCAGGACGAGCTTTGGCACCGAATGGCTGACACCGATGTAGTCGTTTTACTAAATACACCCGGATTCTTAAATAGTAATTGGACGACACAAGAATTGGCTAAAGCCAACGCTATGTCAATTGGAATTTTGCAGTTGATTTGGCCCTCTCATAAACTTGAAAGAGATGCTGAATTATGTATACCGCTTCAATTGAATAATTCTGATTTCGGTAATAAAATTTTTAAGAATTCAACGAGCTACCTGACGCCAAATGCTGTAGCAAATATCGTTAACCAAGTTGAATCACTGCGTGCAAGAAGTTTAGCTTCAAGACAGGACAATATCATCACAGAATTTATTTCCTCGTCTAATCGAGTTGGTAAAAAGGTAGACTTGCAATCCGAAAAATTTATCACGATCAAACGAAGTGACGGTAAAGAGTTGGTGGTGATACCAACTGTTGGCGTTCCTCAAGCATTCGTCTACAACCAATCCGAGGAGCTGGTTGCTAGGATTAAATCTAAAAGTATTGTGGAAGTCTACTTGCTTTTTGACCATAGAAACATTAGGGAAAAATGGATCAAACACTTGGACTGGTTAGATAGTTATCTTCCTGTAAAAACAATTAAAATCGTAAAAGCAGAAGAATGGCTAATGACAGTTTGACCAAGGTGTTTCTATCTGCAAGCATTCCTTACCCTGATAGGGATAGGAAATTCTATGATACGGCTGATATCATTTCGATAAGAGATGCAGTTCGAGCGTTAGCAACTGTTGTCATTCCAAAAGCGCATCTAGTTTGGGGAGGGCATCCTTCGATTACCCCATTAATCCGTTTTATTGTGGAAAGAATGAATGTTAATTTAAGAAATCATGTTACGCTCTATCAATCGTTATTTTTTGAAGAGTATTTTCCTTCCGATAATTTTTTATTTGAAAACATAGTTCTGACGGAAAGGAGAGGCAATCGAGAGGAGAGTTTGAAATTAATGAGAAACAAGCTAATCGGTGAGAATGATTTTAAAGTTGGAATTTTTATTGGTGGAATGGAAGGAATAAATGATGAGTATCTAATTTTCAAAGAAAAGCATCCGAGTGCGTTGATCTTGCCAATTGCTAGTACAGGTGCAGCAGCCAGTTTTCTTTATGAGAGTCAACCGGAAATCTTTGATATCCGATTAAAGAGCGACTACGCCTATATGTCATTATTTAGGGATCTATTAGATGATTTAATTTAAAATTTTGCAGCAATGGGAAAGAAGATTTTTGTTTCATATAAGTACTTGGACTCTCTGGTTCAAGATTTGAATATCTATGAAGATGTGAGAGACTTTTGGGGTAATTTAGTTAAGAGAAAAGTAACAACAACTGCTCGTCACTATGTGGATAAAATCGATGAGCTATTGGAAGTTGATGACCATATCTTTAAAGGAGAAGATGATGGCGAAGATATGAGGACGCTAGAGGACGCTACGATAGGCTCAAAACTTGGAGATAAGATATTTGATAGCTCTGTAACTATTGTTTTGGTTTCGAAAGGAATGAAGGAGCCATACACAGCTGAAAAAGACCAATGGATTCCTTGGGAAATTTCATACTCACTAAAAGAACAATCCCGTGAAGAAGGAAGAAGCAAGACAAATTCGGTATTAGCCGTTGTTTTGCCAGATACACTTGGTAGATATGATTATTATATTGTAGAGGACTCATGTCCGTATTGCAAATGTAGGATCTTGAAAACGGATTTTCTTTTTCAAATCTTGCGAGACAATATGTTTAATATAAAGCGGCCAGTTTTTACTAACTGCGAAAATCACGTTGGTAGTAGGCCCTATCAGGGTTATTCCTCTTTTATTTACTCTGTTAAATGGACTGACTTTATTGCAAAACCGAGTAGCTATATCAATATAGCAGTTGCCATTAGACAGAACATAGATGACTATGAAATAACAAAAACAGTAAAGTAGAATGCCGCGTTATTCATTTTTTAGTTTCTGTTATGAAGATGTCAAAAACTTCAGGGTAAATGTTGTTAGAAATAGTTGGTTGCTGAATCATAGTTCGGACACTTTCATTGACGGCTCTATTTGGGAGAAAGAGAAGAGTAAAGGGTCATCCGTAATAAAGAAATTAATTGATGTTGGCTTAAAGAAAACCTCTGTTACGACTGTTCTTATAGGGAACGAAACTGCCGACAGGCGGTGGGTTAAATACGAAATAGTGAGAAGTTTTGAAAAGGGAAATGGATTGCTTGGTATACACCTTAATAGAATTAAGGGTAAGGAGCAATTTATTTCAGCCCGGGGAAAAAACCCATTTGAAAGACTTGCTTTTCAAGTATCGGAAGACGGTAAGAAAATTAAATTTTACGAACTCGTAAATCGGAAGTGGGTTGTGTTTGCTGACCTTCCAGAAATAGAAAACAAGAGGTCAAATACACTTTACTTCGAGGATGGATGGTTTTCAAATGAATTTGGTGAATCATTTCGCTTCTCCGACAAATTTGATACGTACTGCTGGATTAATGACAACGGGCACGAGAACTTTTCCAAATGGGTTGACAAAGCGGCAGAGCAAGCAGGTCGATAGTTCACTACTAACACCAAGAGCCTGACGCACTATCAACAGTTAACGACATCTCGTGACCCCGCGCACGACATCTCGTAATTCCTCCCACAACAGCCTCTAAAATCCTTTCAATTCTAAGCTAAACGCCCCGGCACATTGTCTGCGTAAGTGGAAGTCAAATTCACTTAAACAGTTTAAAGCAATGTCAACAAACACAGAAACCGGTCACGCCAAAAATGTGGCCACCTTCGAAGACCTCATCAGCTTTTGCACTGCCTATGGGGCAACCTACAACCCGAGCAAAGCAGCATTAAAACTCGCAGCACTCAATACGCAGCTTGCTGCAGCCAACGCAGCGTTGCAAAGTGTTAAAGTTGCAAAAACCGCGTACGATAACGCAACCAACGCGCGGGAGATCGCCTTCAAACAGATCAAGCCGCTGGCAACTAAAATTGTCAACGCACTCGCAGCAACAGACGCTGCACCGCAAACCGTGGCCGATGCTCGGTCATCCAACAACAAAATCCAGGGCAAGCGGGTAAAGGCAATCGAGAAACCCAGTGCAGAAGCATTGGCGGCAGGCGCAGAACCTGTAAGAACCGCATCCGTTTCCCAGCAAAGCTTCGATAAGCTGATCGATAACTTCGCCCAGCTCGTGGCAACACTCTCGGCCGAGCCCAAATATCTCCCCAACGAAAATGAATTGAAAGTAACAGCGCTCAACACCCTGCTCACCGAGCTGCGGGCAAAAAATACAGCTGTCATTAATGCCAATACTGCGTTGAGTAACGCGCGTATAGCCAGAGACAAAGCCTTGTATGATTCTCCTGCGGGCCTGTTCGATAATGCGCAGGCTGTTAAAGTTTACGTGAAGTCGGTATACGGTACCAAGAGCCCCCAGCTTAAGCAAGTGAGTGCGCTAAGGTTCTCAAAAAGATCAATCAGGTAGGAAAGATTCGGGTCCGCCAAAAAATGGGGCAGGTCGCTTGAGGGAGCAGCCGCCCCGTTTTTGTTATAGTCCATGGCGAATCGTAAATCTTCTTGCACAACCGGGAAATAGAGCATGGTGAACGAGTGTTGGAGCAAGGTGAACGAGTGTTGGAGCGATGTGAACGAGTGTTGGAGCTTTGTGAACGAGTATGGGAGCGATGTGAACGAGTGTTGGCACGGTGTGAACGAGTGTTGGAGCGATGTGAACGAGTATTGGAGCGATGTGAACGAGTGTTGGAGCGATGTGAGCGGGTGTTGGAGCGATGTGAACGGGTGTTGGAGAAATGTGCACGGGTGTTGGAGTGATGTGAACGGGTGTTGGAGTGATGTGAACGGGTGTTGGAGTGATGTGAACGAAAATCTGCCTTTGGAAATCTGGATAAAGCATTACCATGGTTTTAGCTAAATTTGGTGTAGTTCGTTCTCCCTGTGTTCCATGAAGCGTTTCCTGATTTTCATCCTCGCCATAATCGTCAGTTGTTCCAAACCTCAGCCTGCCGGGGAAGATACGACAGCTGACATCATCCTGGGAGACGATCATGATCCCGCAAGAAGCGAGCTGCGCGACACCGTCTTCAACGGTAACACCATTAAATTCTCTGAGATCTCCGAAATTGCTTACGATTCGTTGCTAAAATCTGCTATTAAAATTACCGTGCCACTTCAGCCGGCCAATACATACTACAGCATAGCAGAGATTAGTTACCTGATCAGACTAAAAAATCAAAAGATGTATGAGTTAATTAGCCGGCATGGCGTGGAGAATTTCGAGCAGTACGCTATTAAAGAACTATGGAAGCAGAAAAATATATTGTGGATCAATCTTAAAAGCCCGAGCTACTATGATGACCCCCTTCTTAACCTGACCGATGGTAGATTTTCTCTTCCCGGTCGTTACTACGAGGTCAGTCCTCTCCGGGATAAAATACTTTGGTACTCAGATTTTTTGGAGAAACCTTCCTATCCGCAAAAGCTCGAGATAAAAGAAGTGGATAAAGGGGCGATGAAAGTATTATATTCAAAAGAATTTGACCGGGTCTCGATAAAAAACTGCAAATGGCTCTCCAGTTCGGAGTTAGTTTTGGCGGCTAATTGCGTTGATCAAAACAGTATCACGCTTACAAACATGAAATGGTTTCGTGTTACAATTAAGTAATTTGGCCGACGGATAATGTCATTCCGACACACGCGAAATGATTAGAATAGAATTTGAAGAGCCCCGCCTTTCCCGGTGCAATTGCTGCGGTCAGGAGGTAGTAGGTCTGACACGGTTTGTATTTCAGAACGAAAACGCGTTCGCGGTGTATTGGATTAACTTCACACGAGGCCATTCTCCAAAAATTGCCCACGGCATGGTTGCCATAGGCGAGTGGGGTCAGGACATCGTGAAAAACAGATTTGCATTTCCGTTTCAAATTCGTACAAGCGAAAATAGCTATCAGGTTCGAATGGTTGACGCTGAAGAATCACCTTGGCACAACGGTGATATTTTTGGAAAAATTTTGAATCGTGACGAGTCGCTAAAACATGATTGGATAAAAGATGTGTTTCACATTACAGATCATATCGTAGCAGAAGATAAGATGGTTATCAACTTTTTTACCGAAGCAGATAGATAACCAAGAGCCACGCTACTCCAACGAAAAGAAATGTTAAATGTTAAAAGTATGAAGTATTTAGTGCTTCTGTTACTCGTAATCCCTACCGCAGCATCCGCTCAAAAGCCCCGCGCCCGCGACCTCGGCATTCCCTTCGAAGGCACACCCGGAAAAAACAACGCCATCACCGATGTAAGCGGAGTGGAAGTCGGCTACAGCACCATTATCTCCGGTCAGGGTAAAAACGTGCTCGGCAAAGGTCCGGTGCGCACCGGTGTAACCGCCATCCTGCCGCGCGGCCGAACCAACAATCCCGTGTATGCAAACTGGTACAGCCTCAACGGCAATGGCGAGATGACAGGCACCACGTGGATCACCGAGTCGGGCTTCCTCGAAACACCCGTCATGATCACCAACACCAACAGCGTGGGCGTAGTGCGCGATGCCGTACTCAAATGGTTTGTCGACAAAGGCTGGTATAAAGAAGACTTCTGGTACACCTATCCCGTAGTAGCCGAAACCTACGATGGCTTCCTCAACGACATCTACGGATTCCATGTAAAAGAAGAACATACTTACGAAGCGCTCAACAGTGCAACCAGCGGCCCCATTAAAGAAGGCAATGTGGGCGGAGGCACCGGCATGATGTGTCTTGGTTTTAAGGGCGGCACCGGCACAGCATCGCGCGTGTTTAAAATCAAAGACGCAACCTATACACTCGGAGTACTTGTGCAGTCGAACTTTGGCGCAAAGCGTAACCTTACCATCGCAGGCGTACCTGTAGGGCAGGAGTTGAAAGACACACTCAACACCGTATTCAAAGGCGCACCCGCATATCGCAAAGAAGGCGATGGGTCGATCATTGTGGTAGTGGCCACCGATGCGCCTTTGTTGCCCCATCAGCTTAAACGAATCGCAGCACGCGTGGCGATAGGCGTGGGCAAAGTAGGAGGCAGGGGAGAGAACGGCTCGGGCGACATCTTCCTCGCGTTTTCCACCGCCAACCCTGCAGCATTTAACCGCATGGAAACCAAACAAGTCGAGCAGCTGCCCAACGATCAGATCAACCCGTTGTTTGAAGCAACCGTGCAGGCCGTGGAAGAAGCCATCATCAACGCCATGGTCGCAGCCGAAACCATGGAAGGCATCAACGGCAACAAAGCCAACGCCTTGCCCCATAAAAAAGTGATCAGTATTTTGAAGAAGTATAACAGAACCGTCATTGCGAGGGAGTAACTCGAAATATTTGATGACCCGATTCCACACGACCGAAGCAATCTCATCATCGCGACCTACCGTCATTGCGCCTGCCCGCCTCTGGCGGGAGCGCAGCGAAGCAATCTCATTGATGGAAGCTACCCCGTCATTGCGAGCGCAGCGAAGCAATCTCATATCGATGACCGATAGAATTAACATGACCGAAGCAATCTCTTAGTATAAACAAATTCATTCCATCATTCACATGACACCAAATACTCCTGCAAAATTTCGCATCGAAAACATCGCACCCATCCTATATGTGAGCGACATGGAAAAAAGCCTTGCGTTTTACGTAGATATATTGGGCTTCAAAAAAGCCGATTGGGGCGATGACAACTTTACCAGCATTAACCGCGACAACACCGGTTTATATTTATGCAAAGGCGCACAAGGCGTGCCGGGTACGTGGGTCTGGCTCGGCTTCGATGGAGACATCACGGAACTTAACGAAACGTTGAAGTCGAGGGGAGTTATAATCAAACTGCCACCCACAAACTTTTCGTGGGCATACGAAATGCAGATTCAGGACCCCGACGGACATGTACTGCGCCTCGGCACAGACCCCGACAACCAAAAACCTTTTGCTGATCGCTGACTTTTTAGAAGGAGAGATTCAATTTGTTATTACGGCAGATACCTTTGTTTGAAATATGATCACTCTTAAGGTCGTAACGTACGAAGTAGATAAGACACCCGATGATTTGTTTTCACAGATCAGTTGGCAGGTCGAGCGGTCAGACCGTCTGATGAATTTCTGGACCCGCACAACCGTGGATACCACCAAGCCGTGGGTGGGGAAGATTAACAGCGGAGCGGGCACATTCCGGATGATCGAACCAAATTCGCATCACCTGTTCCCACTTCGGATCTTCGAAGGAAACTATTTCGACATCTATGTCGAAGGAGAAGCAAGGGTGCGGGAGAATATTCTTCATGTTGAAGTTTCTTTTGGTATACGCGTGGCAACGGCAATGTGGCTGGTGATGGCAGCGTGTTTGGCGCTGGCGTCACTCAGTAGCTATTTTTTTGCAACAAACCCCGATCAAGTCAAGGGAGCACTGCTGGTGCCGCTTGTGTTTGCTGGTATTCCGGGATCACTGCTCCTTTATCAGTTGCAGCGGCTGAAGAGAAAGGTGTCGCTTTTTTTAGGAGCTAAAAACATGTAAGAGGAAACCGGTGGCGAATACTATCAAATCCTCACTGCCGTTGTAATGCAAACCCCGGTTATGACCACCCGCTCAATGTTCTTTTTAGTAGCCATGCTGCTGCTGGTTTTTGGTTGCAATAAGACTATCGAAACATTACCGGTTCTTGATATTCCACCACCCGATCCATGCAGAACCCGGGTTTGGGAGCCGCTGGATTCAGTTACAATCGATACCATTTTCAACACGCATGGCAGCTACCGCGATTTTGTGGTAACACGCAAAGGCGTTGTTGCACTCAGCGAGAGCGGAAAACTGTTTCGTTGGGAACCCGGGAGCAGGCGTGCGAAACGGTTAACAGACCGTTCAGGCATCTCTGCAATAGCGTTGGATAAAGACGACAACATCTATTTTGTTGAACGAGACAAAAATATCTATCGGTATGATGCCACCGGAAAGCTTAACCTCGCAGGCCGGCTGGACAGTGTAATCCATCGGCTAGCGATAAATTCCAGAAATGAAGTGTTCGCCATCACCTCGTATGGAATCCATAGCATGGATACTCAGCAAAAGTTTTTTCCTGACTCACTTCCGAACAATCCCTTTGTCATTCCCAGGTTTTGGTATAAGCCATCCTGCACCCTTGTCGATTCTGCGGATAATCTCTGGATTGGCTTTGACTATGGCGAATGGGGCGGCAATCTCATAAGCTTCAATACGATCACACGGAAATTCAATCCAATATTGTTTGATAGCGTTCTGATATCACTGTTGCCTGTCATGAGTGTATTTGCAGGGGAGAACAAGACAATCTACGCAACCACTGGAATGATGCATTTCACCGTTAGTGGTGCCATATTGGCAATACAGAATCATAAGGCACGCGTGATCTACGACAGACTTTCTAAGCCGGAAGAGTTTCACGATTACCTCCAAACCGGAATTAGCAAGGGAGAGTACATCGGTCCCGGAGCATTCGACCATGCCAGCGGCCAATTGCTGTACTATTCAAACGATGGGTTTTTCTATGCAACGTTCTCCGGCAACCTTTTCTGCAAAGGTCTTTACTATAAACCCAGGCTAACGTGGGAACAAGGTCAGAAGATGGCGGTTGGACCTGGGATGAATGTTACAAAGATTCATTTCCTCGGGGATCGAGAATTCTTGTTTCTCACTTCCGAAAGCGGAATAGGCTACCTGAACCACGATAAGCTGACCTTTTTTGAATAGCAATTGATTAAGATCGTCAAAAAAAGCATATAATAATCACCCCGGAATGGTGACGTTTGTGTAATGATTATCGCATATTTTGAAGTTGGCATTAATCCCCACCATGCAAAAAAATAGTCAGCCAACCGGGCACATTACCAACCTGATAAAAACCCTTGCCTATATAATTATCTGGATGGTCATTTTTACTATCCCGGCAAAAGGACAGCATAGTCAATTTGAAAAGCTCAGCGATACCTATGTGCAACGGTATGTCGACAATGGCGACTTCAGCGGAAACATTCTAATCGCAAAAGGGGATAAGGTCATTTTTAACAAGTCGTACGGAAAGTCGAACTATGAGTTAAACATCCCGATGCGCAGCGATGTCAGGTTTCGCATAGCCTCCGTATCAAAAACCTTTACTGCAGCAGCAGTTGTGTTACTGAATAACCAGGGTGCGCTGTCGTATTCTGATAAACTCAGTAAGTATATTCCTGACTTCACCGGGGCTGACCGAATTTCAATTCTTCATTTGCTATTGCATCAATCCGGAGTAGCCGATATCGAATATGACAACTATGCACTCGACAGACTGTCGCTCGATGAGACAGTCAACACCATTAAAAGTAAACCATTGTACTTTGAGCCGGGATCAGGTTCGCGCTATAGCAATTCAGGTTATCTGCTTCTGGCGTATGTAATTCAAAAAGCTTCCGGCATGCGTTATGATCAGTATCTGAAGGAAGCCGTATTCGATAAACTGCAAATGAGCAACACAACGGTTGAACACACAGGTGAAATAATCATTAATAAAGCTTCGGGTTATGCCATTGGAAATCGAACCAGCAACATCGCTACAGCTGCGTGGTATGACATTGACCTGGAAACCGGCAGCGGTTCCATTGTGTCTACCACAGGTGATCTGCTGAAATGGGCCCGTGCCGTTGACGAAAATATTTTATTCAACAGACTAACTTTACCGTTTCCGTTCGGATGGGGCCCGAGAGAATATTTCAAGAATAAAAAAAGCATCGAACAATCCGGGTTTCTCAATGGTTACTCGTCTTATATAACGGTGTACCCGGATGATGACCTGGTAATCGTAGCCCTTTCCAATATCAGCTCATGTTTTAATGAAAAATCAGGAAGAGACCTCGCGGCCATTTACTATGGGGAAAAATATGACTTGCCGAAGAGGAGAGTGCCGTTCGAGCCGCTTGACCTGAATGCTTATACCGGAAAATATTCATGGCCGGGATACAAGGAATTTGTAATCGAGCGAAAAGGAGACGGAATTCAGTGGCGGTTTATCGATGAAAAGAACGGTTCTCCGCTGGCGCCTGTTGCCAAAGACACATTTGTCTTAAGACTGATGAATAGTACCATTAAATTCCGGGATGTAGTTAATGGGAAAAGTACAGCGTTAACGTTTTCAACCGGGGCTGACGAAACGCTGTGTAATCGGATTGAGTAACGCAACCTTAAATCACGATAGCTGACATTCTTTAAATGACAGCTGGCGCTCAAAGATTAATATTATTTCAACACCCCGATAATCACCCCAAAGTTTCCGTCAAGCTGCGTCCAGTTTTCTTCTGGGAGGTACGTGCGGGAAACAAAGCCGTCCAGGTACAAAGCATTCCTGCAGCCCATTGCTTTGAAAGCTTCAGCGAAATCAAAAAAGTTGATTTCGACTTTTGACATCAAAAATACAACGCGGTTGTCGGGCAAAACACCAACACCGTTTCGGATGTTAAGATTAACAGATCCCTTTTTAAAAGCCGGATGAATTTCACCACTAATCAATAGCATCGGCCCCGATTGAGTGGCAACTCTTACTCCTGAAATGCTTTTGAAATCTTCTGTTTTACAAATACCTGCACGGTTTTCAGCAGTGATGTAGAAAACGCCATTTGGTTTAAGATAAAAATTCCCGGAACCCGATGCGGTATCAAGTTTGGTGTGTTGTGTTCCGTTTTCGATAAACAATCCTTGGGGAGCATTTTCGCGGGTGTACATTCCGCCATTCATGGCGAAGCGCAATTGGCTGTTCTGATTTTCTATGAAAGTCTTGAGATTTAAAATGCTCTTCAGGATTTGTCCGCGGTCATCCTTCCAGTAAAATGAAACTTGAGAGGCTTCAATTGTAAAGCTCACAAATCGTGCATCTTTTTGCTGCGCCTGGAGCGTTGCAAAAGCAAGAAAGAAAAAAAGCAAAAGCCGGACCTTCATCGTGCTTGCAAAATACACAAAGGAAAACCCCGGCTCAAATGCCTGACTAAAGCGACAGCTTAAAATTACTTGCTCAGCTTCTCCAGCAACTCATCAAGCGAGTTCAGCGTCATCGTAAATCCTTCCTTGAAGCCCATCTTCATGGTCGCCTCCATATCTTCCAGTGTTTTGCACTGAATCATGATATCAACCGTGGTAACTCCGTTCTTCTCGGTGAAGTTTAAATTCCAATCCGAGCCGGGATCTTCCGGTTTCACGTTTCCTTCTTTGTCGCAAAACGCATCAAAGTATTTGAAGTTTGAAATAGGAGAAACAGACGTGTAGCTCTGAATCGCCCAACCTTCCTGGCTGCCATCGGGGCTTACCATAGCGTAAAGTCTGCGGCCGCCTTTCTTGAATTCCATTTCCTTGGTGCGCGAAAGCCACGGCTTGGGCGCCCACCACTGATCGAGCAAATCAGCTTTGGTGAATGTATCCCACACCAGCTTCTGCGGAGCAGCAAACTCTTTGCGAACGGTAACGGTTAAATCTTGTTTGTTTACGATAAAATCAAATTGCAGTCCTGGTTTCATATTCGTAGTGTTTAATGTTTATGATTTATTTTTTGATGTATTAACATTGACTTGACGGGCGGTATAACTACTAAAGCTTTGTTAACAATTCATCCAGCTTTTCGTAGCCTTCGTTAACACCGCTTTCCATGCCACTCGCCATAATCGCGTCCCGGTCGGCCTGCGATCGACACACAGAGTGCACCGTTACGCGCGTGCGGTTTCCGGGTAAAGCTTCAAACGTGGTGCAGTCGAGCGTTACATGACCACGCTGCGGTAAACCTTCGAATTCAAACGTCTGGATAATGCGCTCCGGTGCCGTTACCTCGTGAATCGCACCGTTGAACGTGGCAACAGTCTTTCCGCTTTTATCAACTACACTGTAGCGATAGGCGCCACCCGACTTTGAATTGTAATAGTGAATCTTCATGTCGTACTTTTTCGGACCGAGCCATTGCTTGATCAGTTCGGGATCTTCATGTGCTTTGAATACCAGCTCGCGCGGTGCATCGAACTCGCGCACAACCGACACATCCGTGCGGCCGGGTTCGGCTATAATTTTCGTTTCGGGTTTTGCTTTCATGATTTCTTCTTTTTTGATTTTTTAGTTCGTTCTTCGGCCTGCATTTTTTCCAGCAGTGAATCAAGCTTGCTGTAACGTTCTTCCCACAACTTGCGGAAAGGCTCGAGCCAGTCGCTTACTTCGCTCATCTTCTTCGGCTGCAGGTAACAGTACCGCTCCCGTCCCTGTGGATTGATCGTCACCAATCCACATTCGGTTAAGATTTTGATATGCTGCGAAATGGCGGGCCGGCTGATGTGAAAGTTTTCGGCAATCGAATTCAGGTTCAGTTGCTTGTGGGTGAGCATGTTTAAAATATCACGCCTCACCGGGTCGGCAATCGCCTGGAATACATCTCTGCGGGTTTCCATAATATGTAAGTATATGGTTACAAATATATATGTAAGTATATACTTACGCAAATTTCTACCGAATTTTTTTGCTTAAAGTTGAAGATAGGAGCGGGGAACTGGACGAAAACGTGGAGCGTAGAATCAGCTGCAACAACAACCGAGTGTCAGACTGAGCAAGTCGAAGGCAAACGAGGCCATGCAATAACGCTTGACAGCGTGCGCGAAGTCGAAGGTTAAAGTGGTAACTACAAATAACTAAGCCACCACTTCTCCGGGTGCTGACTCTTGTATCGGTCGTACCGTTTGCACAGCGGATACAAGCCCACCACGATCAGTATCCAAACGAGATAAACAATTCCTAACCCATAACCTTCGCCCGGAGCGACAAACATGAACGGAAACTGCTCGCCTACATTCGAAGCATCAGCAAAGCTATGGCCACGCGCAAAGAAGCAGATCATGGCCGCCACATGGATCACATAAATATGCAGGATGTAATAAAAGAATGCCGTGCGTCCGAACACAATCATCGAATCGGTAAACGCGTTTTTGATTTTCTCTACATAAGCCAGCAGCAGCAGCGCAGGACCAAGCGTCATGCACAGGAAAAGAAGGGAAGGTGGATATTTAGTCGTGTTCACGAACGACAGCAGCGTGAACACTCCGTTCTTTTGTGCCGACCATTCAACCGGATCACCATACACATTCGTGAACCGTACGATAATAAAGAGCGCAATCAGGCCCAGGCCGATCCGTACGAGCATTTTCTTTCTTACTTCTGCCGGATAGGTTGCGGTAAACAGAATGCCTGCGCAGTATCCAAGCATCATCACACCCATCCACGCGGGGAAGGGGTATACGAGTAAGGCCACGTGATTGGGCGCGTATTGATAGGGAGTAAACACTCCATGGTGAAACAAATCCCACCAGAAGTTTGCGTGAAAACCAGGGGCAGCCTCCGGAAAGTCGAGCAGGTTATGGCCTGCTACGAGAACTACCCCGAGCATGAATATGAGCTTGTACGGAATTTTAGCGAGGATCAGTAATCCGAATAACAGCATGCTGATACCGATCGCCCAGATTACCTGGAACGGGGTGATGTTATAATGCACATTGAACGTCCAGCCAAAACTTACAATCAGCCACTCAACCGCAATGAGCCACAGGCCGCGCTTCACCAGGAAGATGCCAAGTTCGTGTTTTGTTTTCCGCTGACTTTGTAAATAGATTGATGTTCCCGAAAGGAAAATGAATACAGGTGCACAGAAGTGCGTGATCCAGCGGGTAAAAAATAAAAAAGCAGTAGTTGTTGAGAGATCCAGGGGGTTGGCAGTATTCGCTCCAATATGAAAGTAATCACGAACGTGGTCAAGCGCCATAATCACCATGGCTATTCCGCGTACAACGTCAATGGATTCGATCCGTTTTTTGGCAAGTGGGGTGGTCATGAGAGCAAATAAGGTTTTTACGGCGACTAATTCAAGCCCGGTTACTTGACGTCAATTGGGGTAATTATTTGATAACCCGGTTTTGAACTATCTTGCGTTTGTGAAAAGGCAACTTGACATCTCCCGCTGGGCAAGAAAAGACCACTTTAACTTCTTCAGAAAATTTGAAGAACCTTTCTTCGGTGTGACGATCCGCGTGGATTGCACGAATGCATACGCCAAAGCGAAGGCAGTCAATGCTTCATTCTTTCTGTACTATCTGCATAAATCGCTGGTCGCGGTAAACAAAATTGAACCATTCCGCTATCGCATTTCTGGTGACGATGTGTTTGTTTACGATCAGGTTAACGCGTCACCCACCATCAACCGGCCGGATGGTACCTTTGGTTTCGCATACCTCGATTATCATGAACGTTTTGAAATATTTCATAAACATGCAGCTGCTATTATAGAGGATGTAAAGAAGAGTACGGGCCTGTTCCGGCTATCGCTGGTGAAAATGTTATTCATTACTCGTCTGTACCCTGGCTTAATTTTACATCACTTTCGCATGCACGGAGTTTTTCATTCAACGATTCCATCCCGAAAATCTCGTTCGGCAGAATGTCAGAAGAATCAGAAAGACGAATGATGCCTGTCTCAATTCATGTGCATCATGCATTGCTGGACGGGTATCATGTAGGCCTGTTTGCTGAACAGTTTCAGCAACTTCTCAACGACTAACAATCATTCTTTTTTCAGCTTCACCGGCCAGTGAGCATTTACGGTTTCGCGTAATTGCTTGATTGACTCCTCCAGGCTGAACAGTTTCGGGATCACTGTACTTGCACCAAGTTCTGCGCAATAGTCGGTTTCACGCTTGTTGATGGATGTGCTGTACATGATAATCGGCACATCGCGTAAGGCATGGTATCGCTTCAGCCAGGCGAGTAACTCAATACCACTCATTTTCGGCATATTGATGTCTAGAAAAATCAAATCGGGTGTTACCGAACCGCTAGAGAGCCTCTGAAGTGCATCTTCACAATCGTTCGCAGTAATGCATTGCAGTTGCGGATCAATTTGCCGGATGATGTCGGTAAACATCATCAGGTCGTCATCATCATCGTCACAATAAAAAATAACCCCGTTGCTCATTCCATCTCAAAAAATCCAAAAAGAACCATTGGGGGAGTTGGTTCGCAACGATTTTACGGATAACAATTCTGTTCGCGCAATAAAAACCGCTGATTGTTGAAAAACTGCGATGAAAGGAGGTATGGGCAGATGAAAATTGCCGGCTGGCGCATTTGTTAATCGGAAACAAATAGCAGTTCGGGCCAAACCTGTCAGCCGATTGTCTTACCTTACACGTATGAAAAAAATGCTCTGCCTGGCTTTGTTAATCGCTTTCGCGGATGTGGTTTCTGCGCAAACCTGGTATAAAGGAAACCTGCACACGCATTCGTACTGGAGCGATGGCGATGAATTCCCGGAAATGATTATGGACTGGTACAAGACACATGGCTACCAGTTCATCGGCTTGTCGGACCATAACACGCTGGCCGCAGGAGAAAAGTGGAAGAAGGTTGCCAAGAGCAAACTGTACGAAGATGGGTTTACCAAGTACCTGGAAAAATATGGGAGTAATTGGGTTGTTTATAAAATCGACTCAGGCCGAACACTTGTTAAACTAAAAACGCTTGCTGAGTACCGACCGAACTTTGAAGACAGTAACTTCCTGATCATCCAGTCGGAAGAGATTACATCGCGTTTTGAAAATAGGCCTATTCACATGAATGCCACCAACGTGCAGTCGATCATTGGTCCGCAGGACGGCCAGTCGGTAACGGAAGTGATGCAAAAGACGGTTGACGCGGTACGCAAGCAGCGTGAGGAGTCCGGAACACCGATGATCATCCATCTTAATCATCCTAATTTTGGTTGGGGCGTTTCCGTGCAGGATATTATTGATTTGAAAGGCGAGCGTTTCTTTGAAGTATATAATGGTCATCCCGCGGTAAATAATTGTGGCGATTCGGTACATCCGGCTACCGAGGAAATGTGGGACCGGATCAATGTTGCGTATGCGAATCGTGGTCAACCGTTGTTATACGGGCTCGCAACAGACGATAGTCACAACTACCATCAGTTCGGTAAAACGTTCAGCAATTCCGGAAGGGGATGGGTAATGGTGAGAGCGAACGCATTAACTCCTGAGGCGTTGATTGAAGCCATTGAGGCGGGTGAGTTCTATGCATCTACGGGTGTTACGCTTAATAACGTGTCTTTTCAAAATCACAATTTAGACGTGAGCGTTAAACCCGAACCTGGGATTACCTACACCATCGAGTTTGTGGGTGTGAAGAAAGGCGAACAGACGTCACGCGTGCTGAAGAAAGTTCAAGGTATAAAAGCAAGTTTCAGGCTCACAAAGAAGTACGTATTTGTCCGTGCGCGGATTACATCATCAAAGAAAAAAGAAAACCCCTTTCAGGATAACGATGTTGAAATGGCCTGGATACAACCCGTGACGTTTGAGTAAATCAATTCCTTTCGACTTAAGACAACCTTTGCGAATTATATTCGACCGCTTCGCGGTCGTTGTATCTGCAATGTAAATCTTGCTATTAACATGGGATGCCTTCGGCATCCTGTTGAACATCGGTTGGTTTTAATTGCAAGCCAGTGAAGGGATATCAGATATTTGAATTTGATCCTGCCATCCGGAAGATTAAAGTACTAATAAACAATCTTGATAAAATTGCCACGAAACTGGAGGCTTCTAAGGATTGCTTTGATATTACGGTATTCGACCGATTAAGGGTCGCGGTATGAATTTTACAAATCTTGCTATTAACATGGAAGCCTTCGACATCCAACTGCGTATAGAACGAATAAAATTTTTTATGGCTTGAGGCATCAATCCCGAAGGGATTGAATGTTAATAGAAAGCGTCTTCCATAAAATTATGCACGATGCTGAAGGCATCGAATAGCCAACGAACGATGGGTCGATTGTTCCGGATAACACAACAATCCGTAGCAGAAATCTTATTTCAAAAAAATAAGCCCGGATAACCGGGCTTTTACTTTATTCGTTGATTGTAGCTTTTAAGATCGAGATACCGTATTGCTCCTGGTCGTTAGGGGGTGAAGCATTCCAGTCGCGGTAAGAATGTGAGCTGTCGGTTTGATAGTGTAAGCGATATTCACCTTTCGGCAGGATAATGATGTCGTTAAACATGCGGTTCTTGCTTGCACCGCCTGCATGTGTTGTGCTGCGGTACGTCATTTCCCAGACGGTTCTGCCGGTTTCCGTATTTTCAATCCAGCCATAGTCATCCATGTCGCCATCACTGCCTTCGCCAATCGCCAGAATTCTCACGCGTGTATCCTGTGAAAGCTTGAATGTTTTAAAACGATCTTCATCGTCACGCGCCTGGACGATTTCCGCCAAAATGCTTGTGTTCTTGTATTGTTCAGGGTCGAATGTGGAAAGCTTGGCAAGATCCTCTTTGCGGGTAGCCCATACGGTAATGCCCCAGTAATCCTGTTCATACGGGGGGCCACTGTTCCATTGACCATATGAATGAGATTCATCGGAAGAATAGTAAACCAGGTAGTCGCCCTTGTCGAGATGAACGGTTCCGTCAAACATCCGGTTCTTCTCAGCGCCCCCGGCATGCGTGGTGCGGCCGCGGTTGAAGTCCCAAACCATTTCACGTGTAGCGGCATTAATAATCCATCCGCCATCGGCCATGCTTGAAGAAGATGATTCTTCGCCCATGCACAGAATGCGGACATCAACCGGTGATTTTACGGTAAGGCCTTTGGTGAAAAAGTCGTCATCGCCAACGCGTGTGATTGCCACGACAGGCTTCAGTTGTTCGGGCGCTTTAAAGGGAACTACATTCTTTTTAGTAGCCGCATCCGCCCAAAGTGTAATGCCTGAGAATTGTGGATCGTCAGGCGGCATCATGTTCCAGTCGTTGTATGCGTGCGAATCGTCTGTTACATACGACACCATATAGTTGCCAGCGGGCAATGTAATTTTCGTGTCGACAAGAATGTTCTTATCAGCACCTCCTGCAAATTCAGAATTGGCATACGTCATTTCCCAAACACGCTTGCCTTTGTCGAGATCGGTAATCCAGGCGAAGTCGAAGTTCTCGTCTTTGCGGGCTTCACCGATCGCATATACTTTCAAGGTTGTTTCCGCTGCGAGGGAAAATCCAACTTTGGCGTTCGCATTGTGTTCCGGACGCTGAATCGATACCACCGCATCTTCAGTCTTCTTCCGGATGATGTCGCGGAAGCTGGCCGGTACCAGATTCTTTCCAGTAAGAGTGATATTCATGTCCTGCTGGATCGAACGATCCCAGCGATGGGATGAGAAAACGTAATTGATATTATTCTTTACCGATGTAGTCCAGGGCTGATCGTTATTCCGTTGCGCATACGCTGCGGTGAAATACAATTCGTAGCTGCCTTTTTTCAGCGAAGCTTCATCGTCAATATCGAACTTGCCGAAGTCAAGATCCTCTTTCAGAAACTTGTCGCCCATGCGCCATACCACTTCACGGGTTTCGCTGTTTAGAATCCAGGCATAGTATGCAACAGGTTGCCAGTCTTTGGCGAACAATCCTGCTGTTCCTTTTATGGTAATTTTTTCGGGTTGATCAACTGTAAATGCGGCAATGGCAACACGGCCGGGCGGTACATCGCCAAGCGTGATTTGAGCAAATGCAGACATCGCAGCTGTACAGGTGAGCAGCAGCGCAATCAGTGATTTAACAGGTCGCATGATTTAGGGTTATTTTTTTGACTTATAACGTAAAGATTATGCCAGTTGGAAAGGTGTGGAAAATACCGTTTTTAGGCACACTGTAAGCATGGGATCGTTCACTTGTGCGCAGCGAATGCCCGCTTTAGGACACTGTCCGTTCAGTCCTGAAAAGTCAGTTTCTAAACAAAAAAGCTCCCCGTGAAGAAGAGCTTTTGTTGAGCAGGTTTATTCGGATCGCAGACTTTTTATCGGATTGTTCGTTGCGGCCTTGATTGCCTGGAAGCTGACGGTAATGAGTGTGATCACCAACGCGCCAGCGGCCGAAGCTGCAAAAATCCACCACGAAACCGATGTGCGGTACTCATAACTTTCAAGCCAGTGCGTGAAGAAGAAATAGGAGAACGCAATTGCCACGACACTGGAGATGATAACCAAAATCACAAAGTCTTTCGACAACAACTGCCACAGGTTTTGTACCGATGCGCCCATCACTTTTCGGATACCGATTTCTTTGGTACGCTGTTCTGCTACAAACGAAGCCAGGCCAAACAATCCAAGGCAAGAGATGAATACAGCCAGCCCTGCGAAGAATGCAGCCAGCGTGCCGATGCGTTTTTCGTTCCCGAATTTGTTGGAGAAGTCTTCGTCCACAAAGCTTGCGCTGAACGGAGAAGTTGTATCAAGCTTCTTGAATACTTCCTCCACCTTTGCCATCGATTCCTGGGCGTTCCGGTCCGGGTTGAGTTTGATGATGAAAACATTTTCTGAATCATCGGTAAGGTGCCACATTGCGGGCCGCACGGGCGCGTAGGGGGATTGCACAAGAATGTCTTTGACAACACCGATCACGGTATAATTTTCATTGTTCCATTTAATCACTTTGCCAATCGGGTCTGTCAGACCAATGAATTTTACTGCCGACTCGTTGAGGATAAAAGCGGATGAATCGGAAGCATAATCGCGTGAGAAATCGCGTCCTTCCGAAATCTGCCAGCCAATGGTTTTACCATATTCATAGGTAACTCCGTTGTTCGGAAAATCAACCGCCAGGTTGGGGTCTTTGCCTTCCCAATCAAAACCGCCATTCGTGTTCCATACGTCCGTGATCGGACTTCCTGATTCAGCCATGTCAACAATAGCGTTCGATGATTTCAACTCATTTCGAATGGCTTCGAAGTGCTTATGTCGTTCGCTGTTCACACCGGTTGTGATTAACCCATCAACGGCATAGCCCATCGGCCTACCCTGCGCATATTGAATCTGCTTGTATACCACAATTGTTCCGATGATCAACACGATTGAAATTGTAAATTGAATAGTAACCAGTACCTGGCGCGGCAACGATGCCATACGGCCCAGCTTGAACGAACCTTTCAATACTTTTACAGGCTGAAATGATGACAGGAACAAAGCAGGGTAGAGGCCGGCAAAAATTCCGGTGATCAGTGTAAAGCCGATGCCAATCATCCAGAACATGGGAGTGTTCCAGGGGATGACAATCTGTTTTCCGGCAACACTGTTGAATGCCGGAAGCGCAAGAAAACCAAGCCCGATGGCAAGGACGAATGCAAGGAATGCAATAAGCACGGATTCGCTAAAGAACTGTGTAATCAATTGGGACCGTACTGAACCGATCGATTTGCGGATGCCGACTTCCTTGGAACGTTTTTCTGAACGGGCTGTGCTCAGATTCATGAAGTTGATACATGCCAGCAGAAGAACGAAAATTCCGGTGATGCTGAATAACCATACGTTGTCAATCTGTCCGCCAATGTTAACACCTTGCTTGAAATCGGAATACAAATGCCACTTACTCATGGGGTGGAGGAATACCACCGCCTTGTAGCGTTTTTCTTCTTCTGTCTGTCGATTGATTTTTACGTCTTTGATACGTGTGGAAACAGTTTCCAGGTCGGCATTGTCATTTAGTTGTGCAAAGGTTTGTGTGAAATTGCTGTCCCATGGGTCTGTCATTTTTTGAACCCATGTGTTCTGACTTAGATAAAGCGTCCACGGCATGATGATCGTAAGATCCCGGAATGTTGTGTTCACGGGTATATCTTCATAAACAGCTGTAACCTTTACGTCTACGGCATTGTCGAGCCGTAACATTTTGTTGATCGGGTCTTCGTCTCCGAAAAGAGTTTTCGCTACCGACTTTGACAGCATGATTGAATTCATTTCTTTTAACCCGTCTGCCGTGCCACGCAGGATGTTCAGGCTTAACATGTCAACAACACCGGGCTCGAAGTAGCTGCCGGGTTTAGCAAATATCTTGTCACCGTAGGTGAGGATATGGTCAAAATTCCAAGAAGACTGCAGCACATGTTTAAAGTCGCTGCCGTAAACATTGCGGATTTCTTCGCCCATCACAGCCGGATTAGAAACCTGTGTTCCAATTTCGCCATTGTAGGTTTGATGCTGCATCACCTGTACGATGCGATCATAGTTTTTGAAATGCGTATCGAACGTAAGCTCGTCAAACACCCAAAGGCCGATCAGCAGCGCCACAGCCATGCCGATAGCAAGCCCGGAGATGTTGATGGCTGAGTAACCTTTGTTGCGAAGCATGTTTCTCCACCCGACTTTAAAATAACTTTTAACCATTGCGTATTGATTTACATTTCGTTCTATTGTTACAGGTCTGATAATGCCCGGTCTGCAGAGCAACACCACATCGATAATAAACTTTACATCCGCCTTTCGTTTGCCGGTATTCCGAAGCCGTTCGGCATAAAGCTCCATGATGTCGCCTTCGATATGGCCCACCATTTCCGGGTGGCAATACCACCGGAAGAATCGCAGGAAAAATTTCGGTGGATAATTTTTCATCTGGTTATCCAACCATTTTTACGTCCAATGCGATTTTCGGAATCGACTTCCAGAGCTCGTCACGCGTGCTGCGCGAATACTCCATAGCTTTTTTACCGAGCGCGGTTATCTGGAAGTACTTGCGTGGCCTTCCGGCACGATCTTCCGTAACCTCGCCATCAAACGATTTGATGTAGCCTTTGCTTTCGAGTCGCTTGAGCGCGGTATGCAATGCACCCATACTCACATTGCGCGAAAGCCTTGCTTCAATTTCTTTTTTGATGGACACTCCGTAGGCATCTTTGTAAAGAACACCAACCGTTAGAATCACGATTTCTTCAAATTCACCAAGCTGATACTTTTTCATGGGCAGCCATTTAGTATTTTCCTAAATGTAGGAATAATACTCTGAAACACGGGTCAAGGTTACAGGGTAGGAGGAGAAAATCTTCCGGATGCCGAAACTAAGTCACAAGCCGGTTTTGCCCGGTGGACCGGATGATTGGCTAAACGCTGAGAACCCGCCTTTTTGAGAGTCGTTTTTATGAGAGAATGACAATTATTATTTTGATCTGCTTATCTAAAAGCCCCAATATGCCCCGCCTAAACGCTCTTCTTTGTCCTATACTCCTCCTTACGTTTTCAGTCGATGCACAGGAGGTTGACACCTTTAATCTGCCCGGGGAATGGAGGAAAGATTTCGTGATTACGCTTTCATACCACAGCAGCATGAGTGGAGGGAAAACTGAAATCCGGCTTACATATGATTCGTGTATTTACTTCTCGCAGCCATTACATTCCAAAAAACCGAAAACGCGCACTTACAAAATGAAAGAAGCCGATCGTGCATGGATTCTGCAGAAACTGAGCGAACTGAAAATAGATCAGGTAAAATCAGAAAGCGGTGTTCATGCCGTGCATGATGGCTGGTCGCAAACCATTTGCTTTAGCCTTCACTGTCTGGACTGAGGCACGTCAGCTGAGATGACCGAGCACGATAAAAATGTGTTCCTGGATGCATACCGCTGCCTCGAAGATTTTGCAAGTAAAAAGGCGCACTGAACTGATAAGATACTTCGCCTATGAGGGTTTACAGAAAGAACAAAGCTGATTCGTCTATCGCGTATTAACCATACTTAACACTATTTAACTCAGAAATTTTATGTGATCAATTACTTTGGGGTCGTTACTCTAAAGCAATTTTTCATGAAGCAGATTATGTTGATCGGAGTACTTTTAGTCTCCCTGCATTGTTTTTCGCAATCCTTGTCAGGATCCACTGAATCCATTAAGAAAGTAAACGATGTGTACACCCGCGCGGTAACGACCAGCGATTCCGTATTACTGAAATCAGTACTCGCGGAGAACATTGTAATAACAGGCGGGAATGGAGTGCAACGTAACCGCAAACAGGAATTGGCTGATCTCATCCTTCCCGGCACCACTATTCAATATTTCCGGATCGAAAACGAAAAGTATTTTATGTACGATGAATGTGCGGTGGTTACGGGTGTGTTATCGTGGAAGATGACCAACGCCAGCGGTCAGGAAGCCGAGTTCAGGCGAGTATTTACGTTCACGTATGCAAAATTCAAAAAGGAGTGGAAGATCATCGCGCAGCACATCGGACGCATGCCTGTGTAGGTAATGGCAAAAAAACTGACGGAATGATTCCGACAGTTGATGTACAATTAGTGAAGCTGATATCGGAGAGATATGGTACGGATCATTCCTCGTCAGCAATAACACCGTAGTCGATGAACAGCTCTTCACCCTGGCGGATATCAGTAATGGATTCGAAGTATTCTCCGTTATTGAGAGGAGCGATGTTAGGGGTATCGGAGTGGTTGATAAAACACGAAAGGTCCATTTTTTTGAATCCGCCCCGCTCAATGAAAAATGATTCCTTGCTAAACGTGCAGTTGTTTTCAACCATCGCCTGGATATGAGGCGGAAGGGATTCCACGGCTTCCCGCGGCACTTCGATCCACTCGCCTGTATCTTTTGTAAACATCGATCGGCAACCTTTGGGGATGTCACAAATCGCGAATACACCAACGCCTGCAACGGGCGATGGCGCTAACTTCACATAGGTATCGCGAAGTTGGGAAAGTAAAAGTTCGATTTCAGGAGTATGCTTTGACTGGCTCATGTGTATCCAAATAAAAAAGCCCTTCACTTTCGTGAAAGGCTTCATTGTATGTCGGGGCGGCAGGATTCGAACCTGCGGCCCCCTGGTCCCAAACCAGGTGCGCTAACCGGACTGCGCTACGCCCCGAGCAATATTTTTTAAGTGATCCGACAGGGACTCGAACCCCGAACCGTCAGCTTAGAAGGCTGATGCTCTATCCAGTTGAGCTATCGGACCAATCAATTCATGACGAACGGAAACTCGTTATGTCAATCTCTTCATCAAGTCAAAATCTCCAACGTCTCCCAAACAGCTTCCGCAAAGATGCGGAGAGGGGGGGATTCGAACCCCCGGTACAGAATGACCCGTACGACAGTTTAGCAAACTATTGGTTTAAGCCACTCACCCACCTCTCCAGTGTTTTTGAGGCTAAAAATCCATTTCCCTGTTGGAAAAGGAATGCAAATATAAAGGAAGCGCCAAAACTTCCGTAACCCTGACCAAAAATTGTGCGGATTTTTACCAAAATCAAACTTTTCAAAGTTCACGACATTCTCACCACCCTGATAATCAGCAGCATGGCGTAAAGCTATCGCAGCAGCTAAACCCCATACAATCAAAGTCGCCTTCAGGAATTTGGTTATATTGTATCTACGGCATCTCACTCTAGCCTTATAACCCCTGGACTGAGTAACATCCGGAAGCATCGATTAAAATCATGTGTAACCAAACCCTGAACCCCTATGGCATCCAAAATCTTTTCAAGCGCTCCAATATCGGTTGATAAAGGGCTCGCAATTGTTCGGATCATCATCGGTCTGCTGATGGCCTACCACGGCCTGGAAATCTTCGACCACGACTTAATGGAGGGTTACGTTAACTGGGACAAAATTCAAGGCCTGCCGGCACCTCACGTCATGGTTTACCTCGGCAAAGGTGTTGAACTGGTAAGTGGCCTTTTGTTAGCAATTGGCCTGTTCACGCGCATCACTTCGCTGGCCATTATGGTCAACATGCTGTTCATCTGCTTCTTTGTTGGCAACGGGCAGTTCTGGTATGGCGACCAACATCCTTTTCTGTTTGCGGTGTTCGGATTGCTGTACCTCATGACTGGTCCGGGTGCATGGAGTGTGAAAGCAAAATAGTTTGATGAAAGACTATTCAATCCATGGTGCATCTCTGTGACCATTGATTTTTTGTTTTAAATGAGTCTGTTGTTACAAAAAGTCAACATCGACAAGTACTCCGCTTCCGTTTTGAGATATTTTTAATCTAAAACGGAGTGAAATGATAAGTCATAAGAAGCGAATTGTAATATTTGATGAAAACGAATTCTATAATTCCATAGCCGCTGCATCTTTAAGTAAAGCTCAGTTTTTTAATCTGGTAAGCAGGTATCAGAATTTTTGCCTAATGACAACACGCTTGAAACTTGACAAGCCTGATGTAATATTAATGGATTTGCCCTGTGCTGAAGGTGTTCGTGCTATTCGGGAAGTAAAAGAGCTCAAGCCAGATGTTCAAGTAGTGGTTTTATCAGTCCATCAGCGAATTGAAGATGTTGTTAATGCATTACGGTTCGGGGCGGATGGTTATGTAATCAAGCATCTTAATGGCAATGACCTGATTCAGGCCTTAGACAAAATGTATTTCGGTGGTGTGGCGCTTTCAGCCAGCGTTGCCCGTACGTTGGTTCAGGAATTCTGGAGGCCCCGGAATAATCCGCTTTCAGGTGCAGAAATCAAAGTACTGAAACTAATGTCGAATGCAAGAACTTACACGGCTATTGCGGAAGATCTTCAAATATCGGCACAAACAGTAAAAGTGCATACGCGAAATATTTACCGGAAATTGAACGTGCACTGTAAATCAGAGGCAATTGCAATTGCACAACAGGGCAGACTGATTAACTAGAAAATACTGAGAGCTGATGGAAAGCCCCGGCATGTGGACATTGAGGCCTGATGCTGCTGCCGGTATTGGAGCGGTGTCAAGCCAAAAGTTCTCTTAAACAACTTACTGAAGGAGGCTATGTCGCTAAAACCAACATCTCCGCAAATCTCTACAACGTTTTTTTTGCTTTGTTTGAGTAATTCAGCAGCCACCTGCATCCTGCGTTGCGTGAGAAACTGATGGGGAGTTGTTTTGTAGAGTTTCCTGAACTGCCGTAGAAAGTAAAATTGATTGAGACAGGCTATCTCGGCAATTTCGGCAAGAGTGATGTCTGTATTATAGGCGGAATAAATAAAGTCTTTCGCTCGTGTTAATCGTTCAAAGATTTCAGCCTTTGTGGAAGCTTTGCATTTTTGGACGGACTCGATTTCCAAGTTTGTGCTGAATTGATTTTCATAAAGACGCTGTAGCAACAAAAATAAACTTTCTGTAATTCTCTCGTGGTTAGCTTTCACCTGCTGACTTAGGTGTTTTATTTGATGCAGTACGGGCGTTACGAGGCTGTTGTGATGATAAAGCTTTTCTGAAAAGCGTATCGGTTCTACCCGCGGAAGGTGATTGCCATTGTCCAGTAGTTCAGTGGTTGAAGCATGCAAACTCTGAAAAAACTCAGCTGCAAATTCCGGGGTAATGTTTACAGTAAATGATTCTACTTCCTGTTCAGATTCAATCCAACTTGAATAGTATTTTCCTTCGTTGAAAACAAGGTAATGCTGATCATCAACTGCATACAGCGCATTGCTGCTTTTGTAGAACTCCTCGCCATAAAATGCGCACTTTACAGATAAACCTCCCCAATGATCAGGATATGCGATCTCCTTTGCACGCGCATGAATGATCATGTTCGACTCTATAAACTGTTTGTTGTAGGCGTCAATGTCGAACCCCCTGCTGTTAAAGTCGGGAAACTTATCCATATACCCGACAAGCTTTTTTTTGATCATGTGTTTGCCTGCTTTTTTTTGTAAACAAACGAAATAGTACTCGTATGAGATGTTTTTCCGTTGGGGTATTATTTTGGTGAATATTGACTTTTCAGGCTGGAATTAAATTTTATCACGCATTTTGCGGTAGATTTTTTTAAAAAAATTAATCTATTAAAAGTCATTTATGACCATATGGCTGGTGGCCCTTCAATATTTTCTTTGCAGCAAACAAGATAGTAGAAGCCTTGATTAAGGTTGGTAGAGTACGTGTTACTTTCCGGTGCAGCCGTTGTTCCAGGAGCAGCGGCTGTACTTCTTTTTTTTAAATACCATTGAGCTAAACGAAATTATCCATGAGAAATATCTTGAGTATTGTTATTTTGATTTTCCTGTCAGACAACTTATTGGCGCAACAAACCATCGCCAAAGATTCTGCACTTTTTGATTTTTGGGTGGGCGAATGGGATGCAAGTTGGACCAACGAAGATGGCACCAGAGGGACTGCTCATAACAGTATAAAAAAGATATTGGATGGCAAGGTAATTCAGGAAAGTTTTGTCGACCCTCAGGGTTTTAAAGGAACCAGCATTTCAGTATACAATCCGCAGCGCAAAACCTGGCATCAGGCATGGGCAGATAATCAGGGCGGATATTTCAATTTTCTGGGCGAGGTTGATGGTAATAAACGGATTTTCAGAACTCCAACCAGAGAGGTCGGTGGAAAGGCGGTCACACAGCGGATGATTTTCTACGACATTACAGGTTCTTCGATGACTTGGGATTGGGAACTGTCTAATGATGGCGGGAAGACCTGGAAATTGCAGTGGAGAATTAACTATACAAGAAAACAATAAGTACTCAGTCTTAGAAGCTTGCTGTACTAATTGGAATAGTGGCATTTATGATCACTATTTTTTGCCCTACAGGTCCTGCGACTGGTTAATGACACACCTTTGTTGCTATAGAGTTTGGTTTTGGTTGTTAAGCAGAGCAGGCCGTAGGGCCTCTCTGTTTAATTATTTTTGAAAATTGCGATACTCCAGAGGCGTTACACCGAACGTGCGCTTGAACAGCCGGATGAACGAGCTCTTGTTTTCGAAACCGCATGCAACTACAACCTGCCCGATATCCTGTTTGGTTTTCTTTAGCCGTGAGGATGCTTCTTTTAACCGGATGCGTGTTAAAAATTGTCCGGGAGTTTTTTCGTACGCATGCTTAAACGATCGCAGAAAGTGGTAACGGGAAATACCGGCTGCTTCTGAAAGCTCTGCGAGTGTAATATGGTTTGCAAAATTCTTCTTCATGAATGCAGCAGCCTGCTTCAATTTTTTGTGCAGATCGTTTTGAGTAACTTCTTTGGCAGCTGCAATCCGCTTCGCAGTATGGTATTGCGGCAAGTTGAACCACGGAGCTGTCGGACGTGATTTCGGATACCCGAATTTCTCGCGAAAGGCCTTTCGTTCCGGTGTAAAGTCCCACCAGTTCTTCTGCTCACGAGGGTTTTGCGCGTAATGAACCACCAGCCTGAACTGATCTTCCAGGCACGGATCAATCCAGGCACCGAGTTGTTGTTCGAACCGGTCGAGCAGTTTTGCGGGGTCTTTGCCTTTCAATTCTTTCAATGAGTAGTACCCCATCGAAATAAGATCATGCGCAAAGCGGATTCCGATCTGGGGCAGACTTTGAAATTCGGATAACGCATACAGCTCCATTGCGCGGATTTTCGATACGTCAAGCAATTTTTGAAGTTCACCAACTGAATGATGATGAACTTCTTTGAGCTTGATTTTTAGAGTACGAAGTTTCTTTCGTTCGGTGGGAGTGAAATCGAGATGGTTGATGCTATTCATCTTCTGCGAAGGTGAGCATATAATTGTTGATATCCACAATGGAGAACTCGGTGGCGCCATAAAAGGTTTTCTCAAGACCGGTTAGTACCGTCACCTTATCTTTCACCTGCTCAAAAAACGTTCGAATGTCTTTCAGCTTGATATAGAGCAGGAGCGAACCTCCGTTTTGCCGGCTCACGTGCGGCAAGCTGTTTTCAATGCTGGCAAAAGTCTGGAACATAACGGTCACGGTTCCGTTTTGCAGCATCACGAAAAGATCTTTTCCCTGATCATCGGGAACGGAAGCTACAACCTCAAAACCCAATAATTTATAAAATGCTGTAGTGGCCGGCAGGTCGTTCACAAAAATGTTCGGTGCGATTGTTTCCATAGTTTTTTATGGAAAGATAGGCGGTCGGTAGCCCATGCCGTGTGCCAAAATTGCTAAGTCTTAGCCTCAACCGATTTTTCTTAACGGTAGTAGCGCGTGTCGCTCGACCGTTTGCTTTTGCCCAGCAAAGCTCCGCCTGCCATCGCGGCAAAGCCGCCCACTAATCCACCGATGAGTGAAGTAATCAGCATTAACAGCGGCTTGTTCACAAACAGAATTTTGCTCACGCGGTCTGCCAGTGGTGCTGTGGCGGTAATGTCCATCATCAATGCAAACAATAGCCACAACAGTCCTACGGCCAGGAAGCCGGCCAAAAAGTTGTGACGTGAATTGAACGCAATTCCACCGAGAAATGCGGCAATGGCAATACTCCACCACGGCAAAAGCAACTCAAACACCAGTGCGAGTATCGCGATCGTAATCAGTTGTAGTGTGAATCTCATTTTGAAACCGGGTTGAGTGAAAGTGTATAGAATTGCTGGCCTTCATCCGCTGCATGCGGAAAGGATAACTGGAAATGCTTGTCGGCCACCCACGTATCGAGCAGGTTGCTGTAATAATAACTTCCCGGGTTACCGGATTGCCCGCCCGGATAAACACCCCAGGCTTTTACACCTGTTTTCTCCAGACTTACAACCATGCGCCAGGACGGCCCGTGCGTGCGCGAATGAGCGTTAACAATATCGTGATTGCCACCATGTTTCACCGGAATGTTGAAGGGCTGCAGTCTTAATAAGTGCCCGATGTAGCTGTCTTTGAAGTCGCCCCAGTCAACCGTTGTATTATCCGGATGAGCTTTTTTCCAGTCAACGATATCCTGTACACCCGCTTTAAATGATAACTGAAGAACTTCTCGCGCAGTTTCTTTTTCTTTCGTGTCGACAATATCAAAAAAACTCAGGTCGGGTTTTTCTTTAATGAGTTTGATTGTGTTGTAGGTAGTAGGCCTGCTTAACGCCAGGTTACCCTTGTCCATTTCATCCCAAACCATCGGCATCAGCTTGTCCCACCATGCTTCGTAAAACGATGCAGCTTCTGACTCGGCTGTGTTGATGTAGTTCCATGATTTTAATGCTTTGTAAATGGCAGCCTCATCGCTGGTGAGCGATGCCGTATCGAGGTAATGTAAAAATGTCGGTAAACTTTCTGCCGCCTTAAGATTGTAGTTATCGCCCTGCAGCTTCATCATGTCTTCCACGGTAACAGCGGTGGACTCCCGTAAAACCTGGTTGATTCTCCGGTTACGATATGCTTCCCAGTTAACGGCTGTGATGTAATACGGATAGGTTGAATCGGCCGGATACTGATTTGCGGAGCTAACAAATCCCCGCAAGGGATTTTTGTACATCACATTCTGCTCGTTTGGAATGTATGCCTGCCAGCCGTTCGAACTTTTGCTGCCATCGAGCACAAACTTTCCTTCGTTCTTCCTGCGAACCGGATACCTCCCCTGGATGCGCATGGCCACATCGCCCGACACTGATGCGAACACGAAATTCTGCGCGGGAGTACCGAAATGATTTAATGCATCCATGTAATCGGAATGATTCTTCGCGCGGTTCAGCTTAAAGAAGGTTAACAATTCTTCCGAACCATCGTGCGACATCCACCGGAATGCGTGATCATTCAGTTGATCTTCGGCATGGTATGAGCGGTCATACGTTACCGGACCCCAATGTGTATACACCACCGTATCGTAAAACGATTCGTTGTTCCGCACCTTGAATTCTTCGATTACTTTTGTGGTTTGCTTCCATTCACCATCGAGCAAATATTTATCGCGCTTCGCATTGTCGTACGTGATCTTGAACCAGTCGACCAAATCGCGCTGGGCATTGGTTACGCTCCACGCAATGGAATCGTTAAAGCCGATGATTACTCCGGGCGCTCCCGGAAGTGATGCGCCCATCACGTTCACACCGTTGTTATGAAGTTGTACAACATACCAGATGGATGGAAGTGAGAGATTCAGGTGCGGGTCTCCGCAAAGAATGGGGGAGCCGGTGGCTGTTTTGCTTCCGCTCACGGCCCAGTTGTTACTTCCGGTGGTCGGGTCGGAGCCGGGCAGTCGTTTCACGTTAATAAATTCGTCCGGAACGGCCAGCGGTACGGTATCAAGTTTTGTCGGTATGAATTTCCAGTTGCCGGGGTTGTTCACAATCGGATCGGTTGATGGTTCACGATCGGGGTAAAGCAGTTCAAGATTTTCTTTGCCGAACAGTTTCAAAGCATTCGTCATTTCAATGTCTTTGTCGCCCATGTTAAGCGTCTGGGCCATGCTCTTCAGTAGCAACGCGCATTTGAGTGTTGTCCAGGGTTCGGGCTTGTAGTCGAGTAGTTTGTATTCAACCGGCAGATCTTTATAGCTGAGCGAAGCGATGTATTGGTTAATGCCTTCGGTATATTTTTCAACGATCATGCGTGATGTCTCATTTTTCATCATCTGGTCGTGTGCATGCTGTGCGCCATAAACCATTCCTAATCTGCGCTGCCCGCGATCGTAATCCAGGATTCTTCCTTCCGGCCCGGCTCCTAAAATTTCCGATATTCTTCCGGCAGCCGCGTGGGTCTGAAATTCCATCTGCCAAAGGCGATGCACAGCCGTAACATATCCCTGCGCGAGATACAGGTCTTCGTCATTGTTTGCGAAAATATGGGGGATAAGCAGACTGTCGTATGTTACGGTAACAGGACCATTTAATCCGGCCACGTCAAACGACTCAGGTTTAAATTCGGTCGGGTCGATATTTTGCCAAAAGCCGTTAACCGGATCAAGGAATTTACCGAATGGCGGAATAGGTGAACCTTTGATCACCCAGCGGTTATCGAGAACGTAAATCAGTGCGAGGGTTACGAGCAGGGCGATCAGGAACTTAATCGTTTTCATGGAGGAGACCTGTTTGATGTCTGAATGTAAAAAGCTTTTCCTAATTTTCGGACTTGAACGGCTAAAAATACATTAATCCAGCTGCATTGAGACAGATTCTAAGCCTTTATACCAAGGAGCAGGTTAAGAAAGCCAGCGCCATAAAAGCCATCTTCTTCGATACCGATGGCGTGCTCACGGATGGCAAAATCATTTATGACGACACCGGCCGGGAGATCAAGGCTTTTAATGTAAAGGACGGATACATCATCAGTCATCTGAAGAAGGCAGGGATCATTGTAGGGATTATCACAGGCCGCGATTCAAAAACCGTGAGCCATCGGGCGGCTGAACTCAAGCTCGATTTCTGTCACCAGGGAATTGTTGACAAACATTCGGTGTTTGAGAAGCTGGTTGAATTTCACAAACTCAAGCGGAAGCAGGTAGCCTATATTGGTGACGACATCAACGACCTGAAAACACTAGCTGCCTGCGGACTTTCTGCATGCCCTGCTGATGCGATGAGTTACGTGAAAACCAAAGTTGACGTGATTACGCAAACGAAAGGCGGACAAGGCGTGCTGCGTGAAATTGCCGACCTGGTGCTGGCGGCACGGGGTGAAATGGAAAAAATTGTAAAAGGATAATATCGGATTGTATGGAGAAATTTAAGAATACCGTAAACATTGCAGATCGCATTACGCTGGGCAGCGATAAGATGGTGTTGTTTGCCGGCCCGTGCGCAGCGGAGAGCTATGAGATTTGCATGGAAGTGGGAAGCACCGTAAAACAATTGTGCGCCAACCTCGGTATCGAATATGTTTTCAAATCATCGTTCGATAAAGCCAACCGCACTTCTTCCGGATCATACCGGGGCAACTCGATGGAAACCGGGCTGGAAATACTGTCGCGCGTAAAGAGAGAACTGAATGTGCCCATTGTAACTGATGTTCACGAATCGTATCAATGTGCTGAAGCGGCAACTGTTGCCGATGTATTGCAGATACCGGCATTTTTGTGTCGCCAGACCGACCTGTTAAAAGCGGCTGCGAAAACCGGCCGGGCGGTGAAGATTAAGAAAGGACAGTTTATGGCCCCGGAAGATATGCAATACGCGGTGCAGAAGGTGAGAGGCGAAGGCAACGACAATGTATTTCTTACCGAACGCGGAGCGAGCTTCGGGTATCATACACTGGTAGTAGACATGCGGTCGCTACCCATCATGCGTCAATATTCACCGGTGATTTTTGATGTCACGCATTCCGTTCAGCAACCGGGAGGCAAAGGCGGATCATCGGGCGGGCAGCGCGAGTTTGCACCATTTCTTGCACGTGCCGCTGCAGCTGTTGGGGTTGACGGATTTTTTATTGAAACACATCCTAATCCGGAAAAAGCATTGAGTGATGGTCCGAATATGATTCCATTGAAAGAAATGGAGTCATTCCTGAAGATGATCAAAGCGCACTGGGAGCTTCAGCGCGCAAACTAACGCGAATAACTTTAGCGGATTGCGTTCAGGTCGAACGGAGGTGTTACCACTTCGTTGCTCACGTGAAGCGCGCGGTCGCGGATTCTTGCACTGATCTTGATTTGCGTATTGCCAAAGATTGCCAGGAAGCTGGTGTTTGGCATCGCGTACCGGATTGTTCCTTCAATCGGGTGATCCTTGTATGTAGGGAAGTCACTCAGCGAGGTGGGAAAGCGCCCGTCATACGTAATGCAATATTCCTTAAACCAATCATACTCAACAAAACTTCCGTTCTGAAATCGCCAAAACTTCACTTCAATGTTATAGTGGTTTGGATTGGGCTTGTATAAAACAGCTTCCTTGATTACTGCGTATTTTCTTCCATTCAATGAAATGGTATCCTGAATATCAAATGAAGCATCAACAGATTTCAGCGGAAGCAGTACGTCCGACAAAAAAGAATAGTTAACGCAACTTTCAGGATTGTAAGCAGGGAGATATCCGTAGTTGGGTTTCGATTTGGTTTTGCTCGTGACCAGTTTGCCACCGATGCTGTCGGGATTCAGGATCGTATAGATTGTTCCGCCAACTCCGGTTGAAACCGTACGTGACAGTACCGGAATGGTGTCGCCCGTGGCGGCAGCATCCGTAACAAAGTAATTCTCAAAATGATAGGGCGGGTCAAAGTCTTCCGGATTCAGTGAGCTCAAACCCACATCACCGTTGCCATCTTTAAAATCAAGATACAGAATAAGAGAATCGTAGTCTGCTGCTCCGCCTACCTCTTTGAACTTGATATCCTTGAACGTGATTTCGGGTATGTCGCTGAACTCCGGTGGATCAAAACAGCTACTTACCAGAATCACCGAAAAACAAAACAAAACTATCCCCTTAATAACCCGCATGCTGTATTTTTGAATCCGGACAAGATACGTAACGCCTGGACAACTTGAAAAGTTTTAAGTCCCTTTTGTACTCTCTAAACGAGCAGAATGCCACGGATATTGCACTCCGGCTGTTCAGGCACCAAGTGGAGCATAACCCGGTTTACGGTAGCTACATTCGTAATCTTCGGATTGACCCCCTGAACGTTAGTTCCCTTGAAGCTATTCCATTTCTGCCGATCTCATTTTTTAAAACCCATGCGTTAAAAACGGGCTCATGGAATCGTGAAACGGTCTTTACCAGCAGTGGCACAACCGGGCTTACTACCAGCTCACACGAAATTGCCGACCTCAACTTTTACCTCACACATGCCGAGAAGTGCTTTACACATTTTTTCGGCCCGCTTGATCAATACCACATTTTCGCGCTGATGCCTTCGTACCTCGAGCGCAATGGCTCATCGCTGATTGAAATGCTCCGGCATTTTATCAATCGCACCGGCTCGGCCGATTCGGGATTTTACCTGTACAACCATGAAGAGCTGGCGCGGAATCTGGAACGTGCGAAGAAGAGTAATAGGAAGATAATTTTGTGGGGAGTGGCATTTGCGCTTCTCGATTTTGCTGAGAAATTCTCCATCGACCTCTCCGGAGGTCTTGTGTTTGAAACCGGTGGAATGAAGGGGAGGCGGAAGGAGGTAACGCGGGAAGAGTTACACCGCCAGTTAAAGCGATGCTTCAACGTTTCGGAAGTGCACTCGGAATATGGTATGACCGAATTATTATCGCAAGCTTATACAAAAGGCGGGGAGCTGTTTTTTCCATCACCCTGGATGAAGATACTGGTCAGGGAAACAACCGATCCACTCGAAAAGGGGCTGATTTCAAAAGGTGGAGGGCTGAATGTAATCGATTTTGCAAATTTCGATTCAATCGCCTTCATCGAAACAGAGGATGCTGGAAAATTGAATCCTGACGGCACTTTTGAGGTTTTGGGGCGCCTCGACAATAGTGACGTCAGGGGGTGCAACCTGATGGTAGAGTAACATTTTTTGCCGCCCAACGGCATTATGTGGCGACAGGATTTGTTTTCTTTGGAAAGAACTTTATTTTTGTTCAAGTCATTACCCACTTCGAAATGAAAAAAGTAATCGTTTTCCTCCTTTTAGCCGGCTTCGTTTCAGCTTGCAGCCAGTACACTTGCCCTACGTACAGCAAGAAAGAAGTTCCTGCTAAAAGAACTGATAAGCGTATCTAAGCTTAGAGGTATTTCTTAACGTCATCGGAAACGATTTCGTCTCCGGACATAATGACCAGTCTTTCCACTACGTTTCTCAATTCCCTGATATTTCCTGTCCAGTTGTGAGCTTGTAGAGCTGTGACTGCCTTGCTGTCGATCTTCTTCTTTTTCGATCCGTAGCTTTCCGAAATATCTTCCAGGAATTTTTCAACCAGCAACGGAATATCCTCTTTACGCTCATCAAGCGAAGGCACCTTTACCACAATCACGCTCAACCGGTGATACAAGTCTTCGCGAAAACGCTGCTCCTGAATTTCTTTCTTCAAATCTTTATTGGTAGCGGCAATGATTCTCACGTTAACCGTGATTTCCTTTTCACCGCCCACGCGGGTGATCTTGTTTTCCTGAAGGGCGCGTAAAACTTTTGCTTGGGCCGAGAGGCTCATGTCTCCGATTTCATCGAGAAACAGTGTGCCGCCTTCTGCCTGCTCGAACTTTCCAATGCGTTGTTTGATAGCCGAAGTAAACGATCCTTTTTCGTGGCCGAACAATTCACTTTCAATCAGCTCGGAAGGAATGGCTGCGCAGTTAACTTCCACAATCGGTGACTCCGAGCGTTTGCTCTTCGCATGAATGTTCCGGGCCACAAGTTCTTTACCGCTTCCGTTTGGTCCGGTAATCAGCACGCGGGCATCGGTTGCACCGACTTTTTCGATCATGTCCTTAACCTGCTTCAGCGAAGCGGATTCTCCGATCAGCTCAAAGCCCTTACCGACCTTTTTCTTCAGCACACGGTTCTCTTCCCGCAACGTGTTACGTTCCAGTACGTTGCGCAGGTGGATCAGGATGGTTTCAATACTCTCAAATGGCTTTTGAATAAAGAAGTAGGCGCCACGTTTGATGCACTCAAGTGCAGTTTCTTTTGTTCCGTGTGCGGAGATGATGATGAAAGGCGTTGTGATACCAGCTTTCTTCACGCGTTCGAGCAGTTCAATGCCATCAATCTTCGGCATCTTCACATCACAAAACACAATGTCGAAATGATCTTCTTCCAGTTTGCGAAGCGCTTCTTCACCGTCTTTCGCTTCCTCCACTTCATGATTTTCTTCCGTAAGAATCTCGCGAAGCGATGTGCGGATCGCGGCCATGTCGTCAACAACTAAGATTTTTGCCATGCTGTAAGTTTACAAAAAAACCTGTCATCTGAAATCAGACAACAGGTTTTGAAATTTAAAAAGATGCAAGCCTGTAAGCCGGGTTCTGTTCTGACGTTGCCGCCAGAGCTTATCATTTATCTTGTCCTGACGTTGCCATCAGGATCGATCGGTCTACCCACCCCAATACCTGGTTTGACAGGTAAGAACGGGCCGTTCATTTTATCGGGGCCTATTTGACCTTTCAACGCGTGAGGTTTGCCATGCGCCTTTCATTACTGGCAGGCCGGTGGTCTCTTACTCCGCCTTTTCACTATCACCCCGACTGATACATCAGTCCGGGCTACTTATTTTCTGTGGTACTGTCTGTCATCCCAACGTTACCGTAAAGATGCCCGCCCTGTTCGCGCGGCACGCTGCCCGATGTTGCCCGGACTTTCCTCACCAACGTTGCCGTTAGCGCGATAAGCCGGCTTGCAAGCCATAAAGATACGAAATTGAAAAGAAGCTTAATTGATGTCCTTACCGGTGAGCTTAAGTTCGTACGCATCGGCCTGGATAGCAACCTCCTGAATCATATGCCGGACTTCATCTTCCACCGCGCCATCGGTAGGGCAAGAGGCTTCCAGTTTCAGAAAACCTTCTTCCAGGATGAACTTGCTGTAGTCGAACGCAGCACTTTTTTCAAGCAATGACTTGAAATCGATGGATGTGTTGTACTCACACACTTTTGAAGATAAAACAGCACGTTGCTTGCCCGAGCGTTTGCTGTTCTCGGTTGAAAGAATAACGGTTTGAAACCTTCCATCCGACAAGGGTACCACGATAATTGACTTGGAATGATCGTATTCGGTGAATTGCCCGTCAATCTGCGCGGCATACTGTTTGGCAAAGGCTGAAATGTTCATAGGTGGAGGTTGTTTAGGAGAATTGAAATTATGAAAAGTTGCTGAACAAGTTGAGTTCTGCCGGTGAAATATTTAGAAGTAAAGAGGATGGAATTTCACGCCTTTTTTAGATAGTTCCATAGCCGGGGCAGGAAGTTTAACCAGGCTAACCAGTCGGAAGAAAGTTTTCAAAACCTTGGAACTTGTTCGGATGCCCGTTAAGTCGAAATCCACCGACAAATAGTATTGACGATAAGCCGAGTACCCCGCTTCGTTGTTTTGAGAATCGCGCGCATACACCATGCCCTGCGCACCATAACCAACCGCAAGGTTCAGCCATTTAGGAAACTTCATAAACTTGTCCATGTCGGCACAAATCCAGTACGTCTGGCCATTGTAATCTTTTAACAGCTCGCTGCTGAAATTATCGCCAAGCGTGTTGGGCCGGAGGTGTGCATAGTTGGTTTGATGAAAAGAAAACTTCGGATAGATGCGGGTTTCATTCCACAACAGCGATTGCCCGAGAAAGAAGACGGATCCGGCAGCGTTTGCCATTAAATCACCAGTGGATGCGCCATATGCATCCGAGAATCCGTCAAAGATTTCAATCGGGGTAAGGATCAGAAAGCCAGTAGCTGCACCAATCAGGTCTGACTTGCGTGCGGGCACATTCGACCATCTAAGCGCTTTTGAAGTTCCGTAGCTGAAATAAAATCCCGCGTAAAAGTGGCCCAGTTTATCAATCTGTTTCCACTCCGCGTTATCGTTAAAGAACCGGAAGGACTGATGACCGGAATCTTTGTACCATAACTCACTCAAGCCGATCATGGTGCCCGTGTAAGCAACCGATGAAAATACAACGAATTTCGTGAGTCGTTTTTTGTTGACTTGCAGCGAATCGATTTGCTGTGCTGATACCCGACCGGTGATCAGGGCAGCGCAAATAAAAAGTACAAGTGTGCTATTCCTCACTCTCATCCTTTTTGTTGGCATCCTGATTGGGTTCAGGTTGTTCATCATCTTCTTCGGACGGTTTCGTCTTGGCTTTGTTCCGCTTCCAGAGATCTTTCAGTTCGTTGAAGCTTTGCGTATACAGCAAACTAACCCCCGTGGTGATCGCGTTTTGTGAGTTTAAGTTGGTGTTGTTAAGCGGGTTTACGTTGGTACGACTATACATCTTTACTTTAAATTTGCCGTCTGCTGTTAACAAGTAGTCAACTGTCCAGTCGCCCACCGCAGAAGAGAAGTTGCCCTGATTGTTTTGATTATTGGTTCCGGTGTTACCTGTTGTACTGCCGGTTGTTCCGGAATTACCAAACGTACCATCGCGCGTAATGCGTAAACGTCCATTCAGAAGGGTATACGATAGTCTCAATTGGAATGCATTAAACGACTCCTGGTCCATACTCGATAAGTCCAGATCGATCTCGAGGTTATTATCAACCTGGCTCATCCAATAGCTGAGCTGGTTGGAGAATAATTCACTCACACTGCTAACAAGCGAGCCGCTCGTATTGAACGATTCGGCAGGAGAGAACTTTCGCAGCATGATCAGGCTGAACACCTGCCGTTTTAGTTCCTGCTCATCGAGGCGACTCTTAAATGCCTGGAATTGATCAGACAGGTTAACGGTCGGACCGCCTGAACTAACCTGAACCGATTTAGGAAGATCTCCCGCTACAATATCGAAATCGATCTGCGGTGTAAGCATTGGCCCTTCCAGTTTCATCAGCACCCGTACCGGGTACTTTCTCCGGATTTGTGGGGCATTTAATGTAGTTTGATCCAGGTTAAGGATAGGCGCGAATGATGCCAGCTGATTGTATGTTGCATTGATTCGCATTTGTCCCTGGTAAGGATCGCCATACCAGGTAATGCTGCTTCCTGATTCTATCTTGAATTCTTTGTTGATGATATCGTATAGCGTGAAGTTGTAGCCGCCCTCGGTAAATACTACCGGGCCGAACATGTTGAATTCACCTTTTGTATCGAGCTGAAGTTTGATTCTTCCGTTTCCGCGACCGTGTATAATGTCACCCGACTTCAAATCAAAAATGATTTCGCAGTAGGCATCGGGTGTAACATCCAGGTTTAAATCGAATGTGATGCCGGTGAGTGTAATCTTTTTGTTTACAGCCTGACTGATTTTCTGTTGGTAAAGCGAGTCAGAAAAATCCACGAACGTAATGAAGTCCTTCCGCTCGATGGATGACGTTCCTGCAATTGGGATAGAAATTCGCGTATTCTTTCTCGTAGTTGCGTTTGCCGTGATTTTCAGGTTATTAATCGGCCCGGTAAAGCTTACATCACCCGAAGCAAACCCCTGGCCGTAGAACAGGTTGTTGTCTCGCGCGCTGGTGTTCAGTAGTTGGAAGTTGGTAAACGTGGCTGTCATGTCGATGCTCATCTGGCCGAAGTTCACGTGATTAATCGCGCCAGCAAGCTTTCCTTTGTTCCGGAGATTATCGGTCAGTTCGATTTCACGAAAATAAATGGCATCCGGCCGCAGTCCGATAATACCTTCAAGCTGATAGGTTGTTTTCAGGTAATCAACGGTAAGTTTTCCATTGCTGATCTCACCTTCACCTCTCAACAGCGGACGCGCAAGCGTTCCTGAAACGTAGTATGTTCCCGACAATGTGCCTTCAATTCCACTGAAAATGCCCTTCAGAAACGGTTCAATAATTTTGAGATTGGTGTTTTTTAAATGGGCAGTTGCTTCGAGTGAATTCTCAGTGTTATACGGATCTATATACCCGGTACAATCCACGATGCGCGTATCGAGCCGGTCGATAAAGAACTCAAGTTTGAATTTCTTTTCGCTGGGTTCCCATACGTTGTTCCCGGTCACTGTTCCCACCAAAAAGTCGTCAACCTTTAAATCGCGAATGGAGATTTCATTTTGCAGGCTGGGCTGATCGCTGTAGAGGCCGCTCACCATTACATCGGCATTTACAACTCCGTCAAGCTTACGCTGAATGATGCTGTTTAACGTGGCGAGATTAAAGTCTTCAATATTCAGCGCAAGTTTCTTATCTGTATCCGATGAGACATGGCCATCCAATCCAACTACCTGGCCTTCATTCGACCACAGGAATTTGTGAATACTCCATTCCTTGCCTTTCATGGCGAGTTGGTTGTCTTTGTCGATATTCCAGATTTTCTCCAGCAATTGGATGCGAGAGGCGGGAAGCAGTCGAATGGTTGTGCTGTCGGCAAAATCTACTTCACCCTTTAGCCGGAGATAGTTGCTTCGCGTTTGTTGATCCAGATTTGTCTGGAAGTCGATATGATCTCGGTTCCAGATTACTTCAGCGTCAAGATTTTTTGTGAGCAATGTACCCAGCTGTTGTTTTTCAGATGTCATGTACACCATGGCAAGTGTTTGGGAGCTGTCGGAAATCTTGGAGGCATTCACTTCCAGCTCGGTGTTGATCAGCAAAATATTACCATACTTGAGCGAATCAAAACGTGTGAAGGCGTTCAACACATTCGTATTGCCGCGCGTGAATTTTCCATCGATGTCAATGTTCTTCCCTGCATTCAGGTTTATTGACAATAAACTCGTAATCGGCTTAATGTCTTTTAGCTTGACGGAAAAATCAGCGGTGTACTTTTCGGTTGTCGGCAGCTTGCGCGCATAGTATTCATCGAGCTTTTGCCTGTTGTTCCGGATGTTTAGAGCAAATTCGTTTACCAGCATCGGGATGTCGCGGAACAACGCGGAGAAGTAAAAATCGCCTTCTGCTTTGGCATCAATAACCTCCGACTGAAACCGCATCGAACGCTGATCGCGGGTTCTGGTCGTGGTAATCGAAATGCTGTCCTGACGCAGCCACTGATCTTTGTAGTTCAGGGTGAGTTTTTTCAAATCTGCTGTGCCAACAAGACTGTCGAGCGTTAATCCCTGCATATGAATGTCAACATCACCCTGAAGGAAAAGCTTGTCGCGCGAGATGTTGATCTTATGAAAGTTGAGCGTATCTATTCGTGCGGTTACGTTGATCAGGTTTTTGTTGTCCCGTAAGTCGATTGATCCCTTTGCATTTACCTGAACATTCGGGTCGTTAATTTTTAAAGCACCACTGAAAAACTGCGAAGCAAGACGCGCATCCGTTGTAATATTTTTGTAGTCGTATTTTTTTATGCCAACCGACCGGATATTTCCCACAAGGTTAAAGTTTGCTGTGCTGCGGGTAAATCCCGATCCGCTGATTCGGCCATCAAGGTTGAGCTTTTGAAAATTAACCGTATCGGCTAAGTATGTTCCTAAATCAAAATTGGTAAGGCTGATCTGGCCTTTGTAAGAAGATTTATCGAAAGCCTCTTCATTAATTTTCAGGTTGATGTCGGACGAAATCAAACCCAGCCGGTTTGAGAAATTTCCCTTTGCAACAAAGTCAGTAGGGTAGCCCAGAAATTCAGCGTTCATCGAAAGTGTTCCAAGCGGTGTCAACCGATTCAAGGTTGATTCACTAAACAAAAACGACAAGTCTGAAAAACTCACACGCGAATTCTTCAGCGAAAGCTGAATGAAGGTCTCTTTCAAATCGGGTAAGCCCTCCATGTCGATCGATCCAACAAGCAGTGTATTACCGGACTGGATTTCCATATCCTTTAATCGGAAGTCGCTCACACTTCCTTTGAAGTTTCCACTTAGGGTCAAGGGTACAGTTAACCGCCTTGCTGCGGGCGCAAACAAGGCAAGGTCAGCCGGGTGGATAACGGTTTTATCAAAATGTGCCTGAATGTTTACTTTATTGACGAAGTCGCTGAGGTCGGCCTGGCTTTGATAGTTGAATACAAGCGTATCAGAGATTACGCTTTCACCGGCCTGAAGGTGAACATCACGGAACTCAAGCGCCTTCTGTGAGATGCGGAAAAAAGAAGAGAGATTGCGAATGCCGAATTTTGTCTTCTGATCCTGTGCAACCAGTGTGTTCACATTAAACTCTACCGTGTCACCCAGCGCCATAAAGTTCCGAAGCTGAGCTTCATCAATCTTTAAAGAGAAGTGATTATAATCGAAACCCGTAAGACTATCGCGACCTGTGTTGTCGTACGTAAATTGACTTTTTTCGATTACGGCTTCACCGATGTTGATTTTGGAGCTTCCACCGCTTTTCTTGCCCGATGAATACTGTTTGTTGATCTGGTTGATGAACACATTGATGTTCAGGTTCCGGACTGTATCGTGCTCCACAATTTTTGTGAAAAACACCCTGGCACTGTCGATATAAATTGCATCGAGATTAATGTTTGTTCCCTGAACCAGGTTTGAGAATTTATAGTTAAGGCTGATGTGGCCGATGTCAAACATTTTATTGTGCTCGGTATCTTCAACCCGCACGCCTGCAAGCTCAAGCCTGTCGAACCACGAGAAGTTGATATTCTGAATCGTTGTCTTGAAGCCTACAATCTGCGAGAAACCGCGGAGGTACCGGTTGGCGAGCGCGCGCTGAACGGCTGGCAGCTGAAGGATCAGGAGGGAGGAAATCAGCAGAAAAAGAACACTGGCCGTGGTATAGGCGAGTACTTTAACTATTCGTTTTTTGATACCTTGCAGGTTCATTTACCATGAGTGCCGTAATTCTTGCCATTGAGTCATCGTGTGATGAAACTTCTGCCGCTGTTATTTCAAACGGTAAGGTACTCAATAATATTATCGCCACACAGGCGATCCACCAAAAATATGGCGGTGTGGTACCCGAGCTGGCCTCCCGGGCACATCAACGGAATATTGTTGCTGTGGTTGACGAAGCATTGGAAAAAAGCGGAACAAAAAAACATGAACTCGATGCCATTGCTTTCACAAGAGGCCCGGGGTTGATGGGTTCTCTGCTGGTAGGGGTATCGTTTGCAAAAGGCTTAGCGATCGGATTGGGTAAGCCGCTGATCGAAGTGAACCACATGCAGGCGCATGTTCTTTCTCATTTCATCGATGACCCTAAACCTTCATTTCCGTTTCTGTGTCTTACCGTAAGTGGTGGTCATACGCAGATTATCCGCGTGACCGACTACCTGAAAATGGAAGTTATCGGAGAAACGCAGGATGATGCCGTAGGTGAAGCGTTTGATAAAGCAGCGAAGATCATCGGACTGCCGTATCCGGGAGGACCGCTGATTGATGCGTATGCCAAACAAGGTAATCCGCTTGCATTTAAGTTTCCGGATACAGACGTGCCCGGACTGGAATTTTCCTTCAGCGGAATTAAGACAGGTTTCCTGTATTTCATCCGCGATGAAAAGAAGAAGGATGAAAACTTTGTTGAGAAGAATCTGAACGATATTTGCGCCAGCATTCAGCATCAGCTTGTTAAAATGCTGTTGAAGAAACTGGAGCAGGCAAGTCGCGAGACCGGAATAAAGGAAATTGCAATCGCGGGCGGTGTTTCTGCTAACTCAGGTTTACGCAATAGTCTGAAACAATTGGCCGGTCAAAAAAACTGGAACCTGTACATTCCGAAATTCGAATACTGCACAGACAACGCTGCCATGATTGCCATGGCTGCCCATTTCAAATACCTGAAGCAGGATTTTACTGCCCTGGATACAGCGCCCTTGGCAAGAATGCCAATTTGATTAACTTAAGTTCTGTGAAGCAAATTTTTAAGCCGGGCGACCGAAAACAAACCCGCTACGTGGTGAGACCGGAGGATGTTGCTGCATTTGGCGGTGAAGTGGTTCATCCCGTATGTTCAACGTTTACACTCGGTCGTGAAGTTGAATGGGCCGGAAGACAATTTGTGCTGGAAATGCGTGAAGCGCATGAGGAAGGCATTGGCACCCAACTGGTTATCGATCATAAAGCTCCGGCTTTTGTTGGCGAGGAAATTGTGGTAACGGCTATCGTTGATAAGATCGAAAGTCACGAGTTGATCTGCACATTTGAAGCCACCGTAAATGGCCGTATCATTGCAACCGGAAAAACAGGACAAAAAATTTTAAGTCGTGAAAAGATCAATAGAATCTTCACGCGACCATCATGAGTAAACGTTTTTCAAACGATATTAATATTCGAAACCGTCAGGCGACTTTTGAATTTGAGCTGCTGGATAAATACGTAGCCGGAATTGTTTTGCGCGGCACGGAGATTAAATCCATCCGTGAAACGAAAGTAAACCTGCAGGATGGTTATTGCTATTTTAATCATGGCGAACTGTTTGTAAAAGGTATTACAATCGACCAGTACGCGCAGGGAACACATTATAATCATGAAGCTCAGCGCGAACGGAAGTTGTTATTGAAACGACCTGAACTCGCCAAGCTTGAGAAGCGGGTAGAGGAGAAGGGCCTGACATTGGTGCCGTTGAGATTATTTATTAACGACCGCGGTTATGCAAAGCTGGAGATTGCACTCGGCCGCGGTAAGAAGCTGCACGACAAGCGAAACGCGATTAAAGATCGGGACGCGAAGCGTGAGCTGAATAAACTTAAGATTTAATTTTTGTGAGTGTAGAGAATTCTGATTTTGGAGTTTGCCGGCTGAGCCTGGTGCCGGTTCGTTCGGAGGGCAGCGATAAAGCTGAACTTACCACGCAGTTGTTATTTGGCGAACACTACGAGGTGCTTTCTGCGAGCAAAGACAAGAAATGGCTGAAGATCAAAATGCAGTTCGATCAATACGAAGGCTGGATCGATGCGAAGCAGCATCACTCGATATCGAAGGATCATTTTGAATACATCAATCGCGCTGACTTCAAAATATCGACCGATGTAACCACCAGCATTCTGTACAATAAAACTCCGTTGTCAATTCTGATGGGTAGTATTATCCCGATATCGGGTTCGGAATTGTTCAAAATGGAAGAGCAGTTTGCATTTAATGGCGAGTCGAAAAGCCTGGGTCAAAAACGCGATGCGGAGTTTCTGAAAATCACAGCAAAAAAATATTTGAACGCACCCTATCTATGGGGTGGCAAGAGTCCGTTTGGCATTGATTGTTCAGGCTTTGTTCAAATGGTGTTCAAGATCAATGGCTATAAGTTGCAACGCGATTCGGCTCAACAAGCGAAACAGGGTAAAAATGTTTCGTTTCAGGATATGCTGCCGGGTGACCTGATGTTTTTTAAGAACAAAGAGAATCAGATCGTTCATGTCGGGATCTTTATGGGTGATGAGAAGATCATTCATGCTTCCGGCAAGGTACGCATCGATCACGTGAATGAAGAAGGCATTCTTCACATGGAGTCGCGGGTTTATACGCATTCATTTTCGCTTGCCAGACGCATTCTTTCCGAATAAAAACCACTTCCGCAAAGGTATTACAGCTTGCTTGTATGAAAGATTGCATTTATCTTTCATTCATGAACAATCGTGTTTTGGTACTAAATCAGGATTCCAGCCCGCTCATGGTGTGTTCGGTTGAGCGTGCATTTATCCTCGTGTATCTAAACAAAAGTGAGCTGGTGCGGCCCGCTAACGGCCACAAAATTCATTCGGTAACAATGACCTTTCCCATGCCATCGGTAATCCGGTTAAACCGGTATGTTCATGCGCCTTACAAAGGGGTGACGTTGACACGTCAAAATGTTTTCAAACGCGACAGCTTTGAATGCCAATATTGCGGCACGCGCAAGGAACTTACGCTGGATCATATTATTCCAAGCTCCAAAGGTGGATTGCACACGTGGGCAAACCTGGTTACCGCTTGCAAAAAATGTAATGCCAAGAAAGGTGACTACACACCCGAACAAGCTTCCATGCCGCTTCGTAAGAAACCTCATAAACCCACGTATGCTCTTTTTCTGAAAGAACTCTCCGGCCATCATGGCAATGAGTGGGATGAATTTTTGGATTGAGAACCCATGAAATTGACGGTTTCTAAACATTTCTTCACCTCTGGTGTAACTTATGCCATGAATTGATTCGCGATGTCTTATTTTTAGGGCAACTAAATAAACCTCAATGAAAAAGAATTCAAAGATTTTTTGGCTTTCAATGGCTGCAGTGGTTGGACTTTCAGCCTGCGGTGGTGATGATGATGCTGCTCCCAGTAATCAGGTAAAGCTTGATGGTAAAACAATCAAATTTGATGAAGCCGATTTAGGCTCGTCATTCGACCTTGAAGGCGAACTTGGAACCTATAGCTATCACGAATTTTTCCTAACCAGTGAAGGCTTAACCATGAGTGAAACTGGAAATTTATCAGGCTCCGGAGATATGGTTGCTTTTGGTTTAATTTCTGAATCAACATCTGAACTTCAGGAAGGTACCTATGAGCTTAAGCTGAATTCAGAAATTGGAGACGTGGATTATTTCGAGGTGTATTCTAACTTGAGCGAATCAGGTCCTGATACTTATTACGCAGCTTATCGCGGAACAGTTAAAGTATCAAAATCAGGTGAAGACCGGTACACGCTAACGTTTAACATCGATATCTTTACATCTCAGACTGAATCAGAACAAGAAGAATTTGTGGATGGTGCACTCAAAGGAAATTACAAGGGAACCGTAGATGTGATTACATCAAGCGGTACACGTAAGCATTCAGGCAGTATTACAAAGGGAAAGAAAAGTTTCTCCTGGGAATAAGACCTATTTCAATTTTGAACTTCAAGAGAGCCACGTGAGTGGCTCTTTTGTTGATTAAAACCTCATCGTAAAAGTTGTTTTTACATCCGGTTCTGACTCAACCGTGAGTGAGCCGTTATGAAGCTGCATGATTTGTCGCGACAGACTCAATCCAATACCCGAACCGGTTTTCTTGGTTGTATAAAACGGAACAAAAATCCTTTCAATCGCTTCCGGAATAATGCCTGTGCCATTGTCGGTCACTTCTATTTTTATATGCGAGCCATCGTAACGGCCAATTAAATCGATTCGCGGATTCTCTACCTGCGCTACCGCTTCCGCTGAGTTCTTCAACAGGTTGATCAGCACCTGCTCAATCATTTCCTCATCGGCCTGAATCGTAAGATATTCTGAGTTGCACTCGTAGTGAAAGTCCACGCGGTAGTTTTTCATCTCCTGCCGCATCAGCATCGCAACCTTTTCGATCAGACTTTTTAAGCGGATAGTCTTCAGTTTCGGATTGGGTAACGATGTGTACTCCCGGTAGGCATCAATAAACTTAATCAGACCTTTGCTTCGGTTTTCGATCGTGTTCAAGCCTTCCTTCAAATCGTCAGCACCTTCAGATTTCAATTCGAAGTGATCTCCTTTTTGTGTCAGATCGTAATCGAGAATATCTTTCAGCGTAGACGTCAGTGACGAGATGGGCGTGATTGAATTCATGATCTCATGCCGCAGTACGCGGGTGAGGTTCTGCCAGGCTTCCAGTTCCTGCTTTTGTAATTCTGGCTGAATGTTCTGCAGGGTCAGCAGCTTGACATCCGCTCCGCGAATGCGAAGTTCAGTGGCCTGGATCGTCAAATGGAATTCGTTCGCATCCTTGTAGAGCGAGCTTTTGCCCGGCTCGGTCGTAGTAAGAATGTGGTGAAGCTTGTAGTTACGCTCTTTCAGTTCATGAATGTTTTTGATATTCTGAATGTTCAGAAACTTGCGGGCGTTCATATTAATCAGCTGCACATTTCCGTCTGTATCGAACGATACAATTCCGGTGCGGACCTGCTGCACAACTGTATTCAAATACTGCCAGTGCTCTTCTTTTTCAGAACGTGCCCTGCGAAATGCTTCCAGCACCTCGTTAAAGGAAATGTTGAGTTCCTTAAAGCTCTTTCCCAGCTTGTTATCGGCCGTAAATCCGGATACGAAGTCGGAGTACTTAACCGATTCGAGGAATCGTGTGAGTTTACGGTTGGTAAGACTTACGAAATGAAACAGTTCCGCTATCTGAAAAATAATAATTACGCACATCAGAATGGCGGCAAACAACATGTTGGTCTTGCCGATCATATAAACCGCAAGCGAAATGGATGTAGCCAGGAAAATTGTGCGCAGAATTACCCGCGACCGGAAGTCTTTCAGCATGTTCGATACCTTGCCCATCGTCCAACAGGATGTTTGTGTTGGCGGGTTAGTTTTAAAGACAGCAATTTACCGAATCAAACGCAGATTACAGACCGTATTTTTCGAGCCTGCGGTAGAGCGAAGATCGCGTGAGGCCAAGTTCGGAAGCTGCCTGCGTGATGTTACCGTTATATTTCTTTAACACCTTGCGGATGAGCAGTTTCTCTACCTCTTCCAGGTTATACTGATCGAGATTGAGCTGACCGTCTTCACGTTGCGTAACAGGGGCGAAGTTGAAATCTTCCGGTTGCAGTACACTGGTGTTGCTCAAAATCACTGCGCGCTCAATGGCATGCTGCAGTTCACGGATGTTACCGGGCCATGGATGTTTGTGCATGCGGGTCATGGCGCCTTCGCTGATCTTGTTCACCGACTTATCGTACTTCACGGCATAGTGCTTCAGAAAATGTGAGGCAAGCAGGGGAATGTCTTCGAGCCGGTCGCGCAACGCAGGAATCTCCACTTCGATGGTGTTGATTCGGTAGAGCAAATCCTGACGGAAGCGATTCTCTTTCACCATGTCGTATAACGGCATGTTGGTGGCGCAGATCAGGCGGATGTCGATCGGGGTATCTTTGTTCGCGCCCACGCGGCTAACTTTTCTGTTTTGCAGAACGGTAAGAAGTTTCGCCTGTAACGGCATTGAGAGATTCCCGATTTCATCGAGGAAAAGCGTTCCGCCATTCGCGAGTTCAAATCTTCCTGCGCGATCTTCCTTCGCATCGGTAAAAGAGCCTTTCTTATGTCCGAAGAGTTCGCTTTCAAAAAGTGTTTCGGTAATTGAACCAAGGTCGACACTGATAAAATTTTCCGCTTTGCGTGACGAATTGCGGTGTATGGCACGTGCAATCAGCTCTTTCCCGGTACCGTTCTCTCCTAGAATAAGCACGTTCGCATCGGTTTTGGCGACCCGGTCGATTGTTTGAAAGATTTTCTGCATCGCGCTGCTTTGCCCGATGATTTCGCTGAAGCGATCATTCAGCGCCTGATTGATCTCGTGGTTTTTTATTTTCAGGTTCTGTACTTCATCGCGCGATTCGCGCAATCGCATGGCAGAGAACAGCGTGGCTAATAGCTTCTCATTTTCCCAGGGCTTCAGCACAAAGTCGGTTGCTCCGGCTTTGATAGCTTTCACCGCCATCTGTACGTCACCATAAGCTGTGATGAGCACAACTACGGATGACGGGTCGAATTGAAGAATTTTTTCAAGCCAGTAATAGCCTTCACTTCCGCTGCTCACATCTTTTGTGAAGTTCATGTCAAGCAGAATTACATCGTAATCTTCGTTGTTCATCAACGCGGGAATGGCTTCGGGATTCTTCTCAATGTCAACCTGGGAGAAGTGACGTTTCAGGAACATCTTTGCTGCTTTCAGCAAGTCTTCGTTATCGTCAACAATGAGAATTTTACCGTGTTTTTGTTCCATGATCGATCAAATATGTCCGCTGGTGGGCAAAACTGATACCGAAAGCCAACACATTACAATTTGGCTGGAAAATGCAGAATTCAATTAAAAATCGCCTTCTGAACGTGTCCGGTAGCGAACATTTACGTTCACATCTGAACGTGAATTAGCGGGAATTGCTGCTGAAAAGGCATCAAAGCGACTGTAAACCCACTTGGCACACTTGTTGGCAACACCCGAGCGATTCGCAAACGAAAGAATCACCCAGATACTTAGACAAACAGAATGGATAAGCAACTCAAGAAGAAAAAATGGACTTTAAAGCGTATCGCGCTCTATGGCGGTATCGCTGCTTTTGTATTATTTATCGCTTACCAGTTTTTACTAGGTGACAGGCGTCCGACTTTAGTAATTGAAAAAGATAAGATCACGATTGCAACCGTTGGTCGTGGTATTTTCCAGGATTACATCCCGCAAACGGGAACGGTTGAGCCAAGCCGTACGGTATACCTGGATGCCGTGGAAGGAGGTACCATCAAACGGATAGTCGCGGAAAGCGGTGCCATGCTGAAAAAGGGTGATGTGATCATGGAGCTGACTAACCTGAACCGTGAACTCACAGTTCTCCAGCAGGAAGCTTCGTTCAACGAAAGTATTAACCGTGCCCGTGAAACGCGACTGAACATCATGCGGAACGACTTGGAACAACGTCAAACGTTAGCAACCATTCAAAATCAACTTGACATTTTTGAGCCTCAATATCTCCGTCAGAAGCAACTTTTTGAAAAGAAGTTGATCTCTAAGCAGGAATACGAGCAAACGAAGGCCAACTATGAATTTAACAAGAAGCGCATGCAGATCACTTACGAAGTTTATCGTGCAGACTCGGTAGATCGCATCCGTCAATTGAAGTTTACAGCTGAATCAGAGCGTAAAATGATGACCAGTTTGGACGGGCTTTCCAAAATTCTCGACAACCTCACAATCCGCGCCCCAATCGATGGTCAGCTCGCCAGACCTCAGCTGGAAGTGGGTCAGAACATCAACCAAGGGCAGCGATTAGGCCAGGTCGATATTCTCGGCAGCTTTAAAGTTCGCGTGGAAATCGATGAAATTTACCTGCCCCGCATACAAACCGGATTAAAAGCTACCACCACATACAACAATAAGGATTATGTGTTGTCTATTACATACGTGTATCCGGATGTTGCCGCTGGCGGACGGTTTGCGGTTGATATGAACTTTGTTGGGGAAACTCCTCCGGGAATCCGCAGAGGTCAGTCGCTTCGCTTGCGCATCGAATTAGGCCAGTCGTCTGAAGAGTTGTTGCTTGCTGTAGGCGGCTTCTATAAGGATACAGGCGGTAACTGGGTCTTTGTTCTTGACGAAAGCGGTAACAAAGCTGTGAAACGTAACGTCAAACTCGGTAGAAAGAACACCGAAAACTTCGAAGTGCTGGAAGGCCTGAAGCCGGGAGACAAGGTAATTACCTCATCCTATGAGAATTTCGGGAATAATGAGGTGCTGATTTTGAAGTAACTGTAACTTTTTCTGAAAAAAGAAGTATAAATTGTTCAGGTATCATACAACCAATCAACATAACCACGCATCCACTATCTAACTTGTAAATAAACCAGCCATGATCAAACTTAAAAATCTTGAGAAAGTTTACACTACTGAAGAAGTAGAAACTACCGCGCTGAATAATATAAACCTGGAGATCAAAGAAGGCGAATTCGTAGCCATCATGGGTCCTTCAGGTTGCGGTAAATCAACGCTATTGAACATTCTCGGTCTGTTGGACAATCCTTCAGGCGGTGAATACCACTTTGGTGAGCATGAAGTGGCCAAGTATTCTGAGCGCCAGCGCGCGCAGCTTCGCAAAGGCTCAATTGGCTTCGTGTTCCAGAGCTTTAACCTGATCGATGAATTAACGGTGTTCGAAAACGTAGAACTTCCGTTGCTGTACATGAAGGTGCCGGCTTCAGAAAGAAAGCAGCGCGTAGAGGAGGTGCTGGAGCGCATGAACATCATGCACCGCAGGAACCACTTCCCGCAGCAACTCTCGGGTGGTCAGCAGCAGCGCGTTGCGATTTCACGTGCCATCGTTGCGAAACCTAAAGTGATCCTGGCCGATGAACCAACTGGTAACCTTGACTCTGCAAATGGTGAAGAAGTAATGAAGCTTCTGTCGCAATTGAACGAAGAAGGAACAACCATCATCATGGTAACGCACTCACCTTACGATGCAAACTATGCACACCGCATTGTTAACTTGTTTGACGGTAAAGTGGTTACTGAAAACATCAAAGAACAGTTCCACATTTAAGCAGTAGTTTACAGTTTAGTTAAGAACCCTGACGATAGCCGTCAGGGTTTTTTATTTCCGGAAAAGTTCCGCAGCGAACACCACCGTTCGTATTCGAACAACTTAAGGTTCAAAACGTTACGAAAACAAATCGGATTTGAGCTTTCCCGGTTGGCATTCTGTTTGACTTACGGAGAGCGATCAATTCAGTGCCCCATGTTAAAAAATCATTTGCTCATCCTCTTCAGAAATCTGAATAAGAACCGGTTGTTCGTATTCATCAACATTGCAGGCCTGGCCATTGCCATCGGCTGCTGCGTAGTGGGATATTTCAACTTCGATTTCAATAACTCGTTCGATGAGGTTCACACGAATGCAGCATCGATTTACCGGGTTAACGCGGTTCGCGAATACCAGGGCGCATCAACTTCTTACGGTTTGGTGCCGCTTCCGCTCGGAGAGATGGTCCGTCAGAATGTAAAAGACGTGGAGATGTTCACCCGTGTCAGCGGAGGAGGCATGAACATTCGTATTGGTGATGAAATGTTCGGTACGAACTGCGCATACATCGATCAGGATTTCTTTAAGATGTTTTCGTTCGAGTTTATTCACGGAAGTGCTGCCGCGATGACCGACAAAAGCAAGATTGTAATCAGCGACCAGCTGGCCACGCGTTATTTCGGAAATGAAAACCCGATTGGCAAAGCGGTTACAAACCTCGTGCACGGTGACGTCAAGAAAGAATACGAGATTGTTGGTGTTTATAAACTGGCCAAAAGAAACTCAAGCTTCGATGAAGACCTGTTCGCCCTGTACGATAACTACTGGGATGTTTCTCCGGAATTTGAAAACGGAGCAAACTGGAAAACCCGCAACGCGCTTTTTGTTTACGTTTCAGATCCATCACGAGTGGCTGCCATAGAAAAACAACTTCAGCCGTATACCGAAAACAACAATAAAGTACGCGAGGATTTTATCATCCGGGAGTTCAAGCTGGATCAGCTTAAAGGCATGGCTGTCCGCGATGAAGTGAGCCATCGACCGGGGGTAATTACCCGTCATGCTTCACCGCTATCGGCTGTGATTGGCTGTGCCGTAATGGGCGTTATCATGCTTTTGATTGCATGTTTCAACCTGACCAATACATCTATCGCGCTGTCATCCAAACGTTTAAAAGAGATTGGCATCCGCAAAGTAATGGGCAGCATGCGCAAACAACTCATTGCGCAGTATATCGGTGAAACGCTGGTAATTTGCTTTATCGCATTACTGCTCGGCATAGTGCTGGCCGATAGTTTCCTGCTGCCAGCCTTTAATAAGCTCTGGCCGTATATGAAACTTGAGGCTCAATATCTAGAAAAGCCTGAATTCCTGATCGTCATGTTAGGCGTACTGGTATTTGCGGGAATTGTAGCCGGCAGCTATCCTGCATTTTATGTGAGCAAGTTTCATCCGGCTGCAGTGTTAAAGGGCCAGCAGAGGTTTGGAGGAAATGGGATCGCAACCTATGTGTTTCTGGGTGCACAACTCGTGCTCTCGTTGTCGGCCATCGTCTGTTCAGCAGGCTTTGTTGCCAATGCCCGCTTTCAGCGTGAGTTCGATATGGGCTATAATCAAAATGGAGTGATTTTTACGTTTGTCGATAATCGCTCGGAGTATGAAACTTATCGTAACGCGCTTGCCGGGAACCCCGAGATTAAATCAATCTCCGGATCACTTAATCATATTTATTCAAGCTATTATAACGATCCGGTCAAGCATGAGAGTCGCGAACTGGAAGCTAACATTATGGATGTTGGTGACGACTACATGAAAACAGTGGGTATGACCCTGTTGGAAGGCCGGGATTTTATAAAAGATTCTGAAACCGATCGTAAAGAGTCTGTAATCGTTACGCAGGAGCTGGTACGCAAGTTCGGCTGGGATAAGCCGATTGGTAAAGAAATTATCTGGATGGACACCGTTAAGCTGTATGTGATTGGTGTGGCCCGTGACATTTACAGCATCTGGGAACCGCTTGAGCCAATGATACTCCGGTATTCCGACCCCGAGCGCGTGAATTATGCCATCGTAAGTACTTCGCCTGACAACGTGCAGGAGGTAAACGCCTTTATGGAAAAAAAATGGAAGGAGGTTTTTCCTAACCGTATGTACAACTCCCGCTTTATGAACGCGGGTGCGGTTGAAGCTGACCAGGTTAATAAAAATATTCTTTGGATGTTTCTTTTTGAAGGCGGTGTGGCGCTGTTGTTATCCGTTACCGGATTGTTTACGCTTGTTTCACTGAATATTATTAAACGGATGAAAGAAATCGGGGTGCGGAAAGTACTCGGTGCATCGGTCGCTAATCTTTCCCGCATCATAAACAGTCAGTTTATCGTATTGCTGATGATTGCTTTGGTTATTGGCAGTTACTTTGGAATGTGGATATCCGATATCCTGATGGGATCCATATTTGATCATTACCAGCCGCCAACCATTATTACGGCTGTTGTGTCGTGTGTGATGTTGATTATCGCATGTGTGCTCACCGTTGCTTTCAAAACATACAATACTGCGCGGATGAATCCCTCAGATGTACTGCGAAGTGAATAATTTTTTCTGAACGCTGTAACCACGGGTGGGGTAGCGGGCGTCTAACGATTACTTACCTAATCTTTTTGTTGGACAAATCGCCTTCCGGCCGTTGCCGGACGCTACCCTTTATCTTTATGTTCAGAAATTACCTTAAAGTCGCGCTCCGGAATATTGTTAAGCACCGGACATTTTCATTCATCAACATCTTCGGCCTGGCCGTTGCCATGTGTGTTTGTATGGCCATTGTCATGATGGTGGCCGACCAGATGATGGTTGATCGCGACAATCCGTTGGCAGACCGTATCTATCGCATAAACACAATTCCTTACTGGAAAGACAATAATGGTCAGCCGGGTAATGAAACAGCATCAACCACATTGCCGCTGCGCGATGAATTGCTCACTAACTATACAGGCATCAAAAAAGCTGTCCGGTTTATGCGGGGTTTTGGAAACACGTGGCTTGAGCTTGAGCCGAGCTTTGATGTAAACATTCCGGTGAGCGGTTACTTCACCGATGCTGAAACACTGGAGATGTTTGATTACCAATTGTTGTATGGTGATATGCGTACAGCATTGGTTGAGCCGTACTCCGTAGTGTTAACCAAGCAGGCAGCGGAAAAGTTGTTCGAAAAGGAAAACCCGGTTGGCGAAACATTGAAAGTAGGGAACCTGGGCGTGTACACCGTTACAGGTGTCATCAAAAATACGGATAAGCGTTCGCACATTGTTGTGGAGGCGTTTGCCAGTATCTCCACGGTACCCAGCCTCGAAAAGGCTGGCGTCATGACATCCAACATCGAGAATTGGGACAACGCCTATTCGGGTTGGGTTTATGTTCAACTGGCTGAAGGCACATCACCTGAAGATGTTCAGGCAACGCTTGTAAACGTTACGGACGATCATTTTGTTAAACGCAAATCGCAGGATGGTGACATCTTCCGGTACTCACTTCAAAACCTGCTCGACATTGTACCGGGCCCATTGCTGAATAACCCCATCGGACCGTTCATGCCATGGTATCTTATCTATTTCCTTTCATTTATTGCAGGCGTAATCCTGATAACCTCCTGTTTCAACTTTACCAATCTCTCTATAGCGCGTTCGCTTACCCGAGCCAAAGAGATCGGAGTTCGCAAAGTTACCGGGGCGGTTCGCTGGCAATTGTTTGTACAGTTCCTGAGTGAATCGGTCGTGATTGCGTTGTTCGCACTCGTTCTTGCGCTTGCATTGATCTATGTAATCAAGCCACTTATTGCCGACCTCGCATTTGTTCGTCTCATGCGCTGGAACTTGTCGGCAAACTATGTGGTGTATGGTTTATTCCTGCTTTTTGCTGTAGCGGTGGGAATTATTGCCGGACTGTTTCCGGCCGGGGTATTGTCTGGCTTTCAGCCGATTAAAGTTCTCAAGAATATCGGCAATTCGAAACTGATGTCAAAAGTTGGATTGAGAAAGGTGTTGCTGGTTGTACAATTCTCCGTATCGATGATTTTTATCCTTACGGTGATTGTGTTGTACAATCAGTTGAATTTATTTCTTCACAACGACAACGGTTTTGTGGTCGAAAACAAAGTCATCATCCATAAAGGAAATACTTCACTGGAAGTACTCAAGCCTGAACTTGAAAAGCAACCTAGTGTGATAAGTGTGTCTGCTTCATCACACATACCCATGGCCGGTATGGTAAGAGGAACCGACATGCAAAAGCCCGGCACAGACACCTGGAGTAACCTTTCGTATTTCTCGGTGGATGAGGATTACCTGGACAACATGGGTCTTACGCTCGTTGCGGGGAAATTTTTTGACAAAGACGCGGGTGCATCTAACTCAAACTTTATTGTTCTGAATGAAGAGGCAGTGAAGTCGTACCAACTGGGCACACCTTCCGAAGCTATTGGCCAGCACCTGGTTTTGAAGAGTGATTCGAGCGAGAAACTCGTGATTGGTGTTGTTAAGAACTATTACCACGAATTGTTCACCGACAAACTCAATCCGTTGGGATTTCTATACCTGCCGGAAGAATATTCATTACTTCAAGTATCTTATGCCGGTGATTTAAATGCAGCGAAGAAGTCGGTCGAGAAGGCGTGGGCGACTGTTAACCCGGGCTTAAAGGCGGATGTAAAGGAGTTTAAAGCTGAGATGGGTGTTCTCTATGAAATAATATTCGGAACGATGGTGAAAGTGCTGGGCTTCATTTCCATGCTTGCCATCATCATCTCGTGTCTGGGCTTGCTCGGCATGGCTACGTACACCATTCAGACACGCAAAAAGGAAATTGCCGTGAGAAAAATTTTGGGAAGCTCTAACCGATCGCTTGTTCTCACGCTATCAAGGGGATATTTAGCCCTGCTGCTGATTGCCATCGGGTTAGCCGTGCCGATTGGGTATTTCATTAACACGCTTTGGTTAGAGAATTTCGTGCTGCATGTAACGGTCGATGTTTTGACAATCGGGGCAGGGGTATTCATTCTGGGTGCCCTCGGGCTACTTACAATCGGGTCGCAAACGCTTCAGGCTGTATACCTTAATCCGGTAGAAAATTTAAAAGAGGAATAAGATTATGTGCAACCTTTGGCCACATAACTTCGTCATGTTGTAAACCCGATTTCCCCCCATGTTTAAGAATTACCTGAAAGTCGCTTTTCGTAACATTTTAAAGTACAAGTTTTTCTCCCTGATCAACATCCTCGGGATGACCATCGGGGTGACGGCTTGCTTGCTGATTGCACTATACGTTACGTTTGAAACCAGTTACGATCGTTTTCACGAACAAGCGCATAAAATTTATCAGGTAGGACTGCATGCACGTCTTGGAGGCCAGGACATCATGACTTCGACTACGTGTCCGCCCATGGCCGAAGCGTTTGTGAAAGAAATTCCGGGCGTTGAGCAATCAACGCGCATCGCGGAAGTGTGGGGATCGGGTGTTGTAAAATATGAGCCTAAAAATCTCATGTTCACGGAAGAGAAGATCTTCTATGCCGATTCCAACTTCTTTAAGTTCTTCAGCTTTCACCTGATCAACGGTGACCCTGAGAAAGTGCTGTTGGAACCCAACTCCGTGGTGCTTACCCGCGCTATGGAAACCAAATATTTCGGAACCGAATCAGGGATCGGCAAGTTGTTATCGATCGGGGGCCATGAAAAGACCTACAAGGTTACCGGTATCACAGACGATTGTCCTGAAAACTCACATTTCCGGTACAACATGCTTGTATCATCCTCGTCTGGTGAACATTTGAAATCCACTGAATGGCTCAACAACTATCTTCATACCTACCTGATCATAAACGAAAACACTCCGATATCCGCTATTGAAAACAAGTTTCCGGAATTAACGGGAAAATATGTGGGGCCGGAGATCGAAAAGTTCATGGGCGGCACACTGGAGCAAATGAAGCAGCAAGGTGGAGACTTTGGATATTTTTTAACTCCACTCACAGACATACACCTGAAATCCAAATCGCGTGACGATCTTGAACCCGGAGGCGATATTACCTACGTTTATGTATTCACTGCCATCGGGGCATTCATCATCATAATTGCGTGCATTAACTTCATGAACCTGAGTACGGCCCGTTCTGCAGGTCGCGCCAAGGAGGTTGGATTGCGCAAAACACTTGGTTCGTTACGCAGCCAGATGATCTTCCAATTCATGGCTGAGTCTATGATTTACAGTTTAATTGCGGTGTTGCTGGCCGTTGGACTGTGTTATCTGTTACTGCCATATTTCAATTTGTTGTCCGGAAGGCAACTGGGAATGGAGGCGCTCACCAGCACCGCATTCCTGCTGGCGCTTCTCGGTCTGGTTGTGCTGGTGGGTGTTGTGGCCGGCAGCTACCCTGCATTTTATATGACTTCCTTCAATGCAGTTGAAGTACTGAAGGGAAAAGTGCGCTCGGGCATGAAGAGTAAAGGCATACGGTCAGGACTGGTGGTACTACAGTTTATGATTTCTATCGTGCTCATCATCTCAACGGCTGTAGTTTATCAACAGCTGACGTTTATGCAGGACCGCGACATGGGTATTGATAAGCACAATGTGCTGATCATTCACAGTGCTACACGTTTGGGCGACAATATAAACGCCTTTAAGACTGCGCTCGAATCTCAAACGGGTGTAGTCGCGGCCAGTTATACCAACAACAGTTTCCCCGGGGTTAATAATACAACCGTATTTAAGGCGGTTGGTTCTGAACAGGATCATATCATGGGCCTGTACTATGCAGACTATGACCATCAGGAGGTAATGAAGTTTGAACTGAAGGAAGGAAGATACTTCTCAAAAGATTTCCCATCTGACTCCATGGCCATATTATTAAATGAAGCTGCGGTGAAAGAATTTGGTTATGATAATCCACTGCAGGAAGAAGTAATCTACAGTAACAACGGTACCAAAGAGAGGTTGAAAGTTATCGGTGTGTTTAAGGATTTCAATTTCGAGTCATTGAAAACGGAAGTCCGGCCCTTGGCAATTCGTGTTATCAATAAATCATGGCAGCTGATGGTGCGCTATGAGGGCAATGCGCCAGATGCGGTTGCTTCCATCGAAAAACTTTGGAAAGTATATGCGCCTAACGAACCATTCGATTATGGATTTCTCGACCAGAATTTTGACGAATTGTTCCGTTCAGAACAGCGCATCGGGCAACTGGCACGCGTGTTCTCCGGTCTGGCCATATTTATCGCCAGCCTTGGGCTTTTCGCACTGGCCGCGTTCACAACTGAGCAGCGGGCAAAAGAAATTGGAATCCGCAAGGCGATGGGTGCTTCTCCCGCAGGTCTTGTAATGCTGTTGTCGCGTGAGTTTACACGGCTTGTGCTGATTGCTTTTATACCCGCAGCCGGACTTGCGTATTGGGCCGTAAACGAGTGGTTGAACGGGTTTGCCTACCGGATCAGCATGAGCCCGCTGATATTTATTGGCAGCGGTATAGCGGCAATTTCGGTGGCCTGGATTACCGTATCTTATCAATCCATTAAAGCAGCCGCGGCTAACCCCGTGGAATCGCTCCGGCAGGAATAAACTTTAAAGCCCTATATGTAACAGGCTCATAATGAGTGGCTTTTAAGAGCGAATATTAAATAATTGTTAAGACTTAATCTTCCGGTAACGATTCGCTAATTTTCTATTCTTAACACACTCATCATGACTAAGGATAAAACGCTTAAGAAAGAACTGCAGGCGAAGCTGACTGTTTCAATGGAGCAAACAGTTACTCCGGTTGCCAAGGAAACAAAGAAGGTGAAGAAGCTGATCGATAAATCGTCTAAGAAAATTGCTACGGCCGTTGCCAAACAGGCGAAGCGGGAAGAGAAAGAAAGCAAGAAGGCTGCTAAGGCACTCGATAAAGACTTTGCAAAAAAAGTAAAGAAGGAAAAAAAGAAGGCTGAGAAAGCTACCCAGGCTTAAGATTTCCTTCGCTGCAGCCACTCGAACAGCGATACATTCATAATCAACAATAACATCCCGTAGAAGGTGTCTTCTACGGGAATTGTTCCCATCCTGATGCCGAGATTCTCGGCATTGTTGTACCAGACCACTTCGCCTTCAATAAAACTTCCTGTAAGAATTCCGTTTACAATGAAGAACGGTATCAGTACGAAGATATACGCGAAATAGAACCGGCTCAGAAACGTAGCATGAGCGACAAACTCCAGTATACCGATATATGCGGCCAATCCTGCGAACGTAGTAACAGTGTACCACTTGTCGGTATTCAGTAATGCGAGCAACAGTGAACCTGCAATCAACACGATTGAAATCTTTCGCTGGTGCGGAGCGAAGTAATCTTTTGTAACCAGGTAATTCAATGCTTCATAGGTGAACACACATGCGTATGGAATGCAGATAAAGAATAATACTTCTTCAAGCGGAAGGCTTCCGAGATAAATTCCGCTTAAGTACTCAGGATTAAATCCCCAAACATTCAGCTGTGTAAACCACTCATCCCACACCAGGAAAATTATCCCGGGAATGAGAATCGCAATCCAAAGGTATTTCCATTTCTTTGAAAAATTAGCCTTCGGATAAAAGCTGAAAAGAAACGGGAATAAAATCGTTAGTACGTCAAGCAGTAAATACAAATATTGTTTCACCGGCTACTGTGTTTGCTGACGTTCTTTTTTGAATATAAACTTTTTCGGCTCATAGCGTTTCGGAGCCCAGAGAAATCCGAATGCTTCACAACCCTCTTTGGTATGTTTTGCATGATGGATGTAGTGTGCATGAATCATACGTTGCAAATACCGGCTTCTGTTCTTGGGAAGCCAGCGGATTCGCTGATGAACGATAATGTCGTGAAAGATCAGGTAAAAGATTCCGTAACACAGAATACCAAGTCCAACGGCAAGCCCGTACGGGCTGTAATGCACAAGACTGAAATAATAAAACAGGCCGATCGAAGGAAGGCTGAATACAATCGCAAACAAATCGTTCTTTTCCGTCACGTGATGATGAACGGTGTGATGCGATTTATGCCAGACCCATAAAAATCCGTGCATTACGTACTTATGCGTAAACCACGCCACAAACTCCCAGAACAAAAATGTTCCGATGGTAATCGCAGCACAAATCAAGATAACGGTCCAGTTCATCCCTGCTCACTTTTGCGGAAGTATCGCTCCAATACTTCGTAACGATGATTAAAAATAGTGTTTAAGTCACGTTTCACAAACAGCCAGTGCGCGAGCGTACCCAGTGGCCCGAATGGAATTGCGTACGTAACTTCATCCGTCATCTCCACTCCATTCTCAACTGCTTTGAAACTGTGCTGATGATGCCAGATGGCAAACGGTCCTACACGCTGGTCATCGACAAAATAATCAGGCTCCTGTACGTAGGTAATCTCTGTAACCCAGGTAACCGAAAATAATGGCAAGGCTTTTACTTTATACCGGATAATCTGCCCGGGGTAGGCTTTCTCGCTTCCTGAGATATGCAGGATTCTGAAATTCATTTTTGCCGGAGTGATCTTGCTTAGATTCCGGGGCGTTGAAAAGAATTCCCATGCTTCTTTCAGCGAAATGGGGAGTACCTGTTTTCGGATGATTGAATAAACTTTCATGATTTAAGCGCAACCTGATAAACGTCCAGCACACGGGTGCGTGCATAGTCGTGGTCAACAATTGGTTTCGGATAGTCGGGTGATTCAAATTCCGGGACCCATTTTTTGATATACGTGAGATCCGGATCAAACTTTTTGGTTTGCAGGTAGGGGTTGAAAACCCGGAAGTATGGTGCGGCATCGCAACCCGATCCAGCCGCCCACTGCCATCCGCCATTATTTGCAGCAAGGTCGAAGTCGAGGAGCTTTTTGGCAAAGTATGCCTCGCCCCAGCGCCAGTCAATCAGCAGGTGTTTTGTCAGGAAGCTGGCCGTGATCATGCGCACCCGGTTATGCATGAACCCGGTTTCATTCAGTTCGCGCATGCCTGCATCAACAATGGGATAACCGGTTTGTCCGGTGCACCAGGCTTCAAACTCTTTTTCATTATTCCGCCATTTGATCTGATCGTACTGCGGCTTGAACGCATTTTCAACTTTCGGGAAATGCCACAAGATCATATGATAGAAGTCACGCCAGATGAGTTCGTTTAGCCACGTCTCATTTTTACGGACGGCAACCTGCACAAGCTTGCGAATGCTCACCGTGCCGAAACGAAGGTGTACGCTGAGTTTTGTTGTTCCGGCAATAGCCGGGAAGTCGCGCGTTTCGTGGTAATGCTCAACGATCGACTGTTTGATACTGCGCTCAGGAAAATTCGCATTTGCCTGTTTAAACCCAATGTCGGCAAGCGAAGGAAAGGGAAGAGGTTTTATTTTTTTTAGTGCCCCAAAGTACTTTTCAACCGGGTAGCTCTTGTAGAAAAACGGTTCCAGCTTCGCTTTCCATTTTTTACTATAAGGTGTGAATACCGTATACGGACTGCCATCATCTTTGACAACTTCGTCCTTTTCGAAAATTACCTGGTCTTTATACGTTTTTAACGCGCCACCTTTCGCACTCAGAATTTCTGAAATTTCCTGATCGCGTTTTCGGGCATACGGTTCGTAATCGCGGTTCGTATACACGGCTTTGGGCCGAATGCTGCCAAAAAACTCTTCCGGAGTGCCGTTGAAAACAAGAAGTGAACTGCCGTTCTCTTCGAGCTGGGATTTCAGATTTTGTAATGCATCGTGAATAAACTCTACACGCTTGTCGGCTTTGTCATCAAGTTTATCGAGAATGTTCGTATCGAATATGAAGACGGGCAATACGCTGTCATTTTCCTTAAGGGCACGATGCAGCGCGGCATTGTCAGACAATCGCAAATCCCTGCGAAACCAGAATACAGTTGTATCCGAATCGATGAGCTTACCGAGATCTATCATGCCGGTACAAACTCGAGAAATGCCGGGTGTTTAAGGATTTCCTTGAACCAGAACGTGTATTGGTGGGGGTGAAGCGTCACGTCTTTTTGTACGTCAGCCAGCGATACAAATTTCCACTCGGCAACTTCATCGGAATCAATCACCGGTTCCTCATCGCATGTACCGGTAAACACATAATCCAACTCATGCTCGATCAGGTTGTTATCAAGCGGTGTGCGGTAGAGGAATTTGTATAGAAAATTAGTTTCGCACGTAAGGCCCATTTCTTCTTTCAATCTGCGACTGGCTGCGTCAATCACACGTTCGTTCGGCATCGGGTGACTGCAGCATGTGTTTGTCCAGAGGCCTGCGCTGTGATATTTTCCAGCCGCACGCTTTTGCAAAAGCAGTTCTCCTGCTGAATTGAAAATCAGCACCGAGAACGCGCGATGAAGCATTCCTTTTTGATGAGCTTCGAGCTTGTCGAGATACCCGATTTCATTATCATTTTCATCTACCAGCACTACCAGATCTCTCATAACATGTTCAACTGATGTTTGAAATAGGAATAGGCAAGCAGCCGCGCCTTGTCGTGGTTGGCAATTCTAACCCGGCTCTGGAGCACATCCTGAGAGGGAGTGTTCTTTATCTTTTTGAATAATGCGAGGTAATAAACATAGGCTACATACACCCCAAAACGTGATGAGCGCGGCAGTTTTACGATCCCTTCATATCCATGATGAAAATCTTTCGCAATGCTCTCTTCAATTTCACGTTTTGTTTCATCATTGAAATTATTCAAGTCGACATCCGGGAAATAGGTACGGCCCATGCCCACATAGTCGGCTCCCAGGTCGCGCAGGAAGTTGATTTTCTGAAATGCTGAACCCAGGCTCATGGCATTGGGCTTCAGTGCATTGTACATGTCATCGTGCCCGTTGCAGAAAACGCGCAGGCACATCAGGCCGACAACTTCCGCTGACCCGAGAATGTATTCTTTCAACCCTTCGGATGAATAGTTTTTCTGGTTGAGATCCATCTCCATGCTCTTCAGGAAAGAGGCAATCAGGTCGCGCCCGATCCTGAAATGATTAACGGTTATTTGAAAACTGTTCAGGATTGGATTGGTACTAATCTTGTCATCGATGGCCCGATAGGTATCTTCTTTAAACCTGCTGAGAAGTTCAACCTTGTTGTACTCGTGAAAGGTATCAACAATTTCATCCGCAAAGCGGACAAATCCATAAATCGAATAGACAGGATCGCGCAATTCTTTGCCAAGACACCGGATGCCGAGTGAAAAGGATGTGCTGTAGGCTTTCGTTGTAAGCCGGCTGCATTTGATGGAAACCTGATCGTACAGTTCTTTCATCTCTTTCAATTTACGCGAATTCCCGCTTTCTGGATTTCTTGTGCTCGTTAATTATATGCTGTGCTACCACCTGTCCGGAAATCAGCGAAGGCGGAACCCCGGGACCTGGAACGGTCAGCTGACCTGTATAAAACAGGTTCTTCACTTTTTTGTTTACAATGGATGGTTTCAGATTGGCAGTTTGCATGAGTGTATTCGCCAGTCCGTATGCATTTCCTTTAAACGCGTTGTAGTCCTGAATAAAATTGCTGGGACCATAGCTGCGGAAGTACACAATGTGTTCTCTTATTGACTCGCCCGTGAGGGCTTCTATTCTGTCGATGGTGTGTTGAAAAAATCGTTTCTGAACTCCTTCGGTGTCAATCAATCCCGGAGCGGAGGGCATCAGGATGAACAGGTTTTCATGCCCCTCAGGCGCAACCGTACTATCTGTTTTTGACGGGCACGATACATAGAACAATGGTTTCTCAGGCCATGCCGGATTGTCATAAATCTGGTCTGCATGTTTGTTGAAATCCGCATCGAAGAAAAGATTATGATGCTGAAGCTTGTTGAGTTTTTTATTTAATCCCACGTAATAAATGAGCGATGAGGGCGCAAGTTTGCGATCATCCCAATATTCCTCATCGTATTTCCGGTGTTCAGCCGGTAAAAGCTTTTGTTCCACATGATGGTAGTCGGCACCGGCTACGATATAGGTGTAGTTCTCCTGCTTGCCATTTACGATCAATCCTTCCACCATTTTGTCGTGCACCACAATTTGTTCAACGGTTGCATTGAATCTGAATTTCACGCCCAGCGATTCGGCCAGCGACACCATTCCTTCAATGATTTTGTACATGCCACCTTGCGGATACCACGTGCCCAGGCTCATGTCGGCATAATTCATCAGGCTGTAAAGTGCAGGAGTGTTCTTTGGCGCAGCTCCGAGAAACAAGACTGGAAATTCAAGCAGTTGAATGAGTCGCTGATCGTTGAAATATTTTCGCACATAAGCCGACATCGATTGGAATACGTGGAGCTTCAGCATGCCCTTTAACAAACCGGCATCCATCAGTTCAGTTATGGATAGCCCCGGTTTGTAAACCAGTTTTTGCATGCCCACTTCATATTTGTACTGCCCTTCCTCCAGAAATCGCAACAGGTTAACGCTGCTGCCCGGTTCGATACGCTCAAAGAACTCACACAATGCGGGCACACCTGCCGGAATATCCCACACATCGTCCTTCGAATAAAAAACGCGGTAGGAAGGATCCAGTCGAACCAATGAATAGTAGTCGGAAGTTTTTTTATTGAATGCGTTGAAGAATGATTCAAATACATCGGGCATCCAGTACCAGCTCGGACCCATGTCGAACATGAAACCCTGTGTTTCGAACTTGCGGGCACGACCGCCTGGTGAGCTGTTTTTTTCAAGAACCGTTACATCGAATCCTTCGCGCGCCAGCGTGCAGGCCGCTGCGAGCCCTGAGAATCCCGATCCGATAACAGCTGCTTTCGTCATTCGCTTTTAAGATACTTAATATCCGGTCAACCTTTTTTGAATTTCTTTCCGTGCATGAAAAATTCTGTTTTTCACTGTTCCGATCGGCAGATCGAGATCTTTGGCGATCTCATGGTATTTGTAACCATTTGTATGAAGCAGAAAAGGTTCCCGCAAATCATCTTCAATCGCGTTGATGTGGCGGAGAATGTCGTGATATTCAAACGTACTTTCGGGCTTGTTGAACGTATACTGGTCTTCCACATTCAGGAAGTATAATTCCTTCGTATCATCTGTTGATGTTCTCGCGCGTTTTTGTCTGCGATACATGTTGATGAATGTATTCCGCATGATGGTAAACAACCAGCCCTTCAGGTTTGTGTTTTCGCGAAACGTATCGCGGCACGCGAATGCTTTCAGCAGGGTCTCCTGAACCAGATCATTCGACTCTTCGCGATTACTGGTAAATCTGCGCGTAAATGCCCGAAGCGTGGGGGTAAGACCGGAAAGCTGGTGGGTAAATTCGATCGCTGTCATACGGTTAATTTGTTTAACAAATTTATTAAAAGATTAAACAAAATAAAGGCCAAAGTGGGTTTTTGCTCAATTTTCGATGAATTGCCATAAACGGGTGGTGGATGGATTAAAGCTTGGAAATCAGCTCTTTGAACGCCATTGCATTACGGAACGCCTGAACATTCGATGGAAATTTCCCTGTCATTTCGGCTGTTTGCAAGCCTGTCACAAGTATTTTCTGGTTGGGGAATTGCTCCGACAAAAGCGACAAATAGGCAGCAATCCCTTTGGGCATTGTTGTGGTAATTGACGTGACCAGCGTTTGCGGCTCGTGGGTATCTACAACACTTACCAAATCGTTATGAGGAACGCTTTGCCCCAGATAGTATACTTTGAAACCTGCTTGCTTGGCGAGGTAGTAATTAAATAGCAGTCCCATTTCGTGCATTTCGCGTTCCGGCAGAAAAAGGAGAATTTTTTTAGCGCTGTTGAGTGCGTGCGGCAGTGCGTCAATAGCAGCAATGATTTTTTGACGGATGAGATTCGAAATGAAATGTTCCTGTGCAGGATTGATATTTTCGGTTTGCCAGAGTATCCCAATCTTTTCCAGGAATGGGTAGATGGCCTCGGTTATCGTTCGTTCAAATCCGAATTTTTTCACGAGTGAACCGATGATGCCGTCAAATTGCTCTTCATTAAGATCAACCATCGCCACCACAAGTTGTTCGATGTAGGCCGAAGCAGTGGTTTGGGATGCCGTAACATCAAGCACATTGCGGTTGATTTCGTCTGGCGACATGCCTGCGATGCGCGAGATTTTTACACCGTGGTTGTTCAGCAGTGAAACGTTAATGATTTTTTTCAGATCGTCATCCGAATAGAACCGGATATTGGTGGATGTCCGGGCCGGATGGATGAGATTATGCCGTTTCTCCCAAATGCGGATTGTGTGGGCTTTGATGCCCGAAAGCTTTTCCAATTCCTTGATGGAGTACGTGCCCACGGTTTAGTTTTTCAGGAAAACACACAACTATCGGAATTGTTCAAAAAATTTACAAACTGACCGGATATTTTTCACGACCGCGATTAAACACTATTTTTGAGTTTGGTGAACCTGAGCGCATGACAAACGACAATCTAAAACACTGGTTTAGAGATTATGGCGCATACTGGATTGCCTATTTGCTAACGATTGTGTTGCAGGCTGTAATCACCGAATCGCAGTTGCCTGAACCCACCGTTACCTGGTTTTTCATTTTCCTGGGAGGGTTCTTTGTGATCAATATCTTGGTGGCCTTCCTTATTCTGTTGCTAACCTGGCCCGCGCGAAGAAATCTGGCGTTTTCACGATACATTAAGATTCTCATTGCATTCTCGGCTGTATACGTATTGAGCCAGTTGATCGCGGCTGCAGTCGTTTATTTCCAGGGTTAAATAACCGTTATCTTCTTCATTTATCCGGGCAATTTCCGCGTAGGCAAACAGCCAGCCTGTATATTTGTCGGCACCTCTTGCCGTATTTATGAATGACTTTCTTGCTGCGCGTTCGCAGATGGCATTATCGCTCGGGTTTCACATCATCTATGCCTGCATCGGTATGGTGATGCCATTCTTCATGGCGATTGCACACTACAAATGGCTTAGAACGAATAACATTGTTTACCGAAACATTACAAAGGCGTGGAGCAAGGGTGTGGCAATCTTCTTCGCGACCGGGGCCGTGTCGGGAACGGTGCTTTCATTTGAGCTCGGCTTGCTGTGGCCCGGCTTTATGAAACATGCGGGTCCGATTTTCGGGATGCCATTTTCACTGGAAGGGACTGCATTCTTCATCGAAGCAATTGCGCTTGGTTTTTTTCTTTACGGATGGGATAAGCTTAACAAATGGTTTCATTGGTTTACGGGTATCGTGGTGGGAGTTAGCGGATTGGCTTCGGGAATCCTGGTGGTGTCGGCCAATGCATGGATGAACAGTCCGGCAGGCTTTGAATATGTTAATGGTGAATACATCAATATCGACCCGATTAGCGCCATGTTCAACGGGGCTTGGTTTTCGCAGGCACTGCACATGACGCTGGCTGCTTTTGCGGCTACCGGGTTTGCTGTAGCAGGCGTACATGCGCTGATGATCTTGCGAAAGAAGAACGAAGTTTTCCATGCAAAGGCTTTCCGGATCGCGATTGTATTCGGTGCGATTGCTGCACTGCTTCAGCCGGTCAGTGGTGACATTTCCGCCAAGGATGTTACGAAGCGGCAACCCGCCAAGCTTGCTGCGATGGAAGCGCTATTTAAAACTGAAACAGCCGCACCCTTGATCATCGGTGGTATTCCGGATGAAGAAACCCAAACGGTAAAATATAAAATCGAATTGCCAGGCATGTTGAGTTTTCTCGCGCATGGCGATTTTACACATGAAGTGACCGGTCTCGATAAAATCCCGAAAGAAAATCATCCGCCTGTTATGGTAACCCATTTCGCATTCCAGATCATGGTGGGTATTGGATCATTTTTGGTATTGCTTGCACTGATTTATTTTATCTCGCTTAAAAAGAAAAGCTGGTATAATCGCAAATGGTTCCTGCGTCTTTTTGTGGTTGCCATTCCGCTTGGCTTTATTGCAGTCGAGGCAGGGTGGGTGGTAACGGAAGTTGGGCGCCAGCCGTGGATCATCTACAACGTGTTGCGTACGGCCGATGCCGTCACGCCAATGCCGGGTATTGTGTATTCGTTTTACATGTTCACAGTCATTTATCTGTCGCTTACCGCTGTGGTGATCTACCTGCTCAGGCGCCAGATTCAGATGGTACCGGTTCTGTACGATAAAAAAGATTCAACTCAACCCGCAGTTAACTGATGGAATACGTTGTAATCGCCTACCTCTTTCTTTCCATTCTGCTGTATGTAGTACTGGGCGGGGCCGACTTTGGCGCGGGTATTATCGAACTCTTCACCTCCGAAAAAAATAAGGATCGCACACGTGAAACTTTGTATCGCGCCATAGGGCCAATCTGGGAAGCGAATCACATGTGGTTGATTATCACAATTGTGATATTGTTCGTTGCCTATCCGTTGATCTATGCGGAAATGTCAGTCTACCTGCACATCCCGTTGATTATCATGCTGATCGGGATCATTGCACGCGGTACGGCCTTTGTGTTCCGTAATTATGATGCGGTGAAAGACGACATGCAGCACATTTACAACCGGATCTATTTTACATCAAGTTTCATCACACCGTTGTTCCTCGGCATTGTTGCCGGAAGCGTTGTATCCGGACACATTGACCATGCCGCTGCCACATTTGTTGATGTTTACATTTTCAGCTGGCTGAACTGGTTTTCGGTTGGCGTTGGCTTTTTTGTGGTTGCATTGTGCGGCTTCCTGGCATCGGTGTACCTGATAGGTGAAACCGATAATCCTGACGATCGCAAACGATTCATTAACAAAGCGCGCCATATGAACATTGCTGCGGTGCTCAGCGGCATGTATGTATTCATTACTGCATGGATTGATGATATACCGTTGGCCAACTGGATTTTTGGTACAACGATCGGATTAATTGCGGTCATTGCAGCCGGGATATCGCTTGTTATTCTTTGGATACTGATCTATTCCGGTAACGCGATTATAATCCGGTTACTGGCCGGCTTCCAGGTAACGATGATCTTGCTGGCACTGGGCTATGCACACTTCCCGGATTTTATTGTCGTGAAAAACGGAACAAACTTAACGCTGATGGATCATCGCGCCACGCTGCAAACGATTAACGCGCTGGGCTGGGCATTGCTGACCGGTACGGTATTCATTATTCCGGCATTGTTTTACCTGTACTATAAATTCAAGCACAAGGAATATCCTCACGATTGAATTTATGAGAGGGCAGGAGTGGGAACAGGATTAGCTTTTCTCTTCTTGCGTTGTTCGCGCACCGTAATGCGATTCAACACTTCCGACAGGATCAAACTAAATAATACGAAACCGATAAAGAGTACAAATCCGGGTTGCAGCGTAGTTTCGCTGGTCGAGATACTGACAAGCGAATCAGTTTTCATGGTGAGCCCGCTGATCTGATCATCAAGGATTCCGCGAAAGCCAATGTAGGCCATGAAAATCGCCACTACATACACATCGGCCATACTCCACTTGCCCGACTTAAACGCAAAGAAGCGGATCACTTTGTTGTGACGCCACTTGGTTTTACCGAGCAGGTAAAGTTTGGTCGACAGAATTTTGGCAACCGGAAACAAGATGCTGAAGGCCATGATTAATATACCGACCAGGATTGAATCGTATTTGCCCGTCTCCAGCAGAATGTGAACTACATCAACAATACTTTTGCTTTGAAAGAAGATCACCTGATCTTTGAATTCGATTGGTTCTCCAATCAAGTGGAATGTGAGTTCTTTGATGCGGGCGTCAATCTCAATCATGGGTGATGTTAACCCTGCGAACAAAACAATCAGCGCCAGTAAAACAGACATAATAAAAAGCGGTGTGTGATATACCTTGGCATCCCGCACCAGCCACCATAATACCAGGAAGCAAATCATCACCCCGAGAATTACGAACATGAAGAAATGAGCAGAATCCTGCAGGCCGTTCAGCACAAGATCGGTTCGCGTATTGAATTCTTCCAGGCTGGCTGCCTCATATTTCGCAAGTATAGCCTGAACGCGATTAACATCGTTAATACTGTCGTATGTGATCGACCCAAACTGTTCAAGCTTACTTTGGATCAGGAATTTAAGACGTTCCTTATTTTTCTTGTTGGTGATTTCTTTAACGATGGTTTCTGAAAACTGTGGTACACGTTTGTGAAGCTTGTCTTCATTGTAGAGCGCCTTCACTGCAACCTTTCTGATTTTCCCTTTGAAGGTCTTCTGCTTTGCGTTAATCATGCTGTCGGCCTTGTTGATGACGGCATGCAATACCTCCGAGACTTCAGCCTTTAGTGCTTTTTCCTGTTCCGGGGTGAATTCGAAATCATCTATCCGGTGCGTTACCACCCTTACCATGTGGTCGCGCCAGGCGTTTACGGATAACAATCCATAGGTGATGTTATTCAGCAGGCTATAGTCGCGTTTTATGGCTGCGCGCTCACGCGACAGATCGAAAACCTTAAATCCGCTGAAGCCGGCAATAACCAGCAGCAGGGCAGTGATGATGACAATCGAGAAACGTTGTAGAAGTCTTTTCAAGCGAGCAGGGGTTAACCTTCATGCTCGCATTGACAATCGGTATGCCAAGGGAAATCAGGGTTGTTTACGAGACTTGAGCCGCCCGATTGTGGAAAATATTTCTCACTACAAATAGCTCAGCCATTTGTAAGCGTGCGTGCTCTTGAACCGGTTATACCAGTTGCACAGCGGGTAAAGCCCTGTTACTACGGTGATCCATGCAACATACGTCCAGACGAGCGGATAGCCTATGCCGGGCCCAATGCCGCCCAGACCCGCACTTACGTGGAAGTCGATGTCACTCAATGATTTACCGGAGACGATCAAATGGGTAACGAGTGCTGCAATGTGAAGAACATAAAAATGCACGATGAAATAGAACAAGGGAACGCGGCCAAACACAGTTGCCTTTGCAGTGAACCACCCGCGCGCGCCTTCGGTAAAGGAAAGCAGAATCATTATCGGCCCGAGAATCATCAGCGTAAACAAAAGTGTTACCGGGTATTTTGTGCAGTTGATAAAGCTAAGGAATGTGAACCATGCGTTATCCTGGACTGACCAGGCATCAAGTGGAGCGAGAACGTTGGTGAACCGGATAATAATGAACAGCGCAATTGCCGCCACGCCAGTAATTCTTAAAACCTGCTTTCGTTTGTCGGGAGAAAAGTGTGTATAAAGACGCGCTGCGCCAAACCCGGCCAGCATGATTCCGAGCCACGGGATAACCGGGTAGCTAACAAAAATTCCGTGGCTTGCATCGAGTGCGATAAATCCCGGTTGAACAGCAAGCGTCCAAATTGTAAAACCGGAATCTTCCGGAGTAAAGCGAATGGCTGACAGTGCATCGTGCCCGAATATCAGCAACAGTCCGATACCAAGAATAGCCTGTTGCGGAAGAAATACCAATGCCGACAACACCATCATGGATGCGCCAATCGTGAAAATGACTTCGAAGAATGTGATGTCGTAATAGAAGTTGAAGGTAAATCCAAACCGCATGATGGTTAGCTCAACAATCACCAGCCACAATCCGCGTGTAACTAAAAACCACGACAGTTCCTTCTTTGATTTTCGCTGCAGCGATAACCCGGCCGACAAACCCGAAAGGAAAACAAACGTGGGCGCACAGAAATGTGTGATCCATCGTGTAAAAAACAGGAGGGTAGTAGTTTGAGTGAGGTCGGTTGGGTTAAACAAGTTTGCATCCACGTGAAAAAAATCACGCGCATGATCCAATGCCATGATAATCATCACAATTCCGCGAACCAGATCGATCGAGGCGATGCGTTGTTTTTGTGCAAGGGGTGATGCAAGCTCGGTGGTCATGTTAGAATATTTTCCATTCTGAAATTTGTTCGAAGAATAACCTTACAGAATCCGGATAAAGCACGATACAAAACAGTATTCCGAACAGGGCTCCGTACAGGTGTGCATCGTGGTTGATGCCGTCACGCGAACGTTTGGCGCTCACGTACGAGTAAATGAGGTAGATGGCAGCAAAAATGAACCCCTTGATTGGAATCGCAAAGTACAGGTACAGGTTAGCGAGCGGATCGAACAGGATACACCCAAAAATTACAGCCGACACGGCACCAGAAGCCCCGAGCGAATTGTAGCCGGGATTATTCCGGTGTTTTAGCACAGTGGGTAAGTCGGAAACGATGATTCCAAGTACGTAAAGTGCAACATAATATGCTAAGCCGTGGGATCCGAAAATAACACTGAAGATGTATTCCAGGTTTGGACCGAAGAAGTACAACGACAGCATGTTGAAAATTAAATGTGCGAAGTCTTTATGAATTAAACCCGAGGTAATCAGCCGGTAATATTGTCCCCGCTGGGTAACCATGTAGGGATTCATCATAAACTTGTAGAGAACTTCGCGCTGATTCATCGCGTACAGGCTTACAGCTGAAGTGATAATAATAATGGCAAGGGTGAAACTGAATTCCATGCGGGTGTGAAATTATAGATTAATTCACGTAAAGATAGGCGCGAAGCCTCACCCGCCATGGGGTATTATGAACAATTATTCCTCTTCCGGGGCAATCCAGAGAACGGAGTTGCCATTGCGGAATTCGTTTTGTTCCCACAACTCATTATCCGGATCAATGATCCATTTTCCGTCAACAATGAATTTGTAGAGGTGTTTCCCGGGTGGGAGGTATGCTTGAAAAATCCATCCGGTAGAAGTCTTTCTCATGGTATACCCAACACCCCAGTCGTTGAATGTTCCGGCAACGGAAACGGTAGCAGCATTCAGATATTGCTTCAGGATAAATGTATGGTTTGGCTTTATTGAAATAACCGAATTGGTATGGCCATGCAAACTTGCCAGGTGCGGATTTGCCGGATCGGTCATCCATTGGCCGTCAACGATAAATTTGTATTGATAGTTACCCGGAGCGAGTACATACGGAAGCTCCCAACCGGTTGCTGTTTTATTCATTGCCAGTTCCTGTTCATTCCAGTTGTTAAACTCTCCTGCAAGAATTACCCGTCTTGCAGTTGTATTTCCGGGTAGCCTAAACAGGGCAGCATCGCCTAATTGAAGGAATGAATTTATCTTGCCGCTTCCGTCATCGCGTGTGTTTGGGTTTGCCGGATCAGTTATCCATTCGTCATCTACTATAAATTTGTATTGATACGATCCATCTTTCAGGTAAACGGGAAGTTTCCAGCCTGCTGCAGTTCTGATCATTCGTAAATCGCGTTCGTTCCAGTTGTTAAACGTTCCGGCCAGGATAACTCTTTTAGCGTTGTTATAGCCGGTTAAACTGAATTCATAATTCGTAACAAAATAAACCGAATTAAGACCGCCCTGACCATCGTCTTCGCGGTTGTCGTTGCGCGGATCTTCCATCCAGTGACTGTCGATGATGAACTTGTACTGATGCTTGCCCGGCTGCAACGGAACAACAGCATACCAGCCCGAGTCGCTCTTGATCATCCGCGTTTTTAATGTACTCCACTCGTTAAATGTTCCTGACAGGTAAACATCTTTTGCTGAGCGATAACCCTTCAGGAAGAATCGTGTGCCGGTTTTATCGGTTAACACTACACCATTTCGAATACGGTTCGCTCCAAACGTAGCGTTTACCTGCGATTGAATCGTAGTAGCGAGACCGCTCTTGTAATGGATGATGGCCTTGTTCCATTTGATATCACCCGAGAGATCGGTGATCGACTTGAAAATTTTATAGCCCGTGTTGGTCCGGGTAAATTTCCAGCCTTCTTTTGCCCACCGGCCGATGCTGTTAAATTTCCAAAGGGTATCGAGCGATAGGCCTTCCATGCCGGTTTGAGCTAACAGCTTTTCCTGTTCGGTGCGCGGCATTTTGGTATCGAGGTGAAGAACAATGTTGTGACCCTCAATTTTGTATTCTTTCAGGTCAGGCGTTTGCGCATAGCCGGCCAGGACGGTTATCAGTTGTAGCAATATCGTAACCCGGAATCTCATGGCTTGCTGAGGTCAAACGGATGCATCCGCAGCTCCTTTGTAACAAAGTTGATGCTAATTATTCCTTTCACCAAAAAGTTGCTTCCCAATATCCCATCAATTGATCGGCCGTAGGCCTCCCCAAGATCGTCTAACCGCGTGATGGCCGCGTGCATATTTTTAAACGACCGGTTGCCGATCATCATATCGTCAATTGTGCCAAGCAGGACTTCCGTTTGAGAACCACCGGTGCCCACCAAAACCATACGCTTCGAAACGCGGAATACTTCGAGAACTTTATCGGGCAGGCGGTTGCTGAGGGCATTTGCTTCCGCACCGGTGTCGACACAAAACACAAGCTTTTTTCCAGCCATCATTACGTCAACTGTGATCGTGTTCCGAATGAGCTTGAACGGGACATTAAGCGTTGACTCAGATTTAACAATGCGTTCAGTTTCCGGCACCCTTCCGTTCTTGTCGAGTTTATGCAAGTACAGCACACTTTTATGTACATCGATCACCATCTCAAATGATGTGAACAAACTCACCCCGAGCAAACCGAGAATTTTTATTCCACGATGGTTCTCAATGTGGCCGAGGTCGTTCAGATCGGCCGGAAGGTTTTCAAAGAACAATTCGCGAATTGCGAGGTCGTTAACACGGGTTCGCATAACCGGGGTAGCTGTTCCCCCTGCATTGGCGGCTGTGAGATTTGCATCCCAGCCCTTTCGGAAATACGTTTTGTTCAGTACGAGAATCGGGGAGCCGGTATCGAGTATAAAATTTCCGATGATGGTATCGATCCGTGCTTCGATAATGATCAGATTTTGAATGCGTTTGATCGGAATGACCAGCGTTTTAAAATCGTCACAAGTATTGACGGAATCGCCTGAGTAAAAAATGGAAAGGTTAACTACCGAATGTTCTTTTTTTACTTCTGCGCCCGGCCCGGATGTGCGTGCCATTGCCCCAAGGGAGCATGCAAACATCAGGAAAACAAGTAAAAATTTGGCCAAATCCGGGGGCTTTGAAAGCCTTAACGGATTCTTTAAAAATTTGATGCAGAAAGTGTGTCCTAAAACAGACTAAATACCAACCTCCACCTGGAAGCGCATGATGAAATATTCATGATCATCTTCAGTGCCCTCAAGCCAGGTGTCTTTTGCATAGGTGAATTCGGTTTGCAGCTTGACGCGATGTCCGCGCAGGTATTTGGTGGCACCCAGCGTATACTGTTCCAGTTTAGGTTCCAGTTCCTGGATATCATTATCCGGGTTAACTACCGAATACCGGCCGATTATTTCGTAATTGCTTCTGAAAAGATAGCTGCCCTGGTAATTCTGCCCGTTCCCGGCAAACACATGTTGTTCTTTGGTTACGTCATCAGGGTTAATGGTGATTGGATCTTTTGCATATCGTCTTAAAAATTCACCGGCAAACGCCCACCCATTGTGCTTATACAGCAAATCGAACATCGTGGTTTCGATGTCTCTTGATTCGTATAAATATTTTCCTAACTGACCACCGGAGCGCTTTGCATTTTCGTTGTTTGAAAACCCACCGCCGATGGAAAGCTTTGGCCTTGGTTCGCGTGCCAAGTCGCCTTCAAAGTAATCACCGTTGTTCGTGAATTCTCCAAATGGCAGCAGTTCGATGCGTCCGGTGTAACACAATCCATTTACGGCCACATCGGTCTTTACCGTTGAGGAAGTGCCTGCATTGTTGAAGTTGCGGCCGTCACCGGAGCTTACCGCCCCACGGATCACGTAACCAAATCCTTTGATGTTATTGCGATAATATAATTGAACGCCAAAGTCACGGTCGATGTTGAACTCAGAATTGACAATCGAACGGTCGGGTAATTGTAAATCGCCTGACGAATTCACGCGTTGCCGGTTTCCGGGAAGTTTGGTTTGCCCGATGCCGAGCGCAAAATGTTTATTGAAGTTGTAAATCACCATTGCATCGCGGATGATGTTCGGGAAGCCACTGTCTTCGTAGTCGATATCACCCCGTGAAAACGACAGCTGTAAAACATACGTCAGCTTCGGGTTATACACGTAGCCATCTAATCGCAACCGCAACCTGCGCACGCGGCCTTCAATCACTTCGGGTTCCCAGTCGGTTGGACTCATCGTTTCAATGCCAACCCGGTTCTGCATTCTGAAGCGAATGTTCATCAGAAACAGACTGTCGGGCGACATAATGCCGAGCCCTTTGCCGTACGTGAAATATGGAATTTGCGTGTTGATCTGAGCAAACGCAGGAATGGAAAGCAGCATCAATAATGCTGCAACGGGCAGAAGTCTTCTCATTGAGGTCAGGTAGAGTTGTCCGAAAATTAGGCGTAATGTTCCGGAGTGCCAAACGGGCCCCCTGACCTTAAAACAGGATGAAGATTAAGCGAAAATGGTGCGGAAAAGCAGGAACAGCGTTCCGGCCATCAGCATTACCACAGGCAACGTGAGGAACCAGGCGATCAGGATGTTTCTAACCGTGTCGGCCTGAAGATTTTTGATACCCTTGTTCGCCACCATACTTCCGGCAATACCGGAAGAAAGAACGTGTGTGGTACTTACAGGCAACGCAAAATACGTGGAGACACCGATTGTACTTGCAGCAACCAGCTCGGCACTAGCCCCTTGTGCATACGTAAGGTGTTCTTTACCGATTTTTTCACCAATTGTTTTTACAATTCTTTTCCAGCCAATCATTGTACCGATACCCAGAGAAATTGCAATCATCATGATGACCCAGGTAGGAGAGTAATCAATCATTTTGCGAAGCGATTTGGTTTGATCGGCAAGCGCAGCGCGTTCAACCTCACTCATGCGCAATTCAGTCTTCTTAAGTAAATCTTTACAATTGCGCTCAATGAGCATTATATCTTTCCGGACTTCAAAGCGCTGCTCTTTTGCGATGGCAGATACGGAAGGAGTAGTTGCCACCAGCGTTTTAAGCTGGTCATTCAGTTCAATTGTTTTAGCGAGCTTTTGCTGATCCGGGTCAGAAAGCGGAGTTCCATCAACCGATTTCAAAATTTGTTCAATCTTGCTAACGGGAGCTGATAAGTTGCTTGGAGAGAAGTTAGAATCAAGTGCGAAGTACGCAGGGACAATTCCAATCAGAATAAGCATCACCAAACCAACACCTTTCTGCCCATCATTTGAACCGTGTGAGAAACTTACGCTGGTACATGTAAGAATGAGAATACCGCGAATCCACGTTGGAGGTGGAGCATTTTTCTTGGGTTCCTTGAAAAGACTGTCACCATATTCTGTCCTGCGGGTCAATCGCTTAATGATGAACATCAGGATAATCGTCATTGAAAATCCGAACAGCGGAGAGATCAATAACGACATACCGGTTTGTGAGGCCTTCTCCCAGTTAACCGGTGCTTCTGTTACGCCCGGTAATAATGAATACGCAATTGCAACCCCAAGAATCGATCCTAATAGTGTATGCGAACTTGAGCAGGGAATGCCGAAATACCATGTTAACAAATTCCAGACGATGGCGCTGATCAGCAATGCCATAATCATCGACATGCTGTGCGCAAGATTTTGATCGACCAGCGTTTCAACCGGTAACAAATTTATAATGCTGACAGCTACACCGATCCCTCCCAGCAAAACGCCTAAAAAGTTAAAAAAACCAGACCAGATAACCGCAAACCAAGGCTTCAATGAATTCGTATAGATTACTGTCGCCACAGCGTTAGCTGTGTCGTGAAATCCATTGACAAATTCAAACCCGCAAGCGGCAATAAGACAAATGATCAGAAGAACGGAGTAGGAGAGGTTCAGGTCGAACATATAGACGATAGAATTGCGCCCGCAATCTAACCGTTACATTTGGTTGGGTTGTTATGCCAATGTTAACTTTTGTTCAGGTATGTACAGCTTAAAACGCAAATACTTGATTTTCAATAACTTGTATTTTAACGCTATGCTAAGTTTTACCGACCTGACGTTTTGCTGAATAACCAGGGTAACAATTCCGGTTCCGCAAATGCGTTTACCCAGCTGTCGTGACCTACTTTTTTGTACTCAGTGTATTTTGGCGAGCCCCCGGCTGCTTTTAATGCCTGGATCATGTTGCGCGAATGTTCTACGGGCACTGCATCATCTTTTGCACCATGAAAATTCCAGATCGGTATGTGACTGAATTTTTCAACCTGATGTGTATCACCACCGCCACAAATCGGAACGGCTGCTGCAAATAATTCAGGACGTTTGGTTAACAGGTACCAGGTTCCATAACCACCCATCGATAACCCGGTTATATACACCCGCGATTTGTCGATGTGAGGAAGTGCAATCAATGAATCGATTAATGAGATCAGGGTGCTCATCGGTTTTTTCGGTTCCAGGTACCAATCCGGATAGATCCAGTTTTCATTTGCCGGGCATTGCGGCACTACCAGGAAGCAGGGATATTTTTCGCGGTTGCCGGCATTCAAAAAAAGAGGGCTGATGTATTTTAATTGCACCACGTTGTCGTTACCGCGTTCACCGGAGCCGTGCAGAAAAATTACCAGTGGATACTTTTCAGAATCTTTTTGCTGAATCGGTTTCAACAGGCGGTACAACAATGTGTCGTCTGAAGTTTTATACCGGAGTTTGTCGAATTCGGGTGAATCCTGTGCGTGTGTATTGAATACGATTGCTGCAAAAGCAATCAGAAATGATATTTTTGTCATGGAGAAGTAGACTATCCACAAGGTATTAAAAAAATCCCGCACGTGAAGATCAGATTAGCGTTGGTTTTAGGAGTGCTTGGCACTGCGTACTCAATATCGGCACAGGATACGACACGCATTTCGCTGTTGTTTATTGGAGACGTGATGCAGCATGATTCGCAGATAAAAGCTGCTTACAATATTTCAGCTGACGCCTATGATTACAGTTCATGCTTTCAATTTGTAAAGCCTTATCTCGCTTCCGCTGATCTGGCAATCGGGAATCTGGAGGTAACGCTGGCCGGTTCTCCGTACAAAGGATATCCGCAATTCAGCGCTCCTGATGAACTGGCGCTTACGCTGAAAGATGCTGGAATGGACATTCTGGTAACGGCCAACAATCACTGTCTTGATCGGGGCAAGAAAGGCCTTGAGAGAACGGTGATGATGCTTGACAGTTTAGGCATCCTGCACACGGGAACATTTCGGGATACAGTTGAACGCATGAATGATTACCCGCTGATTGTTGAAAAGAACGGATTTAAGCTGGCGTTGCTGAATTACACCTACGGAACAAACGGTATCGCGGTAACCAAACCCAATGTTGTTAACCGGATTGATACAACAACCATCCGGAAGGATATGATCAAAGCAAAAGAGCTCATGCCCGATGCAATCATTGTGTTCCTGCACTGGGGTCAGGAATATCAGTCGCTCCCGAATAAATGGCAGCGCGATGTTGCTGCTGTATGCTTTGATGCGGGCGCCAAACTGGTCATCGGGGCACATCCGCATGTACTTCAGCCGATGGAATGGCGCAAAGAAAACGATCAGCTGATTGTATACTCGCTCGGCAATTTTGTAAGCGGCCAGCGCGACCGGTACAAAAACGGGGGAGCCATGTTGAAAGTTAATCTGACGAAAACCGTTTTGGATAGTGTTTCCACCACCCGCATCGACTCAGCGGGATATATACTCGAATGGGTTTATCGCACGGCAGATGCAAAAAAATACTACTACATTTTGCCGGTGCCGGATTTTGAGAACGATACAACAGCATTTATTAAAGACGATGCATCGAAGGCTGCGCTCAAATTGTTTATTGACGATTCGCGCAAGCTGTTTAAAAGACACAACGTTTCGCTTGATGAAATTAAAACCCCTGTGCACGCAGGTGAAGCATTAAAACCAGAAGAAGAATGAAACAAGTTCTCTTTGTCGGATTAGGTGGTGCCGCGGGAAGTATGCTGCGGTATTTGACCAACGTAATTACGCTGAAATATTACTCAGCCAATTTTCCACTGGCCACATTCATCGTAAACGTGGCCGGTTGTTTTATTGCAGGACTCATCTTCGGATCAATCACGCAGGAAACTGCGGAAGCACAAAACCTCAAAGTTTTGTTGATAACAGGTTTCTGCGGTGGGTTTACTACGTTCTCCGCCTTTGCGCTTGAGAATGTCAGACTCATGAATTCAGGTAATCTCTCAACAGCCGTTCTTTACACGGGGCTGAGCATTGTGGCAGGGTTGCTTGCTGCGTGGCTGGGTCTTTCAGTTGTACGCTGATTATCTTCTTCTTTTGTTACTCTTTTTGCCAGGACTCGGTCCACCACCGGCATCAAAAATCAGGCTGATTGTAAACTCCAGTCCTGTGAAATCAATTTTAGCGTCTTTATAGTCGATGTCGGCTGTGGTTAGTGTTCCTGAATTATCGCTTCCGGTGTATGATCCTTTTAATGGAAAGCCTGCCTGACCCACGAGGTAATTTGTCTCAAACGAAACTCCTACACTGCTCGTTACATAAAGGGTTAATTCTGCACCTGCATGATATCCAAAGCCCGGTTTGCTCGTAAACGTCAAATCTGAGTTAACGACTTCGAGTTCTTCAAATGTTCGCAATGCCCGATCGAAGTTTCCATAATTGATCTTGTTTCCAAAACAGTAAAAGAAAAAGCCACCGCCTTTTAAATCGAGCTCAACCTTTCCGGTCTTGAGCATCAACACGAGTTCGGCCGGAACGAACGCTGTAAAGTTGGGGCCAACGAGTGGATTTTTGCTGTCGAACGGAAGGTCTTTCAAATTCAATCCGCTCATGCGGTATAACGATCCGCCTGTTTCAAGTGAAAGGAAGTCGGTAAGATTAACACCAATCCCGCGAACGGAAAATGGGCTGACGGGTGTTGACAGATAGCCATTCTTCGGCAGAAAATACGAGAACGACAGTCCAAACTGTTGTGCTTGCGCGAATGATGTTATTAATAGTAAAGCCAGTACAATGAACTTTATCTTGCGGATCATTTTTTCGAATTATAGTCGAGGAATAATTTTTGAACGTACGCCCGGGCCGGATAGGTGTCTTCTTCTTTGGTAACACCGGTTTGGTGGAGGTACAACTTGCCGGGATTGTCATACACGATGTAATGCCCGGGATCCACATAACCATATCCATCAATGAAGATGTACATCGCAAAATCTTTTGTGTTGTTGCCGAACATGTCCTTGCTGAAAACAAAATCTGCCGATGGCTTGTCGAGTTGCGCCAGCAATGTGTTCGCAATATCGGTTTGTCCACCGTAACGGGTAACAAGTGTATCTTTCTTTATCGCGCCTCCCAGCCAGAGCATAGGCGTATGGAATTTTTCACGGATACGGGAATCAATTTTATCCGGTAAACGATGCCCGTGATCGGCTGTGATTACAATCAATGTGTTGTTCCACCACGGTTGCTTTTTGCAGTATGCAATAAAGTCACCGATACATTTGTCGGTGTAGTAACATGAATTTAAAAACAGCGAAGGGTCGTCTTCACCCGGTATTTGTTTGAGCGGAACATCAAACGGCTCGTGACTGCTCAGCGTAAGCATGGCTTTGAAGAACGGCTTGTTCAGTGAAGTGGTATCAAGTTCCTTTTCTGCCTGTTCGAAAAGGTATTGATCGTGTACTCCCCATTTGGAAGTGTTGTAATCGCTGTCGAAGTCATCCACGGAAGTAATGTGTCGGAATCCTCCGTACGTCAGGAACGAACGATAGTTTGCAAAGTCGGCATCGCCTCCGTACACAAATGAGGTTTGGTAACCAAGGCCTTCAAGCTTGCGACTGAGGTAGGGCAGTTTCTGTGTTTTATCCGGAAACTTGATGATCGATCGCTGTGTCTGCGCGGGAAAGGCGCTGAGGATGCTTACCAAACCTTTGTCTGTCCGGTCGCCACTCGCATAGAAATTGGTGAACAGAATTCCTTCCCGGCTGAGTCGGTTGAAGTTGGGCGTGATTCCCTTTCGTCCGCCAAGCGGTTCGATAACGTTGGCGGTAAATCCTTCGACTATCACCAGTATGATGTTCGGCCTTTTTGTTGTAAGGACAGAGGTTGTTGAATCGTTCTGCGGATACAGGCTTTTGAAATACGTTTCAGTAAGCGAGCGATCGAAATAATCTTCCGGATACTGCAGGTTTACATCGCTTTGCAGGCTGCTCAGGAAATTCCAAAGCACATTAATGCCGGCATGGTTGGCGAAGTTGTTGGTTTTATGGAAGTACACCTGGCCCGCATTCATCGTGGCAACGCTAAATCCGCCCCGGATGGGAATGAACATCAATGCCGTTACAACAAACAGGGGAATGGCAACTTTCTTATTCACAGGGTTCAGCCTAGATGCATACCGGCCCACAAAACGGAAATAGCTGAATGTAAAAACTACCAACAGCACGATCAAAATGATGATGAGCAAGGCGATAACACCTTTACCGGCACTTCCGGCCGCCTCTGAACTCATGTAAAACAATGGAGTTGTGTTCAGTCGAAAGCCCCAGTGATGATAAAGTTCGAGATCCGTGACAACGGCTGCACAAAGCGCTGTCAGCATCAGCATGTTGATGGCATGCAGCGCATACACAACCCATTTGCCTTGCGTAAAAACTGACGCGATAAGAATTAACCCCGAAAGCAACAGGATGTATCCCGTCATGCTCATGTCCATGCGCAAGCCATAGATCATCGCTTTTGCGATATCGCCCCAGGTTAGCTGGGCTGTGAGGTCGGCATTGTAAACAAGAAAGCAAATCCTCGCAACGATCATAACCACCATCCAGAAGATGGCGAGCCGAAGCAATATTTGAAAGCGTTCGCGCATATCAGGTAAACCGGCCGTGCAACCTCAACAGCTTGGGTTTTCAGTTAAAATATCCCTAAAATTAGGTCTAATAATTTATTGAACAATGAACAAGCTCTTACCCCTTTTACTCTTTGTTGTTTTCATTTCATGTTCAGGAAAGAAACCGGCAGATCTTGTGATCACCGGAGGCACGATCTATACGATGGATGCTTCGCAACCTGTTGTTGAAGCAGTAGTTGTTAATGAAGATACCATTGTTTTTGCAGGTACGGCAAAAGCTGCAGCTGAATGGATTGGCGACAACACGAACGTTATTGAGCTGCAGGGCAAAACAATGGTACCCGGTTTTATTGAAGGTCACGGCCACTTTATGGGCGTGGGCTACAATGAACTCGACCTTGATCTTTCGGGTGTAAAGACCTTTGATGAAATTGTTGAACGCGTGCGGATTGCTGCAAGCAAGGCCAAGCCGGGCGAATGGATTCTCGGTCGTGGCTGGCACCAGGATAAATGGGACGTAAAACCTGCCGACATGGTGAAGGGTTATCCATCGCATGCACAGCTAAGCGCAGTATCGCCCGATAATCCTGTATTCCTTTCACATGCCAGTGGTCACATGAGTCTCGCGAATGCGAAAGCGATGGAGATTGCCGGAGTCAATCAGTTGTCGAAGGAAAGCCTGAACAAATTCAGCGATGAGGGCGGAGAGATCATCCGTGATGCGAATGGCAATCCGACCGGGTTGTTCAACGAAAATGCAGAAGATGTAATTGCAAAGTTCATTCCCGCAAATGATTCCGAACGGATGACAAAAGCATTTGAGCTCGCCACACAAACATGTTTGAAGAATGGCATCACCGGGTTTCATGATGCGGGTGTTGGTCGGGAGGTAATTAATTTTTATAAAAGCCAGTATGCTTTAGGAAAGTTCGGACTTCGGATGTACGTGATGGTAACGGGCTGGGACCGCGACCTAGTGCATGAGTGGTTTAAGAAAGGGCCGGAAGTTGATCCAAAGCACTGGTTGACAATCCGCTCGATTAAGTTGAATTGTGACGGTGCGTTGGGTTCGCGCGGAGCCTGGTTGCTTGAACCGTATACCGACCGCCCCGACTTTTATGGCATGGCTACACTCTCAATGGATACCGTGCTGGCAACTTCGCGTGACGCGCTGAAGGCAGGATTTCAGGTTTGCTCACATGCGATTGGCGACCGCGCCAACCGCGAGATTCTTGATCGTTACGAAATGGCGATGAAAGAAAACCCTGACGTGAAAGATTCCCGGTTCCGCATTGAGCATGCACAGCATTTAAACCCGACAGACATTCCGCGCTTCGCCAAACTTGGCGTGATTCCGGCTATGCAGGCAATCCACATGGCCAGCGATCGGCCGTGGGCTATCGACAGGCTGGGAGAGAAGCGTATCAAGGAAGGTGCATACATGTGGCAGTCGCTGTTGAAGTCAGGTGCCAGGATTGTAAACGGAACCGATGCTCCGGTTGAACCGGTAAATCCAATCCCGAGTTTCTATGCTTCCGTTACCCGGATGACATTGAAGGGTGAACCTGAGGGTGGCTATGAGCCGGAAGAAAAAATGACCCGCGAACAGGCTTTGCGTTCGTATACATTGGATGCTGCCTATGGAGCATTTGAAGAAAAATTCAAGGGCTCCATTGAAAAAGGTAAGCTTGCCGACTTCGCCATTTTGTCGAAAGACATCATGACCATTCCTGATAAAGAAATTCTCAGCGCAGAGGTGCTGACAACCATCGTAGGCGGCAAGGTGGTTTATGAAAAGAAGTAATTGAGTTAGTCATCCGCTGCAGCAATAAAAAAGGGAACCGCGAGGCTCCCTTTATTTTTGGTTTATAGGTTAGGTTGATTAAAACACGATAAACTTCTCAGCTTTCTTACGCAGCATGTCGCGGTCAGCCGTAATAGACGGATCGCTGTAAATATGCTGTGAAAGCTCGCGTACTACTCCCTTCTTATACCCCATTTTTTCTGCGATCTGTTCGCAGAACATGATTTCGCTTTTAAACACCTGTCCGTCCATTTTCATCATCTGGATCAGGTAATATAAATGCTCGAACTTCTCGTCAGAGGTCAATGCGCTGATGGTGCTGATAGGTTGCGGGTTTTTAATCATCTCGGCAACTTCTTCTTTACTCATGCCGTTTGCTTTTCCTACCATGTGAATAAGCTTTGCTTCGCGGTCCTCAATCGTGCTGTCACTGGCTGCCAGATTGATCAGGATGTTGAGCTCTGCTTTTTTATTAAATGCCATAGGTTGAAATGTTGTTTTGGATCCGAAAATATTTGAATAAGCTTTGAAATATAGGGAAAATTACGATGTTTTGGCAAATGAACAAAAAATAGACTCACGCGCAACCTTCTGATAACACGCTGGTCTTTAGGAGTAAACAGGTAAATATGAAAAGGCTTATAATCATCTTCCTCGTACTGATAACTGCGGTTGCTTTCGGTCAGAAATCGGAGAATCGTTCAGTAGATTCGTTCAAGGGTGTTAAGGCATTACAGGGAATTGACGTGTATCTGAAGAAAGGTTCGAAAGAAGCTGTAAGGGTGGAGGTGAGCGGTGTGGACTTGAGTGATGTATTAACGGAAGTTTCGGGCGACTACCTGAGAATCCAGATGAGACAGGGCAACTATCGCAACGAGCACTCGGTTAAAGTGTATGTAACCTACGTAGAACTTACTAAGCTATCGGCCAGTTCGGCCGGGGCAATTTTTGCTGAAAATGTAATTAAATCCGACATGCTCTCCCTGAGCGCATCCAGTGCGGGAACAGTTGATATTCAGGTTGATGCCGGAACGATTGACGTAAGTGCTTCCAGCGCGGCCGAAATTGAACTGAAAGGTAAGGCAACCAGCATCTCGATTAATGCCGTAAGTGCTGCCGAGGTGGATGCCTACGAGCTGACAGCCGACAACGTAGATGTTAGTGCAGTGAGTGCAGGCTCGGCCAAAGTAAACGCAGTTAAGTCAATCAAGGCAAGGGCAGTGAGTGGAGGTTCCATCCGCTACCGTGGAAACCCCGAGCAGAGCAACACCACATCCTCCAGCGGTGGCTCGGTGAAGAAATCAAACTAACGTATTATCCTGTAACGGACAGTTTAAAAAGCTGGCGGCCTTCTGAAGTATGGTTGTCAGCTTTTCTTTTTTACGGCTGTTGATCAGGTGAATCTTTTCACCATTATTCAGCTTCAGGTACGCATTGTATTCCGTATTCTCGAAAACGGATGAATAATTGTTGTGTGTGGTGTACGCCCGGGTCGTGGATTTGGCGCTGTTAATGTAAATCTTTTCCGCACCGGGGAATTTCTTCCATTTGCCGCCCCGAATAATAAAATAAAACGAAATGTACTCGCGGAAGCGGCCTTTGCTGAGGTCGATCTCCGTACCGTCAGCTGCACTCAGAATAAACCCGGCAGCAAAAACCAGCACCGAACTCATTACCGGTTTTTCAAGTATTAGTGCCAATCCTGCCAGAAGTATAACAACTGCGATCAGTTGGAAATGCCAGGGAAACAAGGTGCTGTTCCGAATGTCGACCTTCTGATTGTTCATGGGGTAAACAAAAATAGGAAGTTCCATGGACTTGTATCCGCTATTGCCATGTGTTAGCAAATGCTTCCGGTAACGTGTGCATGGAATGACTTAAAGTATTTCTTGATATGATGGGTCAAAATTTTACGTGATTTTATAAATCCACACACTATTTTTCTAAAAACTGGTTCGTTTTTAACCCTGTCATGGTAAAAATCGATAGATTTGTGCCCGTAATACTTCCAAAACAACAACCACTATTATGGCGCATTTACGCTTCCGGGCTTTGGAGCAGCTCAGTAACCGGCCGAAAATTCATGTAGAATTTCCTTCGGCTAAAGCTTCCGACTTCTTTGGCGAGAATACATTCGGGCTTAGCCAAATGAAATCAACCCTTTCGTCCGATGTTTTCAAGCAGGTAAGTCAGTCCATTAAGAACGGTTCGAAAATTGACACCGTAACTGCCGATGCAGTTGCTGTTGCTGTAAAATCGTGGGCGCTTGCAAAAGGTGCAACGCACTTTACACACTGGTTCCAGCCGTTGACTGGCGGAACTGCCGAGAAGCACGATGCGTTCTTTGACGGTCTTGCCGGAATCGAGAAATTCAAAGGCGGAGAGCTCGTTCAGCAGGAGCCTGATGCTTCTTCGTTCCCGAACGGTGGTATCCGCAGCACATTTGAAGCCCGTGGTTATACAGCATGGGACCCGTCTTCACCGATGTTTCTGTACGGAAAAACACTGTGTATCCCAACCATCTTTGTTTCTTACACAGGTGAATTGCTTGACACAAAAGCTCCGTTGCTGAAGGCATTGCTTGCAGTAGACAAAGCCGCTGTGCAGGTTTGCCAGCTTTTCGATAAAGACATTCAGAAAGTAAACGCTTCCCTCGGTATTGAACAGGAGTATTTTGTTGTGGATGAGGCTTTGTACATGGCTCGCCCTGACCTGGTAATGGGTGGTCGCACCGTGTTCGGGCATTCACCTGCACGTGGACAGCAGCTTGAGGATCACTATTTCGGCAGTATCCCGGCCCGTGTGTACGATTTCATGAAGGAGTTTGAGATCGAGGCGTGGCGTGCCGGAATTCCGTTGCGTACCCGTCACAACGAGGTGGCACCAAGCCAGTTCGAAGTAGCGCCTCTGTTTGAAGAAGTGAACGTAGCCAACGACCACAACCAGCTTCTGATGGATTTGATGGGCCGTGTAGCGGAAAGACACCACCTTAAAGTGTTGTTCCATGAGAAACCATTTGCAGGCGTTAACGGAAGCGGAAAACACAACAACTGGTCGCTGATCACGGATACAGGTGTTAACCTTTTCGCACCGTCAAGCAGCGCACGGGATAACCTCATGTTCTTAACATTCTTTGTAACAACCGTACGCGCAATTCATGAGCATGCCGATTTGTTGCGTGCGAGCATTGCTACAGCGGGTAACGATTACCGCCTGGGTGCCAACGAAGCTCCACCGGCTATCATGTCCACCTTCCTGGGTTCACAAATGAGTGTGGTGCTGGATGAGCTCGAGAAGAACGGTAACATCAAGATCGAGAAAGGCGATAACATGTACATGAAACTTGGTATCGACCGCATCCCGGAAATTATCCTCGATAACACCGATCGTAACCGTACCTCTCCGTTTGCCTTTACTGGTAATAAATTCGAATTCCGTGCGGTAGGTTCAAGCGACAACTGTGCAACGCCAATGACTGCATTGAACCTGATCGTAGCAGAACAACTGACACACTTCTACGAAGCTGTTGAAAAAGAAATCGAAAAAGGAACAGAAAAGCGCCTCGCGATTGTAAACATTCTCAGAAAGTATATCAAAGAATCGAAGTCAATACGCTTTGAAGGTGATGGATACTCTGAAGGCTGGGTGAAAGAAGCTGCAAAACGCGGTCTCTCTAACAAGAAAAACGCGGTTGACGCGATTGATGCCTACCTGACTCCGAAATCGGTTAAGATTTTTGAAAAGCATAATGTGCTTTCACACAAGGAACTTGAGGCTCGCCAGGAAATTAAGCTGGAAAGCTATATCAAGCGTGTGCAGATTGAAGCACGTGTAATGGGCGATCTCGCGGTGAACCACATTATTCCTACGGCTATTGCGTATCAAAATAAACTGATCATCAACGCCAACGGATTGAAAGGCCTGGGCGTGGATAACAAGGCGGTTTTGAAGACAATCAAGGAGATTTCAGGTCACATCGAAACCATCAAAACCAATGTTGACGACATGGTAGAAGAGCGTAAACGCCTGAACAAGCTTACCGATACTCATAAAAAGGCGGTGGGATACTGCAAAAACATCAAGGAGAAGTATTTTGATGTTATCCGGGACTCAGTCGATAAACTCGAATTATTAGTAGACGATGAGGACTGGCCGCTTGTAAAATACAGGGAACTTTTGTTTCTTCGCTAAGTAATTTACCTAAACCTAAGGGAAAAGCGGGTTGCTGAAAAGCAGTCCGCTTTTTTATTGTAGATTGTTCATCTGAAAAACTTTAAATCAATGAGAAAATTACCCTTAGCCCTTCTGTTCGTATCGTTGGTGATTGGCCTACAGGCGCAGAAAAGGCCAGCTAAAAACACGACATCACCCATAGCGGATATTACCAGTCTGGTAACGAAAAGTGATGCAGAAGCTCACCTGACATTTTTAGCGTCCGATGAAATGCGCGGTCGCAATACCGGTTCCCCGGAACTCGAGATTGCCGCCAATTACATTGCATCAAACTTCAGGCAGTGGGGTATCAAACCTGCGCCCGGAACCAATGACAAATATTTTCAGACCGTGGAGTTTCAAAAAACAACTCCGCCTTCGGTACTTGATTTTGTTGTTGAAACACAAACCTTCAGGCTGAAGGAAGATATTATCCAGATAGGAGGAGGTGATGTGGAAGCATCGGGCGGAATTGTTTTTGTCGGGTATGGATCGCGTGCTGATTTTGAAAAAGCCGGCATAAAAGGCAAGATTGTGGTTGCGCTGACCGGTTCTGCTGATGATGCGAATATCAATCGGGCGTTCATGACCGAATCAGTTTCGAAGAATGCATTAACCAAAGAATTTGGGGGTGTTGCGCTGGTTGAGATTAACGTTATTCCTGGAATTCCGTGGCAGGGCATTGCGGGATTTTTAGGCGGATCCAGAACCTCATTGAAAAGGGAAGCTTCTGCTGTTCCTCATTTCTGGATGAAGAATAGTGATTCGGCTGTGTTAAATGCATTGAAAGAATCGAAGACTGCAAAAGGAAGTTTGAAATCCGTTGGACTGAAAGTGAAATATTTCTCCGGTAAGAACGTGGCCGGAGTTGTTGAAGGCACCGACCCTGCATTGAAGAATGAGTACATCGTTATCTCCGCGCACTACGATCACGTGGGAGTGAAGCAAAAGCCCGGTCAGCAGGATTCGATTTATAACGGTGCGCGAGACAACGCGATCGGTACGGTCGGTATGATGGAGACTGCACGATTCTTTGCAAAGTATCCGCAGAAGAGATCCGTGCTGCTATTAGCCTTAACGGCCGAAGAAGCAGGATTGCTGGGAAGCTCGTGGTATTCCGATCATCCGCTGATTCCGTTGAATCAAACAGTGTTTAATTTCAACTGTGACGGTGCCGGATATAACGACACATCAATTGCAACGGTAATCGGCATGGAGCGTACAACCGCTGAACCCGAAATCGCAAAAGCATGCGAAGCGTTTGGATTGAAGGCAACCGTTGATCCTGTGCCGGAGCAAAACCTGTACGAGCGTTCCGACAACTACAACTTTGCCAAAAAAGGTGTACCGGCAATCGACTTTGCTCCGGGAACCAAGGCGTTCGATGCCGAATTGATGAAGTATTATCACCAGCCCGCTGATGAGGTTAGTTCGCTCGACTTTGATTACCTGATCAAATACTTCCGGGCATACGTGTACACCAACTATCTGTTAGCCACGATGCCAAAAGCACCGGTATGGAAAGCAGGCGATAAGTTCGAAGCAGAGGCAAAGAAATTGTACGGGAAATAAAGCGGGCGAACACGCGAAACCTCGTGAATAAACGTCTTTAAAAAAATCGTAGTGACGCAGTATTTTGCGTCACTACGATTAATGTTGTTCTAACAGATTAACAATCGCATTGCGGATCAATTCCGGGTCACTCCAGGGTACAAAGTGATTCATATCATCCTTTGTAACCAATTCCACACTGGTGCCCGTCATCACCCGTTTTGCAAACGCGGCATTGCCCGGGTCAACGAGTTGGTCTTTCATTCCTTGAACAAAAATCACCGGGCATTTAATGTCTTTCCAGCGGGGCATCATGTTCTCCAGCTGAGGTTCGAGCTGATAGATTTCTTCATTCGAAGCGCGAAAGGAGCGGGGAAGCACCCAGCTCAGGAAGGGTGTAGCCAGCGGAGCGCGGAACCACAATTCGTCCGGCTCCAGTGAAGGATCGATTGAAGCTGCGACAAACACCAGTCCGCCAACAAGTTCAGGATAATCCATCGCCATTTGCGCAATCACAGGTCCGCCAAGCGAATGCCCGACTAAAATTACCGGCTTGTTGTTTTTATATTTTTCAAGGATCGGCTTTAATGCGGCAGCCTGCTTCTCGAGTGACGTTTCCGCAATACCGAAATGTGAATAACCAAAGCCGGGCCTGTCGGTCGTTACCAGCAATGCCTTTTCTAACAAAACGGAATCTGCTAAAAAATCAATAAAAGCACTTAACGATCCCGGTGAGCCGTGCACAAAAAGGACTAATGGTTTTGATTCGTCACCGGACTGCGCATAATGAATGTCGTAATTGCCGGCTTTGTACTGATGCTGGCTTCCGGCAACATTTTTGGCTTTAAAGAAGCTGTCAACTTCTTTGGGACTCATCCGGAAGGTCATGCAAGAATGCATGAGGATGAGCACCGTAAAATAAGGCACCGCGAAAATCAGCAGGCGCTTTTGTTTCATTTACTAGGGTTTAAGCAGACGGCTATAGTTGGACCGGTTCAGCAGAACTTCGGAAGCTTTCTTCAGTTCCTGATCGTATTTAAATCCAACCTGAACGGTACCTTCTTCGAGGTAATACCGCGCCATAATGTCTTCTTCCAAAAGTTTTTTGATCTGATCTTTATACAGCGTCAGCTCATTCTTCTTGTTCTCGGCAATCTTGGTTCTGATCTGATCGATGTGGGGCTTTAAGTCGGTGTAATAGTTTTCGTCTTCTGCCTCCTGAATTAATTGCTTCAGTTTAACATCCAGATTTGATGTGTAGGTATAATTCTTTCCTTTCATCCAGTTAACAAACTGCTGGTATTCTTCGTTCGACAGTGAGAAGTTTCTCGGTTCTGCAAGTTTTTGATGATTGAACGCATACAACGTGGCATAATCAAATATGAATCCGTCCTGAAACAGCTTTTGTGTTAGCGGATGAGCTTCAGCCGGCTGAAGTTTTACATCAGGATCAATGCCACCGCCATCGTATACGGTACGGCCACCCGCAGTTTTAAATGCACGCTTCAGCGAATCGGGAACAGAAAGCACACTTCCGTCTTCCCTGCGATGTGAATAATCCAGCACCTGGATGCATCGGCCGGTAGGCGTGTAATACTTGGCTGTAGTCACTTTCAGCTGCGCTTTGTAGGTCAACTGGCGGCTCACCTGTACTAAACCTTTTCCAAATGATTTTTCACCCACAATCACTGCACGGTCATAATCCTGCAACGTGCCGGCCACAATTTCAGAAGCGGATGCGCTGCCGCGGTTGATGATTACGGCAACGGGAATCTCTGTATCGATCGGGGAGAAGTTTGTTTGAAAATCCTGATGTTCAATTTTTCCTTTCGTGGTAACGACCAGCTTTCCTTTCGGAATGAAAACGTTACAAACGTTCACAGCTTCATCCAGCAGTCCGCCCGGATTATTCCGCAAGTCGAGTACGATGGAAGTGGCGCCTTTTTCCTTGAGCGCAACTACAGCGTTCTTCACTTCCTTGCCTGCATCGGGCGTAAACTCAAGTAGCTGTACATACCCGATGTTGTTCTCAAGCATGCCGTAGTACGGAACATTGCTGATTTTGATTTTCTCGCGTTTGAAATCAAGCTTGATGGGTTTATCGGAGCCCATTCGCTTAACGGTAAGACTTACCGGTGTACCCACCTGCCCCTTCATCAAATGTCCTTCTTCCCCGGGCTCAAGCGTTGACAAATCTTTATTATCGATTTTCAAAACTTCGTCACCGATTTTTAATCCGGAGCGTTGCGCGGCATAACCCTGTAATACCATCGTAACTACGGTGCGACCTCCGATTTCACGTGTGTAGGCACCGATACCGCCATACTGCCCGGTGTTGAGCGTGCGGTAATCTTCCACCATTTCTTCAGGGATGTAGTTGGTGTACGGATCCAGTGATTCAAGCATTGCATCAATGCCCGTTTTCACCAGCGTACTCGGATTAACTTCATCCACATACGCTGCGTTGACTTCTTTGAAAAGCGTGGCGAAAATGTCGAGGTTCTTCGCGATCTCAAAGTAACGTTCTGAGGCAGGAGTGAAGGAAAAAATCACCAACGCCACAACCGGTAAACCGAACACAAATAGCCTTTTTTTCATAACACGCCTTTCCGTAGAGATACGGTAAGTTCCGCAATTAAGTTCTTAAATAAAATACCGTGCATGGCACGGATAACCCGCACATCCCTTTCCGGCTTAACCCAACAGGTTCAGCACGGCAAAAACATGGAAACCGCTGCCCGCGAGTACAAACAGGTGCCAGATACTGTGAAAGTATTTTATGCGATCTTTCACAAAGAACAACGTTCCGGCTGTGTAGAACAAACCTCCTGTTATAAGCAGAATGAAAGTGGGCAGGCTAAGCGATTTGAACAAGGGCTGTATGGCAATCAAGGCAACCCATCCCATCATCACGTAGAGGATTGTTGAGAGCAGTTCTTTCTTTCCGGTATAAAACGCCTTGAGCACAATGCCGATGATGGCGCATCCCCAAACAATTCCAAACAGCGTCCAGCCGATCCAGTTGTTTAAAACAGTAAGACAAAACGGAGTGTATGTTCCGGCAATCAACAGGTATATCGACATGTGATCGAACTTGCGGAAAAGCACTTTAACCCGGTCGTTTGTTAAGCTATGATAAAGTGTAGAGGCAACGTAAAGTGTTACCAGCGTTGCCCCGAAAATGGAAAAACTCACTACGTGCCAAGCATTGCCACGGATGGCTGAGAACACCGTAAGCACAACGAGTGCTGCGATTGCCAGCAGCGCACCTATTCCGTGGGTTATGGCATTGGCTATTTCTTCCTTTTTTGTGGGACGCACGATCTCCATAGGTGATTCAATTTTTTCTTTAACGGAAAACGGGATCAGAAAATTCTGCGGAGGCTAAAATTTATCCGGAATCTGGATGATGCGGATCACTACCTCGTGCGGATCTCCGTCACGGTCGAGCAGGCTGAACTTCACGGTAGGATTATCCTGATTGATGTTACTTTCGACATTCACCACTTTATTGTCGTGGAGATGTTTCTCAATCTGCTGCTGGAGAATGAACAAGGCGTTGGCGAAATCTACTTCAAGTGGACTTGGATTATAAGTCGGTGTCTTCATGCACGGTCGTTTACCACCGGATCAGCGCGGAAGCCCAGGTGAACCCGCTGCCGAATGCGGCTAAGCAAATAACGTCATTTTCCTTGATTTTACCTTCTGCCCAGGCTTCGCTCATCGCGATGGGGATAGAAGCTGCTGTGGTATTACCATATCGCATGATGTTGTTGTACACCTGATCATCGCGGAGGGAAAGTTTCTCCTGGATATATTGACTGATGCGCAAGTTGGCCTGATGAGGGACGAGCAGGTCGATATCTTCCTTCTTCATGTTGTTGGCGGCCAGCGCCTCGTTGATTACTTCCATGAAACGGACCACAGCATGTTTGAACACCTGGTTCCCGTTCATGTGTACTTTAAAGCCGGACGTGTCAAGAATCTGCTCAGGTTGACGCTCTTTATTCGGGCGACTGCCACCCGGATCTTTTACATAAAGCTCTTCGGCAAACCTGCCATCTGCATGAAGATGGGTTGATAAAATTCCGGGCTTGTCGGAAGGGCGCAACACCACGGCCCCGGCCCCGTCACCAAAAATCACTGCGGTATTTCTTCCGCGATCGCTCACATCAAGTGCGCTTGACTGGATCTCGGCACCTACCACAAGAATCGTTTTATACATTCCGGATTTTATGAACTGATCGGCAATAGAAAGGGCGTAGATGAAGCCGGAGCATGCGTTTTTAATATCGAGTGCGCCAATGCCTTCCAGGCCGAGTTCACGCTGCAAAAGCACACCTGAGCCCGGGAAATAGTAGTCGGATGTGATGGTGGCGAACACGATGAACTCAACATCCTTTTCCGTTAAACCTGCACGCTGCAGCGCCATACGCGAAGCTTTCGCAGCCATGTTGGCTACCGTGTCTTTATCAGGATTGATCCAGCGCCTTTCCTTGATGCCCGTTCGTTCCGTTATCCACGCATCGTTCGTATCCATGATGGTGGAAAGATATTCGTTGGTGATGATGGTTTCAGGAACGTGGTGACCGATACCGGAAATTTTGGAATAGCGCATCTGTGGGACGTTTAACTTCGCCAAGTTAACGAAATGTTACGTCTTTACTAATGAGCGTTAGCCCGACCTGCGAAAGCGGACTCCCTCCCTAAAGAACTACGTTTACGATTTTACCCGGAACGATAATTACTTTCTTGGGCGGCTTGCCTTCACTCCACTTCTGAACGATTTCCGATGCCACCACCAGCTTCTCGATGTCTTCCTTCGGCATATCTAGTGCGAAGCTCATCTGGGCACGCACTTTTCCGTTGATGGAGATCGGATAGGTAAATGAACTTTCGATCAGATACTGTTCATCGTACTGAGGGAACGTTGCATCAAAGACCGTTTCAGTATGCCCCAACTTTTCCCACAGTTCTTCGGCAATGTGTGGGGCAAAAGGGGCGAGGGTAATAACCAACGGTTCAAGAATGGCACGCTTGTTACACTTCATTGAGCTCAGCTCGTTTGAGCAAATCATAAATTCACTCACGGATGTGTTGAACGAGAAATTCTCAATGTCGGACTGTACTTTTTTTATCGTCTTGTGCAGAACTTTCCATTCGTCTTTTGTTGGTTCGGCATCCGTAACAGTAAGGTTGCCGGTTGCATCGTGAAACAGATTCCAGAATCGTCTCAGGAATTTGAATACACCGTCAATGCCTTGTGTGTTCCAGGGTTTGGATTGATCGAGCGGCCCGAGAAACATCTCATACATTCTCAGCGTATCGGCACCATAGTCGTTTACAATGTTGTCGGGGTTGACAACGTTGTGCTTCGACTTAGACATTTTTTCGACTTCGCTGCCAACGATGAATTTATCACCTTCCAAAATGAACTCAGCATTTTTCAAATCATCGCGCCAAGATTTCAATTTTTCAATATCCAGAACATCACCTTCTACGAATGAAATATCAACATGCAGGGGTGTAGTGTCATATTGCTTCCGCAGATTGTACGAAACAAATTTGTTCGTTCCGTTAACACGATGCGCAAACTTTGAAACACCCTGAATGTGCCCCTGGTTGATTAGTTTTTTAAAGGGCTCTTCCGAATCAACGTACCCCAGGTCTTTTAGTGCCTTGCACCAGAAACGTGAATACAACAAGTGGCCGGTCGCATGTTCCGATCCGCCAATGTAAAGGTCAACGTCTTTCCAGTAACTGATTGCCTTTTTGCCGGCAAATTCAGTTTCATTTCTCGGGTCCATATACCTGAACCAGTACCAGCTCGAGCCGGCCCAGCCGGGCATGGTGGTGAGCTCATACGGGTTTCCTTTGTAGTTCCAGTTTATTGCCCGTCCAAGCGGTGGTTCACCGGTTTCCGTAGGCTTGTATTCGTTTATCTCCGGCAATGTTACCGGCAAGTCTTTCAAATCGACCAGCTTGGGAATTCCATTCTCATAATAAACCGGGAATGGTTCGCCCCAGTAACGCTGCCGTCCGAAGATTGCATCGCGCATGCGGTAGTTAATCTTGCGTTTGCCAATCCCCAGTTGCTCAACGCGCTGTAATGCTTTTTCAATCGCCTCTTTCCAATCCAGTCCGTTTAGAAAATCTGAATTGATCATCTTGCCCGACTTCGGATCGAAGTTGTCTTTCGTGATGTCGGATGTCGGTCCTTCCAGCACATCGATGATCGGGAGATTAAAATGTTTGGCGAAAGCATAGTCGCGCGTATCGCTCGATGGAACCGCCATTACGGCCCCGGTTCCGTATCCTGCTAAAACATAATCGGCAATCCAAACCGGAATCTTTGCTCCGTTAAACGGATTGATCGCATACGCTCCGGTAAACGCACCGGTGATGCGTTTTACTTCCGTCATTCTTTCGCGTTCGCTGCGATTTTTGGCAACCTCAACGTATTTCTCAACTTCTCCTTTTTGTTCCGGTGTCGTGATTTTTGAAACAAGTTCATGTTCCGGTGCCAGCACCATAAACGTTACGCCATAGATGGTATCGATGCGTGTGGTGAAGACGGTGATGGCCTCACCCTTGCCCTCTCCGGGGGATAGGGTACCGTGTTCGGCTTTGATTGACGGAGCTTTTTCTAATGTCGATTTAATTTTTTCGAGCACCTTTTGCAGGTCACCTTTTATCTCATCGTTGGTAAACCGAATGACTTGAAAGCCGGCTTCGTTCAAAAAGGCAGTACGTGCGTCATCGTATTCAACGTTATTTAAATGATAGTCACCATCGATTTCAATAACCGTTCTTCTGTCCAGACAGACGAAATCGGCTATGAAAGTTCCTATGGCGTGCTGTCTCCTGATCTTGTAACCAAGCTTGCTATTGCGCACTTCTTGCCAAAGAATCCCCTCGCACTCAGTAAAGTAACGCCTGTTTTCTTTGGAGTACTTTTTAAGAACGCTCCAGTAATTTTTTTCTGCAGTCTGGTAGTTTCCTGTTTTTGCCGAGGCCGCTCCCTTCTCCACCGGAGAAGGGTTGGGGATGAGGCTAAAACTCAGTTCGCACCCGGTAGATTTTCCGATCCAGTTGCGCTGCATTTCTTTTACCGGCTCGGGCCAGTCGATCGTGTCAAGGCCATTCAGCAACCGTTCTGCATAGGCTGAGATACGCATGCTCCACTGCCACATTTCTTTACGCTCAACGGGATATCCGCCACGCTCACTCACACCATCCTTTACTTCATCGTTAGAAAGTACTGTTCCCAACGCAGGGCACCAATTCACCATCGTTTCCGAGCGGTAAGCGATGCGGTACTTCTGTAAAAAAGTTTCTCTCTCTTGTTCGTTAAAGTTCTTCCACTGGTCCGCAGTGATCAGCGGTGTTTCATCGTCACATACGGCATCCACGTTTCTGTTACCATTCTTCTCCAGTTCGGAGATCAGCTTTTGAATGTCTTCTGTTTTGTCGGTCTTCTTGTTGTAGAAGCTGTTGAACAACTGTATGAAGATCCACTGCGTCCACTTATAATAAGCCGGGTCGCTGGTTTGCACCTCACGGCTCCAATCGTAGCAAAAGCCGATCTGTCCCAACTGCCGTTTATACGTTTCGATGTTAACCCGCGTGGTTTTTTCGGGATGTTGCCCGGTTTGAATGGCATATTGTTCTGCCGGCAAGCCGAACGAATCAAAACCCATCGGGTGAAGTACATTAAAACCCTTCAGGCGCTTGTAGCGCGATACAATATCGGTGGCGATGTATCCCAGCGGGTGGCCTACATGCAACCCGGCACCGGAAGGATAGGGGAACATATCCAGCACATAGTACTTAGGCCGGGGCGAGTCGTTCGACACTTGGTATGTGCCACGTTTTGCCCATTCTGAGCGCCATTTCTCTTCAATTTTCCTGATCTCTTCTTTACTGTATTCGGCCATTGTCTGCTAAAAATTCCTGGTGAAGTCCCGGAAAATCTCCGGGAAACCGCAAAAATAATCCAATCCTCTGAATTGCCCAGTTTCCGGTTTCCACAGTTCATCCGGCTCACCCGACAGTTCGGTAACATCCTTTTTAAAACGCCATCCCTGACACAAATCTTTACCGTGTAATCGCTCAAAAACCCTCTATGAAATTATTTGTTACCGCTCTGTGTATAACTCTGATTGCGACAGCTCACGCCCAGGTGAAAGTCTCGGGGAAAGTGACTGACGAAAAGGGGGAAGCTGTAATCGGAGCCAATGTTGTGATTAAAGATTCTTACGATGGCGCGAGCGTAGGGGTGGACGGTTCATTCAGTTTCAACACCACCGAAAACGGTACGCGCATTTTAGCAATCACGGCCATCGGCTACCAGCCCTTTGAGCAGGAGGTGGATCTCAGTAAACCGGTTGAACTGAACGTAACGCTGCATGAAGAATTCAATGAGCTTGATGCGGTGGTGATTTCGGCAGGTTCGTTTACGGCCGGGGAAGAAAGACGCAGAACAATTTTAAAAGCAATCGACATTGCTACAACAGCAGGCGCAACGGCCGACATTGCCGGAGCATTGAATACGTTACCGGGCACGACTAAAGTAGGCGAGACCGGTCGTTTGTTTGTGAGGGGTGGCGATGACAGCGAGGCACGGACTTTCATTGATGGCCTGGCAGTTCTCAACTCATACGCGGCATCCGCACCTAACACGCCAACCCGAAGCAGATTTTTACCTTTTATGTTTAAGGGAACAAGTTTCAGCACCGGTGGCTATTCGGCAGAGTATGGACAAGCACTTTCATCGGCTTTAATTCTGAATTCAAGGGATAAAGCCGAAATGAATCAAACAGATATCGGAATTTTTTCGCTTGGGGCTGAAGTTGCTCATACGCAGGTGTTTGACAGATCGTCCGCATCGGCAAAGATTTCGTACACTGACATCAGTCCATATTACGACATCATTCAGCAGCGTGTCGATTGGAAGAATCCTTATAAATCATTAACCGGTAATGCAGCTTATCGCCAGCAACTTGGGGATAATGGCGGCTATCTTAAATTTTATGGGAATTACAGCCAAACAAACTTTTCGCTGTATCAGCATGATATTGATGAACCGTCACAAAAGGAGCTTTATGATATCCATAACGAGTACGCCTATGGTAACGCAGCATTTACTCAACCTCTGAACAAAAATTGGTCGGTACGGAGCGGTGTTTCATACTCGTATAATAAAGATGCTATTGAAATTGGTGGAGTGCCGATGAGCGAAACGGAACAGGGACTTCACGTTAAGGGAGTGTTGGAGCACTCGCTGTCCGATAAAGCTGAGCTGCGTTTCGGTTCGGAATTAATCTCCAGAAAATACGAGGCATCGCGTTTTGATGAAGCTTCGTCAACTACTCAATCGCAAGGTTTTGATGAGGTGATCTCAGGAACCTTTGCGGAAACTGAGATTTATGTAAGCAACGCCATCGTAACCCGGCTGGGTGCGCGAACAGAATACAACAATCTGCTAGGCAAGCTTTCGCTGGATCCGCGATTGTCAATTGCATACAAACCGTTTGAAAGCGGTCAATTTTCATTTGCTTACGGTACGTTCCGGCAATCCGCTAAAAATCAATACGTTAGAGTCAATCCTGAACTAAAAAATGAGAAGGCTGAGCATTTCATCCTGAACTATCAGGTGATTACCGATAGCCGCACGTTCCGGGTTGAGGCTTATTATAAAAGGTATTCGGATCTTGCGAAGTTTGGTAGTGCCGATCAAACCATCATCAACAACAAAGGAACCGGGTATGCACGAGGTGCGGAGGTTTTCTGGAGAGATAATAAATCGTTGCCGAATGTTGACTACTGGATTTCGTATTCATTTCTGGATACCAAGCGCGACTACATGAATTTTCCGGTTAAAGCGATGCCAACCTTTGCGTCAAGGCATAATTTCTCCGCTGTATACAAGCACTTTATCAACGCGTTAAAAACGCAACTCGGAGTTACGTATTCGTACGGGTCACCGCGGCCATACAACAATCCGAACAGCAATAAATTCAATGCGGGCCGCACGCCATCGTACCATGATTTAAGTGCTAATATTAGTTACCTGCCGAAGAACTGGCTGATCATCTATGTGTCATGCACCAACCTGCTGGGTCGCGATAATATTTTCGGATACCGGTACAGTACGGTCGCAGATGCAGATGGTGCGTATGCACGCGAGGCAATCCGGCAACCGGCACGTCACTTTCTTCTTGTTGGAATTTTAATCACCCTATCTAAAAATAAATCAATCAATCAATTACCTAACCTTTAATCCAAAGCATATGAAAGCTGTATTTGCAATTCTTCTTATTCTGGTTGTTTCTACCCTCACCGCTCAGGATAAGTATACCGAAACCATGTTAAAAAACATCGAGGCAACCTATAAGGCCCAAACGGTTGCTGACTTCCAGGCTGTAGCCAACACATTTGAGCGCATCGCGGCTGCCGAAAAAACAAAATGGGAACCATTCTACTATGCAGGTTACAACTACCTGATGATGGCAACCATTGAAACGGATGGCCCGAAAAAAGATTCGTATCTTGATCTGGCAACCAAAAACATTGATCAGGCAAAAGCCATTAAAGCAAACGACTCCGAGATCACTGCACTGGAAGGGTTCGTGCACATGATTCGTGTTACTGTTGATCCGCAAACCCGTGGCCAGGAATATTCAGGCAAAGCATTCCGCTCATTCAGCACAGCGGTTGCTCTTAACGGAGAAAATCCACGCGCATTAATGCTGATGGGGCAGATGCAGTACGGTACCGCACAATTCTTTGGTACGCCAACAACGGATGCGTGTGCTACAATCGAGAAGTCACTTCAGAAGTTTGAAACCTTCAAGGCCGATAGCGCAATTGCTCCGCAGTGGGGAAAGCCTTTGGCAGAAAAATTAAAAGGAAATTGCAAGCTTTAGAGAACGGGGCAGAAGCAATGCCGTCAACGTCAGAATAGTTGTCTTTAATTTTTGAATCACATGGAAAAGTTAGTCCTGTTTTTGAAGTACTCTCACATCGTGGCCGGAGTTATCTCGCTAATCACCGCCCCGGTGGCAATGCTTGTTACGAAAGGAGGTGCCGCACACCGCACATCCGGTAAAATCTTCCTCTGGAGCATGGTGTATATTTTTGTTTCTGCCATTATCCTGGGGACCTATCATTGGAAACCTTTTCTGCTCATGGTCTCCGTGTTAAGCTTTTACCTCGTCTACAGCGGCACACGTACACTGAAGCAAAAGCAAATCAGACTTGCCGGCAGTGTGATGTGGTACGATTGGCTTGTTGCAATAGCATGCGGTTTATTTATGATTGCCTTTTTAATCTGGTCAGTAGATTTAATGGTGAACGGTACCAACGTTATTCTGATTTTGTTTTTTAGCGTTGGGGGATTATTCAGCATTGTTACCGAAATGAAGCGCTACCGGGTTCGCACCGAAACGAAACATGGCTGGCTATTCAACCACATCGGCAGAATGACGGGGGGATTTATTGCAGCTGTAACAGCCTTTTCCACTAATGTGCTAACGTTTCTCCCGGGAGTTGTGCAATGGTTATGGCCTACGTTGATTGGCAACGTGCTGATTATCTTCTGGATAAGAACATACCGTAAAAAACTTGACAACGGGGCCCGAATCACCGACCTTGTTCAATTAAACCGACATTAAACATGCCCCGCGTCTCACGTTGGCAAGGACTGAAATTCGAATTGAAGTTTTTCATCAGCGTTACGCTTGTCAGCATTGGGCAGACATGGGTGTTTTGCCAGTACTGTCATAATCATCTCAGGGCATTCGTTTTGGTGAGCCTGTTTTGTCTCTGCATGTGGTTTTTTCTTTGGCGGGGCAATGCCCGGTTAACCGATTATACCAACAGCAAGATCTCCTGGCTTGAACAGCCAATCAAAAGATTTGTGGTAGGAATGATTAGTACAATCGCGTATACCGCGGGTACTATTGTGGCTACTATGTACGTTTTTAAATGGCTTTTCGATTTTGATTTTGGCGACAGCCTTAAAACCACAATTGTAATTTCAATTGTGATCACTCTTTTAATCTCCTTTTTTCTTCATGCACGGGAGTTTTTCTTTAACTGGCGAAAACTTGAACTTGATGCCGTAAGGCTGCGCAATGAAAACCTGACATCCAAATATGAATCCCTGAAAAGCCAGCTTGACCCGCACTTTTTGTTCAATAGTCTGAACGTGTTGACCAATCTGGTGTATGCTGACGCGGACAAGTCGGCCCGGTTCATCAAACAGCTTTCGGAAGTTTACCGGTATGTGCTTGAGGTAAGAAACAAGGAACTTGTGCCGCTTGAAGAAGAACTGAGGTTCGTAGAGTCCTATCTCTACCTGCAACAAATCCGTTTTGGCGATAAACTCCGGGTTGAAAATAAACTGGAGGGCCTGTCAGGCCTGATCCCGCCTCTTGCGCTTCAGATTCTGGTCGAAAATGCTATAAAGCATAATGTTATTTCGGAAGACGATCCCCTCACAATTAAAATGTATGTACAGGATAACGAGGTAGTGGTGGAGAATAACTTTCAAAAGAAAACCCGCCTAACGGAAGGTAGTACGGGCATCGGTCTGGATAACATCTCGAAGCGATACGAGTTTTTGAGCAACAAAAGGATTACCATTTTGGAAACGCCATCCTCATTCCTTGTTAAACTACCGTTACTTCAAAGCAGTTGATGAACGTTTTAATTATCGAAGACGAGCCGCTCGCGGTGCAGCGATTGGAGACACTGGTTGGTGATATTCATCCGGGCGCTAACATCGTTTCCCGGATCGATTCTGTTAAGAAGTCTGTTCAGTGGTTTAAAAGTAACCCGTCACCCGATTTGGTGCTCATGGATATCCAGCTTGCAGATGGCATCAGCTTCCAGATTTTCGAACAATGTGAAGTTAACGCACCCGTTATCTTTACAACAGCATATGACGAGTACGCATTGAAGGCATTTAAAGTTAACAGCATTGATTATATTTTAAAACCGGTTGATAAAACCGACCTGGCCAACGCGTTACGGAAACTGGAGTCGTTAAAAAATGCCCAGCCAACACAAACACAGCTTATGCAAAGCATTACACAGGCGATGCAAATGCTTACGCGAAAATACAAAGAGCGGTTTGTAATAAAAGTAGGGGAGCATCTCAAAACAGTCGACACTAAAAGCATACTTTACTTCTACAGTCAGGAGAAAACCACCTTTTGCCACACCTCCGACAATCGAAATTACATTCTCGACTACACGCTCGAGCAACTTGAAACACTTGTTGACCCGACTGATTACTTCCGGGCAAACCGCAAGTACCTGGTGGGCAATAACAGCATTCAGGATATTATTTCGTACACAAACAGCAGGCTGCGATTGGTGCTTAAGAATTCTCAGGATAACGACATCATTGTTGCGCGTGAGCGCGTGCAGGATTTCAGGCTTTGGTTGGATCGTTAGGTTCGATAATCTTTTTCAGATCATCAATGTCGGCCTGTCGCAGTGGCTTGGTTACAAATTGCACCACATTCTTATATTGAAAAGCCTGAGCCCGGTCTTTCTGACTATTCGAGCTGGTGAGGACAATTATTTTGGATTTATCACGAACCTCATCGGGAAGTTTGTTGAAACCTTCCAGAAATCCGAACCCGTCAAGGTTAGGCATGTTCAAATCGAGAAAAATAACGTCAGGCACGGTATGCGGGCGGGCTGAGTTGAGCTTCTCAAGGGCTTCTTCTGCGGATTTGTAGCTGGTCAGGTTCTTCGAAAAACGGTATACCTCCAAAAACCTCTTCTGAATAAAGAGGTCAATATCGCTGTCGTCAATTAGAACCGTTGAGTCAACCATGCCACAGATCGTGTCGCCAAGTGCGTAGTATAAACTTAAAACAAAAGTTTCTAAAAAGCGGAAAAAATCTTGTAAAATTGTGTTTCGAACAATCCGGTAAATTGTCGATTGGATTGTTTTCAAAGCATTGAAAAAAACACTAAAATTGCCCTTTAAACCCTAATTCAACTATGAACTTCAAGCGGTATGTGTATCTGGTTCTGAGCGCTTTTTTAATGGTTGGTCTTGCGTCATGCGGATCGTCCAACAGCGATAAAGAAAAGGATTCTGATGAATTCAAAGATGCTGAAAAGAGCCTGGAAAATCAGATTAAAGATGTGGTGTATAACATCCCGTCTCCAACGGAAATCCCTTACCTGTTACAGGCAACCGGAGCGGATTACAACCCGACACTTGTTAATCCTAAAACCAAAGTTGATCAGTACACCACACACACCGATAAGGCTGCCCTTAACCTGGGTATCTACTCCGCTGATATCGGCTACCTGACTTCATATGAAAAAGCGCAGGAAGCAATCGACTACCTCAACGCCTGCAAAAACCTCGCTGACGGTTTGGGTGTTATCGGAACCTTTGATATCGGTATCCTGAAGCGTTTTGAAGCCAACATTTCCAACAAAGATTCTCTTTCTTACCTGCTGGATGAAACCATCAAGGAAACTGATAAATTCCTGAAAGACGAAAGCCGCAACAAGCTTGCTGCACTGGTCGTTACCGGAAGCTTTGTAGAAGGTCTTTATATCTCTACTGCATTGATAAAAACATACCCTAAAAATATCCTTCCGGATGATGCAAGAACTGCAGTTCTCGGGCCACTCATTCGCGTGGTGCTTCAGCAACGCGAGTCGGTAACCGATCTGTTGAAAATGCTGAGCGTGGTGGAACAAACCGGTCCTGTGGCTGGAATCATATCTGACCTGAAGGACCTTGAGAAAGCATACGCAAACCTCAACATTGAAGAGAACTTGAAAAATAACCGTGCTGACCTCGTATTGAACGACAAAGCATTGAGTGAAGTGACGACCATTGTTGAGCGCCTGAGAAAATCAATCGTTGATTAACGCTTAACACACGAAAACCTTACATGCAGGGACTGACTCGCCATGGGTCAGTCCCTGTTTCTTTTGTGCGGATACCCGTATATTTATCAGGCCTAATTTCCCTAAACCATGAGTGAGCTCATTCTAAAAGCTATTATCCGATTGTTTGCTGTTGTCGCCCGGCTGGATGGCGTGACGGAGCAGGAGCGCGAGCAAATCAAAACGTTTCTGAAAGAACATCTTGCGCAGGGAGCAGTAGGGCATTACCTCGCACTGTTTGATGAATACACCAAACCCGGTTCGCACAGCGAGCAGTCAGATTCCGCAGCGCTCCAGCGCGAGTGTGACGAGATAAACCGCGGCCTTACCCAAAAGCAAAAGGTCATTATCGTGCTTGAGCTTGAGCGCATTGTGCTGGCCGATGAAAAAATCTCGGCTCGTGAAGAAGAACTCATGCATATCATATGTGAGTCTTTTAAGGTAAGGGAGGAAGACCTCAGTTCTATCCGCCAGTTTGTGGTGGGGCAGGAGGCATCCGAGCTGGACCACGAGGCGTTGCTGATCATCGATGCGCATGAAGATAAAGACTTTGTTCATGCCCGCCATATCCGGAGGCCGCACCTGAAGGGCTTAATTGAAATTCTTTACATCCAGCAGGCCGAACTCTACTTCGTTAAATATATTGGTCGTGAGGATGTTTACCTGAACAGCGTTCCCGTAAAACCGGGTACAATCAACGTGCTGGCAGTCGGCAGCGCGCTTCGTTGGGATAAAGATGATCCGGTTTATTATGGAGACGTAATCGGTCGGTTCAAAAAATTTGAAGATGGAGCACGAATTACATTTGAAGCCAAGTCGATCGAATTCAAATTCAAGAATGGCAAGCTGGGTTTGCGTAACATCAATCTTTCCGAAGAATCAGGCAACCTGATTGCGTTAATGGGCGCCAGTGGTTCCGGAAAGTCTACCTTGCTGCACGTATTGAATGGCTCAGAAACGCCTTCAAAAGGGCAGGTACTTATCAACGGAGTCGACATCCACCGGGAGCCGCACCGCATCGAAGGTGTGATCGGCTTCGTACCTCAGGACGACTTAATCATTGAAGACTTAACCGTTTATCAGAACCTGTATTTCGCGGCCAAGCTTTGCTTTAACGATAAGTCAGAGGCAGAAATTGATGCTTTGGTTTTGAAGGTATTGGAAGACCTCGGTTTATCTGAAACAAAGGACCTTAAAGTAGGATCACCTCTGCGTAAAACGATCAGCGGTGGTCAGCGTAAACGCCTCAACATCGGTCTGGAACTTCTGCGGGAACCTTCGGTTTTATTCTGTGATGAACCTACTAGTGGATTATCGTCACGTGATTCTGAAAACATTATCGACTTGTTAAAAGAGCTTTCGCTCAAGGGCAAGCTTGTTTTTACGGTTATCCACCAGCCTTCGTCTGATATTTTTAAGAAGTTCGACAAGCTGGTTATCCTGGATACAGGCGGATATCAGATTTATTACGGAAACCCGGTAGACGCGATCGTTTATTTCAAGCGAAACATCAACCTGATTAACAGTGATGAAGGTGAATGTAAAGAGTGCGGTAACGTTAACCCGGAGCAGATATTCAACATCATCGAAACCAAGGTGATCAACGAATACGGACACTTTACGCTCGAACGTAAGATAAATGCAGAGCAATGGAACCGGATTTACGAAGGCTCTGCAAAGTCTGCGAACATGGAGTCCGAAAAAGCGCAACTGAAGTCAACGCTTCAAATTCCTGCGCGGCTGAAGCAGATGCGCATATTCTCCCTGCGCGATATCCAGGCAAAAATCCACAACACTCAGTACATGGTTATCAACCTGCTGGAAGCTCCGTTACTGGCTTTTATCCTGGCATTCATCGTCCGGTATTATAACATCGATGATAAGATGACAACGGGTTATGTGTATGGGAAAAACCTGAACCTTCCGGCTTACCTTTTTATGAGCGTGATTGTAGCGCTTTTCATGGGCCTCACGGTGAGCGCTGAAGAAATCATCCGCGACCGGAAAATCCTGAAACGTGAAGCGTTTTTGCATCTTAGCCGAAGCAGTTACCTGATGTCGAAAGTTTCGATCCTGTTTGCCTTATCGGCTATCCAAACGGTGATGTTTGTATTATTGGGCAACTACATTCTGGATATAAAGGGGATGTTTTTTGAGCATTGGGCGATTTTGTTTACGGCTTCCTGTTTCGCTAACGTGTTGGGCCTCAACATTTCATCGGCTTTTAATTCCGCTGTAACCATTTATATTTTGATTCCGATTCTGTTGATTCCGCAACTGATTTTGAGCGGGGTGGTAGTTAAGTTCGACAAGCTGAACCCAGCCATCGGTAACACTACTACCGTTCCTTTTGTGGGTGATTTGATGGCGTCCCGCTGGGCATTCGAAACAGCCATGGTTACGCAGTTCAAGGATAACAAGTTCGAGCAGGAGTTTTATGAGGAAGACAAGACGATGGCTAACTCGGATTATAAGAAGGTTTATTTCATACCCGAACTTGAAACACGGCTTCAGTACTGCCTTGTAAATCTTGCAGCAGAAGACGAGACGATTAAAGGTAAAGTAAAGCGTGATTTTGAATTGATCTCGAATGAAGTTCATCGCGAGGCTGAGGAGGTGGGCGCAAGCGAAGATGACATTTCCTTTGTTAACTCATTGTCACAATCGAAATTCGATTCGACTGTGTATCAGAAGGCAAGTGACTTCTTTGTTAAGCTCAAACGGGTCTACATGAAGCGCTACAACGAAGCCGATGCGCGAAAGGAAGACAAGATTGCAGCGATGACTGCCACCTCAGAAAAAGAGCTTGAGTTTGAACGGTTCAAAGCCGACTATCACAATGAAGTCATTGCAGAGCTTGTTAAAAATCTTTCAGAAACACATCGAACCGTTGAGAAGGATGGCAAACTCATACAAAAGATTTATCCGATCTATAAAGACCCTGACCCCGATCACAAAATCGATTTTAATGCACAGTTCTACATGCCCAAAAAGCACTTCCTTGGCTATAACATCGACACATTCTATTTCAACCTGGGTGTTATCTGGTCAATGTCGTTTGTGCTGGCGATTGCACTGTACTTCGATGTGCTTCGAAAAATAATTGATGGTATAGGCAGTCTCTCAAGACCGGTATAGTATGTTCTTTGTGCTTTCCAAAGTACTGGGCTTTCTTACCAATCCGTTAATTTTTGTTTTCGGATTTTTGATTGCATCCGTTTGGGTGAAGAAAGCGCATTTGAAAAAGCGCTTCTTCTGGATTGCATTTTCGTTGCTGTTATTTTTCTCGAACGACTTTATTGCCAATGAAGCCATGCGCGGCTGGGAGATTGAAGCAACACCATATGCATCGATCAGCAAAACATATGACTGGGGCATTGTCCTTACCGGTGTAACACTGAATGATCACGAACCGGCTGATCGTGTGTATTTTCATCACGGTGCTGATCGTGTAACGCATGCCATTCAGCTTTATAAAAAAGGTATTATTCGTAAAGTTATCATTACCGGTGGCGTAGGGCGGGTGTTGACCACTGGTCGGCCGGAAGCCGATGAACTTGCTTCTGTTATGGTTATGGCGGGAGTTCCTGAATCAGATATTGTAATTGAACGTGAGTCGGATAACACGCACCAGAATGCCACTAACGTAAAGCAGATTCTTTCGGGCGAGGATGGCTCGAAATGTTTGCTCATCACTTCGGCATTTCACATGCGCAGGGCAAGTGCCTGCTTTAAAAAAGTCGGGTTGAATGCAGACTGTTTTGCCACTGACTTTTATACGCATCCCCGGCAATTCACACCTGACGTGCTTTTGGTCCCCCGGGCCGATGCTATCAATCTCTGGCAGAAACTTTTCAAAGAGTGGCTCGGGATTATTGCCTATCGGGCGGCTGGATATATTTAAGAACAGACAATAAAAAAAGGCTGCAATTGCTTGCAGCCTTTTAAACTTTTAACCAATTCTACCTAGTATGAATTGGTAGGTGTTATCGGTGTTCTGGTACCACGATAGTGTGTGATGTTAGCTTTTGGAATAGTTGATCCGAATTTGGCGTTGATCGCATCAATGAAGATGTTTGCCAGGAACGCATATCCTCTTCCGTTCGGGTGTACACCGTCTTCCGAGAACCCTGCATACGGAGGCGTAATGCTTGGCGTGAGAAGGATGCCGTTAACAACAGTTCCTTTTGTGGCAACGAAGCTTGTAAAGGCTGCATTCACATCAGCCAACGCCAGTTTGGTGTTGTTGGCAGCTACCGCTCCGGCAATCACCGCATTGAACTCAGCTGTTCTGGTTAGAATCTCCTGCGTTTCAGATGGAATCAGCACGTACTGATCACCTATCGGCATTGTAACGCCATTGATCGCCTGTGGATTACCTCCAACACACGTACCTAATACCGAACCTGCGGTGAGTGTGATTAAGTCGTTGGCTGTTGTTTGCCGAGCGCGAGCATAGGGCGCGAGCGCAGCAGCTGCACCGGTCATATATGGTGAAAGGTCAGTGAGTGTTTCATCCGAAATAAGGATCGGGTTTGTTGCACTGGCTGTGTACGTAAGGGTTCTTTTCGCAGCTTCGTCAGCAGAGATGATACCGTTAGTAACCATTACCTGAAGGAAGCCATTATATGGCGTTGCCAGGGCTGTCGTGACTGTGGCTGCAGTTGTAGCATCAAGCGGAATAGCATTCCATTTTACGGTAAAGAAGAATGGGATTGACGTCACATTAGGAATGTTTGCAACAACACCTTCTGCGTTTGGCAGGTTTCCGAACAGCGTAGCGATAACGGCATTGTACCGCGTAGTGAAGTTAGCGGTAGAAGTTAACAAAGCTCCGTTAGAAGCTCCGCCCGTTGCATAACCCAGGATATCGTTATTTCCTATTTCAACAAGGAAGAACGTTGGATTGGTTGCAATTGCATCGCCCAGAATCGTTGATGTTCCCGGGTTTGTAGCAAACCGATAATAGTATGTACTGAAAGCGGGGTTAGGCGATGTTGGTACCAATAGTTCTCCTACGGTAATTCCGGGTACACCGAAATTATTCAGTTCAGCCTTATTACCTGTAAAAGCCCATGATGCATCGAGCGGACTTGAAGCTGAGTTATAAGGAGCCGGTACTGCAGGTGTCTCTAACACGTTACAAGGAGCTGTTCCTGATGCATCGCGTGCTGGTGTAGCGGAAGCAGCAGGGCCTGCACTTCTTGGGCCTGTTCCGTCCGGATCATACAATACGAGACGTCCGAGCGGAATGGTGGTGCTGGGAATAAATCCTGAAAAACCATTCGCTGAGTTAATATCAGGCTGGTTAAACTCACCTGTTGCGCCTGCATACACCATTTGCTGGTGAATGATCTTACCGATCGATTCTTCCTGACCTTCTGTAAATAACGCGTTCGCCTGATATCCCGCAACCAATGAGTTACCAATGGTTACGAAATTGGAAGCATCAACGGTAGCGCCAAGCGAACCGGTTGGATCGCCTTCTGTTTCGGGTTCTTTCAGCTCATCGATCTCCTGGGCACACCCAAACATTAAAGCGGCTGAAAGTAGTATGGATAATCTGTTATACTTTTTCATAGTCAACGTAGTTGCAGGTTATTTAAAGAATTCATCAAATGTGATCGATACGTAGTACATCTGGCCTACAAAAGGTCCGGCAATGTTTGTACGGTAGTCGTTTCCGCCAAGGTTAGTTCCGCCAACTTTAACTATTGACTTGATCGATGGCAAACGGTAGCTCACCGCAGCATCTACTACACCGAATGCAGGTACTGTCCACTCCCCATAAGAAGAGAACCAGTCGAATTCCTGCTGCCAGCGATAGTTAACATTGAAACCAAGATTCTTGGTCAGCTTTCGGTTACCAATTCCTACGCTGAACTTATTGTTCGGAGTGTTGAATCCGGCATTATAAACGCGGCCTTCAACCTGCTCCAGTGAAAAGTCAGCGTAGTTGTAGTTGAATGTCAACTGGTAGCCTCTTAAGAAATTATACGTAACACCCAGACCAACGCCCCATGATTTAACCTGTTCAGGTGAGTTTGAGTACAAGCTGAAAACAGTTCCCGGATTTAAGGTTGTTCCCTGGTGTACAGAAGCTGTTTTGCTCGCCACGAAATCTGTTCCGAGGAAGTCGTTATAAATGTTGTAGTATACGTTTGCATCTACCAGAATATTGGTGCTATACAATCCTTTGTAACCAACTTCGAACGCTTTCAATTGTTCAGGTTGTACGTATGGTACGTTTGCATCTTTCAGCAAAGAAGGATCACCGCCCACGGTATTTCCGTTAGCGTCCAGTGAACCGCCTGATGCCTGGTAAGCACGATATGAATCACGGGTATAAGATCCGCCATTATGAACATGGTAACGTTCTGCGTTGGCTTTTGTGCTTCCTAACAGAATTGCATCCGATGCAGGGAAGTAAATGAACTGCGCCTGTGTTTGCGGGTTTCTGAAACCTGTTTGGAATGAAGCACGAATGTTGTGGTTTTCGCTAAATGTGTACACAGCTGATAAACGCGGTGTTACCTGGCCATCGAAGTTTTCGTTTTTATCGAAACGGATAGAACCGGTAAGCTTCAATCCGCCAAATGTTTTTGCAATCTGAGTGTATGCGCCAAACTCGTTGATTTTGATACGGTTGAATTTCGCTTCATCACGGCTTGGAGCTTCCGGATCTTCATTCAGGATTGTTCCATCGGTAGACAGATCGTATTGACGCACGTTACCACCAACCATAACTTCGGCAAACTTAATCTGGTTCTTGAAATTGTAGTTGAATTCACCATGCCAGATGCGGGAGTCGTCCTTAAAGGTTGCTCCCGGAGGATTGCCCTGGAAGAATGCCTTGCGAACTGATTTTACCAATGAATTGAATTCATCGCTGCCCACTGCCGGGCGTGTACGATCGGCCCACGCGCGTGCTGCAGCGTGATCACCTGCCGGAACGCCTGGTGCATTTCCGCTGTAAGCATTCAGATAATCAGGAACCCAGCTAGATGCAGAAGGACTGATGGCTTCGTTCATGTACGAACCAAGCGCTAGCATGTTATAAGAATCCCCGGCATCTGTTTGAGTTAAATATCCGCGAACAAAGAAATTATCGGATCTCAATTCTAACTTCTGGAAGGTTTGTGTGAATCCACGAAGTGCATATTTTGCATCACCCTGATACACGGCATCACCTGAACCAAACCGGTAGTTGTAAAGAGCTTCCAGCTTGTCGGTAATTCGGTAGTGAAGGGCAACATCAGCCTTGATGCTTTTCGCTGAATAATCATCAATGATATCTTCTTCTTTCCAGCCTGTTCTGCGAAGCGTGGTCGGGAAGCCCGGGATCGCGATAACGGCTTCATCACCATATTTATTTACAGCATCGAAATCAGGAGAACCTGAAAGATTTGTTTTTGAGTTCGCTCTCAGTCTGTCTTGCGTATAATCGTTTGCTTTCCAGTCGGTCGCATCCTGATACGAGAAATTGATCTTAAATGCGAACTTGTTTTTAAATGCTTTTGCGTAGCGAATTCCGAATGTGTACATCGGGTTGCTTTCACCTTGCGCATCCGAATTGGTCATACCATACTTAGCCTGCGCGCTCAATCCCTGGAATTCGAACGGACTCTTGCTGCGCATGATCAAAATACCATTGAAGGCGTTAGGACCATACAGCGCTGATGCAGCACCGGGAATAAGTTCCAGACTTTCTGCATCCAGTTCACCTATACCTACAATGTTACCGGTAGGGAAGTTCAGAATAGGTGCCGATCCATCAATACCATCAATCCACTGAACAAAACGGTCGTTGGCGATTGTAGCAAAACCGCGCGTGTTGATCGCGGGGAAGTTCAAGCTGCTGGATGAAACCTGCACACCTTTCACGTTTGCCAACGCATCGAAATAGTCCGGTGTTGGAGATTGCTGGATTGCTTTCAAATCCATTTTTTCAACGGTTACAGGTGAACGAAGGATGTTTTCTTCCACACGAGAAGCAGAAACAACTACTTCCTGACCCAGTACGCTTTGCTCTTCCATGGAGATGGAAAGGCCTGACGTGTTTGCGTCTGTGATTTCGATTTCCTGGGACTTATAGCCCACCGATGAAATGACAAGTGTTAACGGGGGTGCCTGGTTTACCTTAAGTGTAAACTCACCCGAAACCGTAGTTGTTGTACCGATTACTTTTCCTTTTACTAAAATACTCACACCGGGCAAGGCCTCACCGGTAATACCGTCTTTCACGGCTCCTGAGATTGTTGTTTGGGCAAAAGCAAAAGACGCGGAGAGCAGCATCAATGCTAGTAGTCCAAGACGTTTGTAGAACTTCTCCATAAGTTGTTTTTAGGTTGGTTTTGTTGTAAGAATAAAGTTGGGTTAATAGACAATTCGGAAGAACATAATTCTCCTGTTCTGAAAAATACAAAATTTTATCAGAAATTACGAAATCGATTGCACCTGTAATTCGGGATTAATTACAGGGTTTTTTAGCCTTGCTTTTCAGGATTGTTGACCAGGTGCTGAACCAGCTTTTCGCACAGCGCATTGGTTTCGTGTGCCATGTATTCGTCACCGGTGGAGGAGAGGATGCTTTGGGCCAATCCCCCCAGGCAATCGATGTAAAAGCGCTTCATCTCGGTAACAGGCATGTCGTTGGTCCACAGATCAATACGGAGCGTATTCTTCTGTTTTTCGTCCCACAGCGAGATGCTGATCGACTTGGTTTCGCTGGGTGCGGCATCGGGTTTGTCAGAGGCGTTCCAGTGGATTTTCTGAGGAACATTATTGGAGTCTAAATCTATTGTAAAGTTTATCTCTGACTTTTTCATGTATTAGGAATCTTAAAGAAGGGCACGAAATTACTTAAAATTTTATCTCGGGAATTTCTCCTTCAACGATTAGTTTCCCCTCGGTTGCCTTTTTGATTTCGTCTACAGAAATACCCGGTGCCCGCTCAAGTAACTTAAACCCAACACCCGGCACAACATCGAGAACAGCCAAGTCGGTAACAATCTTCTTAACACATTTTAAACCCGTAATAGGGAGTGTACACTTCTTTAAAAGCTTTGATGCCCCGTCTTTACTGCAATGCTGCATCGCTACAATGATATGCTTGGCCGATGCTACAAGGTCCATGGCGCCACCCATGCCTTTCACCATTTTACCCGGAACTTTCCAGTTGGCAATGTCTCCCGCTTCCGAAACCTCCATGGCGCCCAGGATTGTAAGATCAACATGACCGCCACGGATCATGCCGAAGCTTTCCGCTGAACTGAACAACGATGAGCCAGGCATCATGGTGATGGTTTGTTTTCCGGCATTAATCAAATCCGGGTCAACGTGACCTTCGGTAGGGAACGGCCCGATGCCTAACAAGCCGTTTTCCGATTGAAGCACAACATTCAGACTTTTCGGAATGTAGTTCGCCACGAGTGTGGGGATGCCGATTCCGAGGTTAATGTACATGCCATCCTGTACTTCCTGTGCAATTCGTTTCGCGATACCAATCTTATCTAACATAAAACTTTACAATTGAAGGATAATCAAGCCGACTTGCTAACGGTTTTCTGCTCAATTCTTTTTTCGTAATTCTTTCCCTGGAATATGCGCTGGATATAGATACCGGGCGTATGAATATTATTGGGATCGAGTGCTCCAACCGGCACAAGTTCTTCTACCTCGGCAATGGTAATCTTGCCCGCAGCTGCCATCATGGGATTGAAATTACGGGCCGTTCCACGATAGACGAGATTGCCGGAAGTGTCTCCTTTCCAGGCTTTTACGATCGAAAAATCAGCCCTTAACCAATGCTCCATAAGATATTTCTTACCATCAAACTCACGCACTTCCTTGCCTTCCGCTACTTCAGTTCCGTAACCTGCCGGAGTGAAGAATGCCGGTATGCCCGCACCGCCCGCACGACAACGCTCTGCAAGTGTGCCTTGCGGAATGAGTTCTACTTCCAGTTCACCCGATAACAATTGCCGTTCAAACTCGGCATTCTCACCTACATACGATGAGATCATTTTTTTTACCTGCCGCGATTTCAACAATAGCCCTATGCCGAAGTCGTCAACTCCGGCATTGTTTGAAATGCAGGTTAAACCCTTTACGCCTTTTTTTAACAAGGCATTGATGCAATTCTCCGGAATACCGCAGAGACCGAACCCGCCCAGCATTAGTACGGCATTGTCCGGGATGTCTTTAACCGCACCTTCTGCGTTTGCTACAACTTTGTTAATCATACTTATTGAAAGGATAACAGTACGTGTTCTTTGTCAACTGCAATCTGGCTCTTTAATTCGTCCAGTGAGCTGAGCTTTTTATCATGACGAATAAACGAATGGAACTCAACCGTTAGCGATTCTCCGTATATCTCGCGGTTGAAGTTAAAAATATTCACCTCAATTACCTTTTTCGTTCCATCAACCGTAGGGCGGTTGCCGATGTACAAGGCACCGTGGTAAAGTTCGTTGGCGTGGCGTACACGCACGGCATAAATTCCATCGGCCGGAATCAATTTATAAAGCGAATCCACCTCGATGTTGGCAGTCGGGTATCCAAGTTGGCGGCCAATTTGATCGCCTTTAATAACCCGGCCACTTAATGTATAGGGTTGACCCAGTAAATGATTAGCTGTTTCCAGATCAGCAGCTTCAATCGACTGTCGGATTTTTGTGGAGCTCACCGCGATGTTGTCGATATCCTGACGCGGAATTTCCTCTACTTCAAATCCATACCTAGGACCGTTTAATTTCAACTGTTCAAAACTTCCTTCACGGTTTTTGCCGAAATGGTGGTCGTAACCGATAACCAGTTTCCGCGTCCCGATTTTTTCGACCAGTATGGTAGTAATAAACTCTTCCGATGAAAGTTGTGAAAACTCTTTCGTGAAAGGAATGCGAAGCAAATGATTGACGCCTTGTTTCTTCAGCAACTCAGCTTTTTCTTCGAATGTGTTAAGAAGCCTCAGTTGCGTATCATCCGGGTAAAGCACCAACCGGGGATGCGGCCAAAAGGTAATTACAACGGTCTCACCATCCGTTTTGCGTGCAATCTCGGTAAGCCGTGACAGAATTTTCTTGTGGCCGACATGCACACCGTCAAACGTGCCGCTGGTAACAACGGCATTTTTTACCGGACTGAAATCATCAATGCTGTAGTAAATCCGCATGAGGTGGTGTCACATCGTCAATCGAAACGGAATCTTCAAGCTTGAAATTTCCGATTCGTGTCCGGCAAAGTTGTGAAAGATATGCACCAACGCCAAGTTTTTCCCCCAGGTCGCGTGCCAGACTCCGGATGTACGTTCCCTTCGAACACACAATCCGGAAGTTAATATTCGGCAGCGCGATGGACGTTATTTCAAATTCAATCACTTCAACCTCACGGGGCTTAAGCTCAATTTCCTTTCCTTGTCGGGCAAACTTGTACGCGCGCTTGCCATCAATTTTAATGGCTGAATGAGCAGGAGGGAGCTGAGAAATTTTCCCGGTGAGCGATTGTGCTGCGTCCCGAATAGCCTGGCCGGTAACGCCTGTGATATCAACCGGATCAGACACTTCAGTCTCCAGGTCATATGATGGAGTAGTCTGGCCTATTACGAACGTGCCCGTGTATTCCTTTTCCAGACCCATAAAATTGTCAATTTGCTTGGTCATCTTTCCGGTGCAGATGATAAGCAACCCCGTAGCCAGCGGATCAAGCGTGCCTGCATGGCCTATCTTCTTGATTTTGAGCTTGTAACGAAGCTTATTGACAACATCGAAGGATGTCCATCCCAGCGGTTTATTGATAAGCAACAGTTGCCCGTTTTCCGGTGATTGGAGTGATTCCATTACAGGGTGGAAAGCCCGTTACCAAAATAGTATAAGGCAAGGATAATAATCCCGACAATAATGCGGTAGTATCCAAACAACTTAAAGCCATGCTTGGTAAGAAAACTAATGAATGATTTGATGGCGATCATCGCGACAATGAACGCAACGATGTTACCAATCACGAGGATGTTAATCTCTCCTGAAGAAAGTGTGTAACCATCGGTATAGTATTTATAACCGGATAGTGCAGTGGCCGCAAACATGGTGGGTACAGCGAGAAAAAATGAAAACTCAGCAGCATTTTTTCGCGTGAGCTTTTGCGACAAGCCCCCGATAATCGTGGCAGCCGACCGCGACACACCAGGAACCATGGCGATTACCTGGAACAATCCGATTTTAAATGCTTTGGGGTAGGTAATCTCCTGATCAGGTTCGCCTTCTGAGGAGAAAATCTTGTCAATAAAAAGGAAAAATACACCGCCAATTAAAAGCGTGTAACCCACTACGTCTACACGTTCCAGCAAGGCATCTACATATTCTTTAAAAAAGAGTCCGGCAATCACAGCAGGGATGAATGCTGCGCCAATCTTCAGGTAAAAGTCGAATGATTTGAAAAAGCGCTTCCAGTAAAGTACAACTACCGAAAGAATTGCACCGAGTTGAATTGCAACGGTAAAAAGCTTTACAAATGAGTTGGTTTCAATACCCATTGCAGATGACGCGATGATCATGTGCCCGGTTGATGACACAGGAAGGAACTCAGTGAGTCCTTCAATAATGGCAAGGATAATGGACTGGAGTAACGACAAACGAGAACTTACTTTTTAACGTCAGGCTTTGACGCTTCAGGCCGAATAAGAATAGCATAGATTTCCATGATGAAACCAACCATCACCACGATGGGCCCAAGCGTTAATCCTAAAAAGCCAAAGCCATAAGCCTCACTATCCAACGACATGATGATAAATCCAACCACCAGTGTCACCAGCCCGATAATCATCCACTGATAATTTTTCTTTCCAAAAGGCATCTTTTCCATGGCGTAAAATTAATACAATTCGTCTAACGACATTTTTAAATATTTGCGGATGGCAAAGTAGCTGCTGATAATCGCTACGAGCATTCCCAGCACAACCAACGCTGCGCTCAGCATCATCATGCGATCTTTATTTTCGATTAATACGAGATCTTCAAAATTCTGGTTGGCATAATTAACCAAAAGCCAGAGGCCGCCAGTTGCCAGAAGCCCGGAAAGCGCTCCATACACCAATGCACGAAACAGAAACGGACGCTGAATAAACCATTTGCGGGCGCCTACTAATTGCATGCTTCGCACCAGGAAACGTTGCGAGAAGAGTGCCAGTCTGAGTGTATTGTTTATCAGCAAAACGACCGTGACAAGGAGCAGGGCTATGATGGCAGCCAGAATGACGCCCAACCGGGTGACATTTTTGTTGATCGATTCAATAAGCCCCTCCACAAAAAAAACTTCAAATACACCATTCATTTTCTCCAGTTCGGCACTGATTTTTTCCATACTGGTTTTTGAATGATAGGCCGGATCGATCGTTAATACATAGGCATCGTGTAACGGATTTTCACCCAGAAACTGGTTGAAGTCTTCACCGGTTTCGGCTATGAATTTCTTTGCAGCTTCTTCTTTTGAGATAAAGACTACAGGTTTTTCTGAAACCGTTTGATTGATATAGGGGAGTTGTTCAAGCTTTTTCTCGACCTGGGTGCGTTGCGTGTCGGTCAGGCCATTTTTTAGATAGACCTGTAACTTTATGTTTTCACGAACCACCCGCTCAAGTTCCTGCGAGGAGATAATCAGCAATCCGAATAACCCGGTAACAAAAAGCGCCAGGGTAATGCTGATGACAACACCTACTGAGGGATAGCTTCCGAGTTTTTTACGGGTATTGATTTTTTGCACAGTTCCAAAGGTAGGATTTAATCGGTGTAAAATAAAAAAGTCCCCCGTGGCTACGGGAGACTTTTCCTGATTTTTAAAACTATTACTTGCTTCGGTGTGCCTTCAGCATCTTCAAAAGCTTAGGGTCGTGAATCGGATTAAGCTTGGTAGGCTCTGTTTTGTCGATGTCAAGCAGATAGTAGTTTGACTTGTAGTACAAAACAACCGTACGTTTCTGATCACCGATAAACTCCAGAATTTCATACAGGTTCTTTTCAAAAGCACCGTACAGGATAAGCTTGCTGTTTTTGAAAACATAGTGGAAGTTGTACTTCTTGCTCATCGTATCGGTTTCAACTTCGATTGACGATGTCACGAACGACTTCTTGATGTTTTCCATCTGCTCATGCTCATACTGACGTGTAGCTTCGTCAACCTGATCGTCCTCCGGATTGTATACGTCCATAGGTTTCGCTGCGGCAGGCTCAGTTGCCTCTTGCTTTGGCTCCGGCTGCGTTTTCTTCACGGTCGGTTTGGCTGCAGGAGGTGTTGGTTCTTCACGCTGGTCGGCTGTCGATTCGGTTTCGGTTTCCGGAACTACAGCAACCTGCGGTTGTGTTTCTGGTTTTTGTTCGGTCGAAACTTTGCCGTCCCCCTGGGCAGGTTCCTGATCGCGTGTTGAATAGAAATAAATACCGGTAACCACAAGCCCGGCTACAACTGTCCACGTACCAACCTTCGTCAGCAAACTGCTTCCGCCATTGATTGGAGATACCGGGATATTGTTAAGCATGCTCTTGAGTTCCGCAGTCCGGGCCTGCCGGAGTCCTTCAACAAGGTTTTTCTGAATGGCGAGTTCCTGCGCAAGCTGGGGGTCAGCTTGAACCTGCTCCTCAAACGCTGCATTCTCCTCAGCGCTGAGGCGGTTGGACAGGTAATCGTCCATCATTTCGAATTCTCTCTCTGTCATGTTGTTAATCTAAAAAATCACGCTCAGAATACTGAGCTTTAACTAAATCATCCAATTTCTTTTTGCACTTATACTTTTTCGTCTTAGCAGTATCGGTGTTGGCAAAGCCAAGCTTATCTGCAATATCCTGCATCGACATTTCTTCAAAGTAGTAATACATTAAAACCTTTTTACAGGTTTCGCCAAGCTGATCGATACACTTGGCCACAATCTTATTTCGCTCCTCTGTTTCTGTATCCAGAACAACAGCGACATCTTTTTCTTCGTTCGAAAGCCGCTTCTTCCGGTCAAGCTCTTTACGCCACAAATTCTGGCAGATACTATAAATGTAGGTGCTGATTTTTGAGGTCATCACCAGTTTCCCGGAGGTCGCTTTCTGCCAAAAAACAATAAGCGCATCCTGATAAATATCACGAGCCTCTTCTTCTGTGCCGCTGTTGGTGATAACCATTTTGGTCATCATCCGGTAATATTTCTTGTAGAGGAATTCAAGGGTCTTCTCGTCACCTTTGCAGATGCGTTCAAAAATCTCTTGTTCCGTCATTGTTGAGCTCGACTTAGATACCATTTGGCTTTATCGTGGTAACCCTGCAGGCTACCCCACTTTTTGGATTTTATCTGTGAAATATAGTAAATGTAAGATCAATGTACTTTTTTAAACGTTCGTGTGACCAAAGCCAGCTTCCGGTAGGTAACGTCAGAGTCATCCCGGCAACAGCCAAGGATAATCCTGAGACGGACAATTTTATAAAAACCCTTGTAAGTTGTTCATTTTCAGCACCTTGATTTGATTTAATTTTGCGTGCCTATCGGGTTAACGATTGAGTATCGTCAACCATTTCAAAATGCAGATAATTTATGACAAAACTGGCCGCCTGATCATTTGGGAAATAAGCTTACCCTTTTAAATAAAATACGTACTGTGATCGGTTGCATTTTTTATATTTGTTATTGCTGTGTACAGCCATGAGAATTTCCAAATTACCCCTTGTTCTTTGGGTATATCTCTGTGTTGCGAGAACCTTTTGCCCGCCCGATTGCCCGGGTGGTAGAATGACCAACATTAAGTTTAGTTACCAAGGGGTATTTACAGAGTTCCGTTGTGTCGTGCCTGCTACAGGTTAGTAATTGTTCTATTTGAATATGGTTGCTTGGAGATTTGTTAAGAGGTGGAGATTAAGGGCAAAGAAATTTCTTCCTTTTCTGCTTTTATTTTTGATTGGGAGTTGTAAGGACCCCTTTATAGCAGATGTGAAATTGCTGACCTCAAATTTTCTGGTGGTGGAGGGTTATATAAATGTGGGTTCGGATGCGGTAACTACGATTCGGGTTTCGCGCACTGTTCCTATTAATTCCACACAGGAGTTTGCACAAGTTGAAGAGGGTGCAGTCATGCAAATACAGGATGATCAGGATGAGTTCCACGACCTCTCGGAAGGTGAGGCGGGTGTTTATTCTTCTGAGCCCCTATCGCTTCCGCTTGACCGGCAATACCGCATTCGGATTGAAACCAGTGACGGAAAACGCTTTTATTCCGATTATATCACTCCGATTGAGTCTCCGGCTATCGATAGCGTCTATTGGACCCGTGACGCTGATGGAGTTACCATCAAAGTGGATACACACGACCCCACACAATCCACGTTGTTCTATCAATGGAATTACGAAGAAGACTGGGAGAATAAATCGCCCTATCTTTCCTTCTACCGGTTTAGCAATGGAGAGTTCTTCCCCCGGGAGGAGGCTGAAATAACGGCCATGCGTCTTTGCTGGAAACGGGCCAAACCATTAAAGCTGATTACACAGTCCGTTGCCGGACTTTCGGTTGAAGACATAAGCCAAACCCTTATAGAAATCAAGGCGGGCTCTGACAGATTATCGGAGAAGTATTCTATTCTGGTTCAGCAACATGCGCTCAGCCTCGATAACTACAATTATTTACAGGTGATGAATAAGAATACCAACCAGGTGGGAACATTTTATGACCCACAACCCTCGCAGTTGTTGGGTAATATTTCATGCGAGAACTCCAGCGAACCAGTTGTCGGATATATCGGAGCGTATACAACTTCTTCCGAAAGAATAAACATCCGAAAGTCTGACGTAAAGCTCTGGGGCTTTGACCTGGACTGCGAGCAAATTGCCGTGTTAATGAGTAATCCGGATAGTGTAGCTAAGTACTTTGTTGGACTAGGTTTTTTGCCGCTCACCGTTGATGAAGGCCGAGTCAATATGTTTGCTGCAAAGCCCGTTTGTGGAGATTGTCACGCACGCGGAGGAACCAATGACAAGCCGGATTTCTGGGATAGCATCTTCAACTAAGAGTGTCGGGCAGGAATAAAAAAGGGAGCAGCGATGCTCCCTTTTTTTATTAACAGGTTATAATTTCTATTCCTGAACGATGTCTTTCGGAATCGCAGAAACTACTTCGGTTTTTGTTTTATCGACCTTTACCGTTGAATGATCTTTTGCTGAAATATGCGGAGCAATAATCAGCGCTACAATGGATGTCAGCTTGATCAGGATATTCATGGAAGGACCTGAGGTATCCTTGAACGGATCACCCACGGTGTCACCGGTTACAGAAGCCTTATGCGGCTCTGACTTTTTATAATAAACCTGGCCATTGATCTCAACGCCTTTTTCAAACGACTTCTTAGCGTTATCCCATGCACCACCTGCGTTCGACTGGAACATACCCATCAACACACCTGATACTGTAATACCAGCTAAAAGTCCGCCAAGCACTTCAGGACCAAATAAGAAGCCCACAACAACCGGTGTGATGATCGCAATAGCTCCGGGAGCAATCATTTCACGGATGGATGCATTGGTTGAAATCGCGACACATTTCTCATATTCAGGTTTCGCTTTGTATTCCATAATTCCTGGAATCTCGCGGAATTGCCGGCGCACTTCGTTCACCATATCCATCGCTGCACGACCAACGGCCGCGATAGCCAATGAAGAGAAGATGAATGGGATCATACCGCCTACAAAAAGACCGGCCAGTACGGGAGCTTTATAGATATCGATTGCCGTAATTCCTGATACACCCACAAATGCCGCGAACAGCGCAAGGGATGTAAGGGCAGCGGACGCAATCGCAAAGCCTTTTCCGGTTGCCGCGGTAGTGTTACCAACGGCATCCAAATTGTCGGTGCGGTGGCGAACCTCTTCAGGAAGCTGGCTCATTTCTGCAATACCGCCTGCGTTATCAGCAATCGGACCGAAAGCATCAATAGCCAATTGCATGGCCGTGGTTGCCATCATACCGGCAGCAGCAATTGCTACTCCGTAAAGTCCTGCGAAATAGTAAGACGTAACAATTCCGGCAGCCAGTACAAGGATCGGCAGTACAGTTGATTCCATACCTACCGATAAACCACCGATGATGTTTGTTGCATGCCCGGTTCCTGACTGTTTAACAATCGAAAGCACCGGACGTTTGCCCATTGCTGTATAATATTCTGTAATTAAGCTCATCAGGGTTCCGACAATCAATCCAATGATGATGGCAATGAATACATCGGTTGATGTGAACTCGTATCCGCGATGAACAAGTGTTTCGGGTAACAGGTATTTCACCGCAAAGAATGAAGCGATGGCTGTAAAAATGATAGACGACCAGTTACCGATGTTGAGCGCTTTTTGTACGCTGTCGGTTTCGCTTTTAATGCGAACAAACATGGTTCCGAATATCGAAAAGATTAATCCCAGACCTGCAATGAACATCGGTAACAGGATAGGAGACAGACCTCCGAAATTATCGTTCGCAGAAATCTCCTGACCAAGCACCATCGTAGCAAGAATTGTAGCGACATACGAGCCGAACAAGTCAGCGCCCATTCCTGCAACGTCACCTACGTTATCTCCCACGTTATCAGCAATGGTAGCAGGGTTACGAACATCATCTTCCGGAATACCCGCTTCTACTTTTCCTACAAGATCAGCTCCAACATCGGCAGCTTTTGTATAAATACCACCGCCAACGCGTGCGAACAAAGCGATTGATTCAGCTCCCAGTGAAAATCCGGCCAGCACTTCAATCGCGCGTTTCATTTCAATCCCTGTAATGGCCGCACCTTCCGGTACGAACAAATTAAAGAATACGATGAACAAGCCACCAAGACCAAGAATGGCAAGACCTGCCACACCGATGCCCATAACCGATCCACCCGTGAAGGAAACTTTAAGTGCTTGAGCAAGACTTGTCCGCGCGGCTTGCGTAGTGCGAACGTTCGCCTTTGTAGCGATCTTCATCCCGATATATCCCGCGACAGCGGAGAGAACTGCACCAATCAAAAATGCCACTGCAATGATCGGACTTGAATCTTCAACGAGCGTACCTGACCAACCCAACAAGACAGCGGTGATAACGGCAAAGTATGCGAGGATCTTCCATTCAGCTTTCAGAAATGCCATTGCACCATTGGCAATGTAGCCGGCAAGCTCCTGCATTTTAGCTTCGCCTGCATCCTGCTTGGTCACCCATGCGGATTTCACAGCCATTACAATCAAGCCGACAACTCCAAAGGCCGGGATCAGATAGATAATACTATTCATTTTTAGTTTATGATTTACAGATAAAACCGCCCGATTTGAGCCGGATGGACTTTTTTTAGAACCGCAAAGATAAAATAAGCCTCGAAAGGTGCAAAAAGTGGCGGAAGGCGTGGATTAACGCAGAAAGACTGTAAATCAGCAGTTAGTGCTCACTGCTTCTTTTTATTTTGTCGTTCAAACGACTGGCGGGCCGCAGGCTTTGAAATGCTCCAGGAAGGATAACCGGGTAGCGCGGCCGGTTTGCTGGCTGTAGTTCTTTTTCGCTGGATGTTCTTGGATACCATAGCCGACAGATCGGTGATGTCAAACGTCACGGGAGCGTATGCTACGTTACTATATGCCTGGCGCTGAATATCTTTCGATATGGTCCAGTAAGGGTAATTGCCCGAAGTTGAGTCTTGCGCGCGAAGAAATAAAGGGGCGGCAACGACTGAAAGAATAAGACTGACCTTCTTCATAGCTGAGTTTGTTAATGCTGTTAAGGAATTCAAGTATTCATTAAGGCATTCGTAGCCAGAGCTCAAAGATTATAACAAAAACGGAAGATTGGAAATTCGGCAGCGCAAAGGTTTGCGGAAGCGCTGATTTTCACCCAGATACAGGCGTGAACACGTCAGAATATTCGATGAAATGCATGACCGGTGGGTGGGCTTGCAGGAAAAATAAAGAGGTCAGGCAATTACGCCCGACCTCTGTACAACAAAACACTTGGCACTGCTGTTAATGACCGTTTACGGTCGCATATTCAGGAACCGTTTTTACGGTTTTAATAATCCGCGCTGCAACTTTGTAAGGATCGGCAGCTGAATTCGGGCGCCTGTCTTCCAGCCAGCCCTTCCATCCGCTTTCTACCGTTGCAATTGGAATTCGTATCGATGCCCCGCGATCGGACACACCATATGAAAACCTGTCGATCGATTGAGTTTCATGCTTACCCGTCAGGCGCAAGTGATTGTCGGCTCCATAAACCGCAATGTGCTCTTTTACAAACGGAGCGAAAGCCTGGCAAACTGTGTCATATATTTCTTTTGATCCGGCAGTGCGTAAGAGCGAGTTCGAGAAGTTCGCGTGCATGCCCGAACCATTCCAGTCGGTCGCGCCAAGCGGTTTACAATGCCAGTTGATAGCGACTCCGTATTTTTCGGCTGTGCGCTCCAGCAGGTAACGTGCAATCCATACCTGGTCGCCTGCGGCTTTGGCACCCTTCGCGAAAATCTGGAACTCCCATTGCCCGGTAGCAACTTCCGCATTTATTCCTTCCACGTTGATGCCGGCTTCCAGACAGTAGTCAAGATGCTCTTCAACGATCTCGCGTCCGAATGCATTCTTTGCACCGACCGAGCAATAGTATGGGCCTTGAGGAGCAGGATAACCTTTCGAAGGAAACCCGATCGGTTTATCAGTCTCCGGGTTCCAGAGGAAATACTCCTGTTCAAATCCAAACCAGAAGTCATTATCATCATCGTTGATGGTTGCGCGACCGTTGGAAGGGTGAGGTGTTCCATCCGGGCTCAATACTTCGGTCATCACCAGGTAGGCATTCTTGCGGGCCGGATCGGGGAACAATGCCACAGGTTTCAATAGGCAATCAGAAGAACCACCGGGAGCTTGTTCAGTCGAACTTCCGTCAAACGACCATTCCGGGCATCCTTCCAGTGTTCCATCAAAGTTGCGAACGATTTTAGTTTTACTGCGGAGGCTTTGTGTTGGCTTGTAACCATCGAGCCAGATGTACTCAAGTTTTGTTTTTGACATATCCTTCGTGTGTTTTGATTATTGGTTTCTGACTGAGAATTTAGAATTTATAAACAGCGGCAAAGCTGAACGTGGTTAACAAATCCGTTGCCTTATCATCCTTGTCAACGAATGAGTCTTCTGATGTTTTGTCGATGCGGAATTCCGGGATGAGCATGAGTCCGCCTACTTTGTAATTTGCCGACAGTGTAAACTCAATCACATTTCCATCGCCAGCGTTCACATCATTCAAAGCATCGTAGGCATCGAGCGTGAAAATATTGAGGTGCGAATTCTTGATAGCGAAATATTCGCTCCGCAAACCGAGTGAGAAATTTTCACTGAGCGTAAGCTTCGGATAAAGGGCAACGCCAAAGAACGAAGATGCATCGCCATCGGAATCCACAACATCGCCATCAACATTGAGTTCTTCGCCCGCTGCAGTTGTTTGGTAGGAAGCGTTGATTCCGAGGGAAAATGATTCACCCAGGTTTACACTGGCTGTTATGTCGCCCTGAAACAATGTTCCTGCTGAGAATCCATCTTCATCCGGATCGGACTCATCCAGCGTTCCGTCCTGATCGCCATACAGAAAGTTCAGATAAACACTTCCGCCATCACCGGACTTACCAACCTGTGCACCGAGTGTATACGTGTTGACAGGGTTGAACTCCACGATGTCGGTCGGGTTCATGATCGCAAGCTTTCCAACAAAGCCGCCACCGAAGTCGAAGTCGGCCCGCAAGCCGGTATGGTTGAAAGGCCCCCATGAAAACAAATACGATGTAGAGTAGTGAAAATTGATGGCCGGAGAGATTACTTCATAGCCGAGAAAAGTGTTGAACTGACCCAAGTTAAGCGTTACATGATCACTCAGCTTGTAATACGCATATAGTTGATTTACAATGGCTTGTCCACTGGCGGTGCCGAACACGGCTGCCTGACCGCGCGGACCGAATACAAGGTCTCCCACGAAGCCTGACTTTTCGCCCTGATAGGATGCAATCAGGTTAACCATGCCCAACGAGAAGCCTCTCAGGTCGGCAAACGATGTTGAGGGTCCGTAAGAACCGCCCATATACGGGTTGGTAGTTTTAAACGAGGAGTGGAAATACGTATCGACCGATCCCGCAAGTGAAAACGTGGGTTTGTCCTCTTTTTCTTCAGCAGGAGCATCTTGTGCTAGCGCGGCTGTCGTACACAGCATGGCGATCAGGAGTAGTGCATAGGTAAAATTCTTTTTCATGAGGTGGGGTTTAGAGTAGGTGAGAGTTGAGGTTAATGAGGCCGGGCATGCGCCCGGGCCTCATGGGTTTGGTTGATGAATGATTATTGCGCGGGGTAGAGCGTTTCACCGTGCTGGCTGAAATCGGCACCCACTTTCTTATCTTCAGCACTCAGGCGGAGCGGTGAAATGAGATCCGTTATTTTCAGTAATACAAGTGATCCGAGGAATGTGAATCCAACAACGATTACAAGGGCTTTCATGTGAACGAAGAACAATGTTGTTTCACCGAAGAAGAGCCCGTTGCCTGTAGTGTTGGCTCCATTCACCGCTTGTGTTGCAAGCAACGCTGTCATAATCATACCCACCAATCCGCCTACACCATGACACGGAAATACATCAAGCGTGTCTTCCAATGAAGTTTTTGCTTTCCAGTGTACAACAACATTACTCACAATCGCGGCAATGGTTCCGATGAACAAGCTTGAAGGAATGGTAACAAAGCCGGCGGCAGGAGTAATTGCTACGAGACCCACTACGGCACCGATACAGAAACCGAGGGCTGATAATTTCTTTCCGCGAACTGCATCCAGCAGAACCCAGCAAAGGCCAGCTGCAGCGGAGGCTGTGTTTGTTGTAGCGAATGCAGATGCAGCCAACGGATTGGCGCCCAAAGCACTTCCTGCATTGAAACCAAACCATCCGAACCACAGTAAACCGGTACCGAGAAGAACAAACGGTACGTTTGCAGGAGCATGAGCAACTTTCTCTTCGCTCTTGTTGCGCAGGTAGATGGATGCCGCGAGTGCAGCAAATCCGGCCGACATGTGTACAACTGTTCCTCCGGCAAAATCCAGCACACCCCATTTGAACAGGAATCCGTCAGGGTGCCAGGTCCAGTGCGCAAGCGGAGCGTAGATGAAAAGCGAGAACAATACGAGGAAGATGATATAAGACTTGAAGTTGATTCGCTCGGCAAATGTTCCGGTGATGAGGGCCGGAGTAATGATGGCGAACTTGAGTTGAAAGAATGCGAAGAGTACCAATGGGATAGTCGGTGCCAGTGCCCATGGTGCGCCATCCAGTACATTCTTGAACATAAAGAACGTTGTCGGGTCACCAATGAAGCCGCCTTTCGAAGTTCCAAACGCCAGGCTGAATCCGACAACGATCCAGACTACACTGATGACGCCCATCGCAATAAAACTTTGAAGCATGGTAGAGATAATGTTCTTGGTGTCGATCATGCCGCCATAGAAATAAGCGAGGCCTGGAGTCATGAGAAGAACAAGCGCTGCGGCAGCAAGCATCCATGCTGTATCACCTGCATTGATTCCCTCGGTTACGATGCTCCCGGGAACGGCAGGAATAAACAATGCGAGGATGCTGACACCGATTAACAGGATAAACGGTATGAGAGATTTTTTCATGGGTTTTGGGATGGGGTTTAGTGGTTAGTGATAGAATTCAGTGAACTGAAATATTTTTATGAAATTCTGTTAAATAGGGTAAAAACAGAACCTTATTTCAAAAAAAATTAACGAAAACGTTTGTTATAGGGTAAAAATTGGCCCTTAAAGAATAAAATTTTGATCAAATTTTATGAAACAGGGTAAAATTTTAACCCGGCTGTGTTAAAATGTTGTAATGAAATGATGAATGTTTCGCAAAAAGATGGCGATAGCCGTCACATTCGTGAGACCAAGGAAAAGTGCAGTATTGGAGAGGTGAAAAAAGATTTCTTAACGACTAAGCAGTTGCTTTAGCGCAGCCCATAGATTTTTCTTTCGGATGTCGTCTAACTCACCCAAGCTGTCTGAGCGGATAATGGTGACATTGCCTTCTATTTTTGCCTGGTAGTGTTCAGTTTCTGGTTGGAGTGGAACACCGAACGAAATAATCAGAGAGGGATTATAACTTTTGAAATCTGAAAGGGATGCTTTTTTTGCGCAGATTATCTGAGAACCTGCCAGGGAAAGCCTTGCAGCGCTTAAAATCTTTTCAAGCAAGGCCACATCGCCTTCGGGGAGTTCAGCCCAAGCCACGGGGATCAGTACCAGCGTGCGGCCGGGAAGGCTATAAAGTTCTTCTGAATAAATGAATGCTCCGGGCGCTTCGGTCATTACTTCACGGCTTCTTTTATGTCGAAGATAGATTTGAGCTCGTTTGCTTCAGACGGCTTCATCCTTCCGCTGAGAATGAGGCGGAGTTGCCGTCTGCGCAAGGCACCTTCGTAATATTCCTTGTCTTTGTCGGTTTCGGGTTCAACTTCCGGTACTTCAACCGGCTTACCATCTTTGTCGATAGCCACGAATGTGAAATACGCTGAATTGCTTTCGAATTTATGACCTGTGGGAACATCTTCTGCATCCACATCGATACGAACTTCCATCGATGAATTGAACGCCCGCGTAACGCGCGCCTTGAGTGTTACCACGTTACCGAGACGGATAGGAGAGCGGAATGAAATGTTATCCACGGAAGCCGTTACCACCGTGCTGTTGGAGTGTTTTTGTCCCGCAATCGCAGAAACAATATCCATCCAGTGCATCAGGCGGCCTCCCATGAGGTTGTTGAGCGTGTTTGTATCGTTTGGAAGCACGAGCTCGGTCATGCTCACAAAGGATTCGCGTGGAAATTTCTTTCGTTTTGTCATTGTAGTATTCCCTCAAAGATGGCAAAATCTTCACAGAACGACCAAATCGAGCTAGCTGATTAATTATCTTTGAGTAAATCTAAACGTGATGCGTAAGCTGTCATTTCTGTTAATGTGCGTTATCTTATTTTTCTGCGACTCCGAAGAGTCAATTTGCAGATTGTCACGTTATGGTGTTCATGGTATTTTTTATGATGATCAGGGAAGGGTGTATTCGGTAAAATTTATGAATGGAGATGAGGTCGTAAATGACGGATACCATAAGGAATTTGAATATGATGACGATGATCGAGTAATAAAAGTCCGGGAATATTCGGGAAATCAGTTGTTTCAATATTTTGAAGTTGAGTATGCGGAAGATCAGATTATCGAAAGGAAGTTTACGTACAGTGAGAGCGAAGGAGGTACGATAAATTCAAATACGTTTACATTTAATCTTGACAAAAACGGTAAAATATTGTCGATTGATAGAATTGATTATTCCAGAAATCCCGATGTGACAAGTCATGAGATGTATGAGTATAACGATCAGGGTAACGTGAAAAAGATAACCCTGATCGAGGATACGGATCCGGTGTGGAGTTTGGTAAGTGAGTTTGAATTCGATAAGAAATTGAATCCTTTCAGACTCGTGAAATTTGATTTTCGCTTGGGCTCAGACGATCTCATTTCTGATAAGATTCAAAATAAGAATAATATAACCCGCGTAAGTTTGCTGTACGCAGGAGATGACCAGCCGCATTTCGTTGATATTAAATACGTGTACAATGATCGCGGATACCCGGCTGATTTCGCTAACAATACAACAGATACAAAAACTTACGCGTACGAGTGTAATTAACTGCCCCAACCTTCTTTGCCTAACAGCGGCACGAAAGCGAAGTTTTCGAACTCTTCGGTAATCAGTTGATCTTTCTTTCGTGTGATGCGGAGCATGACCTGCTTGTCGCGATTACCAACCGGTATAATCAGTATTCCGTTATCGGCAAGTTGATCGGTTAAGGATTTGGGAATAACCGGTGCTCCTGCCGTGACGATGATCTTGTCGTAAGGAGCCTTGGCAGGGAGGCCCTTCGATCCATCGCCATGAAAGAAGTACGGATTGTATCCAAGCCTGGGAAGCAACACCTTTGTACGATCGTAAAGCTTTTTATTGTACTCGATCGTATAAACCTTTGCACCAAGTTCCAAAAGAATGCACGCCTGGTATCCTGATCCTGTTCCAATCTCCAATACCTTATCGCCCGGCTTCACCTCAAGCTTTTCGGTTTGAAAGGCAACGGTGTACGGCTGAGAGATTGTCTGACCCTCTCCAATAGGGAAAGCTTTATCCTGATAAGCGTGTTCCAGCAGTGCAGTTTCGAAGAAAACGTGTCTCGGTACTTTGCCGATGGCTTTCAGCACATTAGGGTCGGAAATGCCCTTTTTTTCGAGGGTTTTTACCAGTTTATTGCGCAGTCCGCGCTGCTTGTAATTGTCTTCTAACATGCGATTTCGGTGCAAAAAACGCATTTTTTAGGCGGTAACAAAGTTTCAGACAATTCTTAGGAAAATTGAAACCAACCCCGTTACTTTAGGGTTCTCTCATGCACAATGAATAAGCTTTTTGCCATAGCGTTCATGTGTATTTACCTGTTAATGTCAGTAGGGGTGGCTAAAACCACTCACTACTGCATGGGCAGGGAAAAATCCACAAAAGTCTTCTCGTTCGAGTCCAAAAAATGCCCCTGCAGCGCTTTTTTGCCAAAAAACAACGGATGTTGTGAGGATGAGCATGAGCTTCTGATTATTGACGATTCCCAAACTCCCGCGCCTTCGCTTGCACCCCCGGTCGCAAATTATTTTGTGATCGAGGAGATACAATACAGAGAAATAGCAAAAGAAATTGCCTACGCGAGTTCGCAATTTATTGTCGAAGAATTTGCCCCGCCTCCAAAGGAGACGATTTTTAAAATCAACTGCAGTTTCGTTTTTTATGATGAGGAATTGAGCTAATTCTTTTCGCAGATCGATATATCTGTGCACTCAATTTTTTATTCATCAATCATTACCATTAAACATATGAAAACGAATCTCATCATAATATTCATCATTGCTTTGTTCGCCTCGGTAAGCTATGCGCAAACACCCGCCACTGTTTCTGCAAAAGTTGTTACGGCAAACCTGAAAGTGTATGGCAATTGCGGCATGTGTAAATCTCGCATTGAAAAAGCGCTCGATACCAAAGGTGTGAAGCAGGCCAAGTGGAATCCGACTACCAAAAATCTGGAAGTAGTTTATGTTCCGTCAAAGATTACCGAGCGTAAAATTCAGGAACTTGTTTCGGCTGTTGGCCATGATACCGACAGCACGAAAGCTCCTGATGCCGTTTACGCAAAGCTCCCGTTCTGTTGCCTGTACCGAGATCATGATCACAGCGGCATGGACGACAACAAGAAGCACGACTAACTACCATGCAAAGCATTAAACTTCTGGCCGTTCTCTTGTGGACGGCCGGAGCGCTTCTGTCTGCACAAAGCGGGCAGGCACAGCAGTTGCTTGGTTTGGTTGTTGAACTGAACGATAAAGGCGTTGAGGAACCGTTACCCGGGGCAAATGTGGTATGGCTCGGCACGTCCCATGCCGCTACCACAGGCGAGAATGGTGTATTTATGATCAACCGTGTAGCGGGTGCCGACAAACTTGTGATCAGCTTTGTTGGATACCGTTCGGATACGCTCACCATTACTGACCAGAAGAACGTCAAAGTAACCCTTGTATCGAACCAGGTGTTGAATGAGGTAACAATTGAGGGCTGGCGTTCATCAACCCGGATGGATGTGAGCAATCCGATCAACACTTCGGTGATGACTGAAAAGGAGTTGTTTAAGGCTGCCTGTTGTAATCTTTCTGAAAGCTTTGAAACAAATCCTTCCGTGGATGTAGCGTTTACCGATGCGATTACAGGAACCCGTCAGATTCAGATGCTTGGACTTTCAGGTCCGAACACGTTGATCTCACTCGAGAACATGCCGGGCGTGCGGGGATTGGCTGCAAGCCAGGGAATCCAGTTTATTCCCGGTACGTGGATCAACTCCATCCAGGTGACAAAGGGTACAGGATCGGTTATAAACGGTTATGAAAGCATTGCCGGACAAATTAACGTTGAGATGAAAAAGCCGCAGGAAAGTGAAAAGCTTTACCTGAATGGATACGTTAATCAATCGGCACGCTCAGAGCTTAATCTCAACTACACCGTTCACACGGGCGATAAGTGGGCGACAACATTTTTATTGCATGGAAGCACACGTCCGCTTGAAATGGATGAGAATGATGATTCATTCCTCGACTTCCCAACAGGCTCACAAATAAATTTCATAAACCGATGGGTGTATAACAGCGGAACCGGCTGGCTTGGGCAGGTTGGCGTAAAAGTTTTATCGGACACCAAGCAGGGCGGACAGCTTGACTTTAATCCCGAGGAGGATAAGTTCACCACCAATCGATATGGTTTTGAAATCAATACAAAACGTTATGAGCTGTGGGGAAAACTGGGGTATCAATTCAAAAGCAAGCCTTATCAAAGTGTTGGTTTACAGCTTTCTGCGCTAACGCATGATCACGAAAGCTATTATGGATTTAATGTTCACAATGCCGATGAGAAGTCGTTTTATTCAAACCTGATTTACCAGTCGATCATTGGTAACACATCCCATAAGTTTAAAACGGGAATAAGCTTCCTGTACGATAACTTTGATGAAAATCTGACCGTTGCGAACGGAATTGATGTTGAAGGTACGTTAACCACCGCAGTTTCATTCGACAGGACCGAGCTGGTTCCCGGGGCTTTCTTTGAATATTCGTACGATGATCTTCAGAAGTTCTCGTTGATAGCGGGAGTTCGTGTTGATCAGCACAACTTGTTCGGGACGATTTTCACTCCGAGGCTTCATCTCAAGTACGACATCACACCAACCACTTCGTTGCGCGCTTCTGCGGGTAAAGGTACCCGGGTAGCGAACATCATCTCCGAAAATACCGGTGTGCTGGCTTCATCGCGGTCATTTGTGTTCTCTAATTTAACCAGCAATAAAGCTTATGGGTACAAACCGGATGAGGCATGGAACTATGGCTTGAGTCTTTCACAGGACTTTACGCTGGATTACCGTGCCGGATCAATTCAGGTTGATTACTTCTTCACCGATTTTAAGAATCAGGTTGTGTTGGATCTGGACAACACCGCACGGGAAGCTCGCTTTTTCGGATTGACCGGGAAATCATATTCCCACAGTGTGCAATTCCAGGTCGACTATGAATTGATCAGGCGCTTTGATTTGAGACTGGCGTATCGCTGGCTAAATGTGGAGACCGATTACACAGAAGGCATGCTCGCCCGGCCTTTGATTCCGCAGAGCCGTGCTTTTATGAACCTTTCTTACGAAACAAAATCGGCATGGAAGTTCGATTACACCATTCAATGGATTGGTCAGCAGCGCTTACCGGATACGTCACAAAATCTTCCGGAAAATCAGCGCAGCAAATGGTCGGACGACTACGTATTGATGAACGCGCAAATCACGAAGGATTTCGGAGAGAAATGGAGCGTTTACTTGGGCGTTGAGAACATCGGTGATTTTAAATTGAAGCATCCCATTGTTGCAGCCAACGATCCCTTCGGTTCACAATTCGACACCTCGATGGTATGGGGGCCAATCTTTGGAAGGATGGCCTATGCGGGATTCCGTTTCCGTCTGAAGTAAAAAGTTATTGGTTAATAGTTAATAGTCGGCTAATCCACCGGTCGCCTGTTAACTATTAACGGATAACGAATCAGAATCCAATCAAAACACATGGAGCCAGTTGAACGCGAAGAGCGTTTCGCTTCAAGGGCCTAGCTTTTTTGTCAATCGTTGGATTTTTGGAACTATAGCACTACGATACTAAAATGTTGACAACGAATTTGACTTTTTAAGTCAATTTTCATTACCAAGCCATACTTCAAATTTTACTTTGTATGTGGTAAAATCTTTTTGATTAGTTGTATCCGGATTATAAACCGGGTAAGGAGAGATTTCGATGACTTTTATACCATACAGTTTTCCGAGGGTTGAGCTGCTTGTCGTGTCACTATAAAAACTGAGTTGTTCTCCCTCCTTAAGTTCAAAACTTTTAATTTCTTCATCATTTTTTTTGATTTCTATTGTTGCCGCTGCGTATCCTGCACAACAGCACCAGACATTAAGCGGGCAGCGATTATCAATCAGCTTGGTGATACAAATCTCATGCGTTTTGTCAATATCGATCTTACATTCTTTGTACGATACCTCAAACATGACGGTGTCGATTGACTCTGTTTTTAATTCGCTTCCGGTGATGTCAGAATAGGGCTCTATGCATCCACCCAGGAACGGTATAAGTAGTAAATAAAACAGCCACCCCCTAGCAGTTTTCATAACTAAAAATTGTTGATCATCTCTTCTAAGATAGACACAATAACTGATTGAAACGTTGGCCCGTTGAGATTTTTTTTATACCCCATTTTGGAGTACGACAGTAAAGTGTTTATAATCCACATTATGTCAGAACGATTATTAAAACCCAATTAAAATAAACGGAGCCCAATAATAGGGTGCTGAATATTGGGCGTTCAATAAATTCAGCTTTGCCGTGCGTAAATCACGACTGTAATTAGCGGATGGATTCTCTAAAAGTTGTTTGTAAAAGTCGGTCATAAGCTGCGCGGTTGATTCATCGGCAACGCTCCAGAAGGATACGATGAGATTCTTCGCTCCCGCATAAACCAGTGCGCGCGATAACCCGATAACACCTTCGCCTTTTGATATTTTACCCAGACCGGTTTGACAGGCGGATAACGCCACGAGGTCGGCATTTAATTCCAGGTTGTAAATTTCTCCTGCGAACAGATTTCCATCTTCTGCTTCGGTGTCTGTCTGAAGAAAAATTCTCGACAGCTCAGGCGAGTTTTCGTCTACCACGCCATGCGTTGCAAAGTGCACAAGCGAATAATCTTTCAACGAGCCTGATTTGATTGCTGTCTCGTTTGCCTTGCCGTTAAGATAAACTTCACTCTGAATGTTCTTTTGTTTGAACAATGTAGAAATCGCGTTAACCTCCGAGGCTGTACCGGGCAAATCGGCAAGCGCGTCCTTGTCGGGGAACGTGACGGGTGCGCAGAACAAAGCCGACTTTATCGCTTTTTGTTCATGCTGTTTTTGAAGTGCAAGTCCGGCTGAGAATTCATACTGAATACTGTATTGTCGCAACAGGTAGGGAAGGTCCTTGAAATCGGAACTTGTTGATTCTTTTGACAACAGTGTTTCGAACGGTATTACGCCCATCCTGCCCGTTGGGATGATTACCAGGTCATTTACCTGACCGGGAATTTTCTCGGGCATCAGCAGTTTGTAAAGCGTTCGGGCTGAAACTTTGAACGTATTAATTTCCTGGAAGAACAAGCTGTTCCGGAGACCCGTTATGTACTTATCGTATTGTGCCGGAAGTGCTTTTGACTCAATCGAAAACTTCTTTTTTGAGATCACGAATGAGTACAACCTGCCGTTGTATTCATCAATGAAATAGCTCACCATGGCAGTACTGCCCCGCAGGATGCTCTGCAATTGCCGGATGGAAGGAGCTGCGGAATTGTACTTTAGATTAAAATACTCAGGATATTGATTTTCAAGGCGTTTCGTGAATTCCTGGTAGGCCCGGTTTAAACTGAACAGTGTTTCGCGAAGGTACTTTTCTTCCTCGGCTTCAGGCTTTTGGGCGAGTTTCTGGTTAATCATGGCCACCGCTGCCTTGAGATTTTTTTCCTCTTCCAACAGGTCGTTCGGGATGTTGGCGAACGACTTGGCATTGGTGTCGGAAATGGCTTCCTGCAGTACGGCCGACTTACTCTTTTCCGCAAAGTAAAAGCTCAATTCCAGGTAGTGTTTACGGTTGCTGAACGCAACCTCGCTGAGTTCGTAAGCGATCCTTACCCCGTCTGCATAAACGTCATTGGCGACCGCCCCCAGTTCAATCTTATCGGTTTCGTTGGTTGCGCCTTGGCGGAGCTGATCGATGAGTGAATCGCAGGCTTGCAAGGTTGTTAACCCCAGCAGCAGTTCGTCAAACCGTAATGACTTGCCGTAGTATTTTTTCTCCAACGCGCGGGCCTTGTACATCAGCGAGAACAGAAGCTGGCGGCCGTTGTAATAGTCTTTTATAACCGGAGTACGGGTGATATCTTCATCGGAAAAACTGCTGATGTTGGCGATCAGCGCGAGTTGATAGTGCTTCAATCCTTCATCGAAGTTTCGCTGCGAAATCTTTTGATTGCCGAGCAGGGTATGCGCGAATGCTACTTCAGGATGCTTTTTGCCCAACGCGGCTTCATACATCGCGAGAGATTTTTCATAGTATCCTTGCGCAGCTTTCTGATCTCCGAGCGAAGAATAGGTCTCGCCCAAATTCATCAGCACCAGGGCTTTATTGGCGTGTGCATCCGGATAAACTTTGTCCCAGATTTTTAGTGCGGTTTCATAATAGTTGATCGCATCACCGTATAGTTTTTCTTTCGCATAAACGATACCCAAGTTCGTATTGGCGATCGCAATTTTTGGATCATTCTCTCCATGAAGTTTGCGGTAGGTTTCGAGCGCTTTTTCGTAATACTCGATTGATTTGTCGCGATCGAGCTCAATGTAAACCATCCCGAGGTCATTGTAGACTGCTGCAATCAGTTCATGATTGCCGGGCAGTTTCTCCTGGCGTATCAGTAAGGCGTGATTGAGCTGCTCTTCTGCCTGACTGTATTTACCGGTACTTCGGTATACGTTGCCGAGATGAACGAGTGCTTCGGCGGCTTCGAGGCTGGTGCTCTGACCTGACTTCTCGAACTGATCAATCGCTGCGAGTAGATTTTCGAGCGCGAGGTCGTAGCGTGACTGCATCATGTAAAGCAGTCCGTAGTAACTTTTGACCGACCCTTCATCGCCGCGGATTTTTTTTAACGCGCCTTCGGCTTCGGTGAATTTTCCGGAACGGATCAGGGAATCAATAGCCTTGAGCTCGCTTTTTTGGGCGTAAGCGGCAGTGGTGATCGCTATCAGAATAATAATCGGGGTAATTCTCATTCTCAGAAGCGATAGAAGTAGGTGACTGATGAAACCAAATGTCGCGTGAGGCCGTCAGGATTTTCATCGCGTTGAACGATTTTGTGACCTACCAGAAGTTTCAGACCTGATTTCACATTAAAGCTGTATCCGACTGTGCCGATTGCTGAAAGCGCTAGTCCTTTCGCGCCATCCGGCTTAACACGCCCTTCCGGTAATTCGATTTCATCGTTTGTGATCCGGTAAATTGGGAGCATCCCTACGGAGAAGTTTAGTCTGGAAAACCTGAAGTTGCGTTCCACGCGAAGCATGACATCAATCCCGCGTTTGAGCTGGTTGGCACGCGAATATTTTTCGATGTAGGCAGGATCTTCATTACTGCCGGCCCAGCGGCCCCATAAAAACTCGTTATGATTTTTATTCAGTGGGACCTGAATCCCGGTTGCGAAGAGCCATTTCCGGTTAACCATAGAAATACCTGCGATTGCATCATAAGTACCCAGACTGGTTTGATAGTACATCGGTAAGGGAAAACCATTTTCGGTTTTGTTGGATTTATTCGTTGGGATTTTACTTCCCAGGGAAACACTCACATCAAATTTTTCGGAGGAGTAAATCGTCCGCGTAAAGCATAATGAAATATCACCGATGCCGGAAGTGTTTGCCAGCCGGCCATGAACGGCGTGGAAAGGAAGCTTAACCTGGAAACTGTTCTTTTCACCCACGCTGAAACTTGCATCAAGGGTGGCTACATAAACGATCGGAGTCAGGGTAGTGGTTCCGCGGTAGAAGCTCACTTCCATCGACCGCAGCCGGATAGGAATGTTCTTGTTGTAAGGCTGGTCGGGTTTCATGGCACCCATCGTGCAGAAGCCGGCATCACTGCAGCCCTGCGAGAAGACTACCGTGGTGATCGCGACAAAGACAAGGGTGTAAACTAGTTTCAAAAGGCGTGATTTTGCGTACAAAGTAAGCAAATAATAAAAAACCCGGATAAACCGGGTCTATATTCTATCCTGCTCTAAATGAATAGGTTACATTCCAAGCGATTGGTTTTCGATTGATGACAACTCAACAATCTTTTCGTACTCGTCAGGGGAGAGGTCGTTGAAGAAATAATGCACCGGATTAATCAGCACGCCATTCAGCATTACCTCATAGTGAAGGTGAGGGGCAGTTGAAACACCCGTATCACCCACATAACCGATAAGCTCCCCGCGTTTAATGTTCTGACCTGTGCGAACCGCAAAGTCGTGCATGTGTGCATACCGTGTTTTGTACCCGAAACCATGATCAAGCACCACCATCTTTCCATAGCCGCTGAACTTCACGCTGACTTCTTCCACTTTTCCGTCAGCTGTTGCATAGATCGGTGTTCCAATCGGAGCAGCAAAGTCGATACCGGTGTGCATCTTTTTCACTTTGTAAATGGGATGAATGCGCACGCCAAAACCGGAAGCGAGTGCAACAAGCTGTTTGTTGGAGATCGGCTGTATTGCAGGAATTGCGGCAAACAGTTTTACTTTCTTCTCGGCCAGACTTCGGAGTTCGTCCTGTGATTTAAGTTCTATGTAAACCTTACGCTTGAGTTTATCCACCTTTTCGCTCAGCGCTACAATCATATCCTCATCGATCAGGTTTTTGTCGCGGATGTCAGCATAGCGATCTGCTCCGCCAACCCCTGCGTTACGGATGTTCTTGTCAATCGGTTCAGCACCTAAAACGATGCGATAAATATTGTCATCGCGATACGCAACTGCATCAACCGCCTCATTGATTAACTGAACTTCTTTTTCCTTAAGGTCGTAGTAATATTCGAGTTCCTTGATCCGGTTTTTGAGCGCGATCTCTTTGGGTGAATCGAAAAAGTTATAGTAAAGGATAATCAGGCTAAGGGCCATTACGCCTGTGAGCGCCAGAATACCGAGCATGTTCAGAATGATGTCGGTCTTCTTTGTTTTGACACGCTCGTACTTACAGGTCTCGGTGTCGTAGTAATACTTGATTCTAGCCATAGAAAACTTACAAGTATACGCAATGGTTTTGCATGGTGTTTCCCGGTTTCGGTGAACAAACGCCACAATTCGATAAGGCGCCTGACTCCGGATTCGGGAAGCTCAACATGCTTAAAATTAGCACTTTAAGCGGATTTTTCAGCACTTAATGCCTTAACGCGAATAGATTCCGACCGGCCCTTCTTAAACACCTGCCGGCCTTTGTTCAGCCCTTTGCGGATTTCCTTTTGCTGCTCTGCCGGCAGGAGTAATGTTTCCTTGCACTCCACGGAACAACAGCCGTTGAATTCGGCAGCACATTCTTTACACTGGATGAAGAGCAAATGACAACCGTCATTCTTGCAATTGGTATGATCATCGCAAGGTTTGCCGCATTGATGACAATTGCTGATGATGTCGTTTGAAATACGTTCGCCAAGCCGCTCGTCAAACACAAAGTTTTTACCGAGAAACTTGTTCTCCAGATTCTGAGCTTTCACCTGACGGGCATATTCAATGATACCGCCATTCAACTGGAACACTTTTTTAAATCCGCGATGCTTCATCCAGGCGCTAGCTTTCTCGCAGCGGATACCACCCGTGCAATACATCACCAGGTTTTTATCTTTTTTGTCGGACAGCATTTCTTCTACAATCGGTAACGAGTCGCGGAAGGTGTCAACGTCCGGGCAGATCGCGTTTTTGAAATGCCCAACTTCGCTTTCGTAATGATTACGCATGTCGACAATCACCGTGTTTGGATCATCCGCAAGTGTATTGAAGTCAGCCGCGCTCAAATGAACACCGCTGTTGGTTACATCAAAAGAAGCATCATCGAGCCCGTCAGCAACCACTTTCTTGCGCACCAGGATTTTCAGCTTGAAGAACGATTTGCCGTCATCTTCTACGGCCAGGTTCAGGCGAATGCCGTTCAAAAACGAAATGCTGTAGAGCGTTTCTCGAAACCGGTCAACATTCTCTGTCGGCACACTAATCTGACCATTAATGCCCTCATGTGCTACGTAAATGCGGCCCATTACGCCCAGTGAATCGAGCGTGCGGTAAAGCTCATCGCGGAAGGCCTGCGGATCGGTAATGTTGTGATACTTGTAAAAGGAAATCGTAGTGCGGCTCAATCGTTCCGCCATGGCGAGCTTCTCCTTGAGAACCTTGCCCTCAACCCGGTTGTGTAGATGTGTCATGGTTATTCGGATTCTTTCGCAGGAAAAACCAAATAATGATGCAAAGATAAGAAATCGAACAGAATTGCGGGCGGTAGCAGGTGTTTCCGTTTCAAGCGTTATTTTTAGCGCTTCCTAAAACCGGCCTATGCGATACCTGCTTATTTCACTTTTCAGCGTTTCGTTTGCGTTGTCTGCGCAACAGATCAATACAAAAATTATCGATCCGGAAGAATGGGTTAACCCGCTGATGGGGACCGCTTCCAAACCATCCATGTCAAATGGAAACACATATCCTGCAGTAGGTGTTCCGTGGGGAATGAATTTGTGGTCGCCCCAAACCGGTAAGATGGGTAACGGCTGGATGTATACATATGATGCTGATCAGATCAGGGGGTTTAAACAAACGCATCAGCCTTCGCCCTGGATGAACGACTACGGTCAGTTTGCCATTATGCCCGTAACCGGGAAAGCAAAGTTCAATCAGGATGAACGCGCAAGCTGGTTCTCTCACAAGTCGGAGACTTCGAAACCTTATTATTACAGTGTATACCTCGCGGATGCGGACGTTACCGCTGAACTGGCGCCAACCGAACGGGGAGCATCCTTTCAGTTCACGTACCCCAAAAGCGACAGTTCCTTTATTGTAATCGATGCGTTTGACAAGGGTTCGTATATCAAGGTTATTCCGGGTGAAAAGAAGATTGTCGGGTACAGTACACGGTATGCGCGCGGCAAGCTCATCGATTTCAAAAACTACTTTGTGATTTATGTGGATAAACCCATCACGTTCGCGAAGACGTGGAAAGGAAATCGCCTGGTGAAAGATTCACTGGAGATCACCTCAAACCATTCCGGTGCGATTATCGGCTTCCGCACGACAAAAGGCGAGAAGGTGTCGCTTAAAGTTGCGTCATCGTTTATTAGTCTGGAGCAGGCCGAGTTAAACCTCAAACGCGAGTTGGGCACCGATAACTTTGAGACCACAAAGTCAAAAGCAAAAAGTCTGTGGAATAAAACCTTAAGCAAGATTTCAATTGAAGGGGCTTCCATTGATCAGGCGCGGACGTTTTACTCGTGTCTTTACCGCACGGTGTGTTTCCCGAACAAGCTGTATGAGATCGATGCTTCAGGCAAGGTTGTTCACTACAGTCCGTATAACGGAAAGATTCTGCCGGGCTATATGTTTGGTGGCACGGGCTTTTGGGATACGTTTCGTGCGCTGTATCCGTTTCTGAACTTCGTATATCCATCGATCAATAAAGAGATGCAGGAGGGACTAATCAATGATTATCTCGAAGGAGGTTTCCTTCCGGAATGGTCGAGCCCCGGTTTTGCCGACATCATGATTGGCAATAACTCTGCATCGATTGTTTCTGATGCATACATCAAAGGCTTACACGGCTACGACATCAATAAACTGTACGAGGCACTAATTCACGGAGCAAACAATGAAGGTCCGATGAGTGCCGTTGGCCGGAAAGGGGTAGAGTATTACAATTCATTGGGCTATGTGCCATATGATGCAGGCATTAATGAGAATGCTGCCCGTACGCTGGAATATGCCTACGATGATTTCGCGATCTGGAAACTTGCCAAGGCGCTCAACCGGCCGAAAGAAGAAATCGATCTGTATGCGAAGCGTTCGCAGAACTACCGGAATCTGTTCGACAGGCAAACCGGGTTGATGCGCGGGAAAAACAAGGACGGCAGTTTTCAATCACCGTTTAATCCGTACAAATGGGGAGATGCGTTTACGGAAGGCAATAGCTGGCATTACACATGGTCGGTGTTCCATGATGTGCAGGGCCTGGTTGATTTGATGGGAGGCAATCAGCTGTTTGTAAACAAGCTCGACTCGGTCTTTCTGTTGCCGCCTAAGTTTGATGACAGCTACTACGGAGGTATGATTCACGAGATTCGCGAAATGCAGATTGCGAACATGGGGCAGTATGCACATGGTAATCAGCCGATTCAGCACATGATTTATCTTTATAATTATGCCGGAGCGCCCTGGAAGGCGCAATACTGGGCGCGTGAAACGATGAACCGCATGTACAAGGCAACGCCTGACGGCTATTGTGGCGATGAAGATAACGGTCAGACATCTGCGTGGTACATTTTCTCTTCGATGGGATTTTACCCAGTTTGTCCGGCTACCGATCAGTATGTGCTGGGCGCACCATTATTCAAAAAGATTACCGTTACACTTGAAAATGGAAAGCAGGTGGTGATCAACGCACCGAAGAATTCGAACGACAATCGCTATGTAAATACGCTTAAGATCAACGGTAAAACATATTCCAATAACTGGGTTGGTCATTTTGATTTACTGAAAGGTGCTACCCTTGAATTCGATATGGCCGGAAAACCTAACACATCACGCGGTACCGCAAAAGAGTCGTTCCCGTATTCATTCTCTAACGAAAAGTAACATGAAGTTTCTCTCCGTTTCTTTTTTAGTTCTCCTGGTTGCCCTGGTTCAATTCAATGGTCTTGCTCAATCAAAACAGAACCTGGCGCAATACGCCAAACCGATTATCGGTACCGAAAAGATGGGTCATACATTCCCTGGTGCAACAGTTCCGTTTGGTGCTGTGCAACTGAGTCCGGATACCGATACGATTCCCTACGAGGTCAATAACAAGTACACCGGAACCGTCTATAAGTATTGTGCCGGATATCAATATGACGATCCGACAATTGTTGGATTCAGTCACACACATTTCAGTGGGACAGGGCATTCTGATTTAGGTGATTTTCTGATCATGCCTACAACGGGTAAACTGCAATTGAATCCGGGCACGGAAGATAAACCTGAAAGCGGGTACCGGTCGAAGTTTTCGCACAGCAATGAAGTTGCTGAAGCGGGTTACTATAAAGTCAGGCTGGACGATCACAACATTCTCGCAGAGTTGACTGCAACCACCCGGACCGGGTTTCATCAATACACATTCCCTAAGTCCGATGATGCACACATCATTCTCGATCTGATGGCCGGCATCTACAATTATGATGACAAGAATGTGTGGACGTTCGTGCGGGTTGAAAATGATACGCTTGTAACAGGGTACCGCCAAACGAATGGCTGGGCCAGAACACGTACGGTTTACTTCGCCATGTCGTTTTCCAAGCCGATTAAAGAATACGGTGCACGTAACTACGCCAGGCCACAAGCATATCGGGGATTCTGGAGAAAATTTGATCAGACTAAAAACTTCCCGGACTTAGCCGGCAAGCAATTGCGGTTGTATTTCAATTTTAAAACGGAGGCCAACGAATCGATCAAAATCAAATTTGCCCTGTCACCGGTTAGCACGGCCAACGCGGTTGAAAATATGAAGGCGGAAATTCCGCACTGGGATTTCGAACGGACCAAACGCGAAGCGCAGGAAAGCTGGAATAAAGAATTCAGTAAGATTGAAATTCAAACAACCTCAAAAGAGGAACTGGTTAATTTTTACACGGCCATGTATCACGCAGCGCTGATGCCGTCTACCTACATGGATGTGAACGGGGAGTACAAAGGCCTTGACCAAAATGTTCATCACGCTGCTGGTTTTACAAACTACACTTCGCTATCCTTGTGGGATACCTTTCGTGCGTTTCATCCGTATCTGAATATCGTTAGTCCGAAACGTAATGATGACATCGTAAAATCAATGCTGGCACATTACGATCAAAGTGCATTAGACATGTTGCCGATCTGGTCGCACTACGCGAACGACAACTGGTGCATGAGTGGCTATCACGCAGTGTCTGTTATTGCCGATGCCGCGATAAAGGGCAATGCTACGTTCGATTTAAACAAAGCATTGGATGCCTGTGTGACTACCGCCAAGCGAAGAAGCTATGAAGGAATCGGCTATTACATGGACTTGGGATACATCCCGCAGGACAAGAATGGCGTATCGGTTTCTACCACGCTCGAATACGCGTATGACGACTGGTGCATTGCGCAGCTTGCCAAGAAAGTGAATCGTGAAGACGTACACCAGGAATTTATGAAGCGGTCAAAGAACTGGATGAATGTTTATGACCGGTCCATCGGGTTCATGCGTCCGCGACTAAGCGATGGTACGTTTAAAAAGGAGTTTGACGTTTTGAAAACTGATGGTCAGGGTTTCATTGAAGGCAATGCCTGGAATTTCAGTCTGTACGTTCCTCACGATCCGGCCGGAATGATTGACGCGATGGGCGGGAAGAAGCGTTTCGCAACGCACCTGGATTCGTTGTTTACGATGCATTTGCCGGATGAATTTTTCGCTGAAACGGAAGATATCACCCGCGAGGGAATTATCGGCAACTATGTTCACGGCAATGAACCTGCTCATCACGTAGCGTACTTGTATAACTGGACGGATCAGCCGTGGAAGACCCAGCAGCGTATCCGTATGATTTTGAAACATCAGTATCACGATGGTCCTGCCGGCTTGGGCGGCAATGATGATGCCGGGCAAATGAGTGCTTGGTATATTTTCAGCTCGCTGGGATTTTATCCGGTATCACCGGGATCGGATCAATACTGGTTGGGAAGTCCTTCGGTGAAGAATGCAACCCTCAACCTCGAAAACGGTAATACTTTTACCGTGGAAGCGATCGATCAAAGCGATAAGAATGTGTACGTGAAGAAGGTGATGCTGAACAACGAGGTTTTAAACCGCAGATATATTACGCATGAGGAAATCATGAAAGGGGGGAAGATCACTTTCGTGATGAGTAGCAAGCCGGCTAAGTAGGTACTATTGATTCTTCGGCTTCAGTTCACCGCGGATCAATGAATTATATTCCTCGCAGGTTAGATTTCCGTGCTTGTCGCAATACTGGCACGTCTGGTATTGATCTTTGATGTATCCTTTCTTGATTACAACAGTTGTGCCTTTGCACACCGGGCATATCACTTTTCCGGAAGGCCCGCAATCAATGTCGTAAGCAGTGGAAAGAACCTGTTCCGCTTTTGCCGCCTCCTGGGCACGGGTTTTCAACAGTCCTTCTTCTGATTTTCGCAGTATGCTTACAGCTTCTTCATAGAACTGACCACCGGTACCTTTTAGCTGGATGTATTTGTTCAGCCAGTCAACACTCTGTTTGTATTTTTCGAGGTAGAAAGAGTTCTTACCGAAGTAAAAGGTAAGATCGGAGGGAACGCTTTTAACATTGTTGAGTACATACAAAAGTTTTGTGTCTGCTTTTGCATACTCACCATTTTCCATGAACCGTACCGCTGAGTCCAGCACCTGCATAATGGCAGCGCGTTTCCGTTGTTCGGCCTGAAGACGAAACTGTTCAGCCTGTTCCCTGTCCTGCGACATTACTGATCCAGCCAGCAGGCAAAATCCAAAAATCAAAAAAACGTTCTTCATCATGAGTGCCAACCCTATAGACTAAATAAACCTTTCCTTTGAAACTCCGAGCCATTCCAGCGGGGCATTGCAGAAGATATCTTCCTTGATGCTGCTGTCGATGTTCATATCTTCAATAAACTTGCCAACTTCCAAATCGCCTAACGGAAAAGGGTAATCTGTTCCGAGCGTGATTTTCTTCGATCCCTGAAGTTTCAAAACATAGTCGAGCATCAGCGGATCGTGCGTTATGCTATCAACCCAGAATTTTCCCAAATAGTGTTTCGGCCCGATGTTATTATCAATGGCCACCAAGTCGGGCCGGCATTCAAACCCATGCTGGATCCGGCCAATCGTTGAAAGAAACGATCCGCCTGCATGTGCAAAGTTTACGCGAAGGTTGGGCAACTTTTCAAAAATTCCAGCAAAGATCATGGAGCAGATGGCGCGGGCTGTTTCGGCCGGCATGCCCACGAGCCACGGAAGCCAGTAACGCTGAATGTTCTTTTCACCCATCATATTCCACGGATGAACGAGCACGGCCATGCTAAGCTTTTCGCATGCTTCGAAAATCGGGAAGAACCGTTCTTCATTCAGGTTAAGGTCATTAATGTTTGAACCGATCTGGATTCCACTCAGGCCAATCTCTTTACACCGTTCCAGTTCCTGTATGGCCAGCTCCGTATCCTGCATGGGGATGGTGCCGAGACCCAAATAGTTTTTAGGATACTTAACTATTAATTCAGCAATATCATCGTTCAGATACCTTGAGACATCCAGGCAATCGAGCGGACGTGCCCAGTATGAGAACATTACCGGTACGGTACATACAACCTGAACCTGCGTCCTGAACTTTGCATATTCTTTTATGCGGACTTCAGGGTTCCATGAGTTTTCCTGGATTTCCCGGAAGAACTGGTTGCCGCGCATCATTTTGGCTGCGCCTTTCTTATGATGCTGGAGATAAATAAAATCGCCATACCCGAACTTCTCACTCCAGTTCGGAAGCTTTCGCGGAAGAATGTGCGTATGGGTGTCGATTTTGAGCATTTCAGAATAAAGCAATTCCGAAATATCGTTGTTTTTTGAATGAGATCAAGTTCCGATTACGGTTTCATCAGGCGACTGTTGAAGTCGGTTATCAATCTGAACAAATCGTTGTATTCGGTCAGGGGTAACGTTTCAGAAATGTCGTACACGTCATGATAAGCTTTGATTCCGCCCAGCGTGTAAATAAAGAATGAGGGGATCCCTTTTTCGGTAAACCAGTAGTGATCGCTGTTGGCAGCCTTGCCGCGCGACTTTACCTGCACGAAGTAGTTGTTGGCCGTATTGATTTCTTTAAGAATTGAAAACTCTTTTGTAAAGACTGACGCATTAACTACCGTAATGCCTTCGTCACCTGTGCCGGCCAGATCAAGGTTAAGTAAAAAGCGTACGTTCGTCAGATTGATCAGCGGATGCTCGGAAAAATATTTTGATCCGATTAACCCGGCTTCTTCTCCTGAGAAGCAAATTAACGCGATAGAGTAAGGTTGCGGGTTCGCTGCGTAGTATTTCGCGAGATTGAGCAGCAATGCGATGCCGCTTGCGTTGTCGTTCGCACCCGGGAAGAAAGTTTCATTGCCCATACCTCCGAGGTGATCGTAGTGTGCGGTGATAACAAGCAATGAATCTGGCATTCGTGTTCCCGGAATCAGCCCGCAAATATTCGAGGCCGTAAAAAGATCCAGAGCTTTATTCTCAATGTTCACTTTAAAAGAAGCTGGCTTCCCTTTTAATGAGCTTCGCAAAACCTGAATAATGGTATAACCTTCCGCTTTTGGTGCGACCGACCATGTCAATTTATTTTCGAGCGAAACAACAACCTTTTGTTCAGTATTAATAAAATGAGCTGAGTCTTGTTCGACAAGTTTTCCTTTTGCTTTTATTCCGCGACTGTCGGCAGAAACAATGAAGTCTTGTCCCGGAATGAGTTCCATACCATTGATCGACACTGTCATTTTACCGGGGAACGTGTTTACCGGATAACTGAATTCCTGCGAGTAACTTTTTCCGGATAACGGCTTTAGACCATAGTGTTTGAATTCAGTCGCCAGATACTCAGACGCTTTTTTTAATCCATTGTTCGTGTAGCCACGCCCCCAAAAGTACTCGGAGGTTAACGTGTCGATTGTCTTCCGCGCACTTGCAACATCCTGCGCAAAAGAAAGTGTTGCGTAACTGCAGATCAGTAAGAACGTCAGGGTCCGCGTAAGCATCAGGAATCGAACTTCACCGATTCTCTCAGCGTCTTTTCATCATAGGCTAGACCCATTTCGTCCAGCACTTCTTTCGGAACACCATCCCATTGGTTGGGTTTGTTGCCCATGTAGCCAATGTCTTTAATGCCGATTGCGCTGGTAAAGAATCCGGTTGTTGTCAGATCGCGCATGATATTGAAAAACGCAACGCCCTGGTGCATCTCAGGTTTAGCCTGTTCAGGATACGCAATCTGGTCGACCATGGCGATTTGCTGCTGCGCAGAGCAATCCACAAATGCGCTGTTGAATTGTTTCAGGCATTGCATGTCGAGCCATTTCAATCCACCGCGCATTGGCAGTTGATAATACGGCTTGTCCTTCACAATAAATTCGATGAAGGCCGGTACGCCCGCTTCAGAAGCATTTCCTGAAACTTCATCTTTCGGGATGATGATGTCGCCCAGCACGGTAATGGTTTTCATCTCATGCTCATCGAAGAATTTCTCCGCGAGCAGTTTTTCATCGCGTTGTTTCTCAAACGGATGCCGGTCGTAATTGAACGTAGTTTCCGGTGACGTTGATTCCGTCTTTTTTGTATCGGTGTCGCACGACTGCAGGAGGGTGGTTACGCCCAGGGTTCCGAGTGTCAGCGCTTTAAGTGAATCTCTTCTTTTCATGTTTTAATGTTTTGAAGGTGTTCCGGTGTTCACGTTTTGATGTGTTAAGGAGTTGACGTGTTAATGTTTTTAGGTGTTCTGTTCAGGTGCTAACATTAACACGTTCCAACGTCAATACATGAACACATTATAAATTCTGTTGTTTAATCTGGTCGACAATATATTCCGATGCTCTCCACGAAAGTGCCAAGATCGTCCACGTAGGATTTTTATCCGCCTGCGACACGAATGCGCCTCCATCTACCACAAACAAGTTCTTGCAATCATGGGCCTGGTTGAATTTATTCAGCGCGGAACGTTTCTTATCGCTGCCCATCCTTACCGTTCCAACTTCGTGAATGATTCGTCCGGGGGTAGCAAGGCCGTAATTTGTTTCAGGTCCGGCAACTCCGTACGTAAGCGTTGCACCCATTTTGTGGATGATTTCCTGGAATGTCTCCTGCATGTGCTTGGCCTGCTTGATTTCGTAGTCGCTCCACTTATAATGAAAGCGCAGAACCGGGATACCGAATTTGTCAACCACGTTCGGATCGATCTCGCAATAATTGTCTTCGCGCGGAATCGCTTCCCCGCGGCCATCCATACCAAAGGCTGATCCGAAGAAATAACGATGATCATCTTTTAACGAAGCGCCATAACCTCCGGCTGGTTTCATGTTGCCGTTGCGATCGGGGAATTTGCCGTTATAGTTCTGAACACCAAATCCAAAACCATATGAAGGCATTCCCATGCCGCCCCAGTATTCAATGTGATATCCGCGCGGGAAGTCGAGCTTTTTGTTATCCAGCCACCACGGTGAGTAGACGTGTATGCCACCCACACCGTCTTCGTTGTAGCGTTTTCGATTAAATAATTTTGGAAGAATACCACCCATGCCGACACCTGTTGAGTCGTGCAGGTATTTGCCGACAACGTTGCTCGAGTTTGCGAGACCGTTTGGATGCGCAGACGATTTTGAATTCAGCAGCAGGCGTGCAGATTCGCAGGCGCTTGCGGCAAGCACCACAACTTTTGCGCTAACCTGGTATTCCTGCATGTCGTCTTTCGATACATAGGAAACACCTGTTGCAAGTCCATTTGCGTTTGTGAGTACTTCGCGAACCATGGCGTTATTGACAACTTCCAGGTTATCGGTTTTAACGGCAGGCTTAATTAAACAGGATGAAGCCGAAAAATCGCCATACACGGTACAGCCTCTGCTGCATTGTGCGCAGAAGAAGCATGAGCCGCGGTCATCATTGATCTTCTTCGTGAGGATTGAAAGGCGTGAAGGAATAACGGTTACCCCGGCCGATGTTGCTGCCTGTTTGATGAGCAGTTCATGCAAACGCGGCTTGGGCGGAGGAAGGAATTTGCTGTCAGGATCATTCGGTAATCCTTCTTTTGTTCCGAAAACACCGATCAGGTCGTCAACCTTGTCGTAGTAAGGTGCAATATCATCGTAGCTGATGGGCCAATCTTCCCCGAGGCCATCGTTGCTTTTACCTTTAAAATCTTTCGGACCGAAGCGCAATGAGATGCGTCCCCAGTGATTCGTTCTGCCTCCGAGCATGCGTGAACGGAACCAGTCGAACTTCGATCCCGGTGAGTTCACCTGCGTGTACGGCTCGCCTTCAATCTCCCAGCCACCATAGGCTGCATCAAAATCACCAAACGGTCTGAATTGAGTAGAGGCACCCCTTCGCGGGGAGTCGAACGGCCATTTTAGTTGCGTCACATTCTTAGCGGGATCGTACCAGGGTCCGGCTTCGAGTACAAGCACTTTTAAACCGGCTTGTGTTAACACGTAAGCAGCCATGCCACCACCGGCACCGGAGCCTACAATACACACATCATATTGTTTGGACGACTTCTTGATTTGAAGATCAGGCATCAGGAATAGGTTTCCTGAAAGCTAAGCGTTTCTTTTTTAAAGTGTAACCCCCGATTTTACTTTTTTACGAATGGTTATGCTTTTCGTTTTTCGGAACCGGGTCGTACCCATGTGTTCCCCAGGGATGACAGCGTGCAATGCGCTTGGTTCCCAGCCATATGCCTTTGATAACACCCCATTCCCGGATAGCTTCTATAGCGTACTGCGAACACGTAGGTGTATGCCGGCAGTTCGACCCCAGGTAAGGCGAGATGGCGATCTGGTAAAAGCGTATGGGTAATATGAAGAGTTTGCGTAGCATTTCCGGTCAACCGGTCACCGGCAGCCGGTAACTGGTATCACAACATTTATTCAATCGTATAGTTCATTTCTCCATCCTTGCCGTCCATTAGCTGGACACCCAGTGACTTGAGTTCATCGCGGATTTTATCCGAAAGAGCAAAGTTCTTGTCGGAACGGGCTTTTTTACGAAGTTCAATCAATACGTTGATTACACCGTCCATCAGTTCCTGATTATGGCTTTCCTCGTCCTTGATGCCCAGCACATCTTCCATGAAGGAGATGTAAGTGTGCTTAAAATTATTGAAGGCTTCTTCGCTTATGAATATCGCTAAATTCTTTGATTTAAATTCATTTATTTTGGCTGACATTTCAAACAACACAGCTAAAGTTTTGGCTGTGTTGAAATCATTACTCATAAACGTGTAGCATTCATTAACCATTCTGTCCAGTTCGGCTTCGAGCTCAGAATCTGTCGATCTTCCCTTTGATAAGATCGGAAACGGATGGTTCATTTCTTTTACCGTTGTTAACGCGTTCGACAATTTCTTAAATCCTTTCTCGGCCGCACTCAATGCTTCGTTTGAGAAATCAAGCGTGCTGGAGTAATGCGACTGAAGCATGAAGAACCGCACGGCCATCGGGCTATATGCTTTCGCTAACAGGGGATGCGATCCAGCAAACAGTTCGCGTGGTAAAAATGAGTTGCCTTTCGACTTGCTCATTTTTTCTCCGTTCACGGTAAGCATGTTGGTGTGCATCCAGTAACGCACAGGTGATTTTCCCAACGCGCCAACATTTTGCGCGATCTCGCATTCATGATGCGGGAACTTCAAATCCATTCCGCCTCCATGAATATCAAACTGGTCGCCCAGGTATTTCGTACCCATCGCGGAGCACTCAAGATGCCAGCCGGGTATTCCTTCTCCCCATGGCGATGTCCAGCGCTGGATATGATTCGGAGAGACTGCTTTCCAGATTGCAAAGTCGATCGCATTGCGCTTTTCATCCTGACGGTCGAGTTCGCGTGTTCCTTCCAGCAACTCATCTATGTTTCGCCCGCTCAGCTCTCCATAATTATGCTTTTCGTTGTACTTGCGAACATCGAAATAAACTGAGCCATTGATCTCGTATGCGTAGCCATTATTCAAAATCTTTTTCACCATCTCAATCTGCTCAACAATATGCCCGGTTGCAGTCGGCTCAATGCTTGGCGGAAGAATGTTAAACATCCGGCAAACGTCATGAAAGCTGGTCGTATACTTTTGAACAATCTCCATCGGCTCGAGCTGTTCGAGCTTGGCACTTTCTTCAATACGATCGACACCGACTCCCGCATCGTTGGTGAGGTGGCCGGCATCGGTAATGTTTCGCACATAGCGCACTTTGTAACCGATATGCGTGAGATACCGGAACACTACATCGAATGACGTAAACGTGCGAAGATTCCCCAGGTGTACTTCATTATAAACCGTTGGTCCACAAGAGTATAGGCCCACAAAAGGCGCCTTTACCGGTGTGAATAATTCTTTCTTTCCGCTGAGGGAATTAGAAATAGAAACGGGATATTTTTCGTACAGTGCCATAAAAGAAACAGGAGCGAAGGTAGAACTAAATGGCGAATTTCGAATCAGAATTTCTGGTACTACTTCTTCTTATCGAACAGCGATTCGCCTTTAGCCGGAACCTTAACAAACTCAGGAACCTGTAACGAAGTTCCGATCTCTTTGTTCATTTTTTCGATCAGGTATTTCGCCAATTCAGGTGAGTGAAGTTCTTCGTGCTGATGCATGAAAAAGTAAATGGTTTTGATTCCTTCGTCTGTCCATTTTTTCATGCGTTTAACCCAATCATCAACGCGTGTGTAGTCGGTAGGGTGGAGGCCATTGCCGACAAAGCGGATAAAGGCTTCCTTAGTCGTAAGACGCATGTGTACACAGTCTCTTCGCCCGGAAGCATCGGTAATTACGGACCCTGTCTTGAGTTTCTCGAATGTATTCCAGGCGTCATCAAATACCGTTTTATCGGCATACCAATCCGGGTGACGAAGCTCAATAAAAAGCTGTACGTCTTTCGGAACCGACTCAATAAATGCCTGAATGGTTTCGAGCGACTTGGGAGCCATCTGTGGATGCGGCATTAAAAAGATCGGACCGAGATTATCTTCGAAGGCGTAAATCGCTTCGAGAAATTCATCCAGCAGTTCTTTGGTATTTTTTAGTCTGCGCAGGTGTGTGATCTGGTCGACAAACTTCGGGCAGAATTTAAATCCTTTACCCACTTTACTTTTCCAGCCCTCAATCTGTTTTTTGTAAGGCATGCGATAGAATGTGGCATTTAACTCGATCGAGTTAAACTTCTTCGCATAGTGCTCCAGGAAATCTCCGGCTTTTGTTTTAGGCGGATAGATTTTTCCAACCCAGTCGGGGCGGCCCCACTTGGCGCATCCCACGTAAAAATTTGTCTTTTTGGCTACGGGCGATTTGGCGAGAACTTTAGCGGTTCCCGGATGATCGGGCGGAAGCTTGAAATTGATTTTGCTTAAGTCCGTTCCTTCTACTTTTCCGAAATCCATCTCCGTTGCGCGTTAAAAAGTTATTAGTTAATCGTAACCGGAGTAAGTTATGCGATTAACTAATAACGAGCAACACGTGCTACTGGCGCTTCATCTTCTCCATCTCTTCCTTAATCTTGCGGTCTTCCCAGTCTTTGCCGAAGAAGATGCCGTTCTTAAAGAAGCTTACGGTGTAGAAGAACATTCCGATTCCCCAGCCGAACCATACCCAGCCTACCCACCAGTGAATTTCGTCATTGTCGCGCTGCGAATACCAGTTTAAAAATGTCAGGAACGTACAGACTGAAAAATAGGCGATCAGGGAACTGTAGTAACTTTTTCTTTTGCGCACACTTTTGCGCGCTTCTTTGTATAATTTTTCTTCTTCCGGAGTATTGTACATGGCTGTCTGGGTTTTAGGTGTTACAAGTTAATCAACCTTAGTCAATTTTAATTCAATGAACGGATACCAATTTATGTTGTCGGGAGAGTATTCTCCGGTTTCATACCAGCTTTTGTTTTTCGGATCAAGTTTGATTTCGTAGCGGATTTTCGCGTCATTCTGGACATCAAACCCCCACACGAAGTTATTTTCTGCCACCACTTTAAAGTACGCGTCCGTTTTGCTGCCGTCCTTCAAGTGAGAAGTCATTTTGAATTCTTTCGTTTGTTCATCGTACGAAAGCACCGCGAACGCATTGAATATGATCTCGGTGGGATTCTGAGGGTTGCGACCGGTCCCTTCAAACACGAGGATGGTGTTGTCGAGTTTATAATAGATGTTTTCCTCCTGGGCTATTTTGGTGTCGGGTCCGTTGCGTTGTTTAGCGATGGCTTCGCCTTTCCATTTGCCCGCGAAGTATGCAACCTTTTGCATTTCCTGCTTCAGGGCGTCCGAAGCTTTGCCAAGGCCTTGCGCATAACCGTGCCCGATGGCCAGACCGAGAAACAATGCGCAGATAATAATCAGTTTTTTCATAGAGGTATTTATTTAGTTGATGGTAAGAGATTACATGTTGCCTGGAACAGCCAGTGAGTTCCGGTTTGAAACACCGTGTGTGATATCGATGAAGCGGTGCGTGTTCGGATTTCATCGTTCGGCTGCTCACGGGTTTCTGATATCAGCATCAGCCCGATGATTATTCCTGCCAGCAGGCCAATCACGATCGATATTTTCTTAATCCTTGATGTCATATAAACTGGTTTATATTATAAACTATATAAACAAAAAAATTACTTCCCGATATATTGCTTCAACGCGTTCACGTATTCTTCAAATGCTTTCAGGCCGTGTTTGGTAATCTTACAGGTTGTCAAAGGTTTCTTCCCTTTAAATGTTTTTTCAATGGTAATATATCCTGCCTCTGAAAGCTTGTCGAGTTGCACGCTAAGGTTTCCGGCCGTTGAGTTTGTTTTCTCTTTCAGAAATGTGAACTCAGCCGACTCCACACTCATCAGCAGCGACATAACGCCAAGCCTGAGTTGTGAATGCAACAAAGGGTCAAGATCCTTCAACGCCATTACTTCTCCGATTTTCTAAGCATATAACCCGGTACGAGATAACCGAGAGAAATAGCCAATGCCGCAACGAGAAATTGTTCTTCCACACGAAGAAAGAATAACACCGTGCCGGCAATCCAGAATACGAGGCCACCCAGCATCAATGGTCTGAACTTCAGCATAACACCTGTAATGAAGGTGGGGAGGGCACACATCAGTACAATCATCGGATTCACCATCCAGCCGATGAATTTGCCCACAAAAACAATCAACGCGCAATTCAGGCCAAAGCCCGCCCACAGCCACTTGTGAATTTTATCGAGGTGCGTGCTCACCACTTCAGTTTTGTTCTGCCGATTGTTGTAAATCACGGCCACGACAGCCATCGGTATGGTGATCGCAAACATGATAAACGGATTTTTAACATCCGTGAACTTGATCAGGATATAAACTCCGAGGTTGGCGATTACAATAGTCCAACCCCAAAGGAGAAAATAGAAGCTGCTTTTCTGAACATTGCCTTTGGCCTGCTGGATCATGGAAGCGATCAGGTCCAGGCTTTGATGGGGATTCAGGGTGTCGTTTTGCTTTTCCATATCCGGGTTTAACGATACAAACATAAAATAGTTTATAAAATAAACCAAATTGTTTAGAAATGCTTTTTTTTACCTAATTTTGGGCATGTTCACGGGAATTATCGAGGCCTTTGGCAAAGTGAAATCCGTTCGGCAGGAGAGTGGTAATAAACATTTTACCATTGAGAGCCCGATCAGCAATCAACTTAAAGTAGATCAAAGTGTATCGCACAATGGCGTCTGTTTGACAGTAGTCCGAATCGATAGTGATTCACACACCGTCACCGCAATCAATGAAACACTTCAGAAATCGAACCTCGGAAAACTCAGACAAGGCGATACCATTAACCTGGAACGTTGTATGATCGCGAACGGTAGATTCGATGGCCACATCGTTCAGGGACATGTCGATCAAACCGGGATGGTAAAGTCGGTGAAGGAAGCGAACGGAAGCTGGCTTATTGATTTTGAGTACGATCCGGCATTCGGAAACGTGACAGTTGAAAAAGGCTCCATCTGTGTTAACGGTGTAAGCCTTACCTGCTTCAACTCGACCAATAACGGCTTTACAGTGGCCATTATTCCTTACACATACGAGCACACCAACTTCAAGTCGCTGAAGGCAGGCGATACCGTTAACCTCGAATTCGATATTGTTGGTAAATATGTAAAGCGCCTGTTGGGCAGGTGAGCTACTTTGCCTGAAGCTGTTGCACTTCCTTATATTTTCGTTTCCAGATCCATTGCTGCACTTTGTATCCGATCCATCCGCAGAGTAAGCCAATCAAAAGCCCGACAAGGATATCTCCGGGATAATGCGCACCGAGATAAATTCGTGTATAGGTCATCACAACAGCCCACACAAAAAGTACCCACATCCAGCGATAGCGATGTCGAAACACAAGCCAGAAAAACATCGCGGTAGCAAACGTATTAGCCGCGTGACTGGATGCAAAACCGTATTTCCCTCCGGTGTAGATTTTTCCTGCGGAGTCTTTAACAAGGTGCACAAGGCCCTGCAGCGCAGGTTCGCGCGAAGGACGAAGACGCTCAAAATAAGGTTTCATGAAACCACTGGTGATGCGATCAGTTAAGAGAATGGCGAATGCTATGCCGATGATGATGATCCACCAGTCTTTTTTGAAGTACTTGATTGTGATGAACAGCAGAAACAGGTATAGCGGGAGCCAGAACAGGGTTTTTGTAATCCAGAACATCACCGGATCGAGAAATGGCGTGTGAAAGCTGTTCAGGTAGAGCAGCAGTTCGCGATCAAGTTCTTTCAACCATTCGATCATATCGGGCGGATTAATCTCAAAGCTACCGAACTCTGTAAAAAGATATAACTTTCACCATGAAATTTTCGCAGGCTCCGTCAACGCTGGTTATGGTTCGCCCAAAAGCATTTGGGTTCAATCCCCAAACGGCCGATACCAATGCATTTCAGCATGCTTCGAACGAAGTGCCGGAATCGATACAGGAAAAAGCATTGCAGGAATTTGAAAAGATGGTCGACCTGCTGCGTTCTAACGATATTGAAGTGATCGTTGTCGATGATTCGGTTCAACCTGCTAAACCGGATGCCGTATTTCCAAACAACTGGATTTCATTTCATCCTGACGGGACGGTTGTGCTGTACCCGATGCTGGCTGAGAACAGGCGTGCAGAAAGAGCCAACCCGGTACTTGAATCCGTCAGGCAACAATTCCGGATTCTGGACGCTGTTGACCTGACAGCCTATGAAAAGCAAAACAAGTTTTTGGAAGGTACCGGCAGTGTTGTGTTCGACTATGTTAACAAAATCGCGTATGCTGCGCGTTCACCGCGAACGGATGAAACTGTATTGAATGACCTCGTAAATAAGCTTGCATTCAAGCCTATCGTATTTGATGCGGTGGATGAGCAGGGGCAGGCAATCTATCATACCAATGTTTTGATGTGCATCGGAACAGGGTTTGTTGTTCTTTGTCTGGATGCCATTCAGAATGATGACGATCAGGAGAGGCTGCTTGACTCCTTCGCATCAACACATCATAAAGTAATTGCCATCAGCTTTGCGCAGATGAAACAGTTTGCCGGAAATATGTTTGAAGTGATGTCGAAATCCGGTGAGCCTTTCATCCTGATGTCGCAGCGGGCTTATCATTCGCTGCTACCCGGGCAGCTTGACGCGCTTACCAGCTTTGCTGATCCGATCCCGGTTGACATCCCAACCATTGAAGATCACGGAGGCGGCAGCGTGCGCTGCATGGTGGCAGGTATTTTTTAGCCCTGCCTTCCGGATGGTTCAACAGAGCCGCTTAACTAACTGCGATTCAAAAAGAATTTGTTAATTTTCGTTGTTATAGTTGGAATTAATCAACCCCCAATGGAAAAGTTTGACCTTGTTGTTATTGGCGCAGGCCCGTCCGGCTATGCCGCTGCCATGCGCGCAATTGATTTTAAGAAGAAAGTACTATTGATTGAAAAAGAGCGGGTAGGAGGAGCTGGTGTTACCAATGGCGCTTTGTCGTCAAAAACCTGGTGGGAGCTATCGCGTGAAGCATCAAGCTTCCGGAAAAATCTGAAGCGATACAACATACAGGCTCCGAGCATTTCATACAAAGAAATTCAGGCCGAAGTAGTGCGTGCAGTGGAAGAACGGAAAGGCATGCTGGAGGAACACATGGAGCTTTTGAAAAGCTCACCGAAAGCAAACCTGCTCACCTTTAAATCCGGAACAGCGCGGCTAATTACTCCGCACGAAGTTGAGATCGTGAATGGTTTGCGAAAGGAAATCGTGACAACCGACTACATCATTCTGGCAACAGGAAGCCGTCCGAGATACTTGCCTGAACTTCCGATTGATGAAAAGACAGTGATGACAAGCGAGGGGATTGAAGCGATGGAAGATTTTCCGGAAAGCATGGTAATAGTCGGGGCAGGGGTTATCGGTTGCGAGTACGCAACGATCTTTTCCGGATTCGGTAAAACAAAAGTTCACCTGATTGATAAGGGTGCCCGTATTCTTCCGTTTGAAGATGAGGATGTGGTGAAAGTTATCGAGCGGAACATGGAGAACAGCGGAGTGCTCATTCACCGCAACTCACGGCTGATCCGCATGGAAGTGAAGAACGGCCGGGTGGAGTATGAGCTTGAATATGATGATTCGAGCAAAGAAGTATTTAATGTAGAAAAAGCGCTGGTGTCGGTGGGCCGGATTCCGAACTATGAAGAGTTGTGGGAGGATAAAGTGCCCATTAATATCACGAAGCGCGGAATCGAAGATAATGATACCCAAACCAATGTTTCCAACATTTACGCGGTAGGCGATATTACAGCCGATATTTCATTGGTGAACGTTGGCGAGTTGGAAGGTCGTTACGCAGTGGAAAAGATTTTCGGCAATCCGAAGCGCAAGCTGGTGTATGAGAACATCAGCACCATTATGTTTTTGAGTCCGGAAGTTGCGGGCGTGGGCCTGAACGAGACTCAGGCGCGTGAAAAAGGAATTGAATACAAAGTGGTTACGCTCGATTATAGTTGTATTCCGCGTGCAATCGCGAAACGGAACACGCAAGGGTTCATCAAGCTGCTCGTGACGAACGATGACGAGATGAAAATCCTGGGAGTAAAAATCATCGGCAATCAGGCTTCCAGTGCAATACAAGCCGTTGCGTTATTGATTTCGATGGACAAAGGCATTGAAGAACTGGCTGAATGTGTTCATCCTCACCCGTCAATCACGGAAGGCATTCAGGAATGTGTGCGGATGTTGCTTGGTAAATCGCTGTTCAAACCTTCGGCATTGAAGGGCAGGTTATCGTGCAGAACATGGTCGGTAGGCGAGTACAGCGATATACATTTTTAACGATTGCAGCTTAGCTTCTGCTGGCAAGAACTTCAGTAAGCGGGATCCTCCGGATCTTGCTTTCAATCCAGGCTGAAAAATCGAATAGCCGGATGATTTGCTGTTCGAAAACATCGTGTCGCATTTTATCGAAGTCGCTTTCGATTTTTTCCCAAAGCGCTTTGCGCTTCATTCCGGATATCGGCAGATTCTGACGGTTTACAAAACTTAGAACGCTTCGCTCTATTTTGTATTCCTTTCCAACAACGTGCATATCACGTTTGATCGATCGGGTTTCTGATTTGATCAGGTCAAAATCCTTCTTCTCGTACAAAATCATCAGGTTGGCTAACCGAATGGTACGATACAGCGGCAGGTAAGAATAATTCTTGCCAATGAAGATGATTTTATTCAGTGCTTTCTGTGCCTTGCTGTAGTCACGTAAGCCAAAATGAATCAAAGCGGTATACAAACTGAGTTCGGCATTCCGGGCAAGACTCAGCAGATGTGATTTTTTGAACAAGTCTTCCGAGTACCGTTGCATCAACGCTTCGCTCGCAAAGAAATCGCCCTTGTCAAGCAATGGAAAAACTTCATAGAGAAAGATCAGGCAGGTAACATTCGCGCTGAAGTTGAGCGATGGATTGTTGAGCTTTTTCAACTGGTTGATGAAATGCTTCATGCCTTCGTAGTTCTTTAGGCTCCGCAGTGTGTCAAGGATACCTTCAAGCGTCAATAAATAATAAATAGGTGGATTCGACCAAAGATGCTTGTTGCTTTCCAGCAGGTTGTTAAGTTCATAAAAGGAGTGAAGGGCTGATTTATAATCGCCTACGCTGATGAGATAGTTCGCCTGAAAAAGCTGGTGAAGTTTTTTTATTTCAAAGTTCTCCACGTTTGAAGATGCGACCAGACTCATTTCGCTTACCACCAGGTCGTTCAATTCATTCTTTTGCTGTTCTGACCGGATATTTCCCTTGTGCAGCACGCGATGCTTCAATAGTTCATATAACGCTGACTGCTGGTTGATCTTTTGTGTTATTCGCATGACTTCGTTGATGCGGAACTGCTTATTCAGCAACATTTTTTCATCGATGTGCGGAAAGTTGAGCGTAAGCAGGTATTCGAGCTCCAGCCGGGATGCGATCAGTAGCGCATAGTAATTCTCAAGTTTTCGGGCACTTTCAATGACTTTGTGCAGAAGATCGAAGCACTCTTCAAACAATGATTTTTCGAACAGGATGCGTGCTTTCAGTATTTTATCGAATAACGAATAATAGCTGTCCTGCTCGGTGCGAAGCTCAAGCATGGTGTCGAGCACAACTTTGTACAGGTATTTGACGGTTGTATCGAACGAAGCACCTGAATGCTGCTTCAGAAATTTTGTTCGAAGCAAATCCGGAGTTATCACTTTATTCTGGCTGATGATGTTATACAGGCTCAGGTAATGCGGCAGCGATTCCGACCGGGGCGCATTCATTTTGAAAGCCTTCTTTTCGGGCTTCGACATAGATTGAATAAGCGATATCAGCGCGGATGACTTCAGCATAAGTTAAATTACAGGTATCACTAGCGTTACTAATTTTAAATTTAAACTTCTGTAAATCAAATTATTAGATACAATAAATGTATTTTGTAATTACGATTTTCGGACATTTTTAGCATTATAACAAACGTTTGAAAATTTAGCTTTGACTCCGGCTAACCTTAAGCCTAATAATACGAAAGGATGTCGAAGCGATACATTGGCTTTTTCACAGGCATACTTGCCTTCATAATAATAATGGTGTTGCCTGCACCGGAAGGCCTTTCGCACGAAGGAAAAAGTGCGGCAGCGGTGGTGATACTGATGAGTATCTGGTGGATTACCGAAGCAATTCCTGTTTTTGCAACCGCGTTCCTGCCACTCGCGCTTTATCCGGTACTTGAAATTCTACCCGCGTCAAAAACAGCCGTTAACTACGGACATAATTATGTGCTGATGATGCTCGGAGGATTTTTCCTCGGCAAAGCAATCGAATCACAAAATCTGCATAAGCGCATTGCACTCATCATTATTAATATTTTCGGTGTAAGCCGAAGAAGGATCATTTTCAGCATGATGGTGGCAACCGCTTTTCTTTCTATGTGGATCGCGAATGTTACCGCTGCCGTGATGATGTTTCCGATTGCATTATCGATCGTATCGAAAGAAGAGGAAGATCTTTCCGGCCAAAAGAGCACATTTGCCACCGCGTTAATGCTCGGTATCGCGTATTCGGCAACACTTGGCGGACTTGGTACATTGATTGGAACACCGACTAACCTCATCATGATTGGTATTCTCGAAAATCTTTTTCCGGATGCTCCGCCCATTACTTTTTTCACCTGGCTGAAAGTCGGCTTGCCTTTATTGATTGTGCTATTACCCCTGTTCGCCTATTATTTGTCGCGGTACTTCCGTGTAAGCGGAAACCTCAATGGCAATGAAACGCTGATTAAAGATGAGCTCAGCGCTTTGGGCAAAACAACGCCCGGTGAACGGAGAGTGATTTACGTTTGCATCTTCGCGATCGTTGGATGGGTGTTTCGTGAGAACCTCGTGCTGGGCGACTTTGTTATCCCGGGCTGGAGTGAATTGCTCGGGCTGCAAGACTTCGTACATGATAGCACAGTAGCGATGGCTGCATCCATTATGCTGTTTGCAATTCCGGCAACCAAAGAGAAGCGACTGCTCGACTGGAAACAAGCAAGTCAGGTTCCCTGGGGAGTTGTTATGATTGTGGGTGGAGGGTATGCAATTGCCGCAGGTTTTGAGTCCACCGGTCTTGCCGACTGGTTGGGCGCGCAACTCGCATTCGTCAGCAGCTATCCGTTTATCGTTGTACTGATATTGGTAATCGGATTTGTGATGATCTTTACAGAATTCAATTCGAATACAGCAACCGCCAATATTTTGTTGCCGGTTTTGGCGAGCATGGCAGTTGCGGCAAGTATGAATCCATTGTTGCTGATGATTCCGGCCACGGTTGCATCATCGCTCGGGTTTATGATGCCCGCGGGTACAGGGCCCAATACAGTGATCTTCGGAAGTGAACGGGTAACGGTATCCGACATGGTTAAATGCGGAGTGTGGCTTAATCTGATCAGCCTGATTGTGCTCACGATCCTGATGTATTTTATTATCATGCCGTGGCTGAATTTTGAACCAACGTTACCGGCATGGGCGCAATAAACGATACAGTTGTATATTTAACAGCTATTCAAACAGTATGAGCAAAACGGGATTTGCAGGCAACAAGGGTGACAAAGACAGATCGGACTGTTTTGTCGAACTGGAGCTTGCGTCATCTGGCGGTATCAGGGTTGCCCTAAAAAGCAAAGTTAAATTCCTTTATGGCGACAGCATTGAAGCTTTGTGCAACGAAGTGTTGGCTTTTTTTGATGTCAAGCATGCTGTTGTAACACTGGAAGATAAAGGTGCATTGCCGTTTGTCATTGCCGCCAGACTGGAAGCTGCTATCAAAAGAGTTATCCGGACAGAAAAAGAATTTCTTCCGGCACTGCTTACTGAAAATCAATATGAAACTGCGCGCGACCGGCACCGGTTCTCGCGATTGTATTTACCCGGAAACACGCCAAGCCTGATGATCAATGCGGGCGTCCACAAACCGGATGCGGTGATCCTTGACCTGGAAGATGCAGTTGCAATTGACCGGAAAAGTGAAGCCCGGTTTCTTGTTCGCAACACGCTGCGCGCGCTCGACTTCATGGGAGCGGAACGCATGGTACGCATCAATCAATTACCGGCCGGGTTGAATGATCTGGACTATATCATCCCGCATCACGTCAATGTTGTCCTGATTCCGAAATGTGAAAACGCACACCAGATTCATGAAGTCAACAATCATATCCTTGCAATCCACAATCGCCTGAACGTAAGGTCGACCGTTTGGCTAATGCCGATTGTTGAAAGTGCTCTGGGCATTGTGAACGTATTTCAAATTGCCGGAGCGGCTGATAATGTGGTTGCGGTTGCCATCGGTCTCGAAGATTATACAGCCGACTTGGGTGTTAGTCGTACTATCGAAGGAACGGAATCACTTTTCGCACGAAGCATGGTTGTAAATGCGTGTAAAGCAGCAGGTGTTCAGCCGATTGATTCAGTATTTTCAGATGTGGGAGATATGGAAGGTCTGCAAAAAAATGTGATGCAGTCGAAAGCGCTGGGTTTTGAAGGAATGGGCTGCATTCATCCGCGACAAATAAAAATCATCCGGGATGGATTTGCACCGGCTGATCAGGAGATCAACAAAGCAAAAAGAATTGTCTGTGCATTTGATGAAGCAACCCGCAAAGGGCTGGGTGTCGTATCGCTGGGCACAAAAATGATTGACGCACCCGTGGTGAAACGTGAGCAACGCACAATCGACCTGGCTATTTCGCTGGGTAAACTGGACACGAACTGGAAAGATACTTTTAACGCAGAGGTACAGGCATGAGTAAAACGGCAAAGCTTGTGGTAAATGCAATCGGTCGGGCTGTTCCAACGGAAGTGAATGGCAAACCTGTTATTCCATATAAAGGAGTTGGAAAGCATAAACCTGAGGGAAGAAAATACGGCCCCCGCATTGCATCATGTGCTGATTTCCCGGAAGATGGTAACAAACTCGTGCAATCGCTCAGACAGGCATTGATCAAAAGTGGATTAAAAGATGGAATGACAATCTCTACGCACCATCATTTCCGAAATGGTGATCTGATTGCTGTACAGATTTTTGATATCGCTAAAGAACTTGGTATTAAAAATCTTGTCTGGTTTCCTTCTGCATCGTTTGAATGCCATGCTCCGTTAACAAAATATCTCGAAGATGGAACAATTCATCACATCGAAGGAAGTATGAACGGTCAGCTGGGCCGGTTCACTTCTGAAGGGAAGATGAAAGGAACGGGAGTGTTGCGTTCGCATGGCGGCCGATATCAGGCCGTGCAGGATGGTGAAGTGGAAATTGACATCGCAGTTATAGCTGCACCTGCGGCAGACTTTTTTGGAAATGCAAACGGAGTGGACGGACCGGCTGCCTGCGGGTTACTCGGCTTTGCGCTTGCCGATTCGCAATATGCCGATAAAGTGATTGTTGTTACCGACAATTTGGTACCGTTTCCGTGTGTACCCTGGCAGATACAAGGCAACTATGTTGATTATGTAGTTAAAGTTGATCAGGTAGGTATTCCTTCAAAGATCGTTTCCGGCACAACCGAAATTACGAGGAGTCCGGATCGTTTATTGCTGGCCGAAATGACAGCCCGGTTTTGTGAACACGCGGGAATTATCAAAGACGGTTTTTCTTTCCAGGCAGGAGCGGGCGGAACTGCTTTGTCGATCGGAATCTATTTCGCTGAAATGCTGAAGGCGAAAGGAATGAAGGCTCGTTTTGCGCGGGGCGGTAGCAATAAGTATCTGGTAAGTATGCTTCAGGAAGGATTAGTAGATTATATTCTGGATGGGCAAACGTTTGATCTGGACGGAGTGAAATCGATGCGCGAGAACCCGAATCATGTTAATACAAGTCCGTTTACAAGCTATAACTATCACGGCAAGGGGAATTTTGCTTCCATGCTCGATGTCGTCATTCTTGGAGCCACGGAAGTCGATTTGAACTTTAATGCCAATGTGGTAACACACTCCGATGGTTTACTGTTGCACGGTATTGGCGGCTGGCAGAATTGTTTATTCGCGAAGTGTACGATTCTTCCGGTGCCGTTGTTTCGCGACCGCATTCCGGTTATCCGCGATGAGGTAACAACGTTGTGCGGACCGGGTGAGTTGATCGATGTGATTGTTACCGAACGGGGCATCGCCATCAATCCGTTACGTACCGATTTAATTGAGCGCGTCAGGGATAGTGGTTTGCCGGTTAAAACAATCCATCAATTGAAAGAAGAAGCGGAGAAGATTTGCGGAGTTCCGGCTAAACAAAAGTTTGAGAAAGAAATTGTTGCAGTGGTTAAATGGGTTGATGGAACTGTACTGGATACTATTTATAAGGTGTCTTCATAATTTATGTCAACGGCAATAACACTTTTCCTGAAAGGCCACATCTTGTGGTCTTTTTTAGTTTAAGGAACCTTCTATTTCCGGCTATTCGTGTTGAATTCATCGCATCTCCCCACGGGATGCAGCAACCGTTTTCGGAAATTTTAGTGAACAGATTTGTGCTGAATGATCTCGCGGTGTAGATATGATAAGTAAAGTGAATTTGAAATTTAATGCATTGATAATCAATTATTTATTTACTGGTAGTGGCCTTTACGATTGTCATAATGATCCATTTTTTGAAGAATTCAATCGTTTGAAGTGCCTACGTTTGAAATACCTATACGAGAGTCTATGAAAAAAATCATTGTAATCGGAAGCTGTAATACCGACATGGTTATCAAAACCGACCGGCTTCCTACGCCAGGTGAAACCGTGTTGGGCGGCACATTCCTGATGAATGCCGGAGGCAAAGGAGCGAATCAGGCTGTTACTGCTGCACGCCAGGGAGGAAAAGTAACCTTCATCTCAAAAACAGGAAACGATGTATTCGGTAAACAATCAGTTGAACTCTACAATTCGGAAGGAATTAATACTGACTATATTTTTTCTGATCCTAAAAATCCTTCGGGCGTAGCATTGATTACAGTCGACTCGCATGGCGAGAATTGTATTGTAGTCGCGTCAGGCGCGAATGGAAGTTTATCTCCTGCTGATATCGAAAGCGCAAAATCTGAAATTGAAAGCGGTGACTTTATTTTAATGCAGCTCGAAATTCCGATTGAAACCGTTGAATATGCAGCTGAACTCGCAAGCAAGAAAGGCATTCCGGTTATTCTAAACCCTGCGCCAGCCCGAACATTGCCGGAAAAATTATTGAAGTGCTTATATGTCATCACTCCCAATGAGCATGAAGCAGAAATGCTTTCCGGAATCAAAGTCACCGATTGGAACAGTGCGCGTAAGGCTGCTGATATCATTAGCGACAAAGGTGTCGACAATGTGGTGATTACGATGGGAGCGCAAGGTGCTTTCGTCAAGGAAAAAGATCAATACTATACAGTTGATGCCACGAAAGTTGTGGCAATTGACACTACAGCAGCGGGTGACTCGTTCAGCGGGGCGTTTTGTGTGGGACTTGCGGAAGGCAAAAATATTCTTGAAGCGGTTAAGACTGCTACACGGGTTGCAGCGATAACGGTTACGCGCATGGGTGCTCAATCGTCTATTCCGTTCCGTAATGAGCTTGCTTTGTTAGAAGTTGAAAAAGGGTAATCATGAACACTAACCTCCATGTTATGAAAAAAATGTTACGCGCAGTTATCCTGCCCGCTTTGCTTTTTTGTATATCGGCTGTGTTTGCGCAAAGTCAGATTACCGGTGTTGTTAAAGATGCTTCAGGCCAGGGACTTCCCGGTGTGAGCGTTACGGTTAAGGGAACGACTTCAGGAGTTATCACGGATGCTGACGGTACATTTTCCCTGAATGCGGCAGATGGAGCTGTATTGGTTTTCTCGTTTATCGGGTACGAGAGTGTTGAACGAACCGTGGCAGGAAGCACTTCGATCAATGTTGAGCTCCATGAGTCAACCACACTACTGGATGAAGTGGTCATGATCGGATATGGCACAACCACCAAGAAGGAACTCACCGGTGCCGTAACGTCCGTCAAGTCGAAGAATTTCAACACCGGTAACTTCAATGATCCGATGGGTCTTGTGCAGGGAAAGGTTGCCGGATTATCGATTACTAAACCCGATGGAGCCGACCCAATGGCCGGTTACCAGATTATCCTGCGCGGAACCAACACGCTTATGGCAGGCCAGGGCCCGCTGATCATCATTGACGGTGTGATTAGTGCCGATTTAAAAAATATAAACTTTCAGGATGTAGAATCAATTGACGTGTTAAAAGATGGATCAGCAGCGGCCATCTATGGAACACGAGGTACCAATGGTGTGATCATCATTACAACCAAACCTGCGAAAGCCGGAAAGGGTGCATTTGAGTATTCCGCTCAGGTTTCCACGCAGGTAGCTCCACGCGGTGTGCAAAATCTTAGTGCCAAAGAATTTAAACATGCTGTTGAAACCTATCGGCCTGATCTTGCTTCAGGAAGCCTTTTTGGAAGTGAAACTAACTGGTTTAAAGAGATCACTACCGATGCCCCAATAAGCTATCAGCAGAATCTTGCACTTTCTGGAGGAACTGATAAATTTTCACACCGCACATCCTTAACGCATAGTATAGGGCAGGGCTTGCTGCTGAATAACGTTTCCAAACGACTGCTGGTCAAGACAAACCTGCAACAGAAAGTTCTGGATGATCGATTGACCTTAAACTTCAATTTCACCAACAGCCTGAGAAACTATAAACCGGCAAACTATGATGTATTCCGGCAGGCATTTATTCAAAATCCTACCCAACCGGTTTATGACGATACAGATCCGGCAACGGGTGGCTATTCGTACAAGCAAGGACTGGAGTATTACAACCCGGTTGCGATGATTAAAGAAAGGACCCGCGATGGCAAAACGAATGACATCATTTTGAATTTGCGCGCTACCGCTAAAATTCTTGATAATCTCAGCTGGGACAATTTCATTTCCACGCAGCGATCTGAGTGGGAAGAAAACTCGTATAAAACACGCTATTATCCCACCACGCTTGGACGAGGAGAAGCGGAAATTGCGAACGGCCGAAATATCAACAACCAGTTCGAAAGTATGTTCAATTATGAGACTTCTTTCGGTAACCATACGCTTCAGGCGCTGGCCGGATATTCATTTCAGGAATTTGAGCAGAGCAATTCCTACATCGGAAATTCACAGTTTGATACCGATGTATTCCTGTACAATAATATTGGCGTAGGGCAGGCATTGATTGATGGTTCGGCTGATATGAGTTCAGGCAAGTCGTCCAGCAGACTGATTGCACTCTTCGGCCGGCTTCTTTATAACTACAACGAGAAGTACATGGCTTCTGCTTCTCTCAGACGGGAGGGCTCTTCAAAGTTTGGCGACAATAACAAGTGGGGTATGTTTCCGGCCCTGAGTTTGGGCTGGCGGATGAACAAAGAAGCGTTTCTGCAGGATGTTGAGTGGATTAACGATTTGAAGTTGCGTGTGGGATATGGAATTACGGGTAATCAGGATTTTGCACCGTATCAATCGCTCATCATATTGGAACGCGTGGGTAGTTTATTCTATAACCAGCAATGGATTAACTCGTACGGCCCCGGTCAAAATCCAAATCCAAACTTGCGTTGGGAAAAAAAGAAGGAACTGAACATTGGTGTTGATTTTGCCCTGCTCACACAACGGCTGAGAGGAAGTATCGAATTTTATGAAAGAAAAGCTCAGGATCTCCTTTGGTTGTTCAATGTTTCTGTGCCGCCATACCTGTACAACGAACTGTTTACCAACGTGGGAACAATCAGCAATAAAGGCATTGAGCTTACGCTGAATGCTCAATTGATCAAGAAAGGTGATTTCCAATGGAATTCTACACTTACGGTAAGTCATAATCAGAACACGCTGGAAGACATATCCAATAAAGAATTTCCGAGAACATCCTATCCAAGTGCAACAACTTCCGGCATCCTCGTAACCTATACGCAACGAATTCAGGAAGGAAAAGCATTAGGCACTTTTTTCGGACCGGTTTGGCTTGGTGTGAAAGATGGACGTGATGTTTTCAAAAATCAAAACCCGATTGGCCAGGTTAGTGAAGATAAATGGGAGGACATCGGGCAAGCTACTCCCTTTGCCACCGTGGGGTGGAGCAACGATTTCAGTTATAAAAACTGGACGCTCAATATAAACTTTCGGGCGGGCATCGGGGGTAAGGTGTTGAACTTGTACCGTCTTTATTACGAATCATGGCAGCGTATGGGCCTCACCAATATCGTTCATACGCAGTATGAGAACCCTGAGTTTACAGGCGGTATCGTTTATTCATCCAAGTATGTGGAGGATGCGACATTTCTCAAACTCGACAACCTTACACTCGGTTACAACATTAACCTGGCATCAAAATATATTTCCCGGTTAAGTGTATTCGGTTCAGCTCAGAATGTTTTTTGGATTACCGGGTATAAAGGCATTGATCCGGAAGTCAGCCTCTCCGGATTGACACCGGGTATTGACAGACCATCGTATTATCCCCGAACTACCAGTATTACTGTTGGAGTAAATGCAGCCTTTTAAAGAGAAGATTATGAAAAAGTACATACTTAAACCCGCATTGGCTATCGTATTGGTTTTCTTAACTGTTTCCTGTTTTGATCTTTCGGAAACAGTGTACTCGGAAATTCCGGCCGACAAATTCTTCAGCAACGAACGGGATATTATTGCTTATGCCGGTCGTGCATACATCGCACTTCAGCCGTATCCGGAAGAGCAGCGGCTTTGGTCGCTCGGTGAAAATGCTTCGGACGAGCTCGCCATACCGGCAAAAGATAATAACGAGTGGAAAGAAGGCGATCGCTGGCAAGTTATTGATAAACATACCCTGGGAAGTGCCACAGCAACGAATAAAATCCTTACGCGTGCATGGGATATGGTTTTCCAGGGAATATCAGCATGTAATGAAATATTGCTGGTTGTATCGCCCGTTGATTTTGAAAATAAAGAACGGGTGATTGCGGAAATCAAAATACTGCGTGCATTCTATTATTACTGGGCGATGGATTATTGGGGAAATGTACCGTTTTCAATCGTATATGGAAGCAAGGAATTACCGGAGCAGAAGAACAGGCAATTCATATTTGACTTTATCATCCAGGAAATTGAAGATAATATTGATTTTCTGCAGGAGTTACCTAACGATGAATATTACGGGCGAGTAACGAAGCCGATGGCATACATGCTGTTGGCGAAGATGTACATAAATGCGCAGGAATGGGTAGGGCAAAACAAGTTCGCGGACGCAGTCGCTGCCTGCGATCAGATCATTGCGCTAAACGCTTATGAAATTGCTGACGACTACTTTTCCAACTTTGCTGTTCACAATGAAGGTTCCAAGGAAAATATTTTTGTAATTCCATATCACCCGCAGCTCACGGATGAACACTTCTATTGGGCCCACCTCACGCTGAATGAGGCAAGCGTATCAACATTTAATATGAATGAAAAACCCTGGGACGGCTTCATAGCACCGGAGGAATTTTTTGAGCGATATGCAACAAATGATATCCGTAGAAAATCCTTTCTTTTTGGTCAGCAGTACACGAAAAGCGGAAGCCCGATTGTGATTGAGGGTGAGAATTTTATCTATACACCTCATATCGATAATTATCAGGCCCGTAAAAAATGGGAAGGGGTGCGGTGCGCAAAATATGAGTACCAGGAAGGCCTTAAGTACGATGTTGTAGACATGGAAAATGATTTCGTGCTTTTTCGCTACGCAGATGTACTCTACACCAAACTCGAAGCTCTTCACCGTGGAGGCGGATCAGTTGCCGGATTCATCAGTGATCCGGATCTTCAAAAGATCAGGACGCGCGCGGGCCTTGCTCCCTATACTCTGGGTGACATTACCGATGATGAGCTTTTAGATGAACTGGGCCGTGAGTTCGCATGGGAGGGACACAGGAGGCAGGATCAAATTCGCTTTGGCGTGTGGGGGAATGCATGGTGGGAAAAGCCTGCTTCAGGTCCCAACAAGAAGATATTCCCTATACCCGCGAGTGCAATCGTAACAAATCCCAATCTGATTCAAAATCCTGATTAATGAAATTTAGATATCTGATATTCCTTGTATTATTCGTTACTGCGCAAGTCACGGTTGCTCAGAAATCCCGAACTATATCTAAAGCCGAACTTTGCGATAAGATCGCAGGCGCATGGATAGGACAGATGATTGGTAACATTTACGGCCTGCCACATGAAAACAAATATGTAAATGCCCCGGGCGATGAAAGCAAATGGCCTTACGGCTATACCAAGAATCTCGACAAGCTTAAGCAATACAAAGGTGCCTTCTCGGATGACGATACCGATGTTGAGTATATGTACCTGCTTACGATGGAGAAGTATGGGTATGAACCAACCTATGAGCAGATGCGTGATGCATGGATGTTCCATATTCGCGACCGCGTATGGCTTGCTAACCGTGGTGCGCTCGGACTCATGCATTTCGGTTATACGCCACCGTTTACCGGTGACAAGAATATTAATCCACATTGGTTTCAGATTGATCCACAACTGATCAATGAAATCTGGGCTTATACCGCACCCGGTATGATTAAATACGCAGCACAGAAGTCGGATTGGGCTGCGCTGATTACAAGCGATGAATGGGGTGCGGAACCAACGGTGATGTACGGTGCGATGTATGCTGCTGCTTTTTTCGAAAAAGATATTCGCAAGCTGATTGACATCGGCTTGAAAGAGCTGCCTGCGAACGGACGCTATGCACAAACCGTGCGTGACATGATCGCGCTGCATCAGAAGTACCCCAACAAATGGCAGGACGCCTGGAAAGAAATGGCGGAGAAGTATTATATCAATGAACCCGACCTGACCAAAACAATCTGGAACGCAAACCTCAACGGAGCCTGTGGTATTCTGGCCATGTTGTACGGAAAAGGTGATTTTCAAAAAACGCTCGACTTGTCATGCGCGATGGGTTTCGATGCCGATAACCAGGCTGCCACCGTTGCCGGATTACTGGGAATTGTTTACGGATTTAAAGGATTGCCCGCGAACCTGTATCTGCCGATTGAAGGCTGGACCAAACCGTTCAACGATACCTACATTAATATTACCCGTCATGAGTTGCCGGATGCAAGCATTCAGGACATGATTGATCGTACGCTAGCGGTCACGCTTGATTTGATTAAAGCTGAAGGCGGCTCCGTTACAGGCAAAGCAGGTGCGGAGAAAGTGACGATCAACACCACGGCTACATTTGATGTTCCGGTTGAATTTTATGTGGGACCTGCTCCTCGAATGGAAGTTAACAAACCAGTCGACTTTGTTTTTTACAGCGATGCGAACAAAAAATATAACTGGACACTGGCCGGAGGCCAGCTTCCAAAGGGTATAACATTCGACAAAGGAAAATTGTCAGGCACACCAACGGTTCCGGGTAAATACAACATCACTGTTCAGCTTGACAACGGTAATAAATTCCTGAAAAAGGATTTCGATTTGCTGGTGCGCACTGAAAATATCGCAACGTCAGCATCGGCTGTTTTATCAAATGTAAACGAATTGAACTGGAAGGTGATTGACTCTGCGTGGGTCACATTCGGTAAATCGATGTACGCGACAACACCCGATCCTGTGTTGCGTGACGGAAAGTTCAACGGCACGGGCTCTGTTTTCTACAGCCTGGCCGCGAAAGCAAAAATCCCAAAAGTTGATTATTACGGCTATGAATGGAAGGATGAGCAACGTGTTGACATGATCGGGTTCTTCACGGGCGGTATGGAAGAGTTTGGTGGCTGGTTTACTTCTTTGAATGTTCAATACAAGAATGCCGAAGGTAAATGGGTTCCCGTGGAGCGCACCACAATTAATCCTCCTTTACCGAAAACTGATATTGTTTTTTTCCAGCCGCATTTCGTGGAATACGTAATCAGTTTCGCTCCTGTGAAAACGAAAGCGATTCGCATTATTGGCGATGCAGCTATCCAGGACCACTGGAACAAGTACACAAAGAAAGTTTCAGGATTTACCTCAATCAGTGAACTAAGTGTTTACAGGTCTGAAAGCAAATAGAATGAAGTTGGTTATTAATAATTTTTGGTTGTTGTTGATTGTGTGTGTGATAGCTTCCGGTTGCAAGCCGGAGGCTGTCACCACTGCGGATGATGTGTTTTCGAAGGGATCGATTACAATTTCAAAAGCTAAACTTCAGGATAAGATCAAAGGCGGATGGGCCGGGCAAACCATCGGAGTTGTATACGGTGCACCGGTCGAATTCAAGTACCAGGGTTCGTTGATTGACGACAAGATGAACATCCCGTGGCACGAACACTATGTCAAATATTGGTGGGACAAAAAGCCAGGCCTATTCGATGACATTTACACCGATCTGAATTTTGTAAAGGCTTTTGAGAAGCACGGCCTGAAGGCGAATTCCGATTCTATTGCACATCACTGGTCGAACACAGCCTATCATCTGGCGCATGCTAACCAGGCTTCACGGTACAACATCCTGAATGGCATTATGCCGCCTGCCTCAGGTTTCTGGAAAAACAATCCGCATGCCGATGATATCGACTTCCAGATCGAAGCTGACTTCATTGGCCTGATGGCTCCCGGCATGGTGAACGCGGCAACAGATATTGCCGATCGTGTGGGTCACGTTATGAACAGCGGTGATGGCTGGTACGGTGGCGTGTTCGTGTCGGCCATGTATTCACTTGCATTTGTTTCGAATGATCCGGTGTATATCGTTGAGCAGGCTATTAAAACAATTCCTGCTGGCACAAAATTTCATGATTGCATTGCCGATGTTATCGCATGGCATAAACAATATCCGAACGACTGGAAACAAACGTGGTTCGAAGTGCAGAAGAAATGGAACCTGGATGTTGGTTGTCCCAAGGGTGCATTCCTCGGTTTTAACATCGATGCGAAAATTAACTCCGCTTATGTTGCCATCGGCATGCTGTACGGCAACGGTGATTTTACAAAGTCTGTCGACATCGCGGCACGGTGCGGGCAGGATGCCGATTGCAACCCGGCAACGGTAGGGGGAGTGCTCGGTGTCATGCTGGGATATAATAACATTCCGGAGTTCTGGCTGAAGCCGTTACAGGAAATCGAGAACGATAACTTCGAGAACACGGATGTATCGCTGGCGAAAGCCTACATATGGAGCTTCAATCATGCGCTCGGTATGATTGAACAGGAAGGTGGCCAGATAGCGGGGGAAGAAGTGACGATTCCATTGAAGAAACCTGCGGCAGTTGCCTTTGAGCAAAACTTCGAAAAGACATTCCTTGTTGAGCGAATCAAAATTGATAAGTCGTTTACCGATGAAATAACCCTCGGTTTTACAGGCAACGGCTACCTGTTTTACGGAAATATGGTGAAACGCGGTAAGATTGATCCGGATTACATTGATCGTATTTCAAAACGTACGTATGGATCGGAACCACTCGGACTCGCGGAATTGAACGATCCTTATGTTGCCACTATGCTGGTATATACCGATGAAGTTGTAACCGATACAATTTCATTGCCGATGATGAACACGGCCCGCAAGCTTGAGCCATCCTGGAATTACCAGATGCCGGAGGGAAAACACACGATAAAATTGAAGTGGATTAATCCGGATAAGAACTACGAATACCGGATCAATGATATGATCGTGTATTCCGGCAACGAACCGAAAAGTAATCTCCCAACAACCGATACCAACTAATGACGAAAGACTTTATCTATATCGCTGCTGTTTTGCTGATCATGGCTTCCTGTGTTCAAAAACGGGAATCAACGGCATTGCCGGAAAAGTTTACGATATCAACCGAGGCATTGAAAGATAAAATCCGCGGAGGCTGGGCCGGCCAAACCATTGGCTGTACGTTTGGTGGTCCTACCGAATTTAAGTTCAAAGGTACGCTGATTCAGGATTATCAGCCCATCATCTGGCACGACCATTATATAAAAGAGACGTTTGAAATCGATCCGGGCTTGTACGATGATGTGTACATCGACATGACGTTTGTTGAAATCCTGGAGAAATACGGCCTCGATGCGCCTGTTGATTCTTTCGCGTTATCATTCGCGCGTGACGATTATAAACTCTGGCATGCCAATCAGGCAGCGCGTTATAATATTCTCAATGGTATCATGCCGCCCGCATCGGGACACTGGATGAATAACCCGCATGCCGATGACATTGACTTTCAGATTGAAGCTGACTTTGCCGGCATGATGACGCCCGGATTAATCAATGCATCATCGGCAATCTGCGACAGCATTGGCCATATCATGAACTATGGCGATGGCTTTTATGGTGGTGCGTTCATGTCGGCCATGTATTCGGCCGCCTATGTTACGGATGACGTCAATCTTGTGGTAAGTGAGGCTTTGAAAATCATTCCGGCTGAAAGCAAGTTCTACAAAACCATAGCGGATGTTATCACCTGGCATAAACAATATCCCGATGACTGGAAGAAAGCCTGGTTCGAGATCGAGAAGAAACATTCATCCGACAAAGGTTGCTCGGAAGGAGTATTCAACGCATTTAACATTGATGCGAGTCTGAACGCTGCTTATGTGGTGATGGGCCTGTTGTATGGTGAAAAAGACTTTTTCAAAACCATGGATGTGGCTACACGGTGCGGCCAGGACTCGGATTGTAATCCGGCTACAGCCGCAGGTATTCTGGGGGTGATGATCGGTTATAAAAACATACCTGCTTACTGGAAACCTGCACTTGAAGAAGCTGAAGGACTGAAGTTTCCGTACATGGATATTTCATTGCGTGAGATTTATGACCTGAGCTACAAGCATGCATTGCTGGTGATTAACACGAATGGCGGAACGGTGTCGGACTCAACGATAACCCTTGAAGTCCAAAAACCTCAAACACTCGCGCTTGAGCAATCTTATGAAGGATTGTACCCCGCTTCCGAACTGCTGATCCGTAAAGATTATCTCGAAGATCCGATTGTTGTAAACTTCACCGGCAACGGAGTGGTCGTGCTCGGTAATCTTCGCAGTGTGTGCGGAGTGTCGAAAAGTAATTACGTGGCACTGCTGGATGTGTATGTTGACGGGGTAAAAACCGAACAGGTGAAAATGCCATTCGACTACATCATCCGTAAATACGATATCTATCACAAATACTTAATGCCACAAGGTGATCACAAAATCGAAATCAAATGGGTGAATCCTAATCCCGATTTCAGAATGTATCTGAAATCGGTTGTTACGTATGCCGATTCACCGGCTAAACCTATTGATCCGGCCGCTGCAAACGCGAAATGATATGAAGGGGAGACTGCTTTTTATACTGATGATAATAACCCTGCTAACAGGTTGTTCGGATGACGACCCGAAGAAGGTTGACGTGCCGTTTGTTCGTTTGCGGGAAGATCAGATTCTGCAAAGCACAATCCTCAACCGTGCAGTTGAATACGCTGTGTTGCTTCCTGCCGGTTACGATGAATCGGAAGAATCCTATCCCGTGGTATATCTGCTGCATGGCTATGGCGATGATGAAACTGCGTGGTATAAAAATGGCGGCCTCCAATACTATGTGGACAAATATATTACCGAAACGGTACCGATGATTTATGTTATGCCACAGGGATTTAACACGTATTACATCGATAAGTACAACGGGAATTTCCCTTATATGGAAATGTTCGTGGATGAGCTTGTTCCGGAAATTGATGCCAGATTTCGCACGAAGAAGGATAGAAGTCAGCGTGCTGTGATGGGATATTCCATGGGCGGCTACGGGGCATTGATTCTTCCAACGATGCATCCGGAAGTTTTTTCGATCAGTATTCCGTTGAGCATGTCGTTCCGTACAGATGAACAATACATTGCAGAATCACAGCAGGCATTTGATAACCAATGGGCACCCAATTTCGGCCCCGGGCAGGGCGTTTCCGGTATAGCAAGGTTGACCGACTATTTCAAACAAAGAAGTCCGTTCTATTTCTTTCAACAGGAAGACTTGTCGGTTTATAACAATGTGAAGTTTTTGATTGACTGCGGAGATGACGAGGAAGCGCTCATCTTCACCAGCAATAATATTCATTCACTCATGCGGAGCAACGGAATTGCGCATGAATACCGGGTGCGCAGTGGCGGCCATTCGTTCGACTATTGGAAAAAATCGTATCCCGAAGCATTAAAGTTTATTAGCGATGCGGTACAGGGAATTCCGTATCCGTCAGAGCCGGAACCTGCAACCATCGGAACCCAAATCAGCGAAAGCGACATTGAAACTTCCGATGTATCAGGCATTGATCTCAAAATATTGAAACCTGCGGATTACATGTCGGCAACGGCTGACTATCCGGTCCTTTACATAATGCATGATGCCGGGGTTAGTTCCCAGGAGAATCGCATTCATACATACTCGCTGTTGCGGAATGCGATGAGCGAATCGAAGATACCACAATCGATTATTGTTGACATCTCAGAACCTGTTAGTGACGATGATTTGGTTCAGGAGATTGTATCGCATATCGATCAAAACTATCGGACGAAGGATGTCCGTGCGAACCGTGTGATTATGGGTAACGGCTCCGGAGCAGCAAGTGCATTGGCGCTGGCAGACGACACCGACTTATTCAGCGACTGTTTCATCTTTAACGCGCAGCTTCCCGATGAAGCCGCAAATGTTTCAGGTGATGTTTTCTATTACGTTGACGCAGCCGATGAAAGTGCAAGTTTTAAAGGGTATGAAAATTTGTACCTGAAAATCAGAAATGATGGCACAGACGGTTATGAGTACCGCGTTCGCCAGGGCTCCGAAACCTATCAGGCGTTTTTGAACGGGCTCGCTGAGTCTCTTCCATCCTTAAAAGAAAGTTTAAGCCGATGAAAAGGGTAACGCTCATAGGGCTGATTGCTCTGTACTGCATTTCGGTGCATGCGCAGAAGCCCCGTATTATGGAAAGTCTTTTCATGAACAGTAAAATCCTGTCACAGGATGTGAATTACTCGATCATACTTCCAGCGGATTATTACACATCGGGCAAGCGGTACCCGGTTGTTTATCTGTTACATGGTTTAGGCGATAACGAATCATCATGGCTTGAATATGGTCAGGTAAGTCAGGTTGCTGATGCGGCCGTAAAAAACAAGGAGATCATCCCGATGATTTATGTGATGCCCGCAGGATACAGGAATTATTATGTGAATGATTATGCGGGCAAGTTTCTGTACGAGGATATGTTTATAAAGGAGTTTGTTCCGTTTATTGATTCGCAGTACCGGACACTTGCCGATAAGTCGCATCGCGCAACATTAGGATATTCAATGGGAGGGTTTGGCACGCTTGTGCTGCCGCTACGCAATCCGGACGTGTTCACAGTAAGTGTTCCGCTGAGTATTTCTGTTCGCACCGATAGCCAATACATGAGCGAAGATGCGTCAGGTTGGGACGATCAGTGGGGGCGACTTTTTGGCGGGGTAGGAGCTACGGGTGAAAACCGACTGACGGATTACTACAAACAACATTCTCCTTTCCACATTTTTGCTCAGGCCGATTTAAGCAGGCTTCAAAACCTAAAACTGTATATCGATAACGGTGACGATGAAGAAACGCTCTGCCGCAGCAACGAAGAACTTCACATGTTGCTGCGCGACAGGAATTTTCCGCACGAGTTCCGCGTACGCAACGGAGGTCATGAGTTTCAGTATTGGCGGGATGCACTTCCGAACGGCCTTCACTTTATCAGCGATGCTTTTGAGCGTAAACCTTATCGGGGCGATGTAAGGAATTTGATCAAGCCATCAAAAGTTTCCAAATCTATCAGGTTGGTTGACGAAGGTCAATACAAGATCTGGCTCCCGTCTGAATATGCAACTACGGCCCGTCAGTATCCGGTACTATATGTTTCCGGTCTACAAAGTCAATCACTTATTGACAAGATCGGAAATCGGGTTGCCCAGTTAATTGATAACGGATCACTCACCCCGCTGTTGATTGTGTTTGTTGCTTCAACTGCTTCCGACATCGTGACTGTTTCGACTTCGGTTGAACAAAAGTACCGTGCCCGCAACGGCTGGCGATTCCGGGCATTGCTGGGGTTTGAATCTGGTGGATCCCAGGCGCTCAGTGCTGCATTGAATCCCGAAACATTTACTTCGTGTATACTCTTTGATGTGCCGGTTGATTGTGAACAGCTTAAAGCTGCCGTTCAGGCAAACAAGAAACCGTTAAGTCGCACGTGGCTTTTTATGTATAGTCCTGATAAGGGTAACAACTACAGCGCAAATGGTTGTGCGCACATCTTTCTGCGCGATCAGGAATTATATCACGAGTACCGCGTACAGGAAGGGAAAGGCGGAGAGGCCTGGATGCTGGACAACCTGGATGAAGCATTAAGTTTTACACAAAGAAAAATTCACCGATAAAATAAATCCTAACCTATAAACTATGTATATCATCAGCAGTTATTCTCTCGCAGTCTTCTTCTGCATCATCACGATGCTGTGCTGGGGGTCGTGGGGAAACACCCAAAAACTTGCTGCCAAAACGTGGCGGTATGAACTGTTTTACTGGGACTATGTGATTGGCATCGTACTGCTATCTATTGTGTTCGGCTTTACGCTGGGCAGTATAGGCGAGCAGGGCAGAAGTTTCACAACCGACCTTGCACAGGTAAGCAGCGATAATCTTTGGAGCGCGATTCTGGGCGGAGTGATCTTCAATGCCTCGAATATTCTGTTGTCTGCCTCGATATCAATTGCAGGGATGGCGGTTGCATTCCCGGTAGGCGTGGGCTTAGCACTCGTACTAGGAGTTATTCTTAATTATAACAGTGCATCGAAAGATGATCCTGTGATATTGTTTACGGGGGTGGCACTGATCGTGGTGGCGATTGTTTTTAATGGCATCGCATCCGGCAAGATGGCTGCCGGAGAAAAGAAGTCATCGTCAAAAGGCATCTGGCTGGCAGTGATTGCCGGTACACTCATGTCATTCTTCTACCGTTTCGTTGCTGCCGCGATGGATGTAAACAATTTCGAATCACCGACACCCGGCATGATGACTCCGTACACGGCCTTCTTCGTGTTTGCAATGGGTATGCTTGTGAGCAACTTCCTGTTCAATACCGTGATTATGCGGAAGCCGTTTGTGGGTTCCCCGGTTAGCTATAAAGATTATTTCAGCGGAAGCTTTAGTACGCACCTCGTTGGCGTTGCGGGGGGATTGATCTGGGGCCTTGGAACTGTGTTAAGTTATATGTCAGCCGGTAAGGCAGGTGCCGCGATTTCATATGCACTCGGCCAAGGAGCAACTATGGTGGCAGCGTTTTGGGGTGTGTTCATCTGGAAAGAGTTTAAGGGGGCGGGTACACGTGTTAATGTGCTGCTCTTCTTTATGTTTTTACTTTTTATCTCGGGCCTCGCACTGATTATTGTGTCGGGTGGCAATTAAACAATTAAACTAACTATTAACCTAAAACAATTTAAGCTATGAAAAAAAGTCTGATGTTTATGAGTGCCGCAGTGCTGGCGTTGAGCGCTGCTTTTATCTCATCGTGCAGCGATGATGAGGGTGGTGGCGGATCACAGGTTCCGCCTGCGAAAATCAAAACAATCTCATTTAACGATGGGTTCGCGATTGAAAGCTGGGAGTTCTTTTATGACGACCAGGATCGGGTTACAAGCATTAACAATATTTACGATGGAGGAGATCCGGTAACGATTACCTACGATTACAACGATGCGGCAAGCGAATTGACTATCAATAAAGAAGGGAACGAGACGGTTTACGCACTGGATGAAGACGGCAGGGTTATTAAAGAATATTGGACTGAAGATAAAAGTGAGTGGGAGGGTTATCAGTACGATTCTGACGGACGGATGATTAAAGTATTCGAACATTATAGTGGTGCTGATCACCTGAAATACGATCTTACCGTATCGAATGGCAATACCACGCATCGTATTCGCTACGAAGACGATGGTACAACGGTTCGGGAAGATCGCGAGTTTACCTACACGATTGGAGATAACGCAAGTGGGATTCACCAAATTTATGCGGTTGATTCGGAGTGGAAGAATATAGCCGGGTTGTATGGCAAGCAAAGCAAGAAGCTTGTTGAAGCATACGTTCGTCACATTACCGATGAGCCGGAAACCAGCTACGGTGCTACCTATACGTACACATTTGATACAAAGAACCGTGTTGCTACCCAAACAAAAAATGGAACCAGCAGCGGTGGTAACTTCACCGAATCATGGGCTTACACGTACTACGAAGAATAATCGCATTTTTTAGTTAGAGTTCGGGCCAGGAGCGAAATTCGTTTCTGGCCTTTTTTATTGTGACTTCGCAACATCCATTAGATTTATTGCATAACTTTTCCTATGAATTAATTATACTGTATATTTCTTTGTGCTAACCGGAAACGCGATGAAATCCGTAAATTTTATTCAATGAAAAATATTGATCTGGAATGATCTGTTTAAATGCAACCTTTTTTTCTATAGTGTCGATTTGTTTGGGGTGGAGCCAAACTAATTCATCAAATCTATTGTCAATTGAATATCTTGATACCATTGATGTAGTTGTTACCGTTCGTGTCACGAGCGTTGTGACGTACGATCATAGGATTCTTGCAGAGGCAGTAAAAGTTTTTAAGGGAACAATTGAAAGGTATGTTCTTATAAATGAATCGAAAAGCGTTGAATTTAAAGTTGACAGTACATATCTTTTGTATGCGAACAGTCGTAATGGGGTACTTTTCTTAGATAGCGAATCCAACACCAAATTATTGAGTAACGCTAGCGCTGACCTGCAGTTTTTAGATCAAAATTTCCCCTGCAAGTCCAGCCCTCCGGAAAAATATGGTGCCTGTGAGAGAAGTACTTCGCCAGTTTGTGGGTGTGATGGTGTTACATACGAAAGTAGCTGCGAAGCCGCAAGGGCATGTTCTGACTAATCTTACTCTACAACAGATGCCCGCCTGAAAGTTTCTTACAGCGATATCTACCTAATTTCCAGTTCGATGATCGTAACAATCTCATTCCGTTTGGCTTCCGGAATTTTTAACGTTACTCCGAATTCATTATCGGCAAACCTAATTGCACTCTTGTCGCTAAACATCTTAGCGGATACTACTTTCTTTCCGAGGGAGGGGAGGATGAGGGTTTCATCCTGCCAGTTCAAAATGTGAACATAACACGTGTTTCCTTTTTGCGTCATTACGCCCCAGTCGCGGGCAGATAACGGACCACCCTTGGTGCTATAGATCGTCTCACCGTTCAATTTTAACCATGCGCCCATCTGCTTCAGCAAGGCAACATGTTCCGGTTGAATCTTTCCGTTCGGCATAGGCCCGACATTCAACAAAAAATTGGCTCCGTAGCCTGCTGATTTCACCAAATACTGAATGAGTTCTTTTTCGCTTTTGTTGCTGGCATCGCGCAGGTTAAATCCCCATGAGTTGTTAATCGTCTCACAGGTTTCTTTGGGCAAGTCACCGATTTTTTGTTCGGGTGCAAACCCTGTGGTGTTATGGCCGGGTAAATCTTTCTCAAACATCTGGAAATCTTCACCTTCATAGGGCGGCCGATGGTGATTGCTGCCGATCAACGCAGCAGGCTGAAGCTGATGAATCAGTTTATACGTTTTCTCCAACCGCCAGTCGGCATCTTTCTTATCCCACATGCCATCGAACCAGATTCCGGCAATCGGACCATACCCAGTGAGCAATTCGGTTAACTGGGCATCCATGTAATCGAGGTATTTGTACCAGTCGCCACCTTCCGGCCTGCCAGTGTAACCGTTGCCGGTATTGCCGTGCGGAAAATAATCGGGATGGTGCCAGTCGAGTTGTGAATGATAGAAAAACAGTTTGATTCCCTGGGCATGACACTCATCGGCCAGCATCTTTAAAACATCTTTTTTGTACGGAGTGCGGTCAACAATATCATAGCCGGATACTTTACTGTCGTACATCGCGAAACCGTCATGATGTTTGCTGGTGATCGTGATGTACCTCATGCCGGCATCTTTTGCCATCTGCACCCATTCTTTCGGATTGAACTCGATCGGATTGAAGAAGGCCGGCAATTTCTCGTAGGTCTTCACCGGTATCTGTTGATTGTTCATCACCCATTCGCCATCACCCAACTCACTGTAAACTCCCCAGTGTATAAACAGCCCGAAGCGTGCACCTTCAAACCATTCACGGGTTTTCAGATTCTCGGGCGTTGGTTGATACTGGGTTTGAGCTTTTACGGAGAAGATGGCTGCCAGCAGAAGGGCAGAAGCAATTGAACCGCTTCGACAAAGTTTCAGCATAGGGTTTATGGTTTGGATGACTAAATCCTTGAATTACTTATGCCGCTTCTTCAGCACGGCTTTGACATCGTCCAGCGACATATTTTTTTCGTGAAGCAGTACAAGGTAGTGATAAAGAAGGTCGGCAGCTTCGTTCAGAAAGAGTTCTTTATTGTCGTCTTTCGCCTCAATCACAAGCTCAACAGCTTCTTCACCCACCTTTTGGGCAATTTTATTGATACCGGCTTCAAACAACGAAGTTGTATAAGACCCTTTTTTTGGATTAGTCTTACGGTCTTTGATCAGTGCCTCCAGCCGGCTCAGATTCCAGCCTTCATTCTTTTCATTGAAACATGTATCAGACCCTGTGTGACACGTAGGTCCTTTCGGATTAACTTTTACAAGCAACGAGTCGTTGTCGCAATCCTGCAAAATTTCAACAAGTTCAAGTGAGTTGCCGGAGGTTTCGCCTTTCGTCCACAAACGCTTTTTGCTGCGACTGTAGAACGTGACTTTCTTTTCACGAACGGTTTTTTCGTACGCTTCAATATTCATAAAGGCGACCATGAGTACTTTTTGCGTAGCGGCATCCTGCACCACACACGGAACCAAACCATTCAATTTATCGAAATCAATCTTGCCCATAGTTGTGCCTTAAATCCGTACAGGAATATGATGTTGAGAAAGGTATTTTTTTAATTCAGGAATCTTAACTTCTCCAAAGTGAAAGATACTTGCGGCAAGCGCAGCATCTGCTTTTCCGACCGTGAACACATCAAGGAAATGTTTATTCTCACCAGCTCCCCCTGATGCAATTACCGGAATCGTTAACTGCCCATGAAGGGCAGCCAATGCGTTCACAGCAAAACCATTTTTTGTTCCATCGTGGTCCATACTGGTAAACAGAACCTCACCGGCCCCGCGATGTTCACATTCCCCGGCCCATGAAAATAATTCTTTTTCCGTTGGTTGTTTGCCACCGTGAGTATGCACGATCCATTGATTGTTGACATACCGGGCATCAATTGCAGCAACAATGCACTGCGAACCGAATGCTTTTGCAAGCTCGTCAATCAAGGCTGGATTTCTAACCGCTGCGGAGTTTACGCTTACTTTATCTGCTCCGGCTTCCAGCAGCGGAGCTACATCCGCCGGCGAGTTGATTCCACCACCCACCGTAAACGGAATGTTGATGTTGCGCGCTATTTCTTTCACCAGTGATGCAAATGTTTTTCGTTTTTCGTTGGTCGCTGAAATGTCGAGGAACACGAGTTCGTCTGCGCCCTGTTGCGCATATGTTGAGGCAAGCTCTACCGGGTCGCCAGCATCGCGAATGTTCACGAAGTTGATGCCCTTCACAGTCCGGCCATCTTTAATGTCGAGGCAGGGGATAATTCGTTTACTGAGCATCACTTAAAGGTAAACGGACGTAAATCGGCCAGTTCAATTTTGTGCTCGTACAGCGCCTTGCCGATGATTGCGCCATAAATTCCCATCGCTTTCAGCTTACGAAGATCTTCCAAAGAGCTGACGCCACCACTGGCGGTTATTTTAAGGGTGGGAAACCGCTTGATGAGTTTTTCATATAACCCGAAATTCGGGCCATCCAGCATGCCGTCTGATCCGATGTCGGTACATGTCAGGTATTCCAATCCGCTGCCCATATAATCTTCTACCAGTTCGAATAACCGGAGTTCGGTAGGTTCAAGCCAGCCGTTAATCATGATGTGTTCTCCCTTTACGTCTGCACTGAGAATGAAATTCCGTGCACCATACTCATTCATCCAGCGCTTGAACTTCTCTGGTTCGTTGATCGCTACACTTCCGATATTGATTTGATAGATGTCGAGGTTGATGAGTTGTTCAACATCCTCATCGGTTTTAACACCGCCTCCGAAGTCGATCTGTAACGCAGTTTTCTCCTGTAGTTCGTAGATCACGTCCCAATTCACCACTTCACCTTCTTTCGCTCCATCCAGATCAATCAGATGAAGGTATTCTAAGTCGGCATTCTGGAATTGCAGCGCTACATCTAACGGATCTTCGCTGTAGATTTTTTTCTTCTTGAAATCGCCCTGCGTCAGCCGAACGCACTTACCGTCAATAATATCGATTGCTGGAATAATCTTCATATCGCTAAAAAGTTCTTCAAAATCATTTGTCCCGCTTCCGCGGATTTCTCGGGGTGAAACTGTACTGCATAAAAATTGTCTTTTCGCATCGCTGCACTAAACGGAACTGTGTAGGGCGTAACGGCCGAAGTAAAATTGTTCACAGGTACGTAATAACTGTGTACATAATATACACTTTTGTTTTCAAGTTCCGGCTGAATCCAGTCATTGACTTTTGTCAGGGAGTTCCAACCCATGTGCGGCACTTTAAAATCGGTTTCCGGGATAAACCGTTTTACGGGCTGATCGAAAATCCCCAGACAAGGGGTATCATTTTCTTCCGAATGACGGCACATCAACTGCATTCCCAAACAAATTCCGAGTACAGGTTGTTTCAGATTTGTGATAACCTGGTCGAGTTTGCGTTCCCGCAGATACGCCATTGTTGAACTTGCTTCACCCACACCGGGAAAAATCACTTTCTCCGCTTTTGAAATGGTTTCAGGATCGTCAGAAATTGTAAAATCAACGCCCAGCCGCTCCAGTGCGAACGACACCGACTGAATGTTTCCTGCGTTGTATTTTATCAGAACCATGTTTGAATGACGAATTACGAATTACGAATTTCTAATTTTGAATCTTTACCGTTAAACCTTGAAACTTAAACCTTGAACCTTGAACTTTAAACTGTTATCCGTAAGGTTCCGCCCTCTAACTTCTGTCTTCTAACTTCTATCTTCCCCCTCAAAGCACGCCTTTTGTGCTCGGCAAATCATTTCCTTCTTTTTTAACCGCCATTTTGATTGCTTTCGCGAATGCTTTAAAAATTGCTTCGATCTTATGATGTTCGTTTGTTCCCTCGGCTTTAATGTTCAGGTTGCACCTGGATGCATCGGAAAATGACTTGAAAAAATGAACGAACATTTCCGTTGGCATTTCGCCAATCTTCTCGCGCTTGAATTCTGCCTCCCACACCAGCCACGGACGGCCGCCAAAGTCGAGTGCTACCTGTGCCAGGCAATCATCCATGGGTAAACAAAAGCCATACCGCTCAATGCCACGTTTGCTGCCCAGGGCCTTGCTGAAAGCCTCGCCAAGCGCAAGGGCAGTGTCTTCGATGGTATGGTGTTCATCGATGTGCAGATCGCCCTTAACCTGGATGTCGAGATCGATTTTTCCGTGTTTCGCAAGCTGATCGAGCATGTGATCGAAAAAGCCCAGCCCGGTGGCAATGTTACTCTTTCCGCTTCCGTCAAGGTTCACCGATATGGTAATGTCGGTTTCTTTTGTTTTACGGTTTACCACCGCACTTCTGGGGGATGCGATCAATAAATTATAGATGTCCTGCCATGACGCGGTGCGCAACGCACAGAATTCCGCAAAGCCGGATGCTGTTAGTTTTTCATCCAGACTCGTGTCTTTTAAAAGAATCGCTTTCGAGCCGAGGTTTTTAGCAAGCTCAATATCCGTAAGCCGATCGCCAATGAAATATGAATTTTTTAAGTCATAGTCAGACGAGAAGTACTTTGTTAGCATTCCGGTGCCCGGCTTGCGGGTTGGCTTATTCTCGCGCTGGAACGATTTATCGATACAAACTTCCGAAAAAGTTATCCCTTCACTTTCGAACGTTTTCATCATCCGCTCATGAGCCGGCCAGAAGTTCTTTTCCGGAAAGCTGTCCGTCCCCAACCCGTCCTGGTTGGTAACCATTACCAGCTCGTAGTCCGTTTCGCGGGCAATCTTTCCGAGCCACGTAAACACACCGGGGTAGTATTCAAGTTTTTCGAGGCTGTCGATCTGTTCGTCCGGCGGTTCAATGATTAACGTGCCGTCACGATCAATAAACAATACTTTCTTCATAGTTTCTTCAGCGCTTTCACCAGTCGCTGATTTTCTTCGGGTGTTCCAACGGTAATCCGCAGACATCCATAACACAACGTGACCTTTGAACGGTCGCGCACAATAATTCCTTTTTCCATTAAATACTGATGTGTGAGAAACGCATCGCTCATGCGCACCAGTAGAAAGTTCGCGTCCGACGGATAAACAGCCTCCACGGCAGGAAGTTTTACGAGGGCCTTCGCCAGCTTCTTGCGTTCCTTCACAATCTCTTTCACAGACGACTCCATGAACATCGTGCTTTCCAGTGCGTCAAGAACAAGTTCCTGTGTGCGGGTATTCACATTGTACGGATACTTGATCTTGTTGAGCAAGGCGATAATTTCTTCGGAAGCGAAACACATCCCGAGCCGGAGGCCGGCAAGTCCCCATGCCTTGGAGAAGGTTTGCAATACAACCAGGTTAGGGTACTTGGCGAGTTCGTGGACAAAGCTCTTGCTCTTCGCGAAGTCGAGATACGCTTCGTCAATCACCACGAGGCCGTAAAAGCGTTTCAGAATTTCAACGATCTTATCGCGACTCAATAAATTCCCGGTAGGGTTATTCGGACTGCACAAGAAAAGAATCTTCGTTGTTGCATCGAACGTGTTCGGAAAAGTCTCGAGATCGAGATCAAATTCAGGTGTAAGCAATGCTTGCTGAACTTTAACTGCATTTACTTCTGCGCATACAGCGTACATTCCATACGTTGGTTCCGTAACAAGAATAGAATCCTGATTCGGTTCGCAAAACGCGCGGATTAATAAGTCAATCGCTTCATCGCTTCCATTGCCAAGAAATATCTGGCCCGAGCGCACATCTTTCAGTTCGGCAATTTTGTCTTTCAATCTGCGCTGCTGCGGATCGGGATAACGATTGTATGGAGAAGGATAGGGGTTCTCGTTCGCATCGAGGTAAATTTCAGCTTCACCTTTAAACTCATCCCGGGCCGATGAATACGGTTTCATATTCAGGATGTTTTTCCTCACCAGCGTGCTGATATCAATAAAAGATTTCGAACGTTTTGCCATGACGCAATAATTCCAGGGTTAGTTTAGGGTTGCCAGACGGACGGTGACTGCCTGCTTATGACCTGTAAGTTGTTCTGCCTCAGCCATTTTCTCAACCACAGGTCCTAACAATTTCAGTCCGTTTTCCGTAAGCTTCTGAAACGTAATATACCGGATAAAACTTTCCAGTGAAACGCCACCGGATGCTTTCGCGTACCCGTTGGTGGGAAGTGTGTGATTGGTTCCTGACGCGTAATCGCCTACGGCCTCGGGTGAATAATTTCCGATAAAAACCGAACCTGCATTTACGATCTTGTCGCTTAACCCATCGGCATCCTGCGTGTTGATGATCAGGTGCTCCGGAGCATATTCGTTAATGAAATCAACGGCTGTTTCGACCGAACTCATACAAATGATCTTGCTGTTTTGCAATGCCTTCTCTGCAATGCTTTTCCGCGGCAAGTTGGTGAGCTGTTTATCAATTTCGGTTGTGATGGCTGAGATGATCTGTTCGTTGTTCACCACCAGCATCACCTGACTGTCTTCACCATGCTCCGCTTGTGAGAGCAAGTCGGCTGCTACAAACGCAGGGTTTGCTGTTTCATCCGCCCAAACTAATACTTCCGACGGGCCTGCGGGCATGTCGATTGCAATGCCCTGTTGATTCACCAGTTGTTTTGCTTTTGTTACGTACTGGTTACCCGGACCAAAAATCTTGAAGACTTTTGGAATGCTTTCCGTTCCGTATGCCATGGCAGCTATCGCCTGCGCTCCGCCCACTTTGAAAATCTTTGTAATCCCGGTCAGTTGTGCTGCATACAGAATCGCGGAATTGACCTTTCCGTCAGCATCGGGTGGTGTGCATAAAACAACTTCCTTGCATCCCGCCAGCCTGGACGGAACACCCAACATCAGAACCGTCGAGAATAATGGTGCTGATCCACCCGGTATGTAGACACCAACCCTTTGAATCGGAACCGCTTTTCTCCAGCACTTCACGCCCGGCATCGTTTCAACCGGGAGTGGTGTTTGTCGCTGAGCTTCATGAAATTTTCCGATGTTATTCGCTGCCGCTGCAATAGCATCCTTTAAATCTTGCGGTACTGTATCGACTGCTTCTCGTATTTCCTTTTCAGAAACCTGAAGTTGCTTTACTTCAGCACGATCGAGTTGTTTGGTTAGCTCACGCAAGGCATCATCGCCTGAACGTTGAACACGCGCTAAAATATTTTTCACTGAGTTTTCGAGAAACTCAAGTTCGACTTGCGGGCGGGCACATAGTTCGGGCCACGTTTTTGCCGAAGGATTAATGAACTGTTGCATGCTATAGAATCATTTTTTCAATTGGAATAACGAGAATGCCTTGTGCGCCAAACGACTTCAACTGATCGATCTTTTCCCAAAAATCGTTTTCGTCTACCACAGAATGCAGCGAACTCCAGCCTGGTTTGCCTAGCGGGATAATGGTCGGACTCTTCATACCCGGAATGATGCTGGTGATTTTTTCGATGGCTTCATTCGGGCAATTCATCAAAATGTATTTGTTGTTCTTCGCTTTCTGCACGGCTTCGATTCTGAACAGCAGTTTATCAAGGATTTGTTGCTTGGCGGCTTCAAGGTTCGCACTGCCAATGATCACCGCCTCCGAGTTCATTACCACCTCAACTTCTTTCAGCCCGTTACTTAACAAGGTGCTGCCGGTACTCACAACATCGCAGATCGCGTCTGCAAGCCCGATGCCGGGAGCAATTTCAACCGAGCCACTGATCTCGTGTAATCCCGCAGTCAGGTTGTTCTTTTTCAGGAATGCCGTTACAATGTTTGGGTAGGAGGTGGCGATGTTTTTTCCGTTGAACCAGGAAAGTCCGGTATAGGTTTCTGAACGGGGTATGGCCATGGATAAGCGGCAGCGTGCGAAGTCGAGACGTTTAACAATCGTATTCTGCTTTTGTTTTTCGGTGAACACGTTTTCGCCCACAATGCCAATGTCGGCTACCTTATCTTCCACGTATTGGGGAATGTCGTCATCGCGCAGAAAGAGAATCTCGACCGGAAAATTCCGGGCCTGTGTTTTGAGTTGGTCTTTGCCATTGCTGAAGAGAAGGCCGCTTTCCTGGAGTAAACTCAGCGAGCCTTCCTGCAGGCGTCCGCTTTTCTGAATGGCAATTCGAAGGAGTGTATTCATATGTGTTTGTGAATCGTGATAAAAACAAAAAAGGCCTGCCGGATCGCGGCAAGCCTTTCTTCAAAGTCTTATGGTTTAGTTAAAACATAAACCTGCCACGCATCGTGTGAAGTACATGATGGTGGTGCAGATGAATGTTTGTTGTTGTTCTCATTTGATGGCTCAAAGAAAAGCAACAATTTTAATTTAACAAAACTGTTTCGGGGTAAACCTTGTTAATTTTGCAGCCTAACGACTGTTTTATCATGATTTCTCGATGGATGCTGGTTGTAGTGTGTTTCGCGATAGCCGGCTGCGACAGTGCAGACACGAAGAAACACCGGTTCCTGTTAAAGGGAAATGCCGAGCTGGCCGACCGGCACGAGGATGCTGCCATCCGGTATTTTAATGAGGCACTGAAAATAGATTCGTGCTTCGCTGATGCCCATAACAACCTGGGAACGCTGTACTTCCGTCAGAAAGACTACGGCCAAGCCATTCAATATTATAGTCAGGCAATCGGGTGCGATCCGGGCTTTGTGCCCGCATATTTTAATCGGGCTAACACATTCTATGAGCTGAAAGACGGAAAGTCCGCCTTAGCGGATATTGAAAATGTTCTAAGATCAAAACCGGATACTGTACCGGGTATATTTCTGAAGGGGCTGATTTACACACAGTTAAAACAATTTTCAGAGGCAGAAACGGCTTTCAGAAAGATATTGGCCATTGACTCGGCTAACACGGAAGCAATCACGAATCTTGGTACGGTGCTCTATTATAAAGGAGATTATCGTGCAGCACGTGGCGTGCTAAGCAAGGCTGTCTCTCACAAAGCCAATGAAGCGGATGCATTAAATACGCTTTCCCAGGTGGCTTTGGCTGAAAACGATTTCGCGGCAGCACTCAGCCTGGTCGACAAAGCTATCGCATTGAATGGTACTAACGCGTTTTATAAGAATAACAAAGGCTATATTTTGTTAAGGATGAATTCGCCCGACAAGGCATTGCCCTATATTGATGAAAGTATTGTGCTTGATCCGTACAACAGTTACGCATACCGGAACAAGGGCTTGTACTATTTGCAACGCAACGATGCGGTCAATGCCATTAAGATGCTCACGCGTGCCGTTGAGCTAGATACATACACGGAGCAGGTGCACTTTTATTTAATGGAAGCATACGTACTGGATAAAAACATGGAACAATCTTGTGCTGAACTGCAAATTGCCAAAGCGCATGACGAACCTGCAACCACACTTGTCATTCCCAACTGTCGGCCATGAAGTTTGATGAGCTGATACACGAACTTGATAAACGGTTAAAAGATCCGTTACCGGCTGGCAAGGCTCACGAACTGCTTCGTGCGCGGCCGGTGAGCGGGCAGTTTCCGGATTTTGGTCATAAACTTCCGCCCCGGCCAGGAAGCGTGTTGATACTGTTGTTTGAAGAAGATGGTGTAATCAAATTGCCATTAACAAAGCGAGCGACTTACAAAGGAGCGCACAGTGCGCAGATCAGCTTCCCGGGTGGAAAGGCAGAGACAGGGGAGACCGCAGTTGAGGTTGCCCTGCGTGAAGCCGAAGAAGAGATTGGTGTTCACCGCAGCGAAGTGAAAGTGATTGGTCAACTCAGTGAATTTCATGTGATCCCCAGCAACTTTATGGTTACGCCCGTGGTAGGTATACTGGATTACGTTCCGGTTTTCAAGCCCGACCCGCGCGAGGTGGAAAAAATCATTTACGCTGAAGTCACCGATATCATTCGCGATGATGCCGTGTACGAAGAAGAAATTCTGGCTGCAGGATTATACCCGATGATTGCCCCGCATTTTTTGATTGAACATGAGATTGTCTGGGGCGCTACCGCGATGATGCTGAACGAGTTCAGAGAGGTGGTGCGGGGGATTTTAGGAAACAACGCGTCACTTCGGGGGTAAAAAGCGTTCGGCATGTAGCTTGGTCATCTGCGAGAAGTCTCTGTGTTCGTTAACGTTATCGATCAAGATTTCTCGCGGAACGCGTGTACCTTTTCGTTCAGCTTTGTCCGCTCGAAATGACGGGCTGCGTCACTTCGAGCGTAAAAAGTGTTCAGCATGGTAACTTGGCCACCTGCGAGAAGTCTCGGGGTACGTTAACGTTATCTATTAAGATTTCTCGCGGAACGTGATCACCTTTTGTTCAGCTTTACCCGCTCGAAATGGCCCGCGTCACTTCGAGCGTAAAAAGTGTTCAGCATGGTAACTTGGCCACCTGCGAGAAGTCTCGGGGTACGTTAACGTTATCTGTCAAGATTTCTCGCGGAAAGCGTGCACCTTTTCGTTCGACTTTGCTCGCTCGAAATGAAGTCTACGTCACCTCAAGCGTAAGAGTTTTCAGCATGTATTCTAACGATCTGCGAGGTTCTGATCTAAGACTAGTAAAGAACTGTCACCAGTTTTTGACGTCCTCAAATAGATCGTCCCAATCGGGATTAAGCGTTCTTATCAGTCTGACTTTCTTGAATCTGGAGTACTTTTTTATCTGCTTTTCGCGGTCTATGGCTTCTTCGATAGAGTAAAACGATTCGAAATACACCAGTTTATAGATGTTGTACCGGGCGCTGAAACTTCGAGGATAAACCTTTTCACGATGTTCAACGATTCGTGCGTACAAGTCTGATGTTACTCCTGTATAGAAAACTGTATGGTTTTTATTGACGATAATATAAACACATCCACCATGAACCATAGCTTGAAAATACGATTCATGGATATGCGGATTTTATTTTAATCGATCAAAATTTTAGAGAAATAGTATTAATGTTATTAAATGTTAATATCAATAAACTAACGTAGTTTCTTGACTGAGATTTCTCGCGGAACGCGAGCACCTTTTCGTTCAGCTTTACCCGCTCGAAATGACGGCCCGCGTCACTTCGAGCGTAAAAAGTGTTCAGCATGGTAACTTGGCCATCTGCGAGAAGTCTCGGGGTACGTTAACGTTATCTGTCAAGATTTCTCGCGGAAAGCGTGCACCTTTTCGTTCAACTTTGTCCGCTCGAAATGACGGCCTGCGTCACTTCGGCGACAAAACCAACATATTAATTTCACGTTCTTCTTTTACAAGCTCAAAGCCTGCCTTGCGGAACACTTCCACCATATCACCTTTTTTCTCAGGCTGCCATTCAAGCTGAATGTTGTAACGGCCCGATGTATTAGTTTCATCAATCACGGGCATATTAAAAATTCCAAAGCTCTCGAAATATTCAGCCAGCGCTGAAATTTTTATACCGGTTCCATTAATATGGTTGCCGCTTGCGCCATAATATTCGTTCTGCTCGGCAGACGGTTCAAAAGTCATCGGGCTCGCATTGCGCTTTACCACCATCACGGGCGCCTTACGTTTCTCCCAATGCGCTTTAATGTCGAAGTGTTTTGGAAGCTGCTGTTGCATGTAAGCATAGATATCATCGCCAGCCTTCGGAACGATCACATCAAGGCAATACCGGTTCTTAATATCGCTGTATTCGATAGTTTTCGGATCAAGCTCGATAACCGTGCGAAAGTATGAAACGTGGTATGCCATTCGATACAGTCCATCGATTGTAAAGTTTATCATGCTCAGTCTGCGCTTTGTGAAATTATCCTGACCAACTTTCGACATGGAGCCAACGCCCTGAACACCTGCCTGCAAATTGAACGATTCGCGTGTGCCGGCCGAAGCGTTAAAATATTCTTCCAGATTAAAATCCAGCCGGTCCTTTTTCAGCGGAAGCGAAAGCTCGTGCCCGGCAATCAATTCGCGGATTACGTCTTCCGTAACGTTGTCGCTGTTTGTTATTGCTTTGATAACTCCTGATTTGTCAATCAGCACAACGTGTGGAATAGTGCGATAATCAAAATAGGCGCGCAATGCAGAAGCAGTATCAACTGCCAGCATAAAACCCACCGGCCGGTTGCGAACAAAACTCTGGATACGCTTTACCTTTTCATGCGTTACGCCAATGATCTGCAATTGATCGCCATATTTTTTTTGAAACCCTTCGTATTTCGGCATCGAGGCGATGCAGGGGCCACACCAGGTAGCCCAGAAGTCAAAGATAATGGCTTTCTGATCAAAGCTCTGAGTATTCAACGTCTTAACCACGTTGGTCGGTGAGGCTGGTACAATGCAGTTGGGTAGCGCAATGGTTGGCAGTTTGTCGCCGACGGTGAGCGTCTGACCATTGGATGTTATCCAAACTGCTGTGCTTACGAGTAATGCAAAAAGTGTTTTCATAGTTGTGAATTTTTATGCAACCTCACCAAAACAACCGCCACAGCATGTTAATGGCCGGATTAATCTATGTTAAAGTTCCTTAACGGCTGCCCGGGCGCAGGTGGCGGCTGTTATCTTTACGTAATCACACAGAGATGAAAAGACTGCTGACCGACAAGTTTGTTCCTGCTATTTTTATTTGCCTGGCTGTTTTACTGGCCGTGCAGTGGTACAGCCTGCATCATTTCATTGTATTACAACGTATTGAGTTTAATAAGTCGATTAACAACACGCTGGAGAAGACTATTGTCGATGCCCGCAAGATGCGCACCGACAGCATCAGCCGATCGATGTATCGGTGGCTCATGGATACCACGGTAACAAAAATTTATAGCAAACGAAATGAAGTTCTGGAAACAACCGTGTACTATGTTCAGGATGTAAAAGCTCCGCAGATTCAGCATACCGATTTTTCGCTTGCCTTTGAAAACCGACCGATCCGGCCCGGTTCGGATTCCGTAAAAGCAATCATCGCGCAGCATGTTGTGTCTATTTTTCGAAGTCAGTATGCTGCGTATGAAGCTGTGTTTTATTACACGCATACATTGGGTGAACGGGCTGCGGAGTTGTCGAAAGTGCTGCGCAACGATACCGTCCAGTTGAGAGAAGCATTTCGTAAAAATTTGGAAGACGCACGCTTGTCGACCGCTTTCCGGCTAAAATTTCTGGAGGAAAACGATTCAGTCCGGATTAATCGATATGCTGCAAACGCTCTGCCTGCGCAAAGCCTGCAAACGCGGTTGTTCAAAACAGGCGGCCACAACAAGTCGCAACGAATGTTTGTGCTTGCAACGTTTAACGATCCAACCCGCTGGCTGGTTAACAGGCTTCTCGTTCCCATCCTCGTTTCGATTGGCATTGTCATAGGAGTCGCAGCTGCGCTGCTTTATCTCTATCGCGTGATTCGCAAGCAAAAAAAACTCGCCCAACTGAAGAACGATTTTATCGACAACATGACACACGAGCTCAAAACACCGATTGCTACCATTGCCGCTGCCGCAGAAGCATTGCAGCATTTTGGGGTACGGAATGATGAGCAGAAAACCGAGAAGTACCTCACAAACATTGCTTACCAGGCCGACCGCTTGAATACAATCGTAAATAAGGTGCTTGATATCTCGTTGTTCGATCGGAATGAAGTTGCACTGGAGAAGACAAAAATTCCGTTGAATGAACTATTGCGCGAGATTCAGCAAACGCACCGGCTGGTTCATCCCGAAGTTGAGCTCAGCGTGCACCTGAATGCTTCTGAAACCGAAATTACGGGTGATCGCTTTCATCTAAAGAATGTACTGTTTAATCTCGTGGATAATGCCGTGAAGCACAGTAATCGTGAAAAGCCTGAGATAAGCATTGTTACGGTAACGGAAGGTGATCACTCAAACATTACCGTTCACGATAACGGGCAGGGCGTTCCTGCCGATCACCTTCCACGGATTTTTGAAAAATTTTATCGCGTACCGTCCGGCAACATTCATCGTGTGAAAGGTTTTGGCCTCGGACTGTACTACGTAAAGAAAATCATTGAGCTGCACGATGGCGTGGTGCACATGGAAAGCGAGTTGGGAAAAGGTACGAGTGTACACATACGTCTCCCGTTGAGCGCATGACAATCCAGCCGACCATATTATTGATTGAAGATGAGTTCACACTCGGGGAAATCGTTAAAGAAAGTCTCGAGAGCCGGCAGTTCACGGTTATACAGTGCGAGTCGGGAAGAATTGGGTTGCAGAAGTTTTTTGAAACCAAACCTTCGCTGGTGATACTGGACGTGATGTTACCCGATGCCGATGGTTTTGAACTTGCGCGCCAAATCCGCCAGACCAATAAAGAAGTTGCTATTTTATTTTTGACCGCCAAGTCGCTTCCGCAACACGTTGTGGAAGGCTTTGAAAGCGGTGGGAACGATTATCTGAAAAAGCCCTTCAGCCTGGAAGAGCTGATTGTGCGGATAAAAGTTTTGTTGTCGCGCGACCGGTTATTGATCGATGAATCGGAATTATCCGATGTGCTTGAAATTGGCGAATACAAGTTTTTCCCGCAGCGACAGTTGCTGCAATATCAAAGCGAAACAAAGAAGTTGTCATCGCGGGAGGCTGAACTGCTCAAACTGTTGTATTTCTCACGCAACCGTGTAATTGAACGCAAAACCATTCTGTTAAAACTCTGGAATGACGACCATATTTTCAACAGCCGTAGCCTGGATGTGTTTATCACCAAGCTGAGAAAGTATTTGTCGCAAGACCGGCAGGTTCAAATTATCAATTATAGAGGAACTGGGTATAAGCTGGTGATGTAGTTATTTGGATTAATTCTAAATAATCGATAAAATTGCGTTTCCTTACGGAAATACGGTTTTACCCTTGCAAAAAACTGCCACTATACTGCTTGCCGACAATCAGCCCCTCACGGCTGCAGGTATCAGGTTCCTCGTGGAATCGGGGCAGGAGGCCGAGATTATCGGCACCGTGAATGATGTTTCGCAGATCAGGCAAATAACCCGCGAACTCAGGCCCGACCTGTTGATTGCCGACTACAACATTCCCGGATATCTGTCGCTCGAAGAATTGCAAACCGTGATCAGTGAAACCGAAGTCAATACGTTAATCATTTCATCCGACAACAATCGCGATACCATCCGGCAGTCAGTGAACATGGGCGTAAAGGGTTACATCACCAAAGAATGCAGTCGCGAAGAAATTGCGTTGGCAATCCGGTCGACCGCACGCGGGGAGAAGTTCTTCTGTCATAAAATTCTGGATGTGATTTTAACGCCCGATGCTGCTCCACAGCCTGCACTGCTCACCAACCGTGAACTGGAGATTCTTGGTTTGCTGGCAAAAGGTTATTCCACACAACGCGCAGCTGACGAACTGAACCTGAGCCCGCACACGATTCACACACACCGCAAGAGCATTATCAAAAAGCTTTCCATCAAGTCTCCAACCGAGTTCGTACTTTATGCCATCGACTTCGGGTTGATTGCGATTAATCGCTGAGACTTAACTCTCCCCTTCAAAGGGTATCACTACAGCGCTTCAATTCCACTTTTAAAGGCGATTGCCAGCACTTTCTAAGGACGGTACCTTTGTTTATAAAATTTATTAATCCTGCTAAGTAATAATATGTACCACGACCCGTGCAATAACTGTCCGTACATCATCCCGGAGCGTGCTGACGCTGTTCCGGTAATCAACAACCATCTTAAAATCAAAACATCATCTTTATGAGTACAGTAGCCGAATCAACTTCAACGCTTCGCGAAGCGTGGAAAACATTGCAATCAGAGAAGCCGGGACTAAGAATCCGCGAATGCGCGCAACAACTTGGCGTAAGCGAAGCAGAGTTGCTCGCAACAACGGTTGGTGAGCATACAACACGGCTGGAGGGCGACTGGACGCAACTGGTAAGTCGTTTGCCAGAACTCGGCCGTGTAATGTCGCTTACGCGGAACGATGGCTGCGTGCTGGAGCACAAAGGACCGTTTCAAAAAATCGACATTATGGGTTCGGGCGCACGCGCGATGGCAACCGTAATCGGGCCTATCGAATTGCGTGTTTTCTTTGCGGGCTGGAAATTCGGCTTTGCAGTAAAGCAACAAACACCCCGCGGTTTGCAACAAAGCATCCAGATTTTTGATCAGTCGGGAACGGCTGTGATGAAAGTGTTTCTCCAGGATGAGCAGGGTAACAAAAAAGGCAGTAACCAGGAAGCGTTTGATAAGTTGGTGGCTGACTTTACGGCAGGCGATCAGTCTGCGGTATTAACCGTTGAAACAATCAGCGAGCCTCCTACAAAGGCGGTTGAAGAAGTGGACGTGCAGGCGCTGATAGCAGATTGGTCGAACATGAAAGACACGCACGATTTCTTCGGGATGTTGCGCAAGCACAACGTGAACCGGCTCGATGCGCTTCACTTGGCGAAAGACTTTGCCTATCAGATAAAAAAGAATTCATTAAAGAGCGTTTTGGAAACCGCTGCTTCAGGCAAACTTCCGATTATGATTTTCGCTGGTAATCGCGGTAACATCCAAATCCACCAGGGGAAAGTTCAAACGATTCGTGTGATGGATAACTGGCTGAATGTCTTGGATCCCGATTTCAACATGCACTTGCGTGAAGACTTGGTTGACACGCTGTGGGTTGTCAGAAAGCCGACAACTGATGGTGTGGTAACAAGTCTTGAAGCGTTCGATTCACAGAAAAACATGATCGCACAGTTCTTTGGCTTGCGTAAGCCGGGGATTCCGGAGCTGAGAGAGTGGGCCGTGTTGGTTAAAAAGCTTCCGAAAGTTTAAACGGAATCCGTCACTTCGAGCGTAAAAATTGTTCAGCATGTAGCTTGGTCATCTGCGAGAAGTCCCTGTCTTCGTTAACGTTATCTGGCAAGATTTCTCCCGGTACGTGAGCATTTTGTTGTTAACCTTTGCCCGCTCGAAATGACGCCTTCGTCACTTCGAGCGTAAAAAGTGTTCAGCATGTAGCTTGGTCATCTGCCAGAAGTCTTTAAGTTCCGACTGTGTCGGGATTTCTCGCAGAACGTGGGCATTTTGTTGTTAATCTTTGCTCGCTCGAAATGACGCCTTCGTCACTTCGAGCGTGAAAATGTTAGGCATTTTGTTGTTAATCTTTGCTCGCTTGAAATGACGCCTTCGTCACTTCGAGCGTAAAAAGTGTTCAGCATGTAGCCTGGTCATCTGCGAGAAAGTCCCTGTGTTCGTTAACGTGATCTGTCAAGATTTCTCGTGGAACGCGAACATCTTTCTTAGTGGCCCAACTGCATCAGGTACTTCTTCGGGGTAATCCCGAATTTCTTGCGAAACGCGGCGATGTAATGACTCGGGTTTGTGTATCCGATTTGTGTGGCAACTTCGTTCACTTTATACTTGCCGGTATCAAGCTGAAGGCGTGAGTAATCAAGCTTGTGATCAAGCAGATATCCGAATACCGTGTTGCCGTAAATCTCCTTAAAGCCTACTTTCAATTGGAATTCGTTAAGTCCTGCGATCCGCGCAAGCTCTTTCAATCCGGGAGGATTATCCATGTGTTTCAGGATGTGTTCTTTCGCGTGCTTGATTTTGCGGACTGTTTCTTCATTGTTCAGGAACGGGCAACTTTCGGTGTTCGCTTTCTTTTCAGAAAAGTATAAGCTCAGCAGCTCAAAAATCTTTCCCTGGATGTAAAGCGCCCGCGCATTTTCACTCAACTGAATGTTGAACAATTGCGTAAGCGTGATCATGAGGGTGGAAGGGATGTCGCGCTCATCGTAAAATTTATAGTTCACATTGTCGCCCCGTAAGAAATGTAAAGGCTCATGGGTGAACAGCTTGTGCAGACTCTCCAGCGGGATAAACAGAAACACCATCCGGCAGCCGGGTGCCAGCCGAAGCGTAAACGGCATGTCGCTTTCCGGGTTATACATGAAGTAGTTACGCTGCTTTTGTATTTCCCGGCTGTAATGCGGGCTGAATTCAAACCTCGCGCTTCCGTCAAGGCAAAAATAGAAGTGAATGTTCTTCCGGTTGATCTCGCTCGTTACCGATTGCGCCTCATCCGACTCGTTGTTCACAATAACCAGCTTCGTTCCGTTCTGATCGAAGATCACCTGCTCTAACCTTTCAAGGGTATTTTCAACTACCACGTTCATATGAATTCATGTTTATCTGTTGCAAAAGTATCAAAAAAATACATCTAAAATACCCTTATTTTGAAGTTTTGTGAGCAAAAATACCAAAAAATGTACTATCTGTGAGCTGCGTTATTAATGATCCATGAGCGGGTATTTTTAGAATATGTGCTGCTGTAATGTTGCATCGGTTTTAACAGGCGGAAAACGCTGCGATGAAAAGTCTACCGGTTTTATTTTTTTGGCTGATGGGAGTATCGGCCGTTGCTCAAGTCACGATTACAGTTACGGATCACAAACAAAAGCTTGAAGGCGCCTCGGTAGCCGTCCAGTCGCCCCAGGCGTCAACTACACTTATTACGAACGAAGCGGGCTCCGTTGAAATTAGAGCCGCGCAATTCCCTATCACCGTTACAGCTTCCTACATCGGCTACACCGGTAAGGCGTTGATTATTTCATCGGAAGGCAGTTATTCACTTGAGCTTACACCGCTCACGTCACAGCTTGACGAGGTTGTGGTAACCGGTCAGTTCGAGCCTCAATCCGTAAGTCGTTCGGTTGTCAAAGTGAGGACCATTTCGGCTGAGACGATTCGCGCGAAAGGCGCTACCCGTCTGCAGGATGTGCTGAACACGGAATTGAATGTTCGTTTTTCCATGGATCCAGCGCTGGGTGTTTCTACAATGTCGATGCAGGGACTTTCCGGACAAAATGTAAAAGTGCTGATCGATGGCATTCCGGTTATTGGGCGTCAGGGAACTTCGAACGCGGTTGATCTGAATCAGCTTAACCTGAATTCGATTGATCGGATTGAAATCATCGAAGGTCCGATGTCAACAATCTATGGTGCCGATGCCTTGGCGGGCGTGATCAACATCATTACCCGGAAGCCCGAGAAAGAGAAGTTGACGGGTTCGGTCAGGCTGCATGAGGAGAACATTGGAAACGAATACAGCTTCTTCAAAGAAGGCATTCACCAGGAAAGTGTAAACCTCGGCTACCGCGGCAAGTCATTCTATACGCTGGCGGACTTCGGTCACAATTATTCCGGTGGCTGGCAGGGCGATTCAACAGGCCGTGAGAAACAATGGCACCCGAAACGGCAGTGGATCGGGAGCGGAGTGGTGGGCGTTCAACGTGAGAGCTGGAATATGTCTTACCGGCTTGATTACCTGAATGAAGATTTGTACGACCCGGCACATTTTTCGGGTAATGAAGCGATCGACCGCCACTATAAAACAAACCGCTTCATGCATCAGTTGCAGGGCGGAGTTACGATAAACGACAAACTCAGTTACAATGGCGCTGTCGGGTATACCGATTATAGCCGGGAAACGCAAGCCGTTGTAGTTAACAAAACGACAGGAGAGGAGACCCTTGCGCTGAGCGGACAAGACGTTACCGATTACACAGGTATCACCATTCGCGGAACGTTGCAATACAAAATCAACAGTAAGCTTTCCCTTCAACCCGGCTATGATATCAACCTGGAGTCAGGGTCCGGTGGCCGGCTGCTGGCAGGAACAAACAGCATTCAGGATTTCGCAGGTTTTCTTTCTGCCGAGATCAGGCCGATCAAGTCGGTTGTCATTCGCCCTGGACTACGCGTAGTTCATAACTCTGTTTACCAGGCACCACCGGTACTTCCGTCATTAAATATTAAGATTGATCTTTCAACACGACACGATCTTCGGTTGTCGTATGGCCGCGGTTTCCGCGCACCCTCCATCCGTGAGTTGTATTTCTATTTCTTCGACAGCAATCACCAGGTTGAAGGTAATCCTGATCTCGAAGCAGAGCTTTCGCACAGCTTCAGTGTAAACTGGAACTGGCGCGTGTTGTCGGGGGAGAAGCTAACCTATACCACCACGATTGGTGGTTTTTATAATACGGTCGATAACATGATCACGAACGCATTGCGCCCGAACTCAACCGTGTATTCATACTTCAATATTGATACGTATAAAACGGAAGGCGTAACGTTCAATAACAATCTGTCGATCAATCAGTTGAAGGTCACTGCCGGGTTTGCGTACACGGGTCGTTACAACCAGCTTAGATCAGAAGATAAAAGTTTGCCGGAGTTCATGTGGTCGCCCGAAGCCAATGCTTCTGTTTCGTATGACTTTGCCAGGCTCGGCCTCACGGCTAATGTTTACTACAAGTACACCGGAAAGACGCCATTCTATCAGCAGAATTTTTCCACTACCCCTGCTACCATCGATCAGGCCGAAATAGAAGATTATCATTGGACTGACATAAGTCTGCAAAAAACATTTCTCAAACGCCTGAACGTAGTGGTAGGTGTACACAACCTGTTCGACTTGACGCGGGTTCAGTCGAGCGGCATTTCAGCGGGCGGACATGGCAGCAACGGAAACTCGCTCGCATCCGGCCGCTCATGGTATACAACACTTGTCGTGAATCTTTAATTACTAATCATAAAACACATGTATCATACATCCATCAAATTTTTAGCAATTCTGTTTCTTGCTGTCGTTACCCTTTCTTCCTGTGAAGACGATCCCAAACTCCCCGATAACCAGCTTCAGTTCGAATCCAGCGTAGCCGGAATTTCAAGTGAAGACGAGTCGCTTACGCTGAACATGACCTTGTCGCGAGCCGTTTCAGCGGATGTGGTCGTTACACTTTCGGTAAACGGTGGTGCACTGGTTTATGGAACGGATTTCACAACCACTCCTGCAGCCGTGGGCAACATGATCACACTAACGATACCGGCTGGTGAAACAACTTCGGCTGTTACGTTAAACAAAGTTGCAGGCGTAGGCTTCAGCGGGGATGAAACTATCGTGTTTGAAGTAGTGTCGATCGATGGCTCACCGGTTCCGGGTGAGAACTCAAAAATATCGGTGACATTTTCAGAGATTACCGTTACCTCGGCCGCGATGAATATCCGCGGAGGCGGACCAACATTCCCGAACCGCGTGTTCATTGATTTGAGTGCGAACCGTCAGACCGCTGTAAACCGCACCGATTGGGATTTCGGGTTTTACACGGAAGCAGGTCAATTCAAAGTCATATTGAATTCAGCGTTAGCCATGTTGGCCAAGCCGTTGGATAAAACAGATCTTACCGCGGTAACCGCTGCCGACACCGTTGGATGGGGCGCTACGCTCACAACGGATGCTTTTTCGGTAGATAACATCGGGTACATCGATGATCCATCCGGAAACCTGGGCAATCTTGCCATTGATGATGTTTCAGCAACCGCATCCGAAAACAAAGTTTACATTGTAAATCGCGGGAAGGACGTTGCTGGTAATCAGCGCAGCTGGAAAAAAATTCGCGTACTTCGTAATGGCGATAATTACACCATCCAATATGCGGACATTGCAGCGACAACATTTCAGACGCTGGAGATCACACGCGACAATTCATATGTATTTAATTACGTAAGCCTGGATGCAAACAGCGCGGTTCAACCGGAACCTGAAAAAAGAAAGTGGGACATTGCATATACTACATTCATGAACCAAACCAACCTGGGCGAAGGGTTCATTCCGTATATGTTCAACGATTTCATCATCCAGAATCGGGAGGGCGTTCAAACCGTTCAATTGCTTGTGTCGAATGTGGGTGAATATGCTGACTTTGATGCTGCCGATTTGACCGGTATCACACTCGGTACCGCTCAGAACACGATTGGATCAGGCTGGCGAAACGGCGGCGGACCATCCTCACCACCCTCGTTGCGTACGGACCGTTTTTACCTGGTCAAAGACGCTGATGGAAACGTTTATAAAGTGAAGTTCACTGCGTTAACAACCGATGGCGAACGCGGTCGTCCGGCTATTGAATACGCGCTGGTGAGCGCTGGCTCGTAAAGGGCATGTGAATCAGGAGGTTAAAGGTTGTTAATCTCCTGATTTTCGTTAGTTCCCATCGAAGTTATTTTGATTTGTATCTTCGCACGGGCTTTAAATCAAAATTCAATGAAATCGAAAAGTATATTCATCCTGCTTCTTTTTGTCGCAGCAGCTGTTTGTGTAAACGCGCAGCCTCCAAAAACTCCGGCCACTCCGGGTACAACCTTTGGTGCCACCGTCACTGCAGACAATGCCACTGCTGTTGCTGAACTTCCGAACCTGATGGCCGACAAGCAACAGGCTGATGTAAAAGTTACCGGCAAGGTGCTGGATGTTTGTCCGAAGAAAGGTTGCTGGATGACGCTTGAGTTACCCGATCAATCTACTGTTTTCGTAAAGTTCAAGGACTACGGATTTTTTGTTCCGCTGGAACTGATCGGGAAAACGGTTGTGCTGGAAGGCCAGGCGAAGAAGATTGAAACTTCCGTTGCCGAGTTGAAGCACTATGCAGAGGATGCCAAGAAGTCAAAAGAAGAGATTGAAGCGATCACCGAACCTAAAAAAGAAATCCGCCTGACGGCCAATGGAGTTCTGGTAGTAAAATAATGAAGAGCATTAGAAATCTTAGAATAATCGGGATACTCGAAGGAGTATCCTTTCTTGTGTTGGGCGCTGCAATGGTAGTCAAGTACGGCTACGGCATCCCGGAAGCGGTGAAGTACCCCGGCTGGGCGCACGGGTTATTGTTTGTGCTTTACATCATCGCTGTTCCGCTGGCACAGAAAGCTATGAACTGGAATTTTAAATGGCTCGTGATTGCCTGGGCTGCAAGCGTAATTCCGTTGGGAACATTCTTTCTCGATAAGTATCTGGTGAAACGCGAAAAGGAGTTGCTTGCCGAACAAACAGCTTAACTGATTTAAAAACCCTATTAAAAAGCCACCGTAATGGGTGGCTTTTTTTTTGGACTGTGGCGGGAGTTACCGGCAAAAAAAAGAGGCCCGAAAGCCTCGTACACACAATGGTATTATTCATTCAAATTACTGAATAGAGATTTTTGCCTTGTTGAAGACTCCTTGTGTTATAGTCTTTGTTTTATCCTCGGCCGGACTATAAATTTCACCGGAGAATGTTCCCGATATCGTTCCATGTACCGTGTCGTATTCGGTTATTGAGAACTGTTCGATTTGAGAGTGTCCCCAATGCCAGTCCGAGTCCCACGATGATCCTGTCGACTCACTTTCGTTAAAGTTCATTTGTAACTCAATGTTTTCGGTCGTTGCTGGTGCAACAAGTTGGTAATCTGTCAGGATGATCCAAAGTGACTCATAGGTTCCGTCCTGAAGAATTTTCCGGCCGGTTAGTACAAACATATTGGAAGAGTCGTTATAGATTACCTGTTCGATATACGTAGCACGCCAAACTACACCGTCTAATTTTAGTTGAACCATATTGGCCGGAATGCTGTCATAAGGGTTCACCACATTAAAACCAAAACTTACATAACCGTAACTGTCAGGAGATTGGTCTGCTGTAACGCGTAACACTTCAGGTACTACGGGTGTATTACCTTCTTCCGCTATTGAGAAAGGTATAGGTAAAGGTTGTGTTACAAACTGTGCTTGTTCGCTTCCTCCAAGGGGCGCTGCATAGATAACCTGATTATCCGCATCGACAACAAGGAATTCAGTCAACAGGTAATCGCCAACGGTTAGCTGAAGCGACTCACTCACGTACCCATTGCCAAATGAAAACAGGTCAAGTTTCAGATGGTCAAAGATCAATGTGTTCCCTCTTTTTACAGACACCACGACTGCGGCAGGCTCGGAGTTGAGGCTATCCAACACACGAGCGCCTGGTCGCTGAGTAATTCCGTACCTGAACTGAATAAAACCCTGAAGGTTCTGTGATTCTGCCTCATCCTCGCAGGACGATGCCAAACACAGAATTAATAAGCATAAAGAAAGATAATAGATGGCTTTCATGCAGTCGGTTACTTCAGTTGAGTTATTATTTCTTCTTTTTAGCAGCTTTCTTCACAACCTTCTTCGCTGCTTTTTTAGCCTTCACAACTTTCTTCGCTGCTTTCTTAACTACTTTCTTGGAGGCTTTCTTTACGACCTTCTTCGCTGACTTTTTAGTCAACGCTTTCTTGATCTTTTTGGCAACCGCCTTGATTTTCTTACCCAGCGTCTTCTTAGCCGGAGCCTTCGCTCGCGGTGCAGATGCAAGTTCTTTCGCCATCAGGTTCAATGCTGAACCGGCTTTGAACCACTCAATCTGACCCGTGTTGTACGTATGGTTAACTTTTATCGTGTCGCTGGTACCATTTTTATGATGCAGAACAAGCGTTAACTGCTTTTCAGGCGCGAATGACGTTAGGTCAACAATGTCAATTGTATCATCTTCCTGGAAGCGGTCGTAATCGCCTTCGTTCGCGAAGGTCAACCCGAGCATACCCTGCTTCTTCAGGTTGGTTTCGTGGATACGTGCGAATGATTTTACCAGGATTACACGGATACCGAGGTGACGTGGCTGCATCGCAGCATGCTCACGTGATGAACCTTCACCGTAGTTATGGTCACCCACAACAATTGTTGGAATGCCGGCTGCTTTGTAAGCGCGCTGTGTGGCAGGTACCGGACCGTATTCGCCCGTCAGCTGATTCTTAACGCTGTCAGTTTTGTCATTAAAGTAATTCAATGCACCCGTCAGCGTGTTATTCGCGATGTTGTCCAGATGTCCGCGGAAGCGTAACCATGGGCCCGCCATTGAAATGTGGTCAGTAGTACATTTTCCTTTTGCTTTGATCAACAATTTCATACCGGTCAGGTTTTTGCCGTCCCACGGAGCGAATGGAGCAAGTGCCTGTAAACGGTTTGAGTCTGGTTTGATCTTCACCACCACCTTGCTGCCGTCTTTGGCAGGAGCGAGGTAGCCGGCATCTTTTACAGCAAATCCTTTTGGCGGAAGTTCAACACCTTTCGGCTCGTCAAGCTTAACGGCTTGTCCGTCTTCGTTGATGAGGGTGTCCTTCAGCGGGTTGAATGTGAGATCACCTGCGATCGCAAATGCCGTTGTGATTTCCGGTGAGGCCACGAACGCGTGCGTGTTCGGGTTACCGTCATTGCGTTTTGCAAAGTTCCGGTTGAAAGATGTAATGATCGAGTTTGCGCGGTTCGGGTCGTTCGTGTGACGCGACCACTGACCGATACATGGCCCGCAGGCATTCGCCAAAACAACGCCACCCATTTTATCAAACACGCCCAGGAAGCCGTCACGTTCTACGGTATACCGAACTTGTTCAGAGCCCGGAGTGATCGTGAATTCAGCTTTCGCCTTTAATTTCTTATCAACGGCCTGTTTCGCCAGCGATGCAGAGCGTGAAATGTCTTCATATGATGAGTTAGTACAGGATCCGATCAAACCAACTTCCAAACGCTGAGGCCAGTTGTTCTTCTTAACCTCATCTGCAAATTGCGAAATCGGAATTGCACGATCCGGAGTAAACGGTCCGTTTACATGTGGCTCAAGTGTTGAAAGGTCGATCTCAATTACCTGATCGAAATATTTTTCAGGATTTGCATACACTTCAGGATCGCCCTGCAAGTGTTCTTTTACTTTGTCAGCCAGATCTGCAACTTCCTTGCGACCGGTTCCGCGCAGGTACTGCGCCATCTTTTCATCGTAACCAAAGGTTGATGTGGTAGCACCGATCTCGGCACCCATGTTACAGATGGTTCCTTTACCGGTACATGACAATGAATCAGCACCCGGTCCGAAGTATTCAACAATAGCACCGGTTCCACCTTTTACGGTGAGGATACCGGCAACTTTCAGGATAACGTCTTTTGAAGAAGTCCAGCCGTTAAGCTTACCGGTAAGTTTAATACCAATCAGTTTAGGCCACTTCAATTCCCATGGCATCCCCGCCATTACATCCACAGCATCCGCACCACCAACACCAATCGCAATCATGCCGATACCACCGGCATTTACGGTATGCGAGTCCGTACCGATCATCATTCCGCCCGGGAAGCCATAATTTTCGATTACAACCTGGTGGATGATACCTGCACCCGGTTTCCAGAAACCAATACCGTATTTATTAGAAACGGATTCCAGAAAGCTAAACACTTCGCCACTTGCACTGATAGAATCCGCGAGATCTTTCTTGGCACCGTCTTTAGCCAGAATAAGGTGATCGCAATGTACGGTTGATGGAACCTGTACCTTCGGCATTCCGGCCGACATGAATTGAAGCAATGCCATCTGCGCAGTAGCATCCTGCATCGCTACGCGGTCGGGCGAGAAGTTTACATACGACTTTCCGCGACCGAAATTCTCCATCGCCTGGTCTTTGTGAAGGTGCGAGTAGAGTATTTTTTCTGATAAGGTGAGGGGCTTGCCAACCACCTTACGGGCTTGTGCGATTTTTGCCGGCAGGTTCTTATACACTGCCTTAATCATGTCTAAATCAAAGATCATATGACGGGTTACGTTTTACGGTTCTAAACTTAACAATTTATTTGCTTTTTTGGGAATTCAGGCCGTTTTAAACGATTATAAATAAAAAAGCCCTCTTCATGCAGAGGGCTTTCCGTTGGTATAAAACGGGTGAAAATCACCTGATTATTTGGCGTTGACGTAGTTCAGGAACTCGGTCTTCACATTCTGGTCTTTGAATTTTCCAGCGAAGTATGCGGTACCGGTTTTACTGTTGGTGTCGCTTACACCGCGCGATGCCACGCACATGTGATTTGCATCGATCACTACCGCAATGTGTTCGGTCTGAAGGATGCGCTCAAGTTCTTTCCCGATCTGAACGGTTAATCTTTCCTGCACCTGCGGACGTTTCGAAAAATACTGAACGATACGATTGATTTTTGAAAGACCGATCACCTTACCGGAAGAGAAATACGCTACGTGGGCCTTTCCATAGATTGGCACGAAATGATGCTCGCAGTGTGAATAGAATGTGATGTCTTTCTCCACCAGCATCTGATCGTAGTTGTACTTGTTCTCAAACAGCCTGGCATTCGGACGATTCTTCGGATTCAATCCGCTGAACACTTCCTTCACATACATTTTCGCTACGCGATGCGGAGTTCCGCTTAAACTGTCGTCCTGCAAATCGAGACCGAGGATTGTCATGATCTCGCGAAAGTGAACTTCAATCTTTTTCACCTTTTCATCATCGGGCATATCGAATGCATCCGGACGAAGCGGGGTTTCAGCCGAGCTTCCGATGTGGTCATCATCCGGATCAGTATTAAGCGGCCGGATATTCAACGAAATTTCTTTCGGTTTCATACAGTACAACTTTTAGGTCAAGGGATGGATCTATCTTATCCCGCAAAATGTTCCAGATCACCATCACAATGTTTTCGGCAGTGGGATTAAGGTCCTTGAAATATTCTGTATCGAGATTCAAATTTTTGTGGTCGAATTTTTTTACTACGTGATCTTTAATCAGGTCGCTCAGAACCTTCATGTCATATACGTAGCCGGTGCTCTTATCGGTTTCTCCCGTGAGGCTTACAATTACTTCATAATTATGGCCGTGGTAATTCGGGTAGCTGCACTTGCCAAACACTTCAAGGTTCTTTTCGTCTGTCCAGGCAGCATTAAAAAGCCTGTGGGCAGCGTTGAAATGCTCTTTCCGCGATACTTTTACCTTCATTCTGTAAAAATAACAGGGATTGGCCGAAAAGGTTCAAAAAGGAGAGTGAAAAGGGAGAAACTTATCGCCTCAGCGACAGGTAGCCGGAGTATGTTTTACCACTGGTCTCAATCTGGTAGTAGTATGTGCCGGTGGGAAGGTCTTTACCATTGTTATTTTTTCCTTCGAAACGATGCGCATCGTTGTCGTAATGCGATACCTCAAACACTTTATCGCCCCAACGATTGATAATGGTGACTTTGTTGTCGGACGAAAGTCCTTCAATTCGCAGGTAATCGTTCTTGTCGTCTTGTAAACCGGGCGAGATAGCATTATAAACAACCAAACCGGGTTCACCGGTAATATCCAGGGAAATAACGGATACCACCGAAACTATCGTGTTGGTAAAATCTGTATCCCGAACGCTGAATGTTACATTTTTGTCCAGCGGTTGAACGCCTCGTGCGGCAATGCGGGCCGATGATACATCACCGGTTGCTACGTATGTCACCGAACGAAGAATAGTTTCGTATTCTTCCAGCGTTGCCTTTCCGCTGATGGTAAGTTCACCATTTTCAAACTCCCCGGTAACGCCCGCGCTGGGCGTAAAGCTCAATTCTTCGTTTCCATCTACGAAGTTACTGATCTTAATGGTGGCCTGAACAATCTCGTCATCGTCAGAGTCGGAAATGGTAAGATCGGGATCCAGCACAACCGGAGTGTTGTAGGCAACGCTCACCAGGCTTTTGGTTACTTGTGTTACAGGGGCCGGGTTTTGATTTTCAAAAAATGCCACGGTTCCGGCCTCAATGCCGCCTGAATGACTTTCTCCATAGCCAACAAACAGATCAAGATCACCGTCTTCATCAATGTCGGCCATGTTAAAGAAGCTGTATTTCGATACGAAATCGGTAATGGGAGACTCCGCTATTTCACTAAAGGTTCCGTCACCATTGTTATCAAAAATTCTTAGCTCGGTGTGGTAACCCGAAGAAGCCGAACTTTCGCTAACGATGAGATCAAGGTCTCCATCGTGGTCAATATCAACTGCGGATAACTTGGTGTTATAATCAAAATTTAAGCCTTCAAATGGCTCAGGCGAAGCTGCGGACGTAAATACCGGGTTTTGACGGTCACCGGTATTGTTGAAAAACTCAATCTCGTACGATGAGAGATTAAATACCAGTGCATCCAGGTCGCCATCCTGATCAACATCAATGAACGCCAGCGTGGGCTCGGTAATGCCCGTTAATGTTAACGGAGATGCAGTAGGTACAAACTCGCCATTGTCTTTTTCAAAAAACAAAACACTGTAGCCTGTGGTAACAAACAAATCTTTATCACCATCGTCATCGATGTCAACAAATGTAGGAAGCGTGGTATCGGTTACTTCCAGATCCGTCAGCGGATCATCCTGATCCTGCACCAGGAAACCATCGGTATTTTTGTAAACGGTTAGCCGGAAATTATATTTTCCACCGAGTACCGCATCAATGTCACCATCGTCATCAATATCTGTGAAGGTAGGTGTAGCCTGCTCGGTAACATCTACTCCGCCAAAAGGCGTAACGTTGAGGCCGTTGCGGAATGCAAAAACAAAATTGCCTGTGTTTTCCAGGTACCAAATCGGTGCATTATTCTCGGCATGCGCATAGTTATAGCCCGTTCCAACCAGTAAGTCAAGATCACCGTCATTATCGAGATCGGCCAGATTCGACCATGTATTACCCGATAAATAAGTGCCTTGCAATGGATTGCCCGTGTGTGTGGCAGGATCCCAGGCTCCGTATTGCTGTACAAAGAAGTCTCCATTGTACAAGAATGTTTGAATGTTCCCGTTTTCAGATCCCGCGATAATATCCAGGTCATCATCACCATCCAAATCAACGAAGGTGAGACTTCGTCTTGAGCCATAGTTCAGGTCACCGAACACTCCGCTGTTACCCGGAGTAAACGTTCCTGCGCTGTTGTAAAAGACCTGAATCGCTGGTGCATAACTGTACTTGCTGTCGTACAAATAATTACTTCCTATAACGAGATCAAGGTCAGAGTCATTGTCGATATCGGCAAATGTTGGCAATGCCGGTCCCCGGCTTCCATACGGAGTTGTTGAACCGTATATGCCATCAAATGGATTAGACGATCCGGTTTGTTCTACGAACTGAGGATTCGAATTTGTGCCTGTGTTCCGGAAGAAGTACGTGTAACCGCTAACCGTACCGGCAAGCAAATCAAAGTCACCATCGGAATCCACATCGATAAATGCCGGTGATACGATGTTTGATAAGTCAACAAAGTCAAGCGGATTATTTTCTTTCTCTTCAACAAGCCTGCGGACAACGTCTTTCCCGCCTACATTTCTGAAAAAATGAATGTTGCCGTACTTATCGCCCACAAAAACATCCAGATCACCATCGTGGTCAATATCCACTGTTGCCGGCTTAGGTATTGAGATTCTTGCCGGTGGGGGTAATGGATTTTTAGAATCCTCTTTTGAAAACGGACCTATTGAATTCTGCGCTTCCGCGGGAGCAGATGCCATGGCCAATGCGATAGCCGCCCCGATTCCACTCAGGCGCAACTGCGTTTGCAGCGACTTCAAGCGCTCCCAAAGCCTGTTCAGACGTTGAACAAGTGTATGCTGTTTGCGCTTTGAAAATGTGTAAAAACGGCCGGATTGACGAGCTTTCTCCAAGCGCTTTCTCGCCTTCAGGTATTTTCCTGAAGCGGACGTGTAAAGCGTTCTTAGCAGGGATGCGTTTTGGCTCATCGGTATCGGGGTATATAAATGTAGATTAAATGCGTATTTTTTCCAAGTCGTAAAAGTTCTGCATGCTCGACTTTCAAAATGTATATCAAAATGTGCCCGAAACCGTTGCTGCGGGGTTGAAAACACTTTGGACTGCCGAGGGGGCTCTGAGTGATGATTTGTCGGTTAGAAAGCGGTTGGAGGAAGTGGTTTATGCTGTGGTAGATTCAGATAATGGCCAGGTAGCAGCGGTTTCCACGGCTGTGAAAAAGAAAGTGAATCCACTCAATGGAAATTTTCTTTACGAATTCAGGTGTTATGTAGGAGAGGCATATCGCATTGCCGGGCTCGATGTAAAACTGTCTCGGTTAACTTTCGATTTTCTGGAACAGCTTGCTTCACGCGATGCGGATAAACCGATCGGAATCTTCACGGTGTTGGGTAATGACTTTCTGAAAGCGCAACCGGTATGGAGGCGAGCCGTGTGGCCGGAAATTGATATTCATTTTATCGGGTACAATAAAAACGGTGACCCGATCAGGGTGCATTATTTTAAAGGTGCAAGAATTTAGGATTGCTGAAGTATGGATTTGCAAAAAGCAGACAGCGTTGGATTCTCCCAGAACAGAATGGGACTGATGGAAATGCCGAGCCGGTCTTCCAGTTCGTCCAGCAATTGCATGGCATGGATCGAATTCAACCGAAGGTCTTCGAAGTTTGCATCGGTGCTGATGGATTCGGGTTTAACGCCCATCATCATGGCAAGTTCTTCGCGACAAAAATTGATTAATTGTTCCTCTGAAAAATTTTCGGTCATATGAGTCAGCGCAGGGAAGGTACAAAACCGGAATTGGTTTTTGAAAATCTTTGGAAAAAGAATGACCCTGCCTGGCATGCAAAAGTTCAGCAGCTCTGGAAGAAGAACTTCCCGGCCATGCCGGAGCAAATTTTATCAGAACGCATTCATCAGGTTGTTTTTGCTGTCACCAACGCAGCGGGAGAAGTGGTGGCTGTTTCCACCGCCTACCGCACATACATCGAGCAGTTGAAACATTTCCTGTATGGCTTCCGGTGTTTCGTTGACCCTTCCTATCGCGTGCCCGGCCTCACTACGAAACTACTCGTGAGTACGCGCGACTGGCTCGAACAAATTCATACAAACGATGGGGCCGAACATGAGCGGTGTATCGGAGTGATCACAATGGTTGAAAACGAGCAACTGATGAAACATCGTACGGAGGCCGTCTGGCGTGGATCAGGAATGGTGTACATTGGAAATACTCCAAAAGGCAAACACCTGCGGGTTTACTACTTTCGAAAAGCACTCATCTGAGTTTTACAGGCAATTCTGTCAGACAGCGAATCGCAAGATTATTATTCCATTTCGGAGCAACGCCTTTCATTTCGATGGATTTGTAACGTTCCAGCAATGATCGGATCATCATTTCGGTTTGAATGCGCGCCAGCCAGTCGCCCATGCAATAGTGCGCTCCGCCACCAAAGCCCAAATGTTTATTCGGTTCGCGATCCACGATGAATTCATCCGCTTTTTCAAAAACTTCCGGGTCACGGTTCGCGGACCCAAGACAAATGGTGAGCGTTTCACCCTTGCGGATTGTTTTTCCATTCAACTCACAATCTTCGCCTGCGATCCGGCCTACAATCTGAACAGGCGCATCGTATCGAATCAGCTCTTCAATGGCTGTTGCAATCTTTCCCGGATTACTGCGGAGGTCGTCAAGTTCATGCGGCCTCGAAATAAGGTGATAAAGCCCGGTGCTCATGAGGCTTACCGATGTTTCCTCACCGGCAATGAACAACAGGATGCATGTTGAGATCAGTTCATCTCCATCCAGCACCTTTTCCTGCGCATTCAGTTCGATTAACTTACTGATGATACCCTGGTCCGGATTCTTCTGTTTGTGTTCAACAATCTTCCTAAAGTAGCTGATGAAGTTTCCGGCTGCTTCATTCACGTGCATGATGTCCTTGAACGAAATATAAAGGTCAAGTGCTTTAATCATGACTGTACCTTGTTCTTTCAGGTATATATAATCCGACTCAGGCAGGCCAAGAATTTTGCCGATCGTCATGGCTGGTAGTGGTTTGCCGAGATCTTTCACCAGATCGATGGATTCGGATTGATGTGACAACAGTGTGTCGAGGTTATGCTGGATGATGGCTGACACTTCGCGCGAGTTCCACACCTGGTGAATAAATTTGCGAATGCGCGTATGATGAGGAGGATTCAGGAAAAGAATGAATCCTTTCATGGCTGCTTCGATGTTACTGAAATCCAGGTCTTTGTATTTGAAATAACCAATACCTTTCTTCAGCCACTCGAACCGGTTTCCCACCAGGAAATCACTGTTTCTCAATACGTTGCGGGTATCTTCGTACCGGGTGATGATCCACTCACCGGTTTGCGAAAAGTGAACCGGATCTTCTTCGCGCAGGCGTTTGTACATCGCATACGGATTCGCAATGTGCACTCGGTCGAAGGGTTTCCACAGGTGATCAGCCGCCATGGGGAATTACATTTTCAAGTAGAAAATCGGCATACGTGTCAATGGACGGATAATCCCAAAAGAACATCGGGTTAAGTTCAAGCTTTATTTTCTTTTCGAGTTTGTCCATCAGAAAAATGCAACTCACTGAATCAAGCCCGAGGTTGAAGAATGTATCTGTGTCGGCTATCTCGTTAATCGCGATACCCGTTTCTTCCGCGATAATCGTCTTCAGCAGCGTAATCAGTTCAGGCCTTGTCATGAGAAGTTGTTTGGCCCCAGAAAGTTTTTTCGGGCGTTGACACCGCGGTGCGAAAATCGGGTTTCTCGTGGTTCAGTATTCCCGGCCGTAACATGTTCGGCAACACTTTTACATCGTAAATTTCTTCAACCGAATTTTCATAGCGAATAAATCCCGCAAGGCTCGCGGTTGGCAAGTGCATCACAACAATTCCGCAAAACACCGAACGTTTGGCAATCGGTAAATCGGCAAAAGCGGTACTGGTTTGTCTGAGCTTCGATAACCCGATAAACACATAATCTCCGATGCGATCCATGCCGCGCGCAAAGCCGTCAAGTTGTTTGAGTACGGTACACGTTTTTGTGGCCGAGTTAATCTCAGCCAACTCGCCACTGCCCGAAAGAAGCACCAGTAGTCTTCCATCATACAAACGGGGCGAGTGCGGCATCGGAAGATTTTCAGCAACAACTTCATCCGTGGTAATATCAATCACGCAACCACCGGTTGCTTTGGTGGCCCGCCAGCCTTGCGCGGTATCGGTTTTACCAAGAACAGTCACGTAACGCGGCTTGCCGTTATCCATTGCAACACCATTCAGGTGACAACGGTCTTCCGCATTTATGGTTGAGATGAATTTTGGTTTCCAGAAAGGAGTGAAGCTGTACGAATCATCAAGGTAGGCCAGACAGGAGAATCTCGTGTTTACGGCCAGCAATCCCTTGGCAGTCCAGTGCAGGTCGTGTATGTCTGATTCACCCGTGTAGTGAACCGTGCGTGGAAGAAACAAACCATCGTAAACACCCGGTTGCCTTGGATACGTTCGCGCCAATTCGGCATTGTTGGCCAACACCACAACCTCATTGATGGTTGCCAGCGCCATTTTGTTTCCATCCAGCGCCATGCCCATCGGCTTAGTGAATTGCCGGGGCAATTGGATGAGATGATCACGATCCTTCGGGCTTATGAAAATCACTTTTCCAGCCTGATAAGTTGTAATGGCCAGTGAGCAATTCAGCTTTTGCAGCAGCTCGGGTATTTGGGGAGAGTAGGTACAGGAAAAAGGTGCTAATGCATCCATGAACCGGTGTTAGGCAGCTAAAAATAAAGGAAGGAACTATATAAATCTAACTTTATGTTTGTAAAATCGTGGTTTAAACCGGATCGCGTGACGTTCGAGGAAATTAAAAGTCGTCTTGACAGCTACAAAGCGGCAGGTAAGCTGATGTTTACCAGCTCTTCATTTCAATCGCACAGCCTGGTGATGCTGCACATCATCAGCCGGGTTGATAATTCCATTCCGGTTTACTTTATCAACACGGGTTATCATTTTCCCGAAACAATTCAGTTCCGCGATTTTGTTACTGAATCGTTTAAGCTGAACACGATTGATCTGAAGCCAGAAGTGCCCAAGCATATGCAGATGGATTCGGAAGGCCGCTTGCTTTTCACCTCCGATCCCGATCATTGCTGTTACCTGAACAAAACCCAGCCGATGGATGGCATTCTTCGCTCGTTCGATGTATGGATTAATGGCGTGCGGGCCGATCAAAGTGCTGTGCGTGCAGCGATGAAGGTTGAGCAACCGGCACCCTATAACACGGTCAGGTTTCACCCGATGCTCGACTGGAATTCAAAAATGATCTGGCAATACCAGAAAGAATTTAATCTGCCGAAGCATCCGCTGGAAGAAAAGGGTTATGTGAGCATCGGTTGCGAGCCCTGTACCCGCAGGCTTGATCCCGGGATGCAGGAACGGGAGGCACGCTGGTACGGGCTTAAAAAAGTAGAGTGCGGACTTCATACCGAACTGGTCACGAGATAACATGAACATTTTAATAACAGGAGGAGCCGGCTATATCGGCACCGGGCTTGTCGCGAAGCTGGCAGCAGATGATGCGGTTAAGAAGATCATCATCTACGATAACCTGAGCCGTCCGAATTACGGGGTGTTTCTTGGCGGCCGAAGACCGGGCGCGGAAAAGATTCGGTTTTACAAAGGCGAGCTTCTTGATTCCCGGCACCTGAAGATGGTGCTCAAAGACGTTGATGTGGTGTATCATTTGGCGGCCAAAGTCACCACTCCATTTGCCAATGCCGATGCACACCTGTATGAACAGGTGAATCACTGGGGCACGGCCGAGCTTGTGTACGCAATTGAAGAAAGCAACGTCAAAAAGTTCATATATGCCAGTAGTTCAGGTGTTTACGGAGACTCAAATGAAGCGGTAGACGAACAATCTTTACCCGCGCCAAAGTCATTTTATGCGATCTCAAAACTGCGCGGAGAAGAACATGTAAAGCGCCTGATGAACAAGCGGGAGACCTACATTTTCCGGTGCGGAAATGTGTACGGCTACAACCGCGGCATGCGCTTCGATGCGGTGATTAACAAGTTTGTGTTTGAAGCCAATTTTCAGAAGCGTATTACTGTTCACGGAAATGGAAACCAGTCGCGGGCGTTCATCCACATCGATTCCGTGGCAACGGCCTTAGCCAACGTATTGAAGTCTGATCTGCAGGGGGAAGTCTACAACCTGGTGGAGCGCAACATCAAAGTAATTGATATTGTTGATGATCTCAAGCAACTGATTCCGGACATGGAATTTATCTTTATCAATCAGCACCTTACGCTGCATGAGCTCAACGTGAAGTCGAATAGTCTCGTTAACCAAAAGCTCGGAATAGGAGAGTTGAAGCCGCTGCAACAGGAGCTCCGCGAATTTATTAACCGCTTCAGTTTTTAGAAACTGTTTACCCGTTGGATATCGTGAAAGTCGAATACGGCCACGTTAAGGCCGAGGGTAACTTCGTGCGAAGTGAAATTCGAGCCCACCGAACTTCCGGTTGGTAATTCAAAGGCATACGCAAAGCGGAACGACTGGCCGAATTTAGCCTGTGCGAGGAAGCCGTACGTGTTAAAGTTGCGCGTAAACGCCCCGACTCCATAACGCTCGTCAATATTCAATACTGCGTTCACATCCACCGAAAGGGGGTTGCCCTGAACGTACTTCAGGAGTGTGGCGGGTTTCAAACGAAGGCGTTCGTTGATGAAAATGATGTACGAAGCCATTCCGTAAAAGTGCTGTGTGTAAACATCGCCTTCCACCGAACCGCTTGTGCCCTGATAGGTGCCCTTCGTTTTCAGCATCCGCGGAACAGAAAGTCCTAGGAACAGATTGTCGTTGGTTAAAATGATCCCGGCACCGAACAGCGGCTTGGTGATGTTCATATTTTTCCGGAAGTATGGATCGTTCTCGTCAAGAATATTTAAATCATTGTTATCACCCTTATAGTTAACAACTCCCGCCTGTAAGCCGAATGAGATAAACGTTCTGTCCATCTGGATTTTGTAGCTGTACGTTCCGATGGCCATGGTGTTTTTGTATTCACCGATCTGGTCGCTTACGAGAATCAGGCCTGCGCCCATTTTATTGTCGAACAGGCTGGTGTGAACAGTAGCGTTGAAAGTAGTTGGGCTGCCGTCAAATCCTGCCCATTGCTTGCGGAAACTAACGGAGGCGTTTAATTCTTTATTCAGACCGGTGTAAGCCGGGTTAATGACCAACGGGTTGTTTAGGTATTGAGCATACAACGGATCAATCTGACCATGCGCAGGAGCAACTGCGGATAATGCGAGGAGAAGGATACAAAGGGTTTGGTAAAATCTTCTCATGTGGGGTTTACACGCTTGAACTGTGTAGGAAAAATAGCGATTAGGTTTTAAATTTCCTATCCTTGAAGTTTTGACAAAACCCTGAATGCATACCATTGAAGTCATTTTACTCCTGCTCGCTGTTGTTACCATTCTCGCAGAAGTTGCCAACAAAATAAAGGTTCCGCATCCCATTCTGCTGGTTCTGGTTGGAATTGTGATCGGCCTCGTTCCCTGGCTCCCCGATTTTGCGCTTACACCCGAAATTATCTTCCTGATATTCCTTCCACCCGTGTTGTACGCGGCCGCATGGTACACATCCTGGCCGGATTTTAAAGCGGCACGAAGACCGATAGGACTGCTCGCGATTGGGTGTGTAATTTTTACTACGTGTATTGTAGCCTGGGTAACACATACATTCATCCCCGGCTTTGGCTGGGCCGAAGCATTTGTGCTGGGTGCAATCATTTCCCCACCCGATGCTGTTGCTGCAACCGCGGCCACAAAAGGCCTCGGTGTTCCTAGACGGGTTATAACGATTCTCGAAGGCGAAAGCCTGGTAAACGATGCCACTGGCCTGATCGCTTACAAGTATGCGGTTGGTGCGGTAACTATTGGAAGTTTTGTTTTATGGCAGGCTGGCTTGCAGTTTCTTTGGGTGGCTATTGCCGGTATTGCAGTTGGGTTGATCATTGGGCAAATATTCCTATGGGTTCATAAGATTACGCCTAACAATCCAACCACGGATACAACATTAACGTTTATCGCGCCTTACGTGTCGTACCTGTTGGCGGAAGAATTTCACCTTTCGGGTGTTTTGGCGGTTGTTACTTCGGGGTTATTTCTCGCGTGGCATTCATCGGAGGTATTCTCTCAGCAAACGCGGTTGCAGGCGTATGGCACCTGGAATACCATACTGTTCATTCTGAATGGTATCATCTTTATCCTGATCGGTCTGCAGCTACCCATGATTCTGCGTAATATCGATGACGTTCCGTTCTCGACTTTATTACTGTACGGTGCGATTGTAAGCGCAACTGTGATTGTGGTCAGGATTATATGGGTTTTCCCGGGAACATATATTCCGAGGATCAGCAAGAGAATCCGCAAAGCGGAAGCAAAACCCGACCTTCGTCTCGTCACCGTAGTTGCATGGTCAGGTATGCGAGGTATTGTGTCACTGGCTGCTGCTCTGGCACTTCCGCTGATGGTAAATAACACAATGCCATTTCCGCACCGAAATATGATCATCTTCCTTACGTTCTGTGTAATCTTCTCAACCCTCGTTGTTCAGGGCTTAACCTTGCCGGGATTGATCAAAATGCTCGGCATTAAAACCGATGGAGCGGAGGAGGAAGAGGAACATCAGGCACGTATCAAGATTACGTCTGCAGTGATCGAGCATATCGAGGAGAATTATTCCTTGCTGAATGATGAGCTGCTAAATCAGATCAAAACAAAATACGAGATACGCATTCAGCGATTGAGACATGATGTTGAAAATCAGCGCCTCAATGACGATCAGTACAAAGAGATGCTGGAGATCAGGCAGGCCCTGTTAAATAAAGAGCGCGCATTCATTCTTGAAATGCGAAACAAGGGTTCGTTGAATCTGGAGATACTCAGACGGCTTGAAAACGAGCTTGACCTGGAAGAAACGAGACTCATTCTCGAACGGGAGGCAAAATAAAAAGTCCCGCTTGCTGGCGGGACTTTCAATCTTAACTCGAAATCGTTTAGCAATATTCGTCAAACACTTCAACGAGGTGCTGGCCGATCATCTGGGCATTTCTGCCTTCGATGTGATGGCGCTCCACGAAGTGTACAAGCTCTCCGTCTTTAAACAAGGCGATAGCCGGTGACGATGGCGGATATGGTAATGTAAATTCTCTTGCTTTGGCAACGGCCTCCTTATCAACACCTGCAAAAACGGTAGTCAGGTGATCCGGTTTTTTAGGACTGTTTTGCAATGCCCATTTAATGCCTGGGCGGGCCGCACCAGCCGCGCATCCGCAAACGGAGTTAATTACTACCAGCGTAGTCCCTTTCTGATCTTTCAGCGTGGCCTCAACCTCCGCTGCAGTTTTCAGTTCCTGGAACCCTGCAGTCGTCAAATCCGTGCGCATAGGCGCTACTAATTGTTCGGGATACATATTTTATGTGTTAGTTATCAGTTTTCAGTTACGGTTATTAAACAAAATTACATAAATCCTAGTTCCAGCTTTGCTGCCTCGCTCATCATCTCCTGGGTGTAAGGCGGGTCAAAGGTAATCTCGACTTTCACATCGTTTACGCCTTCAGTGGCCTTTATTTTTTGTTCTACTTCACCCGGAATTGTTTCTGCCGAAGGGCAGGAAGGTGAGGTAAGTGTCATTAAAACGAATACATTGTTTACCGGGTAAATGCTGATTTCATAAATCAGCCCCAGCTCATAGATATCCACCGGAATTTCGGGGTCATAAACCGTTTTGATCGCGGCCAGAACCTTGTCTTTAAGATCCGGCATCGATACGCCTGTTGTTTCCTGTTCAATATTGGCTGACTGCTCGCTCATGATTTTACTTCCTGTTGGGTTTTGAATGCGAGCGCATAGATTTTCATTTGCTTGATCATGGCCGCAAAACCATTTGAACGCTGTGTCCCGATAAACCGTTCCATGCCGATCTTCTGCATGAAGGTTAAATCGGCGTTCAGAATGGCATCGGGCGTCTGACCATTGAAAATCCTGACAAGCAAGCTCACAAGGCCTTTGGTGATAGCCGTGTTGCTGTCAGCTGAAAAGAAAACTTTTTCATTGTCAAGCCTGGCACTGAGCCACACTTTCGATTGACAGCCTTTCACTACGTTGTCTTCCGTTTTTTCGGGCTCATTCATCACGGGTAGCTTTTGTCCAAGTTCCATGATGTAGAATACGGTCATCTCCATGTCGCCATCGAGCAATGAAAACTCCCGGACGATTTCTTCCTGAATATCGGTAATGGACTTACTCACTTCATGAATTTGATAATCCGGTCGAGTCCCTCAATAAGTTGATCGACTTCCTGCTTCGTGTTGTAAACGCTGAACGATGCGCGAACCGTTCCTTCAACACCGAAGCGGGCCATTAAAGGTTCTGTACAATGATGTCCCGTGCGCACAGCAATACCGCGGGCGTCAAGCATCTGACCAATGTCGAAAGGATGAATGCCGTCAACGGAGAAGGAGAGTACACCAACCTTTTCTTTAGCTTCACCGATCACGCGAACATGCGGAAGTGATTTGATTTTTTCCGTTGCATACACCAGTAATTCATGCTCGTGCGCGGCTATCGCTTCTTTGCCAATCGCAGTAATGAATTCGATGGCTTTCCCGAACGCGATTACATCAGCAATGTTGGGTGTGCCTGCTTCGAACTTGTATGGAAGATCGTTATAGGTTGTTTTTTCGAACGAAACACTTTTAATCATTTCGCCACCACCCTGATAAGGCGGCATCAATTCAAGTAAATTCTTTTTACCGTATAAGATTCCGGTGCCTGTTGGGCCGAACATCTTGTGCGATGAAAGGCAGTAGAAATCGCACTTCAGTGCTTTAACATCAATCGGTAAATGTGCTCCCGCCTGCGCTCCGTCAATCAGCACAACGGCATGGTTCGCATGTGCCAGATCAATGATTTGCTTAATCGGATTAATTGTTCCGAGACTGTTTGACGCGTGGTTTACGGCAACAAGCTTCGTTCTGTCAGACAACAGCGATTTGAAGTGATCGATATCAAGCTCACCATTATCTTTTACCGGGATAACCTTGAGCACAGCCTTTCGATCCTGGCAAACAAACTGCCAGGGGACAATATTGGAATGGTGCTCAAGTCCGGAAATGATAATCTCATCGCCTTCGCGGATAAATGCTTTCCCGTACGTAGCCGCAACAAGGTTAATAGCCTCCGTTACACCTCGTACAAAAACAATTTCCTGCTCAGAATCTGCATGGATAAATTCTTTTACAAGATGGCGGGTGTGCTCGTATGCTTTAGTTGCTTTTTCTGCGAGGGTGTGAATGCCGCGATGGATGTTTGCGTTGTAGTTGCTGTAGTACTCGACCAGCGCCCGGATGACAACTTCAGGCTTTTGATTGGTGGCCGCGTTGTCGAAATACACAAGGTCGCGCCCGTTCACTTTCTGATGAAGCACCGGAAACTGCTTCCGGATATTTTCAATGTCAAGTGAAGTGTTAATTGCCGCGCTCATCGTTTAAAAATTTTTATGAAGCCGTTCGCTGATCAGTGCATCAACGTAGTTCTTTACGGTTTCATTTGAAATTGTGTTCAGGGTTTCGGCCGTGAATGCATACAACATCATCGCCTGCGCGGTTGTTTTATCGATGCCCCGGCTTTGCAAATAGAACATGGCTTCTTCATCAAGCTGACCGATTGTACAACCGTGCGAACATTTCACATCATCGGCCCAGATTTCGAGCTGAGGTTTTGTGTTTATAGTTGAGCTGGGGGAGAGCGCTATGTTGCGGTTCGACTGAAACGCATTGGTTTTCTGTGCATTCGGACGAACGAAGATCTTTCCGTTGAATACCCCTTTTGAATTGCCGTCCAATACGCCTTTATACATTTCGTTGCTGAAAGAGTTCGGCTTTTGATGATCAACCACGGTATGATTATCACCAAGCGTGTTACTATTGAGCATGTACAGGCCATTGAAATGGGATTCGCATTTCTCACCCGCGATGGTGATGGTAAAATTATTGCGGACAATCTGGCCGCTTAATGTTATTGTAAACGTATCCACCCGGCTTGAGTCGGCCTGGCGGATATTGGTGTTAATAACCTGATACGCTTTGCCGCCATCGTTCTGGATTTTGCAGTATTCCAGCGCGGCATTTTCTTTTACTTCAATCTCTTCGGAAAAGGTATGCAGCGAAGCCTGATCGCCAAGCGTGTTGAATTTTTCAATAACACTGAGCTTGCTACGTGCTTCAACAATCGCCAGAAGCCGGGTGTGTGCAATCACCTGTGCCTGAGCTGCGTCATTGATGTGAAGCAGGAGTAACGGTTTTTCAACGGATGTGTTAGCCGGAACATGAATGAACAGACCGTCCTGCCAGAATGCGGTGTTTAACGCAGCAAAAGAATCTGTTTCAGGGCTTACAAACTTGTTGAAATATGAATTGACCAGTTCGCTGTCGCTGCTGAATGCTTCGCGCAACGACTTGATTTTTATCTCGTTCGCAGGACTGATAATTTTTGATAATGATGTCGAAAATTTACCGTTCACGAAAACAACAACGTTCGCATCCAAACCTTCAATCAGGAATTGATCGATTGAGTTGATTTCTGCCGGACTATTCTCAGTCTTCCAGGTAAAAACATTTTCGATAGCCCGGGTAATGGGGGTGAAGCGATACTCTTCATTTTTACCCGCTGGCAAACCTTTGGCTTCCAGAATTTGAATTGCCTGTTTGCGGCTTTCGGTTGCTTCCTGACCGGGAGAAAAACTTCCGATGATTTCGCTTAAACTTTTTGTTGTAATAACTGTGCTCATCTTACGCTACCGCTACTTCGTCTTTAATCCAGTCGTAACCTTTTGCTTCGAGCTCAAGCGCGAGTTCTTTGCCGCCCGATTTCACGATCTTGCCTTTGTAAAGCACGTGAACAAAATCCGGAACGATGTATTCCAGCAGACGCTGGTAGTGTGTTACCACAATGGTTGCGTTGTTACTGTTGCGTAGTTTGTTTACTCCGCTCGCGACAATCTTTAATGCATCAATATCAAGCCCTGAGTCGGTTTCATCGAGTATCGAAAGCTTTGGCTCAAGCATGGCCATCTGGAAGATTTCGTTGCGCTTTTTTTCACCACCCGAAAAGCCTTCGTTCAATGATCGGTTTAGCAATGACTGGTCAATTTCAACGAGCTTCATTTTCTCTTTCATCAATCCGAGAAATGAAACGGCATCGAGCGTTTCCTGACCGCGGTATTTACGAATCTGATTCACTGCTGTTTTCATGAAGTTGATCGTGCTCACGCCCGGAATCTCAACCGGATACTGAAATGCGAGAAACACGCCTTCACGGGCACGGTCTTCAGGAGAGAATTCCAACAAATCCTTACCGTTATACACAACTTCGCCTCCGGTCACTTCAAACTCTTCACGACCTGCTAATACAGAAGCAAGCGTGCTTTTGCCTGAACCGTTGGGTCCCATAATAGCATGTACTTCTCCCGGTTTAACGTCAAGGTTGATTCCGTTCAAAATTTGTTTGTCGCCAATTCTGGCTTGTAAGTTTTTAATGCTGAGCATTTTTGAATTCAGAATTTAGAATGTAGTCTTAATTTTTTAACCAACGCTTCCTTCGAGTGTCAGCGCGAGTAATTTTTGTGCTTCTACCGCAAACTCCATCGGAAGCTGGTTCAAAACTTCTTTCGCATATCCGTTTACGATCAACGCTACGGCTGACTCTTCATCAATGCCGCGTTGCTGGCAATAAAAGATCTGATCTTCACCGATTTTCGATGTTGTGGCCTCATGCTCGACTTTCGAGGTACTGTTTTCTACATCGATGTAGGGGAATGTATGCGCACCGCACTGATCACCCATCAATAATGAATCGCACTGCGAGAAGTTACGCGAGCCCTCCGCGCGCTTCATGATATGAACCTGACCGCGGTAGCTGTTCTGTGACTTACCCGCTGAAATACCCTTCGATACGATCCGTGACTTCGTGTTCTTGCCGATGTGGATCATCTTCGTTCCCGTATCGGCTTGCTGCATGTTGTTTGTTACCGCAACAGAATAGAATTCACCGGAAGAGTTATCGCCCTTTAACACACAGGATGGATACTTCCATGTAATGGCCGAGCCGGTTTCAACCTGTGTCCACGATACTTTTGAGTTATCGCCCGCGCACAAAGCGCGCTTCGTTACAAAATTGTAGATACCACCTTTACCTTCTTTATCGCCAGGATACCAATTCTGAACAGTTGAGTACTTCACATGCGCATCTTTCATGGCGTAAATCTCAACTACAGCCGCGTGCAACTGATTTTCATCGCGCATCGGGGCGGTACAACCTTCCAGATAGCTTACATAGGATCCTTCTTCGGCAACGATCAGCGTTCTTTCAAACTGACCGGTGTTGGCAGCGTTAATGCGGAAATAGGTAGATAATTCCATCGGGCAACGAACGCCCTTCGGAATGTAGCAGAATGAACCATCGCTGAACACGGCCGAGTTCAATGCTGCGAAATAGTTATCGCTCATCGGCACAACGGAGCCGAGGTATTTCTTAATCAGCTCAGGATGTTCACGAACAGCTTCGCTGAAGGAGCAGAAGATAATCCCAAGTTCACCAAGTTTCTCCTTAAATGTCGTTGCAACGGAAACGCTGTCGATCACCGCATCAACGGCAACACCGGTAAGGCGTTTCTGTTCGGTTAACGAGATGCCAAGCTTCTCGAACGTTTTGATCAATTCCGGATCGACATCCTCGAGGTTTTTGGGCTTCGCGCTCTGCTTGGGAGCGGAGTAGTATATAATGTCCTGGTAATTGATGGCAGGGTAGGTCACGTTAGGCCATTTCGGCTCGGTCATCTTAGACCAGAGGCGAAATGCCTTCAGGCGCCATTCGAGCATCCACTCCGGTTCGTTTTTGCGTTCGGAAATAAACCTGACAATGTCCTCATTCAGCCCTTTTGGAGCCGAATCAGTCTCAAGCGCAACATTCCAGCCATGCTCATATTCTCTTGAGGTAAGTTCTTCCAGCAGTTGGTTGTCTTTGCTCATTGCGCCTTCTTTAGACTAATTTCAAATAACCCGTAAATATAACAGAAGCCGGGCGAAATGGTTCTGTTTTGGCACAACTTTCCCGTCAGGAAAGGTTCAGATTCCGGTCGAGGCTCTCTTCCAGGGAGATCATGGTCTCGGTTCGCTCGATGCCGTCTACCTGCTGCATCTTGTCGTGAAGCACTTCTTTCAGGTGATTAGTATCGCGGCAGTGGATTTTTACGAACATCGAGTAGTTGCCCGTGGTGTAGTGAATACTGGTTATTTCCTGGATTTCCTTCAGTCTGGCCACTACTTTGTCGTATAACGCGCTCTTTTCCAGGAAGATGCCAATGAAAGCCGTAATGTCGTAGCCCAAACGGGCGTAATTCAGCTTAAGGGTAGTCTTTTCCACGATTCCGGCTTCTTCGAGCTTGCTCATCCGCACGTGCACGGTTCCCTGTGAAACATTGACCCTCCGGGCGACCTCCGTGTAAGGCTTTTTGGCGTCATCCCTCAAAATCTCGAGAATCTTCAGGTCGGTATTGTCGATTTCATAATTTTTGGCCATTTCAATGCAGGTTTTTTGAATCAAATTGTAAATATAGCGATGAATATTAAAAAGTATTCAATTCTTTGACACATTACTTGAAATACATACAGGTCATACGTTTACTTTGCTGAAGTAATTACAATGTAAGGTGTTGAAACTGGCAGACAAGCCCTCCTGTCTCGGGGGTGGAGAGTCAAGGATAAACGCAGGATAAGCCTCCGACTTGTCGGGGACTGGGGTTGACCACCGCAGTTGTTCTGTAGCTAACTTCTCCGTGGAGGTTCGAAGCCTTCCCTTACAGCAGTTTAGGTTAGTACATTTAGGAAAGTGCAAAGTCATCCCGTCCGGAGGGGTGACTTTTTGTTTTTTGCACAATCTGTAATGAACAATCGTTTGTTATCTTCACACCTTAAGACTTCTAATACTTTGTGTGATGGCAAACTTCCCCTGGATCAAAAATTATCCTGAAGGCATTCCGGCCGAGATCAAGCTCTATGAATATGAGTCGCTTCCTGACCTGTTCGAAAAGAGCTGTGCGAAATTCAAAGACCGGGTTGCATTCGAGAACATGGGAGCTACCATGACTTTTGCGGAAGTCGATCGTCTGTCGCGTGACTTTGCTGCCTATCTGCAAAGCATCGGGTTGAAGAAAGGTGACCGCATTGCGATCCAGATGCCGAACCTGCTTCAGTTTCCTGTAGCATTTTTCGGAGCGTTGCGTGCAGGCTTAACCGTTGTCAATACAAATCCGCTTTATACTCCGCGCGAGATGGAGCATCAGTTCAAAGACAGCGGTGCAAAGGCTATTGTGATTGTAGAAAACTTCGCGAACAGTCTGGAGAAGATCATCAAACACACGGTAATCGAACACATCATCGTCACCAGAATTGGTGACATGCTGCCCGGTCTGAAAGGCTGGATCACGAACTTTGTTGTCAAGAACATCAAGAAGATGGTACCGGCCTATCACCTCGATAACGTGACGTGGTTTAACGACACCCTCAGGAAAGGTGCTTCATTAAAGTTTACGAAACCAGCCATTGCGCTTGAAGATAATGCCGTACTGCAATACACAGGGGGAACTACGGGAATTGCGAAAGGTGCCCAACTGTCGCACGCTAACATTGTTGCGCATAACTCAATGATTACGCAATGGTTTAAGCCGTATCTGAAGCAGCAGGTGTCGGAAGAGATCATCATCACTGCGATACCGATGTATCACATCTTTGCACTTACCGTTAACGGAGTGTTGATGTTCAGTGTAGGAGCGAAGAGTGTGTTAATCACCAACCCGCGTGATATTCCGGGCTTCTGCAAGGAATTAAAGAAACACAAGTTCACCATCATCACCGGTGTGAATACGTTGTTCAACGGACTTATGAACAATGCCGAATTCGCTAAGCTTGATTTTTCACATTTGAAAGGTGCAGTAGGCGGAGGTATGGCTGTTCAGGATATAGTTGCTAAAAAATGGGAACAGGTTACAGGTAAACCACTGGTGGAAGGTTACGGCCTGAGTGAAACATCACCTGTGTTATGTTGCAATCCGCTTGACGGAACACACCGGCTGGGCACGATCGGTTTACCAATGCCGAGCACCGAGGTTGCTATTTTTGATGATGCAGGCAATCAGCTGCCGCAAGGCGAACGTGGTGAAATCTGCGCGCGGGGGCCGCAGGTAATGAAGGGTTACTGGGAAAAAGACAACGAAGGCGTGTTCTTTGAAGGCGGCTGGTTTAAAACCGGTGACATTGGCATGATGGATCCTGACGGATTCTTCAAAATTGTCGATCGTAAAAAAGACATGATTAAAGTTTCGGGTTTTAACGTGTTCCCGAATGAAATTGAAAACGTAGCTGCAGGCTATCCGAAAGTGCTTGAAGTTGCCGCCATCGGTGTGCCGGATGAGAAGTCGGGCGAGGCTATCAAACTTTTTGTCATCAAGCGCGATGAATCACTCAGTGAAGAGGAATTAAAAAAATACCTCCATGAGAATCTCACCAATTATAAAGTACCTAAATACGTAGTCTTCCGGAAGGAGTTGCCGAAAACAAATGTGGGAAAAATCCTGAGGCGTGCTTTGAAAGAAGAAGAGGTGAAGTGATCTTTGCGGATCATTTCAAAACCAATAAAACATGCGTTTTTTCTATGCCGTTCTGCTGATTGTTATTGTGCAGTCAATGGCTTCTGCACAAATGAAATCCGGTGCTGATTCATTGCTGTATGTGAATGAAAAGCACCTGAAAAATATCAAGCAGCTCACCTTTGGTGGTGACAATGCCGAAGCTTACTGGAGTTTCAACAGTAAAATGTTAACGTTCCAGTCGAACAATAAAAAGTGGGGCAACAACTGCGATCAGATTTACTACCTCGATGTTAAAAAGTCGGATCTTCGCAAGAAGCAGCCGCAACGTATCAGCAACGGTGATGGCCGGACAACCTGTTCGTTTTTTATGCCGGGTAATAAAACAATCCTTTTTGCATCGACCCACCTGGGCGGAAAGGAGTGCCCTAAAGATCCGGAGCGGGTTCCCGGTGGTAAGTACCTTTGGCCGATCTATGATACGTATGACATTTTCGTTGCCGATTTGAAAGGTAACATCAAAAAGCAATTAACCAGCAACCCGGGGTATGATGCGGAGGCAACAATTTCACCCAAAGGCGATAAAATTGTATTTACCTCTATGCGGAATGGCGACCTCGATTTATACATCATGGACATCGATGGATCGAACGTAAAACAAATTACACACGAAATCGGATATGATGGCGGAGCATTCTTCTCACCCGATGGAAAGAAACTGGTGTTCCGCGCTTCACGCTTTACAACCGAGGAAGAGAAAAAAGAGTACCTCGATTACCTGAAACAAGGTCTCGTTGCTCCGACAAAAATGGAAATCTTTACCTGTAACGTGGATGGCTCAGACCTGAAACAGATTACACATCTCGGCAAAGCTAACTGGGCACCGTTTTATACGCCTGACGGTAAGAAGATTGTTTTTTCCTCCAATCACCACGGCCAGCGCGGCTACCAGTTCAACCTGTTTATGGTGAACGAAGATGGCTCAGGGCTTGAACAAATTACCTATGATGGAGTGTTTGATTCGTTCCCTATGTTTTCGCCTGACGGAAAGAAGCTCGTGTTCTCATCAAATCGCAACAACAACGGTACCCGCGATACAAACCTGTTTGTAGCCGAATGGGTCGATTAGTTTCATACAGCATTCTTACGCGAAGCCCCGATTCCCCCGGGGCTTTTTTATTGGGTTGTCGTTGCGCCCAATGTATATTTGTTAATCCGCAAGCTGAAACCACCCATGATTCGAAAATCGTCCGTTCGGTTAATAATTGTTTATGTTTTACTGGCAACTCTTTTTAGCTGCACGAGTTCGCCCGAAAAGAAAAGCCTTTCTATCGAACAGAAGATTGATTCTGTCTTGTCTCAAATGACGCTAGAAGAAAAGGTTACGATGATTCATGCCAGCTCATCATTCACAACAGGAGCAGTGCCGCGGCTTGGAATTCCGGAATGGACCATGTCGGACGGGCCACATGGCGTGCGCAAGGAGCATGGCCGTGGCTGGGTGGGCAGCGAAAGCCCGGAATACTTTGCGACCTACTTACCCGTTGGCGTATCACTTGCTTCCACCTGGAATCCTGAACTGGGTTACACGTTCGGCAAAGTGTTGGGCGAGGAGGCAAGATATCGCGGTAAGGATGTTATTCTCGGGCCGGGTATCAATATTTTAAGAACACCTCTCAACGGAAGAAACTTCGAGTACCTGAGTGAAGATCCATACCTCATTTCAAAAATGGTGGTTGAATACATTAAGGGTGTTCAGGACCAACATGTGGCCGCATGTGTGAAGCACTATCTGGCAAACAACCAGGAAACAGATCGAAATACCGTTAGTGTCGAGATGAACGAACGTACCCTGCGTGAGATTTACCTTCCCGGATTTGCAGCAGCTGTCAAAGAGGGTGGCGTATACACGCTGATGGGCGCTTACAATAAATTCCGCGGTCAGTATTGCACGCATCATGAATACCTGATTAACAAAGTTTTAAAAGAAGAGCTTGGTTTTGACGGAGCCGTGATCAGCGACTGGGGTGCTGTGCACAGTACGTTAGAGGCTTTGAAGTTTGGAACCGATGTTGAAATGGGTACAGACCTTTCGCAAGGAGAAGTAAAAAACTACGATAAGTTTTTCATGGGCGATACGGTGATCAGCCTGGTTAAGTCGGGTGTGATTAAAGAATCATTGATTAACGACAAGGTGAGACGCATTCTTCGCATCATGTACCGCACAAAAGTTATCGGTGGAGGAGACCGGGGCACAGGTTCGTTCAATACACCTGAACATCAGGCAGCCGCGCTGAAAATTGCGGAGGAGGCCATCGTGTTGCTGAAGAACGAGGGAAGTCTTTTGCCCCTGAATAAATCCTCTGTGAAGAATGTGGCAATCATCGGGGCGAATGCTAACCGCAAGCAGGGCGGAGGAGGCGGAAGCTCGCAGGTGAATGCGAAATATGAAATCACTCCGTTGCAGGGTATAGAAAAAATGTTGTTCGAGAATGTGCAGGTAACGTATGCAGAAGGATATGAAGTAGCCAGAGATGCGAAAGCAAATGCAAACAAAATTAAAGAAGCGGCCGAAGCGGCAAGGAAAGCAGATGCATCCATCCTGGTATGTGGCTGGATTCATGGCTATACCGACTCGTGGAACGACAATGCCTACGATGCCGAAAGTGTTGATAAGCCAAACATGTTTTTGCCGTTCGGACAGGATGAATTGATCAATGCAGTACTGAAGGCCAATCCGAATACCATCATTGTAATTATGGGAGGCGGTCCGGTTGATATGACGAAGTGGGAAAGTAAAGCGAAAGCAATATTGTTCGCAGGCTACCCCGGAATGGAAGGCGGCACTCCCATTGGCAAGATCATCTTTGGAGAACTTAACCCGTCAGGCAAGTTAACCATGACATTCCCGAAGCGGCTCGAAGACAGTCCGGCACACGCCATCGGTGAATATCCCGGAAAGGATAATGTTGTGTACTACAATGAAGGTATTATGGTAGGCTACCGGTACTTCGACACGAAAAAAGTACAGCCTCAGTTTCCGTTCGGGCACGGGCTTTCTTACACAACTTTTTTGTACGAGAATCTGCAATTAACCAAAGGCGACAATCAATCGGTTGTTGCAACTGTTACAGTCCGTAACACGGGTAGCAGGGCTGGTGCGGAGGTTATGCAGTTATATGTAAAAGATATCGAGAGTTCGGTTGAGCGTCCGGATAAAGAACTCAAAGGGTTTCAGAAAGTTTTTCTTCAGCCTGGTGAAAGTAAAGACATCATTCTCACACTTTCGGTGGATGCGTTCCGGTTCTTTGATGAGAAGAAGATGGAGTGGGTATTGGAACCCGGCAAATTCCAGGTTATGGCGGGAAGTTCTTCGAGGGACATCCGCTTGACGAAAGAAATCGATCTGTAATTTAGTGCACGCTTCGTTCAATCAGTTGCGTGCGGTAGTTATTGAAGATTACCGATTTTGAGATAAAACCCGCGTAAACTCCATTCGAAACAACCGGCAGGTTCCATGCATGGGTTTCATCAAACTTTTGCATGACGCTTTCCATCGATTCATTCACCGAGATCACAGCAGGGGGTCTTTGCATCAGTTCTTTAATCAAAACCTTGTCGTAAAGTTCCTGGTGAAACATGATTTCCCGGATTGAATCCAGTTGAATGAGCCCCACGAGTTTATTTTCGTCTGTTACTACGGGATAGATATTACGGTGCGATTTCTCAATAATCGCAATGAGTTCCCTGAGCCGCGCCTTTTCATTAATTGACTGAAAATCTTTTTCAAGAATTCCTTCCAGGGTGATGTATGAAAGAATTTTTTTGTCGCGGTCGTGCGTAATCAGCTCGCCTCGCTTGGCAAGTTTTTTCGTGTCGATCGAATCCGGCTCAAAAATCTTAACAACCACATAAGCTACTGAAGAAACAATCATCAACGGGATCATCAGGCCATAGCCACCGGTAATTTCTGCAATCAAGAAGATTGCGGTGAGCGGAGCATGCATTACGCCTGTCATTACTCCGGCCATAGCAACCAGGGTGAAATTACTTTCGGGAAGTTTCGCGAGTCCGGTAAGGTTTACAGCTCGTGAAAAAACAAATCCTGAAAAAGCCCCAATCATGAGCGAAGGGGCGAAGTTGCCACCGTTTCCACCACCACTTAATGTGGCGGCCGTTGCAATAGCCTTCATGAATACCATTGCGCCAATAAACAGCAAAATATACCAATCGTTGGTGAGTAAGTCTTTAAATGCGCTGTTTGCCAGCAGGCTTTGCGTGTTCGATTCCGAAAGCGAAATGATGCTCGAATATCCCTCACCAAAAAGCGGTGGGAACAGAAAAATAAGTGCCATCAGCAACAGACCACCTGCAATGGCCTTCACGTACGGTCGGTTGATGGTATCGAAAGCGCCATCGATTTTCATGAACGTACGCGAATGATAAATCGAAATGAAGCCGGCAAACAACCCCAGCAGAATGTAAAAATGTGTGTTACCAAAGTTGAACGCCTGCTGGGTAGTAAACGACATCAAAATGCCTTGCTTGAGTACAACTTTTGAGCATAGCGTACCAATCGCGGCAGCAATAATTAAGGGAATGAATGCCGTGGCGCTGATGTCGATCAATAATACTTCAATGGCAAACAGTACACCGGCAATAGGTGCATTGAATGCAGCCGCAATACCCGCAGCCGCTCCGCACGACAATAACAACGTCCTGTTTTTATAGTTGAGGTGATATGTTCGCGAGAAATTGGATCCGATACCGGCTCCCGTAACGGCAATGGGAGCTTCCAGTCCGGATGAGCCTCCGAAGCCGATGGTAATTCCGCTGGTGATTACGTGTGCGAACATGTGAACGGGTGCCAGCAGACTCGACTTGCGTGAAATGGAGTACAACACAAACGCGGTTCCTTTCTCCAGTTTACCCTTGTGGAATCGGTTAATGTATGTCACCACCAGCAGTAACCCAATCAGGGGGAAGAAGGGGTAGAGATAGTATTGGGAGATGAAGGTTGTGTTATCGGTGAGTGCTTCATCGATGTAGTGAACGAATGTTTTCAGAATCACTGCGGCAAGGCCCGCTGTAAATCCGATCATCGCGGATGAAAGTATCAGGAACTGTCGCTCGCTGAGTCGCTTTTGTGTCCAGTTAAGAAAAAACGTATGCCATCGTACCCACACCTTCATGCAGCCAAACTTAGGCCGATAAACCTAAAATGCCAAAAATTGGTTATAGTAACGGTTACTTTTACAACCTGATGCGATTATATCCGTAAGGTTTTGACAGGACCCTTAAATTCAATTATTTAGCTTCATGAAGCAGCATTTGGAGAAAGACGAATTCCGCAAACTTACCACCCAGGAAAAAGCGCTTCGCATCAACCTTCGATCAGATATTTACGGTTCGTTCGCTGAAATCGGTGCGGGCCAGGAAGTTGCCGCTAATTTTTTTAAAGCAGGCGGGGCGTCTGGTACCATTGCGAAAACCATTTCGGCTTACGACATGAAGTTCAGTGATGCTATTTACGGGTATTGCGACCGGTATGTTTGCGAGGCGCGACTTGAGAAAATGCTGGATCACGAATACGAGTTGCTGAGCGAACGCCTGCCGCATCGTATCGACAACACCCGCTTCTTTGCTTTCTCGGATACGGTTGAAGTTCTGAACTTCGAGCGTTCAAACCAGGCACATGGATGGATTGGGCTTCGTTTTCAACTGAATCCACATTCACAGCCTAACGACTGCGTCATCCATGTAAAAATGCATGACAACGATCCGCTCCAACAGCAGGTAGCACTTGGCATTGTTGGCGTGAACATGATTTATGCCTGTTCATTCCTTTCTGATCCTGAAGAGATATTAATGTCGCTCGTAGACGGGTTGTCTGCAAGGCGAATTGAAATAGACATGTTCCGGCTTTCCGGTCCTGACTTCCGTCATGTGGATAACCGCCTGATGGCGTTGAAGCTTGTCAAGAACGGACTTACCAAGGCAGCGATGTTTGGCCCTGACGGACAAGTAATGCTTCCCTCGGATGAATTGTATAAGAAAAATGTTCTTGTGTTGCGCGGACGTTTCCGACCGGTAACGCATGTGAACGTGGATATGCTGCTGGCATCGCGCAGGCATTTCAGGAGAGAAGCTGATGTAGACCGTTCTAACATCGTGGTGCTTACCGAGCTTACGCTGAATGATTTGAGTGCCGATGGAAATATCGATGAGAAGGATTTTCTCCACCGTGTGAACATCATTTGTTCACTCGGACAAACCGTAATGATCTCGAACTACTTCGAATATTATCGTCTGGTGGATTATCTCTCTAAGATTACCAAAGGAAAGAAGATCGGCATCATCATGGGTATTTTCGCTTTGCAGAAAGTATTTGATGAAAGTACCTATTCAAAAACCCGCGGGGGGATTCTGGAGTGCTTTGCGTCACTTTTTGGCTCGAATGTGAAACTTTATATTTACCCGGCCAGCCGGAATAATCCTCCTGAACTGTTCACTTTAAAGGATTTTGAAGCTGAACTTCCCGCTAACCTGAAGAGCCTCTTCCGGTACCTGATGGAAAACAACAAGCTTGAAGATGTCAACGATGCGAACATTCAGAACCTCCATATCATTTCCGACAATGTGCTTGCGATGATCAGGAAAGGGGAGCCCGGGTGGGAGAAATTTGTTCCGCATAAGGTTGAAGATGCGATCAAAGAACACGGACTGTTCGATTATCCGCCTAAGAAAGAAGTTGCTGAAGTCAGCGCTGGTGCTTCACCGGTTGCGAAGTAATCAATTGCGCATTCGCGCGAAGTAAGCTTTCGCCTCCGTCATTACTTTCGGAGCCAGTGCAAAAGTCGAGAGCATGGTTGGAATGGCCATAAGCGCAAACGCGATGTCGATTACGTCCAGTACGAAATTCATCGAAACAAGTGCGCCCATCATAATCGCCAGCAGGTAAAAATAATCGTACCATTTACTGCGGTCAACACCTACCAGGTAAGCAAGCGCCTTGCGGCCGTAGTAACTGTACGAAAACAGCGCGCTGATCGCAAAGATGAACGTACACAATAGTAAAATGTAGTCGCCTGCAAACGGTAATGCAGCCTTGTAAGCAAGTGATGTTAATGTAATTCCGCTGGCACCTTCATTTTTCCAAACACCCGTAACAAGAATCGCGAATGCCGTGAGCGAGCAGGATATGATCGTGTCGATCACCGGGCTAAGCATCGAAACAAGCCCTTCGCGCACAGGCTCATTGCTTTTCGCAGCACTCATAGCCATCGGGGCAGTACCGATACCTGCTTCATTCGAGAACGTTGCCCTGCGTACGCCCAGCATAATGATGCCCCCGGTTACGCCTCCTAAGAAAGGGTCGCCTCTGAAGTGTTCGGGAGAAAATGCGTCTGTGAAGATCAAGCCAAAATAGTAAGGAACCTGGTCTGCATAAACGATCAGGATGTACACCACCGATACAAAGTGCAATACGATCATCAGCGGCACAAGACTTCCGGCCCACGCGCCAATGCGTTTAATTCCGCCTATGATTACGATCGTACAAATGACGCAGATAACAAGTCCAATGATAAATTTCGTGAGGCTTATCGAAACACTTCCTAATTGGATAAACTTTTCATCGAAGCCATTTGGCTTCAGCCCGATATCGACAAGCGCCTGTGTTAACTGATTAGCCTGAAAGATGGGGAGCGCTCCAACCATGCAACAAATGCAGAACAGAGCGGCAAGCGGCTGCCAGCCCTTTCCCAATGCTTCGCGAATCACGTACATCGGGCCGCCTTGCAATTGACCTTCTGAATCTTTTCCGCGGAACATACTGGCAAGCGTGCTAGAAAAAAAGTTGGTCGACATGCCTACCCACGATGTAATCCACATCCAGAAGAGCGCACCCGGTCCACCGATAGCAATCGCGGCAGCAACTCCGGCAAGGTTTCCCATGCCTACGGTTGAGGCTAATGCCGTTGACAATGCTTTGTATGAACTGATCTGTCCCGGGGCATTTGGATCATCATACTTACCGCGCAGAACGTTTAGTGCATGAAGGAAATACCGGTATTGAATAAAACGGGAATAAATCAAAAAGAATACACCGCCACCGATAATCAGGAAAAGAATGGGCCACCAAACATACCCGGCAAGTGTGGAAACGAATTGATTAAAAGACTGCAACTTGAACTATTCAGGTACGTAAGATAGTTTTTTATTTGACACCGCCATCCAGTTGCAAAGTTGCCACAGCACACGCGCACCCACGCTTGCATCCCAGTCGGTTGTGCCGGGCGCTACTTCGCACAAGTCGAACCCGATAATCTTTTTGTTTGCAAGCACCAGTTTTCGAAGCAGATAAACGACTTGTGGAAACGAAAGGCCTCCGGGTACAGGCGTACCGGTTGACGGAGATAATTTGGGATCAAGTCCATCAATGTCAAAACTGATGTACACCAGATCGGGGAGCGGCTTGATAATTTCGTCACAGATTTCATCCCACGTATTGCCCTGGTATTCCCACGATTTAAGATCGTCATCAAAAAAAGTTACCACTCTGCCCATGGAACGCTTGATAACTTCCATCTCTTCCTCGCAGAAATCACGAATGCCGAGCTGTACAAGCCGGCTCACGGCCGGAATCTTTAAGGCGTTGTACATGATCGATGCGTGCGAGTAGGTGAAGCCTTCGTACGCTTTGCGCAGATCAGCATGTGCATCGATTTGTAAAATCCCGAACCGATCATAACGCTCCGATAACGTGCGAAGAAAACCCAGCGGTGTGCTGTGATCGCCTCCCACCAGTCCAACCAGCTTACCTTCTTTCAGCCACCGTTGCGTAGTAGCCTTCACGTAGATATTCAGGTTTTCACATGCTTCGTTGATACTCACAAGCAACGGATCATTTGCATCCACGGTTTTTCCTGATTCAACCGCTTGAATGTGTTGGGCGGCCAGCGAGCGAAGTTTATTACTTTCCTCGCGAATGTTATTCGCCATCGGCAACATGCTTGCACCAAGTTTCCATGCATCGGGAATATCTTTCACGAATAAATCAACCTGCGAAGATGCATCCAGGATTGCCTGCGGGCCTTGTGCTGTTCCCGCGTGATACGATACCGTAACTTCCCAGGGCACTGGAACAAGTACGAGTTCGGAAGCATCGGGAGTAAACGGAAGACCGAATAAATTGCCGGCAATGCCGGTTCCGTTGGGATCAAATGAATGGGTGAATTCTTCTTTCGTCAAAACTCAAAGCGTTTCAGGAGTGATTACGTTAATAAACTTGCCGGTTCCTTCGCCAATTTTTTGCCAAAGTAAAATATCGAACTGAATGATCACCAAGCCGCCCGGTGGAAGTTCACCGATTTCAGCTTTTGTCAGATATTCCGCGAGATAGGAAACGGTTGGGTTATGACCGACACACAACACACGATTCAGCGTGTCCTCCAATTGGGTAATTTCTTGCAAAAAAGTGCGAACCGATGCGTCATAAAACTCATCATTCAATCGGATGATTTCCGGCATCAGCTTCAGCGTATCCAGTAACAGGCCGGCAGTTGATTTTGCACGAACCGCCGTACTGGAGATGATCGCATCAGGATTTATTTTTTCGTTGTATAACCAGGCTCCGACCTTAATGGAATCACGCAATCCCTGAACCGTAAGTTCACGGTCTTTATCGGTCTGACCGGGTTGTTTATCAGCGCTTTGTGCATGCCGCATTAAATAAAGAAAACGCTCCATAGAAAATGAGAAAGTGGTTGTACCAATAACGCTAACGATCACTCAATATTAATGTGTTGAATTTGATTTTTTAAAAATTTACAGATATTTGAAACTTTTGACAGTGTTCACATGGCAAAAAACCTAGTAATTGTTGAATCTCCCGCGAAAGCGAAGACGATAGAAGGCTACCTCGGAAAAGATTTCAAGGTGTCATCCAGTATGGGTCACATTCGTGATTTACCCAAAGGCGGTGATGCAATTGATGTTGAAAATAACTACGAGCCCACCTACGAAGTTAGTCCTGACAAGAAGGATGTTATCGCGAAACTCAAGCAGTTAGCCGAGGATGCCGAGATGGTGTACCTCGCAAGCGATGAAGACCGTGAGGGGGAAGCTATTTCGTGGCACCTGAAGGAAGTGCTCGATCTAAACGATAAGAAAACCCGCAGAATTGTTTTTACCGAAATCACCAAGAAAGCCATCCTCAACGCGCTCGAAAGTCCGCGGGGAATTGATGTTGATTTGGTGAATGCGCAGCAGGCCCGCAGGGTGCTCGACAGGCTCGTGGGCTATGAGCTTTCTCCTATATTATGGAAGAAAATCAAGACCGGTCTTTCCGCTGGCCGGGTGCAGTCGGTGGCTGTGCGCCTGATCGTTGACCGCGAACGCGCCATCAACGAGTTTCAGAGCAAGTCGTCCTTTAAGGTTAAGGCGTTGTTTATTCTGGAAGGCAAGAAACATCTGATTGCCGAGCTTCCGAAGAAATTTGAATCGGAGGAAGAGGCGATGAAATTCCTCGAGGCCTGCAAGGGTGCAACCTATACTGTAAAAAGCCTTGAAAAGAAACCTTCGAAGAGAAGTCCTTCCGCTCCGTTTACAACCTCAACACTTCAGCAGGAAGCCAGTTTGAAGCTTGGTTATTCCGTTATCCGTACGATGACGGTGGCACAAAAGCTTTATGAAGCCGGTAAGATTTCATACATGCGTACAGACTCCGTTAACCTTTCGGAGGACGCGATTAAGGCCGCAACCGATCAGATTGCAAAAAACTACGGTCAGCAATACGTACACGAAAGACGCTTCCAGACAAAATCATCCGGAGCGCAGGAAGCGCACGAAGCCATTCGCCCGACTGACTTTTCTGTAACGAACGTTGGATCAGACGAAGGCCAGCAGCGTTTGTATGACCTGATCTGGAAACGGGCGATCGCCTCGCAAATGGCGAATGCTGAAATTGAAAAGACTGTTGCCACAATTGGCATCTCAACCACTCCGGAAACCTTAACGGCATCCGGTGAAGTCATCACATTCGATGGATTCCTGAAAGTATACATGGAATCTTCTGATGAAGATGAAGATGATGACGCCAAGAACATGCTGCCGCCAATTACAGTGGGGCAGGTGTTAAACCTGGGCGATATGAAGGCACGCCAGGAATTCTCCCGGCCACCGTCACGCTACACGGAAGCAAGTCTTGTAAAGAAACTGGAAGAGCTCGGCATCGGCCGGCCGTCAACCTATGCACCAACCATTACCACCATCCAAAAGCGTGAGTATGTGGTGAAAGAAATTCGCGAAGGCAAGGAGCGTAACTATAAAGTGCTTACGCTGAAAGACGATAACATTTCGCAGGAAGTATTAACGGAAATAACAGGTGCGGAGAAGAACAAACTCTTCCCGACCAACACCGCGATGGTTGTGAACGATTTCCTGGTGGAACATTTCCCGGATATTACCGACTTCTCGTTCACATCTGAAATCGAACAGGAGTTTGATGAGATCGCCACGGGTAAGCTGGAGTGGAAAAAGATGATCGACAACTTCTACCGCCCGTTTCATAAAAAGGTATTGGTTACGGAAAAGGTTGAGCGTTCGGCTGCGGGCAAGAACCGTGAGTTAGGCGTTGATCCGAAAACAGGAAAGAATGTTTATGTGAAGCTCGGGAAGTTTGGGGCGTATGTGCAAGTGGGAGAGAATCCCGATGATAACGGTGGTGAGAAGCCGAAGTTTGCAAGCCTTCGTCCCGGACAGTTTATCGAAAACATTACCCTGGAAGATGCGCTTGAGTTGATGAAGCTTCCGCGACAAATGGGCGACTTCGAAGAAAAGCCGGTGGTAGTGGCTATCGGTCGTTTTGGTCCGTATGTTTCCCACGACAAGAAGTTTGTTTCCATTCCAAAGGATCTCGATCCATACACCATCAGCTATGAGAAAACAGTTGAGCTGATTCAGAACAAACGCATTGCAGATGCTAATCGCACGATAAAATTGTTTGCGGAAAATCCTGATATCCAGGTTCTTAATGGTCGATTCGGTCCGTATATAAAAGCCGGTACCAAGAACGTTAAGATTCCGAAAGACAAAGATCCGAAGGAATTAACACTGGAAGAATGCGTTGAGCTTGCTGCAAATGCTCCTGAGCGGAAGGGAAGGTTCGGCAGGTTTGCCGCTAAGAAAACCGAAGCTCCTGTAGCGGAGAAGAAAGCCCCGGCAAAGAAAGCGGCTGTGAAGAAAGTTGCAGCTAAGAAAACTCCGGCCAAGAAAACAGCAGCGAAGAAGAAAAAGTCTGAGTAATAACTTCATCAAATCTGAATGAAGAAAAAACTTGTCGTGCTCACCGGTGCCGGCATCAGTGCCGAAAGCGGGCTGGCTACTTTCCGCGACTCGGGCGGATTGTGGGAAGGGCACCGGGTAGAAGATGTGGCTACACCTGAAGCATGGCAGCGTGATCCCGCACAAGTTCTCGAGTTTTACAATCAGCGAAGAAAGAAAGCGCTTGACGTTAAACCCAATCGTGGCCATGAGGTGCTCAAAGAACTTGAGCACGACTTCGATGTAACGATTATCGCCCAAAATGTTGACGATCTCCACGAACGTGCCGGCTCAAGCCATGTACTTCACCTTCACGGAAGTTTATTCGAATCGCGCAGTACGCTCGATGAAACCCTCGTGTATAAAATCCCGGGCTGGGAATTGAAGCTTGGAGATGTTTGTGAACGCGGCTCGCAGCTTCGTCCGAACATCGTGTGGTTTGGTGAAATGGTGCCGATGATCGAAGTGGCGGCTCGCATTGCGGCCGATGCAGATATTTTCCTCGTGGTAGGAACTTCACTGGTGGTGTACCCGGCTGCAGGACTGATTCATTATGTAAGACGCGAGGTACCAAAATTTGTGGTTGATCCGAATCTGCCGGATGTAGGCTCGATTCCCTATACAACCATGATTGCTGAAAAGGCCGGCATCGGGATGGAATTTGTTAAACAAAAGCTCGCTGAATTTATATGATGCTCGCAGTTGACATCGGCAATACCGACATTACGCTTGGCTTGTACAAAGAAGCTAAGTGGGTTCACATCTGGCGGCTTTCATCTGCCTTAAATCATCCTGAGCTTTATTACGGCATCAAGCTTCGTGAGTTTTTCTTTGAAGCTGGGCTCAATACCAGCAACGTTAATAAGATCGTCATCAGCAGCGTGGTGCCCGACCTAACCGATCGGATTATCAGCGTGGTGGAGACGCTGTTTGAGCGCCACCCGATCGTGCTCGGTCCGGATGTTTATGCAAAACTTCCCATAGCTGTATTGAATCCGTATGAAATCGGATCTGATCTGGTATCGAATGCGCTGGCGGCTTATATGCGATTCAAATCGAATTGCATTGTTGTTGATTTCGGTACCGCGTTAACGTTTACCACCATTGATGCGAAAGGAAAAATTATCGGAGTTGCGATAGCTCCCGGTCTCAAAACAGCCATCCGTTCGCTTTCGCAAAACACAGCGAAACTGTTTGATGTACCACTCGAACTGCCGGATTCCGTTCTTGGAAAGAATACCGTTCATGCAATTCAGGCTGGTATCCTGATCGGATATGAGGGATTAGTGACAACCATGTTACGTAAAATCAAGGCCGAACTAAACGATCCGAATTGTGCCGCGATTGCTACCGGTGGATTGTCATCGATCATAACAACGATCAAGGATCAGTTCACCGAAGTCGACAAGCATCTCACACTCGATGGCCTTCGTCTCACAGGGGAGCTGCAACTGTAAATGGGTTACTTTTGGCCTGGTAATTGAATCATTTCAGCGAAAAGCACTTTTTTATTACTTTGCGAGTGCCTTTACCCCATAAAAAGATGCCTAAATCACGGTTTTTTCTTCTTTTTCTCCTGTTTTCAACCGTTGCACTGAATTCTGCAGTCGGTCAAAAAGTGAAGTACAAAGACATTTATGCTTTGCTTAACACCAAGCAATACGAGCAGGCTGAACCGTTTCTGAAGGCTTACCTGAAAGAGAATACGGATAATTCAAATGCGTACCTGTTTATGGGTACCATTTATCAGGAAAAGATTACCAACGATGATATTTTAATTCAAACCGACCGTGCGATTCAACACATGGATTCGGCAATTTTATTTTACGATAAAACCCTGAAGCTGCTCACAGATAAAGAGCTGCGGAAAAACAAAGAATACTACGAAAGCTACAACAAGCGGGATCTCAGTACGGGTGAATTTGGCGTGAAACTCGACTATGTTCAGTTCGATCTTGAAAAACGGATCAGCGGATTGAAGGAACAGATCGACAAAATAAAAATGGTGAAATATTACTTCACCCTGACTGAAAACCTGTACAAGAAATCGCAGGATTTGTTCCTGACCGTTCAGGAGGCTTATCCCGGCTACCGCGAAATGTACCTGCGGGCCGATGAGAATACGATCAAAAAGCTGTCTGCATTGTCGCAACGGTTCGATTCCTGTGTGAAGGCATTCGCTAACTACAAAACGAGCTTAAGCAACTACGGAAAGAACAAGTACAATCAGCGCTGGGACCTTCGAAACATCGAGAACTTCAAGAGCGATGGCAGGGAAATGACCGACTTCTACAAAAATGAGATGCTGATTTGGAACTACAAGAGTTTCGCGGATGAGTCGTTGGCCATCATTGAAAAAGACGTCATGCCGGTGCAGGAAAACCTGGTAAAGTTCGACATGGAAATCAATAAACTGAAGGCCAGGCTGGAGGCAGATTCTGTATCCGTAAAAAGTGATTTGGCCAAACTCACCCAAGGCATGCTGGGCGATCAGCTGAAAAAATTTGATCCGTCACCGATGCCCATTGATGTATTTGCGTTAAAGATTGCCGACCTCGAATACAAATCGGTATTGATCGAAAACAAAAAGGCCCACGCAAGCGATGATCTGGGCGTGCGACTCCAGGCTGTTAAAGATGAGATTCGGCAGTTAAATCATGCTGACAGCGCGGCTCAAAAGCTTTCTGCGCGCAATCTCGATGATGACATTATCAATTATCAGCAATTCGTTAACAACACCTTCACAAAAGGCGACATCCTGAAGAGCTATGTGCATTCCGTGAAAGAGCATATCTCAAAAGAGAAAGACAAAAAAACGGCTGAGCTTGCATTCCGGACTGAATCCATGAATTGGTTGATCAACGGAGCAGACTCAATACCGTTATTTACTGACCACGTGAAGGCTAATAACAAATTCCGTCCGCTGGTGGTAACAGCCGACAAGTTTACGAGCGGAATCATGTTTACTGATTCCGTTTCAGGATCAGGATATCTTTATTCGATTACCCCATCGCACAAGCCCGATATCAAAGTCAGTTTCCCGATAGATAAAGCAAACATGCGCGAAAAGCGATTATCAGATGTGTCTGCATATTCAATCTCCGACCCGAACGCGCAGATATTCTTCTCGCTGATTTATGTTAAGCGGAAAGACAAGGCAGGGAAGTATCCAACAACCGTAGCGAAAATCTATCGTTCCGATGGTTTGTCGTGGAGCAATAACTTTGCGCTTGATTTTATTCCTTCGGAGATCAATTTCATCCCGGACACGGGCGAGTTGATCGTAAAAGGCGATAACGGCATCACTGCCCGGATCGACAAGAATGGCAAGCTGATAACTACCAACTAGTTAGTGGAAGAACAGGTAGCCGGCAAATATCCCCGCAATTATCCCGAACAAGTCCGCAATTAATGCACCCTGCACGGCATAGCGTGTCTTGCGGATGTTTACAGATCCGAAATACAGTGCCATGATGTAAAACGTTGTTTCTGCTGCTCCGCGGAAAATGCTGGCCATGTTTCCAACAAATGAATCCGGACCAAATCCTGTTTTTGGATCCGAGAGCGTAATCATCATCGCACGGGCTCCCTGGCCGCTCATCGGTTTCAGGAATGCTACCGGCAATGCCGGAACAAAGTCGGTGTTAATACCCACAGCAGCAAGACACCAACCGATTCCGTCTGTCAGATAATTAAGCGTGCCGGATTCCCTGAAAACTGCAATCGCGACAAGAATTCCGACCAGATAAGGAATAATCTTAACAGCTGTTTCAAAGCCTTCTTTGGCGCCCTCAATAAAAGTCTCGAATACGGGTATCTTCCTGTAAACACCCATGGAGATGAACGCAATAATCAGACTGACAATGATCACACTTGTCATCAGCAGCGATTGTGTTTGTAAATCCTCCTGCGAAAGTCCTGTGAAATAATAGACACCGATCCCGATGAGGCCCGTCATACCGGCCAAATAGGCGAGAAGAACAGGATCGAGAAGATTTATCCGTTGGCGGATTGAAACATAGATTAATCCGGCAAGGGTAGCGCACGAGTGTGCGATCAATACCGGTACAAAAATGCTGGTAGGATGCATTGAGCCCATCGTTACGCGGTCGGCAATGATCGCGATCGGAATTATTGTGAGACCGGAAGCATTCAATACAAGAAACATGATCTGTGCATTGGAGGCAACTTCCTTGTTCGGATTGATTTCCTGTAGTTCTTTCATGGCTTTTAAGCCTAGTGGTGTGGCAGCGTTGTCAAGCCCCAGAATGTTAGCGCTGAAGTTCATAATGATCGCGCCATTAGCACGGTGGTCTTTTGGTACGTCCGGGAACAGACGGGTAAAGAAAGGTCCGAACAATCTGGAGATGATCGATATCATTCCGCCACGCTCACCAATTTTCATGAGTCCAAGCCACAACGTCATTACACCGGTTAGTCCGATGGAAAGTTCAAAACCGGTCTTGGCCATCTGGAATGTGGCTTCCATCATGCTTGGGAACACCGTTGTATCCTGAAAGAACACCAGCTTCACCAGAGCCACCGCAAACGCTACCAGAAAGAATCCGATCCAGATATAACTCAGCATGCTACAAGTTAATTAAGTTGAGGGTATGGCAGGCAGCCATGCCCGCTGTTTCCGTGCGAAGCCGGGAAGGGCCAAGCGCTACTTTTATAAAGCCGTGTTTCAGTGCAAGCTCCAATTCAGCAGGAGAGAAGTCGCCCTCGGGCCCGATGAGAACCGTGTAGTGATCGTTGCGTGCAGCAACCTTCGAAAGCTCATCAGGGTTGTTCTGATCTACGTAAGCAATGTAATTTTTACCCGAACCTGTACCGCTAATAAATTCCCGTAACTGCCTGACTGAATTGATTTTAGGCAGGGTAAACTTAAGCGACTGTTTCATGGCACTCACAGCGATCTTTTCAATTCGCTCAAGTTTGATTGAGGTGCGTTCGGAGTTGTCGCATTCCACAAAAGAGATTTCATCAATGCCGATCTCGATAGCTTTTTCTACAAACCACTCGATTCGATCGGCATTCTTCGTTGGGGCAATGGCAATGTGAATCCGGAATGTTTTTTCTTTCTCCCGTTCGGTTGAATCAACAACAAACGCGCACTTGTCAGGTCTGGGATCGGTAATTCTGCAAATGTATAATGCACCTTTTCCATCGGTAACATGAATGGTGTCGCCTGCCTTTTTTCGCAAAACCTTAGTGGCATGCCGCGATTCTTCGGGGTCGAGATAAAGCACCCCGGCCGCAAGCGCAGGCTGATAGAAAAGGTTTTTCACTACTTGTATTCAGCGTAAAGCCTGTCCATGAGCGTGATGTACTCTTTCATGGCATCTTCCTTCGACTTTCCTTTCCGCTCGGCCCAGGCATCATATTTGGCAATGCCCTTGAAATCAAATCCACCGGGCCTGTCACCCGTTACATCGCCTTCCGATGCCTGCTTGAACAGGGCATACAAGTCGAGCAGTTCTTCATTACTCGGACGTTTGGTTAGCTCTTTGGAGCGGGCCACCGCGCTTTCAAATTGTTGTTGTAGTTCCATGAGTCAATAATAAAAAGAAAGGCTGAAAGTAAACCTTCAGCCTTTGTAAATTATGGTGGTAATCTTTTAATGAATCAGCGCAAAAAGCCACTGACCAAATACATACCCAGCTTTTGCAATCACCACAATTCCCCACACTACGGCAATGGGAACCATGATCTTCAGGAAGAGTTCGTTTCTTTTCGTTTTCATATTTATGCTTTGCGCGAAGCGATCACGGTGTAAGGTTTCAATTTAGGTCCGGTATAAATCTGGCGCGGACGACCGATTGGCTCGTTGTTGGCGCGTAGTTCTCTCCACTGGGCGATCCATCCCGGCAGACGTCCCATGGCAAACATCACGGTGAACATATCCACCGGAATGCCCAGCGCACGATAGATGATACCTGAGTAGAAGTCTACGTTCGGGTAGAGCTTGCGTTCTACGAAGTAAGGATCTTTCAACGCAATTTCTTCAAGCTTTTGAGCGATCTCCAGTACCGGATCGTTAATTCCCAGTTTACCGAGAACATCATCGGCTGCTTTCTTGATAATCTTCGCGCGCGGATCGAAGTTTTTGTACACGCGGTGTCCGAAGCCCATCAGGCGGAACGGATCGTTCTTGTCTTTTGCTTTTGCAATCCACTTGTCGATGTTTCCCCCATCATTCTTAATGGCTTCAAGCATCACAATAACTTCCTGGTTTGCACCTCCGTGCAGCGGGCCCCAAAGTGCATTGATGCCGGCCGAAATGGACGAGTAAATGCTTGCTTTTGATGAGCCAACAATGCGTACGGTAGACGTAGAACAGTTTTGCTCGTGATCGGCATGCAGAATCAATAGCTTATCCAGTGCATCAGCAATTACCGGGTCAGTCTCGTAATCTTCTGCCGGTAATGCAAACATCATTTTCATGAAGCGCGCACAGTAATCAAGTTTGTTGTCCGGGTAATTAACCGGATGACCTACATTATTCTTGTATGACCAGGCAGCGAAGGTTGGCATTTTTGCCATGGAGCGAACGATGCTCAGATAAACGCCATCTGCCGGGCGGTTTGGATTTAATGACTCAGGGTAGAACGCAGTCTGCGCACAGAAGAGTGACGAGAGAACGCCCATGGGGTGCGCGGAGGACGGAAATCCGTCCAGTATTTTCTTCACATCCTCATGAACAAGGGTATGCGTTGTAATGTCGTGCGTGAATTTGGCAAGTTGTTCTTGTGTTGGCAGTTCACCGAAGATCAGCAAATACGATACCTCCAGAAAGTTCGACTTTTCAGCAAGCTCTTCAATGGCGTAGCCGCGATACCGCAAAATGCCTGTTTCCCCGTCAAGGAAGGTAATAGCGCTCTTGGTTGCCCCGGTGTTTTTGTAACCGATATCCATTGTGATATACCCGGTTTGGTCACGGAGATCACTGATATCGATTGCCATCTCGTTTTCGGTGCCTTCAATGACAGGCAGCGTGTACGACTTGCCCTCAATTATTACTTCTACGGTCTTCGCCATGTTAAATAGTACAGTTTAGATGCTTTTAAAGATAGTGGGTTGGGGGTGAGAAAAAAAAGCCCCCGCGGGATTAATTCCCGCCTAAAATCATCGGAAGACCGTCTTTTCCGGACCCTACTACAATCACTTTCGAGTTGGGTGATTTGGCCAGTTCCAGGGTGGCTTCTATACCTCTCATTTTCAGCAGCTTGTCGGTGAGGCTGTTGTTGATGATATTGTTGGCACGGCTTTCACCTTCTGCCGCGATGCGCTTGCGCTCAGCTTCACTTTTCTCCTTATCGAGACGATACTGGTACGCGAGCGCTTCCTGTTCCTGCTGAAGCTTATTTTGGATTGAGGCGCGGATCTGATCGGGGAGAACAATTGAGCGGATCAGCACGGCTTTCGCTTCAACAAAGTTTGCATTCAGAATTTTTTCCGTTTCGGATTTCACCGTGTTTTCTACTTCAGCGCGTTTGGTTGAGTAAATCTCTTCCGCGGTATAGCGGGCCAACACCTGGCGGGTCATGGAACGTACCTCCGGAATAACCAGCCTGTTTGCATAATCGGTTCTGAACTTCTCGTAGAGATAACCGATCTTATCCGTAAACGGAGTGTAACGAACAGTCACATCAACGTGAATCGGTAATCCGTTTTTGTCGTTGATGTCCATGTTCTCATCCGAGGTGATCTCAGACACATCGAATACGATGAGGTCGTTCCAGGGTGCTTTGGTATGAAAGCCCGGTTGAAGGATTGTCTCTTTGTCGAGACCTTCACCAAACTTGTAAAAGATCACGGCACGTTCGGTGGCCTCCAGCGTAAAGAATAAGCTGGAAGAAATTCCAAAAAGCACAAACAGGGCAATAACGCCCACGATAATGAAGGGCACAATTCTGCGGTTATTCATAAGGTTAAGATATTTACGTTTTAGGGTTGTCTTCAGGTTTGGGGAGTCCGAGCAATTTACCAATAATCAGCACAGTAAACAGTGTGCTCCAAACGGCTTCTATAACGCTGATGTTTCGGATGATTTTGGCAGCTTCCGGCTGATTGGTTTCAACGCCACCGATTACGCAAAAGCTATAGTTCACGCACTCCGAATATGTGGGAAAGCCCAGCTCGAGTCCGGGGTTTAGACTTCCCGGGTTGATGGTGCAGATCAGATCGTACAGGCTTCCGAAAGAAATCCCTACCATCAGGAACACAGCCGCGGCACCCCAAAGCTTGTCGGGTGTGAAATAATCATCCATGAAAATGTCGCGGATGGCAAATGCAATAATGGTTATCTCGATGGGGAACAACGAGCCGTGTATAATCAGCAATACCGTACGCCTGTCCATCTCAATAAACTTGTAATACGGAAACTCCGTGAGCGTGCCGAAGATGATCATACCCACCAGTACACAAAAGATCAGCACGATCAGGATTCTGTTTTTGGTAAAGTTTCGAAGCAGGTCCCACAGCAGGAAATTGTATACCGTTCCGAATCCGAAGAAGACAAGGATGATAAGTTTGGACGCGGGTGAGGTGCTGTTTTCAAGCACGGGTCCCGAAAGGGTAAGGCCAAGGGTCACAATCAGGATTTGCGTGACGACTACGTTGCGGTAGTCGTGCTGCTTTTCTTTTTGCAGATCGGTAAGCGACCGGAATAACCTGGTTTTAAGCATAGGTACGGGCATGAAAGTTACCGCTTTGGCGGATGCAAAAAACGCTCACAGAAAGTTTTTTTGAAGGATTTTAGGCTACTCGGCCTTTTGTTTTACTTTTGGCCGTACCATGCTGAAACTGTTTCATAATCATAGCTTTGCCATCGACCTCGGGAACAACAACACGATTATCTCTGATGAGTCGGGGCCGTTGCTTGCCCAGCCATCCTACATTGTTTTCAACAGTGCGCGGAATGTGAAGGCGGTTGGTGATCACGCATATGCCATGTTCGAGAAAACCCATGACGAACTTGTTCCGGTTAAGCCATTGAGAGGCGGGGTTATAGCCGACTATGAATCTGCTACGCGCATGATCCAGGAAATGGTTAAACAGGTTTACCGGAAACGGAACTTCTTGTCTGGCTTCGGGCATGTCATCTCCGGAGTACCGTATTCAACAACGGAAGTTGAACGCAGAGCTTTGCGCGATGCGCTTGAGCAGATCAACTCAAAGAAATCGCACCTGGTTTTTGAACCGCTGGCAGCAGCGCTGGGCATGGGCCTGGCGATACGGGAACCTCAGGGCAAACTGGTGATCGACATCGGTGGCGGCATAACAGAGATTGTTGTGATCTCGTTGTCGGGCATCGCAGCGTTTCAATCGATCAAAGTGGCAGGGGATACCTTCGATGAAAGTATACAAGATCACTTCCGCAAAGAATACAACATGGCAATCGGCCTGAAGACTGCCGAGCAGATCAAGATACAGGCAGGAGCGGTGAGTGAAAAGCTGGCCATACCACCGGCACCGATGATGGTGAAAGGTAAAGACCTGGTTTCGGGCATACCCGTCACGCGCAGGATTGGCCATGCAGACGTTGCCCGGATTCTCGAGCGATCAATCGCGCAGATCGAAACGGCCATCGTTCAAACACTGGAAACCTGTCCGCCTGAATTGGCTGCCGACATCTCCGAAACCGGTATTCATTTAACGGGTGGCGGGTCGCTGTTGCGCGGTATCCGGGAACGCTTTGAGCGGAGCATCAAGCTGGCCGTGCATCTCGATCCAACGCCTCTGCAGTCGGTAAGCGCGGGCATATCGCAAGCGCTGGCAGCACCTCAGAAATTCCAGAGTATTTTGGTTTGAGAAGTCTGGAATATCCTTCTAATTGGATTTACTCAGGTTAAAAATATTGTGTAATGCTGCGTTTCGCCAGTAAAGTTGCGCTTCGGGTGATGGGTTGGAAATCAACCGGATCGTTTCCGCCAACCCTGAAAAAGTATGTGGTGATCGTTGGTCCGCATACGAGCGGGTGGGACTTTGTGATCGGCCTGCTGTTCCGGAAGGCATTGCATGTGGAGCACGTAAAATACCTCGGCAAACAGGAGTTGTTCAAACCTCCTTTTGGATTCTTCTTCCGCTGGGTGGGCGGCTATCCGGTCGACCGCAGTTCACGCCACAATCTGGTTGAGCAGGTTGTGAATGTGTTCAATCGCCACGAAGAGTTTGCCATCGCCCTGTCACCCGAAGGAACCCGTACGCGAGTCGATAAACTCAAAACAGGTTTCTACAACATTGCCCGGGAAGCGGGAGTGCCGCTTATTATGGTAGCGCTTGATTACAAAGATAAATGCCTGACCATTTCAGAGCCGCTGTACCTTACCGGAGATCAGGCAATCGACTTCTGTAAAATTCATGATTTCTTCAGGCCGGTACAGGGCAAGTACCCTGAAAATGGATTGATGCATTTGTGAATCAGTCGGTCACGTTTTATGAGCAGTCATGCCGGGCTCCGCGCGATTACGCAAGCCTCAGCATGACGCGTTTAAATATTACTTGCTGCCTGAAAACAGGTTGTCGCGAACTTCAACCGCTTTGTTTTCAACTGCCTCTTTAATCTCGGATGCTTTTTCAACCACCGCGTTCTTCGCGTTCGTAACGTTTGCTGCTACCACGCCAACCGCTGCTTCAGCTGTTAGGGCTGCTTTCTTAGCCACTCTTTTGAGAGAAGGTTTTGTTCTTCTTACGATCTTCTTCGCAGCCGCCTTGGTTTTTCTAACAGCTTTACGCGCTGCACTTCTGGTTTTAGCAACAGCTTTCTTTGCAGTTGCTTTACCTTTTTTAACTGCTTTTTTTGCTGCGGTTCTGCTTTTACGGGCAACCTTTTTAGTTGCTTTCTTTGCTGCAGCCGAACCTTTCTTCGCAGCTTTTTTCATTGTTTTCTTAGCCATAGCACATTTGTGTTTATGTTGTTATTCCGCCAAGGCAAATATGAAACCATCGGATAACGCATTGGACCGAATGAAGGTAACGGGATGGGCACCTGCCGGCACAGAAGGCTAAAAAATCAAAAAGCCCCGTAAAATCGAGGCTTTTTTGTAACAACGTATCGTGTTAAGCTTAGTTGCTGGCAGGATAATCTCCGAAAAGAGATGGGATTGGAGCTACCGGCTGTTGAACATTTTCTACAGCTGGAGGTGTTGCCGGCTTCGTTACTTTCTTCTTAGCTTTTGTTGCAACCTTCTTCACTGCCTTCGTTGCTTTCTTAGCTGCCTTCTTCACCTTCTTAACTACTTTCTTTGCGGCTTTCTTCACCGACTTCTTCGCAGCCTTCACGTTCTTCTTAGCTGCCTTTTTTACTTTCTTTGCCATAAGTGGGTTTATAAATTGTGGCCGAAAATTAATCAATCTCTACTGATTCACTAACAACTGCTTACAGAGTTTTTGACTGATTAATATCGCTTGCGCTTCTTCTCGAAATTACCCGGCCGATACCCGCTGCCGGAACTTCCGGCACCGCGGTTGTTTCTTCCGTCACGCTCGCGCGACTCTTTGCCACGCTGACCGCTTACGCTGCGTTCGCGACTGCCACCTTCACGGTTTCCGCGATCGCGACCACCTTCTTTATTACCCGAACGTTCCCAGCCGCGGCTTCTGCTGCCACCGCCACCGCTCTTTTGTTCGGTAAGCTCTACCCGCACAATGCGACCGGCATATTCCATGCCTTCAAAGCCTTTGATCACGTCTCCGCTTTTCTCCTTATCCACTTCAAAGAATGAATATGCTCCCTTGAGATCAATCTTACCGACATTTTTCTTGGTGATACCGCAGCAGTCGTCAAGCAGCTCCAGCAGGGTAGGCACGTCCAGGTCGTCCATCTTGCCGAGGTTGATGAAGAAGCGATCCCCGGTTGAATATCGTTCGGCTCCGCCACGCTCGGCATTGTTGCCTTTTGAGTCTGCGTTCAGATCCGGTGCGTTGCGATAGTATTCCAGGAAGCGGTTGAACTCGATCGATGCAAATCGCTTGATCAATTCGTTCTTGCTCAGGTCTTTCAGCTCTTCGTAAACAGCCGGGAGAAACGCTTCGATCTCAGCTTCGTTTACTTTCACTTCGTGCACTTTATGCATAAGCGCCAGCAGTTGCTTCTGACAAACCTCCGGTCCGGTTGGCACCGGAATTCTTACAAACGTGGTCTTCAGGATTTTTTCAATTTGTTTGAGCTTACCTGTTTCACGGTTGTTAACCATCGCGATTGAAATCCCTTTTCTTCCGGCCCTGGCCGTACGACCGCTCCGGTGAGTATAGAATTCCATTTCATCCGGAATGTTCAGGTGTATAACGTGAGTGATATTGTCAACGTCAATTCCGCGCGCAGCCACATCGGTCGCTACCAGAATCTGCAGCGTACGGTTTCTGAACTTCATCATCACGCGGTCGCGTTGCGCCTGGTTCAAATCCCCGTGAAGGGCATCGGCATTGTAGCCGTCTTTCATCAGGCTTTCAGCTATACGTTGCGTGTCGATCCGGGTACGGCAGAAAATCAGTCCGAAGATTTCCGGGTTATAGTCGAGAATACGCTTAAGGGCACTGTACTTGTCACGCTCCTGCGTTACCACGTATTGGTGTTCGATGTTTGCATTACCCGTGTTCTTCTCACCGACAGTAAGTTCTTCCGGGTCAGACATATAATTCTTGGCAATCGCCCGGACTTCTTTCGGCATGGTAGCCGAAAACAACCAGGTAATTTTCGAGTCAGGTGTTGTAGAAAGAATCTCATCGATATCTTCCTTAAAACCCATGTTCAACATCTCATCGGCTTCGTCAAGCACCACGTATTTAATGGTGGTGAGGTTAACAGCCTTTTTGCCGAGGAGGTCTATCAGACGACCGGGAGTTGCCACGATAATCTGTGCGCCACGTTTCACCTTGCGAATTTGTTCGCTGATGCTGGCACCGCCATACACCGCAACAATGTTCAGCTTCTTGAAACGTTCGCTGAAATTTTCGAGGTCGCTTACGATTTGTAAGCCAAGCTCGCGGGTAGGCGCAAGCACCAATGCCTGGGTATCTTTTGCGTTGTCGTCAACAAGCTCGAGTAAGGGAAGGCCGAAGGCTGCTGTTTTTCCGGTTCCGGTTTGGGCAAGCCCGATAAAATCGCGGTTGCCGGTTAACAACATGGGAATTGCTTTTTCCTGGATAGGCGTGGGGGTTTCGAAGCCGATCAACTGAACAGCATCCGATAACCCCTTGGACAATCCAAGGGATTGAAATGTTTTCATAAATGAGTCAAAAATTAAAAAGTTACAGGAGCAACGTCATTGCGAGGAGATCCCTTGAGCACCGAGGCCTCCCGATCGTGATCGGGCCGGTAATGGGATGACGTTGCACTGTCGTATTTCCAAAGTGCAAAAGTACCATTAATAATCCGTAAAGCCTTGATTGCTCCGGAATTAGAGGACTAATATGGATATTGTTACAAATCGCAGAATAAACTTGTGATATTTCGTGTTATGACCCTGAATATTCTGTGGTTTAAACCTGTTAGTTTTACACATGCTCCAAACATCTGCCGTCCGCAAAGTTGCCATAGTAGGGTATAACCGGATACCCTTCGCACGACAAAATACTGCCTATGCAAAAGCCAGCAATCAGGACATGCTGGTTGCCGCATTGAACGGATTGATTGTTCGCTACAACCTTAAAGGACAATTATTGGGAGAAGTTGCCTGCGGAGCGGTGATCAAACACAGCTGGGAGTTTAACCTTACCCGCGAAAGTGTGATGAGCACCTCGCTTGATCCGAGAACTCCAGCCTGTGATCTTCAGCAGGCTTGCGACACAGGAATCGAAACGGCAGTTTACATCGCCAACAAAATTGCACTTGGTCAAATCGAAGTTGGTATTGCCGGAGGCGTTGATTCAACCAGTAATGTTCCGCTTGTACTGGGCGAGAAGGTGAGAAAGATTTTATTGGCTGCCAACCGGGCAAAAAGTTTTGGTGGTAAGCTTGGTGAATTTCTGAAAATCCGACCGGGACAACTTGCACCCGTTGCACCGGCCAATGTTGAGCCCCGCACCGGCTTGTCGATGGGCGGGCATACCGAATTCACGGCCAAACATTACGGCATTTCCCGACAGGATCAGGATGCATTTGCGCTGGAGAGCCACCAAAAAATGGTGAAGGCGTACGACTCTGGTTTCTTTTCTGATATGCTCACTCCGTATGAAGGTCTGAGCCGCGACAATAATTTGCGCAGCGACAGCAGTCTGGAAAAGCTTGCCAAACTAAAGCCCGCTTTCGACAAACAGAACGGTTCGTTAACTGCAGGGAACTCATCGCCTTTGACCGATGGAGCGTCATGCATTTTGATCGCCACAGAAGAATGGGCACGCACACACAATCTGCCGGTACTCGCTTACCTCACGTATGCCGAACTTGCTGCGATTGAATACGTGGAGGCAAAACATAACTTGTTACTGGCACCCATCTATGCATCCAGCCGGATGCTCAGGAAAGCTAACCTGACGTTGCAGGATTTTGACTTTTACGAGGTACACGAGGCGTTCGCTGCACAGGTGTTGGCAACAATGAAGATTTGGGAGAGCGACCAGCTAAGCCAGATGTTTGGGGTGGAGGCGCTGGGAAGCATCGATCGGAATAAGCTGAATATAAATGGCAGCAGTCTTGCAGCGGGTCATCCGTTTGCTGCAACCGGTGGTAGGGTATTGGCAACAATGGCTAAATTGCTGCATCAAAAAGGGTCAGGTCGGGGATTTATTTCCGTTTGTGCAGCAGGCGGGCAGGGTATCACGGCTATTCTCGAAAAGTAAGTTATGGAAGGTAAATCGAACGCTAAGCTTTATTATCTCTTCTCGATTATCTGCGGCACCTGGTTCCTGATCACCGGCTGGTTCTGGGCCTATTTTGCATGTCTCGTAATTTCATATCCGGTTGCATTGGCAGGAATGTTTTTATGGAGCCGTGGCCGGAAACTCAATCCTGGCAGCAGGGCTAACCCGATTGCCTTGTGGCTTCACGTTGCCGGACTTGCAATTTCTTTGATCGCACTCCTGGTGCTATTCTTTTACAACTGATCTGTTCACCATGTCGAAAATACCGGGTGCTATTAAAGTACTGATCGTTATCAATGTGATATTCTTTGGCATCACGCAGGTGCTGGGTGACAGCCTGGATGGTTTCATGGTAACAACATTTGCGATGTGGTTTCCGCAACATCCGAACTTTCAATACTGGCAAATTGTAACCAGCATGTTTATGCACGGAGGCGTTTTACACATCGTGCTTAACATGTACGGACTGTGGGCCTTTGGCTCACCGCTGGAATTCATGTGGAAGAAGAACCGTTTTTTGACGTTTTACTTTGCTGCGGGTATTGGAGCAAGTTTAATTTTTCTGGCCGTTAACTATTTTCAATTCACCATGCTATCGAACGAGCTGATGGCGATAGGTGTGAAAGCATCAGACATTCATCAGGCAGTTCTCACAGGCAAATACAATCCAACAGATATGCTGTCCGGGGTTGCCGATAAGAGCGTGACGGTTGCTGTACTGGAGCAAAAGCTGAGCACACTTTGGGAATTGTTTTCCAATCCCGCGCTCGGGGCATCCGGAGCTATCTACGGAATCCTCGTGGCGTTCGGAATGTCGTTCCCGAATGCCAAGCTTGCGCTGATATTCTTACCGGTGCCGATCCCTGCAAAGTACTTTATCCCGGTTCTTATCGGCATCGACTTGTTTTCAGGTGTTACCGGATTTTCTATTTTTGGCGGCAGTATCGCGCATTTTGCCCACGTGGGCGGGGCGCTGGTTGGGTTTCTTCTTTTATGGTATTGGAAAGTCAGGGGAGTTGTCACGCTTCCCGTAAGGTATGAGTAGGCTTTTTTTAGTTTGGTGGCTGGTATTAGCTGCCAGTGCGGTTGTCGCACAACAGAATTTCATTAATGTGCCGTCCGGTGAAGTAACAAAGGCCGGGAAATTCTTCTTTCAGCAGCAGCTTAACTTTAACGAAATCATCCAATCCAACACCACACTCGATTATGGACTGGGAAAAGGCTTTGAAATCGGACTCAACGTGCTGGGCTTAAACTATGTCGAGAAATCGAACTCGCTGTTTCTGAATGACCGCAACGACCGCGACCCGTACGATCCGCTTTTGACGGTAAATGCACTCAAACAATTTGAAGTGACGGAAGTGTTTTCACTGGCGTTGGGCACGCAGGCGGGCGTAAACGTTGACTTTGACAATCGCTACCGGCCAGCAAATCTGAGTTATTTGAACGCCAGGTTTCAAAACCTTCTTTGGGAGCACAGCGTATTTGTAGCCGGAACATATTACAATTCAAGCCATTACGGAGGTGCTGGAAACCGGGTAGGCGGCTGGCTCGCAGCCGAAATTCCGCTTGCAGAGAAATGGCATGTGATGGGGGAGAGTGTGATAGGCAACAATGCAATCAGTTATACATCGCTGGGGTTTATCTTCTTCCCGCGTCCCCGCATTCCGCTTACGCTGGGTGTTCAAATTCCCAATACAGCTAACAATGCTTACGCCCTTGTTTTCGAGTTTACAATTACTCCGTGAGATAGCTTGAAGTTTGTGTGAGGACTTACTACTTTACCAACACAAAACAAATCTTTTATGTTGGTTGAAGTAAACACCGATCGGAATATCCAGAACAGCGAACGCCTGATCAGCTATTGTAAATCCACAATTGAAGCGGAACTCGCACGCTTCGATGAACATATAACGCGCGTTGAGGTTCACCTGAGCGATGAGAATGGTGCAAAAGGCGGTGATGACGACAAACGCTGCCTGATCGAAACCAAGCTCAAAGGCAAAAGCCCGGTAGCGGTTAAGAACAATGCGTCAAATATCGATGATGCGATCAGCGGAGCGATCGACAAGATTACGAAAGTGCTGGAAACATCATTAGACAAGATGCGCAGCCACCACTAGGCTAGCGTGCATTGCTTTTCGGGAACATCACGCGGTAAGGCTCTTTGCCTGCTGCGAAAATTCGACAATTACTGGAAAAGCGAAAGTTGCACCTGGAGAAAATGAACTGGCGGGCGGACAGGTTTACTGCGAAGACCGAGGTTATTTTCGATGAGATAAAGCTGCGACTCGCGTTCGCGCGACATGACGGCAATATGGGTCGCATGAGCGATGCCGCTAAACAACTCCTCCACGATATCCGGAGTATTATTGTTTTGCGACAGGTGCGACAAAAACAGGTGAGTCATAAATGCCGGCCGGTGGTCAAGGAATAACTTCAACGCCTGGCGGTTTGAGAGGTGACCTTTGCCGCCCCGGATTCGGTTCTTAAGCTGATAAGGGTATGACCCGAACTCAAGCATATGTTCATCGTAGTTGCTCTCGAGGAATGCTGCATGGCATTGTGCAAAGTGCTGCGTAACATGATAACATGGAAACCCGATATCGGTGAAGACGCCTACCGTAACCGAATCACTGGCCACGATGAAATTGTGCGGATCATTTGCATCGTGTGTAATCGGGAAGGCGGTAACGGAAATCTTGCCTACCTGTACGGGCTGGTAGGGACTAAACGATTGAATTAAAGAACCTTCGATGTCGTTGCCGAGATTGCCATACAGAATGGTTCCCTGCGTAATGAATACCGGGAGCTTATGCTTCTTTGAAAAGGCCGGAACACCATGAATATGATCGGCATGTTCATGCGTAATAAAGATCGCCTTGATCCGGCTAACGGGTATCTCAAGACGTTTCAGCCGCTTTTCGACTTCCCGGCATGAGATGCCGATGTCAATGAGCACGCCTTCTTCCTCGTTGCCGAGGTAGTAACAATTGCCGTTGCTGCCGGAGTTAAGTGAGGCGACAAAGAGGGACATGGCACAAAGATAAACGTGTGGCGTGACAAATTCTGTCGCGTTTGGGGTAATAAAAAATCGCCTGCCGATTTACATCAGGCAGGCGAATCCAACGCGGGTAAAACAATTGTTTAGCTCGCCTTTATCGTTTTATTGTATCCGCTTGAAAACTCGTTGAACGGAAGCTCAACAACCAGTTCATTATCTTCGTAGTGCGCCTGAATTCCGTTAATCTCAATGAAATAGGGAATGGCTTTATTATAAATGATCTGCGGAAGCTGAACTTCTTTTCCACCCGATTCCATCGGAATCATGTAAAAGATGATCAACTCGTTGTTGTGTACTTCGGCTTGCAGTGTTTCTTTGTCGATACCCGGAACACGTACCCTCACTTCATGACGGTCTGCCTCTTCCCGGATGGAAACAAACGGCTCACTGATTCCACCGCTAAGCGTATTCAAAATGTCAACCGAGGTTAACAAGTCTTTAAATTTCTTCTTCTTCATCGCCTGGCTCTCCTTTCGCTCCTAAGATCAATCCATATACCAACTTTCGTATCGGCCAAATCGGCCGTTTTTGACCGAAAAACTTCCCTCAATCGTCAAAAACCGGTTAAAATGTCTGAACGCTACTCCTTCGAGTCACCTTCTTCCTGAAATACAGGCTTTGCCTCTTCGCTCACCCAGTTAATGGCTTCGTCCAACTGTTCCGGCTTGTAACCTTTAAACTCTCCCGGCATAACCTTGCCAAAAAGGTTTGTAAACGAGTTAATGCCGTCTGAATCACTTACGATTGCACAGCGGTTCCATTTGGTGAGGTTGTTAAGCCCCAAAAGGGCATCTTTTATCCATGCACTCAGCGTGAAATTTTTCAGAGGGGTATCGAGGACGAGCAGGTAGTTCAGCTTGTCGGTTCGTTGAACCAACTCCGCTACTGCGGGTAATATGATCTGATCGAAATCGTCTTTGATGACTTCGCTCGTGGCACGGAAGGCCACCATCGTGTTTGGTACTTCTTTAAGTTGTGTAATCATAACGCATGTTTACCGGTAACATGTTAAAAGCGTGCCGGGCTTTTGATTGCTAACGCTGACGGATTGTTGAATTCTTTCACTCCTCAGCTACACACTTCTGTACTATAAACTCTACAGCATTACCCGGATTTTCCCGGTTTTTGAGGATCAGGATTATTGTCGCTGAGAATTGGAACGATTTTTACTTATGCACGGGTATCGATGAACCTAAAGTGAAGTTGAGCTTTTTATGAAACGTTGTTTATTGAATCGTTGGATGGCGGGTGGACTTACCGGATTGATCTTCTTCGTCAGTTACACATATACTTTCGCGCAGGGAAAAACTTATCAGCAGATTCTATACGGTGAGGCAGCGGTGAAAACGGTCGCCATGACCGACCCGAATACCCAGTCGACCGAAAAAGATAAGACAGATGTGAAAGAGGCGAGCCCAAAAGCCGGTAAAAAGGCCGAGCCTGTTGCGATTGATACAACCATTTTGACTGCGGCCGAAAATCCGGCAGTTTTCAGCGATGCGTATGTTAACAGCCGTGTAGCGGACAAACGCGACAATTTTTACAAGACAAATGATTTTCAAACGAAATGGCTGTACGATTCAGAACCTGCGCCACTTTATTATGCACTTATCCAGAATCTCAGAAATGCTGATATCTACGGACTGAATCCGGACGATTTCAATGCTGAAGCAGTTGACCGGGCCGTGTGGTCACTCTACTCCGGAGCGAATGTTACCGAACATGACATTGTTGCGTTCGATGTGCGCATCACCGAATTATACTTTCTGTTTACTACCCAGCTGAGTGAAGGAAAAATCCGCAACGCGGGTTACGAGAATAAACTCTGGCTTCGCGAGCAGAAGCCGTCATCAGACGTTGATGCGATCGCGCTGGCGGAAGCAAAGTCAGCTAAAGACCTCGATAAAATATTTGAATCCATTCAGCCGGAAAATGACCAGTACCACAAACTGCAGGAAGCGCTTGCCTTCTACCGGGACCTGGCACGCAATGCAGTGGAAAAATTACCAGCGGTGAATGTCACCGGTCGTATTGAACCGCTTGCGCATCACAAGGCTATTCCCCTGATCAGAAAAAGATTATCGCAATTCGATTTGCATGTTTATCCAACCCGACTTGACTCAATTACCGGGCAGTGGGATACGCTGCTCTACGACAAAGGCCTGGTGCAGGGAATCATCGCATTTCAAACAATTCACGGGTTGGAACCAGACGGAGTGATCGGACCGATGACCGTAACGTATCTCAACAAAACTTTACAAAGCCGTGTGGAGGCTGTTGCGGTTAACCTGGATCGCATGCGCTGGATGCTGCCTGCTGATACAGAAGAACACTATATCCTTGTTAATATTCCTGATTACAAGTTGCGCATCTATGAAAAGAATAAAGAAGTGTACCAGATGCGTGTGATTGTGGGTGCGGTAGAGAATCCCACACCGGTTTTCAACGATCGTGTTGAACATGTTGTGTTCAGCCCAACGTGGACCGTGCCCGTGAGTATTATTAAAAATGAAATCATCCCAAGATTAAAATCCAATCCGGATTATTACACAGAAAAGAACTACGTGTTTTATAAAAACGGTGAGAAAATAGATCCGGCAAGTGAAGCGTGGGGCTCAACCGGTCCCGGTAACTACAGAATTGTTCAGCAGTCGGGTGGCGACAATTCCCTTGGCCGCGTGAAATTTGGAATGAACAATTCCATGAGGATTTACTTGCACGATACACCAAGCCAGCGACTGTTTGCAAAAGATTATCGCGCGTTAAGCCACGGCTGTATTCGCCTGGACGAACCAGCAGAGTTTGCAGAGTATTTGTTGCGCAACAACAGTGGGTGGGACACCGAACGAATTCGGAAGCAAATGTTCAGCGGAAACGCGTCAACAGTCATCCTGAGAAAGTCATACCCGGTGCATGTACAATATTGTACTGCATGGGTAGATGTTGCCGGTCGCGTAAACTTCCGTGAAGATATTTACGGCCACGATCGCATGCAGTTGCAGGAATTCAATCGCCCGGCTTTAAAAGCGTCAGGCGTTATTGCAGGCTTGTAACAGTTGCTACCGGTGCAGATTGGATAATGTTATCCAATTGTATGTGTGCAGACGAGCGGAGGAAGTTGTCGTTTTCAGCGTAAGCAAAAATCAACGTTTTGTTTTTGATGGAATCAATCACCTTTCGTGAAAGCTCCTTCGGCAGCGCGGGGCAGCCCTGGCTTCTTCCGAGACGGCCATATTTTTTTATCCAGCCTTCGCTTACATAATCGGCTTCGTGCATTACCACAGCGCGTTCACGCATATTGTTGTTGTAGCCGATATCCTGACCGTCAAGCTTCAGGCTGTAGCCCTTGCTTCCCACATAGGTTTCGGCTGTCACATAAAATCCCAAACTGCTTTGATTGGAGTGCACCACGTTAGAGAAAGAGGTTACCGTGTTCCATCCTGAATTTTTGCCGTGGCTTACATAGGTATGAAACTTCACCGACAAATTTTGAAGGTCGATGGTATAGAAACGTTTTTCACTGCTGGGCTTTGTGAAGTCGATGATTGAGATGAGTTTTTTAGAACCCAGCTTACTGTCCTGCTGCAGGTTGAAATATCCAATCATGCCATAGCGAAATGCTTTGTACGACAAACCGTATTGTTCCAGTCCGATGGTGGTGTACAGGCTTCGAACCGAATCTTCAAACAGCAGCGCATTTGAAAAGACGGCCAGTTCCGTTGAATCGTTAACAGACGGAGTATGAGATACTGTTGCCGGATGGGAAAACGAACTCATCACCAGCAGGAGCGAAGCGAAAAATGTCATTCAGGTTTCAGGTAAAACATTGATGCGAAGGTCTTATCAATACGCAAATATAATTTGTTAAACATATTCGAAACGGTACATATGCCAAGAAAGTATCCGGCCGGGAACTAAAAGCTGAAAATTTCGTTTGCAGAAATATACCAATCGGTATATTTTTACACCATGCTTTCAAAAAGCCAAAAAACCCGGCAATTCATTCTCGCGCGAACCGCGCCATTATTCAATACGAAAGGTTTTGAAGGCACTTCTATGGCAGACCTTACAGGCAGTACCGGGCTTACAAAGGGGGCGTTGTACGGAAATTTTTACAACAAGGAAGACCTGGCGATGGAAGCGTTCAAATACGCGGTGCGCAAAGTCAAAGACCTTGTAAAGGAGCGGGTTGATCAGGAAACCACCTATAAAAAGCAGCTTCGCGCGATGCTCGATTTTTTTGCAGAATATGTTTTTCATCCCCCGGTGCCGGGCGGATGCCCGCTGATGAATACCGCAGTTCAGGTTGATGACGGGTTGCCCGGTATGAGAAGGGTAGTGGTGAAGGAACTGATGAGTACGGTAATGTTCATTTATAACTTGTTAAACAAAGGGATAAGAGCTGGTGAATTCAGAAAAGACTTTAACCCGCGCGAGCTGGCGTATACAATCTTTTGCGCGGTGGAAGGCGGAATCATGTTTTCCCGGGCCGAGCGATCCGATGAGCCGATGAAAATCATTGTCAAGCATTGTAAGAAACTAATAAACGAAATCAGTATTTGATATGCAGAGAAGAGTTGTGGTAACAGGATTGGGTGCACTTGCGCCTCTCGGTAATACGGTGCCCGAGTTTTGGAATAATCTGATTGCCGGTAAGAGCGGGGCAGCGCCCATTACGCGTTTCGATACAACGAAGTTCAAAACAAAGTTTGCGTGCGAACTCAAAGGGTATGATCCGCTGAACTACTTCGAGAAGGCTGAGGTACGGAAGTACGATCCGTTTGCGCAGTATGCTTTGGCGAGTACGCAGGAAGCGCTGGCTGACTCAGGATTGAATCTCGACACAATCGATAAAACCCGCGTTGGCGTTATCTGGGGTTCCGGTAACGGTGGATTTCAGACCTTCCAGAATGAAGTAATTGATTTTGCGAAAGGCGATGGCACACCACGGTTAAATCCGTTTTTTATTCCGAAGGTGATTGTTGATATCGCCTCGGGCTGGATTTCAATCAAGTATGGTTTCATGGGACCTAACTTTACAACGGTATCCGCATGCGCTACCTCAACCACGGCCATCATCGATGCGATGAATTATATCCGGTGGGGCAAGGCTGATATAATTGTTACGGGCGGATCGGAAGCCGCGATAAACGAAGCCGGTATAGGAGGCTTTAATGCGCTGAAGGCGCTCTCCACACGCAACGATGATCCGGTAACGGCATCAAGGCCATTTGATGTTGACCGTGACGGCTTTGTAATGGGCGAGGGGTCAGGAACATTAATCCTCGAGGAGTACGAACACGCGAAAAGAAGGGGTGCAAAAATTTACGCTGAGGTTGCCGGAGGCGGTATGTCGGCCGATGCGTTCCACATAACGGCAACCCATCCGGAAGGAAAGGGTGCGCAGCTTGGTATGAAGTGGGCGTTGGAAGATGCCGGTCTTGCCATACAGGATGTTGATTATCTGAACCCGCATGCTACATCAACCCCGAAAGGCGATGAGAGTGAAATGAAGGCAGTTGCTTCTCTGTTTGGAGATCATTCCGGGAACGTGCTCATCAGCGCAACCAAATCATCGGTTGGTCACATGTTGGGGGCAGCCGGTGCCATCGAGGCAATCATTTGTATCAAAGCCATCCAGGAAGGGGTTATTCCCCCCACCATCAACACGAAGAACCTTGATCCTGATCTGCCGTCAGGATTAAATATTGTTACCGGGTCGGCCGTAAAAAAGGACATCCGTGTAGCGATGAGTAACACATTCGGATTTGGCGGGCATAATGCTACGGCTGTTTTTAGAAAAGCCGGGTAGATGCTGTCATCCCGGTTGGGGGATTTGCTATCGCTCCGGATAAGTCACATAAGATGCCCAAAGGTATTATCTTATTGTTTTGACAGACGTTCCGGTATTTTGAATTATCGGAAAAATAGTAGATTTGTATAATCACCAATGTGTAGCATATTCTATGGCGGAGACCTGGAGTAAAAAAGAGAACGAAGACCGTAAGGCAAAAAAGAAAAAGGAAAAAGAGCAGCGCAAAGAAGAGCGCAAAGCCAGCGCGAAGTCAAACAAATCCTTTGAAGACATGATCATGTATGTCGATGAGGATGGAAACTTCACCACCACTCCGCCTGATCCCACCAAAAAGAAAGCCATCAAAGAAGAGGACATCCAGATTGGTGTGGCCCGTCAGACGAACGTTAAGTCAGACACATCCCGCAAGGGTATCGTTACATTTTTCAATGATTCAAAAGGTTACGGGTTCATCAAAGATTCCGATAACGGTGAGAGTATCTTTGTCCATGTAAATGGAACAACCGAACCCATCAAAGAAGGCAACAAGGTAACGTTTGAAGTAGAGATGGGTATGAAAGGCCCGAATGCGGTACGTGTGAAGATTGCACGATAGCGGTAGGCCCGCCCTGACTTCCCCCTGAGTCCAGCTTTTTAGATTATCATATTTTTCAATGATATTTTGATTTATCATTTTTTTATGTGATATATTTGTTTGGACCCAAAACCCCGCACATGGTCAGTATTCTAACCGGTGACATCGTTCAGTCGCGCAGAAGCAAACCTTCTGTTTGGCTGAAGGCATTGAAGAAGGAACTCGATAAGATAGGCCCGAGCCCAAAGAAGTGGGAGATATTCCGGGGCGACAGCTTCCAGGTAGAACTTACGCAACCGGAAGATTCATTCCTTACCGTGATGAAGATTAAAGCTTTGCTGAAAGCCAAATCGATTGACGTTCGCATTGCGATCGGCCTCGGAACAAAAGAGCACGCGGCAGCCAGTATCACCGAATCGAACGGGCAGGCATTTATTCTGTCGGGCGAAAAATTTGAATCACTCAAAAAGGAAAAGCAGTCACTCGCCATCAAAACGCCATCACCTGAGTTCGACAGCGATATGAACCTCATCTTAAAGCTTGCTTCCATCGCCATGAGCAAGTGGACCGCCAACTCGGCCGAGGCTGTTAAAATTGCGCTTGAAAAACCTGACCTGATCCAGGAAGATCTTGGGAAGAAACTTGGCATTAAACAGAACGCGGTAAGCGGGCGACTCAAACGCGCCTATTTTGACGAGCTGACAGAAGTTGACGCACTCTTTCGGAAAAAAATCAGGACCTTGGTGTCATGATCCTGTTTGTAAAACTTGTTCTGGCGCACCTTATCGGGGACTTTGTTTTTCAGCCGCTCGCCTGGGTTAAAGCAAAAGAATCCTGGAAACTTAAAGCCTGGCAATTGTATGCGCATGTGCTGCTTCATGCCGTATTGGTAACTGTAATTGTTTGGGATGTTTACTTCTGGCCGTGGGCTTTACTTGTTGCCGGCACGCACTTCATCATTGATGCTCTGAAAATTTCACTGCAGACTGAAAAGACCAAACGCGTTCTGTTTTTTATCGATCAGCTTTTGCACCTGATCATTCTGTTTGTCATTGCCTGTGCGTACCAGGATTATGTTCCTGAATTAAGAATCCTGGGTGATCCGATAATTCTTCTTTTTATAACCTGTATTGTATTCCTGACCACGCCAACGTCATCGGCCATCCGTTTTTTTATTGCGCGATGGACGCCTCATATGTCGGAAGGTGAAGATGAATCGCTGCAAAGCGCAGGAAAGTATATCGGCATTCTGGAACGTTTATTCGTATTCGCGTTTTTTGCATCCGGTCACCCGGAAGGGGTAGGGTTTCTGATTGCAGCGAAGTCGGTGTTCCGTTTTGGTGACCTGAAAGAAGCCAAAAGCCGTAAGCTTACCGAGTATGTGCTGATTGGAACATTGATCAGCTTCGGTATGGCTATGCTTACCGGAATTGTATTCGAACGATTGACATCCTGATATCATTGTGGAACGTGATAGCTTTGGTTATCACATTTTTGAGTGATTATCCTTCGCGCTCTTTCTTGGGCGCTTCATTCGCATTCACAGGTGTGTTGAATCTGAAAATGGAATGAAACACGTACGTGATTAGTAGTCCAAGCACGCACCCCGAAATAACAGCCACAATCCTGCTAAGCGCAGAATCCCAAAGATGTGTTCCTCCGTTCGATCCTTCCTGATGCAGGAGAATAATGATCATGGCCGCAAGCGTTGAACGAGCGCCTGCATTCAGATTGAAGCGATCGCAAGCGAATAACGAAATGACCGCACCGGCTGCCAGATTCCATGGACTGGGAAGATGAAGCAGCAGAATGATAACACCCGTACCTGCTCCGATAAAGTTTGCCTTGATCCGCGTAAGCGCAAGATCGAGTGCATCCTTGCCTTCGGGCGAAAGCACCAGGATTACCGAGATCAGGCTCCACGTATAATCAACCCATTGCTTGAGAAAAATATATATCGGGAAACATAACAGGATACCGGCAACACATTTGGCAGCATAAATCGCCAGTGTTTTGTTTCTTGCACTCAGATTCATTCGCGAGAATTGAATGTCGAAATTAACAAAATGAGCACACGAAAATTAACGACCGCGATTCTTCTGCCCGAACTTCTGTTCAGCGCGTCACGCAGCAGCGGCCCGGGCGGACAAAATGTAAACAAGGTTAACTCGCGGATAACACTTCGGTTTAACATTCGTGAGTCAACGATCCTGACGTATGATGAGAAATCAATCCTGCTGACGAAACTGGGTTCGCGCCTGACGGAAGCCGGAGAGTTGATAGTGCACGCCCAAGACAAGCGGTCGCAATTGCAAAACAAGGAAGCTGTGATGGCAAAGTTTGATGTTATGCTGGCGAAAGCATTCGAAAAGAAAAAGGCGAGAAAGGCTACGAAACCCTCCAAGACGGCTGTTCAGAAACGAATCAATAGCAAGAAGAAGCGATCCGAAAAGAAACAATGGCGCCAAAAGCCGGATTAACGCGGAGTGACACTTACGGGCAGTTTGGTATATTTGTGCCCGATTTTAGTTTTTCGCCATGAGACTTGGACAACTAGCCCGCAAACTTTCGCTCCGACCATCCCAACTGGTTGACTTTCTGGCTACTCAAAATATTGAAACTGCGGAGGGGTCGAACACGCGCCTGGCTGATGAGCATGCGCGGATGATCATTCTCAATTTTGCTCCCGACAGCGTTGACGAGATTATGAATCCCGCAGTTGAGCAGGAAGTAGTGCCGGAGATTGAAACCCCGGAAGCCATCGTTCAGCCCGAGCTTGCGAACGTACCTGAACCCCAAACAAATCAGGATGAAAGCCCGGTATCGGCAGAACAGGAAGTAAATGCTGAAGAGCAAAGTGAGCCTGAAGTTATCCGCGTGCAACGCATTGAACTGTCGGGATTAAAAGTTCTTGGTAAAATTGATCTTCCCGAACCAAAGAAGAAAGAACCCAAGGCTGAAGGAGAGGGCAGTTCGGAGGAGCAGAAGACTGACCGCAGAGGTAAGTCAAAAAATCAAAAACGCGAACGTGAAACACGCAACAACTGGCGCAATCCGCTTGACGCGCAACGTCAGCGTGAAGCAAGAGAACTTGAAGAAAAGCGTAAGGCAGAACTTGAACGCAAGAAAGAAAAGCGTAAGCTTCACTACCAGACTAAAGTAAAGCAGGTAAAAACGGTTAAGCGTGCAAAGCCTGTTAAGGAAACAACTGCGGTGAAAAAAACTGTCGATACACGCCCTGTACCGAAGACATGGATTGGCAAATTTTTCCGTTGGTGGACCACATAAGGTCCTGAACAAATCAGGCCAGCCTTTGTTAATTGACAGGCACGGACTTTGTGCTTTCCGAAAATCTATGACAAAGGGCAATATTCTAAAGTTGGTAATCTCCCTTGCGTTACCCCTCGGTGTAGGGTTCGCGGGCAGCATTTATACCCGTGATTCCATTGAGGGCGGCTGGTATAGCTCATTAAATCAACCTTCTTTCAATCCTCCGAACTGGGTGTTCGGTCCGGTGTGGACGATTCTTTATATTTTGATGGGAATCTCGCTATACATCGTGTGGAAACAGGTTCCCGGAAGGAAACGAGAGAATGCGCTCGGAATATTTGCGCTTCAGTTGTTACTGAATTTTTTGTGGAGCCTCTTCTTCTTTTACTTCAAGGATATTGAGATCGCACTGATCGATGTTGTTGCACTTTGGTTCACCATTGTTGTGATGATCGGAATGTTTTATCGCGTAAAGCCTCTGGCCGCAAAGCTGAACATTCCTTACCTGTTATGGGTAACGTTCGCCACCACGCTTAACACTGCATATTATATTCTGAATTAATCTTCCAGGATTTCAATTTCAATCCGGTCGTTGAGTTTTGCGCTCGGGCTGGTTTCAGCAACGAGCATGTTTGTTCCACCCCACGCAAAAATTTCCATTCTTTCTTTTGCGATGCCGTGTTCAGTCAGGTACTCAAGGACTGCTTCTGCACGTTGCCGCGAAAGTTCCTTGGTGGTGCCGTTCTTTTGTTTCGATCCTTTTATGTCGAAGTAGTTTCTGACTTTACCGAGTACAATCATTTTTGTCTTTCCGGTTCCGTTCGCATGGCCGTGAATCCTGATTTTATAGTTCGGGTTGGCTGACATCATGCTTACAAGTTCATCGAGTTCTTCCTGCGAACGGGGCACCATAATTACTGCGTCTTTATAAAACGATACATCGTACATCACCGATACATCGCCTTTTTTCAGTCGCTCAAGTGTGAAGGGAATGGTCCATACTCCGTTTTCATCCTGTACGGCACCGAGTGTAGTACCCGGATTAGTATAGTCGACAAGTTGTGTAATTTCCTTGTAGCCAAAAATTCCGCAAACGATGGTCATCGGCTCGTCACGATTAGACGAAGATGGCCGCAGCACATCACTGTATTCATTGCTGTTGTATGATGCGATATCGCGACCCTGTTTAAGGTCGACATGATGAACTTTTCCGGTAAATGGCGCACCTGAAGGATCGATAATGGTGAACTTGAAAAACTTGCCTTTTGCTTTTCGCGGAGCTGTTTCATTGGCGACTTTAACTTCGGGTTCTTTCTCAGGTTCTTTTGCCGCTACAGCCGGAGGAGCAGTGTCGGTGCGAGTTGTATCTGCCACGGTTGTTACAACGGGCTCAGGTGCTTTTGTCTCGGGTGGCGACTGAATGTTGGCCACCGGAGTCACTGGCTGAGCTGAACCCAGAGAGCCGGTGAAAACCCAACTGTCTCTGAACGCTTCTTCCTTTTGCAGAATCAATACCTGATCGACCGCTTCTTTTTTCGTGCTGCTTTTGATTACATACACATAGAAGAGGTTACGAACGGGATTGAGTTCGTAGGTGGCCTGGAAAAACCGGCTTCGGGCAAAGCCACTGAATTTTTTAGCGTTGCTTTCTTTCGCGAACGCTCCGATAACAACGTAATATTGAGTTGTTTGAGCATACGATGCGGTTGCGCAGCAAAGAAAACTTATAAACAGGATCTGGCGGAGTCGACAGGTCATAAACGTGGGGATTGATAAACTCAAGTTAGCCAATATGCTGAATGAATCCCAACGGGTGGTACCCGGTAACCCGGAAGGTCAGGCTATGATTGCCCTAATGTAACTTCCACACGCTTCGATCGTGTTGACTGCGCTCGTTCAATAACCTCTTTGTACAATCCAATAAGCTGCTTCCGGATGGTCTCTTTTTCGAATTGTGTGATCAATTGGGCCGATACCTGAGCGCTGTGTTCGTAGAATTCCTTATCGGATGCCAGCCGTTTGATCCACTGCGCAAAATCCTCGTGCGTATGACCCTTGTAGTAAGCGTTGCGATACAACAGGCGATATTCCCGAAGGTCGCGGTACATCACCGGCATTCCGGATGCCGCAGCTTCCACCGGGGCAAGCGGTGAATTTTCCTGGTACGAAAGAAAAACAAATGCATCGGCCGCTGCATAGAGGGCAGGCATTTCTTCCAGTGAAAACAGGCCTGCGAACTTTACGTTTGGAGGGGCATTGTCGATTTTGGTATTCAGTCGTTTCACGCCCTCGGTTATCGCTCCAAAGGGCCGGCCACCAATCCACCTGAATTGAATGTGCGGCAGCTTGCCTGCGATGTCGATAAAATCTTCCGGGCCTTTGCGTGCCTGAAGCTGACCCACATCCATTACACAGAACTCACCGTCTTTAAGACCGAGAATTTCGCGACCTTTTTTTCGTAACGCTTCCGTACGTTTCCATTTGTTAATCTGTAACGGGTTTGCCATGCGTACAATCCGCGTGGTAACACCAAGTTCGCGAATGGCTTCTTCCACCATCGGGCTGATGGCAATCAAAACATCGGCAAATGAATAAACCTGTTTGAAGTACCACCGGACGAAAGGCATGACCTGTTTCGCGAACGGAAGCGAACCTTTAATGGAATCGGGGATAACGTGCACGGTGAGAATTTTTCTTTTCGGATAGAAAAGACCTTTCAAAAAAAAGTAGGGTCCGTACGTATGACTGTGCATAATGTCTCCATGGCCTTCGCTGTTAATGATAACGTCCACGTCAGGCTGTTCTTTCAGCAATTCTGCACATTCCACAAAAGCTGTATTCACACCTTCACCGCGCATTTTCAATAGTGCGGTTTCGGAACAAACATTCACTTTTAACGGATTATAAGATTCAACGGAGGTTGCGTAAAGCTGCATGTTTTTCGATCGGGTTGCTGTCATGCAAAGCTATCGTGCAAAAACCCTGCGGACGTTAACTTCCTGCCGGTGAAAAAGATGGTTTCATTAAATCTTCCGTAACCGTTCCTGAAAAGGCAATATTACGATAACGATTCTATGATTCCTGTTTAACATATCAGGCTAATGTTTTTAAACGGATTTCATCGTGATGTACAAAATCTAAACGTTCTGAGGAAGTTAGTCTACAAGGATTTAACGCATGACGGGTTTGTGCACGATAACGGCATACATACTGCGGAATGTTTTTTGAGGCATCTATTGAAGGACATGTTGAACATTTAAACAACAAACATTATGAGAACCAATAGAAAAAATGGTAATGACAGGAGGGGAGAGTCCGGAAGATTTTCTTCAAATGAAGGCTATTCCAACAGGAACAGCGACCGCAACTATCGTGATCAATCGTATTCAAACGGCTATTCAAATGCCGACAGCGAGCGCTACCCGGTAAGCCGCGGGTACGATGACTACGATGAAAATGATTTTGGCGATTATAACGCTGATTATAACCGTGGTGGAGATCAGCGGGAATGGGACAACAAAGGTTATTCACAGTTCGATCGTTCAGACAACAATGACTTCCGGTCACGCAATCAGCGGAGCACTTCAGGCAAATACAGTTCTTCCGAGGACGATTACCGGTCACAAAACCGCAGATCAGGCTATGGATCTTCGGGGAATTATGGATCGGATAGTCGTTCAGGCTCCGGATACGGGTCAAGCTACAACACTGGAGATCGAAATGATTACCTGGGTGAAGACAGAAGAAACAGGAGTTATCGTTCGTCTATGGGCAACAATGGTGGATTCGGTGAATATGATAGCGACCATGACGAGCGCAACAACCGCAATTCAGGCATGTACAATTCCGGCAGCGGTGAAAGCCATCGCGGAAAAGGCCCGAAAGGTTATAAGCGTTCAGACGAGCGTGTGAAGGAAGAGATCAGCGACAAACTGAGCGATGATCATTCACTCGATGCATCGGAGATAGAAATCGAAGTAAAAAATGGTGAAGTTACTCTGAGTGGTACCGTTTCTGACCGTGCAGATAAACGCAGGGCAGAAGATTTGGTGGAATCTGTGTCAGGTGTAAGCAACGTGGAAAACCGCATCCGCGTATCTTCTTCGTCATCATCAAGCTCAACTTCCGGTACAAGTTCTTCGAACAAGGATACTTCGAAGCAGACCGCGAAAACCAATGAGCGCAGCAAGCAGCACGAAGCAGTATCTTAAACTTAGTCAGTCGACTGAACGAAGATGCACCTTCGGGATAAATCTTCGTTCAGTATGATTGTTAACTGCAGTACCCCAACGCCATCCAAATCAATACAAATACGAGTATCGTTCCGAGGCAACCACCTCCCCATTTGTAAGCCCCGTATCCGGCAAGCAATCCTCTGAAGAAATTATTCATACGTTTTTATGTTTATAGTGAATTGTAAGAATTCCGCTAATCAGGTTTATGATTACCGCGAATGTGTTTGCAATAATGATAATCCAGTCTTTTTTAATAAAGCCATACCACACCCAGAGCGCTAAACCCGTAAACAATACAATCAGCATGGCAAGCGATATGTCGTTCGCTTTTTTCTCGCGCAGTATCTTGATCAACTGCGGCAGCAGGGCTGTTGATGTAAAGGCGCTCGCGCCAATTCCGACTATCGTCTCGAAGGACATACGTGTATGCGGTTTTTTATCACAATCTTGCGAAGCGCACCTGGCTTCATCAGCTTTGATGGTCGTCAGCTTTTAAGTGCTAAGCCTCTAAGGTTTCTTACGATTCAAGCCGATCGATGCATTTACGCAGATCGTTCTTATCCGTAAGGACGTTGGCAAAAAGATCGCCAACTTTATCGAGACGTTTGTGAATGGTTTTAATCGTGAAGTCGAGCGGGGTAAGGCCATGTTTCACTTCCTTCCACAGTAACGGTGTGGAAACACTTGCTCCCGGCACGGGCCGGATGCTGTAAACAGATGAGAGGGTCTGACCGCGCCTGTTCTGCAAAAAGTCGATGTATATACGACCCTTACGTTGATTCAACGGCCGCTCGACTGTGGTGAAGTCAGAAAGTTGTTCCTGTGCCAGGTTTGCAATGATTTCCGAGAATGGACGGGCCTGATCGTATGTATAACGTCCCTGTAACGGAATGTATATGTGCATACCGGTTGCACCGGATGTTTTACAATAGCAAGTGCAACCTGCCTTATCGAGTATGTCTTTGATTACCAATGCAACGTCAATCACCTGGTTGAACGTGTTCTTTTCCGAAGGATCGATATCCATAATCAGGTAGTCGGGGTTGTCGGGTTTTTGAACCCGTGAGTTCCAAGGATTGATCTCGATGCAGCCGAGGTTATTCAGGTAGAGCAACGTTGCCTTGTTGTTGCACAGGATATAGTCGATGGTTTTGTTTCCGCTCTCGGAATAAATTTCCACGCTTTTTACCCAGTCTGGTGCCTTGTCGCCTGCATCCTTATGATAAAAGCCCTTGTCGACAATGCCACCGGGATTACGTTTAAGGGATTGCGGCCTGTCGATGAGATAGGGGAGAATATAATCGGAAACTTTGTTATAGTACGCAAGCACATCGCCCTTTGTATACTTTTCTTCCGGCCAGAAGATTTTATTTTGATTGGTTAATTTGAGTTCGTGACCGTCAACCGTAACCAGGCGTTCATTTTCCCTGCTGGTACCAATGTCGTTCGACTTCGACTTTGCAGTTTTTTTTGCAACAGCTTTCGCTGCAGGCTTTTTACCGGCTGCTGTTTTCTTCGCTGATTTGACTTTTGTTTTCACGGGCTCGTCAACATGGTCTGCTTCGTCAGCTTCTTTATCAATTCTCAGGCCCATAAATACCGGGTGGCGCATGATGCCATCATCGGTCAGCTCGGAGTACTTCACGTTGCAGACAAGTTCCGGTTCAACCCAGGTTACGGCTGCATTCACGGGAACCTTTTCATCAAAGGGCGATTCATCCGTTACCAGCGGTTGTAACCTGGCATGAAGCTCTTTCAGCATCTTATCGGTAAAACCGGTGCCGCTATGCCCAATGTAACGTAGTTTCTTCTTATCGTAAACCCCGAGAATCAGCGCACCAAAATACTTGCGGCTTTCGCGCGGAGCCGTGTAGCCGGCAATAACAGCCTCTTGCGTATTAACCAGCTTGATTTTTAACCATGAGCGCGTTCTGCGGCCTTCATCGTATGTGCTGTCGGCACGTTTTGCCATCATTCCCTCAAGGCCTTCGATCTTAATGATCTCGCTGAAGAATTTTTCACCTTCGGCTTCCACGTGATCGGAATACAAAATGACATTGCTCTTCGGAATGGCCTTTTGCGCAAACTTTTTGCGTTCAATCAACGGTAAATCGGTGATGTCTTTGCCATCAAACGAGAGACAATCGAACACGTAATACAAAATCGGCAAGCCGCGGTTGTCGTCAAATTGCTGAAGCTTTTGAAAGCTTGGTTTGCCCTCTTCGTTCAGCACAACAATTTCACCATCCAGCACACAATCTTTTTTTATTTTGGTGAGTTCGTCAGCAACCTCGGGATAGAGTTCGGTGAACGACAACCCATTACGCGAATAGAACTTAATGTTCTTGCCTTTCTTTTCGGTTATTGCCCGATAGCCATCCCATTTTATTTCAAAAACCCATTCCTCATCGTTAAAGGGAACATCGCTGGGCGTTGCCAGCATAGGTTTAATGTAATGTGTGAGCTTGTGCGATTTGCCCCGTACCCGTTGTGCGGCCGCTGCATTTTTCTGCCGCGAGTTCGGCCGGTTCGATTGCCAGGTTTTATCGGTGTTATGAGACTTGACGGGAGCGACCTCTTCACTATCGTACTCATCAACCGCATATTTGTCGCGGTGTTTGATTAACAACCAGTTCTTTTCATCGCGCAGACGGACCAATGCAAAGGAGCCTTTCAAATGCTTGCCGTTCATCACGAACTTGAGCTGCCCTTTTTCAAGCATCTTTCGGAGCTCAGCTTTTTCGTTTTTGGTTTTCGCGTGATCGGGGTCAACGGTATACGTTCCTTCGTCCCAGATATCCACCGTGCCGGCACCGTAGTTTCCTTTCGGGATTACACCATGAAACTTGTTGTATTCCATCGGGTGATCTTCCACCATCACCGCTAACCTCTTGTCATGCGGATTAAGGGATGGGCCTTTCGGAACGGCCCAGCTTTTCATCACACCGTCAAGTTCCAGGCGCAGATCGTAGTGAAGTCGTGAAGCATCATGTCGCTGCACGACAAAACAAAGTTTTTTGCTGGATGCTTTTACTTTACCCTCGGGTTCTGGGGTATTCTTGAAATTTCGCTTCTTGTTATAAAGCTTTAAGCCCATTTATGACGCCTTTTTCAGACTGGCTTTTAGCTGAGCCATGAGATCGGTGGTTTTGCGGTGGGTAACCTTCAGCACCGGTGCCTTAATCTTCTTGCCTTTAGCCTTTGCTTTAATGAGCTTCATCAACTCAGACGAGTAGGTATCCTTGAACTTGTCGATGTTGAACTTGGTTGTGAGCTGATCAATCAGCGAAAGCGCCATCTTTATCTCTTCCGGTTTCGCTTTCGTTTTCGGAATGTTGAGCTCACCAAGATCGCGGATCTCCTCTGCAAAACGAATTTTATTTAAGAGTATGATACCATTGTAAGGTTTCAAAATGCACAGGTTCTCCTTATTGCGCAGAACGAAGCTGCCCAGGCCAGCCTTGCCGCTTTTCTGCAAGGCATCGTGGAGAAGAACGTATGCTTTTTCACCCGACTTATCCGGTTCGAGGAAGTACGGTGTTTCGAAGTAGACACTTTCAACTTCTGATTCTTTGATGAAGGAGCTGATGTTGATGATCTTGCTTTTCTCCGGACTGGCCGCCTGAAAATCTTTGTCGTCCAGCACCACGTAGTCGCCATCGAGGTTATAGCCTTTCACGATGTTTTTCCATTCTACCACTTTGCCGGTGCCTTCGTTGATACGCTGGTAGCGGATGCGCGCATGGTCTTTTTTATCGAGCATATCCATGCTGATATTGCTTTCCTGCGATGCACTGTAAAGTTTTACGGGGATGTTCACAAGGCCGAAGCCTATAGCGCCTGTCCAGATCGATCTCATATCAGTTTTATTAAAGGGTGACTAAAAATTTGCTGTTAATAAACTTATGTCAGGCTTTAAATTTATTTTATAACCTTCTCATTTGCAAGAGGTTTTATATTGTTTGTTAACTGGTTAATATAACTCAATTGTTATCCCATTCGCCCGGCCGGTCTTCACGGATCAGGAACGTAATGTTCTCATTCTTAAATGCTTCCATGATCTTCAGGTTAATCTCCTGCTGGATATCCATGTACTTATTGTAGTCGGCAACCGTAACAAAATATACCACCTCGAACGTGAGGCCGTATTCGGTAAAACGTGCGAAATGTGCACGGTCGAAGCGGGTAGGCCCGGCTGCTTCAATGATCGCTTTTACAATACCGGGGATTTTTTTGAGTTTTTCCGGGTCGTTATGAAACCGTACGTTGATGTTAAACGCGATCCGCCTGGTTTGCTGACGCTTGTAGTTATGGACCCGGGACTTGGTCAGGTCACTGTTTGAAATAATGATTTGTTCGCCCGTCAGGCTTCTCAGGCGTGTGGTTTTCAGTCCGATGTATTCGATTGATCCATTTTTATCATCCACGTTAATGGCATCGCCCACTTCAAATGGCTTATCAAAGAAAATCACAAAGTAGTTAAACAAGTCGCCCACGATGTTTTGTGCTGCCAACGCGATTGCCACACCCCCGATGCCCACACCGGTAAGGATGGTTGTTACATCGTAGCCGAGATTGTCGAGCAGAAACACCAATCCCAGAATCCAGATCACCATATTGATGATAATCATCAACCCACCAATCTGCTTGATCTTGATTTCACCATTTTCCTGCTTCCGGATACTCGAAGTAATCATGGTTTGAATGACCGCTGAGATTAACCGGATAACGAAGTATGCGATTACAACCGCGGTGGCGATGTCAACTATCTTTTCCGCTTTCGCGGACAATTCAAGTGAATTAATTGCCCAGTAGATGATCGCGAACGAAATGATTGGTAATCCGAAACGTTCCAGGCCGCGTACAATCATGTCGTCAATCCGGGTATGACTCTGGATTGCCCATTGTTGCAACTTATTCAGGATTACACGTTTGAATATCCGGACTACGATCAGCCCGACTAAAATGACGCCCAATGCAATCAGGTATGCCTGCATGGTATTGCCCCAAAACTCGCGTGATAAAAACTCTTCTGTTGAACTCATAAACGGAAGGCAATACAGAATTGTACCAGATTCATCTGATTGATCGGAACTGAAAATCAGAAGTTTACCACTTCAGAACAGGCGCGGATGTGGCACAAATTCCTCACTCTGCTAAGCCTTATCGGTGCGGATGTAGTTAACGATGACGAACGTAGCCATAAAGCCCGAGAAAATTCCCTCAAGCCAAACGCTGAATGACGCGATGTAAGGATCAAGATACTGACCGAGCGGGGCATGCTCGCGGATCGTCTCCATCATGTTAGGGTCTGCGTTCAGGTAAATGAACAGGAACAAAACAAAAGTGGATGTCGCAATAAACGATGTGCCCACACCAATCGACATTGCGCGCAGGTAATTGAGCTCGCCATCATGCGTTCTTCGGTATTGTTTCAATGCAAGGTAAATTCCGGCTACCTGGATCGCGAGATTGAAGACGCGTAACTCAGTAACGTAAATAAATCCGAGTGCATAAATGATGAAGAAGTATAGAATGAGGGCTATCGTCACCAACGTGCCGTAAATCTGCGGAATACGGGTTGGGTATTTGGCCATTTTGCGAATCATTGTTGTCATTTCCATACGATAACTGATTGGTATAACCCGTTCAAAATTGTTGCCAAGTGTTTAAGCTTATCCGTTTCGTCAGAAACAGCAATTTGTAACGGCATGAGCGGGCCGTTTGCCCACGATGCTGTGGATTAGTAGAGTAGCTGGCAGTCGGGGCAGAAAAAACTTCTTCGTTTGCCTTTGCCGAGATACTGTTTTTTGATTTTATGTCCGTCACGCGGGCAAACCTGCTTGGTATAAACTTCCCAATGTTTTCGCAGTGTACCTGCTTTCTTCCATTCCAGGAATTGAAAACTGTATCGGACAGTTTCTCTGATCATCTTTCGCAGGAAGGTTGCTGGTATCTTCCCGACTTTGCTCTTTGGATGGACTTTTACCCGGAACAGCACTTCGTTTTTGATGATATTTCCAGAACCCGCAAAAATGGTTTGATCGAGCAATGCATCTGATACGATCGTCTTCGGATGCGCATTAAGTTTTTTGAGAGCTTTCCCGGCACTGAAGTTCGGATTCATGACATCAGCCGACCAGTCGTATAAATCATCCAGCGGTTCGTCAATCATCACAATCGAACCGGCATAAAAGGAGAGTGTCTGCCCGTCTGAAAAATGAAGGCGGAGTTTCGGATTGCGGTCTTTCTTGTCGTTGTTGATACGGTAGCTGCCGAACATCAGCAGGTGCACACGAATGGTAAAATCTGGAAAACAGATCAACAAATGCTTTCCGAATGTTTTAATGTCTTTGATCTTGGTGCCGTGAAGCCTTCCATAAGCTAAATCTTTTCCGTAGCCATCCGCTTCAAGAATTTTTTTTCCCCTGAACGAATTGATGGCCTCCTTAAGGATTACTATGGAAGGACCTTCCGGCATGTATGAGTCTATTATTTAGCGGACTTCTTTCCGCTACCGAATTTCCTGGCTGGTGTTTTACGATTCTTTTCGTACGCTACTTCATACTTTTCGTTTTTGTTCACGTAGCTCCGATCCTTCGGCCCGGATTTCTTTGCTGCAGTTGCCATAACTTGATAGTAATTGGTTAAACAAAAGATTAATCCTTCGGGATGTTTCCCGATGTTGCTGTAGTTGAACTGTAAGGTGCAGTACTGAACTTACCCTGACCATCGGCCCATACGGTAGACGGGGCACCGCTCTTGTCGCGAAGCTCAAGGTAATACCCTGATTTGCCCGCATCGGTCACCGACCAGTAACCGGTTACGGTTTGATTTTTATAAGGACTTTGTCCGTAGGCGTTGATGAGTGTGGCAGGCACAGTTGATTTGTTCCACTCCGTGCGTCTAAGGGTTTCCACGTAGTTGCCCTGTTGGTCGTAGCGCGCCATGTATTGGGCTGAACCGATCGCGTAGTTGCCTGTGTAGCCATAATTGGTTTCATACCATTTGATGGTTTGCGTTTCGGTAGCCGAGTTACGGGAATTGAGGTCGCGGCCCAGTCGCTCGCTCACCATCGGATCGCTGACAAGCTTTGGAGTTTGTGATACTGTTCCGGTCGCTTCTACCGGACGGGGAGTTGGTGTGGTTTGTTCCTGGCTCTGCGCATAACCGGTTAACAGGGTAACCGACAACGCGAGTGATGCAATGTATCGCTTGGTATCTTTCATGGTATTGATTTTTAGGTTAATTCAATCGGTTGAAACATCTCAAAATATTATGCCATCTATTGAACAATCTGCAGCGATAGCTTGGGAGTGAATTTTTAATGTAAACAATCGCACGAAGACTGGCGGATGTTGTTGTTTAACCTCAATCTGGGGAAGAAACCTTACGGAAGAATGTGGTAGCCAAGCCAGGCGCCAATTCCAAAAACTACATGGCTTAAAAAAATCGGAATGTAAAATTCCTTTAGGTTGATTTTTGGCGGAGACGGATGGTATTTAAAAATAAGCGTCCACGTTATTAACCAGAAAATCCCCGTTGCAGCACCCAGTTCGCAGGCGCTGAGGAACGTAGACCCGTAGTAGTTATTCTCCCAGATAAAGTGGTAGGCAGTTACGAACATAACCCCAAAGAAAAAGTGCAAGGCCCATCCGCCTAAAAACCATTTTTCATTTTTGATTTTCAGGAACTTAATGGGCCGTAACAGGTGATTGATAATTTCCGGCTCTTTGAAATCTTTTTTCCGGAAGAAACTCACGCCATAGGTAAATATGGTCATGAGCACGGTCGCGGTGACTTTGGCAATAAAGACTTTTAAGAATGCGTACCAGTCCAACCGTAACGATTAATTAATGTGATCAAGTTTAGGCAGCAACGGTTAATGTTATCCGCTTGTTTTCCAGGGCTTCCTTGGCGAGCGTAATCAGTTGCTCCATTGTTTCGCTCGACATGAGCAGTTGGTCTACATCGTGCTCAATCATTTCAAGCTCGGTTGTAGTGAAATTTTCCCGCAGTGTGGAGAAAACTTGTTTAATCGAGAGGTCTTGTAGCGTTTTCATAGCGATTTTCGGTTGTTTGATTGATTTATGTTTGCCGGCTGTTGGGCCGTTTGGGTTAGTACGACAAGCCGGGTGCCAGCCCGTGCGAAAACGCAAAATTTTTTCGTCCGAAGATTACATGAGCGGGTTAAGCGCGGGGGGTGATCCGATTACCTTGCGATAGTAAATCATCCCCATGAAGAAGTTATTGGCCGTATTCGCCCTGTCCGTAAGCTGCCTGAACGCGTACGCACAAGATCCAAGCTCTACAAAAGAGCTGATTGAAAAGATGTACAACACGTACAAGGACAGCTGGTACCAGGCAATAACCTTCGCTCAGCAGGCTGAATTCTACAAGGATGGCGTAAAGCAAAAGGAGGAAACCTGGTATGAAGCCATGGATATGAAATCCGGTGCGCTGGTCATAAAATTCAACACCATGGACAGCGGCAATGGAATGATTTTCCGGAACGACAGCTTGCTAAGCTATACGGATAATCAGCTTAAAAGCAAAAGCTATCGCATTCACGAATTGATCGTGCTCGGCTTTAGTGTTTATACCAATTCGCCACAGTCGACCCTCGATAAGATCAAAGCATCGGGATTTAATACCGACATGTTCAAGCAGGAGATGTTCGATTCGCGCTTGCACTACGTAGTTGGTGACCCCGAAAAGGGGCAGTTCTGGATTGACGCGAAAACATTGTTGTTCACTAAGCTTAACAAGACCGGGCAGGGGCGGACGCAGGAAATTGAGTTCAAGGGGTACCAAAAATTAGGAAAGGGATGGATTGAAACCGAGGTTCTTTTTAAAGTGAACGGTCAGTTGTTCATGCGCGAGATTTACAGCGATATAAAAGCCCCCAAAACACTCCCCGCAAGCTTTTACAAACAATACATGTTTAACCAAATAATTTGGTGAAGGCAAATATTCGTTTGCGCGAATAAATAGTTACCAAAAAAAAATCGTGGAAAAATGTAGGAGTAACTCCCATTGAACTTGACAATGTTTGTTGAGTTGCAGTAGATTCGTTGCGCGGTAGAAAAAGGTCTTCTCTTGAATTACCGTACAACCACGAAGTAATGCCTGTTAAGCTTCAAATAACATGTATCGATCGGTCTGATTCATTGGATCCGCATCACCGCATTCTTTCGATCGGTGGCGGAAGCTCGGTGCACCGGTGGACCGTGAGCCAGGAAGATGCAATCCGGGGCATTGAACGTAATGATTGGGAGTTTTATATCTACCGTCAGGGCAAAATCATGAATGTGGTGGTTGCTGAGCGTGACGGTGAGAAGTACCTCAAGGCGATTTGCGATGCTGACCAGCCCGACATGCTGTTAACCCTGCCTCAATCTGTATAAAAAAAGGCCACCCGTTTCCGGGCAGCCTATTTTTTACCTTCAATATTTTTTACTGGTTGAAGTTGAATGACACATAAACCTGTGCATTCGAGTTTTTTGAGTTTCCGAGAATATCATCTGCGATGTTTGAGTCGGCAATCTTTTGCAGACCATAATTATAACGGGCTCCCAATTGAACAGCGCCAACGTTAAAACCAACACCTGCTGAGATACCATAATCCCAGGATTTGAAATTATCGCGGTCGATATCATCGCTGCCGTCAATATCTCCGTCAACATCAACATTCGCATTCAGCAGGTATCCAAAGTATGGTCCTACGTGAATCTCTGCAGCATCTCCGAGCTTAAATACAGCCAACACCGGGATGTCGATGTAGTTCAGGTTGAAGTCAAGCGTGGCATCATACAGGTCGCTGTCATCCTCCACACGTGTACCCTTGGTAGAGTACAGGATTTCTGGCTGGATAGCAAAAACATCCGATTCAAAAAGCTGGGTATAAACGCCCAGGTGAAAGCCGTACCTTGGATTTTCGTCATCAACATCATCTACATACAGGTTTGTAACGTTCAAACCACCTTTGATACCCACACGCAGACCGTTGTCTTGAGCAACAGCTACACGGGTTACCGATATCAGCAAAAATCCGAGGAAAAGACTTGCGAAAAATTTTGATTTAAAATGCATAACGTTTGTTTTTTGGTTTCAGGGTTGATCATTAAATATCAGGCCAGAATGAAACGTCATGCATCGTTGATAAAAATCAATCACAAAATCCGTGGATTTACGGATACGAGGTTTTTAATCGGTACAATTAAAAAATACCTGTAGATGTACTTCTACACGACAACAACACTTTTCCGGATTTCTTTCATCACTTGTGAATCAATCACAAAAAAATTTCAGGTAAACTATTATCTTTGGATTCTATCGTAATCCATGTCGAAATCCATTTTGCTTGTTGAGGATGACGCAGACGATCGGATGCTGTTTACGGAAGCCCTCTACGAGCTTACGGCAGATGTTCGGTTGAGAACAGCCAGTCATTGTGATGATGGCATTGATTCCCTCATCAAGCCGCACGATGAACTGCCGGATTTGGTAGTGATGGACATCAACATGCCCGGTAAAAACGGGCTGGAGTGTCTCGAGGATATCCGCAGCCATTCAAGACTCTATACATTGCCGGTTGTCATTTTATCGACCGATACGGATGAAAGCGTGATTGAAGATGCTTACAGGCGTGGTGCAAACTTTTATATTTCCAAGCCCAACTCTTTCCAGGCGCTGAAGCGCGAAGTTCACAAACTGATTACAACCGATTGGAAATCATTTCCCCGGGGACAGTCTTTCCGTTAGTTATTGCCCGTTGAAAATCCGCATGCGTGGAAAGTTATTCCACAATTTCGGCTATAATCCCTTCATACTGCGTTTCGCTGCCCGTTTTTTAAATGGCACTGTTTTTCAATGGTGTAAACAAATCTGCTTTTGCAGGTTGTTTGTAAACATTTAAACATTAGGCAATTAAACTATGAAAGCGTTAAAAATCGCAGCGATGTTGCTGCTGACAGCAGGTTTCGTTCAGGCTCAGGATGTGGTCGTGAAAGGAAACACGAAAGTAAACACCGATTTCAGCAAGTATAAAACTTTTGCGTGGGCTCAGATGGATGAAACCGCCCAGCCTGAATCAGGGTACTACATCTACACCTACACGGAGCAAAAAGCTTTGCCACCGGCAACCAAAACCACCCGTACAACCAAAGCCGGTAGCAAAACAACTACAACCACTACAACAACGGTTACCGCTCCTTACGTGTATTCTTACAATGTTATTATTCCGTCAACCAACCTGATGGTTAATACAGCTGTTAAAAGTTCCGTTAGCGAAGAACTTGTGGCTCGCGGATATCGTGAAAACACCGTGCGCCCCGACTTGCTCGTAGCGTATCGCGTGCTGGAAAGACAAGCGAAGATGAAAGGTTACGTGAATGATGTTCCAACCATGGTAACAGGCGGAAAAGAAGTTCGTACACCAAGCGATACAACTACGCACGTACTGCTTCCCGGTACACTGATCATTTCGCTGATCGACACCCGTACATCTGAAGTTGTGTGGGATGGTTTTGCATCAGGCCTGGTGCGCGACAACGCGTTTATAACCGAAGAAACAAAGATTAAAGAAGCCGTTCACCTGATCATGAACGAATTCAAATATCGTGGCGACAAGGTCAATAAAGTCGACTGATTAAAAGTTGAATCACATTGAAAGAGGGCGATGAGCCCTTTTTCTTTAACCAGCTGTTTATGGAAACGTATATTGTGAAAAAGGAAATTGAGATAAGCAGTTCTGCTCAAAATGTCTGGCAGGCGTTAACCGACCCTGAATACACGCAGGAGTACTTTTTTGGATGTGCAGTACATTCAAACTGGAATGCAGGAGATTCGATCGTTTTCAAGAGGATGATCCTCTGGATTTTTCCGTTTGAACTCAAGGGGAAGATTATCAGAATCAATCGGGCATCACTGCTGCAGTATTCACTCAAGAACACGAAGCATTCGTCCGAGTCGTTGGTTACAATCCGGTTAACGGAAAAGAATGGCAGCACAATTGTAACAGTTACAGACGATGTAGGGCAGGGTGAAGGTGCCCAAGGCAGGTACAGCCGATCGGTAAAAGGATGGGATAAAGTACTTGGCGGCCTTAAGAGAACTGTAGAAGAAGAATTTGAACCATGATGTTAACCAAAACCAAAGCGGCCCAGCATCCACTTTCGCATGAGGCGCCACGTACGCTGTTGCTGATCGCACATGCGCAGGTATTTACATTTATTGAAGGCTGGAACGAGCTTCGGGAGGAGAAAGAGAACTTTCCGTTTGGCGAACACGCTTTCAATTTCGACTACCTGCTTCACGTAAGCGGAATCAATTACCTGATTCATCCGAATGATGTTCCACAGATTGTTCAGATGATCCGGCAAGGTGTTTCTGAACTTGTTGAATTTAACTTCAGATTTATCAACCGGTCGGGTGAAGTAAAGACGTTGCTTGGGCTGGCACGGTTGGTGCCGAAAGTTTAACTAAAAATCAGATACACCATGAAAAAACACAAAAAAGATAAAATCGATAAGAAATCAACGGTCGTTAACCGTATCGTATTTGCAGCGATTGCCGGAGCAATAACCGGGCTGGCAGTAACATACCTGCTTGAATCCGAGAAGGGCAGAAGCTTGCTGGCACAAGCTGGGTCGTCACTGAAGAGTTTTGCAGGCAACATCAAATTGCCTTCGTTGCTTCGCGCGTAACTACGACAAAAGCTCGTATGCGCGCTTCAGTAACGGCAATTGCCCGGAGTTGATCATAACCGATGCTTTGTCGAACGACATCCACTCGGCACGGTCTGCTTCCGGTATAGAAAGGATTTTTCCGGACTTGGGCGGCCACTCTATGTCGATATAATTAGACTTGATACCGCTTTCCGGATTCCAGGATCCCGCAAACACCCATGCGTGAATGGACTTGCCACTTTTTGTTTTTGCAGAACCAAGCGATCGATACGGACCGGCAGGATTTATTCCGGTTTCTTCTTTGAATTCCCGTATTGCTGCGTCCAGCAGCTCCTCATCTGCATCAACCAAACCTTTTGGAATACTCCAGGCACCCCCATTCTTTTTCATCCAAAATGGCCCGCCCGGATGAATAAGAAAAAATTCGGGCTGAGTGCCGTCTTTCCGATACATTAATAAACCCGCTGACTGTTGTGGCATACTTGAGCAAGATGCAAAATCGGCCGATGATTAGTCCGATTCCTGCTTTGTTTTCTGTTCGGATGTTGCTTCTCTTTTCTCCCTTACTTTCTGAGGAGTTGAGGTTTGACTGTTATTCGTATCGTACGATGTGAACTTGCTGTCGTCACCTTCACGACCTTTGGTTGCTGGAGTTTTGCGTTTATGATTGTTCGGGTTTTTCGGCTTATCAGTTTTCATAGCTATCAGATTTTAGATTATACGCTCTAAAATTTGAGCCAGATTAAATCCAACACGTCAGCTTCGATATTGATCCCGCGTGTGGAAAACAAAAATGAGGTGTAGATTAATTCCGTCACGACCGATCTGGAAAGACCCATCGCTACCGAAAAAAACACGGCATGATTGTTCTGATGATCATTCAAAAGTTAACAAATATGGATTCCGATAAGAATGTTAAACCTGAGGATGAAAAGGAGAAAGTGAAATCTCCTGATAAGGTTGAAACTCCGCCACCTCCGCAACACATGGACCCGTCTAAAAAACCGGAGAAAGACAGGGACAAGCAGGAGCAGGGCAAAAAATAAAAAAGGGACGCTTACCAGGCGTCCCAATGTTTCTATTGTTTATGACGACTTCTTTCGGGTTGTCTTTTTACGTGAAGTCTTTTTCTTCGGCACCTTGGCACCTTCTTTCCGCGCTTCCGATAATCCAATAGCAATCGCCTGCTTTCGGCTGGTTACTTTCTTTCCGCTGCCGCTTCGCAATGTGCCACGCTTTTTCTCGTGCATTACTTTCTCAACTTTCCTCGATGCTTTCTTTGAATACTTAGCCATAGCATTTGTGTTTTACGTGTTACTTAATTTATCCATTTACAATTTCACCACCATTCGGGTGAAGGAATTGTCCTGTCATATAAGCCGAATCGCTGCATGCCAGAAACAAATAACATGGAGCTACTTCGTTCGGCTGTCCGGCCCGGCCCATGGGCACATCACTTCCAAACTTGGCCACTTTCTCAGGCTTGAAGGATGACGCAATTAATGGTGTCCAGATGGGGCCCGGTGCAACTCCGTTTACACGGATTCCTTTTTTTGCGAGGTTGGCCGAAAGGCTTCGGGTGAATGATACAATCGCGCCTTTTGTGGATGCGTAATCGATCAGTGAATCGCTTCCGCGGTACGCGGTTACGGACGATGTATTGATGATGCAGCTTCCTTTTTTCAGATGTTGCAGTGCGGTTTTCGTAACCCAGAAATAAGGCATCACGTTATTGTGAAGTGTTTTTTCGAATTGTTCGGTGCTAATATCTTCGAGTGACTTGCTTTCCCAGTGGAGGGCTGCATTGTTTACCAGGATATCAAGCTGACCGAATTTTTTGATTGTCTTTTCTACAATGGACTTGCATTGCTTCTCCTTTCCGAGATCACCTTCCAGTAAAAGACACTCGGTATGTTCTTCAACCATGCGTTTTGTTTCGCGGGCGTCATCGTCTTCACTGAGATAAGCGATGGCAACCCTGGCGCCTTCCTGCGCAAACAGAACAGCAACCGCTCGTCCGATTCCACTATCACCTCCGGTAATCAAAGCAACTTTTCCATTAAGTTTTCCAGCCGGTTGTTCCCTGGGTTCCGACTTCGGTTTGGGTGTCATCTTACTTTCTTTGCCGGGTCGTGGTTGTGCCTGCGGCTTACGAACAGTTTTTGCTTCTCCTCCTTTTTGCATGATTGGATTTTTCAGCAATCGGTAAAAAAATGTGCCAATCTGAAATTTGTTCGGTTAGTTAGTTCAAACAGGCGTTACACTTCTATCAATTTTTAATAACGGGAAAACTTTTACCCGCCTGAACTACGGTATTGACTCGATGGATACGCTCCGGTCTTCTGAGCAAGGAGTGTTCATGGTTTTACGTTTCGGTAAAATAGCGTACATTAAAACGCTTAAATTCTGACAGCGAGAACTTTTTAATGTTTGTAACATTCTTTTAAAGAGCGTATTAAGATGAAGCGTTTATCTTTTTTATTTCTCAGTCTGCTCGTTTTGACACTCGTATCGTGTGGAAAGAAAGAGGCAGACACAACGGAGAATATACAAGCTGACACCGTTCAATCGATTCGCGAAGCCTGGTCAGAGCAGCAGGCCAATGAATGGTACAAACAATGGGGTTGGTTGCGCGGCTCAGACTTCATTCCGAGCACGGCCATTAATCAGCTCGAGATGTGGCAGGGCGAAACATTCGATACGGCAACCATCAACCGCGAACTCGGCTGGGCGGAGTCGATTGGTTTGAATTCCATGCGCGTGTACCTGCATCATGCTGCGTGGGAGATTGACCACGAAGGTTTTAAAAACCGTGTGAATCAATACCTCACCATTGCCGATAGGCACGGCATCTCTACCATCTTTGTTTTCTTTGATGATTGCTGGAACCCGACTTATAAAACCGGTAAGCAACCGGAACCAAAAACAGGCATTCATAACTCGGGCTGGATCCGTGATCCGGGCGATCTCGTTCACCAGGACTCAACGTTAATCAATACGCTCGAAGTATATGTGAAAGATGTGTTGAAACGTTTCTCGAATGATAAGCGAATTGTTCTTTGGGATCTTTACAACGAACCGGGCAATTCGGATTATCGGAATAAATCGATGCCGTTATTGCAGCAGGCATTCAAATGGGGAAGGGAAGTGAATCCTTCGCAGCCACTTTCGGCAGGGGTGTGGAGTAAAGAACTGGTCGATCTGAATAACTATCAGCTGGCTAACTCGGATGTGATCACGTACCATAACTATTCCGATCCGGAAGAACATCAAAAGTGGATTGACAGTTTGAGAACGTTTGGCGGTCCGCTTATTTGTACAGAATACATGGCCCGCACCCGCAATAGCCGGTTCGACAACGTAATGCCGTTGTTGAAGAAAGAGAATATTGGCGCATACAACTGGGGACTGGTTTCCGGTAAAACAAATACCATCTATGCCTGGGATACCCCGATGCCTGACGGCAAAGAACCGAAAGTTTGGTTTCATGATATCTTCCGCAAAGACGGCACTCCTTATAAGAAGGACGAAGTAGCACTTATTAAAAAACTTACGGATAAGGATTAATTTTTTAGATAATGGACTTTTCTCCCCATGATGTTTCCCTGAAGTTCCGCGAGCGGTACAACATCAATCCTCTGCTGGTCCGCGCTCCCGGCCGGATTAACCTGATCGGTGAGCATACCGATTATAACAATGGGTTTGTGATGCCGGCAGCGATCAATTTTGGAACTTATTTCGCAATGGCACCGGCTGATGATGGTATCACCGAGATTTTTTCGCTTAAATACAATGAAGCCTTTCATGTTAACCTGAACGATGAAATCCGACCGGTAAAAAAACCATCGTGGGTCAACTACCTCTTGGGTGTTATTCATCAGCTGAAGCAGCAGGGAACACTTAAACCGTTTAAGTGCGTCTTCGGAGGTAACATTCCGATTGGTTCAGGATTGTCATCTTCCGCTTCCGTTGAATGTGGTTTCGCGTTCGCACTGAATGAGCTGAACGCGCTTAATATCGATCGCCAGAAGCTGGTGCTGATGGCTCAATGGTCGGAACATAATTTTGTGGGTGTGAAGTGCGGCATCATGGATCAGTTTGCCAGCATGATGAGTAAAAAAGGAAATGTAATTCTGCTGGATTGCCGTTCGCTCGAATACTCATACTCACCCTTGCAGCTATTGGAATATTCGCTCGTGCTGTGCGATACAAAAGTAAAACACGCACTGGTCGACTCTGATTATAACACCAGGCGCCAGGAGTGTGAGCGGGGAGTAGCGCGTTTGCAAAAACACGATCCGAAAATCAAGAGCTTGCGGGATGTTGACGAAGCATTGCTTTGGAAACATCAACCTGAATTCGAGGGTAAGGAATTTGACCGCTGTCTGTATGTGGTTCAGGAAATTGAACGCGTGCAGGCAGCCAACCGCGATTTGAAAGAAAATAATCTGAAGTCATTTGGCGCCAGGATGTTCGATACACATCGGGGATTGTCAGAACTGTACCAGGTAAGTTGTAAGGAGCTCGACTTTTTTGTGAGCGTTGCGAAACAGCATCCAGGTGTTATCGGGGCGCGTATGATGGGCGGTGGCTTTGGCGGGTGTACGATTAACCTGGTGCAAAAAGATGTGGTGGCCACGTTTGTGAATGCACTGACGGAATCGTACCGCTCTTCTTTTGGTATAGAGGCGGCAATCTACCGGGTGGCATTGGAAGATGGTGTAAATATTATCAGCAACAAGGAACTTAGGAGTGTATTGTGAAAACTAAAAATCATATAAGCATCGGCTGCTTTTACGTGCTAATTTTGGCAGCGTGCAACCCCGAACGAAAACAACCTGAATCTACCCCGGATACAAACGTTATGGCGACTAACTCCACCCGGCCATTCGGCAAGACTGCCGACGGCCAGCCGGTAACCGAATACACACTCACCAATAAAAACGGTGTAAGCCTCAGTGTAATTAATTACGGAGGCATTATCACCCGGCTTGTAACACCCGATCGCAGCGGTGTTCAGGAAGACATTGTTTTGGGCTACGACTCCCTTGCAGGTTATCTTAAAACAACACCATATTTCGGTGCGATTGTAGGCCGCTATGGCAACCGCATTGCAAATGGAAAATTCACACTCGATGGCCAAACATATTCGTTGGCGCAGAACAACAATGGCCAGCACCTTCATGGGGGCGTTAAGGGTTTTGATAAAGTTTTCTGGAATATCCAGGAAGCCGGCCGTGGCAAACTGAAGCTGACGTATCTGAGCAAGGATATGGAAGAAGGATATCCGGGTAACCTGAACGTGGAAGTAACTTATGAACTTACCGATGATAATGAATTGAAGATTGCATACACAGCAACTACCGATAAGAAAACCGTGGTTAACCTCACGCACCATTCCTATTTTAACTTAACAGGAAATGTGAAGCGCGACATTCTCGATCATGAAGCAGCGTTATACTCCGACAAGTTTGTGCCTGTTACGAAAGTTCTTATCCCAACCGGTGAATTGAAGGATGTTGCCGGAACTCCGTTCGATTTCCGTAAGGCAACCGCCATCGGCTTGCGCACAAACGATAAAGATCAGCAACTGGAATTTGCCGGTGGCTACGATCATTGCTGGGTGTTGTCGTCATCCGACTCAATCAAACATGCAGCAACGGTATACGAGCCGGCTTCTGGAAGAGTGTTGGATGTTTATACCACGGAACCCGGCATTCAATTCTATTGCGGCAACTTCCTCGATGGTTCAATCACCGGGAAGCGGGGAGTGGTTTACAAGCACCGGTTCGGCTTCTGTCTGGAAACAGAACATTTCCCGGACTCGCCCAACCAGAAAAGTTTTCCATCAACTGAACTGAAGCCGGGCGAGGTTTATAAAACCTACACCACGTACAAGTTCAGTGTGCGATAGTTACTTTCTGCGCGTCATCCGCACGATCAGAAAAATGATCAGGACGATAACAAAGATGACGATGAACATTCCGGTGTAAACACCGGCTCCGAAAATGTCTCCAACCACTTCGCATCCACTAAGCAGCAGAAGCAGCGTAAACACGACCATCATGGAGAACGGAGCAACGATTGAATTTTTCATGATACTTCCTTTTCCCGGAAGTATTCAATAATCAGACCTGCTAAAGAAGCCTTAAATAAAGATTTTTAGATAGAATCTGTGGAGAAAAGTCAACACGCATGGGTGTATGCAAGCTTCATAAACTTCCTGACCTCCACGTTAACATCGTCTTTTTCCTGCAACCGCAAATGATGGTTGAATTGCTGCTGGCCGGGAACCTGCGCAATCTTTTGAAAGCACAGATTATCCGGGTAAGGTTGTGTAAACGGGAACGTAACGTCAACGAAGTTCTTTCCTAACCGCGTTATGTAAGCCATACGTTTCGCAGCCGCAATCGCAATCATCGATTTGGTCGGATGAATCGTCACCTTGCCGATGGGCTTGAACGAATCTATAAAATGCCAGAACAGTTCAACGGTATGTTCACTTTTTCCGTGAAGGAAGTCGTCAAGCACCTTGTCACCGCACGAATGCGGCTGGTTGGTCTTAATGAATTTCTGTTTGCAGTGCGGGCACGTCCACATGGTTCTGTCAATTTATGTAAATTCACTGCATGAAGAAATTTCTTGCAGCACTTTGTTTGATTGGTGTGGGATGCGTACCCCTCAGCCAGCAGCAGGCATCTTACTCACCGCTGTTTCCGGCAGAGGAACTGAGTATTATTCAAGACGAGAAGCTGTTTAATGAATCTCAGTATGTGATTGAGAATGGAATTCATGAATGGCCCAAAACGCCTGAAGCGTGGACCGGCCCGTGTGAGCAAAATCCGTTATTCAACAGTAGGTTTCAGTCGGGTTATTCGATAGTCGGGTATGATGTACTAAAAATTGTTAACCACAAACTGATTCTGAATATTTCGTACGGGGGCGGGTGTGGGTGTTCGCAAAAGATGATGATATGGGATGGTAAGCTCACGCGCGATGATCAGGGAAATCAGGTTGCACAATTTGTGTTTTCATTTAAAAATTGGGATAGCTGCCGGGGGCTTAAGTACACTAAGCTAATGTTCGACTTGAAATCAATAAATTTTGGCAGTGCGGAAGAGGTTGTTATTCGGGTTAATCGCCTGCCTGAATCAGAAACATATCGACCATTGGAAAATTGAATTTGTTTTCAGGAGTTGTCATCACGTTATTGCGTTTGTGAATCGACCATTAACTTTTACATGGCGCAACAGACTGTTTATGGTACTCTTGCTTTCAGGGGGATGCAGCGGGCTGGCAATCGCACAGGATCAGGATACTCTTAAGCAAAGCCTCGATGAGGTAGTCATTACCGGGTATCTTTCACGGCAACCGGTGGTGCAAGTACCTGCTTCGGTAGCCGTATTGAATTCACAAACACTTGCCACAGGATCACAGCAATCTTTGCTTCCCGTTTTCAATACCGTTCCGGGTATTCGCATGGAAGAACGTTCACCGGGAAGCTATCGGCTTTCCATTCGCGGCAGCTTGTTGCGTTCTCCCTTTGGAGTTCGGAATGTAAAAATTTACCTCAACAATCTTCCCTTCACCGATGCAAGCGGCAATACGTACCTGAATCTCATCGACCCGGTCTTCCTCACGCGCGCAGAAATCCTGAAGGGCCCCGATGGAAGTTTGTTCGGAGCAAACTCAGGCGGTGTTGTATTGTTTAACACAGAACCAGACTCATCACGGATTGACGCAGGTGTTTCAGGTGGATCGTACGGTCTGTTCAGGCAGCATGCTCGTGTTAACGGGGATTCAAAAAGAATTTCATGGAGCATTGGGGAAGCATATCAGCGTTCAGACGGCTACCGCGCGCAATCAGCCATGAAACGGTTAAACCTGTTGGGTTCGGCAAGCCTGCGCTATGGAACGGCAAACAGTTTATCTGTCACAGCGATGTTATCCGATCTGCACTATGAAACACCGGGAGGTTTAAACGAAGCGCAGTTCAGGGAAAATCCCGAACAGGCCCGGCCAGCCGCCGGTTCAGTACCCGGAGCAGTAGCGCAGCACGCAGGAATTTATAATACAACGTTCTTCGGAGGCGTTACAAACACAACATCTCTCAGCTCAGCGTTTCGGCATGTGATCTCCGTTTTCGGAACCGTCACCGATTACAAGAACCCGTTTATCACAAACTATGAATTGCGCGATGAGAAGAATATGGGTGTCCGGTCGTTTCTCGAATACAGCTATGCAAGCGGAAGAGTTGAAGTAAAAGCCCATGCGGGAATTGAAGGTCAGGTTGGAAACCAGCAGATATCAAACTACGATAATATCGGTGGCAAGAAGGGAGCGTTGAAATCCGATGACGAGGCACGCATCCGTCAGGGCGTTTACTTTTCAAAAATTACCGTTGATGTGGCAGACCGGTTCACAGCCGAAGCTGCGGTAAGCTTCAATCAGTACGCCTACACCTTCAACAAAGGCAATGCGCAATTGGATAACGAATGGATGCCGCGCTTCGGAGTTACGTATCGCTTCCTTCCGGAAGTTGCCATGCGCGTGTCGGTAAGCCGGGGCTACTCGACACCCACGATTGCTGAAATCCGGCCAGCGGCCGATGAGATCAACACCAATTTGCAGGCTGAGTCCGGTTGGAATAAGGAAATCGGAACGCGCATTTCCCTTTGGAACGGACGAATACAGTTGGATGGATCGGTCTTCCGGTACGATTTAACCAACGCGATCGTACGCAGGGCAACAGACGACACCGACTATTTCCTGAACGCAGGCGGTACGAAACAAACCGGTGCCGAGCTGCTGGTAAACTCAACGCTGTTGAAGAAGCAGGAGCGTGGCGTGGTGAGAGGCGTTAACCTGACGCTGAGCTACACGCGCAGTCATTTTCGGTTCGATAACTACGTGGTAGAGACAAACGACTATTCAGGCAACCGCGTAACCGGTGTTCCGGCATCGAATTTTGTTTCTTCTGTGTCGGTTGACCTTTTCAATAAGCTTAATCTTTTTATTCAGTCAACAAACGTGTTGCGCCTTCCGCTGAACGATGCCAACTCCGCCTACGCGGATAACTACCAGTTGCTGCAGGCAAAGGTTACATGGGACGGCATGACTACCGAAAAGGTGCAGATGAACTTCTTTGCAGGAGCAGATAATTTACTGAATCAGAAATACAGCCTGGGTAACGACATCAATGCCTTTGGCGGCCGCTACTACAATGCCGCACCTCTTCGGAATTTCTATGGCGGAGTTACGGTAACGTTGCGGTGATTACCTGTCGGCCTTAAACCTTGAATCTGGAACCTCGAACCCCGAATCTGAAGTCCTGCATTTTAATCTTAAAGCCAAGTTCCGAATTCCCGCTATATTCGTGTAACCCCAAACTAACCAAATGAATACATTGAACACGGAGACCCGAATCGGTACAATGCTTTTGGACCACTTCTTGACGGCTGTTTTTGTTATGATTTTTGTAGCCCCCGGGTTGGTCTATGACATCACACAGACATTTGGAAATTTAAATGTCCCACCGAAACTAATATTGGGCAATTATTACCTGAACATCTTTGCATTTTCGCTGTATTTCAACAAGGATATATACATGGGGCGCAGTTTAGCCAAGAGAATTCTAAAACTTCAAGTTGTTGACATCAAAACAGGGTTACCTGCAAATGCCTTAAAGTGCTTTATTAGAAATCTAACGATTATACTTTGGCCGATTGAAGTAATTGTTGGACTGGTAAATAATGAAAGAAGAATTGGCGACTTCATTGCCGGGACTAAACTAGTACCATACGACCCTGAAATTCACAAAGGGCAACCTAATTGGCTGTTAATAGTTGCAGCATTGTGTTTATCGGTGTTGTTTGTCTACATGACCATGTTTTATCCTATTGAATTATTGACCCGGGGAAGCGGATTTCAGGTAGGTATGGCCCTGTAATTATCTGGTAAACGATTATGAAGGCTTGGTAAACGTGGTGCATAATCGGTCTTAAAAATGACTCGACTTACAATTTTCCTGGTTCTGATAACAAATCTGTCTTTTGGGCAAATTGATCAGGACTATCATCTTTATTCCCAAGTGCTTAATGACTATATCAAACAGAGAGGCAACGATGATGCTACAACGATTGAGGTGGTGATCATTACTAAATACGCTCCGGGCGAGAATGAGGTATCGGCCTACGGTGAAGACTTTCTAAATAGCGATGAAACGACTATCAACATGGTGCTGCACTATGACACGGTGAAAATTAAATTGTTTAAAGACTACCGCGTCAAGAATGCGTTAAGGCAATTGGAGACGGAGTTTTTTGAGACGCCTTCATTGGACAAGGCAAAATTTACACTGACCTCGGAAGTTTCCGCAATAGCGAATAAAGAATTCAAAAGTTATTTTCGTAGGCGAATTGACAGGGGTTGGAAAAAGTTTTACAAAAGCCATCCTGGAGCGCTTGGTGTATTTGAGTTTTCAAAAGTAGTATATGCCGACACCTATGCGTGTTTTTACGTTGGCCGATATTCAAACAGGCTTTCGGGTAGCGGGGACATTGTGATTGCAGAGCAGCTGAATGGAGAATGGAGCATAGTCACCTCGGTAAATAGCTGGATGAATTAGGCCTGCTACGCATGATAATGGTTTATTCAATTTCTAAATTCGACTTATCTTTAGTGTGATGCTCAATCAAGCGTAACTGATAACATGAGACCGCTTTTATTTTTTATTTTACTTACACTTATCGCGAGTTCCGTCTTTGGGCAAGACAATGGTGATAAGAATAAAACGGTTGGATTTAATTGTTACCGTACCGGGCATCCCACAAAGACCGTGGAAGAAGTGACTGACCTGCTTTTGAAAAACAATTACAAGGCAATTTCAGACTTGCTAAAAAATGGGCACGGGGGAGAGAAATTCCTGGCAACCATTTCACTCGAAAAACTTGCAGCACTGGGGCAGTATCAGTTATCGGACGATGAGAAAAGATTAATTAGTAAAATTAAAACCTCGGGCCGAAAAGTTTCTGTTTGCGACGGGTGTACATACGTTGATAAAGTGTCGTTAAAACAAATGTTTTCGGATGAAAATTTTCTGGGTGCAAATTGGTGGATAGAGAAGATTTTGAATGCTGATAAACAATGAAAAGTACCATAACAACAATTCTCGCAATCCTAATAGGTATTGTTTCCTTTGGTCAATCTAAAGATGAAGCTGAAATACTGGCCGAGGGCACGAGGCTGTATAAATCCGAAATGGCATCGTGGTATGGCACAGACATCTTTTTAAGTAAGTTTCCCGACAGACATCAAAAAGCGGGTGGTTATTTTTCGTACCTGAAAGACGACAAAGCAGTCTGCGTATTTTTTTCAAACGATGAAACCCCCAGGATAATTGGCTCCTTTTCATTCGATAGCACGTATGATATCAATACAGCCATTGTGGAAGACCAGGAGCGCGAGTTAACAATTCAGGAAAGAGACCTCCTGGTCATCAGACAGGCGGCCATTAAAGAATTCAAGTCGGATACGCTGTTCAAAGCATACAAGGATATGAACCCGAACTTTATTCCGTTGAATGACGAGAAGGGAAAAAGGGTCTACATTTTAACGGGGCCGGAAAAGCCAGGTATAGTTGTTTTTGGTAATGATTACCTGCTGACTTTTAATAAAGACAACGAACTCAAAAACAAGAAACGGCTTCATAAAAATATTATACCCATTGAGTATGGTAAAAAGGACGGAAAGATTGTTATAGCAACGATGCATTCCCACTTACCGGAAACCGGGGGCATAATAACAGCAACAGACATTTGTACCTTGAAGTTATATTCCAAATATGCCAGATGGGGGCAGCATTATGTGATATCACAAAAGAACGTTTCCATTTGGGACTGTAATAAAGGAACTCTTCTTGTCATGACAAAGGAGGCCTGGGACAAAATAGCGAAGAGTCAAAAGGAAAAGGAATAACTGCCTGTAACAAGGGGTCAGAATTTATTTTTCGTAATAACATAAAATCAGAATCAAACTGAACTGGATTGACAAAATAGGAGAGTTGATAACAAAGCCGGATAAATCACCTGAGCTGTTAAATGGAGAGATAAAACAAATTCTCATTCGCACAGCAGGTGAAATGCTGCCTGACTTTGAGTTTCTGGGATATAAGAATAAGTGTTATTCCTTTAAACGGGAAAGACAAGCAAACAATGTTAAGGTTTATGAATTACTCTATGTAGTCTTTAACGATAAAGACAAAAATGTCTCCTGTTCAATTGCTTCAATACTAAATCCAGAGTATATTTTTTCGAATCAGTACAACATGGGAATGATAAACCCCCACCAGGACTTGAAGGTACTGAAGCATAATTCTGGTGGTTTGAGTTATCATGACGCATTTTATTTCCACAATGGGAAAGTTGAAACCACAACAAAGATTGTGAGGCAAATTTTTGGTGACGTTAAGGAGTACGGATTTCCATTTCTTGACAAGCAACTTGAAAGGCTAAAATCAAATTTAATCGTCAAATGTGGCTGTGAATACATCGGGGAATTAAAAACTGATAAACAAAAACTGAAAATTGAAATAACAGAAGAACTCAGTAAAGGCGGGCTTCTAATTTCGGATATAAAGCATCCGATTTATGTTAGTCTTAAAGAAAAGTTGCAATCTGTAAGTGGACAAAGTAAAGAAGACAGGCAATTAATACCGAAAACTGCACATGAATTGCTAGAGCTATACTGCGCGAGATAAAATCACAAACTAACCAACTTCTAACTTCTAACTCCTAACTCCTAACTCCTAACTCCTAACTCCTACATTCCACCTTCCACATTCGTAACTCGTCATTCGAAAATCCCTAATCCCTAAATCCTCTCCAGCTTCACCGGATACGTCTTGTTCGCATTCCACTGACACACATACAGGTTCTTGTCGTTATCCACGCAAACGTCATGGCAATGGTTGAACACAGGTGTTTCCTGAACCATCAGTTGTAGTACATTGTCGCGATACACAGGTTTAGTGCCTCCGGGATTCGATACAACTTTATTGTTCTTGTCGAGAATGGTCACGAAGCCTGAATTGTCGGTCTGGTTAAGATACTTCAGCCGCGACCAGCACACGCCTGAATAAAGTGTGGTGCCGTCAATCACCGGCCGGCAAACAAACGCTCCGGGTAAAAAGATGGTCGACAGGTATTTTCCATCGAGCGTAAAGCGTTTGAAGGAGTTATGCGCCCGCGAAGTGCAAAGCAGTGTGGGATTATTCTTGTCGCGCGCATCAATGCACACGCCATGCACGGTGCTGAATTTGTCATCGTCATCACCCGCTCCGCCAAACTTTCTTATAAATTCTCCCTTCGAATTAAACTGCAATACATATTGCGAACCATAGCCATCCGCTACATAAATGTCGCCATTGGGTGCAACGGTAGTCTCGGTAGGGTGGTAGCCTTGCTCAGCGGTATACACATTAATGCTCTTTGGGTTCGGCAACTCCATCTGTATTTTTCCGTCAAGCGAAGTCTTCACCACACGACCGGTCTCATAGTCGCAGATGAACAACACTTCTTCTCCGCCTTCATCAAACAACGTTAATCCATGCCCGCCCGGAAAATCATGGCCCCACGAAGTGAGCAGTTTGCCCGATTTATCGTAAACGATGATGTTGTTTTTCGTCTCATCGGTGATCATAATCAGCCTGCCTTTTTTGTCCATCACCATCTCGTGACAGTTTTTTACAGGCGTGGTGTCCGGGTTAAGATTGCCCCAGTTTTTATGTACACGGTAGCGGTAATCGCCATGGCCGATAACCTGGTCTTCCAGGGCCGGCTTGCTGATGATGTTGAATGTGGGGATTGTTACCGCAGCGCTGGTTAATGCAGTAATTTTCAGGAACTGTCTGCGCGATGTAGCCTTGCTCATAGGTTCAATTTTAATCAACTTACTCAATTCGAAATTCAACGCCTAAAAATTACACAAACGATTTCGCCCTTGCAGCCGGAATTGATAACTTTCACTGCTTATGGCAACAAAAGGCTTATCTAAACCGGCCCGGACCAAAGTTATCGCAATTATTGCGGTGGCCGCAGCCGCTGTGTTGGCAACCGCATGGTGGGCAAACAAATCCACCAACATGGCCGGAGCTGCAATGCCTGATGTTGTCGACTACAACTTTCACATTCGCCCCATCTTTTCCGACCGGTGTTTCAAATGCCACGGCCCCGATGCCAATCACCGCAAGGCAAATCTCCGCCTCGATACCGAAGAAGGATTGTTCGCAGCCTTAAAAGATGCGCCCGATGAACATGTAATCGTTCCGGGCGAACCCGATCATTCCGAACTCTATCGCAGGCTTGTTGAATCCGACACATCACAGGTTATGCCGCCTGTTAATTCCAATCTCGCGGTAAGTGAATTCGAAGTAAAGCTTATCAAAAAATGGATCGCCCAGGGCGCGAAATATCAAAAGCACTGGGCGTTTGTAAAACCACAGGTGCGTGACGTTCCTGAGCCTGATCCGGACTGGACCATCAACGAGATCGACAAGTTCGTATTGGCGAAAATGAATGCGCAGGGCCTGAAGCCCAACAAGCAGGCCGACAAAGAACGTTTGCTTAAGCGCGTATCGATGGACCTCACCGGGCTTCCGCCAACACTTCAGCAGCAGGAAAGCTTTTTGTCTGACGAAAGTGCCGATGCGTATGAAAAGGTTGTTGACCGCTTGCTCGCGAGTAAACATTACGGTGAACGCATGGCTGTTCCGTGGCTTGATGCTGCGCGGTATGCCGATTCACACGGCTACCAGGACGATGGCCTTCGCACCATGTGGCCGTGGCGCGACTGGGTGATTCATGCGTTCAATGAAAACTACCCGTTCGATAAGTTTGCGCTGTGGCAGCTTGCCGGTGATCTGCTTCCCAATCCCACCAAAGAAATGGTGCTGGCAACGGGCTTCAACCGGAATCACAAAATCACGCAGGAGGGAGGCGTAATTGATGAAGAGTATCGCATTGAATACGTTACCGATCGCACCAACACGTTTGGTAAAGCATTCCTTGCATTAACGTTCGAATGCGCCAAGTGCCACGATCACAAATACGATCCTATCAGTCAGAAGGAATACTTCAGCACGTTCGCATTCTTCAACCAGATCAATGAGAAAGGTTTACTGGGCGACATCCAGCTCGCATCCCTGGCCGACCGGCCGCGCATTCAGATCACCGAAGAAGATATAAAGGGCATTCTCAACTTCATCAACAAAAAGCAAAAAGAAGATGTGCCGGTAATGGTTATGCGCGACAGCGCAGTTGTGCGGCCAACGTATGTGCTCACACGGGGGGTGTACGATGCCCATGGCGAGGAAGTAACCTTCGATGTTCCCAAAGCAATCTACCCGTTCGATGTAAAAGTGTATGAAAAGAACCGGCTCGGGTTGGCCAAATGGTTAATCAGTAAGGATAATCCCTTAACCGCCCGGGTGTTTGTTAACCGCATCTGGCAGGAGTTCTTCGGACGCGGTATCGTGAAAACCTCCGGTGACTTCGGCATGCAGGGCGAGTTGCCAACCCATCCGGAGTTGCTCGACTGGCTCGCAGTGGATTTCATGAATCACGGTTGGGATGTAAAACGATTGGTAAAACAGATCGTAATGACGAACACCTACCGGCAGTCGGCCGAACTGTCAAAAGATAAGCTGGCTGCTGATCCCGATAACATTTATTTATCGCGTGCACCGCGCTTGAGGCTGTCGTCTGAATTAATCAAAGACCATGTGTTAGCGTCAAGCGGATTGCTGGTGGAAGAGATTGGCGGGCCGAGCGTAAAACCGTATCAGCCGAAAGGAATCTGGGAATCGGCAACTTCCGGCCGTGGCGTGCTCGCGCGCTACAACCAGGATCACAATGAAGATTTATATCGCAGGGGCATGTACAACTTCTTCAAGCGAACCGTTCCGCCACCCAACATGCTCATGTTCGATGCCAGCAGCCGCGATCAGTGCGAAGTAAAACGCATGCGCACCAACACGCCCCTGCAGGCGCTCGTGATGATGAACGAACCCATGATGCTGGAGGCATCGCGTGTACTGGCCGAACGACTGATGATTGAATCGACCGGAGCAGAAGAAAAAATCGACAAAGCATTCCGTCTGATCATCTGCCGGAAGGCAACGCAAAAAGAAAAAGCCCTGCTGAAGAAGTATTACTCCGAAGAGAAACAACGCTTCCAAAATGATCGTGAAGCTGCGAAGTCATTTATTATGGCGGGTGAATACCGGCACGAGCAGGTTAACGATGTGGCCACGCTGGCAGCAACAATGCAAATCGTGCACACCATCTATAATATGGACGAAGCAATAACCAAATAGAACGGCCATGGCGAACGAATTCTTCGAAAACCAATTGAACGTAAACCGCAGGCACTTCCTCGGCAAGCTAAGCCTCGGCTTGGGAAGCGCTGCACTCGGGTCGTTGCTCATCCCGGGGTTGTTTACCCGCAGTGAAGACGAAACACTCGCCACACTCGGTCTGCCGCACTTCGCGCCAAAGGCAAAGCGCGTTATCTATCTTTTTCAAAACGGGGCGCCATCACAACTTGAGAGCTTCGACTACAAACCGTTGCTCAACAAAATGCACGGAACCGATTTGCCTGAATCGGTGCGGCAAGGCCAGCGGTTAACCGGAATGACGTCCGGACAAAGCAAATTCCCCTTGGTTGGTTCGTACTTCAAGTTTCAGCAGCACGGAAAATCAGGCGCATGGGTAAGCGAATTGTTTCCGCAGATCGCCAGCATTGCCGATGAATTATGCTTCATCAAAACCATGCACACCGAAGCCATCAATCACGATCCTGCGCTCACGTTTATGCAAACAGGCGCGCAACAGGGCAACCGGCCGAGCATGGGTGCGTGGCTCAGTTACGGACTGGGCAGCGAGAACAAAAACTTGCCCGCGTATTGTGTGTTGCTTTCCCGCGGCCGCGGAAACGGACAGGGAGTTTATTCACGCCTGTGGACCAACGGCTTCCTCGACAGCGTTCACCAGGGCGTGCAGTTCAGCAACAGCGAAGAAGCAGTGTTGTACCTGAACAACCCGGCGGGAAGCGACAAGACAAGCCGCAGAAAAATGCTCGACAATCTTTCCGAACTCAATTCAATGAACTTTGAACAGTTCGGTGATCCCGAAATCCAGACGCGCATTCAGCAATACGAAATGGCCTATCGTATGCAAACTGCTGTGCCTGAACTAACCGACTTATCGAAAGAACCCGATCACATCGTGAAGATGTACGGGCCTGAGTGTTTGATTCCCGGAACGTACGCAGCCAACTGTTTGCTCGCACGCAAACTTTCAGAATCGGGCGTAAGGTTCGTGCAGTTGTATCACCAGGGTTGGGATCAGCACGGAAACCTTACCGGTGAAATGCCGCTGCAGGCACAGGATGTTGACCGTGCTTCCGCTGCACTGATCCGCGACCTCAAGCAACGCGGCCTGCTCGATGAAACTCTTGTGATCTGGGGCGGAGAATTTGGAAGAACCAATTATTGCCAGGGCGACTTAAGCGACAAGAACTACGGCCGCGATCATCATCCGCGTGCATACACCATCTGGATGGCCGGTGGCGGAATTAAAAAAGGAATCACCTACGGTGAAACCGATGAGTTCGGCTACAACGTGGTGAAGAACCCGGTGCACGTGAACGACTTCCACGCAACGGTATTAAACGTAATGGGGCTCGATCATGAAAAGCTCACCTATAAACACCTCGGCCGCAGGTATCGCCTAACCGATGTAGCCGGAAAAGTTGTAACCGACCTGATCGCGTAAGGATGGAGCGTGCAAAACGAATCATGGCGAATGCCACATTTGCGATTGTGGTATTGTTAACCTTCCTGCTCTTTTTTGAACAACGCATCCAGGTGCCCGTGTGGCTTCAGGCATTTGGGCGGATGCACCCGCTGCTGCTTCACCTCCCCATCGGGCTGTTGCTGCTCGCAACCCTGCTGGTGTTTCTGCGGAAACAGTTTGCAGGAAATTCGTTGGAGTTGTTGATCAGTTTCCTGCTTCATATAACAGCCATCACCGCATCTGTAACTGCACTGATGGGAATATTTCTTTCCCGCGAAGGCGGATATGATGCCCTCGACCTGTCGCTTCATAAATGGTTTGGTGTGGCCACGTGTTATGTAACGGCAGCGCTGCTGTTTATCAAAACATCCGCGAAGATGTTTAAGCCATCACTCGTGGCAGGTGCAATATTGTTGATTGTTGCAGGTCATTTCGGTTCCGTACTCACACATGGTGATGCATTTGTACTCGGGCCGTTTCAGCAAAATGAAGAAAGTGATTTGGCAGGCGAAAACGCCACGGCATTTGAAGCTGTTGTTCAGCCCATCTTCGAACGCAAGTGTACCGGTTGCCATAACGAAACCAAGGCCAAGGGAAAATTGATTCTCACATCATACGAGCACATGATAAAAGGAGGGAAGAGCGGTGCCCTTTGGAAAGAAAACGACCCGAACAGTCTGCTGGTAAAACGCATTCATCTTCCGCTCAGCGACAAGAAGCACATGCCTCCGAAAGACAAGCCGCAGTTAACTCCCGAAGAGCTGAACTTTCTTTCGTTGTGGATTGCACAGGGAGCAGACACAAAAAAGAAACTGACCGACTATACCCACAGCGATTCGCTGAGGCTGACAGGATCAAAACTGATTGCATCCAGTCAGCAGAACGAACGGCATGAAGCGAAGTATCATTTCGATTTTGTTTCCTCAGAAAAGATTCAGGCATTGAACAACCCGTACCGTGCTGTGTTCCAGATCGCGCAAAACGAACCAGCCTTGCAGGCTGATTTCTTCGTGCGGCAGGCGTTTGAGAAAGAGAACCTGGCCGAGCTCAGTTCGGTGAGCAAACAGGTTGTTGCAATCAATCTTTCCAAGATGCCGGTAAAGGATGAAGATCTTGCCTTGTTAAAAGATTTTGAAAACCTGGAGATATTGAACCTGAATCAGACCGACATCACCGGCTCCGGGTTATCCAACCTCCGGTCACTCGAACATCTTGAATCCCTTTCGTTATCCGGAACCAAGGTCACGATAAACACGATCGATGCGATTAAGTCGATCAGGAATCTCAAAAAAGTATTCATCTGGAACACGGGAATCACATCTGCGGAAGCGGAGCAATTGAAAAAGAAGTATCCTGAAATTTCCTGGGAACTCGGCTACCAGGTCGATCGCACCGAGATGCTGAAACTCAGCGCGCCATTGCTGGTAAGTGAAAACGTAGTGCAGGCAGGAGAGAAGATCAGGTTGAAGTCAAGCATGCCGGGCACCACCATCCGCTACACAACAGACGGCACAGAACCCGACAGCATTACCGGAACCGTTTACACCGATGGCATTGCCGCGACATCCTACCAGATTGTAAAGGCCACTGCCGTTAAAGAAGGCTGGCGAAAGAGCGATGTGGCAACCTTTGTAATCTTCCAGTCGGGGTTGAAACCCTCGCGTGCCGAATTAAAAACATTACCCGATGCGCAGTATCAGGGCGAGGGCGTTGCCACCTTCACCAACAACAAGAAAGGCTCACCCGAATTCTTCCGCGATCCTGCGTGGATTGCCTGGCGCGACCGGCCCTTGGAAGCAGTATTCTGGTTTGATGATATGCCAACGATGCACTCCGTTACACTTAGCTATGCCGAAAGCACCTACGCCATGACGTGGGCCCCCGCCCGGTGGGAGATCTGGGGTGGTGATGATGAAGCGCATTTGAAACTGCTGCAGCGCGGAACGCCCTCACATCCCACAGCCCTGGGCATTTCGAACGTGAGAGGAATTGAACTTACGTTTCCGCCTGTGCGCTACAAATGCTACAAGCTGATTGCCGAGCCATTGAACAAACAACCCGCCTTCCGCAAAACAAAAGAAAAGGGTTGGCTGATGGTGGATGAGATATTTTTTAATTGAGTGCGAATGGAGGCCATGTCCTTGATTAAATTCACGCTGCCCCTCGCGCAAATAACCGCGTCATGTTGCGGAAAGATTTATACAAAGACTTCTTGACATTAGACTTTCGATTAATCATTAAATTTTGATATGCATAAATGAAAAAACTAATTATTCTTTCGTTGTTGGTACTTGGTTGGGAATTCACTTTTTGTCAGGATCATTCAACTACATCCGGGGTGTCTATGAGAAGAATTATCAACGATAAAAATGCAGCGTACAACAGACAGGATTGGGCAAGCATGAAACAATTTCACGCCGATAGTGTGCGGGTGTACGAGTTTCCAAATACGCTAAGAGACTCAACATCCAACGACTTAATTGCCCGATACCCAAAGACATTTGAGAAGTACCCAAAAAATAGAATAAAGGTAGTTGATGTATGTATTGTTGGAAACAAGGCAGTAATAAAACAAAGAGTAACGGGGCGAGGTGAGCCTTTTTACGCAGTAAACATCTATGAATTTGACAACAATAAAATTGTAAAGATTTGGTTTATTTCAAACTCCGCAACCACCCAAAGATCAAAGAACTGAAATCCAGATCATGACAATAACTTGGGACGACCTAACTGTGAAGTTTGATGAGAATGCTTCAAACAAACTAATTCGTGATTGGACCTGGTTGACCGGGACAGACAAAACACCGATTATGGTTTCAAGTATCGGAGACCTGTTCTTGAAAGACAAAACCGATAGGGTGTTTTGGTTGAATACCGGTAACGGAACATTGACAGCGGTGGCGGATGCAATTGAAATGTTCCGGGAAAAATTACAAGACCAAGACGTAGTTAATGATTGGTTTTTAGTTGACTTGATCGATGCATTGAAAACGGAAGGAAAGAGACTAAAGCCGGGACAGGTCTATTCCTATAGAAAGCTTATTGTGCTGGGTGGCGACTACACACCAGATAATTTTGAGCCAACGGACATAGAGGTACATTTTTCATTTGCGGGGCAGATTCATCAACAGGTAAAAGATCTTCCTCCTGGCACAAAAATAGACTTAATTAAATTCATACCTGGCAAAGATTAGTTGGGCGAACGACCCCAAAATTGCTGGATATCCATTGCCAGGTTTTCAACTAACTTAATAGCCCCGAAGGGGCGTAATATCAATAGCGAGGTGGCGGAGCCCCTCGCGCAAATAAACGCAACAGAATGACAATAAGGACAGAACCTAAGATCTTAAAACGTAGTCTCGCAACAATCATTGACTACGGATTGTACTTTGTATTTTTTAGTTGGTTAGTGGTGACGTACGGACACCCTAATGACGAAGGAGGATACACGTTAAGCAACGATCCTAAAGGCTGGTGGATTTGCATAGTCTGGATTATTTATTTTCCAGTCATTGAATCAATCAGAGGACAGACACTTGGGAAACTGATTTTAGGACTCAGGGTTGTGACAAAGAATGGGAGAGCGATTTCATTTGGACAAGCGCTCAAGAGGCACCTGGTTGATATGATTGACTTCTTCTTTTTTGGTATAGTCGCAGTAATAACAATTAAGAACACCCCGGATCACCAAAGAGTTGGTGATCTATGGGCAAAGACAATTGTCATTGGTGGTGACAGCGTAACGTGCACGAATTGTAAGGAGCCTCTCGCTTTGACAGCGAAAGAGATAATAGAGAAGCAATTTATTTGTCCAATGTGTAGGGCAACGATAAAAATGTAGGTGAAAAGCCGCGAAAGGTAGTAATACATGATGGCCACGTATATCATATTGGCGCCACTATTTGGCCTCGTTCTTTTTGATCGAATCAAGAGACTAACCCGTGCGATCAAAACACAGAACCACGATCAAACAAAGGTGCATATTCTGTTTCTGAGCTTGATAGTGATAGTTGGAGTTGCACTCCTTTTTTTGATCAGGAGTATGGATAGTAATCACAGTTAGTTAATCTTGTTAAAGAATGGAAGCCTCGAAGACCTCGGGGCTTTTTTGTTTATGGCAGCCAGCAGAAGATTAGGGCCGAATGGACTGTGAATGTCCGCCTTTCAACACTCGATTATGCTTTGCCTAAGGACTTTTTAACCATTTAGGCGAGTAACTTTAATGATTGGTATTGGAAAGAAATGATTTAAACCATATAGTTTATTAAGAATTAGCGCCCGCGTAACATCTCCGACCGCAACTACAACCGCTGATAAAGCCACTTTATTTGTCTGATAAAGTTTTTCGGCCCTTTCAAACGGGTATTCATCATAGGGAATATCATCTAGTATTGTCTCGGCAGTTGGTAACTTTCCCGCATGAACAGTTACATGACGAACTTGTCTGGCGAGCTTAATAACAGCCTGATACTCCATTGCCAACTTCCTGTCATCAATTATTTTCTCTAGATACAAACTAAGCCACTGGTTCTCAGACATTTTTCGGTGCGGCATACTTTTTCCACAAGCGGAACAACAATTGTGGCCCGTGCAGGTCTCGGCATGACCAATGAGGATCTCTAAAAGAGTAACGCATCCGACAATTACATTATAAGAGTTATCAAAAATCTTATAATTTCTGTTGGTGCGGATCGTGATTGCCTGTTCACTCCTTGAATTGAAGTAAAGAACAAAGTAATCGAGGTGCTTGTCGTCAAGCTTCATGTAGAGGTCCTTGAAACTTATTGTATCTTGAACTGTATTGCCGATGTAGATGTAGTTGCCAATATTCGAGAAATCAACATTTCCTCTCCGGCAATTGGTATCTACCGGAACAGACGAGATGGATTTCACCTCAATATGTTTGTTGAATTCTTCCTTATCGAACATTCTAATTAGCCGGTTATCCGAGAATATAAAGGAGTAGAGCGCGACTATCTTTTTAACCATTATGATATGCTCATCTAAGGTAGTTGCCTCCGTGTAAAAATTTACCACATCATGAACCGAGATCATCAAGGGGAACTCGGATAACTCAACCGATCCGTTAGGCAAAAGGTAGATACCACTGTCTAATTGATATACGGTTGAAGGGCTCCAGTCTGAAATCACTGATGTATAAAAAGGCATGAGAAACTTGGATTAGGTTTGGGTCCAAAAATAGCCAACAGAATAAAGCAAATTCTACTCATCGGGATTGTTTAAAAACTCGCATTTCGATTTGTCTCGCTAACATTCTGCCTTGCGGTTAGCGAAACCTAAAAATTTAACTCCAGTTAATAGGAGTTACTCCTATGTCAAACTGACGGGGAAGATTTTCTACTTCAAATCAGTGCCAAAATGATGCTTAGCAATATCTTCACCAAGGTTAACACAAAGACTTTTGGCCCGAAATGTACTTATCTTGAGGAAGTAATAGAGGATATTGGTCATAATGGCGCTTATATCCAGAAGTTATGTGGTATTTTTAAAAAGACACCATTACAATATGAACATACAATTACCGACCAAAATAGGGTCACCTAATTCAAGCCCATCCATAGAGTTTGAACAACTCGTAGTAGTCGGAGCGAATGGAGCTGGCAAAACACGCTTTGGCTCAAGAATTGAAGAAATGTATCTTGGACAGACACATCGAATTTCAGCCCAAAAATCACTTACTTTTCCTTCCCATGTTAGTCCGACATCAAGACATCGAGCAGAAATAGCATTTAAGTATGGAAATTATCATGAACATTTTAAAACTGAAAGCCAATATCATGGACAGAAAATCGGAAATCGTTGGGGTGGAAATATCAATACATCATTATTAAATGACTTTGACAAATTATTAATATTACTTCACACAGAAGAATACGAAGATTCATTAAGTTATAAAGAAGGTCGAATCGCAAAGCCAACAACAAAACTTGACCGAGTTCAACTAATTTGGGAAGCGGTTTTACCTCACCGAAAATTAATTAAATCTGCTGGAGTTGTCGAAACTTTTCCCACAGGGCAAGTAGCAAGTAAATATAATGCTTCTGAAATGAGTGATGGGGAAAGGGTTATTTTCTATCTAATAGGGGAAGTTATTTGTGCAACTCGGAATTCAATAATAATAATTGACGAACCTGAAATGCATATACATAAGTCATTAGTAAAGACTTTATTTGACCTAATTGAAATTGAAAGACCAGACTGCGCATTCATTTATCTTACACATGATATTGACTTTGCTTTTACAAGACAAAATGCAATAAAAATTTGGGCAAAGTCCTATGAAGGAGGTAATGTTTGGGATTATGAAATTCTTAGCGAAGAAATGCCAATACCTGAGCAACTTTACCTTGAAGTTCTTGGCAGTCGTAAACCCGTAATTTTTTTAGAAGGCGAAAACAGTAGCATAGACTACGAGATTTATGAGCAAGTCTATACAGATTATACGCTAAAACCACTAGGAGGCTGTGAAAAGGTAATTCAATCCGTAAAAGCATTCAACGAACAAAAAGGGTTTCATCATATTGAATCAATAGGAATTATTGATAGAGATAGAAGACAAAATGAGGACTTGGTAAAATTAAATTCTAAAAATATTTGGGTTTTAGATGTTGCGGAGGCGGAGAATTTATTATTGATAGAAAATATTGTAAAGTCAATTGCACAGCATATGGGCAGAGACCCAGAGGCTGTTTTTTCCGAAGTCAAGCATAATCTAATATCATTTTTTGGTAGTCAGATTGAAACACAAATCTTATTGCATTACAGAGAACTATTAAGGAGAGAGTTTATCACGCTTACTAATTTCTCATCGAAAAATATTTCAGATGTTATTGCAGAAGTTGATGTTTTGTATGGCTCAGTAGACAAGCAAGACCTTTTCGACAAAGTAAAGAAAGAATTTGAATTGGTTGTTTCAACAAAAGATTATGATGCAGTACTAAGATTATTCAATTTAAAAAATGCACTAATCCCAAACTCTAAAGTTTGCGAATTGACAGGTATTAAAAACAAGGAAGACTATTTGAAACTCGCTATTTCTCTTTTAAAAAGGAAAAATAAAGTTTCTCAGGACATTAGAAATGCAATTGACAATAAAATAATTAAAAACGCCACATAACAAGTGTTTGGTAAAAAAGAGGTTTTCAGTGCTTAAATGAAGCTTTGTACTTCGTATCAAGTTCAGTGCTGGCAGATAGTCTAATGCTTCGAAATCCACTTCTTCGCCAAACGCCAAAACGTTGGACGAAGGTTGAGGATATCAACCATTTTAAGGAATTACGATAAAGCTAAAAGCATATCAGAGAAACCAGTATGAAAGTACCAGCTAACGAGAATGAAATTACATTATACTGTTTGGTTGGAGAAGCCATATGGAAAATCCAGGCAGTTGAACAGGCTTTGAGCTGTTCAATCACTCTTAAAATGAATCCTGCCGCAACGAAGGAACAGGCTGATAAAGTCTTAAAGCAGCACCAAAGCTACACTTTAGGTATGGCTGTTAATATTGCCAGCAGAGAAAAACTGTATGAATCATCTTTGCAAGACGAGTTATATACTTTCTTAAACCTAAGAAATTGGTTGGTTCACAAGGCTATGGCTGAGAGCCATCATGACAAAAATTGGGAAAATGAAAAGGAGGAATTATTCGGCAAAATAAAATCTATTTCCGACAAAGCTGAAAGCATTCAACATAAAATTGAATATGATATGATCAGCTTTTGTTCTTCGAAAGGCAAAGACATGTCTAAAATTCTTGAGTTATTAAAATTGCAAGAACAAGGAGTAAGGGTAAAAAAAGCATGAATTATTTTCTGCCGCACTTATTTCAAATACTCCTCACGATATCTCGCAACCCCGCTTACGACATCTCGTAACTCGTCTCATAACAACCGCTAAATTAATGTCAATTCTGGCTTAAAGGTCCCGGCATGTTCTCTGTGTAAGTGAAAATAAAATTCACTTAAACAAAAAAGTAACATGACATCAACATCAGAAACCGGCCACGCCAGAAATGTCGCGGCCTTCGAAGACCTCATCAGCTTCTGCACCGCTTATGGTGCCTCGTACAATCCCGCGAAAGCGGCACTTAAAACTGCAGCCCTCACCGCACAACTTACGGCTGCAACTACGGCCGTGCAGGCGGTGAAGATTGCCAAAACCGCGTACGACAATGCCACCAATGCACGCGAGCTCGCGTTCAAACCACTGAAACCGCTGGTCACCAGAGTGGTGAATGCAATGGCCGCAAGCGAAGCCAGCAAACCAACACTGGCGGATGTAAAGTCGGTAAACAACAAGATTCAGGGCAAACGTGCCAAGGCTGTAGCGAAGCCCGATGCAAAAGCGCTGGCGGAAGGCGCAACTCCTGTGCGAACCGCCTCAGCCTCGCAGCAAAGCTTCGATAAACTCATCGATAACTTCACGCAGCTTATTGCAACGGTCTCGGCCGAGCCTAAATACGTGCCGAACGAGAACGATTTGAAAGTTCCCGCCCTCAACGCCCTGCTGGCGGACATGAAAGCGAAGAACTCTGCCGTTATTAATGCCAATACGGTCGTGAGTAACGCCCGCATCGCGCGTGATAAGGTGATGTACGATGCCACAACCGGCCTGTTCGAAACTGCGCTGGCGGTAAAGGTGTATGTGAAGTCCGTGTACGGTGCAACAAGCCCCCAGTACAAGCAAGTAGGCGGGTTGAAGTTTTCCAACCTGCCCAGAAACTAGCATGTACCTGTGTTCACCGGGAAATGGGGCAGGGTGCTGCAGAAAGCGCCCGCCCCGTTTTTGTTTTATGACGGGTCTGTTCAGAAAGTGAGCACCCCGAACGGAAAAACTCACAGCCTGAAGTAGAATTCTTGCGATACGAGTTAGAATTCCCGCGATACGAGTTAGAATTCTTGCGATACGAGTTAGAATTCTTGCGATACGAGTTAGAATTCCCGCGATACGAGTTGGTATTCTTGCGATACGAGTTGGTATTCTTGCGATCCGAGCTGGTATTCTTGCGATACGAGTTGGTATTCTTGCGATCCGAGCTGGTATTCTTGCGATACGAGTTGGTATTCTTGCGATACGAGTTAGTATTCCCGCGATACGAGTTGGTATTCTTGCGATACGAGTTAGTATTCCTGCGATACGAGTTAGAATTCCCGCGATACGAGTTGGTATTCCCGCGATACGAGTTGGTTTTCCTGCGATACGAGCTGCGAATCCCGCGATGTGATCGGCACTACCGGTAATCTGATGTATAACAGTTAAACAATGCCGCGAAACCGGCTGCCGGCAGCAGGGTGCCGCCACGTGCGCAGGCGCATCGGCCTGTTACAAACCAAAAACTTCCTTGCAGGGCGAGTCTTTTTGCCCGGTACGCCAGAAATACTTCTCCAGCACCAGTAAAGAAAGCAGGTGTTCGCGCGGTTCGTGGCGGAATTGGGCTGCGTACTCCTTCGCGTTAGCGAGAATTTGCTCCGCTTCCTGCGGATGCTCAATATAATAGGTGAGTCTTTCCTCCAGGTCGCTGTAGTCCGGCTTGATCTTTACGTAATGATAGTCCGGTATCAGGCGGCTTTCCATGTACCACGAGTCAACCGTAGGCTCGGGCATCACGGCCAGCGAGTTCGAGGTCATCACCCAGCGCAGGTTGCTCGCAATGTCGTACCCTTCCAGGCATAAGATGAATTTATAATCAAGATGATCATCAATCGTGAGCTTGGGCTTCAGCCATTGTAAATTTTTATCGCGGTTAATTTGTCCCAGGTCGCACATGGGATTGTTAAAGTACTGCTCATAAAACCGCACGCGCCCCGGCACCTTTACCACCGCGCGGCCAATCAGCATATTCTTCTTGCTGGTAAAGGGTCGGTGATCGGTAGAATAATTAAACAGCCTCACCTTGTTAAGCTTCATCAACACATAGTTCGATGTGTCGCCCCCAATCGGGCGGTATTTGAGAATCGTGGGTTGTTGCGGCACGGTGAGCACATCCCCGAACACAAACTTCGCGCGATGCTCCGGACTAAAGTACCGCGTATGCTCCCGGCTGTCGAGATAATACGTAGCCTGATTTTTAAACTGCTCCAGGTCCTGTAACAAAATGGCGTCAGCATTCAGACTGCGGGTTTCAGTAAGCTGATTATAAAAGTTAACCCGGTCGGAGATATACGCTAAGTCAAAGTCTTTGATCTTGCCAAGCTCACGGCCGAGCTGTTTCCGGAAATACGAGTCGGGCAAGCCGTCCCGGAGAAAACCTTTGGCGTAATACAGTTGTTTGTTGTTCCGATGGAGGAATTCGATTCTCCGGTTAAGAGCCTTTACCATGAGTGAGTGATTGCCGCAAACCGCAAAGCTATCGGCACTACGTCACGCCAGTGTAAAGAATGTATGAACTTAACGTCAAGTTGGTTCGGGCTGCAATCGTCACTTGGTGAGCCACACGTTCACGGTGTTATCGGGCGCCACCAGCATAATCTTTTGAAACGCTGATGCGGAATCGGGAAGCTCGAATTCAAACTTCCCTTGCTTTACCGCCACCGTACCCACTGTTTTATATACATCGGGTGTGCCCGTTTTAAAATTATTGGTCGCACTGATTCTTATTTCGGCCTTGCCTTTAGCATTCAGCACATTCCAGGTTAATAACACCTTGTTGCCCTGGCGGCTTGCCTTCAAATTACTTACCGATACCGGCCCCGTAAATGAAACTCCGTCCATTTCGTTGCTTACTTCCTTCGGCACCGCAATGTTCATAAAACTTAACATGGAAGGAGCGATGTCAACCGCACCGGGTGTTTCCCTGAAGTGCGCATTCAGGTTATTCACATTCGTGGTGATCCACGTAGTGCGCTCCCGATCCGATTGTCCGCCATGATTGTGCCCCGTAGCCGCATCACGGCCGTGGTCCGTTGTTATCACGATCATCCATTCTTCCCCGGATTTCTTTTCGCGTGCCTGAATCGCATTCCAGATTCTTCCAATCTGCGTGTCTGCTTTTTGAATTGCATCGCGTGTCTCCGGGCTGTCACCATACCGATGCCCCATATCGTCTGTATACTCCAGATACACCCACGATAAATCCGGACCTTTCTCCAGAATGTATCGCCCCGCCTCGGTTGACACCGCTTCATCAATGTTGAACATGTACAGGCCGTCCTTGCGATGCGGAAAACGCCCCGTGTCCAATTCCAAACCATCGTATGAATAGTCAAGCTTCAAACTTCCTGCAGCAGGCAGCCCTTCACCCGCAAGTTTCGTGCGGTTATCTGTCCAGGAAGAGAAGATAGCCGTCTGTAGTTTGGGGTTGTATTCTTTTACGATGCGGAACACATTCCAATAATGATAGTTCGGCTCGGCAATGTCGTTATCCCAAACGTTATGCTTGTTCGTCCACGTTCCGGTAAGCACATGATTGTATCCCACAGCCGAGATTGTTGGCGATTGACTGTACCCGTCTTTCGCTCCGCCCACAAATGCGCGGGTATAGCCGCCCTTTGCTTTGATCTGATCGAGCACCGGTGTTGATACGCGTTCAATTACATCGGCAGGAATGCCATCCACAATGATAAAAACCGCCTTGCGCTGCGCTTCTGCTTTCAGTAACACGCAAACGAGTAACCCGATAAGTATATAATGCTTTCTTGCCTGACGGAAATTCATGCGGATAGTTGGTTTCAGGAAAGATACTGGAAATTAACGAAGGTGCGCAGCCATACTGCGTTATCCGTTGTCGGGCTTCTGCGCTTGATTCGCTTTGGGTTGCGGCTTGATAACCTTTCGGTCGAAGTGTTCACCGGCATCGAGCGCAATGGTGATTTTCTTAACGATGGCATCCAGGTCATCGCAGGCAACGCGTAAGTGGCGCATCATCTCTTTCGGGTCACCGTGCTGATCGACATCCAGCAGATTGATGAGCCCAAGTATTTTTGACACCGGGCTTCTTAGCAAATGCGAGTTAATAAACGCGTATTCGGTAAGTTGTTCGTTCCGGTTCTCCAATTCAGCCGTACGTTCCTTCACGCGTTGCTCCAGCAGTTCGTTCATGCGCGCAATTTCCTTGCTTTGCTGGCGCAGTCTCCGTTCATAATCGCGTCTTTGTGCGCTGCGGTAAGCCAACGAAGTAATGTCGGCCACCGAGCTCGCAAAAATGATGTCTTCCATTTTCCACGTTCGCGGAGCATCTTGTTGTTCGCAGCAGATCAGCCCGTTTAGTTCACCATCCAGGGAAAACGTAATATCCAGCATCGAATAAATGTCGAACGGCTTAAGGTACGTCTCCGTGAATTCGTGGGTGTGTTCGTGTGTCCGGGCATCAGCGGCATCAATAATGCGCGTGGTGTTGAGTGCCTGCTCGTATTTCGGGTAGTTGGTTAAATCAAGCGTGAGTTTATCCATAAAATGCTCCCGCGACAGTTCATAAAACACAACCGATTCGAGACAGCGCGCTTGTTTGTTGTACGTCCAGATACTCACACGGCTCACCTTCAGCGTGTGGGCGGTTAACCGGGCAATATCTTTTGCAGCCTGCTCGGTTGTTCCGAAGTTCACCACCTTACTCTTCGAGAATTCAAGCAGCGTTGTTACGTGATGCTGAAGCGTCTTGTTCCGCTCAGTCGTTTCGTTCACAACATCTTTCAACTGCGCATTCATCGACTCGATTTTTTGCTTCTGCTCCGCCAGCGTTTGATTCGCAACTTTCTTTCTTCTTGCGTTACGCCACTGGAAGTACAGCATACCAAGCGTTAGCAGCAGGATGATGCCCAGCGCTGTGGCCTGCAGGTATTGATGCCGGATAATTGAGTCGCTTTTAGCCTGGTTGGCTTTCAGTAATTCATTCTCCTGTTGCTTGCGCTCGATCTCAAGCTGAAACTGGAACTTGGCAATCCGGTCGGTAAGATTGATGTCGTTTACCGAATCCTTCAGCACCAGGTATTCATTGGAATGGATGAGTTCTTCTTCTCGGTTTCCCATCCGCTCGGCTGTCTTCCACAAGTGATAATGGGCCCGCATGCTGCTCTCCATGTACTTCATCTGTCGCGAGAGGTTCAGTGCTATGGTGAAGTATTTCTTCGCGGCCGGAAACTGTTCTTCTGCAAATGCAATTTCGCCCAGCACGAGGTAAGCACGGGGGAGTAGTTTTACGTTTTTAAAATTCAGGATGTAGTTCAGGCCATCCCAGCAAAGCGCTTTGGCCAGCGTGGTAAAACCTTTTTCCAGGTGATATTCAGCCATCAGAATCTTCACTTCGGCATGGGCCATGGCATCGTTAATCTGCTGACTTACTGAATCGGCTTTCCGGAAGTAGCGCATGGCATCATCGAACTGGCGGATATCAACGTACATTTTACCTAACAGAACCAGTGCCGATACAACATCTCAGGGGTTCCCAAGTTGCTTGCGGATATCCAGCGCCTGGCGATAACGTTGTTCCGAGCGGACGAAGTCTTTCTCCTGTTTATACAGATTGGCGAAACTCTGGTATACGTACGCAAGCCCCGATGAATCGCGAACAAACTGGAACAATGACTCTGCTCTTACGAAATACGGATAGGATTGTGTGAGCATTCCCTGCTCAGAGAACAGCCTGCCAATGTTGTTTTGCGAATAGGCCAGTTCGGTTGAGTCACCAGACGACCGCGCCTGCCTGCCGGCTTGTTCATAATATTCGTAGGCCCGAACGAGATTGCCTTTATAATAATGTGCGAGCCCTAGATAGTTCAGTGTTTTGCTGTTGCTCTGGCCGAGGTGGTCGGAAAGGTCTAATGCAAGCTGTGCATAGCGGATCGTAGAATCGGGAAAGGCAGAGCGACATTCCCAGGCAAGTTCATTGAGAAGGACGAGTTTCTTTTCGCCCTGGGTGGATGCAAGCAGTGTTCGGAGGGAGTCAATCTTCGAGATGTTCTGGGCTCCGGCAGGGAAAGCAACAAGCACGGCAAGAATAAAAGATACTCTCACAGTAACGAGGCGTAAGCCGCTTCGACAGCACAGTGGTTGTAGCAGAGTCATTAGAACGGGAGTCTACCAAAGATAATGAAGATACGATCTTTACCGGTTTTTACGTAGGTTAAATTGAACCGGTGAGTGAAAAATCATCATTATGATAGGAGTAACTCCCATACAGATGCCACTGGCAGGCTAAAAGAGCAGGCTCCGCACTTTATTTGGCGCGTACCTTTTTGCGAATTAACCCGGGTAAAGGGTGACTGGAGTGGTTTTCAGGATAGTAATGTTACGGTTGCGTTCATCGTCACCTTCGATTTAACCGAGTTCGAGATCAGGCAATTAAGTTCTGATTTTTGGAGCACCCTCATGGCGCGGTCGCGGTCCTTTTCATCGCGGATGGTGACAACAGGCTCCAGCACAACTTCCGACATCAGGAATTTTCCTTCGATCTGTTCGAGCTTGCCTTTCGCTCCGCATTCAAACGAAACAAAATCGAGTTTTGAATTTTCGGCTACCGCCAGAAAGGTTGTCATCAGGCAGCTGCTTACGGCCGCGGTGAACAAATGCTCGGGCGACCAAATACCCGGCATACCTTTCGGGAATTCCGGGGGAGTGGCCACTTCAATGCATCCGTCACCCGCCTTAACATTCTTTAGCTCAGGCGAACACATAATGCCCTTGCGGTCATTCCGCCAGGAAATGTTAACGGTATAAAAATGTGAGTCCATGGTATTAGATTTTGTTTGTGAGGCTCATCCAGCCGCCACCGTTGTATACCGATTGATATCCATTTCCGGTCAGCAGAGTTTTAGCCATTCCGCTGCGCATGCCCGATGCACAGCAGGTGATGATCGTTTTATTTTTATCAGGCAATCTGCCCAGGTTGTTCTTAAGCTGGTCGAGCGGAATGTTAACCGACCCTTTAATGTGCCCACCGCTATATTCTCCCTTTGAACGCACATCAAGAATAAGAGCACCTTCTTTTACAAGCTGTGCGTAGTCCACCGACTTGATGCCAAGCATTCGTTTTATTACATCCACCATGTTGTTATTTTTTATCGTTCAGTTTTTTCCTCAGCGTGCTTAAGCCGAACGGAAGGTAAATAGGGCAGAAGCTGATGAGGCTGGTTAGCAAGAATGCAACCGAAGCTACGATCAGGATAATTCCCAGTGTGCCGGTCACTGTTCCTGTCGCATACAGGGCAATCATTACAACAGCCAGTATTGTGCGGATGATACGGTCGGCATTTCCCATGTTCTTTTTCATAATCAATTGGTTTTGTTGTGTAAAGGTGCGCCCGGTGACGTTTTAATTCTGTAACCAAAGTCACCAAGGTGTTTTTGTTTGTGAAAACAAATGTAGAATGCCGCGTCAGCGGTTATTCCTGATGAAAATCAGTGGATACCGTGACTTTTTCAGCAGGTTTCACCCTTTTCCACACCTGCTTTTTCCAGGATTGATTCCAGCGGACAGAATCTTGTGAAAGCCGATTGAAGCAGGTTCAATGCAACAAAGCCCGCAAGTATCAGCCATGCGGTATCGATAAAGTAGGCGAGCGAAACGCTCACGAGCACAAGCGTTCCTGCCACGCCTCTGATTATTCGTTCTCTCATATTGATAATTTTAAACAGCGTTTATATTTCATGCGTAGACTTTTCAACCGGCATCATGAAGGCACGCACGGGAAATCGCGTTTTGTGCGAATCATTATAGTCACGGATTAGTTGCAATGCGCGTGTTGCACTTGATTCGGTGGTAAAGCTGAACATAAACACCGAGTTGTACTGGTCGCGCGACCGCGCAAACCAGTTTCCGAGTAAGTTTTCATCTGCGGAATTTTTGAATCCGGTAGTTTCAGTTGCACTGAAAACGGTAATGCCTGCCCGCTCAAGTATTTTGGCGACATCGGGCTGGTGTTCTTTCAGGCTGGTAACAAATAATAGTTTCATGACGTTATGCTTTTTTTGAGTTGCGCATCATGCGGAAATAGATCAATGGCACAACCAGCAAGGTTAGAAATGTGGATGTGATGGTGCCGCCCATAAGTGAAATGGCAAGGCCTTGAAAAATCGGATCGAAGAGGATGATGACAGCGCCCAGCACCACGGCACCTGCTGTTAATAAAATAGGAGTGGTGCGTACTGCGCCAGCTTCGATGATGGCTTGTTTAAGCGGAATGCCTTCGTTAAGCCGGATGTTGATGAAGTCGATCAGCAAAACCGAATTGCGAACCATGACTCCGGCAAGCGCAATAAAACCGATCATGGAAGTCGCTGTAAAGTAAGCTCCGAGCATCCAGTGACCGAATACAATACCAATGAGTGAAAGGGGGATCGCAGCCAGCATGACGAGCGGAACGCTGAAGTTCTGGAACCAGCCTACGATCAGGATGTAGATCAATACAATCACCACTGCGAATGCAATTCCCAGGTCGCGGAAAACCTCCAGCGTAATCTGCCATTCACCGTCCCACTTTAAGGTAAAGTTGTCTTCAAACTCGGGTTGATGATTGAACGATTCTTCCAGCACGTACCCTGGCGGCACTTCAATGTTTTTCAACTTGTCGGATATATCAAAAATGGCGTAGGCCGGGCTTTCCAAATCTCCCGCCAGATCAGCTGTGACAAAAACAACCCGCTTTTGATTTTTACGATAAATGCTTTTTTCTTTTAAGGCTTTGCGGATGGTTACGAGATTGCCCAGCGTCACAGATTCTCCCCGTTGGTTAACTACCGTCAGGCTACGTAAGTCCGACAGGCTTGATTTCTCATCGTCACCAACCTGAAGTACGATCATGACTGGGTTGAACGTTACCGGGTTGTGCAATATACCCGCGGGCATGTCGGAGAGTGCAGCCTGAAGTACGGCATTTACCTGAGCGGGGGCCACACCCATACGCATGGCCCGGTCTTTATCTACCTCGAACAAATATTTAGTCTGGTCAGCTTCCACCATCCAGTCCACATCAACAACACCTTCCGTATGGGCGATCAATGTCTTCACCTGATCGGCTATTTTCAATTGCTGCTGGTAATCGGGCCCGTACACTTCGGCTACGAGCGTTGAAAGTACCGGGGGTCCGGGCGGAACTTCTACAAGCTTAACGTTGGCGTGATATTGGGCGGCAATTTGTTGAATACGTGGCCGCAGTTGTTTGGCGATGTCATGACTTTGAATGCTTCGCTCGCCCTTGTGAACAAGGTTTACCTGAATATCAGCCACGTGTTCACCTGACCGCAGATCGTAGTGCCTGACCAGACCATTGAAACTGATGGGGCCTGATGTACCTACATAACCCTGGTAGTTTTTAATGAGTGGCTGTGCAGCGAGGTATTGCGTGATCTCTCGTGTAACCACCGCGGTGCGTTCGAGCGTACTCCCTTCCGGCATATCAATCACAACCTGAAGCTCGTTCTTGTTGTCGAACGGAAGCATCTTAACGGCTACCCATTTTGTATAAAAGAATGAAACGGAAATCAACAGGATAACCACCGTGCCGAGAATAAATGTCCATCGCTTCCAGCGTGTTTCGAGCATTGGGTTAATGAACGCCTTGTAGATTTTGTAAACTTTTGATTCTTCCATGGCCGGGTGACTTTTGTCATCGTGCGATTCCTTCTCGCGCAAAAACAAGTACCCGAGGTAGGGGGTAAGCGTGAGCGCAACCACCAGCGACAACAGCATAGCAATGCTGGCTCCGATTGGCATCGGACTCATATACGGCCCCATCATGCCCGAAACAAAAGCCATCGGTAACACGGCTGCGATTACCGTAAACGTGGCGAGAATTGTTGGATTCCCAACTTCGTTGATGGCGAAAATAGCCGCTTGCAGGAATGGCAATCGTTTCATTTTGAAATGCCGGTGCATGTTCTCTGCGATGATGATGGAATCATCAACTACAATACCGGTTATAAACACCAGTGCGAAAAGCGTAATGCGGTTAAGCGTGTAGTCGAGAAAGTAATAGCTGAAAAGCGTGAGCGCGAACGTGACTGGCACAGAAAGGAAAACCACAAGCCCTCCGCGCCATCCCATAGCCAGCATTACGAATGCGGTAACGGCAATTATTGCAACGAACAAGTGAAGCAGTAATTCCGACACTTTTTCAGAAGCGGTTTCTCCGTAGTTTCTTGTCTCCGTAACATGAACCTCGTCAGGAATTATTTCTTTTTTGAGATGATCAACTTTGGTGATGATGCGATGTGACAACTTCATGGCATCAGCGCCTTTTTTCTTGGCGATCGAAAGTGTAACCGCTGCATATTCGGAGGGAAAGTGATGTTTACTTGTGTCGCTCAGGCCGTATCCGAAATATGCATATTGAACAGGCTTTTCTGCGCCATCTTCAACCGTGGCTACCTGTTTCAGATAAACCGGGTGCCCGTTGTTTGAACCGATAATCGCATTGCTTATATCTTCAGCAGAAATGAAGTAGCTACCGGCTTCTACTGAGAATGCGGTGTCGTGCGCGATGAAGCGGCCGGCTGATAACTGCGCATTGTTCCCTTCTAGTTGATGACGGATGGTTAGGAAGTCGACATGATGTTGAGCCATTTTAGCTTTATCCAGTGTCACCCGTATCTGGCGGCTTCGCCCGCCAATAATATTAACTGCAGCGACATCCGGAATTTTTTTGATCTCATGTGTGAGGGTCTGGCCCAACTGCTTCAGGTCATAGTCGGAGTAGGTTTCGCTCCAAAGCGTTAATCCCAAAACGGGCACGTCATCAATGGCGCGGGTCTTTACCAGCGGCAGCATAACACCGTCAGGCATTTGATCCATATTCTTCATCAGCTCGTTGTAAAGTTTTACGAGCGAACGCTCAACATCTTCGCCTACATAGAATTGTACGATGATCATTGCCTGACCATCCATGGATGTTGAGTACACATATTCAACACCTTTGATGTTTGAAATGATTTTTTCGAGGGGTTGTGCAACCCGGGCTTCAACCTCTCGGGGCGATGCGCCCGGGTATCGAAGAAATATATCCGCCATCGGAACATTGATCTGAGGTTCTTCTTCCCGGGGGATAAGCAGGGTGCTATAGGCTCCAATCAGCAAAAAGCCGATCATCAACAAGATGGTGAGTTTCGAGTTGATAAATGCTTTCGCGATATTTCCTGACAAACCGTCTTTCATATTGATTTATCTATTAATAAGATTAATTGGACTTTACCTGTACGGGAATACCGTTATACAGTTTACTGCCGGCAGATGCAATGAACGGCTCAGTCGGATTCAGGCCGGATAACACTTCAACCTGATTATTAAATGTTCGCCCCAACCGGATCCAACGGATCATGGCGGTTTTACTTTCGCTGATGGTATACAATCCTGCCAATTGATCTTTGTAAATAATTGCTGAGGCTGGAACCAGTACGCTGGCAGCGCTTGATCCGGGCACGGAGAAAAATACCGTTGCCGACATTCCGGGATAAAGAACACCCTTCCCGGTTGAAAGACTGATGGTTACTGCATAATGTCCGCCACTGTTGCTGGAAGAAGGACTGATTTCGGATATGGTGCCGGTTATTTTTTTGGACATGGATTTCAGAAGAATCATGACTTCCATGCCGGTTCTTAATTTTGCGATGTCGGTTTCTGTTACCGAAGTAGTTACCTCGTAGTTTCCATTTTTCTCGAGCACAAGCAAAGGCATTCCGGGATTGGCCATGCTGCCCTCATCTGCCAGTTTTTGAGTAACCACACCTGAGAAAGGTGCGGCAAGCTGAGTATAGCTGAGCATCGATTCCGTTTCACGTTGCAGTTGCCGGGCAGATTCTGTCTTGGCTGTCAGCGACTGAACACGCAGGGTCATGTTCTCAAGTTCTTTTTCAGAAGCGCTTTGCTGTTTATATAACGCCTTGTATCGATCCAAATCCTTTTGCGCATCGGTTAATGCAGCCTCAGCTTCCGACACCATGGCTTTAGCTTGAGCTTTTTTAGCAAGAATGTCGGTGTTGCTTATAGATATGAGAAGCTGACCTTTCGTTACGGCATCGCCCGGCTTCACATGAAATGCCTGAATAAATCCCATCACCCGGGTGCTGAGCATAGCGGTTTCACTTGCCACAACCTGTCCGCTGGCGGTTATAGTTTGTGTGATATTGACTTGTGGTAGTGCAATTTGTACGCTAACAGGCTGCTGTTCGTTCTGCCGGTCGGTTCGCTCGTTCGAACAGCCGGTGATCATCCCAAGCACAATAAGAATTGTAACTGTTTTTACAGAATATGATTTCATGGCAGGTATTTACAGATTCGGGGTTGTTGTTAAAAAGCTCAGATAAGCTTGTGTTATGATGAGTTGTGCTTGTGCCTGAGCCTGGCCAAGCTCTTGCTGAGCCATCATTGTCTGGGCTTGCAGCAGTTCGGTGGTGGTTATCAGACCTTGTGCGTACCGGTTTTGCATCAGGCGAAATACTTCCTTCGCTTGTGCACTGGCAAGGGTTTGCTGGTTCACAAGATTTTGGGTATCCTGAAGTTGACGAGTTGTTTTCGAAAGCTCCAGTTGTGCCTGTGCCTTTTGAAATTCCAATTCACGTGCGGCTTTGTCCCTTTCGATGCGTTGATTGGAAATTCTGTGATGTGTGGCCGTTCCATTGAAAACAGTCCACGAGAGTTGTGCGCCAATCAGGTAAGCATCCGATCCAAAACCAAACGCCCCGGAGTCGTTAAACATGAATTCTCCAAATGCATTCAGCTTGGGAGCATACGTCATTTTGTTCGACTTAAGTATGTTTTCCCGCGCCTGAACAGCGGCTTGCATGGCAGCAAAGTCCGCCCGGTTTTCCGGGATACTTTCCCTGCTTGAGCCCGGTTGGTTGTAAGCCAGCGTGTCCGTTTCATAAACTGTTCCCGGCTGCATGCCCATCAGCAATCCGAGATAATCGGATGCATTCTGAACGTTGCTGTTTGCTTCAGCCAGTTTGCTTTCGAGGTTGGCAACCTGTACCTGTACTTGCAGAATGTCCGATTGCTGTAAATATCCCTGTTCGAAGCGATGTTGGGTTGAAAGGGCTACAGCTTTCGCTGAAATAACAGCTTGCTCCATCACCGCCACCGCGCGATGCGAAAGTTGCAGTTGCGCATAAGCCTTCTCCAGTTCGAACGCAACATACTGCCGGGTACGCTGATGTTTGAATAGCAAGGCTTCTGCCTGTTTGCCGGCTGCCTGCCGTTGGTAGATCAAATCTAAATTTATGATTGGCTGCTGTAGTTCAATTTTTGTCATAAAGTTTTGAGTGCCGGAAGGGTTATTAAGCAGCGCAGGATTGAAGTCGGAAGCGGTAATGGCCTGTTGCTGAAGTTTTAACCCGAATGCGTTCAGCGGATTATTGGTGGTTATAGCTGTGTAACTAACATTAACCTGTGGAAGGAACACCGCCTGGGTTTGTTTGAACTGAGCGCGAGACGCATCTGCCTCCAGTTGAGATAATTTTATGGACTGGTTATTTTTCTGGGCTGCATCCAGTGCCTCTTGTAGCGTGAGATGAGTCGTCTGGCCATTTGCCCATACCGGTATGAGTAAAATGAGAATGCCTCGAAGTAAGTTATTCATGTGCTGGAAAAATAATATGCTGTAAAAGTATTGAGGGAGCGAACGATCAACTGTGACTACAGTCACGCTGATCAGGAATTGCAAGAAAAAGACAGAGTTCACGCTCTGCCTTGTATGATATCTGTATTCACCGGAGGTTACGCTTTATCGAACCGGGAATCGTACCGCACGAAGAAGTTCAAATAGATCGTTCGTGACAGACGCAATGTGACCGGAAACAGTATGATTACGGCACCAATGATTGAATACATGTATACGAACATGTCAGGATTGAAAAGAACCCGTAAGGCTACATACACCGTTGTAAACAGTGCTACCTGCAACGCATAGCTCACGTACATGGCACCAGAGTAAAATGCCGGTTCAAGTTCGAACCGCTGACCGCAGTGTGAACACTTTTCAGGCATTTGAGTGAAGCGTTTTAAGTTGTACGCCCCGGCCTCAAACAAGTCTCCGTGCTGACATCGCGGGCATTTTTGATAAATAATGCTGTATAGTTTATTACCTCTTGGAAGCATCGCGTTTCGAATGTGTAAAAAGATTTGCTGTAAGAACACCCATTAACGCACCGTAGAGTGTGCTGTTAACAGGAGATGAGGTAATCGAGCACGTACCGGAGAGACATCCAACGTAATTCCAGTAAGCATACCCGGCAACAGCCCCGATGATTAATCCTCCACTCCACAAATACCACGTGCGTGCTTTCATGAGCCGACAATTTTTCCGGACCAGCTGTTGATGCCGCCCGCGAGATTACACACCGTAAATCCCAGTTCAGCCATGCTCAGGCACGCCTGCATGCTCCGGCCGCCACTGCGGCAGTACACGAAGTATGTCTTCGTCTTGTCGAGTGCTGCAATGTCATCGTAAAATGAATGGCCCATTACGTCAATGTTTATAGCGTCCGGTATACGGCCCGAATTAAATTCGTGTTCCGTTCGAACGTCAAGTAATATGGCAAGCGGATCATTATTTAGTTGTGTCTGAAATTCGAATGCCGAGAGATTTTTAACTATTCCGTCCTCTGTTTTGTCCATAACTCATAGAATTTGCACAAAGGTGGAACAGGAGGCACAGGCCCACAGTGACTTTGGTCACTCACGAAGATTTCAGGCGCGTGATTTCATTGCGGGAGACTGAAATGATCTTTCGCATTTCCAGTTTTTTGAGCAACCGGGAGATAACCTCCCGCGAGGAGTTGAGATCATCTGCGATTTGCTGATGCGTGATCGACACCGTATTTGTTTTGAGTGCATCGAACTGGCGCTGTAGATAAAATTCAAGTTTTTCATCCATCGACCGGAAAGCAACCTGATCGATCACCTCCAGCAGTTCCTCAAATCTGCCGCGATAGGTTTCGAGCACGAAGTAATACCAGCTTTTATGATCTTTCATCAGGCTGTCCATGTAATGGATCGGAATCGCTAAAGCCTTAACAGGTGTGACGGCTATGGCTTTAATCGCACTCGCTTCATTTTTGGCAGCACAGATCATGGAGAGTGCGCAGGCGTTTCCTTTTTCGAGGAAGTAAAGGAAGAATTCTTCACCGTCATTGCCCTCGCGGTACAGCTTCACGCGGCCATCCAGAATCAGTAGTGAATTCTTGAAATACTGCCCCTGGCGCATCATGTTTTCGCCCTCATTAAATTCTACCACCTGACCGATTTTTTCCAGGTGATCAATCAGTTCAGGATTGAAGGTTGGAAAAAGCTGATGCAGAGACTCGATTTGATGCGTTTTTTCTGAAGACATGAGTGAAATTTAGGCAATTGATTCGAATTAGAGTTGCATAATCGGCTTAGTTTGGCGGATTGTGATGATTTATACCGGGTAAATTCACTAACATTTACCTGTGTAAGGTTTTTACCGGTTTTTGCGTCCGAGCGCGTGTGATCGCAAGTATCTTGATCACAGCTTTAATTGATGCATGATGAAAACTGCGACTTATAAGAAAGGTGTCCAGGAGATCGTTTCCCGGGCACAGGAAATCAACCCCCAGATTGGAAGTTACCAGGATCACAAGCCATCCGGACCGGATCATTTTCAGATCACGCTGTCGAACGGTACGTTGATCCTGCCCCGATTGGTTGCACAGAATCAACAGGAGTTTCCTGAGCAGGTCTCCCGCGAATGGGTAGCCGAAATTGCCAATACCTTTGCAAAAGGTGCTGCCGAGGCGCGCCAACCATCTGCACTGGAGCGGCTCTTTGGGCGGTTTAAGTCGAAGTAAAAGTGGTACTGCCTGCGGGGTTAACCACCTGGTTCAAACCGGCTATTTACGGATTAAAATTCCGTACATTCGAAAGCCCCGCAATGCATGAAAAATATTCCCATCCGTGAAATCACGCCAACGTCAGCCGAGCCTGAAATAGGGCAGACGTTCAGGATTCGAAAGGTGGAGTCAATCCTGAATGGAAAAGATATGGTTCAGGATACACACCGCCATAACTTTTTTTTCATTCTTGCCTTGCAGCAGGGCAGTGGCAAACATGTAATTGATTTTGTTCCCTCTAAAGTTGGCAACCAGTGCATCTTCATCATGCGGCCTGGTCAGGTACATGAACTTTCGTTGAAAGCAAAATGCACGGGTTACCTGGTCGAATTCAGTATGGAGTTCTATCATCTGAACGACAGGGGTACCAGTCATGTGCTGCGAAAGGCTACTGCTACCAATTCATGCAAGGTACCGAAGGCTTCTTTCGAAAGACTGCAATCGATACTGGAATATATTTTCAGGGAATACAGCGATGCAAATGTTGGGTATAACGAGGTTATCCGGGCGCAACTCGATATTTTCTTTATTGAGTTTCTTAGGAACCGTCAGCAGTCAGAGTCATCTGACACCAGAGGTAATTCGTATGAGCAGGAACGGCTGGATGAATTCCGGCAGCTAATTGAAACACATATCTCAACAAAAAAACAGGTGTCAGAGTATGCTGATCTGTTGAACATGTCAGGCTATCAGCTTAGTGCAATAACCAAAGACATTTTGGGAAAGACTCCGTCTGATGTGATTAACGAGTATATTATCCTTGAGGCTAAGCGTTTCCTGCTTGCCACTACCGATCAGGTTAACCAGATCGCGTGGCGCTTGGGTTACGAAGATCCCTCGTATTTTATCCGATTCTTTAAAAAACATACCGGTTTTTCGCCAGACGCTTTCCGTGCGAATTTCAAGTAAATACCATTCGATTTAATTTTTGTCCTATCCTTCCGGGCTTGGCAGGGATACTTTTGCTTCATAATTATTTCAACAAAATTTATTATGAAAACAAAAATGAAGCTCATCGCATCCCTGAAAATATGGGCTGTGATTTACCCCTCAATTACGCTGTTTCTTTACCTGTTTGGTGACGTTCTGTCGCCCTTGCCGCTCTACCAGCGCACTCTCATTCTTACGCTCTCACTTGTTCCGTGGATCGTGTTTGTAGGTGTTCCATTTGTCGATTCTGTTATCCGGTTTGTTTCATCACCTAACAATAAGGAGACCCGATAAGCATGGAAAAGGTAAAGCCATCATCGAACGTCCAGTCAAGAAGGACTTTTCTTCAGCAAAGTGCGTCTTTGATGGCTGCCTTTACAATTCCGAATGTTTTTCAATCTAAAAAAAAGAAGAAGATGACCACCGAAAAATTTGACGTCATTATTATAGGAGGTAGTTATTCGGGACTCGCAGCGGGTATGGGACTGGGGCGAGCCTTGCGAAAGGTTTTGATTATTGATAGCGGCCGCCCTGCCAACCGTTACACCCCGCATTCACACAACTTCCTCACACACGATGGCCGCACCCCGGCAGAAATTGCCGCGATTGCCAAAGAACAGGTTGATGCCTATAAGACCGTAAAAAGAATCACCGGTCTTGTGGTGCACGCTACGCGATATGAAAATGACTTTCATGTTTCGTTGGCGAATGGCACAGAATACAGTGCGATAAAATTGATTTTCGCCACGGGTATTATTGATCAATGGCCGGACATCCGTGGATTTTCAGAATGCTGGGGAAAATCAGTTCTGCATTGCCCGTACTGCCACGGTTATGAAGTACGTGATGCCCAAACCGGCATTCTTGGTAATGGAGACTATGCGTTTGAATTTGCAGGTTTGATTTCCAATTGGACGCGTCAGCTAACAGTTTATACAAACGGGCCGTCAACACTTAGTTCGGAGCAAAACGCCAGACTTAAAAAACACAATATTTCAGTTATTGAGGATCGCATTGATTTCTTAAGACATAGTAACGGATACCTGGACGGAATTTCATTTATGAACGGAAATTCCGTCAACGTCAACCCACTGTACGCGCGACCTCCCTTTAAACAAAGTAGTGAAGTGCCTGAATCACTCGGGTGTGAATTGACCGAGGATGGCTACCTAAAAATTGACGCTATGCACCATACCACGGTTCCCGGTGTGTATGCATGCGGAGATAATGTAACGCGGATGCGGACAGTTGCCAATGCTATTTCTATGGGAACCTCGGCCGCCATCGCTCTAAACAAAGATTTTGTCCTTGAATCATTTTAAAATAAGTAACCCTAAAACCAATAGACATGAAAAAATTAATCCAACGCAATTCGTAGCGGGTACGCTGCTTTTGCTGACTTCGTTCAATTTGCATGCACAGGAATCTCATATAGCAGTATTGCTGAATATGGTTAATTCAAAATTAAACTATGGCACACTGAATAAATCTCTTAACGACTACCGAAAGGATGTTCGCGGGCTGCAGGCTGGTCTGTCATGGCAGGCAAGTGTTTCAAACAGATTTTCAGTTGTAAGCGAAGCTTACTTTATAAGGAAAGGCGGAAGGTTGCAGTCAGGCAATCCGTTAACCGATGTGGGTTCTACTTTGAAGTTGTACAGTGTAGAAGTCCCTGTGCTGGCCAGAGTTCACGCGGGAAGGTGGTACTTCAATGCGGGCCCATATACCAGTTATATACTTTCGGGCAAGTCAATAACACCTGAAGCAACAAGGAAAATATCGTTTGCTGAAAACGGTAATGGATACAAACGTTGGGAAGCCGGAGTGCAAGCGGGGGCGGGCTTTCAATTTAGGATAAAAAGGGCCAGGATGGCGGTAGATGTACGTTATTCACACGGACTTTCATCTATATCCAGATACACTGACATTTATAATCGTACATTAAACGTCAGCATTGTCGCCTTCAAGCCATTAAAGAAATAAAAATCTAATTGAATTCCGAATCATCATCTATGAATACGATACAATCGTCTGCCGGCCCTGACTCAGCAAGTCGCAAAACAGCCCGTCTGGCCGGAATAATTTACCTGATAACATTCATCTCGATTCCAACACTATCCCTGTATGCACCGCTTCGCACAATGGATTATGTTACCGGAACAGGACATGACATATCGGTTGTGATTGGCTGCATCCTCGAGATGCTCGTAGGTTTGGGATGCATCGGCTCTGCCGTAGTGCTTTATCCGGTGCTTCGTAAGCAAAATGAGACACTTGCCATGGGCTTGATCAGTGCGCGGATTTTGGAAGCAGCTACCATCTTCGTTGGGGTTTCATTCGTACTGACAATCCTATCCTTGCGTCAGGCTGGTGTTGGCGGGGAAGCAGGAATTATTGCTTATACACTTGCTGCGTTGTATGACCGGATTTTTCTGATCGGACAGAGCTTCATGCCTGCTGTTAACGACTTGTTGTTGGGATTTCTCCTTTATCACTCACGACTTGTTCCGCGTAATCTGGCACGCATTGGTATTGCGGGCGGAGTTTCACTTATCGTGGGTGATGTGTTAATTCTTTTGGGCGTTCTGGAACAACGTGAGCCGTTGGCAGCTGTTTTTTCAATTGGTGTTGCTGTTTTTGAGTTTATACTTGGAATCTGGTTGGTGGTAAAGGGTTTTCAGAGCCCGCACGCAAAATGAGAGTCTTTCGAAACGAATTCGGCAGCGTAAGAGTGATCTGGTCGATTGCGCTATTCTTTGCGCTGCTCAGTGTTTTTACTGCGCCTTTGATTGTGTTCTCAGTTGAACATAAGTTTGAAATTCCATTGATCGTGCAGGCTTTCCTGATCTTTATCGTAAGTGTACTATGTCAGAAGATCGTGGGTATACCGATCACTCAACTGATGGGAAAATTTGATGTGAATTTTTTGCGGACGTTTTTGACAGGTTCATTGATGGGAAGTCTTTTGATGTTGCTTCCCGCGTTAATTCTGTTTGTTGGAGGATGGGTGACGTGGCAGGCAAAGCCCGTTGGCGCAGGCGATCTGGAGACGGCAGCGTTTGTAATCTTTTCGGGAGCAATTGCGGAAGAGATTCTCTTTAGAGGATTTCTTTTTCAACGGATTTTGCATGGATGGGGCATTTGGCCAGCACAGTTGATTATGTCACTGTTGTTCTTGTTAACTCATTTAAACAATCCCGGGATGAATGGATCAACTCAGGTGATTGCTTCGCTTAATATTTTCATTGCATCGCTGGTTTTTGGGATAGCATATATTCGAACACAAACACTGGGTATGGCGATTGGTTTGCACTTCATGGCAAACTTTACACAAGGAGTGATCCTGGGATTTAATGTAAGTGGTGAAAAGGACGCGAGCTTGTTCAAGCCTGTCTTTACTTCAACCGAGGTTTGGATAACGGGTGGCAATTTCGGACTGGAAGCAAGTATCTTTGGTCTTGCTGCAATTATCTGTTTGGCCTTTTTGATAACCCGCAAAGGTATTTTTCCAGCTCTATTCCGAGGTTGACGCTTGATAGTGACTGGATTTGAAATCGTAGGATGCAACGTTCTAGGTGTCAAAAGGTATCGTCATATCCGTGCCGGTTGGTATTGTCTGCGCTAAGGCTTGGGTCTACTTTTACTCAGGTAAAAGTCATTCCCATGAAAAAAATAGCAAACCTCACGTTTTGTCTGCTGCTTCTTACGATTAGTCTGCAGGCACAGAAGTTAGAAATCATTGACACACCCGATGGTAAACACGGACTGAAGTTTGACAACGGAATTATTCTGATTCCGGCCCGGTACGATGATTTTCATATGTTTCAGGAGAACATGGCAGCCGTCAAACTTAACAATCAGTGGGGGTTTGTTGATATTAGGAATGGCTTGGAAGTGATCCCTCTGAAATATGAAGATGTTGGTGATTTTAACGAAGGCCTTGCAGTGGTTGCGTTGAATGGCAAGTGGGGATTTGTCGATAAAACAGGTAAAGAACTTATTGTGCCGAAATACGATCAGGCGGGCGATATTACAGGTGGCGCTGCACGGGTTATCTTAAATGGAAAGTGGGGCTATGTTGATACTATGGGCAAGGAAATAGTACAGCCGAAATATGAGCATGCCGATAATTTTTCGGAGGGTATGGGAACGGTGCAACTCAATGGAAAATGGGGCTTCGTAGATAAAACAGGTAAAGAAATTGTAGCGCCTAAATATGATAATGCCAGTAAATTCAGAGACGGCTTGATGCGCGTGCTGGCTAATGGTAAACATGTGTTCCTCGATAAATCCGGCAAGGAAGTTTTTGTTTCGAAATATGCAGCAGCTGAAGATTTTGTGGATGGATTTGCCCGTGTCAGTGAGAACGGTAAATACGGATTCCTTGATAAAACCGGAAAGGAACTTACAGCCTTGAAGTACGATTTTGCCGATGATTTTTCGGAAGGTTTAACGGTGGTTGGATTAGGTGGTAAATACGGATTTATTGATAAGACCGGACAGGAAGTTATTCCGCTGCAATTCGACAGCGTTTACCCGATAGATGAAAACGCTCAACTCAAGCACTATGGCTTTTACGATGGTATGATAAAAGTCTGGCAGAACGGCAGAGGGTTTTATATCGATAAGACCGGGAAAGAGGTTAAGTAAGCTACCCGAGATTCCTGCGTAAACATATCACTTCCCGATACAAAACTTACTGAAGATATTTTCCAGCAGGTCATCGGTTGTGATGGCACCCGTGATTTCACCCAGATAATGCAGCGATTGTCGAATATCCATGGCTAAGAAATCTCCGGTTATACCTTCGGTCATTCCATTGAGTACGCGGTCGAGCGACTGATGCGTCTGCAGCAGATTTTGATAGTGCCGCAAACTCGTAACCAATACGTCACCGGATTTAACAGTGTTAACATGGAAAAAGGAGAGAAGCTTATCTTTTAATTGTTGAATGTTTTCTTTGCGTGAGGCGGAAATCAACACAAAATCCTTGCCCTCAAGCGATTTCAATAGTTCGGGATTTGACTTGTCAATCTTATTGCCTATTCGAATAAACGGTATCCCGAGTCGCTTGAGTTCCTCTGTTTCAAGTTGAATGTCCGCCTGGCTCGTGGCCGACAAATCAAACAGGTACAAAATAACGGATGCCTTCTTCATCCGCTCGCGGGTGCGTTCAACACCGATGGCCTCAATCACGTCCTGGGTTTCCCGCAATCCTGCAGTGTCGATAAACCGGAAATTGATTCCGCCTAATACAATCTCATCTTCGATCACGTCACGCGTAGTTCCGGCAATTTCAGATACAATTGCTTTTTCTTCGTTCAGTAAAAGGTTGAGCAACGTAGATTTTCCTGCGTTCGGCTTGCCAGCAATAACCGTAGGAACACCGTTCTTGATCACATTGCCCTGATCGAACGATTGAATCAGTGAACTTAAATATGACTGAATCTTTAAAATAAGTTTTTTCAAGTCGTCACGCTTGGCAAACTCCACATCTTCTTCGCCAAAATCCAGTTCCAGTTCGATGAGCGATGCAAAGTGTATCAACTCCTCACGCAAGTGGTTGATCTCTTTCGAGAACCCGCCCCGCATCTGATTCAATGCTGCCTGCCGTGCATTATCGGTTTCTGCGTTAATCAAATCAGCCACAGCCTCAGCCTGCGCAAGATCCATCCTTCCATTGAGGAAAGCACGCTTCGTAAATTCTCCCGGGCCTGCAAGTCTGGCACCTTCAGTCAAAAGCGATTTAACAATCTCTTTGATAATAATCGGAGAACCATGACACGAAATTTCCACTGAGTTTTCGCGGGTGAAGGAGTGAGGCTCTTTGAATACGGTAACCAGTACTTCGTCAATAAGCTTTCCCTGATGATGCAGCGTTCCGAAATGAACCGTATGTGAAGCTGCCTCAAGAAGATTTCTGCCTTTGAAAACGCGATGTGTTATAGCAATTGCGTCTCTGCCGGAAAGGCGAATAACCGCTATCGCGCTGATTCCCTGCGCTGTGGCAAGGGCAACTATGGTGTCGTGCTGAATCAAGGCTGCAAGGTAATCAATTACCCTGCGCATAAAAAAAAGAACAGTGCCCGGGCACAGGCACTGTTCGAACGTTAACCCAAAATAAAAATCTTTATTCGTACACGCGTACGTAGTCAACGATCATTTGCTGAGGCCATATGGATTCATCCACGCCTTCTTTGCCACCCCAATTACCACCCACTGCAATATTCATCAGTAAATGAAATTTTTGATCGAACGGCCAGCCTTTGTAATCATCTTTCGGATCGCGATCAACGCTGTGGTATAATTTATCATCAACAAAAAAGTCCATCTTGTCCTTGCGCCATTCAATGGCATAGATGTGAAAATCATCCTGCGCACCGGCCACGGTAATCTTTCCTTCCTTTTGTGTTTGCTTAACGTGATTGTAAGCCTCTGTATGAATGGTTCCGTGGATAACACCGGGATCATACCCCACATGCTCCATGATATCAATCTCCCCGCTGGCAGGCCAGTCGCCATACTTCCAGTCAGTTGACAGCATCCAGATAGCAGGCCATGTTCCTTTTCCTTTTGGGAGCTTTGCCCGGACTTCGATGCGACCATACAGCCAGTCACCTTTATGCTTGGATATGATACGGCTTGACGTGTAGGCCTTGTTTTCAAACGAATCTTTTCTCGCTTCGATAACCAGACTTCCGTTTTCAACACGAACGTTCTGTGAATCCTTCGTGTAGTACTGCAATTCATTATTACCCCAGCCATGACCGCCCAGATCATAATTCCACTTTGTGGTATCCGGTGTCCCGGTGTAATTAAATTCATCACTCCAAATCAACCGTGGTGCTGATTTGTGCATACAGCCCGGAAGGATAAGCAGCAAAATGACACCGATAAAAAGAATATTTTTCATGGTCATGTTATTCAATCAGAACCTTGTACACTTTTGAATTATTCTTGCTTAGCAACCTCAGAAAGTATGTGCCCTTTATCGCACCATCAATCGAAACAGTAATGGCCTGATCGGAAATGTCAGTTTTGAAATGCATCACACGGCCTTGCAGATCATAGAAGTCAACGCGCTCAATCCGCTGGTCGGGAGTAGCGATCGTAAACTTTCCCCGGGAAGGATTGGGGAAAATCGTTACACTGGCCAGCTCATTTTCGGTGGCCGTTACCACGGCTATGGCTTCCACCGCAGCACTCTGTGCTGATTCACCGGCTGAATTTACCCCGGTAACTTTGTAATAGTTGATGGAAGTTGTCGGGAAAATCAGATAGGGATTGTCATCTGCACGTACGTTGGATTCTAAACGTGTATAGGTTCCGTTTTCTGTTGAGCTTCGATAAATATGAAAGGATGTTGCATTGCTTAAGTCGCTCCAGGATAACGTAACCTCGCTGCCATTGATTTCTGTCGCAAGACCCGTAGGGGTTGCCGGCACAGTTTGATTATTATAGAAGTACAGGTCACCCAATGAAAAAGCTGCTGTGCCTGGAAACATATAAATCCGCACATATTTAATATAGTTCGGATTTACATCCGGATTGTTCAGATCCCACGTCCCGTCAAAGTTGTAAGAAAATAAACGGCTCAAGCCGTCTTTTTTACTTGCATCCAATTCGTAGCGGGCGGCCGTAGTTTCATTTCCGTCACCATCCACAAACATCATGAGCAAATCCGGTACACTAACAGACGAAGCAGGGATAGTGATGGGAAGTTTAACGATGGAGTAATCCTGTAAATCAACCGCGCGGGGAAGTTCCAATTGAATATATCGCATTGCCGACAAACCATAGTTAACAGTAAGTTTATCTGAAACGTTTTGCATGGTTACCGATGCGCCACCGTTGGTCGTCCATCCTGTTAACTGACTCGTGCTGAAACTGTGCGCGAGATACTTGTCGCCTGTAGGTTCGATAATAGTAGTGACGTTAACCGATGTTGAGTTTGACGGGCAACCTGTATTTCCATCAATATCAAGTTGCAGCTCGCCATCGGCATTACCCCAGTCTACCGATATTTGACGGGTGCCTTGTCCGGAAACAAGGGTTGCGGTTTCCGGAAGAGTCCAGTTGTACGTTATACCTCCGCCATAATCCGGGGCCGTGTAGGAAATACTTGTTTGGTTTTCGAATACGAATTTAGGGCCGGTGATGGAAGGCTCGGATTTTTCTTCGTACACCCGTACATACTCAACCTCCATTCGTGCCGAGGTGAGATTCGGGTCGATGGTGGGTCCTCCAAAGTTACCCCCCATGGCAATGTTCATGATCAGAAACTGCGGTCCGGTAAAAGGCCAGGTGCTGGCATTTTTTGTTGATGGATTGTAGGTATAATACAGGATGTTGTCGACATAAAATGCAATGCGTTGTTCATTCCAGGATACTGCGTAATCGTGAAATTCAGTACTTACCGTGGGTACCGAAGTGGCCCCCTTGTTCACGGTATTGCCATTGCTGGAAGGAGTATGTAACGCGGCCTGCACAACACCCTGGTTTTTTCCCACATGTTCCATAACATCTATTTCCCCGCATGCGGGCCACGCAACCGAAGTAATATTCTGGCCGAGCATCCACAGTGCGGGCCATGTACCGACTCCGATCGGCAGTTTTGCGCGGAATACAATTTTGCCATACGTAAATGTCTTTAAACCCTGAGTTTTGATACGGCCGGAGGTCCAGTTGCTTCCGAATTTTAATGCGTCAATAATCAACTTGCCGTTTTCCTGACGAACGTTGGATGTACTGGTTGTGTAGGTTTGAACTTCGTTGTTTCCCCAGCCGCCAGCGCCAGTGTCGTGAGTCCAGAAGGCTGGATTTGGTGCGCCCGTTCCTTCAAACTCATCACTCCACACCAGTACTTCACATTGACTGTAGCCATGTGAAACCAGAACAACTGCAAACAGTATCGTTAGAAAGTATTTCGCGCGCATCATCTTCACGGGTTTTTGTGTTATGGGCAGGACTTCCGCGAATTTCGCGGAGAAGTCCTGCCAATTTACTTGTCTTTGTATTTACTCGAACAGAGAAGCGTCAGGATAAGGAGTAAGTTTTCCACCGGTCAAATCAACATCACGTTGAGGAATTGGCAGAAATAAATCATCCGTACTGAAGTTTCCATTTCGCGGATTAGCAGGAGAGAAGACGTTTGCGTCAGCGCGACCTGATCGCACCAGGTCAAACCAACGATCACCTTCACCGGCCAGCTCCGCTCTTCTTTCATACCAGATAACCTCCAAAAGTGTCCACCCTTCATCAGTCATGAGTTCCGCAGCGGTTCTGAAGCTTCCGGTATTGTCGCCAGGGCCGGCTGCACGTTCACGAACCATATCGATGTAGGTCATAGCCTCAGACGCAGATCCGTTTCCGCGTTCAAGCGCCTCTGCGTACATCAGCAGCACGTCTGCGTAGCGTATTACAGGCTGATTAGCGTCTTTCAACACGTTAATTTCCCCGCCATTCGGAACGGTATAGCCCCGATAGTTAGCATACTTCTTTTGCCAATAACCCTCGAAGTCGATTGGATTCTGAGCTGCAGCAGACACAGCACAACCTCCCAGTGTCAACTGAGTTTGCGAAATTATGGTAGCATTTCTCCGGATCAAATCATCCGGTAAATACGAGTCGTAGAGATTGTCTGTCATCAGCATAAAGCCCCAGCCCTCAATATAATCAGGGTGACCTGCGCACAAACCTCTGATTCCGCAAAGCTGAACCATCATGTTTCCGTTGATATACTGATAAGGAGTTCCAAAATCGGCAGGAACTTCATTGGTGTATTGAATTTCAAAGACAGATTCGGAATCATTAGCTTCTCCAAATGCGTAAAGTTGGTTATAGTCATCAAGCAACTGATATTGATTGGATGTTATTACATCCGACAATTGTTCGGCTGCTTTGTCGAATGTAGCCGCATCGTCATTGTTCAAATCGGCCCAATACAAATACGCTTTTCCAAGAAGCGCCTGTGCCGAGCCTTTGGTTGCCCGACCAGCGAATTCTGCTGAATATGACAATGGTAAAAGCGGAATAGCTTCTAAAAGGTCTTTTTCAATTTGAGCAAATACATCTGACATTTTAGGTCGGCTAAAACTTCTATCTTCGGGAGAAGGTTGGACCAAAATAATTGGCATCGGTCCATAGGTTCTGAAAAGTTCGAACATATAGTACGCTCTTAAAAACTTCGCTTCTGCCTGATATTCTTTGACAACTTCACTTTCAAGTTTTACGTTGTTTAAGACTTGGTTTGCTCGATTAATTCCAGCATAGTACTTCGTCCAAAAAGCTCTGGCTTCAGCAGTTAGTGTGGTTGCAGTTAAATCATCAATCTCTTGCCACCCAGGCTGGTCAAAGTTGGTTGGATCACCTCCTGCATTGGCATTGTCGCTCCAGATTTCCCCGAGCATAACGGATGATGTCCATTTGCCATTTACAAACGTCCATTGAAGAGGTTCGTACGCAGCAATTAACCCACTAAATACTTGCGATTCCGTGAGATAAAAATTTATTGATAAATACTTATTCTGAGGTTCTGTGTCAAGAAAGTCAGAGCATCCCGCTGCCAGGAAACCGGTCAACAATACGACTTTTATGAATTTTGAATTTTGAAATTTCATAGGTGTAATGGTTTGTTACAGTTGAATATTGAGACCGAAGCCCATTGTTTTGAGTTGAGGATAGAAACCTTTGTCTATTCCTGTGTCTAGTATCCAGCCGTTATTTCCTATTTCTGGATCAAAGCCAGAGTATCCGGTAATGGTGAGTAAATTATCAAAGGTTACATAAGCGCGCAGCCTGGTTAATCGAATTTTGTCGAGTATGTTTTTAGGTACCGAGTAGCCAACCTGAAGAGTTTTTAGGCGCAAATAAGATCCGTTTTCTACATAAAAATCTGATGGACGAGAATTGTTATTTGGATCGTTAAGCGTAAGTCGTGGATATGACGCGTTTGGATTTTCTGGCGTCCAACGATCCAACCAATCAGTTGTGTAGTTATTGAGCGCAACGTCCTGGCGCTCATACGAACGATAGATGTCATTTCCAAGGCTGGCAGCGAAGAGTGCACGGATATCAAATCCTTTATAAGATGCCGATAGATTTAGGCCGATCATAACTTTTGCCCATGGACTTCCTATTTCGGTAATGTCCTTGCTATCGATCACTCCATCCTTATTGACGTCTACAAATTTTATGTCACCGGCATGTGCGTTAGGCTGAAGGCGCTGGCCGCTGGAGTTAATGTGACTAAGCACTTCGTTTTCACTATTAAAAATGCCAGCAGTTTTGTAACCCCTGAAATAACCTATTGGCCTGCCAACCTCCATTCGTGTAATTACAGCGTTGCGAACCGGCCACGTGTAACCATCAATATATCCATTCTCGTTAACTTTGGTTACCTCATTATTCAATGTGGTTAAATTCAGCCCTGCACCGAATGCAACCGCTCCAAAGTTCTGCTTATAATTTGCCTCCAGTTCGAAACCCTTATTTATTACTTCGCCAACATTCGCGACGGGTGGCCCGTTGAAACCATTCAGGTCCAACACTGTTGCATCCATCAATAGGTTATAGGTTTTTTTGCGATAGTAGTCCAGTTCAATTGTAAGACGGTCATCCAGCAAGCCAACTTCGATTCCAGCATCGAACTGCCGGCTTTCTTCCCACTTTACATCTTTGTTATCTGCAAATGCGCTCGAAAGGCCATTGTATATCGTTTGACTTCCGGGCTTACCGAAGGGATAAGAACCCGTATTGCCAATAACCGAGGCAAAGGCAAGGGATCTTATTCGGTCATTACCATTAACACCGTAGTTTGCTCTTACTTTTAAGAAGTCAATCGCGTCAAACGTCCAGAATGACTCCTCAGACACTACCCATCCTACTGCCACTGATGGGAATAGTCCAAACCGGTAATTCGGTCCAAAATTTGTGCTGCCATCTCTTCTGAGAATCGCTGTAAATAGATACTTCTCATTATAACTGTATATAATCCGGCCAAATACACTTGCTAGTGATATCTTTTCCTGGCCGCTACTGTTTGATCTCCTGAGTGAGTCAGGGGTATTGTCGATGTACTGGAAATTGCGATTAAATTGCACTTCTTCTGGTATGCCTGAAGAAGATGCTCCAAAGGAACTTCCTGTGGTTTGCCGCATCGTAGTACCGAGTGTTGCCTGAATAGCATGCTTGCCAAAAGTTTTTGCGTATTCTGCATAATTCTCCCATTGCCAAATAAACTGCTTAGAAGAGTATTCGTAAATGTCATTAAGCTCATTGGTGAGATTTAGTTGACTTCCCTCAGTGTCATAAAACTTGTATGAAGGTGTGAATCCTTTGCCAGTGTAATTTTGATAGTCGATCCCAAAACTGCTGTTAACGGTAAGATTCTTTATTGGATTCACTTTGATAAAAGCACTTCCAATAACTCCATTTTGCATTGTTGAATTATTGGTAATGAATATCTGACTTAACGGATTTAAGTATTCTTTCTGTACGTAAGGGGATTGTGCAAATCCAAATGTTCCATTTGGATCATAAAATGGTGTTAAAGGATCATATACAAGTGCTTCGCTTAAGGGCGAACCAAAGGCATTATTCTCGCCAATGCGCTCGTTTGTGGCATGAACAAATAGTGCATTTTGTCCATACGAGAAGAACTCATTAATTTTTTGCTCTGTGGAAAATCTGCCGGTAATACGCTTAGCATTCGACTTCTTGGGAGCAATAATTCCGTTCTGATCGAAATAGGAGAGAGAAGCGTTGATGTGGCCATTCTCTGTACCTTTTCGAAGCGATAATTGATAGGTTTGCGTTGAGGAAGGCTGAACTATTTTGTTGATCCAGTCTGAGTTATGCTGAATTGTCTCCTGAGTTGGAAAGCCGTCAGGAAGAGTTTGACTACTATTCGCATATTTTTCAGTCATAAGTTTCACATACTGAGAAGAATTCAAAACTTTTGGCATACTCCAGGGTTTTTGAATTCCGTAAAAAGAGTCAAAGGAGATTGAAGATTCTCCAGCTTTTGCCTTCTTCGTGGTTATTAAAATTACCCCGTTAGCCGCTCGCGCTCCATAAATAGCAGCGGATGCACCATCTTTTAGGACCTGCACGGATTCTACGTCACTAGGACTTAACGCGGCTAATGCTCCATCGTTTGCGTTAATTCCATCGATAACAATTAATGGATTACTATTCCCGTTTGTTCCGATGCCTCGAACATTAATGTTGATGATTGAGCCCGGTTGGCCGGATGAAGGTTTGATCATTACCCCCGGGGTTTGCCCCTGAAGTATTTGCTCCAGCCGCTGATTGGTGAAGTTGCCAAGATTTTTTGAGTCAACCTTTGACACAGGAGAAGTTGCAACACTTTTTTTCTGTACACCGTATCCAATCACCACAACCTCATCAAGTGAGGTTAGAGACTCTTCCAACATAACATCAATCTTGGTCCGGCCATCAATAGTAGCTTCGGTATTTTTGAAGCCAACAAAACTGAAGATGAGCGTACCGTCAGCCGGGGCATTGATCGAATACACGCCATCAGCATCACTAATAACTCCCGTTGACGTGCCTTTCAGGGCAACGCTAACACCGGGTAATGGGTCACCTTTGCTGTCGGTGACTTTTCCTGTTACAGTTGTCTGGGCAAACGCTGCGGTTCCCAACAACAGAAGCAGGACCAGGAAGTAAAATTTTCTCATTCGAGCAGTGGGTTAAGGTTGTGCAATAGTTTGCAGATATACAGCTCATGCAAACGTTTACAAATTTTCTGATTATGACTCGCTAACGCAAGCAAAACGGTGCATCAATGCTACTTCAAAGCGAATATTTGAATACATCAAAAATACATCAATCCGGTAAAAAAGTGCTTTCTAAGCGATATTTTGCATGTTTTGTATTTTCGCATGGTGTATTAAATACTACATTGAAGAAATTTTAACTCATCATGACTCCGGCCAGGATCGTTTTTCTCGTCCTCTTGCTGAATTTTTTCTGGAAATCTTATGCTCAGTCGAATCTGGCGGGTGTTCCGTTCGTTCGGAACTTCTCCACACAAGACTACGGTGCCGGTATTCAGAACTGGGATATCGTGCAAGACAAACGCGGGCTCATCTACATCGCCAACAACTTTGGGTTGCTCGAATTTGACGGAAACCGCTGGCAGATTTACCGGGTAAAGAACGGATCCAAAATGCGCAGTGTGGCTGTTGATGATTCCGGGAAAATCTTTGTCGGCTGTCAGGGAGATTTTGGATACTTCTTTCCAAACAACCAGGGCCAGCTTCAGTATACTTCCCTGGCCGACAGCCTCCCGGACCAGTACCGGAATTTTGATGAGACATGGAATGTGTTTATCGATGAAGGTCAGGTGTACTTCTGTACGTTCTCGAATATTTTCATTTACGATCACGGTAAGTTCAATGTGGTTAAACCTGCTCATGCACTTGAGCTTTCATTTTTTGTAAACCGTGAATTGTACGTGGATGAGCGCGAACGGGGTATCACACAATTAAGCGGTGAAAACCTGACGCCCATCGAAGGCAACGAATTCTTCAAGAACAAAGGCATCTCGTCAATCCTCCCGTATTCTGCCAACCGAATGATCATCAGCACCTTTCAGCAAGGGGTGTTTGAGTTCAACAATGGGATGATCAAACCATGGCGCCCCGACTTACAAGCATATTTCAAAGAAGCCATTGTAAACATCATGGTGAGGCTGAAGAACGGCAACTTTGCCGTGGGCACACAGAATCACGGACTGTTGATTATCAATGACGAAGGGGATGTACTGGTGCAACTTACAGCCGGCAAGGGCCTGCAGAACCGAACCGTGCTAAGTGTGTTTGAAGATGACCTTCAAAATCTTTGGGTTGGGCAGAATAATGGCCTCGCTTACGTTGAACTTGGTTCACCTTTTACCTTCATCAACGAACAAATGGGCCTGCCGGGAACCGGCTATTGCGCATACCTGGATGATCACAAGCTTTACCTGGGAACCAACACGGGCCTGTATGTTAAAGATCCTTCTGTTAAAGGTAGTTCCTTCAAATTAGTCGAGAACAGCCGGGGGCAGGTGTATCACATCGGCCGGTATGGAAATGATTTGTTGATGGGCCATCATAATGGTGCCTTTAGAATCGATGGCGACAAGAGTACACTCATTTCTTCAGAACCCGGTGCCTGGATATTTCTGCAACTTCGGCAAAACCCGAATCTTTTGGTGGAAGGTTCATACAATGGTCTTCAACTTTTGCAAAAGAAGGCAGATGATCACTGGGTGGCGAAAACCCGTCTGGATGGCTTTCGCGAATCATCGCGTGTGATGGAGCAGGATCGTGATGGTGTATTGTGGATTACCCACGGGTACAAAGGGGTGTATAAGGTTGTGTTTAATGATTCCGCTAATCGCATCCAATCCATTGACTTTTACGGAGCAGAAAAAGGATTCCCGTCAAACGTGCTGATTAACGTGTTCAATATCCGCAATGAACTTGTTTTTACGTCCGAGAACGGAGTGTATAAGTATGATAAGCAAACGGATCGCTTTGTGCGGGAACCGTTCTTTACCAATCTGTTAGGCGAATACGCGCAACTCTGGCATCTCCGCGAAGACGCGTTCGGCAACATTTATTTTACCGGCCAGAACCAGATCGGTGTGCTCCGGAAGAATACAATCGGAACCTACTCGCTGGAGGCTAACACGTTTAATAAGATTCGTGGATTTTTGAATGACGATCTTGAAAACATGACCATCCTTGAGAACAACGAGGTTATGTTCGGAGCAAAGGAGGGTTTTGTTCATTACAATCCCAATACCCGGCTGTCGTCAGAGTCAAGATTTAAAACACATATCCGGAGATTTTCTACAACCATAGCCGGTGATTCACTTTTGTTTTACGGAAATCATGTTGATAAAAATCAGATCACGGAAAGTCAGGCGGCAAGTGATGTCATCTCACTTCCATATAAAGCTAATTCAGTGAACTTCTCGTTCGCTGCCACGTCTTTCGAAGGCAATGGCGAAGTTATGCACCAGTATTATCTTGAGAAGTTCGAGAAAACATGGTCGGAGTGGACCACCAAAACGCAAAAAGAATATACGAACCTGCGCGAAGGCCAATATACCTTTCATGTGCGCTCCCGGAATGTGTATGGTGAAATCAGTAAAGAAATTACCTATCAATTTATCATATCGCCTCCCTGGTACCGGACGGTTTGGGCGTACCTGATTTACGCCATTACCGTGATCGGATTGTTGTATACGGGATTCGGCCTGCTCGACCGGAAACACAAACATGAGAAGCGGTTGATGAATATTCAACAGCAGAAGGAACTGATCCGAAGAGATAATGAAATGGAATTGCTGGCACAAAAAACACAGGAAGAAATCACGCGATTGAAAAACGAAAAGCTGGAAGCCGAGCTGATGCACATGAACAAAGAATTAGGAACGTCAACTGTTCTTATTCTGAATAAAAACGAATTCATCACCGGGGTAAAAGATCATCTGAAAAGCATTTCGAAAAAGAGCTCACAGGACGTGTCAAAAGAGCTTACGCAAATTGTTCACGACATTGAGGGAAACTTGTCGTCCGATCAGGACTGGGAACATTTCCAACAGCACTTCGATAACGTTCATGGTGATTTCTCCAGGCGGTTCCGGGCAGCGTATCCAACACTTAGTCCGCAAGACATGAAATTGAGCGCATACCTGCGCATGAACCTTTCTACCAAAGAAATCGCGAACCTGTTGAATATCTCAGTCAGGGGAGTAGAGATCAGTCGTTACCGGCTTCGTAAAAAGTTAAAGCTCGACCGGAAGCTTAACTTACAGGAATTCATTTTGGGTTTTTGATTAAATACGTGAGATCATTTATTTTAATAAAAGAACTTTGCTATAATTTACTTTACTGATTTTCAACTTGATAACAAATAATTTTAAATCGCAGAGGTCAGGGCATTGATAACCCCGAACAGGCTCAGGCAATTTTGGAATTAAATGTTAAAGTTGTAAAAGAAGTTGTTAATGTGGTTGATGAGAATCTGAGAAAGAAAAAGTCCAATGGACAAACAAACCCTGCACCGCAGGAAAATGCATATTGAATTATGAAACAACTTATCTTTTATCTTGGGGTACTTATCTCAGTAAGTATCTTGGTGGGCTTTGTATGTTTTTTTTCTCTTAACCCAAGCGTATTTAAAGAAATTAACAATCTACCTGTCGGGGTGTACAATGTTGATCAAATAGAGCTTAGCATCATCCCTAAATGCATTTATTTGATAACAGGTTTTTTAACGATAATATATGCGAGCCTGGCATTGGTTCAGTATCGACATATTTTATTGAAACTAGGTGCACTAGCCATCCTTGTGACAGGATTGATTTGGATGAGCTTTGGGCTTATATCGGTTGATCCTAATTCTGAATCTGATTATGGTAGCGTGATTTTAAGATCATACTTAATTGTACTTTTCATCTTAACGGCCAAAATAATTTTATTGGTTCACGTTTATAATATTGGTAGAGGCTTAATATACAAGACTCTTACAGCTATTTTAATAGGAATTGATTTTCTTTTTTTGTTTATAACAATGTTTAGTCCGTCCATAAGTTGGACATTCATTAATATCATTCTTTTGATATATTTTTTCTGGCTTGCTTTTGAGGGTTACTTTTTATCGAAACCGTTAACTGGCACGTAAAAAGGAGAGCGTTATAGAATCGCCTTAAAAAACAAATAGAAACCAACTAGGATACAGAATACTCCTGTGAGTAAGGAGGATATTTTTGTTAGGTATTGATCTTTTTTATACGATTCAATATTGCGATGAAGCAGCAATGCGATTAATCCAATTAAGAGTAGTATAAGAGAGTAAAGTAGCTCGTCTCCAATCATACACCTAACTTTACTTTGCGTACGCTTTTTTAGTTTTAAAGTCACAGAGTGCCATATCGATCATGTTATGAACAAACGTTTTGTTCTCGTCAGATAGGCTGTAGTATATCTTCCTGTTAATACACAATAAAATTGTCAATTTCTTCTCTGATTTTTAGGTATAAGGTATGCCAAAGTTATATTTGTTTTTTACAAAGGCCAACTTCCCTGGGTATTGTTGTGAAGAATCAAGAACACAGCGAATTCTTATACTTCGATGAAGCGGTAAAGATCAATTCCATGTTATTCGATCATACCAACAGCAGCACAACTAATTATGCCAAACGATTAACCGCTTTGCTACAGATGGTGCGGATTCGCCAAATCTTTAATTGTAATTCCGGTTGATACGTTAACTTTTCAGTATTTGCAAAGTGCCCCCATACGAACAACAGGCTCCTGTAACTTTATAACGCCCTTCCGCATAACCAATTCGGACATCAGCGAGAGAAATTCAAGCAATCAGGAAGGTTCAGAACTCACGACTCAAAGTATAAAACTCGCGACCCGATGCGTATGACTCGGGATCACGCGGAGAAATTCAGCGTTGCACCTGTTGGTTAGTTACGCTGAAGAAAAAAAGGAAATCGAAATGACTTCCTCTTTTTACACGTACCGACAAATAACTACTGATCACTACCGCTCAAAAATCAATACTCTAACGGCTCCCCAGGGATGATTCACATCACTTTTTTCAGCTGTCAGGTTGATTTGTAGTTCAGATCCATTATCGTATTTAGAGTACGAAGCCGAGCCGGTAGCAGAGCGGCCGGTGGCCATCGCCAGGGCGTTAGCTCTTGACTGGGCTTCATAGCGTGCCTGATTTCGCGCATTGCTTTTCTCAACCATGTTCATGATGTCGTCTACTTTGAACTCCAGTGCCTGATATTTATCAGAAACGGAAATCGGATTGCTGATAATCCATTTCTTCTGCTTAAAGCCTTTCCCCTCCGAAACAATTTTGCGCTGACTCTTGTCTGCAGTTTCCCATTCCATCGAGTTACCTTTTATCGAAAATGTAACAGCTTTCGAACTGTAGGTGTCAGCGATCACATACACCACGTATTTACCTTTTGGCAGATAGAATTCAGTCGATGCCGTAGCGGATGCGCTGTCGAGATAAAGCGTTTCCTCCAGAACTTTATTCTTTGGTTTGTACATCTTGTTGACTTCGTCAGCCTGAGCTTGAAATGGATCACTCTGCGCTACAACGGCTGATGCCAGAAATAGCAATCCGGCCATGAGCCTGAATCCGGTGCTTAATGTTTTCATCGTAAAAATCTGGTTGGTTCGTACGGTAAAATTGACCGTATCCCTGAGGAGTTGAAATACCCTCTGTGTGGCATTTTAGGCAGTTCTTTCGCTTCAGCGATAAAATCGCTAAATCCATTTGTTCTTCAGACTAATCTGAAGCGCTTCCACTTTGCTGCTTACATGCAGTTTGCGATAGATGTTCTTCATATGCTGCCGAACCGTGTGCTTGCTTAAGAACAACTGCTCTGCAATTTGGGTGTACTCTTTTCCTTCCATACTGCACTTCAATACTTCCTTCTCCCGCTCCGACAACGGTTCAAACACGGGTTCCGTCTGCTGTTTTCCGGTAATGGCACTTTCCGGCATTGATGTAAGCCATTTCCACGCTTTTCTTGCGATACCCGGGCTCATGGGAGCTCCAGCGTCTTCGTGAACCTGGTGTATTGCGTCTATAATGTTTTGAGCCGTTGCCTCCTTTAACAAGTAGCCATGCGCGCCAGCTTTGATGGCGTTGAAAATGCGCTCGTCATCGTCAAAAACGGTAAGCATTACAAATTTAACCGTAGGATAAACGGGAGCAGCCAATCGTATGGTTTCAATACCGTTAAGCTCGTTCATCTCAATATCCATCAACACGACATCGGGTTTAACAGTATCCGTTTTCATCAGTTGCAAAAACTCATTTCCGTCACCGGCTTCAAGAACAACAGCAATATTGTTCTCAACGGAAGCAAGTTTTTCCCTGAGGGAAGTTCGTAAGTATGCCTTATCATCTACAATTCCGATTAACATAATGCAAATCTATTTTTGCATAAGCAGTGAACAATACCCCGCATGCGGCATTTCTCGTTCAAAGGGATACCGTTACGGTTGTACCTTTATTGTATTCCGTTTCAAGTTTGAGTGTGATATTCGCCTGCAATGCCCGTTCCTGCATATTGTGCAATCCATAGTGTTCTCCTGTCGCAAGCCCTGTGCGGTCGAAACCCTTCCCGGTGTCCGAAATAGCAATGGTAAACCCATTCTCAGTTGAACTTCCCCGAAGGTGTAATATAGAGCTGCCTGAATATTTACAGGAATTTGTAATTGCTTCTTGGCAAATTCTAAATAACTGAAGCGCCTCGTTTGTACCGATTGTTTTGTCGTGCGTAAAGTTTTCCTGAACTGCAAGACTAATCCCGCTATACGATTGCAGATAGCGCCTGGCATAATCCACCAATTTGTCGAAAAAATCCTGGGCAGTCACCTGTTCCTTGTTCAGAACCCAGATCGTCTCCCGTAAAATCTGAAGCAACTGACGGGAGCTGTCTTTCACTTTTTCCATACCGGCTTCAATCTGATTTTGCCTTTTATAGTTTGTATCAAGCGTTTCGATATGATTGCTCAAGAGGGCCATTTGCGAACCGAGATTATCGTGCAAGTCACGGCTCAAGCGTTCCTTTTCAGACTGGATTTGTTGCTGAATCTGCAATTTCTGACGCGAACTCTTTCGCTGATAGAAGGCATAAAAAGCAAGCCCGGCAATAATTAGAATTCCAATCAGTAGTTGGGTGTAAACCTGTTTTTCTTTATTGGCTTTGATGATGGCGAGTTTCTTTTCATGCTCAACTTCTGCGTTTTTAAACTTGGCCTCAGCTTCAGTTATTTTAGTATGCAAATCGTTGTTAAAACGTAACGTATTCACATTGGCTTCCTCAACCTTAAAATCGTAAGCTTCTTTGTATCGCCCGGCCGTGTATAAGTTTTTAGCGTGGAAGAAGTAGGAGGTAGGCAAAAGATCAAGCATTTTTACCCGCTTTGCGATTTCGACCGCCTCTGAGCTTACGGTGATAGCCTGATCAAATTTCTTTCGTTTCGTCAGAACATCCGAATAGAACATCAGTGATTCGGCCAGTCTCATGGTGTCGTTCATTAACCGGCTCTTTGCAATTACATCAAGGTACAGGGCTTCTGCTTTGTCTAATTGGTTAGAGCGTTCATACAGTGTAGCAAGCAACCGATTGTGCTGATTGTAGAGCGTGGTACCCTCTAATTGGTTCTGTCTCGCCAGCTGAAGTGATTTGAGCAGGTATTGCTCAGCTTCTGCCAGGTGTATCCCGGAGTCGATCGCAACTGCCGCTAAATTGTGGTAGCACTGCTCTAACAGCAGTGTATGATCGTTTACTTCCGCGATTGTAATGGTCTTTCGCCAATACTCCTGTGCTTTTGCTTTGTCGCGAATAGAATAATACGTGTTACCGATAAGTTTGTAGAAGCTGGCTTCCTCAAGTGTATTTCCCTGTCGGTGCGCAGCAGTAATTTGACGTTGGCAAAAATTAATGCATGAATCCCATTGCTGGAGTTCTATGTACTTGTTAACAAGAATTGTTTTAACAGCGATGCGATCCGGTGTTGATAGACTGTTACCGGTTACTGCGAGAATTTTCTGTACTTCGTTGATGACACTCTGATGATCATTTCTGGATTCAAACCGGCCGATAACCTGTTTAATAGAATCTGTTTGGGCATGGCCAACTAGGGCGCAAGCCATTAGAATAGAAAGCCAAATCAATCTCATACTGCGGAAGGCCTGGAGGAAACCTTCGAAGATTAAAGATAATGAACATGATAATTTGTTCCATGCCTGAAAATGACCTGCCGGATTTAATTTAATTCAGTTCTAAGTGGATATTGCAGAATTTCCGGATTCAACCCTGTTGTTCCGAAACAGGCATTGTAAAATAGAAGGTCGAGCCTTTTCCCAATGATCTGCCTCAAGTTTAGCGCAGCGCCTGCCTGCCGGTAGGCAGGTAACTTGTAGTGACTATGCGGTAAGTTTTTAGCTTAAAAACCTTGTCGTGCTGGAATGTAAATAGCAACTCTGCTCATGAGCTGTAACCTTGCGGATATCTTCAGCTACAAGCTGAACATCATTTCAGCCACAAGCTACAAACTTGCGGCAGGTTTGGGGTCTGAGTTTTCTTCTTTTGGGATGGTGTGGCTTGTAGCATCCATGTGATGAAAAGAAGCCCACCCGTGTTTGCTCTTCTGTTGCTAACGTGTAAAAACGAGTAAATTAAAGTATGAAACTGCCTCCTGTAACTTTATAACATCCCTCCGCATAGCGAATTGGGGCATCAGCGAGAGAAATTCAAGCACCCCGGAAGAGAATTTGAGCATCCGCAACTGGAAAACTCGCAGTGTTGCAGAGAAAACAGGCAGCTTGATGTGTATAACTTGCGACTGCACGGAGAAATCCCGCGATACGAAGTATGGAACTCGCGGTACGAAGTATGAATCTCAAGACTCAAAGTATAAAACTCGCGACTCGATGTGTATAACTCGCGACTCAATGTGTATAACTCGCGACTGTAAGTATAAAACTCGCGATACGAAGTATGAAACCCGCGACTGCAAGTATAAAACTCACGACTGCACAGAGAAATCTCGCGATACGAAGAATAAGACTCGCAATCTTACCGCCCAAAAAACGCAGGTCACTGCCGGTTATAACGTTCTGAACCAGAAATTCTCCAACCCGGTACTCTCATTTTACAGGGGTTGACAGATTTTAATGCATCCTCTGTTCGCTACCAGCTGCGCAAGAGATTAAGACCGGAACTCAACTGATCCGTGCGGGATTAAAAGACTTCAATTACAAAACTAAAGCTGTCGTTGCCGCGGTTTCGCATCATGGGCATCGGCCGATCGAACTTAACCTCGGGCGTTACTTCAATCACCGTAAAGGTTTGTCCACCGATGGGTGGATTCTTTGGATCGAATGAGAGCCCATCGGTATTGGCGATTACCTCTTGTGGGAAAAAATAGATTTTGCTTCCAACGGAAATTTTCCCGGATAACGATATCTGATCGGTGTAGCGTACAGATGCCTGCTCAATCTTGCCATTATGCTCGGGCGTGAACGCACTTGGGTTGTCGCCATTCCTGGCGGATACAGTTGTCGTTGCCGGAGCTTGCTGCACGACTCCGTCACGCGTCACACTCAGCGTAGCCCAGTGCGCGCTCCACCAACCCAGTTCAATGGCACTTGCCTCTAAACTTCCGTTCTGATTATGAAGTGCAACTTCAGGTTTCCACCGGTTACGAATGCGGTAGAAGGATGTTCCTGCCACGGGCTCAAGCGCCCATTGTGCGCTCCACCATCCGGATTCAACATTGCCACTTTCGATCGAACCATTCTGAATGTGAAGAAACTCATTTCTCCACCGGTTCTTAATCCGGTAGTAGCCTTCAACTGGTTCCAGAATCCACTGTGCACTCCACCATCCGGGTTGAATGGTACCCACAGCCGGGCTTGGTTCTTGTACGTGGATAAATTCACTCGGTTTCCAGCGGCTTTGCAATTGGTAGAATTCCTGCGCATCCGCGGAAATGATCCCCAGGATCAGCATAAAAATGATTGGAAATATGATTCGCATGGAACTGAGTGGTTTAGAGGACGGGACTAATGGTTTACGAAGGTATAGCTTTTCAGACAACTCTCACGCACGGGGTGTTGCTAAGCAACCGGTAGCGTAAAATAGAAGGTCGAGCCTTTTCCTTCTTCGCTGTGAACTCCGATGTTGCCACGGTTTTTTTCAACAAAATCTTTACAGAGCACCAGTCCTAAACCAGTACCTTTTTCATCGGCTGTGCCTTTTGTAGAATGCTTGGCATCAATGCGGAAAATCTTGTCGATTACTTCTTTGCTCATTCCAACGCCAGTGTCGGCAATGGAAACCAGTGCTTCATCAGCACTTGATTTCACAGAAAGCGTTATCGTACCTCCGGCCGGTGTAAACTTGATCGCATTGCTGATCAGGTTGCGGATAACTGTTGTAACGGAATTCTTGTGAGCCATCACGTTAGCGGGCTGTGGATCTTCGTAGTGTAACGTAATGCTTTTTGCTGCTGCCTGTGCCGTGAGAAGATCAATGTTTTCCTGCACGAGTTCAGAAAGATCGAACGCTGCCGGCTTAAATTCAATCGCTCCGGTTTGTGAGCGCGACCATTCGAGTAAGTTTTCCAACAAGGCAAAGAGATTCTTCAGCGATTTGTCGAGGTCTTTGGCCAGCGTTTGGATTTCCTCTTTACTCAAACTGTCGAAGTAGTTAATCAGCAATCCCGAAAAGGAAGTTAGCGAGTTTAATGGCCCTTTTAAATCATGGCTGATGATCGAGAAAAACTTGTCTTTCGTTGCATTCAATTGCTGCAACTGCACGTTCTGCTGCATGATTTTCTCATTTGCCGCTTGCAACACCAGGTTCGATTTCTGTTTGCTTCGATAGAGTGAAAATACCAAGGCAGCTACAATCAGTGTTAAACCGACAAGCGCAAAAAGCAAATACCGGGTTTGCCTTTCTTCCTGCAGTTGTTTTTCGTGTGCCAGCCGTTTTGCTTCCAGCTTGTCAATCGCCTGCTCTTTGGCTTCCAGCACCGAACTGTTTTCCATATCTAAAAGCTTGCGTTCATCCTTTTCGCGTTGGATCATAGACTCTATCCCAAAACTTTGTTCGCGGTATTGCAGCGCACGCTGAAACTCTCCAAGCTCTTTGTAGCACTGGCTCAGGAAGTCGGCACTGATTTTCATCTGCTCCGGATTCTTTGCCTGCTGGGCTTTTTGAAGGCCGAGATCAAAATTGGAAATAGCACGCTGATAGTTTTTTTGATGAAAGTAAAGCTTGCCTGCATTGTTGTACGAAATGGCAATGGCATGGTCGTCTTTTAATGCCTGACTGATCTCCAGTGCAGCTACGTAATTCGCAAGCGCCCGGTCATCGTTCTTCATGTCGAGATACAAATCACCGATGGTATTCAGCGAAACAACTTCACCCGCTTTATCCTGCAACTTCCGTTTGAGCCTGAGTGCATCTTTGTGCCGCATCAGTGCTGAATCATAAGAGTTTCTTCGTGTATTCAGCACACCCAGGTAAAACAAGGCATCCGCTTCACGTTTTTCCTGTTTCGAGTCGCGCGCCAGTTGCAGTAATCTGCCATAGATATTCTGGGCTTCATCGGTACTGTCGGCATCGGTATAGACACGACCGAGTTCATTTAACACCAACAGGCTTAGCGGATCATCTGCTTTTCGATCAACGGTTTGCGCTTTTGTAAGCAGGTCGATGGCTTTCGCATGATTGCCGGCTTCCTCAAACACCCGTGCCATCGAAAGATAAATGAGTACTTGTTCTGCCTTCAGGTTGAGGGTATCGGCTTGCGCTTTCGCGGAGATGAAATATTCGAGCGCTAGTTCATACTTGGATTCTTCTTGTTCTTTGGGATGGGTGAGGGTTATTAAACCCATCTTGATTTTACTGCGAACCTGCGCGGCACGGTCTTCCTGTTCCTGTGCATCCTGCGTTTCATCGTTGAATTTTTCTTTCCATTCGCTGAGCGAACCAGACGGCTTGCGGGAGAAGAATCCTTCAAACCACTCAACATCTTTCTGACTGGCATTGTCCTGTGCGATGAGAGGCTGCAACAGGCAAACGCAAACCATGCATGCAAAAAATACCTTCAAATGAGTACAGTTATGGTTATTGTTTCAAAAGTCCTGAAAAGAATCAGTACCTGAAAACGAATGTGATGAAAAATATTACCTCATCCAAAGAGTTTAATGGGCAACCTGCCGGAGTTTTTTGAAGAATAGTCCGTGGGTAGGAGAGAAGACCATCGCAAGTCCGAAAATTATCCCGCTCATTGCAGCGATGGCACCGGCAATCGAACCATCAAGCCAAACCGCGAAATAGTAACCCGTGAGCGAAGCAAGAACACCGGCAGTGCAAGCCAATGCGAGCATCCATTTGAAATTATCGGTAAGCAAATACGCAGTCGCGGCAGGGGCGATGAGCAACGCCACCACTAAAATAGCCCCGACCGATTCAAACGAAGAAACAGTTGTTACCGACACCGCGCTCATCAGCAGGTAATGCCAAAGTGATGTAGAGATTCCGATGGCACTCGCATAAGCCGGATCGAACGTAGTAAGGAAGAGTTCTTTATATCCGGTTACGATAAAAATGATGATTACTGTAAGCACAAAACCCATTACATAAATTGCCTTCGGGCCAAGATTCGCTCCCGCAGGGGAAATGATTACATCAAGCGGAACATACGCGATCTCACCATACAATACGCAGTCCTGATCGAGATCAACCTTGCCGGCAAAAATCGAGATCAGCACAACTCCTACCGCAAACAACCAGGTAAACGTAACTCCGATGGCGGCATCGGTTTGAAGCCTTGCTTTTTTGTGAAAGAACTCAATCAGAAACGTAGTAAACACGCCAATCAATCCGGCCCCGATCAGCATCGTGACGGAGTCGCGGGAGCCTGAGAATAAAAACGCCAGAACAATTCCGGGCAGCACGGCATGAGAGATAGCATCGCCAACCATCGCCATCCTCCGCAGAATAAGGAAACAACCGAGCAATGCGCAACTCGATGCCACTAAGGAAGCCGTCAGGATGATGTAAAAATCATTCATGTTGATACGGGATTTTAGTCTGGTGTGGATCAAGCTTGGCGTATCCAAGTTGTTTTTCGAGTTCTGCCTCAAGTTCAGGCGTTAGCAGGTGTTCGATAGTCTCTGCATCTTCGTGAACATGATCGGGTGCGATCTTCATGTATGTGGTCAGATACAACTCCCACAAGCGGTGGATTTTTACTACGCGCTGAGCTTTATTTTTTCCTTCTTCGGTAAGACTCCAGAGATTGCCCGTTTGCTCTACGTATCCCTGGTTCAGCAATCTCCGCAGAATGGACTGCAGCGTACTCTTTTCATATTTTCTTCTGCGGATAATCTCGTCAAGATGCCTGTGAATGAAAAAGTTCTTATTCTCTTCACCCAGTTGATACAGTACTTTTAACACGTTCTCGTTGTTGATTGTTTGGCGGATGTTGTTCTGTCGGATTAACCGGTATACAACGCCTCGTTTTGGTGCAAGGAAAAATGAGATAAAGGCAATCATCGAAATAACAATCACGATCCACGGACCGGTAGGCATGGCTGGGGCCACGAATGAAATGTAGGCTCCGGTCAATCCGCTGAATGCTCCGAACGCGGAGGCAAGTAAAACCATTACAACAATTTTGTCGGTCCAGAACCGGGCAGCAGCAGCCGGGGTAATCAGAATTGCAGCCATCAGCACCACTCCAACCGCCTGAATACCAATCACTACGGCTAACACAATCAACGATGTGAGGATCAATTCAAGTGCCCGTACCGGATATCCGATTGATTTGGCGTAAGCTTTATCAAAGGCCATCAAGGCAAACTCTTTGAACAAGACGTAAACCACCACCAGTAAAATCAGTGCCACAATCAGAAATGCAAACAGGTCGCTTCCTACTAATGCCGCTGCCTTTCCAAATAAAAAGTGGTCAAGCCCCGACTGTGATGCATTCCCAGACTTTTGGATAACTGTAAGCATCAGAATTCCAATGCCGAAAAACACCGACAGCACAAGGCCGATGGCAGTATCTTCTTTTATTCGCGTCTTGCGATTGATGTATTCAACCACAATTAATGAAAGCCAGCCCGTGATAAATGCACCGACAATCAATACAAGCGGATTTTTTGTTCCGGCAACGATGAAACCAAGACAAATGCCCGGCAATACAGCGTGTGCGATTGCATCACCGATCAGCGACCGTTTATTTAAGAACGTGAACGTGCCGACAATGGCGGAGCTGGCCGTAAGCAGCACCGACCCAAGCACAACGTACCGGATGTTTGGATCAGCAAACGAAAAAAATTCTGCCAGCGAGTTCATATTCTTTTTTCGCGTTGCGGGAAGTTCTCTCTTCGAATCAGGTCGCCTACATCGGCCAGCAATGTAAGTTTGCCGCCATAAGTTTCCTGAAGGTTCTCCTGCGTAAATGTTTCAGCCGTTGGCCCGCTTGCAATCAGTCGCGTGTTAAGCATGATCACCCAATCGAAATAATTTGTAACGGACTGGAGGTCGTGATGTACCACAATCACTGTCTTACCGGATTGTGCCATCGTCCGCAACAGCGTGATAATTGTTTTTTCAGTGGCAGCATCAACGCCTGCAAAAGGTTCATCCATGAAATAAACGTCTGCCTGTTGCGCAAGCGCGCGCGCCAGGAACGTCCGTTGCTGTTGCCCTCCGGAAAGCTGAGATATCTGCCGATTGGCAAACGCCTCCATGCCAACTTTACGTAAACAATCCAGTGCAACATCGCGATCGGCTTTCCGCGGGCGTTTGAACAGCCCGAGCCTGGAATAACGGCCCATCAACACAACGTCCATCACGGAAGCTGGGAAGTCCCAGTCGACCGATTCGCGTTGCGGAACATAACTGATCTTGTTCCTGACATCATTAAGCGACTGGTCGAACAGTTTTGTATAGCCGCTGCTCAGCGGAAGCAGACCCATGATCGATTTGATGAGCGTTGACTTTCCGGCACCGTTCGGCCCGACAATGCCCACGATTTTTCCTTGCGGGATAACCAGATCGATATTCCACAACACCGGTTTGCGATCGAATGCAACCGTTAAGTCATGAACCTCCAGTGCGGGAACGTTAGTTTCAGGTGCCATATTTCATTGGCTTAAAAATGTTTGACAAGTCGTTCAGGGTTATCGTTGAAAAATCAGGCGCGGTAAAATCAGCTTTCGAAAGCTCGGCATCCGAGTGCGTTGTAGTAATGCCGATCACTTTGCAGCCTGCCCGTTTACCCGCTTCAACACCTGATAGTGAATCTTCAATCACAATACATTCAGCAGGATCGAAATTCAGCGCTTTCGCAGCCTTGAGGTAAATTTCAGGATCAGGTTTTCCGATCGTAACAGCACGCTCGTCCAGCACGGCATCGAAATACTTTTCAATACCGGTGTGCTCAAACACAAAGTCAACATTGGCGCGCGGTGCGGATGTGCCAATTGCCATCGGAATACCACTTGTCTTTAACAAATCGAGGAAAGCAGAGAGACCCTTTAACAGTCGCACATCAGGTTTATAAATCGTACGGAACAAAAGCTCCTTTTCATCGGCATATACCCGCAATTGGTCATCTGGTAAACCCTCACCGAATAAATGGCGAATCCATTCCCTGTTTGTGCGACCCCAGATGTAACGCTTCATTTCTTCATCCGAGAGGTGTTTATCGTATTTATTGCAAAACTGTACGATTGCTTTTTTGTGCGCAGGATTGCTGTCGATAATAACCCCGTCCATATCAAATAAAACTGCAAATTTCTTCATCTATTTCAGTGCGGTTACAATGGTGTTTACGTTGGCACTTACCATGCCCAAATAATTGCCGGACGGTGTTCCTTCTGCGCCCATGGCATCGGAATACAAACTGCCACCAATCTTTACCTGCCAGCCTTTCTGGTTGCATCCTTCAACCACCGCGTTAATCGATTTCTGTGAAACCGATGTCTCTACGAAAATGGCTTTGATCTTTCGTGAGATAATGAAGTTTACCAGATCAGTAACGTCCTTCAAACCAAACTCCGATACGGTTGAAATACCCTGCAAACCCCGGACTTCAATTCCGTAAGCATCCCCAAAATATCCGAAGGCATCGTGGGCCGTAATCAAAACACGTTGTTCGGCTGGTATTTGCTGCAGCTGCTCGTTTACTGAGTTGTGAAGCGAATCCATCTGCTTCAGGTATGCGCTGGCATTCTGCGTGTATAAGTCCGCGGATGCTGAATCATATTCAATCATAAAACCTTTAACAGCTTTCACGGCTTCTTCCCAAAGGTTAACATTAAACCAGATATGAGGATCGTGTGTATCAGCAAAACCCGGAATAGTCCTTAACCGCGACTCCGGAATGTCTTTTGATACCGCAATTACAGGTTTCAATCGTCCGAGCTTTTCGAACACTTCACCCATTTTTCCTTCCAGGTGAAGCCCATTATAGAAGACTATGTCGGCAGACGTAAGTTTTTCAAGGTCGCCTTGAGTTGCTTTATACAAGTGCGGGTCTACACCCGGACCCATCAACGCGATTACTTCTGCTTTGTCGCCCGTTACATGCTCAACTGCATCTTTAATCATGCCGGTAGTAGTGACAATCCTGATTTTTTTGTTCCCGGTAAACGAGTCTTTTTTGCCGGAACATGATCCCAAAACGGTGGCCGTAATAAAACTGAGCAAGAATATTTTATAAAACGATTTTGTCATGGAGTTACGAGGATATTTTGAGACGCTTCTTTCGATACAAATACTTTCTTCTTACCGTCAATCATAATTTCAATAGAGCCGTCAAACTCCGCTTTATCGAGAATTGAAAGTTTAGCCCCGATGTACACGCCAATCTTGCTCAGGTATTGAAGGAACGAAGAACTTTCTTTTACATTCACCGCCAATACGGTGACCGTTTTTTTTGCAGCGATGTCACCTAATGGAACTTGCTGACCGGTATGAATTTTTCCGTTTTTATCGGGAATAGGATGCCCATGCGGATCAGCTATCGGAAAGTTTAAAAGTTCATCCAGCTTTTCAATCAGCAGGGGCGACTGAATATGTTCAAGCTGTTCAGCAACTTCGTGCACCTGATCCCAATGGAAATTCAGCTTCTGCACTAAAAATGTCTCCCAAAGCCGGTGCTTGCGGATAATTGTAAGCGCATCGGTTTTACCTTGTTTGGTTATGGTTACTCCATAATACTTCTCGTACGTAATGAGCTTTTTCGCAGAAAGCTTTTTCACCATGTCGGTTACAGAAGCCGGTTTGGTGCTCATCGCGTCAGCCACCTCGTTGGTTAACACCGATTTGGTTCCGCCATCGGACAGATGGTAGATGGCTTTCAGGTAGTTTTCTTCGGTCAGACTAAGCATACGAATTCTTAACGTCTGCCAAAGTTAAAAAATTTAGACGAGTCTAAAAAATTATTTAAGCTAACATTTCAGCGCTTGAGCGCGGCAAGAAGCGCCCCGGTTTGCGAGTCCCAGTATATGCTGTCTTCGCAATCGAATGTAAACGTGTCACTGTTCAAAGCTTGATGAATGGCTGCAACATCCCGATTGAAGACAACACCTGCATGGTAGTTGTTAACCAACTCGTGCGATGGTTCGTTGTGAGAAATCACGATGGGCAGGTGTAAGGCGAGATATTCGTAAAGTTTGGTCGGGATTGAACTTTCCGTTGCCGGATTTGATGGATAGATAATAATTCCGGTACCCGCCCGACTAACCGCTTCAAGAATCTTACTGTGTGCTACCAGTTTATTACCGCCAATCAGCTTGATAAAGTCGAGTCCATCAATTTCCAACAGTATCCTTTGTTCAACCTCCGGTAAAGCCGCATAACCAATAATCGTTAGTGTGTATTGCGCATCAAATTTGTGAAGGTTTTTCGCCAGTTGGATTGCCTCAAACACGCCCGTAGTAGGCGCCAACGTTCCGCTGAAAAGCAGATTGTAGCGCGGGCCGTGCTTGGATGTTCCGTATTGTTCTGCAATTTTCCGCGGGAGTTTATTTTCAACAATCAAGGGCTGTCGTACGAATTTCAGCTCAGCCGCATAGCCTTTTTCGGCAAGCAGAAACTGGTTAACGAAGCGTGAGAAGATAACTTCTGTAAAACGTACAATACTGGCCAGGAAGGTCCGCATGAGCCGGGGATACGTGTTTGTAAAGCGGATGGTGCGGTAGTAATTTTCGAGTAGATCGTACACAACCTTGCGTCTGTATAGCAATGCATTGAGTACTGTAATAAATAGCAATTCCGGTGTGTTGATGATCACTGTTTCCGGCTTGATCTGATTTATTTTCCGGAAGATGATCCAGGGGATCAGCAATCTTTTGAAGCTGATCCTGTTAAAACCGGGCAAAGGCAGGATGGTAATCCCGCGCGCAACTGCCTGATTGTTTGACGGATATCCGATAATGAAAACTTCATAACCTTCTTCAGCCAAAGTTGCCCCGATTTTCTCGAACATGCGCGTCTCATCCACGGGTTTGAGAACCGAGGCCAGAAGAACTCGTCTTTTTATTTCGTTCGACAAATGCGATTTTTACAGCCTTTAAGCTAAGCACTAAATGGAATTAAAACTACTGATTGAGAAGGCATGGGAAGATCGTTCCCTGCTTCAGCAAAAAGAAACGACCGAAGCAATTCGCGAGGTGGTTGATCAGCTCGACAAAGGCAAACTGCGGGTGGCGGAACCGGATGGAAATGGCTGGAAGGTAAACGAGTGGATAAAGAAAGCGGTGATCCTGTACTTCCCGATCCAGCAGATGGAAACCATCGAGGTAGGACCGTTCGAATTCCATGATAAGATTGCTTTGAAAAAGAACTATAAGGCGCTGGGAGTGAGGGTTGTACCTCATGCTGTCGCACGTCACGGTTCGTACATCAGCAAAGGCGTTATCCTGATGCCATCATACGTAAACATTGGTGCGTATGTGGATGAAGGAACGATGGTTGATACGTGGGCAACGGTAGGAAGCTGCGCGCAGATCGGTAAGAATGTGCACCTCAGTGGTGGCGTGGGAATTGGCGGAGTACTTGAGCCGGTACAGGCTGCACCGGTGATCATCGAAGACAATGCATTTATTGGATCGCGGTGCATCGTGGTGGAAGGAGTTCGTGTAGGTCGTGAAGCTGTGCTTGGCGCGAACGTTGTGCTTACGGCAAGTTCAAAAATCATTGATGTTACGGGCGACAAGCCGGTTGAATACCAGGGATATGTTCCTGAAAGATCGGTTGTTATCCCGGGGTCATTCCCCAAAAAGTTTGCAGCGGGCGAATACTCAGTGTCATGCGCACTTATAATCGGTAAACGAAAGGAAAGTACGGATAAGAAGACTTCTCTCAATGATGCCTTGCGGGAAAACAGCGTATCTGTTTAAATTAGGGGCTTTTAGCACTTTGGCATTTGCTTTGACAAACTAGTTTTGGAAGGGTTATTTTCCCTTCACACTGTTGAATATGAAAAAATTGGCGTTTGGATTTTGTGTAGTGATCGGTTTGTCGGCCTTTACGGCCGATAGCAGGCAGGAGGTTTATCCGCGTGTGAAGAACGACAGTTTTACCAAAGGCGAGGTGCTCGAATACAAGATGAGCTATGGAATTTTCACTGTAGGTCGCGGAACAACCAAAATCGATGACAAGTATTTCAAAATCAATAGCAGAGATTGCTTTAAAGTAGAAGTAACCGGCAAGACGGTAGGTATGGTTGATTGGGTTGCCGATGTTGACGACCAGTGGGGAGCTTACATCGATACTGCGGCACTGGTTCCGCACATGACCTATCGCAAAATTCGTGAGGGCAAATACAAAAAAGACGAGGTAGTTAATTTCGATCATGTTCACGGAAAAATCGAAGCTAAAGTTTTCAGCCATAAGACCGGTAAGTTCAAAGCACCCGTTTATCACCAGGCACCCAAACATGTTCGTGACCTGATCTCAGGGTTCATGTACATGCGAACTCAGGATCTTAGCAAGGTTCATATCAATGACACCGTTATTGTTTCCGGATTCTTTGAAGATTCTGTCTACAACCTTAAGGTTGTGTTCAAGGGCCGGCAGACGATCAAGACCAAGGCCGGTAAATTCCGCGCCCTGGTGTTCAAGCCGTCCATGCCGAAGAACTCGCTGTTCGATGGAAAAGATTCGATCACGGCATGGTTCTCGGACGACAAAAACCGGATCGTTTTGAAGGTTGAAGCCGATATGTTTATCGGTAGTGCAGGGGTGGAGCTCACCGGGTTTAAGGGTGTGAAAAATCCATTAAACATTGTCAAATAACCCCGATAATCATATATCTTTAGTCAGGTAAACCTAAAATCTATGCTTAAAGAGTTCAAAGCCTTCATCCTTAGGGGGAATGTTGTCGATCTGGCTGTCGGTGTAATCATCGGTGGTGCATTCGGTTCAATTGTTAACTCCCTCGTTGCTGACATCATTACACCCATCCTGCTTCAACCAGCCTTGAAAGCTGCGGGCGCAGAAGACATCGCAGCCTGGAAGCCTGGTGGCCTGTTGGTTGGAAAATTCATAGCTGCGGTAATTTCTTTCATTGTTATCGCGTTCGTTCTTTTCCTGATCATCAAGGTTATGAATTCGGCAAGGCGTAAAGAAGAAGCTGCACCGTCAACCCCGGCTCCGCCACCGGAAGACATCAAGCTATTAACGGAAATCAGAGACCTTCTGAAGAAATAAATAAAAAACCCGGACTACTTATCCGGGTTTTTTGTTGTAAGCTTTTTATAAGCCCGCTCGTTGAGCCACCACATCAGTAAACCGAATCCGAAAAAACCGGTCACTGTCCATACGATAAAACCTGTAACAAGTCTGCCGGTCTCAAACTCATATTCTTCACGAAAGACGAGATGAAATACCTGAAGGATAACAAATACAGGTATTCCCCATAAAAGCGTTCCATTAACGAAGCAAAATCTCCACTTGCCGGCTTCCCGTTTTGTCTTCCAATAAACAACAAACTTCTTCTCGCGATCAGTCATATTACTTTTTAAATCGTGGCGCAACCACCAGTTCCTTATTTCCGGCCGTGTATTGGTAAAATCCGGATCCTGTTTTAACACCCTTATGACCGGCCTGAACCATGTTTACCAGCAATGGGCATGGCGCATATTTCGGGTTGCCGAAACCATCGTGTAAGACATTGAGAATGAACAGGCAAACGTCAAGACCGATGAAATCCGCGAGCTGCAACGGCCCCATGGGGTGGGCCATGCCCAGTTTCATTACCGTATCGATCTCTTCCACACCGGCAACGCCTTCATGCAGGGAATGAATGGCCTCATTGATCATCGGCATCAGGATGCGGTTTGCTACAAATCCGGGATAGTCGTTAACCTCTACGGGTGTTTTCTCCAACATCCGCGAAAGCTGCATGATCGTAGCTGTAACCCCATCGCTTGTGTTATAGCCGCGTATAACCTCTACCAGCTTCATTACCGGAACCGGGTTCATAAAATGCATGCCGATCACTTTATCGGGTCGTTTGGTTGCAGCTGCGATTTTAGTGATGGAAATGGACGATGTGTTTGAGGCGAGAATTGCCTCCGGTTTACAAAAACCATCCAGGTCTTTGAATATTTTAAGTTTCAGATCGGCATTTTCAGTAGCGGCCTCAATCACGAGGTCGGCATTTTTAACGCCTTGCTCGGTCGATGTAAACGTCTTGATATTTTCTAGGGAGGAACGTTTTGCATCTGCAGTAATCAATTGCTTGCCGACCTGCCGGTCAAGGTTTTTTTCAATCGTGGCAATTGCCTTTTTCAATGCTTCATCGGAGATATCGATAAGCGATACGGAGTATCCATATTGCGCAAATACGTGAGCAATTCCGTTGCCCATAGTACCCGAGCCGATTACGGCAATGTTCTTCATAGGTCGTAATTTATCGGCCAAATATAACGCAGATTTCATGACCCTTGAAACGCTTTAGCACTTTATGAGGGTTGTTTGGTGATGGACGGCTCGGCTTGTAAAAACCTGAGTAAACAAAAAAAGCCGCACCTGATGGCGCGGCTTTTAATAAAGTCTTTTAACGATTACTTGCTTGTTGTATCGTTCGCAGGTTGTTGCTCGGAAGGGGTGGTAGGCACAGGACGTGAATTAGATGTCCCCGCATCTTCACCGGCACGCTCAAGAAGTTCGTTCGATGAGCCAGCGTTAGGTGTTACGAAGTTAGTCGAAAGCGACAGAACCATAATGGCTACGATAAATCCCCAGGTTAATTTCTCCAGCAAATCACCGGTTTTCTTTACACCAATAATGTTGCTTGCGCTTGATCCGCCTGCCAGGTTAGAAAGTCCGCCTCCTTTTGAATTCTGGGCTAACACAACCAAAACCAGTAAAACGGCAATAAAAATGATGGCTCCTACAATGAAAGTGAACATAACTACTTCTTCAGGTCTTCAATTTGAGCCGCAAAGTAAGTCTTTTTTTGTGGAAACTTCCAAATCAGCTTTTTAAGGACTTCGATAGCCTTTTCCTTTTTGCCTTGTCGGATCAGGATTTCGACCAGCGTTTCCGAGATAACATTGTCGGCAAATTCACCGTTTTTTATTTCGGTAAGGTCGCCCGCAACACTCACTTCCGAACGTGATTTAGCGGTGATGGTAGGTTGTGCTTTTATGAACTGGTCAATGATTTCAATCTGCTCACGGGTCTTTTCATTTTCCGGAGCGATCTTCTTCTTGGTGGTCTTGATTTCTTCAATCAGCGGATCGGCTTTTACTTCCACTGTTTTTTTAGGACGTCCGATAGGTTTGCGGGCCGGCTTTTTTTCCTCTACATCCGGAATGCCCATCTCAAAAACACTAACCATTTTCTCGAAGTTGTGCTTGAGCTCGTGCAGACGCTTGAGATCCTTCAGTACCGCTTCTGCATAGTCAATTCCGTCTGCTTCCGGGATGGTAGTAGTAACGGCTGTTACGGCAATTTGGGGCTCAGGTCGGGCAACTACTGCTTCCGCAACTGTTGCTGGCTGCGCCTCTTCTGTCATGATGTGTTTCAGCACAGACCGATCGGTGCTGTACACTGCCGCAGCTTGTAAAATATCCTGCTGGTTCTGCAAATTATGGTCTTTGCTCACACGCGCTGCCAATACATGTAAAAGCTGGCTATAAGGATATTTATCACAGAGTGAGATGACCTCCGAAGCCTCTTCGGTAGAAGAAGCCGTGTAGTGGTTCAGCAAATCGGAAAGTTGTTGTTTGTCCACACCGGAGGAATTTGACCTTAGTAAAAATAAGGCTTTTTTACCAATTGGCAACCGATGCATTGAAGATGTCGAGGCTGATCTGGTCGAAGATCTGCTTGATCAGCGACTCCTCAATATCCGCCAGGTTCTGGTCGTTGCCGAAGTCTTTAAAGAAGGAGAAGCTCTTATCTTTAAAACTCATCGTTTCATCGAGCGTGTTAATATAGTTCGCCTTTACAGTGATTGTCAGCCGCGTTGATGAGGCCGAATTGATCTGGCTGTCACCGTTAGCCACGGGCGCAATAGGAGTAACGCGATAATCGGTAATTACTCCTTCCAGCGTGAGTTCACCGTTCGATTGAACGATGCTGATGTTGGTGTTCTGAATGAAATAGTCTTTCAAACGGTTTGTAAACGTTTGACCGATGTTCGCGGGACCCAAATCGGTGTTGTTGTAAAACTCCTCAATCACCAGCGTTTTCGCAGTGGTTGATGTCCCCTGAAAAGAATAGTTAACCTTGCATGAAGTGGTAATAAACAGCAACGCGATGGTAAGCGGAAAGAACAGTCTGCTACTCTTCAAGGTCATATTGTTTGATTTTGCGGTACAGGGTGCGCTCCGAAATACCCAAATCACGTGCCGCGTTTTTACGCCTGTTATTATTTTTTTGAAGCGCGCGAACAATAAGTTCTTTTTCTTTCTTTTCGATTAAGAGTGAATCGTCTTCCGTTTCATGGGTTATGTCGTGAACCTCTTCTTCGGCAGGAACTTCCTGTACTTTAGGAACAACCGTGTTATAATCCAGCAGCTGTGATTCCGTTGCCGGGATGCTGTCCAATCCTTCAAACAATTCCGGGTTCTCCTTGAGCATTTGTGTGGCGTTGCCGCCTTCGCTGAACGCACGAAGCACAAGTTTCTTCAGGTCAACCATGTCTTTTTTCATGTCGAACAGAACCTTGTACAAAATATCCCGCTCTGAAAATGAGTCTGACCCGCTGCCGCTTCTATACAGCGCAGGCAAGCTGCTTTCCTGAGGCAGGTACTGCAACAAACGCTCGGAGTTGATCTCTTTATTGTCGGTCGACAGAACCGACATCTGCTCCACGAGGTTTTTTAACTGCCGAATGTTTCCGGGAAACCGGTATTTCAAAAGCGTTTCTTTTGCATCATCCGTTAATGCAATGGGTTTGACTTTATACTTCTCAGCGAAGTCACCCGCGAATTTCCGGAACAATAACTCCGCATCTTTCCCACGTTCCCGCAAAGGCGGAACATAAATCGGAACAGTGCTTAACCGGTAATAAAGATCCTCGCGAAATTTACCTTCCTCAACCTTCAGCATGAGGTTCACATTGGTGGCAGCCACCACGCGAACATCGGTTTTGATCACCTTCGATGAACCCACTTTAATGAACTCACCGTTCTCCAGCACGCGAAGTAAACGGGCCTGTGTTCCGAGAGGCATCTCGCCAATCTCATCGAGGAAAATTGTACCGCCATTCGTTACTTCGAAATAACCCTTGCGAGCTTCGTGCGCTCCGGTAAAAGATCCTTTTTCATGACCAAATAATTCCGAATCAATTGTTCCTTCGGGAATGGATCCGCAGTTGATGGCGATGAACTGTCCGTGTTTGCGCGAACTGAGGTTGTGAATGATTTTCGAGAATGATTCTTTGCCGCTTCCGCTTTCCCCGGTAATCAGCACCGACATATCCGTAGGGGCCACCTGCATGGCTACGCGCACGGCATTGTTCAATATGGGTGATGCCCCGATAATGCCGAATCGTTGCTTGACACTTTGTATTTCTGAATCGCTAATGTTCATGTTATTCAACAGCTTTACCAATCAATGTTCCGCGGGTGGAACGCTCTATCAAAACATTTACGTATTGTCCTTTTTTAAAGTTCTCCTTCGGGAACACCACCACTTTGTTGTCGGTGTTACGTCCCTGCAAAAACTCGTCCGAACGCCTGGAGAAACCTTCAGCCAGCACACGCTGAACTTTTCCGACCATCCGTTCATTGCGAAACGTGGAGTGTTCATTCTGCAGGGCAATGATTTCCTCAAGCCTGCGCTTCTTCACTTCTTCTGTGATATCATCTTTGTACTTTTTTGCTGCCAGCGTTCCGGGTCGTTCAGAATAAAAGAACATGTAGGCATAGTCGTATACAATCTCCCTCATCATGGAGAGTGTTTCCTGGTGCTCTTCTTCCGTTTCGGTACAGAAACCAGCAATCATGTCGGATGATATCCCACAATCTTCTCCTAATATTTCCCGAACACGTTTCGCTTTGGCTATGTACCACTCGCGCGAGTATCCGCGGTTCATCAGGTCAAGCACACGCGAGTTTCCGCTTTGCATGGGCAGATGAATATTTTTGCAGATGTTCTCATACTTCGCCATCGTGAACAACACCTCATCAGTGATGTCTTTCGGATGGGATGTTGAAAATCTGATCCGCAGATCGGGATGAATTCGTGCAACCCGCTCAAGCAGGTTGGCAAAGTTTATAACTTCCGAAACACTGCTTTTCTCAAGCCGTGCTTTGTTGTTCTCTTCTTCACTCCACTTGTATGAATCAACGTTCTGCCCCAACAATGTCACCTCGCGGTAACCCTGGTCGAACAGAGCCTTCGCTTCGGCAACAATGGAATGAGGGTCACGGCTACGCTCACGTCCGCGGGTAAACGGCACAACACAAAACGAGCACATGTTATCGCATCCGCGCATGATCGATACAAAAGCAGTAACGCCATTCGAGTTTAAACGAACGGGATTGATATCAGCATACGTTTCTTCGCGCGACAGAAATGTGTTGATGGCTTTATCGCCTTCGTCAACCTGCGCGATAAGCTTCGGTAAATCGCGATAGGCATCCGGGCCGGCAACCAGGTCTACGATTTTTTCTTCTTCCAGTAATTTGGTTTTGAGGCGTTCGGCCATACAGCCTAAAACACCAACCAGTAGCTCTGGTTTTTTCTTCTTGAAACCGTTGATGTGGTTGAGCCTGTTGCGAACGGTCTGTTCTGCTTTCTCACGGATCGAACATGTGTTCAGAAACACAACATCCGCTTCGTTAATATCAGAGGTCGTATCAAAGCCATCATTTTGTAAAACCGAAGCTACGATCTCGCTGTCGGAGAAATTCATCTGGCATCCGTAGCTCTCAATGTAAAGCTTGCGGCTCTTGCCGGTATTTGAATCTTTTGAGGTTTGGTACGTCTCACACCCCTCGGCTCCATCCAGAATACTCAAATCGTCAATTAATTCCTTCATTATTCCTGATAAGGACGCAAAAATACAAATTTTAGTGTTTTTTTGTGACATCTTGTCAGTACGAATTTCGCCACATGCCAGCCATAATTAAGTCAGTAAGAGGGTTTACCCCTGAATTCGGAGCCAACTGTTTTTTTGCAGACAATGCCGTGATTGTAGGCGAGGTTCGCATGGGCGATAACTGCACGGTTTGGTTTAATGCGGTTGTCAGGGGTGATGTTCATTCGATCACGATTGGCAACAACACCAACATCCAGGATTGTGCGGTAATTCACTGCACATACCAAAAGGCGAAAACGGTTATCGGCAGCAACGTGTCAATCGCGCATCATGCAATCGTCCATGGTTGTACTGTTCATGACAACGTGCTGATCGGCATGGGAGCCATCGTAATGGACGGTGCCGAAATAGGGGAGAATTCGGTGATCGCAGCCGGGGCCGTTGTACTTCCCGGAACAAAAGTCGAACCGGGTAGCATTTATGCTGGCATGCCTGCAAAAAAGGTAAAGGATATTGGTGACGATATGCGCGAAGTTATTCAGCGCACGGCACGTAATTATCCGATGTATGCCGAGTGGTTCAAAAACCCCTGAATTAATCATTAGCCACTGAGGGAAGAATGCGGTCTTCCATAGAATGAATTCGCATTTTATCTGCATCAAGACAGTACTTTTTAATCACAATTCGTTAAATTCAGGATCAATCAGTAACAGGTATGGAAAAACAGATTAACAAAGGTTTTGATTCGCAGGTTATAGCAGAGTATAGGAAGAAGATACAGGCCGGTGGTCAGCGTTACCTGGTTGAAGAAAGTGACGATGATAACAATGACGAGTATCAGCACTTCTACTTTATCGGCAAAGATGATGACGGTAAAGAATTGGTTTACGATGCCGTGATGTATACGCTGCGAATGCAACACGAAAGCGAGTTGTTTGAAATTGCCGAACACAAAGCAGCGCAGCACTTTCCGGATTACAAGAAGATTGCATACGAGGAGGATGAAAATGGCGATCTTTCAACGCTTGACAGCCGCCAGGAGGAGATCGGATTATACATGGCTGAAGTCATTCTCGAACTTGAGGAAGAAGAGGCCGTGAAAGTTTCCGAGCATGTTGACATGGATAAGCATGTCGACTTCGGTATCGCGCTTGACATCGGCTTGCATGTGGAGGCAATCACGCCCGAAGTAATTGAAAAATTCATCGAAGACTTCAACAACGACAATCTGCAACTTGACGATACACTTTATTCATTCCAAACTACGGAGGAAGAGGCGGATCATTAAATCCCTTTAGAATGGTATGGAAGTGAGCAACACCCCAATCCGGGGCATGGTGCACTATTGAGGCTTATCATTATATTTGTGGCCTTAAATTACAATACACCCTCGAAATGAAGAATTTGTCGCTCATCCTCAACGCTGTACTGCTTGTAGCAGTGGGCGTTTTATTCTACCTCCATTTTTCATCTGCAAAACCAGGCACTGCTCATACGTCTGCTCCGGTGGGTGATGTAGCCATTGCCTATATCAATTCCGACAGCATTGTAAAGCACTATGCATTCATGGACGATACAAAAGCAGTTCTGGAGGCCAAGGCTAAAAAACTGGATGCTGATCTTAACAACCGGGCAAACAGCCTGCGCGGAGAAATTGCTGCCTACCAGCGCAATCAATCTAGCATGACTATCGGTCAGGCTCAGGCACTGGAAGCAGATCTTGGTAAGAAGCAACAGAATTTGCAATTGTATCAGCAGAGCTTGGGTCAGCAGCTTGCAGAGGAAGAAGCGAAGCTTAACAAAGAACTTTATGATCGCATTACAGCATTCCTGAAAACGTATAGCGAAGCAAACAACATTCAGGTGGTGGTGAAGTTCGATACAAGCAGCGATGTGTTGTACGGTCAGTCAGCACTTGATATAACTGCGCCTGTGCTTGAAGGATTGAACGCCCAATACAAGGATGAGAAGAGCGGCAAGAAAACTCCTGCCGACACAACGGCTACGAAATAAAGTCAGCAAAGCCTGACGGTGAAAGCGGCTTTCCATAGGGGAGCCGCTTTTTTATTTTTATATTTGCTATGCTATGGCTGGCGTCCCCGAGTTTCTAAAAATCAAAACTACCCAGCAGCGCCAGGTCGCGCTCATGCTGGCCATAGGTTTTTTCATGGGGGTGTTTATCGCGACCTATCAGGTAACTGCGGACTCAATCTTCCTCAACAAACTTGGGCAATACCTTGATAAAGCCTTCCTGGTGGCAGGTATTTTAGGTATAGTTTCCACGGGCTTATTCTCTTATTTTCAGTCAGTTATACGTTTTTCAACGCTTACGCAAATAAGTGTTGCGATCATTCTGATGTTCACCGTGGCAGTGCATTTCCTGCTGCATTTCGGTGACCCCGCCTGGCATAACGTTGTCATTTTTACCATGTACTGCGGCACGGGCCCGATGATTGCCGTTTTGCTGCTTTCGTACTGGGGTACATTCGGGCGTTTGTTCAACTTCCGGCAAACCAAGAGCATTATCGGGTGGATCGATACAGGGCAGCTTGTGGCGGCTATCCTCGCCTCATTTGTGATCCCGCTTACCGCGACACTGGTTCCGGATACGACCGACTACCTGCTGCTGTGTGCGGTGAGTATGTTTATTGTGGGAGGGTTACTGTTCATTATTGCAAAGTCTTTTTCGTTATCTAAAAACGACCCATCCGAGTTTGACGAGAATGTAAAAAAGGAAACCAGCATTAACCGGATGTTCTCCGATAAGTACATCATCATCATGTCGCTGATGCTGCTCGTATCCATGACAGCGTTTGTGCTCAATCAATATCAGTTCCAGCAAATGGTTCAGATTCAGTATCCGGATCAGCGCGAGCTCACAAACTTCAACGCGTTTTTCATGGGCGCGGTATACGTGTTGAGCCTTGTCATGCAGACATTCATCAACAACCGGATTATCGGTACGTACGGTCTTCGCATTTCATTGCTGATTCTGCCGTTCGTGTTAGCTGTATTCTCGGTGGGAGGTATCATTACCGGGTTTGCATTTGGGTTCGACAAAGCTGCGTCACCGGCCGGATTCATTTACTTCTTCCTGTTTGTAGCGATGAGCAGGCTTTTCAATTGGACGCTTCGTGATTCACTGGAGAACCCGGTGTTCAAACTGTTCTTTATTCCGCTTGACGGTCGGCTGCGATTCAATATTCAGGCAAGGGTAGAAGGTGTCGTAAACGAGAGCGCCCGGTTCGTAGGGGGTCTGATAATTTTCGCACTTGCGTTCATTCCGTTCTTCAAGATCATTCATATTTCAATTTTCCTGGTCGGACTTGTTATAGCCTACTATTTCGTGGTGAACCGCCTGTATGGAGGTTACAGAAATAAGATCAGATTGAAGCTTGAAAATGCTGATTATCAGCAAGATAAGCTTGAAAAAGGATTTACGCAGGTAACTCGTAAACTCGAAACCATGCTGATGGAGCCTGACCCGCGTAAAGCAGTGTTTTCTTTCAAACTTTTGGAAAAAATCAACGCGAGCCAGATATCGGTTTGGGTAAACAACCTGATCCGAAATCAGGACGATTCAGTTAACTCATACGCTCAGGAGAGACTGAATGAAATCAAGGGGCTTTCAGTATCTGACAAGTACGTTATCCGGATGGATTCTGATCGGGTTGAAACGGGTTCCAAGAACATCCTGAGTAAAATGGATCTGGAATTGATTATTCAGAATGGCGGTGATATTACCAAGACCAGGATTCAGCGTCTGACACGTTCCACTGATCCGGACGACCGACAGTATGCAGCAGAGCTATTACTTCACACGTCTGCTGAAGAGTGTGTATCGTTTTTGATTGAATTACTGAACGACTCCGAACCCAAAGTCCGGAACACAGCAATCCGCTCATCCGTTAAAAAGTGGAACACAGAAGTCATCTATTCACTCATTGAAAACCTTGGCAATCCGGTGTACAGCAATCAGGCGATGAATACGCTGATCCTGATCGGAAACAAAACATTGCCCATGCTTGACAGTGCCTTTTACCGAAGCAATCAAAGTACGCAGGTAATGTTGCGCCTCGTTCAGGTTATGGGGAGGATCGGAGGGCAGCGGGCGAAAGACATACTGTGGAACAAGATCGACTATCCGAGCAAGGTAATTGTATCGCAGGTTCTGTTATCGCTGGGTGAATGCGGTTTCAAAGCCGGTGTGTCGCAGATCACGCGTATCAAATACGCGATTGAAACCGATATTGCCGATATCCGGTGGAATTTAAGTGCGATACAGGAGGTTGGTGAAGATGGTTTTAATAGCCAGATAGTCAATTCTTTACGTGGCGAAATCAAGAATGATATCGAGCATATTTATATGCTGCTTGCCATGCTTTACGATACCCGGTCAATCCAGCTCGTGAAAGAGAATATCGATAGCGGTACATCAGAAGGTATCACATACGCGGTAGAGCTTTTGGACGTTTTCCTTTCGGATCAGTTAAAGCAGCGGGTAATTCCAATTCTCGATGATATTCCGGATTCAGACCGCATTAATAAGCTTGACATTTTCTTCCCGCGTGTTAAGCTTGATTCGAGGCTTGCACTCAAGTTCATGATTAACCGCGATTTTACGCAATCGAATCGGTGGACGAAGGCGTGTATTCTTTATCAAATCGGTCTGTCGAAACAATCCGAATTCAAACTTGATCTCATCGCTCAGATGTTTAATCCCGACAATCTTGTTCGCGAAGTGGCGGGGTGGGCCCTCTATCAGATTAGCGAAAAGGAGTACCTGAAAAACGTTACGCGCCTCCCGGAAGATCAGCGTAAGCGACTAAATGAAATTGTCATTGAAAAACGAAGACTGAGCAACCTGGAAGAGGTGTTATTCTTTCAGCAGATTGATCTTCTGGAAGGCATTCCAGGCATCACGCTTTCCTATCTGGCCGATATCAGCGAGGAGATTCAGCTCAGGGAAGGTGAGAGCATGATTCTGGACGAAAACGTTAACAACGACTTTTATGTGATGATTAACGGATCGGTAGACTTCTATCAAAAAGGCGTTTACGTGTCCGAATTCCACAGAGGGCAATTCATCGGAGAGATGCTTTCTAAAGCTAACTACCTGAATACCAATCTTATAATTGCGAAAACCAACGCCAACATCATCAAGTTCAACAAAGACAAGTTCTACGAGCTCCTTGCCGACAATGTAAAACTGGCCGATAAGGTGCTTCAGTACGCCTAGATATTTGGTTTTCAGCCAGTTTTTGCCTTATTTGAGTTCACATTTTTTTAAACTGACTGATTATTTTGACTTTTTAACCTAAACCCGAAGTTAACAGGAAGCATTTCAGTGCTAAATGCTTAACTTTCAGGTTGTCTGTGGTCTATGCTAACGAATCCTTCGCAATCTGAGGAAATAGCCGTTCATCTTGAGGATCAAACTACGTTTGCTCCCGGGACAACGAACCCATTCCCGGGGCTCAGGCCGTTCACCGTAGACGAGTGTCATCTTTTCTTCGGGCGCGAAGGTCAGGTGGATGATATCCTGCTCAAGCTTTCCCAGAATCGTTTCGTTTGTGTGATGGGGTATTCCGGAAGCGGTAAATCCTCCCTGATGTATTGCGGGCTTGTTCCCGTTTTATATGGCGGATTTGTTACGCACTCGGGTCCTAACTGGCACATTGTTGTAACCCGTCCGGGAACATCTCCGATCCAAAATTTAGCAGGGTCTATCGTAGATTATCTGATCTCCCAAAACAGGATCGTTTCCGCAGACCGGGCTATTCATAAAGCAATTATCTTGTCAGTGTTGCGCAGCGGATCGCACGGGCTTGTGGAAGTGTCGCGCTATCTGCAGAAGCAGCACGATGAAAACGTGTTTTTCATGATCGATCAGTTTGAAGAACTGTTCCGGTTGCACGAAGAAATTGTTGAAGAAGACGCGATTAACGAATCGCAGCAATATGTAAATCTGTTACTCACGGCAGTTGAGCAGCGCGATGTTCCGATTTATTCGGCCATCACCATGCGTTCCGATTTTATTGCCAGTTGTTCGGTATTCCCGCATCTTACTGACGAAATTAATAAAAGCAATTACCTCGTTCCGCAGATGTCGCGTGAACAGCGCAAAATGGTAATTGAAGGTCCGATTGCCGTAGGCGGAGGAAAGATATCCCAGCGTTTGGTTAAGCGCTTGCTGACCGACATGGGCAAGAATCAGGATCAGTTACCAATCCTTCAGCACGCCATGATGCGTACGTGGGATTATTGGCTCGAGAACCGCGAGGAAGGGGAGCCGATGGATTTACGGCATTACAATGCCATTGGTAAAGTATCGCAGGCACTTTCGCAACACGCCAACGAATTATACGAATCGCTTGCTACCCGTGAGAAGGAGATAGCCGAGGTAATGTTTAAAAGCATTACCGAGAGAACGGCTGATAACAAGGGAATGCGCAGACCGATTAAGCTAAGCTTGCTGTGTGAACTTGCGGATGCAAGTGAAGAAGAGGTTATCCGCGTAGTAGAGCATTTCCGAAAGCCGGGTCGTTCATTCCTGATGCCGGCCCACTACATTCCGCTAACGGGTGATTCCGTAATTGAACTTTCACACGAAAGTTTGATGCGTATCTGGAACAAACTCAACGAATGGGTAGAGGAGGAATTTGAATCAGCGCAGATGTACAAGCGCTTGTCGGATGCTGCGGCCATGTATCAAATCGGTAAAACCGGTTTGTGGCGACCGCCCGATCTGCAGCTTGCATTAAACTGGCAAAAGAAACAGCGCCCTACACGCGAATGGGCGCAACGTTACGATGAGGCATTTGAGCGTGCTGTGGTGTTCCTGGACACCAGCCGCATTACATACGAAGCGGAATTAAAGAACCAGGAGATGCTGCAGAAGCGCGTACTTCGCAGAGCCCGCGTTACCGCGATCGTATTAGGTATAGCTGCCTTGATTGCGATCGCGTTATTCTTGTTTGCGCAGATTCAGACGATCGCTGCGAACAAAAACTATGAGGAGGCCAATGAGGCAAAGGATATTGCCACCCGGGAGAGAGCTGAAGCGATTAAACAGACCGAAATCGCGACCCGTGAGAAAAATGCCGCGCGTGAAGCCCAATCATTTGCTGAAAAGGCAAACATTGATCTCCAAAAAGCACTTGCGGAGCTTGAAGTAGAAAAGCAAAACGCGTTGAATCAGTTTCGTGAAGCGAAACGTCAGGAGCTTATTGCAATTACCGCAAGTAAATCAGATTCGGTTCAGAGAATTATTGCTCAGAAGGCCACAGAAAAAGCTGAGCGAAATTATCAGGACGCGTTACGACAGTTAATGCTTAATAAAGCACAAGCGTTAGCGGGTAAGTCAGTCCAGGAAGAAGATGATGGTAACCTGGCTGGTCTTCAGGCGATGCAGGCTTATCACTATCATAAGCGTGCTGAAGGAAAGTATTACGATCCGTACATCTACAATGGATTGTACCACGCCTTAGAGAAATTATCGGGTAAAACATATAACGCTATAAAAGTTAAGGGCCCTGCCCGCAACCGAATGAACTCGGTTGCAGTTTCTTCAAAAACAGCACAATTCTATGCAGCTGCTGCAGATGGACGCATATTCTCCGGTAACTACGAAACATTAAAAGGGAACCCAACAAATTTTGAGAATCCTTACCCAAACCGTGTAGTCGCGTTAAGTCCGGATGAGAATTATTTGGCTAATGGAACTGACTCCGCTTCTGTTCAGATCTTCAGTCTGACCAATCCAAAGTCTAAACCTGTTACAGTAACAACTCTTACCGGAGGTACAAACGATATTGAGTTTTTGCCTGATAATTCGGGTTTAGCTGTTAGTAAGACTGATAAGTCTATTGCGTTGATTAATTACCTTACGGGAAAGGTTACATCCAAGAAAGTACTTCCCTTTGAGTTGAAGGCACTGTCCGCTAGCCCGGACGGAAAGCAGATCGCTGGCGGTACGTGGTCAGGGGAGCTTGTTCTTATTGACGTTCAAACCCTGTCGCATAAAGTGGTACTTCGCGATACAGGAGCACAGATTCTTACGGTGAGATTTAGTCCCGATGGAAAGAAAATTGCTTACGGCACATTCGAAATTAAGTCCAAGCGTGGCTTGGTAAAAATGTACGATATAGACCGGCAACGTAAGGATGATCGTCAGTTTGCTGGACACAAAGCTGGTGTATATGATGTGGAGTTTAGTCCAGACGGCAAACTGTTGGCCAGCGCGGGCTCTGACAAACGACTTCAAATGTGGGTTCTTGAAAATCCTGGTGATCTTCCAATTGTGATGGATAATAATAACGGGTTCATTTGGGATATCGCCTTTGCAAAGGGATCTGACTACCTGATTGCTGCATGCCACGAATCTGAAATTCGTGTGTGGCCAACAAGCCCTGAGTTGCTTGCGAATCAGGTTTGCCCTAAGCTGACCAGAAACATGACTCGGGATGAGTGGGATAAATATGTTGGTACAGAAGAGAGCTTCCCATACGAGACAACTTGTGCAAATCTTTTAGTAAAGCCGTATTAATTTGATGAGATTCTACAAATCACTTCTTAGCGGCCTTCTCCTGATTTCTGTGATTCACACAGGCAGTTTTGCCCAAACAACTTCATGCGAAGCGCAACTCAGCGCAGCTACTGCGGAGTTTGAAGCCGGGAGATTCTATGGTATTCCGAGTATGCTGAAACCTTGCATCGACAACGGGTTCACCCGCGAACAGCGTCAGCGTGCTTTTTTATTGCTCACGCAGGCGTACTTGTTGCTGGATGATCCGATTGGTGCCGACAATAGTTATCTGGAAGTACTTCGCGCAAATCCTGAGTTTCTGGCTGATACCGCCCGCGATCAGATCGATGTAGTATACCTCAGCAAACGTTTCACAGCGTCACCGATCTTCTCCTTATCGGGAAGAATTGGCGGCAATTTTTCTCCCATTTCAGTAATCAGTACAATTAATTCATCCGGTGAACAGGGTGTGGATAATAAATACAAGCTGCGCTTCGGGTGGCAGGCCGCAGTTGGAGTTGACTGGCATCTTTCAGAAAGGATAGCGGTTACTGCAGAATTAAATTATGCATTCACATCCTATAGAAAGGATCAGGTGAAATTTAATAATGACCTTGAGCAGTTTACCGACAAGCAAAACTGGATTTCCGTGCCGTTGGGTGTAAAATATTCTTTTTTTGTGCGCGAACGCATTCGTCCATATGTTTTCGGCGGATATGCGTTCAACTTTTTGTTTAGCGACAAAGGGCAGATTAAAATATTCAAGCGCGATGCAGGAGAGGGGTCCCTTGATGAGTCATCACCGGAGTTTAGTTTTAATTCATATCGGACAAAACTTAATACATCTCTTTTTTTAGGAATAGGCGCAAAGTATAAGGTCGGAATTGACTTTCTGTTTGCCGAGATACGTTACAATGCCGGCTTAACAAATGTTGTAAAGCCCACCACAACCTACGGCTCAACAAGCCCGGCTATTGAATATGGGCACGTAGATGACTATTTCAGAATTAACAATTTTTCAATTTCAGTGGGCTATGTGAAGCCATTGTACAAACCGAGAAAATTGAAGCATATAAGAACGAAGTCAGTGTTGAAGGGAATCAAAAAGCAGGGGACATGATGAGAAACAAATTACTCGGCTTGCTTCTGTTTGCACTTTCATTTTCGGCACTCTTGTCATGCGAGACTGACGGTCCTGATGATTATAAGGATCATTTTGTTAAATACTATGGTGGAGATGGGGATCAAGAATCAAAAGACTTATTGGTCAATGATGATGGTACAGTCGTTATGCTGGGCACTTCGACTGAGACCACAGGTAAAAAGAATGTGTTAGTTGTGAAAGCTGATGTGGAGGGGAAACAACTTTGGTCATTAAAGCTTGTTGGTCCAACAGATGAGATGGCGCAAGATGTTGAGAAAATATCAACTGGACCGGATGCTGGCAACTACCTGATCGTTTCGAATGCGGAAAAGAGCGTGGCTGATTCACTGGCGATCAGGTTAACAATCGTTTCTGAAACAGGTGATAGCTTGAAAAGTTTTTTAATTGATCGATATGAAAGTCAGGAAGCAAAATCAATAACTATATTGTCAACAGGTCAATATTACTTGACTGGGAAAGTTAAAAATGTCGATACTTTGAACGTAGAGTTACCAGGCGTGATCGATTTGGAAGATAGTTTTGATATGATCATTGGTAGTGACTTTAGTCTCGTTAGTTCTGATAGATTTGGTAAATCAACGGTGGCGTCAGGTGTAAAGATTCTTGACCGAAGTAATTCAATAAACTATGCCCTGTATACGGATGAATTCATAGGTGCGGACGGTGTTTATGAATCAAACTTTGTATTTCGGAGATATAATAAGGTAACGAATGACAAAGAATCGTTTTATTCAGGTAGCCCCAGGATGAATGAGTACCTCGCAGATATCGATCAGTCGTTAACTGGTATTTTTCTGGCAGTAGGAACGCAGATCGATCCAAATACTAAGTCAACCAAAGTGTATGTGACTAGTATTAATTCTTCCTTCATATCGGTTAACACCGAGGCTACTGTTGCCAGCCCCAATCAAGGTGAGGGAGTAGCAACCTGTGCTGCCATTGACGGTAACTTTTTTTGGGTGGTAGGAAATGAAATCCGCTCAGGTGGACTACGAAATATTTGGCTTGGTAAGTTGGACGGAACTGATTTAAGTACAGTTTTCTCAAGAACATTCGGGGGGCCTAGTAATGATGATACCGCTAGTAAAGTTCTCCAACTTGACAATGGTGATGTCTTGATATTAGGCACGATGGAACTGGTCAATCAGAAGAAAATGGCCCTTATTAAAATCAAAGCAAATGGCAGTTTTTAAGGGTAAAAACCTTCTTTTGAGGTTACTTTTGCCTGATTAGAATTATTCATTATTTAAGAGTTGGCTCACGGATCGCTTATGCATAGACTTTACAGGGTAAGTATTAAACTGCTGGTTTTAAGCGCATTACTCATTGCCCTTAGTGCCACTCTGCCCGTTGCCGCTCAAACAACCGTTACACCAGCTCCAGGTCCCGGATATACATATTGCACAGGTGGTAATAATGCTGCGATTGGAACCATCCTTATCCAGGAAAACACCGCTAATTCCTATCCCGTAACCGGTGCGCTTACCCGCTTCCGGTTGAGGCTGCCTGCGGGTTTTGTTTTCAATAACGCTGTTACACCTGTGATAACAGCTCCCGGGCCTGATGATTTTAACCCGAATCCTGCATTTGTTGGATACTTCAATGGCGATACGGAAATTGAGATTAGCTATCAGGTTACAACCTCAGTAGCAGCCGATGTGATTTCCATTGCGGGTCTGCAGGTACGCGCAACAGGTGTAGGTTCAGGTAATATTATTCGCGTAGCATCCACTGGTCCGGAAGCTAATCAACCCGGTAATAATGTGGGTGATAACGTTTCTCACGGGACATTAACCAGTGCAAATTTTGGTGTGTCATTAAGCAGTTCCGATCCTGACAACCAGGTGTGTGCGGGTCAGCTTGTAACGTTTACAGCAACACCAACTATTGTAGCGGGAAGCAACACATATCAGTTTTTTAGAAATGGAGTTTCGGTGCAAGGACCCGGAACATTTGCACAATACACTTCTGCGTTAAATGACAATGATGAAATTACGGTTACAGCAACCTATGCCTTGAATGGATGTTCACAAACCATTTTGCCTGGAAACGGAATCACCATCGATGTTTTGCCTTTGCCGTCTGTTACGGCTGCGGCTGGTCCGTTTAACATTTGCGGAAATGGTTTTGCTGATTTAACGGGATCCGCGTTTTCAAATTCACCAGGTATTGTTTGGGCCTCTTCAGGAGATGGTAGTTTTCAACCAAATGCACTTACCCTCAACGCAAAATATTATCCTGGCCCGAATGACATAATTAATGGTACGGCAACACTCACAATTACCACAACCGGATCGTCTTGCACGGCCGATTCGGACAATGTAAACGTAACCATCAACCCGCTTCCGACGCCATCGATCACGGGTCTGAACGCAGTGTGTGAGAACCAGACAGGAGTAATTTACAGCACACCGAACGTTGTGGGCAACACCTATGCATGGAGTATCACAGGTGGAACAATCACGGCAGGAGCAGGCACGAACAGCATCACGGTAACGTGGGGCACAGCGGGCACCGGTACGCTTCAACTTACTGAGACGATCACGGCCAGCACCTGTGCAGTTACTACCGCAGTTTATAATGTCACCAAGAATGCGAACCCGACTCCTGTCATCAGTGGCCCGGCTACGGTATGTGCTGCGCAGGCAGCGAACGTTTACTCAACGACTAACGTAGTTGGCAACAGCTACAACTGGACGGTTACCGGGGGTACGATTACAGCCGGAGCGGGAACCAACAGCATCACGGTCACGTGGGGCAGCGGAGCGAGCGGCACGGTACAGTTAACCGAAACCATCACGGCTACCGGCTGCGCAACCACGACCGCAAACTATAATGTAACAATCAACCCGCTTCCGACACCTGTGATCACGGGTCTGAATGCGGTATGTGAAAATCAAACCAACGTCACCTACAGCACACCGAACGTTGTGGGCAATACGTATGCATGGTCGATCACCGGCGGAACGATTACGGCAGGAGCCGGTACGAACAGCATCACGGTAACGTGGG
>JAIBBC010000003.1 GCA_019694875.1 Cyclobacteriaceae bacterium
GCGCAACCACGACAGCTAATTATAACGTAACCATCAACCCGCTTCCGACTCCATCGATCACGGGTCTGAACGCAGTATGTGAAAATCAAACCAACGTCACCTACAGCACACCGAACGTTGTGGGCAACACCTACAACTGGAATATCACTGGCGGAACAATCACGGCAGGAGCAGGCACCAACAGCATCACGGTAACGTGGGGCGCAGCGGGCACAGGCACGTTGCAACTGACCGAGACGATCACGGCCAGCACATGTGCCGTGACCACATCAGTTTACAATGTCACCAAGAATGCGAACCCGACCCCTGTCATCAGTGGCCCGGCTACAGTATGTGCTGCGCAGGCAGCGAATGTTTACTCAACGACTAACGTAGTTGGCAACAGCTACAACTGGACGGTTACCGGGGGTACGATTACAGCCGGAGCGGGAACCAACAGCATCACGGTCACGTGGGGCAGCGGTGCAAGCGGCACGGTACAGTTAACCGAAACCATCACGGCTACCGGCTGCGCAACCACGACAGCGAACTATAACGTAACCATCAACCCGCTTCCGACTCCATCGATCACGGGTCTGAACGCAGTATGTGAAAATCAAACCAACGTCACCTACAGCACACCGAACGTTGTGGGCAACACCTACAACTGGAATATCACTGGCGGAACAATCACGGCAGGAGCAGGCACCAACAGCATCACAGTAACGTGGGGTGCAGCGGGCACAGGCACGTTGCAGTTGACCGAGACGATCACGGCCAGCACCTGTGCCGTGACCACATCAGTTTACAATGTCACCAAGAATGCGAACCCGACCCCTGTAATCAGTGGCCCGGCTACGGTATGTGCTGCGCAGGCAGCGAACGTTTACTCAACGACTAACGTAGTTGGAAACAGCTACAACTGGACAGTGAGCGGGGGTACGATTACAGCCGGAGCAGGTACCAACAGCATCACGGTAACGTGGGGCAGCGGGGCGAGCGGCACGGTACGGTTGACTGAAACCGTTACGGCTACCGGCTGCGCAACCACGACAGCTAATTATAACGTAACAATCAACCCGCTTCCGACACCTGTGATCACGGGTCTGAATGCAGTATGTGAAAATCAAACCAACGTCACCTACAGCACACCAAACGTTGTGGGTAATACGTACAACTGGAATATCACAGGCGGAACAATCACGGCAGGAGCAGGCACCAACAGCATCACAGTAACGTGGGGTGCAGCAGGCACCGGCACGCTTCAACTGACTGAGACGATCACAGCCAGCACGTGTGCCGTGACCACATCAGTTTACAATGTTACCAAGAATGCGAACCCGACTCCTGTGATCAGTGGCCCGGCTACGGTATGTGCTGCGCAGGCAGCGAACGTATACACAACGACTAACGTAGTTGGCAACAGCTACAGCTGGACGGTAAGCGGGGGTACGATTACAGCCGGAGCAGGCACGAGCAGCATCACGGTAACGTGGGGCAGCGGAGCAAGCGGCACGGTACAATTAACGGAAACCGTTACGGCTACCGGCTGCGCAACCACGACCGCGAACTATAACGTAACCATCAACCCGCTTCCGACTCCCTCGATTACAGGTCTGAATGCAGTGTGTGAAAATCAAACCAACGTCACCTACAGCACACCAAACGTTGTGGGTAATACGTATGCATGGAGCATCACAGGCGGAACGATTACGGCAGGAGCAGGAACCAGCAGCATCACGGTAACGTGGGGTGCAGCAGGCACGGGCACGCTGCAACTGACTGAAACGATCACAGCCAGCACGTGTGCAGTTACTACCGCAGTTTACAATATCACCAAGAATGCGAACCCGACCCCTGTGATCAGTGGCCCGGCTACAGTATGTGCTGCCCAGGCAGCGAACGTATACTCAACGACTAACGTAGTCGGCAACAGCTACAACTGGACAGTGAGTGGCGGTACGATTACGGCCGGAGCGGGCACCAATAGCATCACAGTCACGTGGGGCAGCGGAGCAAGCGGCACGGTACGGTTGACTGAAACCGTTACGGCCACCGGCTGCGCAACAACTACTCCGGCATATGTTGTAACCATTAATCCCAATCCGGTTGTCAACGCGATTGCTGATCAGATTGCCTGTAACGGAACCACAGTAGCAGCCATCAGCCTCAGTGCAAGTACAGGAGGCGGAGAAACTTTTAACTGGATCGATGGTGCACCTATTGGTATGCCAAACGGATCTGACAACAGTGCGCCATTTGACATTCCATCATTTACAGCTACGAATGCGGGAAATGCTCCTGTAACGATTCCGATTAAAGTAACGGCTACAAAAAACAGTTGTACCGGGCCTATCCTTACATTCAACGTTACCGTAAATCCGAGCCCGACGTTCGGTATTACGAACTTAACCCCGGTGATTTGTGAAGGCACAGCCAATAATATCACACTCACGAGTCCAACAGCTAATGCCGTGATCACCCTGATCAGCGCGACCTACAGCGGTGCAACGGGAGGAACTTACCTTGGTGGTGAGACATTTACAACCGGTCAGAAGATAAACGAAACACTCGGCAATCCAACTGAAAGTCCGATTACAGTAACATACAGGTTTAGCGTATCGGCTAACGGTTGTACCGATCCTGTACAGCAGTCGACAACGGTAACAATTAACCCTGCACCGCCTGTGTTTAGCATTACCAATATCACTCCATCGATCTGCACGGGTACAGCAACGAATATCACACTGATTACGCCAACGCTGAATGCACTTGTTCGACTTGATGCGGTAAGCTATGGAGCGGCCACGGGAAGTACGCTGGTGGTAGGCAGCACCTACACGACTGGTCAGGCGATTACCCAAACGTTGACGAATCTCACAAACGCACCGACCACGGTTACGTATACCTTTAGCGTAAGTGCGAACGGATGTAATAATCCGGTGCAGCAGCAGACCACGGTTGTCGTTAATCCTTCACCGACCATGTCGATCAACAATATCACAGCATCGATTTGTTCCGGAACAGCAGTCAACATCACGCTGAATAGCCCGACAAGCGGTGCTATCATGCGATTAACCAGTGTGAATTATAATGGCGCGACCGGTACTCTCATAGCTCCTCAAAACTATACACCGGGTTCCGTGATTACAGAAAGTCTGACGAATCCAACAAACAATCCAATCATTGTAACGTATAACTTTGATGTTTCGGCAAATGGTTGTTCAACAGCCGGGCCGTTTACCACCACGGTAACGGTGAAACCAAGTCCTGTATTCACCATCACAAATGCTTCACCGCAAGTATGCGAAGGAACCCAAACGGATATTACATTGAACACGCCCACGGCAGGCGGACAAGTGCGACTCGATGCTGTGAATTACAATGGAGCAACTGGTACACTGAGCGCTGGAGCATTGTTTACCAACGGTCAGAAAATAACTGAGGTACTGGTAAATCCTACTAACTTCCCGATTACCGTAACCTACACGTTCAGCGTAAGCGCTAACGCATGTGGCAATCCGATTCAGCAGCAGACCACCGTTACCATAACCAGGAGCCCGACCGTAACGGTGCCATCTGACTATACCACATGTCAGCCGACTACCATTCCGTTAACCGGCACGATTGGAGCGAGTGCAGCAAGTGGGTTGTGGAGCATCGTTTCCGGAGGCGGTACACTTTCTGCTACGAACGTTTCAGGTACGACAGTAACCGCCAATTATACAGTTGCTCCCGGTGATATCGGAAGCACTGTAACGCTGAGACTCACAACCAATGATCCGGACGGCCCGGGACCTTGTGGACCCGCATTTGATGATATCAATATCACAATCAACCGTGCAGCAAGCATCACGGCTGGTATCGACCTCGCACAATGTCGCGATCAGGCATCAATTGCCCTGCAGGGTGCAATCACATACGCACCCAACGGGGTAAGCTGGTCTGGGGGTACTGGTACATTTGGAACAGCAACAAGCCCTACTTCAACTTATAGCTTTAATAATCCATCGGAGGTCAATACAAACGTAACATTGACGCTTACCGCTAACGATCCGGATGGAGCAGGACCAACCGGCCCTTGCGGGATAGTAACAGACCAAATGATATTGCGTGTTAACCAATTGCCGACCGTTGTGTTCTCAGGTTTCGGACCGGGTTCTCCACCTCAGATTGCCGAAAATGCAACTCCGATTACACTTACCGGAAACCAAAGTGGGGGAACGTTTACGATTTTGCCAATAACTTCCAGCATTGGAAGTACAACTCATTCACCCGTTGACGAGGTTTCGTTTGACCCGTCTGCGGTCGATTTGGGTGCAAACTTCGTGAAGTACACATATACAGATGCCAACGGCTGTACCAACTTCCAGCAACAGCAGGTTATTGTTAACCCGGTAACGGATATCGACTTCACGTTGCAGTACGCCAGCGGACCATTGTCCGGTCAGTTTATTCCATCGAACGGAACGGGTGGTTTTGATTTCTGTGGCGAAGTCGGAAACGTTCGGATTGTGGGTAATCCGGTAGCAAGCTCCGGCATTAACCCAACAAACTTTACAGCTGTGGGCGCAAATGCAGCTATTCTTAATGCTAAGATATCGCAGATAGGCCCTGACTACTTCATCGACACAAACGGACTGCCGTCAGATAATTACCTGCTTCAGTATACCTACACAAACTCACTGGGTGTAACTTCTGCTCCATTGATAAGGCCTCTGAAAATCTATGCAAGCCCGATTGCGACTATTGATAATCTAACCAACAATTGTATCGCTTCAAGCATCCTTTTTAAAGACGCTTCAACGTTGCCTCCTACACCGTTCCCAAACAATCCTGCTACCTGGAGCTACCGCTGGGATTTTGGTGACGGGCAATTTGGTACATTGAAGAATCAGCCTCATCCGTATTCTGCATCCGGAGTTTACAATGTGCAGCTCACCGTAACTACAGGACCCACACAATCTTGTTCAGGAAGTACATCACTTGTAATCCGAGTCGGAGATGTGCCTGTTGTTGATTTTGCGTGGTCGGCAATTTGTACAAATGATAATACGAAATTTCAGGACGAAACAGATCCGGGATCGGTTAGTACAATTGATAACTATGCATGGGATTTCGGTGACGGATTTACGTTGTCAGGTCCGCCTGCCGGTATTATTCCTCCGGGCACGCATGGGGGAAGTACATTCGGAACGTATGACAAACCGGAACACAACTATTCAACACCGGGTTCGAAAAATGTTGTACTCAGTGTAACCACCAACGATGGATGTAATAACTCGAAGCCTAAAACAATTTCTATTCTTGTATCGGGATCTACCGTAACACCGGATGCAATCACTCCATACAGCAATAACTTTGAAGTGGCCGATTCTGAATGGATTCCCGAGGGCTTCGAAATCTCCACCAACCCGGATGTGTTTAGCAACGCCAGCTGGCAGTTTGGTGTACCAACCGGTATTGTTATCAATCCAACGGTTGACCCGACTACTACTTCGGCATGGTGGACTGGTGCAAATTCGAATTCGTATTACGCTTCAGAAGAATCGGCTGTTAACGGCCCTTGCTTTGACTTGCGATCTTTATCAAGACCAATGGTTACGCTTGATTACTGGTCTGATGCTGAACAAAACCTTGATGGCGCAGCGTTGCAATATTCTACCGATGGTGGTTTGAATTGGAGCATTGTCGGTCCGTTGGCAAGCAGTCCGAATGAAGGTATCAACTGGTATGCGGGTCAAACGGTTCAGTCAAATCCGGGTCGTCAGCCTTTCGGAAGTAATGGATGGACGGGTAAGCTTAGCAACTGGAAGAATGGTCGTTTCAACCTCGATATGATCCCACAGGCGGAGCGTGACCAAGTTCGCTTGCGCGTTGCATTCTCAAGTAACAATACGAACGATCCAAGCAAGACGTTTGACGGCTTTGCGTTCGATAACGTGTTTATCGGTGAACGCAGGCGTAACGTAATGGTGGAATACTTTACGAATGCCGGAATTAATGCTTCTACAAATACATATTTTGATAATCTGTATTCGGCACAGTTTACAGGTCCGCTTCCGAAGGATAGCTCGGATTTCTTCAAGATTCAATACCACATCGCTAACCCTTCTGATGATCCGATTAATCAGGATAACCCGATTGATCCGGCTGCACGGAGCCTCTTCTATGGAATATCTCAGCCGCCTTCTGCGATTATGGACGGTATCCTCGGTAATTACTATGGAACTACCTTTAACGGAAATTACCTGTCAATCACCGAAGAGCAACTGGAGAGACGGGCGTTGGAAGATCCGTTATTCGATATCAAACTCGACACGCTGGCTGCTACGTCAACGACCATAAAGTTCCATGCTGAATTTACATATAAGCACCCTACGCTTGCATTCAGCACACCGGTAACCGTGCACGTGGCTCTCGTGGAAGATAACGTAGGCTCTCCGCCTCAACGAAACGTGTTGCGGAAGTTCATGCTGGGCACAGAAGGAGTGACGTTAAATTTACCGTGGACTTTCAATCACACGGAAGTGATTGATCGTGACCTTGAGATTGATGCACCTATCGGAACAAATAACAGTAATCTGTACCTGATTGCCTTTATTCAGGATAAACGATTCGACTCAAAGATTATCCATCAGGCAATTAAGATAAAGCTGAGTAAAAAGACGCAGGCTATTATTACCGGAACTGACGATCCAATATTCGAGCAGGTGAAGAATATGGCTGTTTATCCGAACCCTGCGACACGTTATGTGAATTTTGCAACGGAAGCCCCGTTAACAAGAGACTATCAATATTCAATTATTGATCAGCGTGGAATCACCGTAATGTCCGGTAACCTGAATCGTGACCTTACGATACCACAGCAGGTTGAGATTTCGAATATTGCCGATGGTGTGTATGTAGTTCTGATCTCCCAGAATGGCCGAAGACTCACACAACGCAAACTGGCCGTGCTGAAAAGATAATTAGTACTTCTTAAGCTCTTCCGCGAGGTCATCAATGATCTCGCGGCAGGCTTGAACAAACTCCATTACGTTCAATTGCAATTCAAGTGACGGGACTTTTGTTTCTTTGGCCATCTCTTCGATCTTGATCACAGAGTCTTTCAAGTTATTAATTCCCAGTAGCGTCATGGAAGGCTTAATCTGATGTGCAACGCGTGCAAGCTTAATAAAATCGGAAAGATTTAATGCTTCTTCCATTTCACCCAGCGAAGCAGGGATCGACTGAACGAAGGTTTGCAGCATTTCCTTAATAAACTCCTGGTTATTGCCAGAAATATTCTGCAGATAAGCGAGATCGTACTGCTTAGGAGTTGAAGCAGGTTTTAACTCGGATGCAGAAGCCGGAACAATCTTCAATTTTTCGAACAACATCTCATATAAATCCTCCGGAGTAAAAGGTTTCGAGAGGTAATCGTTCATGCCGGCAACTAAGCATTTCTCTACATCAATCTTGGTTGCGTTCGCGGTTAGGGCCACGATGGGTGTTCCGCCAGCAGGGTGGGGCATCATGCGAATTGCTTTGGTCGCTTCATACCCGTCCATGACCGGCATCTGAACATCCATCAGGATAACATCGTAGGTATTGCTCTTGAGTTTTTCTATTGCAATCAATCCGTTCTCGGCAATGTCTGTATTACACTTCCAGGTTTGCAGAATACTTTTTGCGTACAACCGGTTAATGTCATTATCTTCCACCAGCAGCACGCGCACATTTCGCGTGGTGTTGTCGACATGACTGGCTATATGAGGGGTTTGCTTTGATATTTTGGTAGTACCGACTGCGTAGGGGATATGCACCGTGAATGTAGAGCCAATGTGCTCCTGGCTCTGAACTTCAATGCGGCCATTCTGCAGTTCAACCAATTGACGGGCAATGGTTAATCCAAGTCCGGAACCACCGTAACGCCTTGTAACACTTTCATCGGCCTGGCTGAAGCTTTCAAAAATTGTATTCAGTTTTTCTGCAGGAATGCCCACACCTGTATCTTTTACTGAAATACACACGTGACAAATGCCTTTTTGCAGTTTCTCCATTTCCACCTTTACGTGGATGGCTCCCGTATGCGTAAACTTAACCGCATTGCTGATCAGGTTAATCAATACCTGGTTCAATCGAACCGGGTCTCCCAGAAGAATTTTGTTGAGTGATTCGTCAATCGTATAATGAAGTGCGAGATTTTTTTCGCGGGCCTGGTAAGTAAAGGTTGAAATCAGCGAGGGGAGAAGATCCTTTAAGTTAAAAGCAATTTTTTCAAACTTGAGTTTACCCGAGTCGATCGCGGCAAGGTCAAGGATGTCGTTTATAATTACCTTGAGATTTTCAGAAGAATGCCGGATGGCGTTCAGGTACATTTCGCGTTCTTCCGGATTCTGATTTTTGCTGAGCAATCCGGCAATACCCGCAATCCCGTTAATCGGTGTCCGGATTTCGTGACTGATGTTCGCGAGAAATTGCTCTTTCGCTTTTTGCGCACGAAGCAGTTCTACCGCATCATCTTTACGTTGCGTGATGTCGCGACAGTCAAGAATCAACCCTGGTAAACCTTCCTTATTTTTCAGATTGATCGCGTTGAACTCGAGAAACCTGTAGGTCCTGTCTTTACAAAGAAATTGAAATTCGACCTTTTCTGTATAAAGCCGTTTTTGTGTTTGCCTGAAGCTTGCTTTGAACTCTTCCAGCGAAGCAGGCAGAATGAAGTCGAAGAAGTTCTTGCCAATTAAGCTCTTGGCCCGATAACCGAGGGTTTCGTGAACTGAAGCGTTGTGGTATAAAATCTTTCCTTCAAAGTCAACGATGAAAATAATATCCGAACCGTCTTCAACAACGGCCTTGTAAAAACTACCTTTTTTTACGTAAGCCTCAAGCTTTGTCATATTCCAGCGTCCTCCATTTCTTTAAGGTAGCGATACAAGGACGATTTACCGATGTCGAGTCGCTTGGCCACTTCCAGTACATTATTATCATATCGGTTCAGGAAATGGCGGATAATGCGGTACATGTATGACTGCATCGTCATTTCCTGGTAAAGAATCGACTCTGTTCGTGCTGAGCCTGTGAAGGTAATGTCCTGATCACGTATCTCGTTACCTTCAGCCATTACGGCTGCCAGATCAATTACCGACTTGAGCTCGCGAATATTTCCCGGAAACGGATACTCCAGCAGCTTCTTCTGTGCGGCCTCGCTGATTCTGAATTTCGGAAGTTGATTTTCCTTCGAAAAATGATCCAAAAAGTGCTTGGCAATCAGCAAGATATCGCTTCCTCGTTCACGTAAAGGTGGAAGATGCACCGGGAGCCCGAGAAGTCTGTAATATAAGTCTTCCCTGAATTTGCCTGCTTTCACTTCTTCAGCCAGATCGCGGTGTGTGGCCGTAATTACGCGGACGTCAAGTTTGATGACTTGGTTGCTGCCTATGCGTGTTACCTCGCGTTCCTGCAAAACGCGCAAAAGCTTTGCCTGCAGGCTTGGATCCATCTCACCGATTTCATCGAGGAAAATGGTTCCCCCATCTGCCTCCTCAAACTTACCGATACGCCTCGTCATGGCACCGGTAAAGGCTCCCTTTTCGTGACCGAACAATTCACTCTCAATAAGTTCGGAAGGAATGGCTGCGATGTTAACGGCAATGAAGGGCTTATTTTTACGTTTCGAGTTATAATGTATTGCCTTGGAAACCAGCTCTTTACCTGTACCTGTTTCGCCTGTAATGGAAACCGAAATAGTGCTTTTTACTGCTTTCTCGAGCATTCCGAATACCTTCTTAATAGCGGAACTGGATCCCACTATACTCTTCTCAAACTCATATTTTTCGGAGATTTCACGCTTCAGGTGATCGATTTCTTTGATTAGCGATTGTTTATTCCGAGCATTGTTAATCGAGTTTAATAAGCGATCCTTAGTATCCTGATCCTTAGTGATATAATCGAACGCTCCGGCCTTTAACAATTCGACAGCGGTTCCTATTTTTTCCTGTGCTGATACGATGATAACAGAGATGTTTGGGTCGTAACTCTTAATCTGTTCCAGAACCTGCTGCCCTTCCATGTCCGGCAGCGAATAGTCGAGCGTGATAACAACGGGGTTTTTCTGAAGGCTGTTAATGCAGTCCTTGCCGGTTGTAAAGAACTCTACTTCGAAATCAGGGTTCAGCCCCAGCACATAACGAATAAATTTGGTGTAGGCCTGATCGTCCTCCACTACAAAGATTTTGACGGGTTCTTTCTCGTACATGTGCGTATATTGAGGGAGTTAAAAATACAGCAGTTTTTTTAATAGTTAAATGGCCCTGAAAAACGTTTATTTGGGCTCCTTAAATGAAAAATATCGCTTATGATTGCTGAATTGTCGAGACTATCATCAGGGGAACAAGAACTGGTGTATAAGGCGCCCTTGCTGGTCTGTATTCTTATCGCAGGTGCTGACGGTAACATTGATCGCAAGGAAATAAAGAAAGCAATTAACATCGCTCAGAAAAAGCAAAAAGGCTCCGATCCGGTGTCGGTATTGTTCAAGGAACTAGCGCAAGACTTCGAAGACAAGCTCAAGATTATTGAGCAAGGCTACCCGTACGAAGCAACGCAGCGGACGCCACTGATTTCAGATGAGTTAAAAGAGCTTAACAAGTTGTGGCAGAAGCTCCCGCAAAGCTTCTCTAAAGGATATTATGACATGCTGGTTATGCTTGCAAAAGAAGTAGCAGCATCCTCCGGCGGACTTCTTGGAATGAATAAAATTGGTTCGGAGGAAGCACGGCTTGTGAAACTAACGATGATTCAAAATCCTGTGGCCGGATGACCAACCGTTCTGTTCTCGGGAGTATTGTTGTTCCGCTGAGACTAGTTTTTTTAATGTGGCTTTTTTTCTTCCTTGAGTACAATTTCGGAATCCCGTTAAGCGCGTTCGGAATTCACCCAAGATCGTTCATTGGATTAATTGGGATCGTAATCGGGCCCATGCTTCATGCCAACATCATACACCTGATTTCGAATACCTTCCCGCTGTTGTTTCTCGGGGGAGTGTTGTTTTACTTTTATCCGCGCATTGCGGTAACCGTTTTTTTCAGGGCATACATCTGGACCAACATTTTGGTGTGGCTGTTTGCACGGAATGCCAATCATATTGGCGCGAGCGGACTGGTGTATGGAATTGCCTTTTTTCTGATATTTTTTGGATTATTGCGCAGGGATTTTATGTCGCTGTTCATTTCAATTATTACCATTCTGCTCTACGGGGGAGTCTTTTACGGGGTGTTGCCAAGCGATCCGAATATTTCGTGGGAGTCGCATTTTGGCGGAGCGTTGGTAGGAATAACCTCAGCTGTAACGTTCAGTGCAAAACGAAAAGTCGATTAACGATGGATGCTTCCGCAAGAAAAATATTAAGCGATGCGAAGGCCGGCAAATACAGCCCGGTTTACTTCCTCCAGGGAGAGGAGCCATACTTCATTGATGTAATTGCCGACTACATTGAAAAGAATGCATTAACGGATGCTGAAAAAGGATTCAACCAGGTGATTGTGTACGGAAAAGATGCAGCCATGGCTGCAATCCTTACGCACGCACGAAGGTTTCCGATGATGGCCCAGTTTCAGGTGGTGATTGTGAAGGAGGCCCAGGAAATCCAGGACCTTAACAAAGAAACGGGAGCGAGGCTTTTACTTGAATACCTCAAGCAACCTGTGCCCAGCACGGTGCTGGTGTTTTGTCACAAACATAAAACGCTCGACAAGCGCAGAGAACTTGGTAAGAATATCGAGAAGCTTGCCACTTCACTGACTTCCAAAAAACTATACGATAACCAATTGCCCGACTTCCTTTCGGAATACGCGCGTGAAAGAAGCATTGCGATTGACGATCAGGCCATCCGGGCGATGTGTGAATTTGTGGGGAACGACCTGAGCCGGCTTACCAACGAGATGGACAAGCTTACCATCTCACTCAAACCGGGAGAGCCCATTACGGCTGCACACGTGATGCAGCAGGTGGGAGTGAGCAAAGAGTACAACATCTTCGAGCTGCAAAAGGCCATTCTTCAGAAAAATTCTTTGAACGTGGCGAAGATTGTTAACTACTTCGAAAGCAACACCAAGAAGAATCCCGCCATACCAACTGTGGCTTACCTGTATTCATTTTTCAGCAAAGTTTTACTCGCTTCACAAGCTCCGGACAAAAGTGAGAAAGGACTAGCTAGTGCGCTGAAAGTGAGCCCGTATGTGATCCGTGATTACAGTCTTGCTTTACAGCAATTTCCACCCGATCGGATATTGCGCAACATTTCGCTGCTGAAAGAAGCTGACCTGAAACTAAAGGGCGTAAACGCGGGTACAACTTCCGAGGGACAGATTTTGCGTGAACTCATTTACCGCCTGATCCATTAAACTGCATAACGCTTCAACTTTTTTACTTAACTTTGACTCATAGCCATAGGGCTAAGGCACAGCAGATTTTCAGACGGAGTTTTTGCTACCTATTTTTTGGTCTTATTCTTGCAATATTTTTTACGCCTTGATGTTATTCATAAAATCCGTTCATGTGAGGTTAGCAAGTTCGATTCTCAGCATTCTCCTGGTCACAACGTTCAGCGCAATCGGGCAGGATCAACTGTCCCGATCCAAAACCGAAAATCTTTACAAAAAAGGCACCGAGCTCGTAAGCCATTCAAACTTCAGCGCAGCACGCGTTGTGTTTTCTGATTTCCTGAAGTACGCAGCACCAACAGATGCGCGCAGGGCTGACGCTGAATACTTCATCGCCTTAAGTGCGTTAAAACTGGGCCAGTCGGATGGCGAAAAACTGATCGCAGATTTCATTTCTCACAACCCCTCGAATCCAAGAAGCGCAACTGCATTCTTCGACCTGGCTAACTTCTTTTACGCAGAGAAAGAATATACAAAGGCCATCAGCTACTACAGCAAAGTAAACTTTGCGGGCCTCAGCCAGGACCAGCAGGTGGAAGGATATTTTAAATGGGGCTACAGCTACTTCAATCAGAAGAAGCTTGACGAAGCGCTGGAAAAATTTAATGCCGTGAAGCTGCAGGAAAGCCAGTTTGCTCCGGCTGCAAATTACTATGCAGGGTTTATCGAATACTCAAAAGGAAACTATGGTGACGCGTTGGCGGATTTAAAACGTGCAGAGGCTAATCAATCCTATTCAAACATTGTTCCTGCACTCATTGCAAACGTCTATTATAAACACCGCAAGTATGATGACCTGATAAAATACGCAACGTCTCTTCAGCCACGAGCTTCGCAAATTTCCAGTTATAACGAAATCTCGATGCTCGTAGCAGATGCATATTACTACAAGCAGGATTATACAAAGGCTGCGGCCGCATACGAAGTTTACCTGGAAGAGAATCAGTCGAAGGCAGAGAACGCAATGTTGTTCCGCGCGGGTTTTGCGAACTATTCATTGGGCCAGGATGCGAAAGCAATCAATTACCTTAAAACATCTGCTTCACGTCAGGATTCGGTGAGCTTTTATGCTTCTTATTATCTCGGGATTCTGTATCTCAAACAAGGCAACAAGCAGTTTGCACTTAACTCATTCAATCATTCGAAGGGTTATACGGCCGACAAGAAGCTTGCCGAGGAGAGCACGTTTCAGTATGCAAAAATTTCGTATGACCTCGGTAAAAGTGATGTAGCCATTACAGAGTTTGAAAAGTTTTTGGTTGCATACCCGGCAAGCGATCACAGTGTTGCTGTGCGCGAATTGCTTGCGCAGGCATATGTGAATGGAAATAATTACAATAAGGCCATTGAATACATCGAGGCGCTGCCGCGCAGGACGCCCAGTGTTGATCAGGCCTATCAAAAAGCAACTTACCTGAAAGGCTCCGAACTTTTTAACAAAGAAGACTATGCAAACGCAGTAGGGTATTTTGAAAAATCGCTGGCAAGTCCGGTTGATCCAAAATACGTAGCGCTGGCGAGTTTCTGGAATGGTGAGACATATTCAATCGGCAGCCGCTTTGAGGAAGCGATTCCGTTCTATCAGAAGGTGATAGCCACACCGGCAGCAGAAGCCGATGTGGTGGTCAAAACCCGTTACGGACTGGGTTATGCATTCTTTAACCTGAAGCAGTACGATCAGGCACTCTTTAATTTCAAGGAATTTGTAAACAAGAGCAGCAAGACAAATGCGAATTATGTTGACGGAGTACTGCGTCTGGCAGATTGCTATTTTGTAACCAAGGCTTATCCGGATGCGCTGGCCAACTATGAGAAGGCCCGTCAATTGAAAACCCCCGATGTAGATTACGTTTTGTTTCAAACGGGGGTAATCAACGGTATCCTCCGAAAGTATACGGATGCACGAACACAGTTCTCGGCTTTGATCTCAGGTTATCCGAAATCGCAATACAGAGACGAGGCATTGTTCCAGCGGGCTCAGTTTGAAATCGAGCAAAGCAACTATGCGGTTGCCATCAGCGACCTTACGCGTTTGGTCAACGAAGGCTCACAGTCAGGTTCAAAGTTCTTGCCGTATGCATATGAAAGAAGGGCCGCCTCGAACTACAATTTGAAAGAGTACGACAAAACCATTGCCGACTACGAAACAGTTATCAAGCAATTCCCATCACATCCGGTTGCCCGCCAGGTGTTATTGCCGTTGCAGGAGGCTCTGAGCGTTGCCAAGCGCAGTGATGAGTACGATCAATATCTGGCCATGGTAACTAATGCAAACCCGGGTGGAAAAGATCTGGAGGTCATAAACTTCGAATCGGCCAAGAATCAGTATTATAACCAGCAGTATGCCAAGGCGATCACCGGTTTCTCAACATTTCTGACAACCTATCCATCAAGCGCAAAGGTTGCTGAAGCAAACTTCTTTACGGCTGAATCGCATTACCGTTTAATGGAATACGACAAGGCGATGGCCATTTACACTGAATTGTCTTCTGATCCGGCATCGCCAAATGCGAACAAGATTGCCGGCCGTGTTGCTGAGATTCAGTTCAAGCAAGGAAAATACACGAACGCTGTAGTGAGCTACCACAAAGTTGAACGGTTCGCCTCAAGCAAAAAAGATTTATATACAGCCTGGTCGGGATTGATGGAATCATTCTTCCTGTTGGCCCAATACGATTCAGTAACAACATACGCAAACCTCATCCTCGAAAAAGGAAATGTAAACGCAGGTGCTCAAAACAAGGCATCCCTTTACCTCGGAAAGGCTGCGATGGCCAAAGGTGACTATGAAACTGCGAAGGATGAATTCCTGAATACGCTGAACACCGCGCGCGATGAATACGGAGCCGAGGCCAAGTATCGCATTGGCGAAATCTTCTCACTCACCAAACAATACAAGCAGAGCAACGAAACGCTGATTGGTATCAGCAGCAGTCCGGAGTTCTCGGCATATGATGAGTGGGTAGGAAAGTCATTCCTGTTGCTGGCCGACAACTACCTGGCACAGGGCGATGCGTTCAATGCAAAGGCAACGCTTGAGTCGTTGATCACGAACAATTTTCCGCTGCAATACATCCGCGATGCGGCAGCCGACAAATTGAAAAAGATAACGGCTGATGAACTGAAAGAGCAGCAAAAAGTAAAATCAGATACAACCGGAAAGTAACATGACGAAGTTTATTTCATATTCTTTTTTAGCGGTTCTTTTACTTTCTGCGGGAAGTGTTCTTGCACAGAATCCCACATGGGAGGAAGGCAAGGAAATGAAGGAAGTGGAGATTGAGATCATTCGCTCACGCGAGAACACGGTACCAAAAGCAAACCGGTTGTTTGAAAAAATTCCTCCACGCCCGGTTGAATTGTTGTCACCACCGATTAGCTACGACTATAAAGTATTCAATTTTCAAACACCGGAATTGAATCCGGTAGCGCGGCCGCTGCGATTGAAACCCGAGGCTTCGTCACAGGCATACAGGGGCTATCTGAGTGCCGGTCTCGGCAACTACTCCTCGCAATACCTGGATGGTTTTATCACCAATAAGGCAGATAAGAAGAAGTTATTGGGCGCGCATGTGTTTCTTAACCGTTCGGGAAAAGGGCCTGTGGAAGGCGAGAATTCCGGATCGGGGCATTCGGGCCTTTCTGCTTTCGCGCAAACGTTCAGCAAAGAACTCGCCTTTGGCGCCAACATTGGTATTGAGCAACGCAGCACACATTTCTACGGCTATCCGGAGGGAACAGAAATTAATCGTTCCGATATCAAACAAGCGTATACGTTATTCAACCTGGGCGCGCAACTGATGAACGCACGCAAGTCTGACTTTTCATATCAGCTTGGCGGAAACTTCAGCTTTATCAACGATAAGTTCGAAGCGAAAGAGAGTACGGTCGACTTCCTGTTCAAGGGTGCATATAAGATTAACGATGAGCAGGCAATTAACCTGAAAGCCGATTATTCAATCATCAATCGTAAAGATGTTGACGTTGAGGCAAAAGCCCGGAACCTGTTCCAGGTAAACGGTTATTACTCTTTTAAAACGCAAACCGATTTCTACTTACAGGTAGGAGCGACAGTTGCACTTGAAAATGACTCAATCGATTCGAATAACTTCCATTTTTATCCGGACGTTAAGTTAACCTATGCGTTGAATGACGTAGTTGATTTTGTGGGGTCGCTGTCGGGCGGAATGGAAAAGGTTTCCCTGCAAACTTTATCGAACGAAAACATCTGGCTTGCACCATCTATTGCAACGTTTCATACCAACAAGAAATTTGATCTCAATGCCGGTATCCGCGCCAAGCTTGGCGGAAAAGTATTGGCAGGAGCAGGGGTCTCAATCGCTGCGCTGGAGGACCTTTACTTCTTTGTGAACGATCCAACCGATCAATCCAAATTTCAGGTCGCGTATGATGACGGTACAACCAAGCGTACAAACTTCTACGGTTCGTTGCTGTTCACCTATTCTGATGTCGCGAAGTTCTCGTTGCAGGGTGATTACTATACCTATGCGACCGACAATCTGCCGGAAGCATGGCATAAACCCACATATCGCGTTAGCGCGGGCGCCGCATACAACCTGTACAAGAAGTTTATCTTCAATCTGGACATGATTGCACAAGGCGGAATGAAAGCGTATGACGCAGATAACGATAAAACAGTGAAATTGAACGGTGCATTCGATTTGAGTTTTAAAACCGAGTACCTGATCTCTGATACATTCTCTGCATTTGTGAATCTGAACAACATTGCATCGAACAAGTATCCGATTTTTTATAATTACCCCGTAAGAGGGTTTCAGGCGATGGCCGGTATAACGTGGAAGTTTAAGTGAGGGGTGCGAAAGGCTTGGGGCTAAAGTTTGTAGGCCTCGAAAAATCGCTTAATTTTGTATGTTACCAACTTTTTAACCTTCATGGCAAGACGAAAGAAACCTACGGATGATGAAACGAATGAGAACCTCAACAAGTCGAACGAGTCATCCGATGATACCTTTGGTTTACCGGACATTGAATACAAGCCGTTAGACCGGGTTGAAGAAAAGACCACGGTTGTTGAAACAACGACAGTGTATTCTTCAACTGAGCCGGAACCTGAGAAACAGGAAGTCGTTAATGAAGAATACAGTCAGCCTGTTGTGACTGAAGAACAACAATCATCTGAATTTGCATTTGAAGAAGAACCAGCACCGGTATGGCCGAAGGTTTTGGGTGTGCTAATTGTTGTTCTGTTAGCGGTTGGTGCAGCATGGTACTTTGTGGTATACAGACCGAAAGCTGAAAAAGACAGACTCGCAGCGCTTGCCAATGAGCGCGAAAAACATAAGCAGGATAGTATTCGTGATGCCAATGCAAAGCTGGAAGAAGCACGCCTGGCTGCCGAAAAACGCAAGGCCGATTCACTGAACGCGATTCCAAAAGCCGGCATTTTTGAAACACTAACCGAACGCACCGGACGTTATTACGTGGTGGTAGCGAGCGCAGTAGACGATGATCTGCTGGTTGATCATGCTAAAAAACTGGGCGAAAAGGGCGTGAGCACCAAGCTTATTCCTCCGTTCAGAAAATATAAGTTCTATCGCCTTACCATTGCTGATGCCGATACGTTTGCTGCGGCCCAGCAGATTGCAGACTCGAAAAAGTCGGAATACACCGATGCCCTCTGGGTATTGAAGTACTGACGGATTGAATTGCTGAAGATTTTTTAACTGCATCGGTATGACAACGGTGCAGTTTTTGCATCGTATGGATATAATTTTTTCGCGATGACGCAGAAGGAAAAGAATAACAAAGTGATTGCCGCGGCCTCTACCGTAGGCATGTACGCGGTTTTATTCCTGATCATGTTATTTACTGTTGCGTGGCGTACGCCATATCCGCCTCTTCCGGAGGGTGGCCAGGGAGTTTCACTGATTCTGGGAACAGATGACTTCGGAAGCGGAGAAGTCCCGCTCGATGAGCCTATTGGAACTTCGGAGCCCGAAAAGCAGAAGGAGCAAACTCCCGAGGAACAACCGAAAGAAGAAGTCAAGCCTCAGCCTCAACCGGAAGAAGACGACAAAGAAGTTGTTACCTCTACGGAGGAAAGTCCCGTAACGGTAAAGAAGGAAGAGCCGAAGAAGAAGGAAGAGAAAAAAGAGGTTAAGCCCGATCCGGTCGTAAAAAAAGACGAAACACCTAAGAAGGAGGAGCCTGAGCAACCCAAGGCAGTTTATAATCCAAACAAGAGCACATCAACAACCGATAATAAAACAGGTACGCCCGGAAGCAAGGGCGATGATGAAGGCAAGACGGGCGACAAAGGCGATCCGCGCGGAACACCAACCGGTGCTGTTTATAAAGGCAACCCGGGAACGGGAGGTGACGGAAATGGCGGGAGCGGTGGAACACGTCTTGATATGGCTGGCTGGGCCTGGGTAGAAATACCGCAGGCGCCAAAACCAACCGAGAATGATCAGTTCTCCGGTCAGGTAGTTTTTGCGTTTGATGTGGATGAAACCGGGGAGATCATTAACATCCGAAAAGAATCCGGAAACTTAAGTTTTGAACTTGAGAAGAAATGTAAAGCTGCACTTGAGAAAACCTCGCTTTACAAAACATCACCGGGAGCAGCTCCTCCAAAGACTTCCGGACGCGTAACGTTCACGCTTAAGGTTCAATAAGCCGCAATCAAATTTGGAATTTGACACCTGCAACGTGAGATTTGCAGCCTGTTAAACTCCATGCTCAACGCATATCAGCAAACGCTTAAGTATCTGTATGAAAACCTGCCCATGTTTCAACGGGTGGGTGCATCAGCCTATCGGCCCGACCTGACCAACACGTTTGCACTTTGCGAGGCGCTTGGTAATCCGCAGTTCAAATTCAAATCAATTCACATCGCAGGTACTAATGGAAAGGGAAGTACTTCGCACATGCTCGCCTCGGTGTTGCAATCGGCCGGATATAAAACCGGATTGTATACATCACCGCATCTGAAAGAATTCACGGAGCGGATCCGGATAAATGGGCAGGAAATCAATCAGCAGTTTGTGGTTGATTTCGTTAACCGGATCAAACCTGAAATTGAACGAATAAAACCTTCATTTTTTGAGATTACGGTGGCGATGGCGTTCGATTACTTCGCTACGCAGAAGATTGACGTGGCTGTGATCGAGGTTGGTTTGGGCGGCCGGCTGGATTCCACGAATGTGATCACACCAGTACTCTCGGTAATCACAAACATCAGCTTTGATCACAAAGATATTCTCGGTGATACACTTGAGAAGATCGCTTCCGAGAAGGCCGGTATTATCAAGGACAATGTACCGGTAGTAATCAGTCAACGGCAATCAGAAGTTGAACATGTCTTTATTGAAAAGGCCAGGCAGCACAAAGCAACTGTATACTTTGCAAGTGATGAAATGGATGTTCAGCTAAGCAACAATTTGTTTGAAATAAGAAAGAACAATGCGCTGTATATCAGCAAAATAGATCTCCCGTTAAAAGGTAATTATCAAACAAAAAACTTACCCGGAGTTATCAAATCCATTGAGCTATTGCGTACCATGGGGTTCGTTATCTCGAATGAGACAATTGAATCCGGGCTTGAGAAGACAGTTGTTCAAACGGGTTTAAAGGGCCGCTGGCAAAAGCTGAACGACCGGCCATTAATTATTTGCGATACGGGCCATAACGCGGGCGGAGTTCAGGAACTGGTTTTACAGATCAACCAGCAGAAGTTCAGGAAGCTTTTCATGGTATGGGGCATGGTGAAAGACAAAGAACCTGATGAAGTGCTGAGACTTTTACCCCGGCAGGCAACGTATTATTTTTGCCAGGCGTCCATTCCGCGTGCAATGGACGCAGGTTTGTTGAAAGCATCTGCGGAGCGTTTTGGTTTGACGGGTGAAGTGATAACTGGCGTAAACGAAGCCATTGCCAAAGCGAAGGCTTCGGCAGGTGAGGATGATTTTATTTTTATTGGCGGCAGCACGTTTGTGGTTGCTGAAATTGAGAATTTGTGAAAAGGAAACTCGAACGTTTTAAGGTGATCGAAAGTCAGCCCAATGTGGTTGAGCCTACCAAAGAATTCTATCATTCGATCAAGGGAAACTGGAACAAGGATTTTTTCAGAAACGACAATCCAATCACGGTTGAACTTGCCTGTGGCCGGGGCGAATACACGATCGGGCTGGCAAAACTTTTTCCCGACAGAAATTATATCGGGGTGGATATCAAAGGCGAGCGAATCTGGAAGGGCAGTACCACTGCGACAGAAAACAATCTGACCAATGCAGCTTTCCTGCGCACGATGATTCTGCTGATTGAGAACTTCTTTGCCGAAGGTGAGATCAGCGAAATCTGGATTACGTTTCCTGATCCCCGGCCGCGCGTGCGCGATATCAAACGCAGGCTCACAAGCCCTAGATTCCTGTCGATTTACAAGCGTCTTTTGAAACCCGGTGGCTACGTGCGGCTCAAAACCGATAACACCGGTTTTTATGAGTTTACGCTGGAGGAAGTTTTGCAGCGTGACGATATCACCGATCTGAAATTCTCGGACGATGTTTACAACTCCGAATTAAGGCCCGAATGCTTTGATATTAAGACCAAGTATGAGCAGATGTTTGCCGCAAAGGGCGAGCGGATTAAGTATCTCCGCTTTCAGTTCAAGTGATCCCGGTTCGCGGTTTTTGAAGTAACAATTCCATAACAGGGCAGTGACAGGCAGGTAATGCCCGTGCCATACCTTTGCTTTTAAGTAGAACTTCTTTTAGGTTAGGTATCCCGAAGGAATTACGGGCCTTCGGGATTACTTTTAACACATCATGGGCAAACGTAAAAAACGACAGGTCGATATTGTCATCATTTCGGATGTCCACCTGGGCACATTTGGGTGCCACTCGGAAGAACTTCTCCGTTACCTCAAAACCATCAAGCCCAAAAAAGTAATTCTCAATGGCGACATTATCGACATGTGGCAGTTCAGCAAACGCTACTGGCCCAAGTCGCACATGCAGGTGGTAAAACACATTACGGGTTGGCTGGCCAAAGGCGTTAAGATTATTTATCTGCCCGGCAACCACGATGAAATGCTGCGGAAGTTCAAAGGACTGAAAATTGGCTCCTTCCGGATAGCGAACAAGGTTGTGCTGAACCTCAACGGGAAGCGGGCCTGGGTTTTCCATGGCGATGTGTTTGACGTGACGATGCGCTACTCGAAATGGCTGGCCAAACTGGGCGCAGTCGGGTACGACATGCTTATTCTCATTAACGCATTTGTTAACTGGTGTCTGGAGAAACTGGGGCGCGAGAAAATATCACTTTCCAAGAAGGTAAAAGACAGCGTGAAGTCGGCCGTGAAGTTCATCAATAAGTTTGAAGATACGGCTGCCGACATCGCCATCTCCAATCAGTACGACTACGTTGTATGCGGACACATTCATCAGCCGGAGATGCGTCAGATTCTGACCGAAAAAGGTTCGGTGATGTATTTGAATTCAGGCGACTGGGTTGAAAACCTGACTACGCTTGAGTATGCAAATGGTGAATGGAGGATTTACCGGTACAAGGATGATCCCATTGCAAATTCTGTTAAATTGCCCAAGCGACTCGAACACAAGCTCGACAACGATGAGATATTCCGCGACCTGGTGAACGAGTTCCTTACCGTAAAAAAGTGAAAATACTCTACGCAATTCAGGGCACCGGCAATGGCCATATCAGCCGTGCCGAAGACATTATTCCGATCCTTCGCCAGTACGGCCGGCTTGATATTTTTGTGAGCGGTGCGCAGGCCGACATCAAGCTCGACTATCCGTTGAAATATAAGTCACGCGGACTGAGTTTCTATTTCGGGAAATCAGGTGGCATTGATTTGTTCAAAACGTTCAAGCAGAACAGCTCAAAGGAAGTTTATAAAGAGATAAAAAACTTTCCGGTTGATAAGTACGACATTATCATCAACGACTTTGAGCCCATCTCAGCATGGGCGGCAAAGAAGCGCGAAATTCCGTGTGTATCGTTAAGCCATCAGTCAGCGTTACTTTCGCCTCGTGTTCCTCAGCCCAAGCATTTTGATCCGGTAGGTGAGTGGATACTGAAAAATTATGCCCCGGCTAATGCAGCGGTGTCATTTCACTTCGCAAAGTTCGATGAGAACATGTACACGCCTGTGATCCGTTCATCAATCCGCGAGGCTACACCAAGTGAGGGCGATCATTACACGGTTTACTTACCCGCCTACGATGACCGCAAGCTCGTACCGTTGCTGATGAAAGTGCCGAATGTTCGCTGGCACATCTTCTCAAAACATACCCATAAACCTTACCACATTGGTAAACTTTCGGTTTACCCGGTGAACAAAGATGAGTTTGCTGCGAGCCTGCTTTCGTGCAAAGGGATTTTATGCGGAGCCGGCTTTGAAACTCCTGCAGAAGCGCTGTATCTCGGCAAAAAGCTGCTCGTGGTGCCGATGAAAAAACAGTACGAACAGCACTACAATGCTGCTGCACTGAAAAGTATTGACGTGCCGGTGTTAAAGAATGTAAAGAAGAAACGAATCGATAAAATCCGCGAATGGATTGAGTCGGACAAGCGGGTTGAAATTAATTACGAAAACACTACGCAGGAGGCCGTTGAAAAAGCATTGAAGCTTGGCGGCTACAAATAGTTAATCTTCAGTCTCCAGCTTTTCCAGCACGGAGGCCAGCGCGTCATAGTTTTTCAAACCGGGTTTATCTTCAGTTCCGCCCTGCAGCGCAATTCCTTTGATGTGCGTGTTGTGTAGTTTACTGTCTTCCGGAGTAACCGAATCAATGCGCAAGAGAAGTTTGTATTCTTTCGACAGCATATCGAGTTGTTCGAGCGGAGTAGATTCCGGAACAATCAGGTATGCAATCTGCGGGCGGTGAATGCCCAGTTCGTCTTCGTGAGCTTTAATCTCTTCGTAGGTGGTTGAAACAATAAAGGCTACAAAAGCCGAATGCAGCTTCTTGATATCAGCAAGCGTTCCTTCCACAAAATCGGGCAGATAATTCTGAACGATGGGAGCGAGGTCCTCATGCTTCTCTATCCCGTAGATTTCGGTAACGATGGACGGGCCCGTAAACCAGCCGCGCATTTCACGGAACAGTTCGGGGCTTACGTAATTTTCCTGACTGGCAATTACAGTGAACCCAAGCATATCCACACTCATGCCGGCACAATACCGGGCATCACTGAGGTTTGAAATTTTGCCTACTTTAACTAAAGTCTTGAGCGCCATACAGAATCGAAAATAAAGAAATAACTTTGTTCCTGTTTACGTTTAAAGATACGGGCGGATTCAGACAAAAGACCGGTTTGTTGAAAAATTTCTATAAATATCTTGCGGGGCTGTTGGTAGTGCTGGCGGGCTGTGGCGATGACGAGACGAAAGTTACTTCAGATGCGGATTACTTCCCGTTGCATAAAGGTTTCTACCAGATTTATAACGTCAGCGAAACCCGCTATCTGAATATCAATGATTCGGAATCCCGTACATTTCAACTCAAGACGGAGGTTGTTGATTCGTTTATTAATCAGGAGGGAGGATACACCTACACCATCCATCGAAGCGAACGGACCACACCATCCGATCCCTGGACTTTTACCGAAGTTTGGGCTGTTCGGATGAATACCGCAAATGTGGTGGTTTCCGAAGAAAACGTGCCGTACATCCGCATTGCTTTTCCGGCTGTCAAAAATCGCACGTGGGATGGGAACGCCCTCAATACCTTATCAGCCGATGAGTATGTATTGACAACCGTTGGAAAATCATATCAACTCGAAAGCGGGGAGCAAGTTGGTCCGTACATCCAAATTGTACAGGAAGATTCTGGTGATCCGATTACGTTTGTGGATAAACGACAGGAGTTTTATGTTAAAAATATAGGCTTGGTAAAGCAGGAGGTTACCGATATCAAATATTGCAGCGATGCAGATGATTGCGTTCCGGGAACACAAGTCATTAACAATGGTATAATTTATGTTCAAACGCTGATCGAGTATGGGCAGAATTAGGTTCGTGTTGTTTCTTCTGTTGATCAGTGCCGGCATTTCGGAGGCGCAGGTTAATCGGTATATGATATTTTTTGCCGACAAAACAGGCAACGGACACACCGTGGATCATCCGGAGACATTTTTAAATGAACGTTCCGTTCAGCGAAGGATCAACCAGGATATTGATGTGATCGCGGAAGACTTGCCTGTTACGGCATCATACATTCAGCAGGTTCGGGCTACAGGCGCCACAGTGTTGTATAAAACAAAGTGGATGAACGGTGCGCTGATCGAATGCACGAACGCACAATTAGCTGCTGTTAACGGACTCACATTTGTGAAAGCTGCTGACACTGAATTGGTTGCTCCCGGAGGAAGTGGCAGCAAGCAACGCAAGTCAATTAAATTTGGGTTTTCCAGCACAGCCGATGACATGACGCAAGGGCAACTCGCCATGTTGGGTATCGATGAGATGCATGCCGATGGTTATCACGGAGAAGGTGTGATTGTAGCGATCATGGATGGTGGCTTTAGTGGCGTAAACACACAGGCGCCTTTCCATGAGATTTTTAATAACCGCATTGATCAGAATGTATCGTGGAATTTTGTAACCAATACATCAAATGTGTACCAGGCAAGCTCACACGGAACGCAGGTGCTTTCGGTGTTGGGCGTGCAGGCGACTGTAGGGGCCGATGAGTTTTCAGCCGGGGCATACAAAGCAACGTTTCAGCTCTATGTAACAGAGAATATTCCTACCGAGTATCGGATTGAAGAGTACAACTGGTTGTTTGCGGCTGAGCGTGCCGACAGTGCCGGGGTTGATGTGATTAATACGTCATTAGGTTACAACACATTTGACGATTCCAGCATGGATTACGAAAAGTCTGACATGGACGGAGCAACGGCAGTGATAACCCGGGCAGCGGTAATTGCTGCTTCGAAGGGAATTTTTCTCGTAAACAGTGCCGGCAATTCAGGTACCGATCCCAGCTGGCAAATCATTACAGCGCCTGCTGACGCGGAAGATGTGTTGTCGGTGGGTAATATCAATCTTCAAGGGCAGCGGAATCCGAATAGCTCGATCGGGCCTTCTGCTGATGGAAGGATCAAACCCGATGTTGTGGCCCTGGGAACAGGTGTTACAGTAATCGGTTCGAACGGAGCAATTGCAAGCAACAACGGAACGTCATTTTCGTCACCCTTGACAGCGGGCCTTGTTGTGGGTTTGCGTCAACGCTATCCCGATTTAACCCGTGCTGAGTTGATGGAGGCTATCAGGATGTCGGCTTCGCAGGCTGCGTCACCCGACAATCAGCTCGGCTATGGAATTCCGCATTATCGTGCCGTGGTAAACTACCTGGAGGTGACCAGCGTAGAGCCTGAAGAAAACCACTCGCTCGTGATTTATCCGAATCCCGTTCAGGATACCTTTACCATTGCGCCACGCAAACCGTCTCTTGTACAATTAAATCAGGTAGCCATTGTAAATGCGCACGGTCAGGTTGTCGCCAACAATCACATGGAATACAACTGGCCCGACAATTCATACTCACTGAATATCGGCAACTTCCTTCCGGGAGTTTATTTCCTGACGGTTCGTATCGGAAGCCGGTATGAGACCTACAAGCTGATCAAGATATAAATCCCGCTACCTTACCAAAGCCCGCTACGCGGCCTTATATTTGCACAAATTTTAGTGCATGAGCAGTCTAATCATCGCTCCGTCAATCCTGGCGGCTGATTTCGCGAATCTGGAACGGGAAGTAAAAATGCTGAATGAGAGTCAGGCCGACTGGATTCATGTTGATATTATGGACGGTGAATTTGTGCCTAACATTTCGTTCGGAATCCCGGTAACGGAAGCTATTAAACGCCATGCGAAAAAGCCCCTTGATGTTCACCTGATGATCGTTCAACCCGAACGGTATGTCGAAGCGTTTCAGAAGGCAGGCGCGGAGACTATTTCAGTTCACATTGAAGCGTGCAATCACCTCCATCGCAACATTCAGCAAATTAAGGCACTTGGTTGTAAGGCAGGAGTGGCCGTCAACCCGCACACATCTGTTTCAGCATTGGAGAATACCATTGCAGACATTGATTTGATTTGCATGATGTCGGTTAACCCTGGCTTCGGAGGGCAAAAGTTTATTGAGAACACGTATCAGAAAGTGAAACAGTTGAAAGAACTGATCCGCCAAACCGGTTCGAAGGCATTGATCGAAATTGATGGCGGAGTAAACCTTGCGAACGCAAAACCGTTGAAGGAAGCCGGTGCGGATGTATTGGTGGCGGGAAACTTTGTGTTTAGCGCAAGCGACCCGAAATCGGTGATCAGCCAGCTTAAAAGTGTTTAACCAACCCAACCCGGCAAGGTTTTTGATTTTACCGGTATAACCCTCAATTCAGCTTTATGAAACGCATTCTGTTGCTTTCTGTTTTCACTGTTTTTATTCTTGGTTCATGTTCAAGGTCTGTAACCCGTATTGATCCCTCAACGGAAATTGACCTGAGCGGCCGCTGGAACGATACCGATTCACGCAAAGTGGCTGACCAGATGATTCACGATCTTTTCACATCCGATGCTTTTGAAAAATATGCCAAGTCGCTGGGCCATAAGCCGGTGATCATCATGGGTATGATCAAAAACAAAACGAGCGAGCATATCGATGCCGGCAACTACATCAAGAAATTTGAAATGGTGATCCTGAATTCCGGTCTTGCCGACCTGGTTGAGTCGGACGAATTCCGCGACAAATTAAGGCAGGAACGCGCCTCCCAGCAGGATTTTGCCGATCCGGCAACGGTAGCAGCCTGGGGTAAGGAACAGGGTGCAGACGTAATGTTATTTGGCGAAATGAACTCCGAAACCGATACGTACAATAACAAGAAGGTTGTGAACTATCAGACCACTTTGTTTCTGACGGACATTGAAACGAATAAGCGCATCTGGCTTGGCCAGAATGAGATCAAGAAATTCGTTAAAAACTAACCAACTTTAGTCATGCTGAGAAAGTCCACGATCATCGTCAGCCTGATGATGCTGGTTTCAGCATGCGCCTCGTTTTACGAGGTGAGCCACAATTTCAACGAACAATTTGAGAACGGTAACATCGATCAGGCCCTTGCCGAGCTGAAGAGCGACAAGCAGTATCAGAAGTCAAACGTTCAGCTATTATATTACGTTAACCTCGGATTGCTGCGGTCGATGAAAGGCGACTACGTTAAGAGCAACAAAGCATTCGAGAAGGCATATCTCTTTGGGGAAGACTATAAAGTAAATTACCTCGCGGAAGCGGCTTCGTATTTAACCAACCCAACCATCACCGTGTACCGGGGTGAAGATCACGAACACCTCATGCCGCTGTACTACAAGGCGCTCAACTTCATGAAGATGAACCAGTATGAGGATGCGCTGGTTGAATGCAGGCGGCTCAACATCCGGTTGCAACAACTATCCGACAAGTATAAGAATCCAAAGAAATATCAGCGCGATGCCTTCATTCATAATCTCATGGGCATCATCTATCAGGCAAATGGCGACTGGAACAACGCATTTATCGCATATCGTAATGCCCTTGAAATCTACGAGGATGACTACGCCACGATGTTTAACCTTTCTGCGCCCGATCAACTGAAGAAGGATTTGCTGGTGAGCGCATGGCGGATGGGATTTACGGATGAGTATAACACCTACCGGGATAAATTTGGCTGGACTGACTTCGACCCGACCAAGCAACCTGACGCTGATTTGGTTTTCTTCTGGCACAATGGCCTTGGTCCGGTAAAGAGCGAATGGAGTGTGAACTTTGCTGTTACCGGTGGGCCGGATAATCTTTTCGTGCTGGAGAACGAGGGTCAAACCATGAGCTTTCCATTTCATGTGTACGACAAAGACGATCGCTCGAGCCTTTCAGATCTTCGGATGTTCCGGGTAGCCTTTCCGAAATATGTTGAACGGCCGCTGTATTTCAACCGGGGCGAGATAACGACTGACGGACAACATTATTCACTTCAGGTGGCAGAAGACATTAACCAGATCGCGTTTAAAAGCCTGCAAGACAGGATGGCACTCGAGTTTAGCAAAACGCTTATCCGGGCCGCCCTTAAAAAGGCTGCTGAGGAGAGCCTTCGCAAGGAAAGCAAAGGCTGGGGGGCTGTTTTAGGCGCTGTGAATGCGTTTACGGAAAAGGCCGATACCCGTAACTGGCAAACGCTTCCGCACAGTATCGCCTACACCCGCGTTCCGCTTCATGAAGGCACAAATGAAACCTCACTCACGCTTACCACACCAGACGGCAGCGACACTCAGTATCAGTTCACCTACAACGTAAAAAAGGGCCAGACACTATTCCATACGTTTACTTCGTTAGAAGCGAAGCCTGCAGGTTACTAGGGTAGGACAATAGCGTGAATTAGCGTATTTTTAGGGTTTTGGTGCAGATTAAGTTCAAAAAGCAGCTCGTGAACAGGTTGTCGGTCAATCTCCGGTTTTCAATTTCCTCCCACGCTTGATCCGGACGTGTACAATACTAACCCTGCTGGCCTGCCTGTGCAGTGCAAACCTCGCTTTCTCGCAAGACAAGGATAAGGACAATAGCATCCCGCTTGATCATTTTTATGTCGACCGCAAAGGGCCGGGCATCCGGAAGTTATTGAGCAAATTTACGATTGGACTGAGCACCGGGTATGGAGCCACAACATTCAGGCATGAGCTCGATGGATATGGAATTTATCAGCCAGCTTCGGGTAAACCGATCGTGTTTAACCCGGATGTACCCACGATTGGATTTACAAACTGGTTCAACCGTGTTGATACAACCGATCTCACAATCAACCCGGCAGACTTTGCCGTGAACTCCGACACGGCCAAGATTGGTTTCAAGAGCAAGTCGTTTAACATTCCGCTGAAGCTTACCATTCACTACGAGTTTTTAAAGCGTTACCGGGTAGGGTTAGGCTATTCGCTGGACTTCACGAAAGTGAAAGATTTTGAACCGATCAGTTACGGTAAGGACATACGGTCGTTCTCACCGGATGTGTCATCCTTCATGCTTCAAAAGTATTTTGTGATGCTGGGCGGATCGGTATACCGGTACGAGAATTACCTCCTGACTGTCGATGCCAACATTGGCGGTTATAGCCTCGGCAAGAAGTTCGATAAGTCGAACATTAAGCGTGGAGTTTTCTTTAATCTTGGCGCAACCGTAGAGCGCGAAATGTCGGAGTATTTCCGGGTCTTTATCCGCCCGTCTTACGAGTTCAAAACCTACAGGCTTGCGAGCCTGGACGGGAGCCCCGAGTTCAAGCATCATATGAATGCTTTTTACGTCAACATCGGGGTGTCGTATCGTTTACCTGAGTTAAGAAAGTGCTTTCACAAGCAATGCAGCATACAAATTAACCATGCCCACGGAAACCGTGAGTACCGCAGCCGGGTGCATCCCATCTACAAAAAACAGAACCCGCACTATGGCGAAAACTACCCCGAACTGATCAAGTACAAGGGTAAAAACAAACGCAAATTAAATCCGTATTAGGGGCCGGTTTTTAACCGGTTTTCGGCCAAAATTTGGTATCTTGCTCGTCAATGTAGAGACGCAAAATGATGCGTCTCTATGCTTTAAAAAACATTCAAAACAACGTTTTTAAATGGCCGAAGAAACCGGTGGCCTGACTCCAGGCAGACAAGCGATAATTCCGATCAATATTGAAGATGAAATGCGGGGTGCCTACATCGATTATTCGATGTCTGTGATCATTTCGCGTGCCTTGCCCGATGTCCGGGACGGACTCAAGCCCGTGCACCGCAGGGTGCTTTACGGTATGCTCGAGCTGGGCGTTAACTACAACAAGCCTTACAAGAAGTCGGCCCGTATAGTCGGGGACGTAATGGGTAAGTATCACCCGCACGGTGATGCGTCTATTTATGATACGATGGTGCGCATGGCGCAGGACTGGTCGATGCGATACATCCTCGTGGATGGTCAGGGTAACTTCGGTTCCATTGACGGTGATGCACCGGCAGCGATGCGTTATACGGAAGCCCGTCTCAAAAGAATCGCGGAAGAAATTCTGGCCGACATCAACAAAGATACGGTTGACTTCAAGCCAACGTATGACGATCAGAACAGTGAGCCAAGTGTATTACCAAGCAAGATTCCGAACCTGCTCGTAAACGGTGCATCCGGAATTGCGGTAGGTATGGCGACCAACATGGCTCCGCACAACCTTACCGAGGTTGTTAACGGGATCATTGCGTACATCGATAACAACGACATCGCGATTGAAGAGCTGATGAAGCTGGTAACAGCACCTGACTTCCCAACGGGAGGTATCATCTACGGTACCAATGGTGTTCGTGAAGCATACAGAACAGGAAGAGGAAAAGTGGTGGTACGCGCGAGAGCCGAGATTACGACAACCGCCAATGGCCGGGAGCAGATTATCGTGACCGAGATACCGTACCAGGTGAACAAGGCGCAGATGATCGAGAAGACGGCCATGCTGGTCAACGAGAAGAAGATCGAAGGCATCTCCGATATTCGCGATGAGTCTGACCGCGAGGGGCTTAGGATTGTGTACGACCTGAAGAAGGATGCAATTGCTAACATAACCCTCAATAACCTATTCAAACTCACATCGTTACAGTCGTCTTTCGGAATTAACAATGTGGCCCTGGTAAAAGGCCGCCCTCAGACCCTGAACCTCAAGGATTTGGTTAAATACTTCGTGGAGCACCGCCATGAGGTGGTGGTTAGAAGGACCAAATTTGAGCTCTCAGAGGCTGAAAAACGCGCCCATATCCTGGAAGGCTACCTGATCGCACTGGATCACCTGGACGAGGTGATTGCCCTGATCCGCGCCTCGCGCGATCCGGAAACGGCAAAAAATGAACTGATGGCCCGTTTCGGCCTGTCGGAGATTCAGTCGAAGGCTATTCTCGATATGCGCCTGCAGCGATTGACCGGCCTGGAGCGTGATAAAATCCAGCAGGAATACAAGGAAGTTAAGGCGCTGATCGATCGCCTGAATGCAATTCTGAGTGACGAAGGCTTACGAATGCAGATCATCAAGGATGAGCTTACCGAAATCCGGGATCGTTACGGTGACGAACGCAAAACAGAAGTTGTTCAAACCGAAGAAGACATTACTGTTGAGGATATGATCGCCAACGATGAGATGGTGATCACAATTTCCAACCAGGGATATATCAAGCGTACGATTCTTTCGGACTACCGGACGCAAGGCAGGGGCGGTGTTGGATCCCGCGGAGCGGTAACCAAAGAAGATGACTTTACCGAGCATTTGTTTATCGCGCATGCGCATAACTATCTGTTGATCTTTACCGAACAGGGACAAGTTCACTGGAAGCGTGTGTATGAAATCCCGGAAGGCAATAAAGTTTCGAAAGGTCGCGCAGTACAAAACCTGATCAACATCCAGCCGGGCGATAACATCAAGGCAATCTTAAAAATTACGAACCTGGAGGATGAGGAGTATCTGGCTAACAACTTTGTTATCCTCTGTACCGAGAAAGGAACCATCAAGAAGACTTCGCTGGAAGCTTACTCTCGTCCGCGACAAGGCGGTATCACGGCCATCACAATTCATGAAGGTGACAAGCTGTTGAACGCATCGCTCACCAATGGCAAGAACGATATCATCATCGCGAAGTCGGAGGGCAAGGCTGTTCGCTTCAACGAATCGGATGTGCGGCCAATGGGCCGTACTGCAGCGGGGGTGAGAGGCGTAACGCTTGATAATCCGTTGGATAAAGTTATCGGGATGGTGTGTCTTACCCGTCCGGATGCTAACCTTTTGGTGGTGTCGGAAAAAGGGTATGGAAAACGTTCATCGATCGATGACTACCGTGTAACGAAACGTGGGGGCAAAGGTGTAAAAACGATTAATGTTACGGAAAAAACTGGCAAACTTGTTGCCATTAAGGAAGTGACAGATAAAGACGAACTGATGATCATCAACCGTTCCGGCATTACGATCCGTATTGAAGTGAAAGAGCTTCGCGTGATGGGTCGCGCAACGCAAGGTGTGAGGCTGATCAAGCTGAATGAAGATGATCATATCTCTTCCGTGGAGAAAATTCAGATTGACCTTGAACAGAACCAATAATCGATTACTAAACTATACACGAATGAAACGAATACTTTTGATTTTGCTGGTGATCCCGGCTGTTGCATTTGGGCAGAAAGCTCCCAAGCCGAATGCAAAGAAAATCCTTTCCTTGTATCAGGATGGAAAATACAAAGAAGCAAAAGAACAGGCGGATATATCGGTGGCTGACCCTAAAGTCGGAACGGACGGTTACGCGTGGTATTATCGCGGCCTGGTATACGCAACCCTCGATACGATTCAAGATGCGTCACTGAAGTCGCTTGACGCTGATGCCCGGAAAGTGGCACTCGAGTCTTTCCAAAAGGCTGAAGATCTCAACAAAAAGAAAGACACAGAGTATTACATCATGGCTCCAGGAACATTTAATCCGGTAAACAAGTCGCAGCAGTTTGAGCAGTGGGCAAACTGGTATCTCGCAAAAAGTATCAAATTGCTTCAGTTGGAAGAGCCTGACTATAACGGAAGTTATGCGAATGGCAAAATTGCCCGTAGCATCTTCGAAACCCTTTCGAAGTATCCTAACGATACGCTGACGTACTACGTGCAATCGCTGGCAGCTATCAACATTATGCACTACGATTCAGCAGAAGAGGCTGCGTTGAAGTACAAGGAAAAAGGCGGAAAGAATCCGGACATGTACCTGATTTTGTTCCAAATCTATAACGACAAAAATGACAAGGTTAAGGCGCTTGCTGTAGCAAAAGAAGGCCGTGAGAAGTTCCCGTTCCGTGACGACTTTGCAAAAAACGAGTTAAACGTGTACCTCACCACCAAGCAATTTGATGCCGCCAAGGCGATGGTGGAAGAGCAGGTGCAGACAGACCCGTCTGCGGAAACATATTATTTATTAGGCGAGCTTAACAAGGAATTAAAAAACAAACCGGAGGCTTTGAAAGCCTTTGGAAAAGCTCTTGAGCTGGACGCGAATCACTTCGATACAAACGCGAGCATGGCGGAAATGACTTACGCGGAAGTGGGTGAAGTTCGTAAGGAACGTGATGCAACAAAAGACATTGCGAAACGTCAGCAGCTTTATCAGAAGATTGAGCAAAAATTACGGGAAACTGTACCATACTGGGAGAAGCTGGAGGCACTGAAACCGAATGATGAAAATGTGCTTTATGGATTGCAGAGTATTTACAACGACCTTAGCGCATACGATGAAGCTAAGTACGCACCAAAGCTGAAAAAGCTGAAGGCAAAAATGAAAGCTTTAAATCTTGAGGTAGATTAATCACCTCCCGTCAGATATATCCGATATAAAAGAGGGCTTCTAAGGAAGTCCTTTTTTATTGCATTTGTGAAGCTGTTTTACGCAGGTAGAATAAACCGGCCAGCCCGCTGAGCAATGAAGCAAGCATAACTGAAATTTTCGCGTGATCGACCAGTGACGGATTATCAAACGCCAGCAGGCTGATAAAGATTGACATGGTAAATCCGATTCCGCCCAACATCCCCACACCGAAAATGTGCTGCCAGGTTATACCCGCGGTGAGCTTGCTCAGTTTCAATTTCACGGTGGCCCACGTGAACAGCAGGATACCGATGGGTTTGCCTGCAAACAGTCCGGCCATAATACCAATGCTCATCGCGCTCCCAAGTTCACGATAAAAACCTTCATCAATTACGATGCTGGTATTGGCGAGTGCAAAAATGGGCAGAATAATAAACGCCACTGGCTTGCTTAACCAGTGTTCAAGTCTATACGACAGCGTATTCTTGTCGCCTGATCCAAATGGAATCGCAAATGCAACCAGCACGCCCGTAATTGTTGCGTGAACACCCGATCCCATCATAAAATACCACATGATTGCTCCTCCCAGGAGATAAGGCCATGCGTGATGAATTTTCAGTCTATTGAAAATGAATAATAATCCTAAAATCCCGCCTGCAATTGCCAGGTTGAGCCAATGTACAGTGCTGGTGTAAAAAACTGCAATGACAAGGATTGCCCCCAGATCATCGATGACGGCCAGCGCTGTTAGAAATATCTTGAGTTTGGACGGAACACGTTTACCCGCTAACGAAAGAGCTGCCAGCGCAAATGCGATATCCGTAGCCATCGGAACACCAATGCCTGCGATGTTTCCACCGGCACCCAGGTTGAATAAAAAATAAATACCTGCCGGCACCACCATTCCGCCCAAAGCGGCCAACGCAGGCAACATGGCGCTCCTCACAGTAGAGAGTTCTCCCTGATAAACTTCACGCTCCAGTTCAAGACCAATGAGCAAAAAGAAGATGGTCATGAGTCCGTCATTAATCCAATGCGTAAGGCTATGATGCCCCAATTCTACATGCCACATGGCCGCATAGGAAGGGGCTAGATTACTCAGCGAAAGCGATACCAGCGTGCAGATTATCAAGATCATGCCGGGTGCCTGTTCGCTGCGAATGAAATTTTGAAAAATTTGCCTCGGTTTCATTGACACAGAAACGCCAAAGATAATGAACTAACCGATTGATTAGCGGAGAAACCATTCGGGATCGCTTATTGTTATCTGTGCGGAAAGAATATTCAAACGACTATGGAAACAACTCAGTCGAAGACATCATTCTGGGAGATTATTAACTCAGACAAACCTGTGTTGGTAGATTTCTATGCGGATTGGTGCGGACCCTGCAAAATGATGGCGCCTGTTATCGATCAGCTTAAAACCGCTGTGGGTGATAAAGCGCGGATTCTGAAAATCAATGTCGATATGGCTCCGGCCGTGTCATCACAATACAGCATTTCAGGTGTACCAACATTCATTTTGTTCAAAAAAGGAAACATTGTCTGGCGTCAGTCAGGTGCAATGGGGATGGATCAGCTGAAGCGTGTTATTGACGCAAACATCTAGTCGTTGCTGCCGGAAACCTGTTTTCCGAACGCATACCAGTCGTAACCTGTTTCAATACGGTTATGCCGAAGGGTAGGTACCTGCGTTGTTATAATCAGTTTTGTGTTGCCCAGATCAGCCGAATGAAATTGAGGAGTATGCAATTTTACCCCTTTGGCCGTTTTGAACGTGGCGCCCGGAAAACAATCAAGTACTGATTGTTTCAACGAAATGATCGCATTCATTCCAAACATCACTACAACCTCGGGCTTATACATTTCGATGTTTTTCAGAATAGTTTCGACTCGCTGATTAAATAATGTTTCCTGATAGACTTTTCTGCTTTTCAGAAAACTGAATTGCGGAATATCAAGCCAGCTGTAATACCACGCGTGATTGTGTGGAGCAGGTAAAGGATACAGTGTGATCAATGCTTCATTGTTGGCTGCAGGTTGGGCAAACTTCTTCTTTTGATAGTCGGTCACATCAGGAAGTTTTTTGTTTTTGAACCCAAAAGAAAACGCAATCAGGTTCTTCCAGCCACCATGCGTAACAGCCTGCTTTCCAAACCGGTGATCGTAAAGCGTGGTGAACTTTTTAGCCCGCGGGCCTTCGAGCCGCGCGCCCACGTGCTGATATAACGCGCGGATGTCGCACAAAGCGCCTGTTTGTTGAGGATGCGCATTCGCGAAGTAGTCGATTCTCTCCGCGACATCCTCGGGCAGATCACCACCACTTTCTTCAAACGTAACAAACCAGATCTTTGCCTTCCACGATCCATAACCGTAAAAATAACTCATCCAGTGTTTGAGGGCGCCTTCGCGAATAAGCATGCGGGAAGATACTATAATTCGCGTACGTTAGGTTGACTTGTCTAATGCAAGAATCTGCTTGCGATAGCGGGAGGGAAGTAACAACGTTTTAATAACCCGATCGGCCCTGACGAGCCGGGTCAATTTATAAAGTGCAATCACGACATGTATTCCGAAAGTTTTCCGGAGCGTGAGGTTTTGCGCCACCGCAGGCGGTGCCATCAACGCTTGTGCTTCCAGCAGGATCGTAAACCGGAACCAACCCAGGTGTTTCTTGTATTGACTGAATAAATCTTCGGTGAATGTACTGTACTGCAGGTTTGTTTGAAGCTGTGCATGGCGCATCAATTCCCATTCGACAAATGAATTGGGAAGGCCTGCAAGTTTCATGCGGTGGCCAACGAGACTGAAGACTGTAAATATTTCTTGTTTCTCTGCGCTGGTGAGTTTTCGCTCGAGCAGTTCGAATGAGCGAATAGAGTAGTCGATAAGCATGGATAAAACATCGCGGTAAGCCCAATCGGGAATTTGTGCCTGGCGTTTTGCCTCTACCTGCGCATGAATGGCACTCATTGCATCGATTGCACGCAGCGCATCTTCCTGCTCTGAAAATACAATAGTGCGGGCATATGCGACCGTTGAAAAAAGACGACCAATCGGGTCGGCCGGAAGGCGGCCTGTGAAGTACAGCCAGTCGACTGCCTTGTTTAGCGCAAATTCGGCCGCGGATGCTGCGAAGATGAACAAGATAGTGTCGCTCTTTCCCCAGATTTTCCTGACAATCGAATTTGGATTAACAAAGTACCCCATATGCCTTGTTTAAAGGTATTAAAAGTACTTTTAAAATCAAAGTAAATATGCTTTTCGTCCTTTTGTGAAGGCGGGGAAGTGCTGGAACTGATTATGCTAAAACCGTAGCGCGTACATCCGTCATAACTTCCAAAAGCACATCGTTGAGCTTTTCGGAGAGGTGAACGGTTTCCGAATTTACGTTTGTAGTTTTCTCCAGCGTCCGGATTACCTCATACAAGGTATCGATACCCAGGTTTTCCAGGGTTGGTTTCATCTGATGCGACACTGAACGCAAGGTTGCAACATCGCTCTTTTGCACGCTGTTCTGAATCTGATTCAGCATTGCGGGTACGTCAGTGCAGAAAATTGTGAGAATCTTTTTCAGAAACTGACGATCGCCATGGCTTAATTGTTCGAGTTTCGAAAGGTTGTATAATTTGTGCATCGGGGTAACAACCGGGGCGGGCTTACTCATGTTGTGTAGCATGCGGGAAGATTTGAGGGTTTGTTTAATTTGTTTGATGAGATCTTTTTCATCGAAAGGTTTAGTCACGTAGCTGTTCATTCCGGCTGCAAGGCACTTATCGATCTCGGCCTGAAACGCGTTTGCTGTTAAGGCAATGATGGGTACATCAAGACGCAATTGCTTTCGTATTACCGTTGTAGCGGTAATACCGTCCATCTCAGGCATGTGCAGGTCCATCAATATCATGTCGTACGCATTATTTTTCAGCATGATAATCGCTTCGGCTCCGTTCACGGCTTCGGCTATCTCGCATTGGTGATAGCTCAGGCAGTGCCTTGCCACCATGCGATTTAATTCGTTATCTTCCACAACCAAAATCCGAAGGTTCTCCTGAAGTGCTTCATTGTCCTGCACGACTATCTCAGCGATCGCTTCTGCAATCGGCCATTCAAACGTCAGCGTAAACCGACTGCCTTTTTCTTTTTCACTTTCCACCTCAATAGTTCCGTGCATGAGTTGTACAAGCTGGTGCGTGATTGCCATGCCCAGTCCCGTACCGCCAAACTTGCGAACGGCTGAGTCGTCTTCCTGTGAGAATTTATTGAAGATATTCAGCAAAAATTCAGGCTCCATACCAACACCCGTATCGTGAATGTCGATTCGAACAACCTGCGAGGCAGTACTCGCGGATACAACCGCACAGTGAACATCAATGCTTCCGCGGATGGTGAATTTCACCGCATTTCCCAAAATGTTTATCAACACTTGTCGCAGATGGCTTGCATCGCCCGTCAGCATATCAGCCAGTCGGGGGTCAATGTTCATGTTGAACTGCAGCATCTTTTCAATAGCAGCAGGCTGCATGATCGCACCAACATCACTTAGCACGGTGCGAAGATCGAACGGCTGAGAGTCGATCCGGAATTCACCGGCTTCAATTTTTGAAATGTCCAGGATGTTATTGACAATCGACAGCAGGTGCTGGGATGCCGAGTCGGCATAATGCAGGCATTTTCCCTGTTGTGCGGTGAGATCGGTCCGTTTCAATTGACGCACCATACCGATGATGGCATTGAGCGGTGTTCGTATTTCGTGGCTCATATTTGCCAGGAAGCTCTCTTTCGCCCGCGATGATTCTTCTGCCTTATTTTTTGCTATGAGAAGCGCTTCTTCCAGCGACTTTTGTTCGGTAATGTCGAGGTGGATACCAACGGAACCGATTAATTCACCGGCATCGTTGTAATTTGGCGCACCGCTGATAAACCACCACCGGGGCTGGTTGCTTTTATCACGCACCTGGATTTCATAACTGTCTGACACACCGCGCTTTCGGAGGGCTGCTTTTTCTTCAACAATTGATTTTGCTTTTGCTGGCGCGAATAATTCTGCCGCCTGTTTGCCAATGAGTTCTTCGCGCGAGTAACCGCCCAGTTCGCAGAATGTCTCGTTTGCGAATTGAATTTCATCCTGGAGATTAACTTCTATTAATCCAAGCTTCATGTTTTCGATGATGCCCCGGTATTTTTCTTCCTGTGCCTTTAGTTTTCGCTCATAGTTAAAGCGTTGCGTAACATCGGTATACTTCCAAAGGTGACCTTTGTATTCATCGGAAACGAAAATGGGAATGTAATCACGCAGATAGGTGCGTCCATCTGCAAGTTCAAGAAGCTCGCCCAATACCAGTTTTCGTTCTGCCAGGGTTTCATTGATCCGTACTACGAATTCTTCCGGATTTTTGAACATAGGCTTATTGTCTTCGGCTGCATTCGAACAATCCATGCCTTCAAGGTCTTTGGGAGCGACAGGGATGCCGAATAAATTGCAAAACATGGTATTACATAAAACAATCTTCCGGTTTTCATCTTCCAGCAAAACTCCGGTTTGCAGGTTCATGATTAGCGAAGAGAATCGCTTTTCAGATTGAAGAAGCTGGTATTCGCGGTCCTTCAGCTTAAGCTGATCGTTATTAAGCCTGTTTTTCTGATCGTTGATTTTCTCCAGCAGCGATTTAATTTCCTGCGTTGCTATATCCTGCGACTTCATCACGTGGAGAAGATCAATCAACGGGTCGTGATAAGCAAAGTCGGTAATGGCAAGATCATGCTTAACCACTTCATCCACTGAATTGAACCAGGGCGTTCCAACAAATAATAACTCGTTGGGTTTCATGAGTTCGAACTGCCCGCGCAGGCGAACATCAGGTTTCATAGTAGAGCGAATGATCACCGATTGATTGGTGAGATTCGAAAGTGTATTCTGGTCGCACACTTGTCGCGGACGCTCAAGGTAAAAAGCTTCGAAGAAAGGTTGATCGGACGGAAAAGAAAGTAGTTTACTGAGACCTTTTCCAACGGAGGTGATCCTGTTTTTCTCGTTCAAAATGAAATAGAACGGGAACAACTTGTTGAACTGCTCGATCGAAAAACTCAGTGCGTTCATTTTTTTTAAACTTTTTCCCAGCTTACTCTGAATACTTCGTGGCTGTCACCCGCAGGCCTGCTTTGCAGCAGATCGACAGAAACTTCCATTTCATAAAGTTTCCCGATGCCGATTAACAAACCGCGTACAAAGGATTGCAGCCCTTCGCGTGCAGAGAGATAATGGAGATCAATGGATGTTTCGGTTTCATTTGAAACCCGGAATTCCGGAGGAGTTAATTTTGGATAGATCAGCATGATGCGATTGTGGAACACCGGCAGGTTCCGGAGGAATGCCGTCATGCTCGCTCCGCCAGCTTGCAGAAGCGCTCCATATTTTTCACGGCTTGTACGCAGCACCCACCATTCGCCAAAGGCAGTCAACACTGCGTCCAGTGTTAAACCGGTTTCATCTGCTGCAGCCTGGGCCAGCTTGTAAGTGACTGAATCGTCATAGGGCTCGTTGCTTAAAAAGAAGTCAATATCAACTCCGCTACGCTTCTTAATAGCTTCCCACTTATCTTCTCCGAAGGTTTCCCGAACCAGATCTTCGATTGCTTTATTTACGATGCCGTACATACCGTTAGTTTTCCGGGGGATGTCCAACAATCAGACCGACCGCCCAAAAGGGGGAAAACAGCGGTATCTTGAGGGTAGAGAGGCCTTGGAATTCCAAGAATTGGAAAATGAAGTCCTATTTTGAAAGAAATAATCTGAATAAGGTCAAAATGGAGCTGAATAGGGTGGTGGAGCCTTTTTTGCAACCTCGGTTCGAAAAAGATAAAAAACATGAACAATAACATCTCCCTCAAAATATGCGTCCTGGACGATGATCAGGTTTATCGCAAGATGCTGGTATGTTACATCGAGTCTCTTGGGCATCATGCCACGGGGTTTCAGACAGCTGATGAGTGTCTGGAAAGTCTACGCGAGAATCCTGATCTGGTATTGCTCGATCATAATCTGGAGGGCGAACAGAAAGGCGTTGACATTCTCCGCTTTATTAAACACGAGCGTCCTGATATCGCTGTAATCTATATTACCGGTGAAGAAAATGCAGCTCTTGTATCGGATGTTTTCCGTTCCGGTTCAGAGGATTTCATTGGAAAGGACAGTGCCAGCCTGCTGCGATTGAAACTTAAACTGGAAGAACTTGTTGCACGTAAAATTGAAAAATCAAATCGCGCCAGACGTAACAAACGACTCGTGATTGCGGGATCAATGTTGCTGACGGCCTACGCGATTGTGCAGTATCTCTTGATGAGTTAACCTCCCGGATAGATAAAAAATTAAGGTCAGTCGTTGGTGCGGCTGACCTTTTTTATGGTAAGAATGAAAATTCTTCAGACTGTTACCAACTGGTTACTGTGAACGGTTGTCTGCATCAGAATTCTGCGCAGGTAATTTCCATAACCACTTTTTTCAAGCTTGCCTGCGAGCCCGGCCAGCGCTTCTGAGTTTACAAAGTTCATGCTATAGGCTACTTCTTCGATGCATCCTACCTTTACACCCTGACGCTTCTCGATCACCCTCACAAACTCAGAGGCATCGTGCAGTGAATCGAATGTTCCGGTATCAAGCCAGGCAGTTCCACGATCAAGGATGCGAACGCTTAGTTCGCCCATATTCATGTAAGCCTTATTTACATCGGTTATTTCATATTCACCGCGAGCACTGGGCTCCAGGTTGGTTGCAATATCAACTACGCGATTGTCATAGAAATAAAGTCCGGGTACAGCATAAGAAGACTTGGGCATGCGCGGTTTTTCTTCGATCGATATAGCACGTCCTTCGGAATCGAACGATACCACACCATACCGTTCCGGGTCCGCAACTTCATAGGCGAAAACAATTCCGCCATTAGGGTTTTGGCATCCCGGCAGGAGAGCAGACAGCTGTGAACCGTAAAAAATGTTGTCACCCAGAATGAGGCTTACCGGGTCTTTGCCGATAAAGTCTTTTCCGATCACAAAAGCCTGTGCAAGGCCATTCGGCTTTTCCTGAATCGCGTATTCGATACGGCATCCGAGTTCCAGCCCGTTGCCAAGCAAGCGTCTGAATTGTGCGCTGTCTTCCGGTGTCGTGATGATCAATATTTCGCGTATCCCGCTCATCATGAGTATCGAAAGCGGGTAATAAATCATGGGCTTATCGTATACCGGAACAAGTTGCTTCGAAATTCCTTTGGTGATGGGATACAAACGTGTTCCCGAGCCACCGGCTAAGATGATTCCTTTCATGCGGCAGATTCGTATGGTTTTGATTTGTTGTTGATCATGTGGGTAAGGTAGTAGTCGCGATATGCTCCTGATGATACACGGTCCATCCAGGCGCTGTTATCCAGATACCAATCGATTGTCATTGCAAGGCCTTGTTCAAAGGTGTACCTGGGACTCCAGCCTAACTCACGCTTGATGCGTGAAGCATCGATTGCATAGCGATGATCGTGACCTGCACGATCCTGGATAAAGTGTATCAGCTTTTGAGACTCACCGAAAGCCCGGCCAAGTTTTCTATCTATCTGGCGGCACAGCAAATGAATCAGGTCGATATTCTTCCACTCGTTGTGTCCGCCTATCAGGTAAGCTTCACCGGTTGCACCCTGGTGAAAAATAATGTCGAGTGCTTCCACGTGATCCTGCACGTGAAGCCAGTCGCGGACATTGCGCCCGGTTCCATAAACCGGCAACACCCGTTCTTCTAAAATGTTTTTGATAAAGAGCGGGATCAGCTTTTCCGGGAACTGATATGGCCCGTAGTTATTGGAACAGTTCGATATCACTACCGGAAGTTTGTAGGTGTTATGAAACGCCCGCACCAAATGATCAGCAGATGCTTTGCTGGCCGCATAAGGCGATTGAGGATTATAAAGTGATTGTTCGGTGAAATAGCCTTCGTCTCCCAACGCTCCAAACACTTCATCGGTTGAAATGTGATGGAAACGGTAATCTCTTCCGGGTTGAGTCCAATGTTCACGTGCCACCTGCAGTAATGCGGCCGTGCCCTGAACATTTGTTTGTACAAACACCATCGGATTTTCGATGCTGCGGTCGACATGCGACTCAGCGGCCGTATGGAGCACACCATCCACGTCAAATTTTTTAAAGACTGTACGGAGCAATGTGAGATCGGTGATCGAACCTTTCACAAACGTGTAGTTATCGGCTATCTCTATATCAGCCAGGTTTTCGAGGTTTCCGGCATACGTAAGATTATCAAGATTAACAACATGATAGTTTGGATACTTGGTAACAAAATGTCGTACGAGGTGCGAACCGATGAAGCCGGCCCCGCCCGTAATCAGGAGTGTGCGTTTAAATTTTTTCATAAAGTGGTTGAGTAGTTGAAGTAGTTTTTCCTGCCATCAGGTTTTGTTGCCATTGCCACGCAGTGTGCATCATATCGTCAAGCGAACGTTTTGCCCGCCACTGGAGTACATCACTGGCGAGAGTTGTGTCTGCAAAAATTTTCTCTATATCTCCCGGTCTGCGGTCAACGATTTCGTAAGGGAACGAAATGCCATTCACCCGTTCGAAAGCTTCAATCAACTGCAGTACGGTGAAACCCTGTCCGGTTCCGATGTTAAAGACCTCGTAGTTAACCGCTTGTTTTCCAAGTAGTTGCCGACTAAGAGCTGCTACGTGTGCTGCAGCGAGGTCCATCACGTGTATATAATCGCGAATGGCTGTCCCGTCAGGTGTGTTGTAATCATTACCGAATACCCGAAGCTTTTCGCGAAGCCCGGCAGCGGTTTGTGTGATAAAGGGTACCAGGTTTGAGGGTATGCCATTGGGAAGCTCGCCAATCAGGCCACTTTCATGGGCACCGATCGGGTTGAAGTATCGAAGTGCAATGCACCGGAAAGTTTTATCTGAACTTGCATCGCGAAGAATCTGTTCACCGATCTGTTTTGTTTTACCGTAAGGAGAAGACGCGTTACCAAAAGGCATCCTTTCTGTTACCGGGAGTTCATCCGGTTGACCGTAAACTGTACAGGATGAGGAGAAAATCATACCGGACACCTCATTCGCCTCAATGAGTTCTAATAAATTAACCAGCGCTGAAACATTGTTACGATAGTACAACAGTGGTTTTTCGATTGATTCACCAACTGCTTTGCTCGCTGCAAAGTGTATCACTCCGCGAATATCGGGATATCGCACGAACAGATTCTTCATAGCAGCCTGGTCGTTCAGATCAATCTTTTCAAATATGAACGGTTTTCCCGCGATTGTTTCCAGGCGATGCAATACGCTATACGAAGAATTTGAGAGGTTATCAATGATCAGCGGTTCGTATCCGGATTGCGCAAGTTCAATAACCGTGTGGGAGCCGATGTATCCAAGACCACCGGTAACCAGAATAAGAGGCTTCATTAGTTTTGACTGAGTTTAGGTTTTTCCATTTGAATAACACGTTGCTTCCACTCGTTAACTCGTTTGTTCATATTCAGAACGGAAGAAGAAACACCGAACAGCACAATTGCCACCAGTAGGATCCACCACCATTGAATGAGCCCGCTAAGCGCGATGATGACAATGAGAATAAAAATTTTCAATATGGCGATCAGCAGCGTAGCACGTTTGTGCGAAATGCCCATCAAAAGCAGTAAGTGATGCAAATGGGTTTTGTCAGCCTGGAAGGGCGACATTCCTTTCTTAATTCGCCCGCGATACACACGAAGTGAATCGAACACGGGAATTATGAATAAGCCAACCACCACCAGCAGCAATTGCAGCTGTACGGTTTGTTCGTATTTGCTGGAAAGCGACAGAAGCCGGATTGCCGTTGTCACCAGAATAAATCCAAGCATGAGCGATCCTGCATCACCCATGAATATCTTTTTCGATCCAAGATTGTATCGGAGAAAACCGATGATTGCTCCACTTAACACTGCAAAGAACACAGCCAGTTCCGGGCGATTCAGACTCCATGAAATGATTCCGAGTGTTGCCGAACCGATCAGCGTTAAGCTGCCTAAAAGTCCGTCAATTCCATCCATGAGATTGTATGCGTTTACTACGCCCGCAATCACGACAATCGTTACAATGTATTGTGCCGCAACCGGTAATTCATACACCCCTGCAATTCCATATAAAGACGGAATCCGGATACCTGCGTAAGCCACTGCACCCGCGCAGGCGAATTGCGTAAGCAAACGGTAAACAGGTTTGATGTTGAGCCTGTCGTCCAGCACACCGGTGACGAGCATTATCACGCTGCCTCCGAGCCACGTCAAATCCTGCGTGGTGAATAAGGGCGAATTAACAAGGGCCAGAATCAGGCCCGCGGCCAACGCAATGGAAATACCTCCCGCAAGCGGAACTGCATTTGAATGAACCTTGCGCTCATTGGGTTTGTCGACCATGCCAACCGCGATTGAAATCCAGCGAATGACGGGGATGATCAGGATTGCCAGCAGGAGTGACTCGGCAAACGGAATTGAAATACTTTTGAAGTTCATGGTGTGTTAAGCTTGTTCGTAGAAAAGTTGAGCATGCGACAAATGGCTTGCTTCGTGTTTTAAAAGGGTATTTTGATCGAGGTTTGTAATGCTTGGTGCAGCAACCGATTTGGTTTTAATTGCGATCGCTTCCTGGATAAGCGACTCATACCGGGTCGAAATGAGTTTCCAGGTATACCTGCGTTGCGCGACACGTTTCATTTTGCGTCCGATTTCAATCAGTTTTTTTACCGGTGTTTTGCGGATCAGTTGCCGAAGGCTTTCGGCATCGTTGAAGTACAGCGCACTCTCTTCGGTTGTGGTTCGGTTGTAAGAAACGCCATAAGCCAGAATGGGCAGCCCCAGGCTCATGGCTTCCACGAGTGACGGATTGGTGCCACCGGCCGAATGGCCATGCACATACACAAATGCATTGCTGCGTAACAAATCCAGTGAACGTTGATCGTAGATCGGGTCGAATAAGATAATGTTCGCATAGGTGCTGTATTGCTCACGCAACCGGATACCGTATTCGCTTTTACTCCAGTTGCCGACTATGACCAGCGTATACTCCGGCAATTCGGAGAAAGCTTTCAATACTTCGTGAACGTTATTTTCAGGCTCAATACGGCAAACTTTAAATGCATATGGGTTTCTTAGAAACGCGTAGTTTTGTTTGTCATCAGCGGTTGGTGCAACCTGCAGCGTATGATCGGCCCCGTATTCAACAATTCGGCTGAGCGTTTTATAGCGAATGGCAGTATAATCCTGAATCGATTCGTTGTCGGCAATATCAATATGCGAATACCGCACCGCGATACTTTCTGCCCACCACAAATAGCACTTGGCCATCCAGTTCCACTTATCACGTTTCCATTCTATGCCATCAATGGAGATAACAATCTTTTTTCGGGTGAACAGCCTCACAAACGGAAGAAGCCAGGCACCGGCTACTCCGAGAACCAACAACACATCTGCATATCGAAGTGCATGCAGTATCGACCATGAATCATAGAAAATACTTTGAATGCCGTTTGCTTCAAGCGGGATGTAATGAAGTTTCGCTTTGCCGTGAAATGGCTTACGATTGCTTTTGGGATACCGTTTGCCGGAACAGTACACGGTAACATCATACTGCGATCCCATGTTTTTAACAAGGTGTTCGGTGAGGGTTTCAAAGCCCCCGTAGTTGGCCGGTAACCCAACGGTTCCGATAACGGCTATCTGTTTTTTAGTGTTCATGATTTTACGGTCTCGTGGCCGGTGTTAACGATTGTTGTGCCAAGCTTAAAATCATTGAATTCAAGCTCATTTTGACGGTTTTTTTGATAGGATTTCCATTTTTTGGAATGCTTGTCCAAGCCGGATTTGAGTATTATCGCAAGGCTTTTTTGGACGAATGCGCTTTCCGAATAGCCGGAAGCGAGGCCGGCAGCAGTTTCAGCCATTTGCTGATACACCTCCGACATAGTCAGGCTCGACAATTTTTCTGATACATGGGAAAGATTGCGTGAATTGGTCCAATAGCCGGAGCGACCATGTTCAACAAGTTCCGTTATTCCGCCTACCGGTGGAATCAGGGCGGGAAGGCCATAAGCCATTCCTTCCAATATCGTGAGGCCAAATGTTTCAATCCATTCATCGGGCCGGGAGAGATTAACGATGATGTCAGCCTGGGCATAGAAGCGATGGAGGTCATGCTGAACCGGTACTAATTCCAGGTTAGCAGGCAAAAGTTTGGTTCGAAAGTAGACGTCAAGTTCGTGTTGTTGCGCATTGAGTACGAGTTGAAACCGTAAGCCGGGATGCAAGGCTGCAAGTGCTAAAAATTCGTCAACGCCTTTGTATGCTTTCAGGCTGCACACCATCAACACGCGCACGGGTTTGGTTTTCTTTTTCCGGTTTTGAATGGCACGGTCCAGGAACTCCTGTTCAATTGCATTGGGCAATAGATGTGTCCGCACGTTGGCAACAGGTTCTGCAGCAGCGAGGTATCCTGAAACATACACAACATCGTTTGCCGCCCATTTCATAATACCGAACAGGAAGTTTTTCAGGACAGCCGGCCGTACCGAAGTTTCATGGAGGTGGTAGATTACCCGGCAGCCTTTCATTTTCGCAGCGATGGCTGCACCGAAGGGCAGTACGGTGTTGATGTACACGATGTCTTCCTTCCGGGCGATTTTCCAGGTCAGCCGAAACAGGCGCCACTGGCTGATCAGCAAACTGATGAGCCGCATGACGCGGTTGCTGTGCCACTGATAGTGAAATTTAGCATAGCGGGCACCTGCAATACTGCTCAGCAAACCCGGGCCTTTGCTACAGGCAACGGTAACGCATAATCCGTTGCGGACCCAGCCGCGCACAAGTTGACTTAACACACGCGGGCTTCCGCTAAAGTCGTTTAGAAGATGAACTGCAATTATTTTCATGTGAGTTGATTGTAAATTGAAAGGAGCTGGTTGCCCCGGATGTTCCAATGAAAGTGTTTTTCGAACCGATCGCGTGCCGCCACTCTCATGGCAGCAAGCTTTCGCGGATTGTGATATAGCTCACGGATAGCCCGTTCGAGTTCACCGATGGTTTGCTCGCGTGAGATGTTCGTTACGGCAATGCCCGAACCTGAATCGATCAGTTCACCGGGTCCCGCATTGTCGAGGCAAATCACCGGCAATCCGAATGATAATGCCTCTGCTACCACCATTCCCGCACCCTCGTGTGACGGAAATAGAAATGCTGCGCTCGTTCTGAAAATGTTCATTAACGAAATGCGCTGTATCCACGGAATGAATCGGATGGAGGACGTGACGTTGTAGTCATCGGCAATCTTTTTCAGGGCAGGTAGTTCAGGTCCTGATCCTACGATCGTTAACGAGCAACGTTTTTTTGCTTCGATTGGCAGGGAACTGACAAATCGTGCGAATGCTTCAACGCCCAGATCAAAACCTTTTAGTTGCACGAGCCGGCCGGCAGACAGCAACGAAAAATCTGACGAAGCTGCCGGTTCCCAACCATAATCCTCTGTAGCGACAGCCGGCATCAGCGACCAGTTCTTCATGCTTCGATGTACTTTGTTTACAGTTGAGTTTATGCATAGCACGTGATCGGCCTTCCGTATTCCGCGCTGCAGGGCACGGGATGTCTTCCAGAATATCTGTTTGATTAACACGGTCATCCTGTCACGAAACCAGAACAACGGCCTGTGCTTAATGAAGGTAAATGGAATGGACGGGTGATGCCCGATTGGTCCGTATACAAAAGGTTTATTCAATTTCCATAGGTAGGAGGGAATCCAGTCGTTATGAAAGTTTACGGAATGAACAATGTCATAGCTGACGTTTTGTTTTCGGATGAACTGCGGCAATGCATATTGCCACATCCAGAAGTAAAGAAGTGCACCACGACCTCCGCGTTTCCAGAATCGCATCCATTTGGGAAGATCAAAATATAGGAATGTAATTAGCGCATATCGCTCGTCCGGATTGAAGTGCTGGTAGTTTTCGATTGGCCTCCGATTATTTTTACGGGTTACGACAATAACCCGGTTGAAGCGCGCAATCTGCATAACAAAATTCCATCCGGTGCCATCTTCGGAACCTTTTGAAGGGTTGATCGCGTAAGCAGTCGCCAGAATTGTTTTCATAACGTCCTGCTTTTTAATATCCTTGCGGGTACTCCGCCAATCACACTATTATCAGGAAATGTACCCGTCACAACTGCGCCAGCAGCAACTACGCAGCCATTGCCGATAACAGCACCGTCAAGAACAGTTACCTTACTGCCAATCCAGCAGTTGGAACCGATCACGATTCCTTCGCGTGTTACGCCCTGTTCGCGGATCAATATATTGGGATCTGTATAGCGATGGTTTTCCGCGTGGCAACTGAAGTATTGTCCCACGATGGTATCGCTTCCGATAGTCAATCCACCGGCACCGCCCAGGTATGCATATTCTCCGATACCAACCCGGTCTCCGATATGAATATGTGACCCGGTATGATTCAGGGAAGCGGATACAATAACCCGGCTAAAGGCTCCGATGCTTACGTGGTGACCCAACCGGATTCCGTTTTTACCTAATGCACTGAATAACACATCGTTACCGACCTTCAGAAAATTGCCCCAGGTTATCCGCGACAGGTATTGGAACCTTACCCGGCTGCCGCGTAACATGCCGCGTGAGTTGCGAAAGCGAAGGATGATTACGCTGCCGCGGAGCAGCGCGAGCGCTTGTGTCCACATAAACTGTAGCAAGTCTGCCTGGCTGAGGGAGGCGTCAAGTGTGAACGAACGGTTGCGCATGCGCACAAGTTTTTGAATGAGCTTTTTCATGTGAGTTTGTTTCATGCAGCCAATCGGGTCACGCGGCCCATAATAATTTTCATGGTCATTGCCAGGTCAGTATTTTCGACCGTCACGTATTTGTCGGCATCGTGCTTTCCAAGCTGTTGGAAAAATGTGCGATACTGTTCGGTGAGTTGTTGAATGGTAGGAACATCCAGTTCCTGTTTGCGGGCGCGGATAATTTCCGGTGAAGCAAACAGAAAGAAATTAATATCCGGTTTTCGGATCAGTGCGTAGAGCCACCGGATCATTCCTGATGGGAGATCAATGTTGCTTCTGCGGCTGTCGTGAATAAAGTCGAAGTAATACCGATCGTATAGCACCACGTGGCCACGGATGCTATAACGAACCCACACATACCACTGGCCGATTAGATAGTCAAGGTAGTAGTATCCGAAACGAACCAGTGATGAAAGTAAGCTTGTATTTTTCCCTTGACGCGGTAGCGATTCCGCGGCAGCGCGTTCGGCAGCAACCTTACCCTTTGTATATGCACTAAGGATGGGGAACAACGATGGCCTGTGTCGCAAAACCACAACCGGTTTACGCAACTGCTTTTCAATGCGTGTTCGGAGATTTTCAATCACGGTAGATTTACCAGCACCATCAACACCGCTAAACGTAACTACCGGGGCCGTTCGATTCCGGAGACGCCTGATCACATCTGCACCATACGCTATGATATTAACCAGCTTTCGAATTCCTGAATTGTCAGGAAGGTTTTTGATTTCGTTGGAAATAGAATGACTGGCGATCTGGTTACGATAGTAGCGACGAAGTTTTCGATCCAGTGCAGTGTTTAAGTTGTCATCGGATTTGTTGCCGGACATTTAACCAAACGTCAGGAGTATGCCGGGCAGATCCAATGGATCGCGACTGATGCACAATGGAGACGTACCGGTGTGGGTTCTGAATTGCTGTGGATCATGGCGGGCTGGTTTGTCGAGAACCAGGTTGCGAGTGTGCGGGTTGATCTTGATCCGGACAACAACACTGCGCAGTCATTCTATCAACATCATCATGCCGCCAGTATCAACCGGTATTGGCTTTATTGGGACGACATCGGAATTGTTCACACAGACCGCGGGCCCTCCGGCAAGCAGTCAGGAAAAAAAGCAGACATATGAGATCGAACATTACCAGCCGCTATCGCGAAACCGCTATACTCATCGTGATTATTCTGACGATCATGTTGCTGACAACAATATTCTCATAAGCATCATCGCATCCGGTAGCTCCGGTACACAAACAATCCGATTACACCAATCACGATACCTGAAACAATCAGTATCATTACCGGATGAATTCCCGAATCATTCGGGTTTAGGTTCGTGATTGTTTCGTACGTAAGCCAGAGTATAATTCCGCTGACCACCAGTTTAAGAAACCGTATCAGCCGGATCAGGTTGCTGTATTGCCGCTGATAGTTTTCCGGTGTGATAACGACCGGATAGCGTAGCTTGTCCGGCCTGCGGCCGAGTAATGTCAGCAAGCCGTGAATCGAGAAACCAAGAAGGGGTAAGATCCAAATCAAAACTTTAGCTCCGAAGCCATTGGGTTCTCCTGAAAAGGAATAATGAATTGGAATCTGATCAGACAACAAAGCATATTGTTCGGTAATCATCACCACAGTTTTAATCAATAAAGAAAGCGCGACCACTTCCAGTAATAAATCAAACGAGGTGAAAGGTCTTTTTAAATCGTGGATCGTCATGAACAACAACTGATCTTTATACGCTAAACGTTTCAATAATCCATTGGTTTATTTTTTTTAGAATTGCAGAGCACTTTTAATTTCGATTTAATGTCGATTTAAACACAGGTCGGAATTCTACACTGCTTAGTAACTAGTCCGGAAGAAGGGAAGACTCTGAATTCACCCTCCGATTCGTTCTCAGACACAACAAAATACCTGATGTATGGCTTTAGCTGTTCGGTGGGTAAATAGTTTTCGAATTTCAACGTCACATGTATGGATCATGCACAGCCTAAAGTACGGATTACCGATTCATCCGGCAACAGGCCATAATCGAAACATCGGCAGAATCCGCCCGAATAGTTTGTTGATAATTCCAGGAATCATACTACCCACGGACACATGAACGGTATCGACTGTACCCCGGATAGGAATGCGGATCGAGATCTTATCCTGTCGACCGCTCCCGATTCCTTTAATCGCAAGCGCAATACCCCATTCCCATACCTTGTTGAAAAATCCTTTGTCAAAATCATCCCGGCCACGAACCTGCACATTTGATATCGCAGGTTCAAGGTATCCGGTGACAATCCCTTCGTCAGTTTGAACTTCAGCGCAGACATCCAGTAACCCGGCCGCAACATCAAAGCGCATATATTTTCTAAGGAATGGATTCAAATAGGGAAGGCGTGCACGGTCCAAGAGGATATGCGATGCAAACGTAAGTTTTTCAGCACGGGCATCTATCGTTCCGGTAACGTGCAGTGTACCTTCAAATACTTCACTGTTTATCCGGAAGGTCGTTTGATGAACTTTTGTGAAGTTATTGGTCAGGTTGTCGATGTGGCACGAAACGGACCGCAGCATAATTGTATTAAGTTCATCATCCATACAATACGATACCTCGCTTGCTTCGATCGTCAGTGATACGTTAAAGCAAATCAACGTGCGTATTCGGGAATGAATTTCGTGATACAGCTTATCCAGCGAAATTTCCGGATCCGGACGATGAATTATCTTAGCTGATAACCTTTTTATGTTAACCGATGCTGCAATCTCACGATGCCATAAACTTCTCCAGGAAAGCTTGATAATGGTAACCGGTACATGCAAAGAAAAAGTCGATTCCTCAGCATGTAATGGATCATGTATGGATTCGAGTTGCACATCGTATAAGACGATTTGCCCGCGTAAAAGTTCTAGTTTAACCTGACGTGCGCTTCCTATGAATTTGCTGGATGTGTTCAGTTTGTGATTGATGAACATCCGAATCAGTACCGGCATACCGATCCACATCAAAGCCGTGAGGCATAACGCGATGAAAATGATTAACAAGATACCCATAGTTCTCTAACAAGTTCAAAGAACAAGCCAAAGTGTGGAAATAAGTTGGGTACCGTTGATTCAAAATTCAACGATTTTAATATGAATTTAATCAGGCTTTAATGCTGTCGGGCTTGGCACGATTTTATACGAGCTTAGTGAAACCAAACACACATCACTATGTTACGCTGGGCTGTTATATTTGCGATCATTGCCATTGTTGCCGGAATATTCGGCTTCGGGGGAATTTCAGAGAGTGCTGCAGGAATTGCCAAGGTACTCTTCTTTATATTTGTAGTCATCTTTGTTGTTCTGCTGATTGCAGGCCGCAGAAGATGATCAACTAAGTACTGCTTGCAACAAATTTAGTTCGGGAGGATTCGTTGCGTTGTTTTCATAATTCCGGAATTAAGGGCTGCTGCGTACAGCTTTTTTTATGCTGCTCGTTAATCAACTTTCATCCGCTCGCGGTACGTTGAAAATATCCGCGACTTGGAAATGAACCCGGCATACTTGCCTTCCTGAATTACAGGAATATTCCAGACTCCGGATTTATCAAACTTCTCCATGATTGCACTCATAGGCTCTTCCGCATCAACCGTTAGCACGGGTGGCTGCATCAAATCAGTAACCTTTGTAACATCATACAGGGATGCGTTGAACATGATTTCGCGAATGTTCTCCAGGTAGATAACTCCCGCAAGTGTTCCATTCTCATTCAATACCGGAAAGATGTTGCGTTTGGAGTTGGCCACTTTGTTCAATAATTCTCTCAAGGTGTGCTGCGAGGATACAGCGACAAAGTCCCGCTCGATGAATGACTTGGCAGAAAGTTCGGATAGGACATGTGTATCTTTGCTGATACCGGCCATACCACCATCTTCTTCAAGCTTGGCCTGATCAAGTGATTTAGGATTAAGATATTTGGATACGGCTGTACTCAGGGCCGACACAATCATTAACGGAATGATCAGGTCGTAACCGCCTGTGATCTCGGCAATCAGGAAGATAGCTGTTAACGGAGCATGAAAGATACCCGTGAGTAAACCGGCCATCGCCACCAGCGAGAAGTTTGAAGTCGGCAAGCCGCCAACACCCGTAACATTAATCAGGAATGAGAATGCAAAGCCGATACATGCGCCTACCAGAAGGGCAGGAGCAAAGTTGCCACCGTTGCCACCGGCACTCAGCGTACACGTGACTGCAACAACTTTAACGAGCCCGACAATCAATACAAGTAACCCCAATCGAACCGGATGGTGGGCAACAAATTCGAACAACGGACTATCGGTAAACAGTTGACCGGGATCAAGCGTAGCAAGCGTGATGATCGATGAATATCCTTCTCCCAGTAAGGGCGGGAACAGTACGATCAGCCCGCCCAGCATACTCACGCCAATTAAAAATCTCAGCCAATGGTGTTTAATTGTTTGCCGGAAGAATCCCTCCAGGCTGCGGAATACCCGCAGATAAAAAACCGATACAAGCCCGCAGACAATTCCTAGCGCTATATAGTAGGGCACATTGTGATAGTTGAAATTACTGATATGCCGGAACGATAATAATATGTTTTCCGACAGGATGATTTTCGAACAAAGCGCACCAGTTGCACCGGCAATCAACAAGGGAATGAATGCACTGATGCTGATATCCACCAGCAACACTTCGAGCGCAAATAGTACGCCCGCAATAGGTGCATTGAAGGCCGTTGCAATTCCGGCAGCTGCCCCGCAGGCCAGTAATAAGGTCCGGTTACGGAACCCGATCGGAAAAAATGAAGCGAACGTTGATCCAATGGCAGAACCTGTTTGCACAATGGGCGACTCCAGACCAGCCGAACCACCAAACCCAACCGTCAATGCGCTGGTGATTGCATGACTGAACGTTTCTTTACGCGGTAATCGAGATGACTTATTTGCAATGGCGAGCATCACATGCGATGTTCCCTTTTGCAGATCGCCTTTTAGTACGAAATGAACAAAGGCCAGGCTCAACAAAATCCCGACAGCCGGAGCAATCATGTATAACAGGACAGATGTGCTGGCCATTGTTCGGATCTGTTCCTGAAGATAGTGCACAGAAATCTTTAACAGCACAGCGGTAAGTCCAGCCCAAACACCCACGATCACTGCACCGATGATGAGCAGCTGTTTCTCGGGCATTCTTTTGACTAGTGAGTGAAGCGTGGCGCGGAATTTAATAAACATGAGGTTCCGTACAGAGCGAATTGAATGTTGTCAGTTGCATGTGTTGCTTAAGACTGCATAAACGATGTAATAAAATCCTTTATGCGGATCTCATGCAACGAAAAGTCAGCAAAGTAACAGGATATCAGATAAAGTGTCGCTTCAGTTCGTGGTTGACAAGGAATTTTAAACACGTTTATGCTTTAGCGCATGGTTTAAGGTGATTTTAATCTCGATTTAATAAAGCTTTAATGCCAGATTTGGTGCGATGATGCGGCCGCGAACTGTTCTTTGTGAGGAGCAACTTGCTCAGACTTTAGCATTGATTACCCGATGCGGGAGCAATAATGTATGTATAAAACAGAAAATTTGTGATGAAGAAGATTGTGGGTTTCGCATTGTCATTCGTTTTTTCGTTAGGGATCACGTTCGGGCAACAGGAAGAAATACAAAAAGCAAAACGTCAACTTGATATTGACCATACCGCGCAGGCCGTTGCTTTGCTGGAGCCAGCCGTTGCCCGGTATCCGAAAGCTGGTAATGTTTATTATTATCTGGGCTATGCACAACTCAGGAACAATCAGTTGGATGCGGCCGCCAAGTCGTTTGATACCGGTATCGCAAAGTTTCCGAAAGAAGCGATAAACTATGCAGGCAAAGGCCATTTGCAAATGATCCAGAAACGTCCAACAGACGCAACGGCTAACCTGAACAAAGCACTGCAACTTTCCAAGTCTAAAAAGGTTCCGGTACTTAAGGCAGTTGCTCAAGCTTATCTTTCCGATCGTAGTTCAGCTGCGAAAGCTTTGCCCTTGTTGCAGAAAGCAAAGTCTATTGATAATGACGCTGAAGTTGAAATCCTGTTAGGTGATGCCTATCTCATGCAGAACCAAGGTGGTCCCGCTGCAAGCGCGTATGAAAACGCTGCACTGCTTGATACTAAATCCGGCAAACCGCATTACAAGATTGGCTTGATCTATTCGCGGGTAAATCCCACACTTTCGCAACAGTCTTTTGAGAAATCCGTAGCGGTAGATCCTGAATTTACAGCTTCGTATGATGAACTCGCGGATATCTATTACCAACAAAAGGAACCTCAGAAGGCGGTTGCGGCTGCTGAAAAATTCAGGCAACTGAGCAGTGATCCGGACAAGATCCAAATGCGCCTGGCATTTATCTATGTGATGAATGGAGAGTACGCAAAAGCTAATACCATCTTTGCCAGTCAGATGAATAAGGAAACCGTCAAGCCATTGGTGTACCGTTATTACATTCGTTCACTACAGGCAACTAAGGTTCCGCAGGACTCACTGGAATCTGTAAAAGTTTCGGAACAGTTTCTCACGAAGGCATTGGTGGAAGATCTTACTGCTCGCGATTTTGTTGATCTTGGCAAACTGTACATCGCCCTCAACCAGGATTCATTAGGCGAGATTCAACTAAAACGTGCCATTGCTTTTGATCCGGAGAGCATCGAAGCTGCGCAACTTCATGCTGAGATGTTGTATAAGAGTAAGCGATATGAAGAAGCGGCCGAAGCCTATGAGAAGTTGGTGGAAGTTAAAGATAAACCAAGTCCAAATGAATACCTCAACCTTGCACGTGCATATTCGATCAGCGAGCAATATGAAGAAGCTGATACGGTTTATGTCAAGCTTGTAGAACAGTATCCAACCAATATTCAGGTTGCGGTGGAGTCCGCTCGGGTGAAGGCCAATATTGATTCCACACAAGACGATGGCCTTGCCAAGCCACTGTATGAAAAGGTTATCGAACTGGCAGAGGCATCTCCGGAGAAGTATAAAGTTTATATGATTGAGGCTTATAAGTACATGGGTTCATACTTTGCCATTCAGGAAGGAAACGTTTCAAAGGGTAAGGCTTATTTTGAAAAAGTACTCACGCTGAATCCGGAAGATTCGCAGGCGAAAGAAGTGCTCGAAGCAATTCGGGCTGGACAGATCCAATCTGGTAAAAAAACGGGATGATTTAGTTAATTGTCCGAAAGCCGCATCTTTAAGTTGCTAACTTTTAATATCTGCACCGGATGCGAAAGGTTTTTTACTGCGATGATGATCAAGATGATTTGATGATGCTTCGGGATGTCATCCGAAAGATCGATCCCGAAATTGATTTTGAGTTCACTGATGATAGCGAGACAGTGTTAAACATCTTACACGCTTCTGCAAAATTGCCGGACGTGATTTTCCTGGATATCAACATGCCACGGGTTTCCGGAACGGAACTTCTACAGGAACTGAAAAATGATCCAACGCTGAAGAGTATACCGGTGTTTATGTACAGTACAACCAGAGAGTCAATGGAAGCTAATCGTTGCAGGGAGTTGGGTGCCGAAGATCTGCTTCAAAAGCTTCCCGGCATGGAAGAATCGTTCGTTCAGATTCGATCAGCACTAGCCCAACTTCAGCTTGTCGGCATGGCGCAGTAATATTTACGTTCCTGGATTGTCGGAAGATGCAGATTTTGAACGATAACGAACTGCAAAAAACAATTCAGTTAAGACTATCAGTACCAATAGCAAAAACAGAAAGTTGCTGGCGCGTTTTATTCTTGTTGAACCATCCATAAAGGCAGACGTTTCATCGACTACCGATTCTGCTTTCTCCTTGACTGTAAGCGAATCCTGCTGAATTTTCTTCAGCATCTTGAACTTGAACTCAACAATCGAATCGGACTGCTTCTCTGTCTTCTGGTTAATCGTGTACACCAGTGCAATAGCGGAGATAAGATAAATTATTCTGAATATAAATCGGGCCCTTGTCATGTTATTCTACGCCTTTAAGACTATATAAATTTAGTTACCCAATCGATAAATATCGGTTATCAACTGACAATATCGAACAGCAACTTTCATTAATCGTCAAAATCTTTTCATCCTTCTGATATAATCCTTATCAATTGCCTTTTGAGTATAAATCATCGTGGATCTTAAGTCGGCATGGCGAAGGGTTTTTTGAATAAGTTCAAGATCAAAACCCTTCTCATACATGATTTGCCCAGCAGTATGTCTTAAGCTGTGGGGTGAGTATTTTCCTTTAACTCTAAGTTTTCTGAAGTAAATCCCAACCAATTCGTCAAGTTCTGCACGAGTAAGCATCGGAAATACTTTTCCCTTCTTTATCTTATTCTTCTTAAGATAACTACTAAGCTCTCTTTTAACGGTTGAAGACATTTTAATAACTTCTTTTGACTTCTCGCTTCTGCCTTTGCCCCATACAGCTATTCTCCCCTGGTCAAATTTAATATCACTTACAAAAACGCGTAACACCTCTATAGATCGAAAACCGTTCCATGCCATTAAAGAAAGGATTGCTCTGTCTCTTTTACTTTTGGCTAGCACAAGCAGTCTATCGCGTTGCTGTTCAGTCAGGCTATCTTTATGGTACGTTGTAGTAAGTCTTCTGGGTAGAACAACTCGCATCGATGCAATTTCTCTCAAAGATTGAGCGCTGATCTTTCTTAGTGCAGATCTTATTTGACGTTGTTCTTTTGAAAGTTCAGATGTTTCAAAACCCTGATAAGCTAACACCCATTCACAAAATGATTTCAGCACCGTTTTGTAAAGTCGCTTAGTGTAGTCAGATAGGCTGGGGGAGAGAATATACTTTCCGGCAGTTCTTTTATTAATTCTTGTAATATCATCTTTGATGGAAAGAAAGTAGCCATTCAGGACGGTGGCGTAAATTGAGGTACTTCCCTTTGACCTCAGTCTATCTTGGATTGACGCAAGAAACAGCTTGACATAAATATTTGATATAGGAAGTCTCGGTTCATTGAGATCGTTGATCAAAAGCTGTATTCTCTTAGATTCTAGAAACTTGCGAAACCGATTCAGAATCGATCGGAGCGAGGTGTTTTTCTGCTGGATGTAATCAGCGAGCTGAGATAACACATCTCCACCAGGCTTATAAGTCTTAAGAAACGACTTTGCATTAACCAGGTAAGCTCCAGTTACTCCATACTTTCGCTTCAGCCAATATTCATAGTCAACCAAAATCTGGCTAGCCGTGGCAATTGGTTTTGATATCTCTTTCCCAATCTCAATAATATTGCTCATAAACTACATGTTGAAAGGTGGCACTTTCGATAGAACATATTTACCAAATATTATAAATGTACATTTATTTTTTAGTAAATAATACTCATGAAAGATATGAGTGAAGAGGGTGCTGCTTATGTGGTACAATTATTAATTTCCATAATTGACTACCGTCAATGGATAATTAAAATCGTAAATTCCCACCAAAGATTATTTTGTCATTTCATCATTTGCTCGAAATGAGCAGCTAGCCATAGGAGTAACTCCTATAACACCGTTTGCACTACCATATTTTTGTGTAAATAGAACCTTGCCTCAAGCCACAGTTTTTTCGCCCCGGAATTGTGATTGATGTTCACTGACGCCTGAGGTTCTGAATTGCTTTAATCTGGTTTGATTTCAACAACATGCGCCTAGCGAGTTTAGCTGAGATCATGTTTTTTGTCCAAACCGCATGTCGATAAAATCATATGAACGTCAGAAAAACTGTGCGGCAATTGCTCATTGAAATTGCTAACTCCTCCAACGCATCGCGGCTATCGAAAATAATTGCGTACTATTATCCGAATCTTCCTGCAAAGATAAATTCGCGCTACGAAAAAATCTTTGAGTACTATAAAACTGCTCCGACCAATCTTTCGTTCGAAGAAATCAGCCATGAGGAGCAGGCCATTTTAGATTCAACGCAAGTTATTCCGGGAGACTATAGAATAGAGTCAGTTACGTTCAGCAGTCTCCGAGGCATTATAGATCCAACCTCGGATGGTATTCCCTTTGGCTTGAATTTCGTGCGCAATGGAGAAATTTACAACGCATTGATACTTGCACATAATGCTACTGGCAAGTCTTCCATTTTTGCTGGGCTGGAAATGATCTACGCGCAGGAGGTAAGTGAGAAGTTGCTTCGTTCAACAGACAAGAATTTTAAGAAGCAAGCTTATTACGATTACTTAAAGCGATTTGGTTCTGCGTTGGATCCCCAATGCGAGATTAAAACTCAGGCCGGGACATTTAATCTGAAGGATCTCATGTTTCCGGATTCCAACGTGCTTAAACTCGTTGCACCCGGTAATCACTTCATCAGTGACTACGACATTTATGAATATGGTAAGAAGGATTTTTACGGTGACTCAGAGAACGAATCATCCTTCCATTATTTGATCGCGAACTCGTTGGGCTTGGGTGACTTCATGAAAATGCGGGATACTTACCGCAAACTTGCCAAATACAACCGAACGATTGAGCGGGCAATACTTGCAGACCTTGAGAAAGATCGTGCTAATCTTGAAATCACAACAACGAGTCGCAGAGAAACATTGGCAAGTAAGCGCGAACAACTAAAAGTCCTGCAATCGGAACGGAATCCTTCTGAACGATCGAGCGAATCAAGTGCGGAATATAAGCAGTTGAAACAGCTTCAAGCAAAGTCTCTTGGGTTTGATGTTTCCGCGAACGAGTTTCGCAAGACGGTTAATACTTTCTTGAAGCTTTACACAGACAGCTTGGCATTTGCAAAAAATCAATCTACTGTAAAAGAGCAGAGTTTTTTAGAATCAGGTCTTGAACTTGCTCATGTGTTTGATGAATGTCCGTTCTGTCGCGCGTCGCAGCAATCTACACAGGAAATGGTAAGGGCCGTTGAGAAAAGATTAGCGATGCTAAAGGATTCTCTTCAACGTGAGGATGCGCTGGAGCAAGCGTATACTGCTGCTCACAATATGGTTAGAAGGTTTTATGTGGAGTCGTCCGTGTTTTATGAAAATCTTACTCGTGAACGAGTCGAAGTATCTCAATTGCGACTATTGGGCGAGCTGGGTTCTTTACTCGAATGGTTGTACGTGCGGCTTTCTCCCATCGCGAATGATGAGACAATGCGGAGTTACTTGAACAGCCCTGCCACGAAAACCAACGATCGCAGACACGAATATTTATATAATATTATTAATAATAATAACTGGGGAAATTCTTCAGAACTGATTCAACGAATCGCGGAATTTAAGGATCAGCGAGGAGTTGAATTAGAAGCTGCTTTGCTTCGACTCGAGGCAAGACAAGGCTCTCAATTGTCGCGAGCGCAACGAGAAGCAATTTTAGAAAAGGAAATTTCTGATGACAATAGTCAATTGGAGAGAGATTTGAAAACACTAATTGAGACGCAAAAAACAATCGGTGTATTAAATAGGGATATACGCACGATGAGTCAAATGAAAGTGGAGCTTGAACAATTCATCGCTGAACTGAATTTGAGAATAGACAGCATGATTCAGGAAGTATTTGATCCGGTGAGATCCCATCTGGAAGAGATTATGAACCAGTTCATGTGGGAAAAAGGCGTTAAATTTTCAGTAAGGAATAGTGAACGAACCGTTATAACCGAAGATGAACCCACACAAACGGGTGTCATGGTAGCAGTTTTAGAACGAGATGCTACCACTGACAGTGGACCACGATATATTACGCCCGACCGTTATTTTAATACTTTCCGTTATAAGCTGTTTTGCTTGACAGTAAGTCTCAGCATGGCGTTGATTAATCGAAGGCGCTACAAGATAAACCTGCCATTAGTGATTGATGACGTATTTTTTGGCAGCGACTTTATTTCAAAGACGATGTTTACAGATTTTCTGAAGAGAGTAATCGAAGTGTTTCACACATTTGGGGGTGATATGCCCAGCCAATTCATCCTCTTTACGCACGATGAAGTAATTTATCAAAGCGCGATGGAGGCAGTGGCCAGGACGCGAATTGGTAAAGAGCACATACTTGAGTCAACCATCACCGGAAAACTTTTCCCACCCGATGATCGAGCGAAAGAATATACGGTTTTGCAAGATGGTACGCGATTTTGGGATTTGTTCTATCCAATTCCTAATCCTTATGAGTTTGAAAATAAACCTGTAATGCAATGAAAAAGTCGTTCGTCATATTCGTTCCCTCTATTTTGTTGGTCATCATCATCGGAATGTTTTGGTATCAATGGTGTGGACTTAATAATAACCTAAAACAAATTCGGAAGGATTTACGGGCTAGTCAGGATTCGCTAAAGAGGGAAAAGAATCCTGGACCCCTAAATATTGAGTTGAAACCAGCGGGGAAAACATTTACGATAGATCCTAAAGAGATTCAGCGAATCAATAATCATATCGATGCGTTAACATCTGAGGTGAGAAGTGAAGCTCATCGAGCGGAGAGTATCATTGAAAAGGACTTAGATCGTCTCAACCTCTTGATCACTGTGGGTATTGGATTCTTGGCGATGGTTGGAGTATTTGTGCCACTATTTTTTAATCTAGTGAGTTCACAAGATATGAAAGAACAACAACGAGAATTGCGGAGTGAAGTTTCAACAGCCATGGAAACCATGAAAACGCTGGACGAGAATGTTACAAATCTCGGTACAAGCATTAAAGACGTATACGGAAATGTTAAGAAGGTCGGCAAAAAGACCGATGTAGCTCACCTACACGTTTGCAATCTGATGCTCCAACATGCGGTAACTCGATTTTACAATGTTGCGTCAATCATCATGGCAAAGAGTGCGTCCGGTGATGAGGCAAATTACATGAGGGAATTGTTCAAAAATCTTAAACGCGCGCTGAAAGCATGTGATGACGATGAAGGCCATAAGATTTGCGAGAATCCACATTTCACTCAATCGATATATGACCTGCATCGGATGTTTAGTGGAAATATCGTTCAGCATTCAATTTTTACTACTCGAATTCAAACTGCGGAAGTAGAAGCCTTTACCAAATGCCTAGACGCACTGCAGAATTCTACGAAAGAGAATGAAAAGGCGAACTATGAGAAGATGTACGAACGTATTGACTTGATAATGGGAGCATGGCCAGACAGCAAAGGTAACAAGGCTGCCTAACGTACTAGTTATCTCAGGCCGTGCATTTTATGAAGAGCAAAAATAACTCTCAAACTGCTCTAAATTTTGGTGAGAAGCTGCCGGATGATTATCGGTGGCATAATCATTCCTAGAATCTACAAACAGCACGTCAAATTAATTCCTAGACAAGGAAAACAATCTTCATATTTTCAACTTTGCGGATAATTAAGTAACAAATAAAACCGACAAATTCTGATTCATCATTTCAAAAATAATCGTTCAACTTTTCTTGTAAACTCGTGTGTTTGTTCAAGTGGTCTCGCATATTTGTCAATACAAATTCCCAGACTTCCTGTTTGACTGATATGCCTTCCTGTGAATTGATTAATATCAATAAAAATGATGCCTACATCCGAGTGAAGTGGCTCGTCCCATGGAACGGAATAGATACGTTCTACATCATCAGTCTTTGCTGACCGTAACATCACATTGGGCGTGTTTTTTAAACGTCCGTCATTCAATATAATCAGCATAAGATAGGATTGATGAAACCCTAGCGACTGATATTTATTTGCTTGAATGACTCCTTTGCTGATCTTCTCGACTCCGTTTACTTTCGATCTTTCTTCATTAATGGCTAACGCTTTGAGACGTTTGACTTCGAAAGCTATAGATACTTTTAAATCTTTTGGATTAACGAGTAAAAGATCAATATCACCAGGCTTTTGGCCAACGGTTACAAAAGGGTCAGTCAAGCCATAGAATGTTTGTACAGAACTAATGTCTTTAAAGAATTTCGAAAGAAACATTTCCTTGAAATGACGATGTTCCAGTAACCATTTGATAATAGCTTCTTCGGTAATCGCTGTTACACTATCAGAATTATCTTCGGATTCAGCAAAAAACGAAATTCTCGATTTGTCGCCAACAAGCTGGGCGTCATATTTAACGGTTTCGAAAATCATCACATCCATGCTTTCGCGAATAAAAAATAAGAACTTAAATCTATTGAGAACGATTGAAATACTAAAATTATGCAGACTATCAATAAGCTTATGTCGAGCTGTAATCTTTGGTGGTCAACAATTCAACTTCTAAATAGTGTAATATAAGGAGTGATCTATGTCAATACCTTCATCGCGCATACCCAAGTTTCGCTTGAAATGAAGTTCCATTTCTGCTGAGTAATTTTTAAGAAATCCCCGATATCCAGCTAATTTCAGTACGAGTATGTTGGCTAAAAACTGCAATTCAAAGGCTTTGAATTTAGTATCAGCTTCCGTTGAAGATAAATACGGTTTAGGCGCTGAACCATGAAGATACTTGTCCCGGTATCGGATTGCTTTTTTGAATTTGTCTGGTAAGTTGGTAATGTTTAACTGTTCAAACGCACGCTGGAGTTTATCAATGTTTGTCGGTTTATTCAGATAAGGCAATTTCTTTTGAATTAGAAATTCCTGTTCACCTGCTGTTAGTTGATCATTTTGTAAGATTGCGTTCGCTAAGATTGTTTCGATGTTGCTGTTCTTATAACGTTTGGCATCAATAGGCGCTTGGGTAACATCAGATGGGACCAGGTTTGCCAAAATTTCTAATGCGGTGCAAAATAAAATACAGGTTGAAAGTGAAAACGGGCTTGTGTTTGCTTCGTAAATGATTTTCAAAGCATTTCGGAATTTATCTTCCGAAATCACCCGATTACATAATCCTTCGAATGCAGTTACGGGAAACTGAAAAAAGTCTGAATGAAACTGATAGTGACGTATTTCCCAGGGATCAAAAACGATCCATCGATGTGATGCATGATCTGGTTTTGAATGGAATTGTATGGCGTTAATGGAGTTGAATGAGGCATCATGGCTGGATAGGATAAAGGCACCTTTTCCCCATAAGTTTCCCCAAATAAAGGCATATATAGTCAGGACGGCATTTGCACAATTTTCAAACTGCTGAAGATCTGCTCGCTGCTGACAATCCAGTACAAGATATTGCTGATCATGATGAGATATCCGGAATAGTTGCATCGGAAAACCTGAAGTTTTCAAGTCAACAATTCCAACGGCATACCGAATTTCCTGATCCGTCATCAGGTCTGTTGCCGTTGAGATCAACCCAACGTTCAAATCGGTGTTGATCGGTTGTATATACCTGAGAAAGTGTTCCTGGTAGTTGTCAGGCGTTCCTTCCGCCAGCGAGTTTAATTCTCCCGAATAGGATTGGCTTACGATCTTGGTTTCAATTTTCTGAAAGCCATTCTTTCGGGTCGTATGCAAAAGTGATCCAGCCTGAAGTACGCCCCGCTCAACAAGGTCAGCAAATTCATGTTGAACTTCTCTGGGGCTTCGGGGCTCGCGATGATCAAACGTAAATCGAATGGTCATGTCTGAATCAAGCCAGACTTCAAGATTTTGATTGTGAAGAAATGATTCAGGCCTGTTAATAATAAACTGCCTTCTTGCTGCAAAGGCATCAATCCTGCGGAAAGTTTCGAGTACAGCTTTTGATTTTGAAGGGGAATTCATACTCGAAAGTGCTTGAAATTAGCCAGAATGACGAACAGATAAACTCGGAACAGTGACAAGTCGTGTCAGTGATTTTTGAATGATGTAAAAGGTGCATTCAAACACCGTAAATTTATACTATAATTTCTTCGGTATGAACCCATTCGGAAATACGCTCACGCTGCTGGAAACACAGCGCCAAATGATTCAAAATCTCAGCAGCATGAACCCTTTTCTGGAGATGAGGCAAGCTGCAGACATGCACCGAACCCTGAGTAATTTTAGAAATCAGATTTTAGGGACAGCTGCTTTTCCAGACTATGCAAACGAATTAAGACAGCTTAAAGATTGCTTTTCTCCGTGGATGAAAGATCTGACTATGAAGCCTTTGATGGTTGATTCACTTTCAGCAATTGTAAGGGATCAACAATTGATCTTCGACAACCTCAAAGGGATGGGTAATATCCTGAAGGATCAATCCCGAGGGGAAAGGTTGACGTATGGGGACCGGATGAATGATTTCGCAAGTGCATTTAATCTTCAGGGTTTAGGCAATGCACTGAAAGGCCCAAGGGAAATGATGGACAACGTGAAGATGCTGCATGGCTTCCCCAAGTTCAATGGATCGTTACTTGACCTGGCAGGATTGCCTAAAGCTTTCCAATGGATCAATGTGCAATTGGCTTCAACGATTGCACAACGACAGCGTTGGGATGAGCTGGAAGATTTTAAAAACTTGAATCAAAAAGCTGCTGAGATAATTGAGGAAGTAACTTCCGGACAATTGGTTGCAGGCAAGGTATCGGACAAGTTTGATGAACTGATTGCCGTAGCGAAGGATTTTATCAAACGAAATAAGAAGTATGCCCGGCAGATTTGCAGGTTTGTCGATATTATTCTAACCATAGTAGGACTTATTAATCTTTTACTTCCTCAGCCATCCGAATCGACTCAACTCACGCGGGATGATCTGGCTAAGCTTGTCACGAAAGATGATTTGAGAAAGGAGTTGGCAATACTTCGGGATGAATTGGAAGTTAAACCGGATATCCGATGTGTAAACCGGCCAGCGCGCATCATGTTCAGACCATCAACTAAAACACTTGTTCAATATAAGGCACAGGCTGGATTTGAGGTTGTTGTCTTACAAGTCAATCATCGATGGGTTTATGTGAGTTACCTGAATCCGGAACTGGACCTCCCGCAGACAGGATGGATCTTGAAGAAATATGTATCGGTTAATTAATGTCCAAATTTTAAATAACGTGATGTATGTACCAGGAATCAAGAAAACAAATCCGTATTGCCGCAAGTGAATTTCTACTGGCAGATAAAGATGCCTACATCGAATTTTGTCTGAACCCGGGTGCAACTGGGTATACGCTGACTTCACAAACACATAAAGACAGACGTTCCGAAAATGATACAAATGACTTGCAGGTCATCGCGGTTCAAGTGAGTCTTTCGGATGCATTTAAGCGCATCTTCCAGCAACTTAGATCACTTGAAATTGAAAACGGGTTATATCAGGTTTTGCACCATAAGAAATTGCCCTTGAAATTTTATGCTGGAATAATAAACCAATGGGTTAATCGCGTGAATCATGCGGACCTTACCTTCTTTTCTATACACGGCAATTATTCCAAGTTCGGGCCTAAGCCTTCTGCTGCTACCAAAGCATGGCATCTGAAAGTTTATGAACAGCTTAAAAGTAACTGGCAACGTCCACCGGCAAATACGCTGTGGATCGAAGAACTCATTAAGAAAGAAATTTCTGAATACAATGAAGCGTATTTTGAGAACGGTGTTTCGGAAGAACTTACAATAGGGGATTTCTTAAAAAAATTCTATCCTGATTTTGAAGATCAAATTGATCGGTACTTGCTCCACCTGGATGTTATTAAAGAAAGAAATGTTGTAATAAAGGACAACAATCGTTTGGGGGTACAGGATCGGTTCGAACATCACCTGCTCGAAAAGGTAGAGCACCTAATCAGCAGTTACTGAATTTTGCGGAAAGAGTTGAGAACACCTTCAAACCAGAAATGATTTTCCAAATTTAAATTTTCAGGCAGAAATCGAAAGTTCAGTAGAAGTAACTCCTATTGGTTTGCACATATGCGTGATGAACTTCCATTCTTTAATCCCACTACAGCATGTCAAATAGGAAAGGATCTATGACTGACTTTTTAAAATCCTGTAATAGCCTGTCGCTATTGTCTGTAAACGCAGCACTTCAGCTGATTCCCGAAAACCATGGGAAGAATATCCGATTTGAAAGTCTTGCCATGCAAGCCATTAAAAAGCTCAATACCAATAAGCCTGTTCCGGATTATTTCCAGCTTCGGAAAGCACTTGAAAACCTTTTGCCATACCATCCATTTGAAGATGCACCAGAACGATTCTTTACGGAGAACATCATGTTTTTCGGTGGAAACTACATCGCGTTTCCTGGAATCATGAATGACGGGTCTGAAATCCTGAACGCGTTGTTAAAGGCTTTGTTTCTTTCATTAAATGATGTTGACAAAGACCTGAAAAAGGAAGTCGAAGATGGTGTAACATTTATCCTGGCGTGGTGCAATCAGATGGCTGTCAAGGCTGGTCTCAGCCGGAATCAGTTCGTGAGCCAACCTGAAATAAACACGGTCATTCCAAAGCGCGACCAATTTCAGGCGCTCGTAAACCTCGTGGCTATGAGCGAACAGGATGCTGCAAACTTCTGTAGCACGTTGGGCTTGTCACCTGATGTCATTCAGTCTTTTGTATATGAAGCGGTTGATCCATCGCTGGATGAGAATGATTTCGAATCTAACCCGTTGCTTCACAAGCCGATTATTAAGATTGACGGTCACTATGTATTCACACTTCCAACGGCTGAGATTTCATGCTTGGTTGAGTTTACCCAGGAGCATGCAAGAACACATGGTTACTTCGATAAACTCATGACTATGTTTCATGAAATCAAGTGGCGGGAAATCCGAAGTAATCTGGCGCGTGTCGGTTGGTACGAAACGGATATTGAACTTCCGCCAACCCGTTTAGCACTGCGGGAAAAAGTCCTGAAGTTTGATGCTGAGAAGCTGGCCTACCTGTGCTACTTAATGCCTTCAACTGAAAAGATTAATTCGCTGGAGGATATGAAGAAGGCGGAGAAGAGGGTTGAATCGGTAAACGCGCGGGAAAAAGATGTTCTTCGATTTTTACAAGGTTTTGTAAAACAGCCGCATCAATACTTAACGTTGTATGCATTGCCCAATACGGGCAGTGGGTTTTCTTTTTTCTCGTATGATAAACCGGGAGCCGGAAACGGTGTGCTCAGTTTTGAAGCTTCAGACTTGGTGAAAATCCTGATGGATGATCAAACGGATGCGTTGACCTTATGGAAGTTTTGGAAAGCCGTAAGTAGGCTGTATGCTAAAAGTGAAGTGAGTCCAATGACATCGCTCATCGATATGTTCATCAATTACAAGGCAGCGGACGATACGCTGTTGCCCATTGATGATGCTGTCGGGAACTTTATGATCTTTGCCCCCGGGGATGCAGGGGATTTCAGACGGAGCATAATCGCTAAGCAGGATTTACACAATGTTCCCTTGGTAACAACTTCCGGGATTGCGCATACTCCGGTTGCCCGATACCGGGAATTTGCGCCCATCTACAAGGCAACCGAATACTACGGTGAATATCGTTTTCTGTGCGATGCGTACATGGTTCCGGTCTGGGTGACGTTCAGGAAAACGAAAGGCCTGCCGAATGAAAATGCGTTATACTATTGCGAAGCAATTACATTTTGGTTAGCAAGATTTGCGCCCGGCATCAAACGATTTATCGATACGATGCCGATCCCGGTTGAGACTGAAATCTTTCTGCCTGACATTCTCCTGGGTCGATTAGAAAATATACCCACAGATGTCCCCGAAACAGGTTCAATTGAGGTGGAGATCTTCGAATTCAAAATAAAGCTCAGTATCCCGGATAGCTTCATCTATCAGATAGGTCGTAAGGATAATTTCGGAGAGCAACAGTTAATGAGTACCGTACTTTCAGGATTATCGAAGTTCCGCGTTTCAGTTGAGCTGGATGGCTTTGATGATCAGATCGGGTCAGTGATTGATTTGTATATGCCACTGGGTCCGGCAAAAATGATTATTCCCATTAACCCGAATGGCGACATGCGGCTCGAGCCGCGATGGATTCCTCCCGTTCGATTGGTCCAGGAATCAGAATTATCTCATGTACTGGAAAGTATTTCTGGATGGATTGGGCAACCGATTCCAGAGGATATTAAAACGCCAAAAGAGAAGTCTGAGCTCTGTGTAAAGATTGTAAACACATTGCTGGCGAACCTAGTAAAAAAACTTTCTAGATTCGACCGGGAGCAAGTATTGCTCTTTGCCATGCAGTTTCACGAGAGCGCAATTCAATCCCGTGAGTTCAAGGATATTTTAATTCCGGCTAAGATTGCCTGTTACAGTACGTTTAGTAAGGAAGTTGAAAAGCAACTAGCCCGCGGTAACCGATCAGTTAGTACATCCTTGTCCTTGCGACTACTGATTGAATTGATCATTGCACACCCATTTAAAGGCAAGGATAACATCAGCATGGATGCGCTGGATGAATTAATGGCGTTAACGCACGAGATCTCAGGTTGGGGAAATATCGGGGATTCGATTCAACTGGGGCTCGATAATCCGAAGATGGGTCTTCTGCCATCCGGTCGGATTGGAACAAACAAGGATTTTTTTAATAACCAGGTAAAACCGTTTAACGAAGCCCGGCTTCAGCAGGAACTCGAGTATTCCATAACTGAGTTTGAAAGTAAGTTTTGGGATGAACAGCTGAATGCAAAATCTCCGGATGCAAAAGGCGAGAAATTACTCGACCAGATCAATGCTGCTTTTTTGGCAGACGCAGGAATATCGTTTGAGGACCTCATGGATGTTATGACTTGCATGGCCAACCTAGTGTATACGAGTCAGAAGTCGGTATTGAAGATCAGTAAATCTGACCTGTTGCAAAAAGTTTCGGCAGTGCTCCCTCAAATCGATCCAAATTCAATCGAAGCTGCAATTAAGTTACTTACACTGATCGAACGCACGGATATTCATGCAGCTGCGGATGGATTTGATAAACATGAAATTTTTCCATGGCGCTATGGAAGATTACTGGCATACATCAGGCGGCCGATTGTTCCACTGCCTGCCTCAAATGGCTCTCAAAACTTCCTGATCGGTTTCCGGCACATGACGGATGCCCGAAAGAACCTGCGATACCTCTTGAACAATGGGCGATTGAAGGTAAAGAAAGATGGAAAGCTTGACAGTGTAATGGGTACATTGAATAAGATGAAAGGTGCACTCTATCGGGAACAGGCATGGCAATGGTTTAAGAAGCATTCGGGATTACTTGTCGTTGACTATCAGGTTCGTATAGCTCCTAAAGGCCACCTTGTTTCGCAGGACGATCTCGGGGATGTGGATATTATGGCGTTTGATCCATCCCGAAATATCGCTTACCTGATCGAATGCAAGAAAACATTACCCGGTCGCGTCATGTATGAAATGAAGGGTGAACTCGATAAGTACTTAGGCCGGGACGGGAAAAGCGGTGACATTGATATGCATGTCAAACGAAATGCATGGGCTATCAGTAATCGAAAAATAATTGCTTCCTTTCTTCAGGCGAAACCCGGACTTAAAATTGTCTCGTTTGTACTCACGTCTGAAGAACTTCCGTTGATATACTTGGCCGCGAAAAAATTGCCGTTGCCATTCCTCGCTTTTACACGTCTTAAGAGGGAGGGGTTCTCGACATTGACGTCACTGAGGCTTTACTCATGAATTACTTAATCAAAAGTAGAACAAAAAACCAAATATGGAATAAGTATTCCAGACCTAATTAACTATGACAACTAAAAACTTAAAGATTAGTAAACTACAGGGATACTCAGGTATTCGTTTGAAAGAAGGGAAGCCATTGATATTTAAACCTGGTTTGAATCTTTTGGTCGGAAGGAACGGTAGCGGTAAAAGTAACCTGATAGCACTTCTTCATCATATCGCAACTGACAATGGTGATTTAAAGGGTAAGATTGAATCATCTTTTTTCGCGAAACAATTGAGCGGAACTCTACGTCACAAAGGGAAAGCTATAGAACAGAAATTTGGTCAACCAACAATTGCAAAATACTCCTTTAGAAACAACTCTGGGAATCTTAAACTATTTTTAAAAAATACTCCAGAACAGTATGTGGCAAAAAATATACTGCGCGACTTGTCTGGATTTCATGGACATATCGGACTGAAGAATACATCAGTGCCAATCAATTATAAACAGGTATATGGAAATCTGAATGCACCCAAATTCGAAATGTCTGGATTCATTAGCACAAATGTCCTTGCGAAACAACATGACAATCAGATTCACGAAGTTATGTCTGGTCCAATTAGGGAGGTCTCTGACTTCATTCGGTCAAAAATGATTGAGTTTTATCAGAGTAGTGATTTCTTGAATAAAATTACACATCTGGAAAATGAAATAAACGGAAGATTCTCAAAATTTTTAGGAACTACTAGTAAAGAGGTCAAGATTAACTGCAATGATATTAATGTTTCCGGCCGCGTATCTCTTTCGTTAATGGACAACGGAAATTATATTCAATCTGCTGATGTGAGTTCTGGAGAAGCGATATTGTTAAATCTTGTTTTCTCTCTGGCTGTAGCAAAAGATATTGGTTGTGACGTGCTAACATTCGATGAGCCTGACATACATATGCATGACGACATGATTAGTGTTTTGGTTGAAGAATTGACACAGCTATCGCAATCAATGCCCAACTGTATAATCGTTATCGCAAGCCATTCGACTGCTTTGATTGAGAAACTTGCTGCGCTCGGATCAAACCAATTGAATGTAATAACTTTTGATAAGAGTAGAAATGTTTCTAATTCAAAGAAAGATGTTGAATTGATAAATGCACTAACAAGAAACGGAGTTAAATTTTCCCCATTGATGATTTCCAGAAAGCGAAATCTATTTATCGAAAATCAATTCAAGAGCAGAGACGCCAGCAATCAAATCTTTTCAAAGTTCTTTAATCAAGAGGAGATGCCTAACATAATTCCAATTGGCAATAGTGGAAATGTCCAAGATAGTAACTCATTTAGAGGAATTTTTGAAGATATCCTCAAAATGGGAAATTTAAGATCCGTGGGTATTCAAGATGGAGATATATGGTTTAAACCTCGTCTGCGTGAATATATGATGGGACAAATGGTTTTAACTGATTTTATTGCAACATTGAAAAAACTTAAGGGTTGCTACATAAAAGGTGATGCGCCACATCTCTGCTATTTCAATTTCTGGGAAATCGAGAATCTCTTCTTAATTGAAGAAATCTTGACATGCTGGAAGTCAAAGGACGGAAGTATTTTGACTTCCCAACGGTATAGTGAACTAATAGAGAAAAATATTAAACTGATATGTGATGAATATTCAAAAATGTTCTACAAATCGATCTTAAGATTTCCAGTTGACAAAGCCAAGCCCAGTTTGAAGATGCGTGATTATTTAAGCGTTAAGTTTAATAAAACTCTTAGTATTCTAGGCGAAGGCGAGGAAGTTGATCACAGAGTAAAACAACTTTTTCGATCTTTGCTCGATAACAATTTACTGAACTGGATTCCCGGCAAAGAGTTAAAAGGTGTACTTGAGAATAATGGATACACTTTCATTGACTCAGATTTTGAATATCTTAAAACAATTACATCCAAACGGATACAGAAACTTCCGGAGTAAAAGATGACACTTTTCAAGATATGCAAAGCCTTGATGAACTGTTTAGCCTTGATGAACTATTCCTTTCGATGCAATTGTTCGCAAAATTGTCTATTGTCGGGAAAGCACCAATGCCGAATTGGTATTTCTATAATTTGCTTTAAATGAATCTCACCTTGATGAGTTAATTCCTTTGGCGCATATAGCATGTCCATTTCAGCGTCCATAACATACCAATCACCAAATATACTGTCACATTTAAAGCATCCAAAAGATGTATAAGAGTCTTCCACTGTATGACTATACCTGCTTTTAATCTGCCCCAGCTTAAGGTCTAAGTCTTTCCGGTTCTCAATGAAGTGTCGTGCAAGTTCAACTATTTCAGGTCTAAACTTCATGCTGTTTGACTGCCACAATGCTTCTTCGGGCAATATTCTTGCATTGCAGGCCGAATAAAAGGTACTTTCTACATAATACAAATGATTTATCTCGTGACATTTCCAGCATTCCATCGTGTAGTCACGAGTTGCTTCGATTTAGTTATTGCCACTGATTTGAATAATATATTGTTAGTGATAAAATTCTGTAAGAATGTATGCAAATCAATTTTCCTTCTGTCGCCCAAGTTTACCTGAAGCGGTGAGTCAGTCGATTCTTCAACATAAAATAATGGCAAGTCTGGCCTTTCTTCATTTAGTTTCGAAACTGGATTCTCAAAAAACCAACAGCCTATAACCGAATCTCTTGTGTACTTGGCTTGTCTTTCAAGAGTTTTCTTTAACGATTGTGGGCTCAATTGAATCTCAAATGCAATCGGCTTATTGCCATTAGGAACATACACATCTGCTCTCCAATCTTGACCGCTGTATTCTTGAGTTGCTGAAATCCCTAACTCATTGCATGTTGAAACAATTTCTTGTTGTATTCTATTGTGCTTTATGCTACATCTATACATATACATTCAAACTTATAGTACTCCATTAGTTGTCAGAATCATTCTGAAAAATCGTAAATTTTTTAAAATCGTATACTTGTTTGAAGTTTAATATTGCTCATTCTGTCACTAGAAGATGTATTGCGTCACAACCTGTCAGTCCTTGTTTCTTCCTTGTTTGAAATTCAGCAAAGGCTCAACCTACATTTGAACCCACGCGAATGGAGGGTTGATACAGACGAGGAATGCAGACCGCCAAAAATGATATTATTTCAAAGCTTCAAACGGATATTCTCCGATTGCAAGGATTTAAGCAGGAACGGGGTAATAACTCACTCGATGCTGGATTAGGTACAATTATTAAATCCTTTCCCAACTCCACATTTCCAGTTGGATGTATTCACGAATTCTTATCTCAAAAGAAAGAAGATGCTACTGCAACAACAGGTTTTGTTGCCGGATTGATTAATTCGCTAATGCTCAATTCTGGAGCTGCTCTTTGGATTAGCTCATCACGAACGTTATTCCCGCCCGCATTAAAAGCTTTTGGTATCCAACCTGATCGTTTCATTTTTATTGATCTGAAAAGAGAGCGTGATGTGCTGTGGGCTATGGACGAAGCACTGAAATGTGGAGCACTCTCTGTTGTAGTAGGAGAAATGCAAAATATCAGCTTCATGGAGTCGAGACGTTTGCAACTTGCTGTGGAGCAAAGTCAGGTTACCGGATTTATTCTTCGAAACAACCTTAATAAAGTAAATACAACTGCATGTGTCTCTCGCTGGAATATCACATCGTTACCAAGCGAAGAAATTGAAAACTTACCAGGCATTGGATTTCCTAAATGGAAAGTTGAGTTGTTGAAAGTTCGGAATGGCAAACCTGGAACATGGAATATGCAATGGATGAACGGAAAGTTTGCTCCAATTTATCGAGCTCCTGTCATCACACACCTGGAACGAAAGCAAGCGGGATGATATGGCAAAGCGTTTTGTATCCATCTGGTTCCGGCATCTTACCACGGACTGGTTCACTGTCCGCCAACCTGAATTGAAAGATGTTCCGTTCGTCTTGCGTGCGCCATCACGTGGACGAATGTTGATTATGGCATCAAATGAAATAGCTGAACGAAAAGGTGCTAAGGTGGGAATGGCACTAGCCGATGCCCGTGCAGTCTTACCTGAATTACAGGCATTGGACTATAAGCCTGAGTTGATTGATGACTTACTAAAACGTATTGCGGAATGGAGTATTCGATTTACTCCGGTTGTCGCCTTGGATCCACCAGATGGTATTTTATTGGATGTAACAGGATGCTCTCATTTGTGGGGTGGGGACGAATCCTACTTAAATGATATTGTCAATAAGTTTAACTCACATGGTTATGGTGTGTCGGTTGCTATCGCAGATACGATTGGAGTTGCATGGGGTGTAGCACGTTTCGGAAAACAGTCACACGTTGTTCCGGAAGACATGCACTTTAACGCATTACTTCCGCTACCACCGCAAGCACTTCGTGTTGAGCCTGTCGTTGTTGATCGTTTGCATAAACTTGGCCTTCGCCAGGTGAAGCAGTTTATCAACATGCCAAGAGCATCACTTCGCAGAAGGTTCGGTCAACATTTCATGATGCGTTTGAACCAAGCGATCGGATTGGATATTGAAGTGTTAGAACCGATTGAACCCATCGAACCTTACCAGGAACGCTTGCCCTGCATGGAGCCAATTTCTACGCTAACAGGAATTGAAATAGCGCTGAACAAATTATTAGAAGCACTTTGCTTTCGTTTAAGAGAAGATCAGAAAGGACTTCGAACTGCCATCTTCAAATGTTACCGGATTGATGGAAAGGTTGAACAGATTACAATTGGAACCCATCGTCCATCACATTACGTAAAACATCTCTTCAAATTATTTGAGAATAAGCTGTCGACTATCGAGCCTGCACTAGGGATTGAGTTGTTTGTACTGGAAGCGCCAAAAGTTGAAGATCATCTCTCACAACAGGAAGCGATGTGGGAAGAAACCGGTCGACTGGAAGATCCCAGAATATCTGAGTTAATTGATCGAATTGCAGGTAAGGTTGGAAGCGAGGCCATTCACCGCTATTTACCCGATGAACATTATTGGCCTGAGCGATCCTTCAAGTTGGCTACATCATTGGATGAAAAGCCAACCACAACCTGGCGTAGTGATAAACCGCGTCCGTTGCAAATCTTGAAGATTCCGGAACGTATTGAAGTTACTGCACCCATTCCGGATTACCCTCCGATGCTTTTTATCTACAAAGGCAAGCGTCATGCGATTGTTAAGGCAGACGGCCCGGAGCGGATTGAGCAGGAGTGGTGGCTACAGCAAGGCCAGCACCGGGATTATTATAGGGTAGAAGATGAAGAGGGGAGTCGATACTGGCTATTTAGGTTGGGACACTACCATGATAAAACCTATCAATGGTTCATCCACGGGTTCTTTGCATAGTGAAGTTGAGATATGAAGTACACAGAACTACAAGTCACCTCAAATTTTAGTTTTCTCCGGGGAGCATCACATCCGGAAGAAATGGTTGACCAGGCTGTTGCGCTTGGGTACAATGCTATTGCCATTACGGATCGAAATACGTTTGCCGGAATTGTACGTGCTCATGCTGCCGCCAAGAAAGCTGGTATAAGACTTATCCCTGCGTGTAGACTTGATCTGATGGACGGCCCAAGTTTATTGGCATTCCCAACCGACATTAAAGCCTATGCTCAGATCTCTGCTCTATTAACACTCGGTAATCTACGTGCAGAGAAAGGAAGCTGTCATTTATATAAAGCAGATGTGTATGCACACGCAGTTGGTTCAAAATTCATTGTCATTCCTCAGGCCACACTAAATGAAAACTTTGATTTTGAAGATGATTTCAAGAATCAGGTAAGAGAATTTCGCGAGAACTTAGGTGATCAACTATCCATTGCTGTATCACGAGCATACAATGGTGACGACTCAAAAATGCTTGCCCGCATTCACCAGCTTGCTGTCCGATTCAGGATTCCAATGGTTGCCACCAATGACGTGCATTACCATAATTTGATGCGAAGGGAACTTCAGGACATCGTAACCTGTGTTCGCGAGAAATGCACAATTCATAATGCCGGTTTCAAGTTGCATCCAAATGCAGAACGCTATCTCAAACCGAATGAGGAAATGCTTCGTTTGTTCCGACAATATCCGGATGCAATTCGCGAGGCACAGAAAATTGCTGAAGCCTGTATGTTCTCGCTGGACCAGCTGAAGTATCAATACCCTAAAGAAATAACGAGTGAAGGCCGAACTCCACAGGAAGAACTTGTCTACCTGACCTGGGAAGGCGCGAACAGGATTTTTAATAATGCCATACCAGATAAAGTCAAAGCAACTATTGAGTATGAACTGACATTCATTGCTCAGGTAAATTATGCAGAGTACTTCTTAACAGTATATGATATCGTACGATTCGCACGTGAAAAGAAAATCCTTTGCCAGGGAAGAGGATCTGCCGCTAATTCAACCGTGTGCTATTGCCTGGGTATTACCTCGGTAGATCCATCCAAGTTCGATTTACTGTTTGAACGTTTCATTTCTTCAGCTCGCAACGAGCCTCCGGACATTGATGTTGACTTCGAACATGAGAGGCGGGAGGAAGTCATGCAGTACATCTATGAGAAGTATGGTCGCGACCGGGCTGCGATTGTTGCTACGGTAACTCAGCAACATCATAGAGGTGCCATCCGTGATGTAGGAAAAGCCATGGGACTATCGGTTGACACCATCAAACAGCTTTCCGGGTTGATCTGGGATTTTAGAGATGAAGGCTTCGATAAGAAACGTATTGCTGAACAAGGATTGAATCCAAATGATAAAACCATTCAGAAGGTGTTAGAGCTTACGTCTCAGTTCATGGGATTTCCGCGACAGCTTGGTCAGCATACCGGTGGCTTCGTGATCACGGAAGGAAAGTTGTCGGACCTGTGCCCGGTACTGAATGCTCGTATGGAGAATCGCACAAACATTGAATGGAATAAGGATGATATCGAAGCGCTCGGATTTTTAAAGATCGATGTCCTGGCGTTAGGAATGCTTACCTGTATCCGGAAAGCATTTGACCTGGCTAAACAGCATTACAATCTTGACCTGACACTGGCCAACATTCCGCAAGACGATTCAAAAGTTTACGAGATGACCAGTCGGGGCGATACCATTGGCGTGTTTCAGATTGAAAGCCGGGCACAGAAATCTATGCTGCCCCGGCTACGACCTAAATGCTTTTACGACTTGGTGATTGAAGTGGCCATTGTTCGGCCGGGGCCGATTCAGGGGGACATGGTACATCCTTATTTAAGAAGACGTAATGGAGAAGAGCCGGTTGAATATCCGTCTAAAGAGCTGGAAGATATTTTAAAGCGGACATTAGGCGTGCCGTTGTTCCAGGAGCAAGCCATGAAGATCGCCATTGTGGCCGCCAGCTTTACACCCAGCGAAGCTGACGAATTGAGAAGGAGCATGGCCACCTTTAAAGCGAAAGGTAAAGTCTCTTATTTCCAGGAGAAATTGATCAGCGGCATGATCAGGAATGGATACACCGAAGCTTATGCCCAGCGGGTGTTCCGGCAGTTAGAGGGATTTGGTAGCTATGGATTCCCGGAGAGTCACGCGGTGAGTTTTGCTCTTCTGGTATATGTCTCAGCCTGGACCAAATGTTATTACCCGGATATCTTCTGCTGCGCTCTCCTGAACAGCTATCCAATGGGCTTCTACGAACCGGCACAATTGATCATCGATGCACAGAATCACGGTGTGGAGATGCTACCCGTAGATATTAATTACTCAAACTGGGATAATACGCTGGAAATCAAGGCTGATAAATACTATCAATTGAGACTTGGCTTTCGGCAGGTTAAAGGACTGCGTGAAGACGAAATGAAGTTGTTGATTGGCAGCAGGCAAGCAGGTTATCGATCTGTAAATCAGCTGCGTAAAGCCGGATTGTCAGATGCTTCACTTGAGCTACTGGCTGATGCGGATGCGTTTCGGTCGATTGGCCTTGACAGGAGGGAAGCTCTATGGGACGCTTCCACGCAGGATAAGCCGCTTTCGCTGTTCGACACGCAACAATCCAATAAATCGGAAGAGGGGAAGATTAGTCTTCCCAAGATGAGTTTATCAGAACATGTTGTTCAGGACTATGCAACCTTGGGTTTATCACTCAAGGCACATCCAGTCAGCTTTGTTCGGGAACAATTAAGTAGTCTTCATGTAACTCGGAATTCAGATTTAAGCAAAGCTCAAGATGGCGATATCGTTAAAGTTGCTGGACTTATTCTTGTCCGGCAGCGGCCCGGAACAGCCAGTGGCATTTGCTTCATTACGCTCGAAGATGAAACCGGAGACGCAAACCTGGTTGTGTTTGCCAAACTTTTCGATGAATACCGAAAAGAGATTATTCAATCAAAGCTTCTGATGGTAGAAGGAAAACTTCAGAAAGAAGGCGAGGTTATCCACGTAATTGTAAAGCGTTGCTTTAATGTCACTGGATTGCTGGGAAAGCTAACTGCTTCTGCTGAACTCAACTTAGAGGTTCAGCGCTCTCGAGCGGATGAAACTACTTCGCCTTTTCAGGGGAAGATGTTTCCGGATGGCAGGAATTTCCGGTAAAGCCGGGATGGTATATCTAATTTATTTGAACAACCAAAAAACTGCCATTCTGAGGTAATTTTAGGCAGTTTTAATACTCAGAAGAACCGGAATTGATGACCTTCCTAACGAACTAGAGGAATCTTGCGGAATATTGAATTGAAAGGGATAACGGTGCCTGCCATATTGCGGACAAATAAATTCCCAGGGAAGAAGAAATAGTGGCTAAAACGTGCTAAATACTTGAACTTTCATAGGCTCTTTGGAGAGCCCACCCCCGTTACTGCCTTTTGTAAAAGCAGGGTGCTTTTCAGTGTCTATTGGGCATAAAAGGCCTGATTATTCCTTGATGAAATCGGAAATCTTAACCCCCAGCACCTGGGCTATTTTGTAAAGGGTCATGACCGAGGCGAGGGTCTTTCCACTTTCAATTTCTGAAAGGCTGCCACGAGAGATAGCATTTTCATGGATTTCAAAATCTTTTAAGGAAATGCCCTTTTTCACGCGAATTTCGCGGATACGGTAACCTATTTCCTTAGCGAGTTTATGCCTGGTAAGCAAAATCCATGATTTGACCTTCGCAAACCAATAGATAATGTTTCAAAAAAGGGTTCGCCAATTGGAGAACCATTGCTATATTCGCCTGTCACAAAACGTAGAAATCATGTTAAAAACAGGCATTTTCCTATTTATCCAACTTTCGATAGCGGGAGGAGCGACCTGCCAAACCTTATCGCGTGGACCGGAACCAGAATTTACGAATACTGTCACATTCGTAAGCGGGGGAAAGCCTGTTCAGCTCGAGAAGCAGAAGGTTGTCATGAAGACAAGCAGGAACGCCTCAGCCGTGATTGTGGGCATTGGAAAAGTGAAAATACTTGGTACAGTAAAAGGGGAGAGGTCCCCGATTCGGATTACGAAAGCTGATACGCTTCATTTTCTGGTGCGGGTAGGCGATAATACGAAAGATCCGGCTACGGTCATTAATTTTGCCAGATTTGAGATCAATAAGGATAAAAAAAACCGCTTTATAGAAGTTGAAAGTGCGCAGACATTTTCGGCAGATACTCAGCGGGATAATGTCGATTTCATCCAATTTACTGCTGCAAAATACGGTATGAGTTCTTACTTGATTACCGTTATAAACTTGATGCCGGGTGAATACACGATAACACTCGATGGGTCACGCGAGCTCTGCCAGATGTTCGGAGTCGATGAGATAAGTGCCGGGAAGTGAAACAATTAGGTTAATAGGACTTATGGACGTCAATTTAAGATCGATCGAGGTAAGAATGTTGATTCCCGAGGTGAGCTTCGGTTCAAAAGGATATTTTCATAGGTGGTGTGATCGATTCTCTTGGGAGGGGCCACCGGACTATCCTTTGCGGAAGACTTTTGCGTTAATTGAATTCCAGGATGGGAGCGTTAAATTTCTAGAACCAGAAGCAATTCGTTTCCTCGAACCGTTGCGAAAAGCGTATTGATCACTACTTTGAAAGATAGGTTATTGCCCTGATTCTACTGTTACTTGGGGTGTTGAGTATTCAGGTTTTTCCAAAATTGAAAGACACATCAAGTTAATCAATTTGGCATCTGAACGTTTCAATTTTGCTTGGCCTATCCTCAATAGCGTTGATCGCAGTTCCGAATAATCTACGGTGTCGGATTCCCTATTTGTATAGAATCCTAAGTACTGATCTTCATCAATCTCTAAAAATTTTGAAATTTTTTTCATGGTGTCCAAAGTTGGCCTGACTTTGTCCTTTTCGTAGTTCGAAATTTGAACATAACTGATTGAAGCCTTATCTCCCAATTCGCTCTGTGTGAGGATTTTACGTTTTCGATGAGTTCTGATTAGTTGGCCTAAAGTCATATACAAATTTAACTACGTTTGGGCTTAAATTGAAGTTAAAAACACATCAATAATTTCTGTTTTTCAACATTTTACCTTGCATAATTTAATTCTTCAATTAAATTTGCACTTATAAGTCGCTGATCGGTTCGCCCGAATCGTCAACGACTACCGTAAATCCATAATAATCATTCCTGTAAAATGAACGACCGGTTCCCAGCCGTCAGTTCATAATTCAATGAGTTACGTGGTTCTCAGCCCCTGACTCATCCAAATAATGATTATTAATTTATGGTAAATAAACAGCAGTACCGACATACGTTAATTTCAAAAAACAATTCGAGTTGGGAAAACTTATTTCCCAACAACCAACTTTGCTTTTTAAAGAATTTTAGTCCTTTAATAATTCCAATGGCTCATGGCCCTCCAATAGGCCAAAACCCGCAACGCCATCAATTTTTACGACACCAGTACTTTTAACATCTATGATTTATGCAACTGATAAAAACTTATATTATTAATTCATTAACACCTCCTGTTTACGAGGTCTTTAAACCATCAAAACCGACATTCGTCCGTCCCGGATTTCCGGGCCAGCCATATGGTCCTGGTGATTTCTCTAAAATGGCTATAGATGCTATAGCAAAATTTCACACCAAATCTGCCTGGCTGCCTTATTATGAATCTTGCCTAGCACTCCAGAAAACGGACCGCCTAGGAGCAATTCATCGCGCGATGTCAACTGCAGTGATTTTTGCGTTAAATCAATCTATTGAAAATGTTCGTGAATTCTATTCGAATCCCTGTGAGGTAATCTTTGAACACGTCTTACCAATCGTTAGTGATGGTATTACATTTTGTCCCGAATTCTACCTGTCTACGTTGGATCGTTTTGTTACATGCATTAAGCAACAATCTGCCATTCACGCTCCAACAATCGTGTCAGTTTCAAACCCCTCGCGACTATGAGAACAATTTTAACAATTCAAAAAAAGAAGTTCGTTAACCTGCGGAAGGCCACTGAAAAAAGTATTCTGGCACCACGCACAGTCAGAAAGCTTCTAACTCCCGGCCATAAGAATTTGGTTAAGATTGCCGGAGTTGAATTTCTTCCACTTGAGGATTTATCACCCGTACTAAAGAAAAGGGCTGCCCAGGTTGAACAGGAAGAAATGAAGGATGAACAGACGCATGAGCTTGATCAGTCCGTTATCAAGGAACTTGAGTTCATTCTCCTGTTCAGCATTACTACAGACAGGCTTTGGCGGCAACATCTTACAAGGTTTCAGGAACCTTACCTGTTGGATGAAGAGCGCGAAAAGCTTGCTAAAACGTATAGCTGTGTTGATGCATTGGAAGGGCTGAGCAAAGAAGGGCATTCCCTAAAATCACTTTTCCTGGCATACTCTAACATTAAAGATCACTTTACCTTTTCCAACTTTGATTGTAGTAGTTATGACTACTTCACCTTAAAGCTTAAGGATATGCGCATTAATGGTATTGAACGTTCTATTATTAATGCGAAACGAAGTGTGATTCGTTTAAAAAAAGCTGTCACGCCTGTTCATGAGAAGTTTTTAATTGAACAATACTCTTCATCCGAAAGGCTGAAGTATAAAGATATCCGTGAACGCGTCAATAATGCAGTTATTGAACTTGGTTTGTGCCCGATCAGTCTCAGTTCGGTTAAAGCGTTTCTCAGAAATCCCGAGATTCAAAATACGTACAAGCCTTTTAGACTTGGTTGGAAATGGGCCGAGGAGAGACTATGGCCGTATCTCATTCGCGAGAAACCAAAAAAGACTAATTACTTATGGCAAACCGATTGCACATGCCTAAATTTTTATGTGCAAGGAAATGAACCAAAACCTGGGAGGCGCTGGATCTGTAAGGTCATCGATGTTAAATCAAGGAAGATAATAGCACACAGGATTGGCACATATGAAACAGCTGAACTTGTAGTTGCCACCCTTCGTGATGCGATTATGAATACCCGAACTATCCCCATGGAGATCAATCATGATCAATCTTCTGCGTACATGTCTTTAAGAATGAAAGAAATTGAAGAACGACTAATTGCATTGGGTTCATTCGTACGCATTTCCAAGGTCGGGGATCCTAAGGATCGTGGATTGGGGGAAGTAACTTTTCGGATCCTCCAAACCGATTATTAGAAGAAGGAGAGGGGCTATTTGGGAGACGGGGTACGATCTTTTATTGAGGAAGGGCGGGTGGATCCTAAGCTCCGCTCAGAGTATTACAACGGCCTCCATAATGGTATTTGGGAGGAGAGTGAATTTGAACAAATGATAAACAGATCAATCGAAAACTATAATTCCAGAGAGCTATGACACCAAATTCCATGTATGCAGACCAATCCTTGCGTGGGGGAATTCATGTAACCTCAGCAGATGTAATTAAAATATTCTGTGATATTGATGTTATCAAAAAGATTTCTCGTTCTATCATCAAAATAGAACGGAATAAATCCACACGTCACTATATGATTACCTCAAGTGATATCGCTCTTAAGATCAATGGCACCGCTGTACGGGTAAGAGCCATATCTTCTCAGCCGGAGGTGATCTATTTGTTTGATCAAAAAACAGATGCCTTCATTGGTCAAGTCAAAGAGTTCATTAAGCCTTACGGTGACAAAGCCAGCATCGAATCTGAGGGGGATGACCGAAGCGAGAAACAGACTAAGCGGGTTGGGAGTGTTAGGAAAAATCTCAAAAGCAAAGCAACTGCCAAGCTCGAAACTATTCAGGATTATAATCCTCCCGTTGTGAAATCCAATTTTGATATACCTGCTATGGACTAATCTTAAAGCTCTGCTATGAAACAAGAATGGAAAACACTCGAGATTGACTCCTTCAAGAAGATCAAAGCTTTGCTTACAAAAGCCCAAGCGCTCTCAAGCTTGCACGTGATCATCGGCCCGGCTGGATGTGGTAAGTCTTCATCATATGAATGGTATAAACGCAATCACGCCAATGTCTTTTTGGTAAAGATCGAACACACATACAGCCCGAAAGATTTCTATATAGAGATCTTGCGCAAACTCGGGGTAAATGATCATGATCGCACAGCGAACCTTAAAACTATGTCGGATCGAATCGCTTATTTGTTGCGAGAACGAAAGGAGAAATGTCTTTTATTGCTGGACGAGTGCTCGAAAGCATCGTCACGTTTTTTGCAAAACTTTCAATGCGTCCGGGACCTAACTGTTGATAATCTCGGTATTATCATGTCTGGCACTGAAAAGTTTAAAAAAGATTTTGAGTCATGGGTAAGTAAGAATCATATCGGGATTCCGGAACTTAATTCCCGGATTTATTCGTGGGAAGAAATTGATTTCCCATCATATCATGAGAAGCATCAGATTATTGAGGCTAATGGCATCAATACAGCAAGCGTTATCAAAAAGATTGCCATGGAATCAAAAGATTTGCGAAAAGTTTATCAAGCAGTGATCGAATTGCGTTACGAGGCAGAGTTAAAGGACAATAAAAAGACTTAGAAATATGACACTAACAAAATTATATCCAACAATCAGCAGATTGTGTTTACGCTTGGCACTTATTAGGATCATTCTGGATTGCTATCGTGAAGAGATTACGAAAAAGAAGAAAGTCACTATGGAATTTTGGTTAGATAGGATTTACCAAGCGTTCCATTCTTCCAATGATGTCTACCAATTACTACGAAAGTCATACATTCCCCGGATCGATCCCCGCAGCGTTAAGGCAGTTAGGGAAGGAGCAACCTTTACAGTAATTCCGTTTGGCTACATACGGAAACGGTCACCAAGCGGAGAGGCTAAACTCGTGAAGTGCGAGAAAGACGCAAAAATCATCCGGCTTATGTACAAGCTTAAGTTGGAAAACAAACTAACAGCGGTTGAGATTTTTAATCGCCTTAAGAAGTTAGGCTATCCACATCGCCACCACGCCAGCATACCACAGACATTACTTAACCCAATGTATTGTGGAAAGTTTAGATACAATGGCGAACTTATTGACGGTACACATGAGCCTATTGTCAGCGAAGAAACTTTCAATACAGTTTCCAAGCAGATCTTAGACCACCGGAAAAATCTAGCGTCACGCCCAACTGTGCGGTTATTTCCACTCAAACATTCAGTAAAACTTAAGGAAGGCTTGAGATCCCTTAACGGCTCGTATGGAAAACAAAATTACCTTTACTACCGCGACACGATGATTAACATACCGAAAAGCTTTAATATTCGACTTCATCAGTTCCATTCAATGTTCAAAGGTTTTTTGAAACAGAACTTACCAGTTCAACTCAAATGGATAGCTCAAAATCAGGAAAGCATTTATAAATTTTTCCTCGAGAATAGCGACAAGCTTGAGCTTATCAATGAAAACGAGATCTACAACACAAATGGCCAATATAGCCAGGTTAAGGATTTGTTTCAAAAGGAACAAGTTCTTGACTTTCTGAAAGAACGACTTGACGCATTCATTGAAGTCCGTAAGCTTATCCAGGAATTTCGCGACAAAGACAAGTTCGACAAGGCGGTTTCTGCCGAGATAAGTCGGGCTTCAAATTGGGACTCCGAAAATTATGATAGCCAAATCCAAATCCAGCATTTGCTGTTTCCCAAAGGTCTATTGTTTGACGAGGACATTCATCAATTTATGGAAGTGAAATAATAAACTCGCTCTTACTATTGAACGAAGCCCCTGATTGGGGCTTTCTCTTTGCCAACTTAAATTCAGATGCTAACCGGAACTTAAATCTAATTTTAACCGCAACATATCATTATAAAGCGCTGTAGCGCATAAACAGTTCAGCGATAGTTATATAATTTATATTATGTTAAGTTAATGACTAATGCCCTCTTGTCTTGCGTGGACGATAAGTTAAAGTGTCCAGCTACAATGAAAAAACGTTTGAAAGCAGTGCCGTAACGAAGATTGGGACAATTTAACTCCCCTCTTTGAGCTGCTCTGCAATAAGTTTCTTGTAGTTGGCTACGATCGTGACGACCTTCCTTATTAGTCTGTGCCGCTGGCTTATATCTGAAATAAGGGCTTCATCCGTCAGCCCGAGCCCAATAAGAAAACTTTTAATTTCTGAAGCGCTGTAAGTGTTCAAACGCTTAGTGTCATCACATATCCTGAGCAACGCTTCGTATACCGGCTCGTTTTTGGCTTTGATTCTTGATAAATGTTTTGGCGTAATACGAACCAATATTCCGCATTTGGCTGGACGCTTTGAGCTCACCATGCTCTTATAGTTGGTCAGATAACTCACCAGGTATTTTATGCCCACCATATTCAGCGCATCGATGCTATCGAGAATCACCAAAACATCTTCCTTAAGGTCTGTAAGGATTCTATTCCAAAGGGCCTTGGCTAAAAGATCAAAATCCACCCTCATGTAGTTGAGACTCGAGATTCTTATATTAGATAATGCTGTTGAAACTTCGACAAACAAGCTTTTATTACCTTGGCTAAAAATGCAATTAACATAAAGTAGTTTTAAACGCGGATTTTCCTTCATCAAGACAGCCGTAGCTGCATATTCAAATCCGACTCCCGATGGGGCCACCATTAGTGAAACATTTTTTTTCTCATAACATCTAATGCAACCTTTCAGAACTGTCGCTTGGTTAGTCGTAATGTAGTTATTCATCAATTTTTGTTGCTTAGTAGGTGTCAAAGAGATCTCCTTTAAAGTTCTGCTCCTCCCCTTTCTGAATTCGTCTCTTAATTCTGGATTTCCTGCTGTTTGCCCATTTCATTTCGGGTTCTGGCTTGGGCTCGCTAACTCCTAACTGGTAACCAATGTATTGGCTGTCGATTCTTTTCTTGATTGTTGCGGCATTGAGATATTCTCGATAATCCTTACCCTTAAGGAATTTGGTAACTTCGGTTTGCATATTTACAATGCTATCTTCCAGTTGATCAGTGATCTCAGCCACATCTTTGCCATACATTCTGATTAGATCGCTATGGACCTCGCTCCGATCAAAAAGCGCTTCCGGAATTGTGGTCAAAAAATCCAGCGTTCCCAGATATTCAGTTGTTCCCCGCCTGAAAATGCGAGCAGATCCCTGCCTTTCATCCTGATTTATATAAGCATCAACCAGCACATCATTCAGTTTGGTTGCTGTATTGAAATCTCTTCGATTGTAGATGAAAACCTCCTTGTCTTTTTTGATGATAATACCGCAGCCAATAATTGTGGACATATGCCATTCGTGAGTCATGTATGCAATAAAGGGTGCGCTGTAGACCTTTAAATGATTGTGAGTTTCTGATCTGAATCGACTCATTGGTGATTCGATAGGTAGTCGCTTTCTAAGTGTACCAAAATTTGCCTCTTCCATAATTAAATGCCGCACTATTCTTTTCATTTCACCCATGTCTTTCAGAAATTCTTCTCTCGTCAATTCAAGCTTAAATATCCTTGACGGATGCGCATTAACCCCCTTGCTCTTGATGCCTGGTCCGATGTAGGAAATGGAATTTGATAGATATTTATCCTGGAAATCAAGGTTACTCCTTTCATACCTTCCTTGATAATTTGCGGTCTTCGACACTTTCACAATGACACCATCCCGGACCATCATCGACAGCAAGTTTTTTGTTTGCTTTGATTGGTAAGCCAAATGGCCATCGAATGCAACTTCTCTTGCCATCTCTCCGTCTGTTGTGTGAAAATACTCCTTCCATGCTTCAAGCACAGTTTCTGAATTTTCTGTCTCGGAAATGCCAATTCCCAATGTGGCCATAGTGCACAAATCTTTGATTTTGACCACCAGCAATTGGACGTATTTCTTATCCTCGCTCCCTTTAGACACACACTGAAGTACGTAGCCATCAACGCCAATCTTTACCAACGGAGCTGACGGTGGATCAAACTTTAGAATCCCTACCACCTTGCGTTTGAACTCCAATGGTTCATCTTTAGCAAAGCTGATATAAGGCTTCGCGTCTTCAGCCAAGAATTTTGATATCGAAGGTTCAGAAAGAGGAACAATGCCTTGCTCATCCCGAAGCTCTGGATTGTCTTCCAAGAGATTTTCAATAGCATCGCGAATTTCAGATGCAGATACTCGTGTCGGCTTGCTTAGCGCGAAAAGTGTAACAATCCATTTTAATGCCTCACTCCATTTGTGATTGTTGGACACCTTTCCAGTGTGACCATGGATTAGGCCTTTCGGTAATGTTTGCAGTTTCTTACGCTTGACAAATTTAATGAAAGACTCGGGCGATGTTAATCGGATCTCTCCTAAATGATATTCTACAATAGACTCAACTGCGTCATACGATGTAGGCTGTTTATCAAACTTTTTCTTTTGCTCTAATAGTATGTTGTAAATTAGTCCTAATCTGTATGAGTTTATTTTTGAAATATATCGGAAACAAACACGCAGGATGCAATGAGCTATTGATTTACTGATAACCTGTTGATGAGACAATGTGGGGATGCAAGAGTAGAGCTGTTTGATTTCTGCATACCCTTCAATCGCATAATTCAACTCTTTCTCATGATCTTCTTTATCACGCAAAATTGTCTTAATTTCATTTTGCTCCTGTTCTATTCTAAGGGTATTTAAGGCTGTAGATACTTGAGTGACGCTGGTCTTTAATTCTTTAGCTACGCTAGCAGAAAATTCAATCATATCCAAATACGGTGAGTTGCTTTCACCTGAGAGTATTTCCGGCTTTAAAAGCTGGAGAAGTTTTCGGCTGATGAAGAGTTTCTTATCTCTCCTTTTAAAAGATTTTGAGAAAAGCTCTTGAACGAACCTGTTCTTCAATATGGGTTGTTTCATAGATTACGGATTTAGTTTAGACAGACCGAAATCAAATACATCCCTGGCATATTGGTAGAACTCCTTGCCTGAACCGAGTGGAATCTCGGTGCGGACATCCACTGTTTTTAAAACAGAGTATAACAATTGATAGTCCCCGGTTTCCCGGATAACCCTCACTACTACACTCATCACCGCAAGGGTTCTCGCTTTCAATTCAATGGTAGCAGTATCCTTTATTTCGAAGAAATTTGAGTGATATCTGCTCGAATGTTGTAAGGCTAGTTCTATGTCATGACGAACCTCGTCAAATGGAAGTTTGGCTTTGGTAATAGTTTTTTTGCGTACTCCCGGAAATAGCTCGTCAACATCATGATCCGTTAGCTTCAGTTCATCTCTAATGCTACGAGGGATAAGTTCCAGGTTGATGAAATCCCGGTTGGGATGCTTTTGAAGAAAATAGTTGAATCTTGAATTTGAGAATAATCTAATTATCTCACAGTTGATCTCTATTGCACGGCCTTTAATTCGAAAAGCCTGCCCGATGACATGATCAAGTAGTGAAATACCTGTTGTAGTTTTCATTGGTAAAAAAATGTTAGGTGGAGATTAAAAAGTGACTTTGAGAGATTTAATAGTGATGCAAACTTATTGCAAGCCGGTTGCTGACACGTTGAAAAGCTATCTTTTTGTGTACCATTGTCTGATGCATAGGCAACTGGTATCCAACATCAAGAGTGATTCGTATACCCAGGCGGGGATGAACGCCAGGTTGTTAATTGATTTGTTTCTGGTTTTCATAGAGTTTAAAGAATAGTTAGTTTAAAAAATTACCAGGAAGAATAGTCGCAATACGTGTTAAAGAGTTTTCATAAGCGTAGTTTTAGTTCATGTTTGAAAGCCTTGTTAGCGTCGGTAGCTAAGTAAGTAATTGAGTTAACCGAATCACCTAGCAGTTGATGCTGGAAAGGAAAATCCGTTTTGATCATTGTATAAGCCTGGTCATCCATAAAGATTTTCTATGAGAAGTTTGGTTTGGTAGTTTTTACGATATAATCTAAAGTTTCGGCCTCCATAGTAGTGAGGTGGCTCAGGTAAAGCTGCAGTAAAAGCCGTGCCTTCCTTCTTTTACCCCCTATCGATGCCATCTTGTTGAAGAGAGGTAACAGTTCGGTGGGGAATCCCCTATCATATGTGCGTAAAGAATTATTTCTGATACCATTTTCAGAGCACCCTATGCAGGTAAATGCTGCCGAATAATTCTGAATTTCTCTTCGGTGTTGATGCGATTTATCCTTTGCGTTAAAATCAGTACCAATGAGTTCTCTGGTATGTGCGGATAGTGATTTGAAAAGTGTTGCTGGCGACATTTCATAGTAGTCAGCGTTAACGCGTACTGGTTTCATAGTATGATTTTTAACTCGCCTCATCATCCCCAACGGGTATCTTTCAGGAAATTACCGGATTGATCAAACTCAATCCCTTCCGAATTGTCATTAAAGAAACGTTCGACATCAGCGAGGTTTTTGAATGTAAACTGTACTGGCTTTAGAACCTGCCGAAATTCATAAAGACCGGATTCCAAATACTGCTCGGGCAGGATGAATAATGTTGAGAAAGGAAACATCCCGTGGCTGAAGAAATTTATGAGCATATGTTGCTGTGCGGGGGTGAGGTAATCAATTCGATCTATCGCCAAGACACCCATTCCCAGTGCATTGTCCTTGACCATAATATGTTCGTTCAATTCCTTCGCCAAAGCATATGGATCTACAGTTTGATCTGGACGCTCAGACAGGCAGTCTAATCGGATTGTAGTCTCATATTGAAGAACGTTCAAATGAATATTGAATTCTTTCTGAAACTTTTCTTTACCATTTACTCGTGCGTAAACAATTGCGAAATCGCGATTTGACTCCCTATAATGCGTTTTGAATGTCGCACGAAAATCAACTTCAGATGTTGCGCAAAACAAGTTCCGCCAACTTGCTGCCAGCCACAAGGCCTTCTTTTTCAAATGCATATGCTATACGTTAAGCTATACAACCGTTTTAAAGTCCGTTATACTACAGGTTGAACATCCGAGATGGGAAAATTCTGGATAGTACGAACACTGCTAACAAAAATGTTAGATTTTTTTAGACGGCGGGGCGTTAGAAGTCACCCCGATGGTTGTCCTGCTGGGAAGCAGTTTGTAAGTCCGGATGACCAGGTTTTTCCTTACCATCCTCTTACGATGTCTCTTTGCTTGACTTGCCAGACATCATTGATAAGTGCAAATTTTATATTATTTTACAGGAGAAATAGTCTCCGAGCTGCACTTATGTTTATATAATATAAAGATATAAAGGGAATTATAACTTTTGCAAATCTTTTTTTAAGTAGTTCATAAGTTTTTTTATAGTCCGGGTTTACCTCTTGAAATGATCGATCGTTTAGAATATGAATAGTTTTGGTGAGGAGTTGAAGAGATTGCGAAAGGAGCGTGGACTTTCGCAGAAAGAGTTAGCTGATTCGGCTGAGCTAGGTGACGTCCAAATTAGTACGTATGAAAATGGCAGGGTCGTCCCCACAAAGAAAAGTTTAAGAGCTTTGGCAAGAGCTTTGAATCTACCTGAAGGATATTTCAATGACTTCATGCCTGAAGAAAGTGAAGAGATTGTTTCTCATGATGTCATGATCCGTGAACTGCTGGATTTTCTGAATTTACGTCCGTCCTACCGACATTCTAAAATGATCCTCGATATGATGAGAACAATATCGGAGACCTATCAGAAAAGAGAGCCGGTTAGTTAGCATTGATAAATTCCGTGAAAGTGATTTGCCGACTGTTTTTTAGAGATGAGACAGGAGTTTCCGAGAACGTGAGGCTGTATTGAGCATGCATGATCTATCATTAAAGGAGTCCTATTAGCCTAATTGTTTCATTTCTCCACACTTATCTCATCGACTCCGAACATCTGGCAAAGGTCGCCTGAGCACCGGGTGTTATCTGCTTTCGTAATCCGAATCGGGGCCTCTCCCCTTTACTGTGTTTAAGCATTTTCACCTTTTCAATGCCCACACAATCACAGCTGAGGCGTTCTGTTTGTCTTCAAAACAACCTTCTTCTTCTCCAATAGCATGGTAAATTGCATTCTGATTGCAGCTGCACAACCAATGATAACCCGATTTAACATATCATCCATTGTCCCTCAAAAGGCGCAAATCTGACCACGCTGGTGGAGGTTAAAACTTCAAATACCCATACTTATAAACATACTTCACCAAGCCCACTGTCGATTTTACAGCCAATTTCTTAAAGATGTTAAGCCTTGTGTTAAAAAAGGTCTTTTCAGTAATATTCAATTTGCTGGCGATTTCTTTTACCGTTTTTTCCTTGCAGATCATAAAAACGATTTGCACCTGGTGACGAGTTAGTAGCACAAAATTTGCACGATCTACCTTCTTGGGCAAAACTATTTTTTTAAACCTTTTTGAAGCTTCCTCCCTGTATCTATCCTGCTTCATACTTTCTAACAGTATTGTCGAATTAGCTTTATTTGAAAGTAGGTAGTCTGTTTCTGTACTTACCTTTTGCGAAGGTAGATTCTTTCTAAGTCGTTTTATTGTCCTATTCATGCCGCTAAGGTAGTACTCTGGTGAAGAATACTAATTAATTAAATAGTCTAGTCCGGTATTCCTCAATCGAAGAAGCTTAACATTTTTGGCAATTCTAAAGTCGAAAATTCGGGACCTGTTCGCATGATCTCTTAAGCTGATCCGCGGGAGTATGCACTAGCTAGCGCCCCGCTCCGGAAGGCCATAGCATAAAAAAATAGCAGAATTGTCGCTGGCCCCTTTATTGCAATTATGCCATAAAATGCCTCTACTTCTTCCCTTTCTTGTTAAGCGAATGGACTCTGTCAGTAAGCTCGCCAGGAGTAAGTCCAAAGTAGGCTGATATTTTAAAGATAGTGGTTAAGGACGGATCAGATATTCCCCGCTCCAGGCGCGAAATATATGCCCGTTCAAGATCGCAATGGTATCCCACAACATATTGACTGTCACCCCGTTCCACGCGCAATTGGCGAATAACTTTGCCAAAGTGCACTTTGATTCGGGAGTTTGCTTTCATTAAGGCAAGCTATCCGTACGTCGCAAAAATTGTCGAGCACTATAGTGCTCATTTATGTGACAATTTGTAGATTTGATCCGGGCAAAGTTTCACACGAAATGAAAACAGACCTGCGTTCGATTGAGACGACTTATGCGCTCCCAGGTATTCAACGCGGATCGCGAGGGTATTTCCATAAATGGTGTGACCAACCCTTCTACGACAGCAACCTTGACTATCCAATCCGGAAGACTTATGCTCTCGTTGAACTCATTGATGGTAGGGTCAAATTGTTTGATCCGGAACTGGTCAAATTCCTAGAACCTCTTAAAAAATACTAGATCTCGTCGCTCTATTCGGAAGGAAAGTCTTCGATGTCTATTTTGAAGTAATAACAGGATGCAAATAAAGCAAGTTGAGTTCCAATTAAGTTCATCTTTGACCATGAACTACGATATCTTCCGTGTCGATGATCTGGTACCCTCATCTTCCGCATGGACTCAAGTTTCTCAACTGCATTTACCAACACCGACTGTGTACTCCGATTGGAGACTACGCGATTCGTTTCCTGGCAAGGTAATCTCAATTAACGAAGAAACTGCATTGGTTGAAATTGTCGTGGATAGCGAACGGAAAAATACTCGAGAGTACATTGTTTCAATTTCTTTGTTTTCCGGATTGGGGTTGCAAGTTGGAAGCTTCTTTAAGTTGCTCTACTTCGAACGACCAAATGCAATAACGATTCAGGCTATTAATAGCCAGTACATTACTGAAAAAGACTTTCCTCAATTTGACTTCGAAAAATTCTCAACTATTTCTGTTTTCGACTGAGTCCTTGTATTTATCGGACTTAGACCTACACTTTTTTGTAAAAGATCAACCTTAATCTTGGCGTCTGAAAACCTCCTCAACGCATTATCTGCAGCCAGCCCTTAAATGGCTTACATCCATGTACTTCAACTAAATAGTAATATATGCCGGACGACAGGTCTTCCCTACTTGGTGACTCCGGCCAGTTGTTCTTATATGCTGCATCATAAAAGATGCTATTGCCGTATCGATTGAAGATCGAAACCGCAGGATACGTATCTGCTGGCATCCCTTGAATGGTAAAAAAAGTATTCAAGGCGTCTTCATTTGGTGTAATGATATTAGGTATAAATAGCTTGTCTAGTGTTTCAATTTTCACAGTATCCGATATTTCTCCGCAAATATTCGTTACCTTCATCGAATAGTCCCCCTCCTGCCTTACAGCAATTGCATTACTAGTTTCACCGGTCGACCATAGATAGCTTTCCTCGGCTTTGTAAGGAACTCTCAGTTTTATTTGCCCGCCTTCGGGACAAAGGATTTTATCCTCGCCTAGCTCCAGTGTTGGTTTTGCAAGCGAGTTTATCTCAATTTCAGTTGTCCCGGAGCATCCAACGGTATTAATGACTGTAACTGCGTACCGTCCAGGTACGCCTATTACTAGACTGGAATCAGTTGAAGAGTTGTTCCATTCGTAGGATTGATAGCCCAGACCCGGATCAAGCGTCATTGTTGTTCCTTCACATAGGATTGTTTTATCACCGAGGTCAGGTTGGGTGAATGGATGGACGGTAACAGTAATCTGGTCAAAAACATCCCATTTACAGAATTTGCCTTTAAGATAGTAGGTCGTAGTTACCTCCGGTGATACACGGATAGTTGCTCCTGTACCCTTCAGGTTTGTGTATTCAGGGTCGTTGAACCATTGAATAGCTTCAATATCATCCCGTGCCTGTAAAGTTAAGTCTTTGCCTTCGCAAATTGAGATATTTTCAATGGTAGTTATGAGTTGTTCCGGGAACTGAACAACCGAAACATCGTCTATAAAATAGTAAGCGAATCTATAAGAGTATGCCTGTGGATGGGTACCTCCTTTATCAATAAATTTCGTGTGGGCATTATCGAAGAAATTTCCCAAGACGAGATATCGGGAAGCTGAAGATGCTGTGAAAGGTCCGCCCACATAGGTCCAATCTGTCGTGTTCGAAATCACTGCATCTTCCAGAATGACCGGTTCAACAGGAATGTGCTCCCTTGATGTGATATCTAATATATTGTCTGAAAAATATATCCCCATATTGTTGGCTACATACCTGGGCTGTTCGGCAGGCGAAACATACATTCCAGCACAATAACTCTTACCTGGGACGAGAGATTCCGATAACCAAGCCTGAAGGTATTCACGATAAAGCGTGTCGCGGGGATTTTCGTAGCCAATTGGTCTACGGCTGAAGGTGAAGATACCCCCAAATCGATTGCCGGTCCGCGGAGACTGTGAGCCGATGTGAGGATTCAGTTCGTTGTAATCCCCTCCTTCAGGCATGGATCCCCAGCAGATTTTATTAATGTTCGAGGAAAATATGTCGGATGTTCCCAAGTTGGGGCATGACCAGGAACTCACATAGTTTCCATAAAAATCGGAAATGAGTGTAAAATCACACTGCGGCTGGCCGTCCTCGAAGCTTGGATTTACAACAAGGTTTTGGGCTTGTATTGAAGTAAATGAAAAAGCAACTACGACACAGAAATGCTGAATTCGAAAGTTCATTAACACGTCAACGATCTCCAAATATACTATTACGAATCAAGAGTCTGGATTAACCACGCAATGGCGACAAACAATCTACTTCTTTACAGGTTGATCAATTACCGCCAAACGCCATTTTTCTTCGATATCCAATGATGTGTTGTTTAACGAATTAATCACACCAAGTGTAAGTATGGTAACGCCAAAACCAACTTCCAGCGCAGTATAGTTCTGATCGGACGAACTCGTATCAATACAATCGGGGCATGGATCATCATTGGAGAATGCCGAAATAATAATGCCTGTGCCCATTAAACCTGACATATAGGCAAGAAATCCAGTTCCTTTTCTCCGTCTTCCAATGGCTTTCAGTTCTGAGAATAGTATGGTTGCATCACCAACAGTAAATCCGCTATCGGATATGGCCTTTATTCGGCCTACCAATCGAAGGTTTGGTTTTTCTTTAAACCTAAACTCGACCCGATGACCGCTTACGATAATCTTCTTCTTCCCTATCTTAACATTTGTCAACTCAATTGCTTGCTGCGAAAAGCCGGCATAATGCATGCCCATCAACAGCACGGTGCAGACAATTGCTTTTCTGATTAATAATATATTGGGCATTTGCAAATAACGTTTTTTTGGGGCCCGGTGCCGTTCCAATGTTGAACGTGAAAACTGCACGTTTACCACTGAGGCCGGATAGATTCCGTGAAATCCAATGTAATCGTAAGGCAATATTACTCTAAGTCTTGTTCGGAAGATGAGTTTTTGATAACCTTTGGCAACTTCCCAGATATTGGTGAAAAATCACAATCGCAAAAACACATCATTTTCAAGTTACCAACATTAAAACTTTTTTTGAACTACAGTGAACCTAATCAATTTGTTAGATTGATGAAAGGGCTATTTTTTACACGAACATCAGCAAGTACCCAGGTATTACCATCCCATCTTGCCGTGCAAGTGACTTTAAGATAGGTAAATGAATCAACCTTCTTGGTGGAAAGCGTTGAAGTGCGAAAAATTAATTTCGCAAAATGATAGTTCATTTTGAATTTACGCACAACTATAACTGAAGTGTGTAGTGAGTTTTGTATATCTACTATTTTGCTGTGAAATGGGTCAATAATTAAATATATCTGTCCAAACTTTGTCTTCACAAAAGGAGCTGTCTGACTCTCAGTTGTTGCGATGGAGTCACGAAACTCGTTATAATTTGATATATACCTAATCACCTCGTTTGTTGGCATCACATACGCAAACTTCTCGCCATGAAGTTCTGAAGTAAAAATGTAGTCCCTCACTTGCATGTCAGTTACAGCCAAGTTTGTAAGGGCTTTGATATCGTCATGAATTATCTGCGAGAAGCTCAAAACTGGTAGACAAAGGAAACAAGTTAAGGAGATAAATTTGAGATTGTTCATATTCCGCATTAATGAATTCGTTGAAAACTCACTACAATATAGCTAACTTTTCCTGGATGGCTAGGTGAAATATTACCGCCTTTTAACTCTATGATTAGAGGTTTCGGGCGGGCTCCCTTTTTAAAAAGTTTTTTGTAACCAGGATTACCATATTCAGGTTCATCTTTAATTTTGTCCGGTAATTCGTAATAGATGCTACAGCAGTCCTGCCCCCTTCCAGGGTCATAATCATGCCCCCTTACGGTCGAGGGTTTAAGTTGGCGCCCTTGATTGTCCCTCAGGGTAGGATGTTTTTTTTTGTTCTTATTCAGAAAGTCAAGCCATAGTTCATACGTCGAGCTCGCATGCTTTGCGAGTTCCTTTAGAGGTTTCGCGTACAGTTCATCGAAAGAGGCTGCAAATCGATTGTTTATTGATCCTATAGAGTTGATATCAGTGGGTATATACCTCACGTAGCTACTGCTTCCAGCTCCGGACGCTACTCCTTCACCGAATTTTGCAGTAAACTTATCCCATGCATTTGCCGCATGGGAACTTTGATCGTGAGAACTGTGCATAACCTCACCCAAAATTCCGCCCGCAATAAATCCCCCCGCTGCATACATATACCAATGGTCTTCGTCGCCAAGAGCAAAACTTAATCCAACTCCAAACGCTGTACCGATAACCGAGCCTACGAAACTCCACTGTCCATCCGTGTCAATAGCTATTGTGGGATTGTTTCCCATACCAACATACGGGCTTGCGTATTGATCCGCAGGATCAACACTCAACCACCTTCCAAACCGGGCATCATACATGCGCAGTTCAAATTCATTCCAACCTGTAACGCTGTTTTTTTCGCTGTACTGACCCTGATACCCGTACCGGTAAAATTCATCGTTGATTTCACGGCCTTCCATTACCAAGCCAAAGGGATAGAAGTCGGCCCCTGCAACCACGGGCGAGTGCTCGTGCGTTACCACCACATCATCGAAATAAACGTCAACATAATAAGGATGTTCATTACTTAAGAATATGAATGCATATCCAGCCTCTTCGACAACATAGCTGGTGGTAAGCAAATCGTGCGGGGGCTGCTTTACGGTTGAGCTTGTTTGTGCGCCTGTTGCGCTAACCTGATCCCAGGTTGCATCGAGCAGATTATAATTTTTGTCAAAGAGCAGAATAGTAACAAACGCTTTTGGTGCGCCCTCATCGTCACCAACATGGTCTCCTGCCGGCACGGTCCCAGCATAGTTGTTTAATCCATTATAAATCTTTAGTTGTTCACCCGTTGATGAAGATGATACTCCAAAGGCCGCTGCCAGCGAAGTGATAAATGGCGTAGCGTTGCCGGTGGTGGTTAAGTTCATGTACTTTACATACGCTGAAACATTAAGTTGGTCGCCAGGACGAACCGCGAGTGATTTCGACAATCCTACCCTGCCACTTGCTCCGCCATTAAGGAGTTGAGATCGCTGGTATACTGTACCAGCAGCATCGGTATGATCTACCAGATCAAAACTTGTGCTTGTGTAATTGTCAAAGACGCCCTGGCCGCTTCCTGATAACCCGCTTTCAAGATTTGCCGAAAATGTTTCTGTGTCTGAAACGCCGATAACACCCCGAACATTACCGAGGTGATCGTTAACTTCATAAAAATACGTGTTTGCAAGCGGCTTGTAAGTTGCGATACGGGTCGAACCGTAAATTGGTACTTCAATCAGTTGTGCAGTACCGCCCGGAAGCAGCTGTTCGTAGATAGCCATGGAAGAACCTCCGGCATCACTTACATAAAAAACACTTTTTGAAGCTACGCCATTCGTATAGTACACCTTATTAACAAGATCTCCCCGGTCATCATACCGGTATTCGAGAATAAGTTGGTTGCTGCCGTTACGGATTTCCTTCACCAACCCATACGCATTGTATTTTATGTTCATCACATTACTGCCTTCGGTTTGGGTGATCATCTGCCCAATTGCATTGTAGCTATAATCGGTAAGCGTGGTGGTAGTAGCACCGTTGTTATGATCTACCCTGTCGAGCTTGTTGGTATTGGCTTCATATACATACGTGTAGTTTGCCAGGGTTTGGGCATCCTTTCCTTTTCGTACCAGCGATTGGATATTCCCGTTCTTGTCATAAGCAGGTATTTGCTCGCGATAAGCTTCCGTAAAGCTTGCCCCGTAGTTTCCGGCAGAACCTGTAACCGAACCCCACTGCGCATTGCTCATTTGGTTCAATGCGTCATATTGGAATCCATACACATGATTATTATTCGGTTGGGCGGGGCTGGTATACGACATTGCCTTTATGTTACCGCCATATTGATTCGGATAGGACCCTCCAACCGTGAGTGAGCCCGCCGAGTAAGATGCTCCTGCATAGTCGTTATCGTAATAATGCAGATTCATTCCAAAAATATCCTTTTCGAACCCAGAATTGGGCCCGCTGATACCATCAAGCCCTGGATCTTTTGTACCGTCCGCATGATTGATACCTTTCAACCCTCCGGAAATTGTGTACACGTAGTCAATCCCTTGTTTATTTCCTGCCAATTCTACGCGCTTAAGCGGGCCATGCAGGTAGTAACTGTATTTTGCCTGGAGCGCCGGGTCCGCGCCTTGTTTATTTGTCCATACTTCTTTTAATCGCTGATCCAGATCATACACATACTGATGGTAAAACGCATCAGTTTGGTTTTTTTGATATGCCACGGTTGTGACGTTTCCGGAGTTATCGTACGTATAGTCAACGGTTTTTGTCCCTAATCCAAAAATTGCCTGCTTACTCCACTTAAGCTGGCCAAGTTCATCGTAACTGTACCACGTAATCGCATTTCCGTTTTTGGTTTTTGAAACCTGACCCATCAATTCAGTTTGAACAGGGTGATCCGTGTCGGTTGTATAATCAATCGAGGGAAAATCATATTCAACAAATGTGGTGTCACTGTATCGGCTTGCTGTAGCGTTATTCCCCCTGCGCGTAACACCGGTGTAACCTTCCGCATTGATAATTGACAGGATACTGTTTGAAGCCGGGGTTGCAACATTGTGGGTTTCAAACACATAATACCCGGAGCCTGACATCGTGTACTCGCCTGCTTCTATCAATCTTCCAAGATAATCGTAGTTTGTGTATGAAAAGCGTGGTGGCGTTGCATTACGCTGCTCCTGATCCTGACTAAAGCGAATCTTGCCATCATCGCTGTATGTAAATTTAGAAGTCCCCTCATCTGGCGATGTAGTTTCAATCACCCTCGCTAAATGGTCATACTTATATGTAGTAACGAATGAAGGCATGGCTGTGCTCGCTGTATTCACGCCATTAGGCGCAACAGTTGCCAACACCTGGCCCATGTCGTTGTAATACGCGTAGCTCCAGTTGCTGTATGTGAACACTTGGTTCGTCCCCGTGCCAGTAGCTGTCGCGACCAATGCAGATGCCAAGCTCCGGCCATCCATATCAACAAACGATGCGGTCTTCTTTCCATCCGAATCTGTACTTATGTATTTGTGACCAAGTACACCTGCACCATCGTACATATTAGTAAGCGATACTTCTGTAATATTCATCCGGGCATTTATTGCCGGAGTTGTCCACATCACTCCAACCCTTATTGATGTGCAACCCGCAGGTATTGTGAATAAGACTTCTACAAAATCAAAATTCGTTGGAAGCACTGTTGTGGACCATGCGAGGTCACTGTTTGCGGAGATATTCTTTACATACAACTTCGCTGTGCTTGCCGGGCTGCTGTCAACGGAACCGTTTATCCTTAATTTGTAAGTTGTTCCCGGTGTTACTGTCTTTGCCGCATCAATCCAGACACCGGGGTTACCAGTACTCTGATTAGCAGTTACTCGCACATAGGGATTACCGCCTCCCAGGTAAGATATTGACGCACTTAGATTAGCTGTGAAATTTGCAGCTGAGGAAACATCTCCATCCAACATGAGATTACTTCCCTCTGTTACGGGAATCGAGGAAGGGGTCAGCAGTGGCCAGATCGCATAGTAATGCTGAAGCTCACTGCGCGTAAATTTAAATTTTTCACCCAGTGCTTCATGAGATGCCCCCATCCGGTAAGCATCGCCCGGCCCGGCAGATTTGGCAGAAGTTGGATTAGGTCCGGTAGCTGAATAAGAACGAGCATAGGGAAAACTCGTAGTGGGTGCGTTAGGTTCGAGAGTATTTGCTGAACTATAATACCACCCTAAACTTCCGATACCATTATTTGCCACTGGCTTTGGGTTAGCGATTTCTCCAAGGGCCCCAGTCTGAGTACGCAAATCGAAGTCACTTGCACTGTACTTTGCCCCTCCTGCGCGGCTAACGAACTTATCCAGGTATCCGAATGAACTGGAGTTAATGGGAGCTGCTAGTGTTGACAGCGTTTGATTTCCCTCTGTATCGTAAATATTCTGCGTGGCAAAAACCTGGTTCGTCGCAAATGACTTAGCCTGGGATTGCACAACAGCATCATGCCCATCCGCATATACCTTGCTTGCCTGAACAGGGATGGAATTTCCGGAATCATCAAACGTATAGCTAGTATTCTCGGACCAGTTTAAATTGTCATCGCAACTGCTTCCGCTTGTGACAGTAAGTGTTACCGCACTTTTGGAACTCTCGCAACCTGCAGAGCTTACATTGGCAACATAGTAGGTGTAGCTTCCGACATAAAGATTGGTTGGTGTGTAGGTATAGCCGGTATAGAGGTAGTTATTATTTGTGTCATACCATTTTGGCGGCAGCAGACCATCGTCTCCCCAAAGCGGCATGCTGCTCATCGATTCACAATATTGAGTAGTGCTCGCCGGAGGAGCGGCTGGAAAATCTACCGTAACTGATTTTGCAACCGCTGTTCCCCAGCAACCTCCTGTGGTGCGAGGTCGAAGATAAATACTGTAAGTTCCATTGGTTGAGGCGGTATAGGTAGTTGCTGTGGCAATGGCCGAAATGTAGTCTTCTCCCGTAGCAGTGGTTTGCCAGTACCACCCTACTCCGCCTGGCGGAGTTCCCCGTGTTAGCGTTTTCGCCCCGCATGTATTTGTTGTGGCAGTCGGGGCCGTTGGGGTGGCGGGGGGGGTATCCATTGTCACTGCGTAAGCCGCAGAATTTGTGCTCCAACACGCACCATTCCAGGCGCGCAAAAAATACGTTCCAGACGATGCCGCGGAATAAGAAGCTGTTGAACTACTGAACGAGGTACCTGAACTAGATATTTGCCAATACCATGTAACTCCTGAGGGCGGTGTTTCTGCATAGCTTATTGTCCGGGGGGCGCAGGTACTGGAATTTGCGGAAAATGTAACTGATGGTGTGGCCGGCGGAGTGCAGGCAGTAACTGTAACAGCTAATGTGGCAATAACTGTACCTCCGGGAGAGGATAAAAACTGGATTGTGGCACTCCCGGCGCTGTACCACGCAATATCAGCATAATATGTGTTACCAGACTTCCAAATCACATCGGGAGAACCAATAGTGCTGGTCACTACGTTCCAAGTATAGTTTGGATAAACAGTGGAATTAATGTAGCTGTAGTTTGTAATTTGACCGGCCATTACCGTAGTGGGGCCAATAATCACCGGGGGCGGAAGTTCTTCTTTCGCAAAAGATGAAAGCGAATAGAGTAATATGAATATTGTATAAAGCTTTTTCATAGTAACAGGCATGTCGGTTAATATGTCATTTGGCTAATTTCAAAAAACAGGGTGAGCGACCCGGAGGCCAATCCGTTTATCTCAAGCAATGCGGACAACTTACCCTGTAGCCTCTGTACTGTAAGTGACCCTTGCGTGTTATAGCAATCGAACGTGTATTTAACATATCCTTCCTGATCGAGGTTAGTCCATTTGTTTTCAGTATTCTTGATACTAAAAATCTGCTTTGCCTCTGCCGTTGCTTGATTCCACTCAATCTCGCTGCCATTAATAACGAAAGTATTGGGTGCTTCAATTCTATCATTGGTTGCGCGGTCGATATAGGCCGGAGACTGCCATTCAATTGTTTTACCGTTAACAGAGTTCTCACCAGTTTGCGCCTGACAACATATCGCGACAAGCATCAACAATAGTATACCTTTAAACTTCATTTTTTACGGGTTAGCATGGAACCTTTTATAGTCAGTTTTAGATTCAGAAATTTGTCTAACGCCCTTGGTACGAATCGACTCAATGTATGTCTTCACCAATTGACCGCGTTCGTTATACTCATACTTAATGAACAAGTTATCGTTATCAAGCACATATTCATACTTCGTTAATATGGTTGCGCTTGGTGCGTAAGAAAAATCCAGTGGATCAAAGACGTAACACTTCATAACCGCGTCCGACGGCTGGAACCTGAAGTCATCAAACAGAACATCTCCGCCCGTTGTTGTAACGCCAACTTCAAGTGAGGTAATCGAAGATGGTGTTTTAAATTCATAGGTAATTCGATACCAGTTGCCAACTTTTATTGATTCCTGCGGGGCTCCTGAGAGAGGTTGATCCACACCATTAATTTTGAGGTAAATTCTGCCATTTGTTGAGTTAGTCCACACACTGGACTTATAATAAGAATTCGGCTTAATACCCTTTGACTTGAATGTAAAGGACTTACCGGTTCCGGTAACCTTTACAACAGCATCACCAGTATGTACCTCCGACACCTGAGCAGCACTCTTTCGCAAAACGATGCCATCCCCTACTGCTACCTCGCCTCCAAAAAAAGCGGGGCTGGTATTCATTTTGTCTTCGGCACTGCTGAATGCGATCTCCTGATACTCCGCATTGCTCGCTTCAGCAATTACCATGCGATTCTCATATCCGAATTTCGAAGATGAGAACATATCCTTAAAGTCTTTTGACTCTACCGGATTCGTGAGATGATCGTATTGTTTTGCTTCACTCAAATACTTCCAGCCTGGATTCGAAGCACCAAGACCGAAAGCAAACTCATCGGACGGGCTGAACGTATGAGTTCCGTCAGTTTTCTGCCGGGTAACATCGCCTATCCAAACATAGGATTTATGCTTTCTCCAGACTCCCGGTCCTTCAGTTACATTCTCATGCGTTCCAGTTGTTGAACTATAGCTTCTGTAAAGCCAATCCTTATTCCAGGTTATAACCGACCCGGAAATCAATCCGGTCACACTTCCCGAAGCATCGGTTCGGTAAACGTACTGGGCAGTTTCCTGTGAAAGCATGTTCTTATTGGTTGAAGCCAATCCCTTCGGTCCTAACTCAGAATACTTCGTGTATGCGGGCACAGTTACCGATTTGGTAGTGATACCACCCGGGCTTGTCGATAGCTTCTCTAATACCTGCGAAGAGTACAAATCCCACTTTAAATTTTCTGATTTTGATGTGAAGCCATCTTTTGTTGTCACAACCGACTTCAAAACACTAGGGTATTTTAAAACAGTTGTTCTAGTCTGTTTATAGATTTGTTTGTCATTGTCTTCACTAACTCGCTCAACCATGAGAGTACCCTCAGAGAAAACACCAAGGTCATTCGGGTTGATAATATCCTGGGTATATGTTAAAATGGTGGATGCCTGCAACACTCCCGATTTGTCATACACTTTAATGGATTTCAGGCTACCCATTCGGGAGGTACGATCTGAAATTTTATTATGGACACGCGTTAAATAGTCCCTAAAATTGACAAAGCCAACAACGTTTGAAGCAATTTCTGTCTTTGTGTTTGGATTACTCTGGGACACGGTAATCATACTCTCATCCGGAGTTTCAAACTCGTAAACCTCCTTAGTATGATAGTCCGCATCCGTTGACAGATTTCCGCTTAAGACGGTAACTTTCTTATACATAACGGGGGTAACCGGAAAGCCCGGAACATTCACATTGTCGGGCTGCGTTTCAAGATCATTGTTAATATAGTCTGGTTCTTGCGCCACTACCCCGGAAGTTAAGCCTGTCGGTGTCTCATCTTCCGAATAGATATATCTAATTTTCTTTTGAATACTGCCGTCGGAGGTAGTGAGCGACTTGACCCTAAGATTACCCCCTTTCCTGCTGGTGGATTGCGGCTGGATTGTGCCAGTAATTTTTGAGTTGTTTCCAAAGCACGAGGGAGTAGTAACAAAGCTTGAAGTAAACGTTACCAGGGTCCCCACGACAGATTGCACAGTCTTAATTTGATCGAATGTGACAGTGGTTCCACCCACCAAGCAAACGACCGAACCTACAATTCGAACTTGGTCACCTGCTTTTAGCGCACAATTTGAAGCAAGCACTTTTATCTCGTTTAGTGAAGTTCCTCCAGCTACGCTCAGGTCACGATCAAACCGATGCGCAGTTGTAACAGGAATTCCGCTGACAGAAGCATAAGAATCTCTTTCATATTCAATTTGGATTTCGGCACCGCTGGGGGTGGTTACTTTCGTCAAACTCCACGCTGCCCCGTGCGAATCTGAATTCGAAGCTTTATGAGAGGCATTAGTAGCATCGCCATCTGGGGTGTACATTCCCCACCCATCCCACTTATTTGCATCATAATTATAATTACTCCCGTTGTACGAAAACAGATAGTCCGGGATAAATTTCATGTCATTTTTTCCTACAACCGATAACCTGTCTAGCGTAAGTTTTCCCGAACCTGAGTTAGGCGTGCCCTGCGCCAACGAATAACTGTGGTTGAATTTTATTCGTTTTAATGTATTCTTATACAGAAAATTTTGGCGATCTGAAGTCGCGTTTATGTGACTGCTCATTAGATTAACATTCAGCACGCCTGAAACATTGGGGAACGCATAGTCAGCGATCAACTTTTTATACGCTTCCTTTGTCAATAAATTGATCTCAGTCAATTTTAAACTTTTAACCACACCCGTGGCATCCTTATTGTCGTTTCGCTCATCCTTAAAAAATAATGCTACATGCGTTCTGGTCTCAATACTATTTAGATAATATGTTTGTTTTTGCCCTTCGCTATAGGTTTTGGATGAGTTTTCGGCATCAATGGTATATGTGTTTGCAGCATAAGGTGTCCGCCACTTGTAGTCATTTGAATGAAGACCATAGTTGAATTTAACCCAATGTCCCCAGTCATACTCATCGATCACGCCATTGGCTTCACCTGTTGCACTTCGATCAACAAAATCTGATCCCGTAATCGCGGTCAATAACCATGTGTTTGCAAAAGGATCGTTTCGCTTTATTTCTGTGTTCTTGTTCGAATCACTCTTGTCTTCTATCCGGGTCTTTTGATTGTAGTCATACACTGGCAGAGCGAAATGATACGTCAATCCGTCTGTTCCGGTAATTGTGTAACCACCTATAGCAAGTTCAGATTTTGGGGGTGTCGGGGCCGATAAGAGAATATCTACTGACTTTCCAGTAACGCTTGTGAGGAAGTTTGCTGTGTTGACGGTGACAGTCTTATTGGTAAGGTTGTACCCTTGGACTTGGCCTGTTGTGACAAGTGATGTCGGAGTACCAGTTCGCTGACCTGAAGCGTCCTTATCATAAATGGTTAATGTCATTGAAACGTTAGGTGCTGGCCCAGAGGAGAAATATGCTACGTCAATAGGGCTTTTCAGCTGAATCAACCCATTGGTAAAATCGTTGCTGGTTGCATTGAAGGTTTTAAATGCGCCAATTCCGGTGACTGCTCTAAACGCAACTCGCTCTGCTCCTGCAAAATAATCGATGAAACCAGAAGAGAACCCGTTCGGCGTATTCTTAATTTCGTCATTACTGAGCCATGTTATGTCGTTCCCTTGTGGTACTTTTTTTATCCCACTAACATCACTTCGAATCCGGTTTGTACTTCCAAAGATAATGTCATCAAAATTCAAAGTTTGGAGTGTGTTGTTTGATGGATTTGAATTGCTCTGGGTAGCAGTCAATCCATTGTCATAAAAGCTAGGTGACGTTATCGCGGTAGCCGCGCCAACATGGTGATAATAGTTATTAGAAGGCGCGCCCTTGTAGATAAAAGGGACTTTGTAATCCTGATATTTCACGGGTGCAAACCGGCTATGTAAGGAAGACATCTTGCGGGGCATAGAAACGGAGCCGATGTCCAAACGATATGGCTGAATATATCCTGAAATCCCTCCAGCCATGACATTATAATCGTCTAAAGCAAGGGTAGCCGGGCTCGTTGCATCGCTATAAGACTGGCCACTCGCCATATAATAATTGATATCACTTGCTGCTCCCTGATCGTTAGCGTTTGAAAATTTTTCCATTGAAGTTGATAAGCCGTTAACTTTAATCGCAAGGTTCACCCAGTCATCATTGTTTGTGAATGACTGCAAACTCTCGTTTGCCTTATGCAAATACAACGCCCCGTACATATCTTCCTGACGGGTTTTATCCAACCAAATCCAATAATTTTTGTGGAGAACTCTCTGTTGAGTTTCCTTTTTGTATTTCCAATACCCATTCGATGGTGCAGCAGGGGTTTGCCCACCGGCAATCATCGTCATGGCCATAGATGTGCCTTGCCCGATTGCTTCAAGTATTAAAGCTTCCTTAAAGGCAGTTGTGGCTTCAGCAATAGCCGCCGTTCCCAAGTCCTTGGCGGCTGCAATTTTGCCGTACGCTCCAACGATTGAGATAACGGAAGCAATTGTCAATCCTAATTGAATTGGGTTAACGGACACTCCCTTGTCGTCCCAAGACAATCCCAACAGACTAATTTGACCATAGTGCCCAGCTTGGCTGTCCCAACCAATGTTTCCTAAACCCAATAACGATGATGTCCAGCCACGCACGCCGGTAAGATCTTTGACGGTAATTTCCTGTGTCTCGCCTCCTGCATCATCCGGAAATCCCGTGTATTGTCTTGTTATTGCTCCCGCGTTCATGGTCCATCCCAAACCTACCCATGAGGCTTCCTGCTCAGTTCCAATACCTGCATTATAGGTAAGCGGAAGAGAAAAATCTCCACCGGGCGCTGGTACATCTAAGACTGGGATGCTAAAAGTAAAATCTCCTGTCACCAGGTTAACCATATCGCTTGAACCAGGCGCCTCGTACGAAGTATACTCGGGCTGGTGCGGACCGGTTGTCAACGCAAAAACATAATGCGGCAGAAATGCGGACTGCAGTGTAACGACCAATAATGTGATCGCTATTACTCGTAAAACTGCTTTGCTTCTTGGAAGTAGTACCATATTGTCAGTGAATTCAGATTGGTCTTTTAATTATTAGATCTAAGTAAAGGTGTTTTTCGTATGTCACTGGCATTGAATAAAAATTCAATTCTACCAACGCCAACGAAACTGTCATCATAAATTATTTTTACCTCACCTGAGATGTCTTGGCTCGTTTCAAAGGCAAATAAGATTTGCGTGGCGCTTGACGATCCATAGAAAGGAGAATAGATGAAGTCAACTACAGTTGCGGTATTTTCACCAGTCTGCATTTGTAAGTCTTTTCCGATCGTTGAAGAAAGGTGTGATGTGAGATTCGCAAGTTGTCCGGGTATAGAAGCAAAAGACTGCTCAATGCTTTTGCCATCCCTGGAGATGGCTAACCGAAAATAGTAAATCTTATTATATAATTTTCTCAGGCTATCACGTTTCTGATCAAATCGATTTCCAATTGCAAGTTCATTTGAAAACACAAGATCAACGGGTTGATACGCACAGGTGACGGTGTAACCGTTCGAATCAGCCGACTTAATTAAACCATTGGACGGCTCACCTATAAAGTTTCGTAAATCCTCGCGCGACAACTCACCGTGGGTACACCCTAAAAGAGCGAACGAGAATACGAGGCTTAATGGGAGCTTATTATTCATTACCTGGCAGCCTTATACTCCACATTCAACCCTTGGATAATCTCGTCAGTGATATCCATATTAGGAGTTCCATAAACAATATTTCCATACTGCGTAGCGGCTATGATTAATTCATAGCCATGGTTCTCGCCATATTGCTTTATGAAGATGTTTATCTTATCAAGCGCTTTTTGTGTTAATTCCAGATTTTCTTTTTGGGCCTTTTCTTGAACCATTTGCTGGTAGTTAAGCAACTGCTGTTCTTTTGTCGCGATAAGTTCTTCAAAAAGTGTCCGTTCGGCAGCCGAGAGCCTAACGCGCTTCAGAGCATATTCACTGTTTTTGGAACTTAATTCCATTTTTAAGGTGTCAATGTTCTTTTGGTATACAAGAAGCTTTGACTCCAACTCGGCTTTAGCAACCTTCATTCCTTCATAGTTTGAAACAAGTTTTAGGGCGTCAACGTAAGCGATCTTACTTGATCTGGAAGTGAGGTCAAATGAAACAAAAGCGATAAAAGCCAGCAGAATGAATAGAGTAGCTGCCCGGTGGAGTTTTTGAAACATAAATTGTGTTGTAGGGGTGTTGGTAGGACAAGTTACTTTTCCGAGTCTAAAATTCCAATCCAAGAGATCTGAAATCCTTTTATTGGCTCATTATTGGCTCAAATAAATATGAGCTAGGCGTGCCAAAATTCGGGAATTTATTCTTCTTGTCTCGTCAATAACCTGATTATCAATCTTTCAGGAGTCAGTTGGTAATTCCGTGAACTGTTTTTTTAGCAAAACGAAGATTTCAGGAAGGATACCAAAATTTCATGAGGTCTACTACGCTCGTGGCCCAGTAAATGAAAAAGGATATGGTGCCTTTAGCACCTTGCTTGTTATTTACCAAATGGGCAAGAGATACGCATATGCATGCATCTTTAAAGAAGCGTATAGCATTGATATTCTCTAATGAATCTAGCTTCTGCAATTAGGTTAACAGAGACCTTACTGCAACTTTTTTTTAGAGGCATGGACCTTTTGCTCGGCTATCTGTTTATAGACCGTTGGCCGGTTCTTCTTACATTTTTTTGCAAAATCATTGATCAGGCTTTCGATAAAAGGCTTCAGGGAGCCATATCCTTTTAGAGTCGCCTCAATCTGCAAAATGGCGATAGTTTCATTATCCAAATCAATGTTCTTTCGAAGCGTTTTCACATCTATACATTTATATTTAAAAATATATATTTTTACTACTAAATAAATATATCTTTATAATAAATAGTAAACTAATTCCAATACTGATTTTCGCCCTTTAGCATGTAATACTCTATGCCCAACCTCCGGAAATCGTCCACACTATCCAAAGCCACTCCCCGCGCCTCCCAAGTACTTGAAGACTATGATTATTGGCTCCAGAGGGAATACGGGAAATCTGGGACGTATCTCACCAATGCAAAGACATTCCTAAAAACGGTTAAGGCAGCCGGGACCGTCATCTCTCAGCTCGATACATATGCCAACGGTAAAAGCATTACGCTCCAGTCTTTCCTGAGACGGTTGCGGAAGTTTCTGACTCTCAAAGGAATCGACTTCATTGTCAACGATCTCAATGAAAAGAAGCTTCCCATTAGCAACATTTACGTGAAGTTGTTCCTTGCCAGCAGACAGGATCGGTTACGCGGTGAACTTTCAAACAGCACTTACGCGACAGTCTTGAACGGGTATTTCAATTTTATCACGGACGACTTGAAATTCTTTAACAAGCGAACCGCTGAGAAGTATGTACTTTCCCCCGCTTCAGACTACACCAAGCGGCTTTACCGATCAGTTCTTAAGTCGTTTTGTCAATGGGCTCTTCTTTACCAGGAACAGAAGCTAACGGACCTTTCATCCGATCAAAAAAAGATTCAGAAAGGGCTAAAATTGATATCAGCACTATCACTGCGAGAGATATCTTCGATTATTGTAAGAACGTCCCGATCGCAAATCAAGCGCTATCACAAGGAAAGCCTGACTGAATCTCAACGCGCCAAATTGTTAACTGCATGCGATACATCCAAAGAGAGGGCCATCATTAGTTTAATGGCCTGGAACGGGCTTCGGACAATTGAGGTATCCAGGCTCAACGTGCCTGACGTTGATTTTAATGAACGAAAACTCTCAGTTTGGGGTAAGGGAAAATCGAAGAAGAATAAAGATGTTATCAAACTTTTTAAAGTGGCGACTGCTGAAATCAAAGCCTATCTGAAGCAAGCGAGAATTCAATCAGGTTCATTGTTTCCGGGGTTGGGAAAGGGTGATATTTCAGCGTTGGTGAATCAACTCTACGACAAGGCGAAGTTGTCTAAGAAAGGAAAAAAGCTCACGCCTCACAGCCTTAGGCATACAGCTGGTCAAATAATGTACGACAAGGGTGTTCAATTGGAATTCATACAGAAGACACTAAGGCATTCTTCGATGGAGACGACTATGGTTTATGCGCAAAAGGCAATCGACAAAAATTACTTTCGAAAAATGCCCTATAAAATTTAATCTGTTGACGTTAACAAGTTGCACCTCAAGTCAATTTATTTTGTTTGAAGTAACCCTTTAAGTCTTTTGTCCCGCTACCGCACAACCCCTTTTGCTCCAATTGCCTGCACGCCTGAAGCGCCTCCCACGGAGTCAGGCCACATTTATCCGCCAGATCGATGTAGTGGATGTAGTCATTGGTTAGCGCGTGCAGTATATTTTGCTCCACACCGCGGTCAATCTCGCGATAGCTTTCGTCTTCCTGGTCAGTATGCGAGCACCAGTAAATCTTATCGTTCCACAAAATAAAATGCGAGCGGCATGCACTTGTTCGCCAATAAGACGGGTAAAGTGTGCTACCGGATTGGCGTTGATAAAAACGCCATGCCGGCCCGGCCCTTTTGTCCAAATTGATTAGTAAGTCATCTCCACAACCGCATGGACATCGCATTACAAGCAGCAACGGCCAACCGCGTTCGACAACCAGGTAATCGCCGGGATTCTGGTTTAATCCAAACGCTTCACGCCGAAAAGAAACGGTACCTCTGTATGACACTCTGATTGCTCTTGTCACAATTCAAATAACAGTATTTATTTCCGCGATAACAAAAATTTAATAATGCGCTCAGCCGCTACAAGGGCGTAGGCATGCATGTCAAACTGTAGTCGATCACGATAACTGTTGGCGTCAACGGCTCCAGCCAATCTTGCAATCCGAATAAGGTAACAGGCAGTAATCGCTTCCACTTCATCCTGGCAGCAATCACAACCCACCATTATATGACGCAACTCTCTGAGCGATCGACGCAACCAATCAAACTGGTCCGCCATACGGTCAGTATGCGCTAACGGGGTGAGCATACGCTCAGGCGCATAAACCTCGTCTATAAATGCTTTCCATTCATTGAAAAAAAAATCGCACTTATCCTGGGTGTTAAAGCTGCTATTGGCCGGTTCCGGAAGGTTGAATGCCAAGCTTACTTCAAGTGTTGCCGGATCAGCAGTCATCGGACCTGCGGGCTTAATGGCCGAAAAATCAATAACTATTGCATCATTTCCCCGGACCATAATATTACCCGAATGCAGGTCCCCATGAACAGGGCTGGTAAAACAGCTCTCAGCGGTGCATTCCAACAGCGAGCCGCACAGGTCCGGAACTGACGTTGTAAGACCTAATTGCTTTGCGCGGTCAACGACATCAACCCGCTCAACAAGTTTTTCTGACCAGATTCTTTCCTTAACAAAATCACGCAAGTTGCCAGATCTCAAGCGATTGTCTGGCGAAAAAGGCCGCCGCCTGAACCCTTTTAGTGTCTTTTCAAACAATGAATAAATGATCCCTGTATAGTGGGTGTTCGCAAGTGATTGTGTCAACGGCAACGCATCTTCGACAAAATTCCCCACCAGGCTCCCGTAATGAGAGGTAAGAACACACCGTTCGATCCTGCAATTGGGCCGATACTGGAAGGATATGTATAAATCAGTGTATACACGGTAGTTGGCTAGTTCATCTTTTGTTTTTTGCGGCGTCGATATCTTTACAAAAAATGGCAACAGCGATGATTTCACCATCGAATTGCGCTGCCAGGCATGAACCTTCAACAGATGACTCGAATCCTTACCTCCGGCAATACGCTCCACGTAGATGTTTGCGCAGTCGTAAAACGACCTTCTTAGAAGCAGCAGCTGCTCTTCATTTAACATCTGACATTCGCCCTCAAGAATTACGTCACTATCTGGCGGGCCTGGACTGTACCGGGCGATCGATTCTGCAAGTCGTACCAAGTCATTCTCAAGGTAAAAGCTCTCAATTTTCACGTTGATTTGCCGGAAACGCTGGAACGCCAAATCAAATTCCTCGGTAGAGCGGACAACAATTCTTACCAGTATACCATGATCTAAAGCTTCCTCATACAATTGTTTGAGGCAGTTGGCAATAAAATCCAAGTCATTTGGCTCGCCTGCAAGAATGATTGCCCTGGCGAACCTGAACGATGAACGCGCTTTCTCAAGTGTGGTATTCACCATCACTAGGTTGCGTTCCAAAAAGGCCTGATGAGAAAAACTCGTTCCGCCAATAACAAGCACGGTGTCTCGCTGGAAACTGCCGCGTCTTAGAGCATCGTCTTGATGTATCATTACGTCCAGTCAATTATCCCTTTCGCCCCGGTAACGGCCAGGAATGAGCTTTGCAAAGACTTCCACTCTCCGAACACACTACACACGTATCCTGAGGCGGGCACACTACATGTCGCACTGTGCCGTTAATCGCGTTATAGGTAAGCGCCCTCGCCAATCCGGGCATTCCCAGTACACAATTAAGTAACATGGTAACAGACAAGGAGGCTATCGTCGAGTTAAGAGACATTACTGCCGGAGCAGGTTCATCTGCATCTACGATATATGGATCGCTTTTCCGTTCAAAGTCAGATAAGAGGTCCCTTCGCACTTGTTCGGGATCAAGGATGTTGCCGCAAACGAGGCAGCCCAAACCCGGCACAAGCAACTGCGTTCGGGCTGCGATGTCACGGATTGTACCCTTATGCGTTGAGATTACAACTCCCATGTCAATAACAGGCAGAAGATACTGGTAGGCAAGTTGATTAATAACTGCGCGGCTACCGTGGGAATCCGTGCAGCAAAATGATAAATCCGTATCGGCCAGAAATTCGGCCACAGTATTTTTATTGACGCTATCTTGAATTACTGAAACCCGCGCGTCAGGATTTATTTGCGTAATAAATCGCTTTGCAAGATCAATTTTAGGCAGGCCAATATCCCTGCGGGTGGAACCTGCAACACGATTAAGGTTGGTTTGCTCAATTAAATCCGGATCAATGAGCAAAAACTTATTTACACCAAGGTGCGCGAGTTGTTGGGCGACAACCGAACCTGTACCCCCTAAGCCAACGATCCCGATCGTTAGCTCTCCAAGCACATGTTGACCTGCTTTGCCGAAAATCCGAACTTGTCGGTCGTATCGTGCGTCGACCGAGGTTTGCCCCTGCCAATAGAATTGGGTTACAGGGCCAACAACCGCGGTCTTTAAATATTGCGCTTTACCTAATAAACGTGAAATAACAGTGTCAGGCGTGATGAGCATGGACACATGATCTATGCCCGGTGTCCGTTGGGTGAAGAACTCCTCCAGACGCGTCTCCCCCAAGTCGTCAGTGTCAGAAAATTGATTGAACGAAAATGGATGATTATGGACCAAAACAATCGAATCGCCCGTCCGGCGGCTTCGCTGGGCCAATTGAGCAATCAATTCGGATTTAACCTGGACGCCAGCAGGACCCCGGTAGTCGTACCACTCGTCGTCTATTGCCATTAGCTCAAATACAACGATCCTGCTAAGCAAGTTCTCCTTTCTAACCGACCTGGCGAACATGACGGCGCAACGTTCGTGCTCGTCACGAAACAATGACTTCTTTAGATCTTCAAAAAATCTTAAAGGGATAACAAGTCTACTCATACTGCCTGTTGAAGCCTGCATTTAATTACATTAAAATAAGTCATCAAATTATCCGTGTTTGGATTCCATGAGGCTAAATGCCAGGAAAACCACCATCGCTGGTCGGACAAATGTGGAATTTGATTCTGCTGGCTATTCTGCGGCAGCCCGCCATTAGCCAGTCGCAGATCAAAATCTGTCCAAAAGCAATCTGGCTTGGCAAGTGGGTACCCAACTGGAGCAATGAATACAACGTCTGTTCTGGCCTTATTCCAGCCCGGCGGCAATTCCACGGAAGGTACGGTAATAAGGTAGGAACCATCGGCAAGGCCAGTTATGGCTGCCTCCGGCCACAACACCCGCAGCTGTTCAAACTGACGCTCGATAGGGGTCATTTCTGCATGCCAAAAGTTGCGGCTGGCACGGTATAGAGGTGCTTCGCTCCGTGCTCCAACGAAACTATTGAGTCTTCGGTAATGAGCAGGTCGGGTTCATTACCGTGGCCTTCCAGGTAAAGTGGATAAGCGCGCCGTTCTTCGGGCAATTTCACCTTAATTGCTGCCCCCGATATTTGTGGTTCCTGGTGTTCATACTTTACACCATCTACGAAGTATAAGTACTTCCGATTTCCATGTTCCTTTTCCATTCTAATATTACTGTATTATTGATAATAATTTATTACTAAACTTTAGCTCGCTCCTGCTTACCGTTATTTCTCCAAATCATTTCAAAATCAAATCAATCGTTCGAAAAAAATGCGATCAGCGCTATCATTGCCAGCGCAGCGACGGTGAACGTCAACATACCCGCCGGCTTTATGCTTTCTTGTTGGACAGGTTTGTTTATGCCTGTCAATCCTCGAATTGCAAATACAAACGGAACGGACAAGTTGCCCGTCCGATAAGCGACATCGGGTACTTGATCACTATCCAACTCGCGAAGTTTATGCGGTAAAAATTTCACTAAAGAGTCAATCGCGTAACAATCAATTTGCTGATTGACGGGTTGCAATTGATTACACTCCTGTAATAGTGTATGAGTAAACATACCACCGTTCACGGTGTCGACAGAATACTGTCCAGGTTTGGTCGCGTGAATGATCATATGCCCTTCCGGCGAATTGACAATCATCTGATCAAATAGTTCCCGGGTAGAGTAAACTTCAAAGTGACTTTCATGTTGGCTGAAGTCAGGAATACCGTCTAGCCCGCCCCGAACAAAATTTCGGCAGGCATCCACGATCACCAGTTGCTTTCTCGATTTTGTCAGCAACTCCAAATCCTGCATGGGGTGATCCCGCAAAACAATCATTCTATTACCGGTTTCAGCATCTGTGAATCCATGACCGAAAAAGTAAATCATGACATAATCTTCATGACACCAAACGATTCGCAACGCCAGCTCGCTCCAATTCGGGTTTGAGAGAACTGATATCTCTTGCGGAAGCCAAGACCCGCCTTTTGGAGATTCGAGAAATTCTCTCATCATCCTTAAATCGCTAGCCGCGCCATAGAGATGATTTTCACCGCTGCCAGGAGCACCAATTAAAATTGCTCGTCTTGTTACCATAAACTCTTGGTATTACTTTCCAGTGCCATTCATTTCATCTTCCAATTGTTTCTCCTGGCGTTGCAAATTGGAAATTTCATTTTGCAGCTGAGCGATCCGCATGGGGTTAAATTTATTTCGGCGATAAACCCACGAGGTAATATATTCTTCAAGTTGCCGCATGATAAAATTAAATGTAAACACACGGGATTTGAACAGCAGTGTAAGGAGCGTACCGGCTAATGTAATAACAAAGAATGCATGTGAAAGCGATTCCATCGCTGAAAAGCCATTTAATAGAAAGACTATATAGATCGCTGTTGCTGCCGTTAAGAAGATCAATTTCCCCGCAAACACAAGCCTGCGACTTTTTGTGTCGAGCCTGCGTTTGGTTGCTTGCTCAGTATTCAGTTGGTGAATTCTTGCCTCAATCTTTTCGCGTACCTGGCGCATCCGACTGGCTACCGTCTCAACTCCATGTGAAGCTTGATCAAATAGCCAGTTAAAAAACAAATAAAGTCCATAAAGAATTAACGGCACTGCCAATACTACAAGCAGGATCTGCAACGCGTCATACCTATTTCTTTTCATGCTCCTTATCATAAATCATGTCAAACATAAAATCTAAATAGCCTTTAAACTAAACGCATCGAGGTAATTCATCAGTTTTCTACCGGCATGGAAATTTTTTTGCCAAACGTCTTCGTTATGACTCCAATGAATAAGCTGATCGGTCGCCATTTTACCTAGTTTGGTGACTACCAGGTTTAGTGAATCCAATTCCTCTGATGTAAAGATGGCTTCATTGAAATCTTTTGTTTCCGTACGCTGAAATTGCTCACCCACAGCATTCTCGAACAAGCGTCGTGTAACCTTAACACATTGCTTCTGCTCCAGGTACTCAAAAATACTTTGAAAGTTATTTGGAACAGGCCCCATATCGATGGCGCAGTACCTTACGCCGCTGATCGAAAAACCTGTTTTCTTGAAGTTATAGAAGTCTGAGTAAAAAAGAAGTTTATTTAACTTTGTCTTATAAGGCTGAATACTTGAAGCAAAAAAGATGACCATTTCAGAAAACTTCTTTAAATCTGGCTTTCTGAAACCGGACTCTTCATCCGGATCCGGGTTGCCCATAAAATAAGCTTTCAAATCAAAGTCTATCTTATTTTGATTCTCCATGAGCTCCTGAACCCGCCTTAAAAGTCTTTCCTTTTCTTTGGGTTTAAGAATATCACTTCGTTCAACCATTTCTCCAAACTTTGACGGATCAAATGCGAAATCAAGAATGAGTGCGTTAGCAAGTGACGGTATTTCCCCGGACTCATAATTCCTATACGTGTTAACTCCAAAACATAAAATTTCGGATATACGGGTAGGTGTTAACTCATATTTGTCCCGAAGTTCAACCAACTGTTCAGGAAATGGAATTCCATGTCTTACCCGGTATTGATTGTAAAGCGTTTCCAGGTTAAGTTGAGCTATTTTCTCATCCTCAAACCTCTCACCGCTATCTTCACATAAGTAATATTGGTAAACCGTTTCGAACTTCTCTTTTCGAAATTCAGTCTCGACCAATTCTACCTTCTTCACCATTTCCTTGCCTGTGATCGGGCTTTTCATAACTTATTTAATTTTTGTACGGATATTTCATTGGTGTCACCGGAAAATGAAATGAAATACATAACACCTCATTGCCTGGGTGGCCCATTGTAATTTTGATATAAATTTCTCTTGCCCTAACCGTTCGTCCGAATACCCACATGCATGCTCCGTTATAAAGTCTTTCAGTTATCGGCCCATCACAATAGTCAGACACCGCGAGTCTACCAAGTTCACCTTTTACCTGAATGACAGATAATTCCAACTCCTTCAACGTAGCGTAATTCTTTTCCCTGTCCGAACGGAATATCACTCCCCAAAACTCTAGCTTCTCCTTAAATTCTTTAAGAAAACTCTCAATTTCACCAACCGTAGCCATCTGTAGAAATGTAAAAATCCAACCATGTCCAAATATACGACTTTAAAGTGATATTTGTTGCTCATAATACTTATATTTTAACTTTAAAGTTACTTTTTATCTTTGGCGGAGCGCTAGAATTTGTCGATCAACCTGTTAGTTCACACAAATTCAGACCAAGTTCAATTACGAGTAACTTTCCAATTGATAATCAATATTTTATCGGCGAAGAGCGTTATTACAACTCTGGTTGAGGATCTAAATTCTATGCGCCGTACTTTCCTTACCGCTATTACTTTCCGCTGCGGGGTCGTTGGCAAAAGTGCAATTACTATTAATTCGACAAGGGAGTCAAAGGACTGCCGACACTCCTACTAGCTCGAACAACTGCTCAGGGATTTCCGGGCTAAAGAAGATGCCGGATCAATAGGCAGCCAAATAATACATGGAGATTCCGCTTTAACTGACCAGTTTATTCCGCAGCAATTGACCCCCCAAGGTTGATTGCAAAAGCGTAGTCTTATCGGTATCAGGTTTCGGTTGACGATAGCCGTGGTTTTAGTTTTGTGTTAGTTTTTTTCCTCGGTCAAGATAGTTTTTTTTTACCGATCGAGTCTCCCTTCAGCTCAAGCCCGGTGTGCATCGTGGATCACCCGGTCAAGGATCGCATCAGCGATCGTCTGTTCCCCGATGATATGAGTTTACTCATAGTGGATCGGGTTATTGGCCAGGTGTGGGTTGATTTAAAAAGGGCGCATTAAGCCCTATGAATCAATCGCAGGCTTTTGGTCAGACATCTTTTGCATTCATAAATTAATAAAATTTATAACCACTCCCTAGGAACCAATGCGTTGTCCCCGCTCCACTCTTCTACAAGATGGATATTATTGATGCCCTGCCAAGTGATTTCTGGCGCGTGTTCAACAATTATTATTTGCACGTTTCCTTTAGTACGGGTCAAACAATTGGCGGCTGCGCTGAATATCTTTCTCGTTTGTGTTAAATCGTCCAATTGAGAACTATAATCTTCGAACGTCTTAATATTCTTATTAACTTTTGGGATGTCCTTAGGAAAATAGACCTGACTGGGTTGATCAATGAAAAGAAACGATGGTACCGGGTTTTGCTTCGCTCCGCTAAAATGTTCATGTAATGCGAAAGCAGTTGAAAGATGATAGCCCATCCAATTTGCACCACTACCAACTTCCCACAAATAATCCTGCCGACTAGATGTCGATGATAGAATCTTCAATGTCAAGTTTGTAATATCAAGTTCAACGGCGTCCGTTGGGCGATCAATGTCCAGCATAGCTACGTATGTGGAAATCAGTCCCGATATTTTTCGGAGAATGTTTTGCTGACTGTTCTTCGATTTAATTTCCCGAAGTTTCTCTCGTTTATCATCGAGTTGGGCTTCGAGCGCTTTGATATCATTATCAAATGAGCTGTCAACGCCTATTGCTTCAACGTTCTCAAGTTGCTGCTCCAGACGCCCCACAAACCGATAGATTTCTTCAATGGATTGTCGCTTTTGTTTTTCAGCGTCAGATTTTCGATAAAAATCACGCATGACCTCACGCACATCACTGAGATCAATTTCCAGCGACCGTATTTCCTCTTTGACTTCAGAAATCTCTTTGTCCAAGTTCACATCGGGAGTATTAATGGCATTAGACACAGTCTCCAGGTTTTGATTATAAACGTGAAGCATCTCAATTTGCTTTTTAGCGGTTTCATTTTTTGATTCACAAAACGGACAATACTCGTCCGTGAGTTTCTTTTTAAACCAACTGACGGGCTCAAGTCTTTTCTGCTGAACAGTGACAGTTTGTTTGTATTGAGTCGTTGAAGTACTCAACTTCTGCAGTTTCAGCAATCTAATTTTCCGCCCACTAATCTCACCCTGCAATCTGCGCTCTTCGTCTTCAAGTTTTTTCTGTCGCTCTACGTCCACTTCACTCGTTCCTCGCTGGAAGTCCGGAATAGGGTTATCTCTAAAACCATTAACCACCTGTTGCAAACGTTCTAGATACTGCGAAGTATCAAATTGTTCATTGTTCGTGGAGATATCTTTCATCAATCCAAGTTGGATCGATCGAGAGTATAATGCCTTAAGATTGTTCAGCCACGTGTCAATAGCCTTTTTCCTGGCAGCAAGCTGGCCTTGTAAATTCTTAAGATTTGCTTCCAACGATTTAATTTCCCGCTCAAGCATCAGAGCCTCATTATTTATGGCACCGATGAATAACGGAAAAGTCGTCTTGAGGCGCTGCTGATGTTCATATGTATCAGCTTTGTAGAACAAGGCGTACGGATTCGCAACGATGTGCTGTGGTTGAAACTGAAAAGCACTTGTATCCCGAAAGCTCGCCGCACTTGTGAATCCGTTCCTCACATTCTCGTCAAAACGTTCGTTTGACAGTCCTGAAAGTTGATTCAATCTATTGACGACAACGTCACGATTTGCCTTTGGCTTTTTCTCTAAAGCCTCGTTCAAATCAAGTGCTCCGGCTTTCTCGTACATTATCATTTCGCCAGTTGACGTATGATTACCAGGTTCACGCCTGAACAGTACGAGTTCAGTTGAATCCGTTATTAAATGCAAACCAAACCATTCAGTCTTTTCCCGGATTACGCCTACCGGAATCGAGCATTTATCACTACCGAGACAATAGTCAATGATATGGACCAGTGCCGATTTTCCTTTGTGACTTTCCCCAGTAATGACATTTACCTTATCCAACGAAAATTCTACAATGCGAACATTTTTGGATTCATCCTTAGGAAGCAAAAAGACTGATTTTATCTTCAGTTTCATTTTAGAATTTTATTTTCAGCGTTATACAGATTTGATCCTCGGAAACAGCGGCGAACCATCGACCTAGTCGGTCCGCACCTTGCACAATTTTCTTAATATCCTCATTATACTTTCCAGTTGTTACCGGGGTTTTGATGGGGAGCAATTCATTCAACTCTTTGCTGTAGGTTAGAATTTTTGACTGATAGGCCAGATTAAGTGCTTTAAAAGTTTGGATTGACATTTCCTCCATTCGCTGTTGAAGTCCCGCTGGCATTTCTCGGTAGTCGCTGAGCGCATTGAAAAAGCCACCCTCGAACGCTCGTCCGTAAATTGAATTGAGTGTGGCACGATGATACAACAATGGAAGAACCGGCATTGCTAACGCCAGGCTTGGACCCCGCAGATTCTCGTTTTTCGCATAGAACGAATTGACAAACTTGTTAAGCGCAAGCGCGCCTATGCCAACATTTTGAATAATATCGTGCTCTGTTAATATCATTATTTCTTAAACAAATCCGTCCATTTTGGATGCCACCCTATCTCGAGTCTGTCTGAAAGTTTCAGAAAGCTCCCCTTGGTAAAATATTCCTCTGTATCAAAGCCTCTCAGTTTACACAAGTATCCATTAAGTGTTTCATCGTATATAGCATGCGCGAGTTTGCCCATTTCTTCGTCTGACATACTAATGTTATAGCTTGTCATCTTACGTTGAAATGCAGTCTTCCAACGCTCATGGCTAGAAAAATCCATTGCGGCTAATTCAATGGATGTGATTTCACCTTCCTCTACTAACTTTGAACGGTGATGCTCGCAGAGCAAAAAGTCAGTGATAGCATCAACAATGATTTCATTTTTCAGTGGATGCTCGATTGCTTCGAGTTGCTTAACGAACGTTGAATCAATCTTTGCAGTTTCAATTTCCGCATCCGAGACGGGACGCTCCTTTTGAACGAGGAGTTTCGCCAACACTTTAACCCGTTTGTCACCTACCTTCTGCCGTGCGTGCTGCACACGGTTATTAAAATTTTTCTTCTTAATCAATGGAGCCTCACCCTTATCAAATGCCGCGAGGATTACTTCATTGAGCCAACCTCGGAGATCTGTAATAACATCCTTTTTGATATCATCATTTAAGCCAAGCTTGTTGGCAATCTCTTCAGTTCGTTCAGTGAGGTCGCTTTCTTCAACTAGAGTAATTTGAGTTAAGAGACGTTTTGCCAACGCATCGTCATTCAATACGTTTGTCACAAAAGGCTTGATGGTATCCGATGGTTTCTTTCCCGCAGATTTCAATAGCTTGAAAGCCTTTTCGACATCCTTCGATGTGACCGCGGCCGAGATTATTTTTAGTAGGGATTGCGGGTCGAGTGCCTTGTTTGTCACGCAAACGAGGCGTGTGGATTCAGGAATGAGCTTGCCCGATTTACAATCATCTGTCCAAATCGAAAGTGTATTCCACAGTTCCCGGCTTCGATCCGTCAACGGGCTCCCAGTTGCCACGATACTATGTTTATCCTGCTCTCGATAGGTGACCTCGCCTTTGGCATCCATGATAGCCAGGTCATCGACCATTTCAATTGAAATGCTTTCATCATTATTGCAGGCGCACAGCAATACCAACGCCCTGTCGGGTTGAAATAAGTATCCGGCCATCTGGCCAGGTGCTGTATGCACTTGCGTCATGACTGCCAACTATAAATAAACAAACCTTTCAGCTTCAACTGAAGGGAAATAAACATTAGAGGCAATTTCAGGCGGGCTACAACTTACGCGTTGTCAAGAAATTGCTCGGTCAAATTAGCAATTGTTTAGATTTTCCTCAAACATTATAACATATTGATTATCAATTACTAATATTAAAAATATGGAGATATTTTTCGTCTGACAGTAATTGTCAGGCATGGAGACGAGATTTGTAATCTTTGCCGTCGGGCAATTTAATTTTGCAAACAGAAGCCGAATTGAGCATGCATATCAACGGACTAGAAGACAGAATTCTTGATGAATTCAGACAGGAAATTGAAGCACTATTTCCCGAAATTTATCATTGCAGCGGTGGTTATGGTTATAGCTTTCATACGGGATCGCTTGGCGCAAACCACTGTCTTCAGAACTCCAAGTATTTTCTGAATCCGGAAGGTCAAGAGTTTTTTCACTTGACTAGTTATCGAAATCTTTTCTCGATCATTAATTCTGGCGCATTCCGTCTTTATAATCTGAAAAATTCGGACGATCCTAACGAGCTAGAGTCTTTCCGGGACGTTGGGGCGGTTGATCAAAATATAGAACACTATAAGCAACGGACATTCATATTGTCGGGCTGTCAGATTGATGATCTGGATAATGTGAAGCTGTGGGAAGGTTATGGAGAAGTTGCTATCGTTTATCAGGTCTTGAACTCTGCCATGCATTGGAGAAATTTTCATTTTTCAAAAATCATTTATGAACCAGAGTCTCGCTTCGGCCTGTTGAAAGAAATACTCGAGAGATTTCAAACTAAGTATACAAGACCGTTTGAGTTCGATACCGTTCCCAACCTGATCGCGTTTCATAAAAACAAACAATTTGAATGGGAACGTGAAGTCCGGTTGATGTATATACCTCCTTTAAGTCCGAGAATGGAAGAGTTCGTTGATTTTAAGACGAGTGAACACCACACCGGATATACGGGATACATCAACCTCCCCTTATATGTTGCTTCCGATCAGCATTTCAAAAGATGGACGAAATGCAAGCCAATCAAACACAATTTACCGAGAGATTTTTACACCTACGTTCCGCATATAAAAATAAAACGCATCATTTTCGGTGACAACGAACCTAAAATTAATAACGAAAAGTTCAATGATCTTAAGTTAGAATTCACACGAACGTTTTTAGAAAAATTCGAATACTTTGTTGAAACCGAAAATGGATTCTTTAAGACCGGCGTGAAAAGTAAAAAGCCTGCCCGGTCGGGCAGACTTAGTGTGTCGGCACGGCACGTTTAAACCTTCACGCGCTTACGCATTGTTTTCTTCTGACGGGAAGCTTAAGGTTGAATTTCCATAGTGACTGGAGGATGCAATGAAATTAAATAAAAGAGAGAAGGCAAAGCCTTCTCTCTTCACTAGAACTCCTGAAGAAATGGAGCCCATCCAAATCGGTCAGGAGACTCAATAATACACGGAATAAATTTTGTCAGCGGGCGTCAATAGGAGTTACTCCTATCGATTCAGGCGGAAACCAGAGAAAATTTTTCCGGAAAAGTCATTTTTTAAGAAATTCCGCACGGAATGTTGTCACGCGTAGGATATCAGAATGGTCGCAATTCTCTATTTTTAATCAGCCGAAAAAGGCTTCACGCTTATACGCAATATTCGCCCCCATGCCCATCAAGTTAAAACAACTCACGCTCAAAGACGGCTCCGTCCTACCTGCTGCCCTGATTACGATTATTGTTGGCGCGAACAATTGCGGAAAGACCCGCTTGTTGAAAGAGATCAAACAACACCTACAGGGAGATTTAAACTATGATTACAAAATCCTCGACAGGATATCGAGTCATCCGGGAGATATGGACGAGATTATCAAGTCACTGAATGTACAGATAACAAAAACACCTGACGGCACAACCACATCGTATCAATCACAAGGGTTCTTTGGAAGAATTAATACATCTGGCCAGACAAGTTACTTTGATACGGTACGGGAAGACATTTCAAAAACCGGAGTCATCGAGCACTCTTTATTTAAAGGTACGTTCGGACCGATCCTCTTTGCCATGATTCAAACGGAGGACAGGCTACTTGCGTCAAAAACATCGACTGTTCATCACGAAGAAATAGGGTTTCTGGATACAATTTTTAAAGAGGGGTCAGCACTCGATACCGAGATCTCCGCACATACATTCGCAGCCTTTGGAATGAATGTCAGACTCGATTCATCAAGGCCTGGCTATTTAACCATTCGGGTTGGTAAGGATTTTTCCATGCTACCGGAAAAAGACCGTGATGCCAGACCGTTACTTCAGGCTTATGAATTGCTGGAAGATCAGGGTGATGGATTTAGAAGCTTTGCCACTACCCTGTTTATGCTGAAAGTAACAAACCGACCTTTCATACTCATTGATGAACCGGAAGCATTTCTGCATCCACCTCAGGCAGCGGCACTGGGTAGGATTATCGCGCAGCTTGCGGCCTCTCATCAGCATATCTTCATATCCACGCACAGTACCGACTTTCTTAGATCACTGATCTCTCAGCGACAAGATGTTAATGTCGTTCGCCTCACACGAACGGATGGCTCTACCCGCGGAAATGTATTGAACACAGAAGAGATTAAAAAGATCGTCCAAACACCTCTGCTGAATTCAACCCGGATTCTGGATAGTTTATTTTATCAGGGTGTCGTGATTATCGAAGGCGACAGTGACAGGACGTTCTATGAAAAGATTGCCAGGCAGTACCGTCCCGATGATGAAGTTCATTATATCCATTCCCACAGCAAGCAGGTTATTCATAAACTTGTTGCCCCGTATGTGAATGCAAACGTAAGCTTCGCTGTCATTGTGGACTTCGACATACTTCGTGAACGCGAAGATTTGAAAAAGGTCGTAGAAGCCACGGGAAAGACTGAATCATTGGATCAGATACTTGATCTTCAAAAGAAAATCAAGGATGCCATTAATAAAAAGCCTGCAACCGAAATCTACCAAGAGTTACTGGAAACACTATCCAAGAGAACGGAGGCCGAGTCTACCCTACCCGATATCAAATCCATTGCTGCTATGGATCAAAATGAAGAATCGGAAAAGAGAATTTTTGATTTACGAAAAGATGTACGGAACGCGCTGGAAGTCGCTGATAAATGGGCAGGCGTGAAAGCTGAGGGAAAAGCAAAATTACCGGCAGAAGTTGCGGATGATTTTGATCAGTTGGATAAACTCTGTCAGGCCATGGGCATATTTATCGTTCCGTGTGGAAGTCTGGAGAGCTGGCTGGCTGGCAACGGATTACCGCCTACCAAAAACAACAAATCAAAATGGATTACAAAAGCACTTGTATGGCTTGACGAAAACAAACCTGAAAAGCTGGCGGTAAAAGATTTTGTTACAAAGATTCATCTTCATCTCAAGCAACAGAATCAGGTAGCATCAGAACTTAATTTAGGGGCTTCAGCAGATTCGAACTGACACTCCGGCTGTGCTTACGGTTAGTGGAAATTTCTCCCTCTATGGAATATATCACCCTGCACGCCATGTCTTTCTGTAGTCCGTTTGCTGTGACTGTTGGCTGATAGTCCGGAAAACGGAGAAGTATTTTCATCCGACAGTGATAGCGACTGAATCTATTGCGAGCGCTATTTTCGTTTAACCGAACGTTTTTTCAATCCGAACGAAGAAAGTTTCAAGAACCGGCTGAAGCTTTTGAAGAGATCATTGTAATTCACATCAATTTTATAGTCGCGCAGAAGTCGCAACATACTTCCGGGAAATTCAAACATATAGTGAAAGGAATCGAGAGAACCTGCCTTCCCAATCATCGCACTGTGCAGAATCGACCGGATCGACTTTTTGATGGTTCGCTTAGGGAAGACCTCAAACAGTCGCACCTCTCCCAGCGCAGAATGATTTCCGTCGGAAAAGAGAGCCACCTGCTCAGGCGTTAACTTCTTCTTCGCGATAAATTTTAAGTCCTTTTCACCGAGTATACCGTACTGAAATCTCGATTCGCTGCTGTATGGCAGCTTATCATACCCGTCTTTATACTCCTGGTATCTGATTCCATTCTTTCTTAGGAAAGGTATTTCTTTGCTTCCTTCCTTCACCCGGATATTGAGTCTGAAAAAATCAAGATCTTGTTTAAGTTCCAAAAATCGGTTGGAATGAAGAACACTATAGACTTCATACAGATCAAGCTCACCACTTGATCGATGGTATTCTACTAACCGTCTTATTGAAATGTTGTACGCGATGTCCGGCAATTGGTTAATATATTCGGGTGTTAATTCAAACCAGGAGATATGAAGGTCTTCCATATCAAATGTTTTGAACAGTTGTTTAATAATATTGATAGGTTTTTGCTGAATATAGTCGGCCAACAATCCGCGATGCCCTTTTTCTGACCCCTTCTGAATCACTGTGATCAAGCGAACTGACTCTTTAAAACCTATCAAATTTTTGTCTTCAAAAACACATAAGATACCGGGTATACTAATTAACGAGTAATCTTTTCGGTTATAGAATTTCGTCCAGAAAAGACTGATGCTTGAAATATCTACCGGCTTGTTGTTATGCAGCGCAAGGCGAATGTAGTTTAATATTTCTACTGAAAGTTTATAGCTGCCTAACCGTATATTCTTTGAAATAAGTTCTTGCAACGAAAGTTTTAGATAATCATTTTGATCCGGGACATAGCCGAGTGAAAGTAAAGTCGCCTTGGCATCATTCAGAACCCAATAGGCATACGATGACTCAAATCCTTTTTGCTTGAAAAATCGTTTCAGCAAATGCAATGCATCACGGTCTTCGGATTTTATATACTTCAGAATGATACTCGTTAATTCGGGAAAGTCGGCTCGTCTATCCGGAAATAAAAACAAGTTCTCCAGTACACGCGCAAGCTGTTCTCTGAACCAGTGATCGCTATCGGATACCAGGAGTTTATCGATTTCATTCTTTGTGAGTGGCGCCTTGTGTTTATTGTAGAACAATATCTCCTTCTCTATTTCACGTTCCAGGTTCCCGACAAAATTTCGAGTGTCGTGCAGGTCATCGCTTGACAGATTCTGCAAGAGGTTGAGATTGCCGGTTTTGATATAGTACAACATAGCAAACACATAATCCGAACTGGTAATGTGTTCTTCTGAAAACCCGTTGGCGAGCAATGACCTGACGTACGTGAACAAAAATTCGTAATGCGATTTCGTATGACTTCTCGAAAGGATATTCAAGATCAGCGATAACTCGAAGTAATGCTGAAGGGTCAGGGCATCCGGGGAAAGTTTGGTTAACCACTCGCGAATGTCTCCGTAGAAGGATTGAACCGCTTCCATGTCAATGTTATTCTTGATAACCTTTTCAAAAAAAGTAACGGAAGCGTATTTTAAAACGACTCGCTTTTTGATTTCAGGAGTCAGATCGAAGAATGCAATCCGGGAAAGAAATTTAGTTTCACCAGAAAGGACAGATTCCACAACGGTCTGAGTCACCATTTTCAAACGGCTTGCATAGTTGACTCCCTGCTTTCGCAGATACGTGTTGAAACTATCATGCAACAACGAGATTCTGTTCAGTCGTTGATCAAACAGATATGGGTATTCTTTTACAAAGTCTGTAACAAACTGAGCCACCTCATCTCCCAAAAAGAAAGCCAGTTCTGACTGCATGTAAAATGAACGAGAACACAGAAAGAGCGTAAGTTCTCTCTTCATGCGCACATGTTGATCAAACACAGAATTGTAATATTCCTCTACACTTTTTAAGGCAGACAACTCCGGAAGGTAACGGTGGAGTTTGTAATAGTCAGACAAATACTTAACGAGGATTGGATACCCGCTGGTTATCTCGTACGTTTTTCGACACACATGGTGGTCCGAAATATGATACAGCTCACCCATAATCTTCCGGGTTTGCGCTTCATTCCAATTTTCAAGTTCATGCGTTTTCCATTTGATTGAATGCCGCAGCGGCCGGGTCAGTATAATTGTCTTGCATTTTGTTTGCACCCGTTGAATGAAGGCTATAAACTTCTGAAGGTCAGACGGGTTGTAGTTTTCAACGTGGTCCAGGCCGTCAATGATTACGGTGCTCTTTACCTTTACGAGCTTTCTCAGTACCTGACTTTCGGTATGACGCACCTGATCCTTAAACAGCTTCTTCGAAAAATCAAACAGGAAATTTTCGTACTGCAAACGTTGTGTATAATCTCTGTCCTGACTGGATGTCCAAAACCTGTAGATCAAATGATTTGAAAATTCCTTAGCAAGGGAGTCAACCAAGTGACTTTTTCCGATCCCTGGTTTGCCGATGATAACAAGAATGTTTTTGACTTTCAGGTGTTTTCTACCCATGTCAAGGGTAGGTTCGATCAATCGTGTATCGAATACTGGGATCGAAGGCAGATCATCGCGATCAATTTGCAGCTTCTTATCATCCAGGCATTTGCTGAAGAATTTATTAAGGACCAGTTGACGAGGGTGGTTGAGTTCGTACAATTCCTGTATGCTGCTTTCTATTTCCTCGCGGGATAGTGAGATCAGATAGACCTTCTTGGTCAGATAAGCTGGTATTCCCAGTACCCTTGCATTTGGCTTGATATCAATCTTCCTAAAAAAGATGATATTGATATCTGTTGAACGCGTATGGCTTTTGCCCGCAATACTAACTGCATCAGCTCCAATCTTAACCTGACTCAAGGAGATTCCTTCAATGTCCTTGATCTGAGTGTAATATTTTTTCTTATCGGATAAGACCTTAACATCATCAAAATCATGACCAACGATTCCTTCGATTTCGATTGAGTCTAGGAGTCGTTCAACATCCATCTTTGCCAGTAACAACAACGTGACCTGTTGCTGATAGGTATATCCGATAAAGGCGTTCCTCATGCTCCGTAGTGTAACAGCACACAAGTTACCAAGTTGCCAGATTGAAGGCAATTCATTGCTCAGGTTCGGGTTTACGCAGTTTGGCGGGGCGGTCTTTCCTGTGGGTCCGCTGAATAGGCCGGTGCAGTCAGATACAGATAATGATGTTGTTGATCACTAAAAAGCGAACGAATTGTTTATACCTTGGTTGATACCCGCCTATTTACCTGCTGAAGGTGAAATAGTGAAAATGATGCGTTGTGATTAATGAACATCCCCTATTCCGCTAGTATACAAAGTTGTTTTTAATGTCAAATAGCCGCTATTGGACATTTTAACTTTTCAGCCAAAACTAGGGATTCCTACTAATTTGATGGGTTCATAGGTTACCTGCATGGACAATTCTACTTAGAGGTTACGCTTGGGTCACTGGTTCTGGTATTCTTGCTTTGACTTGCGTGATGCTCTCACCAGGAAAAAGAGTTCGGTCAGAAACCAGGTAAACCCTATCATGGTCAAAGCACTTATACCCCGTCTTGCTCCGGGCGAATTTTCAAGGAACTTGCCTGTATCGTGAAAGACCGTGTCAGCCGTTTGACGCACATCAAGCGAATCTACCAGAATCTTCTTAGCTGTCTTGAGCTTAAATTCAACAATAGACTGGTGCGACTTGTCTTCTTTTTGCGCCAACTGCACCATAATAACAATCACGGCCAACGAGAATATTACGCGTAAAACAAGCCGTGCACGCTTCATAAGTCGTAAACTGTGGAACCAAACTACTGCAGAGAATCCTGCAACACTTGAATCTGATTTGCCAATGAGTCCGGAAATTCAACATCCCGGTTAAAACCAGTTGATGAATCGTAGCCTCTCATCACTTTCTTTAGTTCCCCCGACTTTCGGTACCCTTCAATCTCATCCTTGTGTATCGGATACATGATGTCGTAAAAACCGTCATTAGGGTCAAGTTTGCTTACGATGCCGTTGTAGAAATACGAGCTGTACGAAACCCAAAGTGAGTCGCCCACAACATCACGCACTTTCAGTAAATAATGATTATAGGCAGATTTCTCTTCGTAGCTCCGGATCAGGTAAACATCCCCTGCCTGAGGTTCCTGAACATAGCTTTCAGCAAGCTTATCCTCCCGGGCTCCGGCATACGTGAAGTACCCTATAGCCAGCAGGATGATCGCCAGACCTGAGAATAAATACAGCGGTAGCCGTACAGTAGCCTTCAGTCTCTTTATATTACTGGCGTTGCCAGGGAAAATTGCTTTTTCATCGTGTGTTTCATGCTTGCACTGCGTGCATATCGCTACAGCTGATTTGCTGTACGGAAACACGGGTATCCAGAAAATATGAACGTATTTGGCAACAACTACAATATGTGATGAGTCAGTCTGTTGGCATTGCGGGCAAGGGTAATTCTCGAGTGGTGCCTGCTTGATGTTCCTGGAGTTCCAGCCATAAATGATCATACCTGAGGGATTTGGGGTGACCAAATTAATGCATTAGAACCGCAATTAAAATCGTGCATACTTCACGACAATCCTTTTAAGATCGTCCGGGTGAAAAGGCTTCGAAAGAAAATCGTTCATGCCTGCGGCCAGCACTTGTGCACGCACTTCGGTCATGGCACTTGCTGTTAATGCAATAATCGGAATGTTCGTATAATAGGGCTCGTCCATGCCGCGGATCTTTTCGGTAACCTCATATCCGCTCATCTCGGGCATCTGTAAATCCATCAGCACAATGTTAAACCTCTGTTCCTGAATCGCCTTGAGCGCAGCAACGCCATTCTCAACAACGGTATATTTCACATCCCATTTCTTCAGGAAGCTTGTCACCATCAGTTGGTTTACCTGGTTGTCTTCGGCCACCAGCACATGAATGCCAGCGGGTATAGCAAGAACTTCGGGCGGTTGTTCAGTTTCCTGAACGTTCACCTCTCCCCGCTCCAGCGTAAGCACACAGGTAAAGGTTGATCCATTGCCCTCAGTACTTTTAACACTAATCACACCACCCATCAGATCAACCAGCTTCCGGGTAATGGCCAAGCCAAGTCCGGTTCCGCCATACTTGCGTGCAGTGGCTTCTTCCGCCTGTGAGAAACTTTCGAATATGGTTTCAAGTTTATCGGAAGGAATGCCAATGCCTGTGTCTGTAACATCAATCTGCAGAGTCACAGTCTCTCCTGCCGTTGCGAGTTGAACAAGATTGACCGTTACGGAACCTTCATGCGTGAATTTGATTGCATTACTCACCAGATTGGTGATGATCTGGATAATTCGCACCGGGTCGCCTTTGAATGCCTGCGGCAATTGTGGATCGATGTGATACTTCAGCGTAATACTTTTTTCATCGGCACGCTGCCGCTGGATTTCAATGGTTTTATCAAACAGTTCACGCAAATCGAAATCGATGTACTCCAGTGCAATTTTTTGAGCTTCAATCTTACTGAAATCGAGAATGTCGTTAATGATCGTAAGCAGGTTCTCACCGGAGAATTTCAGCAACTGAACGTGGTGTTTCTGCTCGGGTGTAAGCCTGGTGTCGCCCAGCAGATTTGTCAACCCAATGATGGCATTCATCGGTGTACGAATCTCATGGCTCATCATCGACAGGAACTGACTTTTGGCACGGGTGGTGCGCTCAGCTTCTTCCTTGAGTTGTTTCAAGGCAAGCTGCGCCAACCGCCCCTCGGTTATATCGCGGGCAACAACCCGCACGTGTGTAACCCACGACTGCTCATAGAAGTATCGTACGTTTTGTCCGATCCACGTGGTTTGCCCGTTCCTGCCAATCATCCGGAATTCCAGGTAGCTGGTCTCCTCTCCTGCCTTAAGTTTATTCCGATAAAAGCTTGCTGCATAGGCGCGGTCGTCCGGATGGATTAATTCGAGATAAAAACGCCCGATCATTTCTTCACGGGTGTAGCCGCTCATTTTCAACATCAGTTCATTTACGTAGGAGAACTGGCCTTCGCTGTTCAACTCATAGATGATATCAGCAGCACCCTCAACAAGTTCACGATACTGCCGCTCGCTGTCTTCGAGGCTCTTGCGCAATCGAACAAGCTTGCGGTTAGCAGAAGTTAACCTCCGGAGTGATGGCAGAAAAATAAAGACAAATTCCAGGATAATGATCAGCACCGCGAGTGCCGAAAGCAACAGGCTCAACCCGGTTTCCTGGCCGAACCAATATTGTATGCCAACCTGCGCAGCAATAATGAGAATGATCGAGATAATGAACAGCAGGTATTTGCTCTTCAGTGCCTTTATTTTATTGCCCTTTACTATGTTCCCATGTTTTCCGGCCATCGCTTAGTAAGTTAGCCAATTCGCTGCAGCCTTACGCGAAGTAAATGCTTTAATAACGGGCGATGTGGGAATCACCCGGTTGGCTGACACCTGCGCAAAAAAATCGTTTGGAAAAACCCACGCAAATTTCTTGAGGCCTGCTTCCATCATTGACGGAAACCATTCATCAGTCGCCCATGCGGTGGAATGATTCCATGGGCCAACAACCTCGGTGTTATCATTCAGGATTTTTGAACAGTTATATTCAATAAAAAACCTATGCATGAGCAGTGCTGCGCTGCGCAATGCCTGCTCGTCCTGGTAGCCCATCCAGTTGCAAAACAGTGTATCTCCTTCAACGGAGATGGTTATATTTTGTGAAATGAATAACGCCTGCATCCTTCTTCCATTACCGATCGCCATTTTCTCTATAGCAAATCGCAATAATATAGTGGATGCGCAGTATATATGCTGGTATTAATAGGAGTTACTCCTATAGAAGAATCCATTATAAAGGATACACCTGGCAAACACTGGAAATTTGTCGCCAAAAATCAAATCCGGGAAAGTGCTTAGTACCCGTTGAATGCGAAGTTAAAATTTCGACCTGTTTAAGGTTGCGGTAAACGTTGTGCCGGCATTCCTGGTGCTGGTGAATGTGAGATTGCCTCCGAATTCTTCCACAATGGAGTGACAAATAAACAGCCCCAACCCTGTTCCCTGGCCGGTATCTTTCGTGGTGAAGAATGCATTAAAGATGTTGTTCTTGATTTCTTCCGGTATGCCGGATCCGTTGTCAGTAAAATCTATCCGGGCAGTGTCATCGGTCAACGTCAACAGAACTTCCAGCTTGCGATTGTCGCGCTGGCGTTCTTTCATAGCATAAATGGCATTGTCAATCAGGTTAATAAACACCTGACTCAGCCGACCGGAATGTGCCCTCACGCGGCATGACGTGTACGACCGGATAACCGTTACTGATTCACCTTCGAGTTTCGACTTCAGCAAAATCAAGGAAGCATCGATGCATTCTGCAATATCCGTTTCCGAACTTTCCGTTAACGTTTCGCGCGGATTGGTGAAAATCTGCAGACTGTCAATTATGGATGACATCCTGTCGACACCGTTATTGATGTTTTTAAACATTGTGAGTGATTCTTTAAAGGCCACTTTCTTTTCGTCAAGCGAAATATTTCCAGCCATAAGTCTTCCGAAAACTTCTTCCATTACCGAAACGCCTCCCGAGATGAAGTTCAGCGGGTTATTTAATTCATGCGCCACACCTGCCGCCAAATGGCCAAGGGATGCCATCTTCTCTGCACTCACCAACTGGCCCTGCATGCTCTTCAAATTATCAAGCATGATTACAAGTTCTTCCTTTTGCGATTCTATGGTTTCAGTAGACTGTTTCAGCTTCTGGTTGAGCTTTCGCAGTACATGCGAATAGTAATACATTCCGAATGCCACGAAAATTAAGATAACAACCGTAACCACCATGACAAGAATCACCGTTCGCTGCTTTACGATTGCGCTGTCGCTGATAGCCTTTTCATATTCATACAGTTTGGCTTTCTGCCGCTCAAGTTCCAGGCTCCTTGCCGCGAGTGCGCCTTCAAAGTCGGCCTGATTTTGCTTTGAATAAACAGAATCCTGAAGATTGATAAGCCTTGCCTGATTGCGAGCCAGCCCTTCGTTATCATGCAGCTCAGCATAGACGCTTACGATGACTTCCAAAATTTCTTTTACCGAAAAGAATTCATATCCATTCTTTATTTCACCCGCAATCTCACGATCAAGCCCGGCAATCAGCATCTTTGCCGAATCACGCTGATGATTTCGTAAATATCCTTTTGCCATAAAACCCTGGCAAATCGGAATCGCCCAATGCTGCTTCAATTTATCGTGTGCAATCCCGCAGTATTTAAAGTACGTGATGGCCGAGTCGAACACTTCAAAGTGCAGGTAAATTCTTCCGCCCTGAAAATAAAGTGATGCCTCTCTTTTCGATAATCCGGCTTTGCGTGCAACGCCTATCGCCTCATTGAAATACCGGAGGCTTTCCTTCTTTCGGTTGTGCAACATGTAGTAATCCGACAGATCAGAAAGAATTGATGTGCAGATATCTGCAGCGCCAATGCCCTGGGCAATCACACGTGCCCGTTCAAAGTATTCAATGCTTTTACCTTTCAGGCCACCACCAAAATTTAAATAGAGACTTCCAAGATGATTCAGTATTCGCGCCCGCAAAGCTGGTTGAGTGATCGAATCGTTGTAAAATAATGCATCCAACTTCAGGTTTACGATCGTTTGAAAATTGCTTGACTCACCCCGAAGCGACAACGAATAATAATGATAACATTCAGATAACAGCGGCTTTATTCCGTTGCCGGAACCATAGCGGATTGCCGGCTCAAGACGCAGTCTGACTGAGTCAAGATGCTTGCTGGCACCGCGGATCCAATACGCTTTGAAGAAATGCATTTTGCCTATCAGGCAATTGGTCCATGCCAAAGCAGTAGAATCATTGCTTCGCTCGGCCAGCGATTTTGACTGAAGCAAAATTCTCCGGGTTGAATCAAGGGCAGCAACAGATGGGTTGGAAGATTCCAACGTAAAATCCGCCAGGGCACGCAGTGCCTTGCCTTCTTCTATCGGCAATCGGAGTTTTCTTGCCAAACGAACGGCTTCAGTCGCATAAGGCCTGTAAGACCTATCAAAAGCGCGAATTTCCGCAAGGCTAATCCGGGAATTAATCCCGTCTATTTCATCCTTATGCTGGGCAATACAATCAAATCCAATAGCTAATTCAAAAACTACAAGTAATACAATTTTAAATGGGGTCATATTTAGTTTACTCCTTCGATTATCAGGTCATAGAAATGTTGTTTAGTAAAATGATTTTGACCGAATTTAATGATATCTGCAGAATTATAATGCTTTAAGGCCGGTTATGTAGACTATTGAATATCATGGGCTTGTCAGCAAGTCAAGAAGTGTAAAGAGCAGTGATTTTCGGATTTTTTCTTCAGAATTGAAACAGAATTGAGCCTGATTTTAGAGCGTGTTTAAATTCACCTCTTTACTTGCTCTTTCCCTTGCAGCAGTTGGAGCGTTAGCACAAATACCAGCCGTGACGGTTTCGGGGGTGCTTGCCGACAGTAAAACGAAAGACCCCCTGCCCTTTGTAAACGTGCAACTCAAAACTTTACCCGACAGCACCTTTGTTTCCGGAACAATTACTGACGAACACGGTCGGTTTTCCCTGAAGGGTATTACTGCCGGGCGGTACGTACTTCAAACATCATCCGTTGGTTACGTTTCCCTGCGACAATCCGTATTGGTGGGCAAACTCAGTGAATTCCTGGATCTCGGGGTTCTTGAATTATCGCAGGATGCCACCGCATTAAACGAAGTAGTGATTACCGGGCAGCGCGATGCTGTAGTTCCTAATCTTGATAAAAAGACATTTAACATTTCCGATAACATCAGCCAGCGTGGCGGATCGCTCCTTCAAGCCATGCAAAACCTTCCGGGTATTGCAGTAACGAACGAAGGCACGCTGCAACTCCGCGGAAGCGACAAAGTGATTGTGCTGATTGATGGTAAACAAACCGCACTCACAGGTTTCGGAAATCAAAGAGGGCTCGATAACATTCCGGCATCCGCTATTGAAAAGATCGAAATCATCAACAATCCATCATCCAAATACGATGCAAACGGAAATGCCGGCATTATTAACATCGTATACAAGAAAGAAGTAAAGGAAGGTCTTAATGGAAAAGTAGGGCTCGCAGGCGGGCTTGGCGCACTATGGATAAAGAAGGAAAACTTTCCAACCATTCGTCCGCAATACCAGGCAACACCCAAGATTAACCCTTCAGTTTCGCTAAACTATCGCAAAAAGAAAGTCAATATTTTCTTCCAGGCCGACAACCTTTATACGCAAACCCTAAACAAAAACGAATTTGTTGACCGATATTATGATAACGGTGATATCATCCGGCAGCAAACAAAAAGAAACCGGAATACGAATTTTGTGACTTTAAAAAGCGGGATTGATTTATACCTTAATGAGCGGAATACCCTTACTGTTTCAGGATTGTTCGGAAGCGAGAAAATTATTGATCATGGTGATGAGCCTTTCTTCAACGGTGATTTCAGCGAACGGTTAAGGCTTTGGAAATTCCTGGAAGATGAACTTAAAACCACAGCAACATTTCTCGGGAACTGGCAGCACAAATTTTCGCAACCCGGCCGGGTATTTACACTGGGCTACACGTATACGTTTCATCGTGAAAACGAGAAATACTTTTTTACGAACATTACGCCTGACTTCACCGGGAAAGACTCGTTCAAGCTTCTGTCAGACGAACACGTTACCGATGTTACTGCCGATTATGTTCAGCCACTCAAGCATGGCCGGTTCGAATTGGGTGCCAAATTCAGAAGACGCTACATTCCTACCAACATGCGGTTTTTTCCGGGGGTGAACTCCCCCATCGATGCGAATGCCGGTGGCTGGGCAAATTATACAGAAACCATTCCCGCACTATATGGTAACTACCTGTTAGAAACCAGCAAGATTGAAGTCGAGGCTGGATTACGGGTTGAATATGTGAACATTCAATACGATGTAAACCCCGATCACAATACCTATAAAAGTGATGGCTATCATTACACACAGCCATTTCCAAACCTGCGGTTTGCTTACAAGCTCAACAATCAAAATACGTTATCGCTCTTTTACACACGCAGGGTGGACCGGCCAAACGAAGTTGATATCCGGATCTTTCCAAAATACGATGATGCAGAAATTATAAAGGTTGGTAATCCGGGACTAAGGCCGCAGTTCACCCATTCATTTGAAGCAGGTTATAAGACGAACTGGAATTCGGGATACTGGTATTCGGCAGTTTATCACAAAGAAACAATTTCCACCATTGTTCGGATTGCAAGCGTTGTGGAAGGCAGCCCATTGATTTATAATATTTTTCAGAATGCCGGGGCCAGTGAATCAACAGGTGCTGAAGTGGTGATTGCACAGGATATTTCTACATGGGCAAAGCTTAGTTTAAACGTTAACGCATACCACAATACTATTGAAGGATTTACGGTGGTGAACCAGTATCCGGAAGAAAACACATTCACCACCGATGATGAAGAAATCTGGTCAGGCAATATCAAGGTGAATGGATTATTTCACCTGCCAAAGAAGATAGACGTTCAGGTAACATCCGTGTATGCTGCGCCGGATCTTGTTCCGCAAGGAAAAACCTATTCGAGATTTTATGCCGACCTGGGCATTCGCAAATCCATACAGAATGGAAAAGGTGAATTATCATTTAATGCAACGGATGTTGGCAACACCCTTAGAATTAAAAAGCGCGTTAACGGTGACGGTTTTCACTACATCAGTACCGACTACTACGAAACGCAGGTTTTTCGCTTAGGATATACGTATAAGTTTTAACCGGCTTACTGATTTAATCTAATCCGCCCTCAGGCTCTTGGTGGGATTTGTCCGGGCAGCGGCAATAATTTGATAGCCCACGGTCGCTGCCATCGCAGTTACTGTGAACGCGAGCGCCAGCACAAAGAACACCGGTTCGATCTCAATCCGGTAGGCAAATCCATCAAGCCACCTGTTCATAACATAATAGGCAAGCGGTGCACCGATAAAATATCCGATAAGAATGAGCGTCAGAAACTCTTTACCAAACATGGTAACAATGTTGATCACGCTGGCTCCATTCACCTTGCGAATACCGATCTCTCGGGCACGTTGCTGCGCCATGAAAGAGCACAGTCCCAACAAGCCCAAACAGCCAACAAAAATCGTAAGGCACGCAAAAAACGTTAGCAGTACATTCAGAACCTTCTCACTTTTGTAAAGCCGGTCGAAATTCTGATCAAGAAATGAATAGTCGAAAGCATATCCTGGCACAACCTCTTCCCAGCGCTGTTTCATCCATCCTAAAACAGATTCAGCCTTGCTCACATCAATCTTCACAAACGCAAAGAATCCGCCCCGCGCATACGACATCACTGTTGGCGGTACTTGTTCTCTCACCGACATGTTGTGAAAGTCTTCCGTTACACCAATCACCCGAAACGAGGGAGAATTATTAAAATCAGGGAACTGCACTTGGGTGTTCAATGCATCCTGAGGATTGGTATACCCCAGCTTGCGCATGGCTGTTTCATTAATAATGCAAGTGTTCAGCGTATCACCGGGATTTTCTATGGAAATTTCTTTACCAGCAATCAGCCTGATCCCAAGTGTTTTTATAAAATCAAAATCGTGGAAATAGTTTTGTGCCTGGATAACTTCATCCGAGCCGGTGTTAACTCCTTTTATGCGTGACTGAAATACAATTGAAGCAGGTGCACTGAAAGCAGCGGAAACACTCTTCACGGCCTCGTGACTTGAGATGATTGACTTGTACGCACGGAATGCATTGATTGGCGTAGGGTCCGTTAACTGGATTACAACAACCTGCTCTTTATCAAGCCCCAGATCTTTGTTTTCCATAAACTTCATCTGATTATAAACCACCAGCGTGGCGATAATCAGAAATGCCGAAATACTGAATTGAAAAACGATCAAAGACTTTCGCAGGAGCGATTTTCCGCCAGTGCCACTCGCCTGCCCCGATTTCAAAACTTCGGCAGCGCGTACTGCGCTTAAAATCAAGGAAGGATAACTTCCGGAAAGTACGATGGTAATCACAACAGCCGCGAGTATGATAGAAGCCAATCGCCAGTCGAGCAGAAATGAAAAACCGATCGTTTTGTTAGCAAGCGAATTGTACTCGGGCAAGGCAAGATAAACAGCACCGAGCGCGAGTATGAACGAAATAAACACCATAAGTGAAGTCTCGCCCAGAAACTGGCCCACAAGTTCCCGTTTCTCTGCTCCCAGCGTTTTTCGAATGCCTACCTCCTTCACGCGCTTAACGGAACGCGCGGTGGCCATATTAATGAAGTTAGCACAGGCTATGAGGATCAGGAAGATTCCGATGCTCATGAAGAAATTCACAAGCACAATTGAACCATTCGGTTCAATTTCGTTTTCGATGTTTGATGTCAGGTGGATGTCGCGCGTGCGCTGGAGAAACAGACTGATCGCCCCATTTTGCCTGAACTGCAGTGGCACGTTGCGCTCAATAAATTCCGGGAAACGGGCTTCAAGATTTTTCCGATCAGCACCCGGCTTAAGCCGGATGTAGTTATACGTAAATGGAAACGGGCCGTCCGGTACGTTGAATTGGTAGTAGCGCGTGGTGTCGCGCAGGTTTTGCATACCCGCAATGAAATCAAAATGAAAGTGTGAATTTGAAGGCATGTCTCGCATGATACCGCTTACCTGAAACGTATTCACTTTATCGAGCATGAGAATTTTTCCTAACGCTGCCTGTTCATCTCCGAAATATTTCTTTGCCATGGATTCGCTGAGCACAACTTTCGAAGGTCCGTCTAAAGCTTTATCGGCATTGCCTGCCACTATAGGAATGTTGAAGAAGCTGAACACGTTGGAGTCAGCAAATACCCACTGCTTCTCGGCAAAATTGATATTCCGTTCTTCGTTGGTGACCATCCATGTTTGGCGTGGCGGCTTTACGCGAAGTGTGGCTTCTATTTCGGGGAAATCCTGTTCCATCAAGGGCATCCATCCGGGTGAGGTCTGCGCATTATGTGTCGTACTGTTACTTGCTTTCACTTCCAGCGCGAGCCGGTACGTTCTTTCGGGATACTGTTCATCAAAACTCTTCTCATGCACCACAAACATCATGATAAGAATGAAGCAGAATAGTCCGAAACCAAGGCTCAGAATATTGATGATGGAATATCCTTTGTGCTTGACAAAGTTACGGTATGCCGTGAGCAGGTAGCTGAAGATCATGTGGGGGTCGGTAGGTTATGTTTCGTTAACGGGGAAATCCGCCCGTGGTAACAAAAATTTCTATAAAAATGACTGATGGACAGTTTGTTGTGCAGATGGACAATTCCGTGCACCGCTATCAACAAACGTCCGAAAACCTGGAGAAAAAATCCCGTTAGAAGGGTTAGATGAACATCATCACCACTAAAAACAGGAGCAATCTGTAAACTACATATACCAGCAGTGAATGAAACACAAAGAACAATGCTGTTTTCCAGATTGTTTCCCACCGGCCTGTGCTATAGAACCTGCGAAATGAGAGCGACCAGTATGTAGAAAGAATCACAAGCTGAAGCGGCACGATCACAGAATCACCATAGTCGAAATCTCCCCCCGTTGTCCAGTACCAAATTTTCCCACCGAGGCGAAGCAGCAAAGGAATGATCAGGAACACGAGATACAGAAAAACTGTATTCATTTCCGTGCCCATGATAAGGTGATCAAATAAATAATTGCGCTTGCGGAAAAACAAAAGCCATAACAACAGGGCCGAAAACGGTAACAGTGTCAGCAGCATGATTTTGGATACTTTCGGTGACTTGGCATCATACCGCTCGCCAAGTTCTTCCATCGTGATGCCCAATTTATCAGCTTTCCGGATCGACATATCCTTCACAATTCCAATATGTATCGAGCTGAATGTGTTCATGTTTTCAGCGTGTGACATGTTTAAACCCTGCAGAATAGGGAACAGCAGATAAATGATGACGCCTACCAAAAACATCGACACGGGCTTGAAATACTTTTTGCGGATTCCCTGACAGTATTCAGCAGCAAGCAGGCCCGGCCTTGAAAAAATGGTCTTCAAACTCGTCAGAAATTTTCCATCGAGGTGAGTCAGGAAATGAAATGCCTCGTGCAGGAAATGACCAATCGTTTTATCATGTTCGGAAAAGACTTTTTCTCCACACTGACTGCAAAAACGACCTGTGATCGTATTGCCACAGTTGATACAGGTTAAGGGTTGATCGGCCATAAGCGAAAGATAAATAATCGAAGGGTTCAAGCGATTCTTTTTCCGGATAAAAAAACCGGCCCGAAGGCCGGCTGAATAAACTGTAGCATGGTTAGTTCAAAAGTTCCTCCCGGAAAATCAGCCACTGCTTGTTCACTTTACGCCACTCCGTCCGGTAGTTTCCAGCCAACTCTGTTCCTGTGGGGAGCAATAATCTCCAGTGCCCGGTTTCTGTAGCGACCGTGTCTTTAACTTCAACCTTCAGCGTTTTCAGTTCGCGAAACGTGTACTTTCCCACTTCCGTGCGATAGTGATTTTGAATCACGGCCGTTCCGCAACCCCCGCTGGCCAGGCAGCCCTTTGGATGATATTGAAACACAATTGAATCGGCTTTGCCGCTGTTGAACCATTTAATGAATTGCTGATTGGAACGTTCAATATACTTCTGAACAGAAGCAGTCTGTGCAAAACTCGCGGAACAATAAAAGAACAGTAAGCCGGTTAAGGCGACTGATAACACATTGATCTTTCTCATAATTTTTTTATTCGCGCTAACGGCACTTGCGCGCTCCGGGGCTGGTATTTTGCCCGCCAGTTAGCCCGTCATTTTACCCGCCATTACCAATCAGTTGATGTTCAACTATTTGAGTGTGATTAAATTGCTTTATCTTTCGCAACCTTCATCCCATGTATAAGTTAGCAAGCCGTATCATCTATCTGGGCGCAGTTATCACAGGCGCACTCGCATTGCTTTTTTATCTCCGGTTTCAGGGTGCCAAGTTGCAGTGGGACCGGACTAACGCCATTGTTACATCGGTAAAAAAATTACCTCCCGATTCATCGCAGCAAACGGTAACGCTGCAATACACTATTAATAACACGAGTTATACAAGTCAAGATGCAGTTGCCGAATTCAATCATCAGGCAGGCGACACATTGGTATTGTTGGTCAACCCCGAGGATTCTTCCGATCTCTCACTTTTGGAAAGTGAAGGTTATATGAACGGGCTCGCCCTGAAAACAGCAGCGTGGTCTGTTGCGCTTTTTGCAGCAGGTTTTCTGCTGGCGCGACAACAGAAATAAATTACTTCTTGTTTGGCGGAGTTCCTGGTCGGGAATCGGAGCCAGACTCTACGTTCCTGAACCGGTGATTGATCAACGCTTCAATCTCACGAAGAGCTGCCTCCGTGCACCGGATTTCGCCTTCATCCCAGTTGGTCCACTCGAAGGTTATCTTCTCTCCTCCTTTTTCCAGCGTATAGGAATTATAGTCGATGCCTGCATCCATGCCATCATATTGATGAGTCATCTCCCACCCGGTTCCCAACAGCTTTTCAATAGCCTGATTCCATAAGGAAGTTTCGATGTATTTGACCAGAATCACACATCCAAATTACTAAATCAATGCGAGCAAAATTTTCGGCCGCCAAAAATGTAACCTTACTGATTTTAGGCCGTATCCATTCATATTAGTTCTACAAAAGTTGAAATAATACTATGAGTAACCGCGTTTACCTGGGCGAACTGGAAGAGCTTATCCTGTTAATGGTCGCCCTGCTGAAGGACGAAGCCTATGGCGTTTCCATCACGGAAATGCTGAAAAAAACTGCCAACCGGGAGATCACCATCAGCGCAACGCATGCTGCACTTCATCGGCTGGAAGAAAAAGGTTTCGTGAAATCCAAAATGGGCGGAGCATCAGCCGAGCGCGGTGGAAGACGCAAGCGCATGTTCAGCATTACCGCCTATGGTCGCAATACGCTGGAAGATTTACGCGATACACGCGCTACCATCTGGACGATGATCTCGAAGCCGGCTTTATCATGAACAAATATTTACAGCCTCCGGATTGGGTAGATAAGTTTATCGATCGCCTAGCTCCTCCCGCGCTTGCTGAGGAAATCCGTGGCGACCTGTACGAACTTTATCAACTCGATCTCGAGCGTACACCCCGATCCGCGAAGCGAAAATATGTCACCAATGCTTTCGGATTTCTCTTTAAACGATTCTTCTGGAACTCAACAAACCTTGCTTCATCAACCTCATTCTCTATGCTGAACAACTACTTTCTTATCGCGTGGCGAAGTCTTGTAAAAAACAAAACATTTTATCTGATCAACATCTTCGGATTGTCGGTTGGGCTTGCATGTGCATTGCTCATCGGATCATACATACATTCTGAACTCACCTACGATACGTATGCCGAACATTCGGATGATATTTACCGGGTTGAGATTCGTGTGCTCGGCAACGGGAACTGGATGGAGTACGCAACGGTAGATTTTGGTGTTGGCTCTGGCATAGCGGAAGCTTATCCCGAGGTCGTATCTTTCACGCGCCTGAGTCACTGGTACACTCCTTATCTCCGTTATAATGACATTGTTCTCAAAGCAGAAAGCATTGCTGTCGCGGATTCCAATTTCCTCGACTTCTTTTCCATCCCGCTGGTGAGCGGAAACAGTAAGCTGGCCTTGTCGGAACCCAATCAACTGGTGGTATCGCGCGACTTTGCGCGCAGGTATTTCGGCAGCGAAGATCCCATGGGAAAAGTTTTGCTTGCGGGAGAAACCGGTTATAAGATTACCGGGGTTTTCGATCGCATTCCAGAGAACTCTCACTTTAAGTTCGATGCATTTCTGAGCGGTGAAACATTTATGAAGTTTCGCAGGCCGAGCTGGAGCAACGTTGGTGAAACAACATACATTCAGCTTGCTGAAAACGCTGATGCAAAAGCGCTTGAACAAAAATTCCCGGATCTCGTACGCAAACATGTTGTTCCGGAAGTGCAGGCCGATATGGGGGTTGGTCGCGAAGAAGCGGAGAAGGCGGTTAACACATTCGTCTTCACCTTACGCCCTTTGCGGGATATTCACCTCGGTTCGCATACGTCTGATGAACTCACGCCAGCAGGCGACATTCGTTACGTTTATATCTTCGGAGCACTTGCAGTGTTTATTCTGCTGCTTGCCTGCGTCAATTTCATCAATCTTTCAACGGCCACATCGGCAAGACGTACTCGTGAAATCGGAATCCGCAAGGTAATGGGATCCATCCGGCAGCAGCTGATTACACAATTTCTTACTGAATCCGTTTTGCTGGCCCTGTGCGCGATGGTACTCGCTTATACATTGGTTGCAGGATTGCTGCCCATGTTTAACCAGCTGACTGGCAAAACAACAACATTCAGCTATTTCCTTCAGCCCATGAATGCTGCGTGGGTCGTTGGCGGTACGCTGGTGGTGGGAATTTTGTCAGGCGTATATCCGTCTTTTTTGCTGTCGTCATTTAACACGGTCCAGGTATTGAAAGGCTCTGCAACGGGTACAGCCGGCCGCAAAGATTTTCTCCGCAGTTCTCTGGTGGTATTTCAGTTTGCAGTTTCATCGGCATTAATTGCTGCCACATTAATTGTTTATCAGCAGCTTAGCTATATGCAGAACAAAAACCTCGGCTATTCGAAAGAACAGGTGCTGGTAATCAACGAAACCCGTGCACTCCGCGAAAATGAAAAGAACTTCCGCAACGATTTAGCCAACGACAGTCGTGTGATTAATGCGAGTGTTTCAAGTCACATGCCCGGAGAAAGAAATATGCAGGGCACGCAGGCCTACGCCAAAGATCGTGTGGGTGATGGTCAAAGTACCGAAATCCATATCGACATTTTCCGTATCGACTATGATTATCTGAATACGCTCGCCATTGAGTTAGCTTACGGCAGAAATTTTTCGCGCGACTTCCCTTCCGACTCGGCAGCGGTTGTGATCAATGAAGCTGCCGCGTATGAATTCGGCTGGACGCCTGAAACCGCTGTCGATAAAAAGATTATCACATCCGGTCAGTGGGAATATCGTGTGGTGGGAGTTGTTAAAAATTTTAATTACACATCGCCTCGTCAGAAAGTCGGGCCGCTCGTGATGATGCTTCGCGGAAACCGGGGCGCTGTACTGGTCAAATTGAACGCATCCGATATTGGTGACTTCATCGAGAACGCGCGAACACTTTGGGACAAGTACAACATGAACGGAGACATTCCATTCTCCTATACATTCCTGGATGAAAAGTTTAAAGCGCTCTACACAGCGGAAGAACGTACCGGAAAAATATTCACATCATTTGCCACGCTTGCGGTAATTATTGCCGGCCTGGGATTGTTTGGACTCAGTACTTACTCGGCCGAACAGCGAACCCGCGAAATCGGCATTCGTAAAGTGTTGGGCGCGAGTTCGCGAACCGTGTTGCTCATGCTGTCGCGGCAATTCATGCTGCTGGTATTGCTCGCGTTTGCCATTGCTGTGCCATTGGTTTTATGGGCTATGAATCAATGGCTGAACGACTTTGCTTACCGTGTAAGCATCGGCTGGTGGATATTTGTTATCGCAGCAGGGATATCTTGTTTGATTGCATTTGCTTCGATGGGGATTCAGGCCGCGAAAGCTGCAACTGCTAACCCGGTGAAGAGTTTGAGAAATTAACGGGCATCAATCAATCTCAACAATCTTTTTATTCTGGAGCTTCTGCATTTGCTTGGGAACCATGTTCAGGATTTGATCTTTCAGTAGTGCCAGATGCTTCATCTTGATGTGATCGCGATGCGTTACCAGGCTGACTTCCCGGGCAGGACTGGGTGCCTGTAGTTTCTTCACGAGTTTCAGTTGCGATTTACTGAATTCCTTTACTGCGAGTTCAGGCAAGATGGTAATACCCTCTGTATTCTCGACCATGCGTTTCAGAGTCTCGATATTACCTGTCTCGTATCGGAACTGGACATCATTTCGTTTTTGTAATTCACACAGGTTTAGCACCTGCGAACGGAAACAATGCCCCTCTTCGAGCAGCCATAATTCGTTCGGATTTATGTCGGCCGCGAGCACATAGCGCTTATTATAAAGGGCGTTCTTCCGCGACACGTACACGAACAGTTCTTCATAAAACAGAACGTCTTCAGTAATGGCTGAATCATTCAGCGGGGTAACAACCAATCCGCAGTCGAGGCGATTGTGCTTCAGTTCATTGATGATTTCTTCCGTAATGGTCTCGCGAATAATCAGATTCAACTGCGGATATTTTGCGCGCATCTCCCGGAACAATTGCGGCAACAGGTATGGTGCGAGCGTAGGAATGATGCCAATGCGCAATTCACCGGTCATCGTTCCTTTCTGATGTTCAACCAGTTCGGTAATCCGGTTTGATTCGCGCAGTGCCACCCTCGCCTGCGCAATGATCAGCGCTCCCGCCTCCGTTGGAATAACGGGTTGCTTCGTACGATCAAAAATCTTTACATCCAGTTCCTCTTCCAGTTTCTGGATTTGCATGCTTAATGTGGGTTGTGTAACGAAACACGCTTCAGCAGCCTGCGCAAAATGGCGGTGCGTATCCACCGAAACAATATACTCCAATTGCGTTAAAGTCATAGATTTTGTCTATAGGAACATAAAGATAATCAATTTGATTTATTTGACCGGGGGGCCTAATATTGACACATATCTGCACGAAAAAGATAAAAAACATAACTCAGCACTAATTCTAAACCCATGGACAACAAAGCAACAAATGGTGAAGCAACATGCCCGTTCACCGGGGCTCATAAGCAGGCGGCCGGTACCGGCACGCGCAACCGCGATTGGTGGCCTAATCAATTGAAGCTCAACATTCTTCGCCAGCATTCTTCCCTCTCCAATCCGATGGAAGAAAAATTCAATTATACCGAAGAGTTTAAGAAACTGGATCTGCAGGCACTCAAGAAAGACCTTACAGCATTAATGACTGATTCGCAGGACTGGTGGCCGGCCGACTTTGGTCATTATGGCGGATTATTCATTCGCATGGCATGGCACAGTGCGGGAACCTACCGCGTATTCGATGGCCGCGGTGGTGGTGGCGGTGGTCAGCAGCGCTTCGCTCCGCTTAACAGCTGGCCCGATAACGTGAGTCTCGACAAAGCCCGCAGATTGTTGTGGCCGATCAAACAAAAATATGGTAAGAAAATCTCGTGGGCCGATCTGATGATCCTTGCCGGAAACGTGGCGCTTGAATCGATGGGCTTTAAGACCTTTGGATTCGCAGGCGGCCGCGAAGACATGTGGGAAGCTCAGGAAGATGTGTATTGGGGATCTGAAAACAAATGGCTCGGAAGTGATCTCCGTTATAAGGAGGGATCACCCGGAGTAAGCGGTCATGGCGTGGTGAACACCGATGACGATCCGAAAGGACAAACACATACCCGCAATCTCGAACAGCCGCTTGCCGCAGCACACATGGGTTTGATTTATGTAAACCCCGAAGGTCCGGATGGAACACCTGATCCCATTAAAGCAGCAAAAGATATCCGCGATACGTTCGGCCGGATGGCTATGAACGATGAAGAAACGGTTGCCTTAATCGCGGGTGGTCACTCGTTCGGTAAAGCACATGGTGCGGCTCCTTCTACGAATGTCGGCAAGGAACCGGAAGCTGCCGAGCTTGAATTGCAGGGCTTCGGCTGGAGCAACAGTTACAAATCCGGAAAAGGTGCTGACACGATCACCAGCGGCCTGGAAGTAACCTGGACGAAAACTCCGACACAGTGGAGCAATAACTTCTTTGAAAACCTTTTTGGCTTTGAGTGGGAATTGACAAAGAGCCCGGCAGGCGCTCATCAGTGGGTCGCCAAAAACGCGGATGCGTTCATTCCGGATGCTTATGATAAGAACAAAAAGCATAAACCGACCATGCTTACAACAGACTTGTCGCTGCGTTTTGATCCGGTATACGAAAAAATTTCAAGGCACTTCCTTGAAAACCCTGACGCTTTCGCGGATGCGTTTTCACGTGCATGGTTTAAGCTTACTCACCGCGACATGGGCCCTCGCTCAAGATATCTTGGTCCGGAAGTTCCTAAAGAAGAATTGTTATGGCAGGATCCTATTCCGGCTGTGAACCATAAACTAATCGATAACAATGATGTTAAAACACTGAAGAGCAAAGTACTCGAATCAAGTTTGACAGTTTCAGAATTGGTATCAACGGCATGGGCTTCGGCTTCAACATTTCGCGGATCAGATAAGCGCGGTGGTGCAAACGGTGCCCGCATTCGCCTGGCCCCGCAAAACAACTGGGAAGTAAACAATCCTGCACAGTTAAAGAAAGTACTTGATAAGCTTGAAAGCATTCAAAAGGACTTTAACAGCGCGCAGAAAGACGGCAAAAAGATTTCCATCGCAGATCTGATTGTTCTGGCCGGAAGTGCAGCAGTTGAAAAGGCAGCGAAAGACGCTGGGTATTCAATTAATATTCCGTTTACAGCCGGTCGCATGGATGCGTCCCAGGAACAAACAGACGCTGAATCAATTGGCTACCTCGAACCGCTTGCCGATGGTTTCAGAAATTATCGCAGAAAGAAACTGGTGGCATCAACCGAAGAAATGCTGGTCGACAAAGCGCAGTTGTTAACCCTTACTGCACCTGAATTAACTGTGCTGGTTGGAGGTTTACGTGTATTGAATGCAAACTTTGACGGCTCGAAGCATGGCGTGTTTACCCAAACATCGGGCAAGCTCACCAACGACTTCTTTGTTAACCTGCTTGATATGAATACTGCATGGAAAGCAACGGGTGAAGACAAGGAATTATATGCCGGCACGGATCGTAAAACCGGGCAGCAAAAGTGGACAGCTACCCGCGCTGATCTTGTGTTTGGATCAAACTCAGAGCTTCGTGCGCTTGCAGAAGTATACGCGAGCTCCGATGCGAAGGAGAAATTTGCAAACGACTTTGCAAAAGCCTGGACGAAGGTGATGAATCTTGACAGGTTTGATGTTAACTAGCGTTACTAAGCAAAGACAGAAAAAGGGCGACCCTCTCAGGTCGCCTTTTTCATTCACTCTACTCTAACACAATTATCGTTTATCAAACCGTTACCGTTACCCGTAGAAACGTTGCCGGAATTGACGTAAAGTTCTTATCGTTGCTCTTGTTCTGACTCAGGAACAAGTTCTCAAGTTCATTTTGCAGTTCGTAAGCTTTTCCATTTTTCTCAGCCGCTTCAAAAGCATTCATAGTCGGGCCGTAGTATGTTTTAAACAAGTTCACAAACTCTTTGGGTGTTCCAGTGAAGTTGAAGGTATAGGTATCCCGGAGAAATATAATATTCTCAGAAGGTATACCGGCAGCTGCAAATCGTTCGGAAACGTGACTTTCAACTCCCCACAACATCGGACTTACAAATCCTTCAGGCGGTGGTGGCGTGTACGATGAACTGATTCTGAGAATCTGAGCAACTAAAGTCGGGTCGCCCGGAATCCAGTTGCCCATCACAATCTGACCGCCCGGTTTTGTAACGCGGACCATTTCTTTTGCAACGTCAACAGGTCGCGGAGCGAACATCGCACCGAAAATAGTTACCACATGATCGAAGGTGCTGTCGGCTAATGCTTCCAGCTCGCAGGCATCACCTTGTTCAAACGTCACGTTGGCAAGTCCCTCCTGTTTAGCCCGCTGATTGCCCGCTGCTACGAGATTTTCGGCAATATCGACACCCCGAACATGTGCGCCCAGTTTTGCCGCAGGAATTGCGGTTGTGCCATCGCCACAACCCAGATCGAGTATATGATCCCCTTTTTCAATTCCCAGTTGTGAAACTAATGCCGTTCCACTCTCGCGCATAGTTTGTGCAAGCTTGGTAAAGTCGCCCTTTTCCCAAAGTGCTTTGTTGGGATTGATTGCTTTTATTGTTGATGCAGTTGTTTGCATATTCTGTGTTTTACTTAATGTTGAATGAGTTGTTTTACTGAGCTAACCCGTCCGTCAAAATCTTAAAAATCACTGCGATCACTACGCCTATGCCCAGCAGAAGTGCCAGTAAGCGTCTTACAAATGTTGCTGTCTTCATTACAATTGGTTGTTTTTACTTTCCGTTTTAAAACGGCAAAAGTATGTCCGGAGGATGCACAGCTTATGGTCAAAATGCCCATTTACATGTGTCTGGCACATTTTTACATGCTTTTGGAACGTAATGACATCCCGATTAGAAGGGACAGCGAAAGGGCAAATGCGTGTTAGGCCGATACTTGCTCGGCTGCCTGATCTTCGTAGCTGGTGGGCGCTACACCAAAATGTTTTTTGAACGACTTCGAAAAATGTGAATAGTCGTTGAAACCAACCCGAATAGCAATCTGTGATACTGAGTCAACTTTATTGAGAATGAGACGGGCAGCAGTACGCAAGCGAATGCTCCGGATCAGCTCGCTTGGCGGAAAACCGGTAATGGATTTGATTTTACGATGCAGACTGGCGCGACTCATATTCATTTCGGAAGCCATTTTTTCAACACCAAAGAGCGGATCGCTGATGTTGTCTTCCACCACCAACATTGCCCGCTTCAAAAGTTTTTGATCGTGTGATTCAAGTTTTTCCGATGAATCGGGAACAAGAGTAGCCTTGTATTTGTCTTCACTCTCTTTATACTGCCGCGTGAGGTAATCTATTTCCAGATTCAGCATTTCACGATTCTTTCGATAGCGATAACGCTGAAGCATATAACCACCTATCGATAGCAGGATGAGCAGAATCAATGCAGCCAGCAAGATATTTTTCCACAGTGCCTGAATCTGCTTTTCGGTGTTCAACACCTGGATGCGCTGCTCTTTTAGCTGCAGGTCATGTTTTGCTTCGAGCTCCACGATTTGCCGGATCTTTGCCGAATTCAGCAGACTATCGCGAACAGCGTAATACTTGCGGAGATACACCACAGCCTCATCACCCTTGCCTTGCTGCAGCCGCACATCCACCAATCCGCCATATGCCTGACGAATCACTCGTCTTAGTCCCAACTCCCGCGCAAGCACCAATGCCGATTGAAGCGTTTGTTCTGCACCTTTCAGATCTTTCCCTTTTAGTTGTGCAATGCCGATGATACTGGTGATGGATGCTTCCGTAATTTTATTACCTGTGTTCCTTGCAAGCCGAAGTGCTCGCTGATAATAGCTCATCGCGAGTTTTGAATTTTCGGGCGCATAAACTTCCCCGATGTTCGATATGATTCGCGGAAAGTTAATGGAATCAACACCGTGTGTTGTACCCACTTCAAGCGCCTTATTGTAAAAGAATAGTGCACTGTCGGGCTTATCGGCCATGAACAAGATCACACCTTTCAAATTATAGATGCTGCAGAGCTGTTCCCAATCAGCGCCTTGCTGTGCCAACGCTTCAGCATGTTCAATAGCTTCGCGTGCCTTCTTTCGTTCGGCTATATCCATATAACCACGGGCGAGAATGTAGTAGCCCTCGGCTTCAGTGCGGGTCAACGTCTCCTGTTGAGCTATTTCAAGTGCGGCCATGGCCGATTCAATAGCAAGCTCGTTGTCGCCAAAGGTCCAGAAGCAAAATCCTTTTAACGTATTAGCGATAGCGATTCCTTTTTTATAGTCGAGTTCGCGTGCCAGACGCAGTGCCTCATCGGCATAGCGCAACGACCGATCGGGATTTGTCCACTGATACTTCTTACTGTTCTCAATAAGTTGCTGAACTTCAAGCGTATCACTCCGGAAATCAGAAGCAGCCCGGCACAGGTTGGCTGATGAAAGCAATAGGATAACAGTGACGTAGCGCCAATTCATGCGGCAAAAGTAAGAATATTAAAGCCCCGAGCCCTCCACCCGAAATTCGTACTGGGGGTAAAAATCTAAAAGCAGGCCTGTCCTGCGTTGTCGAGGCTAAATTCCGCCAAAAAATACTTGGGTAAACCTGACGTGGTTTTTCTTTATTCGGTTTTAATTCTAGTTAGCAAGTGAGGATTCATTATTTTTTATCTTTGACATCTATAGAACTGCAGCCCCTTTGTAGCATGAACTCTAAGTTGGTGAAAATGTCCATGGTTGGACGTAATCTTAAATTTTTCAACAGTTTTCTATTCTGTAAACTGTTTTGTCTTTTGATAACTTTCCAGGCATTCGCTCAAAATGACACCGATCAATATGACGTGATCCACGTGAAGTTCAAAGAGGAATTTTTACCGGCTGAAAATGCTAAGTCGGCACGTTCAGGAATCACCAGCATGGATCTAATAAGCTCAAAGTATGCGGTGGTTAGCATGGAGCGGATTTTTCCCGAATCACCAAAGTTTGAGAAAGCGCACAGGGCCTACGGGCTTCATCTTTGGTACCGGCTCAAATTTCCAAAAGGCAGCGACACCACTCAAGCAATTTCAGAATATAAGTCTTTGGAATACTTCCACACGGTTGAAGTCTGTCGCCCGTATACGCCTGCGTGGGACCGGACAGCTAAAGCGGAACCATCCAAGGACATCACGCTTTCTTCGGGACCAAATGATCCCCAATACAGATTTCAATGGCATTATAATAATACAGGACAAGATGGTGGTGTCATAGGAGCGGATATAAACGTTGTTAAAGCGTGGCGGGTTGAAACCGGCTCTCCGAATGTAATTGTTGCTGTAATTGATGGTGGTGTAGATATAAATCACCCCGATCTTAAGAACGCCATTTGGCGGAACCCGGGGGAAATTGCCGGAAACGGTATTGATGACGATCACAATGGTTATACGGATGACATTCATGGTTATGGGTTTGGCGATAGAACACCAACGATATATCCGGACTTGCACGGAACGCATGTTGCAGGAACAGTTGGGGCTGTTTCAAATAATGGCGTTGGCGTAGCGGGGGTTGCCGGTGGAAGCGGAACTGCTGATGGCGTAAGGATTATGTCGCTTGCGACTTTTGGTAGTTTTTCTGACGGCAATTTTGAAGCGGCAATGATTTATGCCGCGGACAATGGAGCGGTAATATCGCAAAACAGTTGGGGCGGTGGTTCGACCGCAATTGAAACAGCTATCGACTACTTTATAGCGCGCGCAGGTTTCGATAACTCGGATCTTAATTTTCCAAAAAACATCCAAACCGGTCCGATGGCGGGAGGTATTGTAATTTTTGCTGCAGGAAACGATAATAAGTCAGATGCCCTTTTCGGTTACCCGGGATCATATCCCAAAGTTCTTGCTGTTGCTTCCACCAATCGCGCTGATATGAAGGCTGGAACATCAAATTATGGTAATTGGGTCGATATTGCTGCACCGGGTGATCATGTGCTAAGCACATTGCCCGATAGCGAATACGGTTACTTATCCGGCACGTCTATGGCGTGTCCGCATGTGTCAGGCGTTGCCGCATTACTGATATCATATCTTCAGCAGCCAGGCCTGAAGCCAGCTGAAATACGAAATCGTCTTCTTGTATCTACGAGATCGATCGATACCGAAAATCCCGAATATATCGGCAAGCTCGGCTCTGGTCGTTTGAGCGCCTTTAACGCATTCGCTAAACGCGACCTGATTCCACCCGGTATGATTTCAGATTTGAAAATCATTGGCACAACAAGTACTTCAATGAAGTTTCAGTGGACTGCGCCCGGTGAGAGTGGAATGGAGGGTGGTCCGGTCGACAAATACGATGTACGAATTTCAGAAACACCGATTAACGAATCAAATTTTCATTTAGCAACGAAAGTCGATGCGCCCATACCCGCTGCCCCGGGACAAATACAAACATGCGAAGCCATGTGGATTAGAAGCGGTGCAACATACTATGTCGCGATTAAGAGTACTGATGCTCTATATTTGACATCAGCACTGTCCAATGTGCCATCTGCGGTTACTTTTCAGGTCGGGATTCTGGAGCCCAGCAACGTAGAACTTGACCTTACTATTCCTGCAGGCCGGGTAAGCACACGGCAAGTTGAACTGAATCACATCGACTTCGCAGGTATTAATGCTGAGCCATTCGACCTTCTCCTCGTTCTTGAAGACGGGCCAATACCTGTTTCGTTTCCACAAGAACATATTATCATCAATAAGGGTGAGACCAGACAATTAATGCTAACGTTCAACACCGAGGGTCTAACTCCTGGGGAATATTCTGGTTTTCTAAGAGGAATTCATAGAGGAACCTATTACTCTCTCGGCATATCCATAAAATTGACGGTAACTGCTCCTAACGGGCTTGGAATTCCACGCGATATCGACTTAGGCAATCTGTTCGTAAATAGTACGCTTGATACAACAATTGTTCTTCACAACAACAACGAGATCGACCTTACCATTCAAAACATTCAGGCCAGTGATAATCGGATAACGCTATCTGCTTCCCCGCCATTCACAATCGCACCGGGGGAAGATTTTCCGTTAACGGTGTCGGTTGTTAGTACTCAACTGGGGCTACTGGATGATATATTGACGGTCCAGACGGACTTTACTGAAGATGAAACCGTTGACGTTCGGATTCACGGAAAATTTTTCGAAGTTCCTCCAATAACGGTCACTCCTTCATCAATTTCCACAACACTCTCTATAGGCGAACGGGAAACTATTGACGTTTTGATGACAAACAATGGGCAAAATTCTGTTTCATGGCATACAAATTATCCAGCAACAGAAGCGGAAGCCGGCCTGTATCAATTTGTCGAGAAAGCTTCTGCTCCTGCCGATCTCACGGCATTATCATTCGATCCTGTGGGGGGATTTCTTTATGGCAAGGCCATGTATCTTTCAAATTTCTATCGTTACAATTTTGTAACGGACTCATGGTCAGCCGTAGCCCCGGGGCCAACGAACATTTTTGGCCAGGCCGCCTATCTGAACGGCAAGATTTACCATACCGGCCAAAAACTTGAGATTTACACCGTTTCATCTAATTCATGGTCATCTATAAATTATCCGGTCGCTGCGCCCTGCCGGACTATAACAACCGATGGACAGAATCTTTATTTGGCTTTTGACAAAATTTTGTATCGATACAATCCGATCAGTGATAGTTGGCTGCAGCTTGTCACATTTACAGGCGGTTATTCAACTGAACTTCGTTCTTTGAATTACTGGAATGGGATCATTTTTGCTGCCGATTATTCAGGGCTTTCGGGAGACGGAAACACTCCGTTGTACAAATACTTTATAAGCACGAACACTTGGGTGAGAAGCACAAACCTTGGAGGAAAAATTAACAGCAATGCTGCGATTGATCCTGTTGGTGAAAAATACATCGTATTTCGATATTATGCCTCAGGTCCGGGCACAGCATTTGATATTCGAAACCTCCGCGACAATTCGGAAGTTCAGCAGATAAAGCCATTTTCAAGTGATTTGAGTAGCTTGACATACTCCGAAAAACCGGGTTACACCGGGATTTATGCAACTAACGGTAAAAAGCTTTATAGATATCAAACAGCTGCGCAATCCTCTTCGTGGTTGTACACTACACCTGCTCAGGGAGAAATACCACCGGGTGGTTCTCAAGTGATGAGCGTAAAAGTCGGTTCAACGAATCTCGAGTCTGGAACACATGAGGCTGATATAAAGATATTAACAGTGAATGAAACAGTTTTCAGCTATATCCCTATTATCGCCACGGTCGCAAATGGGCCGCATGGGACATTGAGTTCTATTAGTGGAACTGTGGCTGAGACTGCGATCGGCTCCGCAGGACGTTCGAGTTCACCGAAACTAAGAAATACGGGCTCTTCTCCGCTAATTGTAAGTAGTGTTGAGGTTGATAATCCCAACTTTACGATTAGCCCGAGCACCTTCGCAGTACCACCCAGTGAGGCGCTAACATTACCACTGGTTTTTAAGCCGTTGACATCGGGCACATTTACAGGGACATTTACATTTCACACCAACGACCCGGATCACCCGGAATTCCATTATACGCTAACCGGAAAAGGAGTTCGATCAGAAATTCCACAAATCTTCCCTACGTCTATAGCGACATCTGTTTCGGCCGGAGATCGCGTTACAGAAAGTGTACAGATTAATAATACGGGCGAAAGCTCTCTATATCTTTCATTAGGCTCAGACAATCCCTGGATATCAAAGCCGAACGAAGAATACATTATAGAGGGTGGCGAATCTACTGTTGGAAAATTAATTCTAGACGCCGGAGGCAAGGCTTCGGGCCAGTTTCAAGGTATCGTGAATCTCTTCTATTTGGACTTCGCGATTGGTTCGTCTTATCTCGAAATTCCGGTAACAATGAACGTTGTTGACGCCCCGGGAATAGCGTGCAGCTTTGATAGCATAAACTTCCAAAGTCGAACCATCGGAAGCTCCTACGATAGTACGCTTGTCATAACTAACCAAGGAAGCTTGCCCCTGTTAATAACAGAAATTAGTTCCAGCAATCCTGCGTTCAGCATTTCTGCAAGCCTACCGCTTGAACTTAGTCCCGGTCAGAAATTTAACGCAATTGTTACATTCAATGCATCACAGGAGGGACTGCACACCGGGGTGCTATCGATCATGAGCAATGACCCTACCAATTCAACTTTTTCTCTATTTGTAAAGGGCTCCTCAGTAACAGAGGCACAGCTCGCTCTTTCCGCAGTTGAAATACACGAATCTGCCCTTACTGATCAAAGCAAATCGCAATCAATTCAATTTTCAAATCTTGGATCTGGTGAAATTTCCTGGAGGCTAACAAACGTGGTCGATGACTTTTCCACGTTCACACTGCTTGAACACTCACCCAATTCTGGGTTTATCTCGCTTGCGACCGATCTTGAAACCGGGATGATTTACGGGCAATCTCCGCGCCTCGGAAACTTGTATGGATATGACCCAGCTACAAATAGCTGGTCTATTGTTGCAGGACGAGCGCCCGGCATCAATACATTTACGGCCGCAGAAACTGTGATTCTGGACGGTAAACTATACAGTTTTTTTGATTCTGATCTGACAACGATTCACATCTATGACATTTCATCAAAAGAATGGGTGAAGACCAGTAATGTTATTAACAACGTTATTACTGCCGCTTGTACCGGTGATGGCGCGATATATTTTGCAAGTGGAGATGTTGTCAAAACTTTTTACCCCTTACTTTCATTATGGGTTAACTTACCGCGTTCTCCTTTTGGAGCCATTGATAATTTACAATTTTTTGACGGGGACCTGTATGCTCATGCAGGCGAGAGCAAGATTTTCGCGCGATATAATCTGGCCAGTAAAACTTGGCATTCAATGCAAGACGCTCCCGTAGCATTAGGCGCGTCAGGTGCTTTAGATCCAGTTGCTGGTCGCTACTGCACTATCAGTGCTGACGGGAAAGAATTCTTGGAATACGACATCCACGTTGATAACTGGGCTGTTTTTGAAATCCCGTTGTTCGGCACAACCAATGGCGCTGTTACTTATGGCGGATCTAACAGCATTTATTTTAGCCAGGGAGATAACAACTATGGGTTTGGAAAACGCACCTCACCGTCTTCAAACATTGGTTGGCTACGTGTTTCCCCTACTTCGGGAACGCTGCACGAATCAGAGAGTAAGATCGTAAAACTTGAATTTAATTCCGCCGGGCTGAACACCGGACGTTATGAAACAATAATAGGAATAATTTCAAACGATATTGAAGAACCGAATCGTGAAATCCCGATCGTATTTGATGTTACCTACCCCGGTGCAGTGATAACTGTCCCGCAATTAATTTCCGATAACCTTGACAGGTTCACCACAATTTCAAAAACGTTGCGAATCGAAAACAAGGGCGGTGAGTCATTAACATGGAGTGTGCCAAATGTACTTCCGGAAGGTCTTACCCTCAATAAATCAAGCGGTATAATTACAGCAAACGGATTTGACGAGATTACCGTAAGTTATATTTCGGGTTTTTCCTCACCGCGTGTTTTTAGCTACCCGCTGACTTTCGCCTCCAATGACAAGTTCGCTCCGCTGGTAAACACTCAATTATCATTCATTTCGAAAACAGCTTTGAATGGTGCACCTTATATAAATGAAGTGATTGACGACCGGACGGCACAATTTGGTGCTCCGCCGATTGAAATTTCTATCGCGAATCTCTTTTCTGATCCTGAAAACGACCCTATAACCTATTCAGTGAGTTCATCCAATGCGCAGGTAACGTCGGTAGCACTGGAGGGAACTATGCTGAGAATGTTTTTATTCAAAGTCGGATCATCCGATATAACCATTACCGCATCGGACGGATTAGATACATATGCTTCTACCGATTTCAAGGTGTCGGTTAATGAGTTGATAACTAACGTTGACCCCGAATTTTGGGAAAATCACATTAGGGCTTTCCCGAATCCATTCAATAATCAGTTCAGTATTCAGTACACAGCTGTGCAACCTTCTTTTGTAAAGATTCAAATCTTCGATTCGAATGGAAAACTGGTTTGGATTTCCGAACGTTATGCGGAAGTCGAGGGTGAAAATCGAATAGCGGTTGTCACTGACCAGCTCAACTCAGGTATCTACCATTGTCGCCTTAGTCGTGCAAACGGAGAGACGGCAACAGTACGGGTCTTGAAGAAGTAGCATTTGGCCGTTTGCTGATCGCTTGCATCAATGTTAAAAAACTATAAACGGGCTTACTGATACCAAAAAGCCCCTTTTCTTCTTGGCTCATTCTTTGTTTTAATACGGTTATAAACGTTTTAATCTATGAAAACACTTGGATTGAGAATGCTTGCTTTCTCCCTGCTGCTGGCAGGCGGAACGGCAGTTTGGGGTCAGGAACGTGACGCGGAAGTTCCGGGTGATTACTTTAGTCTTGAAGGTGCGCTTGAGCTATTCAAGAAATCGTCTTCCCCCGAAGAATTTGAACGCATGCTGAATGCTGAAAACTCAAAGGTCAATAACCTTGACCTGAACGGTGACGGCTACATCGATTACCTCAGGGTGATTGATCGCACGAACGGCAACATCCACACATTCACCATTCAATCGGTTATTTCCGATAACGAGTTGCAGGATGTTGCTGTAATTGAACTTGAGAAATTGGCAAATGGTAAAGCTGTATTGCAGATTACCGGTGATGAAGATGTGTACGGAACGGAAACAATCATTGAACCCACGCAGGAAGTTCGCGTGAATGCCGGCACCACTACCGCCACTACTGTGGTAAACGTTTGGACTTGGCCAGCGGTACAATATGTTTACGACCCGTATTATACAGTATGGGTTTCGCCCTGGGGTTGGTACTCGCGTCCGGTTTGGTGGGTAAGTTGGAGACCTGTTTCCTACTATCACTACTATTCATGGTGGCATCCGTACAGGCCTTACTATACCCGTTGCTATACGCATCGTGTGGTGTATGCAGATCATATTTACCGTCCTTACCGCAGCACATCGGTGATCGTAACTAACAGGCATCGCACACAATTGGCCAGTTACCGGTCGAGTCATCGCAATGATGTTCGGCACGACCGCTACAGCGATAACCGCGACAGAAGCAGGAGTAGCTATCGTTCAGACGGTTCCAGTCCCTCTGTAAGAACGCGTTCGCGGTCAGAAGCAACTGAAAACACGCGCACCCGGTACGAAGCTCCTGCACGCAATCGTCAAACTACGCGGCCAGCATTTGAACGTCATGAATCAGGAAATCGCGATCGGCAGGTAGTGAATCGCCAATCAGGCCATAACTCGGAGCGAAGTGTACCGCGTGCGGAACGACAGCAATCACAGTGGAGATCAGGCGGAAATGTAAGCCGGCCCTCACAACAACGCTCCGCTCCGGTGATCAAGCAAGAGCGGGGTCATCAAAATGGTGGCGGCTCAAGAACATCACAACCAAGAGAACGCTCAAGGCGTTCGAGATAAAAAAGGGAGGGTTCAACCCTCCTTTTTATTTCATTACACAGTTACTAATACAATTCACAGCTTCTGTCATTTGGCAGTGTCACGGTAACGGTTGTTCCCTCCTGCTCCTGCGATGTGACCATGATTGAACCCTTGAGTTTTGTAACAATTTCTTTAACGATGTACAACCCAAGGCCTGCACCCCGACTCTTTTCATGACCGCGGTAGAACATATCATAAATTCGTGACAACACGTGCGGTGGCATCCCGATTCCATTATCACGGACCGAAATGGTGGCCCGGTCATCGGTTGTGATAACTTCGGTCATCACTGTGTTTGGCCCAACGGGCGACTTGAATACCATAGCGTTTGAAAGCAGGCTTGTAATTATTACCAGAAGCCGCGCACCATCAGAATAAAAAGGTGCTTCTGAATGAAGGATGATTTCACACTCGATCTGCTTTTCCGGGTCAAGGTATTCCAATTTGTGAAAGCTTGAACTGATCACTTGCATCCAGTCTATTTCACCCAACTGAACGCTGTGACGAGCGTTTTTCGAAAACTCCAGTATTTCATGCAATGTTCCATCGAGTTTATGAACGCTGGATTGCATCATTTGCAATAACGCAGGGACCGCAGATGGATTTTTCTCGGCCAGTGCAAGGTTGATCAACCCCATCACAGAGGCCAGCGGGCCCCTGAGGTTGTGCGAAACACTGTAAACAAAGTTATCGAGTTCCTGGTTAACCTTGAGCAGTTCACTGTTTTGCTGCCGAAGTGCATGTCGGGCCTCTCGTTTCAGCTTTTCCAGCTTACGTTTTTTAACCGCGCTTAAGATTGCCGATGGAAGTCGCGACAGGTTGGATTTGAGGATGTAATCATCCGCACCTTCGCGGATACACGACACAGCATATTCATCGGACACCGTTCCGGTTACCAGAATAAAGGGTGTATTTGATTTATCGCGCAAACAAATTTTGAGCGCTTCGCGTGAATTGAAACCGGGAAGCCCATGATCGGACAACACGACATCGGGTTTAAAGCGATTGATCGCTTCAATAAACTCATCGCGCGTGTCAACCCGCTCATCTGTAAAGGCAATCTTCTCTTTTGTCAGGATTCGTTTAATCAGACTGGCATCGTCCTCGCTGTCTTCCAGCATTAGAATCTTCAGACTCCGTTCATTACTCATACCCTCACCTTTAAAAAATAAATAATGTACACTCGGAATTCCTTACTCCGCGGGGGATGAGTATTCTAAATATACCGAAAAAACGATGCGCACTGAAATGCACGTACCTTTGTTTGCTCCAAGCGTATAAAAACAATCTATCAAAACCGGTTCAAATGGCTGGCATCGAACGGTTCCTTACCGCAAAATGACAACGGGGTGAGATTCCGACCGGTGTTAAAAATGTAAGATTTACTTAAAAATTGATTGAAAATAAGGGGAGTGTATTTCGACCTTTGAGCGCCACACCACATATTATGAAAAACCACTCCCCTGCCGAGCCAATTAAAACCGGTCAGCGACTTCTCCTTGACGGACACGTTATTGTTACCGTGCTCAAATCTTTCCCACGCTCATTGATGAAGTGTGTAGTTGAGCTCCCCGATACCCGGTTTATATTGGTCGACCAAACACGGCTTACCCAACTTTAACCATCACGCTCAATTAGTTCGACTGACCTGTTGCCTGGTTGAACTGTGACTCGTACTGACTCACTACATCCAAAAGGGCTTTATCGTCTTTAAATCGTTCGCGTAACAACGGATAAATTTCTTTTCCTTTTGGGTCGGCCAGCGTTTCAATCAACAGAACATTATTGAAGATTACATTCAGGTCATCTTCCTGCAAAGATTTCTTTAACCGATCGAAGATCAGCGGATAGGCATCCGAACTCCTTCCCAGGCCGGCAATTGTTTGCGCTGCTATGATCCGGTAATCCCAGATTCCTGTGCTTGCTTGTGGCAGATTCCACCGCGGTTCATCAAGACTAACGAGTGCCTTATATGCCACATCATATGCACGCGGGTCGCCCAACTGCTGCAGGCCGTTTAATGAACTCATCAAACTCTGGTTTTTCCATGAAGGCCGGCTGACAAGTTTAGCGAGTGCATTAAAAGCTTTGGGGCTTTTTGAGCTTCCCAAAGCAAAGGCAGCACTGGCCACCACCCGGTCACTCTTGTCGCTCATCGCTTTGATATAGAGATCCGCGTATTTTGGATCTTTTGTCGTGCCCAGAAAAGCAATGGCTGTTGATTTAACCCACGATTTGTCATTCGCGATAATATCCAATAACATTTTTGTCGTAGCTGCATCCAACTTAGCCGCGTCTGTGGATGTAACCAAAATTCCTCTTAACTGCCCCAATGCACTCGCGCGAAGACGCCAATACGCCTTACTTTGAATCACCGCGCGAAATGTGTTGACAACTTTCGTTTTACTGGCAGTTGGAGTTCCGTCTTTCTTTGCAGTTGCAGCAAGTTCTGCGAGTGCGGACCTCCGGGCAACAATATCGGTTGAGTTTAATGCAATAGTGGTAAGTTCATCAAACGATTTTTCGAACGTAAGTTCTTTTAACCAGGTCGACTGATAATCAAAGTTTATAAACTTCGGTTCCTGCGAAGCTGTGATCGTAATGATGTTCCCGGGCTGCGCATTCAGCCATACCGTTTCCACCTTGTTATCGATTTCTATCTCAACTTTTCCCTGAAAATATCCTGCCTGAGGATACAACTGTGAAGAGTCTGGTTTCTGAAGCTGCTTTACAGTCAACGTGAGTTGCTTCGTTGATGCATTATAGGCTTTGGTTATTTCAAAAACCGGGTGACCTACACGATACACCCATTGATCGAAGAACCACTCCATCGGGTCGCCTGTAATCTCTTCGACAGCTTTGCGAAAGTCTTCTGTCGTTACTGGCTTCTGTGCATTTCGGCTAAAATACAGGTGAAGAATTTTCTTCCATTTCTCATCGCCAACCTGTTTGTGAAGCATTCGCATTACCGAAGCACCATAGTAATACGGAGCATTGCCTCCCACCCCGGAATAATTTTTAGAAACAACCGGTTCACATACACCTGCGTTCCAGTCGGCCATGTAAAACGCCTGATCAGCCTGTGCATGTTGCCAGAGCAGAAATTCGTCAACGCCATTCTTATGGATATTGTACAATCCCGAAAGGTACCGCGATAATCCTTTGTTTAGCCATTGATGACTCCAATCAGCCGGTGTTACGTAACATCCGGTCCACTGGGAAGCAAGTGTCTCTCCTTCCAGGCCATCCCACAGATACAGGTAGTCCGCATGTGTGTCATAATCATCAACCATATTTTCAGATTGGGCTGCCACTCCCAATCCTGTTGCGCCCCATGGAAGATCCTGAACAAACACCTGCGAGTAGGCCGGGAAAGGATAATTTACTCCTGTATAATCCGAAAAGAATTTTACCATGTCCGGCAGGCGTTCAACACTTGCCGTTGTTGCCTCAACCTCATTCGTGTAACTATAGTTGTGAAGATCAAGCGTATTATATGCTTGTTTTACATCGGTGAATTCGCCAACGATGAATGAAGTATTATGATTGGCGTGCGGAACCTTTGATTGGTAGTGAAATGTAACCGTACCGTCAGCGTTCACTTTCTTGTTGGTGAGTATACCACTTGCGACCGCAGTCAACCCCTGATCAACGGTAAGCTTTAGATCGGTTGTGCGAAAGTCGTTCGGGTAATCATAACCCGGAAACCAGTATCGGTTCGATTCGGGTTCGCCTAACGACCAGATTTGCTTTTTGCGCTTCGGCTCTGCAGGCGTGGGCCAAATAAAACGTAACCCGCCTTTTCCGTTGCTTCCGCCCAGGTTAAGCGGATCGGTTTCATTAATATGATTTGTACGGTAGTTTACGGTTACTGTTAACTCTTCTCCTTCTTTATAAATCCGGTCAAGCGTCACCTTTAAGGCGTCATCTTTATCACTGCCGTCATACGAAAATGATAACAGTGTTCCGTTTACCGCAACAGAATTAATAGTAAGCATTCCTGCATCCAGCGATATCTCGCGCGTGGCTTCCAGCGGTGCAAGCGTTATCGCGGTCGTGCCGAAAGCCTGGCGTTTCTTCCAGTCAAATTGCAGATCGATTGCCAGATGCCTGACATCGATTTTACGTGCCCTTGCCCAATGAGGTGCGGGTAAATTTTTCGCATTTTCCTGGCTCACTACGGTGAGTGTCGCCAATAAAATCAATAATAAAGTGAAATTAATGCGCTTGTTCATGAGTAGCATGTTGAGGTATGTAGTTGTATTCCATGTATTCGGCTGTCCGGACAGCAACAGCCTCACCTAACAGGGTTGAGATCACATGGAAAGAAAGATCAATTCCTGCCGATATTCCGCCTGATGTAAAAAGCTTATCCGTTGATTGGGTAAATCGTTTTTCCGGTTGGGGAAGCGCCAGTGGAGCAATTTCCGCCATATGTTCATACACTTCGTGATGGGTGCAGAAATATTTATCGTTCAACAACCCAAGGGTACCCATGAGTCGGGAGGCTGAACAAATGCTGAGCGTAAGCGCTGCCGACTCGTAGATTCTGCTAACCCAATCTAAAAGTTGACGATCGCCCAGCAGGCTTCTTGTGCCTTGTCCACCGGAAATAATGAGAATATCAATTTCAGGACTGTTATCGATTGAGTAGTCAGGTTGAACGCGAAGTCCATTCACAGCCGAAACGATTCCACCACTTTTGGATATTGTAAACACATTGAAGGGTCGTTCGGCATTGATTTGATTCGTTACGGAAAAAACTTCAAACGGACCGGCAAAGTCGAGCACCTCGGCATCGTCAAAAATGAGGATGCCAACATTTTTTGTCATGATTATATAGGGGTTAGTGTTGTAGTGGATAAAGAATTTGCGAATCAGAAGAAACGAGAAGATCCTTCAAGTTCTTCTTAACTGCATCAGGAGTGATAACCGGCATGAGTTTCAGCGAAGCCTCGTAAGCACCGGCATCTTTGAAATGAGTAAGAACAACCAGCAGATTAGGATCCTGATATACATGTTGCCGGGTATAATCATTCTCCTGTGTCTCGCTGATCAACAGCGTCAGTACTTCTGCCCCGCTTTTTTTTAACACATCGAGGTAGCCAACAGACATGATTTTGATCAGATCTTTTCGTTTATTTTTCGTTACATAATATGTGGCTATCGTAATTCCCTCCGGCTTTTTAAGCGTGCTGAGTTTTATACCGGTAGTCGTGTCGATTGCCTGACCCTTCAGTATCAATGGCTTTAGAAGGTGTACGTCATAGCTGTCAACCAGCATACTGTTGCACTCTGCTGCATTTTGCTTCCAGTAATCGCTGTAGTAGAAATCTTTCATAAACTTGCTGCGCGATTGCATACTGGCAAACCCGCGAATCCACACGTAATGATCGTTTGCCTGATTGAGACTAAAAGCATTCATGAGATAGCCGCCCAGTTCACCTTGCCGCGGAATGATGATCCGGTCCATGTACGATGAAAACTTGTCACGCATACCTTCCAGCAATGTGTAATTTCTAAGCTCAATACTCTTTATCATCAGGTCATTGTTCGCACCAGATTGCGACCAGGAAGAGAAACTGAAAACGCAGAAGATGATCAGAAGTTGGAGGGCTTGAATTTTCATAGATAAGGGTTAAAGCGTTTGTAGTAAGCGGATCACCTGGCGTTCGCTCTTGAGCCCGCACTGTTTGGCCATTTGCTTTCGGCTCATGTTAGGGTCCTTGGAAAATTCCCGGAGCATGCTTTTACGCACGAGGGTTACATATTCGTTTACCGTAATGCCGGTTTCACGCTTGAACGTGCGCGTCAGGTTTCTCGGGCTCATGCACGTTGTATCGGCTAGCTGGCCAAGCGATATTTTTTGATGAATGTTCTCCTGCAGATAATCCTGCGCTTTATGAATGCCTGAATGAATGTGGTTGCGATACTTCATAAACACACTCTGCTGCGAATCCGAGCCGGGCCTGCGCAGATAGACAACTAACTCGCGCGCCACCTGGTAGGAAACCTGCTCACTGGTTAGCCGGCTTACAATCTCAAGGGCCAGATCAACCCCGGCCGTAACTCCTGCACTGGTCATCACCCGGTTTTCTTCAGTGAAGATGATGTCGTCAATTACCTTAACGGCAGGATAACGTTGCTGGAGTTCGGCTGTACGCTTCCAATGTGTGGTACATTTCAGGCCATCTAAAATTCCAGCCTCTGCCAGCAGAAATGCCCCGGTACAAACCGAGCAAATTGTGGCGCCTGCTGCATGAGCCTCACGAATCCATCGCATCAATTCTTTCTGTGAACGTGCTTCCTGTGAGATGAGGTATCGCACTTCTGCCCCTGCAATGAACAAGTAATCACCAGGTGAAAATATAGTTTTACTAAAATGTCTTAAATTATTAATTATCAGGTTGATAGATGAAGATACTTCATATTGTAACGAACAGAATTCTACCGAAATATTCGCTCCGTGATCCTGAGCTTCCTGAAACACCTGAAGCGGGCCGGCAAGGTCGAGCATGTGCACCCGCGGCAAAACGAGAAATACTATCCGGGTATTGTTCATAACGATTTCAACGGTAAACCTACCCTAAAGGTAAACCTGAAATCGGACAACAAAATGACATTTCAAGCCACAAAAAAACCGCCCATTTTCACAGGCGGTTCTTGCATTTCGAGCGAAATTATTGCTTCGGCCACACATTATCGGCCGGATTCGAATCCGGGAACCGACCATGCGGGTCAAGCGTAATCTTTTTGATTTTTCGTTCCCCAAAGTTCATTTCTGCATTGAACGTTCGGTTGCCATTCATCCAAATCGACACTGGCCACGTTACTTCCACGGTTGTAGCATCAATCATTTTAGCGTTTGAAACATTCTTAATGGCCGGGCCTTCGGCTTCGAACTCAACTTTCAACACAACAGGCGATGGCATTTGACCTGCCTGAAGAACCGTTACGGTAGTCTTTCCCTTTACGGTCTTAACATCCTGGATCGACCCATCAACCGTTTCGGTTGTCCATAACCAGTAATACCAGAACCACTCCAGATCCTGCCCAAGTTCGTTATCCATAAAGAAGATGTAATCCCAGGGCGATGGATGTTTGTACGACCACGTTGCCGTGTACTTCTTCATAGCATTAATAACTGCTTCGTCTCCAACAACTCCGCCAAGCATGGACAACATCAAGGGCGTTTTAGCATACGTCTGAAATCCATATCCGCTACCGGCATCATTGGCGCTCCACATCATCGGTGCTTCATCCTCGCTCCCGCTCATGCGGCCATAGCTCTGGCCGAGACCATCCAGACTGTATGGTTTCTTTTCATCGTCAGCGTCTGATAAGATGTTCATAAACTGGTTAAAGCCCTCGTCCATCCAGCCGTAGCGTGTTTCGTTATTACCAACAACCATCGGCCACCATTGGTGAGCAGTTTCATGGTCGGCTGCGCCCTGGTTAGAGTTGATTACCATCGGGTATTCCATCCCCGCGCTCGGACCATCCTGCAGCGTTAACTGCGGGAATGGATACGGAGCCCACAAGGAAGAGTAAAATTCAAGTGCATGCCGGGCAACAGGGCCAGCTTTCTCGAAAAACTTTGCACGATCCGGAAGGTACACCATGTGAATCGGTATCGCTCCCTTACCGGGAATCGTAGCACGCGTTGCTTTCCAGATAAAGTTCTCTGCCGTTGCCCATGCGAAGTCATTTACCTTGTCGGCCACAAAATGCCACGTCAGCTTGTCGCCAGCAGCAGTTGCTTTGCCGGCTCCTTTTTCTGATTCGCTGACAATGATCACATCATCGTTTGAATTCAATACGGTTGAGAGGCGTTGTCTTGCTGTTTCTGTTAACACTTCGCTGGGATTCTGAAGCACACCGGTTCCGCTAACAATCCATCCTCCCGGAACGGTAATCGATACATCAAACTTGCCGAAGTTATTATAGAACTCTGCCGGCCCGAGGTATGGACTGGTTTCCCACCCGCGCAGATCATCATACTTTCCAATTCGCGGATACCATTGTGTGGGTTGGAACAACCGGCTTTCAAAACGTTGCGTCATACGATGGCCGCGGCCATTCGGTCCGCCAGGTAATTTTGTATGCCATTCAATTTCCAGTTCTACGGTTGAACCTGCTTTTACAGGCTCAAGCAGGTTGATGCTTGCAATCGTACGGGTGAGCCCGGACACTGTGATTTTTGTTGGAGGCGGAGCATTTCTACCCATAGGAGGTGTTGCGGTGAGGTCCGCTGCCTGTCCTGCTACTTTAAGACTGGTTAAAACAATTCCTTCAGTTGCTTCGGCCGGTGTTGAGCCGCCACGCATTGCTTCGGCACGGAAAATATTATGATCGAGTCGTAACACGATATTCTTAAGATCGTCCGGACTGTTGTTATGCATGACAATTTTTTCAGAACCGGTAATGGTTTGCGTTGCCGGGTCCAGGCTTGCCTTGATCGTATAATCAGCCTCGAGCTGCCAGTAGTTTGATCCCGGTTTCCCGGAGAAGTCGCGGGTACCGGCTTTAAATGCTTTGCGGATAGAGTTCGTCATCGGCACATCGGTGCGAATGGAACGCTTTTGAGTTTCAATCGATGTTCGGATTTGCTTTTGCGAAGTTTGAGCTGAAGCGAACACAGAAACAATAAGAAACGCACATACTAAAAAACGCGTCATGATTAGTTTATTTAGGTGAGTAATCAGGATGTTAATACCGGTAAATATCATTTACGGACGGTTAAAGATACGCTATTCGAAATCGAACACATCGACTTTCAAACGTTTATAAAGCTATTCATACTGAGCCGGTTCCGCTCATGTAGTATCAAAATCCAATTCAGAAATATTTCCGTTTACCTTGAGGCCAACCAACCTCCGTACCATGCTCCGCAACTACCTCACCGTTGCCTTTCGCAACATTCTTAAAGACAAGTTCTATTCGCTCATTAATGTATTCGGCCTTACGCTCGGCATTGCCAGCTGCATTTTTATTGCCATTTACATTAACGATGAATTGAGTTACGACCGGTTTAATACAAAAGCCGAGCGCATTTACCGGATTAATGAATTTATCGAAACAGAGGGCTCAGGCGAACGCTCATCCAGCGTGCCATTTCCTGCCGGCCCGACCATCGCGGAAGAATATGAAAACCTGGTTGAAACACAGGTAAGACTTTTCAACTTCCAGGCTCCCACGATCCTCATCTCAAATCGCGATAATGCGGACCGCGAATTCAACGAGCCGCATGTGCTTTTTGCCGATTCAACATTCTTTAAGGTATTTGATTACGAGGTATCAAAAGGTGACAAAGCAACCGCGTTGTCACAACCAAACTCGGTACTGCTAACCGAAAGTGCTGCCAAGCGCTACTTTGGCGATGAGGATCCGATCGGAAAGTTTCTTCGGGTACAGGAACGTCAGGAGTTGGTTGTAACCGGTGTGATGCCGGATGCACCGCGCAACGCGCATTTCCAGTTCGATTTTCTGATTTCATTCTCCACGCTTCGTAATTTCTTTGGCGGACAGTATCCGCGCACATGGTACTGGAATCCCTGCTGGACCTACCTCCTGCTGAAAGATGGCGTAAAACCGTCCGAAGTTGAAAACATTTTCCCTGCCGTTGTAAACAAGTATTTCCCGGAGTTTGTGAAGAAAGACGCACGAATGAGTCTTCAGCATCTTACGGATATTCACCTCAAGTCGGACCTCGAGTTTGAACTGGAGGCCAACAGCAGCGAACAGAATATTTATGTGTTTACGATCATCGGTGTGGTGATTCTTTTCATCGCCAGCATGAACTTTATGAACCTCTCCACGGCCCGCTCAGCCAAACGTGCCAAAGAAGTAGGCTTAAGAAAAACATTGGGTGGCGAACGGTCGCAATTAATATTTCAGTTTTTACTTGAATCGCTCATCATTGTGTTTACAGCTATCATTCTTGCTGTTGCCCTGGGCATGACCGGACTGTCATGGTTCAATTCACTTGCCGACAAGGCGCTTGGTTTCAGCGTGTTTGTTAACCCGGTAATACTCGGTGCGCTGGCGTTGATCTTCATCGTTGTCGGTATTGGTTCGGGAATATATCCTGCGCTGGTATTGAGCTCGTTCATTCCCGCTAAAGTGTTAAAAGACAGTCAGGCGAAAGGCGGCCGCGGTGCTGTGCTTCGTAAAATTCTGGTGGTTGTACAGTTTTCACTTTCCATCGTAATGATCATCAGTACGGTGATCGCCATTAACCAACTCGATTTCCTGCGTAAAAGCGACACCGGTTTTAATTCAGAACAGGTGCTGTATGTTTCTGCGTTGGGAACTCCGATCGTTAGAACATATCCCGGTTTCAAAAAAGAACTTGAACAGCGAAACGATGTAGAGAGCGTAACGGGTGTGCTGGATGTACTTGGCTCCAAGCACCAGGGTGATAACTACCGGTTTGAAGGAATGACGGATTCAAAACTGTTCTCCGTGATCTGGGTGGGTCACGACTTCTTCAAAACATTCGATCTTGACATCGTTGCGGGCCGCGCATATGACGAAACAAAGAACACGGAAGATTCGCTTGCGCTGATTGTGAATGAGGCACTGGTAAAGCAAATGGGCTGGACCAACGAGTCGGCCGTGGGAAAGCCATTCGATTACAATCAATACCATGGCGAAATTGTAGGTGTGGTGGAAGACTTCAACTTTGTTTCGAAACACAAAGTGATTGAGCCATTAATCATTCAGCAGCGTTCCCTGCCGCGTCATTTTAACTTCGAGCTGAAGTATGTGGCGATCAAGATGAAAACAGACGACATAAAAGGTACGCTCGCGGGCATTGAAGCCAAGTGGAAAGAGCTTGTTCCGGGACGACCGTTTGATTACTTCTTCCTCGATCAGGAGCTGGATCAGCTTTATAAAGATGAAGAGAAGCTGGGTAAAGTAGCCGGTATTTTCTCGGTACTTGCTGTGGTGGTGGCTTGTCTTGGACTGTTTGCCCTTGCGTCATTCATTGCAGAGGAGCGCAAAAAAGAGATTGGAATCCGTAAAGTTATGGGCGGATCGGTCGGCCAGATTGTATTATTGTTGTCGAAAGACTTTTCGAAACTTATCGGCATCGCATTTATCATTTCCTGCCCGATTGCGTGGTATGCGGTGAATCAATGGTTGAACGGATTTGCATTCCGTGTCAACATTCACTGGGGAATTTTTGCAATTGTCGGGATAACCACATTTGCGATCGCGCTGTTAACGACAAGTTACCGCGCCATACAGGCAGCGTTCTCGAATCCGATCAAAACACTTCGGCACGAGTAAGACGTTTATTGACTGAAAAGTGAACTGCCGGGATTGTTTCCGGCGGTTTTCGCTGGCAGCTATCCCTGCGCTACTTTAAATACCTCATCACATCTTCTACGGCAAATTCGGGACTGGCATTAAATAATGCTGACAGCATAAACATGTGTGTCGCTCCGTAGATAACCAAAATTCGATCGTCTTTACGCGTAACCACACGTTGAATATTTGAGTAGATTCGAACGTTCCGATTGAAATACCGGGTAATAAATCCATCAGCTCCAATCGGTTCCTGATTTGTGCCGCGCTTTGTTGTGATGAGCCATCGGCCATTTGATCGTGCTATTCTTTCCGGTGAATTCAAATATCTTAAGTATTCATTTAACGGCAACCGATAGCAGAGAGAGTCATCCAACGAACTTTCTGCTTCATAACGGGCATCCCAATAATCAAATGTTGAGTCTGATTGATCTTTATATTTAGTAAAAGTTACAGCCGAATCGGCCGGACTAAGGTGAAATCGAAAAGCTTTGGCATCCACGGGATAAACCGTGTTTAACCCAAGTTTGCTTGCCAGTCTGAATGCCAATTGCACTGTTTCACCTGCCATGAACTTTGACGACATCTTTAGCCCGCCCGACTTATACAATGCTAAAAGAGAATCGTATCTAGCTTGTGATTGGGGCGGTGCTTCAATCACAATTTTAGTGGGTTTGAATTTCGCCAGTGCATCTACAAGATTCTTGATTTGCTTTTGACGTTCCGGCAACAGCATGTTAACGGAAAGAGCGTCCGGAGTTGTGTTGATGTCAACCTGTTCACCGGAAAAGTGAAAAACGCCAAGCAATAATACTTTGGGTTTAACCTGATCATCTTCAAAAATCGTGTGCAAGCGTTGAACCGGGGTCTGTGCACGTGCTACAAATGGAGCAAGCAGAAAAATTAAAATGAATTTTGTCATCATTCGCGAAATAGATACTTCGCATATCTACTTCAGCGAAAGCAAAAGGTTACGCCTAATAAGTGACTTAACAGGCCATTGCATGTATGCTTGCCAGCCATATTCCACTCAAAATTTGCAACCCGGAAACACCGGATTGTTAGAATCATAGTACAAATGTGTGTGGGGTTTTACGGGTATCTGACGCCCGCTGGCGAACGATTCCGTGCAAAACCGGACTGACGAATGGAGTAAAAGTGCTCTCAGGGATGCAGAAACAGGCTCTTGAGACTGGAATGATTTTCGTAAACCTGTGCGAAAACCCGGATCGCTATGCTTACCAACTACCTGAAGATCGCCCTGCGCACCATGCTGCGCTACAAATCATTCAGCATCATCAATATTGTCGGGCTCACGCTGGGGCTGACTGCATTTCTTGGAATAACGCTGTACGTAGTTGATGAATTTTCGTACGATCAGTTCCATGCGAACAAAGACCGCATATATCGTGGCGTGAGTACGTTTGACCGAAACGGGCAATCTCAAAAAAGTGGAGCTACGCCAAATCGTCTGGCTACCACAGCTGTTAAAGAAATACCGGAAGTGGAAAATGCAGCCCGATACTTCCACCACAACTTCGGGGACATTGCATTTGTTACCTCCGGGGAAAATAAATTCAGTGAGGACGCTCTCTTCTATGCGGACTCGGAACTATTCGATATTCTGACTATTCCATTTATCAGAACTTCAGAAGTTAAACCGCTAAACAAACCGAATACAGTTGTAATCAGCGAATCAGCAGCGTTAAAATATTTTGGCCCGGCTGACCCGATCGGAAAAATATTGACGGTCGACAATTCGTTGTCTTTTGAAGTCACCGGAATATTCAAGGACGTTCCGAGAAATTCATTCGTGGCTCCCGCGCTGATTGCAAGTTTTTCATCTAACTGGTTCGGACAGGAACGTGCTCAAAGCTGGAGAAATGCAAGCTTTGATACTTTCTTTCTGATTCACGAGGGCGTCTCTCAGGCGGTTGTGGAAGAGAAAATCATGGCGATGGTAAAACGTAATCAACAAGAAGGTCAAACGATTCCACCCATATCGTTACAAAAGCTAACCGATATTCGCCTTCATTCGGACGATTTCACCGGTGACGGAAAGGTGTATGGCGATTACAAGCAGGTGAAAATCATGATTGCACTGGCCTGCGTTATCCTGCTTATCGCCTCCGTGAATTACATGAACCTTTCAACGGCTCAATCTCAGCGAAGAAACAAAGAAGTTGGAATCAACAAAGCATTAGGAGCAAGCAGATTTGTATTAACCAGACGGTTTTATGCAGAAGCATCATTGTTTGTTCTGATATCCCTTTTCATGAGCCTGATAGCAGTATCAGTTTTGCTTCCACTGTTCAATTCGTTAAGCGGAAAAGTAATTACGTTGGATTTCCTTTTCACAGGTTGGTTTTGGTTGGGATTTATTGGTCTATGGGTAGCACTTTCTATTTTGTCGGGATTATACCCAGCATTATATCTCTCGTCATTCTCGCCCAAAATGACACTCCAGAAAACTTCAGTTTCCGGGTCTCAAGCATTCATTCGTAAGGGGCTGGTTGTTTTTCAATTTTCCGTGTCAATCGTTCTGATCATTTGCTCAGTCGTGTTTTACAAGCAAATGAATTTTATCCGCGATAAGAAACTGGGTTATGAACCGGAACAAGTTATGGCGATTATGACTGCACCCGCTCAAAACCGCGATCAGATCATCGGTATTCAAACGGCTTATAAGGCACTGACCAATGTGGTTGAAGTTGGCAGAAGCCAGTTCTACCCGGGTTCGAGAGCCAGCGGCAGGAGTATCTACAAGCCCGGGGATGAAGCAGGAACCCCTATCCAAACCGTTCGAACATCACGTGAAGTGCTCGACATTCTCAATGTCCATTTAATCGCGGGTCAGCGACTACCGGAATTCAAAGACAAAAGTGATACAACAATTCAAGTAATTGTTAATAAGAAAACACTCGAATACCTTGGCCTGACTCCTGAACAGGCAATCGGCCAGCGCGTAAATATTATGGGGTTCGAGGGAATGACCGAAATTGTTGGGGTCATGGATAATTTCCATTACAACTCACTACACCAGGAAATAATGCCTTTGTGCTTTCACAACTTTCCAGAACCTTACAATTACCTGCTTGTTAAGGTTAATGCAGCTGATCTAAGCGGTACGATTAGCCAACTGGAAGACATCTACAAGAAAAACATCCCGGCCTCGTTCGAATACGTTTTCCTCGACCAACACCTTTCATCTCTTTACTTGTCGGAGCAAAAGCTTTCTAATGTGGTAATGTGCTTTTCAGGTCTGGCCATTTTCGTTGCGTGTCTTGGACTCTACGCACTGGCAGCCTTTACCACCGAACAGCGCACGAAAGAAATCGGAATCCGTAAAGTGTTGGGCGCATCTGTTCCGAACGTAATCGGATTACTATCGCGCGATTTCATGATTCTTGTCTTGATCGCGTTTGTGGTCGGTATCCCGGCAGGGTACTATATGATGAACAAATGGCTGCAGGGTTTTGCCTACAAAACCGAAATTACATTGCTCGTTTTTGTAGCCGCAGGATTCATCAGCACACTGATCGCTGGCATTACCGTAAGTTTTGAGTCGTTACGGGCAGCCCGGACTAATCCCGTTAAGAGCCTGAGAAGCGAGTAAGTTATTTGTTCCGGTAATACCGCGCTCCGATAAACTGGAAAACGAAGATCAGCAGAAATCCCATGCGTCCGACCAGCGGAGAAAGCATGGCTAATGGGATGCACGACAGAAATACAATTGGTGTAATGAGTGCACGGAGACGCATCCATTGTGCCTGTTTCTTTCCAAGTGTTTCTTCCAGGTTCTCTTTCCTGATTACGTAAGCAGTGATGCTGTACGTAAAAAGGCCGACCAGAGCAAGGTCGATGCAATACAGGAAAAAGGGCCAGTTCGATCCAAAGTTTTCCGAGTAAAATCCGGATGAGAACGGCAGCAATGCCACAAACAGCAACAGCCAGACGTTCAGCCATAACAATCGGTTGTCGATGTTTTTTACGTAGTGCATAACAATCAGGTGCCAGCGCCAGAAAAGAGCCGTTACCAAAAAACTGATCAGGAAAGCGACAAACAATGGAATGAGTTTGGAGAGTACTCCTCCCATTCCCAACTCATGAATTTGTTCGTGCGTTGGAATTTTGATTTCAATAACAAGCAACGTGATGGCAATTGCAAAAACCGCATCACTAAAAAATACGACCCGGTCGTGGGGATATTTAAACTGCATAGGCTCAAATCAGGTTTTCAAATATAACGAACACGAGCAAACAAAAATAACTACTGCTTGATGAAGTGTGTGCATTCTTTAGTGTAAGTCAGCGTAAGCTCGTGCATGGCACGTGTGCAGGCGATGTACAGCATGCTCTTGTCGACATCCGTACGGTAATTCTTGGCTGACGTGAACGGAATAATCACGCGGTCGAACTCCAACCCTTTGGCTAAGTGCGCAGTGGTAACAATCACACCCTCATAAAATGATGAGCTTTCGGGTGTGAGCAAATGAACGTCATGCGCACGCAAGGCATCAAACACAAACTCGGCCTGCTCCTGAATCTTGCAAATGATGCCCAGCGAAACATGTTTGGATGCTCGGAAAGCTGCTATAAGATTCTTGATTTCACTCAATTCCTCCGCATTGCCATTAAAGCCAAGCACCTGCGGTTTAGCACCGTGCCGCTCCATCGGAATGCTGTTGGGGTTAGCCGACAGTTGCTGGGCGAACCTGGTGATTTCATATGTTGAGCGGTAACTTCTGAAGAGTTTAACCACATCGCCCTGCGGAAAAACCCGCTCGATGCTTTCAGCCGATGATGCGCTGTAGGGATTTACCATCTGGCTCACGTCTCCAAGAATTGTTTTTTTGCAACTGAATAACCTGGCGAGCACTGCGTACTGAACTGGCGTATAGTCCTGCATCTCGTCAATCAGCAAATGCTTAACGCGATCGTATGCCTCATACCCTTCCAGTCGCATTTTGAAATAAATCAAGGGAAATACGTCACTAAATTCAAGCTTGCCGCCATGCATCGTCTTGAACATCTCCGGCTTTCCAACCCAGGAATAAAAATCGCGGTAAAGATCCATCGCATTTCCAAAACGGAACATTTTCGGAATTGCCTGCCAAATGGTGTTCTTCTCCTCGCCCGTTAACTTTCGCTGAACAGTATTGCGCAAATGATTGCTCACATCCCGCACAACTTCCGGGAAACGTTTCAATAACGGCATCCGGTGATAAGCCCTGAAGCGTTCCTGGATAAACGGAAACGGCAACATCACCTTCCCTACTTTCAACTCAGTAAAGTCAAAGTAGTTATTTTCAATGTGTATGAGATAGCGATTTAGTGACGCGAGAAAATCGAAAGACGCTTTAAACTTAATGCGTTCAATAAACGCGTCATCGTGCTGCTCCAGCAACAATGCAACCTGCTCGAAGAAAGTCTGGAACTGAACTTTGTTTTCAAAAAGCTGATTAGCAATGTCTTCCATTCCCGTTTCCGGGATGTGTTCTTCACCGAGTTCAGGCAACACGTTGCTGATGTAATCGGAAAATACTTTGTTGGGTGAAATTACGAGGATGTCTCTCGAACGGATTTCATCGCGAAAGCGATACAGCAAAAATGCGATACGGTGGAGCGCAATACTCGTTTTCCCCGAACCGGCAACTCCCTGGATAATCATCACCGGGGTGGTCTCATTCCGGATCACCGCATTCTGATCGCGCTGAATGGTGGCGACAATGTTCTTCATCTTGTCGTCACTCGACTTGCTCAACTCCTGCTGCAAGACTTCATCGTGGATATTCACGGCATTTTCGATCATGAACTCCATCTTGCCGTCACGGATTTTATACTGCCGTTTCAGCCTGATCTCCCCTGAAATTTTTCCTGACGGTGTTTGATACGAAGCTTCTCCGAGTTCGTAGTCATAGAACATGGATGAAATCGGGGCCCGCCAGTCGTGGATAAGGTTCGCCCGGTCGAGCTCATCAAAAAAAGTATGAATGCCGATGTAAACAGGCTCTTCCGGTTCACCTTCCGGAACGAAATCGATTCGTCCGAAATACGGAGAGTTAATGAGTTTTAATAATCTTCGCTTACGCGCGACAGCACCTTCACCGGTAAACGCCATGCGGTTAACGGACTGTTCGGCCGCAACCATATCGGCTTCGTCCAGGCCCGACTGGTGTTCATGAATATATTCTTTGTTTTGCCGAAGTTCTTCCGAAAACTGCCTGACGTTTTCATCGGCACGTTTGATGGCTTGCTGAAGTTTTTCCTTGATCCGCTCTAAATAGTCACGTTCTTCCTGCTCGGTTCTGTTGATCATCCGGCAAAGATAGTTAGAAAGAAAGAACGAACGATCAGGCCAGTTCAGCGCGCAACGCCTCCTCCTGCAGGGGCTTGGTCATGTAACGTGTTACGCCAAACTTGCGTGCGCGTTCCATGTCGGTGCTGTTTTGTGAGGATGTCAAAACAATGATCTTGGCTTTTTCCTTGTTGGGATATTCGAGCTTGCTGAACGCATCCAAAAATCCGAAGCCATCCATGATAGGCATGTTCAAATCGAGCAGGATAAGGTCAGGCAATGCCTTTCCGGATGAATAAAAAGAAGTTAGCAAGTCGATGGCGTGCTTGCCACTTAACGCAGACTGGATATTTTCAGGAGGAACGCCTACGTATTTCAGTAAAGCTTTCCCAATAAATTGAAAAGTACTGTCGTCATCGATCAGCAGAACATTTTTCATTTTAAGGGCGTCCGTGGGGTGTTGGGTTTCTACAAGATAGTAAATTCCATTGAGTAAAGCTCACCTCAAATAAAAAAACCACATCCCTTCAAATGCGGCTTTTTCATTACAATCTTCCAATATTTTATCGCTTTCCGTACATCACGATTGATGCACGTTCAATCGACTGAAAATGAAGGTTAAAGCCAACATATGCAGGCGTGGCTGTCTGATCGAGATTGAGTTTGCTTTTGAGCGCAAAGACGGTAATCAGGTACTCATGCGGTGCACCCGGAGGCGGACAAGGACCAACGTATCCCGGAGTTCCTGCATCCGTTTTAATTTGTATAGCTTCTTTTGGAGCAAGGCCTTTTGAAATATCACCAGCACCGGATTTCAGTTCGCGAACATCTGCGGGAATATTGAATATTACCCAGTGCCAGAAACCACTGCCTGTAGGTGCATCCTTATCGTAGATTGTTACTGCAAAGCTTTGTGTTCCTGCAGGAGGATTCTCCCATGAAAGTTGCGGAGAAATGTTCTCGCCATTGCATCCGAAAACATTGGCAAACTGCTTCTGTGTTGCCTGTCCGCCTACATCATTACTTTTTAACGTAAACGTCTGTGCAGAAGCCGCTGTAACGGCCGTCAATAAAATAATCCCGGCTATAGTTCTTTTCATATCATTAAATGTTTCAACCCTGTTTTCAGGTGTAATTTTCTTTAAAGTAGATAAAGCCGAAAGCATAATCAAGCGGAATACGGCAGTTGGGAGACACCCTGCCAAAACTGCTTGTCGTTCAGAGTTTTAACATTAATTAACCTTCCCCATCAAACTGAATTTGTTTTTGGAACATCCTGCATTTAGATGGAGGAACAAAATCAGTAAACACCGTTTATAGTTGCCGGGAGCCTCCTGAGAAATTTTACCAGCCGCTTTTCGTTACTAACGTATTGAATCTATATTTACCCACAACCTTCGCCCACGTATGACAGCTTCGCTCAGAAGAATTAAAAAAGCCCGGTATTTCACACTTCCGCTTCTTGCACTAATCGTTTTGGTTTCTTTCGCTGCCGATCCGGGCGTGATTGAAACGCTGTTAAAGAAATTGCAACAGTACCATGCCGACAGACCCCAGGAAAAAATTTACATCCACCACGACAAGCCCTTTTACGCTGCTGGCGACAACCTGTGGTTTAAAGCCTATGTGGTTGAGGCATCGCTTCATCACCTCGATTCACAAAGTCGGGTTGTATACGTTGAACTGGCCGATAAAAACAAAACAATCTTCGCGCGAAAAATGCTTTTTGCAGCCGGGGGCGTAACGTTTGGCGATTTTGTGTTACCCGACACATTGCAGGAGGGAAATTATGTGATTCGGGCGTATACCAACTACATGAAAAACTTTGGTGAGGATTTCTTCTTCACGAAAGAATTTTCCGTGCTTAATCCCCTGCTGGGCAGCACAACCGGAACGGAGAAACTTGGCCGCGATTCGGTTGATCTGCAGTTCTTTGCAGAAGGAGGAAATTTTGTAGCCTGTGGATTTAATCGCCTGGCGTTCAAAGCGGTTAGTCCGGATGGAAGAGGCATTAACGTGGAAGGAACAATTGTGGATGAAAAAAACGCAGTTGTCGCCAATTTCAAATCGCAGCACCTCGGCATGGGGTCCGTTAAAATAAGCCCGGTTGCCGGAAAACAATATTTTGCACGCATTACCAAACCTTACAGCATCAATCGCTCCTACCCGCTCCCCCAAGTTCAAAGTAAAGGTTATACGTTACAGGTTGATGCTGCAGGAAAGAACATTAAAGTGATCGTTTTCACGAACATGGATAAACCTGCTTCCGGTGATCATGCGCTGAACATCATCGTGCAGTCCCGAGGTCAAGCCTATTATGCTGCACCCGGAAAGTTTACCAACAATGGATTTTACACACTTATCCCAAAATCTAAGTTTCCGGATGGTATCTCGCAGATAACGGTATTTGATGCAGAAGGCAGGCCCGTTGCCGAGCGGTTAGTTCATCAGGATAACCACGAAACCATCAAGCTTGCGGTTGAAACCGACACTACACTCTACGGCAAACGGAAGATGGTAACCGTACTGGCCGATGCACTCTACCGGAACGGTTCACCCGCAACGGGAAGTTTCTCCATATCAGTGTACGATGAGGCCCTTATCAAAAATCAGGACGAGTATCCGTTAACCATCACTAACTATTTGTCTCTGAAATCCGATCTGAAAGGGTACATCGAAAATCCGGGTTATTACTTCAAAGATTCGCTGGTTGAAACAAAGCGTAACCTGGATTTACTTTTAATGACCCAGGGCTGGAGGCGCTTCACCTGGAATGACGTGCTCCAGCACAAACCCGGTGCTCCGCAGTTCCGGCATGAGGGTGGCATTCCGATCAGCGGTCAGGTACTTAAAGTTGCGGGCAAACGTCCGCCCCTTGGAAGCATTCTTAAAGTGATGACAATGGATGGAAGGCTGGTGCGATTGCGTCCTGACAGCTCAGGCCGGTTCTATACTGACAGTCTGCTGTACTATGATTCAACTACATTGGTTTTCCAAACCGAAAACGCCAAGGGCAAACGGCAACCGTACAAATTTCTGCCCGACCCGATGACCTTACCTCCGGCTTACACGCACAAAATGATGCCGTTCATTCCGTTCGATGCAGGTCAATACCTGGAGCAACAGGCCGATGAAAAGCTAATCGTAAAATCATCGGAAGTAAAAGTACTGGCCGAAGCAAAAGTTACCGCCAAACGCGAAGTGGATCCGCGATTGCTGGGTGGTAATGCAGGCCGGGTGCTTGATGTGAAGAAACTTCACGGAGAAACCTACAGCAACGTTTTTCAAATGATGCAAAGTCGTTTACCGGGAGTTTGGGTGACCAGTGCCGGAAGCAGCTATCAGGTTACCGTGCGCGGAAAAGCCCCGATTTTTTTAATGGACGGCCGCGTTTCGGACGTTGACATGGTCGGGATGGTCTCTCCTGCAGATGTTGAGTATATCGAGGTTCTTCCGAACTCGGCATTGTACGGAGGAAGTGCTATCAATGTCATACTCCGAAAGGGCGCAACACTTCGCGAAGAAAGTATTGGTGTTAACCGGATGAAATATCCCGGCTTCTACCAGGCAAAAGAATTCTACTCACCGCAATACGACAAACCAGACAACAGGCATTACCTGGAAGACAAACGCACTACACTTTTCTGGGAACCTATGCTGGTGACTGATCAGGCTGGACGCGCTGCGATAGCGTTTTACACAGCCGATGTGGCCTCACGCTACCGTATTGTGATTGAAGGAATTACGAACGATGGCTACCCTGGAACAGCCACCACAACCTTCGAGGTGAAGTAAAGCTTATTGTCGGGCCGGAAGTGTGATGTGAAATGTGGTGCCTGCGCCTGTGTTGGGCTCAACCCATACGCGGCCCTTGTTCTTCTCCACAAACTCTTTTACCAGCAGCAAGCCGAGACCGACTCCTGTTTCGCCTGCGGTACCGCGCGTGGAGACGTTCGTAGTGATGGAAAACAATCCGGCAGCCTGCTCCGGTGAAATTCCTACTCCCGTATCCGATACGCTTAATGTTACAGTTTGCTGATTACCGGAAGCAGCTACTTCCACACGCCCGCCTTCGGGTGTAAACTTAATCGCGTTGCTGATCAGGTTGCGAAGAATGGCGCGAAGCTGATTGATGTCTGCGAAAACCTGTAAGCCCGCATGCACAGCGTTTGATAACATCACGTTCTTGCTTTCCGCCAGCGGAGTGAAGAGCTTCATCATCTCCTGCATTACAATCTCCAGCTTAACCAACTCTGGCTTTACGCGTTCGCCCTTCATCTGGCTCTTCGCCCATTGCAACAGGTTGTCCATCACGCCCGCAATACTCTCAATTCTCGAACTCAGATTCGATTTCATGCCGGCAAGATCTTCGGAGGTCAGAATCTTCGGATCCAGCAACGACATAATTCCCTGTAACGAGTTCAGCGGCCCGCGAAGGTCATGCGCAATGATTGAAAACAACTTGTCCTTCGTGGTGTTGAGTTCCTGCAAGCGTTCGGCCTGCGACTGAATTTCTTCTTTCTGCTGAACGACCTCAGCCGTACGCACCCTCACCTGTTCTTCGAGTAAGCGCTTCTGGTGTTTAATTACCGACACCCTCACCTGGAAAAACAGAAACACACATCCCGCAAGCGCCATATAAAAAATTGCCTGGGCCCACCACGTTTTCCACCACGGTGGAATGATGGTGATCTTCAATTCAATGCCTTCCTCGTTCCATACACCAGCATTGTTCGAAGCTTTTACGCGAAACGTGTAATCCCCCGGAGGTACGTTGGTGTATACTGCTTTCCGGTCGGCATAACCGGTGGTTACCCAATCCTTATCAAAGCCTTCCAGCTTGTAGGAATACTGATTGCGATCCGCCTGATCAAAATTCAATGCGGAAAACTCGATTGCGAAAATGTAGTTCGAGTAATCCAACGAAAGTTTGCGGGCAGTGTGCAGTGTTTGGGTTAAAACGGTTGTGTCACTTACCGGAACCGATTTGTTGAACAACAGCAGGTTGGTTAGCTGTATTTTGGGCTTCAGGTTATTGCTTGTAAGTTTCTGAGGATCAATCGCTGTTAACCCTTCACTTCCACCGAAGAAAAGCTTACCGGATTTACTTCTGAAGCACGCCCGGCTCTCGGTGTCGTTGCCGGCAAGTCCATCGGTAACATCATACCGGAAGATCTTTTTGGTCACCGGATTATACCGATCGATTGCCTTGTTTGATCCAATCCAAATCCACCCCTCCAGATCGACCAAAACGGTATTGAGCAGGTTGCCCGACAAGCCGTTTTTCTCCTGAATTATTTCCTTTTGGTGAGTTTCAGGATCGTACTTGATCAAACCCTCGCTGCTGGCCAGCCACAGCGTTCCTTTTTCGTCTTCCGTAATCATTAGAACGGAAGCTTTGCCCAGCGGAATGTGACTAAAATTGCGTTTCCGGGCGTCAAAAAGGCTAAGTGAACCTTCGGTGGCTATCCAAACCCTGCCTTTTTTATCCTGGTGGATGTCGGTAATGTTGTTCGATGGAAGGGCCGTTGAGTCGGTTTCGCTTCCGAAAAAATGCTCAAACTTCCCGCTTTTAATATCAAGCCTGTTTAAACCGCCATACCATGTTCCGATCCACAAACTTCCCTGCCCATCGTCAAGTACTTTCAGGATGTTATTAGCTGATAATCCTTCAGGCTTTCGGTCATCAGGTTCATAGAACGTGCATACTCCTGTAAGCTTGTTAAACTTCCCTACTCCGCGTGAAGTGCCTAACCAGAGTATATTGTTTTCGCCCGGGCTGATCGACCAGATTGTTCCGCGTGCACGGCCATCCTGTGTATTATCAGGTTTAATGTAAACCGAAAATTGCTCCGTACGGGGATCATACTTGTTCAAACCGCCATGCGTGGTACCGATCCACAGCACGCTGTCGTCATCTTCGTAAACCGATTTGATCAGGTTGGTGAAGAGCGAATTTTCATCGCGCGTGTTGTGCTGATACCGGACCATCTGCTGGTCGCGGGCATTGAAGCGGGCAACTCCGCCATTGTCGGTACCGATAAAGATATCTCCGGTTGACGCCTGTAACATACACCGGATCGCGTTGTTGGGAATGCTGTAAGGATCGTCAGGGTTGTTCATGAAACGCGTAGCACGGCCGGTAGAGAGATCGAAGAGGTTTAATCCGCTGGACCATGTGCCAACCCATAGCTGCTTCTGACTGTCGAGTAAGAATGAAAATGCACTGGTGCTGGAAATTGAATGAACGTTAGCGGGGTCGTGGTTGAAGTTCGTGAACGTAAAGGTTTCCGGATCAAGAACATTGAAGCCCCGGTCGGATGTACCCACCAGGATTTTGCCGTCAGGCATCAGTATCATCTTCCGGAGGAAGTCGGACGAAATAGAGGCCGGATCTTTGGGGTCATTCCGGAACACCCGAAATGATTTCTTATCGGGCAGCATCATATTCAGTCCCCCGCGCGAAGTACTCACCCAAAGCCTGTTCTGACTGTCGAGCAGAAGGTCAAAAATATTCTCCTGCGAAAGGCTTGTCGGGTCGCTTTTCACCGGCTTGTATGGCGTTACTTTTTTGTCGGCCGAGACGAAGTAAAGCCCGCTTTTCGTACCGACCCAGAGATTTCCGGCCCCATCTGGAAGTATCTTGGAAATGTACGTAGGCTCAATGTTTAACTCTTTGTGAACTTGAGTAAACTTCTCAGAACGGCTGTCGAAGTACAATAACCCCTCTTCTGTGCCCACCCACAGGTCGCCATTCTCAAGGGTAAGCAAGGCAGTAATCCAGTTGCTGTTGAGACCTGTTTCTGCGTTGTCGGATTTGCGAAATACTTTGAACGAATAACCATCAAAACGGCATAGGCCGTCAGCCGTTCCGATCCAGATAAATCCATAAGAATCTTCCGCGAGTGCATTGACGGTTGAGGAGGCTAAGCCTTCGCGGGTATCGTACCGGTGAAACCGGTAATGTGAGGGTTGAGCCAGCAGCTGAAACGATAGCAGCAAGCACACAAGCATCCAGCTCTTTCTTAATATCATAGCAGCGTAACGCAACCGGGGTATGATCTTACCAAAATAAGTAAAAACTTTGGTTTCCTCGTATTTGCCAGTATTGCTGCCGCGTGAAAAATTTTCAGATCAATTCATGGTTGAAATCCTGCTCACAACTTCACGAACTGAAGCAAGCGCTGCCTCTACTGTTCCTCCGGACGAGCCTTCGTACAATGCTTCCCCGGCAAAATACAATACATCGTTTACAGGGTTAGAGAGAACCTTTCGTGCTTGCGCAGATTGAAGAGTTGGATAGCTATATGCCCCGCATGAAAATTCATCCTGAACCCAGTTGGTGACATGCCAATGCCGGATTGCTGATTCAATCTCGCTTGGGTTGCGGCGCAGAATATATTGAAGCGACTGCAGCGCAATCCGATACAATGAATCGTTCGTGTGGTGTGTTTCAAACGTGCGAGGTCCGCTGTACCAGCCTGTGAGCATCGGAGTCTCATCTGGCAGTTGCGACCACCACGTAGGAACTTCCGCGTCTGAAAAAGCAAATGCCAAATCCGGCAGATGCCGGTGACGCTTTGATTCCCAAACGGGCTCGCGGAATTCGAAATGAAATTTGATAACACCGCCAAATCCCATGGAAGCAAATGCTGCCTGATGCTCCGGTAACGGGGGAGAAAATGCAATCTTACCGCGTTGTAAAACCCCCAACGGAACCGTGACGATAACTTTGTCTGCCCGATAGATTTTCCCCGAAATTGAGACGATTTCTGCGTTTTTTGCGGTATGCTGCACTTCCACCACCGGCTCGTTCAACACAATGCGGCCGCCTTTTTCAGCAATTCCGTTTTTAAGAAAATCAACTAAGGTACTATAACCTCCTTCGGGATGATACTGGTGTTCGTCATCGCTGTGTTTCCATTCTTCACGCAAGGCACACGTGCTCACCCGTGTTGTATCGGCAATGTCGAAGCCTTCCGCAAACTGCGTAACGCGATGGCGCAGGTCTTTGAACTCATCGCTTCCGAACCGAAGCTGAAGAAATTCAGCAAGCGGCACGTCAGCCTCAAGTTTATCGAGTTCGTGAAAAAGTTGTTGCCAATGATCATCCAGCATGTCGCCACGCAGTTCATCCTGTGCAATTGAATAGAATCTGCCTTTCAGCAAGCGCTTGTCCATCCGGGCTTCCTTCAGCAACTCGAACGTGATGGGTTGTTTGCCATGGACGAATTCCGCTCCCGTTTCGACCGGAGTTGAGAACTTTCCCTGGATGCCATGGATGCGCCCGCCCACCCGGTCGCGAGCTTCAATTATCGTTATCGCGTGGCCGCTCTTCAACAGCTCGCGTGCGGCCATCAGGCCCGAGATTCCAGCGCCAATAATTACAATTTCAGCCATGCGAAAAAACAAGATACCTGAAAGTACATACCCGGCATGCTGCAATATGAATGCCTGTTGTATCTTCGGTGGTTATTGAACAATTATGGTAAAAATACTTCACGAAGAAACGATCTTTCAGGATATCCTGACGCTCGAAAAGGGAAAAATTCAGGATGAAGCGGGGAATACCTTTTCACGCGTACGCATCAAACGACAGGATGCTTCGTGCGTGCTGGTGCTGAATACCGATTCGAACAAAATCATTCTCACGCGGCAATTCCGGTATGGTGCAGCTCCGAAAACGGAAGACTACCTGCTGGAAGTTGTTGCCGGAAAGGTTGATGAAGGTGAAGAGCCGTTTACTACAGCCATCCGTGAAACGGAAGAAGAGATTGGGTATCGCGTTAGCAAAAACAATATGAAGTACCTGGTTACTTGCTTCTCCTCACCTGCCTACACATCCGAACGATATCATATATACTTCGCTATGGTTAACAACTCAGACCGTAAGAGCAAAGGTGGCGGGCTCGAGAACGAAAACGAATCGATCGAATTGGTTGAAATGGATCCGAAGGTATTCAAAGACAAAATTATGGCCGGTGAGTTTGCTGATGCTAAAACATATGTGGCCGGTCAGCATGCCATGCTTAAAAATCTTTTTTAAATTCAGAACGACCACGCAGCGCGTACACTTCCCCAACTGTGCGCGGTACCCGCTTTAAACTCCCGGGTGATAAGCGCTTGCGAATACTCCAGCACCAGTGATTTTATTTTGATCACAAGCCCGGCATTTTGCTGAAACACGAACCGTGAAATCTCGTTGCGATCAAGCGTATAGGGGCTTCGGTCGTTAAAGACCCCGCCTTGAAGCGTAGCGTCAAAAACAACCAGGTTCAGTTGCGGTTCCGCAAAAAAGTAAACCTGAAACTTTTTGTTTTGCGAGTTGGCGAACTGGAAGGGATTGTCGAAGTATCCGCCCATCATCGTAAAGGACGAACTCAGCCGGGTATTATAAGTACCCGCCCGAGCACCACCCTTAGCCGTCACAATGAAATTGCGTTTAACCCATAGTCCATGCTCGTATTCAACCTGATAATTCAGGATGATATCGTTGTGAACTTGATTTTTCCAGCCTTTTGGCACTTTATCAGGATTAATTCGTTCGTGAAGGGCAATCTGGATTTCCTTACCCATCGCCCACGGACCAATAACACCCAGACTGAATTGCGTAGCCAGACGGTGGTTGGTATGCGGGTTACTGATCATCGAAAACGTTTTCAGCATCAGGCTGGAAGAATAAGGCCTGTCACGTTCAAGCACATCACCGGTGAGGATGTTTGATGGGGTAAAACCCTGATGTTCGATTGCAATACCTGTGCGTGTGGGTAAATGCTTATTCTGATACAGAAGTTTCGCAAGGGGAAATTTGGCCATGGCAGGAGCCACAAATTCAATATTCACTCCCTGCGTGTAGTATTCATCTGATAGGGCGAAGAAATCATTCTCGTAGTTTACGCGCACATAGTGCTCTGCACCAATATTCCTGTAAGAAGATGTATTCTCAACGCGCTGTCCGAAGGCGGTCGTTACCGCCAGCATCATCACAGCCCAACCAAATTTTTTCATTGTCGTCCCGGCTCCCTCAAAAGTTCACGCACGCATTTACAAGGCTCATACCAGTACGCTTGCGCTACGGTACTCCGTGTGTCTTTCACCAGAACACGCCTTTTTGCGATTTAGTTGCGAACTGCTGGCCTTGTTTGTAGATAAATGTCTACACCCAGGTGGCATCGTTTATTCCTGAAGCAACAGGAACTACTGGTACAATTTTTAACGTGTGGTGCGTGCAACACAGCCCATATGACGAAGAGAACAACCCATCGTAAGAAAACATCCTTTTTAACGAACGTCCGGAATTTTGGTACCATGTTGAAAGATGCGTTTAAGCAATGGGTCGAACGCGAGCCATTCGCCAACAGTGTTGTAATTGCCTACTACACGATCTTCTCGTTGCCCGGCCTCATGGTGATTATCATCAATATAGCCGGATATTTTTACGACAAGGGCGAGATTACTTCCCGGCTAACCGGTCAAATCCAAAATATGATTGGCGGAGACACTGCCAGCGACATTGAAGCGATCATTGGAAATGCCAGTCAAACCAAAGGCAGTACACTGGCCACCATCCTTGGAATTGCCACGCTGATCTTCGGTGCCACGGGCGTGTTCTATCAAATGCAACAGATTCTAAACAAAATGTGGGAGGTAAAGCCAAAGCCCAGGCAAATGATTCTCAAAATTATCCGCGACCGGGTGTTTTCTTTCGGATTAATTCTGGCAGTCGGCTTTCTGTTACTGGTTTCACTTGCACTGTCTGCAGGATTGAGTGCTTTCAGCGAATGGGTAAGCGTGCATTTATCGGAATCGCTTAATGTGCTGTTCAAGCTGGCTGATATCCTGTTGTCTCTTGCGGTTATCACCGTATTATTCGGAGCGATTTATAAGTTTCTCCCCGATGCTAAGATCCGCTGGAAGGATGTATGGCCGGGTGCGTTGTTAACCGCCATTTTGTTCACGGTAGCGAAGTTTGCGCTGGGCCTGTATTTCGGCAAGAGCGATCCCGGTTCAACCTATGGTGCAGCGGGCAGCATCATCCTGATCATGTTGTGGGTGTCTTATGCCGGGTTGATTTTGTTGTTCGGAGCAGAGTTCACCCAGGTATATGCCAAACGTTATGGAAAGGCAATCCAGCCAACAGAAGGTGCAGTTTCGACAGCAGGTGGCGACAATGGAGCTTTGATTGATAAAAAGCCAAACAGGCGCAGCTGAATCATTTCTTGTCGGAAGTTGCAATTACAATCAGCACGGCTACCAGTAAGATGCTGTATTCCATTCCCCCGGTGCCGTGTTCGCCCACGAACCACCCGTTCGCTGCATGAATAATAAAAATGCCGGCCACGATGATTACCATAAAACCGATTGCCAGCCAGCGTGCAAAAATGCCAACGGCCATGAGCAAACCTCCCGCGATTTCATAAATCGTAATGCACCAAACGATCAGAACTCCGTAACTGAAGCCTTTATCTTCCAGGAATGCAGCAAACTGATCGATGGTTGACCCGACAACCCGAACGGTCGCATGGATAACAAAGATTAGTGCGGTAACAACGCGCATCAAAGCGATCGCGTGATCAGAACTTATAAATGGAAATCTCGACATCTTTACTCCCGTTAAATGAATCGGGGTATGTAAATATCGATCAACGGTAGTTTCGCGACCTCACCTGAAACGGTGTATTTTAATTCGGAATTTGAATAGAATCAACGGTATGCACCTCACCTACTTCAGGTACTTCCGGATCTTCTTCAGAAACTTTTCAACCGTGATGGGTTTCACAATAAAATCGTTGATGCCGAGTTTAAGAGCCAGCGCGATTACCTCTTCTTCCCCATCCGAAGAAAACATCACAATCGGAATGTTGCTTTTCATGTCTTCTCGCACAAGTTTTAAAATATCATCACCATTTTTGTTAGGCATGTGAAGGTCGGTGATAATAAGATCGAATTTTTCGCCCCGTTCCAGGCGATCAATCCCCTGCTGTCCGTCACGCGCGGCAACCAACTCCACGTTTTGATCCTTGAGGGCAATCTCAACAATTTTGATCACCATTTCATCATCTTCGCAGACCAGTACTCGCATAATTTAACGGGAGTTAAGTTTCTTCAATAGCGCAATATAAGCAGGAGAAAGCGAAATATACACAGTGTCGCCAGCCACATACTTGTTCTTGTCGGTCTGAATCACAAGCTCTTCCTGTGCAGTGGCCACTTCAAGTTCGTAAGAGTTCCCAGTGAAAATTACTTTCGTAATTTTTCCTTTCACCGATTTATCGCCCTTGCCGGCAAGCTGAAGATTTTCCGGCCTGAGGTATAGTTCTTTTTGCCTGATCTTTTTTCGTGCGGGAAGCGGCAATCCGGTTTCAGCAACCGATATGGTTGAGAATTTTCCGAACAGGCCTGCCGTATAACTATTCACCGGCATTTTATAAACGCTTTCCGGAGTTCCTTTCTGTACAACCTTTCCGTTACGCATAATCAGTATCTTATCCGCCCAGGTGAGCACGTCCTGCGGATCGTGCGAAACAAGAATGCACGTTATTTTCAATCCTTTGCAAATATCCTCCAGAACTGTCTTCAGTGTGTTACGCTGTGTCATGTCGAGGTTCGAGAATGGCTCATCCAGCAATAACATTCGGGGCGCGGAAATCAGCAAGCGGGCAATCGCAATGCGCTGTTTCTCTCCTCCCGAAAGTTCATCCGTTTTTCGTTTCAGCAAATGATCGATCCGGCAAATTTCGAACAGGGTTTGCGCTTCATCGGTTGAAAGCTTGTTGGCATACTCCAGCACTTGTTCAACCCGCAGAAACTTCTGAAGTTCGAAATGCTGTGAAAGATACGCGATAGCCGGATGTCCGGGCACCAGCTTGTCATCAGGGCCAGCAATCGGCACACCGTCAAAATGAATCGTGCCGCTGTCGGGTTGAATAAGCCCGGCAATCATCTTCAACAAGGTACTTTTACCCGAACCGGTTTCACCGGCAATGGCAATTTTTTCGAGCTTGTTTTGGGTGAAGCTGACAGCATTAACCGCAGCGGTGTTTTCAAATTGGCGGCTAACGTTCGAAACTTTCAGTAACGGCATGGTGTGCAATCTATCAAAACCTTTACACTTTTGGTATTTGTGATCAGTGTAAAATGAATACCTTCGGGCTCCTGCACAAAAGAATTTTTTCGCAAGCCAGTATGTTCCCAATCGTTTTCAAATCCGTAGCATTTGCCTGGGAAACCAACCGCAAACTGTTCGTGACGCTGTTGCTGCTGAACGTGTTCATGGGTTCGATTGTGTATGTTCAGTTTGCCAGCTTCTCCTCCATTGTTGATACGATCATCGCCATCAAGCAGGGAACTGCGTTGTACCAGGCGCTTCTCCGGCCTGCCGTCATACTGGGCCTCTCCTTCCTGTTGCCTTCCGTTGCCGGGAACATTGCTTCCTATTACCGAAACAAGTTCCGGATGCAGCAAGGCATCCAGCTCGAAATGTTCAAAATCGAAAAGCAAGGCGCGCTCGACATCGGAACAATTGAAAGCAATGATTATCAAACGCTGTTGCGCGGAGCACAGGAATGGGGCTCCGGAAGTATTCTCAACGTTCAGGATTTTATCTTCAACACTGCTACAAACTTTGCCGGCATCATTACGTCCATGCTCATTCTTTGGGGTTTAAGCCCGTGGCTGGTGTTATTTGCATTGCTGGCAGCAGGTCCGGTTTATTTCTTTTACAAGAAGTACAGCATGGAAGTTTTCCGGGTGCGTCACCTGTCGATCGATGACCACCGGATGATTGGCAACCGGATTTCACACTTTGAACAATTGCAAAAAGCTGTTGACGTAATCCTGTTGAAACTGAAACACTGGCTGAAGGAACAGGTTCGCGAAAAGAAGGTATCCTTCAACCAAAAAATCATTGCGGCCGAAAGAAAGCGATCGGTATCGTACGGCTTGCTGAGCATCTGGTATCTTGTTTTTCTGTTTGCCGCGATCGCGCTGATGACGCGCGAAGCCCTTGCCGGGACCATTGCCGTAGGCGGACTTCTTCTGGCGTTTAACACTTACACGCGTTTCTATCAGACGGTGAACGGATACATTGAATCGATCTCCTTCACAGAGGAAGCTGCCCGGTATGCAGCAAGATGGTTTGAACTTTTTGATCTGAAACCCAAGATCGCATCGGATGAAAAAGCGAAGCGTGTAACGTTCGATGTGCCCCCAATGGTTGAGTTTAAGAATGTTTCATTCCGGTATCCCGGCAACACGGAGTTGAATCCTTACGTGCTGGAAAATCTATCCTTTACCATCATGCCCGGGGAGAAGATTGCCATCGTGGGTGTGAACGGTGCCGGCAAGACAACCCTTATCAAACTTCTATGCCGCGTATATGATCCAACAGATGGTGCCATTCTGGTGAACGGAACCGATTTGCGCGAAATCAATCTCGATGACTGGCATCAGGCGATCGGGATTTTATTCCAGGATTTCCCGATCTATAATTTAACAATCCGCGAGTCAATTGGCGTTGGGCGCATATCGGATACACCTGATGAAGAAAAAATCAAGAAAGCTGCGATGTTTTCAGGTGCAGATGAATTTATCACAAACTATGATCAGCTGATCTGGAAAGACTTCAAAAACGGGATCGACCTTTCCAAAGGTCAGCATCAGCGGCTTGCGGTAGCACGAATGTTTTACCGGAACGCCCCGATTACGATTTTGGACGAGCCTACGGCTTCCATTGACGCAGTAACCGAAGAGAAAATTTTCACGTCACTCGAGAAGAACACCGAAGGTAAAACCGTAATTCTGATCACGCACCGGTTCAGCACCGTAAAAAATGCGGACAAAATTCTGATGCTGGAACATGGCAAGATTATCGAACAGGGTTCGCACAAGGCGCTCATGCAACTGGATAAGAAGTATGCCGAGCTTTATACCATGCAGGCTAAGCGGTACCTTGAAAATGATTCACCGTTATAAATTCTGTCCATTATGGCCAGGCAACTCGTCTGTGTTGGAAATAAAACCGCTGTCCAAAGTTCCGTTGTCGGCTTTTGTCGTTGCCCTGCTCCACGATCTTTTCAATATCCTGTAAAAGCCCCAACAGCTAACGATCCCGATTGGAATCGCAATCAAAGTGGCTTGGCCATCCGACATTGTATTCAGCGTCTCCGGACTGGCTAAACCCAAAACTATTCCAAGTCCGAGACTTCCGATAAGTATACCCGCATAGTACGAGACGATTCCGAGAATGGCGAAGAGCCATTTGTTCTTATGGTGCTTTTCGGCAAGCGTGTAAAAGGTTTTACCGACCAAATAAAGCAGGACCAACGCCAGTATCATACAAAAGAGGGATTTAACTACTTAAAGTAGGACAAAAATCCTTGAAAATGAACCTTGACCCGTTATTCCTTCAGCGAGTTCACCGGATTAGTAGTAGCCGCTTTCAGCGAATGATAGCTTACGGTAATAAACGCCACCAGCAACGCCACCACAGCTGCGTAGATAAATACCAGCCAGCCGAAGCCCACGCTATAGGCAAAACCCTGAAGCCATTTCGTCATTGCGTAATATGCAACCGGGCTTGCTACGATCATGCCAATCAACACAAGCTTAAGAAAGTCTCTCGACATCATGTACAGGATGTTCGATACGGACGCGCCCATCACTTTCCGGATTGCGACCGACTTTCGATTTTGTTCCAGGGTAAATGATGCCAGTCCGAATAACCCCAGGCAGGAAATCAGGATTGCCAGTCCGGAAAAAATGGTGAATAATGTGCTCAGTCTTTTCTCCTGATCGAACAAACTGTTAAAGGATTCATCCAGAAATTGATATTCGAATTCATACTGAGGTAAAAACTTCTTCCAAGCGTCCTGAACCTCAGCAACCGACTGGCTGACATTTCCTGCATTCAATTTCATAGCCATAAAGCAACCTTCATAATAGGGTTCGAGGTACATCACCAGCGGATCGATCGTTTCATGCAGGTCTTTAAAGTGAAAATCTTCGACAATTCCGATCACCTTTCCCGGGGTTTCTCCCCTTTCGCCAAAATCAATCATCTTACCGATGGCCTCTTCAGGCTTCCAGCCAAAGTGTTTCACAGCCGTTTCGTTGAGCACAAATTCTTTACCGTACTGTTTGGTTCCTGCTTCGAAGTATCGTCCGGCTTTCATTTTCATGCCCATCGTCTGGATCAAATCCGGGTCACCGCTGAAGATATACAGATTTTCAGCCGTATTGTCTTTCACACCTTCGTACCAGATGCTCGTGGTACGAACCATTTTACCCGGTATTTCAATAAACTGTGTAACATTGTTTACCGAAGCCAAGCGTTTCATTTCATTTTTAATCGCCTCACTGCCAACGCTGTCTTTTGGCATCTTAACAATCAATGTTTGCCCCCGATCGAAGCCCATGTCTTTTGTGCGCATGTAATCCAGCTGACTGTGAACCACGTACGTTCCGACCATGATAATGAATGCAATGGCGAATTGAAACACAACAAGACCTTTGCGCAAGTTTTGCCCGCTGAGGTTAGTCGCAAAATTTCCTTTCAATACTGTGGTAGGATTAAATCTCGACAGGAAAAATGCAGGATAGAGTCCAGCGATTAGGCCCACCACTGCAGCTATCCCGACAAAGGCCAGAATAACGGTAATGTTTTCAACCGGGTTCAATACAAGTTGTTTGCCGGAAAGCTCATTGAACTTCGGCACCACAATACTCAATAACACGGCTGCAAGTATCAGCGCAATAAAGCTGATCAATACCGACTCACTTAAGAATTGAAATATCAGGTGCGAGCGTTTACTGCCCACCACCTTCCGAACGCCTACTTCACGTGCACGCTTCAGCGATTGTGCAGTAGTCAGGTTCATAAAATTAATGCATGCAATTACCAGGATGAAGAATGCAATAGCAGAAAGAATATAAACCGTGTTCATGTTTCCGTTTGCTTCTATCTCAAGTCCCCGGTTTGAGTGAAGATGTATGTCGGTGAGTGGCTGAAGACGCAACCGGTTAGGCGTGTCTTCGGGTTTCAGTTCGTGATACTTATCAAGAAATTTTGAGATCGTTGTTTCAAAAGTGACATAGTCGAAATGATCCGGCATCAGAAGGTACGTGTAGTGGTTGGTCAGATAATTCCAGCCACCTTCAGCATTGGCACGCATGATTTCAAAATTCTCTGACGACACCATAATGTCCATGTGCACATGTGAATTGGACGGCAGCGGTTCAAAAATGCCGGTGACTACAAACTCAGTTTTGCTGTCGATCCGCGTAAGAGTTTTACCGATCGGGTCTTCATCACCAAAATATATGCGTGCCCGTTCGGGCGTCAGTACCATTGAATTGATTTTTGCCAGTGCGTTAACCGGATTTCCTTTCAGCAGCTTGATGTCGAGCACATCAAACACCGTACTGTCAGCAAAGAATACCTTTTCCTTATGCTTAACCAGGTTGGTTGAATTCTGAATGAAGGTTTCAATCGGCTTGATGCGTGTATACTGCTCAACTTCCGGGAAGTTTTCTTTTAATAGCGCACCCAGTGGAAACGCAGAGATGGCCCAATCGTTGGCTTCCAGGTCAATGGCGAGCCGATAAACACGCGATGCATTCTTGTTCTGACGATCATACCCCAGTTCAAATTGAATGAAGACAATAATCAGAATGCAACATGTCATGCCGATGGCAAGGCCGATAATGTTGATAGAGGCATGCAGCTTGTTGCGTTTCAGGCTGCGGAACGCAGTGAGAAAGTAATTCTTTAGCATAGGAATATGGTTGGCGCCAGCTGCATTTCAATACCTGTGCCATGAAGAAAACCCCCGTTTTACGGGATAAATAGGGATATTGACGTAACGCATGCGTGCGTAAACGAACCTTTTTGGTCGCTGGCGGTCAGTTTTTGAAGAGTTCTTCATTTACTTGCCCGTCTTGCGACTTGAAGTCGAGCTCAAGCAACCGGGCGATGATGGGTGCAATATCAGGAACATTCATGTGCGGGATTACCACCCCGGCATTGAGGCCGTTTCCCCACCCCACAAATCCTGTCATGATTTCCGGGAAGTCAGCAAAGTAACCGTGCGCACCACCTGTTGCATGACGAACCGGTTTACCGGATCCTCTTTTTCGCAGCACAATTCCTCTCACGGGATTAAGGGCAAGCATCGCATCAGGATCTGCCCCCAGCGTATGTAATTCATCCTGGTTGATTACGCGAAACATTTTCTTCTCATCGTCAGGCAGGTTGTCGAGCATTCTCACCACCCTGCGCAGCGTGCGGTCATCGTTCTTATCTCTCAGGTAAAGAAATGCAGCGCCATTGGAAGTATAGAACTTCGCTTTCCAGCGATTGGCATTGCGGTATAAGCCTTTCTTTTTCAGCCACACATTTGGTGCGAGAGACAGGTTAACATCACTGAAACCATGATCGCCTGCAATCAGTAGTGTTGTATTTGCAGTAATGCCGGCTTGTTCAATGGCCACAATAATTTCCTGGATTGCCTGGTCAATAATCAGCAGTGCTTCCGATATTGACTGGTTCTCCATACCCACTTTATGCTGTGCATGATCAATGCCAGTCAGGTGAATGGCAGTCAGTGCCGGTTTGTGGGTACGAATAATGTAAGCAGCCATCTTCCCGGTATTTACATCACTGTCGATGTCGGCTACCCTTACTTTTCCGATAACATTCTGTTCCAGTTCCTCCCATAGTCCGGGAGAAGCTGTTGAATTCATAAAATCAACACTCTTGAACCCGGCAGCTTTCATGCGCTTCATGCCGGGTGCCGTGGGTACGTTGTATTGAATGGACGATTCAGCCGTGACAGGCCAAAACAAAGCAGACGTTGTTCTGCCTGAGGCATGCACAGCATCAAAGATTGTTGGCGCCTTAATCATCGTGGCATTCCACCGCTTCGAACCTTGTGGTGGTGAATTATAAAAAATGCCATGCTTGTCGGGCAGAACCCCGGTAATCATACTAATATGATTGGGATATGTGACACTGGGGAATACCGGCTTCACGCCTTCTGCGCATACACCTTCGCGCATCAGTCGCTTCAGCGTTGGCGCATACCAGTTTGAATCGAGATAAAATTCCGGTTTAAAAGCATCGATGCTGATCAGTACCACATAACGTTCAGCGGACTGGTTTTGGGCATACGCAGAAAAGCAACCCAGGAGAAAAATGGATAAGATGCTGATGTACCTTCTCATATCCGCACCAATATCCGGAATATTCCATTTCGAAAAAACAGGCAACGAGTCCCTTTCTAACGTTAAAAAAAAACAGCCCGGCTTTTAAGACCGGGCTGCAGGTGTAGATAAAGTAAAATAAGGTTTCCTATTTTATTTCATCAACAGTTTTTTCAGTTGCTTTCGCCATTTCAAGATGGTGTTCAAGTGCTGCAACTTTTCCGGCTGCCCATGATTTCAAGTCAGCATCTTCACCTTTCTCAGCCTGCTTCTTGAATTTATCAACGGCTTCCTTGTGATCTTTCACCATGCAATCCGTATAGGCATCTTCGAAATCCTTTCCGGTTTTCTCCATCAGGTCATTGTACTTTTTCTGGCTTTTGTCGCTTAACACGGCAGGAAGAGAAATATTCTTCTGACCTGCGAGGCCTTTCAATTCATCATTAGCCTTGCCATGGTCGTCAACCATCATTTGTGCGAATTGTTTAACAGCTGGTGTTGAAGCACGTTCCAGCGCAAGCTTGGATGCTTCCACTTCCATCATCCCCATGTCCGCAACAGCAACTGCCCATTGGGTGTCATCTTCAATTTCTGTGTCGTCAAATTTTTCTTCATTTTGATCTTCGGCTACATCTTTTGAATCTTCAGCCTTGTTTTTTGGCTGACAAGCTGCGAATGCAAAAGCCGAAGCGATAATGGCAGTCCAAAAAGTATTACGGTTAATTTTCATAGTCATTGGTTTTTTTGGTGTTTGAGACGTCTCAATGATAACATCGTGCCATACGCGGAAACACTATCCCGGCTACGGATATTCGGTATGCAGCATCCTTCCTGGGGACTATTTTTCTCACCAGTAATGAAGTTTTGTAACGTTTGTGTAACTGGTTTGCGGTTACGTTATGGCCGGAAATTGAAAAGGGGTATCTTTGCGCCTTATTTTTCGAAAGCATGATTTCAGTTGACGCGGTAACCGTAGAATTTAACGGTTCAGCCCTTTTTAAAGACATTACTTTCAATATTAACGACAACGACCGGATAGCCCTGATGGGTAAAAACGGGGCCGGAAAATCAACTTTATTGAAGATTATCGCAGGGGTTAATAAACCTACCCGTGGAAAGGTATCGGCTCCGAAAGACGCTATCATTGCTTATTTACCTCAACACCTGCTGACGAACGACACTGCCACCGTCTTCGAAGAAGCCTCAAAGGCGTTTGGCAAAATCCATGAGATGAAAAATCAAATGGAAGAGCTGAACAAACAGCTTGAGACAAGAACTGACTACGAATCAGACGAGTATGCAAAAATCATTGAACAGGTATCCGAGCTCAGCGAAAAGTACTATTCGATTGAAGAAATCAACTACGATGCGGAAGTTGAGAAAACACTGATGGGCCTTGGCTTTCTACGGTCGGATTTCACCCGCCCGACAAGCGAGTTCAGCGGTGGCTGGCGGATGCGGATTGAACTTGCAAAGATATTGCTGCAGAAGCCCGATCTGATCCTGCTGGATGAGCCAACCAACCACATGGACATTGAGTCCATTCAATGGCTTGAAGAATTTTTGATTAACAATGCCAAAGCAGTAATCGTTATCAGTCACGATAAAACATTTGTAGACAACCTGACCAATCGCACGATTGAAGTTACGATGGGCCGCATTTACGATTACAAGGCGAAGTACACGCACTATTTGCAGTTGCGTAAGGAAAGACGCGAGCAGCAGCAAAAACAGTTTGACGACCAGCAAAAAGAAATTGCCGACATCCAGGCATTTATCGAGCGATTTAAAGGAACCTATTCGAAAACGCTTCAGGTACAATCGCGGGTGAAGATGCTCGAGAAAATCGAAATCGTACAGGTTGACGAGGTGGATACATCCGCACTGAATCTCAAGTTCCCTCCTGCTCCGCGTTCGGGTAATTACCCCGTGATTGCCGAGGGTATCACCAAAAAATATGGCGATCACGTTGTGTTTAAAGATGCTTCTGTAACCATTGCACGCGGTGAAAAAGTAGCATTCGTAGGGAAGAACGGTGAAGGTAAATCAACGTTCATCAAGGCTATCATGGGTGAAATTGATTTCGAGGGAAAGTTACAGGTCGGCCATGGGGCACAAATCGGCTACTTTGCTCAAAACCAGGCTTCGTTGCTTGATGGAGAACTTACTGTTTTTCAAACGATCGATCAGATTGCTTTCGGTGACATCCGCTCGAAGATTAAGGATATTCTCGGGGCTTTCATGTTCAGCGGAGATACCATCGAGAAGAAAGTAAAAGTATTGTCGGGTGGTGAGAAAACCCGTCTGGCTATGATCAAACTTTTGCTATCGCCTGTTAACCTGCTGATCCTGGATGAACCGACCAACCACCTCGACATCAAAACAAAGGATATCCTGAAAGATGCGTTGCGCGATTTTGACGGAACATTAATTCTTGTGTCGCACGATCGCGATTTCCTTGACGGACTGGCAACAAAAGTGTTTGAATTCGGTAATAAGCGGATTCGGGAGCACTTCGAAGACATCAATGGTTTCCTTCGCAACAAGAAGATGGAGAACCTGCGCGAAATTGAGCGGACGGTGAAGTAATACATGTGCAGGGACTGAGTCACCCATCCATGACCCAGGAACCCGCACGATGTAACCTAAAACATAGCACAATAAACTAACTATCCGGTTAAACCAACTGATCCTATAGGAGTAACTCCTATGGAATGACAAAAAAAGGTGCAGAATTCGCTGAATCTCACTTAAAAGGTAAAAAAAAGCCTCGCAAGAGGCTTTCTGGAATAAGATCGTTTGTTCTTACTTACCTACAATCGGAACCATCAACCGCACTTTTTCCCACTCGAAAAATACATTGGTAGTATCTCCGGCAGCCTCCATGCGAACAGTGTATTGCTCAACGGGTGTTGAGAGCTTTTGTACCGATATGTTGGTTTTCAGAATGTCTTTTTCATGATCCGGTTTAAATACACCCCACACACCCAGTTCGGTATTCAACGCAATTTCAAAAACATCAGGCCCCGGAATCGCATATATTCTGTACGTACCACCAGCAACTTCACTTCCATTGAAAGAAACTCCGCGGTTAAATGTGATCTCGGTTGCCTCATTGGCTCCCAATCGCCAGTACTCCCCATAAGGTTGCAGAGCACCTTCTTCTTTGGTGCCGAAGATAACACGATTGCGAACAGACGGTCTGCTGTATTGAATTGAAACCGTTAAACTTCCGTTTGCCAGCTGCGCACTTCCCGGAGGGCTTAGCGTTCGGTTGCGGTTGTTCAGATATATTAATGCACCAACCAACAGCAAAATAACTACGGCAACAGAAATCAGAATTTTCTTTTTCATATAACTTAGATTTAGGAGGCGTTCCGGTCTATAAATTTAAAAAAATACCGCTTCATGAATGCTTACGCTTCAATTTATTTAGCCACGCATCAGCTTCTTTATCACGGTCGATTTTTCCTTCCTTTTGACGCTTCGCAAGAACGTCATTAACTGTTCCCTTCGATGTAAGGTGGTAATAACTGCAGTCTTCACATTGGTAAACGTTTATCGGTCCATGCCCCTTGGCATAATCGAATCGCGTGTGCGCACCAACCAGTGCTTCTTCTGCTTGCTCCTGTGTTAAATAGATCTTCTTTCCGCTCACGCACTTTATCATTGCACAAAATTAGCTTGTAAAAACAGGTGATGTTACCTTTGCTGACTAATAAAAAAATCGTTAATGAAAATAGCTGAAATTCACACAAAAAAGGGTGTAATGAAGATTAAATTCTTCGAAAAGGATGCCCCTAACACGGTTAAGAACTTTATCGATCTGGCTGACCATAATTTCTACGATGGACTGATTTTTCATCGTGTTATCCCAAATTTCATGATTCAGGGCGGGTGCCCTAACGGGGTCGGAAATGGCGGACCCGGCTATCAAATCAATTGTGAACTTACTGGCGATAATCAGTATCACGATCGTGGTGTCGTTTCGATGGCACATGCCGGAAGAAATACCGGAGGCTCACAGTTTTTTATCTGCCATACACGCGATACAACCAAACATCTCGACCGCAATCACACCGTATTCGGAAAAGTTTATGAAGGCTTGGATGTGATCGACCAGATCCGCGCAGGAGATGTGATGGAGAAAGTCGTGATTAAAGAAGTAGATTCAATCTAACGGTTTTCGGATTTTAGAATTTCGGATTTCGAAGGCTGAAGCGCTCGTCATTCGAAATTCTAAAAACCATAATTATCATCGGAGATTTTCCCACCATTTCTTCTTCGGAAGATTCCCTCCCAATACCACCGGTTCTCCAATCATCGGAGTTGTAACCGGAACCGCCAACCGTTCTGCTGCAGCCGTAGTGCGTTCAATCGGGTCCTTCCATGTGTGAAGCGCAAGCGTGAACTTGCTCCAGTGCACCGGCATAAAAACTTTTGCATTCAGGTCAATCGCAGCCTGCGCTACTTCTTCCGGCATCATATGAATATTGGGCCACATCGTGTTGTATTGCCCGCATTCGAGCAATGCGATGTCGAACGGGCCAAACCGTTTGCCGATTTCTGCGAAAGCAGAATCGTAACCGGAGTCTCCCCCAACATAAATCTTCACCGCATCAGTTTTTAAAATGAATGAGCTCCAGAGTGTTTGATTACGCTTGAACAATCGCCCGGAAAAATGTCTCGAAGGTGCAGCCGTTATCTCAATGTTGCTTTCAAACTTCTTCGATTCCCACCAGTCGAACTCGCTGATTTTAGCGCCACTTACACCCCAGTATTCAAGATGCGAGCCCACACCGAGAGATGTATAAAACTGCTTTACCCGCGGATGAAGCTTGAGGATAGTGTGGTAGTCGAGGTGATCATAATGATCATGCGTAAGAATAACCAGGTCCAGCTGTTCAGGAAAATCGTTTAGCGAGTAAGGCGTCTGAATTGCGTATGCCTTCTTTCCAATAAACTGAAACGGTGACGCACGCTCGCTGAATACCGGATCGATCAGGATGTTCTTTCCGTTTAGCTTGATAAAATACGATGAATGCCCGAACCACACGATTGTTGTTTCATCGGCAGGCAGTGATTTCAGATCTGTTTTTACAGATGGAAGAACATCTGCGGGTTCGCGATCAATTCCTTTGCTGAAGAAGTCGACCAGCATCTTCGGATACGAGGCTCCCTCTGCCAGCATTTGCGTTGGCGTGAGATTTTGAAAGCTTCCGTTTTTATAATTGGGTGATTTTCTGATGCGCTCAAGGCGATAGCCTGAGGGCAATTTTCCAAAAGATTTGTTCATTCGTCAGGGCCTGATGCCATCAGGCATAGTAAGTTCATGAGGCATCCAAAAGCCTCAAAATAAGAGTCGTTGGTGATTGAGAATTATTGTACGAATTGCTTACTGCCCGGCAATATATTGCTCCAGGTGGGCAATGGTTGATTTTTGATCCTCGATGATGTGTTTTACCACGTCCCCGATGGAAATCATACCGATCAGCTTCCCATTTTCCTCAACCGGCAAATGACGAATGTGCTTCCCTGCCATCAGCTTCATGCAATCTTCGATCGAGCTTTGGGGAGTAACGGTAAACGGGTTCGGAGTCATTAAGTCCTTGATCGGGGTATCTTTTGATGATTTACCTTTCAGGATCAATTTGCGGGCGTAATCGCGCTCGGTAAAAATCCCTACCAGCTTTCCGTTTTCCACGATCATCAAGCCACCGATATTCTTGTCGCACATTTGTTCAATGGCGCTGTAAACCATCACATGCGGTTCAACCGAGTAGACTACGCTACCCTTAGTTTTTAGGATGTCCTGAACGTATTTCATAGAGGCAAGAGTTTTAAAACAGGTCTATGAAAATAGCAATTAATTACCTCAGATTCAAGCCATTCGCCCTAAAAGAGCTCAAGCAGATAATCAGGCACCATCGACAAGGCAAACATGCCCGCCACCAGCACAACAATGAGGATTTTTTGGGATGTGGAAACGGTAATTGCACCGCCCGCAGGCTCCTGCAGGAACATCGCAATGATTACACGAAAATAGTAGTATGCACCCATCAGCGAGGTAACGATCGCCAGGATGGTCAGCGAAATCATTCCTTTGTCAATCGCCTGAATGAACACCATGTATTTACCAAAGAATCCTGCCAAAGGCGGAATACCAGCCAGCGACAATAATGCAACGGTAATGGCTACCGCGAGCAACGGATTTCTCTTAAACAAGCCATTAAATTGCACGATATCGGTACCTGAATTCAGTTTTTCCACTTGAAGCAACACTGCAAATGAAGTGATTGAAGCGACTGAGTATGCAGAGAGGTAATAGAATATACCTGAAGCTGAATTCTCAGGCTGTGAAAGAAACGCCAGTAAGATGTACCCCACGTGGCCTACACTGGAATATGCCAGCATGCGCTTCACATTATCCTGCGCAGCCGCAATCAGGTTAGGTACAGCGAGTGTGAGGATCATAATGATCTTCAGAACCAAACTCCAGCTCGGAGCTATGTGTCCAAAGCACACTGAAAACACTTTAACAAAGGCGGCAATGGCTGCAACTTTCACAACAGTCGACATAAAAGCCGTCACACTGGTTGGCGACCCGGAATAAACATCGGGAGCCCAGAAGTGAAACGGAACGGCTGAAATCTTGAATGCCAGCCCTACCATGATCAGCAGCACGCCCACATAAAAGAATGCCGGTAGTGTTGCTGAATTGATTACCACAGTGGCTGCGATTGTTTGAACATTGAATGAGGCCGTAGCACCGTATACCAGAGCTATTCCCAACAGCAAAAATCCGGTTGCGAACGAACCCATCAGGAAGTATTTGAACGCAGCTTCGTTGGATGCGAGGCTGTCGCGCTTGCTTCCCGCGAGCGTGTAAAGTGAAAGCGATAATATTTCGATACCCAGAAACAGGATGGCCATATTGTTGAATGATGCCATCAGTATCCCTCCGGCTACCGTAAACAGGATCAACGATGCACGGTCGGTGTAATGCGCAAGATCCTGATTGAAATAGTCCTGCGCCATCCAGAACCACAAGATCGTTACCGTCATAATCAGGATCGAAAAGGCCATCGCGAAATTATCAAACACCACCATGTTGGTGAAGTAAGACACGGATGTACCGAGTTCAGGAATGGTCAACCCAATAGCAACCGCCAGCCCGATGATAACCAGGAAACTCAGAATTTTCCGGGCATTGAAGAGTTCAGCAACCAGTGCCGTTAATCCAAGTCCGCAAACAATATATAACGCATTCATATTATCGGATCGCAGTAAGGGGTGAATAAAGCTCCAGCAGTTTGGCAACCGCAGGTTCTGAAATTGACAGGATTGGTGCCGGATAAATGCCGATCAAAATGATCAGTACAACGATCGGGTAAAGCACTGCCTTCTCATTCCACGTAAGGTCGGTAACAGAAGCCGTGAGTGTATTAGTGTCTCCCGACATCGACTTTTGAAACGTTCTCAACATATACACGGCTCCGAGAATGATCGTGAGGCCGGCCAGCGCGCCAAGCCACGCGCGGTACTGGAAGATTGAGCTGATCAACAAAAACTCTCCAATGAACCCGCTGGTTAACGGAAGCGCCACACTTCCCAATAACGTAATCACAAAAACAGTCGCCAGCTTAGGAGCAACGTTGCGGATACCGCCAAGATCAGCCAGCGCGGTCGTCTTTGTCCGATCAAAAACAATATCGATAATGAAGAACATGCCTACTACAACAATACCGTGGCTGATCATCTGGATCATCGCGCCCTGTATGCCGGTGGCGGTAAGGGTGAACAATCCCGCAGCGATCAATCCAACGTGTGCGATTGATGAGTATGCGATAAGGCGCTTAAAGTCTTTCTGAACAATGGCAATGCATGACGCATAAATAATTCCGATTACCGAAATCAGGATAGCCGTATAACCCCAGGTGATTACACCGAAGGGTACAACCGGCACGAGCCAGCGGATAACTCCGTAAATACCCATCTTCAGCATAATGCCCGATAACAACATGGTGCCTTGTGTCGGAGCAACGGTATACGTATCAGGTTGCCAGGTGTGAAACGGGAACACCGGCATCTTCACTGCAAAGGCCGCAAACAAAAACCAGAAAATAAATCCCTGCTCTCCACCCGATAATCCCTGACCTGCTGCATACAACGCTTCAACATCAAATGAATGGACACCCGGTGTATGGAGATACAGGTAAATCAACGCGATCAGCATCAACAAACTTCCGGCAAGCGTATACATAAAGAATTTGAAGGTGATCTTTCCGCGATTCTCTCCGCCCCATATCAGACAGATGAAGTAAATCGGAATGAGTGCAATTTCCCAGAACAGGTAGAACAAGAGGCCGTCCTGTGCAACGAACACACCAATAAGTGCCATCTGCATCACGAGAATCAACCCGTAAAACGTTGATGGTTTTGAAAACGACTTTCCGAAAGACGACAGAATAATAAACGGCACCAGCACAGTAGTCAGCAATACCAGCAGCAAACTGATTCCGTCAATGTCAACGTAATAGCTCAGGCCAATTCGTTCAATCCACTGAAAGTTAGCGCGCAAATTTTCTGCATCGCCTGTTTTAAATTGATAAACCACTACAGCGGAAATAAGCAGTTCGATGCACGCAGCGCCAAACGCCAATGCGTGGCTTTGTTTTGACCTCAGTGCAAAAATCAAGAGTGCTGCAGCAAGCGGAAAAAATATGAGAAGGGTCGTCAGCATAAATCTCTTAACCGATTAAGGTGTAGGTCACAATCAAAACAATCCCGATCACCATCAGGAAAATATAATATCCGATAGAGCCGGTCTGCGTTAAGCGGGTAATCTTTCCCCCTTCCGGAACCGAGCTTCCAAAAATGTTTACAATGAAATCAATACCCATGCGTTCAACAAACACATCAAGTACATTCGACAGCCAGTACAGCGGTTTCACAATAATGGCATTATACAACTCATCGATGTAATACTTGTTTGCCAGAATTTTTGCCGGTCCGGCAAGTTGTGCATCGGCAACGGGAACATGTTTTTTACGCACATACTTCAAGTAGACGATGATGATAACCAAAACGGTCAATCCGATCACAATTCCCATGAGCATATATTCTGTTGCGTGGGTAAGGTGAGCGTGCTCCTCACCTCTTTGTTTTACAATCTCGACAGATTGAGCAAACACAGGCGACAGGTATTCACTCAGCCAGTGCGATCCACCCAGTGCCTCGGGCACGCCCATAAATCCGCCAACGACAGATAATACCGCGAGACAAATCAGCGGAACCGTAATGCTCTTTGGTGATTCGTGAATATGACTCATCACATGCTGGCTGGCGCGTACATCTCCGAAGAAAGTGAGGTACAGCAATCTGAACATGTAAAATACCGTGAGTAATGATGCAAGCAATGCAATTCCCCAGACGATCGGGTTGTGCGCAAATGCATTGGCAAGAATCTCATCTTTTGAAAAGAAGCCTGCAAATGGCGGGATACCGGAAATCGCAAGCACCCCAATCAAGAACGTAGCAAATGTTATCGGCAGATACTTCCGCAAGCCGCCCATGCTGCGCATGTCTTGTTCTCCGCTTAATGCGTGAATAACACTACCTGCCCCGAGGAACAGCAATGCCTTGAAGAATGCGTGCGTTGCCATGTGAAAGATGCCCGCGGTGAATGCACCGAGACCAAGCGCCAAAAACATCAATCCCAATTGACTGACTGTTGAATATGCAAGCACTTTTTTGATATCGTTTTGTTTCAGGGCGATGGTTGCTGCAAACAATGCAGTTGCCAGACCTACAATCATCACCAGGTTCATGGCAATCGGTGACAGCGTATACAACACGTTGTTTCTGGCTACCATATAAATACCGGCTGTAACCATGGTTGCCGCGTGGATCAATGCTGAAACCGGAGTCGGGCCAGCCATCGCATCGGGCAGCCACGTGTACAATGGAATCTGTGCGCTCTTACCCATTGCACCAATAAATAAAAGAATAGTAATCCAGGTAATTGTTTCAGGCGATGCCTGCGGAGCCTGGATAATCATGTCGGCATAATTAACCGATCCGAAATTGATGAAGACCAGGAAAATTCCGAGTAACAAACCGAGGTCACCAATGCGGTTCATGATAAACGCCTTGTTGGCGGCATCGTTGTACGCCTGATTTTTGAACCAGAATCCAATCAGCAGATATGAACACAAGCCCACGCCTTCCCAGCCGATAAACATCACCAGATAATTTGTTCCCATCACCAGCAGGAGCATGAAGAACACGAACAGGTTGAGGTATGAGAAGAACCGGTTGAAGCCTGCATCATCGTGCATGTAACCAATCGAGTATACATGAATCAGGAATCCAACTCCTGTAATGATCAGGAGAAAAATTGAGGACAACGGGTCGATCAGGAAACCCATCGTTGAATGGAAATCCCCTGCGATGATCCAATTAAACGCGTGTACATAAAATGTTCGCGCGTCTTCCGGCTGATTAAGCAATCTGATAAATAGTGTCACAGCCGCAATGAACGCGAGGAACACCGAGCCGCAGGCAATAAAAGATGCTGCGCTGTGCGAAAGTCGTTTAACGTTAAGCGCCACCAGCAGAAAGCCTACCAGCGGAAGAACAGGAATAATGAGCGCTAAAAATTTTATGCTTACCATTTCAAACGATTCAGAATATCAATATCAACTGTTTTCGTGTTATCGTGCATTTTCACCAAAATCGCCAGCCCCACAGCCACTTCAGCGGCAGCAACCGCCATGATAAAAAATACAAACACCTGCCCTGCCGCATCATTCAGGTAGGTTGAAAACGCTACCAGCAAAACGTTAACTGCATTGAGCATTAATTCGATGCACATGAACACGATGATGGCATTCCTGCGGAACAAAACCCCCAACACACCGATGCAGAACAGCGCCAGGCTCAACCACAAATAATATTCTACGGGTATTTTCATACAGCTTACTGGGGTGTTGTGGTATTACTTGATTTCTTTCCAATCATTACTGCGCCAACCATCGCGGCAAGCAACAGGATGGATGTGATCTCGAACGGCAGCAGGAAATCGGTGAGCATCACTTTTCCAAGATTTCTCACGTAGCCGATCTGGCTTCCGGTGTCTTGCAGCATTTTGTCGTCTGTTCCGCGCAGGGCAGCAACCAGCACCACCATCAGCAGACAGGCGGAAATAACAGCAACAAATTTCAGGGTGTTGTTTTTGTGTGGTTCAGATTCGCTGTTCAGGTTCAATAACATCAGCACGTACAGGAATAATACCATGATGGCCCCTGCATACACGATAATGTGCACGAACGCCACGAATTGTGCATTCATCAACAGGTAATGGCCGAAAATGCAAAAGAAGGTAATGATCAGGTACAGCACACTGTGCACCGGATTTTTTGAAAACACGACCATCAGTGCTGACAGGATCGCGAGAAATGACAAGAAATAAAAGAGGTACAGTGTCACTGTGTTGTTATTTATTATGACTGAGTTGCTTATGTTTTTTGAATTCCAATACAGCAGGCGTTTGACGTACGGTAACATCAATGCGCTCATCCACCTTCTCTACCAGTTTATCTTTTCCATAAATAAATCCGTCACGCGCAAAGTCGGTGTACACCAATCTGTCCGTCAGGAAAATCGCTTCCTTCGGACAAGCCTCTTCACACAATCCGCAGAAGATGCAGCGCAGCATGTTGATTTCATACGTTGATGCATATTTTTCCTCGCGGTATAAATTCTCCTCTCCTTTCTTACGTTCCGCAGCGGTCATCGTAATAGCCTCTGCCGGACAAGCCACGGCACACAATCCGCACGCAGTGCAACGCTCCGCTCCTTTATCGTCACGTTTCAGCACATGATGGCCCCGCCAGATTTTACTGAATTCACGTTTTACTTCCGGATAGCTTACCGTAGCTTTTCTGCGGAACAAGTGCTTGATCGTAATCGCAATGCCGCTCAGCACCGCAGGAAGATAAATCCTCTCCAGGAAGGTCATCTTCTTGTTCGATACGACTTTCGATCTATGTGATAATGATTCCATTATTTATCTATCCAAAGTAAAACCAATGCCGTTAACAACAGGTTTGCAATTGACAACGGTAACAAAACTCTCCAACCCAGATTCATCAGCTGATCGTACCGGAAACGCGGCAACGTCCAGCGTACCCACATGAAGAAGAAGATGAAGAAGAAAATCTTAGCGAACAGGAACACCGTTCCGAGGATCGTGATTGCATTGTGACTTAACCCCAGATCGTTCATGAACGGGAAGTTGTAACCGCCAAAATAGAGCGTTGACAACACCGCGGATGAAATAAACATGTTGATGTACTCGGCAAACATGTAGAAACCAAGCTTCATCGAACTGTATTCGGTGTGATAACCACCCACCAACTCCGTTTCGCATTCCGGTAAATCAAATGGTGCACGGTTACATTCCGCAAACGCGCACACAATGAATATCAAAAAGCCCAGCGGCTGATATACAACATTCCAGAAATTCCAGTCGCCACCAGCCTGTTGGTTAACAATTTCACCGAGTGAAAGCGTGCCGGTCATCATGATCAATGCGATGATCGAAATACCCATTGCCAGTTCGTAGCTGATCATCTGCGCAGATGCACGGATTGCACCAAGTAACGAATATTTGTTGTTGGAAGCCCAGCCTCCGATCATAATTCCATATACACCAATCGAAACCACGCCAAACACATACAGGATACCGATGTTGATGTCGGTAATCTGGAGAGAATATGCAGTTCCGTTAATTATCAATGTGTTTCCCCAGGGAATCAATACTCCGGCCATCAATGCAGTAATCATGGCGATGCTGGGGCCGAGAATGAACAGGAATTTATTGGAAACCGAAGGAATGATTTCTTCCTTCATGAAAAACTTCAGTCCATCGGCAAGCGGTTGTAAAATTCCGAACGGACCCGCACGGTTGGGACCAATACGATCCTGCAGGAAAGCAGCAACTTTGCGTTCACCGTACGTGGCATACATGGCCACCACCAATGTGATGGTGAACACGCCTACAACGAGCAGGATTTTATAGATCAAAAAATCTGTCATGCGTTCAATGAGTTAGGTTCCGGCAACGGCTTTCCTTTTTGGAACTCCAGTTGGCGTTCAACTTCTTTCTTCAACTTCTGGAGATCGATTCGCTCATAGTGATTCTGCGAAATCACTGATCCGCGATCAATGTGCCGCGGGCCCTCCACTTTCCAGTGAGCGATGTCTTTGTGATCGTAGCGGCATTCGTTGCAGATAAACTCTTTCACCTCACCGTACTGATCTTTGCGTGCTGTTACGCGGAGAACTTCTTCTCCTTTCATCCACAACACTACCTTTCCTGAACACTTCGGACAGTCGCGATGCGCATCCATCGGATTCGTAAACCACACGCGCTGCTTGAAGCGGAATGTTTTGTCAGTCAATGCTCCTACCGGGCAAACGTCAATCATGTTACCGGAGAACTCGTTATCCACCGCCTTCTCGATATAGGTGCTGATCTCGGAATGATCGCCACGGTTCAACACACCATGCACGCGGTTGTTGGTAAGCTGGTCAGCCACGAAGGTGCAGCGATAGCACAGAATACAACGATTCATGTGCAATTTGATCTTATCACCAATGTCTATCTTCTCGAATGTTCTGCGGTCTTCTTCGTAGCGGGTTTTTGCTGCGCCATGCTCATAGGCAAGGTTCTGCAAATCGCACTCACCAGCCTGGTCACAAATAGGGCAATCGAGCGGGTGATTGATCAGCAGAAACTCTACAACACCTTTGCGTGCTTCCAACACCTCGGGCGAAGTAATGTTTTGAACTACCATTCCGTCCATGACATTGGTACGGCACGATGCAACAAGCTTCGGCATCGGACGCGGATCTTTCGCTGAACCCTGCGTTACCTTAACAAGACACACTCGACACTTCCCTCCCGTTTCTTTCAAAGTTGAGTAGTAGCACATCGCAGGTGGAACTACATCACCGCCAATCATCCGGGCAGCATTCAGGATTGAAGTACCATCGGGAACTTCGATCTCAATGCCATCTATCGTTACTTTTGCCATTAGTCGTTAATCGTTATTTGTTAATCGTTAAATGGTACCGCTCTTCAGGCTCATTTACACTGTTTTGAAGCTTCGCTTTCTTCAAATAATTGATAAAACCATTTAATACAGCGAGGCAATCGCTGATTTGTTGTTTATAATCATTCAATTGTTCGCCTGTAATATATCGTTCATCAGAAGCCACAATGAGGTGGTCCATCAATTCATATAAAGATCCTCTGCTTTGCCTGCAAAACTGAGTATACTCCTGGTAGTGAAATCTTCCATAACCTTCCGCAATGTTGGCAGTTACCGATCTTGAAGCTCTGATAATCTGGTCTGTTAACCGAAACCTCTCCTCTGAAGGAAAAGACTTGACAAGCGTTGAAAGATTAACTCTCAACGTATTTGCTCTTTTCCAACAATCTAATTCTTCAAAGGTCTTCATCTACGATTAACTAATAACTATTAACCATTAACGACTAAGCCGTGACGAGTGATTTCTCCGAAACAAACGGTTCAAGTTCGAAGTGTTTCGGGTTTTTCACTTTCTCAGGATACTTAATATGATATTCAAATTCTTCGCGGAAATGACGGATCGCACTTGCTACCGGCCATGCCGCAGCATCGCCTAACGGGCAGATTGTATTTCCTTCAATCTTCTTGGCTACGTCCACCAGCAGATCAATATCGCCTTGATGGCCATGCCCGTGTTCAATGCGATGAATAACTTTCTCCATCCAGCCGGTGCCTTCACGACAAGGGCTGCACTGCCCACAGGACTCATGGTGATAGAAGCGTGCGAACGTATGCAAGTGCTGAACGATACATGCTGTTTCATCCAACACGATAAAGCCGCCTGACCCAAGCATCGTTCCGCTTACAAAGCCGCCATCCGAAAGTGATTCATACGTCATCAGGCGTTGCTCACCTTTCGCTGTCTTCAGGATTAAATCGGTCGGAAGAATCGGAACAGAAGAACCTCCGGCTACCACGGCCTTCATCTTTCTTCCTTTCCAGATACCACCACAATATTCTTCGGAATAAATAAATTCTTCCACGGGAAGGCCAAGCTCAATTTCGTAAACACCGGGCTTGTTGATGTGTCCGCTGGCGCTGATCAGTTTAGTACCGGTGCTCTTACCGATACCGATTTTCGCATACTCATCACCACCCTGGTTCACAATCGGAACCACCGCAGCGATCGTCTCCACGTTGTTAACAACGGTTGGTGAAGCATACAAACCCGCAATTGCCGGGAATGGCGGCTTCAGACGCGGATTACCACGCTTGCCTTCCAACGATTCAAGCAATGCAGTTTCTTCACCGCAGATGTAAGCACCACCACCCGGCTGCACAAACAAATCGAGTGAGTAATTGGTACCCAAAATGTTCTTACCCAGAAATCCGGCAGCATATGCTTCTTCAATTGCCTTTTCCAGGATGCGGATAACATACATGTATTCACCGCGCACGTAGATATATGACGTGTTCGCGCCCAGCGAATAGCTTGATGTGATCATTCCCTCAATCAATAAGTGAGGGATTTTCTCCATCAGGTATCTGTCTTTGAATGTGCCCGGTTCACTTTCATCTGCATTGCACACGAGGTAACGCGGCTTCTCTGATTTACGGTCGAGGAAGCTCCACTTCATACCGGCAGGGAAACCTGCACCCCCGCGACCGCGCAGTCCGGATTTCTTCACCTCTTCCATTACTTCATCAGGCGTCATGCTCTTTAGAGCTTTTTCCACTGAAGCATAGCCGCCATTCTTCCGGTACACATCGAAGGTGTTAATACCCGGAACGTTTTCGTGCTGTAAAAGTAACTTCCTTGCCATCTTTCTTCCGTTATCAGTTATTCGTTAATCGTTGTCAGCAACTATTAACAGATAACGTTTATCTATTATTTTCTTTTAACGACCACATATATGAGCTTCGCTTACCAGATGCTCCTAATTTATCAAGTAACTCATCGACTTTTTCATTTGTCAGGTTCTCGTGATAATCTGCTCCGCACTGCAACATCGGAGCGGTTCCGCACGAACCCAGGCATTCAACTGTCTTTAAGGTAAACTTGCCATCAGGCGTGGTCTCTCCTTCTTTAATACCCAGCTTATTCTCAATGTGTTCAATGATATCGTTTGCTCCGCGCAACATGCACGGGCCTGTGCGACATACTTCGATGAGGCAATTCCCTACCGGGTTCAGGTTGAACATCGAGTAAAACGATGCCACTTCATAAACCTCAATGGGCTTAATGTTAAGAATGGATGCAACGTAATCCATGGTTGGAACGCTCAGCCACCCTCCGAACTCAGCCTGCGCGAGGTGAAGCAACGGCAGTAATGCTGACTTCTGACGTCCTTCCGGATACCGCTTAATAATGCGCTCCGAAAGTGCTTTTGCTTCTTTTGAAAATTCTATTTTTTCTACTTCGTTCATCTATTCGTTATTAGTTAATAGTTAATCGTCAGTCTGTTAACGATTAACGTTTAACGGATCAAGAATCTAGTTCACCGGCAATCACATTCATGCTGCTCATGGTAATGATCGCATCAGATAACATTCTGCCTTTAATCATCTCAGGATATGCCTGGTAGAAAATAAAACAAGGTCTTCTGAAATGTAAACGATACGGAGTGCGGCCGCCATCGCTGATCAGGTAAAAACCAAGCTCACCGTTTCCGCCTTCCACACAGTGGTAAACCTCCCCTTTCGGGATGTCGGTTTCGCCCATGATGTTTTTAAACTGGTAGATAAGCGCCTCCATGTTGTTGTATACTTCTTCTTTCGGAGGAAGTACGTACTCGGGCGCATCAGCACGATAAATATGAGAAGGCTCCTTTTTAATCTTTTCGATTGCCTGCTTGATGATCTTCACACTCTCCCACATCTCCTGCTGGCGAACCATGAAGCGATCGTAGGTGTCACCTTGCGTTCCTACCGGCACAATGAAATCAAACTCTTCGTATGACGAATATGGATTCATGACGCGAACATCATAATCCACTCCGGCTGCACGCAGGTTCGGACCTGAGAAGCTGTAAGCCAATGCGCGTTCAGCCGAGATCGGACCGCAGTTAATGGTACGATCCATGAAAATGCGGTTACGCTCCAGCAAACTGCTGAATTCTTCGAAAGCCGGAGGAAAATCCTTTAACCAGTTTTCAAGTTTCTCCCAGGTCTTGTCGGAGAAGTTGCGTTCGAGTCCGCCAATGCGGCCGATGTTGGTTGTTAATCTCGCACCGCAAATCTCTTCATAGATTTCATAAATACGTTCGCGGTATTGAAAGAGGTACAGGAAGCCTGTGGTGGCACCCACATCCTGACCAATAATGGTATTGCAAATGATATGATCCGAAATCCGTGCAAGCTCCATGATAATGATGCGCAGGTATTGAACGCGCTTCGGAATCTCCAGTTTCAACAGCTTCTCCATCGTCATGTGCCAGCCCATGTTGTTGATGGGTGACGAACAATAGTTCATCCGGTCGGTAATCGGAGTGATCTGGTAAAACGGTCTGCGTTCCGCAAGCTTCTCAAAGGCGCGATGGATGTAGCCGATGGTTGGCGTGGCATCCATGATGATCTCCCCGTCCATCTTCAGTACATTCTGGAAGATACCGTGTGTTGCAGGGTGTGTTGGGCCTAAGTTGAGATAGGAATATTGTTTCTCTTCCTGAGCAGGAATGTCGGATAATACTGATGTGTTATAGTTCTCTGCCATATCCTATCGTCCAAACATGTCGTTGTTTTTGTCTTCCCGGGTTTGATCCTCCAGCGGATACTCCTTCCGTAGCGGGAAGATGGTCATCTCTTCCACATTCAGAATACGAATAAGGTTCGGATGGCCTTCGAAGATTACTCCAAAGAAATCATACGTCTCGCGTTCCATCCAGTTTGCAGCAGGGAACACGTTGGTCAATGTTGGTACCGTTGGTTTTTCCTCGGGTAACGCAATCTTCAGGCGGATGCGCTTGTTTTCCGTGAGCTTGTGAAGCTGGTACATCACCTGGATAGTCTTATTCTCCGGGTAATGAATGCCGCACAGGGTTGTTAAATATTGATACTTCTCCTTTTCGTACAGAAATTTAATGATGTCAATGATCTTTCCGGCCTTCAGGTTAACGGTTAAAAAGTCGTATGGCGATTCAACCGAGATCACCTCACTGGAGAAGTTTTCGCGAATAACGGATACGATTCTATCTTCTGTTGCTGTTTGCTCCATTATTCGATACCGTATTGGTTAAGCATGGCTTTATATTCCGGTGAATCTCTTCTGCGAAGCGATTCGGTTTCAATTAATGACTGAATTTTCAGGATGCCATCGATGATCTGCTCCGGACGTGGCGGGCAGCCAGGCACGTACACATCAACCGGGATGATTCTGTCGATGCCCTGCAATACAGAATAGGTATCAAAAATACCCCCGCTGCTGGCACAAGCGCCTACCGAAAGTACCCAGCGCGGCTCGGCCATCTGCTCATAAACCTGCCGGAGAATGGGTCCCATCTTCTTTGCGATCGTACCCATAACCATCAGAAGATCAGCTTGTCTCGGGCTGAAGCTTAAACGTTCAGCTCCAAAACGGGCGAGGTCGTAGTGCGAGCCCATAGTGGCCATGAATTCAATTCCGCAACATGACGTAGCGAAGGGTAACGGCCAGATGGAGTTCTTCCGGGCCATACCCACCACTTTGTCGAGCGATGTAGCAAAGAACCCCGCGCCCTCGTAGCCTTCCGGCTTCTGCCCTATTATTATGTCTGATTTTTTTGTTGTCGTTTCCATGTTTAGTGAACCGTTATCAAGGCGATAACATTCCTTTTAACCATCAATCTTCCCACTTGAGTGCACCTTTCTTTATTATATAGAAGAAACCCACGAGTAAAATCGCGATGAACGCAAGCATCTCCAGAAATCCCTGCATCCCGAAGTCGCGAAAGTTCACTGCCCAGGGATACATGAAGATCACTTCCACATCAAACAGTACAAAAAGGATTGCTACGAGGAAATACTTGATATTAAATGGAGCGCGGGCGTTGCCTTTTGCTTCGATACCACACTCAAAGCTGTCTTGCTTAACCTGTGTTTTACGATTCGGACCCAGAAGGTGTGTTCCTACCATGGTTAGACCCACAAAACCGACTGCCACAAGGAACATTAAAGCTATCGGGAGGTATTGGGCCAGGCTTGATTCTTCCATATAAATTCGACCGATAAAAGTACTACACATTCGCACATTACCGCAAGAAAAACCGCAATTTTAGCGATCTAAGCGGCATTATTGATTATTTATAATCCGTCTAGATAACAGTTCAAAGCATAAAAAGTTTAGCGCTCATGAACGTGCAAAAAGCTACTGCCCGAATCAAAGCATGAGTTTGCTTTTTGATTCTAATAAGTTGACTTACTTGCTTTTATCAGCATCCTGCTGACGCATCTTTCGCCTGGCGCGAAACCAGGTAATGGCTACCGGAACTGCCGAGATGAGTACCATTCCTACTACGATTATCTCAAGATAGTCGGGCAGGTCTGGAAATGCTTTACCCAACAGGTTGCCTGCCATCACCATGGAGGTGATCCACAATGAAGCCCCGACAATATTAAAGATGAAGAACTTCGGGAAGTTAATGTTTACGGTTCCGGCCAGAATGGTAACGAATGTTCTGATAACCGGAAGGAATCGGCCGAGGATAAATGCCATCATTCCATGTCGCTCGTAGAATTCATGCGTCATTTCGAGATACTTCTTTTTAAAGAAGAAGTTTTCCTTTCGGTTCTTGAGATAGTTGCCTGCCCAGAGACCCGTGAAATAACCGGTTGTCGATCCGGCAACAGCCGCTATAACCAGCACGGGGATCATCACGGAAACATGAACATCCAGGTACTCGCTTTCAGAAAGCAGTCCCGCAATGAACAACAACGAATCTCCCGGAAGGAAAAACCCAAAAAAGACGCCTGTTTCAGCGAAAATGATCAGAATTAGCAGGGTAAAGCCGCCATAGCGGATAAGCTCCTCAGGATTTAAGAAATCAAGAAACAGTAACAGTTTTTCCTGCATAAATGCCCTCCCTCAAATGACGTTATGGAGCAATAAACTGTCAACATATCACTATCATTCAATAAATCAAAACTTTAGGGGTTAAATACTGATTGTCAAAACATTATAGATATCTTACTTATCTGCCCGCAGGTATTTTCTCGCAGCGTAGGCAACGGGCAATCCTATGCACACGATCAAAACAGCCGTTGCACGAAGAATACCCGCCCACTCTTTCGGGCCTGCGGGTGACGGAACCTGACTTAACGGGACAACAATCAGGTTCATCCCCAACCAAACAACAACACCGTATGCAACGCCCGATACAAACCAGTTTCTGGTTAACAGTTCAATGCGCGATGCAACCACGAAGAAAAGAATTGTCCAGCCCAATGCGATAACATAATGAAACAGGATTCCCCAGAGAGCCATTGGCATTCCGCCTGTAAAGGCATCGCGACCAAACATTCCGCTGGCGATGTACCGGAACACATCCATCGGATCATTACCGGTTCGCGAGTAATACATGATTACGGCTGCCAGCCCGTCAAGTGTTCCAGCTACGAGGCCAGTGATCAGCAGCGGTTTCAAGACAGTATTAAGTGGTTTCATTTCCGTGTAAATGGCTATGGTCTGTTGTGGATTAGAGATTATATTTGTCTGATAGGGTTTTGCCTTTGTGCAGACACTGAAACCTAAACAAACTATCTCGCTTGAAGAAGCTTCTACTTTTAAAAGGTGCTGTTGTAAAGAGGAATATTTTTTTAACGGCAGTTATTGTGATGTTGGCCGGATGCTTCTCCCCCATTATGGGGCAGCAGGATCAACCCATGTTAACGGTTAATGTAAGTCAGGCATCCCTTAAAGATCTGGTGCAGGCAATCGAGTCGCAGTCGAAATACCATCTTTACTTTCGCGAATCAGATTTTGAAAATGTATTGTTCACGGTTTCTGCAGAACGGAAGCCGCTGGCTTTCATTCTCGATGAAGCCTTCAAAAATACTTCGTATCACTATGCCATTGACCCGGAACAGAACGTGTTCCTCACGAAAGACATCGTAATCACAACACAATTGTTGTCGGATATCATCGATAATCCAAATGCAATCGCCAACCGGCAAAATCTTTCGAACGATGAAGAGAACACACGCATTGCTGCACTTAACGAACGCAGAGTGTTTACCATTGGCCCGAGGGCAAACGGCAAGCAGCGTGCTACGTTGAGCGGAACAATCACTTCCATCAGCACGGGTGAGCCAATTATTGGAGCTGCCATTACCGTACAAAATACTTCGATCGGTGTTGCTACCGATGAATCCGGAAAATTCAGTCTGGAGTTACCAGTCGGGCGACAGTTACTCACCATTCGCAGTCTTGGAATGAAGACTACTCAACGCACCGTAGTTGTTCAGTCAGACGGAAGACTAAACATCGAGATGTTGCCGGAGAGTGCGAACCTGAAAGAAGTTGTAGTTACATCTGATCGTGAATCGCATGTGAAGAGTTTGCAAATGGGTGTTGAAAAACTCGACATTCAAACCATCAAATACATTCCATCGTCTTTCGGAGAAGCTGACGTACTGAAAGCCATGCTTACCGTGCCCGGTGTTAAAACAGTTGGCGAGGCGAGTTCAGGATTTAATGTACGCGGAGGTGCAACGGATCAAAACTTAATACTCTTTAACAACTCCACGATTTACAATCCCTTTCACTTTTTCGGATTCTTCTCTTCATTCAACTCCGAGTCGATTAAAAGTGTAGAGTTATTTAAGAGCGCAATCCCTGCCAGCTATGGCGGAAGGCTCTCATCGGTACTAAAAGTTGATGGCCGCCAGGGCGATATGCAGAAGATTAAAGGTTCTGCCGGCATAGGTGTGCTAACCAGCCGCCTGAACCTGGAAGGCCCAATCTGGAAGAATAAGATTTCATTTTTAGCAGGTGCCCGCACAACGTATTCGAACTGGATTTTCGGTGTGGTGCCAGAACGTTCAGGTTTCAAAAACAGCAAAGCATCATTCTTTGATGCAAATGCAACGCTTACTGCCAGGCTTACCGACAAGAGTACGATCATGGTGAACGGATACATGAGTAACGATGAGTCGAATCTCAATACCGACACAACGTATGCGTATCAGAACCGGAACATATCTGCATCCTGGACAAACGAATTCTCGGATAAACTCTTCGGGGAATTTATTGCAGCGTTCGATCACTATGAGTACGGCAACAAGAGTACGTCCGATCCGCTATATGCCTACGAACTTACCTTTGGAATCAATCAAACAAATCTCAAGGCTAACTTTACGTACGAACTCGGCAAAGCGCACACTTTACAATTCGGGGCAAGCTCGATTTACTATTCGATCAATCGCGGAACGTACAATTCCCTCAGCAGCCAGTCGGTAATTCTGCCGGACCAGGTTGAACCTGAACACGGACTGGAGAGCGCAATCTTTCTCGAAGATGAATTTCAAATCACAGATAAATTTTCGGTAAGCGGAGGACTTCGTTATTCGATGTTCAACTACTTGGGTGCACACACGGTGAATCAGTATGCTCCGGGTGTTCCGCGAAGCGAAGAAACTATTGTGGGTACTGCCGATTATGCGAAGAACAAAGTGATCCACACGTATTCCGGGCCTGAAGTACGAATCTCGGCACGGTATGCGGTAACCGATAATTTCTCAGTAAAGGCAAGTTATAATACGCTTCGGCAGTACATTCACATGCTTTCGAACACGGTGGCCATTTCCCCTACCGATACCTGGAAGCTGAGTGATCCTAATATCAAGCCGCAGTTCAGCCAGCAGTACTCACTGGGGGTCTACGGAAAAGTGTTTAAGACCCTGGAGACTTCCGTGGAGGTTTATAAAAAGGATATTAAAAATTATCTCGACTACAAGAGCGGAGCTGTGCTGATTATGAACCATCATGTGGAAACCGAAGTGATGACTACCAAGGGAAACGCCTACGGAGCCGAGTTTATGATCAAGAAACCTTCGGGTAAATTGAACGGCTGGATCAGCTACACCTATTCCCGCATCCTGCTGAAGATGGATGATCCGATTGCGGGCGAATCGATCAACCGGGGCAAGTATTATCCGGCCAGCTACGACAAGCCTCACGATTTCAATCTTACCCTGAACCAAAAAATCACGCGCAGGTTAAGTTTCTCGCTCAATACTTCGTACAGCACCGGCCGGCCGGTAACCATCCCGATTGGTGTGTTCTATTATGGCGGGGCTCCTAAAACATTGTATTCGGATCGTAACGGGTATCGCATCCCGGATTACTTCCGAATGGATTTCTCGGCCAACATTGAAGGCAGCCATAAACTGAAGCAGTGGATTCACACCTCGTGGACGTTTGGTTTATACAACGTTACTGCGCGCAAAAACCCGTACTCGGTATACTACACCAGCGAAAAGGGAGTTATTAACGGATATAAGTTGTCGATTTTAGGAACGGTTATTCCATACCTCAACTTCAACTTCAAATTCTGATAAAGATCTTACCTAAACCTTGCCGGTAAGTTTGTTGTTACGGTGTGCAGCGATGATTTCAACCGAAGTTAATACTAAATGAAGCGGGTACTGGTTTTTCTGGCGTTACTGGCACTGCTCTCAACCTGCCGCGAAAGGTTTGAGGCGGAACAGGTATACAAACCCGGAAATATCCTGGTGGTGGAAGGCTTCATTAATGTTGGCCCCGGAATTACCCGCATCAAACTCTCGAGGGTTACTCCGCTCGATGGCGTCATTCAGCAAAATCCGGAGCCGGATGGGATTGTAGTTATTGAAGATGATGCCAGCACATCGTACACGCTGCACCATGTGGGAAACGGTGTGTATGAATCGGATGAATTGAACCTTGGCACCGACCATGAATACCGGCTCAGGGTTGAAGCAAACGACCAACTATTCGTATCGGATTTTACAGAACCCATTATCAGTCCGAGGATTGACAGTGTATCGTGGACACGTTCCGCTGATGACTACATTACTATTGCCGTGAGTACGCACGATCCTTTGAACGAGACGTTCTATTATAAATGGGAGTACGAAGAAATCTGGGAAAACCGCACCGCCTTCCGGAGCAGCTGGGCTTATGAAAACGGCATACCGCGTGCACGTGCTTCCGATGAAATCAAGGCGATGACTATATGCTGGCCACGCAGGTATAATAAAGACTTGCTGATGGCTACCTCGGCTGCATTTGTTACCGATGCGATCAGTGCGTTTCCGTTAAGCAAGTTCCACATTACTGACGTAAGGCTGGGCTGGCGCTACAGCATGATGGTTACGCAGCGTGCGCTTAGCGCGGATGAGTACGAATTCCTGCAGATTATGAAGCGGAACACAAATGATTTAGGTGGGTTCTTCGATGCCCAGCCTTCGCAATTGCTGGGAAACATTGCGTGCACAACATCGAATGAACCGGTTGTTGGCTACATCGGGGCGTACACCAGCCAGCAGAAGCAACTCATTATTAAACACAACCAGATATCTGACTTTGATTATTCGACACCTTGCTTCTTCGACCCGCTGAACGGGTATTTAGACGATCCTCAATTGCCATCATACCTGGAGAATGCGATTCCGCTTGACGCGATTTACGGGCCATTTGTTGATGATGCAGCCCCCATCATCGGGTTTACGCTGGTGCCGAACACCTGCGCGGATTGCCGGATCGTATTTGGCTCCGAACCGAAGCCCGATTTCTGGGTGGCGGAAGACGAAGAAGAAATTGAATAACCACACCCTGTTATGAATGTTAAAACACCGGCTGTTGCAGCGTGTCTTTTACTTGTATCCGTGTTTGTTGCGCAGGCGCAGAGCGATACAGTCGCTATGAACAGCATTTCTAAATTCCAGAAGGAACTAAATGCTGAATACAGGAACCCGGAAACTTCTCCGCTTGATAAACTCGCGCTGAAGAACTTTACCGGGCACTCATTCTTCCCGGTTGATTTAACCTACCGTGTGACAGCAACACTGGAGGTTACGGACCGGGAGCCTTACTTTAAGATGATGACTTCGAATAACCGGCCACGAAACTTCCGGCAGTATGGAATTCTGGTGTTCACCTTACAGGGAACCGAATTAAGACTGCCTGTTTACCAGTCGGAGCAGCTTTCAGGAACGGATGAGTATGCCGATTACCTCTTCTTCCCGTTCACGGACCTTACCAACGGCAAGTCTTCGTATGATGCCGGGCGATACATCGATCTGCGGATTCCCAAAGAAGGCAATACGGTGGTGGTTGATTTCAACCAGGCGTATAATCCGCTGTGTGCGTACAGTAACCGCTACTCCTGCCCCATTGTACCGGAAAAAAATCACATCGCACTGGAGGTTAAGGCCGGTGTTGCATTCTCCGGGAAGCACTAATACGGATGGCTGATTTAAAACAAAAGCTTTACGAGGCTTGTGCGCGTCACCTGCATGACCGCATTACCGAACTGACTGCCTCATTACGCAGCATCCAGGAATCTGCCAATGAAGAAACCAAGAGTTCCTCGGGTGATAAGTATGAGACTGGTCGGGCAATGGCGCACCTCGAAATAGAAAAGCTGCAAACTCAACTCGCGGAAGCTAACAAGATGATGGCTGACCTGAACCGGATATCAATTAAAGAAAATTCTGCTGCTATAAAAGCGGGAAGTTTAGTCTTCACATCGCGTGGAAATTTTTTCATAGCCATACATGCAGGCGAACATACGCTTGACGGCACACATTTCTTTGTTGTTTCGCCAGCATCGCCTATTGCGCAAAAAATGCTTGGATTAAAAGCCGGTGATGAGTTTACTCTCAATAACCGCGCATTCAGCATCGTTCAAACGCTTTAAAAAACTGTTTTACAATTCCCCGGCTGCTAATGCTGCTCATCGGTATTAGTGGTTGTTGATTGAGCATTCCCGCATAACGGCCTGTGGTGCATTAAACTTTGCACGGCATTTATACTCTAACGACAAACAAAAACATACATGTTCAACCAAATTTTAAAAAACATGAAAACGTTAAAGATAAGTGCAATCGCTATTCTGGGGTTACTGGCTGCTGCCTGTAACGATGATGACGATAACAAGAACACGGCAAAGCTTACTTCGCAGGAACAAGCTGAAATGGTAGCGTCATCGATGGGACAATCGGGTTTCGCAGGATCGGCTGAACAATCAGCCATGTATGCCGATGATGCAACTGCTTCCGGCCGCCAGCAGGAATGCGGTTATACCAACGAAGGTGACTTTAACCTCGGGGGTACGTTCGGTCAGATCAGTTTCAACCTCGACTACAACTATAACGTAGCGTTGAACTGCAATGGCAGCAACGAACCAGAAAGCTTTTCAGCCGACTTCGATTATGAAGGCAGCTACAATGGCCCGCGTTTCGAGTCTGACTACTCGGGCAGCGGTGACCTGACCATCACTTCTTTGGGATCGGAAGATGATCAGTTTACATTGAACGGTTCTTACGATCGTTCCGGAAGCTTCAAAACAAAACTTGACGGTGAAGTTCAGGAAGAAGGCCAGCACAGCCTGGATATTGATGCTGATGATGTAATGATCAGCAAGGAGAGCCACAAAATCATGAGCGGTTCGGCCGACGTGAGCGCAAGCGGAAGCATTGAAGGAAGAGGAAGCTACTCTTTTGACGCTGACGTAACCTTTAACAGCAACGGTACAGCCACTATTAAAGTAGCAGGCGATACCTATACACTCACGTTCTCAAGCAACACGGTTGTGAAAGTTGACTAATCGTTAACACACGCAACTATCAAAAGTCCGGGGAGTTTCTCCGGACTTTTTTATTCGTGTTTCAGCGCATCAACCGGGTTTGTGCGCGCAACGGAGAGCGACTTGTAGCTTACGGTAATCATTGCGATGAAAACGGTAGCGGCTGACGCCACAATGAACATCAATAACGGAATATCGATCCGGTAAGCGAAGGTTGAAAGCCAGCGATCCATCGCCAGGTATGCCACCGGACAGGCAATAACAATCGCGGCCAGCAATAACTTACTGTAATCGGAGAATACGAGCATCATAATCTGCCCGGCAGAACTTCCCAATACTTTACGGATGCCGATTTCTTTCTTGCGCTGTTCGGCATTGAAGGATGCGAGGCCGAATAACCCGAGGCAGGCAACCAGAATCGCCAATACGGAAAACGTACCCGCCACTTTACCCAGGTTTGATTCGGCTTTGTACAGGTTAGTCAGTTCGTTATCGAGGAAAAAATATTCGAAGGGCCGGTCGGGCAAGGTTTGTTTCCAGATCTTCTCCAGTGTGGCAATCGATTCGCTTGTGCTTTCCGGGGTTATTTTCACCGCCATATATTTAATGAACAAGTTGAATGCCCGCGGATTGGTGTTGAGGTGCAATACCAGCGGTGCGATTGCTTCATGCTTGGATGAGAAGTTAAAATCGCGCGTGACGCCAATGATCTGTCCGCGGAAGCGGCCAAGTGTATACGGTTTACCAACGGCTGTTTCGGCTGTCCAGCCCAGTGACTTCACGAGTTTTTCGTTTACCACGAGTGCGAGGCTGTCATCGGTGTGAACCTCGCGCGAATAATCCCTTCCGGCCAGCAATGGGATGTTGAAGGTTTTAAGAAAGTCGTGGCGGACGTTGAGCCGCGAGAACAGTCTTGAGGCTTCCATGCCATCGAACTGGTAATTTCCGCCCTGGTATTTTGCACCCAGAATTTCTTCGAGGGCTGTTACGGATTCGATGCCTTTATGGGTTAACGCTTCGTCAACAAACGCCTGATACTTCGGGGCAATCGGTGTCCCGATTACGGGTATCATCACTACATGATCTTTTCCGAAGCCGATGTCATCGTTCTGCAAAAAGTTAAGCTGACGAATTGCTACCCCGGTACAGATTATCAGCACGATGGAGATCGAAAACTGAACAACCACCAGCACTTTCCGGAAGGATAATCCCCTGCTCTGCTCGCGTTTTGCTTTTAGCGCTCTCGCGGGATTGAATGATGTGAGTACGATGGCGGGATATATGCCCGACAGGACGCCTACGCTTACGCCAACGATGAGTAATGCACTAATGATGACGGGATCGGACAGGTTAAGTGACAGATTTTTGCCTGCGAAGTTGTTGAACCAGAACAGGCTCAGGTAAACGAAGAGTACGGCTACAATTACCGCGAGCACACTCATCAGTACGGACTCTAACAGGAACTGTGTGATGAGCTGGTGTTTCTGACTGCCGACTACTTTTCGCATGCCCACTTCTTTGGCACGGTTAAGTGAACGTGCGGTTGACAGGTTCATGAAGTTGATGCAGGCTATCAGCAATACGAAGATGGCTACCCCAGAGAACAGGTAGATATTTGCTTCGCTGCTGTTGGCTTCCATCTCGAACTGCAGGTGTGATTTAAGGTGGATGTCGGTTAGCGCCTGTAGCTTCAGGTGTACATCGTCTTTGATGAAGGCTGGCAGATGTTTTTGTAAGAATTCCGGAAACTTAGCTTCGAGGTCTGACGGTTGAATGCGTTCATCGAGCACGAGGTACGTCCAGCACGGATTCCAATACCAGCCATTCGGGAGTTGACCTCCGAAAAGCGGCCGCAGGGTTGAGAATGACGCGAGGAAATCGGCCTGAAAATGTGTGTTAGCACGCGGATCTTTCATTACACCTGTTACCAGCAGGTCGGTTTGGCCCTGGAAGCGCAGCAGTTTGCCCATGGGTTCGGCATCGCCAAAGTATTTGCGGGCCATGCTTTCGCTGATGATTACCGAGTTGGGGTTGTTGAGTGCCGTGAGTACGTTGCCTTTTACAAGCGGAAGGCTGAACACTTTGTGATAGGTGGAGTCGACAAAGTAAAAGTTGCGTTCGTTGAATTGTTTTTCATCGGGCTCGTAAGCGACTGTTAAGTTTGGTGACTGGAAGTCGAAGAACCGCACTACTTCTTTAACCATGCCGGGATACTCGACCATCAATGCTTCGCCCATGGGGAAAGGGATGCTGGCTGACCGCTCTCCGGAACCATCTTTGGCCTCGAAGAATTCATGAACCCGGTAGGTTTGTTGGGCCTGCGGATGAAAGCGGTCGTAACTGAGCTCGTCTGACACGTAGAGGAAGATGAGGAGTGAACAGGCAATGCCTGTTGCGAGGCCTACCACGTTGATGAAGGAGTACAGGCTTTCTTTTGTGAAGTTGCGGTACGCTACGCGGAGGTAATTCTTGAACATATCGGCAGGGTTCGGTTTATAGGGTTTAACTGGCCGGGTGCTGAAAGGTTTCGCACGGGCGAGGCATATAAAGCCATTGTGACAATTAGCCGGTGGCGCGGGTAAACGGCATTAGGGGTTGACGTGGCTGTCCGGTAGTGGGAAAATATCCGGTTTCGGCTGCGCAAATTTCGAATTACGAATTTCGAATTACGAATTGTGAATTACGCATCGGGAAGTTCAGGCGCGGATGCTGGCAGGAAGTCACCGGTTTTAGAGTTGTAGTCGCGGGTCGTGAAAATTTCGAATTACGAATTACGAATTGCGAATTACGAATCAGGAAGTTCAGGCGCGGATGCTGGCCGGAAGTCACCGGTTTTAGCGTTGCAGTCGCGGGATGTGAAAATTTCGAATTACGAATTCTGCTTCGTACCGGGAGTTTTATACTTCGTATCGGGAGAATCATACTTCGTATCGCGAGAATCATACTTTGTATCGCGAGATTTATACTTCGTATCGCGAGAATCATACTTTGTATCGCAAGATTCATACTTCGTATCGCGAGAATCATACTTCGTATCGCCAGTTTCATACTTCGTATCGCCAGTTTCATACTTCGTATCGCCAGTTTCATACTTTGTATCGCCAGTTTTATACTTTGTATCACAAGTTTTATAGTTCATGAAGGCCGAAAACAAAAACGGGGCGGGTACTTTTTAAAGCGCCCTGCCCCATTTCCCGGTGAACACAGATACGTATTAGTTTCGGAGTAAGAAAGAGAACTTTAACCCGCTTACTTGTTTGTACTGGGGGCTTGTTGCACCGTATACGGACTTCACATACACTTTAACCGCCTGCGCTGTTACATAGAGTCCGGTAGTTTTATCGTACAACGCCTTATCGCGGGCGATGCGGGCGTTGCTTGCGGCTGTGTTGGCGGCAATCACGGCTGAGTTTTTCGCTTTCATGTCGGCCAGCAGGGTATTGAGCGCGGCCAGCTTCAGCTCGTTTTCGTTGGGCAGGTATTTAGGCTCGGCCGTGAGGGTTGCGATGAGCTGCGCGAAGTTATCGATGAGCTTATCGAAGCTTTGCTGCGATACGGATGCCGTTCGTACCGGTTCAGCACCTTCGGCCAGTGCCTTTGCATCGGGCTTGGCAATGGCCTTTGCGCGCCTGCCCTGGATTTTGTTGCTAGATGTTTTAACATCGTCAACCGTTTGCGTGGCAGCATCGGTAGCTGCGATAGCGTTTACAACTTTTGTTGTCAGCGCCTTAAGCGGCTTGAACGTAATCTCGCGTGCGTTGGTGGCATTGTCGTACGCGGTTTTCGCAGTCTTCACAGACTGTACGACTACAGTTGCTGCACTGAGCTGGTTGATGAGAGCCGCAGTTTTTAGGGCAGCTTTTGTTGGATTGTACGTTGCCCCATACGCAGCACAGAAGCTGATGAGGTCTTCGAAGTTGGCCAGGTTTTTTGCGTGGCCGGTTTCAATTGGAGATGCCATGATGTTATTCTGGTTAAATGGTTTTTATTTCCACTTACGCAGAGAACATGCCGGGACATTTATGACTGAATTGACGTTAATTTAGCGGTTAGTAACGCAGAAGTTACGAGATGTCGTAAGCGGGGTTGCGGGATTTCGTGAGGAGCTACTTGACACTTGGCACTAGGCATTTGGCAATAGGCAATGCTGATAGCAGAACGTTGATAGTTAATAGTTAATGGGTAGACGTGAGATGGGAGGCTCTTGGCGGGGGGTACAAACCAATGTCAGGGAGTGCGCATTATTAACGTCTAAATTTTCTATCCCGGCTTACCACAAGATATTCTGTTATTTTGTCTGCGGCCTGGTCCAGGTTGCTTTTAACTAATGAATTTGGTATTCTGAGTGTCAAGAAACCTTTTTTGTAAGCATAGAGGGTACGGTCCAGGTCACGCATTGCTTGTTGTGAATTCTTGTTGTGGTGTTCACCATCGACTTCAATATTAACTTTTGCGTCAGGGACGGCTATGTCAATGGTTTTAAAACCATCATGCTTTTCTAGCTCTGCGGGAACCCCTCGCAACCGAAGAGCAAAATACAAACTTATCGATGCGTCTGTCGCGCTTGTACAGGCAAGTATGCCGCGAAACCAGTCTTGACAAGGTCTGCACAAAGCGATTCCGAAATTTTGATTTGAATATTGAAACACTCTCTCGTCAATTTTGTCGAAGCAGTTACAGCAGTCTTGCTGTTGGTTGTTGTAACTCATAAACTATCTTCTTTGCGTTGTTACTACCGTTCGTACATGAGGCGTGGCGGGAATAGGAAGCCTTAAAAATGTAGCACAGCGGAATGTTAAAGCCTACCTGCTATACTTTGTCCCACGCGATAAGTTTAAATAAGAAACCGAAAGCAATGAGGACACCGAACCAGGCCATTGCGGAAACATTGTGTTAGCTGCCGTTCGCCTACTCATATATTTCAATCTTTCTCCGTAAACAAACGTCAATAAAGTCCCTCTTATTGAATGTCACCAAATAATCTACCTTAACAGAGATGTCAACAACTATCTGTCTAATTATTGAATCAACTAAACTTAAATTTCTATTTCTCTGAGCGAAGAAGACTGATTCTTGAAAAGCTATGTCCTTGTAAGGTGAGTCTTCAATCAGTCTCACATTTGCCTTTTTTATATAGGTTTCAAAGTTGTTTATGACTTCTCTTCGCTTTAAGAATTTAGAGTTAACAGTCTCATAAAGCGTTGGCCAAGGAACTAAAACATTTTGATTTGTCAATAAGTCAGCGATTACAAATGCCTTTTCGTGATTACTATCACCAGGAGTATAAAATGCGAACCAGAAACCGGTATCTACTAAAACATTCTTTGCCATTGTCTAAGAGTCTTCTTCTGCTGAATCTTCCCTTGGAGCATAACCGGACCAGGGAGGTGTCCTTCTTGCACCAAAAAGGAATCTTCCTTTAGACTTATTTTCTTTTTCGTCTCTCCATAATAAGTATATTCTATCCGTTGAATTAAGTTGAACATGCTTTTGTATATCACTTTTTATCTCTTGGATAAACTTGTCTGACGCGTTAAATGTAAAAACGGCTACGCTGTCACCACACTCCTTTGCTTTATGAGAGTCTAGCCAAGTGTACATTCCATTATAGTCACCTTTTATTCCGAGGTCAAACGATAGCCAAAATGTTTTGTTTTTCATTGCCTTAGTTTTTAGTCAAAATTGTCGGCTGCGGATAGTCTGTGACTTTTTGAAGATACATTATTAAATCATGAACGTCTTTGATTGACAATACTATTTCTTGTCCGACTTGTTCTTCTCCAAACTCATAGATAAAAAATGAAACTCCTTTGTCAACCTTGTCAACTTCAATCCTTTGTTGCCGGCTGTTGGGTCTTCAGTTAAAATCCACAAGCTCGTCTAGGAGTCGAAACTGTCAGTGTCCTCGTTTCTCCGCTCCAGTAAAATGCAGCACCTTCTATATTTGATGCTGTAATATTTCCGAGTTGGTCGATACCACCTTGAGTCTGAATGCTATGTTCGGTGCCGTCTTCGTAAACTAATGTGACAGAGACAGACCAGCCAGCAGTATTGCAACCACTGCCTTCTAATTGCACAACTTGTATAGTTTGTCCGTATTCAACCTTCTTAGGGAATTTTCCAGAAAGTGTCTGGCCGCTTTCAACAACAGGCTTACTTCCATAAATTAAAACATAACCGTGCACCCATTTGCTTGCACCAGTGCAAAAAATTCCGCCTCTTTCAGGACAGTTCCACATTACTGAAACACTACGGTCATTCAAATATCTATCATCAATTTTAGTACATCCGTTCTGACTCGTTTCAACAAATTGATGTCCAGTATATTTCCAGTCGTCTGGCAGTCCATAAACTCCACCTGCTTTTTTGTCACCGTTACAGTCGCCATTTACCAAGTGAATTTCACCAGCATTAAAGGCAATTGTTGGATACGTGGTACAAGAAGGTGTAATCTCGTATCGAATCTCAATCAGTGGTTTTTTTATTACACTAATTACGTTTGACACTGTTTTCTTTTTACGGCCTATGCCCAAAAAGCCTTTCTTATACAAATCAACTTTGATTGTATAATTACCTTCAATCTTTGGAGTATCTAATTCGACTGCAATAGCATTTTTGCCTACCCCCGTAATTTTTGCTTTAATTGTGGAATTTGCGTTAAATACTTTTACCGAATACTTGTCGATTGATTTTGGGTCGCTTTCTAAGTTGTAACCCTCGAGAACTATAACAGTACTTTTTCCAATTGTTACGCCATACGGAGTTTGTGAACCTCTCTCAAAAATGTTTGTTACGACAGGGTAAGACTTCCAAGGTAATATGTCTGACCGAAGTTGATGAATATGATTACTCAGTCCATTCATGAGTAAAGTAATATCTTGTCGACCGCAAGTACGAGTGAAGGTTATGAAATTTTCAACTTGATTTACTGTTACCAGTGCCTTTTGCACAGTTTGTTGAATAGTCTTATTTAAGTCAACAATGGGTTTTTCAAGGTCTTCAATATCCCTTTTTAATTGTCCTGTGATTTGAAGAATATCCGCCTCAATGGTCCGAGCTAACGCTGCGCCTGCGTCACCAGCATGGTCTATCAAATTGTGAGCGGCATCTTCCAAACGTTTGATTAAGATTGAACCAGTTAGAGCTATTCCTGGACCAATTAACGCTGCGCTCATTGGTTCTGCCGTCGGCTCCTCCACCATCAAGTCAATGCGAGACACTCTGTTGTACTTCTTCCATGTCTCGCCAGTTTCAAGTCCCCTTCTCCCTTGAGTTTTTAAAAATCTGGTATAAACTGAATCAATCATATTCGATTGGTCTCCAAGTCTGAAGAAGTTAACGCCTTCATCTTGTCCGCTGGCTATCATTGAGGACAATGAACAAATTATTAGTAGAAGTAGTCGAGTTTTCATATTAATAATTTATTTAAGTGAAATACTAACCCAAATTCATCAACCCTACATTTGTCCACCTTGAAACATCAATCCTCGAAGTTCAATTTACATATTTACTAACAACCCATGAGCATTGGCTCTCTGTCCACGGAGCCTGAACCAATTGCCGGCAGCGTCTTGGTATAGAAAACATTGTGTCCCATATATCATTATTGCTATCGTACCAATATACATGTGAAATTTAATGAATAACAGGTTGCTGGGAGGAAAATTACTGCCTTGCATTAGCATAGGAGTTACTCCTACCGCTCGCGCGCTTGGTTCGGGGTTTAAAGGTTTAAGGTTCAAAGTTCCAGGTTGGAGGCTTGGGGTTAGACCTAAGTAATAAGTGGGAAGTCGCGAGAATTTCGAATTACGAATTTCGAATTGGGTGAGAACGGTCTTGAGACTTGAACCTCCCTCTCGGACCAAAAATGACAAAAGAAGGTAAAAGACTTATACACTTTGCGATAGTTAGTTTACTCCTACCACGTGCCTCCGGGTGAAAACAAAAAGTCGATGTCTGCCATAGTATCATACAACCATTGATAGCCATCCGATTCATGTTCCACGAAAGGCTGTATCAAAGAAATCATTTCTTCATATGATTCCTTCGTCAGTCTGCAATCAAATTGTTGCTCGCCGGTTTTAACTATTCCGAGGTTCTCATTGTGAATAGAAAGGGTAAGCGAACAGTTAATCGGTTTGATGAAGGGCAGTCTGTCAACAGCAACGCTATTTTCATTTTCAATCAAATTCCGAATTATGCTTTGAAATTTCGCGGCTTCAACCGTGTCAAAGTCAAATAGCCGGACTAATCTATCACTTACAACGTGCCCGAATTGCCCACCCCTACTAATATCATCAAGAAACTCAATCTTCATAGAATAAATGTACTACAACGCCCCAGTCATTCTCTAATCAACTCTTTTTCAAACAGCTCCTTGATCGCCACATAATTTTTTAACTCTTCCACGTTGTCGTAGAATTTCGCGTAGGCGTCAGGGCTATCAAATTCAAAAACTCTGAAACTGTTGCCGAATTTAAACTCAACTGTGTAGCTGTGGCCGTCCAAAACTGCAATTTTCGATTCTCTTCTCCTCCCATTTCGCTCGGTGAATTTCTTCATTTTTCCCTCGAGCTGCTGCTGAGTGGGAAGACTGGTCAAGTTTTGTTCAAGCAGCTTACGTATAAAGGATTCGAAGTCGGGCACGGCTGCAAGTTTGTATCTTTTAATCCTGACCGGGTTGTTCCATTCTTCGTACTCCACCGAGGTCCATTCTTTGTTTCTAAGCTTAATGATTTTAAGGTTTGTAGTATTGCTTAAACTCGTCAGTTTGTAAAACCTTATTTCAAGTTCGCTGTTCGACTTGTCAATCGGTTTGATTTTGACCTGCTTTTCAAATTTCCTGTTGGGTGAATTGTTCACAGAGTCTGAAATTATACCGTCTGTGGTAATTGTGGTAGTGCCTCTAATTGTGGTTTGTCCCCAGGCAGAAAGGGAAAAAAATAGAATGGTAAATGTCTGTATTATCCGAAGTCTCATTGTCTGAAGATTATTTGCCACTAACGTCTGGATTCAGGGTATGTGTCCTTTGTATCAGTTACAGGCCATACGAAGATAAGTTTTTGGGAATTTGGGAGTTGGGGTTAGACGTAAGTGGAAATTAGGAGGACGTGAGAAGGTTGCCTGTTGCGGTTTCTGTTATCGGGATCACTTCCACTGCTCAAATTTCTGCCCATCCCATTTAAATAGATAAGGTGATACCTGGTGGTTGCCATTTGCAAATGAGTCGTCAGCTATGTCCTTTATTGTTTTAAGCCCCTGTTTTTCCTCACTTCCAGTTATTATTAGCATGTCTCGGTTGGGTATCGCTATGACGATATCTCCTTTCACTTTAAAATTTATAAGCGCCATTACCTCCCCTACTTTGGACTTCCGGAAGGACTGCTTTCAAGTTTTTGACAGCTAACGCCCGTAAACTGTCTTTGTGAATTGACAACTTACTGAAGTCTTCCCGGGTTAAATATTTGATACTCACTTTTGTGTTTTCAGCATAAACGATTATCAATTGGCTGTTATAATTTTCATAAACCAGCGAAGGTTCCTTTTCGGCACCGTTCTCCTTACTCAGTTGGTTTACGTCTTGTAAAAAATCAATTGGTTTGATAATCGGTACTATTTGACTAAGGTCTATTGGTTCTGATTCTTTGTACAATGAACCAGAAGAAGCCACATATCGATTTATTACTTCATCTAGGGAATCCGGCTCCATCTTATACTCCCTAAAAGCATTGTCAAGATAATGTGAAAATTCATTTCCCTTATAGCTGCCCTTTATGGTTAAATCGCCAGCGATCTCAAACCTGGCTTCGGGATAACTCTTGGATAGATAGCTAACGTATAGCAGGGCAAACTCTTTCTCATTCATTGTTTTTGGTTTGCAACTTGACACAAGCGCTGCTAATAGTATACATGTACAGATCCTTCCCATTGTCTTAGTAAATATTATCGTCAACGTTTGGTTATCACGCATTTGCCTCACTAAAATAAAAAAAAGAAGCGAATGGATTATGGGTTTTGTAGTGGGGCGTTTTCTATTTCCTTCTGTAGATAATTCCCTATCACTACAGAGTCCTCTGTCACGATAAAGAAGTCCTCAACTTCATCAAATCTAACTTTAACGGTGTCACCTAATTCATAATTTGTCATATCATTCGGAACATTGTCAAGCACGCAGGCAAAACCATCCTCGCTAAGTCGAAACGGGATTGCCCACATATGTTCCGTGACATCATTGTCTGTGTATGACTTTTTGAGATAGAAGCTATAATTCTCTTTTCCGTAGTATTTATTGAAGTACTCAATATAATATTGAAGGCTGTCCTGTGCGGCTTTCATTGCCCTAGCCACTCTTTCATCATCTATTTCAAGAGCTCTTAAATTCTCTTTGTCCCAATCGTCTTGCTTGCTCCTTGTCGAGCAAGAAATAAGGATTATAGTTAGTAGAATTGTCGAAAGAAGAAATTTCATTTCTTGTTATTTAGTCTCTTGTGGTTGGAAAACAACCAAATAACACCAAGATACATTTTTCTGAAATTTCTCGGTGAGGGGCTCTATCAGAGATTCGCAGGTATTGCGCCCCTTCAGGGCTCATTTGTTTTTTGCGTCTCTCCCGATGGGCGTTGCCCATCGTTATTTATATCCCGCCCCTTCGGGGCTGGTGATTTTGCTATACAATTGTGTAACCATATTGTTTGCAGTGGCTTTTATTAGAAAATTCTTTCTTTAAGGTACTTCCAATATCCAAACTTTTTTTGTGGTATGCTACTCAAATTCCTCATCACATACCTCTTTATCTCGTTGTAATTTTTGTAGTAGTAGGATGAGATGTCGAAAACATCTGTACCATTTGATACAATTATTAGTTCCTTTACAAGTCCACCACGAGTAACATGAGTCACTGTTTTGTAACCATCCAAATTGTCCCAAGGTAATTTTGTCTTCACGCCTACAAACGGGTTAATCAGCGTAATACCTGTTTCATCAATTTCAATCCTTTTTATTTTGGGCATCTCAACTCTTACGAGCAACGGAATTACAAGCACGGGAAAAAATGTAATCATCAGCCTCTGAAACATTCCAATGTCTTTCAAGTCATAGATCCAGACGTAAGTCACGAAGGTTAGCAGTCCGACACAGATTAAAGTTGCTGCTGTGGTTGCAATAACTCCGAAGGTGTCGAACTTACTTGTCAGGCGTGTGATTGATTCAACTCTCATAGACTTTTTGCCAACCTTGTATTATTGACGTGGTGCATTTTTTTCTGGTCATCACTTTCACGTCCTACGCCAAAACAGCGCAACGTGTGCCCGTAGTACGCATTGTACTTTCCAATCAGGTTTTGGCTTGAGGCCGACACGTAAATCAACGTCAGCAGTAAAATGACTAATAGTCTCATGTCGTTAAAAAGCAGCACATCGCGTTGTCGTTAATAAATCTGTCCTTCCGCTTTTAGCCATACTATATCAAGGCCGGTAGCCTTTCTAATTTTCTCAAGTTCTTCCGGGGTATGGTAGCCAAGCACAAAGTCCTGGCCGCCGGTATTAAAAAAAGTAAACTTGCCGTTAGTTTTATATTTCTGCGCTAAGGCCTGCACCTTGTCAAATAACTCACCGTCAGTCCAGTCGTCGTCAACTCTTAAGTCCCATTTATAATTGTCGCCATTGCACGTAAACGAAACCCAGGCCTTACCTTCCTCTATGTCGACATAGTCTTGTATATCCTTAAATACCAAATCTCCGTTTGTTATTCTTGAGATGTTCTCCATAATATACACATATGCTCCGTGGTCTTCAATAGCTTCAAGGTCGAAGTCCCAGCACCTATTTGTTAGCGATATCCACGGTTCCAGCTCATTTATAGAACCAAGCGCTTGATACATCAGCTGATACGGATGGTCTTCAAATTCTTTGTGTCCGCCTGCCCACCGGGTAATGTCGGCAGTGTCGATACCAGGATTTAAAATAAAACCAAGGTGTTTAAAGGTTTCAAGTTGCTCTTCAAATGTTGGTTTAGCGTTAAATTTCTGTTCGATAGATTTTCGGTCGCATCCAAACATTCCAAGCAGTACGCTCATTAGTCCCACTGTGATTACTTTATGTGTGTTAGTCATTATTGTTTTGTCATCAATTCGGTGTTTGCTGCCCAGAGTCCGAAATAAGGGTTTTTGCTGTCTACCCTTCTAAGCATTAAGAAAAATGGCTTCTTGAATATCATTTTTTTCGACCTTGGTTTGCAACTTGACACAAGCGCTGCTAATAGTATACAGTACAGATCCTTCCCATTGTCTTAGTAAATATTATTGCCAACGTTCGGTTATCATGCATTTGCCTTACTAAAATAAAAAAAAAAGAAGCGAATGAATTATGGGCTTTGTAATGGGGCTTGTTTACTCTCATTTCTTTTATGTTCTGACATCATTCGCTCACTGATAACTTTGAATAAGTAGTTGGTATTGCATTTCAAAGAAGTACTGGTAATGGATACTGGCGTGCCGTACATTTTATAATTCCCCATCATTAGCCGTTTCTTCAGGCCCCCGATGTTTGCCACAAAGCCTTGGGGGTCATGAATATCAATCAGAATAAATTTTGTTGACATTACCTGTTTAATTCTTATTCCTTTAACCTGTTCCCATTTTATTAACTGAGCTGAAGAGGCATTTGAGTTATCGTGAATCCCTTCATCGTCAAGTATTAGTCCGGGTTTAACGTCAAGCAGCTTATAAAAGATGAATACTGCGGCTGCACCAAAGAAGATTATTGAAACATACCCTATCGCCTTTAATATCATTGGCGGGTACCGATGCTGGCCGTCAGCCTGGTTTATCATCCAAATTCCCAGTACGACAAACGCGACTGCTCCTAAAAAGGTAAGCAGTGTTTTGCCCTTGCTTAATTTGATTTCCATTCTCTCTTGTTCCATTGTTTGAGAATTTAAGGGTTCAATCTCACGCGAACCATCTTTTTACTTTGACCCAAATTGATTGTCGAATAAGCGGCCGTTTGACTAGTAAAGGCTTGTTCTCGTAAGCATGTTCTGAGTAGATCTTTCCTTTGTATTCATGGCCGCTCTGATCTTTCAATGTCGTAATACATCTCACCAGCCGCATGTGCTTTAACTTTTGAGGAATATAAATGTTAAAGTAAGCTTCTTTTATAAAGTCGTGGTCAAATCCATTTTTGATCAACGTGACCCGGATCGTGTCTTCCAGTCGTGACAGATTGTAAATCAACGGCCTGATTTCCATGTCGGCTGGTTCGATTCTTTTGTTAAGGATATCAATTTTAACTTCTGTAGCTCCGCAGTTCTCTGCTGAATTCCATATCCAGTCGGCCATGTATCCACCGTCGAAATACATCACGGTGCTAAAGTATTTCTGAGTAAGTGAATTTGGCAGGCCGTTTAAATTTCTCCGCTTTGCCATGGCTTATAGCTTTTGTTGCAGGGTGTTTTATTTCTCCCGTAAGTCATCAAAGTGCACCTTCCCGAACAGATATTCGTTCCTATCGACCGGATAGTCATGATTTCTTATCGTGAAAATTAAGTCTCCTTCAAATTCCAGGCTCAAACCGAAACTCATGAATTCAGACTCTTTCAACACAAGTTCCTTAAATCCCAGGAGTCTTTTACCAAGATATTTATTGAAGTCCGGGAAAAATTGTCCGATAGGATTCACTGAAAATTCAACTCCGTCTTCAGTTTTTAAATTGAATGCACTTAAGTTTTCATCTTCAAATTGAATTTCAGTCTGCTCGTCTGTGCATACAATTCTTATCCAATCATTGCCAAACTTAAGAAAGGATACATTAATCAAGTTTACCGCCTCTCCATTGATAGAAAGGGATTTAACCTGTCCGTCCGTCAAACTTCTTCCAACGAGTCCTTTTAGAATTTCCTGTCCTCTCATATACAAAATAGCTGCTTCACTGTACATCAATTTCAAATTCTTCCTTGAATCTCTGATTTACTATTCTTTTTGCCAACCCGTTTACTGCGAATACCAAAAGTCGCCAAAAATCAATACTCCATTTATTGTGAGCAGGATCGACAAAAAGGAATCGTTCAAACTGCTTTGGTTGATGAAGATGACAGCATTAAATAAAACGAACGCGAAGGAAAAGATCACAATTGCAGAATTTCTCATAAACCGGGTCAGTCCAATGGTATAGGTGACTTCACAGGAATTTTCATTCAGCGCTTTGTATTCGCCTTTTATTACAACAGCTTTAACGTGTCGCCAAAATGAATTTCGTGTCAGTTCAAACGTATCATCGTCAAATGTTCCACAAAATGGTGTGCCGGATGAGTTGTAAGGAGTTAAGAAGTAAAAATCTTTCTCCTTTGAGGTTAGCTCGGCGAGTCGCTTCTTAAAATCTGTCGTGTTTAGGTTTGATTTCATTGGTCAACTAGTCGCACTTGTTAAAGACTCATTGTGCGCTCTGCCTGGATTTTTATGCCCAGCTGTCGACTATGAGTGGGATTGTTCACGTAATTTGGGTAAAAATTTATAAAGGTTTCGCTGGGGTGGTTTCGCTATATTTTCTTTATGTTTTTCCAAGTCTCTATAGCCCATTTTTTATCCTTTACATTATCAAAATATAAAACGATCAGTACTACCTGATAATCCACAATAGTGAAACCATAAATCACATCATAGGTTTTATTTTCGTCAGATTCCCTGATGGAGTATCCAATCCTCATGCAGGCACCGTCAGAAAAGTCAAACTTCTCCTGAGTGCTGAATTCCGAAGTGTCACGATTGTTTATTCTTGCCTGATGCTCGTTAAATAAATCGGATTTGCTCTTATCATTATTCCATATTACTACTCGCAAAGACTTGTCTCCAGTTGTAAAACATTGTGCTTCGTCTTCTATATAGTGTTCAAATAAGTTGTTTATTGTAATCTCCCATTTATCCGATAACGGAAATGTAATCATATAATCATCTTCCAATCTAAAGTCATCAACTAAACGCCACTCCGATTTACTGGATTTTCTTTCAAAGACAGAGCCTACACCTTTTAATAACAAATCTGCAATTGAGGCGTCTATCTTTAAAATCGTAGAAGGATCATAAATACCTGCATTATCTGGATTGTCAGTATACTTCTGACTTTCTAATCCTGAGAAAATTCTCCAACCGCTATCTTCGGGTCGGGTTCTTTTTTCGCGATACATAAACATTGGCTTCTTTTTGTCAACAGAAACCATTTTTGAGACCACCAATCCACCAATGGGTGGAAAGTTATCAAAGTCATTCTGTTTATCAGTTTTCTTCTTACTAAACAATCCCATTTTGAAAATTCTTTTATGTGGAATGTAAATCCTAATTGCGAAACAATTGCAGATATCGCCAGCCGCGTTGTTGTCGAAATGGTAACTAAAATATTTCTTCTTTCATGGGCGGTTTTAGTTTGTGGCCTATTCGCTGAAGAGTTCTAATCTATCTGACTTCTTCAAGCGAAGCTTTGTTCCTGGGAATTCTGCAATCAGGTCTTCCAGGACTATTATAGTGTCGGACATCTCGCTGACAATATAACGGCTATAACCTGGCTTATTATTCCCTTTTAATTCCTTTCCATCGGGGCCATACACCGCGTAACCCGGCTGCAATTCATACTGTAAAGACAGTGTGTCGTTTTGTATTCGCCAGTCTTTTATTACCATGGACATGTACGGTTGCATGCCTAATTCTCCATCAATATTGACTGCCAGTCCGAACGCCCCGGTGCGGTCGTCATGGAATTCCATGTACCACCCTGCCCCGCTGTCGCCATTGTCGGGCTTTAGCCAATTTCCAACAAGGCCTTTTTCTTTTTCCTGAAGGGATGATGAAGTTATGGTACAGCCTGCCCATGCCAACAAGCATAAGCAAAAGAGGCCTATGGGGAGTTTTGATGTCATGAAGGCTATAAACTTCTCTGTCTGCAAGCCATTATCGTCATTAACTCTCATTCCGCGATTTGTCTGGTAAGTCTTAAAGTTAAGCAGTGGAAAGTAATATTTGTCCCTGGACGGGATTGCTTCGCTGCGCTCGCAATGACGGGGGCTTCGGTAGGCGGGATTGCTTCGCTGCGCTCGCAATGACGGGGTGCGTAATGAAGTGTCGTTACGGATTAGCTTCCCGGGCAAAAGGATACTGTGAAGTTTCCGTTTACGAAGCTGGAATTACTTTCACGGACATCAATTCTGCCTGTGACTTCGGTGTCGGTGATGGTTAGGATTTCAGCGGCTCCATGTTTGCCAACGGCCAGGTAAGTGTAGGGACTTGAATCTACAATGACAGAAAGATCATGCAAGAGAACCGTCAGGAACGGGGACTCAGCGTCTCCTATCTCCTTTAGACCTACCCGCGCTGGCAATGCAATATCTATGAAAGCAGGTGTGCTGGCTGAGCAAGCAGGATCTTCCGTTTCGCTATAGAGTGTTATATAAACAGATTCACCATCGTCTGAATACCGAAATTTTCCGGAAGCATAGTTCCAGGTCTTGCCTGCGATTTTACCTTGTGCATCCTGATTTTTAAATGCGTAGTCTTTTTTATTAACATCGTCACTGCACCCAAAGACAGACAATGTGATAATCAAGCCCGGCAACAGCCTGCGCAGGCCGCGTTGAGCAATTGATCTTACCTGAAATATCTTCATGGTAGTGTGGTTAAATTCCGGGACAGAAAGAAACTGTGAAGTTTCCGTTTACAGAGTTGTCTTTGTCGGCACGGGCATCGATGCGGCCGGTAACTTCGGTATCGGTAACCGTAAGGATTTCAATAGCACCTTTGGTAGCGATGGTATTTAATACAGTTTCAGTATCGAACAGGGTTACGGTTTGTCCGCTGAATGACCCGAGGTCGAAGCTGAGTTTGTACACCCCTACTTCGTTTGGCACGGTAAAGAATACCTGGTCGCCTTCTACCGAAAAGGTTTCGCATGCGCTGTTTGTTTGCGCCAGCATGAGGTTAACGCTTAACGACTCCACTCCTTCCAGGGTGGTGGTTTCAACGTAGCCGTCAGCGTACGTCCAGCTGGTGCCTTCGATCTCTCCCTGGAGGTCCTGGTTTTTGAATGAGTAGGAACTTCCTTTTTCATCGTCATCGCTGCAGGCGAGCATCAGGCAGGTGATTAACACGAACAGCGGGGAAAGAATGGTGCGGGTTTTCATGGTTTAGAGTTGTTATGTGGTGTATCAAAAATACGGGTTGTGGTGGTTGTTACCTAATGGGATTGCTGCGGTGCGTTACCGCTAAACGGGGTAGCCTTCCATGGTGCCGAACTCAGAACAAAACCGGGTTGGGTGATGTTTACGTATATGTGTTTATGAAGCTCAGATCATTAAAATTTGCATGTGCCGGCATGTTTGCTTTATCGATCGCGGCAAACGCGCAGGTTCGCTCTATGGAAAAGGTGAGGTTTTTGGCGTTGGGTGATTCGTATACCATCGGGCAAAGTGTAAGTACCAATGAACGGTGGCCCGTGCAACTTATTGACTCGCTTCGCGCCAGGGGCTTTGCATGCTACGACCCCACCATTATCGCTACCACAGGCTGGCGCACGGACAACCTCAGTGACGCTATTGAAGGCTCAATCCTTCGCCACGACTATAACCTGGTGTCGCTGCTGATTGGTGTGAATAACCAGTACCAAGGCAGAACGGCCGAAAGCTATGCGCCTGAATTTTACAGTCTGCTGGACAAGGCGATAAGCCTGGCGGGAGGAAATCTAAACCACGTGTTTGTTGTATCGATTCCCGATTACGGCTTCACTCCTTTCGGCAAAGGCAGCCAGTCTTACATTACTGCAGGCATCAATGCGTTTAACAATGTTAATAAATCAATCTCCGAAGCGCGCGGCATTACGTATATCGACATTACGGAAATTTCCCGACAAGGGCTTGACAAACCGGAACTGGTAGCGAGCGATGGTCTGCATCCGTCAGGTAAAATGTATACCGAATGGGTAAAGCTGATACTGGACAATCTGATTGTTGAGAACGTTGTGACAAACACCGATCAAAAGGAAACGAAGGCGATAACGCTTTTTCCTAATCCGGGCTCTTCCAGCATAACGATCGACAATCTGCCGGCCACGGCAAAAGAATACAAGCTTACGCTGCGGGATACTACCGGAAAAGTAATTGCTCAAAAAGTACTTACCGCTACCGATCACAAAGCGGTGCTCGACATCTCTACGCTTTCCAACGGGGTGTACTTTTATGAGCTTGCTGAAAAGGGCGTGAAGCTAAAAAGCGGAAAGTTTGTTAAGCATTAGGTTCGCCAAACAAATCGAGTTGATCGGTCTCGGGCTTCTTCGCAGTCTTTGAAACCTGCCCTGCGAAGTTCGACAATGAAATTCCCAACAGCCGCACTTTCGAATCCTCGCCAATGGAAGCTGCAAGCAACGCCTTTGATGTTTCCAGAATGGTTTCGAAATCGCCTACAGGTTCGGTAAACGACTGGCTGCGCGTGCTGAGCTTAAAGTCGTGGTATTTGATTTTCAATGTTACGGTTCGCCCTTTGATGTTGTAACGCTTCAAACGCGTGTAGACCACATCGGCAATGGCATCGAGTTCTTTGTACATTTCATCGAGGGTGGTAAGATCGTACCGGAATGTATCCTCTGCCCCTACTGATTTAATTTCGCGATCGGGTTTTACTTCGCGGTCGTCAATTCCCCGAACAATCTTGTAATAGAACTTACCGGGTTTGCCGAAGTGTCGCGTCATTTCAGCTTCCGAAAGCTTTTTCAGATCGGCCCCGGTATGAAGTCCCATCTTCTTCATTTTGTCGGCCGTTACTTTGCCTACGCCAAAAAACTTCTCTACAGGAAGCTTTTCAATAAAGCTGTTGATTTTTGAGGGGCCGATGAACGCGAGTCCATCGGGTTTATTAATGTCGGACGCGATTTTGGCAATGAACTTGTTAATCGATACTCCTGCTGATGCCGTTAACTGCAACTCGTCACGGATGGCTTTGCGAATGAGCTTGGCAATCTCGATAGCCGAGCCGATATTCTGCTTGTCGTTTGTTACATCCAGATACGCCTCATCGAGCGACAACGGTTCGATGATGTCGGTGTAGCGCTGAAAGATTTCGCGAATCTGCATCGACACCTGTTTGTACACATCAAACCGTGGGCGCACGAAGATTAAATCTTTACAAAGCTGTTTTGCCTTTTTTGATGGCATTGCGGAACGCACTCCAAACTTCCGCGCTTCGTAGCTGGCGGTGGCCACCACTCCGCCCCTACCTTCGGGAGAACCGCCCACAGCAATGGCTTTACCGCGATACTCGGGATGATCACGCTGCTCCACGGACGCATAGAATGCATCCATGTCGATGTGAATAATTTTCCGATGCCGTTTCGCGGTTTCCATGGCTTCGCAAAGATAGATTTCCTGCGGATTTGATGCGCTTTATCAAACAACGACATTGCCGAATCCTTTGTACTTTTACTAAACACTAACTCCCCGGATATGCTTCAATCCAAACAGCTCGCTAACAATGCTTCGTTGTATGTTTTCCTTCCGATCTTTTATACGGTATGGTCGGACGCGGTGTTAACACCAAGTGAAAGTGCAACGCTGGAAGAACTGGTTAACAGTCAGTCGTGGCTTACTGCCGATGAACGCAAATTTCTGCTGGCGCAACTTGATCCGAAAAATCCACCGTCACCGGATGAGCTGATGAACTGGCGTGCCGCTATTCAACAGGTGGCTGACGGATCGGTCGAGAAGAACAGTCTGGTGGACCTGGGAATTAAACTTGCGCTGAGCCGTGGCAATGGTTCCGTGAATAACGAAGCACTAACGCAGGCCAAACCATCGCTTGCGCGGATTGAATCAACCCTTGGATTAATCAGCCATGAAGCTGCATCGGCCTTTCTTTCGGGCAGCCGCAAGACGATCACTTCCGAACAAACCACGCAATACACATTCGATGTTAAGAAGCTCTCTGCCCTGCTGGATGGCGATCAGGCCGAAACAATCCGCAAGGTAAAAACGGTTGTAGCCGATCCGCAATTCAAATATGTTGATCCCGGTGATCTTACTGCTTACCGCGAAAAGGTTTTGAGCTGGTGCCGGCACTTAGCGGCACAGGGTTTTGGAGCGATGGCGTACCCAAAAGAATATGGCGGCGAGGCCGATATGCAAAAGTACTTTGCCATCATGGAAGCACTGAGCTACCACGACCTGAGCATGGTGATCAAGTTCGGGGTGCAGTTCGGGCTTTGGGGAATGAGCGTTTACTTCCTGGGAACAGAAAAACATCACAAGAAATATTTAAAAGACATCGGCACGCTTGAACTGCAGGGATGTTTTGCCATGACGGAAACCAATCATGGATCGAACGTGAAGGGAATTGAAACCACTGCCACGTATAATCATGCGGATAAAACGTTCATCATCCATACACCGAATGAACTGGCACGCAAGGAATATATCGGCAATGCAGCACGACACGGACAAGCTGCAACTGTTTTCGCGAAGCTGATCCTGGATGGAAAAGATTATGGCGTGAGTGCTTTTGTTGTGCCGCTGCGCGACAAATCGGGCAACACGCTGAAAGGCATAACTATTAAAGACTGCGGAAGAAAGATGGGCCTTAACGGGGTGGACAACGGTGTAATCTATTTCGATAATGTGGTAGTACCTGCGGACAATATGCTTGACCGTTACGCCCGTGTAAACGAAGCAGGAAAATTCGAAAGCCCGATCTCGAGCGACAACAAGCGATTCTTTACGATGCTGGGAACACTGGTAGGCGGCAGGATCGGTATTCCGCGCTCGGGATTGTCGGCATCTAAATCAGGTTTGACGATCGCGATCCGGTATGGTGATCAGCGCAGGCAGTTTGGCCCGGAGGGCGGAACCGAAGTTCCGATTCTGAACTATCGCACACATCAGCGCAGGCTTATGCCATTGCTGGCAAATGCATATGCACTTCACTTCTCGCTTCAATATTTAACCAACCGGTTCATTAACCGGAAGGAAGAAGAAATGCAGGAGATTGAAGCGCTTGCTGCGGGGATGAAATCGTTCGCCACCTGGAATGCAACAGCAACTCTCCAGGAATGCCGCGAGTGCTGTGGTGGCAAAGGCTACCTCTCGGAGAACCGGATTGACGCGCTGAAGAACGACACGGAGATTTACACTACGTTTGAAGGTGACAACACGGTGCTGATGCAGCTTGTTGCCAAGAGCAGGCTGAGCGAATTCAGGCAGGAGTTTGCCAACATGAATGTGTTTACGATACTGAACTATGTAACGGACAAAGCGAAGACGTCTATTACCGAGCTGAATCCGATTATCGTGCGCAACACAGACGATGACCATTTGATGGATCCGGAGTTTCATTTGAATGCGTTCAAGTATCGCGAAAGAGATATTTTAACATCGGCTGCCAAGCGCTTGAAACGTCATATTGATTCGGGCATGGATTCGTTTGATGCTTTTAATGTGAGTCAGCACCACCTGGTGCAGGTAGGCCATGCGTATATCGAACGGGTTATCCTGGAGCAATTCATGAAACAGGTTGATCAAACAACGGATGCGGGCTGCCAGGCTATCCTGAAGAAGCTCTGTGCGCTGTTTGCGCTTTCGCAGATTGAAAAGAACAAAGGCTGGTACCTGGAACAGGGTTATCTGGAAGGTGTGAAGACGAAAGCTATCCGCAAACTTATGAATCAGCTGTGCTGGGATATCCGCCAGGAAGCTGTGCCGCTGGTGGATGCGTTCAACATTCCGAACGAACTGTTAAGCGCACCGATTGGGGTTAAATCTTAGGGAACGGCTATCCGGATTACCTTCAGGCCTTTGTGAGTTTTGATCAGACCGATGTACACTCCGCCTGCCGGGAAGTCTGGCGCTAATGCTACTTTGTTGTATCCTGAGGTGAGCGTGAATGACTCCGACTTGAGGCTAATGCCTCTCAGATCTACATACGTTATTGTAGCTGTTTCTTCAATTTCACTGTAACATTCCAGGAACAATTCATTGCGGTTGATAACCGGGTTAGGGAAAAGGCGTGTTTGCGTTTCTACTGCCTGCACTTTTACAGCAATGATGCCTGAATAAGTTTTTGTTCCGTCAAAATCCTGCTGCAGCAAACGATAATACGAATGTCCGCTGTATGGATAATTGTCGACCGCGGTGTACGTGTGTTCTTCTTTCGTTGTACCTGCTCCTGATACTTTTACAAGCGCATTAAACTCCCGGCCATCGAAAGATTTTTCTACGATGAAAAAGTCATTATTGAGTTCTGATGCAGTTTTCCAAATCAGTTGTACCACACCTGATTCTTCAACACCCGTAAACGAAACCAGTTCTACCGGCAGCGGAATGTTCAACACGGTTGTTACGCTAAAGCCATCGTTATTTCCACCGGCATAGAATAAACAACTTGTGGCGCTCACGGCAAGCGAAACCGGAACAGACTCGCACTCATTTGCAATGGTAACGGAGACGTTTCCGCCCGTGCTTGCAAACCGAACAAGTATGGTTGATGTACCCTGGCCGCTCAGGATGGTTGCACCGGCCGGCACAGACCATGTGTAGGTTGTTGTTGCATTTGCTCCTGCAACGGTTATGGAATATGATTCGGTAGCGGTTGTACAAAAGGTTGATGGACCAGTAACCGGCCCGGGAATAAATGCTGAGCTTCCGTCAAGCGCGCTGATACAATTGCGGGCAGTGCTGAAGCCGTCATTCGCTCCGCCCGCGAAAAACTGACACGTTGTAACACTAACCGGTGTTGTTACATTGATGGTTTCACACTCGTTACTCACGTTCACGCTTACGTTACCTGATGTGTTACCAAACGTAACGAGTATCGTGTTTGTACCCTGACCGCTGGTGATGGTTGCGCCTGCCGGCACGCTCCAGCTATAAACTGTATTTGACAACGCACCTGCCACGGTGATGGAGTAAGCTTCGGAAGCAAACGGACAAAATGTTGAAGAGCCGACAACCGGGCCGGGAATAAATGTTGATCCACCGTTCAGGTTGGTAGCGCACTGTTGCAACGTGGCGAAGCCATCGTTAGAACCTCCGCTGAAGAATGTACAACTTACCGGACTTACCGGAAGACTCAGGTTCAAGGTTTCGCATTCGTTCGCTACAGCAACATCGATCGATCCGGCTGATCCGCCAAACGTTACAAGAATCGTGTTGGTACCCTGGCCGCTGGTAATTGTTGCGCCAGCCGGAACACTCCATGTGTAGGTTGTGGTTGGCGTGACACCGGCTACGCTGATGGAATAGGATTCTGTTGCAAAGTTGCAGAAGGTAGACGACCCCACGATCGGGTTGGCAATGAATACTGAACCGCCATTCAGGTTTGTAGCGCAATTGCGTGACGTAGCAAAACCATCACTAACACCTCCTGAGAAAAATTGACAAACGGTAGACGATACCGGTGTTGAAACTGATTGCGTTTCGCACTCGTTGCTGACATCCACATTAATATTACCGCTGGTGCTTCCGAACGTCACTAAAATAGTTGTTGTTCCCTGACCACTTGTAATCGTTGCCCCGGCAGGAACCGTCCATGTATATGTGGTTGTTGGCGTTGCGCCTGTAACCACAATCGAATACGATTCGGTGGCAAAATTACAGAAGGTTGCAGAGCCGGAAATTGCGCTGACGGTAAACACCGAACCTCCGTTCAGATTTGTTGCACAGTTCCGGTTTGTTGAAAAGCCATCATTCAATCCGCCTGCGAACATTGTGCAGCTGGTTGACGACACCGGAAGTGAAGACGAAAGTGTTTGACAAGCATTTGTGAGGTCGACAGATATGTTTCCGTTTGTACTACCAAATGAAACGAGAATCGTATTTGTTCCCTGTCCGCTTACAATTGTTGCGCCCGCCGGAACCGACCATGTGTAGGTTGTTTCCTGTGTGGTACCACCAGCCGTTACTGTATAACTTTCCGTTGAAAATGTGCAAAACGTTGACGGGCCTGAGACCGCGCTGAGTGTGAAAACCGATGCTCCGTTAAGATCGATCGCGCAGGCACGTGCAACTGAATGTCCGTCATTGCTTCCACCCGCAAACTGGGCATAGAGATTTTGCCCGGCAATGCAGGTAATGAACCCGATCAGCAATAGTCGCAACGACCTCACGGAATAGCAGTTTAGGAAACGCTAACGAGGTTACGGTGCAGTTCTAACTCCTCTTCCACCTTGGCGAACCTCGCGTCCGTTTACGCCTGTCCATGCAGGATATGAACGATCTGAAGTTTCCAACCAGTTGTTATCGTTCCATGTACCTGCCCGGAAACCGAGACCCGCGGCCTGAGTTGAGCCGTTATTTGTTCCCGCATTCGAAACCGTCCAGTTGGAATTACCATTCGCACCGGGCCAGTTGTCGACATTGGCAAAGCCGGATGTTGTAAGCGCCCCGTTTCCATGAAGACCTGTATACGATCTGCCGGCCACGTTACCAACGCCAACCGGAACCTCCCAGAGATTTCCGGTCATTTCCATAATTCCGTAATAGCTTGCACCTGCTTCCACGCGGGAAGAAGTTGCTGTTGCAAAGAGGCCTACACGCAAAGGTCCGCCTAACGTACCGGTTGTTGCAAAGTATGCTGCGTTGCCAACCGTTGAGCTGGGTGATGTTGGGAGTTCGCTGCCTGCTCCGGCATTAATCAGCGGTGCATACGAAACGTTGTAGATTGATGTAGACCCCCATGCATATTCTGCGGGAAGCGCTGGCAATGTACCGCGCATCATCTTCTCGAGTTCAAGCTCAGTCATGATGCGCAACCCCGACCAGTCGTAATAGGCCATGAGATCCATCGCGCTTAAATAGTTGCAGGCAATATTTTGACCGTCATCTGTTTCGTTGAACACACCATCGTTGTCAAGATCCGAAGCATATACGCCCACGATGTTGGCTGCGATAACCGGAAGCGTACGGCACTTGATTCCATTTCTGTTGGGAGGAGTTCCTCCATTTGTGATGTACCGGTTTACGACTGTTGCACCGTGTCGCGCAAGTTGCTGCGTTGGTGTTAACACGTTTAGAAACTCTGCGTATTGTTCCTGACTGATTTCGTACTTCATAGCATAAATCGCTGCAAAACCTTTTGGGAATGCTGCAGGCAGTGCCTGGGAAACCGCATCGTTAAAATCGTCAGGGGTGTTCATGTTGGCAGTGTTGTTATTTCCCAGCGAACCTGCACCTGAGCCACCTAACGTTAATGCTCCTTCGCTGGTAACCTGAAACGCTGCACTTGTGTTGCCCGCTTCGAACTGGCCGTTCAAACTTGCAACCGAGTTATCGCCCGCATAAAAATTGCCTTGCGGCACGTAAACCATTTCTACTGCAAACACTTTTACAGAAACATTACAGTTGTCCAGCACCCCATCTGCGCCATAGTTCCAGCGAAGCAGCACTTGGTCCCAGTCGATATTGCCCGATCCATTGGCCGAGCGATAGAGGAAAACACCCTTGCCGTCTGCTGTTGGCATGATCGCAGGTACAACTCCGTTGTTAGTTGTAACGGAGTGATCTCCGGGAGTAGCACTCAGGGTTGCGTGCTGCCAGCTACCGGCAGTACAGCCGGTGCCTCCTTCAATCCGGAACTTGACAAAAACCCAGGCCGCATCCCAGTTAGAAGGACCGGAACTTACGCGCCACGAGTTGCTCCAGCTAATGTCAAATCGAACAAGTGTAAAGTCTGATGCAGCATTTTGGCCGGTTAGCGTTGCATTGCTGACTGCTATATCGTTGCTGTAAGCGCCAACGTGTAGCAGGCACAATACCGCCATGCAGAGATAGTAGAGGGGTCTCATGAGAAATAGATTATTGGGGACGTTAGACAATCCTGTAAATAAATGAAAATAGCGGCAAAAACCTGCCTTCTATCGTTACTTTTTTACAGGAAATTGCCGTTATAGCCTGAAATGTCAGTTGCTGCCGTGGGTGTTTTTTCCCTATTTTTGGCATCACCTAAAATTTTATCCGCTATGGCAAAAGGACAAGACAAACGGAAAGAGGACAAAAAGAAGCCTCTCAAAACCTTGAAAGAAAAACGGGCTGAAAAGAAGGCCAAGAAAGGTAATTAATTACACGGGCGCTTATGGCGCCCTTTTTGTTGCTGCAATGCCATGAAAATCTTGCTGGTTCTGTTATTAATCCCTCCCGTGTTAACCTTTGCGCAAAAGGGTGAAGGCATTAAGGCCGAATTCGAAAAACTATACTGGCTTAACGGAAGCTGGAGCCAGACTAACATTACCAAACCGGGACAGGCGCTGGTTGAGCAATGGACGAAGTCGGGCGATTATGAAATGAAGGGCCAGGCAACCACTACACAAAATGGCGACACCGTTTTTGTAGAACGCACTACCCTTCTGATTAAAGACAACTCCATTTACTATGTAGCTGATGTGCCGCAAAACAAGCAGCCGGTTTATTTCAAACTTACCGCGTTAACTGCGAGTGAATTCACCTGCGAAAACCCACAACATGATTTTCCTAAAAAGATCACCTACAAGCTTTCCGGAACGCAACTGAAAGCCACGATATCCGGAAACGGAAAATCGTTCGATTACCTCTACGAGAAAAAGAACTGATTACTCCAACCGGATACTTTCAATGGCCATGCCGTGCTTGTCCTGAACCTGGTTTGACGGTATACCTGGTCCAACGGAGATTTGAAGAGTTTCAACCTTCGTCATGTCGAGCTTGCCCTCTGGTCCGTTGAAATAATACGGAAGGAATGTTGGGTACGGTCGCGGAAGTGTTACAAGCTTAGCCGGTTTTAAGTCGCTTATGCTTATATAATAATCTGCGCTGCCCGGCTTCAGCGTGATCAATCCTCCGAAAGCAGTTCCATCACCTGTAATCAACGCCACCTGAACAATGCATTCTTTGTCGTTGAGCGAATGCCCTTTGAACACAAGCTTCTGTTTGGAAGTTAAATCTCCTGCCCTGCCGGCAACTTTTTGCTTGAAGAAGTAGCGGGCCGAATAATCATATATCTTTTCTCCGTTAACATTCTCCGGATCGGACGTGAACAGTTTTTCAACGTTGATCTGGAGTTCAGACTTACCCGGTTCGGCCAGCGGTACAAGCGAACTTGATCTTATCCATTGCCGCGACAATTCTTCTGAATCGGTTGAAGCATTAAAAAGATAAATCGGATTTTCCGGTCGCACCGCACGAACGGTGTAAGGCTTATCGTCATAAAAATCCCAACCCCATGGTCTTCCTTCTGCTCCTGACGGATAGGTGTGATACCTGCCCGACTTGTCTTTAATCACAAAATGATACTTTAAAAATCCGGGCTGGATAAACCGTGCCGGCACCGTTGCAGTAAAGTCATATCCATTTAGCACCTGCATGGTAATGAACTCAGAACGCCAGCCTTCACCCGAAACAAATAACTCTACCGGCAATTCAAGCGATGGTGATGCAACAGTAACGTTAATGGTATAATCACGGGCCGCAGTTACTTCATCTACTACTTTGTGAATAACCGAAACATTTTTCAAAGTCGGCTTAGGCGCTGCAAACTCTTTGAGCGTGATCGTATTCCATCTGCTGTCGCGTGTGAATTTTGTATTTACACCGGCTTTCTTCAATAAATAAGTTCCCGGCATGATATCGAACGAGCGGTCGTCTACAGTGGCTTTGTGTTCATTACCATCATTAAGCGCAGTAATCGTAAAACCTTCACCTAAATCGGTAAGGTTGATGTTCATCGGGTGGAGTTTCCAGTTAATAACGGCAACCAATTTGTTTGGACTTGTTCGTGTGAATGGATCCTCAATCCAAATCGCATCCGGCATTACCTCGAGTCGCCATACGCCATTCTCAAGCCGATCGAGAAAGTAAGCGCCTTTGCCTTTGTATCGCACGAGTTCAGAGTCGCCATAGCCTGCAATCTGTTCCAGTTTGTCGGGCGACACAGGCTTAGCATCGGTTGTGTTTGTGTAGAAAAACTTTTCCGGGGAGTTCATTACCGCGAGATCCTTTTCGTAGCTGACTGAGAACGGCCCGAAGGAAGTGTTGTCGGGAAACGAGCCGTAGTCTTTGTACACCGGCATCTCATGAAACACCTCGCCTGCTATCTTTAAACTCAACGCTTTTTGCGGTGCGTAGGCAAGATTCATGTAGTGCGTACCATACTCCGTATTGACATCGGCCATGTATGTTGGGTCGTATGCAAAGTGATTTGCGATCTGCATGCCGGCTGTTCTGAAACTTCTTGCCATGGCGGGATAAATATATGATCGCCCGACATCGGCTGCATCAAACTCATAAACCATCCGGGCCATTGGTTTGAATTTTGGATTGGAAGCAAACGGAATGGTGTAGGCATCCACGTTCGGCAACAGGTTTCCGCCCAACTCGTGACGCGATCCTAACCCTGTGGGATACCATTGAAACGTTCCGCCCTGGATGTCGGCATCAAAGTATGCATCCGCCAGCTGGATACTGTGCGTGATGTTATAGAAGATCGGTTTTTTTGAACCGGTGCTCCGCATCGACTTTACCATCCGGTTGACAAAGTTTGTGACCTTTTCCGGTGACTCCCGATGGTGTGGTTCATTACAGATTTCGAATGCGATGATGTCGGGATCATTTTTATAGGCGACTCCGGTGTATTCGTTCACATGGTTTAGAAACTGGGCCAGATAGTTTTCCTGCGCTTTGATTGCAGCTTCGTTCGTCAGGCAGGCATCCTTACCGTATTTGGTGGAAAAGCCCGGTGTTTTCTCATCGGGTGCCGGCCAACCATTTCCCCAATACGCAATGGGCGTGATTACGAATTTCATTCCGCGTTCTTTCATCTTCATCACCATAAAGTCAAACAACCGTGTGTGGTCGTTCGTGAGAAGATTTCCGAGCGTATCGCTGATTTCCGAATCCCACACATGGACACGATAGAGATCGAGGCCCAATCGTGAAAAATGATACACGTCATCCGCAATGGCCTTCTCCAGATCAATGCCGCGTTTCTTTGCCGTGGCATATGCATGAGCAAAGGGTGCGGTATAATTCACCCCAAAGCCTTCGACTTCAGCGTTTGTCTTCGACCAGCGTATCATCCCGTTTTTATCGACATATACATCTGAGGACCGGGCCGAGCGTTGCGAAAACAAGGGTGAAGAAACCAATACCGCCAACAGGAAAATCCACTTCATTCTCATAGTACCATTTATTACGTATCCTTTTTACATTCCACCAGCCAATCCCACGGGTATGGATCTTTCAGCCAGCGTGGTGGTGACGACAGCTCTGTATTCCAGTCGTACTCGACTTTTTCAACCTGGGTAAGTGTGAACCCTGCATTCGAAAACACAACATCCAGCTCAGACCGCATGAAATGTTTGGTCGGAACATTGTCAATGTAAATTATGCCTTCCAGCAGCCTCCGTTTGGTTGCCTTGAAGTAATCAAATTCAGAATCCGGAATATTATCGATGGCTACCCCTTCCCGCTTATAAACCTCAATGAGTCGCCATGCGGCATACAGCACCGAATCCAGTGCCGGTAAAACAAACAACGCTGTTCCGCCAGGCTTCAGCGCACGCTGAATATTTCTGATAATCGTATGAGTCTTTTCTATTTCCGGAAGCATCGCCACGTTACAACAAAATGCGAAGTCTGCTTTTGGTAGCGAGAGTCTCGGCTTCGTAAGGTCCATCTGCTTTAGCAAAACATTTTTGTATTGTCTTTTTGCAGCCTGGCTAAGAAGTTCATTCGAGATGTCGACCCCGACAACCTGTTTGAAAAGTGGTGCGATGTATTGAAATGATTTGCCTGTGCCGCACCCGAAATCTATTGCCGTACCAGATTTCCTCGCATGCTTCTTAAAAAATCCGGGAAGTATTTTTTTTCTGTCGCTCGTAAAAACATCAAATATCTGACTGTCGTATGCGCGGCCGATATTATCCCAATGTTTTTCTTCGTTCATGACTACGATGTTTTAGCCTGATCGTATTCGCGCGTGAGCGTTCGCACAATTTCAGCCATCGGCTTGATGCTTTTCACGTGCTCAATCGCAGGACCTGCACACCATACAGTTTTATACGTTGCTCCGAATGCGGCTTTTTCAACAGCTTTCATTCCGCGGAATGCGAGCAACATCTTCACATATTTCTTTAATCGCTTGTTCTTGTTCAGCAGCCGTTCCAGGAAGTTAGCCTTTGTGCCCAGTTGCTGCACGTAGGGCGTATTGATGACCGTGAGTGCAGAGCCCGAAAGTTTAGTGGTTCGTACAATGTCTTTTTCACCGTAATCAACCATGGCTTGTTTGTACTCCTGTGTGATGTCGGCTTCGTTGCAGGCAATAAAGATCGTTCCAACCGAAACACCCGCAGCGCCCCATTCCATGGCCTGCCGGATATCGGAACCATAGGCGATTCCTCCCGCTGAAATGATCGGGATGGAACAATTTGCGTTCAGTGTTTTAACAAGCTGTTCGGGCGAAGTATTGCCGGCATGACCGCCCGCACGATTGTTTACGGCAATCAGTGCATCCGCGCCAAGCGATTCAACCTTTTTAGCATATTCAAGATCCACCACATCGCAGAAAACTTTGATGCCAAGCGGTTTACAGATATCGATTACTTCCTTCGGACTGCCCAGCGAAGTGACGATAAAATCCACGCGAAGTTCAGCCAGCGTGTCAAGTTGTCCTTTATACTTCAGGTTCGATTTGTTAACGATCAGGTTAACGCCAAACGGTTTGGATGTTGCCGCGCGAATCTCTGCGATTGCTGCCCGGAGCTCTGAATCGGTACGATAATTCAATGCTGGAAACGCTGCCGTAATTCCATTCTGCAAAGCGGCCACCACCATTTTGGTGTTGGAGATCAGGAACATAGGGGCCGCAATAATGGGATAGTCGATCCCCAGCATTTTGTCAAGTGTAATAGAAGACATTCCTGATATGTTAGTATGATTTATAAAGTTAGAGTTTTATTATAACCCTGCAACTTTATTTCCGGGGCATTTGTAGTAACTTGCAACCTCTTTCGAATTCTTTCGTAAGAGCGAGTGTAGTGTTGAATTTTTTGCTTGCAGGTAGTATTAAAATATTTTTTAGGACACCATAAACTCTCGGGTTTATTCTGCAACGCAACACGAACACAAAATAAAAATCGGCAAGGACGCTGGGAGAAGGATTAACTATGGGCTGGAGCACATTATACATACACGGAAAACCGGGATTTGAGAGCGAAGTTTTAGATCAGCTGGAGCGGTCAAGTATCGGCTTTATGCCGGGATCGATGTCCGGGGAGGAAAACATTGCCCTGTACTGGGTTGACGACCGTACCAACATCCGCGACTTTAAAAAAGCCATCGGGCGCGATATCGTTTTCAAGTACCGCTTACGCGTTTTCAAAAGCCTGGAAGAAGTACACGCCTTTCAGGACGAAAGACTTGCCAATCAAATCTTTACCCCTCAGGAAGAAGCTCTTATCCGTGAGATGGAGCATTGGGATGAAACCCATCCGCACCACCAACATTATAAGCACAGCGCTTAAGAACGTCTTTCCACAACGCTTGCGATATAATGGAATTCTCTTTCCAGATCGTATTTCATCGTTTTAACAGCCCTTCTCATTACGAAATAAGGAATACCGAGCATGAATGCCGCGTGTAAAATTATAAAAGGAAGGAAGACAAAATTATCTGATACTCCACTGACGATTGCTATAATAAATCCTAAGTAAACCAAGAGCGCAATCGAGTAGAAAAATATCAGAAATCCAGTCATCGCACTGACTTCAGTCTCGATCACAAGTTCATTACCGTTCTCGCGAAATGTACCGGTAGCGATGGCCAAACCTCCGCGCGTATCGAATAATTTTCTTCGTCTCCTGATCTTAAAGTCAGCTATCCCAACGTGGCCTTTATATTCATTTTTACTGGAGTCGAATGCTTCAAATGTTGAGAAAATTACATCGAGCGATCCCTCGTCCACAAGGCTACGAAACTTCTTAGCAAACTGATCCCGCGGTACTGAAACTTCGGTTACCATCTTATCGATAAGCCTGAGTCTGGACAGGAAATTTTTCATAAAATGATTTCTAAAATACCTAATGCCGACCCTTACGAGGGGGTCTTTTTCCGCCAGGCCTTTTCCCCGAAAACCGCTTCTTCTTTTTCTTCGCTATCATCGGACTGTATGCAGGGCCCTCACCTAAGAACTCAGGCAGCGGTACTTTTGGGATTTCTTTTCCAATCAACGATTCAATGCTGTAGAACTTCCGCTGATCAAGCTGATTGATAAAAGTAATTGCAGTTCCGGTGGTTTCCGCCCGCGCAGTTCTTCCGATGCGGTGAATGTAATCTTCCGGATCGGGCGGAACATCGTAGTTAATCACCAGACCAATCCCTTCCACATCGATTCCGCGTGAAAGTACATCGGTACCAATCAAAATAGAAAGCTGTTTGTTTTTAAATTCCCGAAGGATATTCTCGCGCTCGTTTTGTTCCAGGTCTGAATGAATGGCTTTTGCCGGGATGCCGATGCGGTGCAGTGTGTTATCGAGCTTCTTTACATTCTCTTTTGTAGATGCAAAGATGATCATGCTCTTGTAGTTGCCCGTTTTTACGATGTGCTTGAGCAACTCAATTTTTTGAGGTTCGTGAACCACATATGCCTGCTGCAGAATACCTTCAGCCGGCTTGGAGATAGCGATGTTTACGGTTTGCGGATTGTTTAAAATTTTATCTGCCAGTGACCGAATGCGCGGTGGCATGGTTGCCGAGAACAAAAGCGTCTGCCGGTTCTTCGGAAGCTGATTGATAATCTTAATGATATCATCGTAGAAGCCCATGTCAAGCATGCGGTCCGCTTCATCCAGAACCAGGTGTTCGAGGTGATCGAGTTTAATCGCACCGGTAGCCAGCAACGAGATTAGCCTGCCCGGTGTGGCAATCACAATGTCGGCTCCTTCTTCAAGCGCTTTCTTCTGGATGTCCCATGTGGCGCCATCGCCACCACCGTAAACAGGAATAGAACTTACGCCTAAAAAATATGCGAAGCCTTCAATCTGCTGATCGATCTGCTGGGCGAGTTCGCGCGTGGGCGCGATAACCAGTGTATTCAAATGCCGTGTTTCGGCATGAATGATATTGTTGAGGATTGGAAGAATGTAAGCAGCTGTTTTACCCGTTCCGGTTTGTGCACAGGCAATGAGATCCTTCTTTTCCAGAATGATCGGAATAGCCTGCTCCTGAATGGGTGTTGGCTTAGTGTAGCCCATGGAGGAAAGTCCATCCAACAGGCGCTCGTCAAAATTAAATTGCTGAAATAACAAAGGGAGGTTGGTTTAGAAACTAAAAAGCCAGACTGGCTAGCCTGGCTTTTTATGCATGCAAAGAGAATTATCTTACAACGCGAACGTTAACCGCGTTTAATCCTTTCTTTCCTTCCTTAAGCTCGAACGTGATCTTGTCGTTCTCACGGATTTTGTCAACAAGACCTGATACGTGTACAAAGTACTCCTTGTCTGTGCCTGCTTCCTTTACGAAACCGAAACCTTTGGCTTCGTTAAAGAATTTTACTGTTCCTTCCATTGTAATAATTGTGATAATTGAATTAATAATTCGGTAAAGATACGCAGAATTATCAGTTCTCCAACTACCTTATTTACATAGGTTTACGCGGCCTTCTTCAGGCGTTCCCGCTGTACGCGCATCTGGGCATTTTCTGTGAGCGTGATTACCTTCAGCTTTGCCAGCAGGCGGATAACCTGATAGGTCGGGTCAACCTCATGCCACCGAACACCACCGAAATTAGCCCGGTTGCCGAATTTGTGGTGATTGTTGTGATAGCTCTCACCCATCATCAGGAAATCGACCGGCAAAAAGTTAGTTGATGTATCGCCCACTTTGAAATTACGGTAGCCATATTTGTGCGCAAACCAGTTGATGATTGCACCGTGAATCGGGCTCATCAAAAACTGCAGCGGCAATAACAGCCACAACCACCAGTGTGTAGCAAACGTAGCATACACAGCTACATAAATGGCACCCCAGAAAATGCGTGACGGCCATGAACGGGCAAACTTGTCGAATGCATCCCACTTGGGCACACCCTCCGTAAAGCGTTCGTCTACGAGCATGCGGCCGTTGGCAATATCGGAATAGATGGTTTTTGTTTTCCACATCATATTCCAGATGGTCTCATCGTATTTTGGTGAGTGCGGGTCGTTTTCGGTATCCGCGAAAGCGTGGTGCATCCTGTGCATGACGCCATATCCATAGGGGCTCAGATAGTTGGAGCCCTGAAAAATCCAGGTTAAAACATAAAATACTTTTTCCGTGCGCTTACTCATGGTAAACGACTTGTGTGAGGCATAACGATGCAGGAAAAAGGTTTGAAAGAACAGCGACAAATACCAATGTGCTGCAAAAAAGATCAGAATTACTTCCATTAACTCAAAAACGTTTAGGTTCACACAGCCCATTGTGGGCCGATGTACTGTAAGACAAAACCGTTCGAGATTTGTGACAGATTTCCGGAAAAACTTCAGGATTTCTTATCCGGGCCGGAAGAAATGTCGTTTTTGAGATGCTGAATGAAGATTGACGGACTTGCCGAGCAGGCTTTCTTGAATGCCTCAAGCAAATGACTATCAGGAAGTTCGAAGTGAATTTTCGCAGTCGAATCGCTTAATTTCTTCTTTGCACGGCTCAATAACTGGCGGCAATGATCACCCTTCTTGTCGAGCACTTTCTGAATTGACTCGTAATCAAATTCAAACACTTCGCGGAGCAGGTAGGCTGCACGCTCAAGTGGTTCAAGCTTCGACTGCAAAACTTTAAACGCTGCCGAAAGCTCGGCTTCCATATCCAGGTGCTTGAAGTCGGTTTCTTTAAACCGTACGATAAGTTGCGAAAGCTTGCTTGATTCCCAATACTCCTCCTTTTTCTTACGAAGGGTATTGAGGTGATTTTTGCAGTTATTGATAACAGACGTAATCAGGTAGGCTTTGGTATTCTGGATCTTCGTTTGGTCGATGCTTAACCATTTTACAAACGTATCCTGAACCATATCTTCAGCATCCTGCTTGCAACGCAAAATGTTGTACGCAACACTGTGCAGCAGCGGGTGATAAAGCGCGATTGCCTGAGCCTGATTCATTGTGTAAAGTTACCACTAATTTCCCGAAAAAACGCATTTTTGACCCGTTATCTCAACCCCTGAACGCCTACCCATGAAGAACACATTCATACATTCGATTACGGTTACTCCTGATGACATAGACGAGATGAACCACGTCAATAATGTAGTCTATCTGCGGTGGGTTCAGGATGCAGCCGCTGCGCATTGGGATGCCATTGCTTCGGATGAAATGAAACGCAAGTATGCGTGGGTTGTGCTGCGCCACGAAATCGACTATAAAAGTCCTGCACTTCTAGGTGATCCCGTACAAGCGGAAACATGGGTGAGTTCCCGCGAAGGCGTGCGGTCCGTAAGACATGTGCGACTAACCCATGGGGCCTCGGGAGTTTTGTTTGCCGAAGCTGTTACAACGTGGTGCCTGCTGGATGCAGTTACGAAAAGACCGAGGAGAATTGAATCCGATATAACGTCAATCTTCTAGCCGGACTGCGTCATATTCGGTGCGTCAGTTCGTTATCTTGCCTAAAACACCCGGTTATGAAAAAGCTTCTCCTGCCCGCACTTATTGGCTTCGCTCAGATTGTATGGGCTCAAAACGCAACATCCTACGGAAATTTTAAACTCGTTGACCAGGAAATTATCTACCAGCACGTGTTCGAACAGGATTCGATTACGCCTGCCAAGCTTGAGACATTCTATAAAAAACTGCCATACGTTTCGAATGTTACCACCAAACCTGACGGACTTGAGTTTGACGTAAACGATATGACCGTTGACTACAAGAAATTTCAATTCAGCCAGGTGGCAACACCGGCCATCATTCAAACGGGCAAATACAGCGGCAAAGTTACCGTGGGCGTTAAGGATGGTCGCTATCGCGTTACGGTAAAGTCAATTCAGCTTACCGGTGACAACGTTTATAAAAAGATAACCAGCAAAGAAAATCTTACCACCTACGCTAGCAAAAACAACGGTACCATACTCCACCCCGACTGGTGCCGGCCAAATCAATTGGGATTGCTCGACAAAGCTTTTACAGACAGACTTCAATTCAAAGATCAGGACGACAGCGACTGGTGATGATCTATCACGTGCCGAACACGTGTGCCTGACAAAAAATCATAAACGCTCCTGCTGCCTTTTGTGCCTACGATTGTCATGAAGTAGATGATGACGAGCACTTGCGGTCCGATCAGCAACAGCCAAATCCACACAGGCGTTTCAGGCGTGTTGATGTTGTTTATCCACAGAATGCCCGCATGCGCAAATTCCCAGGGAAGAAATTTGACAATGTTTCTGAAAATAATGTTTCGTGTAGTAAGCGAGGCAGCCGTCACTTCAATTTTCATTACGCGCTTGCCAACCGTTGCGTGACGTTTACCGGATTCAGTTACTATTCCGTATAGTACCACCGGGAGTGTTAACGTCAGGAAACCAACGAGCTGACCCTTAACGGGATGCATAGCCTTCAGCGTTATTATTTCCAGCGAAGAAAGCGCGGCCATAATCCCGAATAAGAAACAGGCATAGATTACAATAAGTAACCAATCCACGAGCCAGGCAAGTATGCGTTTAAAAATCAGGTGCATGAACTAACCTCCTTCCATAGGCTCTGCAATTACGTTGGCGAGTGAGTCGCGCTTTTGCTTCGCTGCGGCCAGTTTAAGTTTTCGTTTATAAAGCGTTTGCAGGAATGTTTCCGGTGGCGGTGCAACCGAAGTATCGGCCGCAATGGTTGAATCGCGTTTATAGATCGACTGCTGAATGTCGAATATCAGGTCGTCACTTAACTCATACAAGTCACAGTCAAGCTTCTTATACATTTCAGACGTTGGATTGGGGAATTTAGCCTGACTAATATTTTTGTAAGCCGGATCATTATTGATCTGTTTGAAAAAGGCGCCCGTAATCGGTAACGCGGTTGCCGAGCCCTGACCAAGGTCTGTTCTGCGAAAGCGGATCCGCGGATCATCAGCGCCAACCCATGTGCCCACCACGAGATTGGGTGTTGCCGCCATAAACCAACCATCCGCATTGGATTGGGTTGTGCCGGTTTTACCAGCCACATCGTTATACACGCCATACTGATAGCGGAGACGACCGGCTGTGCCTTCGTTCACTACACCTTTCATCAGCGCGATAATGAGTCCGGCAGTTTGTTCGGAGAAGACACGTTTGCCCGATCCTTCCGGCCGGAAGTTGTTGTAAACTTTTCCATCGAGGTCATGGATCGAACTGACATAAAACGGTTTGGTAGTAACACCGCCATTGGCGAAGCAGGCATAGACTGTAGTCATCTCCATAAGCGATATCGAAGAGGACCCGAGTGCGATGGAGGGTACATCCGGCATTTCACTCGTTACTCCCATCTCACGTGCAAGTTCCATCGTCTTTCCCACGCCCGCCATCTGAATCAGCTTAACGGAAACAGTATTAACGGAATATGCCAAGCCACCGCGCATGGAATAGTTTACCTGATAGTCGACTTGTGTATTGCGGGGTGTCCACTTCTCTCCTTCCTTATCGATGTACGTCTGCTGCGATGCCGAAATCATTCCGCAAGGCTCAATACCCTCTTCAAGCGCCATCGCATAAACAATTGGTTTGAAAATTGACCCTACTTGTCGCTTGGTATTTTCGTTCACGTGGTCGTACTGATAGAAATCGTGATCAATTCCGCCAACCCACGCGCGTATTGCACCGGTGGACGGTTCCATAGCAAGCAAGCCCGCGTTCAGGTATTGGAGATGATGAATGATTGAGTCAATGGGGCTGACTGTTTTTTCTTCCACACCTTGCCAGGTAAACAGTTTCATGGGAACGGGCTTTTGTAACTCGATCATGATATCGTCTTCCGACATACCCGATTCTTTAAGCTTGATGTATCGGGGTGAACGCTGAATGGCCTGCTCCAGAACTTCCTCTTTTCCTTTCCAGGGTTTATCGCGGCCCCAGTGGCTGAAAAATGTTCGCTGAGTTTCGGTCATCTGTTTTGTAACCGCAGCTTCAGCATACTCCTGCAATTTAGAATCAATAGTAGTGTATATCTTGAGACCATCGGTATACAGGTTGTATGGCTCACCATCTTCCTTTTCGTTGTTCTTGCACCAGTTTAATAACTCCGCTTTGAGGTATTCTCGAAAATAAGGTGCCAAGCCCTGGTGATGCGAAATTTTATTATACTCAAGCTCTAAGGGGAGTTTTTTAAGCGAGTCGGCCTTTGACTTTTTCAGGTATTTATACTTTACCATTTGATTGAGCACCACATTCCTCCTGGTTAGGGAACGATCGGGAAACAACCTGGGATTGTAACTGTGCGTTGCTTTGAGCATTCCTACCAATACCGCAGCCTGGTCGATTGTCAGGTCTTTTGCTTTAACGGAATAAAATCTGTCGGCCGCAGCTTCAATGCCATACACGTTATCGGCAAACGGTACGGTGTTGAGGTACATCGTAATGATTTCCTCTTTTGAGTAAATATCTTCAAGTTTTAATGCTGTGCGGAATTCGCGCAGCTTGTTAATCAGCATTGAAAACATCCAATACTTTTTACGCGGATATAAATTCTTCGACAACTGTTGCGTAAGCGTACTTCCCCCACCGGAGGATTCATCCTGTTGAATAATAGATTTGACGATTACGCGGCCCAGGCTTCGATAGTCCACACCTTCATGCTTATAGAACCGTGCATCTTCCGTAGCAATGAGTGCGTCAAAAACTGCCGGTGCGATATCGCTGTGCGCAACTTCCGTTCGATCCTGGATATAATACCGGCCGAGCAGAACACTGTCGGCACTGTAAACTTCCGAGGCCACCTGATTCCGGATTCTTCTTAACTCGCTGTTCCAGGGTGTTTCAATCCACACAACAAAGAGCAGAATGAACAGCAGAAAGAATGGCGGACCAAGAATGTATGCCGCCTTTCGGGCGCGTGGATGCGTTTGAAAATAACGTAGAACCTTGTCGTAGTACGGTTTAACGTAAGGCTGAATCTTTAACCAGTACGGCCAGGCCCAACGATAAAAACCAATCGCCCATTTTTTAATGGTCCTGAAAATGATCTCAAAAAATCTTCGAAGCGTCACAAAAGTCAGAAATGAATCTTTAAGATAGGCAACCGGGCATTGGAGTGCAAAAAAATTGTCCGGCTAACGGTTAAATAGATCGGTGTGTGTAAGATTTGTCGCTGTTTTGTTTGTGAGAACGGGCGTCTCAGCCGTTGAACAACTTGTTGCGTGTGATCGATTTGCCCTTCCTGATCAAATTTGCATGATAAAAAGACGGTATATCATGATCCCATGCCGGAAGCAATGCATAGATTAAAATGCTGTCGAGTCTCGATAACATTGCAAGCGCGACCATAATTTGAAAAGCAATTTGCGATGAGCCCGAGAGAATAATAACTGAAAAAGCAACCGCAACTGAAATCCCCCACACTTTTGATATCAGGTTGTGTGGCGAAGGGCCTTTTCTGAAACGAAGCCAAGATACCATGAACACTACTGCTTCACAACTCAATATCACGCACACCCAGGGAACTATTGACGCAGTATACAAAGGATAAAGCACGTAGCAAGATGCGAAGATCATCAGCCAGAAAAACCGATCAACGATTGAATCAAGCTTTCGTAAAGAAACGGTTGAGATGCCAAGCCTTCGTGCGATAATGCCATCAAAAATATCGGTCAGCAGTTCGGTTATCATCAACGCAAAAATCCAAACGCGAAAATCTTCGCCTTGCCAGGCGAACAAGACGCACACCAAACCAATGACTATTCTCGAATAAACAAGAATGTGCGGAACGCGGTTGAGCATCCGTTTAGGGCTCCAAAATAATAAACTCCGTGCGCCTGTTCAGGCTCCTTCCCTGACGGGAATCATTGGGAGAAATTGGCTTTGTTTTACCGTAACCCACAGCGGTGATACGATTTGGATCGGCACCGCCTTTTACGAGTAATGCACGGACTTCATTTGCCCTGCGTCTGCTCAACTCCATGTTGTATTCATCGGAACCGGAGTTGTCGGTGTGGCCACCGATTTCAACCCGCATGGTTGGTGAACTTTTCATCATCCGCAGCAGGCCCTGAATTCCCTCCAGTGAAAGCGGTTGCACGCCATCATGACTAAAGTAAACATTCAGGATGTATCCCACGTTCAGACTTCCGGCAACATGCCGGAGCCGAACCGTTTCCGAAATATTTTCAGGCGCCACCGCAGCTCCATGAAAATACATTGACGAGGCATACGCCAGATACCCCGTTCCAAAAACACTTATCTTGTAATAGATCGAAGAATCCGATGAATGATTGAGCGTTATCTCATACAAGCCCGTACCTTTTTGAACTGGCTTTACATGCTTTCCATACTGGCTTACAAAATCAATTTCAGCATCCATTGGCTTACCGTTTTCATCATCGACCACCTGGTAAGCTATCGTCACGTTCGAACGGCTTGGTTTAGCCGGGATAATTTCAGCATCCCTTCTGATGGAAGAACTTTCTGCAAAAACTTCTGAATACTCCGGCTGATTCAAATAAACCGGTTTCCAGTTTTGCATGTCAATCTTATAAATGTCCTGCTCGCCTAAATTTTCCTGCCTGAGGGACGACATGTACGCATATTTTTCGTCTGCTGTTAATACAAAATAGATGTCGTTTTCAACGGAGTTAATCGGATAGCCCAAATTCACAGGCTCGCTCCACTCCTGTTTGCCGGCATCGAACGTTGTACGGTACACATCCAGGTCGCCCATACCCGCCAAACCGTTCGAACTGAAATATAAGTGTTGACCATTTGCAGAGATGAAAACACCTTCTTCATCCAATTCGGTATTCACCAGCGGCCCGAGGTTTCTTACGTTTACCCACCGGGTCCCGTTTTTATCGAGTGTGCAACTGTAAATATCCGTTCCGCCATAGCCACCGGGACGGTTGCTCGTAAAATATAATGTTCTTCCATCGCGGGTAATCGTGGCCGAACTTTCCAGGAATTCCGTGTTCACTCCTTCCAGTGCTCTCGGTGGAGACCACATACCGTCTGACTTGCGATTCGAAACCAGTAAGTCTCCCCCGTTCGTGTCATGATAGACAATCAACTCCTTTCCGTCCGGGGAGATATTCACGCTTGCATTGTGATAATTTGTATTGATAGGAACTCCTGCATTCTTTGCTGGCTGCCAAACGCCATTCACCTTATCGGAATAAAAAATCTCCTCATAGTATTCATGATCTACCGCCACCCGCTCATTCATGTTTTCACCGGGCCTTCTTGTGGTGAATACCATTAATTGCTCGTTCTCGCTAATGGTGGGTGCGTAATCCGGATATTCGGAATTAATATGATCGTCCATATCAACAATGGTGACCTTTACCGGGTTCTCTTTATAAATCACTGCATTGCGGCATTCAAAAATCTTTCGGTTTACTTCATTAATCCTGACCGACTTGTCGAAGTTAAGTGACCGGGCAAGGATGCGGTTGTATCGATCATAGAATAGAATGGCGCTGTCGAATTTCTCTGAATAGTGATATCCCTGACCGAGATAATACAAGATATCCGGATCTATGGTATGGTCAAGATTCCAGGCGCGCTTAAAATAAGCCAGCGATTTTTCCTTTTGAATGGTGAGCATAATGGACCGGCCAGCCATCAACTGGGATTTCGCATCCTTAGGATTCATTTGCGTGGCCAGCACAAAAAGCTCAGCTGCCTGTTTACGGTGGTCAAAATCAAAAATCTGCATCCCCTGACTGTAATACTCTTCTGCAAGCTTGACGGAATCAAGCTGAGCATGCGTAACGATACTCACCAACATGAAGAGAATTGTGGAAGTTACAATTCGGCTGTGACGTGTAAAAGCCATGAAAAACCGGTTAAGACAATAACCAAATGTACTATTTCTTTATTGTTTTGCCTTAAACTGTTCAATTCAAAAATTAACCGTAACCTGCTGATTACTAAAGATTAACCTTCCATTTATCGAACAAAAGCTGCTGTTGAGTGGTTTTCACAGCCATTTCGTTGAGGGAATTGGTCTCAGGGATGAAGTCCACGCCAATCTTATTAAAATACTCTTCCATGGGAAGCGGGGCCGTGCCCTGAATGTACAGATTGATAAACTCTTCAATTTCCGGGTATGTTCTGTCGACCAAATCATCAAAGAAGTTCTCTTCCGAAAACGCGTTATTCGGACCGTATGTATCAATCAATTCCAGAATGAGTTCCCGCAGGCCCTTCTGTCCGTTGGATAACTCCAGTAGTCGAATGTCAAGCAGAGCCGCCACAAGGGCACCTTTCTGATAGACATTTCCAAACTGCGAACCACCCTCAGGTGTGTAGCATGTCAGGCTCATCTCAGTTAAGCTCATCGACTGATTAAAGCCATCCGCAGAATTCTTTTTGAAGCGGAATTCATTTAGAATACCGGGAGTTGTGTAAGAACCGTTCCGGTATTGCATCATTAATGAAGCCCACTCGGTAACACCTTCATACAACCAAAGGTGTTGTGAAGCTGTTGGCACTGCGAAGTTAAAATCCTCAATAATTTCGCTATGGATGTTAAGCGGAGTAACAATGTGAAAGAACTCATGCGCACTTACGTCCCTTACGTAGTTTTGATAGTTTACCGAGTATGGGTTATCACGGATAACATATACCGAACTGTATGAATGCTCCAAAGCACCCGCGCTCGGGCCGTTGTGAAAAAAGAAAATGAAGTTATAATGATCCACCGGCAAACCATTCAGAAAAGCACTCGCATCTTCCATCACCTGTTCAACATCGTTCATTACCTGACCTGCAGAAATCTGGTCGCCTTCCGAATACGTATTTACATTAATCTTCGCTCCGTCAATCAATACGCTCGCAACCGTAATGTCGCCCATGATAATGGGTGAATCTACAAACTTGTCGTAGTCTTCAGCGTAATAAAGTCCGCCTTCCGTTTTAGGCAGAGAGGTTGCAATTTTCCAACCTGAAGGATAATCAACATCAAGATAAAAATCCCGTTCTTTTAATCCTGTAGGATAACCAAGCACATCAAAAGTATTCAGCAACACATGATCATTCTCTATGGATGTGCCACCCATCAGGTAAAGCGGATGTTCATCCACAGGCGTGTCGAAGGTTTCTTTTACCTCGAACTCAATTATTTTCGTGGCCACCGGATCGCTCAGCTCCCATTGATTGGTACTGATGTTTGTTACCGTCAATTCGTTTTTGTCTTCATCAAAAGCTTTGAAGCTCACAACAAACCGGCCGATGTCGAATATGTCGTACACTCCGGGTACAGTTGCCGGAAATTGATAAATCTTGTTGGCATCCGTAAGATTATCGACAAACATTTTGACTTTAAATGTATCATCGCTCCTGTCGTTGAGATTGATCTGATAATAAAATGACTCTGCGAGATCAACTTCCTCCGGCACACCGGAAGTGTTGGACGACTTAACATCGTCATCGCTGCAAGCCGTAGCAAAAGCCAACCCAATGAGTACTATAGAAATTTTCCGCAACATAAATTTTAGAAAGCTGAAAGCTATTCAGAATCCATCAAAGCTGAAAGTTCAAACCAACGATTTGTTTTAGCATCAATCTGACTGCTCAGCCGTTCGATGTCCTTCGCGATTTCAATGAGTAACGCTGAATCCGAAGTGGAATTATTCATGCGCTGTGTAAGTTCATCGCGCTGACGTTCAAGTGCAGCAATTTCTTCCTGTAACCGGCCAAACTCCTGCTTATCTTTATACGAAATTGACGTTTTTGAACTGTTTTTTGAAGAAGTTTCCACTACCGTTGCAACCGGTGTCGATTCCTGCTCCTTGCCGTCTGCCCAGTTGCGATAATCTGAATAGTTTCCGTTAAACAACCTGATCTTCCCATCGCCCTCGAACACAAAAAGCTGATCAACCAAATGATCCATAAAATACCGGTCGTGCGAAACGAGCAACAGGCATCCGCCAAATTTCTCGAGAAAATCTTCCAAAACGTTTAGCGTATCAATATCAAAATCGTTAGTCGGTTCATCCAAAATCAAAAAGTTTGGATTGGTGATCAGTAGCTTCAGCAATTGAAGGCGCTTCTTTTCACCACCGCTCAGTTTGTCGATGTAGTTGTATTGCTTATCGGGTGTAAACAGGAACGTCTCTAAAAATTTCGATGCGGATATCTGCGATCCGTCTGCCAACACAATGAACTCGGCAATGGCTTTCACTTCTTCCACTACGCGGTTTGCCGGATTCAGTGTAATTGTTTCCTGTGTGAAGTAGCCGTATTTGGTTGTAACCCCGGGAATAACTTCACCGGTATCGGGTTTCAACTTTCCGGTTAAGATATCCAGGAAGGTCGACTTCCCCACTCCGTTTTTACCCACTACGCCAATGCGATCGTTTTTCTTGAACACGTAAGAAAAATCATCCACAATCTTCAGCGAGCCATAACTTTTAGAAACATGCTCAACCTCTAAAATTTTGCCACCTTGTCGCGATGCTTTGAAATCAAGTTCAAGTTTGTCTTTTTTAATATCCTGAGATGCTTTCTCCTGGATGTCGTAGAAAGCCTCAACGCGATACTTGGCTTTCGTTCCGCGGGCACGCGGTTGCTTACGCATCCATTCGAGTTCTTTCTTCAAAAGCTGACGTGCCTTTGACACTTCCACCTTCAGCATTTCTTCGCGCTCATTCTTCTTTTCAAGGAAGTACGCATAGTTACCTTTGTACCGGAAAAGCTGGCCGCGATCAATCTCGATAATTTCGGTTGCTACATTGTCGAGGAAATAGCGGTCGTGCGTAACCATGATCAGCGTTACCTGCTGACCGGCCAGATAATTCTCTAGCCATTCAATCGCGGTAAGGTCAAGGTGGTTGGTAGGCTCATCCATGATGATGAGGTCGGGCTCGGTTAAAAGCATCTGGGCCAGAAAAATGCGCTTACGCTGGCCACCCGAAAGCTGACCAAAGGTTTTATCCAAATCCGGAACACCGAGCTTGCCAATGATTTCGTGGACCTTCGCCTCATAGTCCCACGCATTCAGCTCTTCCATTTTTTCAAGTACAGCCTGCATGCGTTCGGGTGAAACATCCGGATGCTGAAGGCAATCCTCGTATTCCTTCACCACTTTAGCAATCTCATTTGAATCGCTGAACAAAACGTCTTTAACGGTAACAGAATCGTCAACGCGCGGATCCTGAGTAAGAAAACCGGTTGTAATACCTTCCCGCACACTCACCTTTCCGGAATCGGAAGGAAGTTCGCCTGTGAGAATCTTGAGCAGGGTTGACTTTCCCACCCCGTTGTTGCCGACCAAAGCAAATTTCTCCCCTTGCGAGATGCCAAGGGAAATGTCTTTAAAAAGCCACTTATCGTGGAATGATTTTGAGATTGACTCCGCTGAAAGATAGTTCACAACCGCCCCGTTAAAACGAGGCGCAAATCTACTACTAATAAGTGTAGATCGGGCACCCGATGCATTGTTAACCGGAGTAGCCTTGGGTTAGATTTCGGAATAATTATCTCCAGCTGTAACGAACTTCGGCTGACTTCTTAAAAAAGCAAAAGATGCAAATGCCGATTTGAAAAACTGCGGTAGATACGATGGCAAAAAATAGCTCCATACTCATCGAATTTATTAGTTTGATCTAAAAGTTTAATAAAGGTATACAAATTACCTTATTTTCAATGTGTTATGGGTAATATTTTTACTGTAACTTTAAGTCGTGGATATTAAAAAGGTTCTTGAAAAGGGGCATTCCAAGCCCCTCACAGATAAAATCGTCACCTACATCGGAGCGAGTCAGGAGAGATTTAACACGCTGATGGCCATATTCTTAGACGGCCCATACCGGATAACCCAAAGAGCCGCCTGGCCCCTTTCGTATTGTGTTATGAACCATCCTTTTCTGATCGAGCGTCATTATCCTTCCGTGTTAAAAATTCTCGTCAAACCCGGCATACATGATGCCGTAAAGAGAAATATCGTGCGCTTGCTTCAGTTTGTGACCGTTCCCAGGCAATACCAGGGAAAGGTGATTGAGGCATGTTTTGAACTGATGGACCCAAAGGAGCCGATTGCCGTACGGGCGTTTTCAATGACGGTGCTCGGCAACCTGGCAAGCGAACACCCCGACCTGAAGAAAGAACTCAAACTTGTGATCGAAGATCAGCTCCCGTTTGGTTCTGCAGGCTATGTGGCACGCGCCAAAAAGGTTCTCAAGCAACTGGAAAAGTAGGTTAATTTTGCGCAGCATGAGCAAACAGCCGGTACAGTACGAACACACCTGCAAGACCTGTGGGAACGTATTCACCGGAATTTACTGCAACCTGTGCGGTGAAAAAGTTATTGAACCCAAAGACCGGTCGTTCAGGAACTTCGTTGCCAATTCTCTCACCGCGTTAACACTTGCCGATAACCGTTTCCTGAAAACCCTGTGGCTCACGGTTAAAAATCCAGGATTCCTGTCAAAGGAGTATGCCAACGGCCGAAGGGTAAACTACCTGCGCCCGCTTCAGGTGTTTTTTGTGCTGAACCTGGTGTATTTCCTGTTCCCGGTTCTGCAGTTATTCAACTCAACACTACGCACACAGATGTATTACCTGTTTCACAGCCCTATGGTACGGGGCATGGTTAACCAACGGGTAATGGACGAAGGCATCAGTTTGAGCGGGTTTACCATGATCTACAACGAAAAGACAACAGTTCTCGCCAAGCTGCTAATTGTTGTTTTCGTGTGGATTGCATCTGTTCCTTTAAGTCTGATCTTCCGGAAGAAGAACCGTTACTTCACCGACCATGTGGCACTTGCTATTGAACTGGCATGCTTTAATATATTTGTGAACGCAATTTCACTCTCCGTAATTCTGCTGGTACTCAGTAAAATTTTTAAGTGGAGCGGAACAACATTGGGTGATTACCTGAATGATACTACGCTCACAGTCATCTTTATCTCAACCAATCTGTATTTCATTTACCGTGCTGCGCGAACATTCTACGGCCAAACCGGGAAAAGTCTGATTCTTAAAAGTGTGCTAGGCATTGTCGGGCTGTTTCTTGCGCTGGAGGCGTATAAGCTGCTGCTATTCTTCGTTACGTTTTACTCGATTTGATTTGAGTAAGTGCGCTGGCCGCGATCAGGCCGATTAAAAATGCGCTGATAATGATTACAATCAAATCTCCGTAGTACTCCACGCCAAACCAGCTTCGGATAAAAAAAGCCGATATCGCAAAGACAAAAAGAATAACCCAAAACCGCCACCCGGGTTTTGTATAAGCATGATGACGCGGCAGTTTCAAAAAAAAATATGCAATACATGCAGCTCCAATAATTGTACTGATGTGCTGTAAATATCGGAACACAGGCAGTACGGGCAAGCCGGATATCTGAACTGCAGAATCCAGTGCCGGAACGAATGGTACAAATACACCATCATGATGCGTGAATCCGTCCCACACGATGTGAGAGGTCGCACCTATTACAATGCACATTAATAAACCGATCGGGTGGGTTTTCCAATACGCCAGAAAGTCGAACGATCGTAACGGTTGTAACCGCCCGCTGATCCAGCGCGGTGAATTGTCGATCAAAGGTTTCTTCACCACAACATGAAAAACCATGCAAATCAAAAATGCCACCGGCAGATCAAAAAGGAAAATTCCGGGCAACGTGTGACTGAATCTCCCGTTGAGCTTCATCGAAAAGAAATACTGGAAATCCGGAATCATGCTTCCCACCACCAGCGCACTCATGCTGATGGCCGTATTCCGCGCCTTCATAAAAGGCAGAATAATAGCCGGATGGGAAAATGTGAATGGCATGTCGGGATAAAAAAAGTCCCGCATTTGCGGGACCGTATCATTGTTAAATACTTCGATTAATGCTTGTCGTGGCCGCCTTCGTGACCTTCGCCCTTGCCATACCAGGCTTCCTGGATCTTATGGAATTGATCATGAAGCGCTGTAAGTGCCTCCCCGATTTTCACTGAATCACCTGTCTGAACAATCTGAACAAATGAATCTGCATCACTCTTTAGCTGCGTCAGGTTGGCTTTTGTTTGATCGTTGTCTACTTTTTCAGGAAGCGGTGAGCTTGCCCATTTTCCGGCAACCTTGGCGAGCTCAGCAGCATTGGCTTTTGCAGGCTCGAGATACGCTGAGTCTTTATACGGGTGAAAGCTGTCGGCCATAATCATATGAAACTCGTCCATCTCCGGCCACTCATCGTTGTTGGCAACCTCTTCATGTTTTTTGCTTCCGCAGGCCACTGCGAATACGATCATACAGACTAAAAAAGAATATAAAGCTGTTTTCTTCATGGTTTTTTTTGATTGAACTGTAAAATTATAAAATTCTCAGGCTCTTTCGCGCTTGCGGTATTTTTTGTATTCGAATAAGTTCATGAATTTCTTTAACAGATCGAAATATAAGGTCACAAACAGCACGACTGTCATCGTCCAGATTACGCTGATGTTGAAATAAAGCGTATCGAAAATAGCTCCAAAAAAATGCTTGGTTGGTTGAAACAAATTAGCTGAGAAGTCAAAGCCGTAGGCTGGCTTATGATCATCGAAATAGATCGGATAAATTTTCTGAATAAGTCGCCCATCATACTCCACCACCCTGTCGGCTGTTGCTGTATTCTTCACCGCACTGGAAACCATCTTATTCTGGTATCGTTGCATATCGGTTGCAAATTGAGCGGCCTTTTGAGGTGTGCTTGTCAGGCTATCGATCAGTAATTGCTTTTCCTGCATGGCTTTGGCTTGCTTGCGGCCATAATAAATTTTCAGAGTCGAAAGAAATTTCATCGAGTTCACATAAACCATCGAATCAAATTTGCCGATGGCCAGCCTGTCGATTTGCGGGAAGTTATCCTTACCAACCTGATTAAGCTCATATCCGATCTCATTCTTCACAAGTTCCAACGATCGACTAAGCTTTTCGTGGCGCGGGTTACGCCAGTTGCTGCGATTGCCCAGACAATACGAAAGCTCTGATTCCAGTTTAGGAATGTAGTAGATTTTCTTATAGTCTGATTCTGCTATGGTTCGGTCTAAATCGTAAAACTGCTTTTCAAACTTGTTGTCGCGAAACTGCGTAACCATAAGCGCTTCAAAGGCCCAGCGTGAAGCCATCATCTCCCCAACCACCGGCACACCAATTGGTTCGCTTACTTTCGGATTGAACTTATCGAAATTGATTACTACCCCGCTTAAGAGCAGTTGCGGAATAATCAACAGGGGGATCAGAATGTAAATAGTAACAGCCGAGTTAAAAGATGATGAGATGTTCAATCCCAACATGTTCGCGAAGCACGCACAACTGAACAGGATAAACCAGTACCGCATCTCCGTTATGGGAATTCCCAATACAAAATTCCCCACTACCATAAACAACAAAGTCTGGATGGCCGAAATAAAGAACATCACGAACACCTTGGAGAACAAATAGCTTCCGCGACTCAGATGCAAAAACTGCTCGCGTTTTAAAATTTTCCGGTCGCGGAAGATCTCTTCCGCACTCACTGTCAATCCGAAGAACAACGCCACTACCACGCACATGAAAAAGTATACCGGTATATTGTCGTTATCAGCAAATGTGTAGACCGGGGTTTCCTCGTTCAGTGTTTTATAATACCGCACCATGAAGCTGATAAAAAACGCCAGCACAGGGGCCTCCATCAGGTTGATGTACAAATACTGCTTGTTCGCAAGTTTCGATAACACATCGCGTGTAACAAAAGTCTTGAACTGGCTCAGCCTGCCGGGAATCTCCTGAGCAACTTTCAGCCTGTCTCGCGCATGATCAAGTTTTGGAATTTTTATCTTTTGCTTGAAATACTGATACCACTGCCCTGCCGATATTTTGCGGGTGTTCGTTAACCGGCCGTACTCATTAACAATTTTTGTTTCGATGATGTTGAATACCTGTTCGGGATTGATATTTCCACATTCCGGACAAGCGCCTTGTGTTTTATTGGCAGCGTTAACAATGTCACGGAAATATAATACCGACTCAACCGGGTTGCCGTAATAAATCTGAAATCCACCAACATCCAGGATAATCAGCGTGTCGAACATCTTAAAAATGTCGGACGAGGGCTGATGGATAACTACAAACACCATCTTGCCGCGAAGCGAAAGTTCCTTCAGCAAATCCATAATGTTCTCCGAGTCACGTGACGACAAGCCGGAGGTCGGTTCATCCACAAAAAGGATTGCGGGCTCGCGTAACAACTCCAGGCCAATGTTTACACGCTTACGCTGACCGCCACTGATGGTTTTATCAAGCGGTGATCCTACGCGTAAGTTTTTAATTTCACTTAGCCCAAGCTGTGTAATAATCTTATCAACAAGCTCGGTGAGTTCTTCTTTTGTATGATCGCCAAAGCAAAGCCGTGCCGCATAGAACAGGTTTTCAAAAACGGTAAGATCTTCCATCAGGAGGTCATCCTGCGGAATGTATCCTACAACACCTTCCACCTTTTCAGGATGCTGATGAATGTCGATGCCATTGATCATCACCCGCCCGCTTGACGGCTGTTCGGCCCCGTTGAGCACGTTTAATAGTGTTGATTTACCTGAGCCACTGGCGCCCATCACACCAATCAGTTTTCCGCCCTGCTCAGCAATGTTGATATTTTGAAGAGCGGCCTTGCCGGTTTTAAAATGATAGAACAGGTGATCGGCTGTGAACGTGATCTTGCTCTCGCTGGCTTCGGCAAGAAACTTACTGATGATGTCGCTGTAATATAGCGATCCGATCTTATCACCCCGAATGGTACTGCCGGTAGCAAAAATATCCGTTCTGCGTCTCGCTAAGGGAATACTGTTCAGGTAAATAACCGATATACCGAGGTATTTAATGAAATACGTATCCGAAAGCTTGAGAACTGCGATAAGGCCGGTGAGATTTTTCTCAACGATGTGCGGGCCGGGATATGGCTTGTCGCCCGAACCTTCATCGATAATCAAAACATTCTTCGAAGCGAGTTCATCGCGATCCTGCCCGGTAACAAAATTTTTTAATGCGTTGACATCGTGCTGATCAATCTTGAGTGCCTGCCCGATGTAAAAAATCAGATTGCTCTGGCGCTCAGGGATTTCATTATCAATGAAAACAAGTTCAATGATTTTTACAATCAACACCTGTTTCTGCTGGGTGGTCAGTGCCTGATTCACCTTTTTGGTGATCTGCATGATCTTGGCCCAATCATCAACAAACTGCTGTGTTTCGATGTCGATCGTTGACGTTCCCGGCTCGGGTTCGGCAACCCGGTAGTTGTTATAAAATTGGTCGAACAGGTTCAGGTAGTACTTTACCGCATCGCGGTTCAGGTACAAGCCCAGAAAGCCTTTTATGTTGTTGCGCTCATCTTCCGTTATGCGCTCACGGGTAACAATGGCAAACAGTTGTACTACGGCTTTGAGAAGCTCTTCACTCATCTGGAATAATCCCGCTTAAATGCTCCCAAAATAGGAAATAAGTGCGAATACAGGAACAGAATATGGGGTGATAAAAGTGAAATTCACCCAACAAACTTGCATCCGTTACAATGTCCCCGTTGTTTTAACCAATCTTGCTGGTAATCAGATCAGCCAGCACCATCAACCCTTCGCGCAGATACTCGTCATCAAGTTGAAGTGGTGTTGAAACCGGCCGGCCTTCGCCATCCAGTTTTGTATCCATCTTATGATTAGCTGCCTTCCGCTGCTCGGCTTCTTCCATCTCTTTCTTCCGAACCGTTTCGTTCAAGGAAACGCGCTTTTGCTCAATGTTTCTGCGGGTTTCGTTTGTTTCACTCACAAACTTGTTCAGATAGGGATCAGATTTCAAGCGCTCTTTGTAAGCTTTGTTTAATCCCTGGAGTGTTTTATCGTCCACCATGGGGGTACGCTGGTACAAGGCACTTTTAATTTCGTCCCAGGGCAACGCATTAGGATTTGAACTTTCTCCAAACTGTTCAGGATTCAAAGCCGAAGGCAACTTTACATCGGGTGTAACTCCTTTGTGCTGTGTACTGCTGCCTGTGGCGCGGTAAAATTTCTGAAGGGTAACTTTGAGGCTTCCAACGCCATCATCCTGAATGTACTTATCGAGTGGAACAACAGACTGAACCGTACCTTTTCCATACGTTGATTCTCCCACAATCACACCACGATGGTAATCCTGAATGGCGCCTGCGAAAATCTCGGAAGCTGACGCACTAAAACGGTTGGTTAGCACTACAAGCGGCCCGCTGTAAACAACACTCGGGTCATCATCGGTTAGTACCTCAGCGGTGCGGGAGGTAGAACTCTTCACCTGTACAACCGGACCGTTCTTAATAAACAGTCCTGTAAGGCTAATGGCTTCCATCAGCGAACCCCCACCATTGTTGCGCAAGTCAAGCACAACGCCATCTACCCCTTCTGCCTGAAGTTCCTGCAGAATCTTTTTCACGTCACGTGTCGTGCTGTTATAATTCGGATCGCCCTTCTGGTACTCTTCAAAGCTCATGCTGAATGTGGGAATTATAATGGTTCCCAGTTTCAGCTTTTTGCCGTTTTGAGTTGTTTCAACAATTTGCTTTTTAGGTTTTGTGTCTTCGAGTTTTACTTTATCACGAATCAGCGAGATCAACACCGGAGGTCCGTTGATGCCTGTTTCAGCAGGAAGTACCTGCAACCGAACTTGCGTTCCTTTCGGACCTTTAATCAATTTCACCACATCGTCCAGTCTCCAACCCACAACGTCAACCACTTCTCCGGTTGCACCCTGCCCCACGCCAATAATCCGGTCGTTTGCATGAATCAAATCACTTTTCTCGGCCGGGCCGCCCGGCAGCACTTCGTGCACACGCGTGTAATCTCCATCGGGCTGCAAGCGGGCACCAATTCCTTCCAGCGACTGGTTCATGTCTTGCGCGAACAATTCAGCTGCACGGGGTGAAAAATAATTCGTGTGCGGATCGTATGCTTCCGCAATGGTGTTCATGTATACTTCAAACACATCATCGCTATTGTTTTGACTTTGCGATTTGATGTAGCGTTCAAAGCGTTCACGAATAATTTTGTTAATATCTTCTGCTTTCTTGCCGGAAAGTTTCAGGCTTAACGCCTGATTCTTAACTGATTTTACCCAGATATCATTGAGTTCCTGCTGAGTCTTGGGCCACGGAGCAGTTTCACGATCGTAGTCGTAATATTCATCTTTTGAAAAATCGAACTCCTGCCCGAGCAGCTTGTCGGTTACAAAACTCATCCGCTCCTGGAAACGCTTCCTGAAAACCCGGTAGATGACAAATGCAGGCGAAACATTTTCCGCGGCAGTCAGGTTATCAATTTCTTTCCGGTACTTTTCAAATGAAGCAATATCGGACGCCAGGAAAAATGAACGATTATTATCAAGCGCTTTCAGGTAGGCATCAAAAATTGCTGACGACAACGAGTCATTCAGTTGTAGTTTCTGATAGTGATAATTAGCCAACAGAAGAGAAATCAGTTTGGCCTGTTTGCCATAGACCGGCTTCTCAACAAGAGTGGTATCGGCAGGAGGATTATTGGAAAAAGCCTGCAACGCAACCGTCAGGCAGAACAGCATCAACAACACAAAACGCTTCATAATCAATGAATTTACTGCTAATACGTAGTTGGGGGCAATTTGTATGCCTTTTTAGGATTTTTCGTAATCAAATTCGCTCAGGAATTTTTGTGCCTGCTCGGTATTCTGGAATTCGAAGTGTTTTTTCTCCCCGGAAACAGAGTGAATTTCAATTTTCACCAAATCCACATCGCGGTTACGCTTAAACTTGAACTTCTCCTTTTTATAATCATCGGTCTCTTTGGTTGAGATGTTAAACGCTGTCGCGCGCACCGATTTACAGTAAATACACTGATAGTTTTTAACAAGCTCCCCCGGCTCATCGGTGGTAGGTGCCTTGCTTACGTGCTCTTTAATAACACGCATGGTATAAAAGCCGCAATTGTTGCAGCGAAGAGCCTGCAAACGGCCTTCGTATTTTTCGATGAGTACGTCACTTGTTTTCTCGTCAATCCAAACGTCATAATCGATCGAGAATACGTTTTCTTCTGCAATCATTCCTTCCTCCAGGTGAACGTCTTCTTCTTCTTCACTCAGCAGGCGCATTTTATTGCCGGTTTTCGGATTCGTGCGCGGCATATACCGCCACTTTTTCAACTTTCTGTCGAGTACGGTTGGATAATAGTACTGAAGAATGAGATGCGCCACGTATCCCACAATGGTACCTCCCGCAATCGCCATGACGAGGCGCATGTAGAACCAAAACTCAACCTTCTCCATTTCATTCATTTCATAGAGATTGATGAGCATTGTCACAGCAACGCCAAAGCAGTAGTAAACAAGCTTATAATTCGGGATTTCCCTCCGGTTGATGTAGTCGTATTTCAGGTGATAGTCGGTGATCGCTGAAATCCGGATATGATGTATGAGGTAAATAATGAGTCCGATGGCAAACATAAAGATGGCACCGAGAATCATCGTTTGATGAAAGGCGATTATGAACGGGGTTTGTTGATCCATAGCGTAATTTGTCGTAACTTTTGGTATAATCTTACAGATTTAAAGATAAGGATTAATAAATATTGTGGTAATACCGCAATTTAGTGGAGATGAAAAAAGCTCTTTTTAAAATTCTGGCGCGCGTCAACAAAGCAATACTTCCTCGTTACAGCAAAGGCGACCTTACCCGTTTAACAAAAACTCAAAAAGCAATCGTTGCGTTCCGCTACTGGGTAACAGTTAATTCTCTTGATTAACCAGATTCGTTAATCATTTTACTTTCAATCATTTAACATTCGAATAGAGGTTAAGTCAAAATCCCTCACGAACACTTTAAAGCCAAAATTGTGTGAATTTTTACACAAAATGACATCCAATAAATCAACAATTCCGTTACAATTTGTGTATTATTGCACAAATGAACGCTTTCGAAAAAATCCGGATAGAGCAGGAAATGAAGGTATTTGCTCAGAAATCCTTCGAAAAACCTGCTTTTTGCAAGAATGCAGAACAAATCCGCTACTACTCCACTGAATGGCGTCTGAAGATTGAAGAGTACGAATCGCGCTACAATTTTGCGCCCGCCTGGGCTTACACGCTGTTAGAAGAGTACCTCACACACGAGGCACTTCTGGCCGATAAGAAATTTGTTACCTCCCGTTAAATGCGGTACATCCCATCCCCCATACCGCTCCGCTATGAATTTGTGTACAGCGCCACCGCCAATAAATCGGGGCGAATGCAGTATCACAAAATCAAGCCTGGCATAAGCAAACTGCGCATCAGCCGGACAGAATTTATCCGTGCGTATAACAGCGCCCAAATCGTAGCCATGAAACCTGTTCAGGTTCATGGAAACGAAACCGATTTCCAGATCGAACTTTACGTGTAGTTAGACTTTCAGAATCCCCTGCAGATCAGCAGGTGAATAATTAATGGACTTGATCGTTTTATTATCCGACTTCCGGTACACAAGCCATTTACCGCCTTCTTCCCGATAATAACACTCCGTTCCATCTTTCTTTTTATAGAATTCCGCGGTGGCCCTGGCTTCATCTTCCGAAACGCACGCCTTACTCATATTGGAACGCTGCACTTCTTCAAACAGTGCGCTGAATTTTTCTCCCAATCCAAACTCTAAGATAGCGCCCGATAAAACGTATTGAATGTCGCTGAGCGCATCTGCGACTTCAACGATATCCTTCTGAAGAATAGCAACTTCAAGTTCCTTTAATTCCTCGGCAATCAGGGCAACGCGCAGCTTGCACCGGTCTTCCGATGGAATTCCGGGTTCAGGAAGGATTGGATGTTTGAATGTTTTATGAAATTCAGCAACAAGGTTTAAAGCATCGGGTTGTTTCATGGAGCGTTGGGTGTTATTACTTTGTTAACGGATGCAAAGGTGAAACAATTTCGAAAAAAAGCTGTACTTTTAAACCTCCGTTATGTACGCTTTCCGCAAAAATATTGCAGTCTTCCTGATCACGGGCTTGGGTGTACTTGGCCTGTTGAACGTTAGCGTGCAGTTTGGCAGAATAATCGATTTTTTCCCGGGCATCAGCATGAGTCTCCTTCTCGCTGAAGAACTTGTTGAGACAGAAGATTGTGAAAAAGGAAACGAAACATTCATGACGGTTGATTTGATCCTGTCGAAAGAAGCATACGTTGTTCAAGCCCTTGTTATAAATCATGCAGTCGAAGTTTACCTGCACAGCGTAGACATTCCGGTTCATCCCGCATGCGAGAAGGCCACTCCCCCTCCTAAAGCTTAGGCGCTCAGGAATTTTCGTCAAATCTCCGATTACATGTTAATCGTGGATTTTAATTCACGTACATTCAAGTTCACTCAGTCGCCTTTGCGGTTGTTTACAAAATTTTTAGAACACACTATCAATTAACATTATGCAAGTTTATAATTCGTTACTCGAAGGTAATCGTCAATGGGTCAAAGAGATGCTCGATAAAAATCCCGACTTCTTCAAGAGCCTCGTGGCACAGCAAACTCCGGAAGTGCTTTGGATCGGATGCTCCGACAGCCGGGTGCCGGCCAATGAAATTACGCGTACGCAGCCGGGCGACATTTTCGTACACCGCAATATCGCGAACATGGTGGTTCATTCCGATATGAACATGCTCAGCGTTCTCGACTACTCAGTAAATATTTTAAAAGTTAAACACGTGATCGTTTGCGGTCACTACGGCTGTGGTGGTGTTAGGGCGGCCATGGGTAACGGACAAAACGGTCTGGTCGACAACTGGTTGCGTCACATTAAAGATGTTTACCGGGTTTATAGCCAAGAACTCGAGGACATTAAGGATGAACAACTACGCTTCGAAAGATTTGTCGAGCTGAATGTAATCGAACAGGTGTTCAACGTATCAAAGACTTCGATTATTCAAAACAACTGGAAGGACCGCAACTATCCAATTATCCATGGTTGGGTTTACAGTCTTGAAACAGGCCTCATCAAAGATTTGAATGTCAGCATCCAGAATCAGCAAGACCTTCCACCAATCTTCCGATCGATCAGAGCTTCTGTTGTATAACGTTTCCGGAATTGAAGTCGCATGAGATCAGGATTTATTAAGGATTTTAAAAACGACCTGTCGGCCAGCCTGGTAGTTTTTCTCGTAGCCCTACCCCTTTGCCTCGGCATCGGATTGGCATCAACGGGGCGTCCGGAACTTGTCTTTTCCGGTATTATTGCAGGAATTGTCGGTGGAATCGTTGTTGGACTCCTTAGCGGCTCCAATGTAGGTGTATCAGGTCCGGCCGCAGGGCTTGTGGTGATTGTGCTTAGCGCAATCACCACGTTAAAAAGTTTCGAGGCATTGCTGCTGGCCGTTTTTCTTGCGGGCATCATTCAGCTGGTTGCAGGATTTCTGAAAGCAGGCATCGTTTCTTATTACTTTCCTTCGGCTGTAATCAAAGGAATGCTGGCTGCAATCGGCCTTACGTTAATCCTGAAAGAAATACCGCATGCCCTTGGCTACGATAAAGATTTCATTGGTGATTTCACGATGAGTCAGTCGGATGGTCACAACACATTCAGTGAACTTTATTATGCATTTATTTACAACAGCCCGGGTGCCATCACAATCAGCATTCTTTCACTTGCACTGTTGATTGTTTTTGAACAGCCGTTTATGAGAAAGATCGGCCTGTTCAAATTTTTGCCGGGAGCATTGTTCGTTGTACTGATCGGAATTTTCCTCAATCTTCTGTTTAAAAATGTACACCCGGACTGGGCGTTGCAGGGTGAGCACCTCGTTCAGCTTCCGGTAGCCAATTCAATTCCCGATTTCATAAGTTTCTTCCGCTTTCCGGATTTTTCCCAGCTTTCTAATCCGGATGTGTATGTTGTCGCATTCACGCTGGCGATTGTCGCGAGCCTGGAAACCTTGTTGTGCGTTGAAGCTACTGACAAGCTTGATCCCTTCAAGCGCACCACGCCCACTAATCGCGAACTAAAAGCCCAGGGAGTTGGAAACATTATCTCGGGATTAATCGGAGGTTTGCCTGTGACGCAGGTGATTGTAAGAAGTTCCGCAAACATTAATGCGGGAGGGAAATCCAAGATTTCAACTATCGTACACGGGTTAATCCTGCTGCTCTCCGCGATTTTCATTCCACGTTATCTGAATTTAATCCCGCTGGCAAGTCTCGCAGCAATTCTGCTGGTGGTTGGGTACAAACTTTCAAAAGTATCTTTGTATAAAGCCATGTACCGGCTCGGTTGGGATCAATTCCTGCCTTTCATTGTAACGATAGTGGCTATTCTGGCAACCGACCTGCTGAAGGGCATCGCGATCGGGATGGCATTTGCGATCTTTTTCATTCTGCGAAAGAACTACCGCCACGCCTATCACTACAAAAAAGAAAAAAAGAATGATCGAGATGTGATCACGATTCGCCTCTCGGAAGAAGTCACATTCCTGAACAAAGCCAGCATTCAGCTTAGCCTAGATGATCTTCCCCGTGATTCAAAAGTGGTTATTGACGGCTCAAACTCCGTTGCGATCGATCATGATGTACTGGAAATAATTCAGGATTTCAAACGAATGGCTGCCCCGCAGCGAAACATTGACGTTGAAACGATTGCCGTTCCGGAAGTGCAATCGGGTCAGGGACATTAAGGGTCCACACCTGAAAGGGGTTTTGGGTGGGTGATGAGAAAGGGCGGCACGCAAGTGTCGTCCTCTTCTCAAGTTTTTTATATTTGCGTTTCATTTTTTAACGCATGGCCAGGAATTTCATTGAAGAACTACGGTGGCGCGGCATGATTCACGATGTGATGCCGGGGACAGAGGAACAACTCAATAAAGAAGTTACTTCCGGGTATATCGGGTTTGACCCAACCGCAGACTCGCTTCATATCGGTCACCTGGTGCAGATTATGACGCTGGTACATTTCCAGCAGTGCGGACATAAGCCGGTTGCGCTGGTTGGCGGTGCAACGGGCATGGTTGGCGACCCATCCGGGAAATCAGCTGAGCGTAACCTGCTCTCCGAAGAAGTACTGCAGCACAATGTGGCGTGCGTTAAAAAGCAGCTTGAAAAATTTCTCGACTTCAGCGCAGGCGGTGCCGAGCTTGTTAATAATTACGACTGGTTTAAGGACTTCAAGTTCCTGGATTTTATTCGCGATATCGGGAAACATATCACCGTCAATTACATGATGTCGAAAGACTCGGTGCAGAAACGTCTGGAGTCGGGGTTATCGTTCACCGAATTTACCTACCAGCTTGTACAGGGTTATGATTTTTATTGGCTGAATCAGCACAAGAACTGCAAGTTGCAGATGGGCGGATCAGATCAATGGGGTAACATCGTTACGGGAACCGAATTGATCAGAAGAAAGGCCAACGGAGACGCTTTCGCGTTAACAACCAAGCTTATTACAAAAGCCGATGGAACAAAATTCGGTAAAACAGAAGGAGGCAATGTTTGGCTTGATCCGAAGAAAACTTCGCCCTACAAGTTTTATCAATACTGGCTGAACGTTTCCGATGAAGATGCTCCGAATTTCATTCGCATATTCTCATTGAAAACAAAAGCCGAAATAGAAGCACTCGAAGCTGAACACAAGGAAGCTCCCCAATTACGTAAGCTTCAAAAAGCATTGGCTGAAGACATCACAACTCGCGTCCACGGAGCTGGAGCCTTGAAACGTGCTCAAGAAACCACCGAGGTCTTATTCGGAGCATCGTTTGAAGCATTCAAAAGTCTGAGTGGCGAAGAGATTGAGGATGCGTTTGACGAGTCGATCACGTTTAAAATCTCAAAATCTGAATTCGCTAATTCAATTGATCCGGTAGCGTTGCTGGGTGAAAAGACGCCTGTTTACCCTTCCAAAGGTGAAGCGCGAAAAGCGATCCAGGGAAATGGCGTGAGCATCAACAAAGAGAAGATTTCGCTTGACCGGAAGATATCCGCTGGCGATCTGCTTTACGATAAATATCTGCTGGCGCAGAAAGGCAAGAAAAATTACTACCTCATTGTAGTAGCATAAAAAAAGTCCCGCGGTTGCGGGACTTTTCTTTTGTTATTAAGCTTATCAATTACTTTCCGAGCTTGAAGATTTTGTATCCGAGGGATATCTGAATCACTCTGCTCTTCAGGGAACTGTCGAACACTGCATCATCATCACCCACATCCGAAAGACCGATGTTGTAACGCGCATCAACGGTTAAACCAAACGGAAGATCCCAGCCAAGGCCAAGGTTGGCACTGATGTCTGAACCCTTCAGCGAATCTTTGATATCATCTCCGTCAAATTCAGCTTTTGTTAAGAAACCAAACTGCGGACCTGCCTGAAGATTGAGCCCACCGATCAGATACACTTTCACCATCACGGGGATTGTCATGTAGGCTGTTTTGAAATCGAAATTTTGCCCGGCCTGCTTTACAGAAGCGCCCTGTTGAGAGAAGAGAACTTCAGGCTGAATACCTATTTTAGTGAGTTTGAAAAGGGCAAATGCACCAGCATGAAAACTGGTTAAGTTATCTGCTGCCGATTCATCGAATTTTGAAATATTAGCGCCAGCCTTAACACCCAGTGCTACCTGAACCTGCGCATACGATGCGCCAACAGAAGACAGTACAATTACCAAAACCAAAAGTTTTTTCATAGTTAATGAAGTTTGTTGTTCTTCAAATAACGGCAATTTCCGGGCAATAAAAAACCCCGCCTGGGCGGGGTTTTTAAAACAGATTCGTTAACAACTATTCCCCGAATAACTGGTATCCAAGAGAAATCTGGAAGTTGTTGATTTTAGTGTCAACGCCTTCAATGTCAACCACATTGCTAAGACCGATTCCGTAACGTGCCGTTACATTGAATTTACCGAAAGCTGCACCCGCACCAAGATTCAGGGTGAAGTCACCTTTCATATCATCCTTTGCATCGCTTGGATCGCTTGACAGCACAAAGCCGTACTGAGGTCCAACCTGTACATTAAAACGCTCAGCAAACGTGTACGTAACCATTACCGGAATGCTGAGGAAGTTAACGGTCAGATCGCTGTCGCTTCCCTTGATAGAGTTGTAAAGAAGTTCAGGCTGAACAGCAAGTGCATCGCTCAGTGCGAACACACCGTAAAAACCAACGTGGAAAGAAGTTCCGTTGTCTGAATCAGAACCTAGTCCGTCAATGTCAGTGGTGATTTTCGCCATGTTAACACCAGCCTTCACACCGCCCTTAAATTGAGCAGACGCTGCAAAAACTACGAGTACTGCAAAAACTGATAATACTACTTTTTTCATTGTGTATAGGGTTTTGTTGTGCTGCGAATTTCTTACTTTTTTCTGCATTCGCAAACGGTTGAGACGCTACGATTTTAGCGAGAAAGAGTTTCATTATCCAAAAAAAATGCGTCATAAAAGACGCATTTAGGTTCTGAGGGGTATGAAATTGTTAGAATCTAAATCCGAAGCATACCCCGGCACGAAGCCCGAAGCCATCGAAAGCACCGGTTTCGAAATCATCTTCGGTACCTGACTTAACATCAACGTTGCCTGAGTAATAGGCTGGTCCGAAGAAAACGTCAAGTGCAACTTTTTCTTTAAATATCCACTGTTTACCCAGGATAAGACCTCCCCCGAAAGCAGAGAAGTCCGCCTTTGCGTCCGCAGCGTCATCTTCTATCGAAAATGACTGGTACCTAAGAAAGGGAGCGATGTACACGCCTTGAGGAGCAGCAGTTTCGGAAAGATAAAAACGATACTCGGGTGTAATGCCAAAGCCACTAAATTTCGAATCGCCTGTAGAGTATCCGGTGTAAAAAAATCCGAGCTGCAAGCTGCTTTGATCAGTAAGCGCCCGCTCGTACTGAATGTTGAACGTTTTTACAATCGGTGCAAGAATGTTAATCTTGATAACATTCTGCTGTGCATAAACCGTTGTACCGGCTAAGGCGAGGCACAGCAATACTGCATAGAATTTTTTCTTCATGGTTGGGGATGGTTAAGTTGAACGAATATCACTTTTTTCTTTGTGTTTACAATTTTCACTATGTCAAAAAAGTAATCAGGGGCGTTCGATTGCCGATAACTTTAAATTTTGACAGCTATTTTTTAATCTAGTTTATCGGAAATCTGAATCCACCACCAATAAAAAATTGCCCATCGCCTACCGTCTCATATTTGGCTTCAATAAAGGGTAGCCCCGGACCAACACTGATACCCAAGCCGAGATTAGCGCCCGACTCATTGTCGCTATCGCTATTGTTTCCCAATTTTGCTTTAACGGCCAGAACATTAAGTCCGGCAATACCATATAAACCAAAGTCTTCAGACTTAACAACATAGAAGTGCATATCGAGGTTGAATTCCCAATAGCTAATCTTTAGATCAGAACCACCGATATCAATTTTCTCTGCGGGTATGTAAAAATTTACACCGGGGGCAAAACTTAGTCTGTCTATCGCAAATATTTCAAAGCTGGCACCAACAGCACCTTTCTCGATTTCAGTACCATAGCCACCTTGAATAGCCATTCGAACTTGCTGTGCGTAGGATGCGGTTATACTTGCCAATAAGAAAGCAAATACAACCAAGGGGGTTGTCATTTTCTTCATTGTTGAGGGTTTAAAGTTGCAATCAATTTAGCAACTTTCTCCAGTTCAACCCAAGAGATTGGGATCAACGGTAAACGGTATTGTCACTTGAAGAAGTTTGTTTTGCGAAACAGCCTCATCGATGGTTTGCAACGCGGGTGCATTTCTCGCCCATGCTCTCCGCGACACGCCATTCAGCACATCGTAGTAGAGCATATTTCTCAGTCGCTGTAAGGCATCCTCCGTTCCATCCAGTACAAGGCCAAAGCCACCATTGATAACTTCACCCCATCCTACTCCGCCTCCATTGTGTATCGACACCCAGGTTGCTCCGCGAAACGAATCTCCGATAACATTATGAATGGCCATATCAGCCGTAAACTTCGATCCATCATATATGTTGGACGTCTCCCGATAAGGACTGTCTGTTCCCGATACATCGTGATGATCGCGACCTAAAACAACCGGTCCAATCTCTCCTTCTTTGATCGCTTTGTTAAAGGCTTCGGCAATTTTTATTCTGCCCGTTGCATCGGCATACAGAATACGCGCTTGTGAACCGACAACCAGTTTATTTTGCTTTGCCTGACGGATCCAGTTAATATTATCATCGAGCTGACCGTGTATTTGACCAGGGGCGGTTTTGCGAATCTCTTCCAACACATGCAATGCGATCGCATCCGTCTTATCAAGATCCTCAGGTTTGCCAGACGTACATACCCAACGGAATGGCCCGAACCCAAAATCAAAACACATTGGTCCCATGATGTCCTGAACATAGGAAGGGTAACGGAAATTAATTCCGTCTTTCGCCATGATATCGGCACCTGCACGTGACGACTCCAGCAGAAATGCATTACCGTAGTCAAAAAAGTATGTGCCTTTTGCCGTGTGCTTGTTAACCGCGGCCACGTGCCTGCGAAGGGATTCCTGAACTTTGTTTTTGAATAGCTCCGGATTACTTCGCATCAACTGGTTTGATTCTTCAAAACTTATTCCTGCAGGATAATAACCTCCCGCCCACGGATTATGAAGTGACGTTTGGTCGGAACCAAGATCGACATAGATATTCTCTGCATCAAAACGCTCCCATACATCTACAATGTTTCCCTTATACGCGATCGACACAATTTCTTTAGCCGCTTTTGCTTTCCGAACACGGGTAACAAGTTCCTCAAGCGAGGCAACAACCTCATCTACCCAGCCTTGCGCGTGACGTTTCTCTGTTGCTTTAGTATTTATTTCGGCTACAACCGTAATACAGCCGGATATGTTTCCTGCTTTTGGCTGAGCACCGCTCATTCCACCCAGTCCGGAGGTAACAAACAGTTTTCCTGCCAGCCCCTCGCCTGCTTTTGAAATTTTTCGTCCGGCATTGAGAACCGTGATCGTAGTTCCGTGCACAATTCCCTGTGGTCCGATGTACATATAGGAACCAGCAGTCATCTGTCCGTACTGCGTAACACCCAAAGCGTTATACTTCTCCCAATCATCCTGCCTGGAATAGTTAGGGATCATCATGCCGTTTGTAACCACAACGCGCGGAGCACTTTTCGAAGAAGGAAACAAGCCCATCGGGTGACCGGAGTACATGTGCAGCGTTTGCTCATCAGTCATGTTTGCCAGGTACTTCATGGTGAGCAGATACTGCGCCCAGTTTTGAAATACGGCTCCGTTACCACCGTACGTAATCAGTTCGTGAGGGTGCTGTGCTATCGCAGGATCAAGATTATTTTGAATCATAACCATGATCGCGGCCGCATGCAGCGATTTGGCTGGATAATCGGTTATGGGTCGTGCGCGCATCTCATACTCCGGCCGAAAGCGATACATGTAAATTCGTCCGAACCGGATGAGTTCATCATAAAATTCCTTTGCCAGTATTGGGTGATGCTTTGGATGAAAATACCGCAATGCATTTGCTACCGCGAGTTTCTTTTCGTCAGGCGTAAGGATGTCTTTCCGTACCGGGGCATGACTGACGGATGTATCGAGCGCCTTAACCGGTGGCAATTCATCCGGAATACCCAGTAAAATCTGATCTTTAAATGTTCGTGTCACGGACTTGCTGATTCAGCTGAAAATCTAGTTGCTTAAAATTGCTCTTAACATGGTTGTACCCGATGTCGAAAATCTCTTTTCCTTTGGCGAGATCGAACGTGGTGAATTTGCCAAGATCTTTCGGCTCAATAACAATGTTGCAATGCGTTTTGCTGATGCCTGAGTTAACGTTTATCGCGATCAGCAGACTTCTTTCCATCACTTCCTTTACATTTTTGAAGTCGATACGCTGCTCCACCGGGTTACAATGACTGCCAATAATAAACTCGCATTTTCCTACCAATGGTCTTACAGGAAGATTGTCTATAATTCCGCCATCCACATACACATGACCGTCAAGAATGACCGGATTAAACAAGGCCGGAATGCTGGACGAAGCAATAATCCTCGGGATTAATTCACCCGAATCAAAGTATGCTACCCTGCCGCTCAGGATGTTCGTTGCAGCAATGGTTAACGGAATCTTCAGACTTTCAAAAGAGTTTTCCGGAAGGTACTTCTGCAACACCAGCCTGAAGCCTTCCATATTCAATAAACCCGTCCACGACCATGCCGGTCGCACGGAACGAAGAAATCCGGCTGACGAAACTATTTCAACGATTTCATCGGGCTTATAACCGTGACAATAGAACGCTCCGGCAATTGAACCCGCACTTGTTCCTGATACTTCCGTAAAGGTTAGTCCAAATTCTTCCAGTGCTTTAATCACGCCTAAATGCGCAAAGCCCCGTGCACCTCCTCCTGATAATGCTAATCCAATTTTCATTTATAAAATCTCACTCAATTTAAATGTCCGATCAAGCCTCACTCCCTTTTCGGTTTTTACAACCGTACAACATTCATTCACAGGATCGTGCTGAAAGAATAAAATGTATTGATTTTCGGCTGCTTCGTTCAGGAAACGTTCCTTCTCATCGAGCGTTATCAACGGCCGTGTGTCATATCCCATCACGTATGCCAAAGGAATGTGACCGGTTGATGGCAGCAGATCAGCCATGTAACAGATTACTTTGTCTTTATACCGGATCTTTGGAATCATCATTTTGTCGGTATGCCCGGAAACATACAGAATGTCAAACTGCTTAAAAGTTGATGAACCTGCTTCCGTAAATTTCAAATGGCCGCTTTCCTGCATGGGCAAAATATTCTCTTTCAGGAAACTCGCTTTCTCGCGCTTGTTGGGTTTAGTTGCCCATTCCCAATGATCTTTATTCGACCAGTAATTTGCCTTCGGGAAAGTAAGGGATGGTTTACCATCAATCATCTTCACCCCGCCTCCGCAATGATCGAAATGCAGGTGCGTTAAAAACTGATCGGTGATGTCGTTCTCTGAAAAGCCTGCTTTCCGAATGGATCCTGTCAAAGTCGCATCGCCATGCAAATGATAATGACTCAGAAATTTATCGTCTTGCTTGTCTCCGATCCCGTTATCAATCAGAATCAGTTGATTACCATCTTCAATAAGCAATGAGCGCATTGCCCAGGTGCACAGGTTACCGGCATCGGCCGGATTTGTTTTCTGCCAGATACTTTTCGGCACCACCCCAAACATCGCTCCGCCATCGAGCTTAAAAAAACCGGTATCAATCACGTGAAGCTTCATGCAGGTAAGTTATAAGTATTTGCATAAAAAAACCGTGCGAGCACGGTTTAGAATTTTTCGATCAACACGAGATTATTCCTTCACTACTCCCATTGCGCAGAACTTATCGATGCGCTGCTGAATAAGGTCATCAACCGGGATTGCGCTGAGTTCTTTATAATTTGTCAGGATTGTCTTTTTCACTTCCTGCGCCATCCATTTCAGATCGTTGTGTGCACCACCCAGTGGTTCTTTTACAATGCCATCAATCAGTTTCAGCGAAAGCATGTCTTTGCCGGTGAGCTTTAACACTTCGGCAGCCTGCTCTTTGAAGTCCCAGCTTCTCCAGAGAATGGATGAACATGACTCCGGAGAAATTACCGAGTACCAGGTGTTTTCAAGCATCAACACACGGTCTCCGATTGCGATACCCAGCGCACCGCCCGATGCACCTTCACCGATAACGATACAAATTACCGGAACCTTGAGCATAAACATCTCTTTCAGGTTGCGGGCAATTGCTTCACCCTGACCACGTTCTTCAGCTTCAAGTCCCGGAAATGCTCCGGGTGTATCGATTAACGTAATGATTGGCTTGTTGAACTTCTCTGCAAGTTTCATTAATCGCAGTGCCTTGCGATACCCTTCCGGGTTGGCCATTCCAAAATTGCGGAGCTGGCGCTGCTTGGTGTTGCGGCCTTTTTGCTGGCCGATAATCATGAAGGTTTGACCTTCAATGGTTCCGAAACCTCCTACCATCGCCTTATCATCGGCAACGGTACGGTCGCCATGCAGTTCAATAAAGTCGGTTGTGATTTCGTAAATGTAATCTAAGGTATACGGTCGATCAGGATGACGTGAAATCTGAACACGCTGCCATCCGGTAAGGTTTTCGAACGTTTCGGTTTTAAGATCTTTGATTTTTTTTTCAAGAGCCTGAATGGCATCCCGAACTTTGTCATCGCTATCCCCCGCCAGGTGTTTCATGTCCTCCAGTTTCGCCTCCAGTTCAGCAATGGGCTTCTCAAAATCCAATAACATAGGTCGTTTTTAGCGAGCACAAAGTTAACACGATTGTGCAAATTTTGAATGGATTCGCGCAAATTGTAAAAACCAAAGTAACTGGTTATCAATATTTTAACGCAGTCCGAAAAGTGAGCTTGCTTGCGATTCGGGTGAGGATCAAGTTTCGGTAATGCCGAAAGGAATATGCAAGGCAATAGTTTTTATGGAAATTATGCTTCTCCCGCATCTTACGGGAGGCGGGGCGAACAGCGACCACATCCAATTTTTGAAAGGAGGTTTTGTTGCTTTGCCGTTGAATTAAATATATTGGTTCAAATGCCACGCACTTTCATAAATAATCCCTTGCATGAAAAGTACGATTACAATCTGCCTGTTTGTTTTCACTACAGGCTGTGCTATCGCACAAAAACAAAATTTTGTTCCCGGATACATCGTCAAAAATTATTTCGACACTACCCGGGGATTTGTTAACGATCAGCACTGGAAGTTTACTCCGGAGAAAATATCCTTTAAGAGCGATGCCGGATCTGTGACTGACTACTCATCTGCCGACATCACCTCTTTTCTGGTAGCAGGCAAGCTGTACGAATCGGTTCTGGTTGATGTTGAAACCAGCCCGGACAAAGAAACCGAACTTACAACCGATCCGGAGTTCAAGCTTGAGAAGAGGAAGGTATTTTTGGGTGCGCTTATCCCGGGCGAAAAAGGATTGTACTATTATCAGCCCGAAAATGGTAAACGCAACTTTTACATCAAGTTCAACGGAAAACACCAGGTACTTCTTTACAAGTCGTATGTAACCCCGAGCGCTGGCTCAGAAAAGTCCGATCCAACCATTGCTCACAACAACAAATTTCAGGAGCAACTGGCGGTATTTCTGGAAGAATGCCCGTCCGTGACTGCTAATCTGAACGAAGTCGCATATACCCGCAAATCGCTGGAGAAGCTGGTGGGGCAGTTCTTCATTTGCACCGAGCGACCGCTTCCGACAGAAAAACTTCCAACTGATAAAATCACACCGAAATTTACAGCGCTTGCCGGTACATCCGTTTCGTTTCTCACGTTCAGGAGCAAAACCTTCCCTTACCTGTCAGAGGCGGACTTTAAACCTTCACTTAATTTTACGGCCGGATTGGGATTGGAAATTTTTCCTTCAAAAGACGGAAAGTGGTCGTTTGTTAATGAACTTGTATACCTGTATTACAACATCGAGGGCGATTATGTGAATGACGTTAGTGCAACCCGGTATGAATCTGCGCACTCGGAGTTCTTCAATCAGTATGTAAAGTTAAATACGCTGTTCAGGCTTAACGTACAGAAACGGAAGAACCTGATTTTCTTCAATGCCGGGATAAGCAATGGTTATGCACTTAGTTTGAAAGGAACCCAGAAGGAATATCGCAGGCTTGCAGACTTCGAACAATACAACGATCTGGAGCCTTATGATAAAGAACAGCGCTATGAAATAGGTGTTCTGGCCGGAGCCGGGTTATCGCACAACAGAATGACGTACCAAATCCGGTACGAATCATCGAACGGTTTTACGGTTGCGCCTCAATTGACATCGAAAGTGGCCAGTATCCGTTTCCTGGTAAGTTATCATCTCAACTACGAGAAAGATTAACGAATAGGTACGCATTCCGCTCAAACGTACAAATGTGATTTCATCAAGGGTGCTGCCAAAATAGAAAAAGCATATTGTAACTTTACAAAATATATACTACGAATGATGAGATTCTCCCAACTGCATCAACTTGTTATTTGTACCTGTTTATTTCTGTGCGTCCATTCGCAAATTCAGGGACAAGGTGAATTCGGTTTTAAAATTGGCGGCAATATTTCTCGTATTAATGGGCACTTCGAATATTACAAAACTACCTACCGGCCTGGATTCCAGATAGGGTTCAGTTATAAACATCTTTTAGGCGAGACAATTTTCATACGTCCCGAAATTGCATTCACTCAAAAAGGAGGAAAGATCGACTACAAAATTTATGGCGAAACGGGATCGGACTATGAACTCTATGGATATCAAAAAGTTAATTACCTGGAGTTGCCGCTGAACATTGATTTTAAACTGGGAAGCAATGAAAAGAATTTTATGTACGTATCAATTGGGGCGTATTATGCGATTGCAGTAGGTGGCAATCTCGTTCTTGACAATAAACTTACTGATCATGACGATCCTGAGAATAGTCGCACAATTCACTATAGAATGCAAATGCAATACAAGGATGTCATTACCACTGGAGATCAGAGGAAATATAAATCCTCCTTTGAACAAGAGAATGGATTTCTAAAAAAATCCGATGCTGGCGTTAAGCTTGGGCTGGGATATCAACTTGGAATTATCAGAACAGACTTGACGTATTGCATAGGGCTTCGCAACATTAATCCACACGAAAAAGGCGTAACTAGTACCGAGATCGCTAAAACAAACGCAACACTTGAGTTAAATTTCTCAGTTTTCCTTGATTAATCCTGTTAGTACAGACAAACCCCGCTGAAAACAATACCCGAGCTTAAAAACAAAAAAGCCTGTCAGAATTGCTCTAACAGGCTCATTTTGAGCGGTCTGGACGGGACTCGAACCCGCGACCTCCTGCGTGACAGGCAGGCATTCTAACCAGCTGAACTACCAGACCGTTGCTCCATCGGTTAAAATAGGTGCGCAAAGATAGCGGAACGGGCCTTTTCTCCAAAATATGCCCGGAATATTTCCTAGAAATTGGTCTTTCTGTCGATGGTCAGCTTCTCGATCATCAGCGGACTGAGCGAATCGGAGTATGGTCCGTACGCATCTACCAGCAGACCTTTCACGCCATCCGATGAACTAATCGCGAACAGCACGGAGCTATCGTCAGGATTCGTCATGCCCTCAAAGCGATGTACTTCATCCACATGAAACTGCTGGGGCGCAAACCTGCGGTTAAGTGGCGGACATTCAATCCATTCCGGATGAAGATTGAAGTCATTCACATAACCCTTTTGCTTCAGGGCCGTCATGGCTTGTGAGAGTGTATCAAAAGTTTTCATTATTTCTTATTCAAAAAAGCAGAATACATCCAAACCAGTTTTTCCTGCGCACGAATGTAGTCACTCATCAGGGCATTGGTTCCTTCATCATCAGCTTTCGCAGACATCGCAAGCAGTTCGCGTTCTTTTACGATTAACGTACTCAACCCCGACAATATGTATTCCACGGCCACTTTTCCATCCGTCACATTATTACGTTCCTGTATCTTCGAAAGTTTGATGTACTGCGAAAAGCTGTGAACCGGAGTGTAGCCTAGCGTCAGAATCCGCTCCGCAATCTCGTCAATCTTGACAAGCGCATCATTATAAAGCTCTTCAAACTTCAAATGAAGCTCGAAAAACTTGTCGCCTTTGATATTCCAATGAAAGCCGCGGGCGTTCATATAAAATACCTGGTAGTTTGCCAGCAGGTCGTTTAACGAAGCCGCCAGCTTTTCGGTGAGCCGGGAATCCAGACCGATCTGATTGGTTGACTTTGCCATAACAAACAAATGATTTACTACTAAAAATAGTACTTTTAGGAGTTCAAAACATGATCCGGAGCCTCATCTTCTGCCTGTTGCTTGTTTTTATCTTTCCCTCGTGTGCAAAGAAGGCCCAGGGGTCGAGCGTGGTTATCAAACCTAAAACCCACAACCGGTACTTTGTTAAAAAAACCGATCGTTATAAAAAGCGGACTAAGCTGGTTCGTATGAAGGGCTGACCTATTGCAACCCCTTTACCACCAGATCAATATTTTTCCTGAAAAAGAAACGCTGCGGACTAATCTGGTTGGTGTGCGCTGTAACGATTGATCCCAGCAAGATTGCCATAAACAGATTGGTAATGTCTTTCGTGCCCGAAGCTTTGGTAATTTCTTTCTTGAAGATGGCTTCCAGCGTAAACTTGTCGAGCATCTGCTCCAATGAAAGGATTTCAACGGAATGAATTTCAGGCTGATCCGGGAAAAGGAACACTTTTTCTTCAGGCCTTACCGTGAACGGTTTGGGTGGTCGTTTCAAATCGGCCAGGTAGCCGATTAAGCTCAACATCAACCCCGGATGGGTTTCACACTCTTCGCTCAGCTTGTCAGACAAATAATAAATTCCCTGGAGGCCTTCTTTTGGTTTGGTCTTCAGTTCAACCGCCCGGTTCAGGCACCAGATCCTGAAATAATAAAGTAAAACATCTTCCTTCTGTGGAAAATACTTGAAAAAAGTGACCTTACTGATCTTAACTTTTGCGCAAAGATCGTCAACATATAAATCTTCAAAAGGTTTTTTGCCTATGAGCTTAAGGGTGTTCTCTAAAATCTGAATTTTGAGCCGCGCAGCCTTTTCTTTCCGTAAATTCATGAATCTGTACTCAAGTTTGCTTTTAAATACTCATTTAATTGATATAAAACCAATCAAATTATGATAAAGCGCTTTTCCCTGCTTTCACTTGTCATTATTGCCGTTGCCTGTCAGCCGGAACAGCCGAAACGCTATCAGGGAATGGTTGCCGATTCAGCCATGGTAGTGTGTGCACATCCTGTCGCATCACGCATCGGGATCGACATTATGCGCAAGGGTGGAAATGCAGTTGATGCCGCTGTTGCTGTACAACTCGCGCTTACCGTGGCTTTTCCCGAAGCTGGCAACATCGGTGGCGGTGGTTTTATGATTCTTCGCGAGCCAACGGGTAAATCCGTAGCGCTCGACTTCCGCGAAAAGGCACCGTCACGGGCTTTCCGCGACATGTATCTAGACTCTACAGGAAACGTGATTGATAAACTCAGCACAAAAGGCGCGCTTGCATCCGGTGTACCGGGATCAATCGACGGAATGATTGAAATGCACACCAGGTATGGCAGGCTTCCATGGAAAGATCTGGTGCAACCTGCCGTTGATCTGGCGTTGAAGGGAATAGCACTGACGCAGCGTGAAGCTGACAACCTGAATCACGCACAATTAAAGTTGAAAAAATATAACACGGTCACTCCCCACTACCTGCTGAATGAATGGCGTGCAGGTGATACGTTAAAATGGACTGAACTCGGCCATACGTTCGAACGCATTCGTGATGAAGGCCGGAAGGGGTTTTATGAGGGAAAGACGGCTGACGACATCGTTGCCGAAATGAAGCGAAGCAACGGCATCATCACGCATGACGATCTGAAGAACTATCATTCGCAATGGGTTGAACCGATTTCCGCCAGCTACAAAGGCTACACGGTTATCTCGATGCCCCCTCCTTCCAGCGGTGGCATAACATTAATTCAGCTATTGAAATCGATCGAACCTTATCCGGTTGAAAAATGGGGCCATAACTCTGCCAAAACCATTCACCTGTACACCGAGGCTGAACGAAGATCCTTTGCTGATCGGGCAGTTCACCTGGGTGATCCGAGATTTTACGATATTCCAACCAGCACGCTCACTTCCGAAAGCTACATCACAGAGCGCATGTCTACTTTCAATCCTGACAAGGCCACGCGGAGCACTGATGTGCGCGAAGGCAATGTTATGCCGGAACATACAGAAACGACACATATTTCTATTGTTGACAAGGATGGGATGGCCGTATCGGTTACCACAACACTGAACGACTGGTTTGGCAATTACGTGGTGGTGGCAGGGTCGGGATTTTTTCTGAACAACGAGATGGACGATTTCAGCATGAAGCCGGGCGTTCCCAATTCGTATGGCGTAACCGGAGGACTGAAAAATGAAATCCAGCCTGGCAAAACGATGCTAAGCTCGATGACACCAACCATTGTTACAAAAAACGATTCGTTGTTTATGGTGGTTGGTTCGCCCGGAGGACCGCGCATTATGACTGCCGTATTCCAAACGATTGTTAACGTAATTGATTTTAAGCTCGGCATGCAGGAGGCTGTGGACGCGAAACGTATTCACAGTCAGTGGCTTCCTGATGCTATCTTTCCCGAATACGGAGCAATCAGCAAGCGCGACAGCATTCGGTTATCCGATATGGGCCACAGCGTGAAAACGCTTAATGATCTCGACAAAGGGCTGACGTTCATTGGCCGCGTCGACGGAATTTTGGTATTACCGAACCGAAAGCTTGAAGCCGGTGCCGATGGTAAACGCGGTGACGACTCTGCCGCGGGTTACTAGAGCTTTTTGATGGTAAACTCAACACGCCTGTTCAGCAAGCGTGTATCTTCGTTCTCATTGCTCGCAATCGGCTTTGAGCCGCCATACCCTTTGCCCGAAATGCGTTTTGCCTTAATGCCTTTCGATACCAGGTAGTTCTTAACCTTATTTACACGTTTCTGCGAAAGCGCCATCAACTGCTGAAACGATCCGCGATTGTCGGTATGGCCGGCAAGTTCAATTTCAACGTGCGGATTATCTTTCATGAACTGAACCACGAGGTCGAGCTGAGGGTATGAATCCGGCAATAACGCATCTTTACTCTGCACGAAAAGAATGTTTTTCAGGGTAACGGTTGTTCCGATTTCTATCGGCTGCATCTGAAAATTCATTTCCAGATCCTTCAGCTCGTACGTTTTCAGGTCGAGCGATTCGAGATCGTTAACAAAGCCGGGCGCATCGATCTTGATTGTGTAAACATTTCCTGATTCGAGCGGGATTGAATACTCCCCGAGGTACGCATCGGCAGTAATCGTTTTACCGTTGTATTCAAAGATCATTTTACCGCTGACCGGATCTCCATTCTTCGCGTTTGTCAGGCGACCATGAACCTTAATCTTGTTTTCATTCAGTTTGTTGTACTGATTCTCGTTGAACTTGATGGCCGTATCAATTTTTGGTTGAACAACAGCAACAATCGTGGAATCTTTGCGCGGCACAAACACTTTCACATTCCCGTACCGGTCGCTGTTGCTGGTAGTCGTAAACATAAAGAACCCGCTGGCGGAATAATCCTTAAAGAAAAGCTCGCGGCCGCTGGTGTTGATATCACGACCAAGGTTCACGGGTTCACTCCAGTTCGTCCAGGTATCGTCCAGTCGCGTTGCAGAATACACATCGAAGCTTCCGTTTCCTTTTGAGTTGGTTGAAAAATAAAGTGTTCGGGTATCCGCGCTCAGCGATGGGCTCAGCTCCTGCATTTTGGTGTTGATCACACTACCGAGGTTGATCGGTTGCTGCCATGCATTGTTTGATTTGATACTCACGTAAATATCTTCCACTCCGCGCGTTCCGTACGTTTCAGCAGAAAACACAAACACAGAACCATCGGCCGAGATTGATCCGCTCTGCAATGATGATTTATTCTGAAAGTACGGGATGCCGATGTTCTCAGGTCGCGACCAGCCCGAACCAACTTTTCGTGAAACCGAAATACCCTGCGTTGAAGCAACTGTTCCGGCAGGCCCGTAATGGTTTAATAAAAAAACCTGGGAGCCGTCTGCCGAAAATCCGGCAACGGCATTGTAAGCCCGGTCATTTAATAATGCTCCCGCCTGTTGCGGTTCTGTCCATTTTCCGTTTACAAATTCCGAAAACCAGATATCGCCCGGATCACGTTTGCCTCCAATGTTCAATGCATGGTTGCAAACTGTGAAGAATAACAACTTACCATCCGGGCTCAGCACAGGGCTTTGCTCGTCATACGATGAGTTTATAGTTTGAAGGGCTGTTGCATCAATAGTTTGCGCGGAAACTGTTAAGATTCCGATCAAAAGAAAAAAGATTAATCCAAACGTTACCTTCATGCTTACTTGCTTACCCATTTATTGTCTTTGATCGTAAACCGCCAGGGAAGATTTGCGTCTTCGCCAGCGTAATAGATGCCGATCCTTTTCGAGACCAAAATATCTTTGTTTTTCACGATAATGCCTAAGTCCTCGATCCAAACCTCGGTATCCCGCAGGTATTTTCCGTTAAATGTACGATCGATTCCCAGGGCTTTGGTAAGCTTGCCCGGCCCGGACGTAAGGTGATGCAGATTTTTAAGCTCGCCCCTTCTGAGTTTCATTTCGTCCAGTCCTGCAACAGGTTCCAGCGCGCGCACCAACACAGCCTCGGCAATACCTTTTGAATTGGTGACAACATTAAACAGGTGGTGCATGCCATAACATAAATACACGTATACGAATCCACCGTGTGAAAACATGATTTCATTTCGCGCGGTCTTTTTTCCCTCAAATGCATGACAACCTTTTTCTTTCCACGAGTATGCTTCCGTTTCAACGATCATGCCCCCGGTAACAACTCCGTCAATTTTCGTGAACAAGCCTTTTCCCAACAGCTCGCGGGCTATTTTTACCACATTTTTCTGCTCAAAAAAGACTGCAGGCAATTTCATGTTAAAGTACTGTTAATGCATTTCGGGATTCAAAAGAATCCCTATTTTTGACACCCCTGATTAATTAAACCCTAAAGTTACATACGATGAAAAAACTATTCACAATTATTCTGGTAGCCGTTTGCTTTTTGGCTGAAGCGCAGGTGCAGGTTCCGCAGGCAAGCCCTGCAGGTTCGGTGTCAAGCGTGGTAGGTTTAACAACCATTAAAGTTGACTACTTCCGCCCCCGTGTAAAAGGCAGAAAAGTATTTGGCGAGAAAGATGTGATGCACCCATACGGCAAAATCTGGAGAACCGGTGCAAACAACGGAACGAAGATCAGCTTCTCGGATGACGTTACCGTAGAAGGAACCAAAATTGCAAAAGGCGAATACCTGATCTTCAGCTGGCCAGGCGCTACCGAGTGGACTGTTTCACTTTACAAAGACCTGAGTATTGGCGGAAACGCTGACGCCTATGCGAAGGAAAATGAAGTGGCGCTATTCAAAGTGAAAACTGAAAAGCTTGCCAAGCCCGCTGAAACTTTCACTGTGTCGATTGATGATATTGCTGCTGACAACAAGACTGCAAAAGTTACCATCGCATTTGAAAATTATGCTTTCAGCTTTGGCGTAGCCGTTGATTTCGACTCAAAAGTGATGAAGTCGATCGAAGACAACACTAAAGTAAATCCTAACAACTACGTAGCGGCTGCACGTTATTACTTCGACACTAATAAGGATTTGAAAAAAGCACTTGAGTATATCGACCTCGGAATCGCGGGCAATCCAAGCGCTTTCTGGAATGTTCACCTGAAGGCTCAGATCCAGCAGAAGATGGGCGATAAAAAAGGTGCGCTTGCAACTGCACAACAATCACTTGATTTGGCTAAGAAAAACGCTGATGGCGATTTCGGTTACATCAAGCTGAATGAAGATTTAATTAAGTCGCTGAAGTAAGAACTACTCCAATAAAAAAAGAAGCCCTGACAATAATGCCAGGGCTTTTTTATTTGTTCGGGTTAATCCGTTTTATTTCTGGGTCGGGATTTTCTGATCCTTCAGTTTCTCGTTACCGGTTTTGAGTTTCCCGTTAACATCAAGCTCCACAATTTCATATCCCAGTTTCTGCAAGCCCGGAAGAATCTTAACCTTATCTCCCACCAAAAGGATGTTTGTCACCTGAGGTTTGATCCACTTGGCTGCCAGTTGATCAACATCGGCTTTTGTTAGTCCATTCAGGATTTTGTTCTGCTGATCAACGAAGTCAGCAGGCAGATCATAATCCAGGATCCGGCCGATAAAACCAGCTTTCTGGAAGCCTGTTTCGTACGACAACGCATCGCGCTGACCCAAAGCGCTCTTCATAAATTTCAGTTCGTCATCGGTGATTCCTTTTTCAGCATAGTTCTTTAATTCTTTCATTACTTCCACCACTGCACTGTCGGTCGCGTTGGCGCGAATGCCTGAGCTGAAATAGAATTCGCCCGTATACTTGTCACCGAAAACCGTGGTTCTCGCTCCGTATGTCCAGCCCTTGTCTTCACGTAGGTTGATGTTGACACGACCGTTGAAACCACCACCCAGCGCAAAGTTCGACAGCATGAGTTTGTAAAATTCTCCGGTTGCGTCATACTTAAGGCCGGTAACACCGCCTACGCGGAATTCGGTTTGTGCAGCCTTCGGTACATCCACCAGGTATATTCTTGTCTTATCAACCGCGGGAGGCGCAGGAACTGCCGGTAACTTGATATCCTTCTTTGGAAGTTTGTTCAGGAAACCGAGTTTGCCCAGAATCTCTTTCTCCGAGATGTCGCCCACTACTACGAGTTCCGCATTTTTGGATGTCATGTAGTTGTTGTAGTAGTTCTCAACATCCGCGAGCTTCATGTTTTTGATGGTATATTCCGTACCATCCGCGCTTAAGCCAAGAATGCTCGGGCCGTAGTTCATTTTATCAAATACATCGGACGCTACAAAAGCCGGTTGCGACTTTGCCTGTTTGAAGCCTTCAATATTTTGTTTCTGAATTCTGTCGAACGCAGATTGTGTGAACTTTGGATTCAGCATGCGCTCTTCAAGTAATGCGAGCGTTTTGTCCAGGTTTTTCTTCAGCGTTTGTAGGGTGAAAGTAACGCCATCAAAACCACTGCTCACGCCTACCGAGCTGCCCAGTTTCTGAAGTTCAGCCTGGAATTTCTCAGCTGTGTAATTTTTGGTGTCCTCATTCATCATCGAAGCAAACATTCCCGCCAAGCCAATCTTGGAAGTATCGTTTGCCTGAAGGATATGCCCGCCCGGAATGGTAAATGAAATTGTAACCAATGGAAGTTCAGTAGTTTGTGCACCGATTGCTTTTACACCATTGTCCAAATTCTTCTTCCAGAATGCAGGGACTTTTACAACCGGGTTGGGGCCATTGCCCGGCATCGCATTACGATTGAAACTGTCGGTAGGTTTGCTGTATTTCAAACCGGTGTAGCCATAGTCAGGCGCTTTGTAGTTCGCCATGTTCACCGTGTAATTTTCTGGCGCAACAAGGTTATCTTCTTTTCCTTTTGTTACGATGCTCAGGATTACCGCGTGTTTTCCTTTGATGTATTTATTGTACACGCGAAGCACATCTTCCTTCTTCACGCTGGTGTAGCGCTCAAGTTCTTTCCCGATCATGTTCGGGTTGCCGGTAAAAGTCTGGTAAGCAGCGAGTTGAGAAACTTTGCCACTAACACTTTGCAGGCGGTTAATGTACTGCGATTCAAACGCACCCTTAAACTTCTCAATGTCTTCATCGGTCACACCACGTGCTTCAAATACTTTGATTGCATCGTCTACAAGCTTCTTCGAATCCGCAAGCGAAGTACCCGGTGCTGGCGTCAGAGAGATCGTGAACTGACCTGCAAGCTCGCTTCCTCCATTAAAAGCGGATACGCTCAGTGCTTTTTGATTCTTAGTGATTTCCTGGTAGAACACAGAATTCTTACCCTGACCCAATACTTGCGCAAGGCACGCCAGCGCTGGCTCATCTGCATCGTAGTTTGCAACGGTTGGATATGTGATGGTAAACTGCGGAACGCGTGCATAGTTATCAACCAGCGTCACGTAGCGATCATTCTCGAGTACCGGAGCAGCCAATTTCATATTCTTCACTTCCGGGCCGCGCGGAATCGAACCGAAGTATTTTTCGGTCAGCTTCACCACATCAGCAGGTGTAACGTCTCCACCGATGGTAAGCGTTGCATTGTTCGGGCCGTACCAGCGAAGGAAAAAGTTTTTCAAATCGTTGACGTCAACACGGTTGAGGTCTTCGATATATCCGATCGTGAGCCATGAATACGGATGGCCATACGGATAAAGCGCCTTGGCTGTCATTTCGCCTGCCAGACCATACGGACGGTTATCATAGTTCTGGCCGCGTTCGTTCTTCACGGTTTCACGCTGAATTTCAAACTTGCGCTGTGTGACAGCATCCAGCAAAAATCCCATACGATCGGCCTCCAGCCAGATCATTTTCTCGAGCTGGTTGCTGGGAACAGTTTCGTAATAGTTAGTGCGGTCGCGGTTGGTGGAACCGTTGAGCGTTCCGCCTGCTTCAGTAACAATCTTAAAGTGTTGTTCATCGCCCACGTTATCACTTCCCTGGAACATCATGTGTTCGAAGAAGTGCGCAAAACCGGACTTACCGATTTCTTCGCGTGCGGAACCCACGTGGTAGGTAACATCAACATGAACCACCGGGTCACTGTGGTCTTCATGAACAATGAGTGTGAGGCCGTTCGGCAGCACATATTTTTCATAAGGAATAATCACCTGATTTCCCTTCTTTTCTACTTTCTCAACAAGCCTGGTTTGCGCAAACAAACCTGCACTTGCCGAAAAGCAGCATGCGAGGAAAAGAATTCTCTTCATAAGCTTAAGGTTATTTTTTCGGATGCTGATTTACGAAAAAATCTACCGGCAAACCAACCTATTTACATGAGCAGTTGTATAGGTTTTTAAGAAGTAGTCGTAGTCTATTATTCTGATATTGAATTCTTTGCAAAAAGTTGCTGGAAAACAATCGACAGAAAAATTACCACGAAACAGCCAATGAAATTGTATAGCAGAAAGGCAATGTCGGTAAACTTATAACATGCAAAAACCACGCATTCCGACACGATGGCAGCGCAAAACACGGCCGTTCCCTTTACGAACCTGATGTAGAAAGCGGTAAGAAAAATACCCAGAATGGTTCCGTAAAATAATGACCCGACAATGTTCACAAACTGGATCAGGTTTTCCGCAAAGCCTGCCAGCATCGCGAACAACATGCCGATACATGCCCACAACACAGTAAACCAGCGCGAGGCAGTTACATAATGTTTCGGATCAGCCTCTTTTTTTACGGATCGTTTATACAAATCAACCGTTGTGGTTGACGACAGTGCATTGAGTTCGCCCGCCATTGATGACATAGCCGCACTGAAGATCACCGCCATCAGCAGGCCGATAATGCCATGCGGAAGATAGTTCAAAACAAAATTGAGGAAAATGTAGTCGCGGTCCTGTGTCTTGGCTGCGGGAACGGCAGCAGCAATAGACTCCTTAACGCTTTCGCGGATAGTCTTTTCCTCCTGATCAATAGCCTGAAGCGTTTTTTTGGCCTTCGTTACATCGCTATCGGAGTGGATTGCGTCAACAAGCTCGTTTACCGCCTGCTGCTTCCGGACAAAAAGCTCATTGTACTGGCGATCAAGTTCACTGATATTCCCGGCCTGTTCGGTTTTCATCGCCTGCTCCTTCAATACCTGGTTATGAAAAACAGGCGCCTGGTTGAACAGGTAGAATACAAACACCATCACCCCGATGAACAGGATCATGAACTGCATAGGAATTTTTAGCAGACCATTGAACATCAGTCCTACCCGGCTCTCGCTCATCGATTTACCGCCCAGGTAACGCGCAACTTGCGACTGGTCGGTTCCGAAATAAGAAAGAAACAAAAACGTTCCTGCGATCAAACCCGACCAAAGATTATATCGGTCTGTAAGGTCAAACTTCAGGTTGACGAGATTTAGCTTTCCCAATTCACCGGCAAGATTTACTGAATCGGTAAATGAAACATTTTCGGGCAACATAGTAAATGCATAAATGCCCGCCATTAACATTCCGCCCATCACAATGGCCAGTTGCTGGCGTTGTGTGAGGCTCACGGCCCGCGTTCCGCCAATGGTAACGTAAATAATCACCAACACTCCGATCATTAACGTTGTTACAGCAACAGGCCAATCGAGCAGGGTTGATAAAACAATCGCAGGCGCGTATAAGGTTATCCCGACCGATAATCCGCGAAGAATCAAAAACAAAATTGCTGCAAGCGTTCTTGTTTTAAGATCGAAACGCGTTTCGAGATATTCGTACGCTGTGAAAACTTTCAGCTTATAATAAATCGGCACCATCGTAACCGAAATAATGATCATCGCTACAGGCAGACCAAAATAAAACTGAAGAAAGCGCATGCCATCTTCTGCAGCCTGGCCCGGTACCGATAGAAATGTAACCGCACTTGCCTGGGTGGCCATGATGCTCACGCCAATCATCCACCACTTCATGGAATTGTCGCCCTTCAAATAACCTTCGATGTTCTCACTGCTGCGGGTTTTGATGGTTCCGTAGACAACAATGAAAATGATGGTTCCGAAAAGAACAATCCAGTCGACAACGTTCATTGAAACGAAACAGTTAACAGGTAGAACAGGGTGATTTGAACAACCAGTACAATGGCGAGAAGCCAGTACCAGCCTTTCCAGCTTTTGAACACCGGTACCTTTTCAGAGTCGTTCATGGGGATCAGGTCAGCTACAAAGAACGGTTAAAAAATGGTAAGGTTAAGCACACACGAAAACATTACACGACATGCAATTCGCTTGTATCAGGGGAAGAATAACGTGTTGAATGACAAAAATTCAAAGCTTACCCTTCTTTTTTCCGTTGACCATGTAAAACCCTTCTTCATCAAATTCGATCACAATTCTGCTAAGGGGATTACCATCCTTATCGAGGAAATAAATAACGTGGTTGTAACCAGCCACCTGGTCTTTGATGTCATCAACAAATCCGGAGAACACCGAGATTTTCATGCCTTCTGTGATTTTCTTCTTCGCAACCTGAAAATCATTGTCACGTACGACTTTTATTTTGATTTCCTGTTCGGATTTCTTCAGAATTTCGAGTGTTGTCTCCATGTAGGGCAATGGAGAGTTATCAGGCCGGTCGTAGGTTGATGTCGCTACCTGCGACAAGACGAGATCGGTTTTGTTGGCTTCTCCGCGCTTGTTAAACGTAAAAACGAATTTAACAGCAAACTCATCATCAGGTTTGTAGGGGATATCATCCTGAAAGAATGATAGCAGGTAAAGTGCTGCAACAACAAGCATAAGCCTTATCGTCTTTCACACTCACCTCGTTTGCGGTAGATGTGTGAACTTATCTGGGGTTAGACGATAATAAAGTTAACAAAAAAGACACAATGCGAAAATCAATAAATCGGCTAAAAATCCGCAGAAAATGAATCTCACTACCATTTCATTTGCGACTTCAGCCAGATGGTCAATTCATTTGCAATCAGTTTATCATCTTCCATGTCCGGATGGAATCCACATCCATTTTTGTATTGACGACTAAAAGAATACATCGCGACATCTTTTTCCCCGGTTTTACGACAGTGATCAACCACCCCCTTCAGATATTGTTTAAGCACCGCGCGCAACTTATCATCAGCCATTGGGCTTGTCAGGCAAACGAACTTTGCCTTAGGATAATGTGTACGAAGCGACCGGAGAAACTTTACATACGCTCCGGTGAACTGTACTGAATCCTGAACGCCATCGTTTTGTCCCAAACAGATTGCCACTAGGTCAGGCTGAAACTTAAAATCCCACGCTAAAGAATCTTTGCTCAAGCTGATCTTGTCAAAAACCTGAGGCATCAAAATCGGTTTAGCGCAACAGCTATGTATTAAGCCGATGCCCGACTCGGACGTGAGGTGAAAGTCGGCCTGCAATTCACGTGCGGTGACAGATGCGTAACTGTACCATGCACTGTGCTGATCGTACCAAACACCACTGTCGCACGGTACATCCTTTGTAAAATTTCCCATGCCGCTGGTAATAGAGTCGCCAATGAATTCAATTTTTCGCGAACGATTTGATTTTGCCGGCAACAATTTTTCACAACGCATGCCAATAAATTCCAGGTAACCAATCAACGCCTCTGTTCCTTTCATAATCACGATGCTATGCTCGCCTTCTTTCAGGTTATCCGCAATCATGATCCGATCAACTTTTCCGGTGGTTTTGATCCGCTGAGGCTCGGCTCCGTCAATGCTAACCTCCAAATAGTTATGCGATGTACCCCACAGCATTTCATCGCGTACTTCAATTTCACAAAACGTACCGCGGAATCGTGCTTCGATGTACACACCTGCTGCCCAAAAGCGGGGTGCTTTCGGATTATTGAAATCAATCCGACCGGTATACCGAATGTAAGGATTGTCGGCCGCGAAAAATTCGGTTGACAACTCAGGCGATGATGCCGAAAGCATTAGCATCGCCAGACAAACAATAAAAATTCTGATTTTCATTTCTTCGCAGCCTGTAACGCCTTCTTAAAATACCGGCCCTGTCGGGTGGGTGTAAACTTCCAGTCTTCGATGAGCATGGGCGCCCATTCAGGGTCAAAAACCCAAACGGTATACGAGATGCCACGTTGGTTGCAGTACGTGGTAATTGCTTCGCCATACGATTCATCACTCATTACCGGAACATGCGCACCGCGATCATCTTTTCCGCAGAAGCCAATCTCAGTAAGAAAAACAGGATACGTTTCGGCAACATAACCCCAGTCCAGAGTCCATTGTTCTTCCCAGGGCTTTTCGCGTTTCATGGGATATGGATGACTTACATAAGCAATTCCCTCAGCCGCGATCGGATTCCGGGCTACCTCCGTAAGGTCATACGCCCAGTTGAATCCGGCAATCAATGGAATGGCTTTTGCACCGTGCGCCCGCACGATCGTGATCATTTCTTCCATCAGCTCCTTCCATTGCGCCCACGAACATGTTCCGAGCTGGCCGTGATAATCGGTGGGTTCATTAAATAATTCAAAGAATGCGACCGTTGAATTGTCTTTGTAATGTTCAGCCATCGCTTTCCAGAATTCAAATGTTTCCTTGCGCGTTGTCTCGTACATGGGATCCTGAAATAATTCCGAACGCAGGTTGCCGATACTATGCCAATCGACTACTACATAAAGCCCGAGCTCCGTTGCCCACTCAACACCCTGATCAAGCAACTGAATGTACTTTTCCTTACCGAGTTTTCGCCAATTCACCGGATGAATCGGGAACCTCACGATGTTAGCGCCCCAGTTTTTCATCTCTGCCAGGTATTGTTTGTTCCAATGCCCTTCTGATTTAAGCTTGTATGGATCGCTTGCATCCAACCCGCGAAAGACAACAGCACCCTTTGAGGATATAAACTTATTCCCCATAACGCTGATGCGGTCGGGCTGTGCGTGAACAGAAAATGAAACAATTGCCGCGAAAAGAAATGTAGTCACCGTTGTTCTCATGGACGCTCAAGTTTAAACCGGGTTTTAAGGGGTCCGACCAGCAGCGTAAAATAACCATCCTCCAGGCGCTGGTTATTTTTATGATCAGGAAATGCAAGCTGCGAGGCTTTGATTGAAAACGTGTATGCAACCGAGTCACCTGCTTTAATTAACTTTTTCTCATAGAACTTTAAATCTTTCACGGGTCGGGTAAGACTCGCTACTTCGTCATTGACAAACCAGAGCACGGATTCTTTTCCGTCAACCGTTCCGTCATTCTTTACCGTGACAGTTGCCATCAAACTATCGCTTTCTGAAGTCAGCACTGAATCGCTTAAGGTTAAGTCACTGTACTCAAACGTTGTGTAACTGAGACCAGTACCAAATTCTTTCAGTGCAATTGGGTTAGGTATTTCATGCGCCAGCAACTCTTCCGTGGCCTTGTGATTATGCGGCAACAGGCGGTTGGGTGCGTACGGATAATTGAAGCTCATCTTTGCACTCGGATTTACTTTACCACAGATGATGTCAGCAACAGCCTGTGCACCTTCAAAGCCCGGCAATCCTGCAAACAATACAGCCTTGCACCGGTCGTACACGGAGGTGATGATTCTCGGGCGGCCGGCAACAATTACCAATACAACCGGCTTGCCCGTAGCCAACGCGGTTTCAATTGTTTCAAGCTGATCCGGTGGAAGATTGATGTCGGTTATGCTTCCGAAGCCTTCCGAGTAAGGCATCTCGCCTGCCACTACCACAATGGCATCCGCACGCGAAGCTTTTGATTTAATTTCAGCATTACCTGCAGCAAGCGTGGCTGCGGGAAACTCCTTTTTCAGCGCTGCAAACGGTGTGAGCACATAGTCGGGGTACAACGATTCATCTTTATTGATCCACCGCAATGTCCACCCGCCTGACAAGGGAGATTTTAGATTTGCCAGCGATCCGGCAACCAGTACATTTTTTGTTTTATTGGGTGAGAGCGGTAACGCATTGCCATCATTTTTCATCAGCACGATAGATTCCCGCGCAGCTTCCAGCGCAAGCGCGCGATTTTCTGCCGTTCCGATTCTAGTGAAGCGGTCGTTACGGGGCAACGGGTTTTCAAACAAACCGATCCTGAGTTTCATCCGCAATATCCGGGCAACCGAAAGGTTGATGCGTTCTTCCGAAATCTTTCCCGCCTTCACGAGTGCAACCATGTGTTCACAGAAGTCTGTTGTATACGGAGTCATGGCCATATCAATCCCGGCTTCGATTGCCATACGCGTTGCGTCACGTTCATTCGCGGCAACCCGATGATTACGATACAACCGGATAATATCTTCCCAATCCGTAACTGCTACGCCCCTGAACTTCAGTTCATCGCGCAGCAATTGAGTAAGAATCCGCGCTGAAGCGTGTACCGGCTCGCCATTGATTTCTCCACTGTTGATCATTACCGACTCAATGCCGGCATCGATAGCCGCTTTAAATGCCGGCACGTGCATTTCGTATAAGGTTTGTTCAGAGATATCAACCGGAGTTCTGTCCCACCCCGACTTCGGATCGGAGTACGCTAAAAAGTGTTTTGCCGTTGCAGCAATTTTATAAGGAGCAATTGCCGAATCACCTTGCAGTGTTTTCACAAAAATGCTTCCCATGGTTGAGGCTACGTACTGTGATTCACCTAACGTTTCATAGTAGCGTCCCCAAAGCGGAGTTCGCGCAAGGTCGAGTACGGGAGCAAAGATCCATTGATGACCGATGTCAGCAGTTTCAATCGCGGTAACGTGGGCCATGTCTGCCGGAAATTTATTATTGTACGTTGCAGCGGTGTTAATTGCATGCGGAAAGATCGTTCCTCCTTCGAGGTAATTCGGGCCGTGCATTTGATCGACTCCATAGATAACCGGTATCTTAAGCCGCGAATGCTCAAGATTGTACTCCTGCAAATCTTTATAAAACTTATACCATACTTCAGGTTTCTCGGCTACTCCGTTTAGAAATGAACCGACATGATACTTTCGGATCATCACCCCCAACTTAGCCGTATCGATCATCATTTCGATACTGAGGTCGCTGCCATTGCCCCAGTTTGACTTCGTTACAATTTGCGCGTTGGTGATCTGTGTCATCTGCCCGATCTTTTCTTCGAGCGTCATCGCTGAAAGCAATTCATCAATCTTTGCTTCAATCGCTGCATTATCGCTACGTTCTTGTTTTAAGCGGTCGAGTGCTGACGTGCCGCGACCGGCAGGCTCGTTACAGGCTGAAACAATTAAGCCAAGAGCAAGCAAAAGGAAAAAGTGTTTTTTCATGAGTGTTATTTACGGGAGAGCCGGAATACGAGCACATCGTGCGATGCCACAGATGCCTGAAGCGGTTTCGCAGTTGTTCCGGAAGTCTTTTTAGTCCAAAGGTTTCGCAATTGAAAAGTCTCTTTCTTAAAATCAAGCGTGCGGTTGGCCACAACATCAGTGATAGTATGCTCCTGCCAGTTAAAATCCATGCTTTGCGTTTTGCTTTTCAGATTCAGAAAACAAACGGCCCACTCGTTGTTAACCAGTGGTTTTACCCAAACCTCAACACTATCCACGGTTGCGTATCGCATGGCCTGCACACCCAGTGCATCCTGATTTACCGCGATAATTTCTTTGTTCGTAAGTATCTCGCGGGTTTGATTGGTCATCGAGCGAAGGTCATTGCCCATAATTAACGGAGCGGCCAGCATGCACCACAACGTAAAATGGGAACGATCTTCCTGTACCGTCATGCCGTTGCCAACTTCCATCATATCCGGATCGTTCCAATGGCCAGGACCCGCATATTGACGAATGTCTTTTCGCATGTTCACGGTACGCAACACACCCCACGATGACCATGTGCCGTGATTATCCTCACAATCCCAGCAATTGGTGATGTCGCCTGTTGTGCGCCACAAGTGCCCTACCTTCTCTCCCCATTTCCACGGTTGATTCTCTCCCCATTCGCACAAGCTGAATACCACCGGGCGGCCAGCGGCATATAAAGCATCACGCATGGTCATGTACGCACCTTCCGCATTCAGTTTTTCCGTGTTGCACCAATCATATTTTAGATAATCGACACCCCACGAAGCGTACAGCAACGCGTCCTGGTATTCGTGTCCGCGTGAACCCGGATACCCGCCACATGTTTTGTTTCCGGCACAGTTATAAATTCCAAACTTCAGTCCTTTGCTATGAACATAATCGACCACCGATTTCATTCCATTTGGAAATTTTACCGGATCTGCTACCAGATTTCCTTTAGCATCACGTTCTTTTGCCATCCACCCATCGTCAATTACCAGGTATTGATACCCGGCATCTTTCAATCCGTCTTTAACAAAACTGTCTGCAATACCTTTAATCAGTTTTTCATCGATGTTTACCGAAAATGTATTCCAACTGTTCCAGCCCATGGGTGGAGTTAATGCTAGTGAATCAAACTTCTGCGCCCGAACCTGCACGACTGCAAACAGCAGAATAAACCATCCGTATTTTTTCATCATCATTGACTTTTTATGACCGTCATTATTTGATTTCCTGAGCAGGACGTCCCGCGTATTCCGATGGCGTAACGCCAAACATCTTTTTAAAGCATTCACGGAAGTACGGCAGATCGGTAAATCCCACTTCGTATGTCACTTCAGCAACCGTTAGTTGCTTCTGTTCGAGCAATTGCGCAGCACGTTTGAGGCGCATGGTTCGGATAAATTCATTAGCCGACTGGCTGGTTAACGCTTTCATTTTCCGGTAAAGCTGCATCTTGCTCATGCCCACATCAAGCCCAAGTTCCTCAACCGAATAGTCCGCATTGCTCATGTTCTTCTCGATGCTCTCAACCATCTTACTGACAAATACTTCATCGGCTGAGGTGAGTGTAACCTTGCGCGGTTCGATCGTCAGTACATCCTTGCCGGAGAAATGATTTCGCATCGCTTCGCGGATACGAATAAAGTTTCTCACTTTAAGTTCGAGCAGCTTAGGATTAAATGGCTTGGTAACGTAGTCATCCGCACCGGTTTCCAATCCTTCCACTTTAAATATTAAAGCCGTTCGGGCAGTTAACAGGATTACGGGTATGTGTGACGTTCTCACGTCAGATTTCAACTTCTTACACAATGTAATTCCATCCATTAGGGGCATCATGATGTCGCTGATCACGAGGTCTGGCGATTGATCAACTGCCATCGACAAGCCGTCTTCCCCGTTGGCGGCCTCGATAATTTCATATTCACTCTGAAAGATGGACTTTATGTAAGATCGCACGCCTTCGTTATCTTCTACAATCAAAAGCTTTTGCTCGGACTTCACCGCTGAACCCTGATCGTCTGCCTGAGCCGTTTCAACCGGGGCAAGGTCAAGCCCGGTAAGCGAAGGGTACCGGTCCATCGTCTCAATGTCATCGGAGAAGTGCTGAATCTCACTTTCGTGGAAGTGAGCGGTGCCTTTCTTTAAGTGGATGATGAACCGCGTGAACTCTCCTTCCCTGCTTTGCAAATCGATCTTTCCATGATGCATATCAATCAGGCTTTTAGTTAATGCCAGCCCGATGCCTGTTCCCGTATGATGCTTGTCGTCATCGTAACTGAAGAAGGTTTGAAAGATTTTATCAAAATGTTCACTCTTAATTCCTTTACCGGTGTCCTCAACAGTGATGACTACTTCTTCGGCCGCTTCCTGAACCTGGATGGAAATGGAATGCTCGGCCGGGGTATGCTTGAATGCATTTGAAAGCAGGTTAAACATTATCTTCTCGAACTGATCGCGGTCGAACCAAAGCTTGATTATGGGCGATGATGATTCCATCGTAAACCGGATGTTCATCTGTTCGGCCAGCAAATCGAACGAAAGTTTGATTTCTTTCACAAAGCGTACAATGTTTCCTTCCGATACCTGCAGCTTCAGATTGCCGGACTCAGCTTTGCGGAAATCGAGCAACTGGTTCACGAGTCGCAAAAGCCGTTGCGCATTGGTGCTGATGTTCAGTGCATTGTTGCGAAACACCTTGCCAAGACTACTTGAATCCAGCAGGCTCTGGGCCGGGCCGAGAATCAGCGTAAGCGGTGTTCTGAATTCGTGCGAAATATTTGTGAAGAACTGCAGCTTGGCCTTGTTGAGTTTTTCCATGTTCTCACGCTGAAGCCGTTCGAGCTTGATGTCGTGAATCAGGTTGGCGCGGAGAAGAACAAGTTTGCGGAATCCATACAGTACCAAGAATGCCACCACAATGTAGAGCAGTAACGCCCAGTTTGTTTTCCACCACGGAGGCAAAATGGTTATTTTAACTTCACTATAACCATCACTCCATACGCCATCGGTACTTGTGGCTTTAACTTTAAACGTATACTTGCCATAGTTTAAGTTTGTGTAGTTGGCGTAACGTCTGTCGCTGGTTGTATAGCTCCATTCTTTATTAAAACCTTCCAGCATGTAGGCATAGCGAATCTTTTCAGGAGCCGCATAATCAAGGGAAGCAAATTCGAACGCAATGGAGTTTTCGAAATGTTTGAGTTTCACCTGCGTTTTGTTGCGCAACGGACTGGTGAGAATCACACGGCCATCAATTTCTTCGCCATATGTAACCGGTTTACCGAACAATTCAAATTGAGTGATAGCCAACGGGTACACTTCCGGTTTTTGAACAATGCGCTTCGTGTCGATCCGATTGAAGCCTTCCGAACCTGCAAACAGCAAGTGCCCTTCGCGGCTTTTCACACACACATTATTATAGAAGAATCCGCCCATGATGCGGTCGTTATTATCGTAGTTACGCATCCAGCGTGCGTCAGCAGGGTCGATTACCGTTAAACCGTTCCAGTGCGCGAGCCAGAGCTTACCTTGATCGTCTTCCAGGATACTGACAATCACATCGTTACTGGGTCCGCCTTCCAGCGGATAATGAGAGAATTCCTCGGTTCTTCGGTCGAACGAATTCAATCCGCCATCGGTACCAATCCACAAGGTGCCTGCATGGTCTTCATAGATCGCGTTAATGAAGTTGTTGTTGATAGACTTCAGCGAGTCATTTGTTTCATCTTTAAAATAATGCTTCAATACAGGTTTGCCGGAGTTTTCGCGAATGCGATAAAAACCTTTGCCACGGGTACCCACCCAAATGGTTCCGGTATGATCGGGATGCAATACAACCACGGGAGTTCTTTTCAACGAAGGCTCGTTGAAGTCGATTACCTTTTTAGCAGGCGTGATTTTATTGAGTCCCCCGCTCCACATGCCCACGAGGATGTTCCCATCGCGGTCACCAGCCAACGACATCACGTAGTCATCGCTTAATGAAGACACAGATTTAGTGAAATAGTGATCGAACGTATGGATCGTTCCGTTCTTGTTAACATCCTTTTCATTAAAATGATACACACCTGCCCCGGCAGTACCAACCCAGATGTTTCCGCGGTTATCGGAATATAGCGTCTGAATGAATTCGGTGAAGTCGTTTTCTTCACGACTAACAATCTTATAATGCGTAAAAGAACTCTTCCCGTCAAACTTAAACAATCCGCCACCTATGGTCGATATCCAGTATCCGCCCATCGAAGAGTTTTGTACACCGGTAATGATGTTTTTCGACTTATCAAACAGCGTGGTGTGGAACGCCTCAAAATCTTTTGAGTAGCTGTCGAATTTGTTTAATCCCTTCTTTGTTCCCACCCAAAGCACACCGCCCTGATCGATGTACAGTGCAGTAATGGTGCGATGACTCATATTCATCTCACGATAATCATCGTTCGGGACGGATTCAAAGCGTTGTGTTTCCGGATCAAAAATTGACAAGCCCATCTCTGACCCGGCAATGAGAAACGGCTTCGCATCATCTACCGCCAGCACGCTTCGGAAAAATGAATAGCTGAGTGATTTTCCGGGCACGAGGAAATTCGTGAGCTTGTTATTCTGCAATCCTTTCAACCCCTTTTTAGTACTCAGCCAGATGGTGGGTTTGCCATTGACAGTTAGCTCTTCAATCTGGTAGATGTAATTATGCAGGAACTTGTTGGAAGCATCTTCTTCATACGTAAAGTTTTCAAAAGCGTAATGTTCGTTCCCGGGTGAGCCCGTCACAACAAGTTTGTTTAATCCCTCTTCCGTAGATACCCAGACCTCGTTGGCAGTTGACAGATGAATGTCGGTAATAAAATCATAGCTCAGCGAGGGTGTATTTACTTTTGAAATCCTGTCAAAACCCGTTTTGCCTTTGCGGAGAATGTTGAGCCCGGTTTCAGTTCCGATCCACAAATTTCCGTGCTGATCTTCTTCGATCGCCCACACGTTGTTATTGCTCAGACTTCGCGGGTCGTCTTTTTTGTAGCTGAAGTGTTCAAATTCATTTCGGTGTTTATCGTACCGGAAAAGTCCACCCATGTGCGTACCGATCCACAAGTATCCATCGCGATCTTCATAAAGTGTAATAATCTTATTGCTTTGGATTTTACCGGGCAGATTTTCGCTGTGAAACACCGTTGTTTTGTAACCATCGTACCGGATGAGCCCGGAGAAAGTTCCGATCCACAGAAAACCATCATGGTCCTGCAGCACACAGTTTATCGAACTTTGCGACAAGCTTTGATTCTCTAAAAGCTGATCGAAAATGATCCGCTTCTTTCGCAATTCACCGGGCTGAGCTGAAGCTATCCCGGTAAGAAGGAGACACGCAGCGATCAGACAAGCTCTTGTCATGGAATATGATTTAGGAACAGGTGTTTCCGAAGATAACATATCCTCCAGCGCTTTCAAAAGTGTTTTACTTCTTGTCAAATTTCTCAAACAACCTGCTATACTTTTTCAGAATTCGCAATGTGCTTTTGTCCTTTTTAAAGACCGAATTCAATCCCTGTGGCTCCACGAACGGGTCTCCTACGTAGCGTGCCGCATCAAAATCTGTTTCAAGTTTATACATGGGTTCGCCTTCCCCACCCCATGCCCACACGTTGGCTCCGCCAATCGGTGCACCGGCCACGGTTTCCCGGTAAAGCATTTCAAAGAGCGCTTCAAAATATTCATCGCGCATGGTGGTAGCTGTGCCGGGTATGCAGCTTTTATTATCCCGGTCCAATCCAAACTCTTCCATTACCAGGGGCTTGTTCATTTTGCGCGCCAGATTAATGTGAAGCTTAAGATGATCCAATGCATTGCGTTTCGCAACCGGAAAAGTTTCTGTAGGTTTATCTGCATCGAACCAGTTCCAGTTCTTGGCCCAGATGTGAAGTGTGAGGTAATCGATGTTGTTGCCGGCATGCGTTTGTTCGTAATAGGCAATGTTTTGAATCGTACCCACCTTACCTTCGTTGCCGGAAGAAACCAAATGATTCGGATCAACCGAGTGGATATAGCCCGCTGTTTCGTTAATCCACTTCATGAACTCACGGATATTACTTTCACCGTGATCACCATCCATGCCCGGCCGGGGCTCATTACTTAGTTGCCACGACATGATTGTGGGATCATCCTTATACCTTGTGTTGGTGAATGTATTTTTTCTCGACACCAGGTTCGAAACATACTTTCTGAAATATTCCTGCGCGCGTTGATGTGAGTAGAAGTAAGATGATAACGTCATTTCACGTTCCCATTTCCGTTCGGGATTAAAGGGCACGGAAGCAGCAAGGTCCGGAGCTACCCATGTGATGTATTGCCCCATTCCCCCTGACCAGTTCCAATAGTTCGTAAGGTAAATCACCGCTTTCATATCGCGCTTCTTCATCTCGGCCAGCAAAAAGTCCAATCCCTGCAGAAGCGATTCATCGTATTGATCAGGCGCTGTTTGAATGGTGAATGGAAAATGATTGTCGAACGCTGATAATTCTGACGCTCCCAATACACGCAAATTTGTGATGCCTTCTTTTTTTAGGAAGTCGAGCTCCCGCACGAGGCGTTCTTTCCCTCCTTCTACTTTATCAGAGCCGAGGTAACATCCGTACCACATGTTAGCACCGATAAAATGATAAGGCTTACCATGCTGTACAAATTTTCCATCGCGAACCTGAACAAAATCCTGAGCGCACAGAAGCCGAACACCAAACGTCAGCAGGATAAAAAGAACTTGTTTCATACTCATAAACCCTCCAAACGTTTAAGTATTTCCATACACGCGCGGCCATTGTGGTACGGGCATTTCCACGGGCCTGCCTTGTCTTCAGTTCTGACCACGCTCAGTTTCTCCGTTAATCGCCAATTCCACTCTCCTTTTGAATCGACTAAATGCCGTTTAATAAACATCCAAATCACACTTGCTTTTGAGAGATAATCCGGATCATTTGTAATTTGCCAGGCATTGATATAACCAACAAGCGCTTCTGCCTGCGGCCACCAATGGATGTCGGTGTCTTTCAATCCATCACCGTGAATTTCATTGATCAACGCTCCATTCGCGTCAAGTCCCTCCCGGTCAACAGCCTGAACAAGTTTTAAAGCCAGGTCTTTTGAACGGCTGATCAACGCTGGGTTATCAAGAACTTCTGCTGCTTCCTGCAAAAGCCAGCTTGCTTCAATATCATGCCCGAATGAAATAATGGAAGACTTAACATTCCAGTCATCGTCAAAGAAAAGATCGAGGTGATTTTTTTGGCTGGCAATTTTATCCAGGAAAATGAAAATCAGTTTTTCAAGTTGCTGCGCAAGTTGTCCGTTTTTCCAGCACGCATAGAGATTAGTGTACGCTTCCAGCACATGCAGGTGAGTGTTCATCGTTTTTCGCTCGTTTGCATCTTTGTCGCTGAGACGCAAATCTTCCAGCACTGCCCAGTCGCGATCGAACGCTTCGAGGTAGCCACTTCTCGTGCGATCGTAACTGTGCTGTTCGATTAACTTATAAAGTGCAATAGCATCATTCAGTGCAGTTTTATCACCGGTCGCGCGGAAATATTCCGTAAACGCATAAATCCCGAAAGCCTGAGCATAAATCTGCTTTTTTGTGTACACCGGTTCGCCCCGGAAGTTCACCATCCAGTACAAACCACCGTTCTCGGTATCGATGAAATGATCGCGAATGTAGTGTAAAGCGCGTGTGGCAATCGAGTGATAATGCTGGTTCGCAGGATGATTTGTCAATACCCGGCAGGCATGAGCGAACGTCCACAAGATTCTCGTATTCAGAATAACGCCTTTGTCAGACTGTTCAATTAATTCATCGTAACCATTACGTCTTCCATAAAACCCACCATGCACTTCGTCCTTCATTTTATTCATCCAGTACGGCAGTATATTACCTGTCAGCTCATCAAAAGCTTCATCACGAAGTTGCTTTGTCAGCGGATCGGTTTTTACAGAAATCATTTCAGGTTATTTTTCATCCACGACAAATTCGAGTTGATTAATGCAACACGTTGTTTTACACTCAGGTGCGACAGGAGTTCATCTTCCGGTGTATGCAGGCAGTAGTCGATCAGTTTGGCTGCCGTGGTTGTCGCCACGTGCATGCGCGTATCAGACGATGCGTAGTAGATGTATACAATACCATCACGCTCAACCCAACCATTCGAAAACACAACATTCGATACATCACCTACCCGTTCATCGCCATCGGGAGCGATGAAATGCCCTGCCGGTTTGGCAATAACTTTCGATGGATTTTCGAGGTCCGTCATGAACATGTATAACACATAGCGAAGGCCCGCAGCCGTATTTCGAACTCCGTGCGCGAGGTGCAGCCAGCCCTTATCTGTTTTTATTGGTGCGGGGCCCTGCCCGTTCTTCACTTCTTTAATTGTATGATAAATTTTTGGCTCGATAATTTGTTCGGAATCCACCACCGCGTGTTCCATGGAATCGCACAATCCCCAGGCAATTCCACCGCCTTTGCCTGCATCAATGAATCCGTCTTGAGGGCGCGTGTACAACGCATACTTTCCATTCACGAACTCAGGATGCAGCACAACATTTCGTTGTTGACCACCCTTTGTTACGAGATCCGGAAGGCGTTCCCATTTCTCAAGGTCGCGTGTGCGAACGATTCCGCACTGCGCTACTGCTGCAGACTGATCAAAATCCTTTGCCGTCCGGTCTCTTCGTTCGGTACAGAACAAGCCGTAAATCCAGCCGTCTTCGTGATGAACCAAACGCATGTCGTACACATTCGTATCGGGATCGCTGGTTTGCGGAAGTTCAATCGGATAATCTCGGAAACGGAAGTTATCAACTCCACTATCGCTTTCTGCTAATGCAAAAAATGACTTCCGGTCATTGCCTTCCACACGCACCACCAACACGATTCTATTTTTCCAAAGCATTGCGCCCGCGTTGAACGTTGCATTTACGCCAATGCGTTCCAGCAGCAACGGATTGGTTTGAGGATCCAGATCGAAACGCCAGTGAACGGGAGCGTGTGCAGCGGTTAGCACAGGAAACGTATACCGTTGAAATATCCTGTTTCCACCTTCAGCAGGGTGATTCTTTTTTGTAACAAGTTTTTCGTGCTCGCTAAAAAGTTTTCTTACATGTTCAAGATGTGTGCTCACGATATCAGTGTATTCAGTTTGTTATGATTGTTTGGATACTGTCACGGGTGCTGGTTTTGCGAACGCTTGATCTTCCGTTTCCAGTTTGTCGTACCAGTTCTTTTTAAGGATATAAGTTGTTACCAGCAAAATACCAATACTTGCATACAGCGGCAGTTCCTCTCGAATAACGATGTAGACCGGAACAACCGTCAGGCAAACCTGCCACACAATTCCAACCGCTACATTAAACACATCGCGTTTGAAATTTTTGTTAGAGATAAAAGACGGGTCTTCAGCAACTACCTGCTCATGAACGGGCTTCCAGAAACCCCACGGCCTTACAGATTTATAGAAATGCTTGAGTACGGCTTCTTCTGCAGGCGGTGCTGCATAGGTACCTGCAACGCAACCGATGATGGAAATGACAAACGTGACAGGAAAATAGTACAAAGGCAGAGCTCCCGGAAAAACAAACGGCAATACCATTGATGCGAGAATCCCTGCCGCCATTCCCCAGAAATATCCGTGACCGTTAAAGCGCCACCAGTGCCACTTCAGCACGTTGGATGCAATGTACCCGCCATAGAGTGCAGACACGATCCATTGAATAACCGTGTTGATGCTCATCACATATAATCCAATCAGAATGCTCAGTACTACCATCGCCAGTGAAATCATGTAGCTGTAGTTAATGAGACGCTTGCGGTCTGCATCGGGATTGATGTACTTCAGGTAGATGTCGTTGATGAGATAAGCAGGCGCTGCGTTAACCGTGGAAGCAAACGTTGATTTAAATGCAGCCAGCAATCCTGCGATCAAGAGACCCTTCAAACCGATCGGGATAAACTCGTTAATGGCCAATGGTAATACCTTCTCGAAGTCGAAGCCCTCACCTGCCGCCAGAAATTCCGTGCGAAGAAAAACGATGGCCAGCACCGTAAATCCGGTAATCATCAGGTATCGCGGAAACAGCAGCACCAGCGATACAAAGCCACTCATCTTGGCTGCCTCGGCCGGCGATTTGGTAGCGAGAATTTTTTGCATGTCATAATTGGGTGCAGGCCCGGCCATGCTAGCGAAGATGCCTTTGAACAGCATCATCATAAAAAATACCGTGAAGAGTGAAAATCCGTCAGACGTAATCTTGTCGTTTACGGCAGGAAGTATTCCTGACCAGTCCAACCCGATGTTCCATCCGAAGGAAAGTTCATTCCAGCCCGCAGGTACAAGTCCCATCAGCGTATCGCGGTCAACGTGATTCATCGCGATAATACCAATGGCCACACAACAAACGGTCATGATCACAAACTGAAACACATCGGTCCATACGATCGACATCATTCCGCCCATGATTACATACAGCGTAACAATCGCAACCATTATGATTCCGTAAAACGTGGCCGCATGCTGTGGTTCCAGGAAACCTGAAAGCAGCGGTGCCGCACTCTCCCACGGAATGAATGCTTCAATGAACTTTCCAACTCCGATAAAGCCATAACTCAAAAATCCGAGTGCGCTCAGTAATGCAAAAGCCACGACAATGATGTGCGACAGTGTTGCTCCCCGGCCATTGCCAAACCGAGTGCGGATCCATTCGGCACCGGTGAGCACGTACGATCGCCTTAGCCAGGCCGACAGGTAAATCATTAACACGATTTGGTTAAACACCGGCCACAGCCACGGAATCCACACGCTTTTCACTCCGTACACAAACAGCAGCGTTACCATCCACATCGTTCCGGAAATATCAAACATACCCGATGCATTGGAGAGCCCGAGCATGTACCAGGGCAGTGTATTGCCTCCGAGAAAATACGTCTTGATGTTTTGGGAGGCACGCTTTTTCATGATGAACCCAATAACGATTACCGTTACCAGGTATACCGCAATGATTAAACTGTCGATGAGCGATAAAGTCATTTCGTCAGTGGTTTGCCCGGCTTGTACATGTTGCGGATATCATTCTCAAACAGCGTTAATGAATCCTTGTAAAAAACTTTAAAGTCATCCGCGGAAGCATGTCCCGGATATGGGCCGTAATGATGCTTGGTGTTGGCGTTGCGCCACAGGCAGATGTAGGCAAGACGAACGGATGGATTGCTCTTTATCGGATTCAGAATAACTTCCGTAAACCAAGTTGGATTGGTTACACCTTCAAGTCCTGTTTCGGTTAACGCGGCACTTTTTCCTTTTTCCTTCGCTAAGGCTGAAAGCATGGAAAGCCCTGCAATGAAGTCTGCAGCCTGCGCTTCTTTTGTTTTTGTATTCCAGCTGATGCCTACGTCCATGTAGTTATCGTAGCCCAGCATATCCACATAATCATCTCCCGGATAGCCGTACAAGTACGATTTTTTGAGATCGTTCATATCGAGTTTACTTCTGTCGGGAGAGAACGCGTACAATAGATGATGGAGGTTGCGCGTATTTTTCAGGTAATCAACCGTAAACCGCCAGAGTGCGATGTACTCAGTCTCCGTGCAATTGCCCTTACCCCACCAGAACCAGGCACCATTATGCTCGTGATACGGTCTGAAGATTAACGGAATGAATTCGCCATCGACTTTGCACGACAGCATAAAATCCGCAATGCGATCAAGGCGGGCTTTAAACTTTGCATGATCTTTTCCTCCGGGCAAAATATGCTTAACAGTACGAATGGTATCCCATGCGTTGCCACCGGTAGTCGTGTTGTCTACATGCCAGGATATTGTATTGATGCCTCCATGCTTATACACTTCGATGATCCACTTTCGTACGTTTTCGAACGGAACAAAATCGATGTTGGCGGGAGTATCCTCTTTTCCGATATCCCAGCCGTGCACAGCCGGATAGTCGCCACACACTTCTTTTACATCCGAACGGCCGGGAGAATTAGTCCAGCCAACGCCATAGGCCAAATCTTCCTGGTGGCCAAACATGATTCCCTGCTCCGCGATTCGTTTAAGGTTGGCATGCAAAGCCTTCGTTTGCGCGGTTGCGTGTTTATCAACCATATCCTGTGCGGAAAGCTGAACGATACTGATGAGCACCAGCAGCACGGCAAGACTAACACCCCCCACCACAGTGTGGAAATAACGGCTGGCTGTGCTGTTTGTACTCCAATATTTTCTTTCGGATAGTATCATTTTTTGTTAGTTGAGGCCATCAGCCGTATACATGAGTTTGCTGTGGTACACGCGACCCCGGGTTTTTACATTCATAAAATAAGTTCCTGGTGCCAGGCCCACATTTCTCAAATCAATCTTTAATCCCTTCGCATCATTCGTCACATGCCGGATGGGTCGCAACTTGTATGTTGTTCCCGTAACGGAGATCAATTCAATTTCAGTCGGGTGGTCATGAATGCCGAGATAGATAATATCCGATGCCGGATTTGGGTATGGCTTAAACAATTTAGCTTGCTGGTCGTCATCGGCCGACAACACCAGTTCAAAATTGAGCGTTGCTTTGAACGCCACGCCTTTCGAGAAAGGCGGCAACTCAAGCTCATGATAAATATCTGTGGTGCTTTGCGTAGAGAAACCAGTTGAGATATCGGTGAATGTGACGGTATAATTTCCCGCAGGTGCTGCCGATAAATCTACCGTTGCCCCGGTTAAGTTGCTGCGATAAATTTTATCGTAAACAACGCCATAAATGTTATCACCGGCTTTGAAGCCAACGGCCACCAGCGCTTCGATGTTATACGCTGCGGTCATGCCAAGCTTTGTTGGATTGCCTTCGGATACAAAATCCTCATCTGCTATAAATGCTGCCGGATATTGAAACAGATTTGCCCAGTCAGAATTGGTATAATTATCCCACTTCCACATCAGGTGCGGCACTTGCGTCATAATACCTGTCCAGATGGCTACGCGTTGTGCATCGAACGGAACATCGGCAGTGGTAACATCAAGTCCGTACTCACCGTTGATCAGCCCAACTCGGGTCATGGCATTTAGCAGGGTATTATCCTTTTCCTGCTGAACGCTTAGCAGCGAGGTATTGTAGAGATGATACTGAACGTTGTCTAATCCGGTCAGCAGGTCGAAGTCAGTCAACTGCGCATCATCCGTGCTGGTTGTAACCGGGTGATCAAAGGCATCCAGACTTTTTATGTACTGACCCATTTCATCATGCCAGGATTTAACCCCCGGATACCATTGAGCGGATTGATTCGGATATACTCCGGTGAAGTTCACTTCATTAAAAAGTTCCCACGCAAACAAATGAGTGGAATACCCCCAACGCGCTACAATGTATCGCACTAATTTCTTTGCCTGAGCCTTGGCCTGTGTGTTATAAAAAAATTGTTCGGCTGATGTTAACATTCCGCCATTGCTGCTTTTATATGGATTATCGTTCCAGTTGGAATTCACATTTTCAGAAAACATGCCGTGCTGGAAAATCGTGAGCTGAAGAAACAGGTTATTGGCTTCGCACAATCCGAAGATTGAATCCTGCTCAGCAGCTGCCTCCTGACTGTAGACACCAAGTCCTTTGTAGAATCCGCTGTTGTTCTTCCATTCAAGTCCCTGGCGATCGAATGGAACCTGCCAGTAGCGAACAAGGTTTGCACCACCTGCACCCAGGTTATTGAGAATGGTTGTATATGCTGATGTTGTTCCCCACGCCACGTTTATCCCAAGCGGATAAAACGGCTCGCCTGTTTGATGCCGAAAATATTGTTTGTTTTCGGGATCCGGTTTAATAAAACCCGGTGCATCGGATGCCGCGACAGAAAAGAAGTAAAGTACCGATGCGGTTGTTCCTTCCGGGTCGGTAACGGTCAACCGAATGTGATGCTGCCCTGCTTTCGCAGGACTGAACCTCAGCATCCAATAACCGGTATTACTGTTTTTAGTCCACTGGTCGGGCGTATAGGATGCATGCTGGTAAAAGAAACAGGGAACTACACGCTCAATGCCATCGGGATCGGTTATTTCCGCATCCACTTTCACAACATCCGGATCGTACACATTGCTGTACGACTCGTTTATCAGGAACGCAGCTTCAGCCTTTTCATAAACCTTTAGTTGTGGCGTCACAAATTGAAGCGAACCGAGCTTTTCGGTTGCGGGCAGCACGTTAATTGTGAATTTGCCCACCGCCTTTTTACCGTCATTATCTTCAATGATTAAACGACCAAAGTATATTCCTTCCGATGGAAATGGATGCTCGGCCTGAACACCCGTTTCGGAGCCGGCATTTCCAAAAGTCCATGTATATGACGCAATTGTTCCATCCGGATCATACGAATCCGAGGCATCGAACTGGATACTCTGGCCTTGTATGATCTGGTACGCTGAAAGCGTGAACGCTGCAATCGGTTCGCCATTCAGCGATTGCGAGTTAATAAGTTTAACATCATCCAGGAATATGGTTGCGGTAGCTTCATTATCTACGGAAGCATTAATTTCAATCCGGTCGAAGGGCTGATTTTTTATTGATGCAATGTCAAGCAAACACTCGGTCCAGGTGTTCGGCAACGGTTTTGAATTGTAATCCGGAGCCCAGTTCTCAAGAATTGTAGCACCGTTATTAACAATTTTTACAAACACACGCCCTTGCGTACTGCTTCTGACTTTCAATGACAGCCTGTCATTATTACCAATGGTTTTCTCCGCTGAAAAATCGAGGTAAACAGCTTTCCAGTTGCCGGATGGTTTTTGAAAGTATGCTACATTCTGACTGGGGTTACCGGTAGCATCGGGATTACTTACGACCGTTACGCCTGCCGGAGTTAAAGCAGGTGTCGATGCTGGCGTTTCAAAGTCAGCGATTGTTTGTGCAAAAAGAGAATTTGCAATACACCAAAAGGAAAATACAATAAAGCCTGACTTCATCTTTACGTTCATCACTCCACAGGAAATACAGCAGCAGCTTTTGGCTGCTGCTGCACACAACTACAATCCTAACCTATCTATTTGACTAACATGACATCGTCCAGGTAAAAACGTTCGTCTTTACCATCCGGACCCTGAATCCTCCAGCCGATCTGATTCCACTGCGCGGCAGTACTCCAGAGGTCAAGCGTGGCAACGGGAATTTTGAAATATGTCCATTCGTTGGCAGGAACCGTGATGCGCGTATTCGAATCGAAGCTGGCGAATCCGCTCTTGCTGGCCGATGTGGTGATGTATAAATCATACGTGGCCGATGCACCTTTAACCCAGAACGAAAGATATTTATAGTTATCGTCTGAGGTGTTAGTCCAGCCAAACCCGAGCTGATGCCAGTTACCCGCAGCATAATCTTTGTACACCGATGCAGTTCCTGATTTAAATTCGGTTGTACTGATCACACCACCGCTTCCCCAGGAAGCATCCTGGTAGCCGGGTGCATAATCATCTGTGAAAATCTTGAATGCATTGTCGCGCGAAACGAATACCTGTGAAGGATGCGACACACCCGCAGCATTCGTAATGTCGAGCGCTGACTCGGTAAGTGTTGTTGCCGGAAACTTGACCGTAAGCGTGGTTGCTGTCTTCGCGACAATTTCCAGTTCGGTTGTCGTACCTGCGAAAACTACGCTGCTCACATCATCCAGGTTTTTACCGGTTAACACCAAACTTTCGTTCGCACTGAAATTGTAGTTCGATACGGAAGTGATGTTGGCAAAACCCAGCACATTAAACGGCACGGTTGTTTCCGTACCGTCCATGTTAGTAAGAATGATGTTCTGGTTTCCCGGAATCGCATCCGCTGGAACGCGGAACAGAATCGATTTTGCTGTATTAAAATTGGGGTTGAAGCTTGCCTTCACATGCCCCTTCTCGAAATAAATTGTCTGAATTTTCGAAAGATCGGTACCCGTAACGGTCAGCAATTCGTTCGAAGCGCCCTGCGCAGGTGAAACCTCCTTCACGGAAGGGTTCATTGATTCATCGTCACTGCACGACCAGCTCGCTAACGCCAGTATCAAGCACAGTCCTAAAAATCTTGTCTTAATCGTTTTCATCGTAGTCAGTTAGTTACGTTCAATACGTTTATTATCCATTAATAGAATGCCACCGGTGGTTCAAGCAACAACGGGTTCGATACTGTTTCAACTTGCGGGATGGGAAGAAACAGCGTGTTAAAGCTGGCCGGAATCGTTGCCTTAAAACTGTTGAGATGTCCATCATCACCGTACGTGCCTCGCTCCTGCTGTGCAACCATGGCGGAAGCTTTCGCAAGGCCCTGGCGCTGAATATCAAACCAATAGTCACCTTCGAACGCAAACTCAATTTTACGCTCGCGCAACAACTGATCGATGGTGATGCTGCTCATCGGTGCAAGTCCGCCACGGGTGTGAACTGCATTGAATGCGGCAAGTGCAGTTCCATCACTGGTTGATCCGGTTCCGTTCATCACGGCTTCTGCATAGATCAATAAAACATCGGCATACCGGAGAATGAACGTTGGCATGCTGCTGTGCGCATCGGTGTTCACCGGTTCGCCATCACGATTCGGGCCTACAATATATTTTTGAATGTTCGAACGGGTGCCGGTCTTAATCTTGAAGTTGTCGGTTGCTCCGGTGGTATCATATGTAAAACCGCCCGGGAAATTCGCATTAACCCAGTCATCGCGGTGGAACCCATGCTCCATCACCGACCATCCTCTTCTGTCGTCACCGGCATAGTATCCGGTAGCGGGATCAAGCATGTCGATGGACGGAATAACGGATGAGTATGCAGCTGTGGTTCCGGTTGGTGCAGGGCGCAACAACGGTGCAGGGCCTGCATAGGTCATAAAACGGTTTGCACCGTTCCAGCCTGCGGCAGTAATCCACTGTAAAGCAAACAATGATTCTTTACTTGCTTTTGCAGCCGATGATGATGTAAACAATTCCTGGTAGTCGTCATGCAAACCAACCTGTCCCGGATTCGCGGTAGCATAGTCAATTACTTCCTGCGCTTTCGCGCGAGCATTCGCATAGTCTTTCAGGTACAGGTAAATCTTTGCCTGCATTCCTTTTGCTGAAATGGCAGATACACGGCCAACCTGATATGGAACGCTTGGAAGGTTTGCCTCTGCAAACTCCAGGTCTTCAATTGCAAAGCGGAGTACATCGGCCTGGAAATAACGCGGTACCAGATTCTTTCCGGGCTTCGTCAGTTCAAGCGGATTAGGAACGATTGGCACATCGCCAAAGGCACGACCAATGTAGAAGTATGCAAACGCACGGATGAAACGCGCTTCCGCAATTCCGATTGTAAGGAAATCCTTATCCCCAATTTGTTTTTTCTTGGCTTCAAAGGTCTGGATCAATACCGAAGCACGTCCTGCGGCATCATAGCAGGCATTCCATGTACTGTTGATCAAACCATCGGTGCTTTGAATGTTGAAATTGTAGAAAGAGTTGTATTGCGAGTTGCCCGCAACACCGGACACTGTTCCGCCCAGCACGTCACCCACGGAGGTGAACGCTTTGTCAGACCAGTCGTTCCACACGTTATTGTATAGCATCCCGGTACCTCCGTAAACCTCTTCAGCCGTATTGTAGTAGTTATCCGATGTCGGCTGGGTGGTAGAAGGATTATCGAGGAACGAATCATCGCACGCAGTAATCGAGAGCGCTGCTGTGATTATACCTGTGAATATTATCTTTTTCATGATGTCTGGACGTTAAGATTAAAACTGAATGCTTGCACCAATGGTAAATGTTTTCGGAAGCGGATAGCGTCCGTTATCAATGTTCATAAACGTAGCGCGGTTGTTGATCGCTCCCAGCTCAGGATCATAGCCGGAATATTTCGTGAACGTCTTCAGGTTTTGAGCCGATACATATACCCGGAATGAATTAACCCTAATCTTGTTGATCAAACTGCTCGGTATCGAATAACCCAATGTCACGTTCTGAATCCGCAGGTAAGAACCGTCTTCGATGAAGCGATTGGAAATCCGGATGTTGTTGTCATGCCACTGATTGTAACGCGGCATACTTGTGTTGGTATTCTCGGGAGTGTAGCGATCTTCAACAGTTTTCAACTGGTTATTGTACTGCGAACGCATGCCTTCTGTTTGAAGGCGTGAGTAGTTGAAAATATCAGCACCGTAAGAAGCATACAGGAATACAGAAAGATCGAAACCCTTGTAGCTGAAATTGTTTGTCCATCCGAGCGTGAACTTTGGATTCGGGTTGCCAATGGTCTTAACGTCTTTCTCATCGATTACACCATCCTTGTTCAAATCTTTGTAGCGGACATCGCCCAGCCACTGACCGTCTGGCTTCACGTCCAAACCCCAGTCTGTTCCATCATTCAATTCCTCCATCGACTTGAACAAACCATCGGTTACATAGCCATAGAATGCTCCAACGGGATAACCCTGACGCGACAGCGCTACAAGCACACGTGCGCCATATTCATCGAAATCACCGCGGATAGCCGCCTCTTTCGTGTTCAGGTAATCGAGGTTGTTTTTATAGTGGCTGAACACCAGCGTGCTCTTCCACTGCAGATCGGATGTAATGGAATGCGCACCTGTGATGCTGATGTCAATCCCGGTGTTGGTAATCTGTCCATCGTTCGCGATCGGAGTTTTAATGTCATCCCAGTTTGTTCCCAAACCTGAATACAGTCCCAGTTGGGTCGGAAGAAGCATGTCGGTCGTAACCTTTTTATACACATCCAGCGTCAGGTCTAATTTCTTGAAAATTGTTGCGTCAATACCTCCGTTATAGGTTACAACCGATTCCCAGCTTAGATCAGGATTGGCCACGTTGTCGGGCATACTGCCCGGGCCGAATGGTGCAATGGCAATCAGGTTGATGTTCGAAGAGTATGCATTTGCACGACCTACTTCCTGGTTACCCACTACCCCGGCTCCCACTCTTACTTTTAGATAATCAAGCACCGGAAGATCGCGGGCGAATGATTCGTTCGTAACTGTCCATGAAGCAGATACTCCGGGGAATGTTCCCCAGCGGCTGTTCGGACCAAATGCAGATGAACCATCCCGTCTGATTGAAGCACTGATTGCATAACGTTCGTCATACGAATAGTTCACACGCGCAAAGTATGATTCCATCGACCATTCGCCTGCACCTGCACCAATGCCCTGATTTTCAGATGCACCCGCATTCAGCGAAGGAAGATTGAGCGCCAGGTTGTTGCGGTTCGCGTTTATGTAATCGTATTTGGAAGCCTGCGCTTCATGACCCAGTGTGGCGAAAATGTTGTGCTTGCCGAACGAAACAGTATAGTTCAGGTAATTTTTTACAGCCCAGTACAAACTGTTGGTTCGCTGTTCACGCAGTTTGCTCGGCCCGACAATTGTTTGATCTGTGCTGTCGTTTTCAATCAGCGGCTGGTACGCTTTATCACTGCCCAGGTTAAAGTCGTAGTTAACTTCGTTTCGCAGCGTCAATCCTTTGATGACCTTGATTTCCGCAAACAGCGCCCCGAACGCGCGGCTGGTTATAGTGCGCACATCGCGGTAGTGCGCGAGCGCCACCGGGTTGTTTGCATTTCCAAACGTGGATCCTCCAATCGTTGTCTGCCCAACATAGTTTCCATACACGTCTTTCACAGGCGAAGCCGGGCTGTTATATAACACCGTGTTCGTAACGGCATCGAAACCATCCGAAAGACCAATCTTTTGATTGCTACGCGATAGGTTGCTGGTAAAGCCCACATTCAGCCAGGGCTTGATTTCGTGATTGATGTTTGCGCGCAAAGAATAACGATCGAAGTTGGTTTCGATCAACGTTCCCTGTTCACTGTAATATCCGCCAGAGAAATAGTAGGTTGTTTTATCCTGTCCGCCACTGAAAGCAAGCTGATGGCTGCTTACAATACCCGTTTGATAGATAGCGTCCTGCCAGTCGGTTCCTCTTCCGAGCAACGATGGATTGGCAAACTCAGGTGTCGGCAACTGGTTTCCACCCGTTACCGCGTTAATCTCGTCAACGGTTTCATTCTGGTATTTGGCAAACTGGCGCAGATTCATTACCGGGAGTTTTTTAGGAATGTGCTTCACGCCATAAAATCCATCGTAGGTAATCTTTCCTTCACCCGCCTTACCACGTTTCGTAGTAATAAGTACCACACCGTTTGCTGCGCGTGAACCGTAAATCGCCTGCGCGGATGCGTCCTTCAACACATCGATTGATTCGATATCTGCCGGGTTGAGCGTTGCCAAAACACTTTGCGAAGTCTGGCCGCTTCCACCACCGAGGAAATTTGTTTCGAGCGATGTTACCGGATTTTGAAACGGAACACCATCGATTACATAAAGCGGCTCGTTACCGTTAACGGAAGTAATTCCGCGTACGCGAACCGAAACACCACCCCCCGGTTGTCCACCGTTGCTTGTAACGGTTACACCGGAAAGCCGGCCCTGGATCGCCTGATCAATACCTGCTACCGGTAATGTTTTAAGATCTTTCTGATTAACCGAAGAGATTGACGTTGTCAAATCCGTTTTCTTTACCGAGCCGTACCCAATCACAACCACCTCGCTCAGTGCGGCAACATCTTCTTCCAGCGTAACCGACAAATTTGTTTGATTACCAACCGCAACCTCTGTGCTTTTATAGCCGATAAACGAAAAGACAAGTTTGTCGTCAGGTGAAACAACAAGCGTGAATTTTCCATTTTCATCAGTTGTCGTTCCGTTGCTGGTTCCCTTCACGGCAATGCTAACGCCTGCCATGGGTTCACTCTTTGCATCTTTAACCACACCTGAAATCGTGGCCTGCTGGGCCTGCGCCAGCGCGGCTGAGAATAGCAGGAACATAAAGAGCCCTGCGAGTTTAATGGGTTTTACGAGTAACGCTCTTTTCATAGATGGTTGGGTTTTAAGTAGAGGGTTAGTAGAGAAAGATGCGAATGAGCACCAACACAAACAGCAGGGCACAAATCCCAAGTCCGATCTCTGAGATCAGCAGAAATCTGTTTGTTTTTGAGAGTCCCTTGAATCGTCCTCTCACCCGGCTGAACAGTTGTCCCATACATCTTTCAATTCCTCAAATCTTCGGTTTTTACCACTCTTTAAAGGTGGGTAAATCGCTCAAAAAAGGGGGACAAACGTTTGCGAAAAAATAGTTTCTGCAAACATTTGCGGGATATGAACAAAAACCCACCGTCTTTAAACATTTACCCCTGCTACACAGGACTTTGCGAAAGTGCTCTTTTTGAAGAACGTTTTGCTTTTCCCTGCTCCCGCAGACCGAAAGCCGATTGGCTCCCGCAAGTGCTGAATACCTTGCTTCGCGCCACGCATGTAGCCCGGAATGCTACAGTTACTTTATTTTTGTGGCAAACCGGAAACTTTCAGCCTGCTTAAGCGTTATTCTGCAAGAAGATGATGCTCTAACAAGCGCACTCCGTAATGTTCCAGAAGCTCACCATATTTCTGTTTGCACTCCTCCTTTCGGGCCCCGGTCTGGAAGTGAAAGCCGCAGGTTCTGTTTATGAAACAGAACGCTCTGAGCAGGTTGAGGTAACGGTTCGCGAAGCTTGCCATCCGATACAATCTATCCGGTTATCCGGAGGTTCTGCAGTCAGAAAACCCCTCGCCAGGGTACACCAGGCGAAACCTTCAAAAGTCCTTTCTTCACAATCACTACCCCTTCAGCGCAAGCTGAATATTCAAATTCGTCAGTTGCTGATTTGATGATCAACGTGTTGTGGCGACTACAAAGTCGCTTTTCAATAGCATGTTGAACTCTTAACGATCAAATCTTATGGCAACTTTTAATAAGTACAATCAGGAGATTATTGTATGGATTGTTGTAGTCGCAGTTTTTACTGCATTGACAATCTTTGCTGTCAATTTTGGCGACATCCGTCATGCTGCGCTGTTTCAGTAGCGCTCATGCGAAGGAAGATTATCCTGTTAACCTTTAAATTTTTTTCAACACATGAAAACAAGCATGCTTGAATACATGAAAACCATATTGAATAAAGTCAGCTTCGACAGAAGGCTATTCCGAAAAGAATACAAAAAGTCACACAGCTGGCTCACATCAACCGAGTTAACCGAACTAAAGAACTGGTTGCGCAAGCACGATCAACTCTCTGTCCGGCAATCATCCAATTTATAATCTAAAAATACCAAGACCTTCCAAACCAACATGAGTATGAGTAACGCGTCTATCCTTTGGCTAAGTTTCAATCTGTTTGTGCTGGCTATGCTAATCTTAGATTTAGGGGTTTTTCATCGCAAGTCGCACAAGGTAACCGTCAGGGAGGCGCTCGTGTGGACGGGGGTTTGGATTGGTCTTGCTTTTATTTTCAATACGTTCATTTATTACTACTTCGGGCCCGACAAAGCCTATGAGTTTTTTACAGGGTACCTGATCGAGAAGTCGCTGAGTGTTGACAACATCTTTGTCTTCATTATGATCTTTTCCTTTTTCAGCGTGCCCGAATCGTTGCAGCACAAAGTTTTGTTTTGGGGAATTGCCGGTGCACTGGTGATGAGGGTGATTTTGATTTTGGTGGGCGTGGAACTCATTCACCAGTTTCACTGGCTTATTTACATTTTTGGAGCATTCCTGATTTTCACCGGAATAAAATTCTTCAAGCAGGATCAGGTAGCCACGAATCCTGAAAACAATGCGTTGGTGAAACTTGTTCGAAAAGTTATTCCGGTAACACCGGATTTTGTCGGCAACTCTTTTTTCACACGCGCCAGTGGTAAACTGTTCGCTACACCCCTCTTTGTGGTGATGATTTTAATTGAAGTGAGCGACCTCATTTTCGCGGTGGATTCGATCCCGGCCATCCTGGCAATCTCCGATGATTCATTCATCGTGTATACCTCAAACGTGTTCGCGATACTGGGTCTTCGTTCATTGTATTTTGCACTGGCAGGAATTGAAAAGTACTTTATTTACCTGAAATACGGGTTGGCCGTTGTATTGATATTCATTGGTGTCAAGATGTGCGTAGCAGATTTGTACCACATCCCGATCGAGATTTCATTATCCTTCATTGTACTTACACTGGGCGCCACGATGTTCTTTTCATTGGTGTTGAAGAAGAAATCGCAGTAACATTTCGTGGTGTTCAATACCAGAATAGGCCAGACGAGTTGGTCGACTACTCTATGAAACCTCCCTCCGTCACGCAATTAAGCCTCTGGCAAGAAAACTCATATTTACTTAACAAATGTGAAACATATCTATTACATTCACGTTTGTTGTATAAATACTCCCAAAATTATGTCTGGTTACACCCTCGGAGAATTTGAAGAACTGGTTTTGCTCATGGTCGCGGCACAGCACGATCAGGCCTATGGCGTTTCCATCCTGGAAGGCTTGGAAACTGAACTGGAACGAAAAGTGAACATCAGCGCTGTACACGTGGTGCTCAAGCGCATGGAAGAAAAAGGCTTTGTGAAATCGCGCTATGGCGGGATTACGGAAGACCGGGGTGGCAGACGTAAAAAGTTTTATGTGATTACGGCCATCGGCAAGCGCATGCTCGATGAACAGCACGCACTGCGCAACAACATCTATAAGCGCATCCCTAAAATTTCATTCGGCTGATGCAACCGCCTAAAAAAGCAATCGGTTTTTTGCGGTGGTTTTGCCGTGAAGATTACCTCGATGAAATTGAAGGTGATCTGACGGAGCTTTTCCAAAAAGAACATCCGCGCTCTGCACGCCTGGCGCGCTTCAACTTTTCGTGGCGCGTGCTGAAATATTTCAGACCGGGATTTATCCGGTCGTTTAACCCTTCAACCCATTCAACCGGTATGTACAACAACTACTTTAAAATTGCGTGGAGAAATCTCATCCACAACAAAAGCTTCTCATCGCTCAACATTATCGGGCTGTCCATTGGCATGACTTGCTGCCTCATTCTGTTTCAGTATGTGGCGTTTGAATCGGGTTTCGATAACTTTCACGAACGTAAAGAGAACCTTTACCGCGTGTTGAGCGCCTATGCACAAGGTGATGATCCGATGACACTCGGCCATGCCTACACGCCCCAGGCCATGGCACCTTCGCTGAAAGCGGCCGTTCCTGAGATTGTGAACATTTCGCGGGTGCACGAGGAGAACGCCATCGTGTTTAATCCGGATACTCCTGAAAAGGTTTTCGAAGAAGACCAAGGCCTGTATGTCGATGAAGCCTTTATGAAGATGTTTACATTTCCGCTTGTCAGCGGAACGTTGAAACTCGCACCCGGCACGGTGCTGATTTCGGAAGCAACGGCCAGGAAATATTTTGGAAACACGCCAGCGGAAGGTCGGACGCTTGATGTAACGGGGAACATAGAAAAAACCTATACGGTTGCAGGCGTGTTCAAAAATGTTCCTGCCAACTCGCATTTGCAGTTTACCATGCTGCTGCCGGTGGAAGACCTGCTGAAAGGTCCGGACTACTCCACCGAGCCCGAAGGCGGCTGGAGCTGGAACAACTTCACAACCTACGTTGAACTCCATCCGCAGGCCGATCGTGAAGCGGTACGCCAGAAGATAACGGACGTAATGCTTAAGTATCGCGCGGACGCGTTGAAACAGCGGGGTGGAAAAAGCGTTCTTAACTTGCAGCCACTTTCCGACATCCACCTGAATTCGGAAATTGAGGCAGCCGGAACAATCGTCTCCGGAAGTTACAAGACACTATACTTCTTCTTGATTATCGGGTTGATCACGCTGGTGATTGCGCTGGTGAACTACATCAATCTGGCCACCGCCCGGGCATTGAACCGCTCGCGTGAAGTTGGCGTGCGCAAAGCCGTGGGTGCAAAACGTCAGGAACTGATTACACAGTTCTTATATGAATCGGCTTTTACCAACATCAGCGCCATGCTCATTGCACTTGTACTGACATTCGCGTTGCTGCCGGTTGTAAACGACATTGCAGAAACGCAATTAAGTGTGACACAATGGCTTGAGCCAACGTTCATACTCTCGCTGGCGGGAACGCTTGCCGCAGGAACATTACTCGCGGGCCTCTACCCTGCTTTTGTGTTGTCATCGTTCCGGCCTGCCGCAGTACTAAAAGGAAAAAGCTCTCCGGTTTCCGGTCACTTCTGGCTTCGAAAAGGATTGGTAATCGTACAGTTTACTGCCTGCGTTGTGCTGATTGCGGGAACGGTAATCGTGTTTGACCAGTTACGTTATGCCCGCTCGATTGATCTCGGGCTCGATCTTAAGCAAGTTGTTGCTGTTCGTGCTCCGAGGATTCTAAGCCCAACTGCAAACCGCGGTATGGTTACCACAACCTTCGTGAATGAAATCCGGAAGCTTACAGGTGTGGAAGGTGCAGCAGTATCATCAAAATTACCCGGACAAGGTTTTAACTGGAACGGAGCTGCCATTCGCAAAACATCCGATGATCCTTCCAAGGCAATCCGGGGTGTGGCTACCTACATCGATTCGGCTTTTGCCAAATTATACGGACTGGAACTTGTAGCGGGAAAAGAATTCAATAAGGTAACGATCCAGGAAGATACGGTCGACCAAACATGGAAGATCATGGTTAACGAAGCAACCGTAAAAACCCTGGGCTATGCTGCACCGGCTGACATCGTTAACGAAGAACTTATGATCGGTGACTATCGTGCGCGGGTGATTGGTGTTTACAAAGATTTCAAGTGGTCGTCTGCGCACGAGGCCCAGCAGAACATTGTTTTCGGACGAACCACCGGAGGAACCAATATCTCCGTGAAAGTGAACATGGACAATTTCCAGGAGCTTATTCACACAATCGAAAGTAAGTTCAACGCTATGTTTCCGGGCAACCTGTTTCAATATTCGTTTGTAGACGATGGGTTCGCGCTGCAGTATAAAAACGATGAACGCTTTGCAAAACTGTTCAGCATATTCGCGGGCATGGCAATTTTTATAGCATGTCTTGGTCTGTTCGGGCTGGTTGCATTTACCGCACAGCAGCGCACGAAAGAAATCGGCATGCGTAAAGTATTGGGTGCGAGTGTATCCGGAATTGTAACATTGTTAAGCAAAGACTTCATGTTGCTGGTGCTGATTGGTTTTGTGGCCGCAGTGCCGATCACGCTTTACATCATGAACCAGTGGTTGGAGAACTTTGCCGACCGCATTTCAATTGGTGTGGGTGTGTTTGCCATTGCGGGAATTATTGCCATGCTGGTAGCCATTTGTACCGTAAGCTGGCAGTCGTTTAAAGCTGCTGTGGCTAACCCGGTGAAGAGTTTACGGAGCGAATAAATGCAAACCTTGACGGTATGAACAAGCTGCTGACTATTCTGGTCTCACTTCTGATTGTGCATTCAGTCTGCGCGCAGGAAGCTGTTGAAGCCTATGCGGAGGGTGAAAACACGTATCTGAAGTTTACGAAAGAAGCGTACGATCCTTCAAAGACTTATACGGTAATCCGGTTTTACCCTCAAGGCAAGCAACCCGCTGCTTTTAAAGGCTCTTCAAAGACGCTGGACGTGGTTGACTGCGAATGGAAAACTCAGGACGATTTGGATAAAGTTCTTACCCAATACCGAATCAAAGCATCCATTCGCTCAGGCAACCTGCTACGCCTTGACGGCCCCGACTACACCGTTAACACCACGAGTGAACATGCATACCTCGTATTACTCGACAATAAGATTCAGGTGGTCTGTTGCGGAGAGGGTTGCAGGAAAAGGTTGAGCGGGTTCTTTGCAGTCATAAAATAGCCTTCAAAAAAGGTCGCGATGAAATTGGGCCCGCTCCAACTGAAATGTCGCTGTAAATAATATTCAAAAACTACAAGCAGAACCTGCCTCTGACAGACTGAGAATCTTAGCTGAGTTCTTTACGTCCACTGACTTCTTCTCAGAAATCAATTATTCAATAATTCGCTGGTTACGACTTCGCCATAAACTACAACCTCGCCAGTCTCCACGAATGCGCGGTAGTAACAATTACCGATTGTACGGGTAACGTGTGCAAAAAGTTCGTAACTGCCTTTTTTTAGGGTATTGTCTTCCGCTTCCACGATGAACACATCGGAGTCGTTCAGTTTTGGATTGTTATTAAATAGTGAGAAAACGATACCGTATCGTATCACCTCATAGTCGCGTCCGAGTTCAAGTACCTTTCCTTTGAAATTAATATCTGTACCCGAACCGACCTCTGGTTTGGAAATGGTCGCAACCTCCGTTTCAATTACCGGATATTTATTCGGGTATTCCAGTTTATCATCACAACCTGTAAATAACAACGCTATGGCAACGACTAAAAATTTTCTCATGACTAAAAATTGTATGATAGACTTAACACGATACCAGAAAGATTCACTTCAACATCATTGGCTTCTGCACCCGACAGGCTGAGGTACTTGGCTTCAACCTGAATGGCGTGATTATCGTAGACGGGTACCTGAATGCCGGAGGCTATTGTGAATCCTGTAGCAACACAATTCTCCCCTACAAATTTTTGTCTGGAAAAACTAACTGTTCCGTTCTGTTCAACACTATAGATTATGTCAGTTCTGGAACTTAACCTGAGATACGAAAATACAGCCTGGGTTTTAATAAATGGTTTCAGATAAAATCTATTCAGTGAAAGCTTAAGTCCAACAGGAACGATTGCCCCCTCAGTTTTCAGATCGAAATAAGCCGATTTAACAGCTCCTTTATTCAGGTACTCGGTGTAACCAGTACTGACATAGGCGACTTCAACCGCAAAACTACTCCCCGGCCAGCGGTAAAAAGGAAGCTCGGCATATATACCTACGGGAAAAATAAACTTTGATTGGGCAGCTTCGGGAAAACGGAAGGATCCTGTTTCCATTCCGATACGGCCCACTCCAACTGTGACACCAAATTGGGGCGTGGGAAAATACCTGAGTTTGCAGGCGTCTGTATTAAGCATTCTGACGGCAGTTTTAAGTCGTGCGCGTCCATACGAAACACGCGGTATGGAGCTCAATCCTTCGCACGAACTATTCTGAAGAAGAACCTCCCTGAAGTTTTCGCGCGTCACTTCAGTTGCAAGCCCGTTCTTTTCTATAACAAACTTTCCCTTGCTTCTGTACAGCGTAACAGTGCCTGATACTATCTGCTGAAAGAATAACTTTTCACCGTTGTATTCGAAAGGCCGGTAAAGATGACCACCAGCGTAAAATTCTTTGATGTCATTCGGTCCATAGGAAACCGCGGGTTCATTTGCAGCCCGCTTGATTTGAACAACTCCTTTGACAACGGTTATTTTACCGAATATCTGAGAAGAATCTTTCTTAACATAATCGGATGACTGCGCATTGAGCAACGAAACGCTCATGCCGAAAATCATAAAAAATAAAACAACCTTTTGCATTACTATGACGAAGGGGTTAGACCCGAAAAATAGAAAATTAATTTGGTTCTTCTGAACTCAGAAGAAAGCCTGAACCCAAAAAATAAGATTTTGCAGTACGTTGAAGTTACCTTCCTACCGGGATTGTAAACTCAATCTTGATCTCGCCTGACGGCACTGCTCCGCTCCGCGTGATGTTAAAATCCTTGGCTAAAATGCTGAATGCGCCCACAAACGTTTCGTTCTCGAACGTAAATGGAAATGTAACGGGTTTGGTAATGCCTTTCAACGTCAGGTTGCCTGTGATTTCATACCCTTTGCCACTTTTACGAATGGAACTTGATTCGAACGTAATAACCGGATACTTATCGGTGTGCAATACACTCTCTTCTTTGGCGTGCGCTGTCATCAGCTCATTTCCAGTATCTACCGTGGTGGCGTCAATCGTGGCTTTAATGTTTGATTTTTCGGGATGTGCCTCATCGAACGAAATCTCGGCTTTTAAGCCTTTGAAGTAGGTCGGAAATTGGATCTGCACATTCCGGAAAACTTTTACGGTGTATCCCTCCTTTACTTTCCAGTCGGTAGAGCGGTGAATAGCAAAAGCAGATGCAAAAAAACAGAACAATGACAGCGATAATTAGCGTAAGTTTTTTCATAGCGTGAAGGTTAATTGACAAAAAAATTAATCCTCCAAGCTAAAGGGCAATGTTTTCGCGTTGGTAAAGCGTTTGTAAAAAGATGTAAAGGGAGTGTAAAATGTTTGGTCGTCCTTTTCGAGGACGGAAGTAAGAACGCTGGTCGGATATTCAGTGATGCTATGAATAGAAAAGCACACAACGGTTAAGTTGATGCTTCCTAAAACCCCGCTACCTCGGCTAACGCTTCGGTAGGCAGGCCTGCCGGTCCCGATAGTTATCGGGAAAACCCAGTGACTTGTATAAAATAAAAAAGCACCAACCGGTTAAGTTGATGCTTCGTTATGAGCCCCCTGCCGGAATCTCCGCCCGGCTGACGCCAGTCGGACGGGAACCAGCGATCTTGTAGAATAAAAAAAGAGCTCTCTGAAGTTCCCGATAAAGCGCACATTTGATACTGAGATTCTTCGTTTCCTGTCCTGATACAGCAGAATAAAACGAATTAGTACTCCAACGGCATGTCGATCACAAATGCGATGCTCGTACCTGCAATCAATCTACGGGTGACTTACCTGCAGGCAACCAGAAACCAATACCAACACTGAATATAAGCCCTTCCTTCGCGACACTTTTGGGAATATTACTTGTCACACTATTCGTGGTGGGTGAATCATCGCCACTTTCTAATCTATATTCAGAATACTTAACTGTTTTCATTGATTTTGCGAATGCATATTCACCAGATACGGTTAGTGCAATATTGTCGGTTATTTTCCGATATAAACCTATTCCCAAGGTTGCTCCTAAAGCTGGTTTTGCGCTAGAATACTCCCAAGATTCCTTCGATAGAACATCCGCATCCTTGTAGATATGAGTTATGTTTGGACTAAGTGCACCAACAATTCCAAGCGCAGGTTCAATACAAATGTCAATGAGCTTTGATCGTATAAAGATAACGGGGCCAACCGTCAGTATTGGATTAATTCTCAGGTCAGAATCAAACGAGTTATGAGTCGGATTGCCAAATTTTTGCGCATAATAATCTTCATCAATCCCCAACGTGTAAAATCCTGCCGTAAACTTAAAGCCAACGTACGGAGTCTTTTTGCTCATCAAATAGATTTTACCTTGAAAAGTGAATCTCTTAGCTGCCACCTCATAATCACCTCTCATTCCATTTTCTTTAAAGGTATTTGCTCCAACATGGAAGAAAAGTAAGTTGCCATTTTTGAGCTGTGCAGTCGCGGTACCTAAGGATATTGCAATTAAAAAAATACAAAAACGAATTTTCATAGTTGATGTTTGTTGATAAGCGAATTTATGCAATTACGTAAATAACTTCTCGATTATTTGATCAACGGTTTCCATATCGTCAAATCTTCCCCTGAGCTTACAAAGATGAATCTTTGTGGTCGATTGGAATATTAACTTCAATATCAACCAGAAATGATGGCTTATGGAAAAAGTACACAACGGTTAAGTTGATGCTCCCTAAAACCCGCTACCTCCGCTAACGCTTCGGTAGGCAGGCCTGCCGGAATCTCCGCCAGGCTGACGCCAGTCGGAAGGGGAACCAGCGATCTTGTAAAACAAAAAAGCACCAACCGGTTAAGTTGATGCTTCGTTACGAGCCCCCTGCCGGAATCTCCGCCAGGCTGACGCCAGTCGGAAGGGGAACCAGCGATCTTGTAAAACAAAAAAGCACCAACCGGTTAAGTTGATGCTTCGTTACGAGCCCCCTGCCGGAATCTCCGCCAGGCTGACGCCAGTCGGACGGGGAACCAGCGACTTGTATAAAACAAAAAGCACCAACCATTAAGTTGATGCTTCGTTACGAGCCCCCTGCCGGAATCTCCGCCAGGCTGACGCCAGTCGGACGGGGAACCAGCCATCTTGTAAAACAAAAAAGCACCAACCGGTTAAGTTGATGCTTCGTTACGAGCCCCCTGCCGGAATCGAACCAGCGACCTACTGATTACAAGTCAGTTGCTCTACCAGCTGAGCTAAGGAGGCGTAAAGGAGGTGCAAAAATAAGGTTTAGATTAATTTTTGCAAACAATTTCAGGAAACCGTTCGCAGTAATTTCAGCTGCTGCTTGAGCTGTTTCAGATTCTCGTCTGCTTCGCGGATTTTGGCGTTAAATTCCTCCTTGTACTTGTCGGCATTCTTCGACCGGCCGAAGAATTCAAGGTTGTTCCGCAGCGTGGAAATATCGTTTTCCACCTTGGTGATCTTCTTCCGGATGGCCTGCTCCTTCTGGAAAATCTTCTGCCCGCTCATCGGGTCGTTCTTCAGGTCGGCCAGCTCGTTCTCCAGCAACAACTGGTTTTTCTCATCTTCGGTAATGCCCTGGATCGAGCCCGTAAACTTCTGCGCAGCTTCATGATACCGCTTGCGGATCGCTGCCATGTCTTTCTTCGGCACAAAACCAATCTGGTTAAACCGCACTTCCAGTTCTTTCAGTAAAGCAGGGGTTGCCGTATTCTCAGCTATATGTTTTTCAAGCTCGGCACAAACAGCTTCCTTGGCTTTCAGGTTCTCAACCTGCTCGTGCTCCACTTTGCCATGCTGGTTCCGCTTCTGCTCGAAGAAGAAATCGCACGCCTCTTTAAACTCCTTGTAAACTTTCTCGCGGAACTTCTCGGGCACCGGGCCGATCTCGCGCCACTGCTGCTGAAGGTTCTTCAACTCATTGGCTGCCTTGTCCCACTCCGAGCTTTCTTTCAGTTCGAGCGCACGCTGCACCAGCTCATTCTTTTTCTTCAGGTTGGCGCCACGCTCTTCGTCAAGCTTCTTGAAGAATGCACTCTTGTTACTGAAGAAGGTTTTAAAGGCCGACCAGAACTTCTTGTTAACCTCTTTTGATTTTGCACGCGGCAGCCCGCCAATGGCATCCCACTTCTTCTGCAACTCCAGAACTTCTTTGGTTTTTGCGTTCCACTCCTTAATCCGGTCAGATTGAAATGCACTGTAGGGCGTTACTTCGTCCGACAGTTTTGATTTCTGTTCGAAGTTCGCAGCGAGTTCCTGCTGCAACGTTTTCAAATATTCATCCCGCTTCGCGTAAACGGCATCGGATGCCGCCTTAAAGCGCTGCCATACACCTTCCTTCTCTTCCATCGGCACCGGGCCAATGTGCTTGAACTCATGATGCAGGTCGTTCAGTTCTTTTATCGCATCACGAACCTTCTCAACATCTTTCAGTTTCTCGGCCTTCGAACAAAGCTCCAGCTTCGATTCAAGATTCTTCTTCCGGTCGAGTTCTTTTAACTCAAAATAAATACTCTGATTATCATAGAACCGGTCGACCAGCGCGTGATAGTTTGCCCACAGCGTTTTGCTCTGCGCCACCGGCACCGCTCCCGTATTCTTCCACTCTTTCTGAAATTCTTTAAACTGATTGAATTGCTGATTGGATGGATCGCTTGAATCCACCAGGTCGCGCAGCTTCTCCAGCAGCTCGGTCTTCTTCCTCAGGTTTTCGTTGCGCTGATCTTCCTGACTTTTCTGTAACTGTACCTTTCGGTCGCGTACCTGCTTGAGAAGTGATTCGAACTGCAGCGTATGTTCATCACCACGATATTCAAAATCATCGGGCGATCCGCCATCTAGAATAAAACGATTCAACGCTGCCGTGCGCTCGCGTTCTTTCAGGTCATCGAACAACGGCTTGATCTCACGAACCGCCTGGTCAAGCTTGCGCTGATTACCGTTCTTCGCGAGTTCTTTCAGGTGATCAACAAACTGGCTTTTGGTGAAGGTGGAATAGTCGATGTGTTCGAGTTCTTCCTCCGCATGCTCGGCCTGTTCACGATCGGAAAGATCGGCCTCTGAATTTAGCACAACGGGATTGGCATGGCTCGCCCCATTCAAAGCTGAATCTCTTTCGTCCTTCTCGTTTTCAAGTTCCATGACCAATCTATTACTACGCAATATGCGTAAAGTTACTAAAATGCCCCCAAACCGCCTTAATTGAGGTTTGGGTCTACCGGGTAGTTAGCATAGACGGAAAATCTGCCGCCCATGTTACTGAGTGCTTTCTTCCAGATGTTTGCCGGACTCGTTTCGAACAACAGCTCCTCCGTTACAAAGTCGCACACAATCCAGGCATCTTCCGCCAGCTCCTCTTCCAACTGTCCGGGTCCCCAGCCGCTGTATCCCAAAAAGAACCGGATTTGTGTCGGTTCCAGTTGCCTGGTGTCGGCCAGGAACAATACATTTTCAAAGTCACCTCCCCAGTGGATGTTCTTGATCACCTCGGTACCACTTTGAATGGCTGCCGACCGGTGAATAAAATGAAGCGTATCCTGCTGCACCGGTCCGCCAATGAAAATGAGCTCGTCAAAGTTCTTCAACTCCTCCATTACTTCACCAACTTTTACGATGGCCGGCTTGTTCAGAATAAACCCGAACGATCCTTCTTCATTATGTTCACACAGCAGCACTACCGTACGATCAAAGTTAGGGTCTTGAAGGAAAGGTTCCGATATGAGAAGCCTCCCCTTCTCTGGGGTAATTTTATTGCCGAACTTGAAAAAGTCCATTCCGTGCTGTTTCAATACCGACAAGAAAGTACTTGTATCATTAGGATGCAAATTTTATTGATTTAGTTGACACCGAACTGTAATTTCAAACGCATGAATGACATCGCTTCCCTGCGGAAAGAGTACACCAAGGCCGCACTTGACGCACAAACTGTTTCACAAGACCCTATCAGTCAGTTTACTAAGTGGTTTGAAGAGGCAGTGACCGCCAAGGTTCCGGAACCGAACGCCATGAACCTGTCCACGGTAAACGAAAACGGACGCCCTGCTTCCCGCATCGTTCTGCTGAAAGGCATCGAAGACTACAAGTTTGTTTTTTATACAAATCACCAGAGCCGGAAGGGCCACGAACTTGATACAAATCCTGCATGTGCGCTTACATTCTTCTGGCCCGAGCTCGAACGACAGGTGCGCATTGAAGGAGTAGCATTACGGGTTGATAACAAACGGGCGGAGAAGTACTTTCAAAGCAGGCCGCGCGGTTCACAGATTGGAGCATGGGCATCACCCCAAAGTACACTCATCAGCGATCGTTCAATTCTGGAAGAGCGTGTGAAAAAGCTGGAAGATAAATTCAAAGGTCAGGACGTATTACCCAAGCCTAATCAGTGGGGCGGGTATGAGGTTGATCCATTGATGATTGAGTTCTGGCAAGGCCGCCCAAGTCGCCTGCACGACCGGATTCTGTATACAAAAGATGATGGTGTTTGGAAGATTAACCGGCTGGCACCGTAGTCTCGTCATTTCGAGCGAGCAAAACTGACAATATGATGTTAAATATTCTGCGAGAAATCTTTAGAGACTTCTCGCGGCTAAGCTTAATTTTTTACTGAGCGCCCCTGCGCTAGAAGTGACGCATTAAATCAAACTAAACAAATCACTTACTCCGGGATAACGCCTTACCGTAAATCCTTCACCATACTTCACACCTATCGCATGGCCAAATTCAATCGCGCGCGATTCAACCAGGTTCATAAATTCAGGTGTTGAGATGTACGTTACCGGTTCTTTGCTGTTGGGATCGAAGAATTGAGTCTTGAAAGCTTTAACCGCATTGACTTTGGTTTCCCAGAATGGTGTGATGTCAACAACGAAATCGGGTTCGATCAGCTGACTTTGAATGAAGTGGTACACCGCTTTCGGGCGCCATGCTTTCTGTGCATTACCCTTTTCATCTTTCGTTTCGATTTTCGCCAACCCCGACAGGAAACACGAATCGTATGCGAGCTCTGCTCCCTTGCCATGGTCGGAGTGGCGGTCGTAAATCGCGTTAGTGATCACAATCTCAGGCTGGTATTTCCGGATAACCTGAATCACTTTCCGCTGATGGACTTCATCATTGACGAAAAAGCCATCGGCTAACCCGAGGTTTTCCCGAACCGATAAGCCCATAATTTTAGCAGCATCAGCAGCTTCGGAAGCTCTCGTTTCAGGCGTTCCACGTGTACCCAGTTCTCCACGCGTAAAATCCACGATGCCAGCTTTGCGGCCTTTCGCCACATGACTGGCAATCGTGCCACCCGCCCCTAATTCGGCATCATCGGGATGGGCTGCGAGAACGAGTATATCAAGCTTCATGAATCAAATCCGGATTAGTGAGCAACCGTCATGGCTTCCTTTGCTGCGAGAAATTTCTCCGCATCCAGTGCACCCATACAACCTGTACCTGCTGCCGTAATTGCCTGACGATAAATCTTGTCAGCCGCGTCACCCACAGCAAACACACCCTCCACGTTGGTCTTGGTACTACCCGGCAGCGTTTTGATATAGCCGGTTTCGTCCATCTCGATGTAGTCTTTAAAAATGTCGGTATTGGGCTTATGTCCGATCGCCAGGAAGAAACCCTGTAAAGCGATGGTTTTCTTTTCTCCTGTTTTGTTGTTCACAATGCGAATGCTGTGCACGCCATTGTCGTCACCCAGAATCTCTTCGGTTTCTGTATTCCAGTGCACTTCGATGTTCGGAGTATTGAGCACACGGTTCTGCATGATTTTCGAAGCGCGCATTTCCTCCCTCCTCACAATCAAATGAACTTTCGTGCAAAGCTTGGCGAGATACGTAGCCTCCTCGGCTGCAGAGTCACCCGCCCCAACTACTGCTACTTCTTTTCCGCGGTAGAAATATCCATCACACACGGCACAGGCCGATACACCTTTGTTATAGTAGTGCTGCTCGGAAGGCAAGCCCAGGTATTTGGCAGTTGCTCCGGTTGAAATGATAACCGACTCAGCCGTTACCTCATCTTTGTCATCAATTGTTACCTTGAGCGGATACTGCGAGAAGTTCACAGCCGTAACAACGCTGTAATGAATTTGTGTTCCGAACCGTTCAGCCTGCTTCTGAAGATCAACCATCATAGCCGTACCATTGATCCCATCCGGATAGCCCGGGAAGTTCTCAACATCGTTAGTGGTGGTAAGTTGTCCGCCCGGCTGAGGGCCGGTATATAAAACTGGTTTGAGGCCCGCGCGGGCTGCATAGATTGCTGCTGTATATCCGGCTGGTCCGGATCCGATAATCAAAACTTTAACTGGTTCTGTCATAATGAGGGTTCTAAAATAAAGGGCCTCACTTTTCGTGCGAGACCCTTCCGTTGTTCTGAATTAGTTAATTATTAACCCAGGTAAGGTTTTAAAGCCTTGCTTCTGGAAGTATGTCTCAATCTTCTGATCGCTTTTTCCTTGATCTGGCGCACACGTTCACGGGTCAGGTTGAACTTCTCCCCGATCTCTTCGAGTGTCATGGCATGTTCGCCATTCAATCCGAAGTACAGGGTGATTACGTCAGCCTCACGCTGCGTGAGCGTTGACAATGCGCGCTGCACTTCCTTGCGGAGCGAGTCGTTCATCAAACCTGAATCAGGAGTTTCTTCGCTGTCGTTCTCAAGTACGTCCAGCAGCGAGTTCTCCTCGCCCTGTACGAACGGAGCATCCATCGATACGTGACGGCCTGAAATCTTCATGGTATCAACAACTTCTGCTGTTGTTACATCCAGTACTTCGGCAAGTTCTTCCGGAGAAGGCTCGCGTTCGTACTTCTGTTCCAGTTCAGAGAAAGTCTTTGAAATTTTATTCAACGATCCGACACGGTTCAGCGGCAGACGAACAATACGGGATTGCTCGGCAAGCGCCTGCAGAATTGACTGGCGGATCCACCATACGGCATACGAAATAAACTTGAAACCGCGGGTCTCATCGAAACGTTGAGCAGCCTTGATCAAACCGAGGTTTCCCTCGTTAATCAAATCGCCAAGTGAAAGACCCTGGTTCTGATACTGCTTGGCAACAGATACTACGAAACGCAGGTTGGCTTTGGTAAGCTTCTCCAGCGCAATCTGGTCACCCTCCTTAATCCGCTTCGCTAATTCTACCTCCTCATCCGGGGTAAGCAAATCAACCTTACCGATCTCCTGGAGATACTTATCCAGCGACTGGCTCTCACGGTTGGTAATCTGTTTACTGATCTTAAGCTGTCTCATTCAGTGGTTAAATTCGTTTGTGTAACAATATAGTGGTTAAAGTTAGTTCCTGTCAATTTCCGTTAACGGCTATTGCTTCGGAGCGGTTTCCTCTTTTGCAGGTTTTGGAATCAAAACCTTGCGGGAAAGACGGAATTTGCCGGTTTTCTTGTCGACTTCGATCAATTTCACCTTCACTTCCTCACCTACTTCAAGCACGCCTTCCATGTTTTCGAGGCGTTCCCACTTAATTTCCGAGATGTGCAGCAATCCGTCTTTGCCCGGCATGAATTCCACGAACGCTCCAAACGGCATGATCGACTTCACCTTGCCCTCGTAAACCTGCCCTACTTCCGGCACGGCCACGATCGCACGGATGCGTCTCAGCGCTGCCTCCATCACATCTTTATTGTTTGCAAACACATTGATAATGCCCTTGCCATTTACTTCTTCGATTACCACAGTGGCGCCTGTTGTGTTCTGGATATCCTGAACAACCTTACCACCAGGCCCGATCACCGCACCGATCATTTCTTTCTCGATCGTCAGTGTTTCAGCACGTGGTGTTTGAGGCTTCAGGTCAGGACGCGGAGCCGAGATGGTCTTCTTCATTTCGTTGAGGATATGAAGGCGGCCTTCTTTTGCCTGCAACAATGCTTCACGCAGAACGTCATAGGTTAAACCGTCAACTTTAAGGTCCATCTGACAAGCCGTGATACCTTTTTCAGTACCGGTAACTTTGAAGTCCATGTCGCCCAAGTGATCTTCATCACCGAGGATATCCGACAGGATCACATACTTACCCGTTTTGCTGTCGGAGATCATACCCATCGCAATACCCGATACAGGTCCGGAAACCGGAACACCGGCATCCATCAGCGCAAGCGAACCTGCGCAAACTGTTGCCATGGAGGATGAACCGTTTGACTCCAGAATATCAGATACAACACGAATCGTGTATGGATTCTTTTCGTCAGGCGGAAGTACTTTCTTCAACGCGCGGAAGGCGAGGTTTCCGTGACCGACTTCACGTCTGCCCGGACCACGGTTAGGCTTTACTTCACCGGTCGAGAATCCCGGGAAGTTGTAGTGCAGGATGAACTTGCTTGATCCTTCGATCATCGCACCGTCAATCATCTGCTCATCAAGCTTGGTACCGAGTGTTACCGATGTTAATGACTGGGTTTCACCACGGGTGAATAATGCAGATCCGTGAGGCATCGGAAGATACCCGACTTCGCTCCATATCTGTCTGATTTCATTCGGTTTACGGCCGTCCAGGCGAACTCCTTTGTTAAGGGCAAGATCGCGTGACGCTTTCTTCTGAATATCGTGGTAGTAGTGCTTCACCAGATCCTTGTTAATGGTAGAATCTTCCGGTAATGCATCGATGTATTCACTCACGATTTTCTTGAAGGCGTCTGAACGTTCAGACTTGTTTTTGGTTAACAAGCCGGCAGTCTCGTACGCCTTATCGTACATCAGCTTCCAAAGTTCTTCTTTCAGATTTTCATCATGAACTTCGTGGCTGTAGGTTCTCTTTTGTGTCTTGTTGGTTGCCTTTGAAAGCTCGATCTGCATTTCGCACTGAACCTTGATTGCATCGTGCGCAATTTTCAGGGCTTCCAGCATATCATCTTCACTTACTTCGCTCATTTCACCTTCCACCATCAGGATGTTCTCGATCGAAGCACCTACCATCAGGTCGATGTCGGCACGGTTCTTCTGTTCCATAGTCGGGTTGATTACGAACTTGCCGTCAACACGCGCCACGCGAACTTCAGAGATCGGTCCCTGGAAAGGAATATCGGAAACCGACAATGCAGCCGAAGCAGCAAAGGCAGCCAATGCATCCGGCAGACCATCCTGATCACCGGAAATGAGGTAGATCATCACCTGAGTTTCAGCATGATAATCGCTTGGAAATAAAGGTCTTATCGCACGATCAACCAAGCGACTGATGAGGATCTCATAGTCCGACAGCTTGCTTTCGCGCTTTAAAAATCCACCGGGAATTTTACCGGTTGATGCAAATTTCTCCTGGTAGTCGACCGACAGGGGAAGGAAGTCGGCTCCTTCTTTACCTTCCTGTGCGGATACTACTGTGGCGAGCAACATGGTATTGCCCATTTTCAATACAACAGATCCATCGGCCTGACGGGCCAGTTTACCCGTTTCGATGGAGATTTCGCGGCCATCCGGCAGCTTGCAGCTTTTTGTTATTACGTTTAATGACATACAAATTGGTTGTTACAGGCACGCATTCAATCAGGCGTACCTGTAGTGTTATAAATGCAAAAAGGGAACCCTGATGAGGTTCCCTGATTGGCTTGGTATTTTTTACTTTCTTAAGTCCAGTTCGGCAAGAATGGCCCGGTATCTGGCGATATCGGTATTCTGAAGATAGTTGAGCAATCTTTTGCGCTTACCTACCAGGTTCAAAAGACCGGTTTGAGTTCCGAAGTCCTTTTTGTTGTTTTTCAGGTGTTCGGTAAGGTGATTGATTCGTGTTGTAAACAGGGCAATCTGAGATTCCGGTGATCCGGTGTCTTTGTCAGATTTTTTGGCACCGTGCTTCTTAAACAATGCCTTTTTTGATTCTACGGTTAATTGCATCTCTAAAAAATGTTATTCCTCTTATTTCAGCCCGCAAATAACGGCAAAATCAAAGCATTCTCCAAATCAGAGTTGAATTTCTTCTACGCGGCCTGACCCGGAAAAAGACCCTTGCGTGAAAGCCATTTTTTAGCCTTTTCGATCTGGATCAGGTAGTAGTCGGCCTCAAAGAACCGGGCATCCAGACGCGCCTGACGGAGGAAATAAAGCCCGATAAAGAAGAGTATGACATCTGCAGCCCAAACACCAGCCGGGACGGGCACAATGCCCTGCTTGGCCCATTTCTCTCCTGTCATGGTGAGGAGGTAGTAAATAATGAAGAACAGAATGGAAACGAGGAAAGGCACTCCTAACCCACCCTTTTTGATGATTGCACCCAGCGGAGCCCCAATCAGAAACATGGCAATACAGGCCAGTGAACTGGCGATGATTTTATGCCATTGAATCTGGAAAACCCTGCGGTCGGTGTCGTAGGATTTTATTTCTGACGCGGTGCCTGCGATCTGGCTCTTGGAACTTCGCGCTTTGTTTGCCGCATTCTCAAACATCTCCGGTTTTGCATCCAGGGCAAAAAGACTGTCGATCTTCCTGTTGAGTTGAGCGGGTGTGAGCACAACTTTGCGGGCCTTTTGTGCGCGCTCGGCAAGCACTTCAGCTGATTCTATCTTTTTAGATTGAACCTTTCGCAACCGCTGTTCCTGGTCTTTTCGCTGTTCACGATCTTTTGGTGATGGTGGTGCCGACTGCGCCTTGGCAGGCGGAGGCAACTGCTTTTTCGAAGCGATCGAATCGGCTTTAATATTTCTTTCGGGTCCGCGGCTTGTATCCGGTTTGGGAGTAATGGGAGTAACAGGTTTTATTGAGCTGCCATCCGGGCTAAGCAATGACGGGCTGGCTTTTCGAACGGTCTTGTATTCGCGCAAATCTTCCGGAAGCGCAATCGTATCGGTTGTCGAAAAATAGGCGAACAGGTTTCTGCGGAATTCATAATGTTTCAGGCGTGCCTCCAGTACTTCGCGGTCAACCGAGTCCATGTCGGCCTGCAGTTCACTGATGTTCCGCATCAGGCGGTTGCCCTGAAAGAGTTTAGGGTCGGTTGTTTCGAGTTGAAACGATGAGAGGTCGAAAACAACCTGTGTTTTCGCAAACTGGCTGCGGCTGAATGTTTCTCCGTTGGACAAACGCTTCTTTCCCGAAAGATCCTGCTGCGAGCTTGCCCCCTCCGTATAATTATAACCCTTGAAGAGTTCAAGCTTGAGGTAGCGTTCCTGCATGATCGTATACATGCGGCCGGAGTCGGCAATTGTTACATCGCGGTTGCCATCGTGCTTCCGGTGGTCATAGATTAGCACATCTTTAATGGTAATGCCATCCGGAAATTTCTTGTTCACCTTGATGCTCATGTCCGGAATGCCATTATAAAAGGCTCCCTCGCGCAAATCGAGTGCGGGCTTTTTCTGCTTGATGTCATAGAGCAAGCTGTAAGCTTCCAACGCAGCTTTCGGAACAAGATTATTGTTAACAAAGAATGCGACCACGGTGAGTGCTGCAACGAAAAAGAAAATCGGGAGCAGCGTCCGCGTAAGCGAAATGCCGGCACTTTTTACGGCTGTCAGTTCGAAATGCTCGCCCAGGTTTCCGTACGCAATGAGCGATGAAAGCAGAACGGCCAGGGGCATCGCCACAGGTGTCATGAAAATGGCAAAATAAAAGAGCAGCCGCCCGATTACATCCATGCCCAGCCCCTTTCCGATGATGTCATCGAAGTACTTCAGCATGTGCTGGGTGAGCAGGATGAACACCACCACCAGGAACGTGATAATGAAGGGGCCGATGAACGAAGAAAGGATAAGCTTGTCTAGTTTTTTCATGGGGCGAAAAGCCGGAAAAAATCAAATATCACGCCAGAGCAGCGTGGAAGATTACCAATACGCATCAAAATAAAAAATCAGCCTCCAACGGTCTTGCGGAGGTTTTCGATGAGACTGTCCCACAGATCCTGAAGTTCATCCATGTCATCGAAGTCGGAATAGTCGATCACTTTCAGGTAAACCGACTGGGTCATATCGTTTGATTCGAGGCGCAGTTCAAAGTATGATGGATCCTGTTCATCGCCCGGGTTTTCGGGAAGGTATTCGAATCGAACAAAGTGATTGGTTCTGTGTGTGGCGAGCCTGGCAACACGTTCTTCATTATCCCAGATAAAGGTGAACGTCTTCTTGATGTTGTTGATCTTCACATCATCGGCAAACCATTCTGAAAGACCGCCAGCCGTTTGGATGTATGGATACAGCATCTTTACAGAAGCATGTATTTCATAATCGGCAGTAAAGAGTTTCTTTGTGGGCATCTGGCAAGTCGATGGTTTAATTTATAAGAATTTCGGCCCTGAACAAAATTGACATGCGATATTCACTGCCTAATTTTTGTCATATCAATATTTCATAGCTGATTCAATTCCGGGTTTGGAAGTATCTGGTTAAACTTTGTAAGTTTGCAGCCTTTTGGCGCGGTAGCTCAGGTGGTTAGAGCGTTGGATTCATATCCGCCAGCTGGCGGACGGGGGTTCTAAAGTGCTGAAAATGAGAGTTCTTTCACAATTTTAATAAATGGCGCGGTAGCTCAGGTGGTTAGAGCGTTGGATTCATAACCCAAAGGTCGGGGGTTCAACTCCCCCCCGCGCTACTTCTTATCAGTATGTTTTCTGTATACGTCCTTTACAGCGAACGATTCAAAAAAATCTATATAGGTTACACCTCTGATCTTTCCAAACGATTAGAATCTCATAACCAATTTTCCACAAGTGGCTATACGGCAAAGTTTCGCCCCTGGAGGGTCGTCTTAGTTGAAGAATTCGGGATTAAGTCGGACGCTATCAGGCGTGAACGTCAGCTAAAATCTGCTCAAGGCAGAAAATTTATCAAAGCATTGCTGCCAGAATCCGAGACCAAAACAAACGATCACTAATTCCATTCCTTTTTGCGTTATTAGCGCTTTAATATCACTTATGCTACCAACCATCAACCCAATTGAAACTCCTGCCTGGCAACGTCTCGAGATCCACTTTCTTACGATGCAGGCCATGCACATGCGTGAACTGTTTCATGACGATCCGGACCGGTTCGAAAAGTTCAACATTCAGTTCGAAGATATCCTGATCGACTACTCCAAGAATATAATGACGCAGGAAACCCTGCGCCTGTTAACTGAGCTTGCGCATGAAACCGAATTGAAGCCGGCTATCGACTCGATGTTTGGCGGAGTTGCGATCAACAAAACCGAGAACCGTGCTGTGTTGCATGTTGCGCTTCGTAACCGATCGAACACACCTGTTTCCGTGGATGGCAAAGATGTGATGCCCGAAGTCAACAAAGTTCTCGAGCAGATCAAACACTTCTGTACACGCCTGATAAGCGGTGAGTGGAAAGGTTATTCCGGCAAGCGCATTACCGACATTGTAAACATTGGTATTGGTGGTTCGGATCTCGGTCCGTATATGGTAACGGAAGCACTTAAGCCATACTGGCAAGGCATCACTCCGCATTTTGTTTCAAATGTTGATGGTACGCACCTCGCGGAAACCGTTAAGCATCTTAATCCGGAGACGACTTTATTCATCATTGCATCCAAAACATTCACTACGCAGGAAACGATGACCAATGCCACGAGCGCGCGCAACTGGTTTCTTTCAAAAACAAACAATGGCGGAGATGTTGCAAAACACTTTGTTGCCGTATCAACCAATCAGAAGGCCGTAACAGAATTCGGCATCGCAGCTGAGAACATGTTTGTATTCTGGGATTGGGTTGGCGGACGCTATTCATTATGGTCTTCGATCGGATTGTCGATTGCAGCCACTATCGGGTACGACAACTTCGTTCAGTTACTGGAAGGAGCTCACGCGATGGACAAGCATTTCAAAAATGAACCGTTTGAAAAGAACATTCCCGTGATTCTCGCATTGCTCGGAATCTGGTATAACAACTTTTACGGTGCTGCTTCAGAAGCGATTCTCCCCTACGATCAATATTTACATCGCTTTGCCGCATACTTCCAGCAAGGCAACATGGAAAGCAACGGTAAGTCGGTAGACCGCGAAGGACATCATGTTATGTATCAAACCGGCCCGATAATTTGGGGTGAACCCGGCACCAACGGCCAGCATGCATTTTATCAGCTGATCCACCAGGGAACAAAAATGATTCCGTGTGATTTTCTCGCACCTGTGATCAGTCACAATCCGATCGGTGATCATCATGCCAAATTGCTTTCAAATTTCTTTGCGCAAACCGAAGCCTTAATGATGGGTAAAACACGTGAGGAAGTTGAAGAAGAACTTGGTAAGAAAGGAATGGATAAAGATGCAATTGAATTCCATGCTCCGTTTCGTGTGTTCGAAGGTAACAAGCCCAGCAACAGCATCATGTTCAAACAGCTTACTCCGCATACATTGGGAAGTTTAATCGCCATGTATGAACATAAAATTTTCGTGCAGGGTGTAATCTGGAATGTGTACAGCTTCGATCAGTGGGGGGTTGAACTCGGAAAGGTTCTGGCGAACAAGATTCTGCCCGAATTATCATCTTCCGATGAAATTACAACACACGATTCATCAACCAACGGGTTAATTAACTATTTCAAACGATTGAAACGCAGTTAATTTCAACGGAGTTGGAAAGTGTTACCCAACCGTTAATTTTGAACCCGTTCTATTCGTTGGAATGAAAGATTCTATTCAAAAAATCGGGGTGTTTACGTCCGGTGGCGATGCACCCGGAATGAATGCTGCCCTGCGTGCCGTAGTTCGTGCCGGCATCTATTACAAAAAAGAAGTGTTCGGAATCATGCGTGGTTATGAAGGTATGATTGACGGAGACATTGTAAAACTCGGAGCACGTTCGGTGGGTAATATCCTGCAGCGTGGCGGAACAATTTTAAAGTCGGCCCGCAGCATGGAGTTTAAAACTCCGGAAGGAAGAAAAAAAGCATACGATAATCTCCGCAAGGAAAAGATCGATGCGCTGATTGCCATCGGTGGCGATGGTACGTTTACCGGCCTTCATAAATTTTACGAAGAGTTCAAGATACCTTCTATTTGCATTCCGGGTACAATTGACAATGACATTGCAGGAACGGATTATACCATCGGATACGATACCGCTACCAATACCTGCGTGGAGGCGATCGACCGCATTCGCGACACAGCACTTTCGCACAGCCGTTTGTTTTTTATCGAAGTGATGGGCCGCAACTCGGGATACATTGCCCTGCATAGCGGAATTGCCGGAGGCGCGGGAAGCATTATTATCCCCGAAGAAGACACCACGTTCGAGCAGTTGTATGAAAAACTTGTTGCGGGTGAGGTAACGTCTAAAAAATCAAACCTGGTGGTTGTTGCAGAAGGCTCCAAAATTGGCGGAGTGACTGAGCTCGCCAGGAAAGTTGCCGAGCGTACCTCCTACTTTGATATCAAGGTTACCATTCTCGGGCATTTGCAGCGTGGCGGAGCGCCTTCGTATTTCGATCGCGTGCTGGCGAGCAAGATGGGTGTTGCTGCCGTTGAGGGAGTACTCGAAGGAAAGAATGATGCCATGGTGGGCATTCGCGATAATAAAATTGTATTCAATTCTTTTGACACGATAATGACGCAGCATCACGAAATCGATGCTGAAGCACTGCGTATCGCGAAGATTTTGACGATCTAGTTGTTATTTTATTTGTCTAACTATTAATCCTGACCGTAATCGGGAATTGTATTGAACATGAAAGAAGTAACCGTTGGCGTAGACATTGGAGGGACTAATACCAAATTCGGTATCGTTGACCGGGAAGGCAATGTTTTGTTTCAGGACAGCATTTCAACACAAGGCTTTGAAGAATTCAGCGATTACCTGAAAGGGCTGTCGGAGGCTTTGCGCAAAGGCCTGCATGCTCCCGGTGCTAATTACAAACTTCTAGGCATCGGAGTTGGCGCTGCCAACGGTAACTATTACAAAGGCACCATCGAACATGCTACAAACCTGAAGTGGAAAGGCATTATTCCTTTGGCAGAAATGCTCCGCGAAGAGTTCAACGTTCCTGCGCTGGTTACAAATGATGCCAATGCGGCTGCGGTAGGTGAAATGGTTTACGGTGCCGCGAAAGGCTTAAAAGATTTTATCGTTATCACACTCGGTACCGGACTGGGAAGCGGACTTGTTGCCAACGGACAACTTATTAACGGCAAGCATGGCATTGCCGGTGAATTGGGTCACACAACCGTTAACTACGCGGGCCGGTATTGCAACTGCGGAAAAAGAGGTTGCCTGGAAACATACGTGTCTGCAACCGGTATAAAGCGAAGTGTTTACAAATTGCTTGCCGATCACCTCGAACCGAGTGAGTTGCGGGGCATCAGCTTCGACAACCTGAACACCAAGATGATTACCGATGCAGCCAGACGCGGAGATCTCGTAGCGCAGGAAGCATTTGAGTACACCGGCAGAATTCTCGGTACCAAGCTTGCAGAAACTGTTGTTCACACTGATCCTGAAACCATCTTCCTGTTTGGCGGATTGTCACTCGCGGGTGATCTGATCTTCAAGCCAACGATCAAGCACATGGAAGCTAACCTGATGCCCGTGTTCCGCGGCAAGGTTAAAGTTCTTCCGTCAGGGCTGCAAAATCAGGCCGCCCCTATTTTAGGTGCGAGCAGTCTGGTTTGGAATTATCTGGAGGAAAAAGGGAAAGTGCTGGCGTAACCGAATTTCAGTTCAAGAAAACGCCTTATCTTTAATGCGCTAACACCCCTGCGCATGAAAAACTCTATACTTTTACTACTACTATTTTGTTCATTCTTCACTATATCGGCACAGGAAAATTACCTGCCGGGTTTTGTTATCGCCTCGAAAGGAGATACTGTTCGGGGAACAATTGATTACCGAAACTGGAAACGAAATCCTGCTGCAATTTCATTTAAACGAGAAAGTGACGGTCTGATATTCTCTTATGACCCATCGCAAATCAGGGGCTTTTTAGTTGCCCAGGAGTATTACGAAAGCGCACGTGTTCAAACAGAGGTCAGTCCGGAGAGAACAAATGAACTAAGCTATGACGTTGAGTTTATTCTGGAGGAAGAAGTTGCGTTTCTGCAAGCACTGATAACGGGTAACAAAAGCCTGTATTATCTGGTGAACAAAAAAGGTAAAGACAATTTCTACATTAAGAATGGCGACAAGATTGATCTTCTTTTGTACAAGCAGTACGCCCGGAATGTCAATTACACCCGACAGGTTCTTATCAACAACAAGTACATCGGTCAGCTTTCGAATTATCTGGGCGATTGCACCGGCTTGCAACAGAAAACAAATAACGTTAGGTATTCTCAAAAGGAATTAGCCAAATTATTTGAAGCGTACTACCGGTGTAAAACGGATCAACCGAAATTTAAAAAGAACCCCGATCGTGCTATCGTCCAACTTGGTCTTGTGGGAGGAATTGCGATAAGTTCTTTAAAAATGGGTAATACAAGTAAGTTACGCGTTTCAAAGGCAGACTACGACAATTCTGTTAATGCCATTGGCGGACTATCTTTAACGCTGGTGTTGCCCAGAAATCAGCAGCGTTTCGCTATTCAAAATGAGTTGCTTGTTGCAAATTACAATTTTACAGGGAACGATTTGATTTATGAAGCTGATGATGATTATATCGATACGGAATATAATTTTAAAGCTACGCAGTTAAAATTGAACACAATGGTTCGGATCCGGGTGCTTAACCGACAGCCGGTAAGCCTTCATCTCGAGGCCGGGATAATGAATGCGCTTGCTCTTTCCATCGAAGCCAAACAGACCCAGACCACAGTTTTTCATGCACCCGCCGTAACAACCAAGCGTGATGCACTAAATGCGAGAAGTTATGAGCAGGGTTTTGTTGGTGGTGCGGCAGGCCAATACGGAAAGTTCTCCCTTACCGCCCGGTACGGAACCGGCAATGGTTTTTCAAAAATTAATTCACTAAAGACCACTATTAACCGATTTTATGTTGCGGTCGGATATCGCTTGACAAAATAAGTAATCGTAAACCCTACTTCATTTTTTGAGCCTCGTACTGCTTTCCAAATGTCGTGTAAATTATTTTTGAGGGGTGATTGCTGTCATTGTTCTCAAATTTTACAGTTGCCCAAAAAGTTTTGTCTATAAATGAGCCATCAGCTTGCGGGATGAGTATTGACTCCCGTCCGCCACCCAGTTTCCAGACAATTACTAAGTAATCATCTTTTCGAAGAACCTCAAGTTTAGCGTTCGGCATCACGAAATCGGCACCACCTTCGTAGTTTCCGATAAAAGCATCTTGCGCAGTTGCTTCCAACTGTATCGGTTGTCCTATTTTAATATCATCGTACGTAGTACCAAATGCCAGGCTGGCTACTTTATTCATTATTCTTAAAACTGGCGCAGAATAATTGTTAGACAGAACTACTATGAAGTATTTATTAGCCTGATCATAGTAGCGTACCTCTGAAGAAAATCCCGGAGATCGGCCATTGAATCCATATACTTTAATATCCGGAAAAACAAAAAGTCCATATCCATATGTTCCAACATTACTCAAGGCATGAGGACTACATAATTTTTCAAGCGATCTTTTAGACAATAACTTTTCTCCAAAAAGGCTTTCATAAAATTTAAACATATCGCTTGTAGTAGAATAAACAGAAGCATGTCCAATTTTATTTGACCAATCTACTTTGAACGAGACTTTCAGTTTTGTTAATCCTTCAGGAAAATAGCCAATGGCCAAATTGGGGATCGCCTTGGCAGAATTGTCATGACCCGTTTCTTTCATGCCACACACATCGAATATCTCCTTTTGTAAAAAATCACCAAAAGATTTTCCGGTAACGTTCTCAATGATGTAAGCAAGCAATCGATAATTGTTGTTACTGTATATAACTTTGCTCCCAGGCTCTGCAGCAAGCTCGACCTCACGGAGAAGATCAATCTGTTCAGCGAGCGATCGGAACTTGCTCCATATTTCCGGATTACTCCCCTCCTTGCTGAAAATAGGCAGATCATGAGGCAATCCCGATGTGTGCGATAGTATTTGGTGGATAGTAATTTTATTACCATTCGGAAAATCAGTCAAATATTCGCTTACAAAATCATCCGTCTTTAACAATCCCTTTTCTTCCAGGATCAGAATGCCAACGGCCGTAAAAATTTTCGAATTTGACCCGAGGTAAAATCTTGTATCAGTTGCATTGGGTATTGATCGACCGTAGTCGGCCATTCCAAAACTTTTATTTAAGATTATAGAGCCATTTTTTGCAACCAATATATTACCACTGAACGAGCCAATGGATTCGTAACTCTTTATGTATTCATCCAGAGACGAAAACTCATCCTGAGAGTGGGCATTGGTCAGGCTGAGGCAGCCGACAACTGACATTATGAAAATTAAGCGCATCGTGAAGTGGGTTGTCTTACCGGAAAGAAACCCACGAAACAATCGTACGTTACGGAAATAAGAACAATTATTTATCCACACGAAATATCACCCTAACAAGGTGATCGATGAGTGTAACATACAGAACCCAGTTACAATAACGCTTTGATTATTTCGAATCAGTTAACTTTTACTCCGAGATTTTCACCCAGGAGCCTGAACTGTTTCACCCAATCTTTTTTAGTGCTAAGTGCTTCGATGTCTTCCTCGCGGGAAATTTCGAAATACAGATTCTGACTTTTATACAAAATTGGCTCGAGTTTGAATTGCTTGAGCAGTGGGAATACCCTGTTCAGCCGGTCGATGCGTTTTGTGTTGCTGCGTTCGGCACTGATGCGTTTAAGTTCTTTAAAGATGCTCTCTCCCGCCATGCGCGAGATTTTTCCCGGATCTTCAATCTTCAAATCCCATTTCACCAGCTCATGCATTACGCGTTCCATCTCTTTGATGTTGATCCGTTCCCCGTTGAAGCAGTTCTGGAGGTCGGCATTCAGAATGTATTCAAATGATGTGATGTAAGCTTTCGGTGTAGGTATATCATTGTTTGCCAAGGCGTTAACCAGCGGATAGTCGTGGTTATACACCCTTCGTAATGATTCTTCCAGTTCGCGCATGCTTTGCTGGGTAATCATATCGAGTACTTTCCGCTTTTCATCCTTAAACAATTGCCACAGTGTGTAATTCACCGGACCAAAATATGTTTGCATCAGTCCGATTACATCGCCCAACCGGCCTTCTTCAAACGCGGTGAGAATACGCATCTGCATGCTCGCAAACTTGTCGGGTTCCATGTCCAGCGAAATGTTACCCATGATGTTGTGCTTACCCATGTGCATCACGGCAAACGTGAAACGTTTTTCCGAACGCGTTACATCCGATTTAACCTTCGTTATCCCCAATGCAAGCTTTTGCTCGCCTGCCTCCTTGCGCACAAAAAAATCATTGGTAGCCGAATAGTTGAACAGCGGAGAGTTCTCAGGATCTTCTTCAAACAACGAGGCTACCGCATAGTGCATCCCTACGCGCGCGAGATTTGTTTTCGAAGGCATGACATACTTCTGATAGATGTTGGCCCCGTTTTCCAGCACGGCAATGTTGCTTGGAGCGGCTTCGAGTCGTTTGATAAATTCATCTTCCAGGTCCATCCCGCCCGACTGGCTGATTAATTGGATCGCCCGACATGCATATTGCATGATTTGGGTTGTTTCGATCCCGGAGATTTCATCAAAGAACCAGCCACAGCTCGTATACATGAGCAACGCATTGCGCTGCATCTCCATCAGACGCAGCACGCGATTCTGTTCAACATCTTTCGTACAATGATCTCGTAAAAACCTTCTTACAGTTTCATCGTCACGTCTTAAAATTACATTGATATAATCGTTACGTGCTGCCCATGGATCGCGCAGAATTTGCGAAGCCTCATGTTCGTACACCTGATTTAACTGGTCGCGCAGCCAATCAAGCGATTCACGCAAAGGCTTACGCCACTTTTGCGTCCATCCTTCCCTGCCGCCACTGTTACAACCACAATCGTTCCGCCAGCGCTCCACACCATGCACGCAGCTCCACGAACTGTTTTCATGAATCTGGATTTCATACGCCACTTCAACTTTCGAAATAAATTCCGCGTAGTTAGTAATATTTGCATGCTGCTGCTGATCGATATAATCCAAACAGAACGCCAGAGCCATGTCGCCATGTTTATGATGGTGACCGTAGGTTTCTCCATCAGTCGCGATATGCACGAGTTGCGTTTCCTGCGAATGCGCATCGAATGAATTTAACAATGCATGCGCAAACTTCTGACCATCGTTCAACAAACCGTTAAACGCTACGCCTTGAGCGATATCACCATTGTAAAAAAATAAGACGATTGATTTCCCGGACGGCAGCTTGCAGAGATACGGCCTGCGTGTATCCACACCGCTGTCGCGCAGTTCATGCCAGTGCTCATCTTCTATTCTGCGAAAAGCTTTTGCCTGTCGCGGGGCGAGCACGGTGAATTTAATGCCCTGTTCGGCCAGCAATTCCAGCGATTCTGTATCCACAGCACTTTCCGCGAGCCACATTCCTTCAGGTTTACGCTTAAACCGATGTTCGAAATCGCGAATACCCCAAACGATCTGCGTAATTTTATCATTACGGTTCGCCAGTGGCATGATAATATGATTGTATACCTGCGCCATGGCTGAGCCATGACCGGAAAAATGCGCTACACTCTGACGATCGGCTTCAAGAATCGCATCGTACGTTTCCCGATCGTAGGCTTCCATCCATGAAAGCAAAGTCGGGCCGAAATTAAAACTGATTCTCGAGTAGTTGTTGATGATATCTTTGATGATGCCATGTTCCAGAATCCGCGAAGCAGAGTTTGGGGCATAGCATTCAGCAGAAATGCGTTCATTCCAGTCGTGATACGGATGTGCAGAGTCCTGAACTTCAATCACCTCAAGCCAGGCATTTTCACGGGGTGGCTGATAGAAATGCCCGTGTATACAAATGTACTTTTCCAAAATGCGTAAAAGCTAAATGTATTAAGAACCGGCCTCTAATTCAAATTCATTATCTTCTTTATGCAATTTAAGCACCGTCATACCTAACGGTGGTAAGGTTATTGACACAGAATAATCCTGATGATGATATTTTACAGGTGAAGTCAACAAGTCGCCAATGTTAAGAACACCGCTTCCTCCATACTTAAGATTGTCGGTATTAAAAACTTCGCGCCAGCGTCCGCGTACCGGCACGCCAATGCGGTAGTGTTGGCGGGTTTCCGGTGTGAAGTTACAAACTACAATGAGCAAGTCTTCTTTTTTATCGGACTTGCGCTGATAGGCAATCACACTGTTCTCGCTGTCGGAATAATCAATCCATTGAAAACCGCGCTGATCAAATGCATAGTGATACAAAGCTGGCTCCGATTTGTAATGAACGTTCAATTCGGACATAAACGTTTTCATGCCTGCATGCGGTGCATACTGCAGTAAATGCCAGTCGAGACTCTTATCATGACTCCATTCACCCGACTGTCCGATTTCCCCGCCCATGAAAACCAGCTTGGTGCCGGGGTGTGTAAACATATACCCGAACAGCAAACGCAAGTTGGCAAAACGCTGCCATTCATCGCCCGGCATGCGTCCGAGCAACGAACCTTTTCCGTGCACTACTTCATCGTGCGAAAGCGGAAGCATAAAGTTTTCCGTAAATGCATACATCACGCTGAACGTGATTTCGTTTTGATGATATTTTCTGTGAACCGGTTCCTTTTTAAAATATTGCAATGTGTCGTGCATCCAGCCCATCATCCACTTCTGACCAAAGCCCAAACCACCGAGGTAAGTAGGTTTTGAAACACCCGGCCATGCGGTAGATTCTTCGGCAATGGTTACAGCATCGGGAAAGTTCGCGTAAACGGTTTCATTAAACTCTTTCAGGAAGCTGATCGCTTCAATGTTTTCGTTGCCACCGAATTGATTTGGAATCCACTCCCCTGCTTTGCGCGAGTAATCGAGGTAAAGCATACTCGCCACTGCATCTACCCGCAATCCATCGATGTGATACTGATCGAGCCAGAACAGCGCGTTGCTGATCAGGAATGATCGAACTTCGTTTCTTCCGTAGTTGAAGATGTAACTCTTCCAGTCGGGATGAAACCCTTTACGGGGATCGGCATGTTCATACAGGTATGTTCCGTCAAACTTATAGATCCCGTGTTCATCGCCCGGATAATGTGAAGGTACCCAGTCGAGAATAACGCCAATGTTGTTCTGATGAAGCGTATCGACCAGCTGCATGAATTCTTCCGGAGTTCCATACCGGCTTGTTGGTGCGAAATAACCGGTAATCTGGTATCCCCACGATCCGAAGAACGGGTGTTCCATCACCGGAAGAAACTCTACATGTGTGTAGTTCATTTCCTTCAGGTAGCTGACAAGCTCGTCTGCCAGTTCAACATAACTCAGCGACCGGTTTCCGTCTTCAATCTTCCTGCGCCACGAACCAATGTGCACTTCGTACACCGAGTAGGGTTTCGCCATGTCGGCCATTTCCTTGCGCGTGGTAAGCCACTTCTTATCTTTCCATTTATAGTCCGTCTGCCAGACGACTGAAGCGGTTTTAGGGGCTACTTCCGCGTAAGCGGCAAACGGATCGGCTTTCTCGAGATATTCGCCTGTAGCAGAATGAATTGCATACTTATACACTTCGCCTTTCTGCAGTCCGGGTACGAATATTTCCCAGATACCGGATTCATCCCAGCGTGGATGCATTTTCGTTTGGGTGTCACTCCAGCCATTAAAGTTTCCGATAACCGAAACTGATTTTGCATTCGGTGCCCACACTGCGAAGTACACTCCCTTTTTGGTGCCGAACGAAGTTACATGCGCGCCCAACTTCTCATACAACCTGAAATGCTTTCCGGTTTTGAACAGATGAATGTCGAAATCCGTAAGCAGAGTTTGACCTTCGTCTGAACCGCTTTTTATTGAAGCTCTTTTAGCCATAGTTTTATAGGTTAGGCATTTGTTATTTCTTCTTTTTCTTGTCTGCCAGTTCTTTCTCCTGCAAATAGCGACCCATGTGATACAGGATACCCCGCAACGGCACAGCGGCCCAGTCAGGGCGACCATTCAATTCATATCCAAGCTCATAAATCGACTTTTCAATGAGGAAGATCCGGATCAGCAAATCGTTTTCGGCTGAAAGGTTACGGCCCATGCCCATCCGCTCCATGTACGCACCGAGATAGAAGCGGCTTATATAATGCTGCCATTGCTCAGCCCATGCTTCGAGGAACTCCATGTCGCGTTCGCGGTAGTTTTCGTTCAACAATATTTTACCGAAGGCTGCGTAGTGAAACGAACGCATCATACCGGCAACATCTTTAAACGGACTTTTTTTCAATCTTCGCTCTGCGAACGAGAATCCGGGTTCACCTTCAAAGTCGATAATCACGAAATCCTTACCCGTAAACAAAACCTGTCCGAGGTGATAATCGCCATGAATGCGTGTTTTAATTGCATTGATTTTTACCTGGTAGATTTCACTGAAGCACTCCAGCACCTGAGGCTCCATCTCAAGTACCCGTTTTGCAAGCACCTTGCTCGACTCATCGAGTTTTGGAATGGATGTCTTTAATAAATTGAAACGGTCACGCACCAGCTTCCGGAAAGAAGAATACAGCGATCGCTGATAATTAGGTGTGAACGTTTCAGGAACAAATGCAGCGTTTGACGAATCTGACGCCAGCGCCAAATGCATTTCGGCTGTGCGCTGACCAAGCCGAACCACGCGTTCGTAAAACCCTCTTCCGATAAATTCCTGAATGATTTCAGGAGCTTCTTCAAAATGTATGGATGGTGTATTTACCAGCTTCGGCAGCTTTTCCTTTTTCGCTTTAAGAATGACACGTTCGAAGAAACGGCCCACCGAGTCGGTCGACATCACCCATGAGTCGCCCTGGTTCTCAACTTTTTCCTGCAGCAATCCAAAAACGATGGTTTGACCTTCGCTGTCTTTATACTCTACGCTGCCGGCATACCGCGGAGAATTGGTAAAGTTCGTGTGCTCCGTCAGGAACCGGACGAGTTCAAGATCAGGGTTGATTTCTTTCTCGATCTTCCGATAGAACTTGAAGAAATACAGGTCGTTATAAATAATCGAGGTATTGCTTTGCTCAGCCTTCAGGATTTTTGACTCCACTTTGTTGTTTGGAATCTTGATCTTATTGAAAACGCTTGAGTTAAACTGCAGCTCGCCACCATCATCATCCTCAATCGTAACTTTCTTGTCCATGCTCTGAAGCAGGAAATCACGGAACACTTTGTCGTAGCTACTGTCGAAAATGAATCCACTCTTGCCCTGAATTTCCGCGCGACAGATTACGCTCTGTGCCGTGTATTCAGCACGTTCAAGGATATAATCTGAGAGAATAAACGTCATCGGCAGGAAATATAATTCCGGCAGACGCTGAACGTAATGAACCTCAATGAGCGAAAGGTAATGTGTGCCGCCATCGATTTTGAGCGGGATAACTTTGTGCAATGCAATCTTATTAATCACTTTTGCCTTTCCTCCAAACCACCGGCACTTCTTCATAAATACCGGCAGGATTTTCCGCTCGAATGTGCGCTGTTCGTTGTAGTTGTTAAACAGCTTCTCCCACGAGACATCGGTTTTTAATACCGGAAGTTCAGTACTGCCATCTTTTTTATCCTTCTGCTCGGCTTTGTCGATCTGGAACCAGAAATATCCATACGGTCCCACGGTGATCGAATACTGGCCTTCACCGATGTTGATGAACCTGTTCTGACTAAACACTTCCGTTACTTCGCAATTCTTAAACTCCGAGAGATTTAACGTGGTTGCTTGCGAGAACTGCGACAGGTTGGCTACAACGATTATGCGCTGCTTCTCATCTGAGCGCGCAAAACACAATACTTTATTGTTATCCGTATCGATAAACTTCATCTCTCCCCTTCCAAACACCTGAAGGCGCTTGCGCATGGCGATGACGTTGCGCATCCAGTACATCAGCGATGACGGGCTTTCATCCTGCGTGGCAACGTTTACCGATTCAAATCTGTAGATCGGGTCGGTAATCACGGGCAGGTAAAGCTTCTGCGGATTTGCCGTTGAGAACCCAGCGTTCAGGTTCATGTTCCACTGCATCGGTGTGCGAACTCCGTGGCGATCGCCCAGGTAAATGTTATCACCCATTCCGATTTCATCGCCATAATAAATTACAGGCGTTCCTGGCAGAGAGAACAGCAGCGTATACAGCAACTCGATTTTCCTCCGGTCGTTGCCCAGCATGGGTGCCAACCGTTTGCGAATGCCGGTATTGAATTTGGTCTTCGCATCATCGGCATATGCCTTGAAGAGATAATCTTTTTCCTCTTCTGTAACCATCTCGAGACCGAGCTCATCGTGGTTTCGAAGAAATAACGCCCACTGGTTTGTTTCCGGAGTTTCGGGCGTTTGTTCGATGATGTCGATGATCGGATAACTATCTTCCGTACGCAAGCCGAGAAACAAACGCGGCATCAACGGATAGTTGAAGTTCATGTGGCATTCTTTACCATCCCCAAAGTAGGCCGCAGCATCTTCAGGCCAAAGGTTTGCTTCCGCGAGCAGCACGACATTTTTATAATGACGATCTACATGTGTTCTGATTTTCCGGAGGAATGCATGTGTTTGCGGAAGGTTCTCGCAGTTTGTGCCTTCTTCTTCAAACAAGAACGGCACCGATGATAATCTGAATCCGTCTACGCCCAGCTTGCACCAGAAGTCAATAATCTTAATGACTTCCATCTGCACTTCCGGATTTTCATAATTCAGCTCCGGCTCATGGCGGTAGAACCGATGCCAGTAATACGATTTAGCTTCGGTATCCCAACTCCAGTTGCTCGATTCTTCACTCTGAATGATTACCCGCGCATCCTTGTATTTATCAGGCGTGTCACTCCAAACGTAAAATTCACGGAAACGCGATCCTGGTTTTGCTTTTCGCGCACGTTGAAACCACGCATGCTGATCGGATGTGTGGTTGAGCAGAAGCTCAGTAACAACCTTTATTCCGCGGCTGTGTGCGTCTTTAATAAATGCCTTGAAGTCAGCGAGCGTTCCGAAATCCGGATGTACATCGCAATGATCCGTGACATCGTAGCCATCGTCTTTTAACGGTGACGGATAAAACGGCAGCAGCCAGATGGTATTGATACCTAAATCCTCGAGGTAGTCGAGCTTTTGAATGAGTCCCTGAAAGTCACCGGTACCATCGCCATTGCTGTCGTAGAAGGCGCGTACGGAAAGTTCATAAATGATGGCATCCTTAAACCATAACGGGTCGGTATGTTTGGTTTGCTTGCTCATGCTTACATGTTTGATTCGTGTATGGCTACGGTAAACAGATGGAACGGCAGTTTGTAGGGGTTCAACTCCACGTAATTCCACTCCTGCGTCCATGTAAAATGTTCGTCAGTCATGATATCGTGCAGCTTCAGGTTGATCTTGTCGCCCAGTTTCAACAAACTCTTTGGCACCTGTAAGTAACCTGCATGTTTGTTATGCGGATCAAGGTTTACAACTGTAAGCACGACATCGGAAAGATTATCGGTAACCTTGATATACGCAATCAAATTCGGATCGCTTACTTCACAAAAGTGAATGTTCCAGGTTGATTGCAGTGCCGGATGATCTTTACGCGCCTTGTTTATGATCGTCATGATATCGGTCATGCGATTGGTACGCTTCCAGTCATGCTTTTTGATCTCGTATTTTTCGGAGTCATGGTATTCTTCCTTGTTCTGAACCGGAATGTTGTCGTAAAACTCGTATGCAGGACCGTACACCCCGTAGTTCGATGATAAAGTTGCGGCAAGCGCCAGTCGCAGAATAAAGATGTTCTCGTTCTGGTATTGAAGATGATACGGAAGAATATCGGGTGTATTCGGCCAGAAATTCGGACGGAAGTAATTCCTCGAAGGTCCGTGCACAAGCTCGTTAACATAGGTTGTCAGCTCTTCCTTGCTGACGCGCCATGTGAAGTATGTATACGATTGAGTGAACCCCGACTTACCCAGTGAAGCCATGATCTTGGGGCGTGTAAATGCTTCCGACAGGAATATGATATCGGGATGAAGCTTATGCGTTTCCGCGATTGCCCATTCCCAGAAAGGAATTGGCTTGGTGTGCGGATTATCAACGCGGAAGATTGTAACACCTTGTTCAACCCAATAGAGGATAACCGAAAGCAACTCGTTCCAGAGTTCCTGCCAGTTGGCTGTTTCAAAATTGAACGGATAGATGTCCTGATATTTCTTGGGCGGATTTTCAGCGTATTGAATGGAGCCATCAGGGCGCTGCTTGAACCAGTCAGGATGTTCTTTCACATACGGATGATCGGGTGCGCATTGATACGCCAGGTCAAGCGCAATGTCTATATTAAGCTTACGCGCTTCCGCAATCAGTTTCTTATAATCTTCGAGCGTACCGAGTTCCGGATGAATGGCTTTGTGACCGCCTTCATCGCTGCCAATCGCCCAAGGCGAACCGGGTTCACCTTGCTGCGCGCGAACATTGTTGTTCTTTCCTTTCCGGTGAAGTTTACCGATCGGGTGAATCGGGGGCATGTACAGCACATCAAATCCCATCGAAGAAATTCGCGGCAACAGTCTAATTACGTCTTTGAAGGTTCCATGTTTTCCCTCCAGCGATGCTGAACGGGGGAAAAGTTCATACCAACTGCTGAATGCCGCTTTCGGGAATTCTACTACGATCTCAAGCTCTTTTCCGTAACGCGTTTCAAAATCGCGAAGCGGATGCCGGTGCACCAGTTTTTCAAATGCAGGCGTGAGTACCCATTTAACACGCTCGGCATAATCGTACTTACCGCTGAGTTTAACACCGGCCTTCGTTACATCGTGGCCTTCTTCTTCGGTGATTTTTTTCAACAACAACTCTCCCTCCTGCAATTCAAGTGTAACATCCACTCCGGCATTGGCCTTCTTTTTAAAGCCATCGTACCACGTATCCAGATGATCAATCCATGCCTGGATAGTAAAAACATACGGCACTTTTTCGGTAACATAAAATGAAGCTTTCCAACTGTCGTTACCGAGATGTTCCAGTTCCACCACGTGCCATTCGGAAGCACCTTTTTTCTTGTAAAGAACTTCTGCACGGATGTGATCGTGGCCATCACCAAAAATGTCGGCCGTAACATCTACCCGCTCGCCTACCGTTCGTTTTGCCGGATAGCGGCCGGCATCCACCTCGGGTTGAACATTTTCAATGATTACGCGCGACTGGCCTTTGAGATTGATCTTCATGAATTAAAAAACTAGTGAGTAAGTATAATGGTTGCGTATGCGGGAAGGGTGAGTTCGTCTTCTTTTAAGGTTATTACATCATCAGAAGTAAATCCAATGTTTCTGAACTTTGTCAAATCGGGGCTGAGTTTGAGCTTAACTGTACTTGCGGAAATGTTGTGAAATACAACTTCCGTTTTAGCATCAAATGTGCGTTTGAGACCAACGATCGATGAAGGCAAGTCAGCGATAGCCTCTATTGAGCCGTACGTCAGCGGCTTGCTTGAATTCCGGTAGGCAATCAGGTTCCGGTAATGATTCAGGAGGGAGCGTTTGTCGTCTGACTGAGTTTTAACGTCCGCGACCGAGTCGGCAAGATTAAACTTTGGTGTCATCCAGTGCGTGGTGATCTTTTCATCGCCCCACAAGAACGGCTCGCGAATAAATTCATCGGGCTTGGTGCCGCGCATGCCCAGTTCTTCCCCGTAATACACGTACGGTGTACCCGGCAAGGTTAATAAAATTGACGCAGCCACTCTTGCTTTCGCAGGATCATTTCCCAGCTGACTCATAATCCGGTTTTGATCGTGGTTCGTGAGAATGGGTGCATCCAGAAACTCCGGGTTGGAAGATTTGAAAAAATCGATCTGCTCAGCATAGTTCGCAATCAGATCAAGTGTGTCCTTACCTGTATTGAGCGTAGTAATCACACGGCTTCCCAAATCGAAATTAAAAAGTGCGGGCATTCCCTTCGCATAAGGCGAGACTTCATTGCGATCGGTCGAGTAAACCTCTCCTACCATGTAAATATCGGGCTTGATCTTCGTCAACTGTTCGCGGTACCAAATCCAGAACTGATGACAGTCGTATGCGCGGTCGCTCGGATATAAATGCCGCGCTGCATCAAACCGGAAGCCGTCAACCTTCATCTCTTCCATCCAGAACCGGGCGACATCAACCATTTCATCGCGCACCTTTTGGTTATCGAAATTCAAATCAGGCATATGACTGGAAAAGAATCCATAATAGTGCTCGGCAGTTGAATCGCCATTCACTTCATGCCATTGGCGGATGTTATCCGAATCAACCGTGACTTTCTTTTTTGAGATCTGATTGCGGATGGAGTCTTTCTTTGCCCAAACAAAATAATCCCGGTAGGGCGAGTTCTTATCGGCCATTGCACTTTCAAACCAGGGATGATTGGTAGCAGTGTGATTCAGCACCAGGTCGATGATAACATGAATGCCGCGTTTATGAGCTTCGGTGGTGAAGACTTTGAAATCTTCGAGCGTGCCGTAATCGGGATGGATGTTTTTGTAATCCGAAACATCGTATTTATGATACGAAGGCGAAGGCATAATCGGCATGAGCCAGATTCCGTTTACGCCCAGCTTTTGAATGTAATCGAGCTTTCCCGTAAGCCCTTTCAGATCACCCTTTCCGTCATTGTTGCTGTCTGCAAACGACAGAACAAAAATTTCATACCTAACACCGTAAGGCCACGCGTCTTTAACAGTTGTTTCGGGACCGCACGATGCGCAGGCAAGAACGAAGAAAACTATAACGGCAAAATTTCTCATTCCTGAACCTTAAAGATGTATGCACTGTAGGCTGGAAGATTCATGTAAAGCGTAAGACCGGCTAGCGCCTGATCGGAATTCTTCCACAGCAAGTCCTGTAAGGTATACTTCTTGTCGCCTTTAAGCTGAAGCGCTGCTGCTATATTCTCTGGGATGACGACTTTTACAGGCTTAACTTTTGAATCGAAGTTTGAAACAATCAACAACTTCTCTGATCCGGCATTGCGTACAAATGCATGAACATCGTCTGATACGGTAAGGTCAAAATAGTTTCCCGACACAATTGCCGGATTTGTTTGCGCAATGTTAAGAAGCGTACCGTAGAACTGCCGCAGACTTTTCTGCTGATCGCTAAGCAAGCCGCCATCGAATGCTCCGCCATTCATCCATTTCTGATGTTCAGGCACCCCCCAATAATCGAAAATTGTTGTGCGTCCATCCTTTCCACCGAAGCCTTCTGCACCGGCACCCGGTTCACCAACTTCCTGGCCGAAGTAAATCATTACAGGCCCGTGGTCGATGGTTGCACTTACCACCATAGCCGGAACTATCTTCCATGCGTTGCCGGCAAAATCAGGTGACGCGATGCGTTGCTCATCGTGATTCTCGAGGAAGTGAAGCATATTCGCGTTGATGCCCTCCAGGCTTTTCTGAATCATGTCAATGTCTCTTGCGCTGCGTTTATTGTTGATCAGGCCGCGCAGCGTATCGTACAATTGAACCTTGTCGTAGAGGTAATCGAACTTGCCGGTTTGGATGTAGTTGCGATACTGGGCGGGATTATAAATCTCTGCCACAAACACAATTTCCGGATTAACCGCTTTTACCTGCGGGATCGCCCAGTTCCAGAATTCAACGGGCACCATCTCGGCCATATCGCACCGGAAACCGTCTACTTTTTTGTTTGCCCAGAACACAAGAATGTCCTTCATCTTGATCCACGTGTCGGGAATCGGCTCGAAGTAGGACTTGTTATTGTTCTGAATATCAACACCGTAATTCAACTTGACGGTTTCAAACCATTCATTCACCCCGGGACTGGCCGTGAACTGATTGTTGCCCGTAACCTTAGCGGGAGTTTCGTTGAACTTGCTATCGGCAGGCGGGTAAAGCGTATCGGCCGGAATGGATTTAAAATCTTTCGGGACAACAAATGATTCTCCGGGCAGGTAATAGAAATTGTTATTAGCCGAAAACTTAACCGTCTTATCATCGGTTTCTCCGAGGTCTTTCACACCTGCCGGCTTCGCATCGGATTTATAGGCGCGGGCAACATGATTCGGCACGAAATCAATCAATACTTTTAAGCCGTTGCTGTGAGTTCGTTCTACGAGCTGTTCAAACTCCTTCATGCGGTCGGGAACATTAACCGCGAGATCGGGATTAACATCATAATAATCTTTAATGGCGTAAGGCGATCCTGCCCTGCCTTTCACTACATCGGCATCGTCAAGCGCGATACCGTATTTACTATAGTCAGTCAAAACTGCGTGTTCAATTACACCGGTATACCACACGTGTGTAATTCCCAGTTCCTTAATTGACCTCAATGCAACTCCGTTAATGTCGTTGAATTTCCCTACGCCATTTTGGGCCAGGGTTCCATAAGGCTTGTTGACCGAAGTTTTATTCCCGAAAAGCCGGGTCATCATCTGGTATACAACCATTTTAGTCGGCTTGTTTTCCATAGCAGGCACAGGCGGGATTTTTTCTACTTGCCGCGCACATCCACACAGAAGAATGCACAGCAAAACGGGGACAATTCTGACCATCGTTAAAGATATACCAATGGTTGAAAAGGGTCGGTAAAACGCGGGGATAAATTTTCCGCAAACGGTTGCGCTAGGCAGCTTTCCTGCGAAATGATCTGAAAAAGCAGAGCGCCAAAACCAGCTGGTTGATTAGCAATCCGAGAAACTCACGTGACTCTTCGATGTACGGAAACTCCATTTTCAAAACATCATCAAACAGCACACTTTTATCCGGCTGACGGAACCATTCGGAAACTCCCGGAAAGAGGATGACCATGTAAATAAGATACAATACACTGAGCCCGGCCATAAGCCAGCGATTGTAGTAGTCGAAGATCGCCATCACGCTGACAACAGCCATTACGCCATAAATCAGAATCCATAAGATTGGGTCCGGATCGTTTACCTGAAGTGCGGCAAACGCCAGGAACATGATCGCGAAAAAGATATTGAGATACTTCACCCTGCAAATCTATTATATTTTCTTATTCAGAAGCTTTTTTTATAAATCGTAATATAAAATTCAGCGCTATACATGGAAAGACTCAAGCTCGCCCCGGCCACGCACGTGCTGATCGCCATAAACCTGGTGGTGTTTGCCATCAATTATTTCACCATCGGCACATTGAACGATCCGTATTGGACCGTTGGTTTACTTGAATCAGGCGCACTGTTCAATCCATATACACTCAACGGCCAAAGGTACCGGATTTTCACACACATGTTTATGCACGGTGGCATAATACATCTGTTTGTTAATATGTACGGACTGTATGTTCTTGGGATAGGACTGGAAGCGTATACAGGAACAAAGAAGTTTGCGCTGGTCTATTTTGTGACGGGTGTTGCCGCAGCGCTTGCGTCACTATCATTTGGGATATTCACCATAGGCGTGGGTGCATCGGGTGCTATTTTTGGTGTCTATGGATTCGGATTGATTGTTAACATTCAGCGGCACCGCGAAAGCGAGTTACCCCTCGGTCCGTTATTCATAAATTTTATCCTGCTCCTGCTTGTTAACCTTGCTATTTCAAAATCTGTTCATGCCGATAATGCCGCGCACTTTGGCGGGCTCGCAACAGGTCTTGTAATCGGCTTGTTCCACATGCTCACCAAAACAAGCTATAGCCGCTTACTAATTGAATGGATATTAATTCCATTGCTGGCCGTTTACTATTTCGTCATGCCGCGTTACCAGGTACAATATTTCCAGGTATTTCAAAGTCTGTTCGCAACCGAAGAAAGAATGAGCGCGCAGTCGCGCGAGCGACATACTGATGAGGAGTTCGTTAAAATTTATAAAGCGAACTACAACGCCTGGGATTCGACCCGGCAATTACTCGATTCAATTTCATACATCCCCGGCTCGCTGCGATCGGATACGGCACTTCTCAGGGGATACATAGCTTTAGCACAGAAAGGTTTTGAATATCGGATTACTATGCTCGAAAATGAATCGTTTATTTACCGCGACAGCATCGAGCACATTAACCTGCAAATGCGCCTGTTGCCGCGTCCGGAACATATCCCGTTCTATCGCTTACCGAAAGAGTCAACGGAAATTGCTTCAGAAGAACCGGCAAAAGAACCGGTCAAAGTCTTTTATGACTCGAACTGGGTTGAAACAAAAAATCCGGGTGCGCCCTATTACCGGATTGGTACGCAGGACTCATTGGGAAACTGGGACGGATCTGTAACGGATTATTTTGCTAATGGCGACATTCAAATGAAGGGTGAATACAAAAACGGGAAACGCGATGGCATATTTATCTTTTATACCGATCATAAATCGTATGCTTCGGCCGGTCGCTATCGCGATAACATCAGTTTCGGAAAATGGGAACAGTTTCATGACAACGGCAAACTTAAATCCGAAGTGTTTTACCGAAATCGCTACTTCCTGAAGAACTTATGGGACAGCAGCGGCCAAAAGCTTGTAAGCGATGGCAATGGTGTTGAAACATACCAATATCCTAATGGCGTTGTTGCTTTATCCGGCCAGTACATCAACGGGTACAAGGAGGGTTACTGGGTGGCGCGTTACGAAAACGGAAAAACGCACTATGAGGAAAACTATTTCAATGGCAACTTGCTTAAAGGACGATCGTTCGATGCAGCCGGAAATACATTCTTCTACGATGAAAGCAGTTATTTTCCTTTTCCGGAACGTGGTCACGAAAAACTCAAAGCCTATCTGAAAACAGAAGCAAAGAAGGTAAGCACGGATCAACGGGGAACTGTTAAGCTTTCATTCAGAATCTCCGTTAAGGGCGACATTACTGAATTGCTGGTTGAGAAGTCAATGTCGCCACACCTTGACTCGCTGGCGAAACAAATCCTGCTTCGTGGCCCCAGGTGGATTCCTGGCAAAGATCATGGGTACGAACCGGCAGACAGCTACGGCATCGCAGAGATTCCGTTTGGCCTCTAACCGTCTGACGATCAATTAGAAATCAATCCTGTACACCAGCACAGGAATCGTACCCAGTTGATATTGCGTATTTATTCCGCGCTTCACGTGATCGTAGTAATGATATGCTTCGTTTTGTGTGTTCAGCAGATTCTGGATATCGATCGCAATTGTACGCGTAAAGTTCTTTTTATTCTTCCGCCAGTTAAGCCTCAGATCAAACCGAAAGTAATCCTTAAGCTTGTTTTCGAACACGGCCACGTCATCGCTGTACACTGTTCCGGGCGACAACTGATCGGGCACAATGCGCATTTCGCGCAAGCCTCCGAGAAAAAGTGCGCGACCACTAACACCAAATGATCGCTGCGATTCCTTTTTCATTTTCGTCCACTCCCTGCCGTAAGTAGCGTTGATCGTATAACTGCCATCGAACCGGGTGCTTCGCTCAATATGATCTGAACCTTCGTACAAAGATTTATAGTATGATCCTCCAACAATGAAATAACTCTTATCAAAAAATGACTTCTCTGCAAGAACTTCTAATCCATAATTGCTGCCTGTCCCTTTGGAAATTAATCCCGCAGAGGGATAAACCTCAATCGAATTTAAAATCGAATACGCAGATGCCGTTTTTTCTACCGGAACATCAAACAATTTCTGGTAATACGCATTGGAAGAGAATCGGAAACCCTTTTCCGATACGTAGGTGTACGCCAGGTCGAGATGATGCGCTTTTGTTAGTTCCAGATCTTTATTGTCTGCCACGTAGGTTGTCGTTGCCTGTAACTGGCTCACCAGGTTATACGACAATTTAAAACTGCTGTTTGATGTTGCCGCAAACTCCACTCCTACCCGGGGTTCTACCGCTCCCGTTTCATTATAGGTGAAGTATACATATCGCACCGCAGTGTAAGCGCTCCAGCGATCGTCAATCAAAACTTTCCACTGCGCATACGGTTGTAACAACGCACCTTCAACTTTTCCTTTCCCGGAAACTTCCGGTGAAATACCTGTTTGATTGACCTGACGTACATCGTCAGACATGTAGTTCACCTGCACGCCTGTTTCAATGATGTAATTGTTCAGCCGGGCGTTCATTCTTCCAAAACCGGAAATCAATAACTTATCAAAATCAAAGCGATCTTCGTAAATAATATCCGGCTCACCGACAGCAATTTGCGGAGATGCGAGCTGGTCGCGGCTTTGCTGGCTACCTGAAACTGAAACCCCCGCTGACAAGTTTGCTGAACGCAGAGCCTGACTAAACACTAACCCTGTACCGAAATTCTTCGAACGATACTCAATGTCGTACTGGTCTTTTTCAACTTCCCAGTCATCTTCCTCTTTATGTTCGAATGAGTTCTTGCTGGCGCCTGCAAATCCAAACCACGAGAGACTTCGGCCTTTCGATAAAGATGAGTTCAGCGAAAATGTTAAGTCCTGAAAACTGATGTCTTCATCGCCAAATTTTGCCCCGAGTTGCGACAATAATCCAACGGTTGAATATCGGTAGTTGGCGAGAAACGAGGTTCTCTTTTTTGATCCGAGTGGACCTTCGGCCGCCACATCCAATCCAATCAGGCTGGCTTGTGCCGTGTAATGATAGTCGGTGGTATCACCGTTTCTAAGCTTCATGTCGATCACGCCCGATAATGCATTGCCATACCGCGCGGGTAAAGAGCCCGTGTAGAAATCGGTTTGCTGCATTAATTGAGAACTGATGATGTTCACACCCCCTCCGTAGCCGGCAGGCTTATCCGAAAATGTTCCTGCATTGGCGAGGTGATTCGGGTTAACAACATCAAGACCATTTATTTTCCAGAGCAATCCTGAAGGAGAATTACCGCGGATCACAATCGTGTTATTCTGGTCATTGGCCGTGATCACACCCGGATACGATGTAATCACACGCACCGGATCGAAAAAGTTAGCCGGCAACCGGAGTGCCTTCTCGTTGGTGATCGGATGTTCGCCCGGATCGTACGATTGCGCACGACTTGAAACTACTTCAACCTCATCCAGTACATTCTGATATTCACGAAGCTGAATAGTAAGTTCCGCTTTGCGTGCTGAAATTACCAGCAACTCCTGCTGAACGCTTTCATATCCCGTAAAGGAAACTTTTACCGTATACCGGCCCGGAAATACATTCTGAAAACGAAAAACACCCGAAGCATTAGATGTTGTGCCGACTGAAGTGCTGTCGCGAATGAGTAAAACACTTGCACCGTTGAGTGCAGCACGCGTAATAACGTCTTCTACCTTTCCTGTTACCTGCTGACTTTGTTGTGCTGCAAGGAGGTGACTACACAAGATGCATGCAAGAAATATCGTGAAACGCACAATTACAGAATGCCTTTGAGGTAATTGTAACCGTTAGCGATGCTGGTCGACTGAGGTCCGGTAAAGTATTCCTGCTCCAGGAAGAAATGCTTCATCCCGGCCTGTCCGGCCGCGGCAAAAATCGGTTTGAAGTCGATCGAACCGTTGCCCACATCAGAATTTTTAGCACGGTCAGCTTTATCCATGTCCTTTACATGCCACAACTCAAACCGGCCCGGATGATTTTTGAATAACGTCAAAGGATCCTGTCCGCCAAACACAACCCAGTACAAATCCATTTCCATCGCCACGAGCGAAGGATCAAGTTCTTTCAGCATTACATCGTACAATACTTCACCTTCTACTTTCTCAAATTCAAAAGCATGATTGTGATACGCCATGCGCAGACCGTATTGCTTAGACACTTCACCGGCTTTGTTCAGAATTTCGCACGTACGTTTGATGGCATCCAGTGAATTGCGTTCGGTATCGTCCAGCCACGCAATCGTAGTGTACTCCTGCCCCGCTGCCTTTGCATCCGCCACCGTTTTCTCCCATTGATTAACAGGCGTTCCTACACGATCAGGAGTTGACTGACCGGTGCCGTAGTGACCACTAACCACCTTCATTCCTAAACGTTTCACTTCTGCAGCGAAGTCGGAATAGCTTACTCCAAAGATCTTTCCGTTGTCGTAGCCGTATGCTTCCACTTCCGTGAACCCGGTATCTGCGACAAGCTTCAGTGTGCCCATCACATCCTTCTCGAACAGTTCGCGAAGTGTATACAACTGAATGCCTATGTTTTTCTTAGTTGTTGTCATGGGCTTACCGCATGAATACAATGACGCAAGGCTTAACCCACCAACTGCGAGCGCTGAGCGCTCGATAAAAGTTCTTCTGTTCATAGTTACTTAATTTCACGGATGCGAATGTTTCTGAACCAAACGTTATCGCCATGATCCTGCAAGCCGATGTGGCCCTTGGTTGTTTTGCCGAAATCAGGCATGTCTTTGAACTTACTGTCGTTGATCATCTTCTTCCACTCTTCACTTCCAACTTCAAACTCAACAATCTTAAATCCGTTCAACCAGAATTCCATCTTGCCCTTGTTTGCGATAATGCGAACGTAATTCCACTGCATGGCAGGATTCACAGCCACAAACGTTCTTGATTTCAGATCGTACAAATCTCCCGCACGATGTTCAACATACTGACCATCCGGGTGGCACGTATCATCCAGCACCTGCATTTCCGGACCGGTCTGCCACATGTAATCGTGTTTGTCGTCTTCCACTGAATTGAAAATAATACCGCTGTTTCCGCAGTTGGCAATTCTCCACTCCAGGTTCAACTCATAGTTTTCGTATTCTTTGTCAGACACGATGTCTCCGCCATCTCCTGTTTGCCAGTCTTTCTTGTTCGAAGCATCGAGGTGGATCGCACCGTCTTTAACCTTCCAGGCCTTACCAATCTTGCCGGGCGATTTGAAGGTATGCCAGCCTGTTATCGTTTTGCCATCAAACAATGATACCCAGCCCGCTGCCCTCTCAGCGTCTGTAAGTGTATTGAGCGCCACTTCCTTTGCAGGAGCTTTAAAGCCCGGATCGTTTGCCGGAATGTTGTTCATTGTGTACCATGCTTCTGTCGACCAGATTTGATTGTTCTTGTCAGTTAAGAATATTCCCGCGAGATGAACATACACTACATGATTCGGTTTGATTCCATCAAGCTCGAGGAAAACCTTTCTGCGGTCAGGAGAAATGTTAACCGACTTAACGTTCAGGTTTTCCAGACCAAGTTTCGGTCCGCCATATTCTTTCGTGGGCTTGTAATACCACTGCTGCACATCGTAGTCAGCGGCTGAGTTACCGTAGCGCTCACCCAACGGCTCGGTAAATTCAATTTCCATTCCGTTCGACTTCGCGCGAACCGCCAGCATCTCGAACACCGACTTACCGTTGTACGTCAGTCGCTGAATACCGTACCATTTGCCGCCCGGTGTGCTCCAGTTACCCGGATTACCGATCATACCCACATAAATGGAACCATCGGGGCCCCAGATTGTGCGGTTAACTCCGCCTTCAAGACCTTGCGTGAAGCGGAATACTGCGCCCTGATATTCACCGTTCACTTTCTCAACAAACACACGCTTCAAACCGCCATGCGTTACTTCACCATGGATTTGCTGACCTTTGTATGGACCAACGTTCAGGTATGCGGGCTGACTCGGTGAGTTACCGATTTCATCCTGCGGAAGCCAGACAACCGGAAGTGTCTCTTTCAGGTTTGCTGTTCCTTCAAAATCAACGGAACGTGATCCGTACCAAGCTCCTTCCTTCACGTGAAGAATCTTGCTGCTCGGCAGCCAGTCGCCCTGGTTATCGGCTACAAATATTTCACCATTCACACCAATTCCGATTCCGTTTGGTGTGCGCAATCCGCTTGCGATAAATTCAGCCTTACCCGTGCTCTTTGAAATCTTTACAACTTTACCGCGATCCTGAATTTGTTTGATTGCGCTCGCTCCACCCGGCTCGATTGCAGTGGCGAGGGTTGCATAGAAATATCCGTCTTTATAAACCAAACCAAATGCAAACTCATGAAAGTTTGCCGAAACATCCCACGCATCCGATACGGTTTGGTAGTCATCGATTATACCATCTTTGTCGGTGTCGATCAACCGTGTGAGTTCCTGTTTCTGCAGAACATAAATCGTGTCGTTAACAACCTTGATACCAAGGGGTTCAGCAAGACCTGTTGCAATCCGTGTTACTTTGATTTTCTCAGGATTGTTACGTGTAACGCCTTCTAGGCGATAAACCGGGCCAACAGAATCCCACGTACAAACAATCAAACTACTGTCGGACATAAAATCCATACCACCAACTTTTGGCTGGAATGATTCAGGGCGCGCCTGGTGTAAATCAAATGCAGGGTGAACGCTCGTTTCGCTGATGCGATCGCCCGGAACATTCTTGGTGACTTCTGAAATCGGAATGTACGGAGCTGTTTTCTTGAATTGCTTCCTGGTATGACTTAAGATGTTGTTTGGAATGATCGAGAACTTGTTGTCGCCATGTTTAGCCCATTGAAGCGACAACGTATAACCGCCACCGCCTTCGAAATAGTTGATGCGGATCGGATGCTTTCCTTTTTTCAGGATTACTTCTCCATCGCGCGGGCGCGCTCCGTGATACCCGTCATTGTCAATGATTTGCTTGTTGTCGATGTACAGGAAAGCCCCGTCATCACTGATCAGGCGAAATACATAATTGCCTTCCTGCTCAACATTCAGGAATCCGTTGAACTGCAAATAAACCATTTCCGTCAGGCCAGCCTGTGTGAATATTCCTTCTCTGAAGTGAACGGCTGGTGCAACGCCTGTTAAAATTGGTTTTGACTTTTCAGGAGTATCATGGATCGGCATGTTCGGATCAATCTTGAACAACATTACCGACAGGCCGGGATAGTCTTTATTATCCTCAAGGTTTTCAAACTCATTCTTATCCGTAAGCGGGAATGTGATGGTAGGTTTATCGAGGTTCAATTCCGCGGTACTGTTTTCAACGGCCAGCTTTTGTCCATCTAACGACATCACGTACTGCACCATCTTTTCTGCGTCAGCCGGTTGAAGATCCGGGTGCGGTGTCATTGCATTTTGCCCCCAGTTACCGGAACCGCCTTTAATTACTTTGTCGACAAGTGTTGCAACGTTTTGCTTGGTGAAGTCATATTTCTTGGCAACATCAATGTAAGCCGGGCCGACAGTTGTTTTGCCTTCGTTATGACAAGTCTTACAATCCGATTTTTCAATCAACGCAGCACCTTCTTCGAGAAGTGTTTGAGCCGACTTGATTTCCTCTTTCGGAATTTCAAATCCTTTGTGATAGTATACTTTCAGATCGGTAGCTCCGTCATTTTTCAATTCAAGTGTTACAGGCACAGATAACGTTGTTCCGTTAGGATACGTGTTTGTGACAGCAGCCTCGGCCGTAATCTTACCATCCGTTTCGTAGTCGTTTTCGTTCTCAAGGTTGGTAAGCACGGTTTTCAGAACTACTGTAGTGTTCGCTGAAGCATTCTTCACTACAAAATGGCGATGAAGCCCGTTCTTGCCCGACTTACTGATGTATTCCGGAGTTTCTTCAACATCTGCCTGATGACCGGCACCGTCATCTAAATGGAAGCGGAACGTCACTTGCCCGTCCTTAAAATAGTGCCCTTTAAATTGCGCCCTGGGAGTTGCTTCATTTCCATCGGCAACTAAACGCCATGCAGGCTCCTGCAAACGCTGTTCGAAATACGCGTAGCCGTCAGAAGTTGGCTGCGGGCCGTGATTGGTTGTATAAACCGGGCCATCGAGGATAACCTTACCCTTCCAGGCTTTGTACAATCCGCAATAACGTGCATCATACGCCACGAACATCTCCTCGTTGAGTGTTGCTGTGATGATACGTGGCTGTTTATCGAGCACCGAGCGGAACACCCATGGGTCGCGCGGACGTTTAATGTCTTTATTTGAATCGCAGGCTTGCAATAAGGCAACAACTGCTAAAAAGAGAATGAGTTTCTTCATTTTAAAGGGATATTGAATTATTTGGGTTCTTCTCCATCGAGTGATAAAACATAGCGGGCCATTTTCTCGGCATCTTCCTTCGACAAATCCGGATGTGGATTCATTGCCAGTTCGCCCCAGGTTCCGCTGCCGCCCTTAATGATTTTTTCTGCCAGCATGGTTACGTTGGCATCGGTGTAATCATATTTTTCAGCAACCGTTTTATGGGCCGGGCCGATATTTTTATTAGTTGGATGATGGCAAGTCTTGCAATCGTTCGCTTCTACAAGCACCCGGCCTTCTTCAACCAGTTTAGCGTTATCGGGTTTTCCGCAAGATGCACAAGTCAATAAAGTGACAATGAAAATGATCAGTCGTGTTCGCATTACAGTCCTAAAAGTTTACGGTTTCGTTTTGTATCAATTCCTGACGCAGCAAAGTCGTCAAATGCTTTATCGGTTACCCGGATAATATGGTCGGCAATAAACTTCGCCCCTTCTTTGGCTCCCTGCTCTGGGTGCTTGATGCAGCACTCCCATTCGAGAACAGCCCAGCCCTCATAATTGTACTGTGCGAGTTTCGAGAAAATCGCCTTGAAATTTACCTGTCCATCGCCCAATGACCGGAACCTTCCGGGCCGGTCGATCCACTCCTGGTACCCTCCGTACACTCCGCTCCTTCCATCCGGATTGTATTCGGCATCCTTTACATGAAACATTTTGATGAACTCGTGATAGTTGTCAATCAATTGCAGATAATCCAGTTGTTGCAGTACAAAATGGCTTGGATCAAACAGCATCTTCAGGCGGTTATGCTTTCCGCAGGCTTCAAAGAAACGCTCGAATGTAACGCCATCGTGAACATCTTCACCTGCGTGGATTTCATAACATAAATCTACTCCGGCTTTGTCGTATGCGTTCAAGATCGGAACCCAGCGCTTGGCCAGTTCTTTAAAACCTTCCTGCACCAAACCGGCGGGACGCTGCGGCCACGGATATACAAGGTGCCACATCAACGCTCCGGAAAATGTGACGCTTGCTTTCAGGCCAAGATTCTTACTCGCCTTAGCCGCTAGCTTCACCTGATCAATCGCCCACGCGGTACGGGCCTTTGGATTTCCGCGAACACTTTTGGGCGCGAAGCCATCGAATAACGAATCGTATGCCGGATGGCACGCCACCAATTGACCTTGCAGATGCGTACTTAACTCACTGATCTCCAATCCGAACGAGTTGATCTTGCCTTTCAGCTCCTGTGCGTAGTCTTTGCTTTCGGCAGCAAGTTTCAAATCAATAAGGCGTGTTTCAACTGTTGGTATCTGTACACCTTTAAATCCCAGATCGGCTGCCCATTTGCAGATTGATTCAAGCTTATTGAATGGAGCCTTATCGCCCATAAACTGGGCCAGGAAAACTGCAGGACCTTTAATCGTTTTCATCGAGTTAGGAATTAGTCATTAGGTATTAGTGATTCTGTACGGGACTCATTACCATAAAGCTCCTCAGGCTCACTTACATTTCCAATCGATTTGATATAGCCGTTAATCATTTTACCGACCTGATCGATACTATTTAGATAGGCGTCAAAATTATTGCGCTCAATCAAGCCCCTATTAAAAGCTTTTGTTAGCCAGGTTCTTGTTTCAAAAAGAGAACCACGCGAATAATAGCTGAAGTTCCTGGTCTCTTTATAGTGATATCTTCCCAGTCCTTCCGACAGATTTGCAGCAATTGAATCACACGACCGCACGAGTTGCTTTCCGATGGTCTCCTTCTCGAAAGAATTCCACCTCATCACATCATTCCAAACACTCTCAGCGAGTTTCATCGCAAGATTGTATGCTTTAAATTCGTCCAGAGAAGTTATCATAAGCGTGTCTACCTAATGCCAATTGCCTAATGCCTAAACCTGATTATCTAACAATACGCTAATTCTTTATAGTCGTCCATTTCTGGTTTGACTTCGATGACTTCACCATCGCTTCCACGAAAGCCATTCCGCGCACCCCATCTTCAACATCCGGGAAGTCATATTTAGCTGCATTAATTTTTTTGCCGGGCCTGTAGTCGCGAACAGCGTTCGCAAATGCCATATAAACATTTGCAAATGCTTCGAGGTATCCTTCCGGGTGACCGGATGGAACCCGCGCGGCCTTCTTTGCTGCATCACTCAAGTATCCCATGCCGGCACGGTAAACCTCTTTCGGTTTATCGAGCGAGCGAACGATCAGTGTATTCGGTTCTTCCTGGCGCCATTCAAGTCCGCCTTTGTCGCCATATACTTTTATACACAGATTGTTCTCCTGGCCGGACGCAACTTGTGTAGCAACAAGAATTCCGGTGGCATCATTATCAAATTTCAGAAAAGCTGCCGCATCGTCATCGAGCAATCTTCCTTTCACTACGCTGTTCAAGGAAGAGCAAAGCTCGACAATATTACTGTTGGTTATGTATTCCGCAAGATTCGCGGCATGCGTACCAATGTCACCAGTTGCACCACCAAGCCCGGCACGTTTAGGATCAACCCGCCACGCAGCCTGTTTGTTGTTTGTTTTTTCTTCAGGTTGTGATAACCAACCCTGTGGGTACTCCACGTATACTTTTCTGATCTTCCCGATTTTCCCGGAAGCAACAAGTTGCCGCGCCTCTTTCACCATGGGATAACCTGTGTAGGCGTGTGTTACAGCCAATACAAGTCCTGTCTTCTCAACAACTTTCTTTAGTTGTTTTGCTTCCGTCAGCGTAAGCGTAAGCGGCTTATCAATAATAACATGGAAGCCATTTTCCAGCGCAAGTTTGGCAGGATCGAAGTGGATGTGATTGGGAGTTACGATCGATACGAAATCCATGCGCTCACCTTCCGGCAACCGCTTTTCGCGTTCGATCATCTCTGTATAACTGCTGTAACTCCTGCTGCGATCAAGAAACAGACTTTTACCCATCGCCTTAGATTTTTCGGCCTGGCTGCTGAATGCTCCGCACACAAGCTCTATTTGTCCATCAAGGTTTGCTGCTATCCTGTGCACTGCCCCGATAAATGCATCCGGGCCGCCACCGATCATACCCATTCTTAGTTTACGCATTGACTTTGTCAGGTTTTCAGGTGACCGGCAATATATCCAAAAGATGTAAACAGTAGAATATAATTCTGACAAACGTTATATTGACACACTTTTACTAAACCGCTATGAGTACAACGAATAACCCCGGCCTGTTTATCCGTCTGAGTGTAATGATGTTCCTCCAGTTTTTTATTTGGGGCGCATGGTTCGTAACAATGGGAACATACCTGAGTCGCACCATCGGAGCATCAGACGTTCAAAACGGAATGGCATACGGTACGCAGTCGCTCGGGGCCATCATAGCACCGTTCGTGATCGGATTAATTGCCGACCGGTTCTTCTCGGCTCAAAAAATTCTTGGTGTTATTCACCTCGTTGGAGCCGGACTCTTGTACTGGGTAGCCCGACAAACCGACTTCGCGGGATTCTATCCGCTGATTCTAAGCTATATGATTTTGTATATGCCTACACTGGCGCTCGTTAACACCGTGGCTTTCCGGCAGTTGACGGATCCTGAAAAGCAATTTTCATTGTTGCGTGTGTGGGGAACGGTAGGCTGGATTGTGGCAGGCTTAACGATCGGTCGGTTCGCCTGGGAATCCAGCAACTCATTAGCCAACACCTTTATGATGGCAGCTGCAGCTTCTGCCATCCTCGGGCTTTTCAGCTTTACGTTACCGAGCACCCCTCCTGTTTCATCCAATAAAAAAATAACCTTTGCTGATATTGTCGGCTGGGATGCCTTGAAGCTTTTGAAGGACAGAAGCTTTCTTGTGTTCTTCATTTCTTCGATGTTGATATGTATTCCGCTTGCATTCTACTACCAGGAGGCCAACAAATTCCTGAATGAAGTGGGCTTATCTAATGCAGCCAGCAAGATGACGATCGGTCAGATTTCAGAGACAGCATTCATGCTCGCGATACCGCTCTTCTTCAGAAGGTTTGGGATCAAAACGATGTTGCTTATCGGTATGGGTGCCTGGGTTGCACGTTACCTGTTCTTCAGCTTCGGCAATGCCGATGATCTTGTAACATTCCTGTATCTGGGTATCGCACTACACGGTATCTGTTATGACTTCTTCTTCGTTACCGGACAGATTTACACGGAAAAACGCGCAGGTCAAGGCGCTAAGTCGGCCGCACAGGGCATGATTACGCTGGCTACTTATGGTGCCGGAATGTTTATCGGATTCTGGGTTGCAGGTCAGATTACGGAATACTATAAAACAGCAGAAGGTCACAACTGGCCACAAATCTGGCTGGTGCCTGCAGGGTTTGCTTTCCTGGTGATGATAATCTTCGGAGTGTTCTTTAAAGATTCAGTGCGGGTGGATAAGAAGTAATATCAAACCGCACCTTGCTTCATTATCGCCTGCGTTTCGCTTAAAGAACGAAACACATCAAATGTTTTGCCTTGTGTACGCAGTGCACCCAGTGCATTACCGTATTGAGCAGCGCCAATATAATCTTTGGGTTTTTGTAGTAAGCCAAAACCAAGCCCGCCCGCAAATGAATCTCCGCAACCGGTGGTGTCTACGACCTGTTTTACTTTTACTGCGGGCACAAGTTCTTCGACAAGCTTACCCTTCTTTTTGAAATACACAAGACATCCGCGTGAGTCAACCGTGATGTACACACACTTCACTCCTTTCGACAGGCAGTGCAGCGCAAATTTCCGGAGGTCGTCACGGTCAACTTCTTCGTTCTGTGCTTCCGTGAAGTCACGGCTTTCATACTCTTTCTTGAACCATGATGCGTGTGCTTCTTCGAGGTTCATTTTCAGCACATCGATATACGGAAGCCAAACGTCACGATCGAGCCAGAACTTGCGCATGCGTTCACCGTTGATCAGACAAGCCGTTGTTGATCCATGCGCATCGAAAATAATCGTGCCTTTGCTCTTAGCCTTAAGATATTTGAGTGTTTCGAGTGAAATCTGGTAATCGCTGATTGGGATAAATACAAACACATTGCACGTTATCAGCTTCTTAACATCCTGAGGGACAATGGGATCCATGTACCCGGTTTGCCGTTCAAGGCGGTTATTAACATCCGTAAAACGGAGGCTGATGATATCGCCCTGATCGTTTTGAGAAGTAATGTATTTGAGATTAATGCCGCGGTATCCCTTAAAAACTTCGCACACATTGTCCTTATCGACACTTCGTACGTGCGATACCGGGATAACCTCAATCTTCTCGCCCGCCAAGACCGACAACGCGATAGTTGGATGCGTTACACAACCCCACTTCTGAATTAATTCGCGGTTGTGTGTAACAATGTGATCGCGCGGTATCGGTCCAAGGATGGCAATCTTCTTCATGATCAGGCAAGAACTTTTTCGAATGTTTTGTTATGGCTGAGTGAAACAGCTTCGTTATTGATTTTGATATCAAACGGCTCGCCAGAAACCAGTGTAGTTTCAATCCGCTGATTGCTAACCTTCACTTTGATAACGCGTCCGCGGAACTCAATCCGGAAGGAGTACGATTTCCATTTTTTAGGAATGAATGGGGTGAAGTGCAGCGTATCATCTTTCACACGCATGCCTCCAAATCCCTTGATCACCGAAAGCCATGTTCCAGCCATGCTGGTAATGTGGCAACCGTCTTCCGTGTCATTATTGTAATCATCAAGATCGAGACGGGAAGTGCGCAGATACATTTCATAAGCTTTCTCTTCATAGCCGAGCTTTGACGCAAGAATTACGTGTACACAAGGTGACAACGATGATTCATGAACGGTCATCGGTTCATAAAAATCGAAGTTGCGTTTGATGGTGTCGGTATCGAAATCATCTTCAAAGAAATACAATCCCTGAAGTACATCGGCTTGCTTGATGAAACAAGAACGAAGAATCCGGTCCCACGACCATTTTTGATTCAGCGGACGATCTTCTTTTGCCAGTTGCGAAACGGGCATAATGTCTTTGTCCAGGAATCCATCCTGCTGCAGAATTACACCTCTTGTTTTATCCTCCGGCAGGTAAATGTTGTCGGCTATTTTCTTCCAGAATGCAATCTCATCATCTTTCAACGATAAATTTCCAACGATGCGACTATAATCCGTCACGTTACCTGCTTTCACTTTAGCGAGGGATTCGAACGTATAGTTCAGCGTCCAGCGTGCGATATAATTTGTGTACCAGTTGTTGTTAACATTATTCTCGTATTCGTTCGGGCCTGTTACACCCAGCATCACGTACTTGTTTTTCTCTTTCGAAAAGTTCACACGCTGCGCCCAGAACCTTGAAATACCAACCAATACATCCAGGCCATGACTTGAAAGATAGCTCTCATCTCCGGTATACCGGATGTAATCATAGATCGCATACGCGATAGCACCGTTACGATGAATTTCTTCAAATGTAATCTCCCACTCGTTATGGCACTCCTCCCCGTTCATCGTTACCATCGGGTATAACGCAGCGCCATTTTTGAAACCAAGTTTGCCCGCATTCTCAATTGCGCGCTGCAGATGCTTATGACGATAAATAAGGAGATTTTTCGCTACCTGTTGCTCGGCCGTTCCTAAATAAAACGGAAGACAATATGCTTCGGTGTCCCAATATGTGCTGCCACCATATTTCTCACCCGTAAATCCCTTCGGACCAATGTTCAGTCGTTCGTCTTCACCGGTGTACGTTTGCGTTAACTGGAAAATATTGAAACGAATCCCCTGTTGTGCTGCGATGTCGCCTTCAATAGTAATATCACATTCATCCCATTTGTGTTTCCAAACGGCTGCATGCTCATCCAATAACGAATCAAAACCTTTTTGCGCTGCTTTGGTAAGAACGTCCTGACAATTTGCAACCAGTTTGTCCTTGGCGTGATTTTCAGAAGACAGAATGGCACCGAATTTATAAATCACAATTTCCTTTCCCTGACTCAGTTCAATCTGAACAATATTGCCGGCATACTTATCGCGTTCTTCGTAGTTGATTCGCTTGGCAGCTTCCCTGCCATCTTCCAGAATTGCATATCGCATTCCGGTTGCCACATGGAATTTAGTCTTCTTGGTTTGCGCTACCACAATGGCCTGATGATCTTCAGCCTTCTTATAAACTTCCTCCCAAAACTTCTCATCGTAGTTTGAATCTTTATTCACAACATCTGCATCTACAGCGATGGAGATCGTTGCTTTCGCGGAGAAATTTACCGGTGTCAACGCGTACCGGATCGCTCCCACCTCACCGTTTGCCATGCTGCAAAAGCGCTTCGCTTCCACATTAACCTGCTTTCCGTCCGGGAGAATTGCTGAGAACTTACGGGTTAGCAAGCCCGTCTTCATATCCAGCGTTCGTACGAAGTTTATCACTTTGCACTTCGCAAGATCCAGCTTTAGATTATCGATCGAGATGTGGATTCCGATCCAGCTTGGAGCATTCAAAACTTTAGCGAAATACTCCGGGTAACCGTTTTTCCACCAGCCTACGCGTGTTTTATCCGGATAATAAACTCCGGCAACATAACTTCCCTGAAGCGTGTCACCGCTGTATTCTTCCTCGAAGTTGGCACGCTGACCCATGCGTCCGTTTCCGATGCTGAAAACACTTTCTGAAATTTTGTTATAGTGCGCATCGAATCCTTCTTCAATTATCTGCCATTCATGATGTTTTAAGTACTCCTTCATATCGGTGAGGTAAAGTCAAGGTTATAATTTTTGCAGATCGCTGTAGTTAAAATTTTGAATAGCATCAACTATACGATTTGCCTTTTTTAGCTTAGCAGGGTTACCAATGCCCACGCATTTCATTCCGGCTGCAAGTGCTGCTTCAACGCCCGCTTCAGCATCTTCAAAAACCACACAATCCGCGGGTTTCAAATTCAGTTTTCTGGCAGCCAGCAGAAATATCTCAGGATCAGGCTTACTGTGTACGATCATCGTACCATCAACCACGGTCTCAAATTCGTTTTGAATACCGAGTATTTCAATAATCGTTTGGGCGTTCTTACTGCTGGATGCAAGCGCAATCCTGATATTGTCTTTTTTAAGCCTGCCGAATAATTCCCGCACGCCCGGAAACAGTTCATCCGGATTCATGTTGTGAACGTATTCCGTAAACCAGGTATTCTTGCGGTCGGCCATCAACTCCTTCTTTTGATTTTCGAGCGAAACATTGGCGTGGTTGAGAACAATTTCAAGTGACTTCATCCGGCTGACACCTTTAAGTTCTTCGTTAATTTCTTCGGTAAGCTCGTAGTCAAATTCTTTAGCCAAACGTTTCCATGCAAGAAAATGATAATGAGCCGTGTCAACCAAAACTCCGTCAAGGTCAAAAATACATGCTTTGATCAATGCGAATTCTTTAATCGTTTTGTTTAATAACCTTAACCTTTACACGGCCGGTTTGTGTTTCCACATCAGCGATGTAAAGTCCCGGTGCAACCTGACTGATATCCCAGCTTCCGTCAGCAATCCGGGGAGGTTTAATTCGTACACCCTGCATAGTTGTCAAACTCAGCGACCGTACAGGCGTGTCGGATACAATTGTTAGTATTCTTGAGGCGGGGTTCGGATAAAGTGAAATTTTTACCTGATCCTGCTCCGTACCGGTAATTATCTCCGGGCTTCCGATAGACACATCCGTAAATAACTTGTATTCGCCCGGTTGCAATGAAACCCCGAACGTAGTTGCGGAAACATTGAGTTCTGTACCATTGGCATAGTAATCGTACCACGTTCCTGTGTGCGGGAAATTAACACTTGTGGTCTTTGCGATTACGTCAAAGTTCACAACAACCACCACATTCATTTCATCCGTACTGGCAGGTGTTGCAGTATATGGATTGTTTTTCAGCATCAATTGCTTTTCAAGTGATCCTGAGCCAACCGAAAGTGTTACTGAACCTGACGTAAATACATCGTACTCATTCCTAATCCGGAGCAAATCTGAAATGTGAGACTTTAATCCAACACGTTTATCGTTCTGAAGATAATCCCATACAACAGGTTTCGGATATGTACGGCACCCATCACTGATGGTACCATCTTCACAATAGTTGATGCTGTAGTCATAGCCCAGTTCACCAAACTGCCACAACATTTTAGGCCCCGGTATCGTGTAGAAAATTGTTGCCGCACCTCTTGCACGTTTTAATGCAGTTGATAAGTCTTTCACAGTGTAGGTTCCGGACGTGTTCCCGAACGCAAGATTCTTGTAGATCATCCGTTCTTCATCGTGGCTTTCCATGTAACTTACCAGTCGCGGTGCCGACCAACTGCGATTGCCATAGTAAACTCCTCCAAAGTCGGAGTCTGAAGCATAACCCATAGCACTCTGCAGATAGGCATTGTTCAAGTTACCCCAAAGCATCATACCTTTTCCTTCGCCCGACCGGTATTCCGCCAGCTCCTTTTCCTCCGAGTTAACAGCCAGGTGTTCCAGAATTACATACGCATCCGGGAAATTAGCCCATATCTTATCGGCCATTCGTTTCAGAATCGCGATCCGCGAAGCATCGTATGCAGACCATGCTCCTACGTTGTTGGGGTTGTTTACTTGCGTAAATCCCTTTGAAAGGTCGAACCGGTAGCCATCAATTTTATATTCATGCAACCAGTAGTAGTTGATCGTATCAAGATACTTCTTGGTATAGGCGCTTTCATGGTTCATGTCGTAGAACACACTGAACGGGTGTGTGGCATCCACGTTAAAAAACTTGTTTGTTGGATTGGGTTTGAACGTGCTATAATTAAAATCAAGCAACAAATATGGGTTCGGTGTATCCTGATGGTTCATCGCGATATCGAAAATAACCGCGATTCCATTTTGATGACACACGTCAATAAATTCTTTCAGCTTGTTTTTCGTTCCGTAAGCTTTATCGGGAGCGAACATAAATTGCGGATTGTAACCCCAGCTGTTGTTACCACCAAATTCCATGATTGGCATTAATTCGATGGCATTTATACCAAGGTTTTTAAAATAACTGACCGTATCAATCAGCGATTGATAGTTATTAGCCCCGTCTTCAAAAAAATCACGAACGAGCAATTCGTATACAACCAGCTTTTCTTTTGCAGGTTTGGTGAAATTCGTAACCTGCCAGTTATAAGGCGTTTGGCCGGTTTGAAAAACACTTAGTCTATTCCAGTACCACTGGCTTCCCAGAGCAACTGTTGGGAATTCTTTGAGGTTCGGATACGTGTTTTCAGGAATGTATTGATCATCGGGATCAAGAATTTTATCAGAGTACGGGTCAGCAATCCAGATCGATTCATCAATCAGGTATTGAAAAGCATATTCAGTTCCCGATGTCAGGCCAGATAACTCAATCCAGAAATATTCACCGTCACGCTTCATCAGGTTCTCAGGTTTTATATCCCAGTTGCTGAAATCACCGCGCACGTATGCTGATGTTTTACCCGGTGCCAGAACACAGAGTGTAACCTTTGTATTGTCGCCAGGGTGGTAGTTGATGCCAGAAATGATTCCAGCGGGGCGGGCTTGTACTGGGCTATTGGCCGATATGATGTATTGAAAAGAAACTTCATCATTGCCGGAAGCAGAGGTTGCAGTTAGTCGCACAGTAGCTGCACCAGACACTTCGGTAACAGTATGATTGTGAGAATAACTTGTTATGCCTGATTGTGTGTGAACTGAAACATTATTGATAAAGAGCTCAAATGTAGAAGCAACCGGAGTTGTTGCCTGAATGGTTAGTTGCTGACCGTTATCAACGAAAACCGGCCGAACAGACGGTTGATTGAGCGTTAATGAGAAACCAAAGTTGGCGATGTAGTCGGTTGTCTGGCCTCCGCTCCAATCAGGCGCCTTTAGCAGAATACCCATGCTTGTTTTCGAGCTGATGTCCTGCATGAAGAAATCTGAAGGTTTAAAAGTAAGGGTGAAAGTTGTAACGCCACCAGCAACATTTTTTGTGAATTTAGCCGGAGCGTCTGCTGCGGTCGCAGGATTATGATTGTATTTGGCATCAATGGCAGCAGCATCCGGGATCCAGACCCATGCATAAGCCTCCGACAAATTGGCCAACGCAGTTCCAGTTACATTATACGTCACCGTTATGGTCGTATTGCTTTGAAACAGCGCAGGAGTTATTGCAGGGTTCAGGGTAACCTTCTGTGCAAAAGCAAAGGCCGGTACACATAAAAAAATCACAAGTAGAAATCTCCTCATCACAAATCGTTTATTTATTAAAGTGAAACAGGAGCCAACATGGCTCCTGTTCAAATATCAAACTACAAAGAAATCATCAATCGTTGTGTCGCGTAACTACAATTGTTGGGCTTGCTGGATTTGTAAAGTCCAACGTAATTGAATGAAGTCCACCGGTAACGTTGATATCAGATCCACCTTCCTCGAGAGATCCGTTAGCTCCGTTGTCGCCATAGTTAGTCGACCAATTGTTGGCATCCCGGATTTTAAACGCGCCTGTTTCCAGTACGATGTTCTTGAGCGTCCAAATATTCTCGTTTCTCCAGTCTCTGACAAACGGAGCATCCAACTTGTCCTGAATTCCGTTAGCTGGATCAACATCCTGACCCCAATTATTCCACGCACTTCCTACGAGTCCCCACGCATGATCTGCCGGTTCAATGGTCAATGTGAGATTCTTTTCATCAAAAATAAAAAGATACTTTCCAGCGGTGATTGAGATATCGGTACCTCCTGCTTCGAGCGATCCGTTCGCGCCATTGTCACCGTAGTTGGTACCCCAGTCATTATTCTTTCGAATTTTGAACTGTCCAGTTTTTACCTGACCGATCGCCTTCCAGGTATCGGACGAGTCGTCATAGTAGAAATCAAGGTCCGGTGTAACAGTAGGGTTTGCTGAACCTTCGGGTTCAGGATTGCCCCAGTTGTTCCAGGCAGAGCCAACAATACCCCATGAATAGTTTTCAATCGTATACGTATTGTTATTGGTATTAAAGGTAATTTTCTTCGATCCTGCGGTAACTGTAATATCCGAACCACCAGCCTCGAGTGTACCATCGGCTCCGTTGTCGCCCACGTTAACATCCCAGCTATTATTCTGTCTGAATTTAATTAGTCCGGCCCGAACTTTAACATAAGCTACAATCACGCCTGCAGTAGACGTAGTGAAGAACGGTGCATCAGGACCGTTACCCCAGTTATTGTATGCACCTCCTACGACTCCCCAAGGTGTTGAAAGGTTCAGGAATGCAGAATACGGAGTTACGGTAATGGTGAAGGCCTCCGAAGAAACAACTTCATTGGTTGTCAGTCTGCCATCTACACGTACGTTCAGCGTTGCGGACTCTTCGGCTTCAAAATCAAGATTCAACAAAATTCCATTCAGTTCTTCCGCCATGAATGTTTTTGTTGTGCTTGCGCCAACATTGACTGTCTTAGGATCGCTAAAGTCCCCAGCTTTATCCATGTAAATTGTATACGAAGGAGAAGCTGTGAATCCAAAGTCAGGAGTGTCCCATGAAATCGTTAAGACTTCGTCTCCCGCCATTTCTTCTGTCAACACGATATCATTATCCGATGCCGTTGTAGTCAGTGTGGCGTTGGGGTTCAACGAGGCTGTAGGAAGATCGCTTTCACATGCCACGAGCGCAATTCCGAGAATTGCAGAAAAAAGATATTTCGTTTTCATTTCTTTCATTGTTATAGTAATGTACTTCACCATAAACTTATTATTCCGCACCTGCGTAACCCTCATTTTGACCAAGTTTTGGATTCAAAACTCTGTCGGATGCCGGTACAGGGAATACATTTCTGAAAGCCGGTGTAGATGTTCCGTCTTTCACACCACCTTTCCACGGCCAGAGGTATGAACCACCCGTAAATTTATTGAACCGGATAAGGTCAGTTCTGCGGTGACCTTCCCAATACAGCTCACGAGCACGCTCATCCAGAATAAAGTCAAGTGTTAGTTGCGCACCAGAAATATTACCGATAGCAGGATCGCCTGAACGGTTACGCAACTGATTTACGTATCCAAGTGCAGTGGTAGCATCGCCACCCGAGCCTCCACGAAGTACTGCTTCAGCATACATCAGGTAAGCGTCTGCCAAACGGAACATCGGGAAATCGGTGTTAACAAAACCCGTGTTGGTTGGATCGCCACTAGCACCTGTCGATGTTGTATTTCTGAATTTATAAACACCGTAACCATCTGTAGCGGTGTTCTGCGCCTCAATTTCCAAATTTTGCCCGCCCGCTTCATCAATGAAATAATCGCGGTTATCAGAACCAGAGAATTTATTTACAAGTGCTTTGGTTGTTCTCAATCCATCCCAACCGAGATTCGTTGCGCCAATATTTCCGGCTGCACCCATTATCATCGTCCAAACTGCACTGTATGACTTGGAATAACGTGCGTCACTGGTGAAGCCGAGGATAATCTCAGGGCTTGTGTTGTTATCCGCCAAGAAGTTATTTTGATACTTTGGAGAAAGTGTATAACCAGAGCTAATAACTTCGTTAAGCTGAGTTATTGCGTCTGTATAACGGCCGTTACCAGTTCCCAGATATACCTCAGCATTCAAATACAATTTGGCGAGCAACATGGCGCAGGCGGCTTTATCAGCTCGCGCATACTCAAATCTCGGTGCTCCCATTTCATCCTTGATATCCAGTAACTCGGATTCGATGTACTCGAACAATGCAGGGCGCTGAATTTCATCAGGCAAGAAAGCGCCAGGCAAATCGGCTTCGGTCACAAATGGAACTCTTCCGAAAAGATTCATGCCATAGTAGTAAGCCAACGCCCTCAAAAATCTTGCTTCCCGATTATACTGAACTAATTCTGTTTCAGATTTTCCGGCGGTAGCCCGGATGAACTCATTTGCTAGAACCACACTATTCATGACTCTTGCAAACGCAAATTCACCCACGCCATCGGTTGGCGACCATGTATGATTGTGCAAGTTGAAGATTGTACTCCCGAAGTCGTTTGGGTAAGTCCACACGGCCTCATCGGTTGTCAACTCCTCCATGTTCCACATCATACGCATGAAACTGCTGTTTCCTTCATCTGACGTGTTGATGTCAGAGTTACCTGCAGGCCCTTGCTGACCTGTCAATACAAATGACGCATACAACTTCGCCAAACCGGCCTTATAAGATTCCGGTGTTGTATACACATCCGCAGATGTAGTTACATCTTTATCGAGTGGCTTAACATCCAGATCGCCAAAACACGAAGTCAATAGTGCAGCGCATGTTAACGATCCCAGTTGAATTATCTTATTTATTTTCATAATGCTTTATTATCGCAGATTAAAAGTCAATACTAACACCAATCAAGAATACACGAGGACGGGGATAGATATTGTTATCAATACCACCATCAACTTCCGGGTCAATTCCGTCATACTTGGTAATCATAAACGCATTTTGCACGGTCGCACTCACACGTGCCTTAACTTTTGAAGACAGGAGTTCTTTGAACGTGTAACCTACGCTCATGTTATCCATTTTGAAGAACGAACCGTTCTGAACGTAGTAGTCTGACAACTGCTGCTGACTAACAAAATTTGTGTCATTGATAGCAGATGGTAGATTGCTCAGGAAACCAAGCTGGTAAACATTATTATAAAATGCGCGGCTCGCGATGTTATTGTTGTAAACGTAGTTACCGATGCTGATGCGTCCGGAGAAGGAGAAATCCCAAGCCTTATACGTAACACGAGAATTGATACCCATAAGGTAATCAAATGTTGGTTTTGCCGGTCGGTAGCGGTTAAGCGTGTTCCCCACCACTGGAACCGGATCACCTGAACGATTTACATAGAGGCCCTCTACAGGTTTACCATTATCATCGTAAACCTGCTGATACGTGAAGAATGAGAACGGTGCATATCCAACCTGATGATTTTGAATATTCTGAGCTACACCGATGTTACCGCGATCAAGTCCGGTAAAGTTAGGATCTTTAACCAGCAACAGATTTGTGATTTCATTCTTCGCATACGTAAAGTTGAAACCGAAATTCCAAGTCAGGTTATCCGTGGCGATTGGTATTGCCTGCAATCCAATCTCGATACCTTTTGCTTCCATCGATCCGATGTTGGTATCAATAAAGTTCGAGAAGTTTGAACCAGCGGGAACTTTGATGTTACTCAACAAATCTGTAGTCTTTTTCAGGTAAACATCGAAGCTACCGGTAATCCGGTTATTAAGGAAACCAAAATCAAGACCAGCATTGTAAGACGCTGTAGTTTCCCAGTGAATGTTAGCATCATACTCTTCTGGTCGTACAGTTTGCACATACCCACCACCAAATTGATAGTAGGCAGCACTGTCTGACTTGGTATAAAGCGCCAAGGCCGGATAATCATTTGAAATATCCTGCTGTCCGGTCTTTCCATAACCCAATCTAAGTTTTAAATCAGAAACAGCATTTACATTAGCCAGAAAGGCCTCATCTTTGATTCGCCATGCCAGACCAACTGCGGGGAAGATTCCTTGTCTGTTGTCCTTGGAAAATCTTGAAGACATGTCGTCACGCAACGTTACAGTAAGAAGGTAACGATCGTTGAATGAGTAGTTCAGTCTTCCAAACAACGAAAGAAGGTAGTTCTCAGAAGGGTTGTCACCAATGCTTACATTTTCACCTAAACCGTTAGCATTCCTAAATTTTCTTTCGCGTAAGAAGTGCTGCCATCCATAACCTCCTGTGAAGTCGATTTTATGCAGACCAACCGTTTTGTTGTAGCTAAAATATAGATCCAACAACTCTGACTTGTTATCCGCAGAGTACGTATTATTTCTGCCAACGGTAGAGATGGTACCGCTGTTATTTACACGTTCGAATTCCGCATACAGTGGAACTTTGTTGTGACCATCACTAGAAGAATAATCGAGACCAGCATTTACGTGCAACTTGATATCGGGAAACATATGGAGTTTATATTCAATCTCTCCATTCGTAATGATCCTGTTAACTTTTGATGTGTTGTCGGTCAGGTTCACTTGCGCTACAGGGTTGGATGTTCCAGAAGCAGCATTTTTGCTGATCCAGGATGTATAGCCACCAAAATCATCAGAACCACTTCTTACTGGCTGGGTTGGGTCATAACTGATTGCGCTTCCAACAGCTCCTGCCTCACCAAAATTATTATTTACGTGGCTCGCCTTTACATTCACCGAAACCTTTAGGTGATCGTCAAGGAAAGAAGGCGTCAGGCTTAAATTAACAGAGTGTCTTTGTAAGTCTGTATTTTCAACAATACCCTGCTGCGTGGTGTATCCGTATGAAGCACGGAACGGAATACCTTTAAGGGATCCGGAAGCACTCAGGTTATTGTCGCTCGAAACAGCGGTCCTGAAAATCTCCTTCTGCCAATCAGTATTCGCATCGCCCAACAAAGTCAGAGCAGAAGCGTTAATCACACCCGCATCCACTTGCTCATTGACCATCTTTCTGTATTCTTTCGCGGTAAGAACATCAAAATACTTGATTGGTGTACTGATCGAAAGCGTGCTGCTGAAGTTATACGTAGGCTTACCCTCTTTTCCTCTCTTCGTAGTGATGATAATTACACCATTCGATGCACGAACACCATAAATTGCTGTTGCGGAAGCATCTTTCAAAACGGTATAAGTTTCGATATCATTCGGATTTATCGATGCCAACGGGTTTGCCACTCCTGAAAGAACTGCGCGGTCAACCGGAAAACCATCAATAATGATCAAAGGATCATTGCTGGCATTGAGTGACGCACCGCTTCTGATGCGAATGGTTGGGTTGCTGCCCGGAGCTCCGGTTCCAGGTGTAACTGCAACACCAGGAATTTTTCCGACAATCAAATCCTGAGGAGAAGTTATCACTCCGCGGTTAAAATCACGGGTAGATACTGTTGCTAACGCTCCGGTCGCGTCTTTTTTCTCAATTTGGCCATAGCCTACAACAACAACTTCGCCCAACTGTGTTACATCGGAGACCATCTGCACTGAAAGAGCGGTTTGGTCGCCAACGGGAACCTCTTGAGAAACCATTCCTACAAATGAAAACACTAAGGTTGCGCCAGGACTCACGGAGATCGAAAAGTTTCCGTTCGCATCAGAGATCACGCCATTGCTGGTGCCCTTTTCAGCAATGCTAACTCCCGGCATACCAGATCCATCGTCTGCCGAAGTTACTTTTCCACTAACAGTTCTGCTCTGTGCCGAGGCAACCGCGGCTGTGAAGATGAGTAGAACCGTGAGATACCTGCTTAATAACAGATAAAATTTTGTCATACGGTTTTAGGTTAGAGTGTAGAGTTATGTTTAAAGCCAAAAAATGTATTGAACCGGTTAGAGAGCAAGGCATTTTTTACGGCAACCAATTTTGCTTGTTAATCACTCATTCACAACAAAATCCTTGGAATAAATGCAGGAAACGTATCCGCAAACGTTTGCGAAATTTTGACGTTAGACAAATCATTTCAACGCATTTTCGAATCAGCGCGATACCGATTCGTTACGGTTCAGTCACATGAAATTTCTTTAGCCAATGGCATCTAACAGAAAGCGTTCTCACCATCTTCAACTCAATGCATTTGCGCAGGTCTCAAATTCAGGTCTTTTTCGCGAACTGCCCTCCATTTTCAATCGGTTGTGCAACAAGTTGCGGTGCAATTGCAGTATATTTGTTTTATGAGATACATTCAGGTAACGATCAAGGACATTGCACGCGAACTCGGCATTTCCCCCTCCACTGTTTCGAGAGCTCTAAAAGATCATCCCGATATCAGCCCGGAAACCAAAAAAGCTGTGAACGCCCTGGCGGAAAAGCTTAACTATCAGCCAAATATCGTGGCGCTAAGCCTCCGCCAGAGTAAAACCAATACCATCGGGGTTATCATCCCGGAGATCGTTCACTTCTTCTTCTCCACCGTCATCAGCGGTATCGAAGATGTGGCTTACAGTGCCGGTTACAATGTCATTCTGGCGCAATCCAACGAGTCGCTGCAGCGTGAAAAAACGGATATCAAAGCACTTTTTAACAGCCGTGTTGATGGCATGTTGATGTCAATTTCCCGTGAAACAACCAATTTTGACCACATCGAGGCCATTTTGTCGAAGGGTGTTCCGATCGTATTTTTTGACCGGGTACACAATAGCCCCCAGTCGAGCAAGGTTATCGTTGATGACTTTGAAGGCGCAAAAGAAGCCACACTGCACCTGATCGAACAGGGCTGCAAACGTATTGCTCACCTGGAAGGACCACCGAATCTGGCCATCAGCAAGCAACGCCTCGAAGGCTACAAAACAGCCCTAAATCAGCATAAAATGCCCATTTATCCGGAATTGATCGTCTCCTGCCCTTCAGGAACCATCGAGGAAGGAAAAGAAGCTACGGAAAAGCTTATGGCGCTCAAAAACCCGCCAGACGGCATTTTTTCAACTAATGACCCTGCTGCTATGGGTTCCATGCAGGCTATCAAAGAGAAAGGCCTCAAAATCCCGAAAGACATCGCGGTGGCCGGATTCAGCAACTGGTTCTTCAGTTCGCTGATGGACCCGCCTTTGACAACTGTCGACCAGCCAGGTTTTGAAATGGGTCAGGAAGCTGCCCGCCTTCTCATCCGGCATATCGAGATGAAGGATAAGGACAATGCAGAACTTACTTCGGAGACTAAAGTTCTGAAAACACGACTTATCGTTAGAGCGTCATCGCTTAAGAAGAAATAGAAATAAGGGGTTAGGGATTGGGCATCAGCGAAAGATGCAATCACCCCTATGAGTTCGCAAGAACCCGCAATCGTTTTCGGAATTTCATCCAATCCTGCGTATGGTTAACCGGCCTAATTGCACTTACTTTAGGTGAAATTAACCTCTTCATGCCTTCTAACTTCCTTAGCCAGACCGCTGGTACTATTACCGAATGGAAAAAATCTGCGTCCGGAATCGCAGGTAAAACCACCAGTGGACTATTCAAAATCGAATTTTATTCTGAATCAACAGTACGGATTGTAAATACCCGAAACGATTCATTCAATGATTTTTCATATTCGGTGATCGCTGCTCCCCGATCGATTTCATTTGACGTGCATGAAACGGAAAACTCGATTGAGCTTCACACGCCTTCGCTGAAAGTATTTATCACTAAAACAGTCTTCTCGGTTTCATTCAAAACAATCGCGGACGAACTAATAAATGAAGACGATCCGTTGGGCACGCGCTGGAACAGCGGCCAGGTTGCTACGTACAAGAAACTTCAGGAGGGCGAACGATTCATCGGGCTCGGTGAAAAGAATGGTCCGCTCGACCGAAAGGGTCGCGGGTATGTAAACTGGAACACCGACAATTTTGGTTATAGTCCGGATGCCGATCCGCTATACAGTTCCGTTCCTTTTTATATCGGCATCCATCACAAAGTTGTTTACGGCATCTACTTCGACAACAGTTCACGTACTCAGTTTAACTTCGGTGCCTCGAATGATCGATTCGCCAGCTTTTCAGCGGATGCGGGCGACATGAACTACTATTTTATTGGAGGCAATTCGGTAGGTGAAATCATAACCTCGTACACTGAACTCACGGGGCGCATGCCGTTGCCTCCACTGTGGAGTATCGGTTATCAACAGTGCCGTTATAGTTATTATCCTGACCGCGAAGTAATCAGCATTGCAGAAAACTTCCGCGAACGCGACTTTCCTGGCGATGCAGTTGTGCTCGACATTCATTACATGGATGCCTATAAAATCTTCACCTGGGATCCGAAGACTTTTCCCGATCCGAAGTCGATGATTAAAAAATTAAAAGAGCATGGATTTGAGGTGGTGGTGATGTGCGATCCGGGAATCAAAATTGAAGATGGTTATGAACCGTACGAATCGGGAAAGAGTGAAGGCATCTTTATAAAGTATCCGGATGGAAAGGAATATTCTGGACAGGTTTGGCCGGGATGGTGCCATTTCCCCGACTTCACAAATGCAAAAACGCGCGAGTGGTGGGGTAAGCATTTTAAAGACTACGTTGAACTAGGCGTAGAAGGTTTCTGGAATGACATGAATGAGATTGCCACGTGGGGCAATATGCTTCCAGATGTAATTGAATTTGAAATGGATGGCAGGAAGGGAACGGCACTTGAAGGCCGCAATCTTTTCGGCTTCATGATGTCGCGAAGCACATACGAAGGCACTAAGAAACTATTGAAGAACAAGCGACCGTTCAACCTCACGCGTTCAGCATTTGCCGGAGCCCAACGCTATACGGCTGTATGGACAGGCGACAATGTTGCGTACGATGCTCACATGCTTGCCGGTGTGCGACTGGTTAACAGTATGGGATTGTCCGGATTGGCATTCACCGGCTATGATATCGGTGGATTTGTTGGCAATGCCGATGAGAAACTGTTTGCGCGATGGATGGCGATCGGGGCCTTCTCTCCGTTCTTCCGCGGCCATTCAATGATTAACAGCCGCGACTCCGAACCCTGGTCGTACGGGGAAAAGGTTGAAGAAATCTCCCGCAACTTTATGAAACTCCGATACAGGCTTATGCCTTATTTGTATTCGCTGTTTTATGAAGCAAGTCAAAACGGTTTGCCGATCAATCGCAGTTTGGCGATCGACTTTACGTTTGACGACTTGGTATATGATCACCGGTATCACAACCAATACTTATTCGGGCCGTCAATCCTGGTAGCGCCAGTTGAAAGTTCAAAAGACCTCGTAAAAGTCTATCTGCCGGAAGGCGAATGGCATGATTTGTTCACGGATCAGCATCATGCGGGCAGCCGCGAAATTGTGGCCGATTGTCCGATAGAGCAATTGCCTGTATTTGTAAGAGGATCTGCCATTATCCCGATGCGCGAGCGTGCCGGTGTTAATACGCGCGATTATGGAGATACGCTGGAAGTCCATCTCTATAAAGGAATGCACGTAAACACATTCACGCTCTATGACGATGACGGATCATCTTTTAACTACGAGAAGGGCAATTACGCGAAACGTAATATTTCGTATAACCCGATTCAAAGTTCGTTAACATTGTCATCAACCGAAGGCAGCTACACTACCCCGTATAAAAAACTAAAGTTGTACTTCCACGGATTTACGGACTTGAATTCGGTGAAAGTGAACTATCAGGAAGTAAACATCGAATTCGGTGAATACCGGTTTGTTCAACCAATATCAAACTACGATCCGGTTGGTACCATGCCGGAGGGTTTGAAAATCAATTCATTGAAGTATATTGTTACTAACTATTCCCCCGATCAGCTTGAAATAAGCTGGTAGGTTCCTAACCTAACACAGTATGTCATCCATCTCCAGTACAAACAAACCCCGGTTAAGCTTCTGGCAAATCTGGAACATGAGCTTCGGGTTCCTCGGCATTCAGTTTGGATTCGCGCTGCAGAATGCCAACACCAGCCGGATTTTTGAAACGCTTGGCGCGGATACTGATAACCTTGCAGTCTACTGGCTTGCCGCTCCGATAACGGGTTTGATCGTTCAGCCAATTATCGGCTTTTATAGCGACCGCACATGGCACAAGACCTGGGGACGCAGACGTCCGTATTTTACTGTCGGTGCAATTCTGGCATCGATAGCACTTTGTCTGATGCCTAATTCATCACTGTTATGGATGGCCGTTGGCGTGCTGTGGATCATGGACGCATCAATCAACATTAGCATGGAGCCGTTCCGCGCATTTGTTGGCGATATGCTTCCACCCTCACAACGTACCGGTGGGTTTGCCATGCAGAGTTTCTTTATCGGGCTTGGAGCCGTTGTAGCATCGGCACTACCGTGGATGTTTTCCAACTGGTTCGGGATCACCGATAATTCCACCGGGATAACAAGTGCAGTTAAATATTCTTTTTACATCGGAGCATTTATGCTGCTCTCATGTGTACTCTGGACGGTTTTTACAACAAAAGAATATCCGCCATCCGAGGAATCGGAAGCAAACCTGACGAAACGTGAAAAAAGAAAAATTGACAACGAACCGAAGTACCGCAAAAAGTTCTTCGATATCGGACTGATTTTGCTACTGATCAGCGTTGCCCTGGGCGCGTTGATCTATTTCTTCAAACTCGAAAAAGAGCTTTACGTATTAGCATTCGGGTTTGCATTATTTGGAGTCGTTCACCTGTTGTCATCGATTTACATCAGTCAGGGTCGCTCGTATCTCGGCATTGTAAGTATTGTGAAAGACTTTAACACCATGCCCAAGACGATGGTGCAATTGGCAGCGGTGCAGTTCTTCTCGTGGTTCGCGTTATTTGCTATGTGGATTTATACGACTTCCGCCACCACCAGTCACATGTACGACATGAAGCTGAGCAATGACAACGTAAGCTACTTATATGCGCATACTGAACAAATTCCGAAATCCGTTTACGACAGTTTAAAAACTTCCAAGGAGGCCATACAAACGGAATTCAAAAAGCTTGAAAATTTCAAAACTGAAAAGGAGACACAAATCAACATCAAAGTCGCAGGTTTCTTCCTCGATAAAAAAGTTGCCCCAAAATTACAGGCGGATGTCGTTGACCGTTTGAAGCATATCAAAACGCAGTACGACAGAGGTGGCGACTGGGTCGGGTTTTTATTCGCGATCTACAATGGCATTGCCGCACTTGCAGCAATTTGTCTTCCGTTTTTAGCCAGAGTAACGAGCAGAAGAATAACTCACCTCATTGCGCTTACATGTGGCGCTGCCGGGCTTATCTCGTTTTACTTTATTTCAAACCCCGACAATCTTTGGGTATCGATGATTGGCGTTGGAATCGCATGGGCAAGTATTCTCTCAATTCCGTATGCTATGCTGTCTGGGTCCCTTCCTGCAGAAAAAATGGGATACTACATGGGCGTTTTCAATTTCTTTATTGTGATTCCGCAGATTGTAGCGGGAACTTTACTGGGTTTTATGCTGAACAATCTGTTTAGCTACCATTCAATTTATATCTTAGTGGCAGGTGGAATCTCGATGCTGATTGCCGGCTTACTATGTTTGCGCGTTCGGGATGAAGATGAAGTTGTGATAAAACAAAAAGTATGAAATATATAACCCCGGTTTTGCTTGTTTTGGTTAGCGCAACATTCGCTCAGGCTCAGTCTTTCTCGGCAACAATTCAAAAGCTCTACGCATCCCCCGAGCAAACCTGGAACGAATTGAAAGCTGCCGGGTCCATTCCGTACACGGTGGATGATTCAGTTGCATTTCTTTACAAGGGTAATGCAAACGCGGTTACATGGATGGGTGATTTCAACGGCTGGGGTTACGACAAGAAATTCAAAAACGCAGGCACGCGCATTCCGAACAGCGACATCTGGATATTGCGTGCATCGCTTCCGAAGGATGCACGCCTCGACTATAAAATCATGCTAAACGGCAACGACTGGATTCTCGACCCGAACAATCCGAATCAACAGTGGTCGGGCGTGGGTGGTGGAAGTCCAAATTCCGAACTAAGAATGCCCGGCTGGAAAATTGATCCGAACGCTGTTGAACGTGAAGGCATTGCAAAGGGCAAAATGCAACGCGATATTCTTTACAACAGCCCTGCACTTGGCTACCAGGTGATGTATAGCGTTTATCTCCCTTCCGGTTACAACGCAAATCAAAAATACCCGGTGATTTACGTTACCGATGGTTACGAATATCTTCATGAACGCATGGGTAACATGGCCGTGGTGCTCGATAACCTTATTGCCGATAAAAAAATCCAGCCTGTCGTAGCAGTGTTTGTAGATCACCGTGAACCGGTAAACCGCTCGAACAACAGGCGGATGACCGAACTCGCGATGAATCCAAAATACCTGAGCTTCTTCTCTGACGAATTCGTTCCGTTCATTGAATCGTCTTACGCTGTCTCTGCCGAGCCAAAGCAACGTGCAATTCTGGGAACCTCGATGGGTGGACTAACATCAGCTTATTTTGCCTTTACCAAGCCCGGAGTATTTGGGATGGCCGGAATTCAATCGCCAGCGTTCTGGTACAAAACCGAGATCTACCAGGTGTGCGACAATCCCGAAAATCCACCTGTTAAAATCTACCTGACAACCGGTGTGGTCAATGACGCACAGGACGGAGCCCGCAAGATGCGCGACATCCTTGAAAAGAATACCTGTGCGTATCAGTATTCCGAAACCAACCAGGGTCACTCGTGGGGCAACTGGCGTGATACGCTCGATGACATCCTGATTTACTTCTTTGCGGTCAAGTAGCTATCTTTACGGAAACATTTTTTAAGCCTTACCAAATCCTATGATCAAGAATTACGGACGACTGCTCTTGTTGCTCGTTGTTGCCATCCTTTCAGCATGCGCTTCCGGCAAGAAACTCTACGAACGCGGAGCTTACTACGAAGCTGTGATGACTTCCGTTCAGAAGCTCCGTCAAAATCCTGATCACAAAAAATCCATCGAGGCGTTGAAAAATGCGTACCCGATGGCACTGGAATTCCTGCAGACGGATGCACAAAACCAGATCGCGTCAAACTCACCTAACAAGTGGCGTAACGCAATCGCATCGTATGATAAAATCAACCAGATGTACGAGTCGATCCGTCAGTCGCCTAAAGCACTGAAGATCATTAAAGACCCGAAAAACTTCTACAGTGAAATCGGTCCGTTAAAAGAAAAGGCGGCCGAAGAAAGCTACAATGCCGGTATTGATGCGTTGATGAAAGGTAATCGTGACGATGCAAAACGGGCGTATTACAATTTTGCTGACGCACAGAACTTTTCACCCGGTTATAAAGACGTAGTAGAATATCTTGATAAGGCCAAGGACGAGGCAACACTAAAAGTTATCGTACATCAGGTTGCGGTGCCTGCACGATACAGTTTATCGGGCGATTTCTTTCAGGATAAAGTGGAAGAATTTCTCCATCAAAATTACCCGGACCGCGGATTCATCAAATTCTTCACTCCGGAGGAAGCTCAACGGATCAAACTTGCACGGGTTGACCAATATCTCAAAATAGAATTTGACGATTTCAGCGTAGGCAACACCAACGTTACCGAACGGATCGAAACGATGAAGAAAGACAGTGTTAAAGTGGGTGAAGCGAAAATCAATGGCAAAATGGTTCCGGTGTACAACACTGTTACCGCCAAAGTCACTACGGTGCGCAAGGAAGTAATTTCACGTGGCTTGCTGAGCATGATCGTTCTCGATGGAAAGTCAAACGGGGTGCTCACGCACAAAAAGTTTTCGGGCGAATACACGTGGTTCAGCACCTGGGCAAGATTCAATGGCGATGAGCGCGCGTTAACCGACCAGCAGATCGCACTCACTAAAAAGAGAGAACTTCAGCCCCCTCCCGCTCAGGACCTATTCCTCGCTTTCGCGGACCCGATTTACAGTCAGCTGACAAGCGGACTGCAGAGTTTTTACAGAAACTACTAAGCTGTCGCTCAGGCGACATAAAACCGCATCCTTTGGAAAACCATTTGGGTGCGATTTTGCGTTAGTACAATAAACTAAAACATGAGATCAGGAATCTTCATATCGGTGCTGGTATTGCTGGCGGGTGTATCCTGCGGGCAACGGCCAACTGCCGATGCTAACAAAACTATGACTACAGAAAACAAATCAGGCTTGCAGACAGCGACTTTTGGAAACGGTTGCTTTTGGTGTACGGAAGCCATCTTTCAACGCCTGAACGGAGTTGAAAAAGTTGTTTCCGGATACTCAGGCGGGAAAGTGAAAAACCCTACCTACAAGGAAGTTTGCAGCGGCCTTACCGGACATGCCGAGGTAATCCAAATTACCTATGATCCGAAAAAAATCAGCTTTGATGAATTGCTGGAAGTGTTCTGGAAAACCCATGATCCCACCACGTTAAATCGTCAGGGTGCTGACGAGGGAACGCAGTACCGCTCGGCAGTCTTCTACCACAATGATGACCAGAAACGGTTGGCAGAAGAGTATAAGAAGAAACTGGATGCCTCAGGCGCATTCGACAATCCGATTGTTACGGAGATTACGCCTTTCACCGCATTTTATCCTGCGGAAGATTACCATCAGAATTATTTTAATCTGAATGGTACGCAACCTTACTGTTCGTTCGTGATTCAGCCGAAGGTTGAGAAGTTCGAAAAGGTGTTTAAGAGTAAACTCAAAGTTCAATAATACCTTTAAAAGGAAAATTTTCACCTTTTATCAGCATTTGTGCAACCTGGACTGATGTTTGTCGTTAATCAAATCGAGTAGAGTAAATCTTCTCATAGGTTTAGGTTTAGGTAAAACAAGAAGGCTCCGGGACGCGGGGCCTTCTTGCTTTTTATACCTCTCAAAAACTCGCTATTCACTTCTGATAATCAATCAGTTATGTGTTTTCCGGAACAAGCGCTTAAACGCCCGGTCTCCTTCACCACTACCGAAATCGTTTGCAATCAAACATGCCCGATATGTCCACGTGTGGAAAAGCTACTCACGACTGACGACTCGCTTCCCCGAATCTTAACATTGATTACGAATCTTAACATTGATTAACTTATTTATTCCGGTAAAGCTGTCGTTAGCGATTACTATTTTATATCGTAGTTTCGCATAAAATTCCGACCGTGCAACAAGATGTTATCATCATCGGAGGTGGTATTGTTGGCCTCGCCTCTGCCCTGCAGCTCAAGCAGAAAAATCCGTCACTCAAGGTTACGCTAATTGAAAAAGAAAAAACACTGGCCCGCCACCAGACGGGAAACAACAGTGGCGTGATCCACTCCGGAATCTACTACAAGCCGGGCAGCCTCAAAGCGACTAACTGCATTCGCGGGTATAACATGCTGATTGATTTCTGCCGGGAAAATGAAGTGCCGTTCGATTTGTGCGGTAAAATCATTGTCGCGACAGACGAAAACGAAATCCCGCTCCTTCAAAATCTGTTTACCCGTGGCCAGCAGAATGGTTTACAAAACCTGAAGTTGCTGAATGCCGGTGAGCTGAAAGAGTATGAACCTCACGTTGCCGGGATTGCCGGGATTGCCGTGCCCCAAACCGGAATTGTCGATTACACGCAGGTAGCTTTGAAGTATGCTGAACGTGTAAAGGCACTGGGGGGTGAAATTATCCTCGGTGAGCAGGTAATCGATATTCAGGCCGATGGCGAACGTTCGGTTATCGCTACGCAAAAAACAAACTATTACGCCAGACTGGTTATCAACTGTGCAGGCTTGTACTCCGACAAGGTCGCCCGACTGACAAGCAATCACGTTAACGTCAAGATCATCCCCTTCCGGGGAGAATATTATAAGTTAAAAAAGGAAAAAGAGTATCTCGTTAAAAATCTTATTTATCCTGTTCCGGATCCGAACTTCCCATTTCTCGGAGTGCATTTCACCCGAATGATGAAAGGTGGTGTTGAGGCTGGGCCGAACGCAGTGCTGGCATTCAGTCGCGAAGGCTACAAAAAATCGAATATCAATTTTTCTGAACTGGCAGAATCACTCGCATGGCCGGGCTTTCAAAAAGTTGCGATGAAGTACTGGAAGACCGGAGTAGGTGAAATGTATCGTTCGTTCTCAAAGGCTGCATTCACCAAAGCGCTTCAAAAATTGATTCCCGAAGTTCAGCAAAATGATCTGGAAGACGGAGGTGCAGGTGTTCGCGCACAAGCGTGCGACCGTACCGGTGGTTTGCTCGATGACTTTATGATCCTGGAAGAAAAGCACGTGATCAATGTTTGCAATGCTCCGTCACCCGCTGCAACTTCTTCCCTATCAATTGGTGAAACCGTTTCAGGACTTGCGTTAAAACGCTTCTAAAAAAAGCGAAACACGAGTCCGCCTTGTACGCCCCATACATCAATGCTGTTGTAGTAGCGCTGATATAAACCGCCCAGGCTTACATAACCATGCAAGGCCGAGGCTTGAAAAATCTGGTGCTGGTACTGAACACTGAATTCCCTTCTGGGATTCAGCCCGGAATCCCAGTCTTTTGCAAACCGGAATTCAAAGCCTAAAACTTTACTTTGATCGGGCGCATGAACATTCAGCGCAACCGCTGACTCACTGAAATACCGGTGGTCGGCAAAAGCCTCCTGCATGAAGCCGGTACTCACGCGGAACGTGAAGAAGCGATTTGTGATCAGGTTTAATCCCAGCACCTGCCAATCATTGGTGCGGATATGTTTGAAGCCTTCCACATCGTCTTCAATCAAATAGCTCATGCGAAAGTCGGTCGAGAACAAACCCCAGTTTCCGCGAATGCGGGGTTGAAGAACGTAGTAGCTGGCCGGCTTGATCGCACCCGCCAGCGCGATATCGACAGAAATGGCTGAAGGATAATTTTCGCGGTTCTGAAGTTTACTGGTATGAAGCGATCCCAGGCCGTCAAATAAAAAGAAGAATACATCAAGCCCTACGCCATCACCGTCATCCGAATCGCTGCTGTGACCGGACTTTTTGGAATTGTTTTTCGAGGCGCTTTTAATTTCGTCTACCTGGGCATGCGAAATGCTCAGGCAAAAAAGCATGGTACAAGCAAGCAAAAACGGTTTCACGGGGGCGGGATTTTACTCGTAATTGCAATTTTGAAGCCAAGGTAGCAAAGTTTAAAATGTCGTGTATTATTGCCATTTTTAACCCGATAACAAACCGCTAATCTCTACCCGTATGAAAGAAGTAACCGTTCAGGAACTGAAGTCGATGATCGACTCCAAAGCAGATTTTCAATTGATTGATGTTCGCGAGCCGCACGAATACGATATCTGTAACCTGGATGGCGAACTGATCCCGATGGCGGAAATCCCGCACAACGTGGATAAGATCGACCGGAATAAACAGGTGGTAATTCACTGCCGCAGCGGCAAACGCAGTGGAAATATGATTGCGTGGCTCGAACAGAATCACGGGTTTGAAAATCTATACAACCTGAAAGGCGGAATCCTGGAGTGGGCAAAAGAAATTGACCCCACCATGCCCAGCTACTAGTCTATACGTTCTTATTTCTTAACGGCTTTATCATGTTTGAATTCCTGGCAATCGTCCTGCTGATTGTTCTGCTCATTATTATGCTTGTTTTAAAAAGCGATGTGCAGACCAGACTAACCATTCTGCAAACCCGTATCGATCAGCTTACTGCTGAACTGAAACGCCAGCGTGAACTGCCGGCAAAACCAGCCGAAGAGAAAAAAGTTGTGACGGAACAGCAGGTCGAAAAGCCTGTGGTTATTCCGGAAATCAAACCTAAAATCACAGAAGAACCTAAGATTCAAATTCCTGTCAGGCAAGAAGAAAAATCACCGGTTGTTGAACAGCTCATTAACCGGCCACCCGTTCCTCAAAAACCTGCCGAACCCAGGAAGCCCGGGTTTTTTGAACGTAATCCGGACCTTGAAAAATTCATTGGCGAAAATCTCGCTAACAAAATCGGGATTGCTGTATTGGTGTTGGGCATTGGGTTCTTTGTTAAATACGCGATCGATCAAAACTGGATAGGCATTTACGGCCGCGTAGCAATTGGTGTGTTGTGCGGTGGTTTGCTGCTCGGGCTTGCTCACTGGTTGCGGAAATCATTTGCGGCATTCAGTTCGGTGCTGGTGGGTGGCGGTATTGCTGTATTGTATCTAACGATTGCGATTGCCTTCCACGAATACCAGATATTCAGTCAGACCGTTGCATTTCTGCTGATGGTCATCATCACAGGCTTTACCATCTTGTTATCGATCAGTTATAACCGGGTGGAGTTGGCTGTGCTGGCCATTCTTGGCGGATTTGCCTCACCGTTTATGGTGAGCACAGGGCAAGGTAACTACAGCGTGTTGTTCACGTACGTTTTAATTCTGGACGCGGGCATGCTGGTGCTGGCATACTATAAAAAGTGGAATCTGGTAAACATTGTTTCCTATGCGTTCACGCTGATACTGTTCGGTTCGTGGCTGGGTGCCAAATTCGATAGCTCCGATCCATCGATGGTTGGCGGAGCACTGATATTCGCCACACTCTTTTACGTTGTGTTCTTCGCCATGAACATTGTTCACAACATCCGTGAAAACGTAAAGTTCAGGGCCCTCGAGATTACCCTTCTGCTCAGCAATACATTCTTTTACTTCGCGGTGGGAATGATTATTCTTTCGGGTGAACCGGGTGATGGATTCAGAGGTTTGTTTACTGCGGCATTGGCCGTATTCAATTTCATTTTCGCTTATCTCTTGTATAAGAATCAGCGCGTAGACCGCAACCTGATCTTCATGCTGATTGGATTTGTGCTCACGTTTATCAGCCTGGCTGCTCCTATCCAACTGGAAGGAAATTACATCACCTTGTTCTGGGCGGCCGAAGCCGTGTTACTTCTCTGGCTCTCGCAGAAGTCGGGCATTACGCTCATGAAGATTGCCTCAGCGATTGTTACCGGGCTTATGCTCATCAGCCTGATAATGGATTGGAGTTCGTTGTACTTCGCGTATGACATCGATTCGTCTCTGCAAATTATCCTGAACAAGGGCTACATTACCGGCATTGTCGCGCTGACATCGCTTGTGCTGTGCACGTACCTGCTCCGCTTTGAAAAATCATTTCAGGAATACGTTCAGCCATACAAAATCCTGCTGACGCTTTTTGCATTGGGCGTGTTGTACGCCACAAACTATTTTGAACTTCAGCACCAGCTCAATGTTTATTTCAACGATGATTCAACGATCATTGTTATCATCGGAACCTATAACATGCTGTACATCACAGGGTTGTTACTGGGCTTGCGCAAGCTCATGCCAACGGGACAAACTGCTGAAGTTGCCGGCTTTCTGGGTGTGGTGAGCATTTTTGCATTCCTGGTATTCTACAATCACCAGTTTGTGGCAGCACGTAATGATTTTGCCATCTATCAAACCATCCCGGCTACCGGATTTATATTTCATTACGTGTTCACTGCGCTGCTGCTCATCATTGCCGTGATTTCACTTCGTAACATTCAAAAACTCGAGGACTTCAACTCAAAGTCGTACAACGTTTATTCATGGTTTTATGTGTTTTTCTTCGTATTCGTTGCTACGGCAGAACTCGACCATACGGTTGTGCTGCTCGCGGCTTCGGATATCACCACGATGGAACATGCGTTGAATCAAAACAGCAAGATCGGATATCCGATTCTCTGGGGCCTCGCTTCCTTCATTCTGATTGCCGTTGGACTTAAGACAAAAAAGAAGCATTTGCGGATTATTTCACTTACGCTATTGCTCATCACCCTCGTTAAACTGTTCCTTTTTGATATCCGCGGTATTTCGGAAGGTGGAAAAATTGCCGCATTTATCTCGCTGGGTATCTTGTTGCTTGTGGTGTCGTTTATGTATCAACGACTTAAAAAAATCTTATTGGCAGATGATCAGGAAAACATCAAAACGGACAATTCGCAATGAAGAGATACTTGACCCCGGCATTCCTGATTTTATCGATAGCGGTTTACGCACAGGAATTTAAAGCCACCGGCAAACTTGAAACGCCCGCGCAGGATGGCTTTTATAAAATTCTTCTATCCCCGCAGCAAGCTCAGTATATTAATCCGGCCTTCGCCAACATCCGTGTTATCGATTCGAAAAAGACGGAAGTACCCTACATTCTGAAAGAAGAACAGCCGGAGTATGTACGGCAGCAATTTAAGGAATATGAAATGCTGGAAAAAAAGCAGGTTAAGGGCGCTTATACTTCCATCAAGCTTCACAATCCAGCGAAGGCGTCCATCAATAACATCAGCTTGCTGATAAAAAATGCCGAGGTGTCGAAGAGCGCACGGCTATCGGGAAGTGACGATGGGAAATCCTGGTTTGCCGTTAAGGAAAACTTTACGCTGAGCTACATCAATAATCCATCGGCCGCAAATGAATTACGAGGGATTGAATTTCCGCTCACCAATTACGAATACTACCTGCTTGAGATTTCAGACTCCACAACTTCTCCCATCAATATTCTGAAGGCTGGGTACTATGATGCAGCGACCACACAAGGCTTATATTCCGAGATTACCGATTCGTTTACGCTTGCAACTGAAACCCGGAACAAGCAGACTTTCTTAAAGCTCGCCTTCGGCTCGCCACAAATAATCGATAAACTTGAATTAAGCATGAAAGGAGCTCCTTTCTTTCAACGGTATGGCGTAGTTACCACGACCGAAAGCCGAAAAGTAAAAAAGCACATTGAAACGTATGAACGCGTGCTGGCCGAGTTTGTAATTCGCTCCGGTCAAACAACCGTTATCAATCTTAATACGATCAAGGCGACCAATCTGACTTTGCGCATCGAAAATGACGACAATCCCGCGCTGTCGATCAACGAGTTGCATTCATACCAGCTTAACCGCTACCTGGTTGCGTGGCTGACCAAGAACGAATCGTACACGGTTGGTTTCGGGGCCGAAAATCTGAGCAGTCCCAGCTATGATCTGGCTTACTTCAGAGACAGCATTCCTGCTAATCCGCAGGTGATAAGCGTAAATGACGTGAAACCGGTAGAAGCAGTTGCGGTTTCAACTGACACGCAATTTTTCAATAACAAAACCATCACCTGGATTGCTATCGGGGCCGTGATCTTATTACTTGGAATAATGTCTCTCCGGTTGGTCAGGGAGACCAACGCATCCCAAAATCGGGAGAGTTAAGCTTTAGACGCAACCATCGCCTGATCGATATCTTTGATGATGTCGCTCACTTCTTCCAGGCCGGCTGATATCCGGATTAAACCCGGAGTAATTCCTACCGCAGCGCGTTCTGCATCCGTCAATTTGGAATGCGTTGTGGAAGCAGAGTGTGTTGCAATGCTCCTCGTATCACCCAGGTTAGCCGTATGAGAAATCATCTTCAACGCATTCAGGAATTTTCTGCCACCGTCAATTCCGCCAGCGTGTTCGAACGTTACAATACCGCCACCGTGCCGCATTTGCTTTTTGGCCAGTGCCTGTTGTGGATGCGATTCCAGAAACGGGTACTTAACTTTCACGACACCCGGATGTTTTTCCAAATGTTGTGCGATCGTTAATGCATTTTGACAGTGACGCTCCATTCGCACTGCGAGCGTTTCTAAACTTTTCGAAAGAATCCATGCATTGAAAGGCGACATCGATGGGCCCGTGTGACGGGCAAAGAACCGCACTTCCTTGATAAGCTCTTTCTTCCCGACAATCGCACCGCCAATCACCCTGCCCTGTCCGTCCATCCACTTGGTTGCCGAGTGCGTCACAATGTGCGCACCCCATTTAGCGGGATTTTGCAGATACGGTGTCGCAAAGCAGTTATCGACATTCAGGATAAGGTTATGCTTCTCAGCCAGTTTTCCCAGCCATTCCAGGTCGATGATGTCGAGCGCAGGATTGGAAGGCGTTTCCACAAAAATCATTTTGGTGTTTGGCTGAATCTTGCTTTCCCATGAACCCGGGTCATTGATGTCGGCATAGGTATGCGAAATATTAAACCGCGGAAACAGCTGACTTAATATCTGATGCGTTGATCCGAATAACGAGCGCGAGGCAAGAATGTGATCACCTGACTTCAACAATGCAGCCATGCTGCAATACATGGCAGCCATGCCGGAGGCTGTCGCGATTCCGTCTTCGGTTCCTTCCATCAGGCAAAGTTTCCGGATAAACTCCGTGTTGTTGGGATTTGAAAACCGCGTGTAGATATTGCCGGGAACCTCATCCGCGAAAAGCGCGCGTGCATGCTCCGCGTTGTCAAACACAAAGCTCGAAGTCAGGTAGAGCGGAACGGAATGCTCATTGAAATCGGTCCGCTCGTGTTGTGCACGGATCGGATCGGTTTCTGAATAGCCGTCAAATTCGTTAGTCATTACGGTATAATTTCAAAGCTGTGGGTAATCGTAGTTTGAGGCTTCAGGGATTCCGCAACTGAACAGTATTTTTCAACCGAAAGTGAAACGGCCTTCCGCACTTTATCTTCATCCAGATTTCCATAAAGCCGGAAATGAACATTTGCTTCGCGATAAGGCGATGGCGCAACATTTTCACGGTCACCGGTAACCGTTACCTGGATGTCACGCAAATCCTGCTTCTGTTTTTTCAGAATGCTGATCACATCAATCACACTGCAGCCACCCAGCGCAGCAAGCACGATCTGCATCGGTCGCATGCCTTTGTTACTTCCGCCAATGTCGGGCGAGGCATCCATATGCAATGTACTCCCCTGCTCGTTGGTTGCCTCCATGTGGAAGGCATCATTCAATCGTTTGAGTTCGATTTTTACCATAAGCTTTACGATCCGGAAGCCAATAGCTTCCCATTAAAAATGCAATCATACTGATTAAAGTGGCGGGAACCAAAGCCGGTACCGACAAAGGATATCGTTCAAACCAGAACCAGGCTGCCATTCCGGTTATCATTGCGGTAACGGCACCTGCGCTGCTGGAGCGTTTCCAGTACATGCCGAACACCATCGGTACAAAAAGTGAAACGAGGCTAAGGATAGACGAAACACCCACCAGTTCATAAATATTGGAATTCAGACAGGCCATTACCGTTGCCGCGATACTGAAAAATACTACGGAGAGTCGCGTGATCATAAGCAACTGTTTATCGGTCGGTTTCTTCCGCATAAGCGGCTTGATTACGTTTTCGGAAAACAACGAGGCTGGTGCTAGAATAGCAGAGCTCGTAGTGCTCATCACCGCTGAAAGCAATGATCCGAAAAATAAGACCTGAACCGGTACTGAAGTGTGCTGCAACACCATGTTGGGCAATGTAAGCTGCGTATCGAGGCCGAGTTCTCCCGAATACAGTTGCTTTACGCACAAGCTGATGAACAGCGGCAACATCGCGATGGTTAAATACATGATCGCTGCATAGTAACACGACCGGACAGCAATCTTTGCCGAGCCGGATGACATTGTTCGCTGGAAAACGTCCTGCGAAGGAATTGATCCCAGACCCAGTACCGACCACGCAGCAAGCCATGACACGATTGCCGTGCCGTTAAAATCCGGGAAGAACTTTAAGTCCTTGGAAGGAATGCTTTGCAGAACAACCGAAGCACCTCCTGCTTTATCAGCCAGCACAAACGCGAGCACCCCCAGCCCGATTATGATGATGATACTTTGAATAAAATCGGTCACCGAAATAGCCCACATGCCGCCAATAAACGTGTAGAGCGTAACGATTACAGAGCTGATCACAATCGCGCTGACAACCGGGATATCGGCTACCACATTCAGAATCAACCCGAGGGCAACAAGCTGTGCTGCGATGTATCCAAAATAGGCCGGGATCATGAACGCGCTCGCAATAATCTCTGTGCGTTTACCGTAACGTACTTTGAAGTAGTCGCCCAGGGTTACGAGGTTCATGTTGTACAGCTTCCGTGCAAAAAACAACCCGAACAGCAAAAGACACAACGATGCACCAAACGGATCTTCAATAACTGCAAATAATCCACCTTCCAGGAACTGAGAAGATGCCCCGAACACCGTTTCCGAACCGAACCACGTGGCGAAAAGCGCTGATGTACTCAGCACGATCGGCAGACTCCGCCCTGCCAGCATGAAATCACCCGATGAAGAGACCTTGCGGGATGCCCACAGGCCGATCAGAACGGTTACAATGAGGTAAACAACGACAGAAGTAAGTAACAATGCTTAGCTATAAAAAGCTAAAGATTATTTTTTTCTTCCTAATTGAAAAGCACGGGTGATGTTAAAACCAAAATGGATGTCGCCATCGAAGAAGTCTTCCGTGGTTTCCGCCATAAACTGACGCTCTACCATGCCTAACGTATTGGTAAATACCAATTGGAAAACGTGGCCTCCTGTTTCGAACTCCACACACACTCCGAACGAATCGTTCGCGGGGCTGTTCGATTTATCATTAAGTCGCAGATTATATTCCAGGAGAAGGGCCATGCTCTTGGTGATCTTGAATCGCCCTGCCATTCCCAGCGACATCAGGTTATTTACGGTAACGTCCTGATTCACTGTTACCCGGTAGAGGTATGAGGGCGCAAGTTGCAACGACAAACGCGATGATAACTTTCTTGCGATCAGCAACTTAGCCGTATAAGCCATTTTATCGGCCGTATTTAATTCGTTGGTGATATCGTTCTTCAAGCCGAGATAGGCAGCGCTGGCAAACGCAGTTACGGTAACCGGCATTGAGTTGCTTTGTTCGAGCACCTTATACTTTCCAAAATAGTCGAATGTTTTATCGGATGAACTTCTTCCGATACCAATCATTAACCGATCGGTAATGCCATATTCGAGTCCGATCCGGATTACGGAATTATCAAGCCCAAAGGCTTCGTATGCTCCAGAGTTAAGCTTTCCGAACCGGTGTGTGATGATAAACTCCAGAACATTTTTATTTCGGGTTTCAACTGAATGGCCATTAACGACACGTGTGCCGCTGAAGGTGCCTATTAGAGGTTCGTTTGATTTCGGTTGATCTTTTTCGAGTTCGTTTAACAGGTCATCCTGGGCTAAAGCAAAAAAACTTACGAAAAACAGGCAGGCAGATAAAATAAAACGCATGAGGGTTATTGAGGTTTATAGGTAATGTCGACCGTAACGTCAACCGTTTCGGCAATATTTTGAAATACCAGCTGCGGAATTTCAACTTTATAGTCAGCAAGCTTCACGGGAAATTTCGACTTCAGCGTGATCTTATCACTTACATCAGCCGTGCCTTCGATTTCCACTTCACGCGTTACACCGTGAATGGTGAGCTTTCCTTTTGCCTTAACATTCTGAACACCCGTTCGGGAGGCGTCAAAGTTTTGCAGTACACCTGAAAACGTGGCTTTCGGATATTTTTCCGATTCCATGTACTTCTCGTTGAAATGCTGCTGCATCAGCTTCTTTTCAAACTTAAATTCGCGAATCGGTACCGCAAAGGCTAACTCACCGGACTGCTTGTTCAATATGCTTACCGTTTTGGAATTCGTTGCAGTTATATCTTCAATTAATGCATCTGAAAAAAAGGTGATGACACTTTTTTCTGCCACAAACTTCTGCGCATTTCCTTCAAGTGCCACCACCCAAAACAAACCCAAAAACAAACGCCACTTCATATCTTAATTATCTTTAGCGCCTTCGTCAACCCAACAAGCGATTAATGCTTTCTCTTCGGCTGTTAAACTTCCATTTCGGGGCATATTACCATTCTGAGTCTCACGTTTGATCGCAGCTGCATTGGTACGAATCCCGCTTGCACTCGCGAGGTTAGGCGATTGTCCTCCACCATGACACTCGGATGACACACAGTTCGCTTCAATAATCGGCCTTACCTCGCCCGCTAAACTTGTGTTCGAATTTCCTTTTACGACCGTTACACTTTTTACGAACACACAATTGAGTGCATCCTTCACAGAAACCGAATAATTGCCAGGCGCCAATCCGTTAAAGGCTGATGTACTGCCAAAAACTCCTGTTCCCAGTTTGTATTGGTAAGGCTCCTGCCCTCCGGATGCAACAATGGTTATCGAACCATTGTTTGTAAAGCACTCCGTATCTGCGGTAAGCGTTGATTCAACAGTTAACGGATCTTCACCGGTCAGCTGCAGCGATACGTCTATAAATGCTTCGCATCCATTTTTATCTTTCACTCGAAGCGTATAGTCTCCGGCTGCCAGGTTATTAAACTCCGTACTCGTGCCGAACGTACCTGTATTAATGGCATACTTATATGGCTCCTTTCCGCCAGAGCCCTGTACAGTTATTGAACCGTTTCCAGAACAATCCGTAGGTTGAACTTCCGACAGACTGGCCAAGGCCAGATCAGATCCCGTGCAATCAATCCGGGTTGGTTCATCGTTACCTGAACACCCGACAACAACAAGCAATAAACTCAGCGCAAATGCAGCAACAGTTCTTATCGACATTCGAAATACTCAAAATTCAAATCTTACAACATTAGTTTTCAGGCGCTCCGTCATCAACCCAACATGCGATTTTCGCAATCTGTGAAGCCGAAAGCGCACCGTTAGGAGCACTCGAGCCGCCCTTCGGCATTTTTCCTGATCCGGTTTGAGACTTAATATTAGCTGCATTCGTTTTTGCTACGGAATACGTAAACCAATCACCGTTATCCGGATGACAGCCCGGGAAATTACATTTCGACTCCAGAATCGGGAGAATGTCATTCACATAATCAATGCCTGTAACCCCCTTATCAACGGTCGTGCTTATTGTAATCGTACACGCTTCATTGTCTTTCACAACTACCGTGTGGCTTCCCGACCTGACATTTTCGAATAACGGGTTCGATACAAAAGCACCTCCGTCAAGCTTGTAGGTATAAGGTCCGGTACCACCCGATGCATCAACCGTAATTGTTCCGTTACCGGGACTTGTGCAATTCGTGTCTTCAGTTTTTTCAATCGTTACCGTTGGCACACCTGGGGCGGTAAGCGATACATCAATGTCTTTTGTACAATTGTTTGCATCCTTAACAGTGATCGAGAATGTTCCCGCTCCAAGACCGGTAAACGAAGCACTGCTTCCGAAGCTTCCTGTTCCAACAGCAAATGTGTAAGGTTCTTTACCACCGGTTGCGGCTACCGTGATACTCCCGTCATTTGACGTACAGGAAGTTGGATCAACATCGCCATTGGTTGCCAGGCTGATCGCCAGATCGGTTCTTGCACAATCAAACGGTTTAGGTTCATCGCTACCTGAACAGCCGGCATACACCAGCAATGACGCGTAGAGAACGAAAGGAAGCAAACGTAGAATTTTATTCATAGACTATTTAAGGATTAACAAATCATACTTGAGGTTAATAAAAGCCCCCATGCTAACCAGTGAAACCTTGCCCTCACCCACACCGGCTAAGGGGGCTTTAACAAAAGGCTCAAATTCTGCCGAGAAACGATTAGACAATTTTTTGGAAACGACAACGGAGACGTTCAGCATCTTAAACCATTCATTGTTCTCACCCTTCACATTCTTTTTGTAGTACGCATCATGTCCGTAATAATCAACCAAATAGCGATAGTTTTCCGTCTGCATGATGTAGGAAGAGAAGCCAAGTCCTGCCCGGAGCGAAAATGAACGGTCAGGGAAAAATGTGTAGTAAACGTTAACCGGAATATCAAGGATTCTGCAATCTCCATCGATTGCCTTCATCGGATAATCATGACCATCAAGGCTGTAGTTACCGCTGACATCTTTGGTGTCGTAAAGCTTCCGTGAAGAAATCACTCCCGTGTAAACCGACCAATGGCTGTTAAATGAAAAGCCTGCAAGCAAACCGTAGTTGATACCTGTTTTTCCTGCCGAGAAAAAATTAATCGAAGAAAAATCGGGCGAAACAGCAGCTTTAAGGCTAAGTCTCATTTCCTTCCTTTCCTTTTTCTTGTCATCGGGTTTATCCGTTGATTCTGACACAGAATCTGATTTGATGACTTCTTCAGTTACTATCGTTTTTGAATCCGACTTTGCTGACACAGCTGAAGTGTTTCTTTCCGGACTGAACACGCGCTCATTTGTGTTATCCGATACCACAGCAATTTTCTGATCTGACACTGCGTATTCATTCTCCCGGGATCGAACGATCGTCTGATCGGAATTATCCTGTGCAACCGAAACATCTGATGTCACGCCAACGTGTTGAACAGGCTTTCTTTTTGATCGTTTGATGCTTTGCGAAGCTACTTTATTGCGGTTTGATTTCTCCTGCCCTGCTACAACAGGTTTGTCAGCACTTTTATTTTCCAGTGGTTTCGCTGACGCGAGATTTTCGTTACCAGTTGGGTTCGTTTGTTCCTTCTGCTCCTGAACAACGCCCTGAGTTGCGTTATTAGATCCATACTGCTCGTTTGTTTTTGTTATTGTGCTTTCGTTATCACGTAAGCCGTACCATAGTGCGGTAACAGCTATCAAGCCTGTGGCTGTAATTCCGGAAATTGTTTTCCAATTCCAAAAACCGCCCGGCTTAAGCGGGGCCTTATCAAGCATGGACGACATTTGCTGCCATGCAGACGGATCCGGAGGCGGAGTAAAACCTTCGGCAGCTTCCTTAAACAGGTTGTCCAGTTCCTTATCTGACATGTCTTGCATAAGCGCCTTTACGGTTTGCCTGATCAATCATCCCCTTGAGGTTTTCACGGGCCTTGGCGAGGTTTGACTTGGAAGTACCTTCTGAAATATTCAATATGTTTGAAATCTCTTCGTGTGTAAACCCGTCAATCACATGCAGGTTAAAAACTGCGCGGTAAGCCGGTGACAGGTTCTGAATCATGCCGATCAACTCTGCATAGGAGATGTCGTCCAATGCAGTTCCCACGGTGGGTTCAAGAACTTTATCAGCCGATGCTTCAACGTGGTTGTAGTGTTTTGATTCCTTGCGATAGTGATCGATGGCTGAATTGATCATAATTTTCCGCATCCATCCTTTGAAGGACGATTCGGTTTCATGCTGATCAATTTTCTGGTACACTTTCATAAATCCATCGTTCACAACTTCTCTTGCCTCCTCGAAGGACCGGCTGTAACGAACGCAGATACTCATGGCATAGGCATAGTAGTGCTGGTACAGCAAACGCTGACTTTCCCGGTCGTTTTTCTTACAACCTTCCAGCAGTAGCCTCATGGGAGCTTCCTCGTTAGTCAAAAAATTTTCCACAGGACGGATCGATCGATAAAAGGGTTGCCTCAGTTTAGAAATTTAGTGATAAAACCCGGGAGCAGTCGCAATTCAGGTTGTAAAGTGCTGAATACGACAAGTAATGCGCGGCTTTTACATTATCGGGAGGCCCAAAAACAGAAAATCCCCCGAAGTCCTGGACCCCGGGGGATAATCATTGTCTATAGTTGGCTTTAATCTGATGTAAATGTATGCGCAGCTCTTTAACGCTCAATTCCTGAATCGGTGACTTGCGAAATTCCGGGTTGAAATGTCAAATAAGAGGATGAAGATACTTTACGGGGTAACGGCATGCCCGGCAGAATCCGTGATTGCGGTGTCCTTTTTCAGGTATTGTTTTTCAAGCCTTTCCTTGAGCTGCGGCTTGGAGCCTGGAAACGTTGTTCGCGTAGAGATATCGTAACTGGCGTATAACAGGGCTATCATAAAAACAGCAGCCAGGCCTGCGAAGATTTTCTTGGAGCGTGTCACGACTAACTTTTAAAAATTAAAAAGGGGCTTTCGCCCCTGTTTGTTATTTCACTTTGTTAACCACTGCATCAAATGCTTCCGGGTGGTTCATCGCTAAGTCAGCAAGTACTTTGCGGTTCAGGTCAATGCCTGACTTCTTAAGCTTGCCGATAAAAGATGAGTAGCTTAATCCATGCGGGCGAACACCAGCATTGATACGCTGAATCCAGATGGCTCTGAATTCTCTTTTCTTTTGCTTTCTGTCGCGGTATGCATACACGAGACCTTTCTCAACTGCATTTTTCGCAACGGTCCAAACGTTTTTCTTACGACCGAAGAAGCCTTTGGCGAGCTTCAGGATCCTTTTTCTTCTCTCGCGAGACGCTACATTGTTTACTGAACGTGGCATAAATTTTAATTTTTTGGCTGGTGGCGTTCCCTTGCGGGATTCTTATAGCTCAACAGCCGGGTTAAACAATAAAACCTAAACGACAACGCTTTTAAGGGCGCTGATATCTTATAAAGAATGAGGCAACATGAACTTCACGTTCTTCATGTCGGTCGCTTTCACGATCGCCTTTTTGCCCAGTCTTCTTTTTTGCTTGGTTTCTTTTTTAGTCAAGATGTGGTTCTTGTAAGCGCGCTTGTGCTTCACCTTACCGGTACCGGTAACTTTGAACCGCTTCTTTGCTCCTGATTTGGTTTTTACTTTAGGCATTTTATAAACTATTAAACTAACTCTTACTTCTTCGGTTTAGGCACAACAAACATCGACATCCGTTTTCCTTCCAGTTTCGGCATCCCCTCCACTTTTCCATACTCCTCAAGGCCCTGCGCAAACTTCAGCAACAGAATCTCGCCACGTTCTTTGTATACAATTGTTCTTCCGGCAAAAAACACGGTGGCTTTTACCTTCGAACCTTCCTGCAAAAAGTTGATCGCGTGCTTCAGCTTAAAGTTGAAATCATGCTCATCGGTGTTCGGGCCAAAGCGGATTTCTTTAATCACCACTTTCAGCGCCTTCGACTTAATCTCTTTCTGCTTCTTCTTTTGCTCGTACTTAAACTTCGAGTAGTCCGTAACCTTGCAAACCGGAGGATCAGCGTTCGGGGAAATCTCCACCAGGTCAAGACCTTGCTCCTTAGCGATTTTAAGCGCCTCCTGAACAGGGTAAACGTCAACCTTTACGTTCTCTCCAACCAACCGCACCCGGGGTGCAGTTATTCGTTCATTAATCTTGTAAGGCTCTTCGGGCCTTGCTGGGCCTCTTCGCATGGGCCTGTTAATCGGGTTATTAATACTTCTTTACTGTTTAAATTTCACAAAAGAGGTGCAAATATCGCTTTATTCTATCAAAACAACAAACTTCAATCGAAAGTAACCGCCTCCCGCCTCCGGTGTCGTTAAGCCAATGGCGTTGCGGCTTCCTTCCGGAACTGGTCCACAAAATCAGCCAGCAGCAGACTTCCAAGATCGCCCTTTCCGTGCCTGCGCACCGACACCTTATTTTCAGCGGCCTCGCGCTCCCCAACAATCAGCATGTACGGGACTTTTTTCACCTCGGCATCACGGATCTTACGTTGAATCTTTTCATCACGATCATCTAAAAAGCCCCTGATATCCAGCTCTTTAAGCATATCAATCACCTTTTGACCATAATCGTTAAAACGCTCTGAAATCGGCAGTACGGCAATCTGGTCTGGCGACAGCCAAAGCGGGAAGTTACCTCCGCAATGCTCAATCAGCACGGCCACAAACCGCTCCAGCGAACCAAAAGGTGCACGGTGGATCATCACCGGCCGGTGCTTCTGGTTATCAGAACCCACATACTCCAGCTCAAATCTTTCAGGCAGGTTGTAATCCACCTGAATTGTTCCCAGCTGCCAGCTGCGCCCGAGGGCGTCACGAACCATAAAATCGAGCTTTGGTCCGTAAAAAGCTGCCTCTCCCTGAACGGCTACGGTCTTCAGCCCGCGCTCATCAGCGGCTTCCTGAATCTGCTTCTCAGCTAAGTCCCACTGGCTGTCTTCGCCAATGTATTTCGCCTTGTTGTTCGGATCGCGAAGCGATACCTGGGCAGTGTAGTTTTCAAATCCCAGAGACTTGAACACATGCATCACGAGGTCGATCACCTTCACAAATTCTTCCTTCACCTGATCCGGACGGCAGAAGATATGAGCATCGTCCTGGGTGAATCCGCGCACGCGGGTCAGGCCATGAAGTTCTCCGCTCTGCTCGTAGCGATACACCGTTCCGAATTCCGCCAGGCGGATAGGAAGATCACGGTATGAGCGTGGCTTGGTTTTATAAATCTCGCAGTGATGCGGACAGTTCATCGGCTTCAGCAGGAACTCTTCGCCTTCATCCGGTGTGTGGATGGGCTGAAAAGAATCCTTGCCATACTTTTCGTAGTGACCGGATGTTACGTACAGTTGCTTCCCACCGATATGCGGAGTAACAACCGGATCGTAACCAGCTTTGATTTGTGCCCTGCGCATAAATTGTTCGAGGCGTTCACGCAGTAATGTTCCTTTCGGCAACCAAAGCGGTAAACCCATGCCCACCTTTTCAGAGAAGGCAAACAATTCAAGCTCTTTGCCAAGTTTGCGGTGGTCGCGTTTTCTGGCTTCTTCGAGCAGGAACAAATATTCATCAAGCTCCTTTTGTTTCGGGAATGTGATTCCGTAAACACGGGTCAGCATCTTGTTCTTCTCATCGCCACGCCAGTAGGCTCCGGCAACGTTGAGCAACTTGACGGCTTTAATGAAACCGGTATGAGGCAAATGCGGTCCGCGACAGAGGTCAACAAAATTACCCTGCTGGTAGAACGTAATCTTACCATCTTCCAGGCCATTGATCAGTTCAAGTTTATACTGATCGCCTTTCTTGGTGAAGTAGTCAATTGCGTCAGCTTTACTTACATCCCTGCGCTCGAAGCGGCTCTCTTTTTTGGCAAGCTCTTTCATCCTGGCTTCCACTTTAGCCAGATCGTCTTCACCAAAGGCGCGATCGCCCAGGTCTACGTCATAGTAAAAACCATTCTCAATCGGGGGCCCGATGCCAAATTTTGTACCGGGGTAAAGTTCTTCAAGTGCTTCAGCAAACAAGTGAGCAGACGAATGCCAGAACGAATACTTCCCTCCTGCATCATTCCACGTGAGAATCTTGACAGACGAATCTTTGTCGATTGGGCGCGCGAGATCCCGGATCTCACCATCTACTTCAATTGCCAATGATACGCGCGCCAAACCTTCGCTGATGCTTTGAGCAACCTGCATTCCGGTCACGCCTTTCGGATACTCCCTAACACTGCCATCGGGCAGGGTAATCTTAACGTTCATACTAAAAAATAAGAATGCAAATATGCACTTTTTATCGATCCTGTGGGAAGCGAATTACAGGTCGAGGTGAGCGCTTACGAGTATTCCGAAGCTCCGGGTTTTCACGTTCGGGTCGTAATGGAGGTAGGTTAGCCTGTGCATGAAATCGACCCGGAAAAATTTGAAAATGTTGGCTACGCCATATCCCAGTTCGACATACGGCTTGCCACGTTCAAGCGAGCCGACTGCAAGGGATTTACGGCCGTCCGGCAGGAGGTTATCTTCCAGCAGCAGGGCTTTGTTTTTCTTGCTGAGTCCACCATACAACACGTTGGCGCTTCCCACGAGGCGCCACTTGAGTTTTCGCATGAGCGGAATCCTGTTCAACAGGAAACCTTCAAAGTTGTGCTGGTACTGAAAGGACGCGTAGCTGTCGCTCACAAACTCCCCGAAGTTCATAAGGTTGTACGTGGCGGTCGTGTAGAATGCGGTTTCGTTACCCAGGTGGTACGCGAGCAACGGATACGGCAGCGCTTCGAAAATATATTCGCCCGTGATCTTTGCACGGCCGTTACCCAGGATACCGTACCGAATCGGCTGGTCGATTGAAAGGCGGGTTTTGTTGTAGGTAAAATCACTTCCAAAAATGCCTTTAAGTCCGTGGATGTATGTTGCCGTAATGATCGGCCAGTTGGTGACGCCCAGGCTGTACCGGATGTTCTGACCCTGCACGAAGAGTTCGTCCCGCGCAAAGCGTGCCTCTAAAACGACTTCCGCAGTCTGGAAGCTTTCTTCCGCATGACCATGATTTTCGGGGTTTGAATAATATCCGAAATTGAATGCAGGCGAGAATGTGTTGTAACGCACCGCTACACGCTGCTGGAAACCCTTGAAAAACTCGCGCTGGAAGTTGATCCGGTGCTCGTCAAAGTAATAGCCTCTGCGGAACTTCCCCCATCGCTGGGCAGCCAGGAAAATGTAGTTATCGGCCAGGGCTTCATCGTCTACACCAATTCGGTTCAGATCCTTTCTCGTCCGGAAGCTAAGCGTGGTATAGTGTTTTCGTTCGAGAATGCGGGTGATGTTCAGGTTGTATTTGAATTGCTCGTCTTTAAATCCGTAACCGAGCCCCATGCCCAGCATCCACTTTTTGCTGAAATGTTCGGTGGTACGGAAACCGGGTTGAAACCGGAAGCCTTCGATGTTGTTGATTGACGCAATCGACATGATCGGCCCGATCTCGAACTTACCGACTTCGTAGTATCCGTTTACGGCCAGCAGGATCAAATCCGTATAAGTTTTCACGATCGGAATATTCTGCAGCGTATCGATCATCCGGTATACGCTCTTTTCGGTTGAAGAGAGCGGCTCGTGCCGGAGAGTATCCCAATATTCTTCGTCTTTGTTATCGTAGGCGTGATCATCGAGTACAATGGCCTGTGAATAAAACGAAGGTTCGCGCGGCTTGTCGATCACGATGTTTTTGTTTGACGTATAGAATTTCGCGAGCATGCCGGCTGTGTTTTGCGTGAGCTCGCTTACATCGATGAGCACCCGGTTTTTTACCGGCAACCACGCTCCGTCTCCGGTAGGATCAAGTTCCTGCTGAATTTTGATCTTCTCAATGAAGTTCAGGTTTGCCGATTTCCCTACGGTGGCATCAACCTGCTTGAGGGCATATTCATGCTTGGTGATCCACATGGTTCCGGTGAATGCCAAATCTTGCGGACTTTTTGGGTTAAAATCGATCCGGTAACAATAGAAGCCGTTGATGTACACACTGTCGATCAGGTCGTAGTCATAATATAAGCGGCCGCCATCGGCAATGGGGGAAATAAAATCCTTACCCACAATGTTCAGCCAGTGCTGATAAAAGTTGTATTCCTGAAACGAAGAGCCAACCAGTTGCGTAACCATGTCGCCATCTTCAATGCCAATACCGGTAATTTTTGACTTGAGAATATTCTCTGTTTTCAGCCGGGGATTATCACGGTAGTAAAGCTTCGATACGTTTTCAGAAATAAACAACGGCAAAATTGGCTTTCCATCCTCCCCTGCTATGCGATCAACACTGTCGAGTACCTGCGTTATCTTTTGAACAATCTTCCGTTTCCGGAATTTATCCGACATGTTATCGATGTCGATTTCAATTTTTGTGTACGCTTCGTATTCGTACGCAGTGAGCCTGCGCTTATCATGCTCTTTTCGGTTTTCATCTACGCGCCTGAGAATTTCGAAAGCCGGATTCTCACCCGCGGTAATTACAACTTCTGCCAATCCGGTTGAAAGTTCATCGAGCTGAAAATTGATCACCTGGGCAACACCCGGTTTTACTTTCTTCACCTTGACTCTATATCCGACATACGATGCCTGGAGTGAATCCGTGGGTGTGGAAGTTTTGAGTTTGTAATTCCCATCAAAGTCGGTCGTGGTTCCGATCGATGAACCTTTGAACACCACATTGGCGAACGGTATCGGATCGCCCGAGTTTGCATCGGTCACCTTTCCGGTTATCGTGGTTTGCGTAAATCCTGCCAGGGGAAACAGGATTAATGCGAGCAAAAAGTACTTACCAACAGGGTTGGTCAAAAAACGGTTCTTCACGGGTCAATCAAACTGTAAAAATAAAGATTACGGGGCTGTGAACACAGGGTTTCGCTATTTCCCTTTCAGGTTCTCTTTTTTCCCAAGAAAACGGGGTGAAGTCTTGAAAACGTATAAGTCGAGCACTGCTTTTGTGCGGGCAAAATACTCGCGCACACGCACTTTAAACGAGCTTTCATAGGCCGGGCCTTCGGTGACCATGGCTACGGCTTCAATGTCGTAATAATGGCTGATGAAAAGCGCCCGGTAGCTGTGGAAGGGCTGTGTTATGATGATGATTTTGTCCTGCCCGAAAATTTCCTTGCTCCGGATAACCGAATCCAGCGTGCGAAGTCCGGCATAATCCAGTGTAATAGCTTCTGAAGGAACTCCACGAATCATCAATGCCTTCTTCATCTCCATGGGTTCGTTGTAAAACTGCGATGGATTGTGACCACTCAGGATAAAGTGATCAATCTTACCAAGTTTGTACAACTCGGCTGCAGTTTCCATTCGTTTTACAAAGAAGTCGTTCGGCTGACCGGAGATGGTTTTATTGCTTGTGCCCAGTACAAGCGCCACGCGATGGTTAGGAAGTTTATTGTAGTCGGTGTAGACGTAGGATTTGGTGCTGTTCACAACCCACACGTTCGAAAGATAAAACAGCAGTATGACAGCGATAACACCTGAAATCGCGAGACGTTTCAGCCATTTCCACAAATGCTTCCGGGATTTCACAAGAGCCAACAGTCAAAGCTAATCAATTACGGTGAAAATGAGTCACCGTTTACATAATTGAAGGCTTTCGGTAGTGGATTAGTTCCGTCTGCTGATCTCGTCACGCACTTTGGCCGCACGCTCGTAGTCTTCCTTGTCGATTGCTTCCTTGAGTAGTTCGTGAAGGCGTTCAACAGAAAAGTTTTTCAGGTCATCGCCTTTCTTAGGTGTGGCAACTTCTTTCTTTGCCTTGGCCTTTTCGGGCTTTACCTCAGCACCTTCATCGTCTGCTTCGTCTGTAAGAACAATTCCTGCTTCCGCGAGGATGTTTTCATACGTAAAGATGGGTGAATCAAACCGAAGGCCGATGGCAATTGCATCGGAAGGACGAGCGTCAACTTCCATGCGCTTCAGTCCATCGGAGCAAACAATCTTGGCAAAGAAAACGCCTTCCTTTAAATCGGAGATGATAATTTCTTCAACGGTAAAATGAAAGTTGTTGGCAAACGACTTAAAAAGGTCGTGCGTCATGGGCCGGTTCGGGATAATCTTCTCAATCTCAATCGCGATGGCCTGCGCTTCAAACATACCGATGATGATCGGCAGCCTGCGATTGCCTTCCGTTTCGCCCAGCACAAGCGCAAATGAACTTGTTTGCGACTGACTTGACGATAGTCCCAGTATTTCCAGCTTGATCTTCTTCACAATTACTTCGCTCCTTTTAACGCTTCGTTCAATTTTGGCAATACGTCAAACGCATCACCTACAATACCGTAATCGGCTGCTTTAAAAAACGGTGCATCTGCATCTTTATTGATCACCACGATGCATTTTGATGAGTTTACACCGGCCAGGTGCTGAATAGCTCCTGAAATACCTACAGCAATATACAGCTGCGGGCTAACCTTCACGCCGGTTTGACCAACGTGTTCGTGGTGCGGCCTCCACCCCATATCAGACACAGGTTTACTGCAACCTGTTGCCGCATGCAATGTTTTTGCAAGATCTTCGATGAGCCCCCAATGCTCAGGCCCTTTCATTCCGCGGCCACCGGATACCACGATGTTTGCTTCCGGTAACAGGATTTCTCCCGTAGCTCTTTCGGTAGAAGTAATTTTTGTCGCGAAGTCGGCATCCGCAAGGGATGGATTGTAGTCGGTTACAGTTGCTGTGCCGCCAACCTCTTTCAGTTCAGCAGCGTTTTTGCGGATAGCAATTACTTTCTTTTGGCTTTTCAGTTCGATATGCGCAAAGGCTTTCCCGGTATAGATGCTTTTCTTCACTACAAAACCTGAGGAAGTGTTAGGCAACTCAACTACGTTTGATGCGAGTGCTGCACCTGTTTTCGCTGCCACGCGGGCTGCAACCGGTGTGCCCAATGAAGAGTTGGCCAGCACCAGAATATCTGCCTTCTCATCGTCCATTGCTTTTGAAAGAACGGAAGCATAGGCCTGGATAATTCCCTGATCCAGCTTTGCATCTTTTGCATGCAGCACTTTTTCAGCGCCATATTTTCCGAGGGCTTCCAATTCGGCTTTATCGACAGCACCCAGTGCGATCGCTGTAACGGGTCCGCCCATTGCCTTGGCATATGCCACCGCCTCGAGCGAATTACCTTTTATCTTTCCTTCTGCCGCTTCAACAAATACAAGTATTGCCATGATTTTAATTTCGAATTTTAGAATTGAGAATAAGCGTTTTACAAAACTTTCGCTTCGTTCTTTAATAAAGTAACAAGTTCGCCTACGGTATCGGCCGAAATCATTTTCACAGCGCCTTTCGGTGGCGGAAGTTCAAACTTCTGCAACTTGATACCACTATCAACTGCCTTTGCGTCTACCACTTTTAGCGGTTTAGTTTTAGCCGACATAATGCCACGCATGTTCGGAATTTTCCATTCTGCGATCGGCTCCTGGCAACCCGCTACGAGAGGCAGGTTCGCTTCAACATATTCTTTTCCGCCTTCAATCTCGCGGGCCATTTTCACTTTTGTTCCATCAACTTCCAGTTTCATTACCGGAGACACTGAAGGTATGCCCAGCATCTCGCCTACAATGCCGTGCACCGCACCGCTGTTATAATCGATCGACTCGCGTCCCATTAAAATCAGATCGTAGCCACCGGCTTTTGCGTGTTCCGCGATCTGCGCAGCTACAAAAAATGAATCGGTAGGTTCTGCGTTTACGCGGATCGCATCATCGGCACCGATGGCCAGCGCCTTGCGGATTGTAGGCTCAGTTTCAGCCGTACCCACGTTAATAACGGTAACCGTTGAACCGGTAGACTCTTTTAATTCAATTGCGCGGGCAAGCGCGTAGTCATCGTACGGGCCGATAATAAATTGTACACCACTGGGGTCGAACTTCGTATTGTTTTCGGTGAAATTGATTTTAGAAGTTGTATCGGGAACGTGCGATATGCAGACTAATATTTTCATTCGTCAGAATTTCAATTTAGTGAAAGTTGGCTGCGAAAATAGTAAAATCCAACTTTTAGGAGCCAAAAAGGGGGCAAAATCTGCTTTTTATTCACGCGACCTTTATTTTCGCAAATATGAGCGAACAGAGGCTAAAAACGCTGATCAAATTCTACGAAGAAGATCCTTACCATCCGTTCAATTTGTATGCACTTGCGCTCGAGTATCAGAAAACGGATCTCAACAAAAGCGATGAACTGTTTAACAAGCTATTGCATGATTTTCCGGAGTATGTCCCTTCCTATTATCACGCTGCCCGTGTGAAAGTTGAGCTAGATCAACGCGAAGCTGCACTGCTTGTTTATCAAAAGGGCTTGCAGGTGGCACGGCAGCAAAACGAAAGAAAAGCAGAGCAGGAATTAAGATCTGCCTACGATGAGTTGATGTTTGACCTTCAATAAACCGAATGACGCCCTCAAAAGAAGAACTCGTTGCATTGTACCAAAAGCTACCCGATCACAAACTGATGGACATACTGTATAACAGCGGTGAATATCGACCAGAGGCCCTTGAGGCAGCAACCGAAGAGCTTAAGCAACGGAAAATTTCCACTGAGTTCACCACCGGCTATATTGAAGAAAAGAAAGACAAGGAAGTACGCTACGCTGAAAACGCTGATGTTCCATTACCGCTTCACCTTAAAATGCTATTTTTCTTTGCCTGGTTTATTCCAGTCTTTTTTGGCGGAGCATATCGCTTAAATTATCAGGAAGACGGAATGCTGAAAAAACTATGGCAAAGCTGGCTCTATTCCATCGCAGGAATTGGTACCGTAGTTATAACTGTAATCTTATCATTGGCGTTCAAGTTGTCGAACATTGCAACGATAAGCATAATGATTGGGCTATTTTGCATTTTCTATGGTCTGGAGACACGCTACGAAGGATTGAAAAAATGACCGGCCAGTCGGAAAACTAATACGCCCTGTTTTTATGAGTTCCGTATCACTCATTGTTTACCCAAGGTCTTTTTATTTCCATTCATTTCCCCTAATTTTTGATCCTGTTTCACCAACCAACTTAAACCCTATTTTATGAATCAACCCATTCAGCATTACTACAACATGTTTGAGCAGGTTTTAGCCGAGTACAAAGTTGACCCGGCAACCGCCCGCGGCCAGGCGCCAGGCCAATGGAATCTTAAGCTAGGGTCTGCCAGCGTTTGGGTTGACATCTTTCAATCAAAAGACGCGAACGGAAATCTTCAGCAATACGGCTACCTGCAGGTTTTAGCACCCGTATGCGATGTGCCCATTAACAACCAGCACCTGTTCACAAAAGAACTACTGGAAATCAACCACCAGCTGTACGGTGTTGCGTTTACAATTTTCAGGGAGAAGGCTTACATTAAATCAATCCGCGAATTGCAGGGCCTCGACATTTCTGAAATTAAAAGTACACTCGACCGCGTGGGCATTTACGCAAACGACTGGGACGATAAACTGAAAGCCAAGTATGGAATCTTCCCCGATGGCGGAAGAGGATAATTTGAAACTCATTTACACCGAAGAATGCTGACCGAACCAGGTCAGCATTTCTTTTTTAATCAACCTGCCGCAGCAACTATTATCACACCATGAAGAAACTACTTTTATTGTTACCCGTGCTTGCTTTTGCCTGCACCTCACCCAAACCAATTGCTCCTGATTTGATACTTGTAAACGGGAAAGTATGGACTGGTGTAACGGATTCATCTTTTGCAGAAGCAGTTGCGATTAAAGGAAACCTGATTGTGGCAGTTGGAAAATCTGACAACTTAAAATCGTTAGCGGGTGAGAAAACCGAGGTTATTGATCTGCAGGGTAAACTTGTTACTGCCGGATTTAACGATGCGCATATTCATTTTTTAAGCGGATCGAAAGGGTTAACAGAAGTCGATCTGAACGGCACAACAAATCCGGAAGAAGTTGTAGCCCGCATCAACGAATTCGCCGCAAAAAATCCGGAGAGCGCATGGATCACCGGTCGGGGCTGGCAATACACTTCGTTTAAAAACGGATTACCCGACTTCGAAGCCTTACAAGGCATTACCACCGATAAGCCGGTGTTCATCAAAGCGTATGATGGTCACAGTGCATGGGCTAACCGGAAAGCACTGGAGTTGGCCGGAGTGAATAATAATACGATCTATAACGACTTTGGAGAACTTGTGAAAGACAAACACGGAGCATTAACGGGTGCGCTTCGTGAACATGCCATGGGCCTGGTGAGCAGTCACATCCCGCCATTAACACGTGCTGAACAGTTAGCTGCGATCCGTAAAGGTCTTGCGTTGGCCGCATCGCTGGGCATCACAAGTGTGCAGGATGCCGGAGTTGATGCCGATGAGTTCTCGTTGTTTGCCGAACTTCTTCGAAACAACGAAATGAGTGTTCGATTCGCAGCTGCGTTCTGGGTTGATGAAACTAATACACCCGCAGATATTGAAAAGTTTACCCGGCTGAAAGACAGTGTTGGATCAAATAACCCGATGTTCCGGGCGGATGCCATCAAATTTATGATTGATGGTGTAATCGAGTCTCATACCGGATACATGCTCGAGCCTTATTCCGACATTCCAAAAACTGATCCCCTCGCCTACGGTCAACTCGCAATTCCGATCAGGCAATACGATTCCCTGGTATCACTTTTCGACAAACGTGGCTTCCGGATTTTTACACATGCCATTGGGGACAAAGGTGTTCGCGAATCGCTTAACGCCTATGAACATGCTGCACGCGTGAATGGCAAACGTGATTCGCGGCATCGCATTGAACACATCGAGACTATCTCTGCTGACGATGTACCGCGCTTTGCTTCACTTGGCGTGATGGCTTCCATGGAACCGATTCATGCGGATCCTGGAACGATGGACGTATGGATAAAGGCAATCGGTCTGGAACGCTTGCCGCATTCATTCGGCTGGGCAGACATGCTGAACAATAACGTGAAACTCGTTTACAGCAGCGATTGGCCTGCATGCATCGATATTAATCCGATACGCGGAATTCACGTGGCGGTAAACCGCAGAACACCGGAAGGTTTCCCGGAAAACGGCTGGATTCCCGAACAAAAAATCTCTATGGCTCAGGCGATCAAAGCGTACACCAGCATGGGTGCGTACTCATCGTTCGAAGAGAAGATAAAGGGAACAATAGAGCCCGGAAAACTGGCAGACCTTGTGGTGCTCTCGCAGGATTTGTTTACGATCGATCCAATGAAGACATACGAAACAAACGTGGTGACAACGATCTTCAACGGAAAGATCATTTATCACTAACGAAGTTTTATTTCTTCTCTCCCGGCCGGAAACCGATAGTCGGTCTGCTTGTGATCGGTGCGTCCTTAATTTCAAACTCTTTTACATCGTCTAAAATAATGGAGGCCATCAACTCCGGTGTGCGTTCCTCTTTCTTCAAGGATGCAAGACGCAGGTGCTGATTTTTCACAGCTTCGCCCACTACCTGCCGAACGGTACGCGCGTTACCGAAATGCTTATCGCGCTTGCTGTGCAGGAACACAAAGTAGTTTTTCAAGTGCGCAGCTGCATCTTCCGCCAGCTTAACGTCTTCTTTCGCAAATAATGCCTCTGCGATCACAAACATTTCTTCTGCCGAATAATCTTCAAACAGGAAGTATTTATCAAACCGCGAACGCAAGCCCGGGTTCGACTGAATGAATTCGTTCATGTTGTCTGTATACCCTGCAACAATTACCCCGAACTTGCCGCGCAAATCTTCCATGCGCTTCAGAATTACCTGGATCGATTCTCCGCCAAAGTCGTGCTGTGCTCCTGCTTCGTTCGCAAGCGAATAAGCTTCATCGATGAAAAGGATTCCGCCCATGGCTTCGTTGATCTTCTCTCCGGTCTTAATGGCAGTCTGACCAACATATCCGGCAACAAGCGCCTGACGGTCAACCTCCACAAGGTGTCCTTTCTCAAGAATTCCGAGGCCTTTATAAATCTTTGAGATGATTCGCGCGACTGTTGTTTTTCCCGTTCCCGGATTACCGGTGAATACCGTATGCAACGAGAACTTGTTCAACACATCTTTACCGGATTCCTGATAGAATCGAACGAGCTTAACCATTTCGTTCACTTCATTCTTAATTCCATCCAGACCGGTAAGCGCATTGAGTTCGGCCAAACTTTCAAACAACAAATCATCAAGGCTCTTGTTGGCAGAAGAGCCACTTTGTCCGCCTGTTGCTGCGATCAGTTGTCCTGCATCCGTACTAAATGCTACCCCGCCTTCTTCAAACGCATCGCCCACCTTAAATGAAGTTGTCGCCACGAGGTTATCCAGAAAAACCACTTCCATGGTATAGCTTTCATCTTTCCAGGTGCCGGGCGTTTCGCTTCCCCAAGCCGGATACAATGTGAAACTTTGACCGGCTGTGTTTGGCGGAATGTACATGAAACGTGATGTTCGTGCTTTCGGCTGACCGGCATCGTCCGAGAAGTTGAAGAAAACCTCAGCGTAGTAATCGCTGTTTACTTTGTTTTTGAATACAAATTCTCCCCAGAGGTATCGGGTATCCTTTTGACTGAATTTACTCAGATATTTCTTTTCGGGCAGTGAAGCGGCATTGGCATCTCCTTCAAAGAATTTGATACTTTCCACATCGAAGAAAAGGTTTTCATTCTCTTTCGACTGACCCACATCTTCCACATAAAACTTCGCTTCTCCAATTTTTACTTCATCTACGTAGGCTTCCCACACATAATTTCCTTTCAGCCAATATGCTCCGGGTGTTGCGTTACCCCACGAGTCGCGCACGTATACAATGTTTTCATCGCGGCTGATTTTGCGTTGCTGAACGAGGTTGCTGAGTTCACGCTGCTGACTTCCATTGACGAAGAAGCACTTCGTGCGGATTGACGCTTCCCAATCATCTTCATCAAAGAGTTTATTGTAAAAGGAAAGTTCCATGCGCAGGTACGTAGTTTCCCAGCGGTCGAACACGGTGCGGTACTTTTTGGTACCATCGGCCATCCATTCATCCGATGAATGAAGCTTTAACTCTTTGAACTTATACTTAAGGGTTTTGGGGTCGTTGTTGTCCTGCGACATGTGATTAATTTTAGACCGTTCAAGTTAAAAACAAGCCGACATTTTCCAAAAATGGAAATGATCCAAATAATTAATGAAATCAGAACAGGAAAAAATGAGGAAAAAGAATCCCTTAAAAAGGAGTATCGTCACCCGATGGCGTTGGCGGCTCATCGAGGTTGGCGGCATTTAACCGGCTTTCACGGGTAATCATTCCGGAGAACGGATTATCGGAAACAATCGGTGAATCGAAATCAGCAAACTTGGTGTACTTGCCGATGAATTTCAGTTTTACCGTACCGGTCGATCCGTTGCGGTGCTTGGCGATGATCACCTCACCCATGCCTTGCGTTGGCAAACCTTCTTCATCAACTGTGATCTTATAATATTCCGGACGATACAAGAACATAACGATGTCCGCATCCTGTTCGATGGAACCCGATTCACGCAAGTCGGAAAGTTGCGGACGCTTGTCGCCACCGCGCGTTTCCACACCACGACTTAACTGCGAAAGTGCAAGCACAGGAACCGAAAGTTCTTTTGCAATGCCTTTTAATGCACGTGAGATAGACGCAATCTCCTGTTCGCGGTTACCGGCCGAGTCGCCACGCATCAACTGAAGGTAATCGACAATGATCAACTCCACGTTGTGTTCCGATTTCAATCTGCGGCATTTCGCACGCAATTCAAGGATTGAAAGTGCAGGTGTGTCGTCAATAAAAATCGGTGCTGCAGAAAGGCGATTGGTTTTATGTACGAGTTGCTGCCATTCGAAGTCAGCAAGCTGGCCTTTGCGGATTTTTTCACCTTCCAGTTCCGCTTCCGCGGAAATCATACGATTCACAAGCTGAACGGAAGCCATCTCAAGCGAGAAGATTGCCACAGGACGTTTGAAGTCGACCGCTGCATTGCGCATTGCAGAAACTACGAATGCGGTCTTACCCATACCCGGGCGTGCTGCGATGATAACCAGGTCGGAGTTCTGCCAGCCTGATGTCATTCTGTCGAGCGCAGAAAAACCGGTTGGTACCCCTGTGAGTCCGTCCTTATGTTCTTTTAATTTCTGAAGTTCCTGGATTGCACGATACATGAGGTTCTTCATGTTGTCGTAGTTCTTCCGCAAGTTCGAATCGGAGATCGCAAAGATCGACTGCTCCGTTTTATCCAGCAGTTCGAACACATCGGTCGTATCTTCGTACGCATCCTGGTGTACCTGCGAGGCAATGTGAATCAGGTCGCGCTTAATGGCCATTTCGATGATCACGCGGGCGTGATACTCGATGTTGGCAGCTGAACTTACTTTTGACGTTAGTTCGGCAATGTAGTAGGCGCCACCGATCAGCTCGATCTTGCCGTCTTTACGCAACTGGTTCACCACCGTGCGCATATCCACCGGCTCGGAGCTTTTGAAAAGCGTAATGATAGCCGTATAGATTTCGCGGTGAGCTTCGGAATAAAAATGTTCGGGTTTTAGAAATTCAACAACAGCGTTAAGGGCACTCTTTTCTAACATGAGCGCACCTAACACTGCTTCTTCCAGTTCAAGCGCCTGGGGCGGCAACTTGCCGATGCTTTCCGAGATGTCTCTCGGCATAAGCTTGGTCGACTTGTTGCTTACCCTTAATGACGTTGACCGGTTCTGTTCCATTTATAGTGATTGTTGGAATTGTTGCTCTTCAATTGGATGACAAACGTAAAGAAGCGCAACACGTTTTTTTAATTTCAGGATAAATAGTTGTTAACAAAGGAATAACAGTAGTGTTCTTAAAATTGTGCATAAATTCTGATGAATATTTTTTGAGATGTAGGAAAAATATTTGATACGATTTTATGATTTAAAACTATTCGTGAATAAGTCAGGCGTAAATTGCAGACCACGAACATTTTACTTTATTTTAGGATCAAATAACAACGGATGCCCAAGCCACAACGAATTCACTTCATTGCCATAGGCGGCAGCGTGATGCACAACCTGGCCATTGCCCTTAAGAATCAGGGACATACTGTTACCGGCTCGGACGATGAGATTTTTGAACCTTCCCGCTCTGCGCTCGAAAAAAACGGTTTGTTACCAAAAAATGAAGGCTGGAATCCGGAAGCGATCACCAATACACTTGACGTTGTTATTCTCGGCATGCACGCCAGAAAGGATAATCCTGAACTGGTTAAAGCACAGCAACTAGGCTTAAAGATTTACTCCTTTCCTGAATACATCTATAATCATTCGATTGATAAACAACGCGTTATCATTGCCGGTAGTCATGGCAAAACTACCATCACCGGAATTGTGGTTCACGTGCTGAATTATTATAACCGCTCATTCGATTACGTGATTGGCGCCCGTATCAAAGGTGTCGAGAACCCGGTAAAACTTTCAGATGCTCCTGTTATCGTAATCGAAGGTGACGAATACCTGTGCTCTGCGCTTGACCCTACGCCCAAGTTTCTGCGGTACCAGCATCACATCGGCTTGATCAGCGGGGTGGCCTGGGATCATGCCAACGTATTCCCGACTGAAGAAGAATACCTGAAGCAATTCGACAAGTTTGCCGACCAGACTCCCAAGAGCGGCATCCTGATTTTCTGCGATTCAGACCCGATGGTTTCCGTGGTTGGAAACAAGCAACGTAACGATGTAGTTAGCGTGCCTTATAAGGCTCATTCTCATGCACTTGAGAACGGTCAGGAATATTTAACTAACGGTAAGGAACGCATTCCGATCAAGATTTTTGGCAACCATAATCTTCAAAACATCAGCGGAGCAAAAGAGCTTCTCAAGAAAATCGGTATCAGCAGCGAACAGTTTTACAAAGCCATCTCTTCGTTCGAAGGGGCGGCCGGCCGGCTTGAAAAGGTGAAGGAGACAAAATCGACTGTAGTGTTTAAGGATTATGCCCATGCACCTTCGAAAGTTAAGGCCAGCGTGCGTGCGGTGAAAGAACTCTACCCGAACCGGGAAGTTGTAGCATGTCTCGAGCTGCACACGTTCAGCAGTCTGAACAAGAGCTATCTGCCACAATACAAGGACGCATTGAAGGGCATTAACCAGGCGGTCGTGTTCTTCAATCCTGAGAAAGTAAAAGCAAAAAACCTGGAGCCGCTCGCGGAAGCAGACATCAAAAATGCGTTCGGGGGTAATAACCTCACGGTGTTTAATGACGCGAAACAACTCGAAGCGTTTCTTGCGGCCCAAACGTGGGATAATAAAAATCTGTTAATGATGAGCTCAGGAAACTTTGCCGGCTTTAACATTCAAACTCTTGCCGAAAAGCTTTTGGCTTAGCCTCTCCTACACCATCCATGAAATTAAACCTGCGTAATCCTGTTTGTTTTTTCGATCTTGAAACAACGGGCACAAACATTACCACCGATCGCATCATCGAGATTGCCGTTGTGAAACAGATGCCCAACGGAGAAACCGTAACCAAAACAAACCTGATCAATCCGGAGATGACCATCCTTCCGGAGTCAACGGCTATTCACGGCATCAGCAATGAAGATGTTCAGGGCAAACCTACCTTCAAAGAAGTAGCCAAAGAGTATGCAAAGTTTATGGAAGGTGCCGATTTATCGGGCTTTAACATCTTAAAGTTTGATGTGCCGATGCTCGTAGAAGAATTTATCCGTGCAGGTGTTGAGTTTGATTACAGCCGCAAGAAGATCATCGACTCACAGAAGATTTTCCACCTGATGGAGAAACGTACGCTTTCGGCCGCGTACAAGTTCTACGTGAACAAAGACCTCGAAAACTCGCACAGCGCGGAAGCCGACACAATCGCTTCGCTTGAAGTGCTTGCTGCACAGATAGAACGTTATGACGGCCAGCCGGTTACCGATTCGCTGGGCAAGAAGATCGGTGACATCAAAAACGACATGGAAGTGTTGGGAAAGCTCACCACATCTGACCTTGTCGACCTGGCCTGCCGCATGACCCTGAACGCCAAAGGCCAGGAAGTCTTCAACTTCGGAAAACACAAAGGCAAAGTCGTTACAGCAGTGTTGAAAGAAGAGCCAGCTTACTACGACTGGATGATGAATGGCGATTTCCCGATGGATACAAAACGCAAGCTTACCGAAATCAAGCTTCGGTCGTTTAAAAAGTAATTAGCTGTCACCCTTCGACAAGCTCAGGGTGACAAAAAAAATTCTTCGCTTTGCCCGGATTAATCAGGCATGCCTTCCTACGCTCAGCATGATCACGGGGACTCTTCGCTTCGCTCAGAATAACACGCAAACCTTTATTAGTTACTGCTTGTACTTCTCGTAGTATTTCAGGGCCTTCGGCAATTGCTTGTTCAAATCCGCAATTCGGGTTTCATCAGACGGGTGAGTTGAAAGCCACTCCGGTGTACTTCCTTTGCTTCCGGCTGCCATGCGTTCCCAGAACTTTGGCGCTTCACGCGGATCATAGCCAGCAATCGCCATGAAGATCAAACCGATCTCATCGGCTTCCGATTCATGCGTACGGGAGAATTTCAGCATACCAACCTGAGAACCCAATCCCACTGCCTGATAAAAGATCTGGCTGGTCATAGTCGGATTTTGGCCCATTGCTGCGCTGATGGAACTCATTCCTAACTGTTGCAACAATCCCTGGCTCATACGTTCGCGTCCGTGGTTGGCAATTGCGTGAGCAACTTCATGGCCCATTACAACTGCAATCCCCGATTCATCTTTGCAGATCGGCATGATGCCGGTATAAAAAGCAACCTTGCCTCCGGGCATACACCACGCGTTAACCGTTTTAGGATCATCGATCAGGTTAAATTCCCAATTGAAGCCGGCAAGCTGATCGGATAGATTCTTTTCCGCCAGGTACTTTTCAACGGCTTTCTGGATACGCGCTCCGACATTCTTTACCATCTGCGTTTGCTGTGCGTTGGTTGAGAGCGGACCTTTCGCGATTACCTCCCGGTATTCCTTTTCGGCCATCGGGATAATTTCACTATTCGAAACGAGGTTGAGTTGTCTGCGGCCTGTCAATGGAACGGTGGCGCACGCATAAATTACCGTGGTAATAACGGTGAGGAAGATGGCTTTTTTAAGCATACGGGTTAATTTTAGACTAAAATACAAATCTACGAGGTTCTCACACACTACAATTTATAAGCCATGCCCTCAAAACTCATTTCGCGATCGGTGCTTCTGCTGATCCTCTCCGTTACCACTTCGTTCGCCCAAAAGCAACAAATTGATATTCAGCGTGTAGACCCGGCTTTTTGGTGGGCGGGAATGAAGAATCCTGAACTCCAGGTACTGGTGTACGGCAAGGAGATTTCTGCTGCTACTGTTACCTTGAACTATCCGGGTGTGGAAATTATTCGCATCGAGAAAACAGAAAACCCTAACTACCAATTTCTTTACCTAAACATCAAATCCGAGGCAAAGCCGGGAATGATTCCGCTGACGTTTGCCTCCGGGAAGAAGAAGCGCGTGCTGAACTACGAATTGAAGAAGCGCGAAAAGAGTGGCGCTGATTACAAAGGCTTTAATTCATCTGATGTGATCTACCTGATCATGCCCGACCGTTTTGCAAATGGCGATGAAACGAACGATTACGTAGCCGGCATGCTCGAGAAGCCTAACCGGGCCGAGCTTTTTGGCCGGCACGGTGGTGACATCAAAGGCATTGAAAGCAAGCTCGACTACCTGAAGGATTTCGGAGTAACTGCATTATGGCTGAACCCTGTACTCGAAAACAACCAGTCGCACTCGACCTATCACGGTTATGCCATCAGCGACTTTTACAAAGTTGACCCGCGCTTCGGTACCAACGAGGATTTCCGGATGCTTACCAAACGAACCCACGATAAGAGCATGAAGATGATCATGGACATGGTGTTCAATCATGCCGGAAGTGAAACCTGGTTTGTAAAAGATCCGCCACAAAAAGACTGGGTTCATCAGTTCCCGGAATACACGAATTCCAATTATCGTTTGTCGATCAGTGCAGATCCATACGCTTCGAAAGTTGATACCGACAAAATGCAACAGGGCTGGTTCGACCGTCACATGCCCGATCTGAACCAGCACAACAAGTTGCTCGCGACCTACCTGATTCAAAACAGTATCTGGTGGATTGAATATGCACAGCTTGATGGCATTCGCATGGATACCCACCCTTATCCATATAAAGATTTCATGTCAACGTGGTGCAAGACGGTGCTGGATGAATATCCGAATTTCAACATTGTGGGCGAAGTATGGGAAGAACGGGTAGTACTTACCTCCTACTTCCAGCGCAATTCAACAAACAGCGATGGTTACCAGGGCAACCTGCCGAGCATTACCGATTTTCCGCTGAAGTCGGCACTCAATACTGCGTTCAACGAACGCGATGGCTGGGAAGAAGGCCTGTTACGAATCTACTACGTGCTGATCCAGGACTTCGCCTATACCGAACCTAACAACAATGTAATCTTCCTCGACAATCACGACATTACACGGTTCGCGACATCGGTTGGCGGAGACATCAACAAGCAGAAGATGGGTTTTGCGGCTTTGCTTACGCTGCGCGGAATCCCACAGATGTTTTATGGCGGTGAGATCGGTATGCCGGGCGATGGTGGTAATCACGGCAAGCTGCGGGCGGATATGCCGGGCGGCTGGAGGGGCGACAGTCGCAGCGTTTTCACGGAAGCCGGGCGTACAGCCAGTGAGAACGAGCTCTTTCAGTACATCAGCACGATCCTTAACTGGCGGAAATCGAAACCGGTTATTCACAACGGCAGGCTCATGCACTTCATTCCTGAGAACGGCATCTATGTTTACTTCCGGTACAGCGATACTGAGAGCGTGATGGTGATTCTGAACAACAATGCGGAAGAGAAGACACTGACCACTCAACGCTTCAACGAACGATTGCAGGGATTTAACTCGGCCGAAAATATTGTAACCAAACAAACCGTTAGTAACTTGCAGAGTATTGTATTGCCAGCGAAGTCGGCAACGATACTGGAGTTAAAAAAGTAAGCATGAAGATTTTCGCGATCGGCAGAAACTATGCAGAGCATATCCAGGAACTGAACAACGAACGCCCCGATGAGCCGGTGGTGTTCACCAAGCCTGATACGGCTGTTCTGCGGAACAACGCACCGTTCTACCTGCCCGGGTTTTCAAAAGACATTCATCACGAGGTGGAACTTGTGTTGCGGGTTTGCAAAGAGGGAAAGAACATTGAGGAGAAATTTGCGCATAAGTACTTCGATGCCATCGGTTTAGGCATTGATTTTACCGCACGCGATTTGCAGCAGAAAGCCAAGGAGAAGGGCCTGCCGTGGGACATCGCCAAGGGTTTCAACGGATCGGCACCGTTGTCGGACAAGTTTATTCCGGTGAGTGAGTTCAAAAATTTGAAAGATATCAACTTCAGCCTGCAGATTGATGGCGAGCTGAAGCAGAAAGGAAATACAAGCCTGATGTTGTTCAGCTTTGATTACATCATTGCTTACCTGTCGAAATTTTTTACGTTGCGCACCGGTGATCTCATCTTTACCGGCACGCCAAAGGGAGTTAGCGCTGTGAAGGTTGGAAACGTTTTATCGGGGTATATCGAGAATGAAAAGTTGCTGGAATTTGAAGTTAAGTAAGTTAGCCGCATGTGTATCAATCCTGATCGCGCACACCGCGTCAGGGCAGTTTAGTGAAACGGACTCGGCAACATCCGCAACGCCACGCGAACAGGAACGCTACATCTTCCCTATCCGTCCGGGATCAACAGGCTCACTCGCGGGCACGATGGGCGAACTACGAAGCACACACTTTCACTCCGGTATAGACATCCGTACCAACAATGAGATTGGCTGGCCTGTGCTGGCAGCAAAAAGCGGTTACATTTCACGCGCAGGGGTAAGCCCGGTGGGTTATGGGAACGTGCTCTACATCACACATCCGGATGGTAATACAACAGTGTACGGCCACCTCGACAAATTCAAGGGCGCTGTTGGCGACTATGTTTTGAAAGAACGCTATCGCAGGAAGCAATCATCGATTGATCTCGAATTCTCTCCCAACATTTTCCCCGTAAAGCAGGGCGACACGATTGCCTATGCCGGTAATACCGGGTCGTCAGGCGGGCCACACCTACACTTCAATATTCAGCGTGAGGATATGGCGCTTGATCCGCTGAATTTCAATTTCAATGAAATCCGTGATGCAGCACCTCCGGTAGTACAAAAGATCGCTTTAAAAACGCTCGACATCAACTCACGCGTCAACGACCGGTTCGGGCGGTTTGAATTTTATGCATCGCGTATCGGCAGCAATTATTCCCTTAACACGCCTATCCTCGCTTCGGGCACGATTGGCATTGAAGTGCTCGGCTTCGATCGCGTTGACAATGCACGCTATCGTTGCGGCATTAATTACATCGAGGTTTATCTGGACAGTGTTCGCATCTTCAGTCAGAAAATCGAAGAGCTTGATCTCAACGACCCCCGCGGCATTTACGGTCTGATCGATTATAAAGCGCACCGCAGTTATGGCAACCGGTTCTACAAGCTTTACATCGATGACGGAAACAGGTTAGGATTTTACTCTACCTCTCCGGGTAACGGCCAGATTCGTGTGGATTCGACCAAAACATCGAACATCCGGATTGTCTTGAAAGATATTTACGGTAACACCAGCCAGGTGAATTTAAAGTTAAAACCCGTTCCGGTTGTGAAGGAAGTCAGGCTGCTTGAGCCTGCAACGGTTCCCGCTGCGTACGACATCCAGGAAAATACATTAAGCATCACTACCAAAACCTGCCCTGACATACCCGCCAGAGCATATGTTAATGGTGCTGAAACCCTTGTTAAACCCGACTACTTCAGCGCAGGCAAATCGGTATACCTGTTCGATTTGCGGAAACAAATTCCTGACTCGGTAAAGGTTTGCGATCAAACATTGATTCCAAACATTAAAGCAACCGTGCCCGCGGGTGTTGACTTTAAATACTACAGCGAACGAATCGATGTCCAGTTGCCAAAAGCTTCTCTGTTTGATACGTTGTATCTGAATGCCAGTTATACGATCCGGCCCGACAGCTCGGAGGTTTTTACCGTAGGCAATCCGTTTGTTCCACTGAACCGGCCCGTAACGGTTTCGCTGAAGCCGCTTACAAAGTTCTCAACCGATAGAAAGACAGGTGTTTACCGGATGATTGGAAAAGGTTACGGCTACGAAGGCGGCAAGTGGCTTAACGGCAGCATCAGTTTTACCACGCGCGAGTTCGGGAATTTTGTGATTTTGGAAGATAACATCCCTCCCACCATCCAGACGATTTACATCAATAACCAGGCTGCGCGTTTCAAGATAAAAGATGCGTTGTCGGGTATCAACTCGTTCGAAGCAACCTTGAACGGTAAATGGTTGCTGATGACTTACGATGCGAAATCAAACACCATCATGTCGGAAAAGCTAAACAAGCATGAATTACTGAAAGGTGATTTTGTGTTGACCGTTACCGACAATGCCGGCAACAAGAAAATTCTTAAACACCGCATACCATGAGTAAAATGCCTGAACCCGGTAGTAAAGCCCCCGACTTTACGGTAAACAATCAGGATGGCAAACCGGTAAAATTATCTTCGTTCAAAGGAAAAAAAGTGGTGCTCTACTTCTACCCGAATGACGAAACCCCGGGCTGCACGGAAGAAGCCTGCAACCTCCGCGACAACTACAAAGCGCTTCAGAAACAAGGTTACGAAGTGCTCGGCATTAGCACGAACACGGAAGCGCAGCATCAGAAGTTTATCAAAAAAGAAAAACTCCCCTTCCCGCTGCTGGCCGATGTTGATAAGGCGGTACACAAGAAGTATGGCACGTGGGGTGAAAAGTCAATGTTTGGCAACAAGTTTATGGGGACGCTTCGCACAACATTCATCATCGATGAAAAAGGTGTGATTGAAGAAGTGATCCGGAAGGTCAAGACCAAAGATCACACGGCACAAATCCTTAAAGGCTAGCGTTATTTAACGCTTATCAGGAACGTTTTAGACCCCATCAGTCCGTTTGCAGTCATGCCGTGAATAACGGCAACAAAGTTTCCGCGCTTGTCGGATGTGAAGAACCTGACTACCTGGTTTCCGGAGGCGTCTGTTTCTACGTTTGGCTCCCAATGCAGCATGTTTCTAAAATCCGGAACCCGGCTGTTGCGGCTCTCGGTTGTTGAATAATCAGGGGAGCTGAATATCCGGGAGCGTTGCAGGGCATCGTAGTCGATTACAACCGCTGTAGGGTCGATATCGAACGCTCCCAGGTTGCCTTTGTACGTGGCTATATCCAGAATGCCGCTGTAGGCGACATCGCCCATAAAAAACTTTTGATTCACCAGCGAGATCCGTTTAACCGTGCTTGCATCCGTGCTCAACAGCATGTCGGTATTCAACACGGGCAGGCCGTCAAGAAGAATCAGCGGTTCCTTTGTAAAGAACAATTGCTTCGCGTTATCCACCACAAATACCTGTGCCTTTTTACCGGCCGGGCGTCTCACAATCACGCTTGGCACATACTCGCGGAACACATCTTCCAGTGTGGGGAACCTTACATAGTCATCAAGGTTATACGAAATCGTCGGACGGCCATAAAAACGGGAAGTATCCGGAGCAATGCGAACAAACGCATCGGCAGGATAAAACGCCTTTTGCACCTGTGTATGCACGTTACTCATCGTTAACGTTTGTTCAACCGTTTTGGGAGGCGTAAAATCATGTACTAACACACCGTCACGTCTCGTATCGAATGCATCCTTCAATTGGATGCTGGCCCCTCCCGCCTGGAAGATTAATGGCTTTTGTCCGTAAAGCTGATTTACCAGGATTTCAAAATTGCCCTGATGGTCAGTTCTTACACCGCGGAACTTTGGATTCTTTCCGGCTACCGATAAAAACACACGTGCTGTATCGACCATCCGGCCGCCTGCTTCGTCACGTGCAACACCGGCAATGATATGACCACCGTAATCAGGAGCAAACTTCAGCGGTGGTTGAGTTTTATTGATTACATTTTTCCAGTCGAACTTCCGCCAGCCATTGGTTAGCATCAAATTGTCAATCGCATTTCCGTTGATTGAATCCTTTTGAGAGAAGTAATAATCAGGCTCTTCAATTCTGCCGCCAAGATCCGAAACCAGATACATATAACTGGCTATGCTCATGGGATACGGAACCTGTTGCAACGAATCGATCGCATAAATTGAAAACGACAAGGTAGCCGGAACGGGTAATGCTTTACTGTCGCGTGTAGCGATACTCACCTTCACCTCATCGCGCGTAGAGAACTGATATGTTTGCGGACGGCTGTCGATAACGAGCTGATTAACAGGCGCTTTAAACACGAGTCGTTCGCAAAGCGGATTTTTCATCCGGTCAAAGATTGTGATTTGGGAGACACCATCCCCCAGCTTGCTCTTATCGATTGTAAACGTGGCTTTGTTGTCCTTGAAGAACGCTACCAATACCGACTTAATCTGCTGCCGCGTATGAGCAAGTAACAGCACATAGTCTGACTCCATGGGCGCATTATTGCGGGTTACAGTAATGGATAATTTTTCATTTCCTTTTACATCCATTACATAACCACCCGTTGCAACTTCCGGCAGCGGAAAGGTTGCTGACTTGCCTTCATAAGTAATGATCGCTTTGTATTGTATTCCTTTTTGCGGAGTCAGTGTGAACTGACCCAGGCCGAAAGCTGAAGGCTCGAAGTTTGTAATCGGTGTGTTATTCTGATCAACAACAACGCCCGTTGCTTTCAGTCCTTTCCCATAGTTGTTCGCAATTCTAAACGCCACAACACTTGTCAATCCCTCCACCAGATGGCCACCTTCGGGATAGAAGCTCGCCTGAACGACTTCCGCCTGCTCAGCAGGTTTCTCGGTCTGAACGTTTTGTGCGTTAATGATGGTGATGTTCTTATCGAAAAAATACTGTGGGTCCAGGTTCATCATCCATCGGGTGTAAGCACGAAGGCGATACGTACCCGTAGGCAAACCGGTAAGTTCTGCCGAACCCGATCCCCTTCCGTTTTCGAGTTCAATTTTGGTTTGAAGAACAGCTTCCTGAGTAGAAACATTCAGTAACTCGATGTAGGCTACGCTGCTAAGACGAAGTGGCATGTGCTGCATCTCGTCAACGTTGTAAACCTTCATCCAAATAATCTCATTGGATAAATACGTTTCCTTGTCGGTGTGTACAAATATCTTTTCGTGCAGGTTGTCGCGGCTGAAGATGTTGAATTTGGTGACTACATCAGCAATCTCCTGATTTTGACCAGTTGCAACTTGTGCTAAAGCCAGAACGGCCAGCAATCCACAAAAACGAACGAACGAAAAAAACACAGTACAACAGCGCATTACAATCACTTATTTTTTAATGAAGCGTAATATTCCACAACCTTAACCAGGCTTTGCTCTCTCTTCTTAGGTGAGAATTTCAGACGGTTCTGCCGGATGTATGCCCGAACTGCATCTTCCTGATCTGTAAAAATGTTCAGTACGGCAGACTTCACACCGATGGTTTTCATGCTGACGAGGCTGACGGGATAAGCCTGCTCGTTACGGATAATGTAGTAGTCTGAGATGGTATGCCACAACTCGGTTATCTTCTTATATCTTTTAACCACAAGGCTTGCGCTGTCGGTCCAAACCAGAACATCATAGAAGTCGGGCTTCAAACCGTTAGTGTTCAATGCCCGGAACGAGTGCCCTGCGTACGTAAATTTTTGCACTTTGCCTTCCGGCAGAACGATACCGTTTCTTTTCGGACTTAACACAACCACTTCGCTCCGGCAGATGTCGAACGCCAGGTTGATGGAATGATAAACAGAGTGATCGAACTCGATCATCTCCGAACGAAATTCATCTGAAATAAAGAATGGATGCTCGCCCGCGCGTGTCCCGGCTGTGGTAGCTGACGTTACCGCATACTGCCCGGTTTTCTTAATGAAATATGGATAGTATTCCCGGCCGGTATAAACTGCCAGCTGGCTTCGATTGAGATTTGAGATTGCGCTATCGAACGCTATTTGATAAACGGATGATCCGGCTGCAGAAGTTTCAGATTGCGCATACAGAAATAAAGGGGTAAATGCGACAACAAGTAAGCAAAGAATCCTGCCTGCACTCATATCAGTTCTCATTTTGCCAAAATACACATAAAAACTTTTTTCCTTACCTGATTTTTTTCGGCTTTAACTCATAAAACCAGATGTCATCATTCGGCACATCAAACACAAGTTCCTGTACATTCAAATTATTATCAAGTTTGAACTGAACCGTTCCGAACTGGAACCACGAAAGCTCATCGGAATTATCCCACTTGATCTTCCACACGTCATAATGCCAGTGTTCAAGCGTGGCATTGAACTTCTTCGAGTGCTCGAACGACATCCGAAGCTTATCCCCTTCCTTCTTTATTTCAATATTGCCGTAAATATCAGCGTAGTACGTGCCTACATATTTATCGGTGGGCACAGAAGGTTTCGTTCCTTCCACCCTTGCCTTAATGCGATCCGATATCCGCGTATCTTCAGCCGAAAACCGCTTAAAGTTGGCCAGGTATTCTGACGAGTAGTCGCGTTCTTTCGCTTTCAAAAAAGCATCAATGGTATAATTGACAACAGACGTCATCAATCCGCCCTTCATCCCGTTGGTAAGAACAACAATGCCCAGCTTTTCATCCGGTATCATCGCGACAATTGAAAGCATGCCGGAATACCCGCCTGTGTGGCCAACCCGCATTTTACCCTTGTAGTCAGAGAGGTCCCAGCCCAAACCATAGGCCCGGAAGTGCGTATCAAAGTTGTCATCGGCATTGTTTACCGTAAACACGTTGTGTGGAGTCCACAGCGTATTTCGCAGTTGCGTGGTAAGCAATGTGTCTTTTCCCCAAATGCCGTTGTTGAGATTAAAAATCATCCACTTCGACATATCCTCTACGCTCGAAACAATTCCTCCGGTGGCGGCAATCGCTTCCCAGTCTTCCCACGGAATGGCAACATGCTTCCCTTCAGTGTAGGCATGTGGCGATGCAAAATTTCCTTTCTGTCCGATGTATTTGCTTGATGTGACCGAACGGCTCATGCCGAGCGGATTGAAGATGCGCTCCTGGATGATGTTGCCCCATGGTTTTCCCGCCACGGTTCTCATCACCTCACCGGCCGTGATGTACATCACATTCGAATAACCATAGCCCGCCCGGAAATTATACGACTGCGGAAGATACTTCGCTCTTCGGATAATTTGCTCTGCGCTCAGGTTGTCCGACAAATACCAAATGGCATCCCCGCTGAATGTTTCAAACCCCACGCGGTGGCATAAAAGATCGCGAACCGTTACATCCTGTGATACGTACGGACTGTAAAGCTCAAAATACGGCAGGAACTTGCGCACTTTATCATCGAACGAGAGCTTTCCTTCCTTCACCATCATGGCGATGGCTGCCGTTGTAAACGCTTTGGAGTTAGACGCGATGGCGTACAGCGTATTGCCATCCGGTTTTTCGGATTTGCCAACTTCCTTCACTCCGTAGCCCTGACTGAAAATTACCTTTCCGTCTTTAACTATTGCTACGCTCATGCCGGGTACTTCCCACGCTGCCAGTGCTTTAGCATAATACGCATCGAGCTTTTTAAGATCGGGCTGTGCTATCAGCTGAAAAGTCAGCGCGATAGCAATAATGAGGAAGAGTGTTTTTCTCATGTAGGTTTTGATTAGAAATGAAAAGTAACAGTTTTTCTTTCTTTGGAAAAGACAGATATTCGCCAAAATTTTTTGCATGGCACAACCCGATTTCGACAAGCTGAAGAAGCTTGCAACTCAAATCCGCAGAGATATTGTTCGCATGGTACACGGCTGCCAGTCAGGCCACCCCGGTGGATCACTGGGTTGCACGGAGTACTTTGTGGCGCTCTATTTCCATATCATGAAACATGATCCGAAATTCAACATGGATGGAAAAGGTGAAGATCTGTTCTTTGTTTCAAACGGACACATTTCCCCGGTTTGGTATTCAACGCTTGCCCGTGCCGGCTACTTTGACGTGAAGGAACTCGCAACCTTCCGCTTTTTGAATTCAAGATTGCAGGGCCACCCTGCCACGCACGAAAAACTTCCCGGAATTCGCATTGCATCCGGCTCACTGGGTCAGGGATTATCTGTTGCAGCCGGAGCAGCGCAGGCGAAGAAGCTTAATGGAGACGATCGTTTTGTTTTCTGCCTCATGGGCGATGGCGAGCAGCAGGAAGGCCAGGTGTGGGAAGCTGCGATGTACGCAGCGCACAACAAAATTGATAACCTGATCGCAACGATCGATTATAACGGCCAGCAGATTGATGGTCCGGTAAAAGAAGTTCTCGACCTGAAAGATTTAAAAGCGAAATGGGTAGCCTTCGGCTGGGAAGTTCAGGAGTTCAACGGTAACGATCTGAAAGAAGTGATCAACGGTTTGGATCATGCCAAAGCACTCGCGAAGAAAGGAAAGCCTGTCATGAACCTGATGAAAACCGACATGGGATCAGGTGTTGATTATATGATGGGATCGCACAAGTGGCATGGTGTTGCTCCGAACGATGATGAACTGAGTCGCGCACTTGCACAGCTTGAATGTTCGGAAGATTACTAACCCAACATGGGTGACGTTATAAACATCGCGCAAGAACAATCCACGGAATTAACGCAACGAGTAAACCGATTAAGAACCAGATTAGAAACCTTCGATTAACTGCATCCATTTTCATGCACACCTATACGGCACAAAGCAATTGAAGTTTAGGGATTCAGATGAATGGTTAACCGATTAACAAGTCTTTAACAAACGCATAAGAAACTAAAGTCTCCATGACAAAATTTACCGCCACCGATAAAAAAGATACACGCTCAGGATTCGGAGCAGGCTTGCACGAGCTCGGCAAACAAAACCCGAATGTTGTTGCGCTTTGCGCTGACCTTACTGGCTCATTGAAGATGGATGCTTTCAAAAAAGATTTTCCGGAGCGCTTCTTTCAAACGGGTATTGCCGAAGCCAACATGATCGGCCTTGCTGCCGGTATGACCATTGGCGGGAAAATTCCGTTCACCGGAACGTTCGCAAACTTTTCAACAGGCCGCGTGTACGATCAGATTCGTCAGTCGGTAGCGTATTCCGGTAAGAATGTAAAAATCTGTGCATCGCATGCCGGGTTAACATTAGGTGAAGATGGTGCAACACACCAGATATTGGAAGATGTTGGTATGATGAAGATGTTGCCGGAGATGACGGTAATCGTTCCGTGCGACTACGCGCAGACCAAGGCAGCCACCATCGCGCTGGGCAGTCATGTAGGGCCGGCATATTTGCGTTTCGGCAGACCGGTATGGCCTGTGTTTACAGAGGGCCGTCCGTTCACCATCGGCAAAGCCGATACCATGATCGAAGGAAAAGACGTAACGATATTCGCGAACGGTCACATGGTATGGCAGGCGATTGAAGCCGAAGCGAAGCTGGCGGAGAAAGGAATCAGCGTGGAGTTGATCAATTTACACACCATCAAGCCGTTGGATGTTGATGCGATTTTAAATTCGGTTAAAAAAACAGGCTGTGCCGTAACGTGTGAAGAGCACCAGATCAATGGCGGACTTGGCGACAGCGTAGCACAGGTTCTGTCAAGATTCCAGCCCGCTCCTCTCGAGATGGTTGCCGTGAACGACTCGTTTGGCGAAAGCGGTAAGCCTACCGATTTGCTGAAGAAGTATGGCTTGTCGCCCGACAACATCGTAGCCGCTGTTGAAAAAGTTATGAAGCGGAAGAAAGGTTAATCGTTAATAGAACTGTACGCAGAGCACGATTAACTTGCAAGTATTGCCGTTTACAGGCCGCTGCGAACTACCATAGAAAACTAACTCGAGTACCCTGCTTCGTCAGGGTATTTTTTTTGCTACCGGATGTTAGGGTAATTAAAATACCGCAGCCCGTTCATAACTCCCGAAAACCACTTTACATTTGTTATTCCCATGAAACTGAATAAGTACTTCGTAATCGATTTCGACAGCACATTCACCAAAGTTGAAGCCTTTGATGTGCTTGCAGAAATCTCCCTGAAAGATGATCCTGACCGCGACAGCAAAGTGGATCAGATCAAATCCATCACCAACCAGGGGATGGATGGAAGTCTTTCGTTTCGGGAATCGCTCGAAAAACGGGTAGCCTTGCTGGCGCCAAACCGGAGGCATTTAACGCAGCTGGTAACGGTGTTGCGCGAGATGGTTTCCGAATCGTTCAAGCGAAACAAAGAGTTCTTTCAGAAGTATTCAGACAACATTTACATTATTTCAAACGGGTTTCATGCATTCATCGATCCGATTGTAACGGAGTATGGCATTAAGCCCGAAAACATTCTGGCGAACCGCTTCGTGTTTGATGAACAGGGAAATGTAATCGGGTTCGATAAAGAAAATCCGCTGAGCGCGAACAATGGAAAAGTTGAACAGTTAAAAAGACTCAACCTTCCGGGAGATGTATATGTGATTGGTGACGGATATACTGACTATGAGATCAAGCATTCAGGACTCGCTAACAAATTTTATGCTTTTACAGAAAACGTAGGCCGCGAAAACGTATTGAGTAAAGCCGACCACGTTACGCCAAGCCTCGATGAGTTTCTTTACCTGAACAAACTCAATACGGCCATCTCCTATCCGAAAAACCGGATCAATGTACTGTTACTGGAGAATGTCCACCCGGTAGCGGTTCAACTCATGAAGGCGGAAGGTTTCAACGTTGAAACTTATTCTGCAGCGATGACGGAAAACGAGCTGATTGAAAAAATCAAAAATGTTAACGTGCTCGGCATCCGGTCGAAAACACAAGTCACGAAGAAAGTGCTGGAGAATGCAAACCGTCTCATGGCCATCGGAGCATTTTGCATTGGCACAAATCAGATCGACCTGAAAGAAGCCACGCGCAAAGGCGTTGCTGTTTTCAATGCACCCTTCAGTAATACCCGTTCGGTAGTTGAACTTGCGGTAGCAGAGATGATCATGCTCATGCGCAACATTGTGGACAAGTCGGCCGCGATGCACAAAGGCAAGTGGGACAAATCTGCGAAAGGCAGTTATGAAGTTCGTGGAAAATACCTGGGACTGATCGGCTACGGAAACATCGGAACACAGCTGTCGGTAATTGCGGAGTCGCTCGGGATGAAGGTTCTGTACTACGACAAGGAAGAAAAGCTGGCGCTGGGTAACGCAACCAAATGCCGGTCGCTCCAGGAGCTGCTGGAGAAAGCAGATGTAGTTTCGATGCACGTAGACGGACGCGAGTCAAACACAAACCTCATCGGACCAAAGGAATTTGAGTTGATGAAGCCTGGCGTAATTTTTATTAACCTGAGCCGCGGCCATGTAGTGGATATCAACGCGTTACGCGAAAATATTTTAAGTGGAAAAGTAGCAGGTTGCGCAGTGGATGTTTTCCCTTACGAGCCGGTGAGCAACGATGAAGAGTTCAAGTCGGAGTTGCGCGGATTGCCGAACACGATCCTCACGCCACACATTGGCGGAAGCACTTCTGAAGCACAGGAGAATATCGGAAACTTTGTGCCCGGCAAGTTTTTGGATTATATCAACACGGGAAGCACATCCAATAGTGTAAACTTTCCCAACCTCACCTTGCCAACCCTTGAGAATGCCCATCGCCTGATTCACATTCACGCAAACGTTCCGGGCATCCTGGCCAAGATCAACCACGTGTTGGCGGAACATGGCATCAACATCGCGGGGCAATACTTAAAGACCAATGAAACGATTGGATACGTGATTACCGATATTAATAAGGGGTATGACGAGCAGGTGATTGCGCAGCTTCGTGCGATTGAGCACACGATCAAGTTCAGGGTGCTGTATTAAAAAACAAAATCCACTAAATCCGGAGAGGTGTTTCTGAACCCCTAAATCGACAAGTTTTGAGCTGCTTCCCTCCGCAACCTTCTTCTGTTAACCTGCTTTTTGGGCGAGGTGCTGATCCCGATAGCTACCGGGACAACATGAGGCCTGATTTTGGCTGAAAGCTTCACTCGGTATTGTTGTATATGTTAGGTTCAGCAAACGTGTCCCGGACCCAGTGAATTTCTATACAAAAGAACGTAAAACTTCTTGCGATGGATATATTGATTAACCTCTAATTTTTTTGTAATCAGCAGGTACTATCAAGCAATGTTCAAAACAAATTTCACGCCAGGCCCTTCACAACTTTACGTCACAACCGAGGACCATGCACGTAAAGCGTTTAAGGAGTTAATACCCTCATTGTCACATCGCAGCAGGCAGTTCGAAGAAATCTCGCGCAGCGCTACCGAGGGTCTGAGAACACTGCTTAATATTCCAGGCGATTTTTCGATCGTGTTTACCGGGTCGGCAACAGAAATCTGGGAACGTATCATTCAGAACTTAACAGAACATACCAGCCATCACTTGGTAAATGGTGCCTTCTCGCAAAAATTTTATGACACCGCAGTTCAACTCAATCGTAAAGCAACGGTAACAAATGCTGATCTGGGCAAAGGGTTTTCAGAATCGGTCGCAATCCCGTCAACCGAGCTGATCGCGCTTACGCATAACGAAACCAGTACCGGTGTTTCGCTTCCGCTGAATGTTGTCAGCAGGATTCGTGAGACTAATCCGGAGGCATTGATTGCGGTAGATGCCGTTTCATCACTTCCCTACCCCGACTTCGATTTCAGCCAGTTCGATTCTGTGTTCTTTTCTGTACAGAAAGGATTCGGATTGCCCGCAGGATTGGGAGTATGGATTATTAACCAACGCTGCATCGCAAAGGCCGAACAACTTTTAGCAAAAGGAATTTCTATCGGTTCTTACCACACGCTTCCTTCGCTCGTTTCCATGGCGAAAAAGAATCAAACTCCGGAAACACCCAACGTACTTGGAATTTACCTGCTTGGAAAAGTGGTGGAAGACATGAACCGCAGAGGGATTCAAACGATCCGCAGAGAAACCGAATACAAAGCCGCGATTTTATACCAGGCATTGGATGCCCATCCGTTATTGAAAGCATTTGTAACCGAACCTGCCGTTCGCTCGAAAACTGTTGTGGTGGCAGATTGCGGACAACACACCGAAGCACTGACCAATCATCTCATGAAAAAAGGTATGCTACCCGGTGACGGTTACGGCACACATAAAAAAACACAACTGCGCTTTGCCAATTTCCCCGCCCATTCGAAAGAACAATATGAGTTACTGGTGGATTCAATTCAGGAATTCAACGGTTAGAAGATCAATGAAGCAAATTACCGGCAACCGGACACGATAACCGCTGAGACCGTTAAACCTTTTGGAAAACAAATTGTCTAACTTACGTTTCTAACCCAAGCGCTTGGAGGATAAAGAGCTTTTAGCGAAGATCAAAAATCCGGATACCCGGAACTACGGCTTCAACATGCTCGTGCGCGCCTACCAGCAACGGGTGTACTGGCACGTCCGCAAAATGGTGATCGACCACGATGATGCCGATGACCTGACCCAGGAAGTATTCATAAAAATCCACCGGCACATTGATACCTTCCGCGAAGACTCACAGCTTTTCACGTGGATCTACCGGATCGCCACCAACGAGTGCCTTACGTTCCTCGACAAGAAAAAAAGACGGTTCTTTTTGCCGATCGGAGATGTGGAAGGCGAACTGAATTCAAAGCTCGATTCTTCACCCCACGTTTCAGGCGATGAAATCCAGAAAAAACTTCAAAAAGCCCTGTTAAAACTACCTGATAAACAGCGCGTTGTGTTTAATATGAAGTATTTTGAAGACCTTTCGTATGAGCAGATCGCGGAAGTTACCGGCACGAGCGTAGGTGCCCTCAAAGCCAGCTACCATCATGCTGTGAAAAAAATTGAGGAATATTTGACCCATGAGATTAAACTTTATTGATTTTAAGCCGTCAAAGGCAACAAAATGAGGAAGCTGGAAGACATACCAAAAAACAATCCCTTTAGCGTACCGGATGGCTATTTCGATAAGCTGCCGGGCGTTATCCAGGCGAGGATTGATGCCGGCAGGGTGAAAAAGCCGGTGCCGTATCTCCGGTATGCGCTTCAATATGCCATGCCCGTTGTGGCGCTGATTATCGTGGCGGTATTTTATTTCCGGCCACAAGCTGCCGCTGAAAGTTATAACGATCTGCTGGCATCGGTAAGTTCAGAACAATTGGTTGCTTACCTGGCTGACAGCGACATTACTACCGATGATCTGGTTGACGCAGGTACGCTTGACGAAGAAAGCGCTGAAGCGATTGAAGCTGAAGTGTTCACGGATATTGACTTTGACGACATAAACGAACTTGATTTAGATTTGTAACGCTTACAATCATGAAAAACATCATCACCTTCCTTTTGGGTTTTATGTTCGTGGCTTCAGCCATGGCGCAGGATGTTGAAGAACATGTAAAGGACCCCAAGGCACAGGAAAAAATCCGCGCGGCCCGCATCGCATATATCACCGAAAAGCTCGGCCTCACTCCTGCCGAAGCTGAAAAATTCTGGCCTATTTATAACGAGTTCGATCAGAAGCGAAAAGAACTGAGGCTGCAGGCGAAAGACCTCCGCAAAAACCCTGACCCGAGTAAACCGCAGGAGGAAATTGAAAAGAATGCGATTGCCCAGCAGCATCAGTTTCGTCAAAAAGAGCTTGACCTCGAAAAAGATTACTCCAACCGATTACTGAATGTTATCTCCGCTAAAAAAGTAATGGCACTGCCCAGAACTGAAAAAGATTTCAGAGATTTACTCCTCAGGAGAATGCAGCAACAGCAGGCTGTCAGGGAACAGCGGCAACTGCAGCGCGATCGTAAAGATCAGCGCCCGAAAAACAACTGAGGTGACATGACAATACATGCCGGTATTTAAACGATGGATTTTCATCGGTGTACTTTTGGCGTCCTCGTGCCCGCTCAAGGCGCAGGACGCTGATTCATTATTGGCAGCCCGTAAAGACTCTCTCTTAACTTTTGCAGACTCGCTCAGCATTTTCAACCTCATCGACAGCCTCCTGCTGCTGGATGAACTCGAAGATCATTCGCAGATAGCCGTTCGGCTCGCATACAACAGCAACGTGCTATCTGCCGGACGAACACTCGGCATTGAACAATTCGGGTTGATGCCTTCCATCTCCTTTTACCACAAGTCGGGCTTCTTTGCTGACGTTACCGGATTCTGGAGCAAAGATTTTCAGCCTAAGTACTACCTCACGGTGTTATCGGGCGGATACATGCACACTTTTTCAAAATACTTTTCCGTTACCGGGAATTACGACCGGTACTTTTACAATTCCGACATTCCCGATCAGGCGATTGATTTTAAAAATACACTTGGCGTAACATCCTACTTCGATTACAAACATCTCACCGCGCGACTTGATTATTCGTTTTACTTCGGAAACCAGACCGCACATCGCTTCATGCCTTCGGTGGGGCTTAATCTCACCAAACGTAACTTCCTGAAAATTGAGCGAATACGCTTCCTGCCGTCTGCCTACATGTTGTTCGGTAATTCAATTTCGACTCAGGTTGAAACAAATCCGTTAACGGGAGAACTATCGATCACCGAGAACAATGTATTCGGAATTATGAACTACGCTTTCTCATTTCCGCTGTATATCAATCACAGGAACTGGAGTCTGTATATCGGTTACACCTACAACATCCCTGAGAAGCTGAAAAACGAAATTTACGTGCCGCCAAAAGCCGGATATATCTCTGCCGGCCTTACATATTACATCGATTTGCGCCCGAATAAATTGTCTTTGTAAATCGACCTGCATTAGATATTTTACCTCCCAATTAAACATAATCCGCATGCTACGATCAAGCCTGACCTTATTGCTTTTTATTGCCTTGCTAAACATTTCAGTTGCCCAGGACTACCGCTGGCAACAACGGGTAGAATATGCCATCGAGGCAAAGCTTGACGTTACCACACACAAAGTTACCGGCACCGAAAAACTGGTATATTTCAATAACTCGAAAGACACGCTTACAAAAGTTTACTACCACTTGTATTGGAATGCATTTCAACCCGGAAGCATGATGGACGTTCGTTCGCGCAGTCTTCCGGATCCGGACGGCCGCGTTAGAGACCGCATTTCCAAGCTCACCGATGCTGAAATCGGATATCAAAAAATTATCAGTCTGAAACAGGACGGGAAAGACGTTGCCACGCACGTTGACGGAACCATTCTGGAAGTGACCTTGAAAAAGCCTTTGTTGCCAAACACCAAAACGGTGTTCGACATGAAGTTCGAATCGCAGGTACCGGTGCAGATCAGAAGATCAGGCCGAAACAACCGCGAAGGCATCGCTTACACCATGACGCAATGGTACCCTAAGCTGGCCGAATACGATTTCCAGGGCTGGCACATCAATCAATACGTTGCCCGGGAGTTCCATGGCGTGTGGGGCGACTTCGATGTGAAGCTTACGCTTGATCCAAAATTTGTGGTAGCCGGAACCGGTAAGTTGCAGAATGCGGAGAAGATTGGCTTCGGATATGAAAAAGCAGGAACAAAAGTTGAACGTGCAAACGGAGATCTGACCTGGCACTTCAAAGCAAAAGATGTAATTGATTTCGCATGGGCAGCCGATCCGGATTACAAGCATGATATTGTTCAGGTTCCGGATGGTCCTACCATTCACCTGTTCTATCAGCCCGGAGATAAAACCAACGAAGCATGGGCTAAGCTTTCCGGAGAATCGGTTAAGCATTTCCAGTTCATGAACAAATTCTACGGCAAATATCCATACGATACATACTCAATCATTCAGGGAGGTGATGGCGGCATGGAGTATCCGATGTGTACGATGATCATTGGCGAACGTCCGGGCCTTGCAGGACTGATGGCACACGAAGCAGCCCACAGCTGGTTCCAGGCTGTACTTGCATCGAATGAATCGATGTATGCATGGTTCGATGAAGGCTTTACGGATTACTCAAGCGCTGAATCGGAAGCAAACATGACCGGCAAATCCATTGCCGATGCACACCGCGGCAGCTACGAGGCATACTTTGGACTTGTGAAAAGCGGACTGCAGGAACCCATGAGCACACTCTCGGATCATTTCAGCACCAACCGTGCCTATGGAACATCTGCGTATTCGATGGGTGCGCTTTACCTGAACCAGATCCGGTACATCATTGGAGAAGAAAACTTTTACAAAGGCATGCAGCGCTACTTCAACACATGGAAGATGCGTCACCCGGAACCGAATGATTTTCTGCGCGTGATGGAGAAAACTTCAGGTTTGCAACTTAAGTGGTTTGCAAACTACTGGCTCTGCCAGACAAAACGAATCGACTACAGTGTGAAGTCGGCCGTGGAAGAAGGCGGTGCCACTAACGTTACGCTTGAGCGCGTTGGACAGTTGCCGATGCCGATTGATCTGGTGGTAACGTACAAAGACGGCAAGAAGGAGTTGTTCTACATTCCGCTGAACGAGACATTCGGAAGTAAACCCGTTGAAGATAAAACAATGGCGCGTACTGACTTGAATGAATGGTACTGGACAAGTCCAACGTATACATTCAAGATCAACAAGCCGTTATCGGAGATTGCATTGATCGAGATCGATCCGCAAATGCGCATGGCCGACATCGTAAAAGACAATAACAAATTTGATCCGGCTGCTCAAAATTTAAAGCCTGCAGACCCCGCTCAGCCTAAAAATTAGCGTTAACTTTAAACGTTAATTTATGGTGTATCATGACTGCTGATCAGGCTAAAAAAGAGATTACTGCATTAACTGAAAAGATCAACTATCATAACGAGCTTTACTATCAGCAAAGCCGTACCGAGATAAGCGACCAGGAGTTTGATAAGCTCCTGGAATCGCTGCTCCGGCTCGAAGAACAATTTCCGCAACTCAAGTCGCCACACTCTCCTACGCAACGCGTGGGTGGAACGATCACTAAAAGTTTCCCTACAGTTTATCATAAGTACCCCATGCTGTCGCTTGGGAATACGTATTCACCTGAAGAACTGGAAGACTTTGATGCACGCGTGGCAAAAGGCCTGGATGGTGATCCGTACGAGTATATCTGCGAACTCAAGTTCGATGGCGTATCGATGAGCCTCACCTACGAAAATGGCGTGCTGGTTCGCGGGGTCACGCGGGGCGATGGCGTTCGCGGGGATGACGTGACAACAAACGTTAAAACCATCCGGAGCATCCCGCTGACAATCAGCGGCAAAAATCTTCCAGCTTCTTTTGAGGTGCGAGGAGAAGTTTTTTTACCCCGTGCGGTGTTTGAAAAACTAAACAAAGAACGCGAAGACATTGGTGAAGAAAAATATGCCAACGCCCGCAACACAGCTTCGGGTACGGTTAAAATGCAGGACTCCGGTGAAGTCGCGAGGCGTAAGCTTGATTGCTACGTGTACAATCTTCTGGGTGAAACCGGTGTCGAAACGCATGAAGAAGGAATCAAAAAACTGGAGCAATGGAAATTCAACGTCTCTCCTACCTATAAGAAATGTAAGAACATCAAAGAAGTTCTTAAATACATCGAGCATTGGGAAAAGAAGCGACTTGAGCTTCCGCTTGAAACGGATGGTGTGGTGATTAAAGTGAATAGCCTCGAGCAGCAACAAACGCTCGGCTTCACAGCAAAAAGCCCGCGCTGGGCAATCGCCTTCAAGTACAAAGCGGAAAGCATGAGTACCCGACTGAATGGCGTTACCTATCAGGTCGGTCGTACGGGAGCCATTACTCCGGTTGCCGAATTGGAGCCGATATTCCTTGCGGGTACAACCGTTAAGCGCGCTTCGTTGCATAATGCGAATGAAATTGAACGATTGGATTTACGGATCGGAGACTTTGTGTTTGTTGAAAAGGGCGGTGAGATCATTCCGAAAGTTACGGGAGTCGATCAATCCAAACGCACCAGCAAAACAAAGCCAATCAAATACATCACAGAATGTCCGGAGTGTGGAACTGAACTTGTACGAACAGAAGGCGAAGCTGCTCACTATTGTCCGAATGTAAACGGCTGTCCGCCTCAAATCAAAGGCCGGATCGAGCACTTCATTCAGCGCAAAGCGATGGATATTGATTCGATGGGTGAACAAACCATTCATCAGCTTTTTGAACTGGGATTATTAAAAACACCTGCCGACCTGTACGATCTCACAAAGGCCGATCTCTTCAAGCTTGACAAGGTAAAAGAGAAATCAGCCCAGAACATGCTGGATGGTATTGAACAGTCAAAGGCTGTTCCATTTGAAAGCGTGCTGTTCGCAATCGGTATCCGCTATGTGGGCAAGACTGTAGCCGAGAAACTGGCGCGCCATTTCAAGAACATCGATGCGATTATGAAGGCCACGTTCGACCAACTACTGGAAGCGCCCGAGATTGGTGAAAAAATTGCGCAGAGCGTGATTGAATTCTGCCGGATTCCGTCCAGCAAAAAAGAAATTGAACGACTGAAGAAAGCGGGGCTCAATTTTGAAGTTGTTGAACAGGAAGTGGTGATGGAAAGTGAGAACCTGGATGGCAAATCATTTGTGATTTCGGGAACATTTGAGAGATACGAGCGCGATGATCTGAAGGACGTAATCTTACGCAACGGAGGCAAGGTTCTGTCGTCCATTTCCGGAAAGTTGGATTATTTGCTGGCAGGTGATAATATGGGGCCTGCAAAAAAGGAAAAAGCAGAGAAGCTGGGGGTGAAAATCATCTCCGAGTCTGATTTCGAAAAATTGCTGAAGGGCAAATCGATTTAACCATGAAGCTTAACTTTTTAAAAACACGTACCGGCAATCAGCTGAAAAAGAACAAGGCTGTTCGTAAAAGCACAGACTACAAAAAAGCGGAGACGATCGGCATTTTGTTCAGCGTGGAAGACCGTAAAAAACATGACGACATCAAGGAGTTCATCCACAAGCTTCAGCAGGATGGCAAAAAAGTGCAGGTACTCGAGTTTCTTCCAGAAAAAAAAGAGAACTACGAATTCATGTTCGACTTCTTTACACTAAAAGACATTTCATTCTGGGGTAAGATTGAGTCGGCCAAGACGTTGAAGTTTTCCGACACATCATTCGATTATCTTTTTTGTCTGGATACCAAGCTTAACCCGATGATCTCGTACGTACTGGCCCGCAGCAAGTCGAAATGCCGGGTGGGGAAATATTTCGAAAATGGTGAACAACTCTTTGAATTTATGATCGACAGCAATGGAGGCACCAAAAGCCTGATCGATGGCATGTACAAATACACACAACAACTGAATTAAATCATGAAAAAATTCTTCGGCACAGGCGTAGCACTAATCACACCGTTTACATCCACAGGCAGTGTAGATTACAAATCGCTGAAGAAGGTATTGCAGCATACTGGAAAAGGCGTTGATTACTATGTGGTGATGGGCACCACGGGCGAATCGGCCACGTTGAGCCATGAAGAAAAGAAGGCCGTGCTTCAGTTTGTGATCGACAACAACCCGAAAAAGTTACCGGTGGTGTTTGGCATTGGCGGAAACAATACCAAAGAAGTTATCGACACCATCAAATCGGCAAACTTTGAAGGTGTTGATGCACTGCTGTCCGTTAGCCCCTACTATAACAAACCTTCCCAGGAAGGAATCTACCAGCACTTTAAAGCTGTGGCAGGTGCCAGTCCGGTGCCGGTGATTTTATACAACGTTCCCGGAAGAACCGCTTCAAATATCGCAGCCGAAACAACGCTTCGCCTCGCGGCCCACAAAAACATTTTCGCTGTCAAGGAAGCATCAGGTAATATCGAGCAGTGTATGAAGATCGCGAAAGCGATGCCGAAAGATTTTCTGCTGATTTCCGGTGACGATTTGTTAACCGTTCCGCTCTACAGTATTGGTGCTAAGGGTGTAATTTCTGTACTGGCGAACGCGTATCCGGTTGTCTTTCAGAAGATGAAAGAGTTCTCATTCGCAGGCGATTTCGCGAAGGCATCGAAAGAGCAGTTTAAAATTCTGGAAATCAACGGCCCGATGTATGAGGAAGGAAATCCTGTGGGCGTAAAACAACTTATGGCTGATATGGGCCTGTGCGGAAATCATGTGCGCCTGCCGTTGGTTGAGGCTTCGGAGGGGTTGAAGAGGAAGATTAGGCTTGCAGCAGATTAGTAAGTCTGGTCAGTTCTTAATCTTTAGAAGAATGCCGAAACCTGAACGTCTAGATTGGTTTATGAACGGATAGGCTTCATCAGGTCCGCCTAAGCCGCCTTCGAAATATGCTTCACAAACAAGCGCTTGGCTACCGGCATCAGGGTTTCGGTAAACGGAAATTTCATCTTCGATAAAATCAAGTAGGTAGCCGGGTTTGGCATCTCGCGATAACGTCTAACCAGTTCCAGTTTGATGTTTTCATAGGTATTGGTCAACGTGGTGGGGAAGCGCTCAATGAACTCGGTATTCAGACTGCGAAGCTGTTCATGACTTTGCTCAAAGGTGCTCATCTGGTACCGGTAAACATTCGTTTCTGTTTCCGGTGGTTGTGTCACAAACATGTATCCTTCTCGCGCATACAGCGGGGTAACGCCTACCGGAGCAATTTCACACTGCGCTTCTACCAGTTCATAAATTTCCGAACCCTCCTGCAGCGAGCCTTTGATCTGCGGTATCGCAAACTCAACGATGCTTTCAATCTCGCGCATCACTTTGTCGTCTTCCACGATCTTTTTGTACGACAGTTCGAGTTTGTTAAGTTCTTCCAGTGAAATTTCCTTCGGGAACGAATCACGGATCAATGCCTGATTAGCCTTCACGGCAAGCAGGTTCCGGTAATGTGAAACAAGGTCGCCCAGAAACGGGTAAAGCTCCACTTTGCCGAATGATGTTTTTACCGTTTTCAGGTACGCGAGTAAAACATATTTCTTGTATTCGAAATCAATCAGGCCCCGGGTGAGCCAATCCTTCTGCAATTGATCCATACGCCCCATCGACAGTTTTTACTAAGATAATAATGATCGTATTGGATGTCAAGATACCCGTCACGGCCAGTCTGGCGCCATAAAAACACGCATTGGATGGCCCATCCTGGATTCTGACAAGTTGACCTTTTAACCCTTTGCTGCCCTGACAGTTTCCCAACAAATAGCCGAAAACACTGCCATTTTCTGCCAAAAATGTCCTTACTTCGCGCTCCCTTGTGCTTGGCACAAAAAGTGTCAAACGAGGTTCAAAACCTAATTTTTAAACTCATAAACATCCATTTTATATGGCAAAAATCAATTTCAAACCAAACGAAGACAGAGTGTTGGTGCAGCCTGCACCCGCGGAAGAAAAAACCTCTTCCGGAATTATTATCCCTGACACCGCAAAAGAGAAGCCTCAGAAGGGAAAAGTAATCGCTGTTGGCGATGGCCTTGAAGACAAGCCGGTAACTGTGAAAGTTGGCGACAACGTGCTTTACGGAAAATACTCCGGTACGGAAATCACGATCGATGGCAAAGACTATCTGATAATGCGTAACTCCGACATTTTTGGAACTATCTAATCACGAACGTTTTAAACTCATATAAAAATGGCTAAAGAAATAACATTCGATACATCTGCCCGCGACAGACTTAAGAAAGGCGTTGATAAACTGGCGGATGCCGTAAAAGTTACCCTCGGACCAAAAGGTCGTAACGTTATCCTCGATAAAAAATTCGGTGCACCTTCTATCACAAAAGACGGTGTATCGGTTGCAAAAGAAATTGAATTGAAAGATGCAATCGAAAACATGGGCGCTCAGCTCGTGAAAGAAGTTGCCTCTAAAACTGCGGATGCTGCCGGTGACGGTACAACAACAGCAACTGTATTAACACAGGCAATCTTCGCACACGGTATTAAGAACGTAGCGGCCGGTGCAAATCCTATGGACCTGAAGCGTGGTATCGACAAGGCTGTTATTGCTGTTGTTGAAAACCTGAAGAGCCAGTCGAAGACAATCAAAGGCACACAGGAAATCGAACAGGTGGCAACCATCTCTGCAAACAGCGACACGGAAATCGGTCAGATGATTGCGAAAGCAATGGAGAAAGTTGGTAAAGATGGTGTGATCACGGTTGAGGAAGCTAAAGGAACTGAAACTGAAGTGAAGACTGTGGAAGGTATGCAGTTTGATCGCGGTTACCTCTCCCCTTACTTCGTAACCAACACCGAGAAGATGGAAGCCGAACTTGACAACGCTTACATCCTCATCTACGACAAGAAAGTTTCTTCTATGAAGGAACTCCTCCCGATCCTCGAAGCAACTGCACAAACCGGCAAGCCGCTGGTGATCCTTGCCGAGGAAGTGGAAGGCGAAGCACTCGCTACCCTCGTGGTAAACAAAATCCGTGGCGCACTCAGAGTAGCTGCCGTTAAAGCTCCTGGTTTTGGTGACCGCAGAAAAGCTATGCTGGAAGATATTGCTATCCTCACCGGAGGTAAGGTGATTTCTGAAGAAACAGGCATGAAACTGGAAGACGCTAAGCTTGAGTTCCTTGGCCGTGCAGAGAAAATCAACATCGACAAAGACAACACAACTATCGTGAACGGTGCCGGCAAGAAAGCTGACATCTCAGGACGTGTTGCCCAAATTCGCGCACAAATTGAAACAACAACTTCAGACTACGATAAGGAAAAGCTGCAGGAACGTCTTGCGAAGCTTTCCGGTGGTGTGGCTATTCTCTACATCGGTGCCGCTACAGAAGTTGAAATGAAAGAGAAGAAAGACCGCGTTGACGATGCATTGCATGCAACCCGTGCTGCCGTACAGGAAGGTATTATCCCGGGCGGTGGTGTTGCATACATCCGTGCGATAGAAGCACTGAAAAACGTAGCGACAGACAATGACGACCAGGCAACCGGTGTGAACATCGTTCGTCTGGCGCTCGAAGCTCCGTTAAGAACGATCGTTGAGAACGCAGGCCAGGAAGGTTCTGTGATCGTAAACAAAGTTCGCGATGGCAAGAAAGATTTCGGTTACAACGCAAGCGAAAACAAGTTCGAAAACTTCTTCGCGGCTGGTATCATCGACCCTACCAAGGTATCACGCCTTGCACTGGAAAATGCAGCGTCAATCGCAGGATTGTTGCTGACTACCGAAGCAGTTGTTTCTGATATTCCGGAAGAAAAGCCTGAGCCTGCAATGCCACACGGTGGCGGCATGGGCGGAATGATGTAATTCCAGGTAATAATTAATAAAGTTGGGAAATCCTGTCGGCAACGGCAGGATTTTTCTTTTTACGGTTCCGGCTCACAGAAATTCTGACCGAAGCGTCAGGTTTCTTTTTTAGCCAGTTTCTAAAATCAGGGGTTTTCTATACTTTAGTGTGACTAACGCAACCCTATGGTTATTCATAATTCCTTCGCAGATTTTGTCCTCTTTCTGTACGTTCATATGGCGCATGCTGATGGCGATCTGCACGTTACCGAAGTAAAGGTGATTAAGGAAAAGATGGCCAAGCTTTTCCCGGGTGAGAATGTCGATAAGAAGTTTGCTGCCGCGCTGGACGAATACAATGCATTCGACAAAAAGAACTTAAATAAACTTTTCCACGCGAGTTTTGCTCATTTCGACACTGTTAAGTTTGCGCAGAAATATCGGGTGTATGGAGATATGTACGATATCATCTATGCCGATGGTAAAGTTCTTGAATCGGAAACCAAAGCTCTGGAAGAGCTGAAAGATATTATCGACATCAATGCCGAAATCAGGCATTCGAAGCTCTAACCGCTTTCCTCAGATAACAAAACTGCTTCGGCAGTTTTTTTTGTTTATTACCGTTTATGAAATATTGGCTCCTTTTCACGCTATTACTTTTGCTCTGGTCTTGTAAGCAGAAACATAAAGATGGTGCAATCCCAATGTCCTTGGAAAAGCGAGACTCTCTTATCATCCAATACGTAGCTGATCAATTTAATATGAACCGCCCATATTATAAGTACGATCTGAAAAAGCAGTTAACTTGGTTACGGAATTCAACCCAGAATGATTACACACTTGAAGTAGATTATAGAGACTATCACCTAAAATCATTTCTCTTTGACGCCCTGTCGCGACCGCCTTTCGCGGTAGAAATTACCAATAATAAAAATGAGTTTGTGGAGTTATTTTCATTCACGGATGAAGACTACTACTCGGAAAACTCGATCAGCATAAAAACACCCCGAGGTAAGCTGATCAGATCAGACTCTATTCGCGCACAAAAAATAAATTTAGAGACCAATTTGAATAACTTGTCGAGAAAACTTGGGATAAGGAAAAAAAATGAAATGCTTGAATTCACAAGTGCAATTTGTTATGTACTAAGTATGGAACCGATAAGTCAGGATAGTATTCAACACGAGATAAGAACATATTGCAGCCGCGGCTCTTTAGCCGATGACACCATTTTCAATCTGGTTAAAAAAGAACAATATGAGTTCTTCCACAAAGGCGATAGCAAAACATTAATGGTAAAGACCCAATCCGTTTTCGGCCTAGGTTATTGGAGATTTTGGGTGGACGAAAGCGCAACTGAACCAACGATAAAAGCTGCATTTTTTAGCGACATTCTGTTTCATCCTTACTACATGTAATTTTAACGTAAAAAGGCCGCCCGTTTGAGCAGCCTTTTCAGTTTATCGAATGGTTCGTAATTAAATCTCCGTCTTCTTAATCGCTTGCCGGTACAGCATAAAGGCCATCGTTGCAAAGAATGCAACGGCCAGCAATTGATACCCTCCTGCTCCCATCCAGTTTGTGAGTCCGTGTTCAGCGCTGATATTCTTCAGGGAGTTAAAGACGTTATCATTAACTGAGAGCACAGCAACAATCACACCGGCCAGCGCACCTCCTGCGATCAATCCTGTCGCAAACAGGCTGCCGCGTCCGAGATCATCCTCTACCACAACCTCATTTTTCTTTTTCGCTCTCCAATCAATTAAACCTTTGATGGCACCGCCAATGAAGATCGGCAGCGTTGTTGAAAGCGGAAGGTATAACCCGATGGCAAACGCAAGGGCCTTAATCCCACAAAGCTCAATCATCACCGCAATAAATACGCCTACCATCACAAATTGCCAGTCGAGGTTGAACGACAAAATACCTTTAGCCAGCGTGGCCATCAGCGTTGCCTGCGGTGCTGAGTAGCGCTCACTTCCGATAGCATGCGTAATACCTTGCGCAGCCATATCGGCTGTTGGCGTATCCAGTATCTGAACGACCCAGCCAATTGCAATAGAAGAAACGATGGCACCGATAAACAACGCAAGCTGTTGATATTTAGGAGTTGCACCAACGATAAATCCGGTTTTCAAATCCTGCGAGGTTCCACCTGCGTTGGCAGCCGCGATGCAAATCATACCACCCACTACCAGCGCGAGCGGTTCAAAGAAATATCCGCTCCATCCTACTGATGTAAAAATCAGACATGTTCCCATCAGCGTAGCAATGGTCATTCCGGAGATCGGGCTGTTACTCGAGCCTACCAATCCCACAATACGACTTGCCACCGTTACGAAGAAGAAGCCAAAAATGATAATCAGTATACCGATAAAGATTTTCTGAAAGATGTTATCGCCCGGAATAATCTGGTTCGGCAGCAATGCAATGATCGCAACAAGAATCAGGCTTCCAACGATTACTACTTTAAACGAAAAATCGCGCTCGGTACGCAATACCCCACCTTCATTCTTCTCTTTCAAAGAACCAATGCTTTCCCGGAACGAACTGATGATCGTTGGAATCGTTTTCATGAGCGTTATAAATCCACCGGCTGCAACGGCTCCCGCACCAATCTGCCGGATATATGCGCGATAAATTGCGGCAGCCGAGTTGGCGAATGTATGCGTTGCCGGATCCCAGTTACCCGGACCACCACCGGTATTCACGTCAGCCAGATATCCCACCTTAACCAACTGCATGGCAATAAGATCAGGCGAAACAAGTGTGGCCATTAACGGGATCATCGCCCACCACGCCAGCACGGAACCCGCAACCAGAACTCCGGAAATCTTTGGTCCGATGATATACCCAACACCAAGATACTCCGGTGTGATTTCTCCGTTGATGGTAGCCGAAGGCCAGAACTTGTTCGTTTGCTTTGTCACATAAGCGGGAACTTCAGCAATCACATGAAGAACTTTCTGAAGGATGGCATATAACAACGCTATACCCATACCCATAAAAGCTGTTTGCGCAAACACTCCTCCTTTTTCGCCCGCCTGCAATACCGATGCACAGGCTGTTCCTTCCGGATACGGAAGCGTACCGTGCTCCTTTACGATTAATGACCTCCTCAGCGGAATCATCATCAGCGTACCCAACATTCCACCAAAAGCCGCGAGAATTAATATCGTCAGGTAATTGAAATATGACTCACCATTCGCACCGGGCGACAAGAATAAAAAACCGGGAAGTGTGAATACAACACCCGCAGCAATCGATTCACCAGCAGAGCCTGTCGTTTGAATGATGTTATTCTCCAGGATGGTCGTCTTGAGAAACTTGCGGCCTAATGTGATCGCAATTACCGCAATCGGTATGGATGCTGAAACCGTTAAACCTGCTTTGAGTGCGAGGTACGTAGTTGAGCAGCCAAAGATGATTCCGAACAAACAGCCGAACACGATTGACTTTACCGTAAACTCAGCAACGTTTTGTTCGGGCGCGATGTAGGGCTTAAACATTTTAGGTACTTCCATGAAATTTTATTTAAGAACCAGTTTGTTATATACAATCATTAATATCGTGGACGTGATTCCGACCGCTGAGACGATATACCACATCATAGCCGGATTATTGTTCATATAGGTGAGTCTCAACCAGTCAGCAAGTAAGCCTGCGGTATACGATCCTATTGCAATCGGCAAAAATGCAAACCCCATGAATATTCCCGTCTGACCTTTAGGCGCCAGCATGCTCACATATTCATAGAACCGGGGTGATTGCGTTGATTCACCGATCGCAAACATCGCCATAGCAATAATCGCGGCTGTTACAGTTCCTCCTGCACCCATCACGATCCAGGACACAGTGGCAAACACAAAGCCGACAATCATTGCAATGATCGGTTTCCATCTCATCACCATGGTAGTGATCGGAATAGTAATAAGAATGATCGTCCAGGCGTCTACTGTCTCCAGTATTTCAAACTTTTCGTAGTGCAAAACATCCGTAGCATAAAAAGGAAGAAGAAAATAGATCTGCCAAAACATGATCCAGAAACCTGAGAAGATCACGAGAAAGCTAATAAACTTCACATTTTTGAAAACCATAAACATGTCGCGGAAAACCTTTACGAAGGTCTTTTGCTCCGTTGTTTCTCCACTCACGTCTACCGGCTCCCGATAAAAAATCAGCGTGCCAATAAGCAATAAAAGTGACGTTATCGATGACATCACCAAAACATATTCAATTCCAAAATCCTGCCTGACGTTCAACGCGATGATCGGACCGATTGCCCCGCCAATGTTCACCAGTGTGTAGTAAATTGAGAAACCCAGCGCCTTGATGTCGGGAGTTGATGTTTTAGCTACCGTTCCAACAATACACGGTTTAATTAATGAGCCGCCAATGGCCGTAAGCACAAGCACCGCAATGACATAATTCTTTTTCCCTACAACTTCAACGATTCCTTGCCCGTATTCCATTCCGGCCAGTCCAATTGAAAAGTATCCAACGCAAAAAATCAGGAAACATGCAGCGAGCGTTTTACGAAAGCCATACTTATCGACAAAAACACCAGCGAGCGCTGGTAGAAAAAAAATAAGGCCGGTAAAAAGACCAGCCAATGAACCCGCATCTGCAGTAAGTCCTACCTTGTCGGCAAGAAATTTAACGAGAACAGCTTTTGATCCGTAAAAAGCAAAGCGCTCGAATAATTCTAATGTATTGGCGACCCAAAATGTTGACGAGAATCCTGTCTTGATCTGATGAATACGGTCAGCCAACGCCATGCGTAGAACGAATTAGTTTTAGGTTTCTCAAAGTAGGGCTATTAATCGGTTTTCACAATACCGAAAACCTAAAAAGGGACTCTTGGCTGCGCTCAGAATAACGAATTCAGAATTTCGAATTTAGAATGCATCTTCAATGTTCACCTATAAAATCGAGAATCGAAAATCGTAAATCGAAAATTAAATTGTTTCCGGTTCGAGCTTCCACTTCTCGGGTGAGCGCCACAAGCTTGAAAGTAAAAGCTCACGCATGAATATAAACTCCTTCGGCAGACGATCGTACATACGTTCAAACAATTGCGCATGCGCGAGCAATTCTTCTTTCCATTGTTCCCGGTCGATGTGCATGATCTGATCGAACTGTTGCTTGCTGAAATCCAATCCTGACCAATCGATATCATCGTAATGTGGCATCCAGCCTATCGGACTTTCCACTGCATTTGATTTACCATGAATCTTCTGCACGATCCACTTCAACACGCGCATGTTATCGCCAAAGCCCGGCCAGATGAAATTCCCTTTCTCGTCTTTGCGGAACCAGTTCACACCAAAAATGCGGGGCGGATTTGGAATATCGCGACCGAATTGCAACCAGTGATTAAAATAGTCGCCCATGTGATAACCACAGAAGGGTAACATTGCAAACGGGTCGCGTCTTACTTTGCCAAGTTCACCGAATGCTGCCGCAGTCGTTTCCGATCCCATCGTTGCAGCCAGGTAAACACCGCTGTTCCAGTTGTGCGCCTGGTAAATGAGCGGAACCGTTGTGCTTCTTCTTCCTCCAAAAATGAATGCACCTACGGGCACACCGTTCGGGTCTTCCCAGTTCGAATCAATGCTCGGGCATTGCGATGCAGGCGCTGTAAACCGCGCATTCGGATGTGCAGCCGGCTTGCCCGAATTCTTATCCCACTTCTGCCCTTTCCAGTCGGTAAGACCTTCAGGTGCTTCTTTGGTCATACCTTCCCACCATACGTCACCGTCAGGTGTGATCGCTACGTTTGTGAAGATGGTGTTCTTCGCGATGGTCTTCATCGCATTCGGGTTGCTCTTCATATTTGTTCCGGGAGCAACGCCAAAGTATCCTGCTTCGGGATTAATCGCGTAAAGCTTACCATCCTTGCCCGGTTTTATCCAGGCAATGTCATCACCCACGGTAGTCACTTTCCAGCCTTCCAATGAATCGGGCGGGATAAGCATCGCGAAGTTTGTTTTTCCGCATGCACTGGGAAATGCAGCAGCTACGTATGTCTTTTCTTTCTCCGGACTTTCAACACCCAAAATCAACATGTGTTCGGCCAGCCATCCTTCTTCCTGGGCCATCACCGATGCAATGCGCAACGCGAAGCATTTCTTACCGAGCAAAGCATTTCCACCGTAGCCCGAACCATACGAAACGATTGAACGCTCTTCCGGGTAGTGAACAATATATTTCGTATCCGGATTGCACGGCCATAAAGCATCCTTCTGACCGGGCTCTAAGGGTGCGCCAACCGTGTGAATACATTTTACAAAGTCTTTATCAGTGCCGAGTACATCCATCACACGCTTTCCTACCCGCGTCATGATGTGCATGTTTACCACTACGTATTCCGAATCGGTGATCTCAATACCGACATGTGAAATATCGGATCCAATCGGCCCCATGCTGAACGGGATAACATACATGGTGCGGCCTTTCATGCAACCGGCCATGAGCTTCGAAAGCGTTTGCTTCATCTCACGCGGCTCAACCCAGTTATTCATCGGGCCGGCATCTTCTTTCTTGCGACTGCAGATATAGGTTCTGTCTTCTACGCGCGCAACATCGCTTGGATCAGAAAAACAAGCAAAGCTATTGGGCCTTTTTTCGGGGTTAAGCCGGATAAACGTGCCCTTGTTCACGAGCATTTCGCACATCTCGGCATATTCTTCCTTTGAACCATCGCACCAACGGATGTTGTCGGGCGTGCAAAGGGCAGCTACTTCATCTACCCACTTTTTCAGTTCTGTGTGTTTCACCTGGTAGCTGGTTCGGGCAGCCACTGCTTCGTCTGTCATAGTCGGAGAGTTTATGGGGCAAAATTAACAAAAAAGCTTTGATTGGGAAGATTTCAATCGATTGCATAATAATTTGGAATTAGTCGCATTTTAAGCGTTTACAAATCGTTAACTCTCTGAATTCATGTCTCTCGTTAAGAAAAGGCTACTTTTAACCGCAGAAAATTTGGTATGGGTATGAAAATGAAAATTAGTGTGCTGGTAATCGTGTTGTTGACAACCGTGGCGGCAAAGGCGCAAAAGCGCGACAGCGTAACCAACGAGGAGCTTCATAAATATGCGGTCGTGATCGACTCGCTTGAAACTTTAAAAAAATCTCGGGCCGAAATGAGCACCCGGTTTGCCAAAGGAAACAACAGGATCACGCCTTCGCGCTATACGCAATTGCTGCCGATTATTGACGACAGCAAAAAATTGGCGGAGGCAAAGGCTACCGCAGATGAAATTGCATATGTTAAGGATGCCATAGCTAAGCTGACCCAGGCACAGCAAACTTTTCAGACAACCTTTAATGAACTGGTAGCAAAATACGTTGGGTACGATACGTATAACAAAGTGAAGAAAGCCATCGCTGCCGACAAACGCGTGAAAGACCGGTATTATGTCGAGATAAACCGGCTCAATGGCGTTGCTACCGATGTGCAATAACCTCTTGACTGTCAAGCTCTAAACCATTAATTTTATCCTTTATTTTTTTATCAGAATAATGCGCTTTTACGTTAAATCAGCACTTTTTGCATTTCTTCTCCTTCTAAGTATCAACACATTCGGCCAGGGCCTTATGCACATTGTGCCTTACCGCCTGACGCCCATCGTGGAGAATCCGAACGAATCAGGAACTGAAATTTTTAGAAAAGCCATGCAGCTTGACTCTATGAAAATGGCAGAGGCAGCTCGGTTTAGCATTGATACCGTTGGCGGATGGAAAACCTGGTCGCTGGTGGGAAACAATACGTTCGGAAAGAATCGTGGCGATCTTCAGATGATTACCGATGTGAACGCACTACACCCATACTTCCGCGACAAGGTGCTTGACCTGATTGAGATCTGTAAAGCAAAAGGCATTGAGCTGGCATTTGTCGAAACGTTCCGCACACATGCAAAACAAAACGAGTACAAAGGCATGGGGAAAAAGTATACCCGCTCGGGCGGTGGCAAATCGAAGCATCAATACGGCTTAGCGGTCGATGTGGTGCCGATTGTAAACGGTGAGGCACAGTGGGATAACCTCGCGCTCTGGAGAAAGATTGGCGTTGTTGGCGAAAGGCTCGGTTTACGCTGGGGCGGACGTTGGCGTCACCCGTTTGATCCCGGTCACTTTGAATGGACCGGTGGCCTTAACACCGTAGCGCTTTCCGCTGGCTACAAGCCGTATATCGCAAAAGAAGATGACCTGTACCCATGCCTGGAAGAAGACCTGAAAATTCTTCGCAAATACTGGAAGGAATGGGAAACTGCGCAGGCCGCTGAAGGAGCATCGGCCAGGAAATAGGCGTTATGCGCATAACGTTCCCTCACGATTTTATTTTCGGAACAAGTACCGCAGCTGCACAGATTGAAACTGCTTTTGATCACGACTGGCAGCATGTAAAGGCACGCGATGGCGAATCGTTCGATCGAACAACCGATCACGAGCAGCGTTTTAAGCAAGACGCGGAGATCATCGCCTCATTGGCTCCTTCCTATCGCATGAGTCTGATGTGGAGCCGTCTGCAGCGTACACCTCTCGGAGACTTTGATGCAGAAACTGTTCGCGCGTATCACGAATTCCTCCGGGACCTGAGGCGCAGAAACGTAAGCATCATGATGGTGCTTCACCATTTCACCAACCCAACCTGGTTTTCAAAATCCGGGGGTTGGGAAAAGGAAGAGAACATAGCATTATGGGTCGACTTTGCAAAAAAGGTTGTGGATGAATTCGGAGAATATGTTTCGCATTGGAATACATTTAACGAACCGAACGTTTACGCAAGTTATGGCTGGCTGACGGGCTTCTTTCCTCCTTTTAAAAACAATCCATTGCTGGCGGGTAAAGTTGTCAAGAACATGGGCAAAGCCCACGATCTTGTTTACGACTACATCAAATCAAAACTGCCTGATCAACCGGTTGGCATTTCGCACAACTGCACCATATTCGCTGCAGAGAATTTTTTGGGATGGTTTCCTGCAACGCTTGCTGACTGGTGGTTCATGGAATATATTCCCAGTCATTTCGAAAAGGTCGACTTCTTCGGAATGAGTTACTACACGCGAATTGCGAGCGACCCCTACCCGATTACGTTTATTGATACGCCTCACAAAATGAAGGCACTTAACAAGCGTCATGACGATATCTGGGAATATCACCCGGAGGGATTGCGTACATGCCTCGATCGTTATTGGAACAAATACAAAAAGCCAATCATTATTACCGAGAACGGTGTGTGCGATGAAAGCGATTTTCTGAGATTACAGGCAATACAGGATTACGCGCAGATTGTTCATCAGGCGATTCAGGATGGCATCAATATCAAAGGTTATTATTTCTGGAGCACGTGGGACAATTTTGAATGGCACCTCGGCCCATCTATGCGGTTCGGACTATACGAATGTGATCCTGTAACTAAAAACCGGTTACGCAGACCGAGTGCTGATCTTTATTCAGACCTGGCGCATTCTAAAAGTTTACGCGTATTCAACGAAGTACCGGTTTGATCAGAGGTCAGGTTTAAGGTTTAAGGTTTCAGGTTCAAGGTTCAAGGTTCAAGGTTTAAGGTTCAAGGTTCGAGTATGAAGGGTCAATCAATCCACTTCATTGTTCGCTGAACAGCTTTCTTCCAGCCTGTGTAAAGTTTCTCACGATTAGTGTTGTCCATTTGAGAAGCAAATTTCCTATCAATAGCGCGGTTCTTTACAATGTCTTCTTTCTTCCAGAGACCTGCTTGAATGCCCGCCAGGTACGCTGCACCCATTGCAGTTGATTCAATCACTTTCGGGCGTTCAACATCTGTACCCAGAATATCGGCCTGAAATTGCATAAGCATATTGTTGGCACAGGCGCCACCGTCAACTTTTAAACTCGCAAGTTTTACACCGGCATCTTCCTGCATCGCATTAAGAATATCTTTGGTTTGAAAAGCCAGCGATTCAAGTGTTGCCTTGATGATGTGCTCTTTACCTGTATCGCGGGTAAGCCCGAAGATTGCTCCGCGTGCGTACATATCCCAATATGGTGCACCCAATCCCGCGAAAGCGGGAACCACATATACATCATTTGATCCAAGTGCTTTGTTAGCGAAATATTCCGAATCAGTCGATTCATCGATCATATGCAGACTGTCGCGCAGCCACTGAACCGCAGCGCCTGCAATAAACACGCTTCCCTCCAGTGCATATTCAACTTTATTATCGAGCGACCAGGCGATTGTTGTAATCAGTCCGTTCTTCGACAGTTGGAGCTTCGAGCCGGTATTCATCAGCATAAAGCAGCCTGTACCATAGGTGTTCTTGGCCATACCGGGTTCAAAGCAAGCTTGTCCAAACAGGGCAGCCTGCTGATCGCCCGCAACTCCATTAATTGGAATCTTCAATCCATTTACGTCAGCATAACCAAAATGATGTGCAGAGGAATTCACTTCCGGCAACATACTTTTCGGAACGCCCAGTTCTTTCAGCAGTTTTTCATCCCATTTCAATTCACGAATGTTAAATAGCATGGTGCGTGATGCGTTTGTTACATCGGTCGCATGCACTCTGCCGCCCGTTAGATTCCAGATTAGCCAGGTATCAATCGTTCCAAACGCCAGCTCTCCTTTTTCAGCTTTCGCGCGTGCACCCTCCACGGTATCCAGTATCCATTTGATTTTCGTTCCGGAAAAATAAGAGTCGATTACAAGTCCTGTGTTTTCGCGAACGTAATCCGTTAAGCCACGCTTCTTCAAGTCTTCGCAGATATCGGCTGTACGTTTGTCCTGCCATACAATGGCGTTATAAACCGGCTGACCGGATTTACGATCCCATACTACGGTCGTTTCGCGTTGATTCGTAATTCCAAGCGCAACGATATCAGCCTGCTTCAATTTATTGGAATCGATCAGATCGCTGAGCACGCCAAGTTGTGTTTTCAGAATTTCCCTGGCATCGTGTTCTACCCAGCCCGGCTTGGGAAAAATCTGCGTGAATTCCTTTTGCTCAATGCCCTTGATTTCGGCTTTCTCATTTACCAAAACTGCGCGCGAGCTGGTTGTTCCCTGGTCGAGTGCGATGATGTATTTCATTCTGCGAGTGGTGCTTTATCTTAAATATTTCTGAGCGTTGCTTCGGCAATGACTTTGTCCAGCGCGTCACGCTCGGTATTCATTCTGTGATCATCCCAATTGAAAACTTGCCTGAATTCTGAAAGTATCGGCTCCCGCAGATTTTTTAACCGGTTGACATGGAAAAATAACATCCCGGTTCTGCGCACGAAAAAATCTAGCGGACTGATTACCATTTCGTGATTAATTCCATACCAGAGTTCGGCTTTTGCCAGAGACAGATCATCCTTGTTTCCCTCCTGCTTCGATAATTGATCCAGGATGAGATTTGTATTGCGGCCGTAATTGGCAACCAGATACGAAGAAAATGATTCCAGTCCGTAAGGACGCAACTGCCGCTCGGTGCGTTTTTGGTATTCCATTACGTCTTTTGCATTGTCGAACTCTGATCCGGAAAGACGAACCTTATCGGTGTTACATTTCTTCAGTTCCTTTTCTTCGAAGTATTTTTTGATCACCAGATCAACAACCCGTTCGGCCATTTTACGATAGCCGGTAAGCTTGCCACCCGCAATAGAAATCAATCCGGAGTTCGAAATAAAAATTTCATCTTTCCGCGAAAGCTCGGATGCGGATTTACCTTCTTCATGAATCAACGGTCGCAGCCCTGCCCAACTTGATTCGATATCGTTGAGCGATAGCTTCACGGTTGGAAAAGAATCGCTCAGTGCGTTGACCAGATACAGCGCATCTTCACGGGTTGTATGAACATCTTCAATATTGCCTTTGTAGTCAGTATCGGTTGTGCCCACATACGTTATTCTTCCCCGCGGTATGGCAAAAATCATCCGGCCATCCGGCACATCGAAATACAAGGCCTGTTTGATTGGTAATTTCTCCTGAGGGAATACAATATGGACACCTTTGGTCAGATGTAAACGCTTTCCGAACTTCGATTTATCAAAGTCGCGGAGAATATCAACCCAGGGGCCGGTGGCATTAACAACTGCGGCAGCACGAACATGAACAATTTTATCTGTCAATTGATCCTGCAGGTTTACACCTTTGATATGATCGTTCTCATAATCAAAGGAGGTGACAGTAGCATAATTGAGAATGTCGGCCCCGAAGTGCGCGGCAGTTTTTATGATTTCGATTGTGAGCCGCGCATCATCTGTGCGGTATTCGGCATAGAGACCGCTGCCTTTTATGTCGTCAGGTTTTAGCAGCGGTTCAGCTTTTAGTGTCTGATTCCGCGTAAGCATTCTGCGCTGATCTTCGGGCTTTACGCCCGCAAGCCAATCATACAGGCGAAGTCCGAAAGAAGTGAGGAAACTGCCGAGGCCGCGGCCTTCATTCAGCGGCAACAGCATCTTCTCCGCTACCGTAAGCTGGGGAGCAAGCTTGTGCACGATGGCGCGCTCACTTCCTACTTCCTTTACCAGTCCGAATTCGAGCTGCTTGAGATAGCGCAATCCACCGTGAATGAGCTTGGTAGAACGACTGCTTGTGCCGAATGCGAAGTCATGTTTTTCAAATAGTGCTACGCGCAGGCCGCGTAAGGCAGCATCAAGCGCAATTCCGGCTCCCGTGATTCCCCCACCGATAACAATGAGATCGTAGTAGCGTTTACTTATTCGCTCGAGTACAGGTTTACGATCGAAATATGAAAAGGTCACGCTATTTTAAGGGTTTCCCCAAGGTAGCAAATCGGACGTGATTCGGCTATCGCTTGTCAGATAAACAACGACCTGTATATCAAAACGCCAAGTGCACTACCAATAATCGGCCCGACAACCGGAACCCAGGCATAACCCCAGTCGGATGAGCCTTTTCCGGGAATTGGTAAGATTGCATGTGCGAGTCTTGGGCCTAGATCGCGAGCCGGATTAATTGCCCAGCCAGTTGTACCACCCAGACTAAGACCGATGGAGACAATCAGCATACCTACCACAAGCGGGTTAAGTCCATCGGCAAATTTATTCGCCCCGATGAAGAGCAAGCCAAGAATTAACACCATGGTGGAGATGGTTTCGCTGATAAGTGCGTTGATCAATGATCGTTCGGCCGGTGCGGTGCAAAACACAGCAAGCTTTAATGCCGGTGACTCAGTTTTTCGCCAATGAGCGTGATAATGAATCCAGACAAGCACCGCTCCCGCAAAGGCTCCGGCCATTTGCGCGGCACAATAGCCTGGAACGAGATCCCAATTAAAACTTCCGGACCATGCCATCCCCAACGTTACTGCCGGATTAAGATGTGCATTGCTAAACTGACCAACTGCGTAGATTGCCAATGTTACCGCAATGCCCCACGCCAGCACGATAACCAGCCAGCCGGCATTTTCAGATTTGGAATTTTTAAGCAGTACACCGGCAACCACCCCATCGCCCAACAGAATGAGCAGCATGGTTCCTATAAATTCTGCGAGGTAGGGAGACATAATGATACAGATTCTGGGATATTTTGAATTCTGTACAAGATATAAAGATTAGAATTAATCCTGGTTGGGTAACGGTCCTGTTATTTCAAGATCAACCAGGCTGATGGTTTCTCCATCAACATGCCGGAAGGTACCCCGCAGGAATTCACTCGTCTGCAAAGACCCCAACTTATCCGGAAGTTCATCGCAAAATGATTCGCAAAGGATGGCTATGCCATCTACAGTTTTAAAAGCACCCTCGTTTTCTGTCACGTAACTTTCGGCAAGCGGTTCACCCCGAGCCAGAGTAATGGTAAACGTAACATCATCGGTTACCTTCTCCTGTCGGATCACACTGACCACCGTGTACTTGGGCGTGGCATCAGCCAAGTTAGGGTCTGGATCCGTTCTCTTCACAATAATGTCGTACACGTAGCCGAGTTCATAGTTCAGGCCGCGAATGGTTCTCCCTAACATCTCCCATTTGTTTGATCCGATATCCTTGCCGGTTTGTACAAAGTGAAATGTATTGCCATTGGTATAATATGGGAAAGCGGGCTGGGTGAAGTGATTGATCCGCATCAAATAAGTCTGAGAGCGGTCATCTTCTTCACACGAAAGCAAGACCGAGAATAATACCAGCACCGCAGTCGATAAGGTTTTCGAAACACGTTTCATACACGTCAGGTTCAGATTACAAAGATAGTGACGCCCGAATTCGGAAAAAAGTTGTAAAGCCTTGATTTAAATTGAGCAGATAATGCCGCGTTAGTCATCGTTTGCTGATTCTGTTTCGGGAAATTGGCTTTTGCATGGCTGATTTAAACCGCTTCATTTCCCGCTCGCGCAATTCCTGATGTTTGGTTACCCTACCCTTCATCCGCTTGCGCCACATCGTAAAGCTGGTTGATTTCATATTCGCGCGCATCAACTCAATGACTTCTTTTTCCGAAAGCCCGAATTGTATTTCAATGGCTTCAAAAGGTGTCCGATCTTCCCAGGCCATTTGAATAATGCGATCAATATCTTCTGGCAACAGGTGTTGATCCTTTGGCAGCTTCATTTATCCTTGATTTTTGATCGTTTCAATCTTCGTGCGATTCTTATTCGCGCGGCAGCGGTCGCTGCAGTACTTCACCTCGTCCCATACTTTCTCCCATTTCTTACGCCACGTGAATGGCCGGCCGCAGACCTGGCAACTCTTTGTTGGAAGGTTTAGTTTTTTATGCATGGGATTAATCAGACAATAAACAATGCCGGGGCAAGAATGTTTTGAATCCGACCAGCGGATAACGGTATGCCTCCGGTTTAAAAATTGCTAATACGACAACTCCCGGATAAACTTTGCTTTCGCGTCCCAGATTTTAATATGCCCCTCGTGGCTTGAGGTGATAATGAATTTTCCATCGGCACTCCAATCCACTCCCCATAATTTGTCTTCAAGGGGTCCTTCTGCGATCAGTTTCCCGTCTCTATCCCAAATGCGGAGTTTATCGCTTGCTGAAGCCAGCAGCTTACCATTGCGCGACCAGCTAATGTTCCGGTATTCGGCCGTTCCGAAGCGAAGTTCCCGGATAAGTGTGCCGTCTGACATGCGATACTGCAACACGGGTGAATAGCCTAGCTCCCTGTCGCCATAGTCGCCTAACACAAAGTACCCTCCGTTGGTGTGCCACTTCACACAAAGCAACAGCACGTCCTGCCTGCGGTGCTTGAATTCGTTAAGCAACTCTCCTTCTGCGTCATATATTCGGACTGACTCGCTCAACACAATAAACTCATCTTTAGCCGGATGCCAGTCGATTGCTACGTTGCTGATGGTGTTTGGTTTTGTAATCGTGCGGATCAGTTTCCCTTGTGGTGTGCGGATGGTTACTTCACCTTCATAGTCTGCGACAGCCAGCAACTCGCCTGTGTAATTCCAGGCGATTGCTCTTGATCCATAACCCTTGTCGCCTTCCAGTTTGTATTCGGTTTGTTTGTCGAGGTCGATTATCTTCGACCCATTACCCACTGCTGCAACGGCCAGGATGTTGGCAAACGGGTGCCAGCTCATGCGTTGAATCTCGGTGTCGGTATCAATCACCTTAACAAGTGCGAACGACTTGCCATCATAGAGCCTGATTTTTTTATCTACTCCCCCAACGGCCATGTATTTACCATCGGTGCTCCAGTTGGCCGACCACAGTATGTTGCTGTTACCCGTATCCTGAGCTGAGAGGCTGCCGTTAATCAGAAAAAAGGCTGCTACTATCCAATGCCTGAAAACGATACGCTTCGTTAACACGGTGGTATGAGAATCTTCCTTCATGGATTTGGCTTTATACGCTCAAAGATGAAGGTTTTTTCAACAAGACTACCGGGCGACCGGGCGTGTTTTAGCCGGTATGCCCGGCTGGCCGGACTTGGGAATCGCTTTATGCGCAACCACTTTGCGGGATTTCTGCCTGACAACGCTCTAATTCTCTACGAAAAGGCGCTAATTCTCCGTTACCACGCGAGAATACTCAGTCAACCTGCGGGAATACTCAGTCAACCTACGAGAATTCTCACTCAACCTGCGAGAATACTCACTCAACCTGCGAGAATACTCACTCAACCTGCGGGAATACTCAGTCAACCTGCGAGAATACTCACTCAACCCGCGAGAATACTCATTCAACCTGCGAGAATACTCGGTCAACCTGCGGGAATACTCACTCAACCTGCGAGAATACTCACTCAACCTGCGAGAATACTCACTCAACCTGCGAGAATACTCGGTCACCCTGCGAGAATTCTGAGTAACCCTGCGAGAATTCTCAGTCACCATGCTCCAATTCTCCCCGGAGATGCTCTAACTCTGCCCGGAGATGCTCTAACTCTTCCCGGAGATGCCATAAGTCTGGCGGAGTTGCTCTAATTCGGACTCTATTCGCTAAATTTCAGTCTACAAATTAAAGAACCAAGTGCTGAAGGTTTGCCAGAACTCAAACCTGTAAAAATTGAGAACGCCATAATGGTAAATCAAATGAATGGCCAGGGCGACCGGAAAAACATTGATGCGCTTATGCGACCGCCAATCCCACACGGATAAAGCCACGAGCAACATGTCGCCCAGCGTTAGCCCAACCACCTGCACCACCGGCCCTTCGACATCGGGGAAATATCGCGCCAATGACGGCAAGTATGAATCGATGATCCTGTCAATAACAGCGGTAAACATGGGAATGATTGTACAAATCATGTAACGCGCATGTATTGCCGGTTTGTTTTTATAAACGATTGCCAGCCCATAAAAAATCAAAAAGGTGAGCAATGCCAGCAAAACCGAAGCTGTAAAAAGATAGTCGCGCACCGTTAACGATTCAAGCTCCTGCAACCTATACTTATAAAGATCAACCGTGGTAAAGGCAATCAGCGGCACAACTACATAAGAAAGCTTACCAGCCTGTTTATGAATGGTGAACTTTTTTACCCGTATCAAATATGCCTGAGCTATTAACAGCGCACACCACACGATCATGGTAATGCCGTGCAGGTGCATGCGATAATTTTCCTGATCCAGTAGTTTTGTGAAATATGTGAGCCAAAAACCGGCCAGCATGAGCAGAAAGAACACCACGAAATAGAGATGGCTTTTCTGATAGATGGTTCTTTCCAGTTTCATCATTACCGTTTAATCAACCTCTCCTTTTATTTTAAGCTGGCCTACAAACTCTTTCAAGTTCGTAGTCTTAAATACGTTTACGTTTGTCAGGATTCTCTTTACGGTTGACCGGCAGTAGTCAACGCCCGATAGCGGGCTCACGCAACTGGCACACGCATCCCGGTTGAGAAAAATGTACGGACCGGCTTGAACCATCTCTCCAAATACGGTCGGCAACCAGCAACTTGACATCATGTTTCTGCTGTGCGATAAATTTTTACATTCTGCCGAATCGGAACGATCATAAATAAAATAAGAAATACTGGGAAAGCACTCACCGTGATAAACCAGATCACGACTGCCACGCTCATGGACAGGTTTCGACCGGAAGAATGTTATCCGTCCGATAGACTTATCGGATTTCGTTTTGCTGTAGGTATGAAGCGTGTAGTTCCACAATTCGAGTGAGTCAGTCTGGCTTAATGCCTGCATCGAATGCAGGGCGAATAAAACAACAATTAGTATTCTCACGTGTTTCATTGGTGCTTTCGAAATTCCGACTTTCAATTATGGTTTCCCGGAAACTAACACACTGTCCAAACACTCCGCGGAGCCCAAAAAATCCTTATCTACAAACATTTTCCTAAGCCGAACTTTATCAAAATTTGTACAACCTGAACACACCTCAATCTTAAGGTTGGAGTTCTTTATTTTCATCATTAGCTTCTTTTCATTATTCGTCAGCGCATATTGCTCTAGCGTTGAAAGTTTCTCCAACACTATTGTTGCGAGAAACTGCTCAGCAGCACTTCCTTTACTGAGAAGCAAAGATATTTCAGTGTATTTTCTACCGGCAATTAAGTCAGTCATTTTTCTTACGACTTCGGTAGCCGAACCACTGCGGTAACAGTTAAAACCAACCACGTTTATATCACCCTGTGCAACGCCTTGGCTTGCAACAAGCAGCAAAAAAATAAACATCATTAATTTCATAGCACTTCCATCTCCTTCCTGCACTGGCCGATTACAACAATCACTCATTTACTTCTTTTGCGATCCGGTTAATCTTGAGCCGGGCAAAGAAAAGGCCAGTAAGCGTTACTACAAGTCCAACAATTGAGTAGGCAAAATCCTGCGCGAAAATGCCTTTGCCAATAGTCCAAAGTCCAAAAAAAGTAGTTACACACGATGCAAACAAAAGATCGTCAGCACTAAAGAATAATTCAATCAGAATCTTCCATAAAATCTTTCGTCTAAATAAGCGAAAATCATCCGCGTATTTATTTCCATCCAGATCAATTCTTTTCAGGTCAATTTTAAATTCACCCCTCCCCTCCAATGAAGAAGAAAAACGATCATACTCACTATCGTACCTTTCCCTGGTTTTGAATTGGAAAGAACAGTATATGCCTCGTAGATTTCAATAAAGTCAGTTCTTGTTTCACGGTTTGTTTTATCGGGGTGAGTCAGCAGCGCTTTGATCCGGAAATGCTTCTTTACTACATCAGTCGATGCCGTCTTGTCGACTCCCAAAATCTTATAATAGTTCTTCATTTTTGACCGCTTTCAATTGGTCTTAAATGATTTCAAACAGTCTAACATAATAGACATATCTTTTTCTAAATCTTTTGTTCGGGATGCATTCGCGGATAGTAAATAATAATCTCCTGTCGTATTACCTTCTGCGACAAAATAAACAAATTCTATTTCACCATATCTGCCGGTATCTGATCTTCCATGAACAAAAAAGGCGGGTCTCTTTAAAATGTCAGTTTTACCCGATTCTATAATCCTGAAATTGAAGTCTTTTGTGTTTTGCAGCTGAGTTTTCATTAAAAGATGTGTTAATTCTATATCCACTTCACTACGTGAAGGTTTTACCTTTAGTATGGATAGTGTGTTTACGAATCCATTTGCGTCACCCGGCGAAGCCATATCCACTCCCAGAACGATTGAATCACGCACGTAATCCTTTTCTATTTTCCAAACCCACTCAACCGGCACATTCAACTCAAAATCAAACGCAGGATCGGTTACTTTCTTTACTGCAAGATTATTCGAATGTGCTGCATATTGCTCTACGGTCAATTCCTTTTCCGCACAAGCAGATACAAGAAATATTAAAAGAGGTAACAGTAATCGCATGTCTTTAAGAATTACCCATAACGTCTGGCTATAAGTTGTTGTTTTACCAATTAAACTAAAATAAAAAGGGCAATGACTTATAGCTTGTGTTGGCGGTTAGTGCATCAAATACCGCTAAACTCTTTAAGTGCAACCAAATGTTTATCAATGTCATTTTTTAAATCTTCCGTCAACAGAACAACTTTGTCACCAGAGGTTTTTTGCATAAATAAACTGTAGCGATTCTTGTTGTCCTGCCTTATCGAAAACCCCCAAATCTTATCGATAGGAGTTCTGTCCAAATTGAATCTCAGTCCCAAAACACTTATGTCTTTGTCGATAGATTTAAAATTGTCATTTAGTTTAATCTCTCTTCTAGTCGACAACACCACTCCAAGTAATCCAAACAGAACCCACTTCAAAACCATTCCGTTGTCCATGAGGGTAACAATGATTACAAGAACCATTGCCATCACAGAGTTCTTCCAACTTTCAAGAAAATATTTTTTGTCTATTATATCTACTTTAACATAGCATGACCGCCAACGTTTTGCCCTTCTGCAGTAGCGCGCTTCCGAAGGCGCGTTCAATTCCACGAAACCGAACGTTGAACTAAGATAACATTTTGTTAGCGGCTGCGGTCTGTTTATGCGCTGTTACGTCTCACTTACCGTGGGTAATTCTAATTATTCGTCCGTCTCTGGCGTCCATGATTATTAAAAATGTCCCACCAACAGATCTTTTCTCCAATGTACCCGAGATACTCCAGTAGTTCTTGATTTTATAAATCTTATAAGGCCTTTGCTTCTTTATATTTGTCTGTCCGTAAATCGCAAAGAGAATTTGCTCAGCCACTGAAACTGCTGTCTTTTTGTCCTTAATTATTTCTCTTTGCTTGCGCACAACATTGTGAAGCGTTGTGTCAGCAAGACTTTGTTCCAATTCAACTTTTGCGAACTCCTCGCCCAAAATTATCCGTGAATCACTTTGTCCGCAGCAAAACAAACTCATTTGAATAAATATTCCTGTAAGTAAAAGCTTCATTGTCAACTGTTAATTATTCTGTCCAGCAATTGCCCACAACGTCCGGATATAGGCCACACTATGGCCGATATCCTTTTATTGTTTCCTCAAGATAACACCTCCCCAATCCGCCTCCAAGCCTGAAGATCGAAACAAAAGTCAACCTGGTTGTTGGCTTACCACACATAAATTTTTGAGTACATATCAGGGCCGGTACCAATGTACATCATGTTTATTTTATCTGTCAGGTAGTCGTTATTAACTTTGAACTTATATATGTTTTCTCCTTTGGGAAGCACTGCCTCGCACATCCAAACGCCATTTTGTTTTGTCATTTTTATGGCGTTCTTCGTCCATTGCGTAAATTCTCCCATCAGCAGAACTTGCTCTGCTCCTTCAAAATCACTGAGCTTGAAAATTACTTTCTGACTGTCTTGCCTGCCCCAAAGCGTTGCCAAATAATCGTTCGGCTGAAGTTCTAATGCTCGTGCAAAGTTTTTAGAGCTTTCGTTTAAATTATTGTCCTTTCTGTACGCTACGCCTAACCAGGTATAGATATCGGATTTATCAGGGTCAAACTCTTTAAGGGTTTCTAGGAGCCTGATTGCTTCTTTGGCTTTGCCGTTGTCTATCCATTGGATACACAAGTTTATGACAGCGTTGTTCGTAAAATTATATTTGTCGGCTGAATTATTTCGTAACGTTTTGTAGGTGGTTACGACCTCGTTAATGCCTTCGTTTTTCAATTTTTTCTCAAGCAGAGCAGAAACGTCTTTTGGAAAATAATCCACCAGATCGTTATGATGTTTCCCGCTTTGAAGTTCGCTTTTAAGATCGATTATCTTTTCCGTTGTGAAATCGTTTTTGTAATACACATGAAGGATCGCCTTTTTTAAGTCAATCGCCATGGAGTAGTTTGTAATTAAAGTTTGCGGTTGTTTTTGCGTTGATTTTTGCAAAATGTTCTTGATGTCCGCTAACTGAAATGTTGTTGTTGCGCCCAGGTAAGTACTTGCCACATCCCGTCTGTAACACGCTTCTTTGTGTCCACCGTTGATACAGTAGTTTGTCAACGCAAAATTTGTTTCCGTCTTACGAATGATGTAGCCGCCATGAACTGTGGCATAATCGCCACTGGCATCAGCAATGTATAATTGAGCATTTTTGAGTTTAACTAAATTGAATTTGTTTATGTAGTGAATAGCTTCCTCTACCGTTTTGCAGGATTTTAATATATCGTGCACCAACTCTTTCTTTCTGTCTTTTTTTGTTGGATCATTCACCACGGGCATTTCGTCTATTGCTGTATAGTCCATAAATAACCCGTACTCGTTAAGTCCGCCCTGCGGGTTTTTGTACATCAATCCATAGAATAATTTACCTGCTGAAAGTTCTGTCCAGATCATGTAGCCATAGCCGGCTTTCTGCGCTGGGTAATACCACATTCTGTATTTAGTTGAGAACAGTTCGTCTTCATTGTTTCCAATCCAAACATGTTGTCCGTCATTAGCCATGAAAATTGTGCAGGCGTTTGAGGGGATTGTGCTTGTCAAAAAGTAAATGCAGATAACGAGGGTGGAGATTTTTTGCATTATAAAACTTGTTTTATCAGTTGCTTAACTTGTAACGGGGTGTTTTCTCAGCCCGCTATCATTCCCTCAAGATAACTCCTTCCTGATCGGGCTACAAGCCCGGGGTTGTTTACAAAAGTCAATCTGTGTCAGTCAAACTCTTCGCTCCAGATTTTATTTCACCAAGTCCACCTAAAAACCGTCTCTTCTCTTATTTTTGCACGCTATTTTAGTTTTTATGGAAGAGAATCTCGCGCGCTGGACCGATCAAATCGCCAAGGAATTTGCACAACCCCTCAAGTACGTTAATGCCGTAGCCGAATTGCTGGCGGAAGGCGCCACCATTCCGTTTATCTCGCGCTACCGCAAGGAGATGACGGGCAGCATGGATGAGGTGATGATCGCGAACATCCGCGACCGCATCGAACAACTGCGCGAACTCGACAAACGCAGGGAAGCGATCATCAGCTCGGTTGAAAAGCAGGGCAAGCTTACGCCTGAACTGATGTCGGCCATTGTGGCGGCACAAACGCTGGCGGAATTGGAAGATATTTACCTCCCCTATAAACCGAAACGCAAAACGCGCGCAAGTGTGGCCAAAGAACGCGGCCTTGAACCGCTTGCGCAGAAACTGTTTGACCAGGAGAAATTTGATGTGGATGCATTTGCTGCTTCGTTCATCGATGCCGGCAAAGATGTGGCCGATGTACAGGCCGCGCTGGATGGTGCCCGCGACATTATTGCGGAGTGGGTAAGCGAGAATCCGGATACGCGCAAAAACGTACGCGAACTGTTCTGGAAAGAAGGCGTGGTTACTTCGAAGGTGATGAAGGGCAAGGAAGCGGAAGGCCAGAAGTTTAAAGACTACTTTGAATGGAATGAACCGATTGCCAAAACGCCTTCGCACCGGTTGCTTGCCATGCGCAGGGGTGAGAAGGAAGGTATTCTCGCGCTCGACATTTTCCCGCCTGAAGAAGAAGCAATTGCTAAAATGGAGCGTCAGTATGTGAAGCACGACAACGCTGCCGCAGAACAGGTGAAGCTTGCCATTAAGGATTCATATAAACGCCTGCTGCGACCGTCACTCGAAACGGAGGTGCGCATGGAGTCGAAGATGAAGGCGGATGAAGAGGCGATTAAAGTGTTTGCTTCGAACCTGAAGGAACTGTTGCTGGCGGCACCCCTCGGACAAAAGAATGTACTCGCGCTTGACCCGGGTTTCCGGAGCGGTTGTAAAGTGGTGTGCCTCGACCGGCAGGGAAAACTATTACACCATGATGTGATTTATCCGCATGAGCCACAGCGCCAGGCAACACAAGCTGCAGCGTTGACTAAGTCGCTATGCGACAAGTATGAGATTGAAGCGATTGCGATTGGAAACGGAACGGCAAGCCGCGAAACGGAAACGTTCGTGAAGGCTATCGGGCTTTCGAATAAAATTGTGATTGTGATGGTGAACGAAAGCGGGGCTTCGGTGTATTCGGCATCGGAGGTTGCGCGCGATGAATTCCCGGATAAAGATGTAACGGTGCGGGGCGCGGTGTCGATCGGAAGACGATTGGTTGATCCGCTTGCCGAACTTGTGAAGATCGATGCCAAGTCGATTGGCGTGGGTCAATACCAGCACGATGTGGAGCAGACCAAACTGAAGCAGGGTTTGGATGACGTGGTGGTGAGCTGCGTGAACTCGGTTGGCGTTGAAGTGAACACGGCCAGCAAGGAGCTTCTCTCCTACGTGTCGGGATTGAGTCCGGCACTGGCCAAGAACATTGTTGAGTATCGCAATCAGAACGGTCCGTTTAAAGATCGCGAGTCGCTGAAGAAAGTGGCGCGACTGGGTGAAAAGGTGTTTGAACAGGCGGCAGGGTTTTTACGCATCCGCGAAGCGAAGAATCCGCTTGACGCGAGTGCGGTGCACCCGGAGAGCTATCGGATTGTTGAGCAGATGGCAAAAGACTTAAGCTGCTCGGTAAAAGACCTGATGACGAGCGCGGAACTGCGCAAGCAACTCGACTTGAAGAAATATGTAACGGAAAAGGTAGGCTTGCCTACGCTGACCGACATTCTATCGGAGCTCGAGAAGCCGGGCCGCGACCCGCGGAAGGTGTTTGAAATCTTCAGCTTCACGGAAGGCGTAAACACAATTGCGGATTTGAAGATCGGCATGAAGATGCCCGGCATTGTTACAAATGTGACCAACTTCGGTGCGTTTGTAGACATTGGCGTTCACCAGGACGGCCTTGTTCACATCAGCCACCTGAGCGACAAGTTTATCAAGGACCCGAAAGAGGCAGTAACGGTAGCGCAGAAAGTAAACGTAACGGTTGTGGAAGTTGACGTTCCGCGGAAGCGCATTGGCTTGTCGATGAAGAGTAACCCGTTTGCGGATCAGGCCCCACCGGCTGAGAAGAAGTCGGCCCCGAAAGGTAAGCCGAACGCGAAGGGTGGCAATGCCGGTAAACGGGATGCAAAGCAGTTTAAACCGAAGGAGAAGGAAATGAGCATGGAGGAGAAACTGGCGTTGCTGAAGGAGAAGTTTAAGCGGTAATGCCGTTGCGAGGTCTGCGCCCGGCTTCGGTTGATGAGATTGCTTCGCTGCGCTCGCAATGACGGGAGTGTAATGACGGGGTACGTCATTGCGAGGCATGCGCGCAGCGGATGCCGTGGCAATCTTAAGGCTAAATTGTGATTAAGATTGTTTCGGTGTTACAATGAGATTGCTTCGCGTTGCTCGCAATGACGGGAGATTGCTTGGGTTGTGCAATAAGATTGCTTCAGTCGGGAAAGTGTATGACCAGTTATGCTCAGGGTACCTCCTTCGCAATGACGGGAGTGTAATGACGGGGTACGTCATTGCAAGGCATGCGCGCAGCGGATGCCGTGGCAATCTTAAGACTAAATTGTGATTAAGATTGGCTCGGTGTTACAATGAGATTGCTTCGGTCGGATAAAGGCCGACCAGTGATTACTCCGGGTGCCTCCCTCGCAATGACGGGCGTACTCAGTCGAGTCTAAACACCTGAATACCGTACGGTGGAAGTTCCAACGCGAAGTTGTTGTTATCCAGCTTGCGGGTTTCCTTGTTGAGCAGACTGGCTGCGCGTTGGTACTTGCGATTGTTATCAAGCCTGATGTTGACGCGTTCAGGGATGGCCGATAAACTAACCACTACCAGCACGGTTTCTTTTTCGGTGTGCCGGATGAAGGTGAAGAAGTCATCCTGATTGTTTTCCACTACCCGGTAGCTGCCGCTTGCCAGTGCTTCGCTGGATTTCTTTACTGCGATAATCTTCTTGTAATGATTGTATAATGAGCGCGGATCGTTCTTCTGCTCTTCGAGTGAGATGCGGTCGTTCGGTTTTACATTCGTGCTATCCCACCACGGGCCGGTGTTCTTGTACCAGAAGGTCATACCCGGCCCATCGGCTTTTGCATACCACTCGAACGCTTCCCGTACGGGGATATCGTTGCCGTCTGTTGCGCCTTTCATCTGCTTGCCTTTCATGCCCAGCTCCTGACCGTAGTAGATCAACGGAACTCCGCCCAGCAACAGGTTTAACGTTGCAGCAACCTTGAGTTTCTCAGTGGTCATGCCTTTTACGGAAGCGATCCTGCGGGTATCGTGATTCTCGATGAACACAATCTGATCTTTTCCTGCCGGGTTTTTAGTAAGTACACTGTCGGCCGCTTTGGTCAGTTCCTTTTTATTAAACTGCTCAATAGCCCAGCTCAGGTAGAATGCAAACACGCGGTCTACTTCGGCATTCTTAAAGTATTCGCGACCGAGTGAAAACCAGTTGGCCTGCTCGGCAATGATTTTGATTTCAGGATTTGTCTTCTTAAGGTCTTTTACAATTGGCGTCCAGAACGTGCTGAACAGGTTTGAAACTTTTTTAAAATTATCCAGGTCGTCCATCATGTGATCGAAGCGGAAGCCGTCTACCCCATCGTCAAACTGGCCGTCTTTGTTTGGATCCAGCCAGAAGTTCAAGACATCGAAGGTATACTGCCGCACGTCCGGGTTGTTCATATTCACGACTGCAATCTTGTGTTTCGAACCGTCATACAGTGTGAATTCGGGAACGTTGTAAAAGAAGAACGGCTTTTGGTTCAGGCTGTCGAGGTAGTACACATACGTGCTGTATTTCGACTTCGGGTTATTGAACGAGTCTTTATACCAGTCATGATCCTGCGTTACGTATTGCATTTCTACATCCTGATAGATTTTCATGTTCCGCTTGTGGATTTCCTTCACCAGGGCTAGGTATTCCGCCATGGTTCCGTATTCGGGATCGATCTTTTCGAAATCAATCGCGAAGTAGTTGTGGTAGAAACCGGAGTAGTACAAGGGTGTCAGCAAAACGGATGTGACGCCAAGGTCCTGTAAGTAATCGAGTTTTTGTTCCATTCCTTTCAGGTCGCCATGACCATCGCCATTGCTGTCGAAGAAGCTGCGCTGGAACACGTGGTAGATTACTTCCTGGGCTTGCGATTCGATCGCAGTGATGAGGCATAGAAGGAAGAGGAGTTTTTTCATAGGGGTTAGGTTATTGGAGAAGGTATGGGGTTATGATGGGATTGCTTCGCTTCGCTCGCAATGACGGAGGCTGCGCTCGCAATGACGAGGAGATTGCTTCGCGTTGCTCGCAATGACGGAGGCTCGCAATGACGGTCATTTACCGGAAGGTTTAAAGGTTACCTGGCGTAAGATTGTTTGGCCCATCGGTACAAGTTTCACAGGCCCGGTGATCTTTGTTTCAGGATTATAGAGCGAAGTGGTAAACGTAAGTGTACCGGCATCGATCGCAACCGGGCTGCGCGTGTATTCGTAAACAACAAACTTCTTCGGAGCATACTTCAGGTTATAAAATCCGGGAACGGGCCACGACTTGGTTTTCTCTTCTACTGCTTCTATGGGTACCGCCAGCACAAGCGCGCCCCATGTAAAGTACTTCTCCCCGTTGATGTCATCGCGCACCTGAACCTTGGTATCAAAGCTCACCTCCACGGTTTCCGTACCGGTCCACGTTTTATCGATGACGATAAATCCGTCTGACACCGTATGTTCTGCAGAAACCTTAACGCTTGCTGCCCATTCCGGCTTGCGGATTTTTAACGTAAACCGGGCATCTGCCGTAACCACAAAACGGAACGTGTTTTCAAACGGGTAGTTTGTTTGCTCGTCCACGATAACCCTTTTGCCTGCAACCAAGGTTTCAACACGACTCGGACCTAACAGTGACGCAACCAGAGCCTGGTCATTTTTCATCCACATGTATTGAATGTAGTATGGTGCAATCCTTCCGGCCATCGGCACGCAGCATACGGCTGCCTCCTGATGCACGGGTGAATATGAATACCGCGTCTGATTCTTGTCAGAGTTGTCGCCATTTAGTCCGCCCGTCATGTAGTATGAGTTATCCGACTTCAGGTAGGCTACACAACTTTCTGACGGATGACGCGCACCCTGCGCTGCGTTGAAGAATATTTTCTCGGCTTTATCCGCGAAAGCGTGATCACCTGTTTTGCGCAACAATTCGGCATAGCTGTGCATGAGTTCGTGCATGGAGCAATATTCGTAGCCACGCTTGGTAGCGTCTGCCTTTCTTCCCCCGATCCATTCATCGCCTACTCCGGCACCGGAGGCGGTGGTTTCCAATACAATCTTTTCCAGAAAGTGATCAAGCGCATGCTTCAACTCCGGGTTCCCGGAAGCATAATAGGCGGCCGTAACGCTGCGCAAATGTTCGTACACGTGAACTCCGTGGGTACTCAACAGCAGGGTATCGTTAACCAGCTTTTTGTATTGTGCAGATTCATTCAACTCCTGTTCGGAGAAGTCTTGATACAGAAAGAGACAATAATCGCGGTACGCAGTCTTTCCGGTAATCCGGTAAAGCGTCTCAAACACATCCGTGATCGCCAAACCATGCGAAGTTCCGCCTACGTTCGGCTGCTTCGAATAAAAGGGACGGGATTTACCTGCGGGGTAATTGTCCATCACGTTTTGTATCGCGCGTTCGATTGCCGTTAGTACTTTTTGATCATTTGAATATTCATACCACGCCAGAAGCCCGCGGAGCACCGTAGCTTTTGCCCAGAGCTCCCCGTTCTCGTTGTCGAACTTATAGCGAAGATCTTTGTCGTAAATTCCCAGGTAGCCGTCTTCATCCTGTGTGGCAAGGATGTAATCGACATACATTTTTAGTTTCGCGAGGTGCTCCTGATCCTGTAACAGGATCGCGCTGCGGATGTAGCCATCACGCCAGTTGCTTTGGGTTTCGCTGTTCCACCATAAGAACTGAATCTGCCAGTCGCCCGGAACACCCAGCGCACCCACATCTTTACTCTTCATATTCTCCGACAAGCGGTGTTCGCCATAGATTTTGTCCTCCATGGTAAGTTTCGGCACCAACGTGTCTAACCGTCCGACAAACCCATCGAGGTTCTCACGGATTTGCTTTTTGATCCACCCTTCCGGTTTTACTTCTGCCAGGGTTACCGGCTGATAGACTTCCTGCAGCGGTTCGATCTTATCGAAAGGCGATTGAACATTTTCCGGCTGACTACACGCAACCATGATCACACAAAACAAACCTGACAAGACACGCGTAGTTTTCATGAGGGGTAGTTAAGACTTTAGTTTCATCGACAACATATTCTTGATCTGTACATTCACCCGCCATTGATCGGCCAAAGGTTCTTGGGAATACGGCATGACAGGCATGTACGGGACCGGTCCGAATTCAGGTGTGATCGTCATAAACGGCATTTCCTTTTGCTCTTCACCCGACAGAATTTCCTTCCACCAACCGATAAAGGTGTCGACATGATTCTTCCATTCCGGTGCGAATGGATCATTTACCTGCGGTGAATGTTCGAATCCAATCCGCGCATGGATATGCCGAACGCGCGGGAACACGTGTTTCAATATTTCATGCTGATCGTGGAGCAAAGTTTCTGACACGGTACACCAGTGTGAAAAGTCGGCCGTCAACTTCAGGTTTGGGTACTTCTGCAGATACGGCAACAACGAAGCGGAATGAAAGGTAAACCGGCCGCGATGCGTTTCATGAAAAACCGGGATGCCGGATTGGCGCGCAACATCGTCCGCTATCGCAATCGCCCGGCAATTATCTTCAAACGAAAAGTAATCTTTACCAGTATGGCTGTTGATGAAGTCAGGCTTCAGGCTGGCCAGGTATTCGAGCCGCGACCGCATGCGCGCGAGATAAGCATCCACCGATTCATCCGCGGGGCCTAAAACCTGTTGCGCGATGAATAGAAAGTCGGGTTTGGCCAACCGAACACTGGCGAGTGCCGACTGAAATTCATCCACAAATAGTTTATCCTCAGGCGGGTTGATCTCCACACCATCGAATCCTTCCGCGATTACGCGCGCGAGAAACACCGTTGGGGTTGTTCCCTCCTGTCCCCAGAAGGAACATGCGAACCGGACATTCATCAGTACAATACCGGGTTAATGGGTGAATTAATTACTTCACCAACGATTGCTCCCGGGCACCAGGTGTTCCAGTCGTTAATCTGATTTTTATTTTCCGGCTGCTTCAATCGCATGTCGCGGTCCATGTAAATCACGGTCATCACTTTCCGCATTTTGTCGGTGGTGTTTGCGCCGGCGCGATGGAACACCCACCCGGAATGAAAGCTCACTTCCCCAATATCGAACGCTTCAATAACATGTTTAAAGTCGGTTACCCGCAACCGCTGCTGGATCAGTGTCTCGCTTTCGTCGCCAATTTCAAGTTCGCGGCCTTCAACAATCTGGTGACTGCCGGCACTGAATTCGAGAGGACCCATCTCAAGCGGAGTAGCCTGCAGCGGAATCCACGCGGTAACAGTTTTGTCGGTCTGTAATGGCCAGTAGTATTGATCGGCATGCCACGGAGTAATTCCGCCACCACCTTCTTTGAATAAGGCCTGATCGTGATATAATCGAACACCATCAACCTGCATCAGGTCGGCCGCAATTTTTGCCAGTCGTTTACTGAACACGAATTGTTTGACCTCTTCATCTTCCCGCCAGAGGTTGAACAGCTGAAGAAACGCTTTACCGTAAGTATCGCGTTCATCCACTTTTGTTTTCACGGTATTCATTTTCGCCACCCGATCGGAAATGGCTTTATTGAAATACTCCATTGTTTCCGGATTGAATACCTGCCGGAGTTTGATGAATCGGTTCTTCTCATAGAAGTCGATTTGTTCGGGCGAAAGCTCAAAAGGCTTATCGAGCCATTCGCGGACAGAAAGGGGTATCGCCATACGAATTAGTTAGTGCTCAAAAGTACATGATCGCAGGTGCGGCTGTTTACACAAAAAAGTCAATTAATAGCACTATATTGACACGTTATGCCGCAGAAAATCCTCTACAGGCTAAAATTGTACTAATGAAGGCTCAATTTGAAGATATCGCGAGCAAGAAAGGTGCTGAGTCATTTCTGGCGTACGCGTTTAACGTGCCGTATTTTGAATTCAAATGGCACTATCATCCCGAATATGAGCTTACGCTGATCACGCAAGGCGACGGCAAACGCCTCGTGGGCGATTCGTACGAGAGTTATACGTCAGGTGACCTGGTTTTACTGGGATCGGAATTGCCACACACCTGGACGAGTGAGACGCTTCAAGACAAAACGGTATCAGCCGTGGTAGTTCAATTCCCGCACGACTTCATTCACAGGTTTTCCGGATTGGAAGAATTTAAGTCCATCGAAGCGTTATTGGCTGCATCGGAGCGAGGCCTGTTCTTTCCTGATGCAGAATCTGTCCGGGCCGAACTCGAATTACTTCCGGCACGTCAGGGTGTTGAAAAGATCACGTCACTGATTAACATTCTCCAACACCTGAGCATCCAGCGGCACCAGAAGCTTTCGTCAGCTTCCTTTCATCCCGTTAAGGGAGAAGAGACGGAAAGTCGTGTGAACAAAGTTTGCCAGTACATTCAGAAATATTTCGATGAGCCGCTCAAGCTGGATCAGGCGGCTGCTCTGATTCATTTGTCGCGCAGCGCGTTCAGTAAATTTTTCAAACGCGCCACGGGCAAAACTTTTTCCGACTATGTGAACGACATCCGAATTGGGAAGGCGTGCCGTCTGCTGACGGAAACTGATAAAGCCATTAATGAAATTGCGTATGCCACGGGGTTCGACAGCCTGACGTATTTTAACCGTGTATTCCTGAAAAAGAAAGGCGTTACACCGCGGCAATTTCGTACCGGACTTCGTTAGGCGAGATTAATCTTTACAACTCCAACTCGATAATGAAATAACAAAAGGGGTATTCATAACAAATAACAAAGGGACGCAACATTTTGCGTCCCTACATTTTTATCGGATTAATCTTTACAACTCCAACTCGATCGTCTGCCCGACGTCAAAGGCCGTATCTCCGGGTTTCGGTTTATCAACCTTCGGCTTCACAATCACTTTTTCACTTTTTTCTTTTTGGACTGGTTTTTCCTGCTTTGGCTTTTCCGCTCCGAAGAGGTCTTGCTGCTCGGCTTTGACTTTTGGCTTTGGCTGGGCTGCTTTTTGGACTTGTCCTTTTGGCTTTTCCGGCTCCGCGAAGAGGGCTGCTTGTCCTTCCTCGCTGACCGGAGGTTGCTGCTCTTTTTTTTTTGACGACTGAGAACCCTTTCCGGTTTCGGTCGTCTCGATGAGCTCATTGTCATCATCTCCTTCTTCCAGCCCGGTTTCTTCCGGTTCCTGCGTAAGCTTGACGCCGGTTACCTTATGCTGGCTCAGCCTGTTTCCAAGCGCCTTCCAGCCTTTCACATCAATAATGTCTTCCAGGTTGACGACTTCCTTTACCTTCTCCTTGCTGGCGCCTTTTACGAGGTCCATCTCAACTTCCGGTGTATCGGATGTCGTCACCACCACGAGGCGCGAACCGATGCTTTCAGAAATGAATCCGAATTCCTTATCGGCTGTGCTGGTCTCAATCAGGAATCGTTTCACCATGTACTGTTTGGTTTCGCCATCAATGTACACGGCTGAAATCGGCTTCTTCGGATTAAACTTCTCCACGAGAAGCGTCTTTTCAGGATCGAAGCGGGTGGTAAGATCGTACCCGGAAATCCGGTACGAACCATTCCGCATAAATGTTATCAACTGATCATCACCATCAAACTTGCCCACATAGATACCGCGCTTGTCTTTATTGAGGCGACCTGCATCCGCATCGTACCACAAATCAAGTTTGCTGAGCGTAGAGGTCCCGGCCTGCAGGAAATCCACCTTACGTATTGGATACTTTGTAAGTGTGTTACCCCTTGATCCTCTTCCTTTTATCTCAAGCTCAGAGAAGTCGAACTCAAACACTTTTTTACGGGCCGTGCTGGATTGTGACAGCTTCACCTCTACCATTTCGGCTTCGCCATTCGGGTTACCCGATACGTAGTGAATCATTGAATTCGGATGACCTTGTGTGAGATCGTACTCCTTATCCCGGATCACACCCGGCATCGCAAAACGCTTCACAAAGCCTTTGCCGCTCTTGCCATCGGAATAAATCACGTTGTAGACCATCCGGTCGTCACCCTTCTTCCACACCCCGATATAGAGGATGTCTTTACCCATAAACACCTTCTCCTTGATTTTGGAGATAAATGCCTTGCCGTCTCTGCGGATAGCGATAATGTCGTCCAGGTCCGAGCAATCGCAGATGTACTCATCACGTTTCAGTCCGTAGCCTGCGAAACCGTCTTTGCGGTTCACGTACAGCTTCTGGTTGATCGCGATAACTTCAGTAGCCGTGACAGACTGGAAGCTCTTAATTTCCGTTTTGCGCTCACGCCCCTTGCCATACTTATCCAGCAATCCCTGGTAGTATGAGATGGCGTATTCGGTGAGGTGCTTGAGGTGATGGAGCGTGTCTTTCAGTTCCTTTTCCAAGTCACGCATCAGTTCATCGGCCTTGAACGAGTCGTAACGCGAAATGCGTTTGATCTTGATTTCCGTCAGGCGGATGATGTCGTCACGGGTAATCTCGCGATAAAACTTCTTCTTATGCGGCTTGAGGCCTTTGTCGATGGTGGTGATTACCTCCTCCCAGCTTTCGGCCTCTTCAATGTCGCGGTAGATTCGGTTTTCAATGAAGATTTTCTCGAGTGACGAGAAGAGAATCTTCTCCATCAGCTCAGCCTTTTTGATCTCAAGCTCCTGCTTGAGCAACTGAACGGTTTGCTCAGTGTTGTATCGCAGAATCTCACCTACGGGTAAAAACTGCGGCTTCTCTTCAACAATTACGCACGAGTTCGGTGAGATACTGATCTCACAGTCGGTAAACGCATACAATGCATCCAGTGCAATCTCGGGCGACTGGCCCGGCTGAAGATGGATTTGAATCTCTACGTCCTTGGCAGTGTTATCGACTACCTGCTTCACCTTGATTTGCCCTTTCTCGCTGGCCTTCACGATCGATTCCATCAGGGAGGTCGTGGTGGTTGAGAACGGAATCTCACGGATCGTGAGCATCTTTTTATCGGTGATATCAATCTTGGCCCTCACCTTGATTTTACCTCCGCGCAAGCCCTGGTTGTATTCCGAGAAATCGGCAATACCGCCCGTTGGGAAATCGGGGTAGATCTTTGGCTTCTTCCCTTTCAACACATCAATCGATGCCTTGATCAGCTCATTAAAGTTGTGCGGAAGAATTTTCGTGGAAAGACCAACTGCAATGCCTTCCACACCCTGCGCGAGCAAGAGGGGGAATTTTACCGGGAGTGTAACGGGCTCTTTCTTACGGCCATCGTACGACAACTGCCATTCGGTTGTCTGAGCATTGTAGGCAACGTCTAAGGCAAACTTTGAAAGACGGGCTTCAATATATCGGGGCGCAGCAGCGCTGTCGCCCGTGCGCACATCACCCCAGTTACCCTGGGTTTCAATCAATAAGTCTTTCTGACCAATGTTAACAATAGCCTCCCCGATGGATGCATCACCATGCGGGTGATATTGCATGGTGTTACCGATCACGTTAGCCACTTTGTTGAAGCGGCCGTCATCCATCTCTTTCAGGGAGTGCATGATTCTGCGTTGTACCGGCTTGAAGCCATCTTCAATGCGCGGAACGGCACGCTCAAGGATTACATAGGAAGCGTAGTCGAGGAACCAGGTTTCGTACAGACCGTCAATGGCAACGCTGTGAACCACATCGCCATTTTCGTTCTTCTGTTTCTTAACCGGTCTTTCTATTTTCTTTTTACTCATGGTTTATTAAATCCTTTTCAAAAAGGGGGACATGCGGAGTTACAATTTGTTTTCAGTTAATCTCATGAAGCGTTTGTCAAAACTGAGTTCTAAGGCTCATCAACGATTGCCAGTTCTCCGGCTTTCGCTTCAACCTTATCGGACTCTATTTTCAGGTTTTCGATGATAAACTCCTGGCGATCAGGTGTGTTTTTGCCCATGTAAAATTCAAGCAGCTTGGCTACATGCCCCTCCTTGCCCAACATCACCGGCTGAAGGCGAATGTTCTCGCCAATAAACTCTCCGAATTCGTCCGGTGAAATTTCCCCCAAGCCCTTGAACCGGGTTATCTCCGGCTTGCTGCCCAGTTTGGCAATTGCTTTTACCCGCTCTTCATCGCTGTAGCAGTAAATCGTTTCTTTCTTATTCCGTACGCGGAACAGCGGTGTTTCCAAAATGAACACATGGCCCGCCTTCACCAATTCCGGAAAGAATTGTAAAAAGAACGTCATCAACAGCAACCGGATGTGCATACCATCCACATCGGCATCGGTAGCGATGATCACTTTATTATAGCGTAATCCCTCTATGCCGTCTTCAATGTTCAGCGCGTGCTGCAGGAGATTAAACTCCTCGTTTTCGTACACTACCTTTTTGGTAAGCTGGAAACAGTTCAAGGGCTTACCGCGTAAACTGAACACAGCCTGTGTTTCCACATCGCGCGATTTGGTAATCGATCCTGAAGCCGAGTCACCCTCTGTGATGAAGATCACCGACTCAGCACCCTTCTCTCCTTTTGCATCATCGAAATGGAATCGGCAATCCCGCAGCTTGCGGTTGTGCAGGTTCGCTTTCTTCGCGCGATCGTTCGCAAGCTTCTTAATGCCGGCAATCTCTTTGCGTTCGCGCTCCGACTGCAAAATACGTTTCAGCAACGCATCGGCTGTAGACGGATTCTTATGCAAGTGAATCTCAAGTTCTTTCGCCACAAAATCTCCTACATAGCTGCGCACGGATACCCCATCAGGCGCCATGTTGGTCGACCCCAGCTTGGTTTTGGTTTGCGATTCAAATACCGGCTCCTGAATTCTTACCGCGATAGCCGCAAGAATACTGGCCCGGATATCTGAGGCATCGAAATCCTTCTTATAAAAATCACGAACTCCTTTTACAACGCCTTCGCGGAAAGCCGCCAGGTGTGTTCCGCCCTGCGTGGTGTTCTGACCGTTAACAAATGAATAATATTCTTCGCCATACTGGCCGCCATGTGTCAGGGCAACTTCGATATCATCACCTTTAAAATGGATGATAGGGTACCGCAAATCTTCCGCATCGCTTTTCTGCTTGAGCAGGTCGAGCAGGCCGTCTTTCGAAAAGAATTTCTGCCCGTTATAGTTGATCGTTAACCCCGCATTCAGAAACGCGTAGTTCCACATCAAATCATCCAGGTATTCCGGAATGAAATGATAGTTTTTGAACATCGTATCATCTGGTTCAAACTCAACTAATGTACCGTTACGTTCACTGCTTTTGGTTTGCTTAGGATCGTTGGTAAGTTTGCCGCGTTTGAATTCCGCCAGCTTGGACTGACCCTCCCGGAATGCCTGAACTTTAAAGTAGTTCGACAAAGCGTTTACAGCCTTCGTACCTACCCCGTTCAATCCCACCGATTTCTGGAACGCACCGGAATCATACTTCGCACCGGTATTGATCTTCGATACCACATCCACCACTTTGCCGAGCGGAATGCCGCGACCGTAGTCACGCACCACCACTTTCTGGTCTGTAATTTTGATATCGATGGTTTTACCGTAGCCCATCATGTGCTCATCGATACAGTTATCGACCACCTCTTTCACCAGCACATAAATTCCATCGTCTTTTGACGAGCCATCGCCCAGCTTTCCGATATACATCCCGGGCCGGAGGCGGATGTGCTCGCGCCAGTCGAGGGATTTAATACTGGATTCGTCATACTGATTGGAAGCCGGAGCCTTCTCTGCTTTCGCCATCGTTAATAAGGGTTGTAAGAGTTAAAACAGTTCAAAAAATCAAGTCGCACTACAGTCTAAAAAATGTTTGTAGGTAAGACCCGGATAGTCATGCTGGCCGTCCGGGTCTTGGAAAAATTCAAATCGCTTCGAAGTAAGCCATTTTTTGAAGTCGCTTCAAGGATTAGAGGCATTTCTTTAATTACAAAATTAACTGAAGTGAGTAGGGTTAATCATCTGATAAACAATTCATAAGGAATCGTATTCTATATAAATCATTTAGCAAAAAGTCTTCTGCCAAGCGAATATAACGGCCACGAAACTGCCCATAAACATACTAGGATTACACTTCCGTAAATGATTGAACCGATGCGGGTGAAGTCAAAAACTTCTGCGCTGTTGTAAAGGCCAATGAAGCTGAACGCAACTACGAAAAAAATGTTCAGTGTAATTACCAGCCCGTGCAGCCAGGCCCTGAATCCCTCATCAGGCGTGATTGACTTCGAGAACAGGTAAACCAGCACATTCAGGATTGCAATGAAAGCCAGGGCAGCATAAAACAGGGCGTCTTTGTCCATTACATAAGCTGTTGCTCCCCCCTCCTCCGCAACGCTCACCTGCTCCGGTAAACCGGCATAGACGTACATCAGATTAGCGAAAACTCCCAGTAAGGAAAGAAACCATACAGCCCTGAAAACTTTTAAGATCATATACTAACTTTGATGTGCAAATAAACAATAAACCACGTGAAGTTTAATCCAATCGTTCTGTCAATCCCGATCTTTTTTCTCCTTATGGGAATTGAAATCCTGATTGAGCGCTGGTCGCATCAAAAGCTTTACCGGTTGAATGATTCTGTAGCAAACCTGAGCTGCGGAATCACGCAACAGATTTCCGGCCTGTTTCTGCGTGTGCTCGCCATCGGAGTGTATGTTTTCCTTTACGACCATTTTGCTTTGTTCACACTTCCGGTGAACTGGATTTACTGGGTAAGCTTATTCCTGCTGGCCGATCTGGCGTATTACTGGGCACACCGGATGAGTCATGAAATTAATCTTTTCTGGGGCGGGCATGTGGTTCATCATCAAAGTGAAGAATACAACCTTTCTGTTGCCTTGCGTCAGAGCTCGTTTCAGGTGGTGTGGACATTCGCGTTCAGCCTGCCGCTGGCGATCATCGGTTTTGATCCGATTCATTTCGCCCTTGTTTCAGCCTACATTACGTTGTATCAGTTCTGGATTCATACCGAGCTGATCAATAAGATGGGCTGGTTCGAGTACATTTTCAATACGCCCTCCCACCATCGCGTTCATCACGGCCGTAACCCCAAGTACATCGATAAGAATCATGCGGGCACGTTAATTATCTGGGACAAGATGTTCGGCACATTCCAGGAAGAAGAAGAGCGGCCAACGTATGGCATTACAAAACCTATCAACAGCTGGAATGCAGTGTGGGCCAACTTCAGTCACTATGCAGATATGAGCCACGACCTGAAAAGGATTACAAAGTGGTCGGATAAAATCAAGTATCTTTTTAAGAAACCGGGCTGGCTACCGGAGTACCTGGGTGGCTATCGCGCGGCACCGGAAGTAGACAAGGTCACCTATAAAAAGTATGATACGCGGTCTAACCTGTCATTAAACCTGTATGTGTCGTTTCAGTACCTTCTCTGTCTTGTCGGAACATCGATTTTTCTGTTCAGCCAGAAGTTGCCTGACGGTGCGGATCGGTTTACCGTGTGGGAAAACTTATTTCTGGCTTCGTTAATTGCATGGGTAGTAATGAACTGCGGAGTTCTGTTTGAAAACAGAAGCTGGGTCAATGCCTCGGAATGGCTCCGGATTATCATTTTCCCGGTGCTGCTTATTCTTGAAACGAATTTGTACGGATTTTCACCGTGGCTCTATGCGCTGGCCGGAGTTTACTTCCTGATCTCAGCAGTCTGGTTTGCATCCATTAACAAACAGCAACATGTACAGCACGCGCTATAGAGGACTCAGCTTCGGGGTTTTTATCTTGTTCGTGTTGATTTTCTCGGGATGTGGTAAACAGATTCCCACGCTTAATAACATCAATACTGAGGAATGGAAAGGCGATCGTAATGCCTGCGGAACGTATCGTGTTACCGCAGCAGCTTCACTCACGGCACAGAAGGAAAAACTGTTGGCCCTGAAGGAAATGCAGATTGTTGAATTGCTGGGTCGCCCAGATCGCAATGAACTTTACAGGAGAAATCAAAAGTTCTACTACTACTATCTGAAACCCGCCCCTGATTGCCCCAACTACGATCCTGCAAACAGCACACGTTTGGCCATTCGGTTTAATGCAATGGGACTGGCAAAAGAAGTAATGATCGAGTAATAACCCGTTAACAGCGTTTAAGATTGTACAAAAAGAAAAGGATAGCCTTTCGGGCTATCCTTCTTTAAGATCTTTTAAAAATCCTTATTCTTTATTCTTAAGTTCCTGAACCTCTGCTCTGATAACCTGAGCCAGGTTTTTCAGTTCCTGCATGCCTTTTCTCAGACGAGTTCCTGCTGCGCTGTTAGCTTTAGTATAGAACTTTTCAGCATCGCCTTCCAGTGAAGAGATGAGATTTTTGAGGTCTTGAAATTTTTGCATTTTCCTAAAAGTTTAAAATTGTTAATTGTTTCGTTACGCCAATTTAAATAAAAACCTTAGAAATCAACTCAGAAACCCATTTTTTTTACCCTTTTGTCACCGAAACGAGCTCTTCTTTGCGGTAAAATCCGCTGTCGAGCTTCGATTTTAGCGCAGAAAACGCGTTTAGCGTCCGTTCAACGTCTTCCAGCGTATGGGCGGCTGTAGGGATAATTCTGAACATAATTACGTCTTTTGGCACCACCGGATAGATCACAACCGAGCAGAAAATGCCATAATTCTCCCGTAAATCCATCGCCATATTGGCCGCTTCGCCTACCCCTCCCTTGAACAAAACAGGAGTTGGGGGTGTCTGTGTCTCGTTAATCGCGAAGCCTCTTTCTTTCAGTCCGGACTTAATCGCCTTCATGATTGCCTTGAGGTTTGTGCGCAATTCAGGGTGCTTCTTAAGCAACTCCAAACGCTTCAGGCCACCGATTACCAATGGCATCGGTAATGATTTCGCATAAATCTGCGAACGCATGGTATACCGTAAGAATTTCAGGATGTTCTTATCGCCCGCTACAAATGCACCGATGCTTGCCATCGATTTTGCGAATGTTGAAAAGTACAGGTCAACCTGATCCTGAACACCCAACTCTTCTCCTACTCCTGCACCGGTGGGTCCCATCGTTCCGAAACCGTGTGCATCATCCACAAACAAGCGGAAATTATATTTCTTCTTCAGTTCAACCACGCCTTTGAGGTCACCCATGTTACCAGACATACCGAAAACACCTTCGGTGATCACCAGAATACCACCGCCGGTTTCGTTCGCGAGCTTAGTAGCGCGTTCGAGTTGTTTCTCGAGGCTGTCCATATCGTTGTGTGCGTACACAAAACGTTTACCCATGTGCAAACGAACTCCGTCAATGATACATGCATGTGATTCAGCATCGTATACAATTACGTCTTTACGATTAACAATGGCGTCAATGATTGAGATAACACCCTGGTAGCCGAAGTTCAGCAACATAGCATCCTCTTTCTTTACGAAAGCAGCCAGTTCTTTTTCAAGTTGAACGTGATACTTGGAGTTACCAGACATCATGCGGGCTCCCATCGGATACCCCAGTCCAAATTCCGCAGCAGCGTCAGCATCCGCTTTACGAACTTCCGGGTGGTTAGCCAGACCCAGGTAGTTATTTAAGCTCCAGTTCAGCACCTTTTTTCCGTTGAAAATCATGTGCGGACCGATTTCGCCTTCCAGTTTAGGGAAGAAGAAATAGTCATCCGGCAGGTGTGAATATTTGGCCAGCGGGCCGGCCTCCATTTTTAGCTTCTCGAATAAGTCTACCATGGGTAAATTTGATTAAAGTCTGTTGTAAAATTTGCTGCAAAAATAACTAAAAAAAGGGAGTTTCAAGAGGTCGCTTAGGTGAGAACCCACAACCTTTTGCCAGCCCGGTTTTTAAACGTGTTCTGATGAAACGAATATGCCGTGAAACCGGAAATTTTCGATTCTGCAATCACAGTGCAACCGTTTTAATTGATTAGCATTGCACCTTTACCCGTTCCTTATGCCTCAGATTAATAAGATACTGGTTGCCAATCGCGGAGAAATCGCCTTGCGTGTGATGCGCAGTGCGAAAGAAATGGGAATCAAGACCGTAGCCGTTTACAGCGAAGCCGACCGCGAGGCCATGCACGTGCGGTTTGCGGATGAGGCGGTTTTCATTGGTCCTCCAGCCTCTGCAGAATCTTACCTTCGGATCGATAAAATCATTGATGCAGCGCGTAAAACGGGCGCTCAGGCAATCCACCCCGGTTATGGCTTTTTGTCGGAGAATGAAGATTTCGCGCAAGCGATTGAAGATGCAGGGATGATCTTCATTGGCCCCTCTGCCAAATCGATTGAAGTAATGGGAAGCAAGCTGGCCGCAAAGGAAGCGGTAGCGAAGTTTAACGTACCCCTTGTTCCGGGCACATCCGAACCGATTGATGACATTAACAAGGCTAAGAAGATTGCAAAAGATATTGGCTATCCGATCCTGATCAAGGCAAGTGCGGGCGGTGGTGGAAAAGGAATGCGCATCGTGGAAAATGAAGGTGAATTTCAGGAACAAATGGAACGCGCGGTAAGCGAAGCGACTTCGGCATTCGGTGATGGTTCGGTATTCATTGAAAAATACGTTACCAAGCCGCGACATATTGAGTTTCAAATTTTTGGCGATAAGCACGGAAACGTAGTTCATTTCTTTGAACGCGAATGCTCCATTCAGCGCAGGCATCAAAAAGTTGTGGAAGAAGCACCTTCTTCTGTCTTAACACCCGAAATCCGCAAGCGCATGGGCGAAGCCGCCATTAACGTGGCTAAGTCATGCGGGTACTACAATGCGGGAACGGTGGAATTTATTCTCGATGAGAATTTGAACTTTTATTTCCTGGAGATGAACACCCGTCTTCAGGTTGAACACCCGGTAACGGAAATGATTACCGGCATTGATCTGGTGAAACTTCAGATTAAAGTAGCGCAAGGCGAAAAGATTCCGTTTAAGCAAGAAGATTTGAAAATTCACGGCCACGCGGTTGAGGTGCGCGTATATGCGGAAGATCCTTCTAACAATTTCCTTCCGGATATCGGAACATTGCAAACCTATAAACGCCCTCAGGGCAACGGCATTCGCGTGGATGACGGGTTTGAACAGGGAATGGAGATTCCATTTTATTACGACCCGATGATCGCGAAACTTATCTGCCATGCAGAGACTCGCGAAATGGCGATAGAAAAAATGATCCGCGCCATCCATGAGTATGAAATCACCGGACTGGAGACAACGCTGGGCTTCTGTAATTATGTAATGCATCACGATGCTTTCCGCAGCGGCAAGTTCGATACCGGATTTGTCGGTAAATATTTTAAGCCCGAAGTCTTGACCGGTACCCCGGATCCGGACGAAGAAAAAATTGCAGCCGCGCTCAGTGCGCACATTCTGGCAACATCCACAAGCACAAATGCTGCAACGCAGGCCGTGAGTGTTCCGGTTAGCAAATGGAAAAAGAACAGAATATGATTTCGAAAATTGAACATGGCTGAAATCAAACCGCTTCGCGCCTGGCGCTATAATCAAAATCTTTCAAACGCTATTGACGACCTCACTTCTCCCCTCTTTGATGTCGTTTCGGAAAAGCAGCGTAAAGCATTATATCAAAATCCATACAACAGCATTCATTTGTCGGTGCCACAAGGCCCGGATGCAGCCAATCATGCACATACATTACTCGATCAATGGAAAGCATTGGGGACAATCGTTCAGGACCGCCTGCCGGGAATTTATGTTTACTACCAATACTTTACCTTATACGGTTCGTCTAAAGAACTTTGTCGGAAAGGTTTTGTGTGCAACATCCGCGTACACGCATGGGAGGATGATGTAATTCTGCGCCACGAGAACACGATTCCAAAATCGGTGAACGATCGCATTGAGCTGCTCAAAAAAACAGAGTTGAATGTAAGTCCTACGCATGGCTTATATACAGATGCATCGTTCGAGCTGGAGCAGTACATGGATGAGGCGATTCGGAATCCGATTTACGAAGCGGAAGACTACCAGGGCGTACGGGATGTGTTAGCCGTTATTCACGATGCGAAAATCATCGAAAAATTTATCCGCATTTTATCGGACAAGCAGGTAATTCTTGCTGACGGTCATCACCGGTATGAAGGCTCGCTTGTTCACATGGAACAACAGCGCAAAGCAAATCCAAACCATACCGGTAAGGAGGGCTATAACTTTCATCTGATGTATCTTACCAATACAGAAGCAGGTGATCTGCGAATCCTCCCTACCCATCGCTTAATCAAGGATTTATCGAACTTCAGCGAAGTGCAAATATTGAACAAACTGGAGCAGGATTTTATAATCAAGCCGGTGGAAGATGCCGATACACTGAATGAAATTATTGCAGGTAAACCATGGGCTTTCGGGTTGATGTTTAAAGAAAATGCTTACAAGCTTCGCCTGAAACCTGAAGCGCTTGCCACCATGACCTGGAATTTCCCTGATGTGGTGAAAAAGCTCGACCTGACCGTCATGCATTATTTCATTATTGAAAAGGCATTGGGTATTCCGGGAAAAGATCAGCGTAAATCGGAGAATATTTTCTTTGACCGGAGTTTTTCCGACTGCCTGAAGCGTGTTCTACAAGAAGAGGCACAACTGGCAATCATCACCAACGAAGTGTCGATCGAAGATGTGAAAAATGTTTGCCACAGCGGTGCCACGATGCCGCAGAAATCCACGTATTTTTACCCGAAGGTTATTTGTGGATTTTTGTTCGCCTCAATAAAAGAAAATGAATTTTACGCGCCCGCTTATTCTTGGGTCTAGCTCTCCGCGCAGGCAATTTCTGATGCGTGAAGCAGGGTTTAATTTCTCGGTTGAAAAACCGGACGTAGATGAGGCTTTTCCGCACGACTTGCCCGTTGAACAGGTGGCAAAATATCTCGCTGTTAAGAAGGCTGAATTCTTTCGTAGTACGATAAAAAATCAGGTAGTGGTAACGGCCGATACGGTCGTGATCATCAACGATTATATTCTCAATAAACCACAGGATCGTACCGAAGCCATCAGCATGCTGAATGTACTGAACGGCAAAACACATCTTGTTATGACCGGGGTTTGCATTCTTTCTGCTGAAAAAGAGGAGAGTTTTGATGATACCACAGAAGTGACGTTTAACACGCTTTCGCAGACTGAAATTGAGTTTTACGTAGATACCTACAAACCGTTCGACAAAGCCGGAGCGTATGGCGCGCAGGACTGGATCGGGATGGTTGCGATAAAAAAGATTAACGGATCATACTTTAATGTGATGGGGCTGCCGATTCACAAAGTATACCAGCACCTAATCGGCTGGTCATGAAAAAAATCTGGCAATTCCTTAAACAGCATATCGCTGAAGATTTTAATGTTGCTTACTACGGTTTCATTGCCGTGTTCCTCACCTGCTGCATCTATTATAATTATAAAGTTGACTTTGAAGACAGCTTTCTCGACTACCAGGAAGGTTTCATCAAATTCCTGTATTATTTCCTGACCAATATTTTTGCGTACATCGTTCCCGTTCTGGCGTATGCTTTTATCTCGAAGAACCGGTCATTTCTTTCATCACCTGAATTCTGGATCAAAAGCCTTGGCGCGCTCGCATTTCTGAGTTTTGACCGATGCTCTTTTTTTATTGACGACCTGGCGGCTGAGGTATTTCACCCGAGAATGTACCGGTGGGCATCAAAAATCTTTAACAACCTGCTGGGCATCTTCACTATGATGCTGCCGTTTTTTATCCTGTACCGGATTTACGACCGCGCGGAAAAGCATCTCTATGGACTGGCTCCCAAGAAGTTTGACGTAAAGCCCTACTTCACGATGCTGGCAATCATGTTACCGCTGATTGTCGCAGCTTCGTTTCTTCCGAGCTTTCTGAATCAATACCCGATGTACGAATCGTCACGGGCACATCAGCAAATGGCAGTTCCGGAATGGGTTACCGTGGCGGGTTATGAAATTGCTTACGCGCTAAACTTCGTGTCGATTGAGTTCTTCTTTCGCGGATTCCTGGTTATCGGTATGATTTCCGTACTCGGGCGCAGAGCAATCGTACCGATGGCATGTGTGTACTGTTTTCTTCACTTTGGCAAGCCGATGGGTGAAGCGATCAGCTCAATTTTTGGAGGATACATTTTGGGCGTTGTAGCCTATGAAACCCGCGGCATCTGGGGTGGCGTGATTGTTCACGTGGGTATCGCCTGGATGATGGAACTGGCAGCCTTTGTGCAGAAAGCCTTTAGCGCAGACACCTGACACTTTTGAAGTGTCTATTGCAAACAAACGCTGGAAAAAGCCAATACTTATTTCCTGAACGTTTCTTTATAATACTGGATACTCCGTTCAATGATCGGGTATGCCTGCGCAGCTCCGAGAAACTCATCTACAACCACTTTCTTGTTTTCCAGGGTTTTATAGTTTTCGAAGAAATGCTTTAGTTCGATCCGGAAAAACTCGGGCAGTTCGCTTACGTCACGGATGTGACTTACGCTGGCATCCTGCTCGGCCACCGCTATGATTTTGTCGTCTGCCTCTCCCCGATCAATCATGCGCATCACTCCAATTACTTTGGAAGGAATCAAACACCGGGGCACCACAGAAACCTGCGTGAGCACAACAATATCCAGCGGATCTTTATCCTCACCTAACGTCTGAGGAATAAAGCCGTAGTTCAACGGATAATACATCGAAGCATAAATCACCCGGTCGAGTTTGATCAGTCCGCTCTCCTTGTCGATTTCATACTTGGCCCGCGAACCTTTCGGGATTTCAATAATCGCGTTCACGCGTTGCGGAACCTGATCGCCAATCCGGACTTCATGCCAGGGATGCTGTACCATAGTGTAGGGTTTTAGCTAAAATTATCAAAAAAAGTTAACGCTTCAAGTTTCCGCCAAACATCTATCTTAGGGGCTATATCATGCGACCCCTCAGCAAACGCTTAGACATCCGGCATAAAAACAATAAATTCCTGTACTACCTCAAGGTATTGGGGTGGCAACTTATCCCGGGAAGTTTTTACCAGTCACAGCTCAATAAAAAACTCAGTCATTTCTCCTCTTTACCCGAATCTGAACAAACCTACATCCGGGGAAGGGTTGATTATTACAACAAGCTCTTCGCGGTCAGGACGCTCAACGAATCAGCCATTACATTGAAAAATTTTCGCCTGCCTGAAAAGCAACGCGCCTACTATTTCGATGCACAGGAATACACGCGATATTTCAAAAGAGAATACAAAGCACACTTCCTGTTTGGCGATATCACAAAAGTACCGGATGAACCCAGCATTGTAAAAAGCAGACCCATTGCCGGTAATAATGAAAATTCGATTCTCTTAAACCTCGACAAGCTTCGCCATTTTAATTTTATTACGGATAACAAACCTTTCGAACATAAGAAGAATATGCTGGTGGGCCGGGGTGTGGTGAAACGTGAACATCGGGTGAGGTTTTACGAAATGTACTTCAACCATCCGATGTGCAACCTCGGGCAGATTAACAAAAACAAAAATCCGCACTGGATCCGGGAGTTTCTCACGATCGAAGAACACCTGGATTACAAGTTTATCCTGTGCCTGGAAGGAAATGACGTAGCAACAAATCTGAAATGGGTGATGTCGTCAAACTCACTTGCCGTTATGCCTAAGCCAAAATTTGAAACCTGGTTCATGGAAGGCACACTGGTCGGCAATAAGCATTATGTGGAGATCAAAGATGATTACTCGGATCTGGAGGAACGCATGACATATTATATTAACCATCCGCAGGAAGCGAACGAAATTATCCGGAATGCTCATGCATATATCGAACAATTTAAAAACAAACAGCGTGAAGATTTGATCTCACTGCTCGTACTCGACAAATATTTTTCACAAACGCAGTAACAGGCTGTTTAAAAATAAAAAAGCCCCGCACACGCGAGGCTTTTAAGTTCTATCGTCCGACTGTTAGTCTTTCTTCTCAGCAGCCGGCTTTTCTTCCTTCTTCTTATCTTTATCAGCCTCGCCTTGAATACGCTCTCCGTCTTTCAGGCGTTTCGAAACCACCAGGAATGGTCCGGTTACAACCTGCGAGCTGTCGCTCAATCCAGACAGAATTTCGATGTTGTCGTAATCGCTGATACCTGTTTTAACTTCGATCATTTTTGCTTTACCGCCCTCATTTACGAACACAACCACTTTATCCTTTTTCTTTTCCACGGGCTTTTGCTGACCGTTGTTGTTTTGCTGATTATTGTTGTTCTGCGGACCGTTCTGACCACCTTCAGGCTTATTTTCATCGTCAGGATTGCGTGTCGTTACAGCCGACAGCGGCACAGACATAACATTTGTTTTGCGGTTCGTCAGAATTTCCACGCTGGCTGTCATACCCGGACGGAATGGATACCGGTTTCCTTTTGCAACCAAATCCTTATACGAAGAATTGAGGATCAAAATCCGAACTTCAAATTCAGTAATGGCGTCTGCTGACGTCTTATCCTTTGCCGTATTCGCGATATTGGTCACAATTCCCTTGAACTGTTTTCCGTCATTCGCATAGGCATCCACATCAATCAGCGTGGTGTCGTTCAGGTGCACACGGACGATATCGTTTTCATTCACATTCACGCGAACCTCCATTTTACTTAAATCCGCGATGCGAAGCATTTCAGTACCCTGCATCTGGGCAGTACCAAGTACGCGCTCACCTTTCTTAACGCTCAGTTTAGATACAATTCCGTGCATCGGTGCGGCCACGCTGGTCAACCGCACATTTTCGCGCGCCTCGCGCACAGTTGCCTCACTGCTTCTTACAATGTATTTTGAAGCTTCCAGCGACTGCTTAGCTGACTTGTAGTCGTTCTCTGCGATTGATTTATTCTGCTGCGCAAGTTGCCAGTCGGCCTCGGAAATTACCTTCTGATCATGAAGAGATTCCTGGCGCTTGTATTCCTGCATGGCACGTGTAAGCGATGCTTCAGAGCGTGAGAGCGCAGCTTCAGCTGACACAACGTTTGCCTTCTGCTGATTCAACGAGGCCTCTGCGCGATCTAACTGCGATAGCCAGGTATCAGGGCGGATTTTAACCAGCATCTGATTCTTTCCAACAGAGTCTCCTTCCTCAATCAACAGTTCACGAATCTCACCGGAAACCTCAGGTGCAATTTTTACTTCAATTACGGGCTGCACGGTGCCGGAAGCACTTACCTTTTCAACAATTGTCGTGCGCTTAACTTTTGCCAACTCAACTTCGAGTTCCTGTGGCTTGCCAATCCAGCCCTGCGATTTTCCGATGATAACGATCAGGAACAGACCTCCCAAAATTGCGAGAAGCCAGTAAATGAATTTGTTTGATTTGCGTTTTTGCGTTGTTGCCATTGATGCGTAGTGTTAAGCTGATTAAAGTCCTAGAGGTAATCCCTGGTAGAAGTCGAGCACTTTCTTCCGGAAGATGAAATCATATTTTGCGCGAAGCAGGTCAGATTGCGCCTGAAACAAGTCGTTCTCGGCAACCTGATACTCCACATAATTTACCGCACCGTTATCCAACCGGATCTTGGTCATGCGGTAAGCTTCATCGCGAGCCCTCACCTGCTTTTGAGCTGAGTTATACGTTTTGATTGCCGACACGGCATCGTTGTAAGCTGTTTCAACAGTTTGACGAAGACGATTTTCATTTTCAGTTAATGAAATCTCTGCCAGGTTCCGGCTGATCTTCGCACGTTGCACTGCACTGCGGGTTGAAAGGCCGTTGAAGATTGGAATCTGCAAGCTGAACCCCAAGCTCTTACCCAGGTTATTTTGAAACTGATCACTGTATCCAGGCAGGAAGTAAGTACCATTTGCCGATGGCACAACTACAAGACTTGATGGAGAGCCCTGAATGTATCCAATAACCTGCTCACCCGTGGTTCCGTCAGGCTGAAATTGCAGCCGCTGATCGGAATAAACGGTTGAAAGTGTTCCGGTCATTGTGAGACGTGGATAAAAATTGCCCTGCGTTGAACGAAGTGCGAACAAGGCACCTTTTCTTCTCAGCCGTGCTGCCTTGATTTCTGGCATCGAGCTAGTGGCGATTTCATAAATTTCTTCAGGGGTTTTGTTAACTACATCGTTCGCATTCAGATCGATTTGCGGTAGTTCCACGTCCAGCGGAGTAGCTGCCGGTAATTGTAAAGCTTGCTTAAGTTGCAGCAACGTAAGATTAACTGCATTCTCGCGCTGAATAAGGTTTAGCTCATTTGTCGCGAACTGCGCTTCGAGGTTTAAGACGTTAGCTTGCGGAACCGATCCGGCTTCAGCCAGTTTTCGCGTGCGCAACAACTGCTCTTCCGTTGAGCGCAATTGAAGCTTGGCTACATTATAGAGTTCCTTATTAAAAACAACATTAATATACAGCGTGATTACACTAAGAATAACATCGTTGCGTGATTTAATCAGATCTTCGCTTAATGCCTCCAGTTCCGTATCGGTTTGTCTTACATTGTAGAATAAACGGAAACCGTTCCATAATAACAGAGAGCTGGATGCATTCATATTAACCGACTTTACACGGTTTTCGGTAAAGCTGTTACTGCTCGGGTCAATCGTACGGCCCCAGTTATAGCCATAGCTCGCACTGGCATTTACGGTAGGCAGCAGTGCTGCCTTCGCCTGAAGTGCATTCACCTCACCGGTTTCCACGGCATACTCACTGCGCTTTACGGTCAGGTTATGAGCAATTGCGTAATCGATAATCTCGCGCAATGTCCACTTGCGGGCTGTAGTATCAATTTGCGCGAACGTGCTCACGCTGAAAAATGCAGCAAAAAAAACGAGGAGGATTCTTTTCATTTCTTGTTAACGGTCAATATCCGGGATATAAATAACTTCCTTAACCCAACTTAGACTCCGAACGTAGGCCAATGTTACAGGTTTCACTCCGGAGTCCATTTCTATCACTAAACATGCTAAATCATTCTTTCCTTTCCGGGAAACCGACATGGTGGCAATGTTGCAATCGTCATGGGCGAGCACATTCGCAAGGAACGCGATACTCCCCTTCACGTCATCGGCAAAAATGATCAGCGTATGCAGACTGGCTGAAAAATCTGCCTTAAAGCCATTTACCTCCGCAATATTGATCACTCCTCCACCCTTACTTTCGCCTAAAACTTCGATTTTTTTATCACCAAGCTTCAGGTTAAGGCGGATGGTATTGGGATGTAAAGCCGATGCATTACCGATCGACTTAAACGTGTATTTGAGATTATTTTCTTTCGCTAATTCAAGTGAGTCTTTGATGCGTTTGTCATCGGTCCTATAATCCAGTAAGCCTGCTATTATGGCGCGGTCGCTGCCGTGACCTTCATACGTGCGTGCAAAGGAATTGTAGAAAATGATATCCGCTTCTTCGGGAACTCCACCCAGCAGTTTCAGGGCAGTTCGGGCAATCCGAACCACACCAGCCGTATGTGAGCTTGAAGGGCCTATCATAACAGGACCAATCATATCAAAAACACTGCTTTTTTCGGGCATCCTGGATTCGGGTTACACATTTGTCGCCTAAAAACCGCTTTTGTTACACCCCGTGAGCGATTCTTTATTTAAAAAGTGGGCAAATATCAGGATTTTTCCGGTGCCGGAAGCACAAGTTTTTATGGCCGGCTTCTAGTCCCCGAGGAATTCGGGTTGGATTTTAATTCGATACGGTTTTTCAACTACCAGCACGTTACCGGCAATGGTTTCGATCTTTGCGATAAAGTTGTCGGTCTGGTCAATAATTTGAAAGTCGCTTACCGGGTAGGCCAACAACGCCTCATCATCTTTTGGCTGGTAAATTTTTTCAAGTTCGCTGTGAAGGCAATCGTCCTTTAATCTTCCTCGATAAAAGGTGGCCTTGTGTACCCGCTCCGACACTGAGAACTTCAGATAGTAAATACCTTCCGTTTTGATTTTGTTATCGGTGGTGATTACAATCTCAGGGTAATGCGGCCGCGGGTCCCCATTTAAAATGTATTCTTTCAAACCTGCGCACTCCACACCATTCTTATAGGGCATCTCAGCTTTCAGCTTTCCGTCTTTATGATATTTTTTCAACACACCGGTTATCTTACCGCTGTCATAGTACGTTTCGGAATACAGAATACCACTTTGAAAATATTGCCTGGTTAATCCGTGGCGTTTGTCGTTCGCCCATTCCGTTTCGAGGTACAACTTACCGTTAGGATGATAAACTTTCGACAGGCCGTTAAGCTTCCCGTCTTTGTAAGATAGCTCCTTGTGCAAACGGCCATCATCCCGGTAGACGGTGACGATACCGTTTTTAACTGCGCTTTCCGGTTCCTTCTTTTTTGGCGAATTACACCCGATCAACAAGGCGATCATCGACAAACCAACAATACGTCTCATACCGCTATCGGAGCCTTGATGGTTGGGTGTGATTGATAATTGAGTATTTCGAAATCTTCGTATTGATAGTCAAAGATTGAAGCTGGTTTCCGTTTAATGTTTAATACTGGCAACGGATATGGCTCACGTGAGAGTTGAAGCTTCGCCTGCTCAATATGATTGGTGTACAAGTGAACATCACCCCCTGTCCAGACAAAATCACCCGGCTCAAGGTCGCACTGTTGTGCAAACATGTGTGTTAACAATGCATACGAAGCGATATTGAACGGAACGCCTAAGAAGTAGTCGGCACTGCGTTGATACAGTTGGCACGACAGCTTTCCATCGGCAACATAAAATTGAAACATCGCATGGCAAGGCGGCAATGCCATCTTATCTACTTCAGCGGGATTCCAGGCGGATACAATATGTCTTCTCGAATCGGGCTTCTGTTTTATTTGATTGATAACATTTGTAATCTGATCGATTGTCTGGCCATTTGGTGCGGGCCAGCTGCGCCACTGATGACCGTATACCGGGCCCAGATCGCCATTTTCATCAGCCCACTCGTCCCAGATGGTCACGCCATTATCATGAAGGTACTTGATGTTGGTGTCGCCCTTGAGAAACCACAACAGTTCGATAAAAATAGATCGGGTATGAAGCTTTTTGGTGGTGACCAACGGAAACCCTGCTGATAAATCAAACCTGAGCTGACGGCCAAAAACCGAAAGCGTCCCGGTTCCAGTACGATCTGTTTTGGATGCGCCTGTTTCCAGGATATCCTTCATCAGGTCGAGGTATTGCTTCATGTCGAAAAAGTTTAACTACAAAGAAAACAAAAAAGCCCGGGTTTAGTGCCGGGCTTCTCTCAAATGAAAGTCAATTTTTTATCTGCGCGAACGTACGTTTCGAATGTTGCCATTAACCGTTAAGGTAATTGAAGCATCGCAAGTACCACTGCCATAGTCAATTATTATTTCCTTTCCACTGTCAACCTCAACGAACTTCTTGGTTCCTGAAATCGCCATCGGGCATCCTCTTTTATATGTCAGGGGTTTGGTAATGTACACCCGGTAATGAATCCCTTTCCGGTTCACGCCTTCTGCAGCCTGATCAGCATCCGGGCATTGCGTTACTATAACCAGGTCGTCAGTCGGATCCAGCAATGCACCCCGTTCCCAGGTATTGCTGAAGCAATGTTCACGGGTAACAACATTTCCATCCCACGCCACCGATCCATCGGTCAGTTCGATCTGAAACTTAGGTGCACCTACGGTGCTGGCGGGCAGGTTTGTGAGTGTGCGGACGCCATTGAGTGTTACGTTGTTGATTTGATAATTATCGAAGGTGATGGAAATAACGGAACCGGGCCGGAACTTGCGTCCACGGAAGTGTACTTTTATTTTGCCTTTGCGGATGTTACCACGGCCATCTTCACAGCCATCGCCAAAGTTGATGGTGATATCGCCAATGGGGAGCGCTGGAAGTTGGGAAAGATCGAGATCAAGTTCAACCGAAATGCCATTACAGAACCTGTCGTCATTCAGTTCTAATTGCCTTGCTCCGGATGTTGTACGGCCACCTTCAGTTTCTTCGCTCTCCGCTACCGCTACGCCAGCCATATCATCGGCATCGGCATAGTAGGCGTCAACGTTCGATTCCTCCACCGCATAGCCTGCTTCCTGCGAGAATTGTGGCTCGTCTTCCGAACATGAGGAGCCAAATCCCACGCTAATCACTGCCGCCACAGCCACCATTCGCATCAAAAAAGACTGGTTTCTCATCATGTTTTGACTTTTTAGCGCAATTTTTTGCTTGTTTTGGCGGTTAGACCCGTTAACGGGAATAAGGTTTAAATCACTTGATCTTAAAAATGCGGATTCTTCTCAGCTTTTTCGGTGCACTTATACTTATGGGCTTCCTCCAGTCAGCTGGAGCGCAAAGTTCAGTAAAAATAGCAAAACTCAAGTACGGTGGCGGTGGCGACTGGTATGCCAATAAAACCGCATTGCCAAACCTGATCAAGTTCTGCAATACCGAACTTAATACCACGCTGGCATCCGATGAAGATGTGGTGGAAGTGGGCAGCAAAGAACTTTACCTCTACCCGTATATATATATGACAGGCCACGGCAATGTGGTGTTCAGCGAAAGCGATGCTGCTAATCTTCGTAATTACCTGGTGGGAGGCGGTTTTCTGCATATCGATGATAACTACGGGCTTGATAAATACATTCGGCTGGAACTGAAAAAAGTTTTTCCGGAATTGGAATTAATCGAGCTTCCGTTCGATCACCCGGTTTATCATCAGAAGTTTGAATTCGCGAAAGGCCTTCCAAAAATCCACGAGCATGACGGCAAACCTGCGCAAGGATTTGGTTTGATCTATGAAGGCCGACTTGTTCTTTTTTATTCGTATGAATGTGACCTGGGTAACGGCTGGGAAGATATTCGTGTGCACAACACACCGGAAGTAAAACACCAGCAGGCATTGCAAATGGGCGCCAATCTGATTTCATATTGCTTTACTACTTCAAAGTAATCGAACTAACGATATACGATGTTCGGACGCGGACATGGTCAAACTCTGAAAACACCGTTTGAATAAAATCTCACCTCGTCAGGGTGATGGTTTGAATACCGTTTACAGAAAATACACGCGAACCAATTTTCAGTCGCTTCATCGCGGGTAATTTTGATTGCAGAAAATCATCAGACCCTATGAAACCCACTCACGTTATTCTTGCACTCGCTTTTCTGGCAACAAGCTACAGCCTGAACGCTCAAACGAATTACCTGGAAACCGTTAAAGTAACAGACAGCATTTATGTATTCAAGCCAAAAATCAATTGGTACCTGGGAAACGGTATTGCAATCATTGGTACTACGGGAGTTTTCTTTGTGGATACATACACGTCTCCCAACTATGCATTGGAGGCAATTAACCGGTTGAAGAAAATTACCAACCTGCCCGTGAGGTATGTACTAAACACCCATTGGCATTACGACCACATGTATGGCAACTACGAATTCAAGCTGGCATTCCCGGAGTGTGAGTTCATCATGCATGATTCCACGTATTATTTCCTGAAAACCCAGGTAAAACCTTTAATTGATCAGGACCTGGAATTAACGAAGCAAGGTCTTGCACAATTTGAAAAAGAACGGAAGGAACGAAAGGCAAGCAACGGGCTTGCTATTACAGATTCGATGGTCCCCTACTGGGATCAATTGATAGAAGAAACAAAAGAAGTGTTAGCCGACTATCGCCCTGTAAAACTGGTGAATGGCGATATCACGTTTAACGATAAGCTAACGCTTCGCTGGGGAAACCATACTTTGAAAATGATGCATTTAAAACAGTATGCACACTCGGAGGGTGATGTGATTGTTTGGATACCGGAAAAGCGACTGGTTATCACGGGCGATATTGTAGTGGCCCCGACACCCTATGAGACGCAGCCGAACGCAGCAGGTATGGTCGATGCGTTGCAGTACATAATTAATATGAATCCGGCAATTGTGATTCCGGGTCATGGTCCTGTACAATACGATTTGTCGTACGTGAAATTGGAGAAAGAAGCATTCGAAGCCTATCTGCGCGAAGCTGAAAAGGCCGTGCAAAACAACATTCCAATTCAGGAAGCGAGCGCATACATTAAACTTGACGACCTGGACTACAAATTCACCAAAGGCGATGATTTGGCGAAGTGGGCGTATCGCTCCTATTTCCGCGGGCACATAATCTCGCAGGTTTACCGAAAACATAACGCCATTCCGAAAAAGAATTAGCCATTCCCTCGTGAGCGCTGAACTCTAAACGACATAAAAGCGGAAAATTTTCTCCGCTTTTATTTTGACCTTATCAACTAAAGTTTTAGTTTTAAAACGTAATCATTAGTTAATTCGATGAAAAACGCAGTTCTTGTATTGATTTTAAGCGTGTCGGGCTTTAGCCTGAACGCTCAAATAACATTCGATGTGAAAACTGCCGTGCCGGTCGACAGCATTTTTTTTTCGAACATCACGCAGGACAACGAGTTTCAATTCATACGTTATTCGCCCTCTCTTCAAATCAAATTGAACCGCCCGCTGAACGATTTGTACAACTTCACATTTTACGGAAGTTCTGGTAAACGAATGAATCAGGTTTGGCTGAATGGGGATAAGATCATCATCAAAGGAAACTTCACCGGCAAAAAGCTTGAGGTTGATACCGTTATCGGGTCCGATATTTACTACACCTCGCTGGACTTCCGTAAGCGGTACGATCTTCTTATTGAACACAAAGCGGATTCAGCAACGGTGAACAACTTTCTGCTGAATGAACTGACCCGAAATCTGAACCACGTTTTTTCGATTGAAATCGCGCAGGCCTTTTTTTATCGTAACGTGAGCAACAAATCTGAACTGCTAAGGGTTTACAATATTCTAGCTGGTCAGGATGCTGCCGTCCGGAGCCATTTGCTTAACCCCTACCCTAAAATCGGAAAAGTACTTTTTCAAAACAGTATTGACTTCCGGAAATTCACCTTCAATAATCCGGAAGGCAAAATTGAAACAATTGCACTGGCGCCCGGCAAGAAATACCTGGTCGACATGTGGTTTGCAGCGTGCGCACCCTGCATTGAACAGCACAAAGAAATTACCGCGCGGCTTGATGTATTAAAACAAAATAACATCGAAGTTATCGGCATATCCATCGACCAAAATCAAAAGCAGTGGGCCGAATTTGTAACGACAAAAAACTACAGGTGGAAAAATCTGCGCGAAACAGACGATCCTGTAAAAATGCTGCGAACGGATATGTTGATTGAGGTTTATCCGACTTATTTTCTGCTCGACAGCAACGGCAACATCTTATTCCGCAGCAACTCTTTCCGTGAAGTAACCGAACATTTAAAATTTGAATCCGCACAATGAAAGAACTAACCAAAGCCGAAGACCAGATTATGCAGGTGTTATGGAAGCTTGAAAAAGCTTTTGTGAAAGACATTATCGAAGAACTGCCTAAACCAAAGCCGGCTTACAACACGGTATCCACAATCATCCGGATTCTGGAGACAAAAGGATTTGTGGATCATACAGCCTACGGAAAAACACATGAGTACTTCCCGCTGATTTCGAAAGAACAGTACACCAGGTTTTACCTGAACTCGATGCTGAAGGGATATTTCAACAACTCGTTTGAAAATCTGGTTTCATTCTTTGCGAAGGAAAATAACATGGATCTGAAAGACATTGAAAAACTTTTGAAGGAAGCTAAAACCAAAAAGCCATGAATGCTTATCTGAACTATCTGCTTGAAGCAAGCATCGGATTATGCCTGTTTCTGGTGGTTTACCAGTTACTGCTTAGAAAAGAGACGAGCTTCCGGTTTAACCGGATGTTCCTGTTGATTGGTCTTGGCGCGTCAATAATATTTCCGCTCATTAACATTCCGGCAGCCAACTCTCCTGTACCGTCCCTTAGCCTTTCGGTTGAGCCGGTTATAACGGAAGCCGACCTGGTGTATTCAAATGAAGTTATTCCGCAAGACCGTTGGACAACCTGGGAAATCGCAACCGTGATTTATGGGGTCGGGCTGGCTTTGTTTTTACTCGTCTTTGCGATTCGTTTATTCAAAATGTTAATCACGTTACGCAAATCATCACACTATAATCTGCAAAATCATCACATCGTTGAATTGAAAGACACGAGCAGTCCGTTTTCATTTTTCAACTACATTTTTATTGGGAATACTCCACCGCTTACCGAAAACGAGAAACAGCAGATCATTGAACATGAACGCATTCACGCAAAACTTTTTCACTCGGTTGATATTGTTCTGTTAAATATTCTTGGAATTGTCTTCTGGTTTAATCCGGTGATCCGGGTTTACAAAAAAATATTTGTTCAGCTTCATGAGTTCGAGGCAGATGCGCGCGCTGTCGAAACTCATGACGTGAATGAGTACTGCAGCCTGCTGGCGAGGGTTGCTTTACACTCGGCCGAATACAAACTCGCCAATCACTTTAGTAATTCATTAACCGTTAAACGAATCGAAATGATGCGAACAATCAAGCAAAAAATAAAGAACTGGAAGATGATCGCGGTCGCGGCCTTTATTCCAATGTTGTTTTTCGCGGTTTCATGCCAGGATCAGGTTGAAACCGTTGCTGTTACGAAACAAGAAGAGCCCGGATACCCCTTGAAGGTTCGGCAGGCTATTGAACGATTGAAAGCTAAGAACCCCGATGCAGATTTTATCGTGGTACCTCCTTCAGGCCCTAATCTAAAAGACTTTGAGGGTAAACATGCTGATCACATCAGTGTAATCGATGGCGAATATACTTTTGAAGCGGTATCGGTTTTAGCTATTAAAACCGGTGAAGACGCAAAGGGTAACGCGATCAATTACCTGATTCTGGACTATACTTCAGAAAAACAAACCGGAAAACAAAACCGACTTCCAACCGAAGATCAATGGAAAAGAGCCAGTGAAGTTTGGGAGGAGAAGCTTGACAATTCCATCGATGGAGAACCGATTTTCTTCGCAGTTGAACAGGCGGCTTCTCCTAAAGAAGGAATCAACGAATTTCTTAGAAGCCTGAAATCGAAAATCCGCTATCCCGAAGAAGCAAAGCGACTGGGCTTAAAAGGAAAAGTGTTCGTGAAGTTTGTGGTTAAAAAAGACGGAACTGCAACGAACTTCGAGATCATAAAGGGCATCTCGAAAGAGCTTGATCTGGAAGCATTGCGTGTCCTCAAAGAGGAGGTTAACGGATGGAACCCGGGCAAGCAAAACGGGAAAATTGTACACTCGCAATTTGTTATGCCCGTACAATTTGGAAATTAAAACAGATTGACAAACAATAGCCCTTCAATAAAGGGCTATTGTTTTTTACTGAAAATCTCTTCGAGCTTCTTACTTAGCTCGCCCTCACGTAAACCTTTCGCAATAATCCTTCCGTCCCGGTCGAGCAACAGCGAGAAGGGAATAAACGTGATGTTATAGGTTGCTGCAGCTTCCGACTGGAAGTACTTTAAATCAGAAACGTGTGTCCACGTTAACCCGTCTTCGGCTATCGCCTGAACCCAGTCGGCTTTGTTGCGGTCAAGTGACACGCCATACACCGTAAAGCCTTTGTCTTTGTACTTGTTGTACGCTGCAACAACATTCGGATTTTCTCTGCGGCACGGTCCGCACCACTTCGCCCAGAAGTCAACCAGCACATATTTGCCGCGCAGCGAAGAGAGTTTTACAATCTGGCCATCAGGATTAGGAAGCGCAATGTCCGGTGCAATCTCCCCGATCGCAAGTTTTTTGTCTTTGTCGACCATTGCGATAAACTCTTTCGCATGCGATGAGTTCGGCAGTTCCTTCTTCAGCTTATCGGCATACAGCACGTACACATCCCAGTATTTCTCTTTGGTAAGCATCTGGCCGCCCTGCAAAATGTTGATGCCACCGAGTGAAGCCGGTGAACTTTTTAAAAGCGCTGCGATCTGATCGGTAGCAATCACCGACATTTTCTGGTATTGCTCTTGCAAAGCAACCATTTTAGCCTGATCGTTGGTTGTGCGGGCCGCATCAAACTGTTTACTCAACTCCAGAAATTCTGGCGTTGTTTGCAACGTTTGAAGATAGCCCTGTGCCTTTTTAACAAGGTCGATATCGGGCGAGCCTTTTACTTCCGAGAAGCCCGTGCGATTGTTTCCATCGACATTTACTTCAAGATTACTTTTATCGAGAATGAGGTCAACCGATTGTTGATTGTAAAAATTAAGGCGGTAATAACCCGGCTCGTTTACAGTAACTTTCTTAGCGAAGGTATAATCGCTTTTCAGCGTAATGGTATCCTGCCAGCCCATGCCGTTATTTTTAAGTTCGGTTATGGTGATCGTTCCAACCTGCGGGAATCCAACTTTACCACTCACGGTTACAACGTTTCCTGCTGATTTCGCTTTATCCTGACCATTGGAAGAGCATCCGCTAAACAATAGAATCACGGACAATAAAAAGACTGCTGTTGCTCTCATACTTCTTTTAACTTATTAACTAATAGATCTTTGGTTGTTTTCGGATCGGCCTTTCCCTGGCTGCGCTTCATCACTTCACCCATAAACATGCCAATCAGGGCGTCTTTTCCTTTTTTAAATTGTTTCACCTCTTCGGGGAAGGCTTTCAATACTTCCTCAATAATAGGCAAAATTGAATTCTGATCGCTTTGCTGAGACAGGCCCAATTGCTCAACAAGTTGTAGTACAGGTGTTTGCGGATTTTGAACCATTGCCGGAAATAAACGTTGCGAAGCCACTGTAAAGTTCAGCTTGCCGGCATCGATCAATTCAATTATTTCAGCAAGACCTTGCGGTTTTATGGGAAACTGGTCTGCGCTTTTTTGGTTTTCGTTCAGCCACGACTTCACAGGACCCATCATCCAGTTGGCTGCGGCTTTATAATTCTTTGTATGACTGCAAACCGCATCAACGTACAACGCAATGTCTTTTGAATCGGTGAGAACATTAGCGTCATATTCCGACAGCTTATACTCCGAAACGAACTTGTTAAAAAGTTCCTGTGGCAATGCAGGCATGGTTTGCTTAATCTGCTTCAACCATTCATCTGACACAATCACCGGACTTAAATCCGGATCAGGGAAATACCGGTAATCATTCAACTCCTCCTTTTCGCGCATGCCGAACGTTTTGTCTTTATCCGCATCGTACGTACGCGTTTCAGATACAATAGCCTCTCCTTTTTCTGCAAGTTCAATCTGCCGTTCAAGTTCAACGTTAATCGCGCGTTGCACATTGCGGATGGAGTTCATGTTCTTGATCTCCACTTTCTTGCCAAACACAGTCGCATCTTTCAGCATGATCGAGACGTTAGCATCGCAGCGTAACGAACCCTCCTCCATGTTACCATCGCAGATATCAAGGTAACGTACCAATTTTCTAACTTCCGTAACAAATGCCGAAGCCTCATCGGCTGTGCTCATGTCGGGCTCGGTAACAATCTCAATCAACGCAACGCCTGCACGATTCAGATCAATAAACGTATCAGGGCCGTCCGTATGGATCGACTTACCGGCATCTTCTTCCAGGTGAATGCGATTGAGCTTAACATCGCGCACAACACCATCTTTTGTTTTAATCGTTACTAACCCGCCCTTGCAAACGGGGGTGCGGTCCTGGGTGATTTGATAGCCTTTCGGCAGATCGGGATAGAAATAGTTCTTTCGGTCAAAAATATTGTGACGAGAGATCTCGGACTTACAGGCCAGGCCCATTTTGATTGCGAGCTCAAACGCACGCTTATTAAGTTTGGGTAATGTGCCCGGATGCGCCAAGGTAATTACACCAACCTGTGTATTCGGGGAAGCGCCAAAAGAGGAAGGTTCAGCACTGAAAATTTTACTGGACGTAAGCAACTGGGCATGAACCTCAAGCCCGATAACAACTCTGTACTTCTGTCTGATCTCTTCCCGCATCGGCATTGGATGTACTTCCCTTAGTTGAGAAGTTCAGCAGGAATAAATTGTGAAAGCATCGGCTTCTGCGAATCGTCATCGATGGTAATAAACTTCCAGGATGTTTTATCAGCAGAAGATGCAATAACAGGTTTGGTGGCTTTGATTTGAAAGAACTGTGTCTTTTCATCGTACGAAACATTACCGGCACCGAACTTGGCATCGAAGCTTTCTTTCATTTTCTGTGTAGTGGCCTGAATTTCTTCCGGAGTTTTATCCGAGCCGAAAAGACCATTGAACTTCATTTTTATTATGTTAAAGGTTTTAAACTTCACGTAATACGTTTCACCAATTTTCTTTACTTCGCTGAACTCAGATACCTCCGGGTTACTCACTTCCAGTGTAATTGCCGGATTGTTGAGTGTCTGATTCATGACCTCCAGAAGTTGTGCTTTCGGGGCTATGTCAAAAATGCCCGGATTCAGGTAATCAAATGCTTTTTCAAAGCTCTTTTCAGCAAGCAGCTTACTATACGCATTATAGTCGTCCGTAATTCTTTTTACATCCTGACCGTATCCGTGAGTTGCAATCAGCAGCAAAAAAGCCCAAACAATCTTCTTCATAATTTTGAGGTTTAGTTTATCAGAATATTCGTGAACCGGGCAGTCTAAATCAACTGCTTCGCCTTCACCAACACATTATCCAATCCGTTGAGATTCTTACCGCCCGCGGTTGCGAAAAACGGCTGACCGCCTCCGCCACCGTCAATCTCTTTCGCCAGCTCTTTCACCATGTTGCCCGCATGGTATTTGTTCGATTTCATCAACTCCTCCCCGATCATCACCGATACCTGAGGCTTACCATCTACATCCGCGGCCAGCACCAGCAACAAATCGCTGAACTGGTTGCGCAAGGCATAGGCTATATTCTTTAATGCATCACCGTTGGGTACTGAAATCTTCTCCACAATAAGTGAATAGCCATTATTCTTCACCGCTTTGGCAGCAAGCTGATCCTTGATCTGGTTAGCCTTCTCCTGGTTAACCGCTTCGAGCTTTTTCTCCAACTGGTTCTTTTCTTCGATCAGATTCCGGGTAGCGGTTAACAGGTCTTTCGGATTCTTCAGCAGGTCTTTAATCTGCTCGAGCAGCTTTTGATTATCGTTTACAAACTTTTCCGCTTCATCGGCTGTGATGGCTTCAATTCTTCGAACGCCTGCCGCCACTGAACTCTCGGAAATGATCTTGAATAAACCAATCTGGCCCGTAGCCGGCACGTGCGTTCCTCCGCAAAGTTCCACCGAGAACTTTGGATCGAATGTGATCACACGAACAAAATCGCCATATTTTTCACCGAAAAGCGCCATCGCGCCCAGCTTCTTTGCTTCTTCAATCGGCACATTCCGCTTTTCATCCAGACGGATATTTTCGCGGATTTTGCGATTCACAATGTCTTCCACTTTCTGAAGTTCATCGGTTGTCATCGCAGCAAAATGCGAGAAGTCGAAGCGAAGAACTTTATCGTTCACCAATGAACCTTTCTGCTCAACATGCTTACCCAGAACTTGTCGCAACGCAGCATGAAGCAAATGCGTAGCCGAGTGATTGTCCATACTCAACTGGCGCTTGCTCCCGTCAACCACTGCATTGAAATTCGCATTCAGATTTTCAGGAAGTGCATCGGTAAAGTGAACAATCAGTTCGTTCTCTTTTTTGGTATCGGTAATGTAAATCTTCTCGTTCGCGCTTTCGATGAATCCTGTGTCGCCCACCTGACCCCCGCTTTCAGCATAGAACGGGGTTTTATCAAACACCAGCTGGAAAAGTTCTTTGTTCTTTTGCTTCAGCCTGCGGTATTTAACAATCTTCACTTCGGATTCAAGATTATCATACCCGATAAACTCTGTCTTAACATCCTTCCCGACAGCAACCCAGTCGCCCGTTTCCTTGCTAGCATCAGCTTTGGAGCGGTTCTTCTGTTTTTCCATTTCTGTTTTGAAACCTGCTTCATCAACAGAAAAGCCACGTTCGCGCGCAATCAATGATGTCAAATCAAGCGGAAAGCCGAATGTATCATACAACTCAAACGCCTGTTCACCCGAAATCGACTGCAAACCTTCGATGCGTTTCAATCCACGCTCGAGTGTTCTTAAAAATGATACTTCCTCTTCGAAGATCACTTTCCCAACGTAATCTCTTTGAGATTCAAGTTCCGGGAAAACATTCTTCAATTGATTTGCAAGAACCGGAACAAGCTTGTGCATGAACGGCTCTTTGAAATTTAAAAAAGTGAAGCCGTACCGAACCGCGCGTCTTAAAATCCTGCGGATTACGTACCCTGCTCCCGTGTTGGAGGGAAGTTGTCCATCACAAATTGCAAACGAAACTGCGCGGATATGATCGGCCATTACCCGCAAGGCAATGTCGGTTTTTTCGTCCTGCTTGTATTTTACGCCTGCTGCCTCTGCAATGAAATTGATGAGCGGAGAAAATACATCCGTATCGTAGTTGGAGGTTTTCTTCTGAATGGCCATGCACAGGCGTTCGAAACCCATCCCGGTATCCACATGCTGTGCGGGTAACTTTTCAAGCGACCCATCAGCTTTGCGGTTGAATTCCATGAACACGAGGTTCCAGATTTCCACCACCTGCGGATGATCGCTGTTGACCAAGTCACGGCCCGATTTCTTTTTGATCTCTTCGTCCGGGCGCAAGTCGATATGAATCTCCGAGCACGGGCCGCACGGACCGGTATCGCCCATCTCCCAAAAGTTATCTTTCTTGTTTCCGTGAAGGATGTGATCTTCTGATGTAAAAGCTTTCCACAGTTCTTTTGCTTCTTCATCCACCGGAAGGTTATCACCTTTATCTCCGCCAAAAACAGTTACATATAATTTGTCTTTCGGAAGCTTATACACTTCGGTAAGTAATTCCCACGCCCAGGCAATTGCATCTTTCTTGAAATAATCGCCAAAGCTCCAGTTGCCAAGCATCTCGAACATCGTGTGATGGTAGGTATCGATACCTACTTCTTCGAGGTCGTTATGTTTTCCGCTTACGCGAAGACACTTTTGTGTATCGGCAATGCGGTTTGCTTTCGGTGTTGCGTTACCCAGGAAGTAATCCTTGAATTGAACCATTCCCGAGTTGGTGAAAAGCAGTGTGGGATCGTTCTTCAGCACAAGCGGGGCCGAGGGCACAATCTGGTGTCCTTTCTTCTCAAAAAACTCTAAAAACAACCTCCGTATCTCAGCCGATTCCATCAATCTCGCAACTTTATATTTTTCCTGATTTTTACTACCTTTACCCTTCGTTCAATAGTGGTAGCTATCGAACAGGGATGAACGGGCAAAAATAACTGTCCAAGGGGTGAGATTTCGCAGATTTCGCAGATTTTTTTAAACCTAGCATGGGCCTATCGAAGTACTACTACAATCCTGAAACGTGTCGTTACGAACCTAAAAAAACTGCTTACGGTAGTTTGCTTGGCTATGCCATTCTGTTCGCAGCTTCCACGTTCGTGATCTTCGCGGGCATCCTCTTCCTGCACAGCCGATTATTTCTCACCGAACGCGGAAAGCAGTTAAAGAAAGAGAATAAAGCGATGGAGAAATATTACGCATCGCTTCAACAAGAGACGCAGGCTCTTGAAACCTCAATTGGAGAACTGAAAGACAAGAATGCTTCTTTGCATGTTAAGTTGTTTGAGTCGCCTCTTGAACAAGAGCAGGCGGTTGCTTCACCCAAAGCTGATTTGCTTCTCGCAGACACTGAGACGTTCCGTGAAGAACTCGAAAATCTGGAGACCACCGCATCGTCTATCAAGCGAACTGCTGTCAGTCACAATGCAGAAATCGCCAGCTACTCAATCCGTGAACACGATAAGGTGTTTCTGCTTTCAGTTCCGTCAATTCAGCCGTTAAAAATTTCAGAAGATACCAAGCTCGTCTCAGGTTTCGGCATGCGCATCAACCCGTTTCACAAAGGCAATTATCAGCATCCGGGTGTTGATTTCACCGCTGCACGCGGAACGGAGGTACTGGCCACTGCCAACGGCCGGGTGATCCGCGCAGTTAAAGGCTCAACGCTTCAGGCCGGCTATGGCAATTATGTTGACATAGAGCACAGCAATGGACTTACAACCCGGTATGCACACCTCGATGAGGTTACAGTAAAAGTCGGACAAAATGTGCGCAAAGGTATTACCATCGGCACGGTCGGAATGAGCGGTGGATCCGTTGCACCGCATGTGCATTATGAAATCATTCGTAACAATACACAAGTTGATCCGTTGCCATACATGCTCGAAGGCCTGAGCAGCGATCAGCATACTGAATTACAGAAGCTTGGCGCTAAAATGAACCAATCGCTCGATTAAGCGTGAGAAAGAGGACGTTCATATATAACCCTGAAACCTGCCAGTACGAACCCGTATTTGTCTCGGGCAATCAGTTTATGCGCAAGGTGGGAATCTTCCTCGCGTTTTCGCTCGTTGCTGCACTTGCGCTCTTCTTCTGGTACATTAACAACTTCACACCGATCGGTGAGCAATATCTTGAGGACGAAAACTTTACGCTTCGCGCAGAATGGAAACAGATCGAGGAGCACATCGCACAAGCCAACCACAACCTGGACGAATTGATCAGCCAGGACGACCACAATTACCGCGTTATTCTTGACCTTCAGCCACTTAGCCCGAATGAACGCTATGCCGGTACCGGTGGTGCGAAGCCTCCCTACTTTGATGAAGTTCAGCAATACACATTGATTGCTGCTACCTACAAGCGTTTTGAAAAATTGAAGCATCAGCTTGATGTTGAGCAGCAGTCGTACGAAGAGCTGAGCAAAACAGCTGACCGCAAGCTGGCGATGTGGGCATCACGGCCTGCAATTCAGCCGATCGACAACAAAGACCTGACAAGACTTCACACCATTTTCGGAATGCGCTTCCATCCCCTGCTGGGATATGTTCGTCCGCATAAAGGATTGGATTTCACGGCTCCGCATGGTACGCCTGTTTACGCAACGGGTGACGGACGCGTGGACAACTCATATTATTCATCGAGCTACGGTAATGTAATTTACCTGAACCACGGCTTCGGGTTTGAAACGCGGTATGCGCATTTGTCGAAGTACATTGTGCAGCCGGGCGACAAAGTGAAACGCGGCCAAATCATTGGCTACGTAGGAAATACCGGTACGTCTGTATCCGACCACCTTCACTACGAAGTGCTCTTCCAGGGCGAGCATATCAACCCGATTAACTTCTTCCAGCGCGATTTAAGCAACCAGGAGTACGAGAAATTGATCGTACAGGGCGAGAAGGAGATCATATCACTGGATTAATTACCTTTGTTCCATGGTTATGGTGTTGAAAAAAGGGTCAGACAAGAAATCCATTCAAGCCGTCTTGAAGAAGGTTATAAAAAAATCTTCCAAAACAGGGCTGAGAGCATCTCAATACGCAGGAACGGTTAAGTTCAAAGAAGATGGCTTAACCCTACAAAAGCGCTGGAGAGATGAGTGGGAATAATCTGTTCATCGACACGAATATCGTCATCTACTTCCTCTCCGGAGACGATACCCTAACCGAGCTCCTGGAAGGAAAATCAATTTTCATCTCTGTTATCACAAAACTCGAACTCCTGAGTTACGGTGAATTATCTTCGCGTGACCAGCAGCGACTCGAGAAGTTCCTTGACGAATGTTCTATTGTTGATCTCAACACGAACGTGCAACAAACTGCCGTTAACATCCGAAAGAAATATAAATTAAAGCTTCCTGACAGCATCATCGTGGCAAGTGCACAATATGTTGACTTGCCATTAATTTCTGCCGACAAATCTCTCCGGTCCATACAAGAAGGTTCAATAATCTACTACGAGAAAAAATAATGAAGTTACTTTCCAGCGTTCTGCTTTCAACAATTATATCCTTTGCTTTTGGTCAGAAAAAAGACACGATCACCGTCATCGGTGTGGGTGATATCATGATGGGAAGCAATTATCCCCAACCGGTACTGCCTCCCAATGATGGCGAATTCCTGATGAAAGAAGTAGCACACATCCTTTGCGATGCAGACGTTACGTTTGGCAATCTGGAGGGAACGCTTTTGAATGAAGGCGGCAATGTTAAGACCTGCAAGGATCCGAAGATTTGCTATGCGTTTCGCAGTCCGGAAAAGTATGCGAAAAACCTGGTGAATGCCGGGTTTGATGTGATGAGCATTGCTAATAATCACGCGGGGGATTTCGGTGATACCTGCCGCAGAAGCACGATCAAAACTCTGGACGCTGCGGGGTTGTACCACACAGGGCAACTGCCAAGACGCTATGTCACATTCGAGAAGGAGGGGATCAAATACGGAGTTGCGGCTTTCTCACCTAACAGCAATTGCATTAGCGTAAATCATATCCAGGAGGCCAGGGCAATTGTTCAGGAACTCGACACAATGGTAGACATTGTAATTGTTTCATTTCATGGAGGGGCTGAAGGCGGTGAATATCAGCATGTTCCGCGCAAGCATGAGATCTTTCACGGAGAAGACCGCGGGGATGTTTACAAGTTTGCCCATACCCTGATTGATGCGGGGGCTGATATTATTTTTGGTCACGGTCCACACGTTACCCGCGCGGTGGAAGTTTATAAAAACCGGTTCATCGCCTACAGCCTTGGCAATTTTTGCACCTACGGGGGCATTAACGTAGCCGGCATTAATGGCTGGGCGCCCATTATTAAAGTGTACACCAATCCGAAAGGCAATTTCATCAAAGCCCGGATCACACCCACGTACCAAATAGCTCGCGACAGGGTTAAAATAGACACTGCTAACCGCGTGATTACCAAGATTCAAGAGCTCACAAAAAAAGATTTCCCTGAAGTGCCCGTGCGCATTGATGATAATGGATTAATTACTTACCTTGCTCGACAAGATGGCTTATAAGGAAAAAGAAATCGAAAAACTCTACTACTCCATCGGGGAAGTAGCAGAACAGTTCAATGTAGCTCCTTCCTTGATCCGTTTTTGGGAGTCGGAGTTCGATCTTATCAAGCCAAAGAAGAATCGCAAAGGCAATCGCCAGTTTACCAGGGAAGACATCGATAACGTAAGAACCATTTATCACCTGGTAAAAGAAAAAGGGTTTACCTTGCAGGGTGCAAAAGAGATGCTTCGCAACTCCGACAACTCGGTAAAAGACAAAATTGAGTTGATCGACTCACTGAAAAACGTCCGCAGATTCCTCGTTGAGTTGCGCGACAAAATCAACTAGCCAGTTTTTTAACGATTTAACAGATTTTCTCGGTTGATAATTTCAACCTTGACAAGTTCTGTCGCACTCTCCACGTTGGTTTCCGGAGCAGCGTGCAATTGAATACCTTCATTGAAGAATTGTTTCATCGTTAAATGAATTAGTTGCATTGGATCAAAACCGACTCTCCCTCCTCGCGTTGCATTTTATTGATGGTGTTGGCGACTACGTTGTAAAACAGGTAGTCAGTTATACCGGCTCGGCCGAAAAAGTATTTAAAACTCCGAAAGGAAAGTTAATGCAGATTCCCGGAGTGGGCGAAGTAACGGCACAAGCCATTTTAAACGGCAAGCCATTCGAACGTGCGGAGAAAGAACTCCGGAAGGCCGAGAAAGAATCAGTTGAACTGGTCTTTTATATGGATAAAAAATATCCATCGCGACTAAAGAACATTCCGGATGCACCTTCTATACTTTATCTGAAAGGAACCATCGATTTCGAAAATCCACGAACAGTTGCTATTGTGGGAACACGGCAGGCAACTGAGTATGGCAAAGAGCGCGTTGAAGAAATTGTGCGGGACCTTGCGTCTCATCAGCCATTGATTGTAAGCGGCCTGGCCTACGGAATCGACATTCACGCCCATAAACAGGCGGTGAAACACGGGCTTCCAACGGTTGGCGTGATGGGCAGCGGTATGGACAGGATTTACCCTTCAGCACATAAAGAAACAGCAAAAAAGATGTTTGAGCTGGGCGGCTTACTCACAGAAAGTCCGTTCGGCACGAAACCCGATGCACATAATTTCCCGCAGCGTAACCGAATCATTGCCGGACTTTGCGATGCACTCCTCGTTATTGAAGCCGCAGAAAAAGGAGGAGCGTTAATAACTGCAGAGATTGCCAATAGTTATAACAAAGATGTTTTTGCGTGCCCCGGAAGCGTGGGTGAAACCTATTCAGCCGGTTGTAACAACCTGATCAAATCGAATAAGGCAAACCTGCTGACGTCCGTAAAAGATATTGAGTACATCATGGGCTGGGATGCCGCCAAACCACAAAAGAAAAAGGTATCAGTCGCTCTGGACGGATATGATGCGAACGAGCAAACGGTACTGAAAGTGATGATCGATAAAAAAGCGAACGTCCTGATCGATGAGCTGAGTTGGAAATCAAACCTTCCGGTGAGTCAGCTTGCATCTGTTTTACTGGGCCTTGAGTTTAAAGGAGTTGTGAAGTCGATGCCCGGAAAGCAGTATTCGCTGGCGGGTTAAATTAGGGATTGGGGATTAGGGATTAGGGATTAGGGATTGGGGATTAGGGATTTAGTGCTTCGGAAAAACCTCGTCCGCTATCGCCATCGCTTTTACAAACTCTTCCTGGTTGATTCCCGTAGCCACATTCTTTTCATTTAAATACGACAGGATTGTTTCAGTCGCGAGGTTTCCAACCAGATCATCTTTTGCCATCGGGCAACCTCCGAAACCTTTTATGGCTCCGTCAAAACGCTTGCATCCCGCTTCGTAAGCGGCCTTTATTTTTTCCACGGCTGTTTGGGGTGTTGAATGCAGGTGAGCGCCTAATTCAACATGTTTGAACTTGGCAGACAGCGTTTCGAAAAGGTATTTTATCTGCTCCGGTGTTGAAACACCGATGGTATCAGCCAGTGAAATGATCTTCACCCCCAGTGTATTCAGAATATCCACAAACTTTTCAACCAGTGTTACGCTGTAAGGGTCGTTATAAGGATTGCCAAAGCCCATGCTGATGTACACCACCTGCTGCTTACCCGTTGATTCACAAATATTCTGAATGTCAGAAAGCGTGTTTAGTGCTTCCATGATCGACTTGTTCGTATTGCGTTGCTGGAACGTTTCAGAAATCGACAACGGGAAACCGAGGTAAGATATTTGTTGAAATTGCGCTGCCTCCTCCGCTCCGCGTGTGTTGGCTACGATTGCCAGCAGCTTCGATTTCGTTGCCGAAACATTCAATCCGGCCAGAACTTCCTTAGTATCACGCATCTGCGGAATTGCTTTCGCGGAAACAAAACTTCCGAAATCGATGGTATCAAAACCAACTTTCAGCAACTGATTGATGTACCGAATCTTATCATCGGTAACAATAAATTCATCTATGCCTTGCATGGCATCGCGCGGGCATTCAATAATTTTCATACCTGTTAAATACGGTAAACATCAGTAAAAGAAAAATAGTTACGATGATCGTTTCTAAACGCAATTTGTCTGCAAAAACGATCATTTATCACTTTTTACAAGGATCTAGCCTCAATTATTATTCCCCCTATGCCGCTAACCCCACAAACAGGAACACTTGGAAGACGAGGCGCTGCGCATTTGCTGAGACGGGCTACTTACGGGCCGACCATTCAGCAGATCAAAGCATTTTCGGGCTTAACCGCTGCGCAAGCTATTCAACAATTGTATCATCAGGCTATTCCGGATGCCGCACCACCGGTTGACCCCGATACCAACGAACCGTGGGTAATCACAGGCGTGACCGATCCGGAAAAAATGGAGTTCCAATACCAGGAATACTTCAAGCGCTGGTTTATCGGGCAAATGATGAGCGCAGGAATCCCCGCAGGACAATCGCTCGCCTACTCGGCACGTGAAAAAATCGTGTTCTTTATTCACACGGTTCTTACTGCGATTGCTGAAAAGATCGGCAGCAGCCGGGCTATGTATTATCAGAATCAATTGTTCAGGTTGTACGCACTTGACGGTGTGACTTCGCCTGTCGTACCTCCTGCGAAACTCAATTTTAAAGAATTAACGAAGAAAGTAAGTGTTGACAATGCGATGCTGAATCTGCTGGATGGAACAATCAACATCCGGGGAGGCAATGAAAACTACGGTCGCGAGTTGCTGGAGCTTTATTCAATCGGTCGCGGGCTCGAAAGTTCGGACGTAACAGCCGGATTGGGTCAGGGTGATTACTTCTACTACACCGAGCAGGATGTTCAGGCGGCAGCCAAAGTATTCTCCGGTTTTCAGTTCGATGACCAGTTTGCCGTGATCGATCCCGACACGCTTCTGCCACGCGGCAAAGTACGAGGTTCTGTGACCAATGCCTCAGCGCATGATAACAGTTCGAAGCAATTCAGTCTTCGTTTTGGCGATGCTGCCATCGCGCCCGATCCTCTCCTGCTGAACGGAACAAACGCTACCGAAGAAAGTGCGCTTGACGAGATCAGCAGATTTATTGACCTCATTTATCAGCAGGATGAAACCGCGAATTACATTTGCCGGAAAATCTACCGGTTTTTCATGTATCACGAGATCACCGATACAATCAATACCAACATCATTCAGCAAATGGCGGCTACGTTCCGCGCCAACAACTTTAAAATTCAGCCGGTTATTGAAGAGCTGCTTTCGAGCCAGCATTTTTATAACAACAATACAACTCCGTACGCAGATGATGGATTCGGAGGAATTATCAAGTCGCCCCTCGATTTGATGATCGGCACCTACCGGTTCTTTGGAATTCAGGTCCCTTCACTGGCAACAGACGCAGCCGGATTTTATAATCGTACCGGCATGGTTATCGACCGCGTGAAAATGATGGGGATGGATTTTTACCAGCCGTTTGACGTGGCCGGCTACGATGCCTATCATCAGTATCCGATCTATCACCGAAGCTGGATTACGGTTAACAACCTCACGAATCGCTATAATTTTATTTACGAGTTTCTTCCGGACATCGAGCTTTACCAGTTTATCCGTGACAATATCGACTTCGCGGAAGCGTCTGATGCCCGCAGGCTGATTATTGATCTCGCTTCGTTCGTGTTGCCGCAGGTGAACAACCTCACGTTCGATACTTCGATGGATGAATCGCAGCAGGCAACGGTTACTTCCGAGCGGCTGCTTTACTTCCTCAACAAGTTCCTCGATATCATTGACCCTGATCCGGAAGCTGCCTGGACCGACCGCTACACCAACCAGCAGGGAATCGCCACAATGGAAGGCCAGTTGCACAACTTATTCAACGCCATGCTTCAATCACCTGAATACCAACTCCAGTAACCATGAAGAGAAGAAGCTTTTTAAAGAAACTGCCGTTCGCCATGAGCGCCCCGTTTGCGCTTGCCGGAATCCCCATGAAGGTGATGGGCGAAACCATGCTTACGAAACTAATTCGCTCGGCAGACAGTGCCAACGATAAAGTCCTCATTATTCTTCAGTTGCACGGAGGTAATGATGGTATGAACATGCTGATCCCGGTTGAACAATATGACTTGTACTACAGCCGCAGACCTAACATTGCAATACCGGCCAAGAACAGCTTGCGCAAATACATTCCGCTCGATACTACCCTGCCGATTGAACAACAGGTTGGTCTTCACCCCGATATGCAGGCCATAAAAGGTTTGTACGACACGGGCCGGGCAGCGTTTGTACAGGGCGTATCGTACGAAAACAACAACGGCTCACATTTCCGCGGCCGCGACATCCAGTTTATGGGTGGTGGAGCAGATGATTATTTCCAATCGGGATGGGTGGGCCGCTACCTCAATCAGGTTTACACACCATTGGTGTATCCTCAGGATTTTCCAAACCCCGAAATGCTCGATCCGCTTGGGATTGAGATGGGCAATGATACGTCTTTAATTTTCCATCAGCAGGGAAACATACCAACATCCATTTCATTGCCGGATAACCTCGAGGCGTTTTCAAATCTTGTAAATGAACTGCCCGGCTTTGAAGAAGGTGTCGCAGACCCGCGCGGAATTCCTCCGGAAGCAGTTGAAAACTCTGCGTACTGGAAAGAGATGAACTGGATACTCGGACTGGAGCAAAAAACAGACGACTACGCTCAGCGATTGTATGAAGTTTGGGTAGCGGGTGGTGAATCGTCCGTAAGTTATCCTGAAACTTATCCATTGAATGCGCCAAGCGGCAGCAAGCACAACCCGCTGTCGGACCAGTTTCAATTGGTAGCGCGCCTGCTAGCAGGAGGTTGCAAAACAAAAGTGTTTATGGTGCGCATTGGGGGATTTGACACCCATGCCGATCAAACAACCAACTACGACCCTACCATGGGCGTTCATGCTGCGCTGATGTATCATATCTCCGCTACGATGAAAGCATTCCAGGATGATCTTAAATCACGCGGGTTGGAAGACCGGGTACTAACCGTTACTACTTCTGAATTCGGACGGAGGATCAATTCAAACGCAAGCTACGGAACCGATCACGGAACGGGTGGCCCGATCATGATCTTTGGAAAAGGCGTTAAAGCAGGCGTCTCCGGTACACCGCAGGATCTCACCAACACGCAAATCACGAATGTAGAAATGCAGTTCGACTACCGTGAAGTGTATGCGAACCTGCTTCACAACTGGATGGGCGCGAGCGTGGCAGAAGTGAACGATGTTTTCTTTGGTGATTACCTGAACGGAAACCTTGGAGCGCTGGCAACGACCGTAATCACCGGCAACGATGACGAGTTCGTTAAAAAACGTTACGTGCTGGAGCAGAACTATCCGAATCCCGCGAAAGAATCAACTACGATCGGTTTCCGAATCAATGACACCCTGCAAGTGATGATTGACTTGATGGATAGTCGCGGAAGCAAGATCAGAACGATCGCGAACGAGCTGTTCGAACCCGGTTATCATACTGTTCCGATATCATTATCGGGTCTGCAACCGGGCATGTATCTCTACCAGATGAAAGCCGGTTCATTTAAAGATGTTAAAAAATTAATGGTGACAAAATAAGTTCTATGCGCAAACTAATCCCCCTGGTGTTGTGCCTGATTGTCTGCTCGCTAACAGTATATGGTCAGAATACCAAGAAACGAAAAACCTCATTCAATTCCCGAAACAACGCCAACAGCGAGTTCCTCGACAAGCAATGGTGGCTCGGTTTTAAAGCGGGCGTCAATTTCTCGAAAGCCGTAGTCGACAAATCGTACGGAGTGTACTCCCCTTCCAACTACGAAGCATCAGCCATCGATAAAAAATACGATGACTGGTCGGGCGTGGGTGCGCATGCAACGGTCGAGGTTACATTCACGTTCCGGCAATTTTCACTCAGCTTCCAGCCCACGTATCGCAATTCAAAGTTTTCGTATTCCAATCACTATGAATGGGATGATGAGGGTCAGCCGCAATTGATTCTTGATTTTAAGCAGGAACAGAAAGTCGACTGGGCCGAATTTCCGCTTTTGCTGAAGTATGATATTACACAAACCAAACTTCGCCCTTACGTGCAGTTCGGAGCCTACTACGCCTTCCTGATTAATGCCAATAAGTCGGTGCAAACATCAGGTGTGGACTATGCTTCGGGCAGCGAAAACAAGTTTACCGAACCTGATATCATTGTCGGTGCTCCGGATTTGTTTGCGAAGAAGCACTGGGGCCTTGCATTTGGAGCGGGTGTGAATTATCATGTGGGAAACATCCGGTTGAACCTGGATGTGATGTACCGCAAAGGCATGAGCATGGTGAACTCAACCGAAAACCGGTTTGGCGATCCGCGCCTTTCCGGAACGGGAGATGTGATGGACGATGTGAAACTCAATAACATTGCCATTTCGCTGGGATGCCTGTTCCCGCTGCGTTTTCTTTCCAGTGGTTTTCAATCAATTGACCGACCTTAAGCTATGCTGAAACGAATTATACTTTTCATTCCGGTGATATTCCTGAGCGCGTGTCTGGAGGAATCGTCCGAAAAGCTTGACAAGAAAGCGTTTACCCGCATTTACGATAACAGTGAATTTTATTCGAGCTTTTACGCGATTGATATGAAGCCGACTGCAGATGGTGGCTACCTGATTCTCGGTGGTAAAACCGAAGTGCTTAAAGAAGGTGGTGAATCGCAGAATGTGAATACTCCGCTCGGAGTATATCTTCTGAAAACCGATGAGTTCGGCAAAATCGTGAATGAATTGCAGCTGGACGAAGCCTACACCTACCCCATCGGCAAGCTCAACCAGATCGGTGATAGTTTTTACTTCTTCTGCATGGATGCAGGAACAAACGCTGTTCTCGTAAATGTCGACCAACTTGCCTCATTCAGTGAACAAACTGCTCTGAGCACCTCCTTGCCGCTCCCACTCGCCTCATCAACCACACTTGATGGAAACAGCCTGTTGTTACTCAGCTACGATAACGGAACACAGGAGTCGGTTATGACCATGGTATCGACCGATGGTGCAGTTTCAAATGAAACGCGGTTTTATACAGGCGCTGAAAGCCCGATTGATAATCTGGTTATCCGTCATGCTAACCGCGAAGGCACGCAGTTTCCGTTTTCCGTTGGCCAGACATCTGCCAACACCTATTTCTTCAACGGGTTTATCGACTACACGTTTTCTTTGGTGTTTACCAGCCTCGGCAGCGATGAAGATGTTGACGGCATCGTAAATGGTCAGCAGGAAAATGCAGGCTTCAGCAACGTTCTTCCCATTACGGGACAAACTTTCGCCATTTCAACGTACAATTTCGGTTTCAACTTTCTAAAGCCGAATGCAACGCTGAACATGACGGGAACAACTTCAGTAACCGATATCCAATCGGCAGCCTTTTCGTTCCCCGAACTGGAATCGAATGCACGTGTAAAAGCAATCCGCGCTGTGGTGGATGGCAAAAATGTGATCCTTTTCGGAAGCAATACCAAATCAGGCCAGATTGGTTTATACATGTATGACGAGGCAACGGGCGAATTTTCGTCGAGCAAATACCTGGGATATTCAAACCCGTTTGAAATTGCTGCGCTCGTACAAACAACCGAAGGCGATTTTGCAGTGGCGGGTACCACATACATAGCCGGCAGGTTGCCAAGGTTCTGCCTGATCAAAGTTCCGGAGCACGAGATTAAGAACTGATCGGACGCGAGTTCATAAATATTTCTCATTTTTGTCCCTGTATCAGACACGCGCATGATCAGGATTCAGGAACACGTTGACTTATTTCCTTACAACACATTTAAGATAGCCGCGAAGGCTCGGTATTTCACTTCGGTGACCACCGTTGCGGACTTACGCGAACTGATTAACCATCCTGTTTATAAGCAGCATAAACACCTGATTATGGGCGGTGGCAGCAATATGCTCTTAACGGGCGATTATGACGGGCTCGTAATCAAAAATGATCTGCGGGGAATTGAAACGGTTTCTGAGAATGATTCGACCGTCACGTTAAAAGCCGGTGCGGGTGAGCCGTGGCATGCGTTTGTTATATTCTGCGTGACGAATAATTATGGCGGTGTTGAAAACCTGTCACTCATTCCCGGTACAATCGGTGCTGCACCCATGCAAAACATTGGCGCGTATGGCGTAGAAGTGAAAGATCTCATCAAAACCGTTGAGGCAGTTGACACATCTTCGGGTGAGATGCATGTGTTCACCAATGCAGAGTGTGAGTTCGGTTATCGTGAAAGTGTGTTCAAGCGAAAGCTTAAAGGAAAATATTTTATTTCAAGTGTTACTTTAACTCTCACCAAAAAAAATCATGTGCTGAACACATCGTATGGTGCTATTCAACAGACATTAGATCAACAACAAAGTGTACCATCGATTAAGTCGATCAGTGATGCGGTGATTGCAATTCGTCAACAAAAATTACCCGATCCAAAAGTTATCGGTAATGCAGGAAGCTTCTTCAAGAATCCAACGATTGATCAGTCGCAGTACGAATCGATCAAAAAAGACTATCCTGAAATGCCCGGTTATACTTCTGAAAATCAACAAGTTAAAGTGCCCGCAGGCTGGTTGATCGAGCAATGCGGATGGAAAGGAAAACGCATCGGTGATGTGGGTGTTCATCCGCATCAGGCGCTTGTACTCGTGAACTATGGCAATGGTTCGGGAGAAAATATTCAATCACTTGCGCAAGACATACTCGCATCGGTGAAGAAAAAATTTGCAATTGATTTACAACCCGAAGTGAACATCATTTAATGCTGATGATGTGTTGCATGAACGCAATTGTTATACAACTCTCCGATCATACATTCAAAAAAAGTGTATAAAAATTTTTGCAGATTAATTTTTTATTATAACTTTTCATCAGTTTTAACTTAAAATTTCAACGCTATGGCAAAGAAAGCGAAGAAAGCAGCCAAGAAAAAGGCAACTAAAAAGAAGGCTGCTAAGAAAAAGAAGTAATTAGGTAACACCTAAGAAACTTTGCGAAGGGAAGTAAATCAGATTTGCTTCCCTTTCGTTTTTTCTATCGATGCTCAACGCTCAACTTCGCGGATCATCGCCTTTTTCATACGGTTGCGGAAATTAAATGCGGTGTTCGCTTGATTGTTAATATCCTCGCACCTTAATTTTAACTATTGTTTAACCATCCTTTCGATCCGTATGGCCAAGAAACCCGCAAAAGCTGCTGCTGAAAAAAAGCCCGCTGTAAAGAAAACAGCTGCCGCTAAGAAGCCTGTGAAGCCAAAAGCTCCGGCTGCCCACCAGATTGAAAAAGTAAACGAAGAGATTCTCGCGAAACTTCAGACATTAAACGTTGAGCAGGCCCTTCAGGCCGACATCGAGTGGTGTCTTGGAAGTTATCGTAACGATAACAATCCTTCAGGCCTTTACCTGATGGCCGAACGTGCCTTGCAGGTTTTCAAATTTGAGCTTAGCAAAGACCCGAAAAGTGTTCCGCTCAAGTTGATGAAAGACATTGAGAAGGCGCTTAAAAACAAGGCAGCTTAAGAACGTAGTCAAATCATGTGCGTTACGTTACTCAATTGACCGAGGTAACGTTCAACCTTTACGCCAAACCGGACCAGAAAGTCGACACCCTCATCGCTGGCGATGCCTTTGTGTTCGGCATACGATTTAAGGTAAATCACACGCTTCACACCTGAACTATAGATAATCCGCGCACATGCCAGGCAGGGCGACAGTGTCAGGTAAAGCGTTGAGTCTTCGATGGAGGTTTTATTCTTCACCGCATACAGGATTGCATTCTGCTCGGCATGGATAGCCAGCGAGCAGCCACCCTTCGAATCGCGCGGGCAACCTGTCTCCGGCCATTCCTCATCACAGTTGTGTGTGCCTGATGGCGGACCGTTGTAGCCGATGGAGATAATGCGGGTATCCTTTGTGAGAACTGCCCCCACGTGGCGTTTAATACAATGCGACCGCTTGGCGAGGTTCACGGCAAGCTCCATAAAGATGTCATCGAAAGCGGGGCGCTGCATGCAGGGTTACGGTTTTAGAATTTAAGAATTATATTCGCCAAGTTAATTTGAATAATGATCAGGGCAAAACATTGGATCATCGTCATTTTTATTCTTTCCGGATATGTTGTTTCGGCTCAGGACGCGGTGCCGCCACGATTAAGCCCGGCCGCTTTTGCCACCCTTCGATACAAGGATACGTACATTAAGATTACCTACTGCCAGCCACAGAAGCGAGGACGCGAAATTTTTGGCGGCCTTGTGCCCTACGGGCAGGTTTGGCGCACGGGTGCAAATGAAGCAACCGAAATCACATTAACGAAAGACGTATTCATCAACGGTATGATGATTACCGCAGGCACCTACTCGCTGTTCACCGTTCCCGATAAGGACAAATGGGTTATTATCTTAAATAAAGAACTCGGCTTGTGGGGATCATACAACTATAACTACAAAAATGACCTCGTCCGTTTCGAGGTGCCTGTGCAGGCCGACACGATTGTTAACGAATCGTTTACGATAAAATTTGACCAGCGTAATAACGTGGCCGACCTTTTGCTTCTGTGGGATAAAACAAAAATCAGTATTCCGTTTCAGTGCATTGAACCCCGCCAGTAACATGAAATCTCTATTACTCTTTGCGTTGTCAGTTATCCTGACAACCGGTTACGGACAAGAAACCGAGCTTGATCGCAGAAATGGTTTTAAAGACATCAAGCTCGCCTCCCCGATTGATTCGATCAAAGGCGCAACGTTTAAAAAAGACTTCAGGCACGATAACCATGCAGTGAAGCTTTATGTGATCGAACATCCGGATTATGCGTCTATCGGTGAGGTAAAGGTTAACCAGATTGAAGCCAAAACATACAAGGGACTCATTTATCAGCTTACTGTGCGGACGGAAAAAGATACCCGCCTGATGAAAGGAATGGAAAGCGCGCTGGGTAAGCCGATTTACAACGTCCGTGACGAATCGTACAACTGGGTTGGCGAAAAACTCGGGCTCAAATTCCGGTCGCACTCCAAAAGCCAGCTTGAGCTCGAATACACTTCCACCATTGTTTTGAAAATGATGCAGGAAGATAAAAAACAAAAGATCAAGGATATCGCTAACGACTTTTAGCGATCGGGTTTTTCTTCGACCAGCGCACGTACACAAATCCGGCTGCAGTTATTATCAGCAGTGCAATAAACTGTGAGTGTGAAAGGATGCCGTCAATAATAAAACCGCGTGCAACATCGCCCCGGAAAATCTCCAGCATGCTTCTCCCAATGGCGTACAGGATCACGTACAAAAGAAAAAGCTGACCGTAGAATTTCTGGAATCGTGACTTGATCAACAGCAACAACAGCATCACCAGAAATATGTAGCCAGCCTCCAGGAGTTGTGTAGGAACTAACGGCTGATTAAGCGGAGCCTGACAGGCAGCATCGGTGAACGTTACACCCAACGGTCCTGAAGTGGGCTTGCCGTAACAACATCCTGCCAGGAAACAACCAATCCGGCCGAACATGTGCACAATGCACGTTACAACGGCCATCACGTCAAGCATTTTATACGTATTCAGCTTGTGTTTCCGGAAGAACCATAGCATCGCGGGCACCGCAAAGAGAAAGGAGCCATAGAATACAAACCCACGGCCGGCCAGCAATTTGCCGGGTTGTTCGGTGTACAATGACGGATTTTCGAAAAACAGGAAAACTTTTCCGCCTATAAATGCTGCAATGAAGATGATCAGGAAAAGCGAGTTGGCCTGATCGAATGTTAATCCAACATCCTTACGTCCCTGGAAATACATGTATGCTACTGCTCCGATCACGCCAAGTGCAATCATGAAGCCATAGCTGTAAACGGTTATTCCGCCCAGTTCAAAAAGAATCGGATGCATGGAAACTTATTTGATCCCTAATTTAGATTTTAATTTTGGATCAAGTGCGGCCTTTGGAACCACCAGGCTGATGGTATTGATGGCAAAGTACACCTCGGAAACGTTGATGTATCCTTTGAACGGACCGATTTCACCCCACGAGTTTTTAACCAGGAAAAACTTCTTGCCACCGGCCGACTTTTCAATGCCCACCAAGTGCATCAGGTGGTCATCCTGCGTAACGAGACTTTCGAAAAGTTGCTGACGACTCGCCTGATCGAATTTAACTTCCTCCTGATCAGGCGTAATGTTTTGCGGCCGGTCGGTTCCAACCCATTGAATGGCATAACCCGAACTTTGATTGAAGTACCGGTTGCTGACATCGGCATCCCACATCACCGAATATCCCGATTGCACAGCACGCTCGGTTAATGAAATCATTTCACCCAGCGGCACATTGTAATACGATCCGTTCAGGAAGTTATCGGGTACCTCCAGGATGAATGAACTGTAAAAAGGATGGTGACTGAATGAGGTGATATTGACATAGTCCTCCGCCTTGAATTTTAACACTTCCTTCGCAAAAGTCTGCGGTGTATAAGTCTTCTCTTTGTAGGTAAAAGTTTCCGGTGCCTTTCCAAGATGTTCATCGAGAATGCCCTGAAAACCAGTCATCCAGTCTGCCGGCACGGGCCGCTTCTTTAAGAGGCTGTCGAGGTAGTTTTTAAGCTGCGAATCCATTTTGGAGTGGTCATGATTCTTAACACCCAACAGCAATCCCGAGTAGTTGCCCTCCGGCATGGCTCCATAGTTTGCCATCGCGCGGATCACATCGTGACCCAGCCCGCCCGGCCCAAACTGAGCGCTCCCCTGTCGTAAAAGATAATTCTTTGCTTTCTCGGTATAGATGCAACGAACGGTATACATCTCCGACAAGTCAAACTCACCGTTACCATTTGCCAACGTTGTTGACTCGATTAATGACGTTGTCGAAAAACTCCAACACGTACCGGTATTGGCCTGGTTCTTAACAGAAGTAGCGCCTGTTTGTTTTACCACGGTAAGGTCGCCTGAAAGCTGGGCAATGCCGGCTACATGCACACTTAGCAGAGCTGCAATCAAAAATTTTATCTTCATGACTGATTATCCTTTGTACGAAATGCGATAGATAACTCCGGCAAGGTCGTCTGAAACAAGCATCGAACCGTCAGTCAGCACAAGCACATCAACCGGTCTGCCCCACGCCTTCTGCTCATCGTCATTTAACCAGCCGCTTGCAAAAACTTCGTACCCTTCAGAAGTCTTGTTGTCTTTTACTTTAACCATCGAAATCCGGTAACCGATTTTCTTGCTTCTGTTCCATGATCCGTGCTCGGCAATGAAGGCCGTATTCGCATAGGTTTCAGGGAACATCTTGCCCGTATAAAACTTGATACCCAGCGGTGCCACGTGCGGGCCAAGTGGCTGAACGGGTGCAACAAACTCACTGCAGGCATGTTTATCGCCAAACTCAGGATCTTTAATGGTGCCTGCGTGACAATACGGATAACCAAAATTCATCCCCTTCTGAGGTGCAAGGTTAAGCTCGCAAGGCGGAACATCGTCACCAAGCTGGTCGCGGCCGTTATCGGTAAACCATAATTCATTCGTTACCGGATGCCAGGTAAAACCTACGGTGTTGCGAATACCTTTAGCATAAATTTCACGTCCCGTTCCGTCAGGATTGATACGAGTGATGGTGTTGAAGATCGAGTCTTTCGATTCACAGATGTTACACGGTGCACCAACCGGTACATACAACTTACCATCCGGACCGAACGCAATGTACTTCCAGCCGTGATGGGCTTCTGTTGGATACGTATCGTTCAGTACAATCGGATCGGGAGGCGTATCAAGATGAGATTCGATGTTCTCGTATTTCAATATCCGGCTGATTTCAGCAACATACAAATGTCCGTCACGGAAGGCCACGCCATTCGGTTGGTTCAACCCGGAGTCAATCACCCATGTTTTATCTGCTTTAAAATCACCATCGTTGTCTTTTACCGCATATACTTTATCACTATCCCTGTTTCCAACATACAACACACCGGACGGGCTCATGGCCATCGACCGAGCATCGGGTACTTTGGCATAAACGTCAATCGCGAAGCCCGCAGGCAACTTGATCGTACTCAGCGGAAGTTCACCTTCCGGGGCTTTGTTTTTAGGACTGCAGGCGGCAGCGATAACCATCAGAACAAGGAGTGATTTTTTAAGACTCATACAGGGAAAAGTTTCAGGTAATGTACCGGTTTAAACGATTAATTGAAACCCGGATTTTACCGGTGGAGAATACCTGCCCTGAAGTATATTTGCGCAATGATTTCGATTTCCAACATCTCGTATTTCATCGGAGGAAGGGCTTTGTACGAGAACGCCAGTGCGTTTGTAAAACCCAAGGACAAGATTGGCCTGATCGGGTTGAACGGTCGCGGAAAATCAACCCTGCTGAAGCTGATTCACGGTGAGTATTCGCTTGATGCCGGCTCGATCAGCAAGGCAAACGACTGCACGATCGGGTTCCTGAACCAGGACCTGCTCTCCTACCAAACGGAAGACTCAATTCTGACCGTGGCTATAGGGGCCTTTAAGGAAGTTGTAGACATTGAACGACAACTGGAACACATCATCAAGCAACTGGAAACTGAGTATTCGGACGAGCTTGTATCGAAGCTCACCAAACTCCAGGAAAAATACGAACAGCTTGATGGCTACACCGTCCAATCAAAGGCAGAGGAAATTTTGGAAGGTATCGGGTTCGTCACAGCCGATTTACACCGGCCGTTAAAAGAATTTTCAGGAGGCTGGCGAATGCGCGTAATGCTCGCCAAGCTTCTGCTCGAGAAGCCTTCGCTGTTAATGCTTGATGAACCTACCAACCACCTGGACTTGCCCTCAATCGAGTGGGTGGAAAATTATTTACGCAATTATGAAGGTGCGGTGATGGTGGTTTCGCACGACCGGCAATTTCTCGATAACGTGACAACGAAAACAATCGAAGTAAGTCAGTCGCAATTGTTTACCTACGAAGGTAACTACTCATTCTATCTCGAAGAAAAAGAACTGCGCCAGGAGATTCAGCAAAACGCATTTGAAAATCAGCAGGCAAAAATCCGGCAGACCGAACGGTTTATCGAACGGTTTAAAGCGAAGGCAACAAAAGCCCGGCAGGTTCAGTCGCGCGTGAAAGCGCTTGAGCGGATGGACATGATTGAAGAAGTGGTTGATGACACCGCTGCGGTAAATTTCAAGTTCAAGTTCAATCAGCAGCCCGGCCGGTGGATTGCAACCCTGAAAGATGTATCAAAATCATACGGTGATCTTGAAATACTCCGGCATACTTCTATCGCAATCGAACGGGGCGATAAAATCGCACTGGTTGGCGCTAACGGAAAAGGAAAATCTACGCTCCTGCGGATCATAGCCGGCACCGAACCAGTAGAAGGCGAGCGTACAATCGGTTATAACGTAATCCCTGCGTTTTACGCACAGCACCAGCTGGAGTCGCTTCATGTCGATAACGAAATCCTCGATGAAATGAAGCAGGCAGGTTCAGGTAAAACGGAACAGGAACTTCGTAATGTGCTTGGATGCTTTCTGTTTTCGAATGAAGATCAATACAAAAAGATCAAAGTTCTTTCCGGTGGCGAGAAATCACGCGTAGCGCTTGCGAAAACGCTTATTTCGGAAGCTAACTTTTTGCTGCTGGACGAACCCACCAACCACCTGGATTTTATTTCAGAAAACATTTTGATCCAGGCCCTGCAACAATATGCCGGAACATTCCTGGTCGTTTCACACAACCGATACTTCATCAGTCAGATCGCGAATAAAATCTGGTACATCGAAGACAAGCAGATTAAAGAATATCCGGGCACGTTTGATGAGTACGAATACTGGCGCAAGAAAAATGAGACCGTTGCTGAACCCGCAAAACGTGAAACCCCGCCTCCACCGGTAAAAAAGGAAGCAACTCCGAAGAGTGACGACACTGAAAAGAAACTCAAGGGGCTGAATAAAGAACTGAAAACAGTCGAAGCCAGTATCGAATCGCTTGAAGCGGAAAAAGCTTTACTTGAAAATGAAATGGCTAAAACAGAAGTTTACAGCGATTTTGAAAGGCTGAAGGTAGCGCAGGAAAAATTTAACACTACGTCAACTGCTTTGGAATCAGCGACCAAACGCTGGGAAGAGATACTTACCGAAATTGATCAGTTGAACGGCTAAAACACGTTCCACTTTTCCAGTAATACACTCAGGGCTAACAATGCGGAAAGAACAGCCGCGCCTAAAATTGCTTTTGAAATATAAGGTTTCCAGATCGAGCGCTCCATAATCATCACTTAAAAATATACCGGAATCGCAGCGAAACATCGAATGTAACCGGAGTTATCCGCGCTGCAATTTCATCCTTATATATCGAACTGAGCGAGTAACGTAACCCCGGGTTCAAAGAAATCCGGTATTGATTTGCAATCCGGTAGCTGAATTCCGTTCCCAGCAGTCCGCTAAAGGTAACGGTGCGATATGGAGAATCCTTTCCCGCGGTTTGCGTGACTTTTTGTAACTGCTTGTCGTCAGGAATAAGCGTGTTGCTGATAAACAGATCGGTAGCTACCCCGCCATTAAGCTGAATGCTAAAAGCCTGATCAAGGATCACATAGCCCGCCTGAACGGGCACACTTACAAACTGAAGGCTGCTGTTAACTGTGTAAGAAGATACAGGCGCTCCTGCCGCGCTACCCTCATTCGACAAAGAAGGTCGGACATATTCGCTTAACGAAGCACCGCCTTTGTTGGCGCTTGTGGATACAAAATCTGCGCTTTGCGATAAATATGAAATACCGCCCTGCAAAACCAGTCTTCTGCTGATTCGTCCCGCAACATTCAACCCGGCAGAATAACTCGCGCCTCCTTTTGACGATGAAACATTGTCGTTCGTGACCACTTCGCGGTTTGGCCGGTAACTTCCTGCCCCCACACCAACCGATGCCCAGATGTTTTCTTTGCTTTTCTTGTTTTCCTCTTCCTGATATTTTTTCTCTTCATCTTTCAGCTTAGCCAACAGAACCATCCCAGGATCGGCCTCGACAGGCTGCTCAGGTTTCGGCAAAACCAATTCCGGTTTCCCGACTGAAGCATAATCGGAAAGAGATCTCCTTTCAATGGAGCGGGGTTCAAAAACCTGTTCAGTTTGATTGTTCTTAGGCTCAGAATTATCATGAGCTAATGCGGCCATTTCATCCTGACCGGAATTCGATCCAGAGTGCCGTGAATCGGCTTTGCGCTGAACGAGGTTTGATTGTACAGGTGATTTTGCCGGATTACTTTTCTCAGTGTTGTTGTTATCAGCTGTTGTTGATTGATTTCGCTGAGGAGTGAGCACTTCCTTTTTTACGACTGCCTGCTCACCGGTTTGATCAGGCCTGATAGACTGATTATTAATATAGTACAGCGCAGCGATTCCGCAAGCGAATGCAACGGACGCTGCAGCCAGCAATTGAAACAACAACAGGTTGCGCTTCATTTTTCCGCCCGATGCCTTTTCAAGCGAAAGCTCAATGTTCGTCCATACTCCTTCTGCCGGTGCAACTTCGGCTCCGCTAAAGGCATCCCTGAACGACTCCTCAAAACGGCTATTTTCCATAACGCTGATAATATGTTGATCCTTTCAATAATCTTTCCTGCAGCAACGCGCGCGCGCGTGCATACTGTGACTTCGATGTCCCTTCCGAAATGCCGAGCATTTCGGCTATCTCTTTATGCCCGTATCCTTCTATCGCAAACATGTTAAAAACGACCTGGCAGCCCTGCGGCAGTTCCTGAATCATCTCAAGCAATTGGGTAAAGTGTAAGCCTGAAAGGCTTACTTCGGTTTCGGGCAGGTCAATGTCTTCGACATCTACCATGGGATAGAGATAGAGCTTTTTGCGATGGTGGTTGAGGGCCGTGTTCACCATAATCCTTGTCATCCATGTTTCCAGCTTAGAATCTTGCCTAAAACCCCCTAAACCCTGAAACACCTTCACGAAGCCCTCCTGTAAAATGTCTTCCGCCTCCGGAGTCGATTTCGAATAACGGAGACATACCACCATCAATTTTTTTGAAAAACGATCGTATAAAGCCTTTTGAGCGGCCCTGTCGCCTTTTCGGCAGGCTTCAATCAGCTCCTGTTCATTGAGCATTCCCGGGTGAATTCGATCGTTATGCATATTTGACCCCGACCTGCTTTAAAAGGTTGGAAACCCGTAGTTTAAAATTTTAGCTTTGAGCATGAAGAAGTGGTATCTCGTTCTGGTAGTATTCGTTTCCTGTGTTCCGCTCACGCAAACATCCACCGGTGATCCGGGTGACGCCAAAGTTCTCAGCCTGTCTGATCAATCGTACGAACCGCAAATAAAAACGGTTCGCGTTTACCCGGATGGAACCAGCCCGGAGGTTCAACTCCTTCCTACCGTAACCAAGCTCGGCAACTGGAACCTGGTGCTCGAGTTTGACGACCTTCAGGAATCACGCGACAGCTACTACGCCCGTGTAATCCATTGCAACCAGGACTGGACCAAATCAACGCTCTCCGACCTCGATTTCATGCCTCAGTACAACGAATTCCCGCTCCTCAATTTCGAATTTTCCCTCGACACTCAAATTCCCTACGTGCATTACAAATTCAAGTTACCCGCTGTTAAGCTGCCGGGAAACTATGTGTTGGCTGTGTACCGGGGGTCTGACCGAAACGACCTTATTATCACTAAACGTTTCATGGTATACGATTCGCGTGTTTCGTTCTCGCGCGATGGAAATTTATTGGGGGCCGGGGCCGCCACGAACGTGAATCAGCAGCTCAACTTCACGATAAACTACAAAAACATAGACCTGGTTAATCCGATGGACAATGTGAATGTTACCATCCGCCAGAACCAGCGTTGGGACAACCTGGCCACAAGCGTTAAACCAACCTTCGTGCGCGATAACATCCGCGAGCTGGAATACCGCGTTTTCGACCCGAGTAAAATGCTGAAGGGTGGCAACGAGTTCCGCTGGTTCGACCTTCGATCACTTAATTATCCGGGCCGCAACGTTCAACGTGTGGATAAAACGCAAAAGCCGTTTCACGTTTTCATTCAGGCCGATGTTTCGCGGCAGGGCCAGCCCTACGCAATCTTCAATGACCTGAACGGCAACTATCAAAGTGACAACTACGACTTCCGGAACCCAATCTCCGCAAACTATGCGTACGTACATTTTACGTTGCGATCGCCACAGCCGGTAGACGGTGCAGTTTATCTGAACGGAGCATTCACGAACTGGAGCACTTCTCCGGACTATCAGATGATGTACGATGCAATTAAGAAAGAATACACCGCCACCGTGCTTTTAAGGCAGGGATATTACGACTATCAATACGTGGTGAAGTCGGCAACCGTTCCGTACGATTACTTCGAGGGAAACCATTTTGAAACCGAGAATGATTACGAGATCCTGGTGTATTACCGGTCATTCCAACCGCAGGCAGATTTGTTAGTTGGGTACATTCAGCTTACGCAAAATCCGCGTTAAGCGTAAACCACTTCCCGCTGATCGGCTTTGCGGATAGAATCGTTGCCGGCCACATCCAGCATTCCGAAACCTTTGTGACAGAAATAGCCGAGGCCATATTCATACACAAAGCGCTGCACTTCCGGTGCGGCATATAAGGTGAACGGGAATGTGTAGCCACGCACTTCGAATTTCACATCGTTATCATAAACCGGATAGATGCGGGCAAACTTTTTATGGGTAGCCTGGATGCGATTCAGGTAATCGGCATCCGGCACAATTTGAAACTTGTAAAAAGAAGCCAGTTGCTCAGCAGTGTACTTTCCAGTGGCTTCCATTCGGGCGAGCGTGGCATCATACAGAAGATCCGAAAACTCGTCCGTGTCGGGCGACATAAACTTCTTGCTTTGGTCGTCATTGAAACCGGCTGCCTGGATCGGCACGATTGGCGAAATGCAAAGAAACTTTGCCTCTTCATTAATTTGAACAGCCTCCTCTTTTTCGAACGACTCCGGGGTTAAATGAAGGCTGCCGATCACGATATCCTTTTGTTCAAAAAGCCTTCCCAGAAAGTAGTCGAGAAATGCTTTATCGGTACACGAGAAAACGAGTGTGACTTTAGAAGAATAAAAATGCAGGCCCTTGCGGCTGATCTTGGTCTGACCTTTCAGTCCCGAAAAGATGAACTGCGTAAAGTCTTTGTATTCCTTATCCGGCCCGAAAATCAGGATGCCTTTAATGAACTGTGCCAGCAAAAACTGGTGGTGAAACGGCACGTACGCCCCGCGATTCTTCAACGAAAAAATGATCCTGGTTCTCACTTCTAAAAAAATAATGGGGTGTTAAAAAATCGATTCTGGTAAACCCCTGTTTTATACTGATTATGAGCAGTTTATAAAACTAATAAAAATAAAGAAATGAACTCAAGTCCATGTAAGGAATAATTGCAGGACGCAGGATTTTGACGGGTGAAAACCCTGAAAACCTACACGTTGAAGCGGAAATGCATGATATCCCCGTCATTTACCACGTATTCCTTTCCCTCAATCGCAAGTTTTCCAGCCTCACGGCAGGCCGCCTCCGAGCGGTATTTTTCGAAGTCGGCCATTTTGATAACCTCAGCTTTAATGAAGCCCTTCTCGAAGTCGGTATGGATAACTCCCGCAGCCTGAGGGGCTTTCCATCCACGTACAATAGTCCAGGCACGCACCTCTTTAACTCCGGCTGTGAAATATGTAATCAGGTTGAGCAGGCTGTAGCTGGCCTGGATCATTTTCGCCAGACCTGATTCGTCCAGCTTGTATTCGTCCAGGAACATCTTCTTCTCATCCTTGTCAGTGATCTCAGCGATCTGAGCTTCGAGGGCTGCGCAGATCTTGATCATCTTCGCTCCTTCGGCATCCACCACTTTGCGAAGCGCCTGTACGTGGTGATTGTCTTCGTGAAGGAATTTTTCGTCAACATTGGCCACGTACATCATCGGTTTCATGGTGAGCAGGAACAGGTCCATAACGGCCTTCTTTTCCTCCTCAGATACATCGAGGCTCCGGGCATTTTTACCCTGCTCCAGGTGAGCTTTATATTGTCTAAGTACCTCCAGTTCAGCTTTGGCTTTCGCATCGCCTGCCTTGGCTGCGCGTTCGATACGGGCAACCTTTTTATCGACCGATTCGAGGTCTTTTAACTGAAGTTCCATCTCGATAATTTCCTTATCGGAAACGGGATCAACAGGGCCTGCGGAGCGAACAATATTGATGTCATCGAAGCAGCGAACCACATGGACGATGGCATCCACTTCGCGAATGTTCGACAGGAAGCCGTTACCGCGGCCATCATTCTTGCTTGCACCCTTTACGAGGCCGGCAATGTCAACAAATTCGATAGTCGTAGGAACAATGTTCTGCGGGGTCACGATCTCGGTCAGAATCTCAAGGCGTTTGTCGGGTACGTTGATAATTCCAACGTTCGGATCGATTGTAGCAAACTCATAGTTGGCGGCCACATTCTGAATGTTGGTAAGTGCTGAAAACAAAGTCGACTTACCTACATTGGGCAAACCCACAATACCGCATTTTACTCCCATAAAAGTGATTAGAAAATTAAGGCCGCAAATATACTCGGAAGGCCAGAAAACAAAAAAGCCTCTGTAAAACAAAGGCTTAAGGGGTTAAACGATGAAAGGTCTTAATCCCACTTCAGCTCTGAATCCGATCCGGCTTTGGCAACAGTTGCCCCGGTCTCCTCGGCATGTGCTTCCTCGCGCATCTGGTCGAATTGCGTGAAATCGACATCCGGCATCAATTCGGTTTTCACGTGGTTAACGGTGTTGTTGAGTGCCTCCACGAACTTGTTGAAATCTTCCTTGTACAGGAATATTTTATGCTTCTCGTAGGTGAACCCATCCTCCTTAAAGCGCTTTTTGCTTTCCGTAATTGTCAGGTAATAATCGTTTGAGCGGGTTGACTTAACGTCAAAAAAGTAGGTTCTCTTACCGGCTTTTACTTTCGCAGAATATATCTCGTCTCTGCCATTGCTCTTATTCTCTTCCACAGTCCTTCTGGGTTTAGTTTAGGGTTAGGTTTAGGTAAAATACTGTGTTAATATAGCGTTTTGGCTAATGATTGCAAACCTTTGAAATGTTTTCAATGGCCTTTCCTGTAATAAAACCCCGAATAAAACCGTTTAAAACTGTTAAATTTTAAAGGATTTGCCATTTTTAAGACATGAAGCTTAACCTGAGAGAAACGATTCAACCCGGCAGCCTGGAACTGCTGGCGCGACAGCTGGTAGAGGGGTTTATCACAGGTCTGCACAAGTCGCCCTACCATGGCTTTTCCGTTGAGTTTGCAGAGCACCGGTTGTACAACGAAGGTGAAAGTACACGGCATATCGACTGGAAGATTTACGGCCGTACCGATAAGCTGTTCGCCAAGCAATACGAAGAAGAAACCAACCTGCGTTGCCTCATTGCAGTAGATACCTCCTCTTCGATGTTTTACCCGGCCGACACGCGGGCGAAAATCCGGTTTAGTGCCTATGTGGCCGGAGCTTTGGCCATGATGCTTAGCCGCCAGCGTGATGCAGTGGGTTTGTGCCTCTTTTCCGATAAGATTGAAACGCTTACTCCGATCAAGTCTACCCCTACGCACGTTGAAAAGCTGTTTATTCACCTCGAACGTCTGATCGAAAACCGAACGAAGGCTACATCAAAAACTCACGTGGCCAAAGTGCTTCATGAGGTGGCGGAAAACATTCATAAGCGTTCGCTGGTGGTAATCTTCAGTGATATGTTTGATGGCGACAATACCGAAGAGCTATTCAAGGCACTCCAACATTTGAAGCACAACAAGCACGAAGTAATCGTATTTCACGTAACCGATACCGAAACAGAACTGCTTTTGAATTTTGAAGACCGCCCGCACGAGTTCATCGACATGGAGAGCGGTGATAAACTGCGTCTTAACCCGGCCGATGTGCGTGAAGTGTATAAGCGCGAATCAGATAAATTCTACAAGGCATTGAAGATGCGCTGCAATCAGTATAAAATCGATTTTGTCGAAGCAGACGTGCGTAAGGATGTAAACCTGATTTTCCAGACTTATTTGATCAAGCGATCAAAGATGCGATAACCGCTCAGGCATTCTCCTGGTGCAGCCAGGCTTTCTTGGCCTCCAGTTCAGGCTTGGTCTCAACGTAATCCGGATCGGGCACACAGCAATCTACCGGGCAAACGGCCGCACACTGGGGCTCTTCGTGAAAGCCAGTACATTCAGTACACTTTCCTGAAACGATATAGTAGAACTCATCAGATACCGGTGTCTGCGGAGTCTTCGCATCCTGTTTGGTACCATCTTCCAGTTCAACGGATTCCAGCTTGGTGCCTCCGGCCCAGTTCCATTCCCTGCCTCCTTCGTAAATGGCCGTATTGGGGCATTCGGGCTCACACGCTCCACAGTTAATACACTCGTCCGTTATTATTATCGCCATTTGTCTATTTTTGAGGCCTTAAAAAAAGCGCTGCAAAAATACAGCGCAATCATCAACGAACAAAACAACAATCCATTCCTAAAAGTTTTACGTTTTCATGACTCTGGATCAACGAATCAGCGCCTTTGTTAAGCTTGGAAACCACTTGGCAAACCTCAGTCAGGAGGGTTTCGACTCGCTTGCCCTGCAGGCCAGGCTGGAGAATCCATGGTTCACCGAAGAGAACGTAAAGCGCTCACTCACAGGAATTAGCCGTTACCTGGAAGAAGCCAAACTCAAACAGTGGACCAGCGCATATTCACTCAATCCGCGCGAGCCAAAAACGGTCGCACTTGTGTTAGCCGGCAACATTCCGCTGGTTGGTTTTCATGATTTGCTTTCAGTATTGATCAGCGGCCATCGCGCGCAGATTAAGCTCAGTTCGAAAGACTCGCGGCTTATCCCCTACCTGATCAAACATTTGATCTGGCTTGAACCGGAATTTGAGAAAATGATTACGATCAAGGAAACCAAGCTGGAAGGCTTTGACGCTGTAATCGCTACGGGCAGCGACAACTCGGCCCGCTATTTTGAGTTCTACTTCGGAAAATATCCGAACATTATCCGCAAGAACAGGACTTCGGTCGTTGTGCTCACCGGACAGGAAACAACAGAAAACATTGAAGCCCTGGGTGAAGACATCTTTAGCTACTTCGGGCTTGGTTGCCGGAATGTATCCAAAGCGTTTGTTCCAGAAGGCTATGATTTAACCAAACTGCTTTCCAGCTGGGATCGCTATAAAGACATTATCCATCATCATAAATACTGCAACAACTACGATTATCAGAAGTCAATTCTTCTGGTGAATTCAGTTCCGTTTTTAGATAACGGCTTCATCCTGCTCCAACAGAATGAACGACTGGTCTCCCCTATCTCGGTGTTGTATTATGAATATTACCGGGACCAAACTGATCTTGAAACAAAGCTGAACCGCGATGCTGATAAAATTCAGTGCATGGTCGGCAATGAAAAGCCGGCAACAGTTCCTTTCGGGTCCGCACAGTACCCTGACGTTTGGGATTATGCCGATAATGTTGATACGTTAAAGTTTCTCGAAAATCTTTAAGGCTTCGTGCCGCGCAGGATTTCCACCCAGCCTGTGTAGGTTTTACCGCCTTTGATTTGCAGGCGATAATAGTACACGCCATCCGGAGTGGTGCCACCATCCCAAAGGGTCTCCGGATTATAGTCGTTGGATGAGTACACTTCCTTACCCCAGCGATCGGTTACTGAAAGTTTGGAACCTTTTTGCGGAAGGTTTCTAACAAAGAAAGTGCTGTTCAGGTCATCGCTTTTGTTCGGAGTAAAGATGTTTGGAATGAATACACGATCATCAAGCCCAATAATAACAGCAAACGTTCTTTCACACCCAAGTGCATCGCGAAGCGAAAGCTGATATTCTCCGGCATACAGATTATCCAATTGCTTTTGAGGGATAAAGCTTTGCGGATTGTTTTCGTCAACAACAGTCCAGTCGATAATAAACGGAGGGTTTGGAGTTATACCGTAAGGATCAATCAACTCCATTCGTATCTCATATGGCACTGCACCGCTTTGTTCAATTCCGATAACCCGCGTTGCCGTAGGTGATTCCGGGTACGATACTCCAGGGAAACCCGTAACCGGTGAAACATATACGGTATCGAGTATTGAAGTCCCCAATTCATTGATTGTTACCGGAACATCGTCAAAGCAAGGGTCGTTAGCAGCGTTGCCCACATGAATATTATACGTGCCCACCGGCAAGTTTGTAATGGAAACACCGGGAACAAATTGCGTCCAACTGGCTCCATCCAGTGAGTAATAGTATTCATTCGTAGTGCTTCCGGTTGCATCAATAACTGCGCTTCCGGAAGGTACACCAAAGCAAGGTGAATCATTTGAACTTGATAACGTTGCCTGCACATTCTGTACTGCACCCCAATCGAAGCTCTGCACACACACATTAACTCCGTCTGTAATTGAATATTGATACGACCCGTCTGACAGGTTGCTGAATACGAATGTAGAACCCGATGGCAGGATAACCGTTGGCGCAGTTGAAGGAATCAATGACACAATGAGATTTCCCGGAGGGCCTGAAATTGTTAACGCGATAACACCGTCAGAGCCACCGTTACAGGTAGGCCGCTTAGATTGCGCATCGGTAGTCACGTTGAACGCAAAACAGTTCAATACACAACCCGGGGGCGCTGCCACAGTTACCGGTGCGGGAGTTGACAAACATCCCGCGTTGTCGCGGATTACAACATTATAATTCCCCGCAGCAAGGCCTGTAAAGTTGTTAGACGCTACATCCAGCACCGGAAAAGAAGCACCATTGTCGATTGATATATCATACGGTGTTGTTCCCCCGGTGATACCCGTGACATTGATCGAACCATCGCTGCCAAGACAAACCGTTACGGCAGAGGGTGTATTGGTTGACGTGATTGAAATTCCCGAACCGACCACAACATCAAACGGATTTGAGGTACAGCCGTTTGCGTCACGCGCTACAATTGTATGTGTACCAACTCCTAATGACGTAAATGTTGCCGAAACCTGAAACGCTCCGCCATCGATAGAGTATTGGAATGGAGCAGTTCCGCCTGTTGTTGAGTTAACGGTTGCCGTTCCATCATTCACACCTCCGCACGAGGCTGGCGTTGAGGTTGCGGCTACGTCATAGGCCAGGCCGGATCCCACGACAACGTCAAACGGATTGGATGCACAGCCATTCGCATCGACAGCAACAACGGTGTGTGTTCCAACGCCTAATCCGGTAAAGTTTGTTGATGCCTGAAGAGCTCCACCATCAATGCGGTATTGAAATGGGGCAACACCTCCGGTTGTTGAGTTCACCGTAACCGTTCCGTCACTCGCGCCTCCGCAGGTAGCAGGCGTTGACGTGGCTGCGACATCGTACGCTACTCCCGAAATCACGGGTTGAGTAAACGGTGTTGATGTACAGTTATTTCCATCCCGGACGACAATGTCGTAATTGCCATCTGGCAGATTGGAGAATGTGCCCGATGCCTGAAACGACACGCCCCCATCTATTGAATATTGAAATACAAAATTTCCGCCCGCCCCTGTAAGAATAATCTGGGCATCGTTTGCGGTCGCGCAACCAGACGTAATGATAGTTATCGATGCAACTATGACATTGCCGGGTTGTCCGACAGCCTGTACCACGATTGAAGAAACACATCCATTTGCATCGCGCACCCGAAGATTGTAGTTCTGTGCTGTAAGTCCGGTAAATGTATTACTGGCAACACCCGTCACCGGATAAGTTGCACCACCATCAATTGAAAAATCGTAGGGCGCTGTTCCACCGGTTGGAGTAACCGCTATCGAACCATCGGTTCCATTAAAACATGTTGTATTAACGACTGTTGGCGTGAATGTTATGTCCGTTGCCTGCCCTACAGCCGTTACAATAACCCCGCTCTGACAACCATTAGCATCGCGGACGCGAATATTATAATTCTGCGCTGTAAGACCCGCAAAGGTATGAGTTGCCAAACCCGTTACCGGATAAGTTGTTCCCCCATCGATCGAGAAATCATATGAAGCCGTTCCGCCTGAAGGCGTTATTAAAATCGAACCATCATTTCCTCCAAAACAGGTTGCGTTTGTCGGAGTTGTAATAGCGCTTACCCCGGAAGCAGGTTGTGTAATGGTTACAGGGGTGGCTGCTACGATACAGTTATTTGCATCGCGCACAGAAATGTTATAGGTGCCGGCTGCAAGCCCGCTGAAGGTGTGTGTTGCCAAATCAACAACAGGATAGGTAGCACCACCGTCAATTGAAAAGTCATAAGGTGCTGTTCCACCTGACGGAGAAACCAAAATGGATCCGGTAGCTGCTCCTGAACATGTTACGTTCGTAGGTGTAGTTGATGCTGCAAGCACTGCCGGCTGGGTGATCGTTACGGGGATAACCGCTGATTGGCAATTATTTGCATCGCGTACGCGGATGTTGTAGTTACCGGCAGTTAACCCGGAGAATGTATTTGCCGCTGCATCCAGGATTGGATAGGTACTTCCACCATCAATTGAAAAGTCGTACGGCCCTACTCCGCCTGAAGGCGTAACCAGTATAGAGCCCGTGCTTGCACCAAAGCAGGAGACATTTGTGGGCGTTGTTGTTGCCGTTACCGCAGCTGCGGGTTGTGTAACACTAATCGGTGTGATGGCAGTCTGGCAGTTATTCGCATCCCGTACACGAATGTTGTAGCTTCCTGCGGTAAGAGCCGAAAATGTGTTGGTTGCTGCATCTAAAACAGGGTATGTTGCTCCGCCATCAATCGAGAAGTCATAAGGACCTACACCACCCGAAGGTGTTACGGTTATTGAACCGTTATTTCCGCCAAAACAACTCACAGCCGATGCAACTGCGCCCGGTGCAACTGCAGTGGGCTGTGTGACTGTGCGTGCCAGCACGCTTGATACACAACCATTTGCGTCTCGTACCCTGAGGTTATAGCCTTGTGCCGTTAGTGAAGTAAAGGTGTGCGTTGCCGCTGCGAGGAACGGATACGTAGCACCGCCATCAATCGAAAAATCGTAGGGCGCAGTTCCTCCGGAAGGCGTAACTAAAATCGAACCATCGTTGCCCCCGTTACAGGTAACATTGGTAATTGTTGTTGTTGCTGTTACTGCCGCTGCCGGCTGTGTAATCGTGATTGTTGCCTGAGAAGTACAATTGCTGTTGTCGCGAACCTGAAGCGTTACCACACCCGCTCCCCCATTGGTGAAGTTGACGGATGTTGTCGGGCCGGGAGCTGGTAAGGAAATCGTTGCTCCTGCCGTGTTCGACATAACTGTATACGTAAAAGGTGCGATGCCGCCCGTTACGGTAAATGTTCCGGTTGCTGTTGTTGCTCCGAAGCACAGCAGCGCCACGTTCGGTGATCCTGCAATGCTCACATTGGAATATGTTACGGTGATGTTATCGCTCGAACCGGTACAAACAAATCCTGTATCCGTAATGGTCCACGTCAGTACGTTTGCACCAACATTCAGGTTGTTCGCTGTTGCGTTAGGTGTATTGGCATTCGGGCTGAACGTAACTCCCGGAGGACCGGTCCATGTTCCGATCTCACCCGAAGCAAATGCATTACCGGATAATGTGAAGCTTGCCGCGCCACAGGCAACACCAGTAGCGGGACCTGCATCAGCCGGTGTGGTGACAGCCACATTTAGATTGAGAACAACTGTACAGTTATTGGCATCCTTAACCGTAATAGTATACGCCCCGGCATCCAGGTTAGCTGCTGTGCTCACTGTGTTTGCAGGAACCGAAGTCGGGCCCGACCATGCAGTGGTATAAGGCAATGTTCCACCGGAAATCGTCAGGTCAATTTTTCCATTTCCAACCCCCACTGTTGCATTACAATCCGGTGCAACCACATCGGTCACAACAAGTTGTGTAGGTTCGGTTATATCGAACCCGCTCACACCCTGGGTAATGGTTAACGTTGTACAGCCAGTTTTGCGGAACACTACCGCATACGAACCGGGTGGAACGTTTGTGTAAATAACGGACCTTGAAGCTGTATTCTCAGTTTCTGTAACCGAAAGCGTTACGTATGCTCCGGCAACCAGATCATATAAATCAAAATTAAAAACGCCCGGCCCAACAGACGCATCGGCCAGATCTACCGTTATCGTTCCGTCATTCGCACCGAAGCAAGTGACGTTGGTACTGGTTTTCACCTGCACATCGGATTGCGTGGGGCATTGCGCAAAAGCAGACTGACCTGAAAACATCAGCAATCCAAAAAATGCCACGCTAAAGACTAAAAAATTTCTCATGCCAACTTATTGAACAACAATCCCCTCTTTGCCTTTCACGGATCGTTTCTTCGGACAACTGGCGGAAGAAAAATAAACGGTGTAGGTAGAGGGTTTTACTTTATCAAAAACAACTTTAGAATCACCGGATGAAAAGAACATGCTCTTCTTGCTGACAAGCTTTCCGACATTCAGATCGTACAGTTCGAGTGTATATTCCTCCGAAATACCCTCGGTTAGTTTAAGCTCAAGTGACCGGTCAGATTTCGAGTTTCCGGCAACTTGTTTACAGCTAAAATCGGTCGGACAGTGAGCGGCCGGGAGCAGCCATAACAGGAAAAGAAAAAAAACCGAGTATAATCTATTCATTAACAGGATTTTTGCGGTTCAGGGCTAAACTTCAAGTTCAAAAAATTACCTATCCTAAATAACGTCTAAAAAATGGTTGTAACCAACAAAATCAGCGAAACAAAGGTCAAAACTAACAATCAGTGATCAAAAGAATCAGCTTGCCTAATCCTATTCAGGTAAGTTTTGCTTAAGAAAATGAAAATTTGAGGCTAGAAATGCTTCCGATTGAGCACTTCGCTGAGAATTAGGGCCTTTTTAAAGCCTTTTGGATCACGTAAGTCTTTTATATACTCTGCAAGCACTCCGGACTCCTGCTTTTTCTCAAATTCCTTGAACCGGCCGAAGGTTGTATTTACCTGATCGAGCTTCATTGTCTCCTCCAGGGAAGGCCGGTTAAACGCCATCCTCTTGGCTTCTTCGTAGGCCTTGTTGCTGCGCTCGTCATCGAAGGTCGTCTTCTCCAAGCTCTTCTCTTCGTCTTCCAGGTCATCGTCATAATCGACATACGCTGGCTTGGGTTTTGGAAGGGGCTGACGGAACTCAGGTTTGTTTTGAGTTACTGGCGACTCCGGAAACTTCTCTGTTTTGCCTTCCGTGATCTCGCGCAGAAGTTCTTCGAATGTAACGGGCTGAGGCTTGTTAGTTTGCGGACGGGATTGTGGACGATCAGGACCGGGTTCGTTCTCAGGTTTCTTTTTCTTCAACGCATTGAAGATGAAATAGACGATCACAAGAACGATGTAAAAAATGAACTTTTCATCCATACCCAAAAGTAACCAAAAAATCATCAAATCCGCTTGTTTTTAAACTTTTCGGCCAACCTGAATATATTTTTGAATTGCCGGTTCGAGAAGTTTATCTTTGCCGACTTTACTAACCACTACGGAGTTTTCTATATGCAATTAGCGAAGCTGGAGATTAAGGGCTTTAAGAGTTTTGCCGACAAAATCGTGATCAATTTTGATGAGGGGATCACCGGCATTGTAGGCCCGAATGGGTGCGGGAAATCAAACGTGGTCGATTCGATCCGCTGGGTGCTCGGAGAGCAGAAAACCAGTGCGTTGCGCTCCGAAAAGATGGAAAATGTGATCTTCAACGGAACCAGTGGCCGCTCGCCACAGCAAATGGCAGAAGTATCACTCACCATCAACAACACGAAGAACATCCTTCCTACTGAATATTCTCAGATCACTATTACCCGGAGGCTTTACCGCACGGGTGAAAGCGAATATTTGCTGAATGGCGTTACCTGCCGCCTGAAAGACATCACCAACCTCTTCATGGATACCGGTGTAGCCTCGAACAGCTACGCCATTATCGAGCTGGGGATGGTTGACGACCTGCTCAACGACAAAGATCATTCACGCAGAATGCTGTTCGAAGAAGCTGCAGGTATCTCGAAATTCAAAAAGCGCAAGAAAGAGACGCTCAAGAAACTGGAAGACACCGATGCCGACCTGGAGCGCGTGGAAGATTTGCTGTTCGAGATCGAAAAGAACATGAAGAGCCTCGAAAAGCAGGCCAAGCAAACTGAGAATTACTATAAGATTAAGGAAGACTATAAAGAGAAGAGCATAACGCTCGCGAAGGTCGTTGTCAACAAGCAGAAGGAAAAATCTGCCGCGGTAAACAAGCAAGTACAGGATGAAAATGACCGGAAGATCAGCCTCACAACTGAAATTGCCGAGAAAGAAGCCTTGATTGAAAGCTCAAAAGCGGAGCTGATCAATAAAGAGAAAACACTTTCAACCCGCCAAAAGACGATTAATGAGTTTGTTTCGAAAATTCGTCATTACGAAAGTGAGAAACAGATCAAGAACGAACGGTTAAAATACCTGAACGACCGTGCTGTTAACCTGCGCGATCAGATCGAACAGGATAAAAAGAGCAACGAACGCGCGCGTTTCAGCATTCAAAGTCTCGAAACTGAACGCGAAGCTGCGCAACAAATATTGCAGGAGATCACCGACAAGCTTGATCACCTGAAAGCTGAATACGAAGAACAGAAAAGAATTACTGCCGAACTCCAGACCGAGTCAGACTCGTTGCGTCACGTGCAGCGCGAACGCCAGGAGGAAAGTTTCCAGGTTAACAAAGCCGTTGAAATCCGAGAGATCCAGGTTTCTTCATTCAAGCAGGAACTTGAACGTACTACTTCCGATACCAATCTTCAAAGCGCGAGCCTGGTAGAATTCGAAAAGAAACTGGTTGAGTTGCAGGACGAACTGACACACAAGAACAACGAACTCACCATTCTCAAGAAGGAAGAAGAAGAAGGTGAAGAGCGAATCGTGAACATGGAAAAAACCATCGAGATGATTCGCGAGGAGATGAATGCGACCAACCGGAAGCTCGATGCGCGGCAGAACGAATACAACCTGACCAAATCACTGGTTGAAAATCTCGAAGGGTTTCCGGAAGCGATTAAATTCTTAAAAAAGAAGATCGCCAAGAACGCCCCTCTCCTGTCGGATATCCTTACCTGTTCGGAAGAGTACCGGGTAGCGATTGAAAACTATCTCGAACAGTACCTCAACTATTACATTGTTGACCACGAGTCGGAAGCATACGAGGCGATCAACATCCTGAGCGATGCTTCGAAAGGAAAGGCGCACTTCTTTATTCTCGATACATTCGAGCGCTTCGATCCTACTCCTACTAAAATTTACGATAGCGCGTTCCCGGCAACGCAAATCATTGAGTTCGATCCGAAGTATCGTAAGCTGATGTCGTACATCCTCGACAAGGTTTACGTGTACGAAGGGGACCCAAGAAATATTCCGATCGATGACGACAGTACATTCATTACCAAGAGCGGCAAACTAACCAAGCGCAGGTTTAGCGTGTCCGGTGGATCGGTAGGTTTATTTGAAGGAAAGAAAATCGGTCGCGCAAAAAACCTTGAAAAGCTCGATAAAGAGATAAAAGAACTGAACACCAAGCTGGACGAAATTCGCACCAGCCTCGTGCAGCGCCAGAACGATCTCGAGCGCATGAAGTCGAACAAGATGCGTCATCAGATCGATGAACTTCAGACTTCCATTCGCCAGGTTAATGAAGAATATGTTTCGGTTCGCACAAAGAGTGAGCAGTTTGCCAACATGCTGAGCACGGCAGGCTTGCGCAGGGAAGATATCCTTGAAAAGGTTGACACCTTATTAAAAGAACTCGATGAGCTCAAACCGAAAGCACATGAATTCCAGCATTCACTCCAGGAACAGGAAAACAAGCTGGTAGAACTTACCGAACGACTGTCGTCACAAAACGATTTGCTCGGTCAGAAGTCAGCCGCTTTCAACGAGCAAAACATTTTCTTCCATCAGCAGGAAAACCGCGTGAAGAGTACCGAGCAGGAAATTCGCTTCAAGCAGGAATCCATGCAGCAAAGCAGTCAGCGTATTGAACTGAACGTTGATGAGCTTAAGAAAAACGAAGAAGAAGTTAAGCATATCATTGAAACCACGCAGAGCAACGACCAGGAACTGATCGGCATGTATGCCGAAAAAGAAGACATGGAGAAAGGCCTGAGCGAAGCGGAGAAAGAATACTACGAAGCGCGCGGAAACATTGACGCCGTAGAAAAAGAACTTCGTGAAGCACAGCACGCCCGCCAGAACATCGACAGCATTTTGATGGAACTGCAGAATACCGTGAACGAAAGCAAGATGCAATTGAACTCGGTGAAAGAACGTCTGTCGGTAGAGTTCAATATCGATCTCGATTCGGTAATCGAGCAGTCAACACCGGAGGAAGAAGAAACATTAAAAGACCTGGACGAAGACAAGCTTCGTAACGAAATCGGTCGGACACGCGAACGCCTCGACAACATGGGGCCGATCAACCCGATGGCGATGGAGGCTTACACCGAGATCAAAGAGCGTAACGACTTCATCATCACGCAAAAAGATGATTTAATAAAGGCTAAGGATTCGCTCCTTGCCACCATCACCGAAATTGAAGGCGTGGCCAGCGAAACCTTCATGGATGCCTTCAATAAAATCAAGGCACACTTTATCGAAGTATTTCGCTCGCTGTTTACAGAGGGTGACGAATGTGATTTGAAATTAACCGATCCTTCAAACCCGCTGGAATCCGAAATCGATATTATCGCAAAACCAAAAGGCAAGCGGCCTTTGACGATCAATCAGCTTTCCGGTGGAGAGAAAACGCTTACGGCTACCGCCCTGCTGTTCTCGATGTACTTATTGAAGCCGGCACCTTTCTGTATCTTCGATGAGGTTGACGCTCCGTTGGATGACGCCAACATCGATAAGTTCAATAACATTATCAGACGATTCAGCAACGACTCACAGTTTGTGATCGTAACGCACAACAAGCGCACCATGACAACCACCGATGTAATCTACGGTATCACAATGGTTGAAAAAGGCGTGTCGCGTGTGGTTCCTGTTGATTTGAGAGAATTGGCTTAAAAATGGGTATTAGGGATTAGACATCAGGGGGCTGAATATTCGTTGCCCTTATGCCTAATCCCTAATTAGCCTCATTCGTGTTTCAAGGTTTCTGAAGGGTCGATTAGTTAAATATGATGGACAACTAATGACTGCTCTTGTTCAGGCGCTCTAAATGTTCGTCTAATATTTTTTTGAAATAATCATACCTCTCATTGCTCATTGTTAGTTTTGTAGCTTCCAATTTTACGAGCCCAAGTTTCAGGCTATTTTTTGCATCCTTGCTTCTAGACAAATTCTCCAACATTTCAGCTTTGCTATCATACAGATTTATGCCATTTGGGTAAAGTTCTATAGCCCAATTCAATATCCTCACACCTTCATCAGCCTTTTTGTTAGATAAAGCGATATAAGCAATTCTGTTCAAATCATCTTCAGTTGGTTGAAATTGGTAGCCTAACCATTCTTCTAATTCGTTGTATCTTTTTTTGATTTCTTCATATAACGAAAGAGACTCATCGCCTAAAATTTTGCTTACTTCACTGCTGGAGGGCTTCGCTGTAAGTTTTGCAAACAATCTAAGTGCTTTTGGCAATTCCGTTAATGGTGACGATAAATGATCTTCGTTTCTTAAATAGTCAAAATTGAATTTCAAGCCATTCACTTTCACAGCAGAGAGTATACTATCAAGTTGTTTAACGCCCCTATAAAAAAATTTTTCATAGTCATCTGAGTCTCCCACTGAAACATTTAAGAACGAATTTATTTTTGAATCCGTCTTTAGCAATCTTTCAGCTTTCATCAGAATTTCATAATTGTCATACTCAAGGTTTGGGCTTATTGCAATGTATGCATTAAATAGCTTTGAATTTTCAGAAAAGGAATTTATCAGGTACGTTCCACCAAGTGAATGCCCAATACCAAGTCTGTAATTTTCTACGTTATACTTTTTTGCAATCAGAGGAAAAACTTCTGTTCGTAAATGATTGTCAAGCAAAGCAGACAATCCTATTTTTGGATTCTTCCATCTTGTTTTGGTTTCTTCATTAATAGCATTGGGTGTAAATTCGCTTTGCCTGTCCTGCGCGTAAATCCCAACAACTATCATATTTTTAGCTTCTCCAATCGAAGCTAAATAACTTAAGGTAGAAGTTACATAGTTAAATAAATCTTCCCATTGACCGTCAAAAAGATAAACCACTTGCAATTTTTCATCTTTAAGAGCTTCGTAATTCGGAGGAAGATAGACAGCAATCTTTCTGTCTGTTTTATAAACTTCAGAATGAATCACCATGATTTCCTTTTTACCCTCTTGATCTTGTCCAAATAAAGTACTAGTCAAAAAAAGAGCAAGAAGAAAGGCTATTGTTTTCATATTTCTTTGGTTTTAGATTCTAACTGTTTTTTTGTTACAAAAAGCCAAGGCTCAGTAAAGTCAGCCTTCGCTTAACTATTTTTATAAAAGGTACAAATTCTTGAGAGGTCATCTGCGCATTTGTATACACTTTGTAAAACTTATCTATCATAAGATGACTTGCTCAACAAAAAAGTTGAAAAAAATTCGCTGGCTTCAGTGCGAAAGCTAACAGTAACTATTCATGCTTGAGTGTTTCTGCAGGATTTATCAGCGCAGCCTTTATTGCATGATAACTTACCGTGAGTAAAGCAATAGTAAGTCCTGCTAATAGGCTAAAGGCGAACAACTGCCAGCCGATTGTAATGGCAAACTGAAAGCTGCTGAGCCACTTGCTCATCGCGTACCACGATGCCGGAATCGCGAGAACAAACGCGATCAGTGCGAAGAAGATAAATTGGCGGTTGAGCAGCAGAAATATGCTCGACAACGGAGCGCCCATTACTTTTCGAATACCAATCTCCTTGGTTCGATTGATTGCGTTGATACCTGCAAGGCCGAATAATCCAAGACATGCAATTAAAATTGCAAAGATGGTTGACAAGCCCATGATCTTAGACCAGCGTCTGTACATATCATACTGCTTCGCTACATCTTCATCAACAAACGTGTATTCAAACGGTTTGTCGGGGTACAGGCTTACCCAAGCCTTGCGTAATTGTTCAACTTTTTCAGGAACCTGGTCGGGTGTGATTTTAACAAGTATGGTTGTCAGGTAGCCAATCTTCAGTGATATGAACATCGGTGCAATAGCGCGTTCCAGCGACATGAAATGATAGTCCTTCATAACGCCAATCACCTTCGAACCTAAACTTGTAGTGTCTTCCTCCCAGTTGAGGTGTTCATTCAACGGATCAGTCCATTTCATATCCTTTACAAGAGCTTCATTGACAATAACCGCGTTTGAATCTGAAGCTATGGCAGCATCGAAATTCCTGCCCTGCGCAAGCTCGATACCGAACAATGGAATATATTCAGGGTCAACACCATAGATATAGGCTTCTTTATTCTCGTCGTTAATTCTGTATCCGTAAATCGACCAGCCTTTGTTAAAAGAATTTGTAGTTCCTGATACGTTAATCACAGATGGATTCGATTTAACAGCGTTCCGGAACTGTTCAACAACTTTGTTTGTCTCCGGCACCCATCCCAACTGTGTAGGAATAACAACTACTTGCTCCTTTTTAAATCCCAAATCTTTCGTGGTGATGTACATCATTTGCCGGTACATGATTACCGAACAAATAATCATGGTGGCTGACAGAAAAAATTGAAACACTACGAGCGGTTTTGTAAAGCCGGCATGCAAACGCGAAGTGAATCTTCCCTTTAAAACCAGTGCAGGTAAAAAACCAGAAAGGAAAAGAGCAGGATACGCACCTGCAATAAACCCTACCACGAGCGTGATGGCGAATGCCACGGCCAGGATCAACAATGAGTTTGAGGCCGTTATCGAAATACTCTTTTGCGTGAACTCGTTGAAATACGGAAGAAAAAGTACGACCAACACAAGACCAATGGCCATTGAAATCAGCGCCAGTACCACCGACTCAATAGTAAATTGCCAGGCAACCTGTTTTTTCTGTGCACCCACAACTTTCCTTATTCCCACTTCGATTCGCCTGGAAGCCGATGTAGTGAGCGACAGTGATATATAGTTGATGCAGGCTATCGCAAGAATGAGTACGGCAAGGCCGCCAAGAATCCACGAATACTTTTTATCACTAACTTTTTCCCAGGAAATATCTTTTGCCAGATGAATATTTGCAATGGGTAATGTATTAAACTCTGTGGGTTTTATTCCAGGTGGTATGACCTCACGTTCACGCCATTTTTTGAAACGCTCACCCATGTATTTAGTCGTAAGCGTATCCAGGTGAACTTTGAATAATTTCATATCCGTGTTCTCGCGAACTTTGAGGAAAGTCGGGTATGAAAAATTACCCCATTGCTCGCGCGCACGCACAAACCATGGATGCACATCGAGTGAAACGATCATTGAAAATTTGATGCTGGAGTTTGCCGGAGGTGCTTCAATAATGGCCGTCACTCTCAATTCCTTTTTAGCCCCGTCAGATTGAATCGTAAGTATTTTACCGATTGGATCTTCGTCACCAAAAAATTTCTTCGCTACTTCGGGTGTTAACACTGCATCCGAAGAAGTACGCAGGGGATTTTCGCGATCTCCTGCTAAAATCCTGAAGGAGAATATCTTAAAAAATCCACTATCGGCACACGCAAATTTCTGATTGAAATGATTTGAGCCGTAGCTCATAATTCCCTCGTTGTAATCCGTGAACCTAGTTATGCTCTCTACTTCTGCCATTTCATCGAGCATAACCTCGCTCATTTTTGCCGGGAGATAAGCATGACTGTTGAATGGGCTCGGGTCTGCCTGCGCATATTTCTCAGAATCGAAGTTGGTGGTATGAAGGCGATAAATACGGTCTTTGTTTTCATGGAACTGATCGAAACTTTTCTCATCCTGCACGAACAGGTAAATCAGTGTGCAGAACGCAATGGCAACGCTTAAACCAAATGCGTTAATGAACGAATACAATTTGCGCTTCACAATGTTGCGCGAGGCAACCTTCAAATAATTTCCAAGCATAATGGTGTTGATTAGTTCAAACTTAAATCTGTTTCGGAGGACGATGCCCGGCCTGAAAAACCGAAGCACGTTAACGGCAAGCCGAAGTTTTGCTTTTGCTGGACCCCGCTCTTCCCTGTCGATTTCGTATTCCTCGAGCAAATCGCCCTCGATGCCTTCGTACAACGCAGGCGGGCAAAACCATTCGAGAAACCTAAACCAAAAATTCTTATTCATGTTTTAGCGTATCGGCCGGTTGCGCAGAAGCAGTTTTTATTGTCTGGTAGCTGATCGTAATCATCGCCACGAGCAGTGAAATCAATCCCGCGAACGCGAAATGTTCCCAGCCAATAGCGATGCGATATTCAAACGACTTGAGCCATTGAACCATCAGGTACCAGGTGATCGGCACCGAAAGCAACAATGCCACTCCAACCAGGTACAGGTATTCTTTCGACAATAGCAACAATAGAGATTGCTGCGGAGCTCCCAATACTTTCCGGATGCTGATTTCTTTTGTGCGGTTTTGCATAGACAACGAAGCGAGTCCATACAAACCAAGACTTCCAATTACAATAGCAAGCACCGTGGCGATGTCGATGATTTTACCGAGGTTAAGATCACTCTTGTATTGAGCAGCCAGCGCCTGATCAACAAATGTGAAGGTGAATTCCTCTCCTCCTGTAAGTTTATTCCAGACATCATTCACCTGCGAGATGGTGGCCGGCATATTACCAGGTTTGATGCGCACAATCACTTTTGGAATTGGTGAGTTCTCAAAATTGATGTTCTCCATACCGATCGCGATAATCAGCGGATCCATAACCATAACCAACGGCTCTACGCGTGTGTAGAGTGAAGAATAATTAAAATCCTTTACCACACCAATAACCTCATGATCTGCAAAATTCTTTCCCAGAATACGCTGGCCTAAGGGGCTTTTCCAACCCATCTCCTTTGCAAAAGTTTCGTTGATAATTATCCCCCTCCGCGCATCAGCCGGGTTGTTGATATCGAAGTTTCGCCCTGAGGCAAACTCCATCTTCAGTACGTCGAAGAAATCAGGGTCAACTACATTCAGAAAAAAGGTTCGATAGGTTCCGTTATCATCTGTATAGCCAATGTTTGTCCAGGCGCCATTTCCAAAATCGTGTGCCGATCCGCAAACTCCCGAAACATCCGAAAGGCGCGAAAGTTCATTCTTAAATTGCTGTACTTTTTCGAACCCAGCCTTCAAACGTTCATCGAGCCGTCCCGCCCGCGGCACATTCAATTGTAGGACAGCGAGTTGCTCTTTATTGAAACCAAGGTTTTTACTTTGAAGATATTCCAGTTGTTGTCGCATAATCAGTGTACTGGAGATCAGAAAAACAGAGAGCACCAATTGCACCGCTACCAGTGCCCTGCGCAGACCCTGTCTGTTGTTAACGCCTGTTAACGAACCTTTGAGTACGGCAATCGGATTAAAGTTCGACAGCACGAATGCCGGGTAACTTCCGGCAAACAGGCCTATTATTGTAGTCAAGCCAAATGCCAGCAACAGCATGAAGTTGTCAGGGGCAAGTGAGAGGTTCTTTCCAGACAGTTCATTAAATAGCGGTAAGCCGATTACGGCAAGCAGCAATCCTGTGATCATCGATATCACAGTTACGAGAACTGCTTCACCAACAAATTGCGAGATCAGTTGCTTGCGTGCTGCACCCACCACTTTGCGAATACCAACCTCTTTTGCACGTTTTATGGATCTGCCGACCGATAACGTAACGAAGTTGATGCAGGCCACGAACAAAATCAGCAACGATGCAGCCGCAAGAATATAGGCATATCGCGGATTGCTAACCGGTGCGATGCCCGCGGGCACTTCATTGTTGAGATGGATATCCGTGATGAGTTGAAGACCCACGCTATAATGACTTTCATTAAACTGTTCTTCGCCCAGAACAGTACGGAAAACACCTCCAAACTTTGATTGAAGATCGACAGGATTCACGCCATTTTTCAGCAATACATATGTTTCCGGGGTTACCGAAAACCAGCCGGAGGTTAGTGTACGTTCGTTGTAGATTTTCGGGTAAATCAGCTCAGACGCGATAAGGCTATATTGAATGCTGGAATTGATTGGGGGGTTTTCAATAACCGCTTTTACCAAAAACTCTTCCGGTTTGTTAGTAAGCTGAAGCGAAATTGTTTTATTTACAGGATTTGCATCACCGAAATATTTACGCGCAAGATCTTCGCTGATAATGATGCCTGACGGATCTTCAAGTGCTTTGGTTATATCACCGGATATCACTTGAAAATCGAACACCTTAAAAAAATCGCGTCCCACTGCTGTAACAGTCTCCGAGAACTGTTTGTCGTTGATCTTAACCGCACCCGAAACCGGAACAACACGAACCTGAGATTCAATCTGCGGGAAGTTTTCCTTTAGAACCGGACCGAGCGGAAATGGTGTTACCGTATTAAAGAACTGCTGATTGTCGCCATAGTCTTCCTTTACATATGCACGATAAATGCGATTTGCTTTTGAATGAAAAGTATCAAACGTCCACTCGTCTTTTACAAACAGGGCAATCAGTAAACAACATGTAATACCCAGACTTAGGCCAGTGACGTTTATAAACGAATGTGCCTTGCTTCGCCAAAGCGAGCGAAAAGCTACGGTGGTATAATTTCTTAACATCATGGAGTTTAGTAGTTTAATCCCGAATTTGTTACGAAGAATAATAGCCGGCCTGAAAAACATGATCACATTCCAAGTCAATCGCAGTTTGGCTCTTCCAATGCCGTCAAGCTGAACATCGTTCTCAAATGCTTCCTTCAAATCGCCCTCGATGCCTTCGTACAACGCGGGCGGGCAAAACCATTCGAGAAACCGAAAGGCAAATTTTGGAGGAGCGTTTATTTTCATTTTGTTACATACCGATCATTTTCAATTGCGGAATCAGTTTCCAAAGATCCATGCGTGATTCTTTCATGGCACGAAGCATAGCCAATCCTGCATTGGTAACGGTGAAAATGCGTTTCCGTCTCCCACCCCGAACGTTGGTTGCACCACCCATTTTGGACTTTACAAACCCTTTGTCTTCCAGGCGGTACAGCGTAACATGAACCGCACTGAGGTTCACATCCCGCCCTACACGGGTTTTTATCTCGTTGACAATGGCGTTACCATAAGCCTCATCCTGCAGAATGCCGGCCATGGTGAGCACCAGTTCTTCAAATTCACCCAGGAATTCCTTGCTCATATTTGTATATGTTTTGTAAAACAAATATACGGAGCGATCCGGCCATTAGTTACTATTTTGTAAAACTTATTAATAGCAGGATGGCCTGATTAGCCGGAAAGTTGAAGTGAGTTGCAGAAAAATTGTGCTGAGTTTTTTCAAGAATTCTCCGGAAGAGCATAAAAAAAGCTCCGCGAGGGAGCTTTCTTGTTTTCGAGACCGGATATTTTACATCATCGCTGCTGCCAATCCACCGAATATCAACGCAATGGCGTAGAGTCCCAGTACAATAATCAGCAGAATACCCATGAATTTATAGTGTGACTTCAGGTTGCTGAATGCCTGCTCCAACAGCTCAGAACTTTGAGTTTGCAGCGCGGCTTTTATCTTCGATGAAAACTGAAATAGATAATAAATAGGAAAAAAATACAGTACAGCCATCGCAAGGTACAGTACCGTAAGAAATGCACCGCCCATCATAGCCATTCCACTGGCTTCCATAGCAGCACCAAGAATTGAGCCCGCGAACAATGCAAAATTACCAACAATCCCAGAAATACGAATCCAACAATAGAGATGAATTTTGTCCAGCCGGCTGATTCTTTCAGGAACATCTTTGCTCCTGTTGTCAGGGAAAGATCATTGTTTTCAATTTGATCAATCATAGTTTAAGAGTTTAGCGTGGTTTTACAAGGTTTAGGCTATGAAATTAACGCTAAACCGCCAACCCTCAAAATATATTTATTCGTGGCGGATAGCTTCCACCGGGTCAAGTCGCGATGCACGCACTGCAGGATAAGTTCCGAACACAATTCCCACGATGATGGCGATAATAGCGATCAGGAAAAAAGTATCGAACGTGTACGCAGCCTGGAAGGGGATTTTAGTAATCGCCTTAACAATCGGAATGGCCGCCATCGTAAACAATGTGCCGAAGATTAATCCGAGCACGCTGCCAAAGGCGGAAACTGTAACAGATTCCGACAGAAATAACAAAATGATGTCGCGCCTGTTGGCTCCAACGGCCTTGCGAATTCCAATTTCCGTAGTGCGCTCCGTTACCGAGATCAGCAATACGTTCATCACCCCTACTCCACCCACCACAACCGAAATCCCGACAATCAGGCCCATAATGATCTTGAATAACAGAAATCCCTGCGCTGCCTGCTGAATACGGAAATCGTTGGTTAGCAACGTAAAATCATCCTTTGCGCTGAGGTACGTTTTAGTAAGCCATGCTGTAATCTCTTCTTTCAGTTTTGTTATGTCTTCTGTTTTTTCAGCATCCAGAAACACCTCAGGAATGTTTCGGTAGAGTTGTTCGGGCGTCAGCAACGAAACCGGGAAATAAATTTGAGGCGTTGTATTCTTCGACTCAGCCGTGACACCGATAATCTTTAGTGTCAGGCCGTTGTACCGCACTTTTTTACCTATCAATAATTGATCGTCTTGTATTTTTGCAGCGCGTGCGAATGCACGGTTCACGATTGCAACCGAATCCCTTCGTTCACAGTGCGCAGCCGAAAATAATTCGCCCGTAAACTTCGCGGAGTCGCTCCATACCTTCCCGGATATCGCCCAGCCATAGGCGGGAACGCGCAGCGTATCAAGCTTCACTTCACCCGAAAAAGAAGTTACCCGCATGTGCGGAGTTACCGGCTTGCTCAATGATTTCTTCAACGAAACCAGGTGATCGTAATCGACTATCGAAAAAGTATCTTTTCGCAACGTCACTCCATTCACCGTTCGATGCGCATTGGTTTTGATGATGATTGCATTCAGCGAAGTGGTTTGCATGATCTGGTCGCGAGCAAATTCTTCCATGCCATCGATGAGTGACAGGATCGATACCAGTGCCCCTACCCCGATGACAATTCCCAATACGGAAAGAAACGTGTGGAAGAGATTAGAGCGGATATTTTGAAACGCCAGCAGAAACGATTGTAAAATTCTTCTAACCATAGGTGCGAAAAACAAAAGACTGACTTCTTAATCTTTTGTTACACCTTCAAGATGGCATTTTTTTCCGGAAGGGAACAGTTTCACAGAATGTTCACAAACTCCTTCCAGTGAAGGATGAATTCTTCTTCGGTTACGCCCAGCTTTTGAAGCACTTCAGCTTTCGTAGTGAGTTAATAAATTCAAAAGCACCGGCCTCCCGAATTTCTTGTCGATGAACAAAACAGTCGATCCGGCCAGGCCGTACTTTAGCTTGCCTGTCCAGAAGGCATCCAAAGAAGTTGGCAGTTTCTGATTAATTGATTCTTTTAAGCCCTGAATTCTGGCCGTGTCGAGTTGGCCCGAGGCATAGGTTGCGAAACCCTCTACCAGCCAGTCCAAACCGGCAACGTTGTTAAAATCATTACCCGGATTTACCTGAGCGTGATATACATGAAATAACTCATGCGCAATGACCTGCCTTGTTTTAAGCTTATCGGCAAACGAATGCTCACACGCCTGATCTTTCCATACGCGTGGTGCCAGAAGATCTATCTTTCCCGAAATACCGCTAGCTACCATCCAGCATTCTGATTTAAAATCATCAACACCCCAATCTTTTTGCCACTGTGTATCGAGTGATTTCCGGTCGGGATGCACATAAACATGAAAACGCCTGGAAAATGAGTGACCGGTAAACTTCTCCACCGAATCGATACCGGATGAAATCATTGTGGCATATTCGTTTTTGAACGACACATCAGCCGCAGTGTATAATAAATCGAACTGATTAAACTTCTCAGTTTGCCATGGTTCGTTGACCAGCAAAAAGGTAAAAATCAAACAGCTTAATATTCTCATAGCCATCAGACGCAGCATGGCCGCATCACGTTACAAAAAAAAAGCGGAGGCCGAAGCCTCCGCACACCACAGGTTAGGATGAAAAATATGAAAAAAAACAACCTTAAATCGCTCCTAACTGCCTTAGATATTTTTCAGAGTTCAACCGAACGTTGTCCGGTGGATTCAGGGTCAATGACTTTTTGAAGCTTTTGATTGCATTGGCTTTATCGCCCTTCAATGCATATGCTTCACCGAGGCTATCCCACGCATTGGCACTTTTCGGGAAACGCTGGGTAACGAGTGCAAGCACTTCAATGGATTTGTCGTTGTTGCCTTCCGCGATAAGCTGATAACCATACACATTAAGTTCAGCTTCGGTGGCAATCGCCATGGCATCGGTCATGATCTTGTCAGCCTCGGCTGCTTTACCGGTTTGCCTGAGCAGGCCGGCTTTAATGTTTAGTGCCTGGAATGTTTTGTTATTCTGAATCACCTGATCGATCCAGCCAATTGCCTGCTCTTGGTTTACATTGTTTGCCAGGGCATAGTTTGCTGCAGTAATGCGACCTTGCGGAGAAAAACCACGCTGCCCCTTCAATTCCTGCGCGGCATTCTTCATCACGATATCGTCAACCGCGAACTCAACTTTAACCGGGAATTGTTTTTTTTCCCAATTGAGCACGAGTTCGGTTCCGTTTTTTGTAATGTTGGTGAAGTCGTACGTAAGTGACTCAACATGTGGAATATCGCGCAGTTGAATTTTTGCACGCATCTGATCTGCCTTGGCATCGTAGAAGAAACTTCCCCAGGCCTGGTATTCCTTTGACAGCACAACTTCTCCTGTATTGTCTTTATTGATTACAAAGAACAAACCGTACGAACCCGCAGGCACAAGCTGCCCCTCGATTTTGGCCGGATGCGAGAGCGTTAACACGGTGTTCTCGTTTGCGCCTGCGCGCCACGGAGCTGAGTTTTGCAAGCCGAACGGATCAACGTTCCATCCGTACGGAACAAGTTTACCCCATACTTCCCGTCCGTTAACTTTCGGGCGGGAATAGTTTACACTAACGGTAGAGATGCCGATCGTTTGTGTTACAGACGCAGCCGGACTCGGAGTTCGCGGCAGCGTAACCTGGGCCTCCACTACGAATGTGGCAAGCAGGAAGGCCGTTAGCTGAAGTACAAAAATTCTTTTCATGATGCTGGTTGGATTATACACCAATATTACCAGCCCCTGAAAATCAGGACAATACCGAGAAGTGGGTGATTTATGAGAACGGCACTATTTACTTTTTGGATATGACCGCGGTAGCCTCTATTTCCAGCAGAAACTCATCGCGGAACAGGTCGCTTACTTCCACTAGCGTGCTGGCCGGTGGCGTTGCCGTATTGACATACCGGTCGCGAACCTCGCGAACCTTAACAATATTGGAAACATCGCGCAGGTAAAACGTAAGCTTGACGACATCATTCATTGTTCCGCCTGAACTCTCCACGATCGTTCTGATATTTTTGAAAACCTGATCGGCCTGTTGCTCAAAGTTATTCAACCCGACAACCTTTCCTTCTGCATCCAGCGCAACCTGACCGGAGATGATCAGCATTTTACTTTTTCCGAGATCAATTTCTGCTGCGTGAGAATAACCTTTCGGTTTCGCTACACCTTCCGGGTTCTTCAATATCACGTTCTGAGAAAAACCACTTAAACAAAGTAAAAGAAGAATTACGGATAGAAGAAGTTTCATAGGTACTGACGTTTTCAGGTTAATGATTGAACTGTTTCCGCAGAAAGGTTAGTGGATCATAAAAATACTTATCCAGATCGCTTTTGGAATAGCATACTAGCGAATAGGAGTTAAAAAGACGCTGAGGCTTAGCCGGATCGAACTTCAAAGGTATCGGTGCGACTTTCAAAATCTCGAAATGAAAGTGATCGAACTGCCAACCATATTTATTCAACTCTTCCTTATTCATGAATCGTGCAATTGGCCTGGCTGGCGTTACCCGGTCATGAACAGAAACGTTTAGTCCGGCAATGTGTTCATAAACCGTCCAGAATCTTAATTTTCCAACCTGATGTTCGATGATCAGTTGCGCATACGCACCATCGTCACGCTTGCTGATTACAGTTCCTTCCGCTACTGCAAATATTGGCTCATTAACATAATTCTGATGGGGCCGTTTGATATCAATACCTGTATGGAGGTGTGCCGGAACTGTTGGGCGAGCCCTTCGTGGAATGGCGAACTTACCAATCTCAGTCAACTCTACCCTTTCAATCGTCTTTCGGTCATCCGTACGAATCGGCAGAAAAATCTCAATCGAAAAAACGCTAACAAGTACAAAGAATTGCCATGACATCGCCTCTAAAAACTAAAACGTTCATGACAAACATGTGTTGTCCTGGTCGTTTCTTTTCCATTCTTCCCTATGATACGCTCAACTTTTATATCACATTCCGCGTGATCGTTATTGTAGTAGATAAATAAGTTTATACTAAACACTACTACCAGTATTGCAAGTATTGAAGCAAATCTTTTTATAGACATATTTTATCTTAAGAAAATACAATCATAAACTACCAATCCAGAAAATCCTTCAGCTTGGGGTGCGTTAACAGCTTCCCGATAATCCAGCATAAGCCTACGGTCTGAAGGACTGCACCAATTACCAACAGTTGATCAGCAAATGGCAGGTGCAATATTTTCATTAGTGCGCCAAAAAGATCGACTAAAATGCCGACTAAATAAACGACTAATGCGTAACGTAATGTCATATCTCTAAAGGGTCTCTTTCAGCCACTTAAAAAATTCACTTTGCCATACCAGTGCGTTTTGAGCACTCAGCACCCAGTGGTTTTCAGTAGGCAGGTATACCAGTTTGCTCTTCAACCCTTTCAACTGCGCTGCCGTAAAGGCTTCGAACGCTTGTCCGTCCGGCACACGATAATCTCTTCCGCCCTGGAAAATCAGAATTGGTGTATTCCATTTATCCACCAGGCTGCTCGGGTCGAACTGCGTATACGACTTCTGTGCCGCAGCGTTATTCTTGTCCCAATAGTTTCCGCCATAATCCCAATCCACAAAGAACAACTCTTCGGTTGAACCGTACATGCTCTTCGTGTTAAAGATACCATCGTGCGCAATGAATGTCTTGAAGCGATTGTTGTGAACTCCCGCCAGGTAGAACACCGAGTAACCACCGTAGCTCGCTCCTACTGCGCCTAACCGCGCTTTGTCAACGAACGGTTCTTTCGCCAATGCATCAATCGCGGAGAGGTAATCGTTGATCGCCTGGCCCCCATGATCTTTACTGATCTGTTCATTCCACGCAACGCCATGACCGGGCATTCCGCGCCTGTTCGGAGCAACAACGATGTAGCCGTTTGCCGCAATCAACTGCAAATTCCAGCGATATGAATAAAACTGCGTTAGCGCAGACTGCGGCCCACCCTGGCAATACAACAGCGTGGGATATTTCTTTGCCGGATCGAAGTCGGGCGGATAAACCACCCATGTAAGCATTTGTTTTCCATCGGTGGTGGGGATCATGCGTTTCTCGACCTTACTCAAAGCCAATTTGCTGTACACCGCATCGTTAATGTGCGTGAGTTGTTTCATTTCCCCGTTCGAAAGATTCACGGAATAGATTTCCGCAGCATGATTCATATCAGTGCGTGTAACGATCATCATATTTCCAGACTGACCGACCAATGCAGCCACATCGAAATCGCCTTTTGTAATCTGCTTAACAGTCGGCATTTTTTTAGTGAAGCCGGGGTAGTCCACCTCGAACAATTGAATTGTTCCGTCAACCGGTGCATTGAAATATATCTTCTTTGAATCAGCACTCCATACAAAACTGTTTACGGTTCCGTCCCACTGTTGTGTAAGGTTAGTCGTAACATTTCCATTCCGCACGATGATGTCGTTCTTGTCAGCTTCGTAGCCATCGCGCTTCATGCTGAGCCATGCCAGCACGCCCGTAGATGAATAGTCAGGATGGGTATCGTAGCCCATCATACCTTCTGTTAGGTTTACGGTTGCACCACTTTGCACATCGTATTCATATAGGTCCGTGTTCGTACTGATCGCATAGGCAGTTCCGGATTTCTTCTTGCTTACATACACAATGCGTTTACTGTCGGGGCGCCACGAAAAATCTTCATCGCCACCGAACGGCTGCTGCGGGGAATCGTAGGGTTCATTGGGCATAATATCTTTGCCCTCGCCCACTTCACGGTTCTCGATCGGATGTACAAACAGGTGATTGAATTCACCGTCCTCCCAGGTATCCCAATGCCGGAAGTTGAGGCTTTCGTAAATCTGCACGTTCGATTTATCAAGCGTGGGATAAAAATCCTTTCCCGAAACTTTGTTCACTTTTACCGATTCAACCGTGATCTTGGATTTCCCGTCAGGGGAAACAGACCGGTCGCGCAGCAGGTTGGTTAACGTTGTTGTAATTTCCTCCGGCTCACCGCCCTTCACAGGAATTGTGTATTTCACGCTGGAGCTTTTGTTTTCCTTCGCATCCGGTGAGCTTACATTAAAAATCACCAGCTGGCGGTCGATCGACACGCCCAGTCCGGAAACACGTTTGAGTTTCCAAAGGATTTCCGGGGTCATCCGCTCTTGGGCAAAAAGCGAAACTGACAGAAGAATTAAGCAGAGAAAGGAAATAAAACGTTGCATAGCGGATTTTTAAAAGAAAACCGAAATTAAGAAAGAAAATCAATTGACAGCGATGTAATTTAAGTGCAAATCAGACGGCACAAAAACTTGTCGGATGATTGCAAACCAAATACATAACAAGTACATAATTAAACAGATTATTGGATATGAAATGGATCGGAAGAAGACAAAGCGGCAACGTTGAAGACAGGCGCGGAAGTGGCGGTGGCGGAGGATTTGGCGGGTTCGGAGGCTTCGGTGGTGGTTCCAGAATCCCGGGCGGACTGTTCAGCAAAGGCGGGCTGATCGTGGTCGTTATTGTGGTTATCATTGCCTGGATAAACGGTGTTAATCCATTGCAGCTTCTGCAACAGACCAATACGGGCGGAAACACCTATTCATCCGATCAAAATTATACTCCTTCTGCCTCCGAGCAGGAACTTGCTGCGTTCGTTCGGGTTGTGCTTGCCGATACGGAAGACGTGTGGAATAAACAGTTCAGCGATTACCGCGAACCCACGCTGGTGATGTTTACGGATTACGTTGAGTCAGCTTGTGGCCAGGCCAGCGCAGCTACAGGTCCTTTTTATTGCCCGGCTGATGAGAAGGTTTATATCGACCTGAGTTTTTACAACGACCTTAAAAACAAGTTCGGTGCTCCGGGAGATTTTGCGCAGGCTTATGTAATTGCGCATGAAGTAGGTCATCATATTCAGCATTTGATGGGCATTTCCGATAAGGTTCATGGTTTGCGTCAGGAACAAAGCGAAGCAGAAGCAAATGCAATGTCGGTACGATTGGAATTGCAGGCCGATTTCCTGGCAGGCTTGTGGGCTCATTACGCAGAAGAAATGAACGATGTCCTCGATCCGGGTGATATCGAAGAAGCGCTGACAGCAGCCAGCGCCATTGGTGACGACCGGTTGCAAAAACAAGCGCGCGGCTATGTTACTCCTGATTCGTTTACACACGGCACATCCGAACAGCGGATGAAATGGTTCAAGAAAGGTTATGACACAGGCGATATGAAGCAGGGGGATACCTTCAGCATCAGCGCCAGTGAGTTATAATCCCTTAATTGCCTTCCACATTTCGGTTGCTACGAGCTCGTTGCCTTTATCATTTAGATGAACTCTGTCGGTCGTAAGAATACCTGACTCTTTGTTCTCAGGATTATTGGCTTTGTTGTAATCCAGAAATACCTTCCGAAGATCAACCAGTGGCAATTTGTTCCTTTCGGCAATCGAACGAATCAATGAACTGTACCGATTCAGGTCGCCATCCAACTCGTTGCTGAAATCGGTTCGCTCCCCCACGACAGCCGGGGTTGCGAGGATAATCTTCGCGCCTTTCGCCTGAATCTTTTTAATCAGCGCACCATAAAATTTTTCAAACTTATCGTAGTCCGTGCCGGTTCCATGCGATTGTTTGTGCCATACATCATTTACGCCAATGTAGATCACCACCACATCAGGATTCCTGCTCAGCACATCATCTTCAAGCCGGAGATACAAATCGTACACTTTATTTCCGCCAATGCCGGACCCAATAAAATCATACTGAGCAGACTTACTTTCCTTTGCGGCCAGATCAGCCACTTTTAAAATATATCCACCTGGCTTCGCCCCGGCTTCGGTGATTGAATCGCCAAAGAAGATTACTTTCTTTTTCACATCCTGTGTAGTTAACAAAGCAGCCACGATGAAAACAAAAGAGACAAGTTTCATGATTTAAATTTTCATCAAGATAACAAAAAATAAGAGCCAGTCGCGAAAGCGACCAGCCCTTACAACGCTGGTGAAAATATTTTATTCGTAGCGAAGCGACTTAACCGGGTCGGCCGAAGCCGCGCGGATCGTCTGGTAACCAACCGCTAACAAGGTAATTGTGATGGCAATGAGTGTTGTCCAGACAAACAACATTGGATTTACTGTGGTTCGATACGCAAAGGTGTTGAGCCACTGGCCCGCAAAATACCAGGCGAGCGGTATCGCCAGCACATTCGCTACAATCACGAGAATGATGAACTCTTTGGATAACAACCGGGTAATGTTCAGCACTCCCGCTCCCAGCACTTTCCGGATGCCAATCTCCTTGGTTTTGGATACCACCATAAAGGATACCAGTCCGATTAAGCCAATGGCTGCAATAACAATTGTAACGGCAGCAAAGAGCGTGAATACATTTGCAAGGCGCTGCTCCGACTGGTACTGTTTTTCAAAATCTTCATCCAGAAAAAAGTAATTGAAGTCATAGCCGGGGAATGACTTTTTCCATAAGTCCTGAACAGTGCCCAGCAGATGTTGCGTATCGGCTGCTTTAAACCGGATGGCATAGAGATGGCCATTATCAGGCGAGTAATCCATCACCATCGGCCCTATACGTTGCTGTAAGCCCATTTGATGATAGTCTTTCACCACACCTATAACTCTTCCCTCCGGATAACCGGAAGGAGATTCAATTCGTTTATCGAGTGCTTCCAGCGGGCTCGACCAGCCATAAGCAGCCACTGCCGCTTCGTTCAGGATCAGGCCCTCTTTGATATCGGCTTCATGATCTTTACTGAAACTCTTGCCGGCAATCAGGTTTAGCCCGAGTGAGTTTACATAATCTTCATCCACAGCCATATACTCAACACTCACGGCCGCATCGCCTGTTTTTCCTTCCGGGTAAGAAACCTGCCCTTGCCAGCCCGGATGTCCGGGGAGGGCATTCGTAATCGTTACATTTTCAATCAGCGCGAGTTTCTTTAACTCGTTCTTCATTGTCTCGAACGCACCCGGATTGGGCGAGTTCACGCGTGCGGAGTTAACAACCAGAATAGCATCCTTCTCAAAGCCGAGATTTTGCTGTTGCATGAACCGCAGCTGATCGAGCACTACAAGTGTTCCCACAACAAGCGTTGCAGAAATGATGAATTGAAAGACCACCAACGATCTGCGAAGCTGGATGCCCCGCGCGCTGCTTTGCATTTTTCCCTTGAGTACTTCCGCGGGCTTAAGTGCCGACATCACCATGGCGGGATAATATCCCGCGAACAGCGAAACAACGAGCACCAGTATAACCGTACCCAGAATAATTTGGATATTCGTGAAGGTACCCATTTCATATTGCTTGTTCAGCAACTGATTGAATACGGGCAAGAATAATCCGGTTAACGCAACCGCAATCACCAGTGCAAATACTGTAAGCACAAACGACTCGCTGAGAAACTGCCGGATTAATCCCTGACGGGTGGAACCCGCTACTTTGCGCAACCCTACTTCCTTCGCGCGATACACAGAACGCGCTGTAGCCAGGTTAACAAAGTTTATGCAAGCCAGTATAATTACAAACGCAGCAATTCCGGATAACAGATAGAGCCGATCAATACTCCCTAAATCTCCCAAACCGTTCCCAGCCTTAGAATGCAGATAAACTTTTGATAATGGCTCGAAGCGTAAATTGGCGGTAACCCCCCAGGCCTTCATACGATCGCCAGCATGCTGCATATAAATATCCTGAGCCTTTCTTATGAATGCCTGGGCGTCTACTCCTTGTTTCAAAAGAACATAATTGCGCATGTTGATATTTCCCCAACCATCATCGTTGTCGAACGAAAAATAGGAATCGATCGAACGAAATGTTTCAAACGAAACAAGCATATCGACCCGGATATGCGAATTAGCGGGTATATCTTTTAACACACCCGTCACCAGCATATTCAGTGTATCGGCCATCACCAGCGTCTTGTTCAAGCCATCGCCATTGAAGTATTTTTTCTCCATCTCTTCTGTTATCACAACTGAATAAGGATCACGCAAAGCAGTACCGGGGTTTCCTTTCACGAGTGGAAATGAGAAAATATCGAAGAATTCCGGAGTCATGAAATGAACATTCTGACGAATCCGTTTGTCGTTGTAGTTGATCATCAGGAAAGATGCATTCCGGGTGTACAGAACTGACTCAACTTCCGGGAATTCCTTTGCCAGTACCTTGCCAACCGGCCATCCATTTTGATCCATACCGGAATGATCTTCGTCACCGGCAGCATAAAACGCGGTTGTTATACGATAAATCCGGTCACCCTTCGCATGAAACTTGTCGTACGAAACTTCATCAAGCACGTAGATCATGATCAGAATACCTGCGGTTAACCCGAGTGCAAGCCCGAGCAGGTTGATGAATGCGTACCCCTTGAATTTGAGCAGTGTACGAAGTGCGATCTTGAAGTAGTTGAGCAGCATGGAAATATATTTTGTTGCGTGACATTACAAGGTCAATGCCATGACAAAAATGGTCATTTCATGCACGAAACGGCCTGATTGGGTGAACGTGATGTTCTTAGCTGGACAAAATTGTCCGGGTGCGGACGTTAGAAAAGCTCCTTGGCAATCTTATAAATCGGGTCGGACTTCCCCATCGAATAGAAGTGAATGGTCGGTGCACCGTATTGAATTAACTCCTTCGATTGCTTAATCGCCCATTCAATACCTACCTGCTTTACTCCACTGTTGTCTTTGCACTTCTCGGCTTCATCCGCGAGTTCTTCAGGAAGGTCGATGTGAAAAATTTGAGGGAGAATTGTAAGCTGCGATTTTGTCGTGAGCGGCTTGATACCCGGAATAATCGGAACGTTAATACCTGCCTCACGGCACTTATCAACAAACTCGAAATACTTTTTGTTGTCGAAGAACATCTGTGTAACGATGTAATCGGCACCTTTATCAACCTTATTCTTCAGGTATTTCAAATCGGTTTTTAAGTTAGGAGCATTATAATGCTTTTCAGGATATCCTGCCACCCCAATACAGAAGTCGGTGGGCGATGGCTCATGAAGTTCCTCGTCCAGGTACATACCCTTATTCATGTTCACGACATGTTCGAGCAATTCTGACGCATAACAAAAACCATCCGGCTCAGGAATAAACTTAGCTTCGGTTTTAATAGCATCACCCTGAAGCACCAGCACGTTGTCAATCCCGAGAAAGTTCAAATCGATCAACGCATTCTCGGTTTCCTCACGACTAAACCCTCCGCAGATAATGTGCGGCACTGTATCGACTTTATAATGGTTTTGAATGGCCGCACAGATCCCAACCGTGCCAGGGCGCTTACGCGTGGTGAGTTTTTCCAACAGGCCGCCATCTTTCTTTTTAAAGACGTATTCTTCACGATGGTAGGTAACATCAATAAACGGAGGTTTGAACTCCATTAACGGATCGATGTTATTGAACAGGCTTTTGATATTCTCGCCTTTAAGAGGCGGAAGAATTTCCATCGTGAACAACGTTTTACCGTTGGCGTTTTTAAGATGATCGACTACTTTCATGTATCAATTTGAAAATGTAACAATTTGAAAATTTGAGAATTAGTAAGCCGCAGCATCAATTTTCAAATTTTCAAATCAACTAATTATCTAATTATAAGCCAGGTTAGGCGACAACCACTTCTCTATCTCCTCAACACTCATACCCTTCCGCTTCGCATAGTCTTCCACCTGATCTTTTTCAATTTTACCGAGACCAAAATATTTTGAATCCGGATGAGCAAAATAAAATCCGCTTACCGCTGCTCCGGGATACATCGCGTACGATTCGGTTAACGTAATACCAACTTTATTCGCATCCAGCAATTCAAACAGGAGTTTCTTTTCGGTATGATCCGGGCAAGCCGGATACCCCGGTGCCGGACGAATACCATCATACTTTTCTCCGATCAATTCATCGTTTGAAAGATGTTCAGTCTTTGCATAACCCCACAGTTCTTTGCGAACGCGTTCGTGCAAACATTCCGCGAATGCTTCCGCCAGACGGTCGGCAAGCGCTTTAGCCATGATCTCCGAATAATCATCATGTTTGGCTTTGTAGCGTTCGATGAGTTTCTCCAAACCGATACCCGCGGTTACCGCAAACAATCCGAGGTGATCTTTTCCTTTTTCGGGTGATACAAAATCCGACAGACAAAAATTCGGAAGGTTTTGCGCCTTCTTATTCTGCTGACGCAGAAAATGAAAGGAAGCAAAAGATTCGGTTTGATCTTTTTTGAAAAGCTTCACATCATCACCTTCGTTCACAGCATCGAAAAATGCCACCACACCATTTGCCTGCAATGAACGGCTCTTGACAATCTCATCGAGCATTCTGTTCGCATCGTTGAATAACCGTGTTGCTTCGGCCCCTACTACCTCATCTTTCAAAATTCCCGGGTAACGACCTGCGAGCATCCATGTTTGAAAGAAGGGCGTCCAGTCGATGTATTTACGAAGTTCTTCCAGCGGGTAGTTCACAAACTCTTTGCGTCCGAGGAACTGCGGTTTAGCATATTTGGTTGCGGCCCAGTCAATTTTAGTTTTATTTGCGCGAGCTTCCGATAACGGAATATAGTTCTTCGTCTGCCTGCGGTTTTCATGATCTTCCCGCAATGATTTATATTCTTCCTTGATCCTGGTTTGAAAACTGCCACGCGTCTGCTTGCTGATTAACTCGCTGGCAACCGGCACCGAGCGTGAAGCATCCAGTACATGCACCACCGGGCCATCATACACGGGATCAATCTTCACAGCAGTGTGAATGCGCGATGTTGTCGCTCCGCCAATCAATAATGGCAGATCAAGTTTTTCGCGTTGCATTTCCTTAGCAACCGTCACCATTTCATCGAGCGAAGGCGTTATCAATCCGCTGAGCCCAACTACATCAACTTTCTCACGCTTGGCTGCTTCTATAATTTTTTCTGTCGGCACCATTACGCCCAAATCAACAACATCGTAGTTGTTGCAGGCTAATACCACGCCTACAATGTTCTTCCCGATGTCGTGAACATCGCCTTTCACTGTAGCCAGTAATATTTTTGCAGCTGCCTGACCGGCATTACCGCTTAAGCGTTTTTCCTCCTCCAGGTACGGTGTCAGGTACGCCACCGATTTTTTCATCACGCGTGCGCTTTTCACCACCTGTGGCAAAAACATTTTACCGGCACCAAACAAGTCACCCACCACGTTCATACCCGCCATCAGCGGACCTTCAATTACATTCAGCGGCTTTCCGTATTTCTGACGTGCTTCTTCCGTATCAGCATCTATATAATCGATCACACCTTTCACCAGCGAATGTGTGATCCGTTCCTCCACGGTTCCGTTACGCCATTCATCATCCTGTTCTTTCTTTTTGGCTGAACCTTTTACATTTTCCGCAAAGGCAAGCAGACGCTCGGTTGCATCATCGCGCCTGTTCAACAGAACATCTTCCACATGTTCGAGCAAATCTTTCGGAATCTCATCGTAAACTTCGAGCATGGTCGGGTTAACGATACCCATGTCCATTCCGTGCTGGATCGCATGATACAGGAAAGCCGAATGCATCGCTTCACGGACTTTCTGATTTCCGCGAAAGCTGAACGACACGTTACTTACACCACCACTAACATGCGCATGGGGCAGGTTTTCCCGAATCCATTTTGCAGCCCTGAAAAAATCCAATGCATAGTTTCGGTGTTCCTCTATTCCGGTTGCAACCGGAAAAATATTCGGATCGAAAATTATATCCTGTGGTGCAAACTTTACTTCATTTACTAAAATGTCGTACGCACGCTTACAGATATCAATTCTTCTTTGGTACGTATCTGCCTGTCCCTGTTCATCGAATGCCATCACCACGGTAGCGGCACCGTACCGCTTTACAAGCTTTGCCTGACGAACAAACTCCTCCTTACCTCCTTTTAAGCTGATCGAGTTCACAATACCCTTACCCTGCAAACACTTTAACCCAGCCTCAATTACTTCCCATTTGGATGAGTCTACCATCACGGGAATTGCGGCAATCTCAGGCTCGGATGCCATCAGGTTGAGATACCTGACCATAGCCGACTGTGAATCGAGCATGCCTTCGTCCATGTTCACATCAATAACCTGCGCACCACCGCGCACCTGGTCGAGCGCAACTTCCAGCGCTTCATCGAACTTATCTTCCTTGATGAGCTTCAGGAATTTTGCTGAACCGGTAACGTTGGTACGTTCACCGATGTTGACGAAATTGGAATTTGGAGTTACAACAACGGACTCAAGGCCGCTGAGTTTTAGTGGACGATAACTCATACCAGCACCTCGCTGTTTACTTGACGCGGCTTATATTTTTTAGCAATCTCGGCAAGACGCTTGATGTGATCGGGAGTTGATCCGCAACAACCGCCCAAAATATTCACAAGTCCTTCTTTCAGGTACTCTTCTACTTCATTACCCATTTCGATGGCAGTCTGATCGTACTGACCGAATTCATTCGGCAATCCTGCGTTCGGGTAAGCGCTTATAAAGAAAGGAGCTTTATCACTTAAAATCTTAAGATATGGCCGGAGTGCTGATGCGCCCATGGCACAATTCAACCCGATACTCAACAACGGCACATGCGAAACAGAAATCAAAAATGCTTCTGCGGTTTGACCGGACAGAATTCGTCCACTCGCATCGGTAATTGTTCCGGATACCATAACCGGAACCTGCTTGCCTGTTTCTTCAAACAATTCCTGGATCGCAAAAAGTGCAGCTTTTACATTCAGCGTATCGGTAATGGTTTCAGGTAGCAATAAATCCACACCGCCATCCAATAAGCCTTTTGCTTGTTCTTTAAAAGCAGCAACAAGTTCATCAAACGTTATCGCACGAAAGCCGGGGTTGTTTACATCTGGCGACATAGACGCCAGTTTGGTGGTAGGCCCCATCGACCCTGCAACAAACCGGGGTTTATTCGGTTCTTTCTTTGTGAATTCATCCGCTACCTCACGGGCGATCTTAGCTGCCTCGTAGTTAATCTGGTAAACGAGATGTTCGAGGTGATAATCGGCCTGTGCCACGCTCGTGCTGCCGAAGGTATTGGTCTCTATAATATCTGCCCCGGCCTCGAAGTATTGACGGTGAATATCTTTAATAATATCCGGACGGGTAATGCTTAACAAGTCATTATTGCCCTTCAGCGGATGCGGATGATCCTTGAGGATATCTCCCCGGAAATCCGCTTCCTCAAGCTTATAACGCTGAATCATGGTGCCCATAGCACCGTCCAGGATCATAATTCGCTCGCGTAAAATGTCTTCGATTTTTGCCATACGTGCTCTCTATTCACTCGTTATCCAGAGAGCCCCTGAGAATGTGGGTTACTTATCTTTTCCTGACATATTCATCAGGATGGGATTTAGCACAACATGCTGACGTGAACCGCCAGGATAGGATGCTAAGACGTCTTTGGGCCCAAACCCTCGGTCTTTCTGGATAAGTTAACGCAAAGAAAAACAATTGAGGGCTAAAAAGAAAAAACAATGGAGTAATTTTACCGTAATGAAATTTGCTGCTATCGACATCGGCTCCAACGCCATCCGCTTCCAGGTATCCAGTATCCTCGACAATCAGAAACGAATCCTGTTTAAAAAGCTTGAATACGTTCGCTTTCCACTCCGTTTGGGCCACGATGTGTTTGCCACGGGCCGTATCAGCGATAAAAGCATCGCCCGGTTTAAAAAGCTGATGCATGCCTATAAGCTGTTAATTGAACTGTATGAAGTGGATGATTATATGTTTTGCGCAACCTCTGCCATGCGGGAATCGGAGAATGGCAAGCAGCTGGTTGCCGATGTAAAGAAGGAATTTGGCATTGAAATCCAGATTATCGATGGCGATCTTGAAGCAGAGCTCGTAAACAAGGCTATCGGATCGTATCTCACGCAGGATACGTACATCCACATCGATGTGGGTGGCGGTAGTACCGAACTCAACCTGTTTACAAAAGGTCAGAAAATCAGCACCAAGTCATTCAAGATTGGTTCCGTCAGGATTCTCGAACATCAGGATCAGCCCCAAATCTGGGCCGACATGGAGAACTGGGTGAAAGAAAATGTAAAGCGTGAATACGGAAAAGTTACAGCCGTGGGAACGGGGGGTAACATCAGTAAGATATTTGAACTCGCTTCACTCAAGCCTCACAGGTTGATGTCGCTTAAAAAAATCCAGGAAACAAAGGCAATGATTGAAGCACATTCAATCGAAGACCGGATCTATAAACTTCAAATGAACCCCGACCGTGCCGATGTAATTGTTCCGGCCAGTGATATTTACATGCGTGTGATGGAATGGGCGAATGCGAAATACATTCTTGTTCCCGAGGTCGGCTTGAAAGATGGCATGCTGTTACACCTGTTCGAAAAACATGTAAACAAAACTGCATCCGCGTTCGAACACCAGTTTGTTAATGCACCACAGAAATAATTAAGAACACAGTATATAGAATTTAGAAGATAGAAGACCTTCTAACTTCTAACTACTAAATTCTAACTTCAAAAAAGCTCTACGTCCGTTACTTTCTCCTTGCTGATGCTGAAAAATTCCTTGTGGATGTTGAATGGAGGCTCTCCGTTGGCATGCTTTAACGTATAAGTTCCGTCTTCATTCATTACATACGCATTAACATTATCCTTCAGGTTGTACCGAAGGTTGTTCATAGCCTGCTTTTTCAATACATCCTCTTCCAACTGGAACAACGATTCAATGCGCCTGTCGAAGCTTCGAACCATCGCATCGGCACTTCCGATATAGATTTTCGGGTTACCGGCATTATGGAAATAGTAAATCCGCGAATGCTCGAGAAATTCACCAACAATAGAAATCACTTCTATGTTATCGCTCAAGCCGGGCCGCCCCGGACGAATGCAGCACATGCCGCGAATGATCAGTTTAATTTTAACACCTGCCTGCGATGCTTTGTAAAGCTCATCAATGAACTCTTTATCCTGTAACGAATTCAGCTTGATCACAATACCGGAAGCAATTCCGTTGCGGGCATTGTCAGCTTCCTTGCGAACAAGGTTACACAACTGGATGCGCATGTCGCGCGGAGAAGTAATCAGGTTGCGGTACGCAGATGGTTGTGAGTGACCGGTGATTACGTTAAAAAACTCAGACACATCATTACCGTAGACTTCGCGCGTTGTCAATAATCCGATATCAACGTACAAGCGTGATGTAGACTCGTTGTAGTTTCCGCTGGAGAGATGAACATAACGATAAACCTTATCGTCTTCTTCCTTGCGCACGATCAGCATCAGCTTCGTATGAGTCTTCAAACTGTTCACCCCGTAAATCACAAAGCATCCTGCGCGTTGCAGGCGCTGCGCTTCCCGCATGTTGTTTTCCTCATCGAAGCGTGCTTTTACCTCGAATAGTACCGAAACATGTTTACCGTTCTCAGCTGCTTTGAGCAAAGCCGAAGTAACCCGCGACTCCTTTGCCACGCGGTAAATGGTAATCTTGATTGAAAGCACGTATGGATCGTCTGCAGCCTTTTCGAGCAGTTCGAGCACCGGCTCCATTGAGTTGTATGGATGATGTAAAAGAATGTCACGCTCTTTCAGCACTTCAAACAAATCGGCATTTCCCTGCTCGGGAAAATTCAACGGCTTGATCGGAGGCGGGGGTGAAAACCGTTTACTCTTAAATTCTTTGTGGCCGATAATCTGCATCAAGCCGGTAAAGTCGATGATACTGTCTTGCGGAACGTGAAAAATATTACTCTCATCCAGGTCCCACTGAATCTTCAGCAAGCGCATCATCCACGGATCGGGGTTCTCTCCTACCTCAAGCCGCACCACGCGACCCGTACGCCTGGTTTTGAGCTTGCGCTTCAGTTCCTCCAGGAAATTGGTTTCAATGTCATCGCTCTCATCCAGCGCAAAGTCACCATTCCGGTTAATCCGGAACAGGTTTACGCTTTCGATCTCCACATTGCGGAAAAGCTGATCGACATTGTTTTTAATAATGTCTTCAATCGTTACAAACCGGATCAGATTGCCTTCATGCAACTCAAAAAAACGAGGGAGATTTTGCGGAATCTGAATGAAAGATACTTTCAGGTTATTGTTCGGATCAACCGGGTTCTTGGTTACCACACCGAGCAGCAACCTGTTGTTCATCAGGATTGGGAACGTGTGGTAGTTATCGAACACCATTGGTGTCAGCATCGGGAAAATCGTGCGCGTAAAGTATTCATTCGCACGCTGCATGCTGTCGGGCGACAAATCCTTAAATGACGTGATCGAAAAGCCGTTCTCTTCAAAGTAAGGCCTTAAATTTCTTAAATAATGATCGTTCTGATCATTAACAAACTTGCGGATTTCCTCCAGCAGCAATTTACGGAACGGCTCCTCGCGCAAGCCGTTATAATCGAAACGTTCTTTGCCATAGTCGAGGTAGTTGTACAAGCTTCCCAATCGGATGGTACAAAACTCATCGAGATTCGATGACGTAATCGACAAAAATTTCAACCGGTCGAAAATGCTGCGGTCTGTGTGCCGCGACTGATCCAGCACGCGGTAATTGAATTGCAACCAGCTTAAATCACGACTGATATAATTACTGTCTGCAATCTGCTGATTGGCTTTTTCAACGGTTACAGAAGTATCGCTCATAGAAAATCAAACCCAAAAAATACTACACATCAACGCGTGCGTAACGCGCATTCTTTTCAATGAAATCCCTGCGGGGAGCAACTTCATCACCCATCAGCATAGAGAACAGGTGATCTGCTTCGGCAGCCGATTCAATACTCACCTGCTTCAGCGTACGCTTGGAGGGATCCATGGTAGTTGTCCACAGTTGTTCGGGATTCATTTCACCCAAACCTTTGTATCGTTGAATGCTCACGGAATCCTCCTTGCCTTCGCCCAACTCCTGAACGATTGCGTTGCGTTCTTCTTCCGTCCAGCAATAACGTTCTTGCTTGCCTTTCTTCACGAGGTACAAAGGCGGTAACGCAATGTAGATGTATCCATTTTCAATCAGCGCACGCATGTACCGGTAGAAGAAAGTCAGGATCAACGTACGGATGTGACTTCCATCAACATCGGCATCGGTCATAATGATCACCTTGTGGTAACGCAGCTTGGTCATGTTCAGTGCCTTGCTGTCTTCCTGCGTGCCGAAGCTTACGCCCAGCGCAGTGATCATATTCTTGATTTCTTCGTTCTCGTAAATCTTATGTTCCTGTGCCTTCTCCACGTTCAGGATTTTTCCGCGCAGCGGAAGAATAGCCTGAAAATTACGGTCGCGGCCCTGCTTGGCCGATCCACCGGCAGAGTCACCCTCCACCAGGTACAGTTCGCAAATGCCCGGGTCCGTGCTTGAGCAATCGGCCAGCTTACCGGGCAACCCCGTTCCGCTCAGCACGTTTTTGCGTTGCACCATTTCGCGTGCTTTGCGCGCTGCATGCCGTGCCTGTGCCGCCAGCACAACTTTACTCACGATTAGTTTCGCTTCACGCGGATGTTCTTCCAGGTAATTATTCAATACCTCACCTACCGCTGTGTCTACCGAACCCATGGCATCGGAGTTACCGAGTTTGGTTTTGGTTTGACCTTCGAACTGAGGTTCAGCAACTTTTACGGAAATAACGGCTGTCAATCCTTCACGGAAATCTTCACCATTGATTTCGATTTTTACTTTTTCCAGCAGCCCGGATTTATCTGCATAATTTTTTAATGTACGGGTCAATGCCCTTCTGAAACCCGCTACGTGGGTCCCACCCTCGTGTGTATTGATGTTGTTCACATACGATACAAGATTTTCACTGAATGAAGTGTTGTAGCTTAATGCAACCTGTACAGGAATGTCGCTCTTTTCATTTTCGATGTAAATCGGAGAAGGAATAAGCTTCTCACGCGTGGAGTCGATATACTCAACAAACTCGCGCAAACCGCCTTCTGAATGAAACTTATCGGACCGGGCATTGCCGGCCTCATCTTTCTCGCGTACATCCGTTAACAAAATCGTAATACCCGGATTCAAAAACGCCAGCTCACGCAAACGCGCAGCAATGGTTTCGTAGTTGTATTCTGTTGTGATGGTGAAAATCTCATCATCCGGCTTGAAGTGCTGAGTCGTACCGGTACGTTCCGATTTCCCGACTACCCGAACCGGGTATTGCGGAACACCGCGGTGATATTCCTGTTCAAAGATCTGACCTTCGCGATAAACGGTAGTATGAAGAACAGACGACAACGCGTTCACGCACGATACACCCACACCGTGCAAACCGCCCGATACTTTGTAGGTGTCCTTATCGAACTTACCACCCGCGTGGAGCACGGTCATTACAACCTCAAGCGCTGAACGCTTCTCTTTCGGGTGCATATCGGTGGGGATACCACGGCCGTTATCTTCTACCGTGATGGAATTATCTTCGTTTACGGTTACCTGAATCGTATCGCAATAACCTGCAAGGGCCTCGTCAATCGAGTTATCAACTACTTCCCAAATCAGGTGGTGAAGACCTTTTACACCGACATCCCCGATGTACATCGCGGGCCGTTTCCGAACCGCTTCCAAACCCTCTAAAACCGTGATATTACTGGCCGAATAATTTGCCTGCTTCTTGTCCTTTGCCTGACTCATTTACGCTATTTTACAAACCGACAAAAATAAGGTTTTTCGCCTCATTTCCGCCATTTTTCAGGATAATTCCTGAAATGATTTTAGCGTTATTTTTTTGTGTCTTTTGAGGTCGTTTCAGCAGCCTTTTCATTCGGTTTTTTACCGTCTTCTGCCAGCAGTTGGGCCTTAGCCTTTTGAAGCTCTGCTTTTTGCTTCTCGCTTACTTTGGGGTAGTGAATTTTAAGCTTCTCAAACTCCTCGGTAATGATCGATGCAATCGCCAAACGGGCAAAACGTTTATCATCGGCAGGTACCACAAACCAGGGTGAGTTCTTGGTCGAGGTTTCCGAGATCGCTTCGCTGTATGCTTTCTGATAGGCATCCCAGAACCCCCGTTCTTTCATATCAGAAAGCGAAAACTTCCAGTTCTTTCCGGGGTTATCAATCCTTTCCAGGAAACGTTTCTTTTGTTCCTTTTTCGACAGATGCAGGAAGAACTTCAGTACGATCGTTCCGTTTTTGTTGAGATTCTTTTCAAATCTTCTGATCTGCTTGAAGCGATCGTTCCAGAAATCCTTGTTCACTTTTTTAATATCATCGATGCCCGGAATATTTTCATTCAATACATATTCCGGGTGGACGCGTGTCACGAGCACGTTTTCGTAATGCGAACGGTTGTGGATCGCTATCTCGCCACGGGCAGGTAATGCAAGCTGGTGTCTCCAGAAATATATATGATCAAGTTCGGTGGAGTTTGGCGCCTTAAAGCTGTATACTTTAACACCCAACGGATTAAAACCCGACATGATGTGCTTCACTGCACCGTCCTTTCCGGCTGCATCCATCGCCTGGAAAATAATCAGCACTGCATATTGATTGTGCGCATAAAACATGTCTTGTATTTCCGCCAAACGCGTGCGGCTGGCGTCAAGCATACTTTTAGCATCTTCTTTAGAAAGTTCACTACCCGAAGGTTTTGTACTGATTTTATCGAGGTTGATTTTAGCATCAGGCTTGATGCGAAATTTTTTGGTTTCGATTGTTTTGTTTTTTGAGGCCATAAGAAGTGAGGTTGTTTGCTTGAAGGTACATCAATTATTATAAAGCTGGTTATATTTAAAACCTGATTTAACGCATGTTCAGAGCACTCCTATTCCTGATTTTTGTCAGCATCGGCTTCGGCACATTGGCGCAGGTTGGGCAAAAACCTATTTTCAAATCTAAGGCCGATTCGGCCCAGCTTGCTAAAATTCAAAAAATGCGAGCTACGTTTGACAAAGATCATCCTGACGCAGACCTCGAAACAAAAGCTCGTGTTTTTGATAGTTTGAGTAAAGTTGAACTTCCATTGTTACGGAAAGCTACCTGGCAATATGTTTACGGCCCGAGGAAGAGTTTTACTTCGTATGGCGACCTTAAATCGGGTGCTGTTTCTCCGGATAGCGTGACACAACTCAGTATTTCGGGCTTGCGATCAGGCCGCGTTCCGGCTGAAGTTTTAAAATGCAAAAACCTGGAAGAGCTTGAACTGGTGAACACCCGGATTGATGAATTGCAGTCGGAACTGAGTTCCCTCGCGAAGCTGGCAACTATTTGCCTGTATAATAATGTGCCTTCGAAGCGGTTAATTCTGGGAACAAATAACACAGTCAATTATTTGCGCATTGCGGGTAATAACCCCGAAAAGTTACCCACCAGTTACAAAAGTTTTTCAGGCCTCGATTCACTCAATCTCAACCGGAGCAACAGTGTACGTTTTCCGAATATCAAACACAACCCCGAGCTTACGAAACTTATGCTGGTGGAGAATTCTATCAACCTCAAACGATTCAAAAAGAGCGCAAGCCTCACCTACCTCGATTTGAGAAGAAACCAGGTAATGGTTGTTCCAAACCGGATCAGGAAATTCAAATCGTTACAATCCCTTTCCTTCAATACCAATCCGATTAAAAAAGTAAAGCCGGGGCTGGGCAAATTGAATCAACTAGTCTATTTATCATTCTATGGTGACCGGCTGAAAGAAATTCCAAAACCGGTTTACAAGCTTTCAAACCTTCAAACGATTGATCTCTTTCATAACGAAATTGAATTCCTGAGTCCTGAAATAAGAAATCTGCAAAAGCTTGAAGTATTGTACCTGGCAAATAATAAACTCTACCGTTTGCCGGATGAGATCGGTGAGTTAAAGAACCTGCAGGAAGTTTATGTATACAACAACCGGATGGACACACTTCCTGCATCGATGGACAAGCTTACGAAGCTGAGAATATTATGGGTAAACGATAATTTTTTTCATACCATTCCAGCTACCGCGTGGAAAGCCGGCAAGCTTGAGTACGTTGACGTATCACAGAATTTCATCAGCCGCGTACCCGATGAAATCGCAGACGCCCCGCCACAGACACTCATTCTGTCTGGGGTGCTTATGAATAAAGAACGGGAAAATTCAGAGTTGTTCGAGCGGCTCCGCAAGCAGGGAACACGCATTATTTATTACAGTGCGAAAACTGATGTACCGCTTGACGATGAGGAAGGTCCTTAGAACTGGTTGGAGCGCAGCATAACAAGCGTGCATCCTTCCACCACTTCAACATTTTGTTCTTCCGCCATTTTTTCGAAGGTTTCATTTTCCGTTCCCGGATTGAAAATGATTCGTTTGGGTTTCAGGCTTAACAGGTATTCATACCATTCCGGTTGATTCTGCGGACCAATGTATAATGTGATTGTATCGATACCTGTTATGGCCGGCTTCTCACGCAGGTTGAGGATTTCTCTGCCCAACACAGTTTCTTTTTTTATACCAATCGGCACAAACTCATGCCCGTAATCATTGAGCATCTGTGCTGCGAGAAACGCGTATCGTCCGGTATTTGATGTTGCGCCTACTACTAAAGTCTTCTTCATTCCTTTCGTGTATTTGTGCTCTGCATTTAACGGTCTTATGAACCGATCAACCCCAAAAATTAAACCATTCGCCTCGGAGGAACGTTAATTTAGACGAAATTTGCCGGTTACGGGTTTTTATATAAAAATGTAACTTTTTGCCTCCTGCAAACGACTTATCTTGCAATCCTAAAAATTCAATTATGCGCATTAAACTTTTATTCATTTTGATGGTGTCTGTTTCCCTGACCGGATTCGCACAGTCCAAAAAAGGGTCAGCAGGCTACCAGTACACGGTTGACCTAACCAAAGTTGTTGACGATAAAATCAACGTTGAACTTTCAGTTCCTCCGATCAAAGGCGAAGAAATAACCTTCTATTTGCCCAAAATAGTTCCGGGAACATACTCCATTGCTGACTACGGCCGGTTCGTTTCCAACCTCAAAGCGTTTGATAAGAAAGGAACTGCACTTCCGGTTGAACACATCAACGACAACGCGTGGAAAATAAAAAATGCTTCCAAGCTTGTTAAAGTTACGTATACCGTTGACGACACATACGATACTGAACTGACTGCCGATCCAATTTTCCAGCCTGCCGGAACAAACATCGAAGCTGGTAAAAACGTGATCATCAATACGAGCGGCTTCTTCGGATACTTTGAAGGGATGAAGAACATGCCGTTTACATTTAATGTTATCCGTTCGAAAGATTTTTACGGATCAACCGGTTTGATTGCTGAAAAAACAGGCGAGCCATTGGGTAAACTCAATAAAGAAAAAGATCCTGCCGCAGCTGACAAGCGCGTTGATGTTTATACTACTGAGAATTACGATCGTTTGATCGACTCTCCGTTGATGTACAGCAAACCTGACACTGCCGTGATTAAAGTTGGAAACACAGAGGTGTTGATTGGATCCTATTCACCCAATTCCATGATTACAGCCAAGCAGATTGCTGAAAGCGTAGGCGAAGTATTGCAGGCTCAGAAAGAATTTTTGGGCGGAAAACTGCCGGTAGAGAAGTATGCGTTTATCTTCTACTTCACCGATAAGCCGGTTACATCGTACGGTGCACTTGAGCATTCATATTCTTCGTTCTACTACATGCCTGAGGCTACCATCGAAGACATGAATCAGCAGATGCGTGATTTCGTGGCGCACGAATTTTTCCACATCGTAACTCCGTTAACCATTCACTCAGAAGAAATCCACAATTTCGATTTCAATGATCCGAAGATGTCGAAGCACCTTTGGTTATACGAAGGCTGTACTGAATATTTTGCGGGAAGCGTGCAGGTTAAGTACGGTTTGATTACCCCGGAAGAATACCTGAATGTACTTCGTCAGAAAATGGTGACAGCCTCTCAGTTCCTCGACACTGTTCCCTTTACCGACATCAGCAAGTTTACACTTGATCAATACAAAGATCAGTACTACAATGTATACCAGAAGGGTGCATTGATCGGGATGTGTCTTGACATCAAGCTGAGAAAACTATCGAACGGAAAATATGGCATGCAGAACCTTGTAGCCGACCTTGGCAAGAAATTCGGTAAGTCAAAAGCTTTTCAGGACGAACAGTTGTTTGCAGAAATCACTGCACTCACCTATCCAGAAATTGGCGAGTTCCTGAAACGTTATGTTGGCGGTGGTGAGGTGTTGCCACTTCAGGAAGTGTTTAGCCTGGCGGGCGTAAAGTTTGCACCGGAATTAAAAACGATGGACTTGACCCTCGGCCTTGAAAACGCTGCCATTGCCATTGCACAATTAGACGGTAAACCAAAAATCTCAATCGGTAACGCCAATGCTGTAAACGATCAGGGTAAGGCCCTTGGATTCAAGGATGGAGATATTCTTGTTAAGATTAATGGCGAAGATCTTCCTGATCTGGGGCCTGACCTGGGTGCATTCATTCAGAAACAGCAGCAAAGCCTGAAAGAAGGCGGTAATCTCTCGTACACTGTGCTTCGCAAGAACGATGCAGGCGAAAACAAGCCGGTTGAACTGAAAGCTCCGGTTAAAAAAGTGGAACGCCTGAAGAAGTTCGTGATTGCCTTCGATGAGAATGCAACACCTGAACAACTTGCAACGCGTAAAGCCTGGCTTTCTAAATAAGCCGGTTTCGTAATAAAAAAAGCCCTTCAACCGAAGGGCTTTTTTATGCCTTCATAATTTTATGCAGTGCAGCCTCCGCGCAACGCTCCCCGTCCATGGCTGCTGAAACAATCCCCCCGGCATAACCCGCTCCTTCCCCGCACGGGAAAAGCATTTTTATCTGCGGGTGCTCAAGTGTGTCTTTGTCACGCGGGATTCGCACCGGTGATGAGGTCCGGCTTTCCACACCTACAATCTGCGCTTCATTGGTAAGGTATCCCTTCATTTTTTCACCGAAGCTTTTAAAGCCCTGCCGCAGCGCCTCCGAAAGGAAAGCAGGCAACACTTCCCGCATTTCAATCGAAGTCAATCCCGGTTGATAAGAAGTTTCAGGCAGCGATGACGATACTTTCCTGTTTAAGAAATCCATGAGTCGTTGCGCGGGTGCCACCTGTGTGCCTCCGGCAACACGGCATGCCTGCTGCTCGATGTCGCGCTGAAAGTACATGGCAGCGAGCGGCCCGAACGTATCATAGTGTTTAAAATCTTTCTGATCGACCGCCACCACGATACCCGAATTTGCAAACTTTGAATCGCGCCTCGAGGGGCTCATGCCGTTTACAACAACTTCACCCGGGGCAGTTGCCGATGGAACGATAAATCCGCCCGGGCACATACAAAACGAAAACACACCCCGCTGCATGTGCTGCACATCGGCCTGATGCACGAGTGAATAAGAAGATGCCGGAAGAAACTCTCCCCGGCTTACATCGCAATGATATTGAATCTGATCAATAAGCTGTTGCGGATGCTCTACCCGGACTCCCAATGCAAATGGTTTTGCTTCAATCAAGATTTGCTTGTGGTTAAGCAACTCAAAAATATCGCGTGCAGAGTGACCGGTAGCCAGAATAACCGCTTCGCCTTGCAGGGTATCACCATGGGCAGTAGCTACACCCTTGATCGTATCGCTGTCGAGAACAAAATCAGTAACCCGTGTATTGAAATGAACTTCACCTCCGGCATTGCGGATCGTTTCGCGTAACTCCGCCACAAGCTTCGGTAATTTGTTCGTTCCGATGTGCGGATGTGCATCGAACAGGATTTCATCTTTCGCGCCATGCGCTACCAGAATTTCAAGGACACGATTTACATCACCCCGCTTTTTCGATCGCGTGTAGAGTTTGCCATCAGAATATGTTCCGGCTCCCCCTTCTCCAAAGCAATAGTTCGATTCGGGATTAACGTGCTGTTCTTTGTTGATCGCAGCCAGGTCGCGCCTGCGAGCCTGAACATCGTTACCGCGTTCCAGCACAATTGGCTTGATACCGTGCTCGATCAGCCGCAAGGCTGCGAACAATCCGGCCGGACCTGACCCGACAACAATAACCTGTTTCGCATTCGAAACGTTTTTTTCGGGTTTGGAATACTGGATAATGTCAGGTTGCTGTTCTGACGGATAATATTCACAAAGCACCCTTACAATCACTTGCCGGGCGCGCGCATCGATAGAACGTTTAACGGGCTTGATGTAGGTATGACCACCTTCGCTTATCCCCGACTTTTTATAAAGCGCAGGATAAAACAACTCTTCGCTGAATGCCTCTTCGGGCGTTAAAATGATTTCTCTTGCTTGCATAGCCTGAAAGGTTTTTATCCTTTTAAGACTTTATTTATTTGAAAATACGTAACCGATATTTAATCCGAAATGCACGCTGGTAACAAATTTTGATCGTTCAACGCCCTTAAAGTTTTGCTGATATTCTTTTCGCATATCAACCGACCGGTAGCCGGCATCACCCGATACAAACATATCCATTGTAAATCCCCTTTTATCATTCCGCTGCATAAGCCGATAGCCCAACAAAAGCCCGTACTCAATTCGCTGATCGGTGGCGCTGATCGTAATGGCGCGTGTAGGGAGCAGCGGGGTCATAACGTTTATAAAATGTCCGAGGTTTGTAAACCTCACCTCGTGACCGAAATACCACATGCCCACGCGCTCTTCGTTGTAAAACTTCTGCTTGATCGCAATCGCATAACCCCGTTCAAACGGTTTATCTGCAGCCACGCGACTGTCTGATTCGAAGAACGGATCGCGGATACCAATAAACTCGAATTCATGCCCCAATCGTTCCTGCGAGTAAAACTCTGCTCCTACCGGAAACTTGCCCGCAAACATCAGCACGGGGTTGCCCTCAAGAATCACTCCGCGGAATTCATTCGATCGCGCATCGAAGTAATCGAAATGTTTACCTTTCACACGCTTAACGGTTGATTCTTTTTTCGCCAGCTCGGCTACCTCATTACCCAGGTTCTTTTCAGAATAAAATGGCTTGTAATATCCCGACAGCTTCCCGTCACGTTCGTAGATCTCCCACGTTCCCACCCGTTTCTCATCTTCCACCTGCCCTTTTGTTTGCAGGGTACCATCCGGATAATATCCACGATAGGTGCCTTTACCATTTTCATATTCAGCCTCGCCTTCCATCTTGCCGTCTTCGTAATAATACTCCCAATGCCCATGACGGTGATTGTCAACAATCAATCCTTTCGCTTTAAGTTTTCCGCTTTTATAGTATTCGCGGTATTCACCGGTTCCATTAACATAAGTAGCATCGCTTTCTTTTTCCCCTGAGCTGCTGAACGCACTCCAGTATCCTTCGCGCTGGCCACCCAGGTACTGACCGGAAGCACTTACGTTGCCGTCTTCAAAGAAATATTCCCACTTGCCGGCCGGCACATCATTTTCGTACGTGCCTTTGGATGCGATACTTCCGCCCGGGTAATAGTTAACCCATTCACCATTGCGTCTGTTGTTTTCAAAATCTCCCTCGCTTTGAAGTGTTCCGTCAAGCGGAGAATAATAGCGCCAGTGTCCAACTTGTCGCGTTCCCATCTTGGGCCCTTCGCTCAAAACCTTACCCGCCTGATCATATTCAGTATACCGACCAAAATCTTCTGAATAATTTATTTCTCCGCGTACGGTTGTTCCATCTTCATAGTAAGAACGCCAGAGTCCGTTGCGTTTGTTATTCACATATTCACCAACCTCTTTAACTTTTCCGTTCTCAAAATACAAGGTCCACACACCTTCGCGGTTTTTGCCGTTAATGGTTCCTTCCATACTTTTCTGACCACTCTCATAAAAGTATTCCCATACACCGTAGTTGGCGCTTTGCTTTAAGATGCCGCGCATCCGCAGGCTTCCGGTTTCAAAAAAGAACTCCCACACACCACTGGTTTCGTTGTTCGAAAAATTTCCTTTCGACTCAATGTTCCCATTCATATAGTATGATATGTACGGGCCGTGAAGCACGTTCCGGATCGTATCCTTAACCTTGTAAACTTCCTTGATGTATTTTTTAGCGGCATCGTGATAGGTTTGGCGGGTGAACCCCTGTCCGAGCACGGTGTGCTGAACCAAGCAGCCGAAGAAAGCCAAAACCAGTACCTTTTTCACAAACCAGGCATTACTGGTTAAAAGTACAAATTATTGATGATTAATGACTTGAAGCACTTACGACTGCATAGCCTTTTTAAAGGCAGCACTGCCCCACTGAAGTTTCTCTTCTTCAGTCCAGAGTTCGGGAAAGAACATGATTTTCTGGTACCGCGGTGGCAAATACTTCTGCCAGTTTGTTCCGCCCGTTGCGCGGATATCTTCCGGATCTTTATGCAGATAATGACCGGCTGAACGCATGTGCGCGAGCGGCCAAAGCACGTTAGCAAGCGTATCGAACTCGCGCAGACGCTTGATGATGTTTTCGTTGCCTGAAAAATACTTCTGATAAATCGACCGCAGGTTATTGCTTTTATGTTTCAATGCAACCTGCTTGAATTCATCATTGTATTTGCGTTCAAATTGCTGAAGGGTTAATGTTTTCTTTCCGGATAAAAGCTCAGTTGCTCCGCTGCGCCAATATAATTTATCCAATTGTTCATCCATGTTATTATGATCAACCGAAGAACGCACAGCCGGAGTAACCAGGTTAACCAGATCGGTTGAATGAAGTTCGATTAACCGGTATTGTGCCGATTGAAAACCGCTGGCCGGCAGCAACGCCATGCGAAATTTCAGGAACTGTTCTTTTTCCATACCGATCACCATCACATCGAACGAATCTTCGAGGTGGCGGAAATAGCGCACGATCCGGTCCAGCCGATCGATAAAAAACTTCTCGGAAGGTTCAGGGTTTTCAGTGATCTGCTTAAGTTCCCACAAAATCAAACTGAAATACAATTCGGTAATCTGATGATACGTGATAAAAACCCGCTCGTCAGGAAAACTTGTCTTTGGATTTTGAAGACTGAGCAGTGTGTCGAGGTGAATGTAGTCCCAATACGTCAGATAGTCAGAATATAACAAGCCATCCAGGTATGAGGATAAATCCTGGCCCATAACGGCATATTTTTCCTGCAGCTTACGAAGCTGTTCCTGTAAATCAGTTTGACCGGATGGTTTGTCCATAGCTCACGTAACAATAATTGCCTTTCGGCACATTTCAATCGGTATAGTTCACTAAATTTGCCCCGCAAGTAACTAAAATTCTTATGTCTTCCCATAACTCCAACGCAGAAGTAAAGGCCAAAAAATCATTAAAGCAGGATTTATACGAAAGTCCCGATTTCTATGCGATCGACAGCCTGTTAACGGAAGAACATAAGCTGGTGCGCAGTTCAGTGCGCGACTTTGTGAAGCGTGAGATCAGCCCGTACATCGAAGACTGGGCACAGCGTGCGCATTTTCCGTACGAGATGGTGAGAAAATTCGGAGAAGTGGGCGCCTTCGGACCTACCCTTCCTGTTGAATACGGCTGTGGTGGAATGGATTACATTTCATACGGCATTATCATGCAGGAAATTGAACGCGGTGATTCCGGCATGCGATCCACTGCTTCGGTTCAGGGGTCACTGGTGATGTACCCGATCTATAAATTCGGTAACGAAACACAACGCAAGAAATATTTACCCAAGCTCGCGTCAGGCGAATGGCTGGGTTGCTTCGGACTGACTGAACCCGATCACGGTTCCAATCCGTCAGGCATGGTGACAAACTTTAAAGACATGGGCGACCATTATCTTTTGAATGGCGCCAAAATGTGGATATCGAACTCACCGCGTGCCGATGTTGCTGTGGTGTGGGCCAAGAATGAAGAAGGCCGTATTCACGGATTAATTGTTGAGCGTGGCATGCCGGGGTTCACGACACCTGAAACACATGGCAAATGGTCGCTGCGTGCAAGTGCAACCGGTGAACTTGTATTCGATAACGTTAAGGTTCCGAAGGAAAATCTGCTTCCCGGCAAAAGCGGACTGGGCGCACCGATGATGTGCCTCGATTCTGCACGTTACGGTATCGCATGGGGTGCTATTGGTGCCGCGATGGACTGCTACGATTCGGCAAGACGCTATGCGCTGGAGCGCATTCAGTTCGGTAAACCGATTGCTTCCTTTCAGCTCGTGCAAAAGAAACTTTCCGAAATGTTAACCGAGATCACTAAAGCTCAGTTACTGAACTGGCGACTCGGAACCTTAATGAATGAAGGCAATGCAACTACCGCCCAAATCTCATTAGCAAAACGTAACAACGTTGCCGTTGCATTGGAGATCGCGCGTGAAGCGCGTCAGATTCATGGCGGCATGGGTATCACCGGAGAATACCCCATCATGCGCCACATGGCGAACCTGGAATCGGTTGTTACTTACGAAGGTACACACGACATCCACCTGCTGATCCTGGGCAAAGAGATTACCGGCATTCAGGCGTTTGTTTAATCAGGCTTTTTTTCTGGCTCAAAGCAAAAGTCATTTTGCTGCTCCCTACGACAGTACGCAGGGCGTACCCGGAATTGTATTTGTTTTCTTTTGGATAATTATTCTCGCTTTCCTCGCCCGGCTCGCCTGGGAGTATCGGGATGTGATGTTTAAGTCCAGAAATTCACCAGCGGAAAAGAGTTCTAAACGCAAGCGGACAACATAAATCAGCTTCAATCTTCCGCGTAAGCGGTGAAGATGATTCGCTGAACCGGATCTTTCGGGTCGTTCGAATAGATCGTTACAGCTTTCTGTTGCGTGCCTTTCCGGTCTTGCGGATTATACGATATTCTTACCGTAGCACTCTGTCCTGTCTTAATCGTTTGTTTGTCAACTTCTGTTACAATGCAGGTACAATTCCCCTGCACCGACCGAAGTTCAAGCGGACTCTGCCCAAGATTGGAAATCGTTACTTCGCGCGTGGTTGACTGATTCTGGTTAACACGACCGAAATCCAGCGCAGTTTGATTCAATAAGAGTTTGGGTGCCTTTGCTGCTTCCTGCGGTGTAAGCTCCGGGAAAAAATCTTCCAGCGTTGCGAACACATCGAACGACTTGGCAGGAATGTTCTCGTCATCGGTATAAATTACTACGTTATCCGACTGGAGTCCATAAGCATTTCGGACTTTACCGTTGTAACCGATCCGGATAATTCCAATTTCACCCGGCTGAAGTGTTTTCGGTTCTACGTTTACCCTGATGTAAGCCGGGCCATCATAGCTGCCGAGGTAATTAATGGCTTTCTTCCCGCCATTCGCTACCTGAAATTCCCGAACAACATATTCATTTTTGATATACACTTTTCCAAGATTGAACGAAGTGGACTTGACACGCCAGTGGCCGCGCGACTTATTCAACCCCGCAAGTTTTTTATCGTGATCCGTTTCAACCGTTCCTTTGATTTGCAGAATGAACGGATTGGAATCCGCATCGGTGGTTACCGTGAGTGTCTTTGTAAAAAAGCCGGGGCGCCCTTTCGGATTAAACTCGGCCTTCACAAAACCGGTTTTGCCCGGAGCAATTTCTTCTTTCGACCAGTCAGGCGCTGTGCAGCTGCACGAAGGTTTTACCGCCAGGATTTTAACAGGCTTGTTAAATGTGTTGGTAAATTCAAAAACGTGCGTTACCGCTCCTTCTTTCTCAACCACATTTCCAAAATCAAACGACTCCTCTTTAAACTGTAGCGGCCGGCTAATCTGGCCCTGTGAGGTGAGTGAAAAAAATAAGCAAATAATCAGTCCCGCCTTTCTCATACTTACATGTAAACTGTTTGCAAAATAACGCAATAAATCAATCTTTCGCGTGCGTTCGTCTTATCAATCCGGCAATTCCCGAGTATATTTGCCGGCATGACACGGATCTTAACCGGAATACAAAGCAGCGGCAGGCCACACCTCGGTAACCTGCTGGGTGCAATTATTCCAGCCATCAATCTTTCCCGGAAACCCGGCAACGACTCTTTCTTTTTCATTGCCGATCTTCACTCACTTACAACGATTAAGGATGCAGAGACGCGCATTCAAAATGTACGGGCCGTAGCGGCAGCATGGCTGGCGTTTGGCTTCGACACAGAAAAGAATTGTCTCTATCGTCAATCGCAGATTCCGGAAGTTTGCGAGCTCACATGGTATCTCAATTGCTTTGCGCCCTACCCCATGCTGGCGAATGCGCACTCGTTTAAAGATAAATCCGACAGGCTTGCTGATGTGAACGCAGGATTATTTACGTATCCCGTGCTTATGACAGCTGACATTATTCTCTATGATGCAGAGATTGTGCCTGTGGGAAAAGATCAGCGTCAGCATGTAGAGATCGCGCGCGACATCGCAACTACATTCAACAATCAATATGGTGAAACCTTTGTTGTTCCCGAGGTGCGGATCGCGGAAGAAGTGATGACAATCCCCGGAACGGATGGCCAGAAGATGAGCAAGTCGTACGGAAACATTGTCGATATTTTTCTGCCGGAAAAAGAACTACTCAAGCAGATCAAAAGCATCGTGTCCGACAGCACTCCACTCGAAGCACCCAAAGACCCCGACAAAGACAACACATTTGCACTTTATAGTCTCGTTGCTTCACCCGAACAAACCGCGGAGTTGCGAAAGAAATACCTGGCAGGAAATTTCGGCTACGGCCATGCCAAGCAGGAATTATACGAGCTGATCGTAAAAAAATTCAGCAAAGAGCGCGAAGCTTTTAATTTCTACTTCACCAATCCGGCTGAACTCGATAAAAAATTAAAAGAAGGCGAAGATCGCGCACGCGTGATTGCGCACGAAACACTGAAAAGAGTTCGTAAAAAATTGGGCTTTTAACTAGCTGGCAGTCCAAACAGTTTCCTGCTTGTCTTTACCGATTTTCAACACCAGTCGCGTTGGGTTTGCGGCCAGCATGAGCTTGGTATCCCTTCCCGGAAGTTTCTCCAGATCGACAGCAGCACCTTCACCGAGATAAGCTATCGGAAGCAGTACATCGTTGTCGGGGCAATACTGATCATGAACTTTTTGAATGGCCTCTTCCAGGTATTCACCGTATTCATCCTGGAAATCATCCTCAAGGTCATGCAGCTTTTCTTCGAGATCGTCATACTTGGGATTGTTGTAATCCAGTTTTCCCAGTTCTGATTTCTGCTTGATAATTTCCTGAAGCGCCTTATCTAATGCCTTAATGTCCATGAATACGAATTTTCACAAATATTAAAGAAAACATCGAATTACAAAAGAATAGCCCAAAACTAAAGCGCATTGGCCTTTATGGATTGAAACCCAACCGTTAATTTTACCGGATAAACCGCAAGAGTTATGGCTGAAGATTTCTTACCGCTGAACGGAACCGACTACATCGAATTTTATGTGGGCAACGCCAAACAGGCTGCTGTGTTTTACCAATATGCTTTCGGATTTGAGCTGGTGGCGTATGCAGGTCCGGAAACGGGAGTTCGCGATCGTGCCTCGTATGTGCTGAAGCAAAATAAAATCAGACTCGTGCTTACCACATCACTGGTGAGAGATTCAGAAATAAGCGAGCACGTAAAAAAACATGGCGATGGCGTAAAAGTGCTTGCCTTGTGGGTTGATGATGCAGCCAAATCATTCTATGAAACAACCAGCCGCGGTGCAGAGCCCGCATCCAAACCACAGACATTAAAAGATGAATTCGGTGAAGTAGTTGTCGCTTCCATCAAAACGTATGGCGAAACACTTCATACGTTCGTGGAGCGCAAAAATTATAAAGGTGCATTCCTTCCGGGATACAAAGCCGCGAAGAGCAACATGGATATTGAACCGATCGGGTTAAAGCATATCGATCATTGTGTAGGCAACGTAGAACTGGGAAAAATGAACCAGTGGGTGAAATTCTATGAAGATGTGATGGGCTTCAAGCTGCTCGTAACCTTTGACGATGAAGACATCTCAACCGAATACAGCGCGCTGATGTCGAAGGTGGTATCGAACGGAAACGGATATATCAAATTCCCCATCAACGAACCGGCACAAGGCAAGAAGAAATCACAGATCGAAGAGTACCTCGACTTCTATCATTCAGCAGGTGTGCAGCACATAGCGATTGCAACTGACGATATCATTCACACCGTGGGCGAGCTTCGCAGACGGGGCGTTGAGTTCCTGAAAGTGCCCGATGTGTACTACGATGATGTTACGGATCGTGTTGGTAAAATCAACGAAAGCCTGGAGGAACTGCGCAAGCTGAACATCCTTATCGACCGGGATGAGGAAGGCTATTTGCTGCAAATCTTCACCAAACCCGTTCAAGACAGACCAACCGTATTTTTTGAAATCATCGAGCGCAACGGGGCGAAGTCGTTCGGCAAGGGTAACTTCAAAGCGTTGTTTGAATCGATTGAACGTGAACAGGCATTACGCGGTAATTTGTAGTTTACACAGGTAAATTCTGCGGTTATAACGCCTAATAAATCGGGCAGATTGCTGCGTATTACGGCAGCGAAGTCTAAATTTGTCGCTCTATTTTTATTTCCATGAGCGATCTTCTCCAAAACGTAAAAGTAAAAGCACAGCAATGGCTTGATAGTCCGGTTATTGACTCCGAAACAAAACAGAAAGTTCAGGCGCTGCTGAATAATTCTGACACGAAAGAGCTTGTTGACAATTTTTACAAAGATCTTGAATTCGGGACAGGCGGCCTCCGTGGAATTATGGGCGTGGGCTCCAACACGATGAATAAATACACCGTTGGAGTAGCAACACAGGGCCTTGCCAACTATTTGCTGAAAACATATCCCGGCAAAACAATTAAAGTTGCTTTGGCGCACGACAGCCGCAATAACAGTCCATACTTCACGCAGATTGTTGCCGATGTTTTTTCTGCGAATGGGATTGAGGTTTACAAATTTGCGGAGCTTCGGCCAACCCCGCTCCTGTCGTTTGCGATACGATACCTGAAATGCGATTCTGGCGTTGTGATTACAGCTTCACACAATCCGAAAGAATACAATGGCTACAAAGCATACTGGAATGATGGCGCACAGGTAGTTCCCCCGCACGATAAAAATATTATCCGCGAGGTGAACGCGATTACTTCCTTTGAGCAAGTGAAGTTCAATGCTGACAAATCAAAAATCCACACCATCGGGCCGGAAGTAGAACAGGCATACTATGCAGAAGTAAAGAAGATCATTCCGAATCAGGATAAGATTAAAAGGCAGCATAACATTCCATTGGTGTACACCAGCATTCACGGTGCGGGTATCACCATGGTTCCGGAATGCCTGAAGCAAATCGGTTTTACGAACATCCAGGTTGTTGACGAACAAAAAACACCCGATGGTAATTTCCCAACGGTGGCGTCACCAAACCCGGAGGAGCGCTCGGCCATGGAAATGGTCATTGCGAAAGGTAAAGCTGTTGGCGCCACGATGGTGATGGCAACTGATCCCGATACCGACCGCGTGGGTATCGGAGTTCGCAATGCACAAAACGAATTCATTCTTCTGAACGGCAATCAGGCGTTTAGCCTGATGATGTGGTTCATCATGAAAAGTTTGAAGGACCGCTCGAACGCCTACATCGCCAAGACGATTGTTACATCCGAGTTGGTCGACCTGATGGCAAAGAATTATAACATCGAATGCTACAATACGCTCACCGGATTTAAATACATCGCGGAGTTAATGCGCAATCTCGAAGGCAAAAAGAAATTCATCGCAGCGGGCGAAGAAAGTTACGGCTACATGGCCGGAGACTTTGTTCGCGATAAAGATGCGGTTTCCGCATGTGCGTTCTTTGCAGCGATGGCCGCCAGCGCAGCCGATGAAGGTAAATCGCTTTACGACTGGCTTATCGAAATGTATGCTGAACACGCGTACTACAAGGAAGCGCTGATCAACGTAACGAAGAAGGGCCAGCAGGGCGAGCAGGAAATTAAAGCGATGATGGAAAAATTCCGGAACAATCCACCGGCTACCATCAACAATTCGGCCGTGACCCGGTTGCTGGACTACCAGACACTCACGGAAAAAGACTTGAAGTCAGGAAACGTAACAAAACTCGATTTCCCCAAGTCGGATGTGATCCAGTTCTACCTCGAAGACGGAACAAAAGTATCTGTACGTCCTTCCGGCACTGAACCAAAAATCAAATTTTATATCAGCGTTAACACAAAGCTTGCTTCGAAGAACGATTTTGACGCGGCTACGAAAAAGCTGGATGAAAAAATCAAAGGTGTTGAACAGTATCTGCAGTCGGTATGATCGAACAATCATTCATCGAATCCATCGCGAAGCTCATCGACCGCGACCTCAAAAAACTGGGCGATGAAATCAGTCAGTATTCAAATGAAGAAAGCATCTGGATAGTAATGGGCGGAATAAAAAATTCAGCAGGAAACTTATGCCTGCACCTTTGCGGGAACCTGCAGCATTTTTTCGGTGCGGTACTGGGTAAGACCGGATACATCCGTAACCGCGATAATGAATTTGCAGCCAAAGGAATCCCCAGAGCACAACTACTGACTGAGATTCAAAATGCACGGCAAGCGGTGAGTAAAACATTACAGAGTCTTGATCCCGAACTGCTCGCAAATGAATATCCCGAAAAGGTATTCGATTACCCGATGACAAACATGCATTTCTTCATGCATCTGGTTGCACATCTCGGATACCATCTCGGGCAGATAAACTATCACAGAAGGTTAGTCGAATAATGCTTTCATTGGCAGCAAAATGAAAAGGAATTGCATGAATCCGCTTACTCCGGAAATCATCAAAATCCTCATTATCTTTGCGGTTCGGTATGAGAAAAGTCGCGTTTTACACCCTGGGCTGCAAGCTCAATTACTCAGAAACTTCCACGATTTCGCGGATGTTTGAGCAGAAGGGCTATATAAAAGCCGATTTTACCGATACCCCTGACATCTTCATTATCAACACCTGCTCGGTAACCGAAAATGCCGACAAGAAATGTCATAAAATTGTGCGCGAAGCGCGGGCCATTTCTCCTGACGCCTACGTGGCGATCATTGGCTGTTACGCACAGCTCAAGCCAAAAGAGATTTCAGAGATTCCGGGTGTAGATGCCGTGCTGGGCGCTGCTGAAAAATTCAGACTGGTGGAATTACTCGATGGTTTTGTTCGCAAACCACAACCGGAAGTACATGCCTCGGAAGTAGAAGCCGCCAATACGTTCAACACCTCCTACTCCATTCATGACCGTACACGCACGTTTCTGAAAGTGCAGGACGGCTGCGACTATTCCTGTTCGTTTTGCACGATTCCGCTGGCGCGCGGATCGAGCCGCAGCGACAGTATTATCAACATTGTGAAAACTGCGAATGAAATCGCAGGCACAGAAGTACGGGAAGTTGTATTGACGGGCGTGAACACAGGCGACTTCGGCATTCAAAATGGCGAGCGGGTTGAACGCTTTGCTGATCTTGTAAAAGCACTCGATGAGGTTGAGAACATCGACCGTTTCCGGATATCTTCCATTGAACCGAACCTCTTGTCGGATGATATCATTGAGTTTGTCGGGCAGTCAAAACGATTCGTACCGCATTTTCATGTTCCGCTTCAGTCGGGCTCTAATAAAATCTTAAAGCTTATGCGCAGGCGTTACCAGCGCGAGCTGTATGCTAGCCGGGTAGAGAAGATAAAATCCGTGATGCCGCATGCCTGCATTGGCGTTGACGTGATAGTAGGCTTCCCGGGAGAAACGAAAGAGGATTTCCTGGAGACATATCAATTCCTGAACGAATTGAACATTTCCTACCTGCACGTGTTCACGTATTCTGAGCGCGACAACACCCTCGCGGCCACGATGAGCGATTCGGTGAATCCGAAAGACCGGGCCGAGCGTTCTAAAATGCTACACATTCTTTCGGATAAAAAACGCAGAAAGTTTTACGAAGAACACCTGAGCAAAGAATACCGTGTTCTTTTCGAAAATGATGTGGAAAATGGGATGATGCACGGCTTTACCGAGAACTACATCCGGGTAACGGCCAAGTACGATCCCATCCTGATCAATGAGATTAAAAAAGTTCGGTTAACTGCCATTAACGACCGCGGTCTCGTGGAAGTTGAAGATGTGGCCGAGGAAGTCTTAGCGCATTAATTGCCAATTAAAACAACCAGCATTCGATACCTGATGTGTTATATCTGCCGCTGCAGGAATAAACGGCAAGCATGAGTTTGCATTCCCGGTTAGATAATCACCCCGTCCTTGATTTCCAGCCTTCTGTCGGCCATGCCGGCAAACTGCTGATTGTGCGTTACAATGATGAAGGTTTGGTTCAATTGCTTCCGCAGATCAAAGAACAGTTGATGCAGTTCCTGCGCGTTTTTTGAATCCAGGTTCCCGCTGGGCTCATCTGCCAGTACGAGAGCGGGATCATTAATCAGCGCACGCGCAACTGCGGTTCGCTGCTGTTCACCGCCCGACAATTCAGAAGGTTTATGATCGAGCCGATGAGCAATACCCAAAAGTTCCATCACCGAAACGGCTTTCTTTTTTACATCCGTTTCGCTTTTGCGGGCGATAAGGCCCGGTATCATCACATTTTCCAGCGCGGTAAATTCCGGGAGCAGGTTATGGAACTGAAAAACAAATCCAATTGAGTGATTCCGAAATGACGCCAACGCTTTCGATGATTTGGACGAGATCGTTTCGTTGCCAATCGACAATGTTCCCGTGTCAGGAGTATCAAGCGTACCCAGAATATGAAGCAGCGTACTTTTACCCGCTCCGGAAGCTCCGACAATCGAAATTACCTCGCCCTTTTTCACTTCCATCTCAATGCCTTTCAGCACGTTAAGCGAACCGTACGATTTGCGGATGCCGGAGGCCTTTACCATTGTTTGATTCACGCGCGCGTAATTTGAAATCGACTAAACTGACTTTTCAATCCAATAATTTATATTTGGACTTCCCATGTGACCGTCAAAAAATAGCGATTATCACATGAAATAAAGGTTTAAATACGGTAGTTTCACAACAAAATACAACCTCCATGAACATCCACGAATATCAGGGTAAAGAAATTCTTAAAAAGTACGGTGTAGCCATTCAGCGCGGTATTGTTGCCGATACGCTCGACAGCGCAATTAATGCAGCTAAAGAACTGCAGGCAGAAACCGGCACGAAGTGGTTCGTTGTGAAATCTCAAATTCATGCCGGTGGTCGTGGAAAGGGCACCGTAAAAGAAACCGGATCGAAAGGCGTTGTGTTGGCGAAAAGTCTGGCTGAAGTACCCGAAAAAGTAAAAGGTATTTTAGGCGGAACGCTGGTTACGCTTCAGACTGGTCCTGAAGGAAAAAAAGTTAATAAAGTTCTTATTGCTGAGGATGTTTACTATCCGGGCGAATCTGAACCGAAGGAATACTACATGAGCATTCTCCTCGACCGTTCAACCGGTAGCCCGGTAATTATGGCTTCTACGGAAGGCGGTATGAACATCGAAGAAGTGGCTGAAAATCACCCGGAAAAAATCATAAAAGAATGGGTTGACCCAATGGTGGGCCTGCAGCCATTCCAGGCGCGTAAGATTGCCTTTGCATTAGGTTGGGAAGGAAATGCCTTTAAAGAAGGCGTGAAATTTATCCACTCGCTGTACAACGCTTACCTCGGCCTTGACGCGTCTATGTTCGAGATCAACCCGCTGCTGAAGACATCCGACAACAAAATTCTCGCAGTCGATTCAAAAGTTAATCTGGACGACAACGCATTATACCGTCACAAAGATCTGGCAGAACTCCGCGACATTACGGAGGAAGATCCATTGGAAGTTGAAGCTGGAAAAGCCGGTTTGAACTATGTAAAGCTTGATGGAAACGTAGGCTGTATGGTGAACGGTGCTGGTCTGGCGATGGCCACCATGGACATTATTAAGCTGTCGGGTGGTGAGCCTGCCAACTTTCTGGACGTGGGCGGTGGCGCGAACGCGGAAACCGTAGAAGCGGGTTTCCGGATTATCCTGAAAGACCCGAACGTTAAGGCGATCCTGATCAACATTTTCGGGGGTATCGTTCGGTGCGACCGGGTGGCGAACGGGGTTGTGGAAGCCTATAAAAAGATCGGAGATATCAGGGTACCCATCATTGTACGTCTGCAAGGCACCAATGCGGAAGAAGGCGCCAAAATCATCGAACAATCAGGTTTAAAGGTGTTTTCGGCCATCGTATTGAAAGACGCAGCCCAAAAGGTAAAAGAAGTTTTAGCATGAAAAACAGCGGTTTTTAATCAGGCTAATATTTCCTAAATTGTCTGCTTATTACACGTGAAGATGAGGTTTTTACCCATTGCTGTCCTCTTTTTGGTTTTAGTCACTGAGCTGAGCTTTGGGCAGAGTTTTTATGCAATCCGCAGGGAACGAAGCCTGATGGCTACCGTAGGTACGGGATCGGCAAATTACTTTGGAGAACTTGTTAACCCCGGGACATTGGGAAAAATAAGACCCAATCTTGTTCTGGGAGCAGAGTACTATTTCTTTAACCGGATAAGCGCGCGTGCGGAATTTACCTGGTTCATGATCGCGGGAGACGATGCTAAGGCGAACAGCGACCGGGTTGAACGAAATCTCAATTTCTTCTCCAATAACTTTGAACTCTCCGCTACGGGCGCAGTCTATCTGCTGCCAAACGGAGCTCGCTTTTACCAGCGGCCTTTCCTGAATTTGTATGGATTTGCGGGAATTGGGTTACTGTATTTCAACCCCAAGACACGATATCAGGGTGATGTAGTAGCTCTGGCTCCACTCGAAACAGAAGGCACGAAGTATAGCAGGGTTATTCCTGTGATCCCGTTTGGGCTGGGGGTTAAAATAAAATACGGACCCTTTTTTAACATCTTGCTGGAAGCAGGTTATCGACTTACCTTCAGCGACCACCTTGACGATGTAAGCATTACCCGTTATCCGGACCCGGCTTCGTTAAAAAGCGATCTTTCCAGAGCACTTTCCGACAGAAGACGTGAACGTGATCCGGACTACCCAATTGTTCCCGGACTGGGCAAGAGGGGAAATCCCGATACCAATGACGGATACATTCTGATGAATGTAAAAGTTCAATACTACTTGCCTATGCAGTTCGGAAGTTCACAGCGAAAGCTCTACAATCAAAAGCGGAAGCAGTACAAACGATAAGCAAACGTTAAGGTCACAACAGATTGCAAGTTGGCATGTGTCACGCGTTTGTACTATCCAGAATTTCGAAGCGTGAATAATTGCTTTTAAACTCCGGCACCATCTCTTTCATCAACGCAACCATTTTTAACTCATTCTTATCATGAATGAGATCTGCAAGAAGCCCGAGGAAATTGTCGGTTTCATGATATGCGTATTCTGAAACCTTGGCTTTCAGAATTTTCTCGTGATGTGTAGGGAGTGTATTCTCATGATCATTCAGTAGCTCTTCATATAGCTTTTCTCCCTCGCGCAGACCGGTAAAAACAATGTCGATATCTTTTCCAATCGTGAGGCCAGACAGCAGTATCATTTTCTTAGCAAGGTCATGAATTCTGATAGGTTTGCCCATGTCGAAAATAAAAATTTCTCCTCCCCGACCCATAGCGCCCGCTTCCAATACAAGCCTGCATGCTTCCGGGATAGTCATAAAGTAGCGGGTAATCTCCGGATGCGTTACGGTTACCGGACCACCTTCCGCGATCTGTTTCCTGAACAGAGGTATAACCGACCCATTAGAGCCTAGTACATTTCCAAAACGCGTGGTTACAAACAAGGTATGATTTGCCCCGCCCCTTTGAAGGTGATTGTTCAACGACTGCACGTATATTTCGGCAATACGCTTAGAGCAGCCCATAACACTGGTAGGATTAACGGCCTTATCCGTTGATATCATTACGAAACGGCCGACTTTGTTTTCGACTGCAAGATCAGCCAAAAGTCTGGTTCCTAGTATATTACACATGGCCGCCTCAGAAGGATTACTTTCCATCATAGGCACATGTTTGTATGCCGCTGCGTGCAAAATCAAATCGGGCCGGAACGCCTTAAATATATAACTCATCCGATCCCGGTTGCAGATGTCTGCTACAAAGATTTTAATTGGTACTGAAACGCCTTTTTGCTTGAGCTCACGTTCAATTTCATAAAGCGGGGTTTCAGCCTGATCGACTAAAACAACAACTGAAGGGTCGTACATAATTACCTGGCGGGCAAGCTCGCTGCCGATCGACCCTGCCGCACCCGTGATACAAATTACTTTTTGGTGGAGCTCGTGCATCACCTGCTCGTCATCCATTTTAATCACCTCACGTCCAAGCAAGTCTTCAATGTTAACTTCCTTGATCTGAGTTAATTTAAATTCACCTTTCACCCACTTTTCGAAAGCAGGAACAACTCTGACGCGTATTTGATTAGCTAATGAACGCTCAACAATATCATTTTTACGCGCCAGTGGTAGTTCCCGGATGGAAATGATAAGTTCCTTTATCGAAAAATTCTTAACCACGGTTTCAAAATCACGCGAATCATAAATCTTACAGCCGTTTACTTCATTTCCTATTTTCCGATGATCATCTTCCAAAAAACCAATAACTCGGTAGTTACTCCTCGGATCCGCGTCTATTACTTGCTTGGCGATGACACCTGATTGACCTGCGCCATAGATCAATACGTTCATCTTATCTCCGGCTTCACCCTTATAGTAGGCATAAATATTTTTCACCACGAGGCGATAATAAAGCAAGAACAAAAATGAAACGAAGAAGGAAATAACCACAACAGAAAAAGGAATCAGATTTCGGCCATTGTTGTAGAAATAAATCAGGTTAATAAAGCATATCCCTGCCAGATTGATAAACGATGTATACAAGATATTAATCGCGTCATCAACGCCCGTGTAACGAACAATACCCGCATAACTACGCGTAAGTAATGACGCACTCACACCCCCAAACGTAATAATTAGTGCACCTGTCACCGGATTAAAGTGCCGGATTTCTCCTATGTCAAAATTAAATCTTAGTAGGTACCCAATGATGGCTGAAAAGAGAAGAACAAAAGAGTCAATTACAATGATAATCCACCTCGGAAGAATGGTAAGTCTTCTGATAAGATCGGAGAAATAGTTCAAGGTTACTTGTTGTTTTTAGATGACCGGATTTTGTAAATCCCAAGTCCAGCACCAATTGCAATAAGAATTCCCAATCCTCCGAACGGCACAGGCGTACCCGGGTCTGGAGGCGGACCTCCACCGGGCTGTGCGATTACCAGGATCGGACAAATAATAAGTATCAGGCAAACTAAAAAAGTGAAACTTCGCATTCGCTCTACCGATTATTTCTTAATGACTTTGCGCGTTAGGTGCTTCCCTCCGCCAGCAACTTGGACAATATACAAACCATTTTGCCAACCTCTCACATCAATCTCAATTGCTTCCTGAGGGGCAAGCGTGTAGAATGGCGTCATCTGCGCACCAACACTGTTCAGAATACTCAGCTTGGCATTAGTAAGCCCGGTCCAAGTTATGTTGACTTTTTCTGACGTTGGATTCGGGAATATTGCAACGGTTGACAAGATATCTTCAACCGCTCCAACCTCGCCTCTCGTGAGATAGAAGCGCGCTGCGTCTGACTCTCCTCCCACAAACGGATACCGGTTATTTTTTGCAAGTGTTACATAAATATTCTCCTGGCTGTCGTAAAGTTTCCAATGGTCAAGCTTAAATCCATAATGACTCTCGAAACTCAATGTGTATGACTTCCCAATTTCAGAAGTTACGGACAAGGCGTAAACTTCATCGTTTTGAATCTTATCCGGTGCATACATCACAAATTTTACACCTTCCGTATCGCGCAATGAAATTCCTAAATCTTCCGATTCCAGCTTTTTTGCATTCAAATCACCCTCAAGTTTATCGCCATTCGTATCAATTAAAAACGAATTGTCTTTACGTGTGCCCTGCGAAATACTAAACATTAATTCTGGATATGATTCCCTCCTTCTGAAGAATGCGCCTGTAGCAGATGTCTTTGCCTGTTCATTGATCGTAAGGGAAGCTGATCCTGTGCCATAAACCCAAAACGATTGGCAACTGGCAATCACACCATTAGGCAAATCACCCGTGGTACCGTTCCATGTTCGGAAAACACCCGCAGGATCATCCCATACATAAATCGTTGGCGCTATATTCGTTTTTACCCATCCCGAAGCATTATCCCAATCGATGGATGATGGGTACGGGTTTCCGACAAGGTTCCACCCGTCTGCATTAGGATCAGGGGGAGAAGAAGGCGTAACTGTTATCGGTAGCGATAGTGTTCCCTTATTAATAGGCCCGGTTACATCCCATGTAATTTGAGATGCCCCCTGCCACATGTATGCCAGATAACCTCTTCCCACAGCCAACAGACTTGAGTTATTTCCTCCAATTGGAGGATACTGTACATAGCCTTTATTAAAAGGCCCAAGTGTTGGCTCATTATAATACCTAAGGGAAGGACCATTATTCAAACATCCAGTACAAGGATAACTCGTACCTGTGAAGCTTCCTGTAATTGGAAAATCATCCTGAAGATCTAGGACCCGTGCGTTGGTTACCGGTGAAGAAATATATCGGTTTACCGGACCTTCCGCACTGTGATAACGCTGCACCACCACGTCACCAACCACATTGGCTGTACCGGGCAGCGGGCCTATACTTCCATTCCCAGTTGGACCATCAGAAATTGATCGTAAAATCAAATTCCCGTTTGAAGTGACATCTATTCCGGAGGCCTGTATACTAAGCTGCCCGGTTAACCCCAATTGACTGGATAATAATACGTCAGACGCACCCAACTTATTTACTGTAAGGTTGTTAAATGTAGCTCCATTGGCCGAAATGGTTTGCAGAGTAGCACCCGTGAGTGTAATTGTGCCATTGTTTGCATTGAAAGTTGCTCCGGACTGTACTGTTATGTTTCCGGAAACACTCACGCTTCCTACAGGAAGCGTTACCGTGGCACCTGAGTTAACCAAGATTATTCCAAATGAGGGTGTGGATGTACCTCCGATGGTTGTGTTGCCGTCAAATATTACAGTTCCTGTTCCCGGATTAAAAATTCCGGCATTATCATTCCAATTGCCCGTCTCGTCCATCGTAATGGTAAACGATCCGTTTGAGAAAGTGCCGCTATTTATGTTAAAACTTCCGTTGATAACTACGTCCTGATTCAGGTTTACCGACCCATTAACAGTAAGATCATTTAAATCTTCAGTGTTACTTGGCGCAGGCAGCTCCAGACCGGGGGTAATCGTGCTACCCGAATAGATCAGGTTGTATGATTCGCCCGGGTCGCTGACCACTCCATTACCCAAAAGCTGGGAAGTTGGGCTTCGTACAATAGTAGCGTTATTATCAAGCGTAAGACCACTGGTGTTGGTTAAGTCACCATTGGTAAGATTTAGTGTTGATGTTATAATGATTTGCCCATTAACTGTTGCAGAACCTGCAGAAGATCTGTTCATAGTCAGTGTACCCAACATGTTTCCAGAGGGACCAGCAAAAGGAGGCAGTGTTCCAAAGGCAGCTGATCCACCGATTGTTAACGTTGAAGCTGTATTTGAGGAGAGTCGGCCCGCAACCACCGAGCTAGTACCGTTAAGAACTAGATTCTGGCTATTAAATACCAAGTCACCTGAAGTCAAAAACAGAGTTCCTGTAGTGTTTATTGTTAATCCACTAATGAGTGTGGCTCCGGTAGCACGATTGAGTGTGAAATTTCTTACCGACTGTGCAGAAGGAGAAAATGACAATTGGGCAATTGCACCTGCTCCGTTAATTACCAGATCAGAATTTGGCCCTGAGAACGCCAAAAAATTAGCATTCGGAACTATATCTCCTGAAAGAGTGAGGGTTCTGGCGCCCGTTGTAGATGTCACATTCAAATTACCGTTTAACAGCGTCAACGTTCCACTTATGTTAACTGCAAAAACGTTCGATGCGAAGGAAATTCCGTTCGTATTATCAATAATTACATTGACTCCTGCCGATGCGGGATGGCCGTCTCCGATAAACTGTTGCCCGGTTGTAGATCGGTAGACAACGGTAGAGCCGGAGTTAAATACACGAGTAGCGAATGGAGTACGAATATTGCCAAGCGTATTTCCATTGCGGATAGCACCCAACAAGTCCGTTGATTCTGCTACCAATCTTCCATTAACAGTAAGATCAGAGGTTACTCCCGTTCCGTTTGTACCACCCAAATAAGACGGGTCGGTAATTACCAATTCATCATTAACCGCAATGTTGTAGTCAAAGGTACCTGTGAGCGTGCCTGTATTCACGAACGTGTGCACAGATGAATTACTGAAATTCATCACAACCTGTGATGAACTACCATTTTCCCGAATAGTACCGGCTATGAGTGAGAAATTACTTCCCACATTAAAAGTTGCAATTCCGGTACTTGGATCACCGGCACCGGTATACAGTAGCCCTCCCGGGGCGTTCATCGAAAAATGTCGGGTCAGGTTGAGCGTGGTATTTCCAAAAGAACAGATGTATGATCCATTTGCATTTGTGGAGTTATAGATAAAATCTCGTCCAATATTAACGGTTGCATCACCATTGATGTTAAGATACAATCTGCATGTACCGAGCACGCTAAAGTCACCTCCAATGCTAAGGGTGCGAGTTTGACCGTTCCCGACAATTTGAACCGGCTGTGAATTCGAATTCTGAACAATAAAATCACCTTGAATATTCGTGAGTAGTCCGTTAAAGCTGATCGTTGAAACTTGTGCAGGACAGTTGTAGATCAAGTGCCCGAACGACTGAGACCATGTTGGTGAAGATAACGTTTTACTGGCCGTCCATGACGTGATCTCAAGCGTTGAATTTGCATCCCAGGTTGCCAAAGGTACCGCACCTTCAGAGGCTGTATTGAGATGTTGATATCGCGATCCGCTTCTGAAATTCGTATTACCTGCTGTTGTACCAAGGATTACGGCAAGATCTTGTTTGCTTACTGTACCAGTCACATCCAGTGATCCTGCCCCCGTTAACGTCAAATCATTTCCAGTGCCATTCGCAACGTCCAGAATTCCCCCTGAACTCACAATTATCGAACCGGCAACTGTTACCTGATCGACCGTAGCCGTAAAACCATTTGGCACAGTAACTGCGTGATTGACAACAATGGATGTCGAATTGGCAGCGCTGGGAACACCAGCACCTCCCCAGGTTGACGCCACGTCCCAGGGACCCGGCTGACTGCTGGTAAAAGTCTGTCCAAAACTGGCAGCCGAAAGGCAGATGAGTAGGAAAAGCAGGCCAACCGAACGATTAAGCATAATCAGGCATTCTAAACGTGTAAATATAGGTAAAATAAAACTGAGGTTAACCCGTATAAATGAATCGGAGGACAGTTTTGTAACCGGTTTAATCAGCTCATTACCTGCCGTCTAAGCGCTTCAGCGACCCGTGTCCGCTGGCTGTCGGTAAGGTTGGAACCAGAAGGTAAGCAAAGCCCTTTTTCAAACAGGCTCTGAGCGACACCGCTGATATATGCAGGACACTCACTGAATACTGGTTGCAAGTGCATAGGCTTCCACAAGGGCCTTGACTCAATATTGTCACGCTCGAGCGCCTGCCTAATGGATTCTGGATTAATTGACTGGTTATCAGCGGATTCGAACGTTATAGTCGTAAGCCACCTGTTCGATTTCATACCTTTCGGTTCCTCCAGGAATTTGACGGGTCCGAATGATCCAAGGGCATCTTTATAAAATTCAAAATTGGCCCTGCGAGACTTCACACGATCATCCAGAACCCGCATTTGGCCTCTGCCTATTGCTGCAGAAATATTGCTTAACCGGTAGTTATAGCCGATCTGTGAATGTTGGTAATAAGGGGCTGGATCGCGTGCCTGGGTTGCCAAAAACCTGGCTTTCTGAATCGAGGATTCCGATTTTGAAGCCAGAGCCCCTCCACCGGAAGTCGTGATAATTTTGTTTCCGTTAAAAGAGTAAATCCCAAAATCTCCAAACGTGCCAAGTTTCTGTCCCTCAAATGTTGATCCCAATGCTTCAGCTGCATCTTCTATTATCGGAATCTCGAATTTTTTTGCAACAGACTGAATATCAGCGATTTTAGAAGGCATACCATACAAATGAACAATGATTATCGCTTTAGGTTTTTTACCTGTTTTCTTGATCCGGTCGGTTATCGCATGCTCCAGCAGTATTGGATCCATGTTCCATGTGTCGGCTTCCGAATCGACAAATACAGGTATCGCCCCGGTGTAGGCGATTGGATTACATGAACCTGAAAAAGTGAAAGTCTGGCAAATCACTTCATCCCCTGTTCTTACTCCCAGGATAATCAATGCGAGGTGAATGGCTGCGGTACCTGAACTAAGCGCAGCCACGTGATCGATGCCGTTATAGGCTGCCAGCTCTTTTTCGAATGCGGTGATATGTGGGCCAACCGGAGAAATCCAGTTTGCCTGAAAAGCTTCCTCAATAAATGGCAATTCCTCTCCGCCCATATGAGGAGATGAAAGCCAAATTCTTTCCTGCGTCATAAAATTTAAATCAGCCTTAAAATTATGACATTAAAACTTGTTTCGCGCCTGGCGCAAGCTGTTTCTTAACTCTTGTGATGAGTCGAACGCTGATAGTAGAATGCCGGGATGAGCAGTAGGATCAGCGTTGGATTCAAAATCAACCGGTGAAGAAATGATAATAACGGTCCGTTGTATGAAGGGAAGTTAAGTTTGAGCACAAAGTATGGCAACAAAATAAAGACCGTTCCAAAGAGTTGAGTCCATAACGCAAAAACAACATATTGGCGTACCGGAAAAAGTGCGTAAATCAATAAGATGGCAAAAAGGTCATTCAGGAAGAATCTGATTGAGCGGTTGATAAGAAACTGAACAATCGGTTTTGCATCCGGCATTACAAACGAAGCAGCATTGATATTTTGAAACAGGAATACCAGCAGCAATCCGAGCACTCCTGCTGCCCCGATCATCGAGCGTAGCAGCACATTAGGGTCAGGTTGTCTCACGTTTTTTCAGGTTTCGGATCCACCATAACCAAAGCAGAAGCACAACAACATAAATTGCTGCGGTAAACAAGTACTTATGGAAAAAGTACAGCGCGTTAGAATAATAATAGGCAACGAAAAACAAAACACAAACACGGATAAGGTTGGCCACATGAATTATTAGTGCTCCCGTCACGGCAAAAAATATCAGCCGTTTTCCCCATGGACCAAAAGCAAATAGAAACGACCAGAAAATAATGATCACGTTTATCCCGCTGCAGCCTTCATAGACGGATATTATTGATTTGACCTCCAGCACAACTGAAACCGTTGGAACATGTTGACTATACATGGCAACAACATTCCATCCAAGCACGCGAATTAGGAAGGCCGTTTGATTGGTGACCCAGATCGTAACCGGATCGGGAGCGGGATTATAATACGTAACGAACCAACCGTACAGCAAACTTCCCGCGACATACATCCCCAGAAATTTCACCAGGAAAAGAATCGTTGGTTTAAACTGTGAAATCAGCGTGGTCTTCATTTTATTGTTCTTGCTGGAACTCCTACGGCAGTTGTTCCGGAGGCAATATTTGTACGGACTACCGCTCCTGATCCAATTATTGCATCATCTCCTATTTCGGCCCGGTTAATGATGTTAACGCCTGAGCCAATAAGGACACGTTTGCCCAATGTAATGCCTCCTGCCAGGTTAACCCCGGGCATGATCGAACAGAAATCATCGATCCTTGTGTTATGTCCGATTGTACTGTTCAGATTTACGAGGACATGAGAACCTAATTCAATATCAACTGTGAGCTTTACGCCAGCAGTAAGAACTGTCCCTTGTCCAAAGCGGATTGTTGACGCATCTCCCAGTACAACTGAAGGGTGAATAATCACCGGAAATTGTACCAATTCTGGTAACATTGAAACAATCTTTTGTTTTATCCGCGGGTCGCCAATGGCAACAACGGCCTGTGCAGCTTCGGATGTTGAAGCAAGTTGCCTGATGCTTCCGAGAACTTGTAATCCCATTATTGTGGTTCCAGAAGGAACGATGTCGTCATAAAAACCGGCAGTCTCGAATTGTTCCGGAAGGGCGCGTATCAGCGCTGCCAACTCCCGCCCAAGACCACCTGCTCCAATAATGAAAATTTTCTTTTTCATCAGGCTGGCTTATTGTAGCGGATTATTCTTGCCGGGTTGCCAACAGCTACAGCATGATCCGGAATATCGCGCGTGACAACCGATCCCGCACCGACAGTACACCACGCACCGATTTTGATACCCGGGATAATGATTGATCCAGCGCCTATTAATGCACCTTCTCCTACGGAAATTCGACCACATAATGAAGACCCAGGTGCGATATGAGCGAAATCGGAGATTTTACAGTCATGATCGATATGGGCCGCGGTATTTACAATTACATGTTTACCGAGAACTGTGCCCTGCTGGAGAATTACTCCATGCAGCACCATACTCCCTTTCCCGATCGTGGCATATCGTGAGACAATTGCGGTTTTATCAATTGAAGTGGTGAACGGATGTTTGATGTCCTGACTAAGTTGTTGACGTACATGATTTGCTCCGATGGCTACAATTGCCTCGCTTTCCGGATACAGTTCGGATTTGTAAAAACCAAGCACCGGAGTATTCATAAACTGCTGTCCGTCAAACTTAGGATCAATCATGGCCAGTACAGTGCGGCCGGCAGCATGCAGCGAATCGAGTACTACCCGCGCATGTTCACCCGCACCGATGAGGATAACGTTATGCATTTCCTTTAAACTTTTCCATAGTCACTGATTGTTCGCTACTAATGCCTTCTGCTCGCAACACCTTGAGCACTGTCAGTAACAGGATTTTAATATCCAGAAAAAAAGACACATGATCAACGTACCATGTGTCATATTCAAACTTTTTCTCCCAACTGATTGCATTACGTCCGTTTACCTGAGCCCAACCGGTGATTCCGGGCTTCACCTCGTGTCGCCTGCGTTGCCGGGCATCATATAACGGCAAATATTCTGTGAGAAGCGGTCGTGGGCCTACGAAAGACATGTCGCCTTTGAGTACATTAATTAATTGGGGAAGTTCATCAAGCGATGTTTTGCGAACAAATTTACCGACACCCTTCAGGCGTTTTTCGTCTGGAAGTAAGTTTCCTGACGCATCGCGTTCATCGGTCATCGTTTTAAATTTTATAACGTAAAACGTTTTGCCTTTCAAGCCCGGTCTTGCCTGTACAAAAAAAGATTGCCCTTTATTCGCAAAAAACAATCCGATGAATACAAATAACGTAATTGGCAAAGTAATAAACAGCGCTGCAGCCGAAAACAAGACATCAAAAAATGGCTTTATAAAACGGATGTACATGGTGTCAGCGTATGTTCATGAATTTAAGCATCGCATTGTTAACTGCAGAGACGTCAAACTTCTCTTTGGCAAGCCGGACACTTGCCTTTCCCATCATCTCAATTTTTTCGGGATCTTCCAAGAGAGCTTTCATTGCATTTACCAAGGGCTCAAGTTGTTTCTTAGCAATCAGGAAACCGTTTACCCCCGGCTGAACAGTTTCCCGACAGCCGGTGTTATCGGTGGTGATTACAGGCTTTCCCATCGCCAACGCTTCCAGGATTGTTCTTGGAACGCCTTCGCGATACCACGAGGGCAAAACAAATACCGATGCCATCCTCAAAAACGGCCTGACATCATTCTGAAATCCATGAAAGATAATAATTCCCGAGTCGATTGCCGACTTAAGTTCCCCCGTTGAAATCGAATCCGGATTGTGCTCGTCAATCTGTCCGATCAGGTGAAATTCCGTTTCAGGTGAAATGCGTTTGATTTCCTGAGCAGCCTTCAAATACAAACCAACTCCTTTCGCGTGAATAAGCCTCGCGATAAGAATGAAGCGCACGGGATTTTTAACAGCCGGTGTAACTTCAAACTGCGAAAGATTAACACCCGACCCGTTTACAACTTCTGTTGGTGTTGTATTGCCAATAAGCTTTTCAGTCAGGAAATAAGTCCGATCATCGTTATTCTGAAACATCACCCCTGCACTTTTTCTCAGGCCTATGCGGTATAACTTCAGGATAAACATCCTGATTACCTTTTTGAACGCTCCGCCTGTTTCTGTTTCCAGATAGCCGAGACCTGTAATCAGCGCATACATTTTCGTATTGAAAAAGCGTGAGGCCATGCCGCCATAAATTACCGGTTTGATCGTATACGCGAGTACATGGGTTGGTTTATAGGCTTTGATTATTTGAGTGAGCCGAATGAAGAAACCCAAATCCCGGAACGGATTAAAGCCCGTTCGTGAAAGTGGCACTGACTGATACCGGATTCCAAGCGCTTCAAGCGCGGGACCAACCTCGGGTGAGTCGTTGTGGGCGACCGCGAGCACCTCGTAACCCTCTTTCCTGAATTCCAAAAGAAGATCCTTACGAAATAACAGGATGGACCGGTTATAGCTTGCGATAAGGAGCAGTCTTTTCTGTTTCAACTGACGGATAAGGATTGGTGGGTGATAATTTTCTTTTCGGCACGGGTAAAAGCCGAAAGCTGTAAGCAGCTAAAAACAGGAATGGAAAAATGATGGATCGATGGCGGGCGATCAGCCCAATGTTATTTTCAAACAACCCAGCTGACACAACATAGATAAGCGTGAAAGCGCCCACAAACGTTGACAAACGATTGGTAAGCATACTTTGCACAAAACGTTTTAGTGACTCCCGCTTTATGATGAGTATAGATAGCATAAAGGAAATCTCCAGGGAAGCAAGGAGTGTTGTTATGTCTTTAGTTTCCCATATGAACGGTCGTGCCAAAACGTCAACAATCCCCCTCGGGATAGACGACAATCCCCCACTCTTTTCTTCCAGCGCTCCGCTTCCGTAGTCATTATTGCGCAACGTTGATCTTTGCAGACCCTCTATCGTCTCCACATCGAAACTTTCCAACTTCCAGTCTGCACTGATGAAATCTAACAGAAGAACCGCCAGATAAACACCTATTCCAATCTTCAAAAGTTTGAGCAGAAACGGATCTTTAAAGTTAAAAATAAAAAGTGCCGACATAGAAAGCAGTAACATATAGGCAACCGGTGGTCGGAACGCATAAACGATAGCAACGCCGATAATGAACTTCAGATAGTTCAGTGAATTAACCCTAAAACCAGAACAAATGATTCCAATTCCTAAAAAAACGAAGGCATCCTTTCCAATCGTTGACGTCCAAAACCATACTGCCGGAAACAGTAACACATACAATGTAACACGGTATCGGTCAATTCCCGGGAAATTAACATAGAAAGACTTAACCATCAGCACGAGGCCAATGAAACACACTGTTGAGAACAAAAGATAAATGCCAAAGGTAGAGTTACCCGTCACGATAAGAAAAAATGCAGCAGGATACGCAACAAAGTTTGTGTAGAACAATTGTCCGCCCCTGTAAAATGAAGAATCCGTAAAGGGTGAGAAATCGCCCCTCAAAAAGTATTCAGCAAAGCGTTGGGCCCAGTTATCGTACACAAAAGCATCCACATTACCTGAAGTAAGGTAAAATGCGTAGAACATGTAAGCTAACGTACCCAACACTCTGAATGCTGTACCCCAGTTATAAACCGTTCGCAATGCAGGCATACCCGTCCAATCGGGACGCATAACGTAGCTCACAATAACCAAAACAAATAGCGCAATAATTGCTCCCATCAGTTGACGCTTTTATAAAACGATTCGGTTTGGTCTGTCATCCGTTTCAGTGTAAAATATTCTTTCAGCATTCTGTTCGCGGCACGACCGATGTCATCGGCTTCTTGTGGTTCATTCAGTAATTTACAGATAGTTTTTGAAAGCATTGCCGTATCGAAAGGTTCGACAAGTAAACCGGTTTTATTATGCTGCATGAGTTCATTGCATGCTGGCACATCGAAAGCAACAACCGGTTTCGAGCAATTGAACGCTTCCAGCAAAACAACACCAAATCCTTCCGATATAGAAGGAACACACACAACCTGACTATTGTACATCCACTTTACAACATCACTGCTATAACCGGTGAACCGAACATGTTTATCCATTTGCAGTTCCGAGACCAGCGCTTTTAGTTCCGCCTCAAGTTCACCGGAACCAACAATCACCAGGCCCGCATCCGGATTCTGCCGGACGATTTCAGGCATAGCTTCGATCACAAAACGATGCCCCTTGAAGCGGACCAGCCTCCCGGCAATTACAAGTTGCTTTTGAAAAATCCTGAACCGTTCATCCACCCACGACAATTCTGGTGGCGCAAAGTCAAACCCATAATGAATGGTCGACATTTTTGCTGCGGTTGTAAGTCCCGTCTGAATAAAAAAGTTTCTCAGCGAATTCGTGATTGTGAAAGATTTCGTCATAAGATTCTCAGCAAACCGGCTTATCACAAAGTAAGGCGTACGGGTTTGTTTACCCGGATTAAAACCATGCTTAGCCGTAAATGCATTATCGTAACCATGCTTCGTAGACACAACCTTCATTTTCCGGTTGAGCAGTAATTTTATCAGGGCCAGATGAATATCCGCATGAATCAGATGTGTGTGAATCAGATCGTATTTTTCAGATTTTATTATTTGATTGATCCTGAAAAGGTTTACGGGATTAATAAATCGACCGATATTATTTTCAAAGGTTTTGACACCAAATGAATTCAGCAGGTCAATAAACCTGCCCCCTTTACCGCCCTGATAATTCGTATACAGACGTAAAAAGTGAATTGTGTAACCTCGTCTGATGAGTTCGGGAATTATTTTAAGCTGATAATTCTCCGCACCGAATATCCCGCCTTCCTTTTGAACAAATAAAATCTTCATGTATACAGTACCTGCCTGCCTATCTCCGTCCTGTTAGTGACAGACAAATCAATAGTCGCGAATTTACATTTAAAATCGTTTCAACAGGCATACCCGATCCATAAGAACCTTGCCTTCAGGTTAAAAAAATGAATAGTTTTGTCTTTACACTGATAACCCTAGACAATCAAAAATGACAGTTACCAGCAGGCTTCATAACCTTGACTATTTACGCGGTCTGGCTGCCTCATCCATTATGTTCTACCACTTTACAACCTGGAGTTTTGGAGAATATGACGCTGACACGTTAATCCGGAGAATTGGAATTTACGGGGTTGCTATCTTTTACGTACTTAGCGGCCTGACGCTTTACCATGTTTATTTCAAAAAACTCTTTATAACCGAAACTCTCCCTTCATTTTTTAAAAAGCGAGTGCTAAGAATTTTTCCGCTTTTGTGGCTCGCAACGCTGGCAACTATTGTCCTTAACCTCGAATCTCCTGATATAACAAAACTTGCCCTGAATTTATCAGGACTGTTCGGGCTGGTTGCCTGGGATAAGTATTTTGCAGTTGGAGCCTGGTCCATTGGCAATGAACTTGTGTTTTATTTACTATTTCCATTCTTTATCATAATTGCCCGGTATTCGAAAATGCTATTCCTGGCATGTTCACTGCTGTTTCTTGTCATATATATTGTATTCGCCTTTCAAATACTTGATCCTTCAGTTGAACTTTCAATGCAATGGAAAAATTATGTGAACCCTCTGAATCAGGCATTTCTATTTCTGGGAGGATTTGCTATCGGCTTGTACGTTGAAAACCAAAAAGTTTCTTTTCCGGCAACTCTATTTCTCTTGGCCGCAGGATTTGCATTATTTATCCTGTATCCCGCAAGCGGAGACGCATCGCAACTAGTAACTGGTTTCGCGAGGCTGACTTTCACCTTATCCTGTTTTCTTATTTGCGTAGGTTTCTATAAAATTGAATTCAGCACAATAAACCTGATCACAAAAATTCTTGAGATAGCTGGTAAATCAAGCTATTCGATTTACTTGTTACATCCGTTAGTGTGGGGCGTCACAGGCTTTATTCTGGCCCGAACCAACACCGGTTCATCACACTTGATGACAGTTAAGCAGGTAGTGGCTGTCGCGATAACATTTACAGTAAGCTATTTCGTATATGAGAAGTTCGAAAAATATTTTATGAAACTCGGGAGCCGGAAGGTTTCGGGTAAATAATCTTTAGAAACTTTAGCGTACGGCTATAGGGATTTTAAGAGGTCCTCAAAATTTGTTGCCGTATGTTCCCATGTAAACTGTCGAGCCTGGTTGACTCCGGCCTCTATCAATTGTTCTCGAAGCAGATTGTTATTAGCGATATCTAAGAGTGCTCTTGTCAGTTCTTCTTTGTTTGTTGGATCGATATATATCGCTGCCTGTCCACAAACTTCCGGAACGCTTGCTTTGTCGGATGCAATTACCGGACATCCACATGCCATCGCCTCAAGTGGCGGCCAGCCGAACCCTTCGTGCAGGGAAGGAAAAATTAAAGCTGTTGCATGTTGATACAGCCACTTCAACTCATCGTCTGCTACGTATTTCTCATGCCGAATCACGTGCGTCATTCCCGCTGAATGAACTTGCTGCAAATGCTCCGCTGAGATAGCCCCAATCTTCACCAGACGGTATCCCATTGTATCAATAACGCTCAATTGCTCAATTATGCTCTGAAAGTTTTTATTCCAAGCATCTGTCCCGATCGCTAAGAAAAATTTATTTCCTGCATATTTTGACTCAAATCTCCGTTCATCTTCAAATTCCTGGACATTTGTATTCCAAAATCGTTCAATACCATTATGAATAACTTTTATCTTATTGGGATTTATACCTGGAACAAACTTTAACAGATCGTTACGGGTGCTTTCGGAAATACAAACGATAAAACGGGCCCGGCTCATAATCCGCAGTTGCATTTTATACCAAATCTTATTAAAAAATGATTGCTTCTCATAGTGAAGAGTTATGAGGTCATGGCAAACCACTACCGATCTGCGTTTGACCATCACAGCCAGCAGGAACGAAAATCGCTCAGATAAGATCAAGTTACTGAAAGAACCAGCTCGAAATGCCTTCCATAAGTACCCCGGGTAGCGTTGCCAAAAAGAAAGGTTATCAGTTGAGCCCATGACGCGGGTGGTCACTCCAACGTGTTTTAGCGCAGGAATAAGACCGGAGGCATAACGTGCCATGCTTCTGGCTGAAGACAAATGCGGATAGACATTAATTTCCACCGGGGGCATCTTTCATAACTTCTGAAGTATACCACTGCACAGCAGCAACGAGGTTTTGGATGTTTTCCGCGCTGTTAATTTTCACCGGATATTCGGGAGTAAGTTTAGCAGAAAATGAAACACGGAATATTTTCTTCAGGAAATTAACTACGTCATCATCATTAAATTTATAACCCCCTTCAATTTCCGACCACGCAGTCTGGAGAGACAACGAATCAGGTGTATAAAAAACACCGGGTAATGACCGATACCAGCAACCCGGGCCGAACACCAATACAGGCTTCCTGCGGACTACTGCTTCCAGACCGGCCGTACCGGTGAGAGTTGCCAGGCAAGTGCACTTGTCAATCAAATCGAAAGAAGGGTAGTTTTCCGACACAAGGTATACATTTGGCAGGGCCGCAATGTCGCGATAGTTGAACTCAAAACGCCCCAAATGTCCATCCATGCGGGGATGAAATTGAGCAGAGTGTTCTTTCACAAAAATAGCCACATGCGTAGGCAAGTGTTTTCGGAGCAGGTTGATCATAAGAAATTGATCCACATATGCGCCTCCGTCAGGCGATGAAGTTCGCTCCGGCTGATACTGTAAGGGCACGAACACGAATTGTTTCTGCATGTCAGGTGAACGCGTTATCAACTGATGATAGAGGTTACGTAATTTCTTTTTTCGAACACTTCCTTTGAGCTTTATCCAATACAATTGTAACCGGGAAGGTGACGATTCTTCCAAACTACGATCCTTGAGTTTAAGGATATTTGTAGACGTAGCAGGATCTACCAACTGCTTCCAATTACTGACATTTAACAGCTTAACCGCGGTTTTGAACATTGTGCGGGAATGGCTCGATGTACGGATAGCCTGCTTCATATAGTCAGGCGCACCCACACTGTAATCGCTGTTTAATCTTTTTATATATGCCTTAATTTGCTCGACTACATGCGTATCCGGTTCAGGCTGAAGGGTAAAATTACCTGCTGTAACAACCGGATCATCATCCACACCGTTGTAGATGAGCAGCCTCATGTCAAAAATAAAAACAGGTTTGAACATCAGTGTCTTAACCCCATTTTTCTTCAATACCGCATATAAAATATATTGCGTAGCGTGATGCGGGGTCTCTGTAAACACTATAAGTTGCGGTTTGAACGTGTCATATACGTTCAAAGCATAATTCAGAATTTTAATGAAATATCGCTTGCGCTCGTTGTATGAAAATGCGTCTCCCGAGTCAAGCCGATCCATCATCTTAATAGCCTGATCCATTTCGAATGCATACTCCCGCATCACATTCGCATCAATGCCATTTGACTTGTTCAAATCATAACCGGAAGGAGAAACACCACGAATGATCTCAAGAAATTGATGCCGCGTACAGTCCGGAAAATTATCCTTTACCAGGTTATTTGTATACTGACTGGTTAGCCAATACACAGGTTCCCATCCTAATCGGTTTTTCATTTCTTTGGCAAATCCGATCCAGTCGGGCAAATGAGAAAGCGAATAAATAACGTTCATTCCTTGGCGCTTAAAATCGCAATTTGCTTCGTACAAACGCGATCACCTGTAAAAACTCTCCTTTAAACAGTGTAAAGATAAAAACCCCCGCCAAACCTCCCGCTGCGAGCGTGGCGTATTGATAATGGAATGGAAACAAGTGAACAAGTGCGAGTGCCAGCACGGCAGCCACACCCAGCGCAACTGATAACCATTGGTATTTTCCAAGATCAAAAATTTCCTGTTCATAATAGCCGCGCTTCTTAACAACCCAATACGTACTGTACGCGAACAACAGGTTTTTCCCGAGCACTGCGAGCGCAACACCATAAATGCCAATTATTGGAATCAATGCAACATTCAGCGCTATCGCGCTCACAAGTGTGACAATGCTTAGCCAGGGAAGAAGTTTTGATTCGTAGTGATAGAATAGCAAAATTCCATACATGTTCTGATAAATCATAGGAATAAACGCGAGCATAAGAATCGGCAGGTACTCGATGATGCTTCTGTACTCCTCCCCAACGTAAAACATGATGAACAATCCTGAAAAAGTAAGCATGCTCCACAATACTACACACATGAAAAGGAGCATAACTTTAAAGTTGGAGTTAATTTCATGATAATTCGCAGCCTTATTCTCCCCCTTTGATGTTTCCAGAAGTTTAATCACCCCCGGATTAACAGATGACTGAAATGAATTGAGCAGAATAAATGGAATGGTGCTGATCAAAAAAGCTATGTTATACTGACCCAACATGCTTAGATCAAAATACCGTTCAATGAAAAAACGATCGAGGTTATTAATCGTGATATTCAACAAACCGAAGGGAATCAGCGGCAACCCGTATGCCAGCAGCGGCTTAACCAACCGCACCTCAAATCTAAATCCGCTCCGAAAAAAGAAACCTATCAGAAAAACAGAAACGACTAATACACCCCCTGCGGTTTTGCCCAGAATATTCCCCTGTGCTCCATATCGGTAAACAACAACTCCGATAATTGCCCCGATCATCATCATAAAAAATGTTCCGAGCGAAACAAATGCGTATTTTTTTAGATTTTCTTCATTGCGGTAATATGTAAGTATAACTGAGTTGAGCAGCGCAGTCAATGCAAGTACGCACACAAACTGTCCATACTGCTCGAACGTAAAGAGCTTATTCTTGAAGATGAGGCCAAATATCCAGTCGCCAAAGAAAAAAAAGAAAATAAAGATCACCGCAGCAACTCCCAGCGTGAAGAGAATTACCGTTGACAACAAAGACCTGACGATTTGAGGTTGTTTGAAATATCTGAAGTAATACCTGCTAAACGACCCTTTAAGGCCGAGATCAATTACAACGTTCAGATAATTTTGAAATAGCGAAGCCAGGGCAATCAACCCATATTCAACCGGGTTAAGAAAACGCGTAAATAAAGGAGCCAGCAAAAAGTTGGACGCCAGCGGCAGAAAGCCAAGAACCAGATAGAACGAAGTCTTTTTTAATGTGGATCTCAAAATCCTAGCAGGCTTATTGAATACTTCTTATCAGGCAAAAAGCTTCAGCAAATTCGCATCCCACAACAACACCCCATCGCTGCGCTTGTATTTTCAATGCTTCAGGGGAGCGTGGATGAGGATAATTCCTCCGTTCGAATTCATAGTGCTCCATTCCTGCAATTTTTGCCTGAACATTCGCCATTGATACACTCACGAACAAATTTGGAATGAAATGATGCGGGTCAGAAGAAGCTCGCCATTCGGTTCCGGAAGGCGTTTCGAACGTGATGATTGTCTTAACCGTTTCATGCTGCATAGGCCGGGTGGCGGTAATCACTGCTTCGAATGTACGTTGATGGTCTATATTTACATCGCCACCATGATGCGTAAAGATTACGTCCGGCTTAAACTGCCCCTTCTCTTTTTCAATGACCTTAATGATATCAAGTAAGGGCACTGAGTCGAACCGATTATCCGGAAAATCATGAGAATTTACACTACCATATCCGATAGCCTTTTGTGCTTTTTGAATGTTAGCACGATGAATATTCAGTTGTTGTTCCCACATTTTCACATCACGCTTGTCGGACCGGGATGTTATGCCTTCACCAAGAATTACAACATGTGTACTGACATTCATTTCAAAAATCAGGCGATTCATGGTTGCCCCGAGCCCAAGCAGCTCATCGTCAGGATGGGCTACTACAACCATAATTTTCTTATTTCTTAACGATTCTAACACGTGCTTCGAGGGTTTGATCTGCGTTTAATTTTGCTTCTGTGAATTCATAACGAATTGAATCAGACTCCAGGTATGCCGGGGGGTAGCCCTCACAATCCAACATCCGAATGTAATCATAGATTTTCAGGAGTTCACTCAGACCGGCAAGATTACCGTCTTCTTGTTTTCTACGCTTGAATTTGACCTCCGTTCCTTTCTGGGGCAACGGCTGAGGATTGTCTGAAATGATTTGACGGATCATAGACATAATTACACCGGCTGCCCGCTCGAAAATCTCTCGGGCCGTTCCCTCAAGTGACAAATCCCGCTTCAGATAAACAGGACCGGTATCAATACCTTTCTCCACCCGAATTGCTGAAATCTTCGTCTGCTGAAACCCGCGCACGATCAGATTTTGCAATGGGCTGCCTCCTCGTCCAAATGGAACATCAGTCATATGAAAAACGATGCACTCGAAACGTTCGTAAATTTCTTTCGGGATCAGGTAAGACCAATGTGGGATAAATACAGTATGGGGATTTAATTGAATTAACCTGTCGGCCGTTAAGTCGTTTGGGTTTGAAATACGAATCCATCGCTGTTCAGGAAATTGTTGCAGGCTTTCGAACATCGAATCATGCCAGTTTTTTTCCGTAAGCAGCACATACGTTTTCATAGTGCATCCCAGTTTAACGGAGTACCTGCCGCGTAATCGCGGTTAGCAGTCTTCCCTAACACTTTTTCAAAAAATTTCGGAGGAAGTCCATCACCCGGCCGGATCACGCGTAAGTTGTCCTCTGTAAATTTTTCACCCGCCCGAACAGGCTTTGTCACATACACAGAACGCTTGAATTTCAAGCTGTTTTGTTCAGCTGGCAAAACATCGAGGCTTACCTTACCGAGCGACTGGAATGCCCGCTCGGATTCGATCACCAGAAGTTTAAATTCACCGGGCTCCATCGAAAATGCGCTATCAACTCCACCATCGGCCCTTCGTAATGTAAAATGTTTCTCAATTACTCGTGCTCCCAAGGCAACGGAGGCAATTGCTGCACCTACCCCCATCGTGTGGTCCGACAAGCCGATGATACAGTCACTGAAAACTTCCTGAAATACAGGAATGGTCATTAAATTTGTATTTTCAGGTGTGGACGGATAGGTGCTGGTGCATTTCAGCAAAATCAGTTGCTCACATCCATTGTCCCGTAAAACCGCAACGGATTCGTACATATCGGCCAGAGTGCTTACACCGGTCGACATAATTACCGGTTTCTTTGTTCTGGCTATTTTCTTCAGCAATGGGTGATCGGTATTTTCGAATGATGCAACCTTATACACAGGTACGTTCAACGACTCAAGAAAATCTACTGAAGTAGCATCGAACGGAGAGCTAAACGCGACCATGCCCAGTTCGTTTGCATACTTGAAAATCTGTTGGTGCCACTCCCACGGAGTATAGGCAAGTTTGTATAAGTCATGAAGTTCCTTCCCGTCCCAAAGTGAATTTTTATCATCTATCCGATAAGCACCTTTAATGGTCATTGTATCGGCTGTATAGGTTTGTAACTTAATCGCATGCGCTCCCGCATCGGCCGCAGCTTTTACGATTGCTAATGCCCGATCGATCGATTGATTGTGGTTCCCTGACATCTCGGCAATTAAAAAAGGCTTGTGATTTTTGCCGATCACATGCTTACCGAGTCTAATATCTTTCATAGTTTAAAATATACTTTTCAGCGTCAAACTTATCATCGTGAACGAAGTTGAATCCAAGTTTTTGAAAAACCCGTTTCGAACTCATATTTTCACGTTTTACGTATGCAATGATCGGTCCGGTAAACCCTGAGTCGCTCCGAAACTTCTTGATCCCCTTTCGTACAATTTCAACACCCAGGCCCATTCCTCGATAGTGCTCATCCAGCGCATAGGTAATCGCGGCACTTTCTGAAATATCGAATCTGATTTGACCAACAGGAGTGTTTTCGAATTCAAATATATACAGATAAGCATTTGGATCAGCGTTTTTTTTATTGAACCATGTCCGGTGACTTTCAAGTGAAATCGGTTCTGAATTGAACGACAACCTTCGTGTGAGCGGGTCATTAGCCCAATGGAACAACAAGACAAGATCGCCCTCGTTTGCCTTTCGCACAGCGGACCGTTTCTGGTAAACCAGTGTATTGAACACCGCTAATAAGCGACTAGCTGAGTTGCCGTCAACTACGGATGCCTGACGAACGTCTGTCGCCTCAATTTTCCGTTTGTCAGTTACCCGAAAGTCCCCGAATGAAAAAGCAAGGCCAGCATCCAGTAAAAAGCGTTTGATATCCGATTGATTGTCTGCCGTTTGGTGCACATATAACTCACCCCCAACGCACAAATATTCATATGCTACACCACTCGGGGCACAGATCGCCACCGCGCATTTAATCATGAGCGAGAGCATTTCAGACGTTGATAAATTTACATATCTAACAACATGCAGTTTAGTAGTAGCCATAAATTGCTGTAAAGCCTCATGGTGCCGATAGGCTTCCCCTACCACCACGTTTATCGGAAGATTGACCTGTTTTTCCGCAAGGCGTTTCAACACGAACAATGTATCATTATTCATATCTGCTCCGCCAATACTTATAAAGATTTCGGGGGTCCGGGCTTGACCTGATCGCATTCGCGCTGCTTCCAGAAACGGTGCCTTCACCAACAAATACGGAATTCCCAAGCAAAGACGGGTGTAAAGCTCTCTGTCATACAATTCAGGCTGGGCGTTTCCTGCATGATTAATAATAACATCTGCCACAAAATGATCGCGGTGTAGATCATCAATACACACCAGCCCGGGACCGGCCGAACGAATGGTTCGTTGGTATTCACCATCAAACTCATATCCGTCAAGCACAACAATATCGAACGAAGAGATTAAGGGCACAAGGTTCACAGCTTCATCGCGGATACTGCATGCGTCATTCAGAACGTGTAAGTGTCCATTTAACTCCTCAACCATCTGCCGGGTACGGGCAGATGGATTTCTGGTTAGCAACGAAACATCGAACGCATCAGCAAGCATTCCGGCAAGTGCAAGGGATCTATGGATGTGACCCAGTCCGATCTGGCTATTTCCATCTGCCCGAAATGCTACGCTAGGTTTTGTCATCTCCAAGTTTCTGCGCTGCGCGATAAAATTCAAGTTTCTGTAAGATAGCTTTAGCTTGCGCCAACTCAACCTCGTAGCTGATATTAGGGTTCTTTTGAATATTTGCGTTGTTAACTTCTAACATCCAGGGGCTGATGTCTTTTATCTTTCCGATAAATTCCAATCCCGGGAACTCACCGGGTTGAAGTTGAGCAAAAATTAGTGAAAGCGCAGCAAAATCGGACGGATAGTCTACTGTTAGCCTAAGACTACTCCACTGCTCGTCCTTAAAGAAAAAAACTTCTTCTTTTTTGAACTTGGAGCTATTACGAATAAACAGCGTAACATGTTCTTGATCGGCCGAGGTTAATGTCTCTTTTTCCAATGATAGCAATGCTGGTGCAGAAACAACTTCAAAATTCATCCCCATAGGAAGACCTGTAGTATGCGTGTAGTCGTTCTTATTGCGTATGTGGCGTTCTATCACTTCGTCCAAAATGCGGGTATCTACGATCGGGTTATCGGCCGTAAGACGAATAACAACATCCAACTTCTGAACACGCGATACAGATGTGTATCGGCTCAACACATCATTCTCGCTGCCGCGGAATAAGTTAACCCCAAGTTTCACACTAAGCGATTCCAGGATATCGTTTTCGGCTCCCGTGCTCGTAGCAATCGTTACTGCTGACACAAATGTAGATCGTTGGGCAGAGGCGACAATCCACGACAGAAGTGGCTTGCCGAAAGGATGTGGTAAAGGCATAACGATTTTTCCCGGAAGCCTTTCGGATTTCATCCGCGCCTGGATAATCGCACCAACTACCGGTTTACCTGATTGTCCAACCGCCATCAACAGCAATATTTTGTCCTGTAATAAAATTGGCTGCCTCCGAACTCAGGAAGACAAAAAGGCCTGACAACTCTTCCGGTGATCCAATTCGGCCCAACACAGTTCGTTCGCGTAGCCTTGCTATAAAATCCTGATCGGCCTGCACAGCCTGTGACGGGAAAGGCCCGGGTGAAACGCAATTTACCGTAATCCCATCCTTGCCAAGATAGCTGGCGTAGTAGCGCGTAACTTGAATTACGCCTGCTTTGGCTGCACCATAATGCGGAGGGTTCAGAAAATTCGGGGAGTTATCATATGCCCTGAAATCCGGAGCAACCATACCATACATCGAAGCTACATTAATGATCTTTCCGCTGCGCTGATTTTTCATAATTGGGATGATCGCCCGAATGCAACGGAATACGCTGCCCAACGCACCATCCATGCCTACCGACCATTCATCATCCGTCATTTGCTCTGGAGATTGGCCCGCAGAATAAAACGCATTATTAATCAACACGTCAATCCGATTATACTCTTTTACAGTCTCCGCAAAAACTTCTTCAATGTCGGATGAAGATGACACATCACCTTTTCGAAATAAAATGTTGCCCGAAACGCGACCAAACGTTTCAGAAAATTTGCTCTGATCGCGTCCGATAACTAATACGGTCGCTCCGTGAGCCTCGAGGTCACGAACAATTGCTTTGCCCAGGTGACCGTATCCTCCGGTTACCAGGATAATTTTACCGGACACGTTTATTGGATTACTCATGGTTCTGTTACCGGCCAATTATATGGTAGTAAAACTTTCTCATCAATATTAATCGCGTGATGAAAACCGGCCAAACGGGGTTTTGCTCTTAAAGCCCGGACATTTTGAAGTAATTGGTCGGTGGTATTCACGCCCGCTATGACACGATCAATCATGCGATTATCCGTACAAAAGTACAACAGCGCACCCGACAACAAACTATTTTCGGGATATTGTGAACGGATACTTCTTAAATGGGGTTTAAGGGGATCGAAAAAAGCCGGCAAGGTATCGGGATCGACAAAAAATAGCCCTTGCAAAAAAGCGGAACGAACATGTATCTCGGTGTTGTATTTCTTTAATTCCGGAAACAGCGCCTCAAACCTGCGATCCAGTACGTTGTAGGGCACCTGTACCAGATCCGGAATCATGCCAAGTGACAATAGCTTTTCGGCCTGCTGAAGCGTATACAATGAGTATCCGATTTTCCTGACATATCCGTTTTCTCGCAAACTAACCAGTTCGTCCCACTGACCCGGATTCGCAATCAACTCATCTGCCTGGTGTGCCATATATCCATATAGCGACCTAACCACGAGGCGTTCGCTCGACTTGCGAAAAAAAGATGTCACGGTCGAGTCCCCGATTGACGGAAATTTAGAGACAATGTTAAAAGAATGAGATTTCGGCAATATACCCCCCACCACTTCTTCGCTTATTCCATACGCACTGGCGGTATCTATCAAGTTAATTTTTTCATTGGCGGCAATCCTGAGAATTTCCTGCACTTCTTTTCCAGGAGTTCTTCCGAATGTGTTACTGATGCCGTACTTGAGACCGAACTGAACGGTTCCAAGACCAAGTTTGGAAACAGGATCGTTAGCAGAGTCAGTCATTTAGAAATTGCCGTATTACATCGATAACATAGCGCTGTTCACTATTCGTCAGAGAGGGATACATCGGCAGGCTAAGGCAGCATTGATAATACGCTTCTGCACAAGGGAAGTCGCCTTGCCTCCACCCCTTCCGTTGGTAATATGGCATAAGATGCGCTGGAATGTAATGCACCTGAGCAAAAATGCCCTTCTCCCGAAGATGATTGTAAAGTTCCAGTCGCCTGTCAGTTTCAATAATGTAAAGATGGTACGCGTGCCCTTCAACAATTCCCGATTGATGTCTGATACCTGGAATATCCCTAAACGTCTCAGCATACTGCGCAGCAATTTCCTGCCTTCGTTTTAAACCTGCATCAGCAGATTTTAATTGCGATATACCCAACGCTGCCTGAAAGTCAGTAAGCCTGTAGTTATAACCCAATTCCTGCATTTCCATATACCAGCCGGGGTATTGAGTCGAATCGCTTTCACCTGTAGCCAGACTGGCCGGATTTTCAAATGCACTTGTTTCGCGGGTTATTCCGTGTGTCCGCAGAACTTTTAGCCGCTCATACAAATTGCGATCGTTGGTTGTAATCATCCCGCCTTCACCGCACGCAATATGCTTTACAGGATGAAACGAGAAAATCGCAAGTTCTGCAAACTGCCCATTTCCACAACGTTGTTCCCCTCCATCAGTATCCTTAAAGAAACCTCCGGGAGCATGACATGCATCTTCTAATATCCATAATCCATGCTGATCAGCAAGTTTCCGAAAAGCCTGCAGGTTAACTGCGCGGCCTGCAAAATCAACCGGAACAATTCCGGCATATGTTCCGCGCGGTGATGCTGCAAGTAATTTCTGAACGGAATGTATATCGATCAGATACGTTTGCGGATCAATGTCAGCGAACACGACCTCGCCACCACAATAGCAAATACAGTTTGCTGATGCAGCAAATGTTATCGGAGTGGTTATTACTTTTTGACCCGGACTAACATTCAACGCCAGAGCACTTAGATGAAGCGCAGCTGTGCCATTTGCTACGGCTACCGCATATGTACAACCAATGTAACTGGCAAACGCCTGTTCAAATTCAGCAATGCGCGGTCCTTGAGTAAGGAAGTCAGATTGCAATGCTTCTGTTACTGCCTGAATATCGGACTGCGTAATATTTTGCTTGCCGTAGGGAATTGGTTTCATAAATGGTTTTTACTGGTGAGCACTGCATTAAAGGGCGCCAGGCAAGGAACGGAATTGATTTTAGGATATGATAAAAACGATTCTGGTGAGAAAAAGTGGTCGGGATATTCCGTTAATACTTTCTTGGAATATGGGCACGCAGGTTTTATTTGATTGACAGGCTTTGCAGAAGCATTTTTCTCAATAACATACAAAGCTGTTGGATTGCTGGCCCGCACAGAATGTTCAAACAACCGGTGGCTAACAAGCTTATAGCCAAGTTCCTCGATAGTACCTTTAAGGTTTCGTACGTATCCATTGCGAATCATCCGCTGTTGATCTTCAGGTGATGCCATTTCAAATGAAGGCTCAAGCAAAACCAAATATTGATTGGTGATGCGATAAAGTTCCGCTATCGCTTCTGCTTCGCGACCACCGTTAGGCTCAATCGAATGTGATGTATAGACAATATCGATGGAATTATCAGGAAACGGACTGCAAAATAAATCGCCCGTGCACAGAAATGCACTTACCCCCAGTCCCCTCGTATACTTTTTTGCATAGTAAATTCTTGACCAGGAAATATCAAATCCGCCAAATGCAACTTGTTCCGAAAACTCGAGCGCCACGTTGCCCAGTTTAGTTGCTTCCCCAACACCGACCTCCAAAATGGATTTAGGGGCGCCAAGTTTTTTGATCTCCGAAGCAATTGCTTTAGCATACGCGCTGGCAAACTCCTGATGATCTTCCGCATGAGCTATGTATGATCCCGCCTGAAAATCATAACTGATTAATATATCTTCAAGCGTATTACTGTCCCGTTGGTCCAGGTTTTTTAAATAGCCAATTATATTTTCTCCCCGGTCGTAAAGTTTCTTGATACGATCAAGGATATCGAACTTTTTCATAGCTATTCAAGGTCAAACGAAGGGTCAACATGTTTCCGAATCAATTTCCGAAGTTCCGACACAGTAAGCCAGTCTGTATTTGTGCCTGAATTGTATTTGAACCCTGGCTCTACTTCTTTGCAATTGTTAACCTTGTAGTAGTCCTGCTTTGACCAAACCGGGACTTGCGGAAGAATTGCATAGTATTTACCGAGATCAACCGTAAAAAAAGAATCGGCTTCAGTAATCATCTCCTCATGTATTTTTTCGCCCGGTCTTATTCCCACAATATCTTGTTTGCAATCCGGACCAACAGCCTCCGCTACATCTGTTATTTTATAAGAAGGAATTTTTGGAACGAATATCTCACCACCCCAGTGGCGCTCAAGTGCATGCAAAACCATTTTTACACCTTCGCCAAGTGAAATATTAAAGCGCGTCATTTCAACATGCGTAATGGGTAGTACCCCATCTTTGCGTTTAGCAAGAAAGAACGGTACAACCGAACCGCGCGAGCCTAAAACATTTCCGTACCGAACAACTGAAAACTTAATATCCCTGTTTCCACGAATATTGTTAGCCGCTACAAATAGTTTGTCCGAGCAAAGTTTTGTGGCGCCATACAGGTTGATTGGTGCAGCAGCCTTATCGGTTGAAAGTGCCACTACGTGCTTAACCCCGTTAGCCAATGCCGCGTTGATAACATTTTCGGCACCCAGAATATTTGTCTTGATTGCCTCCATCGGGTTGTATTCGGCAGCCGGCACTTGCTTCAGCGCTGCCGCATGAACAATAACATCTGTACCCTCACATGCTTTTTTAAGACGCTCTGCGTCACGAACATCGCCAATGAAATACCTCATCTGACCACCGGGTCGCTGTGGAAACAGCTGACCCATTTCGAATTGCTTGAGTTCGTCACGGGAGTATACAACCAATCGTTTTATTTCAGGGAATTCCTGCAATACAGTTTCAACAAACTTTTTCCCAAAAGAGCCGGTTCCACCGGTAACCAGAACCGACTTTCCATTTAAATCCATGCTATCTAAAAAACTTAGTGATTCGTAAAGGTCACTTTACTTTGCAAAGTAATTAATTAATTTTGATTCGATCATCACGACAACTCGGGTAACCGTAAAAATATGACCAACTGGACCCGGCTCACTTCCTTCGAGCCTCAAGCTAAAAAAACTGAAACTTGGATATACTCAAATGGGCGTACTGAGAAAAGGCATATAGTCGATGTTACTTTTGGAAAACCGGTTGATATTCTTTCCCTGAAACTGAATATGACCGAAGACTATGCGGCAAGTGTGGCTCAGGTGAAGTCCTCCAGAACGGCCTTGTTTGCCTCAACGGATCTCGATCATCTAGAACAATGCCCTGTCTGCGGTGAAACGGCCGACCGGGCGAAGGAGATTTTCAGTGTATACGGAGCACCCTATTTCCAGTGTCCTTCGTGCTCACACTATTTTATTAAATCAAGACCTTCGCGGGAGGCACTTGAACGCTTTTATGGATCTGACAAGAGTTACCAAAAAACATATGCTGACAGAAGGACCACCGAAATCCGCGTTCAACAGGTAGCAATGCCAAAGGCTACATGGATGCTCTCACAGTATGAAAAAGAATTTGGGCGCAAGCCGGTTAGGATTCTCGATGTAGGGGCCGGCAGCGGCCACTTTGTTTATGCCTGCCGCCAGTTGGGATTACAAGCCGATGGCATAGAAATTAGCGAATCCGGCCGCGATTTCAGCAAAAATGTGCTGGACGTTGAGTTGGGTAATATTGACTTCATTGCTCAATTAGACAAAATCGCGACTGACTATGACGTAATAACATTCTGGGGTGTGATTGAGCACGTTCCATTCCCTATGAAAATGCTCGAAGCAGCATACAAGTTGCTTTCAAAACGAGATGGATTAGTTATCGCTGAAGTTCCGCGCTGGGATTGTTTTGGCAGTTCGCTACAAGAACAATTTACCGATTCGATTGTACGGCATCTCGACCCGCTCGGCCACATTAATTGCTTTACCGATTCATCTCTTGCAACTGCATTTCAGCATAATCATTTTAATATCGTATCAGCCTGGTATTTTGGAATGGACGTGTACGAGCTGATTACGCAACTTGCTTACACCCGAAAGGACAACAAAATCATTGAAGAATTAAAGCGACTAATTCCACCGATGCAGGAGGATTTAGAGCGTGCCCGTTTTTCGGACGAGATGGTGTTTGCAGCCAGACCGGCAATGAATTAGTTTACTGCATCAGGATATCACCCAGCCGGTCGAAGGAATTACCGGTTTTAAAGTGAAGGTATCGATTCACAAAAGCGCCTACCCCATGTTTGGAAACACCGGAGAAATCGATTTCGTCAAATGTGAATGTATTGTAGTCCAGTAATTGCGCCATACCCCATGTGTGAGCGTCTGTCACCAGATCGTGATTAACAACTTTGAACAATACGCATCGGTTAAAATAGAGCGCAGGAACGATTAGTGATGAGAAGTATCCGAAGCAACCTTCTGCATGATGGATCAGGGCTGGTAAATCTCCATCTTTAATCCAATCTATATTTTCATGCCGTGGAAGCCAATTGCTGTGATAACTTTCCGGATGTAGTTTTACTTTCATCCTCGCCCCCTTCGACAGACAAAACGCATTCAACTTCAGGTAAAAATTAATTGCCTGTTGGATGGTGTAAATAACCTGGCCATACCTGTTATCTGCCATAGCCTGATCAATCAATAAGTAATACTTCCCGGTAAACGGATTAGGCGGAACAGGGGCAAAAAACGGATCCATATCCGGGTTACCGATAAACAACAATTGATCCTTTTCCGGCCGCTCGGTTTCTTCGAAATATCGTGCCGTATGAGGCGTATAGCTGATGTAATAGGACGGCTTTTTGGCATTAAATGTAAACCAATAGTTCGCATAAAAGACACCTTGTGAACGTTTGGCAAAAAGGTAAAAGGGAAATTTGATGAAGCTAAAAACGTCTTTCAGTTTAAGAGACGCTTTAAAAAATCCAAATGCATTCGTTCTGACTACAGGGATTGTTTGCTTCTTTTCTTCGATTTTTTTTGTCCGTTTGTCGCGCTGGCGGTATTCTTTGTACGTGCTGTACACTCCATGCTGAAGTATGAATGTCTCGATACCCCGCTTATGCGCCACAAAATTAAGCGTGATCGAATAAATCGAGTCGATTGACATAAAGACTATGCGCTCGGGAGCAATTTCGTCCAAGAGGTGCTGAGCGGATGTAAAATCATCCCAATAGATTACTCGGTGCGAGGTAAATTTTTCAAGTTCCTGATCGGGTGACGTGTAAAAAATATAGACTACTTCTATTTCCGGACCCAGCGATTCGATGGGAGCAATCCACCCTTTCCGGTAGTATCCGAAGTTAAATAAGATACGTCTAGGCATGAATCGATATCAGGAAAAAAGATTCCAAACCAAAACAGTATCCTCCTCGATATCAACCAATGCTTCTTTTCCGAGTAAGGCATCAATGTCCTTTGGACTTATGCCTGAGGCAGGACGTTTCCAGGTAAGATCAGCCATTTCGATTACCTTACCTTTAGCAATATTTCTCGCTGCCACCAGGCTTCGTCTGGCATTAGCAATCGCCGGCTTCTCCGACTCCAGGCTTTTCACCTCAAAGTCACCAAGTAGCGAAAAAACACGCTCCATATTGGCATGGAAAAGCTTTAAATCCTCTTTATCCATCGCATGATAGTGATCGTTGCCCGGCAGTGACTTATCGTGCGTAAAATGCTTTTCTAAAATTACAGCACCCAGCAGCGTGGCTGCCTCAAGCGACCTCATATCTTTGGGCAACGTATGATCCGAATAGCCGATCATAACTCCGGGAAATTCATCCTGAAGCCCGAGAATCATGCCTAGATTGGCATTTTGATCTTCGGTTGGATAGTTAAGTACGCAATGAAGTAAACAAAACGGTACCTGCGACTTCTTAATCCAGCCAACCGCCTGCTGAACTTCATAGAGTTCACTTGCTCCGGTTGAGAGGATAACCGGCTTACCGAAAGCTGTCATAAACTCAATAAACGGCTTATTTGTAATGTCGGAAGAAGAAATTTTAAACACATCCATTAGGTCGTTCAGGAATGTGGCGGATTCGGTATCAAAGGGGGTGCTTAAAAATTCAATTCCAACGCGATCACATTCCGTTTTCAAAAGTTCAAACTCATTTTTCCAGAATTTATCATACTTTTTAAAGAGTTCGAATTGACTTCGGGTAGGTTCCTTCGATAAATCCCAATAAGAAGGCGAATGACGTGACGCTATGGTATGAGCTTTGTAGGTTTGGAACTTAATCGCATCAGCTCCTCCCTCTCTGGCTTCCGCAATCAGTCGTTTTGCGAGGTCAAGACTGCCTTCGTGATTGACACCGGCTTCGGCGATGACATAAGGCTTTATCCTTTTTTGATAGACACCCGGCCTGTAAGTTTCAATTAGTTCATTCAGTTTCATATTTCTATTTCGCAATAAGATCTTTCAATAACTTTAATACGCGCGATTTACCACTTCGCAAATCGATTTCATTCATAGAATCAAATAACTTTTTTCGTATTGCCGTTTGGTCAACAATTTCAAGGAATGCATTTTGAATCGCATTCCGTGTTAGAACCGAACCCAAACCTAAATGAATAAAGCCATTTTTCCGTTCAGCAAACACGTGGCTTAGTTCGCGATCGTTCTGAGCCATAACTATTGAAGGCGTTTGCGTGAGCGCTAGCTCGTAAATCGTCCGGCCAGCTGATGAAAAAGCGATATCCGCGTTCTGCATAAACTGCGAAATTCGTTTTGAATTTCTACTGATCTCTACGTTCACAAACCGTTGGAGCGATTCCTCCTTTTTATAACCCAATCCAAGCACCACAGTTATTTTTATACCCTCTTTAACGCAGTAGTCGTAGATGGCATCTAACGTTTTTTCCGTTAGATTGTTAGGATCCACTCCGCCAAAAGTTATTAGAACCGATTTTACATCGTTGCTGAATTTCTTTGGTTTCAACAGGTAAAACTCGTCACGCGCACAAAAAAAGTTGCTTCCCACATAATGTCCCGGCAAAGCTTCTGATTCCGGATAGATTGCATTAAAAACCATATCAGCATAACGCGCGCCAGAGCCTAAGTCCTCAATGTTAACAACTTTAAAAGCTCTGCTTTTTAACGCCCGGATATAATCTTCGCTTGTATCGAGGCGGTCGTTGATGACTACCGCAGGCGAAAAACTGGAAATATCTTCAATGATGTTCGCTGAGGTTTGGATGTATACCTCGTAGTTCATTTCGCTTATCTTATCAAACGCAAGCTGACTTTTCGAATCAACCAAAAAAACTATTTTATGATCAAGTATTTCATTTGCCAGAATCAAGCAGTTGTAAACATGCCCGAGGCCGATTTCCGGATAACCTGAAACACAAAACAAAATAGTTTTACGCCTCAGTAAATATTCACAAATTGACCAATCTGCATGTGAATCAATGTCTATAGCTTCTTCTTGCGGAACAACATACAAATCCACCCGGGATCCAATGCGCGAGACGTTAGAAATTAGTTCTGCACGCGACATAAGAAAGCCACCCGTTTCCCGGTATGTTTTAGGGAGTGAATAGTGATTAACCCGAGCTTCATAAAGCGGTATAAACGCATCGCCCTCCTTCCGCCAAGTTAAATAGCGTTCCTCACCCACTGAAATAACTGTATCAACACCTTTGTTGATCAGTCTGTTAAGTGCATTGTCAAACGACAAAACAGAAAGCAGCGGAGCTGTTGGCTGAAGTGTCGCAACAAAATCATACACATTTTGTTTGCCTCCAGCTGTCTTAACATATGCTTCGTAAATAACCGGATCCAATGGCACGTCATCGTCTCCAAGTGCTTTATCACGATAGTGAACAGTTGCTCCCAATTGCGTAGCGAAGTAGCCAATCTCTTCATCATCGGTTGTCACTAACACGTGAGGCTTGTATTTGGACGACAGCGCCAGATGAATGGCGTAATGAAGTAATGGTTTGCCATTAAGCGGCCGCAGGTTTTTTCTCGGGATTCCCTTAGATCCACCCCGGGCTGGAATTATAACAAGAATAGATGGCATAGATCACTATAACAACTTACTGTCTACGTGCGCAGAACGGCTTATTATTTCTTTCTACCAAAGAAATTCCTGATGCGCCCGGATACTGCCGAACCATTCTCAGGCTCTTCGTAATATTCCTGATACCCGTAACCGTAGCCATATCCGTAGCCATATCCGTAACCGTAACCATACCCATAGCCAATGCCATTTGTTTTGATGTCATTCAGCAACAAACTAATGTTACGCAATTTTCCAGTCCGATAAAATTCCTCTATGGAATTCAACATGGTTTTTGGAGTATAATTCTGTCGAATAAGGAAAATCGTGTGATCAGCATACCGCGTCAACACGAATCCATCAGTAATCAATGCAATCGGTGGCGTATCAATCAGCACAAAGTCATACATCGTTCTAAGTTTTACCATCAGTTCGTCCATCCGCGCATTCAAAATCAATTCGCTTGGGTTCGGAGGTACAGGTCCGCTGCTGATCAGATCCAGGTTTGCCTGCCCGGTCTTCTGGATAATCGAATCCATAGGCGCAATACCTGATAAGTAATTACTTAATCCCACATCATTATTCAAGCCAAAGTCATTAAAAATCTTCGGCCTGCGCATATCTGCACCGATGATAACCGTGCGCTTACCCGACAAAGCAAACACCATCGCCAGGTTGATAGTTGTAAATGTCTTACCTTCTCCACTTAGGGAAGAGGTGATTATAAATACTTTATGGTCTTTGCCTTCGGTAAAGTAGTTAAGATTTGAACGCAATGCGCGAAACGACTCAGCAAGTGACGACTTCGGTTTTTCTAGAATCACCAGGTTTCCATCAATACTTTTATGGCCGAGAGCTCCGATGAATGGAACGCTGGTCAGACGTTCAATATCTTCTTTCGACTGAACCTTATTATTCAGCAGCTCAAACAGATAGAAAATAATAAACGGTAAAAGCAGGCCTACGCTTCCGAAAATCAAATAGTTCTGAACTACTTTTGGCGTGATGGCGTTACCGGCAAGACGCGGAGGATTTACAATAAGAATATCCGATGTTTTGGCTGCATATGAAATCCCCGCTTCTGCGCGCTTTTGCATCAGAAAAATGTAGATATTCTCATTGAGCGAATAATTTCTTCGAATATTTACCAACATGCGCTCAGCCTCCGGTAGTCCACCGAGTTCGCGGTCAATGCGATCGATTTGTTGTTGTAAGAATTTACGTTTAATCTTATCGGTGCCGCGCAGATTATTGAGGCTCTCTACGATACTACCCTTGGCTTGGGTAATCATCCGTTGATTACTTTCCACCAGGGGATTCCGTATTCCTTCCGGTAAGGGTTTCTGTATTTTTAACTCAGATTGAACATTAATCAATTTAATAATAAGATCATTGAGCACCGGATCACTAACACCTATGCTTGACGGAAGAATAACCTGATCCATATCACGCCCTTCCTGCAAATACTTTTCAAGATATTGATAGTAACTCTCAGAAACCTGCAAGTCTACCTTTTGTTTCTCCAGCTGTTCAATCTCCTGATAAAGCCGGACGGTTTCATCGCTCAAGTCGGTCAAAACATTTTGCTTTTTGAATCGCTGCAACTGACGTTCGAAAAACGCCAATGAATCGCCAATGACATTGAGTTGACCGTCAATAAATCTGATCGAACGCTCGGCCGCCTGATTCTTTTTATTCAGATCATATTCCTGATAGTTCTCAATAAGCTTGGTAAGAAAATCGATTTCCTTCGATGGTATCGGTCCATTGATGCTCAAATCCACCACAGATGCTCCCTGCAGAGCCCAATCAACCTTTAAACGTGCTATGTAGGAAGAAGCAACCCGCTCGGGATTCAGAATATTTACAATGTAACGGTCGCCTCGAATCCGGCTCACATCACCTTCCTTCTTCACAACCAGTGTATTGCTTTTACAATTAATGGTATCTCCGAAATTAAAAGTGTTTCTGTCAGCCGCTTTTTCCTCCAAATCAAGACATGCAAATGTGTTCTCGTCAATTACTTCAAATATGAACGAAGCGGGAACAACATCATCAGGCGACACAACTTTAACGGAAATAGGCAGCGTTCTATACTGCTCGGTTATTTTAATGTTGCCTTCTTTCTGAATAACTACATGGAAATTTAGATCTTCAATAACACCCTGGATTAATGGGTATGATTTAAGGATATAAGGCTCGTTAAAGAAATTCCGGTAAGGATTTGCCAAGGGATTGTCTTTATACAACAGTCGCGCATCTGTGCGCTCCTCCGATTCACGAATTATGATGGAAGACGTTACCGGATATATCCGCACAGCATAACGGTTATATAAGAACGCACTGGTTATACAAATCAATAAACTCAAAACAACGAGATACCAGTAACGCAATGCCCTAAACAGGACACGCTTATACTCTACTGTAACAGGAGCATGTTGCACTGAGTCTCGCCCAGTAAATTCATTTCCGGAATTAAGGCCTGTTTCCACGCTTATTTTGAAAGGCTAATAACAAGTAACAATACTGAGACCGATGAGAGTACAATAGATAAATTCTGACCAAAGTATTTCCGGAATGGACGCTGGCGAAGCGGTGGCACTACAAACACATCATTCTGGTGCACGAAGTAATAGGGTGAATTAACGAAATCTTCATCCAGCAAATTAAGATACGTGATCGTTGTCTGCCCGTTCTCTATTCGAACCAACTTAATTTTTGATTTATCAGCAAGATCATCGAGACCCCCCGCCAATCCAATCGCTTCGGGCACACTGATCCGGTTATTAAACGATGTAATGGTACCCTCTTGCTTAACTTCGCCCATAAAAGTAAACCGGAAGTTTACCATACGTACCTTAACAACTGCCGATTCAAGATACTGGTTGGCCAACCCCTGAAGCTTTTCCTGAGCCTCAAAGACAGTTAATCCGCCTACTCGAACTTTACCTATTACCGGATAGGTTATGTCTCCGTTGATATCAACCAACTCACTCCGGATACCGAGATTTTGACCTGACGCTGCCGAAGCCTGATCATCAGCATTCAGGAAATCAAACTTCTTGTCTGTTAAACTTCTGAATTGGGTATACAATGCGTCATGCGGCTGTATCCTATAATCGTACAGTGCACTCGTGTATTTCCGGACTACGGTGTCAGTCGGCAGGTCTCTGGCTTTAACATCATCATGCTGTAAAAGAACATATCGCTTGTTCGATACACACGAGCTGAGGGAGATAACGGCACCTGCCAGAAACCACCAAAAAAATCGCATCATGGGCTCTTGTCTAAATGAGGCTACAAATATAGAAATATAACCGTATTTGGCCTTTTTAGTAGAAAGAGCTGTCAACGGACGTATTTCTCAAAGTTTTTGTAATCGCGCTGAAAAAGCAGGTCCCGCGACAGTGATTTGAAGTATTCGTATGTAATCTTAAGACCCTCAGCACGTGACACCTTAGGTTCCCACCCTAGTAATTCTTTTGCCCGGGTGATATCGGGCTGACGTTGCTTGGGGTCGTCCTGCGGCAAAGGGCGCCTAATAATTTTTTGCTGTGTTCCCGTAAGTTTTATGATCTCCTCTGCAAACTGCAGTATCGTTATCTCATCTGGATTACCGATGTTCACCGGAAAATGATAATCCGACATGAGCAATCTGAATATTCCCTCCACCTGGTCGGACACATAACAGAAGGAACGTGTTTGTGAACCATCGCCAAAGACTGTCAAATCTTCACCGCGTAACGCCTGCCCAATAAAAGCCGGAAGAACACGCCCGTCATTAAGTCTCATCCGAGGGCCATATGTATTAAAAATACGAACGATACGCGTATCAAGACTATGATAGGTGTGATACGCCATCGTCATAGCCTCCTGAAATCGTTTAGCTTCATCATACACACCTCTCGGCCCTGCCGGATTAACATTCCCGTAGTACTCTTCAGGTTGCGGGTGGACGAGCGGATCGCCATAAACCTCCGAAGTCGAAGCAATTAGTATTCTCGATTTTTTTACACGTGCCAAACCTAACAGGTTATGAATTCCAAGTGAACCCACCTTAAGTGTTTGGATCGGAATCTTTAGGTAATCGATCGGACTGGCGGGTGAAGCAAAATGAAGAATGTATTTTAATTCGCCCGGAACATGAACAAACGTTGAGACATCGTGATGATAGAATTCGAAGTCGGGATGCTTAAAGAGGTGCTCGATGTTACTGAGGTCGCCCGTAATCAGGTTATCCATTGCAATAACATGGTATCCTTCCTTAATAAATCTGTCACACAAATGCGACCCAAGGAATCCTGCTCCTCCGGTAATCAGTACACGTTCTTTTTTCATTGTTGGCCCGAAGTTAGCGGATCAATAGCAAATAAAATAAGGATTCAGTAAATCCGGTTTGTTATACAGGAGTTCCTCCTCACTGCCCTGCCTAAATACCCTCAATCCAACCTCATTTATCACCGCATGCGCAGCGGCCGTGTCCCACTCCATTGTAGGTGCGAAGCGCGGGTACACATCGGCATTGCCGAGCGCGAGCAGCATAAACTTCAAACTGCTCCCGGCAGAAATTAACTCAGGTGAATCAAGCCTTTGAATAAACATTTCCGTCTCTTCGTTCATGTGTGAACGTGAGGCCACTATTCGCAAACCCTTTCTCGACAAATCTGCCGGTGTTCGTTTAGAAATGGGCGATATAAAATCCGGACGCTTCAGGTACGCCCCTGCTCCGCGCGATGCGTAATACACATCTCCGGTTACCGGAACAGCAACCACCCCAAGGATCGGTGTTTGATTTTCTATGAGCGCGATGTTTACGGTAAATTCACCATTGCGTTTGATGAACTCTTTCGTTCCGTCAAGCGGATCGATTAACCAGAAGTGTTTCCACTGCTTACGGGTTTCATATGGAATACTTTTACCCTCTTCACTTAATATCGGGAGACCTGTACCTTTCAACAATGCTTCAATCGCACGATGCGATTCCCGGTCAGCTAATGTCAAAGGAGACTTGTCATCTTTCAGATTAACCTGGAAATCGGAAGAGTTATAAACTTCAAGGATTTTAATGGAAGCAACTTCGGCCGCGCGTATGGCAATTTTAAGGAGTTCCTGCAATTGATTCTGATCCATACGTTTACACGATCATGCCTGCTGCGACCGTTTCATTTGTTCCTTCGTCAACCAGAATAATGCTTCCGGTGATGCGGTTTTTCCGATAGCTGTCGAATGCCAGCGGTTGCGCAGTTCTGATCTTTACCCGCGCAATGTCGTTCATGGTTAGCTGATCAACATTCTCAAGGCGCTGCAGGCTGTTGATATCAAGCTTGTACTGAATTTCCTTCAGCACGCCTTTCACTTCTTTTGTTGTATGACGAACAAAGAATTTGGTATTCAGATTTACCGCCCGTTGATTCATCCAGCACAGCATCACATCAACATCCTGCTCGGATTGCGGATGGTTGTTCGGCTTGGCAATAATATCCCCGCGACTGATGTCAATTTCATCTTCGAGCGTTATCGTCACCGACATTGGAGCAAACGCCTGCTCAATCACCTCCTCGCCCACCTGGATCGATTTAATCTTTGAAGTAAACCCGGAAGGAAGAACAAGAATCTCATCGCCTGCGCGGAAAATTCCACCTGAAATTCTGCCGGCATAGCCCCGAAAATCCTGGTGCGATTGCGTTTGCGGCCTCACGACATACTGAACCGCAAAGCGGCTGTCGATATGATTATGATCGCTTTCGATGTGAACGGTTTCCAGCATGTGCAAAAGCGTAGCCCCCTGGTACCAGTCCATTTTTTCGGAACGATTCACAACATTATCGCCCGCCAGTGCACTGATCGGAACAAACTGAATGTCATGAATTTCTAGCTTTGAAGAGAACGCTTTGTAGTCATTCACGATTTTTTCAAAGACTTCTTCCTGATAGTCCACGAGGTCCATCTTATTCACACATACAATCACGTGCGGAATCTTCAGCAGCGAAGCAATGAATGAGTGACGATACGTTTGCTCAACAAGTCCTTTGCGCGCATCAATCAGGATCAACGCCAGGTTGGCTGTTGATGCACCTGTAACCATGTTCCGCGTATACTGAATGTGGCCGGGTGTATCGGCAATAATAAATTTGCGCTTTGGTGTGGCAAAGTATCGATAAGCGACATCGATTGTAATCCCTTGCTCCCGCTCCGACTTAAGTCCATCGGTCAGCAATGAAAGATCAACATAATCGAAACCCTTCTTTGCGCTGGATGCTTCCACAGCTTCCAACTGGTCCTCAAAAATCGACTTGCTATCGTATAACAAACGCCCGATCAGGGTACTCTTACCATCATCAACGCTTCCGGCTGTTGTAAATCTCAGTAACTGGTTCAAAATCTTAAGTTAAAAGTTCAAAGTTTCTGGTTCAAGGTTTGATTTGAAGATCCGGACAAGTAAGGTTCATCGGGTTCTTTCACAAATTTTGTCCCTTTAAGGTCACTATTCCGCAGATACGTCATCAAAGCGGAAATTTGTCTACTGATTTTAAGCGCTTCTTCTTTCAAGGATTCAAGTTCTTGTTCAGCAATGTATCCCCTATCAAATGCTCGATACAGCTGGGACCTCGTTTCCCCTGCAGACCCTTTAGCAACGGACAAAAATTGAATAAACTCGCGGTTGCCTCCACGTTCAAAGCCCTCTGCAATGTTATCCATAATTGATCCGGAAGATCCGTTTATCTGATCGCGCAGCTTATAATCTTTTGAAAAGGCACCTTCTGAAGAAATCTTATAAATTCTTTGCGCAAACTGTCGAGCCGCATTCCATGAATCAATATCTTCAAAAGACCTAAACGTTGCCATCTTTACACTTTGAACATTAAACTTTGAACCTTGAATCTGGTAAGCACTACTAAAAATACCCCGACTTTTTCCGGTCCTCCATCGCTGTTTCCGAACGCTTGTCATCGGCACGGGTTCCGCGTTCGGTTTTCCGGGACGCAGCAACTTCTTCAATAATTTTTTCGATCGTATCAGCAGTCGATTCAACCGCACCGGTAATGGGCATATCGCCACAGGTTCTGAAACGCACAGTTCTGATGGACGGAATTTCGTTTGGCTTTAACTTCAGCCAGGGTGATGTTGACAAAATCGCGCCATCGCGTTCAATCACTTCGCGCTGATGCGCGTAGTAAAGTTTTGGAATCGGAATTCTCTCCGACTGAATATATTGCCACACGTCCATTTCCGTCCAGTTGGAAATCGGGAATACCCGGAAATGTTCGCCCTGATGTTTCCGACCGTTAAATAAATTCCAGAGTTCAGGCCGTTGGTTTTTCGGGTCCCATTGTCCGAACTCATCTCGGTGTGAAAAGAATCTTTCTTTTGCGCGTGCTTTTTCTTCGTCTCTCCGCGCACCACCCATCGCTGCATCAAACTTATACTGCTCAATGGTATCCAGGAGTGTAACGGTTTGCAATGCATTTCGGCTTGCGTTAAAACCGGTCTCTTCTTTTGCGCGGCCTTTGTCAATGCTCTCCTGCACGGAGCCGACAATCAGCTTCACCCCTAACTCGTTGACTAGCCAGTCGCGATACTCCATGGTTTCCGGAAAGTTATGACCCGTATCAATGTGCACGAGCGGAAACGGAATACGGGCCGGATAAAACGCCTTTCGGGAGAGGTATGCCAAAACAATCGAATCCTTTCCGCCAGAAAACAGTAAGGCAGGCTTTTCGAATTGCGCCACCACTTCACGGATTACGAAAATGGCTTCCGACTCGAGTTCTTTTAAATGACTGAGGTAATACTGACTCATGATGTACGCAGCGCAATCTTCTTGTCCACTGCGCTGAACAACAAATCTAATGAATCATTCACACTTAGAATGTGCGTTTGAATGATAATATCCGGGCTTACCGGAATTTCATAAGCGGAATCGATTCCGGTAAAATTTTTAATCTCTCCTGCGCGGGCTTTCTTGTACAATCCTTTCACATCGCGTTGTTCACAAACTTCTAACGGTGTATCGACAAACACTTCGAAGTAACTGTCGGCACCGACAATCTTCTTCACCTGATCGCGGTCGGCCTGAAAGGGCGAAATAAATGCCGACAACACAACCACTCCTGCGTCCAGCATCAGGTTGGCGACTTCACCAATCCTGCGGATGTTTTCGATCCGGTCAGCATCGGTAAACGAAAGATCTTTATTAATGCCTGCGCGGATGTTGTCACCATCAAGCAGGTAAGTTTTATAACCCTTGCCATGAAGAACTGCCTCGAGCTGAACCGCCAACGTGGATTTACCCGAACCTGACAGTCCGGTAAACCAGATCAGCAATGGCTTTTGTTGTAACAATTCTGCACGCTGCGCCCGGGTGACTTTCGTTTGTATCGGAAAAATATTGCTCAACGCGCGATCAGATTAATAGATCGAAGGAAATTTGTTCGGGTTTACTTCACGCATCAGATTGTAAATCTTGTCGAAGATTTCTTCCGCATTTGGTTTTGTGAAATAATCACCGTCCGATGCATACGCTGGACGATGTTCTTTTGCAGGAATTGTAAGCGGTGCAGAATCCAGGTACTGAAATGCCTGCTGTTCTTCGAGAACTTTTTGCATCATGAACGCAGTAGCCCCACCCGGTACATCTTCATCTGTGAATACCACACGATTGGTTTTCTTTACCGAATCAGCAATCACATAATGTAAATCGAAGGGCAATAACGTCTGCACATCAATCACCTCGCATGAAATTCCAAATTCTTCCAGGTCAGCAGCAGCCTGCATTACGATGCGGCACATTGATCCGTACGTAACGATGGTTACATCATCGCCCTCTTTCAGGATTTCGGGCTTGCCTAACGGAACAGTAAACTCACCGATGTTATCCGGCAGTTGTTCTTTCAAACGATAGCCGTTCAGACATTCAATAATGATGGCAGTATCGTCAGACTTCAACATCGTGTTATAAAACCCTGCTGCCTGCGTCATGTTCCGCGGAACGAGAATATAGATTCCGCGCAAGCTGTGCAGCATCATACCGATCGGAGAACCGGCATGCCACACGCCTTCCAGCCGGTGGCCACGGGTGCGAATGATCACAGGGGCCTTTTGACCGCCTTTCGTCCGGTACTGTAAACACGCGAGGTCATCGCTCATAATTTGCAGCGCGTATAACAGGTAGTCTAAATATTGTATTTCGGCAATGGGGCGCAAGCCACGCAATGCTGTTCCAATGCCCTGACCAAGAATGGTACATTCGCGAATCCCGGTATCGGTTACACGCAACTCTCCAAACTTGGCCTGCAGTCCGGCAAAGCCCTGGTTAACATCTCCGATTTTACCTACGTCTTCGCCAAAAGCAAACACACGCGGATCGCGCGTTAATGCGGCAGTAAAACAAGCCTGCAAAAGTTCGCGGCCGTCAACCTGGATAGAAGCATCCGAATAATGCGGAGCAACCTCTTCTACTTTTAATGCCGATAAGTCAGATTCACTGTAGAGGTTCGAACTGTAGCGGTCGTGATTTTTTGCTTCAACATCACGAATCCAGTCGATCAACTCCTGACGGGCGGATATTTCCTCATCACGCAATAACCGCACGCTTCTTTTTGCGGCCCGCACACAATCCATCCGGATCGGGTTGACAGTTGTGCGCAAGGTGTCTTTGATCTCGGTAAGCTCATCGCTGTGACGGCTTTCTTCAATGGCGCTTTCAAGAATCTTCGTGAGCGATTTCAGGTCTTTTTGAATATCCGTATTGAAGGCTTTCCATGCACGGTCTTTCGCATCGCGTGCGGCTTGCCTCGCTTCTTTTTCGATCTCATCGACCTCTTCAGGCAGCACCAGTACTTCGTTGATGATCCACTCACGCATCTTCAGCAGGCAATCATGTTCCGCTTCCCACTGAAGACGTTCTTTTGATTTGTATCGCTCGTGTGAACCGGAAGTTGAGTGGCCCTGCGGCTGCGTTACTTCATCCACATGCAGCAAAACAGGCACATGTTCTTCACGACACACCTTCTCTGCTTTCTGATATGTGGCAATCAGGCCCGGATAATCCCAGCCTTTCGCGTTAAAGATTTCGTAGCCTTTTTCGGTATCAGTTCTTCTGAAGCCTTCCAGCACCTTCGATATGTTACTCTTGGTAGTGTGGTACTCGGCCGGAACAGAAATCCCGTAGGCATCGTCCCAAACCGAAACAAGCATCGGTACCTGCAGCACTCCGGCAGCATTAATTGCTTCGAAGAACATTCCTTCGGAGGTTGAAGCATTACCAATGGTTCCGAAAGCGATTTCATTTCCGTTAACGGAAAGATTCTTAAACTGCTTTAAGTCGGGATTCTGACGGAATAATTTTGACGCATATGCGAGGCCTACCAGTCGCGGCATTTGAGCCGCTGTCGGTGAAATATCAGCGCTGCTGTTTTTAGATTGCGTAAGATCATGCAGTTGACCGGCTTCATTCACCATGCGGGTAGCATAGTGACCGGTCATCAGCCTTCCGGCCGAAGCAGGTTCCGCTTCCATGTCGGTATGCGCATATAATTGAGCGAAGAACTGCTGAACAGTTAACTGCCCGATGGCAAACATGAAGGTCTGATCGCGGTAGTAGCCTGAACGGAAATCTCCATTCTTGAAAACTTTCGCCATTGCAATCTGTGCAACCTCCTTACCATCACCGAATATGCCGAACTTAGCTTTACCCATGAAAACTTCCTTGCGGCCCAGCAAACTTGCTTCGCGACTTTCCCAGGCAAGGCGGTAGTCTGCGAGGATTTCTTTCACCTTCGTTTGCGAAAATTTTACTTTCGTTTCTTTTGTCGTGCTCACTGCCTTTAGATTACGTGAAACAGAAATCCCACAGGCCCAAAAATAGCCAATTACCTCTAATATAATAGCAAGCGGGCAGCCTGCATTTCCGGTTGACTATTCCCAAATGCCAATTATCTTTGCAGCCTGTTTAAAACGATTGTTCTATGATTATTGGCGTTCCCAAAGAGATAAAAAACAATGAAAACCGCGTTGCCTTAACCCCTGCCGGAGCGCAGGAACTTGTTAAGCGCGGCCACACCGTTCATGTTCAGAAAAATGCAGGTGCCGACAGCGGTTTCAGCGATGAAGAATACGCAAAAGCGGGCGCCAAAATAACCGCCACTGCCGAAGAAGTTTTCAGCCTGGCAGAAATGATCATTAAAGTGAAAGAGCCGATTGAGCAGGAATACAAGCTCATTAAAAAAGATCAGCTCGTTTTTACATATTTCCACTTTGCATCGTACGAACCGCTCACAAAAGCGATGATTGCTTCAGGCGCTGTGTGTCTGGCGTATGAGACGGTAGAGCGTGAAGACAGAAGCCTTCCATTGCTGATTCCTATGTCGGAAGTGGCCGGCAGAATGGCGATCCAGGAAGGTGCCAAGTATCTCGAGAAACCATTGAAGGGCCGGGGCATTTTGTTGGGCGGTGTACCGGGCGTGAAACCTGCCAAAGTTTTAGTACTGGGTGGCGGAATTGTAGGTGCGAATGCAGCCAAGATCGCAGCCGGCATGGGCGCTGACGTAACGATTATGGATGTTAACCTGAACCGTTTGCGTTACCTCGATGATGTAATGCCAAAGAACGTTCACACAATGGTGTCGAACGAATACAGCATTCGTGAAATGGTGCGTGATCATGATTTGATTGTTGGTGCGGTATTGATTCCAGGAGCAAAAGCTCCGATGCTCGTTACACGCGACATGTTAAAGACAATGCGTCCGGGTACGGTATTGGTTGATGTTGCCGTTGATCAGGGTGGCTGTATCGAAACCTGCAAGCCGACAACGCACGAGAACCCAACCTTTATCATTGACGATGTTGTGCACTACTGCGTAGCAAACATGCCGGGTGCAGTTCCATACACGTCTACCCTTGCATTAACGAATGCAACGTTGCCTTACGCAATCCGTCTCGCAAACCTCGGTTGGAAGAAAGCGTGTCAGGAAAGTGCAGATCTAAGAAAAGGTTTGAATGTTATTAAAGGCGAAGTGGTTTATAAAGGCGTTGCGGATACATTTAACCTTCCACTGACTGATGTAAACAAGTTTCTTCAATAAACACTGAATACTTAAAAATAAAAAGAGGTCTCGCAATGCGGGACCTTTTTATTATGGGGTGTATCACATGGTATATTCGTCCAGCCTTAGCATTACTTGTACACTACCGATACTCCGGAAAGCTCTTTAACAACTCCGTTTCCGAAACGTTATCCCGCACCTCGTAGCACACGTGTTTCATTCCGTTTGATACAGCAATGTACTTTGCGCGAATGTTCTGATTATAAACAGCAGCCTGCAGGATGGTGTTTTGATTCAACTGAAGATCGGGCGCCTTACACTCCATCAGAAGCCAGGGTTTTCCTTCCCGGTTGTGCACCACAACATCCGACCGTTTCTGAAGCCGGTTGTAGGTTAAACCACTTTCGATTTTGATTAGCGATTTGGGGTAGTTAAGCTGATTGATGAAAAAATGAATGATATGCTGGCGTACCCATTCCTCAGGTGTAAGCACTACCCGCTTCTTCCGAATAATATCAAAAATCCATATTTTGCCTTCAGCTTTACTGACCTGATAGTCGAACCCCGGCAAATCCAGCTTAACCATTCTGTAAAGTAACTAAACATGAAGACAAAAAAAGAAATCGTAGAGAACTGGCTCCCACGCTATACCGGCCAGCCTCTGAACAAGTTTGGTGAGTACATTCTCCTGACGAATTTTGACAATTACGTACACATGTTTGCTGACTGGCACAACGTACCTGTAATTGGGTTAGATAAACCGATGCGCAGCGCCACAGCCGAAGGCATAACGATTATCAACTTCGGGATGGGCAGCCCGAATGCAGCAACCGTAATGGACTGCCTGAGCGCTATTCAGCCGAAAGGCGTGTTGTTCCTGGGTAAATGCGGGGGCTTGAAAAAGAAAAACAGTGTGGGTGATCTCATCCTTCCGATTGCGGCTATTCGCGGAGAAGGAACATCTTCCGACTACTTTCCTGATGAAGTGCCTTCTCTACCATCATTCGCATTACAAAAAGCAATTTCAACAACCATCCGTGACTACAACCAGGATTACTGGACCGGTACTGTTTATACAACAAACAGACGTGTATGGGAATGGGATGAAGAATTTAAGGAGTATCTCAGAAAGATTCGTGCGCAAGCCATTGACATGGAAACGGCTACTATTTTTACCACCGCTTTCTTTAACAAGATTCCGGCAGGTGCACTGTTACTTGTTTCAGATTCGCCTATGGTACCGGAAGGTGTTAAAACCGATGTAAGCGATGTTTCGGTGACGAAAAATTATGTTGAGCAGCATTTGAAGATCGGTATTGACTCGCTTAAGCAATTGATCAACAATGGAATGACGGTGAAACACTTGAGGTATTAAAACATGCGATTTGTGCGGTTGGGGATTTTCTTTTCGGTAATCTTTGTTTGTTGCATCAATAGGCTTGCAGCTCAAAGTTCCATTGTTTACTACGAGCTGATTCAGGGCGACAGCGTGGCGTTATTTTTCAACAAGAACTTCATGTTCACTGAAAAAGATTGCTACGACTATGTGAGGCGCGTCCGCGTTACGGATAACGGAGATTTTAACGGATACTTTGAAGATCGTGGCGTGGACAATAAACTGTTAGGTCGCGGTGCGTATCGCAACGGGCTGAAGCACGGATACTTTGAAGTGTTTTATCCGCACGGTAATATTTTCTGTCGCGGATACTATGAAAACAACAGACCGGTTGGCAACTGGGAATACTACTACCCCAATGGCTTGCTCGAACGCATTTTAAGAGCAACCGATACGGCCATCTTAATGGAAAGATTCATCGACCCCACAGGCACCGTTCAGGTTGAGAACGGCTCCGGTGATTTTTATGGACTGGTACGCGGAATTCCTGAATTTGAAAATCTGCCGATGTTGACAAACAACGACAACGGCATTATGGCATCGGGGCAAATCGCAAATGGCAAGCCGGTTGGAAAATGGATTATCCCTGACCGAAATAAGCAAGCTTACTACATGGAAAAGTATGACAGTGGCAAGCTTGTAAAAACAAGTAATGTGTCGAAAAGGAAAATGAAAACACGCGGTGCGGTTCCACGACTCAATACTTTTTTCCTCGGCAATTACCTGACCAGCATTGAAACCTTTGAACGGGAAAGCTGCAGCGAATCGCAGCAATATTTTTTTAACCGGTATCCGAACGACCTGCGCGAATTCAGCTACGACCTGCGGCAAAAAATGAATTACATCATCAATACCGATCTGAAGTCGCCACGAAAGGACTATTACCAGCTTGGTGAGAACTATATGTCGATTAAATTCTCGGTCGACAACAAAGGCAAACCGTATGATATCACCTTACTCACCGACTGGGGAGTGCCCTTTTTAAAAGTTGCCAAGAACTCGCTGAACAAAACGGTGTTTTCCAACAATAACAAAGTCATGTATTTCCACCTGAAACTTTCGTATGCAGGCGGGTACCGCTACAAATACAATTTCAGGTTTTCGAAACGCGATCGGGTTCGTTAGCCTGTAACTTCAGTTCCTTTGCGTAATTGCTGGCGGTACGTGATCGAAAGCGCGGCAAATCCAAGTACGAAAAATACAATCAGCGAGAGTACTGAATTCTTCATCCCAAGCAATTCATCGATATACCCAAAGGTGAAAACTCCGATTACAATAGCAACCTTTTCTGTTACATCATAAAAACTGAAAAAAGAAGCAGTATCATTTGTTACAGGCATCAGTTTGCTGTAGGTACTTCGGCTTAACGACTGAATTCCACCCATCACCAACCCCACCGCCACCGCAAGTCCGTAAAAATAGAATTCAACATTATGACCCGACTCTTTCAAAGATGCCATTAGGTAAGCCGCCACGCAAATCAAAATCCAAAACAGCACTACCCCCATCAATACATGCAGGTTGCCATACTTCTCCGATAATTTCGACATCAGGAACGCACCCGCAATTGCTACAAGCTGGATGAGAACAACCGTGATAATCAGTTTGTCGGTTGGAAGTCCCAGCATCTTGCTTCCAAAAATGGTTGCAGCCAGCATAACAGTTTGAACGCCCATGTTATAGAAGAAGAATGCTACGAGGTACCACTTGAGTACGGTTAGTTTACGCACCTGGCGCCAAACTTTTCCCAATTCTATAAATCCTGCGGTAAGGAATCCGTAACTGAACTTTTCAGCAGATGGTTTGTTCGTGGGAAGTTTTCTGAATGTGAATTGCGCAAATCCAATCCACCATAATCCTACCAGAAAAAAAGTTACCAATGGCCCCATCAATTTCAATTCGTTATTGGATTGTGCTTCTGCTTGCGAATTAAAATACAACACGAGCCCAAAGCCAACAATTTGCAAGATCACGCTGCCGGCATACCCCATGGCGTAACCGCGTGCACTGATTTTGTCGCGGTCTTCAGGCGCGGCAATCTCGGGCAGGTAGGAATTATAAAATACAAGTCCGCCTGCATAGCCGATCACCGCGAAGATAAAACAGGTGATACCCCAGCCGACATTGTCACCTCGGAACCAGAACATGCCGATACATGCGAGGCCGCCTACATACGTGAAGAACTGCATGAAACGTTTCTTGTTTCCCTGGCTGTCGGCAATGGACGACAGAATCGGTAGTAACAGTGCAATAAACAGGTACGCAAATGCGAGCGCATAGTCGTAGAGTGCTGAGTTTTTAAACACCCGCCCCAGGAATGGCACATCATCTTTTGTGACGGCCAGAAAATAAATCGGGAAGAATGTTGTGGTGATAACAAGATTATATACTGAGTTCGCCCAGTCGTACATACACCAGGCTTTTACAGTTTCGGGGTTTTTATAGGTTAGTTGCATAGATCAAAGCTTTGCCAAGATAGGAAATACGGAATAATTCCCGTCACTGAAAAATCTCAACCAAAAAAAATGTTATAATGCGGCATGATCAAATTACTGCTATTCATATCGATTGCACTTGTTGGAACTGCAATCGTAATCAAGAGAAAAATTTCCTCCGCAGCAAGGAGTCAGTCACAGGCACTTTTGATTAATAAAATCAAGCGAGATCCTTCCGCTGGTCAAGCGTATGCAGGTAAGCTGGATATGCCGATGTATAAGAAAGGAAATGTTTCTCACGCGGCATTTGATTTGATTAAGGAGAAAATTCAGTCTTCCGCCACAATCGGTGATTACAAAATTCTATACACTGCCCCGGTCAGCGACCAGCTTTTGATATTTACAGAAATAACCTTTACTGATTTTGACGTTACCATGATTGGCGATGCTGGAGATGTTAAAAAGAAAGGACATTGTAATTTCCTGATGCGCCACCATGCTGAACTAAACGAACTGGAACTTTATTCAACCATGTATGCCGATTTAAACGAAAAACTTCACATGCAGGGATTTATTGACGCGTTAATGAAAACAACCGCATAAAATCAGACTGACAACTACTGTCAATCTTCTGGTTTCCTGTTGCTATTGAAATTCATGTTTATCTAACTTCGCTTCTCAATAGTTCAGGTAATATGAAAACGATAGAAAATAATCAGCACCCGGTGGTTGCTCCGGAAATCAGAATTGAGTCGAACGACACGCTGATGCATGTATTCAATACAATCAACGAAGAAAAAGAAAGTCAGGTTTTTATTTACAAAGGCGTAAAGTTCTGGCGTGAGGATTATGAGTTTATTATGTCGTATAACGAAGATGCGTTTCTCGCAGGTGTTGTTACCGACTTTGACGAATTCAAAGAGATGCTTCTCGATCAAAAGCTATGAGCCGCGAAGTTCAGCGAGTTTTGTAATTTGCGCCATGCATCGCCTGATTTGGATGTTGTTACTGACTTTAACCACCGCGTGTATGGACCAGACGTATTATCAGTATGCCGATGGAAGCGCTAACGTTTATGTTCTCACATCCGATTCACTGGAGTATATCCCGGTAAAGCCGGAAGAAAGCTCAACCGGATTCTATAGCGGAGGAGATTCTAAAAAAGTTGCCATCACACCTCAACAGTTCCGGATGATTCGCGCGATGTTCGAGACAGTCAAAACGAAACATGAGATTCACCTCCCCGACCGCATCAAAACAAGCGGCATGATCACAACTTTCAATGGCACCGAAAAGAATTCGATCATTATTAAACCCGGGAGTCAGCAGATGATGCAGATCGAAAAAGAGTTGAAAGAATTATTGAACTGATCAGAAATCGATATCCGAAACATCGGAATCAAGATCGGAGTCAAAATCCCCATCGTCAAAAACAAGGTCAAGGAAAAACATTGTCACAACAAAATTCCGGAATGACGTGTACCGGCCTTTATAAAATGATCTCCCCAGGCCTGCGAGCAGGAGAATTCCACCGACAACGAGCGCAATCATCAGCATGATTTAAAGGTAGAAAAAAATCCCATTCTGCATCTTAGCCACAGGTGCATATCAAAGTTAAACGACTTGGGCATACTCTATTAAAATTCACTCCTCACCCGGTGAAGAATCCGCGTTTGTAGTGACTTTACGGCATGACCTCCGAATCATAGTGCTTCCTGACACATCATCCCTGAAAGTAATCCTATCATCGTTGATAAAAATCAATTTTTGATTTGATCAACCTCTTGTCTCAAAAAATTATACTAAAAGACTATGTAAGATATTCAACATGTTTAACGGTTTCAGCAATCGTTGAAACAAATGATTTAATATAACCGGTTAAAACGTTACCCATATTTCAGTTAATTTGCAGTTGTCTAACCTCTACTGCAAAAGTTACATTTGGAGCCACGCAAGAACTATACTGTTATCCTCGCTGACGATGATTTTGATGACGCAGAGTTGTTCCAGTCGGTACTGTCGGACGTTGCACCGCAAATTAAATTCGTCCATGTCGAAGATGGCAGCGATTTGCTCCGACTCACTGAGAAATTGTTACCGGATGCGGTTTTCCTTGATATCAATATGCCCCGCGTTGACGGATGGCAGTGCCTCAAGCAATTAAGAGAATCGGCAATTGGCGAGCGGATACCGATTTTCATGTACTCTACTTCTTCACACTCGCGTGATCAGCAATTATCGAAAGATTTGGGCGCATCCGGATTTATTACCAAGCCTTCCGAAATCAAGGTACTGCAGCAGGTGCTGACGAACATCACGCAGAAATTATTGGACGGAGATGGTTTGGCCGTTTAATATGTTGCAAGAGATGCGGGGCGGTAATCTGGCTCTGTGACATAGATAAATTTGGTGTAAGTTCTGGAAGGAATCTTACGTGTTTTTAGGTTCAATAATCAGAACAGGAACAATGAGTCACGCTGACGATAAGAACAACACCGGACAAAATCCACGACAGGCATTTTCCAACAGCGAAAATTATTTTCGCCAGCTCACCGACACCATTCCGGCCATTGTCTGGATTACGGACCCTTCAGGATACTGTACCTATCTGAATCAAAGTTGGTATGAATTTACCGGGCAAAATGAACAAGAAGCGCTCGGCTACGGATGGCTTGATGCCACACATCCTGACGACAAACAATTATCGGCAGACGTATTTCTAACAGCCAATGCAGAACGGAGGCCCTTCCGCATGACGTATCGGTTAAAGCGCAAAGACGGTCAGTATCGCTGGTGTACGGACAGTGGCCGTCCGAAATTCAATGCCGCAGGTGAATATGAAGGAATGATTGGCAATGTGGTTGATGTACACGAGGAGCGAATGGCTACGGAAAAGCTCAGAAACATTTCTGCCCATTTACAACTCGCGACAACAGCTTCTAACACCGGTACCTGGCAGCTTGACGTACAAACCCGTGCATTAACATGGTCGGACTATCACAAGGAAATGTGGGGTTACGATCCCGCCTTACAGAATCTCGTATACGAGGATTGGCATAAGGTAATTTTTCCGGAAGATCGTACGGAAGCTTTTTATCGGGTGGAGCGTGCGTTACAGACCCGTGAGCAGTATGAAGCAGTTTACCGGATAAAGCGTGCCGGAGATGGCGTGGTTCGCTGGATGAAATCACTCGGCCGGTATGACTATGATGACAACGGTACGCCACTAACCTTAACAGGTATCACGATTGACATTACCGAGGAACGCAATGCCATGGAAGTGATTCGTCAGAAGGAACAAAAATTCCGCCTTCTTGCCGAAAACCTTCCACAAATTGTGTGGGTAAGTGATTTTTTCGGGAATCATGAGTACCGGTCAAGCCGCTGGGTGGAATATTTCGGTGCTGAGGATCTTGAAAACGGATGGATCAGCCGGTGTCACCCGCAGGACCGGGATCGTGCAGAATCGGAATGGAATCGTGGCAAGGATGAACAACGCCCCTTTCAGTTTGAAGTAAGAATAAAAGATTTGAACGATAATTATCGCTGGCATCGCTCAGTAGCGGAACCCATCACAGATGATCAGGGCTCGATTGTGAAGTGGGTGGGCGCTTTCATTGACATTCACGACATGAAAACTCTGGAAGATCAGCTTAATACACTCGTAACAAAGCGTACATCTGAGCTCGCTCGAAGCAATGAAGATCTTCAGCAATTTGCGCACGTGGCCAGTCATGATCTTAAAGAGCCCGTACGAAAGGTCAAGACTTTTATTGATCGCCTGCTTTTTGAATTTAAGGATGAGTTGCCTGAGCGGGCTGTGAATTACCTGAGCAGAATAAACAGAGCCTCCGACCGAATGCAGGCCATGATCAATGGCGTTTTAGATTTCGCGCGTATTGACAACTCCCGAATCATCCATGAGAAAATTGATTTTGACGATTTGTTATTAAAAATCAGGGAAGATCTGGAACTGGTAATTGCTGAATCAAAAGCACAGTTCGTTTACAGTGACTTGTTGCCGTTGAAAGGCACCCCCATCCTGCTCTATCAACTGTTTTATAATCTCGTGAGCAATTCGTTGAAATTTACCCGGGAGGGGGTAGCCCCTGTTATCAGGATATCAACAGAAATTATTCAGCACGACACAACAACTGCTGATTCAACAAAACCAAAACAGTTTATCAGGATAATTCTCCGTGACAATGGTATCGGATTCCCGAACGCGCATGCGGAGGATATTTTCAAAACATTTGTCCGGCTTCATTCCAGAGACCGGTACGAAGGCACCGGGCTCGGTCTGGCGCTGTGCCGAAAGATTGTCGACCGCCATGAAGGCAAGATTGTAGCTGAGGGTATTGAAGGCGAAGGCGCTAAGTTTACCATTGAACTGCCGGAGTAGCGGAAGTCACATTATTCCTTCAGAAGAATAGAAATCACTTTTTTCTCTTTTTCGCAGCCTTGGCCTTCTTGTTGAATTCCAAACAAATGTTAATCCAATAGTCGAGTTGCTTTTGGGTTTTCATGCCATCCTGTGAAACAAAAACGTAACCTCGCATCGGCTTACCGGTAAAATCCATCGGCCGGCAGCCGGGTTTCTCAAGCGCTACCTCGTACAGATCGTGATCTATCCGGCACATCATTTCATCGCCTATCACACCAACGCACATTTTGCCGTTTACCATGTAGCAAGTACCTCCAAACATGTGCTTCTCCTCCACCTTTTTAATCGCGGATAACGCCTCACGAATCCGGTTATTCAGTTTTTCATCGAAAGCCATTTCAGACTCGTTTATTATACCTCCAACAAACCCTTCAGGTTATTCAATATACGACCCTGAATTTTACCCATCATTCTTTTCATCATTAATATATTCATGATGGAAACCAGGAAATTTGCCGGGGTATAGTACGATTCATTAATCACCCGGGTCTCGTGGTCATTGATCTTTTCGAGATAGAAACAGAACCGGGTATCCGTTAGCATTTTGCTCATGCCCATGGTATCCGTTTCGATCGTCCAAACGGTCTTCTTTTCAGGCTCAAACTCAATTAGTCGTTCAGTCATGGTTCCCTTCTTACCTTTGTTCTCCATCTCACAGGTTCTTATACCGTTTAACTGATTCATAACACCTGTGGCTTTTATAACACCAGGATTAATCCTGGGAAGTTTGTCGATGTCGGTTATCAGCATCCACACTTTTGTGGCGGGCGCTTTGATCACGAGTTCGTTTCTTGCCTGTAATGTTGCCATGTTATTTCATCGAGTGAAATGCAACTTTGTTTCCTTCCGTATCTTCAAAATGTGCCATGAAACCATTTTTACCAATGGCGGTTTTAGGTAAAAGAATTTTGCCGCCTGCTTTTTCAACCCGTGCAAGCATAACAGATAAGTCATCTCCCCCATTTAGATAAACCAGTGACCCGGCTTTAGAAGGTTCGTATCCGTTTGCCTGCGTAATACATCCCCCAATACCATTTTGTAAGTCAGCAGGAAAGAAGGCCGATCTCATGCCCGGCATTTCCATGGGTTGCATGCCCGCCCCTAAAATAGTTTCGTAGAATTTTTTTGCCTTATCGAAATTTTTAACCGGAATTTCAAACCAGTTGATTGCGTTTTTCATTGATGTAATGGTTAAGAATGAAGTAAAAGTATTGTCTAAAGAATAAATTCAGGGCGTGAAAATTAGACAATCTCGGGGGCTGTTTTGGCCAACTCATTTTCCTAGCTTTGTTGCCGCTATGAAACATTTAACCATTCTCGTTCCGGACGGGCAACCCAATCCGATCACCATCATCAGCACGTATATGGCATTTATGCAAGCTGAAAAGCATCGCGCCATGAAAGGTGGAAATCCGGTGTTTGAAAAAATTACACTCGCGGGCATATCATCGAAAGTTGACGTTTACAACAACCTCTTTTCGGTAACACCCATTGAAGATATTTCCCGGATAAAAAAAACTGATCTCATTATCATTCCGGCTTTTTTACCTCAGACTGATCCTGAAAAAAATATCAAACAAAACACAAAGATTCTTCAATGGGTAGAAAGTCATTATAAGAAAGGGGCGGAAATTGCCACGCTGTGCACCGGAGCTTACATTCTGGCATCCACCGGGTTGGTTGATGGCAAGAAATGCTCGATACATTGGAATGATGCGCAAGCCTTCAGAAGGATGTTTCCGCAAGTGCAGGTGGTCGCTGATCAGGTTATTACCCATGAGCATGGGTTATACACCAGCGGGGGCGCCTTTTCATTTATGAATTTGGTTCTTTACCTGTTGGAAAAACACTACGGACGGGAGATGGCGATTCTTTGCTCAAAGCTCTTTCAGGTTGACATTGATCGCAGCAGTCAGTCGCCATACATCGTTTTTAATGGTCAGAAATCTCATGGCGATGAGGTTGTTCTCAAAGCACAGGAGCTTCTCGAAAAAAATTCGACCGATAAGTTTTCGACCGATAAGCTAGCAAAAAAGCTTGCCATCAGTCGCAGAAATCTGGACAGGCGATTCTTCAAAGCAACAGGAAACACTCCGATAGAATATATGCAGCGGATCAAGATGGAATCCGCCAAGAAACAACTTGAGATTTCGCGCAAAACGGTTCAGGAGATTATGTATGAAACGGGGTACTCCGACTTAAAGGCTTTTCGCAATGTATTCAGAAAAATAACCGGTCTTTCACCTTTGGAGTATCGAAGTAAATACAACAAAGAGGCGATAACCGTGAGTTAATATCCGATCATTAAAGATTGCTTGAACCGATTCTTAAAACATTGGCACTTAAAAATACCTTCTTGGCAGATTTGATTATATTTGCGCCCTTATTCCCGGAGAGGTGTCCGAGTGGTTGAAGGAGCACGCCTGGAAAGTGTGTATACCTGAAAGGGTATCGCGGGTTCGAATCCCGCTCTCTCCGCAACAGCCCATTTTATATTTAAATGGGCTTATTTATTACTACCCTTGTTATTAATTTCATCTAAGAGATACTTTGTATTCGAAAATACAGATGATAGACTATTCAAAATATTTCAGATTCAAACTCAAGTCGCAGCAAATAAGAGCGTTTCTGGCGATAGTGGATTTTATCGAAAGTGATCAGCGCGTTTTTATTTTAAATGGATATGCAGGAACAGGAAAAACAACCTTAATGAGCGGTCTAATCAACTGGCTTAATCAAAAGAGAACTGATGTTGTGCTTCTTGCCTCCACTGGCAGAGCGTCCAAGATTCTATCCAACAAAACACAAAATAAATCAAGTACGGTTCATAGTCATATCTATCGTTTCCAAGAGCTCAGTGCTGATTTGGAGAAAATGAGTGAGTCGAAATCAGATAACGGACAGATCAGGCTCGTCTTTGACCTAAAAACACTTAATTCTACAACAGAGACAATCTATATCGTTGATGAATCATCCATGATTTCGGATGCCCATGAACAGAAGGGTTCGTTTGCCAAGTTCGGAAGCGGTGATTTATTGAGCGACTTATTGTCATTTGATGCAATGGGCAAGTATATCTTCGTTGGTGATCCATGTCAATTGCCTCCAATTGAACAAAGCGATTCGCCAGCATTGTCAAAAGATTATATATTCAGTAAATTCTTACTTTCGGCTGCTGAGTTTGAATTAACAGACATCATCAGGCAGAGCGATGACAGTGGTATCATTAAAGCTTCATTCGAGCTTCGTGAGTTGTTCCGAATAAACCCAGATCAACGTTGGGCAAAGCTACCGCTGAGAGGATTTGAAAATGTAAATTTTCATGATTCGCATGTAAGCTTAATTGGTAGTTATCTCAAAGAGGTCAGGGATAACGGTTTTGATAGTGCCACTCTTATCTGTCAGACAAACAGCCATTGCCATGATATTAACACAGTTATCAGGTCAGCATTAGGAAGGGAAAATCACCTTTCGGTTGGTGATTTACTAATGGTAACTCAAAACAATCATTTATCGAGTCTTGTTAATGGAGATCATGTAATTGTGAAGGCTATTCTTCATCGAGAAAAAAGGTGCGGGTTAACTTTTGTATGGGTGGAGGTTCAGGAACAGTTCTCAAAAATTAAGCAATCTTCATTTTTGATTGAAGACATATTATACACGAAGGATACAAACCTTACCACGGAACAACATCGTGAATTAATGATGGACTTCTTCTTACGAATGAAGGCTAAAAACATTTATCAAGGTGATGAGCAGTTTAACGATGAAATGTTGACCGACCCATATCTCAACGCAATTAAATCTGTCTTCGGATATGCTTTGACCTGTCACAAATGCCAAGGCGGTGAGTGGGATAATGTCTATCTGTACTTAGACAATAAAATTCAAGGATTACCACGACCTCAAATTTATCAATGGTGGTACACCGCTGTAACACGAACCAAGAAAAATCTGCACGTAGTTGACGATTGGTTTATTTCTTAAGTTTCCTATTATGAACTTTCTTCGCTACAAGTCCCCTATTTTTTGGATTATTTTTTTTGAAATTAAAGCGTTTGTCGTTCTTTAACGCCAATGACTTTAGAATGATGTCGAAATGTCGCGATAATTGATTTCTTATCGCAGGCGAGTCGAACCCTTTCTTCGTACCCTTTTTTACCTTATATGTTTTAAGGGAAGCATTGTAAGCATATTTTAAGAAGTTATTATTACCAAGATGTGTATATCGTTTTAAAAGTTGTTGTTTAAATACACGATCGTTAGAACCGGAAGATCCGTACGCCATACCCACGGATTTCACAATCCTTGCCCTCATTTTTCTCATGTATCTTGAAAGGCTTGTGCCTCTGATCAGTACTTTTTGCCCGGTAAATTCAAATCCCAAGTATTGCAGTGCTTTGTAAAGCCTTTGTTCGTTTGTATGGTCTATGGATGGTATGGATTCTTCTATGCGTTTTTTCTCATTGAATGCTCGAATTTGACCTTTTGAATTATTAGCAAATTTGATTATGTCTACCTTCTTGTCCTGAATAATTAAATGATACTCCTTACTGATTTTGTCAATAACATTTTTCTGAATTTCACTAGCGTCATCAGAATTACATATTATCAAGATATCATCACAATACCTTCGATATGAGAAATTCATTATTTTGCCCATTTGCCACATGTCCTCATCGAACTTCAATAAGTAAATGTTAGAAAGAAGAGCACTTAGCGAACTGCCTTGCGGAACTCCGAAAAATCTTTTCTTGCCATCTGGCAATAGGTCATAGCTTGAGTTTTTTGTGATCAATCGAGCATCTCTGACGGACTGCATTTTTTCCGAAAAAGTCTTGCCTTGTAAGACCTGAGAAAACGAGGATATATGTTTTGCATTCTTGCCTCTAATTTTCAATGAAAAATGCTTCAACAGGGAAATTCGATTGACGTAGTTATACCTAGTCAGAGACTTGTAAACTGCATAATCATCTTCAGATAAACGACCACCCAAAATTGTTGACCATTGATCTTTTAAAATCGTATGATCAATTGAGTCAAAATAACCTTTTATATCAAGCGCCAATGCCGTGCATTGCCCGCGAGCCTTAACTGTATCAAATGCTTCTTTTGCAAATTGGATATTCGATTTTCCGTCTAGATCAGATCGATACGCAAGTACGACTTCAGAAAAACCTTTACTGACAATATAATCCTGATATTTTTTATTCAAGGCATGTGCGTAGTAGGCATAAATTTTACTATCAAAGTGAGAGGCAAATGAGATTGGTCGCTCTTTTGTTTCTAAGTCATACTTTTCCATGTTTTCCTGGTACTTATACCTTGGAGTTTTTATCACGAACTTAATCAGCGGCAAGAAATCATGATTTTTCAATCCATTCCCCCTTATAAAGATGCTTTGCAGTTTACCAATTTGCTTGACAGCGAAGGGGTGATCGAAGTGAATATACCTTTTTGAATCGCGCGGATCAGAAAAGTTCTCGTTATCGGATAACCATTGTTTCCAAGTATCTTCAGAGTAGATCATCAGATTTTTTCAAGGGGAGTAAGACCATGGATACATCAAATTGCTTCAATGATGCTTTCGCATAACCCCTCGTCCACATGACACGCAAGTGTCAACTTTAACAGGGTCTTTTCACTCCACACTTGGCCTCGCGATGTCTTGCGACAAGGACAGGGCACTTCATTCCATAATAATTTGTAATCGATCACAAATCATTACACTATCCCGAGTTATTACCTCCCAGGCCCGCGCTTAGAGCGGGGAATTTCCGACCAACAATTCGATTAGTGCAGTTGGTTATCGGGGGCGCTAAACTTTATAATGATTATGTTAATCACAATACAGAAGTTTCTCCTTAGAAGGGTGACAGTGAGTCTCCCAACGGCCATACTGGCTTCAGTAAGAACGTTTCTGGCACACTTATTGGAAATTAATCCAGAAGTGGGTATATTAAACAATCCTCCCCTCAATCAACATGAGGGCATATACGCAACTGCAACCATGATGCCATTGGTTCCAACTTCATGAAATATTTCTGAGCGATTAAAAAATTTCTTCAAAATCGAGGATTTAGTCTGATAATCTAAAAAGCAGTTGCTTGTTTAAACATTCAATTCCGGAAAAGTTGTCACCTTTTCTTGTCAAAAAGCAGGCATGGCAGAAGATTTACCCTCTGCCCGATGCGCGATCGTACTTATATGGGTCGCACTGATCTTTCGATATTCTGATCGGGCGTTACATTACGCTCAGTCGGACAAAGCGGCATTTTCTTGAAAATTCCCAGCGGATTCAGAATTCGGACGGACACTCTCCGCAAACCGTTTTCCCTTCTTCGAAGCACGAACGGCTATTCCGAAAGTTCGCCCGCCAGCGACTTACCAATCATAACTCTCACTTTTTCAGGTGCATGTCCGCCCAGCAACAGCATCAATTTCGTAACGGCTGCTTCACTCGTCATGTCGGCACCACTGATAACTCCTATTCGCAGCAAGTCGCGGCTTGTTTCGTAGCGCCCCTGCAGTACCATGCCACCCGGACACTGCGAAATATTCACCACAATAATTCCGTTGTCGATCGCGGCCTTCAGCGCATCAATCAGCCAGAGCACTGTAGGCGCATTGCCTGAGCCATACGTTTCAAGAATCAGGGCTTTGAGTCCGGGAGTTTTCAGGATTGATTCAACAATCGGGCGGCTGATGCCGGGAAATAATTTCAAAATGGCGATACCTGAATCAAAGGTTTGATGTACGTGAAGTCCTTTGTGGATTTCCGCCTTGCGGATGACGGACCGGTTATAGTCGATTTTCACTCCCGCTTTCGCCAAAGGCGGATAATTACCCGAATCGAACGCATCGAACTGCATGCTCTCAACTTTCTTCGATCGGTTACCGCGAAGCAATTCGTAGTCAAAATAAATACAAACTTCCGGAACCACGGGCGCACCATCTTCCTTTGCGGAAGCAATGTCTAACGCTGTAATGAGGTTTTCCCGGGCATCCGAACGTGGTTCACTGATCGGCAACTGAGCGCCTGTTAAAATCACCGGCTTAGCTAATCCCTCCAGCATGAAGCTTAAGGCTGATGCTGTATATGCCATCGTGTCCGTACCGTGAAGAATCACGCATCCATCGTGTGTGTTGTAATGATCGGATATGATTTGCGCCAATAGTTGCCAATGCTCCGGATTTATATTGGATGAATCAATCGGGTGCTCGAACGATACGACCGTCAGCTGAAGCGACATTGTACGCAGCGTTGGCAGGTGTTCCAGAATCAATCCAAAATCAAACGGGATTAACGTACCATCTTTATCGTGTGCCATCCCGAATGTTCCGCCTGTATAAATAATCAAGACTTTTGAACGCGCCTTGTCGGGCGATGCGGTGTTGACGAGGATGGTTTTTGTATTCATGCCTTAAAAAGTGTGAGTGCATTCTGCGTTGTCGCGTTCTGCACGTCCGCCAAGTTAGTATTTTTCAGTTCCGCCACACGTTGAGCGATCAACGGAATGTACGCGGGCTCGTTGCGTTTGCCGCGATGCGGAGTCGGGGCGAGATAGGGGCTGTCGGTTTCAAGCACAATCCGGTCAAGAGGAACATGCGGCAGCACGTTTTCCATCCCGCCTTTTTTAAAGGTAGCCACTCCGCCAATGCCTGCATAAAAGCCGAGCTTTACGAGTTTTTCTGCCTGCTCCTTCGAACCGGTAAAACAATGAAACACACCCTTCAATTTGCCGTCCTGAAGTTTTTCTACGAGTTCAAGCGTCTGATCAATACTTTCCCGGCAATGAACGACAATTGGAACATTGTGCTTTTTCGCAAACCCAACCTGGATGGTAAAGGCTTCCACCTGCTGATCCCAAAAGGTTTTATCCCAATACAAATCCGTGCCCATCTCTCCCACCGCTGAGAACTTTCGTTTGTTCAGCCAGCTCTCCACGATGTAGAGTTCCTTTTCAAAATCTTTTTTCACATGACATGGATGCAACCCCATCATCGGGTAGCATACAGCCGGGTACTTTCGCTCAAGCTCGAGCATGCTGTCGATTGTAGTGTGATCGATATTGGGCATGAAAATTTTCCCTATCTCAACATCCTGTGCACGCTGCATCATGTCGTCACGGTCAGCATCAAATTCTTTGGCGAAAATATGCGCGTGGGTGTCAATCCAGTATTCAGACATACTTGTAGAAAACAATAAAGCCCACAATAACTGAAATAATCGAGAGAACTAAAACGGATGCAGCAGCAACGTCTTTTACTTTTCCGGCAAGGGGATGAAATTCTTTTGTGATGAGGTCTGTGAGATTTTCGATGGCGGTGTTTATCAGTTCAGCAGCGATCACAAGCGCGATCATGATCAGCAAAATACACCAGTCAACACCCGACACATCAAACCAGAAACCCAATGCCGTAACAATCAATGCGGCACCCAAATGTATTTTCAGGTTCCGCTGCTCGCGCACAGCAGCGGTAAATCCGCGAAGAGCATACCCAAAACTTTCAACCACGCTCATAACCCCTGTTTTTCAAATGCCTTAACCAATAACTCGTCTGATTGCACGTAATCAAAACCGGTGTATTCACTTGACAGTTCGACTGCATCTTCCAGGTCAAGCCTTTCCTGGTCTACCGCATAAGCCACACGTTCGTTCATAAATTTCGCAGCAAGATACTCCTGTTCAGGCTGACCGGGTGTTGGAATAAGCACCGCTTTCTTTTTTAACACCGCGAGGTCCATCAACGTGCTGTAACCCGACCGCGATACAATCACCTCCGACTGACTGATTACCTGCTGAAGCTCATCCGATTTCAGGTAGTTGTAAATCTTTACGTTTTCGATCTCGCTTTCGCCCATCTTTTCGTTCACCATTCCCCGAACAAAAACCGTTGGTACGTTAAGCATCATTGCCTGCGGCAGCAGATTTTTTTCCAGTAGCGTGCGTTGTGGCTCCGGGCCCGACAACACAACAGCCAGTTGATATCGTTTAGGTTCGTCTCTCCGTTCGAATCGCGACAGCAGGCCGATGAATTCTGCGCTGAGTGTAGTCTGCGTAAGTTCACCCGACATAACATGATTGGGCATATCAGGCACCCATATTGCGTTGAACCTGCGGATCAGTCGCCTGTGAAAGAAATTGATGGCCCCACCCATCCATTTTGTACCCGGAGGCATTACGAGATTCAGTTGATGGGAGATGAAAATTGTTTTTACGGTATCCGACCAGCAACCATACCGGTTGTCAGCAATCACCAGTTCGATATTATTCCCGCGGATGACTTCTTCCGCTGCGCGATGCTCACGTGCAATCGACTTCAAAAACGCCCTTGTCCGCCACAGCGTGAACAACCACGCAGGAATGTTCCGCGAATACTGAATGTTGTATGAAGGTAAATTGAAGAAAGTAAGGTTTGGAAATTCCTTCTTTAACAAATCCAACGAATCGCCATCACTGGCAACGGAAACATGATGGCCGCGTTCCATCAGCAACCGGATAATGGGAATACAGCGCGTGGCATGACCCAGGCCCCAGTTAAGCGGTGCTATCAGTACACGCTTGCCCATCACGCAAGCACGTTAAACGTGTAACCTTTACTCAGAAAATGATCGACATACCGTGGCAAAGCATATGTCATGTTGCGTTCAGCTTTCAGACTGTCATGAAATACAATGATTGATCCCGGCCGGGTTGCCCGGATGGAATTGTTAAGACAGGCTTCCCGTGATTTCGATTGATCATAATCATGCGTAAGCACATCCCACATCACGATCTTGTAATCACTCAATGCCTTGATTTGCGCACGTGTGATTCTGCCGTAAGGCGGCCGGAATAATTTTGACATTCCGGATTCAACATTCAGCGATTGAAAAATTGTATCGCATTGCGCAGTATTATTAACGTAGTCTTTCAATGAAGTCTTCCAGCCTTTTACATGATTGAATGTGTGATTGCCAATCGTATGACCCTGATCGACAACCTTCCTGAACACATCGGGATGCTTGCGAACATTATCACCAATACAAAAGAAAGTAGCCTTTATGGAATGTTTGTTAAGCGTTTCCAGAACGAAGTGAGTCGGTCCGGGAATCGGGCCGTCATCAAACGTGAGGTAAAGTTTTTTTTCGGTGGTGGGAATGTGCCACGTCAGGTTCGGGTAAAGCCACGGCAAAAAAAATGGCGCCCGGTAGATCATCCCACGCGACAGGACAAAATGGTGATGTCATCGTGGTAGCCCATGCGACCTTTGAACTGATCGAGACTCACGATAATATCCTGATGGATCGTCTTCAGGTCTTTTACGTATGTTTCCGGCTGGCTGAAATATTCAATCACGCGGTTCACACCGTATTCATGGCCATCGGCATCTATGGTTTCGGTCAAACCATCCGTATAACAGAACAATAAAAAGTCATCCAGCCCGGTAACAAAACCTTCGTTCAAAAACGGAAGCGGATGCATGGCCCCGAGTACGGTTGAACCTTCTTCGAGTAAACGAATGCCGTCTTTCTTCGTCCAGAGCAACGGTGGGTTGTGGCCCGAGTTTACATAGACCATCGTTTTCAGACGGATGTCGTAAATCGCGGCAAAGAATGTAATAAACTTCTCACCTTTTGTGTTCTCAAGCACCTGGAAGTTAAGGGCCTCGATAATGTCGGTAAGATTAGGTGTTTGCCGGAGAAGTGTCCGCAAGCTTGCCTGAAAGTTCGACATCATCAACGCAGCCGGAATTCCTTTACCGCTTACATCGGCCACACAAATCAGGAATTGATTTTTATTGATCGGAATGTAATCGTAGTAGTCGCCACCGATATGGTCGTGCGGCAGGTAGCTGGCCTCAACCTTTAACAAATCGGTATTGGGTAGCTTTTCCGGGAACAAAAACTGCTGCACATCGCTGGCAATTTCAAGTTCCTTGCGGAAAGCTTCCTGCTCGAGTTGTCTGCGGGCAAGTTTTTTATTTTCAATGGCAACAATAATGATGTTGCTTAATGCCTGAATAAATTTTATGCCATCATCGTGTGAATAGGTGTCGCGTTTATCGAGGCCGCCAACAAAAACAAGTGCGAGCGTTTTGTCTTTATGCGCTACGGGGATGATAATATCGAACACCGTAAAGTCACACTCCTTGAAGTTTTTTAAATGGGTAATGTCCTGAATGGTTTTGAATTCAGGAAGCAGGTCAGCGCGGTTGAAGCGTTTCTTGGTTCCGAACGTCACCTTGCAGTCCCACTCGTCATCGAGTACAAACAGCGCGAGCTTTTCGATATTCAGGTTCGAACGGAGGGTAAAATTGTAAATCTTGTAAAGCGATTCCTCGGGCAAATTGCTGTTGATCGCCTGCGTGATCTCCAGCAACGCGTTGAGTTCGAGCTCTTTAATTTCAAACTTGCTCTTAATCGACAATTCAGACATACCGTAAAGTTAGCACGAATTGTTTACAGTGCATAGTTAAGAACTTGTTAACGGCCGGCCCTTCCAGAACGGTGTTTTGAACAGAGCAGCCAGTGCCACGCCCACTGCATAAATCGGGTAAACAACCTGAAGTATAATAAACGCGACCCAGCTCCACCGAACCTTCAGCCACGTGCACACCGGGCGCAGAAAAAATAACTCAACAATTGCCTTCGCGACCAGTAATCCCAACAGGATGTACACCGAGATATCGCCCATCAAAACAAAAAACGGTAACACGAGAACTGAAAGGTGAAACAGGAAAATATATACAGCCAATAGCTTGCTGTTAGTACCCTCATGGTAACGCCATTTGCCGGCCCAGCGCAGGCGCTGGTTTAAAAATTCATTCAGTGTTTGCTGCGGAGTGGTTGTTACCAGGCTATCGGGACTGTTGTTAAAGCGGATACCACCGGGATACTTCGCTTCAATTTTTCGCATGAGAAACTCGTCATCGCCCGAGGCGATGTGTTCGTTACCATCGTAGCCGCCCGTTTCGGTGAAAACATCTTTCGTGAAAGCCAGGTTGGCACCGTTGCACAGCGTGGGAAAACCAAATGCAGCCGTTGCGGCACCTGAACCAATCAGACTCGAAAACTCAATCGCCTGCATGGTTGAGAACAGGGTGTCATCCGTTTGGAATTTTACGGGACCGAAAGTCATTTTAACGCTCTCATCATAAAAAGAATTGTTAATCGACCTGAGCCAGTCTTTACCCATGCGGCAGTCGGCATCGGTAGTAACCATAATTGTGCCCACCGAATGACGAATACCCTTTGTCAGCGCTGACTTTTTTCCGGGAGTAGCGTTGTTCATCAGCTTGGAGCTGATCGGTCCGCGAAGCGACTCATTGATTACACTTACGCTGTTGTCTTCCGAGTGATCATTAATAAGCACTACCTCAAACTTGTCGCGCGGGTATTCCTGCTCCTGCAGATCGTCAATCAACCGGCCGATGGTTGCTTCCTCATTTCGAAAAGCAACAATTACCGAGATAAATTTCTCCTTCACCACGCCCGGCACATTAATGCCCATGGCTTTTATCCATCCGGTTATGAGGCCGAACATCACCACCACATAGGATAGGAAAATGATAATGAAGACGAAAGTCATTGCTGCAATTTCTAAAATTCTCACCATCTGCCTAACTTAACCGCGTGGGAAAAATTGTTCGTGAAAAAGTTATCCTGGGCCTGGACCCCGGAACCAACATCATGGGATATGGTGTGATCACGATCCGCGGAAGCAAAATCGAATTAAATCAGTTTGGAATTATCCGGCTCGGCAAAGTCGACAGCCACGAATTGCGGTTAAAAAAGATTTTCGACCGCGTGCTCAGCCTGATCGATGAGTACCACCCTGACGAAGTTGCGCTTGAAGCTCCTTTCTTTGGTAAGAACGTTCAATCGATGCTGAAGTTGGGTCGCGCGCAAGGCGTTGCCATGTCGGCTGCATTGTACCGCGAAATACCCATTGTTGAATATGCACCCAAAAAAGTAAAGCAATCGGTGACCGGCAACGGAAACGCTTCGAAAGAACAGGTTGCCAAAATGCTGATGACGCTGTTAACGATTAAAGAGATGCCCAAGCTGCTGGATGCAACCGATGCGCTTGCTGTGGCGATTTGCCATCATTATCAAAATGGCGTGGTGAAAGTCAAAGCGAAATCGTGGGAGGCGTTTATTAAAGATAATCCGGGAAGATTGAAAAAGTTACCTGGTTAAAATTCAGCTATAGCCTCTTTCAGTGCTTCCAGGTATCCCCTTCCGAATTTTAGATCAGGCTCCATGTAGTTACCTTCCGCCCATTCGTTCCAGGATTTAAGATAAACAATACGATGTTCGGGCTTTTTATCTTTTACCGTAGCCAGTACTGCTTTTGCATGTTTCTTAAAAGCCTCGGGAGTTGAATTAATAAAGATATTTCCTTTTCTGCCGGAGCGCGGAGAGTGATCCCAATTAGGAATCATGGTGGGATACCAATCTTCACGTGCATCATTTTTGTCAGAAAAATATTGCGACAACTTCTGGTAATCAAAAATACTTCCGTGCTTGAGCCAAACACGCTTCATCTTCATAAACGCACGTTCGGGCAAAGAATACTTATGCTTATAAAAATGATACATGCGAACAATGTTGATCGCATCGAAACCCCTTTTCATAATTTCCGGATAATCTTCCTCGGAATGCGTATGGCCTACGAAATGAATACCAGCCAATCCGTTTTTCACGGCTTCGTTTTGCCAACATTCGATAAATCGTTCAACGTCCGGAAATTTTAACGGAATGTAAATTTGAAAAATAGGTTTGTTGTCGACCCGTACGTAACGCTTATCATGGAATGCCGGAAGCAATGCATAGAAGTGCTGGAGATAATCTTCCGTACCGCCATACTTTTGTTCAAGCAACATTCGCTCCGTCCCCTCCTTGCTGAATTGTTTATCCTGCCAGCTATGATTTGCCCAGCTTAAACAAAACGGAAAATCGGGCTTGCCGGAAGCAACAACCTCATTAAATGGCCTTTCAAGCAATCGCTTGCCATTTCCGAACCAGTAGTGCCAGTAACAGAAGCCTTCAATGCCGTATTCACGCGCCATGTCAGCCTGCTGTTGACGAACTTCAGGAAGTCGTAAATCATAATAACCGAGGTCGGCAGGAACGCGCGGCTGATAGTGTCCGCGAAACAATGGCTTAGCTTTGCCCACGTTAGTCCATTCGGTAAAGCCTTTACCCCACCACAGGTCGTTTTCGGGAATCGGATGAAACTGAGGAAGGTAGGCAGCTAAAATGCGCACGGGGTTATTACTCATTTTTTGATGATTTACTGGAATCAACAGCCGCTTTCAGCGCAAGCGCATCTTCTACGGTTTCAATTTTTTTATAAACAAGCCCTATATTCTGCCGGATCCAGTCTGTTGGCAGGTTGGCAAAGTAAATTGGCCGAAGTATCCGAATGATCTCTTCCGAAAAACGGTACCGGATAAGTTTGGCAGGATTACCTCCTACAATGGCGTATGGCGGAACATCTTTCGTAACAATTGCCCCGGCCGCGATAATGGAAGCTTTCCCGATCCGGACACCCGAAAAGATTCTGGCTCCGGTTCCTATCCAAACCTCATCTTCCACGACAATCGGACCCTTGGAAATTGCATCAATCGGTGAGCGTCTGACAAGCTTCGAGTAAAAGGGAAATGTTGTTGCGGTATCAAGCTGGTGATTAACACCCAGAAGGAACGTGACATCCGGAGCAATTGAAACATAGTTTCCGATCGTCAGTTTTTCATCGGGTGTTACATACAAACTTTGAACTGTAATATTTCCGTACGATCCTTTACCCACCTCCACCACTTCAAGCGGGAAGAATCTTTCGCCTGCCTTGGTTTCATTATGAAGGTTACGGCTCCGCCATGCCTTCTCGAAATTACGTCTTTCAAAAAGGCGTACAACAGAACGAACGACAGGAATTTTATCAATCAAGCTCATGACTTCTTCGCGCGAATCACACCTTTACTAACCCTTTTATTCCAATACATTAGTCCTTCCGAGAATTCAATCTGATATCCCAAGCCCGTCAGCAGTGTTTCCATATATTCCGGATCTTCTTTACGATGATACGTGCATACAGCAAGCTGAATGTCTTTTCCGTTGCTCAACGTTTGCCTGGCTCCTTCAAGCGCCATGCGTTCAGCTCCTTCAATGTCCATCTTCAAAAACAGGTTATCGATGCTCTTGCCCGATAAGAAATCATCGATCTTGACAAAATCACCTTCTGTTTTATTGCCGACATATTTTTCTACCACCGTAACCTTATCCGGCCATGGCGCGAAGGTTGCCTGCAAAGGTTTTTGCCAATAATCCATGCATTCAAAAATAATCACATGCTTCACGAACTGAATGGTATCAAGTGCAAAAATTCCTTCCGCAGCACCGATATCAAGCAGCGTACGGCCTTGAAGCTCAGAATAACTTCGCACATAACGATGTGCCGCCCGTTCATCCTGCTCAATCAACAGCGCACGGTAATCCTTTTTCACTTTTTCTATTGAAAAACGTTCAGGGAAATACAATCGGTTGCCATGATGCATCACGAATGGTAAGTTACTTTCCTTATCCAGCTTAACCTCGATTTGCTTCTCCCGGTATTCGAGCGAATAAGGATGGGGATAAGACGTGATACCATATCGGCCGATGAAAGAGAACGCACGGTTCTCCTCAGTGTCGGACAGAAACCGCTGAAACACGTATGTGCACTTTCCTTTTGCGATTACGCGAAAATTCCGGATTACAAAAACGATGTCCCCAAGGAAAACGTCATAGATTTTCTTTCGCAACTTATAGGGGAATATTTTCCGGTAGACCGCGGTAAACATGTTCAGCAGCAGATTATCAAAACAGCCGGCAAAATTAGCTAAAACAACTTGAATATAGTTAGTTCGCTCGGACCGCTGATTTAAGGTTTTTCAACTCAAACCGATACACAAACCCGAGCATCATAACGGCCAGCATACAGTAAATAAAATGCCGGAGATCAGCATTCAGGACACCGGTTAATTCACCGGCACAAACCAGCAACGTCAAAGCAACCGGTGCAATCAGAATTTTATAGGCATTGAATTTAAAGACAAATCGGTGTTTCGATAAAAAGTATAGCATCAGTATTTCGGTGAGAACGCTTGCCGCAGTGGAAGCGATCACGCCCATCACACCGAGGTATGGAATTAAAAGAAACATACCCCCGATTTTTACAATCGCCACCACAGCATAGATAACCGGCAGTGGCTTAGTATATTTTAGAATGGAGTACGGTAATCCAAAAAACAACCGAACCGAACGGCAGATGTACAACACAGCTATGTAGGGTACAATACCGGTTGACAAACTATAGCCGGGCTTTTCTAAAAAATTACTCAGCCATTCAATCGCCATCGGTACAAGCCAAATCGCACCGCAGGCAACAATCATCAGCACAGCAATAAATCCATGATAATACCGATTGATTTCAGGTGAGGTCCCTTTTGTTTCTCTAATGTTTACCAGCTTCAGTACCCGCGGAATTAGTGCGCTGTGAAGTCCGTTCATTACGAGTTCTACTCCTACCAACGACTTGATGGCAAAGTCATACACACCCACCGATGCAAGCGGCAGGTAAAACATCATCACAATCCGGTCGAAGTAATTGATGAACCATTGCTGTATCTGGTAAATGAATGAATAAAAATTAAAACTGAATGAAGTACCCAGCAAGGGAAGATCGAAATGAAATCCATACTCTCTGAAAATTCTGAACAATACCCATACGGAGCCCAACCCTAAAGCCACAAAACGTCCGCCCAACGGACCGATGAGTGTTTGCGGAAATACTTTTAAGCCGAGGAGTGTGAGAACAAATATTGCACTGAACAGAAGCAGGTTTGCCCAAAAGAATGTTTCGGGTTTTTCCCGGCTTTGCAGAAAGTTGCTGTGTACTTTAAACAATGCCTGAAAAACGCCACCTCCGAGCGCAAGCCATCCGTTTGGAAAAAACGCCAGGTCTTTTCCGTCAGAAAACCATGACAGAATATACGCTCCGGTTGGCAGCAGGATAATCGCCAGGCCGAGGCCGATAAACAACATCAAAACAAAAGCTGAGCTGACGAATCGTGATAATTTTTCCTTATCGTTTTTGAATTCGTGATAATGGATGTACAGCGAAGAATCGAAACTGTATGTCACCAGCAGCTGCACAAGGATCGAAAAAGCAAGGCAAATCGAGAGTGCCCCGAAGTTGGCAGTGGTAAGGTCTGCCATATAAAAAGGTACAAGCAAAAGCGCGCTGGCCATCGGCAATGCCCCGGCCAGGGTGTAGATGGCAGATGCCTTAATAAAATTCCTGCTGATCAAAGTACTTGGTTATAATGTTCCTTTGAATCCGGAAAAATACAATATCACCCGGTATATTGCACTTTTATTTGAAAAATGAAGCATGTTCTGCTGATCGCCTTCAGCAATCTTAAAACAGATTCACGTGTCAGGCGTCACGTCAACCTTCTTAAAAATAAGTACCGCCTTACCGTGGCATGCCATGAAGCGGATGCGACCACCGAATACAAGCTCGCGCTGATCGACAAAGCAATCCTCACTCCCGCGAGAAAAATCAAGCTGGCTTTAATGCTTGGGCTTAGACTGTTCAAGCAAGCCTATCGCACCCAGTACCCGCATTTTTCACTCGGCCAGCAAATTTCTGAACCTCTTGATTTGATTATTGCCAACGATGTGGAAGCGCTTCCGCTTGCGTTTCATTTGGCCGAAAAACATGCATGTCCTGTGGTGCTTGATGCCCACGAATATGCTCCACGTCATTTCGAAGACAAGTTGATATGGCGATTGTTTTTTCAGCCACTCAACATGTACTTGTGCAGTACGTACATTCCTCGCGTTAAAGCAATGATTACAATAGGCCGGGGGCTGGCCAATGAATATGAGAAACACTTCCACATTAAACCCGTTGTGATTACCAACGCCAATCACTTTCACAACCTCACTCCTTCCGCGGTTCAGGGAAACTCTATTAGGCTTGTGCATCACGGGATTGCCACACCTTCACGAAAGCTTGAAGTGATGATTGAAATGATGAACTACCTGGACGAACGTTTTTCGCTCGACATGTATTTACTTTCATCCGGTTCGGTGTCATCAAAAACAAAAAATTATCCCGCTGATCTCAAAGCACTGGCTTCAAAAAATTCCCGTGTCAGGATTCTGGATCCAATCAAGAGCGAACTAATCGTAACCACGATAAATGCATACGATATGGGTGTGTTTTTGATCCCACCGATCAACTTCAATTACGAGAACACACTCCCCAACAAGCTCTTTGATTTTATCCAGGCGAGATTGGCGATTGCTGTTGGCCCAACACCGGAAATGGCCGAAATTGTTAATCGTTATTCGCTCGGGGTTGTGTCGAACGATTTCACCGCTAAATCGCTCGCTGAAAAGCTAAACCAGCTTACCACTGAAGATATTGCTCGTTTCAAGGCAAACACCGAAACTGCCGCTCAACAATTGAATGCGGAGGAGAATGCAAAAATCCTGATCGATGTTATTGAGCGTTCATTCTAATGACAACCGTTGATTTTCATATCGACCCCTCACTTCCCGTTATGCCGGAAATCCGGTACACGCTCGAACAATTTGCTGTCAATAAAAAAATTAATGTACAATTCGGTGCGTCCGGGTTTTTGGTAAGCGATGCTGTGAACTCCAATCTATCCATATCAAAAAAACTAATCAATAATCTCCGGGAACGCAGGTGCGATTACAAAGAAAACCTCGGGGCTACGGGATTTATTGAATTCGAAAATGGCACTCCGGATTATTTAGGCACTGCATTTTACATGCTGGCCTGTCTGCAGGAATATCACGCGGCTGCACAAAAAGATAATCTCGGCAGGTTTAAATTCTCCGGCAGCTACCAGGCAGCTTATCAAAATTCCGGACAGAACATAGTCCAGATCTGCTTCGATAAACTTGCAGAAAAACTAAGCATTCCAAACCGCGCAAATCCTTCGCGGTTTTTCCTTTCGCATGATATCGATACGGTGTACGGAGCAATCGTGCAGGACGGCTTTCACGCGCTTAAATTTGGCCGCATCGATATTCTTTTAAAATTAATTCTGAACACCGTCACGCAAAAACCCGACTGGCTCAACATGGATCAAATCATGAAGCTGGAAAGCGAATACGATGTTCGATCGACATTTTTCTGGATCGTCAAGAGGGGTAAAGCCGAAGCGTTTGAAAACGCAGATTACAATTTCAAATCTTCATCAATCCAGAAGGTTGTCCGGACTGTTGAATCCAACGGCTTTGAAAACGGACTTCATAAAAGCATCTCGCAGGATTCTTTTCAGAAAGAGATTGGTGAATTTGAAAAAAAGCCGGTTGCAAATCGGTACCATTATTTAAAATTCAATCTACCCCAGGGTTTTGACGCCATTGAAAACTCCGGTCTGAAGCTGGATGCAAGTCTTGGTTTTGCCGAAAACATCGGGTTCAGAAACAGCTATGGTCTTCCTTATAATCCGTTCGATGTTACAAACCGAAAACCCTACACGTTTGTGGAAGTTCCCCTGCACATCATGGACACCACGTTATTCAAGTATAATCGCGCAAACTTAGCGGAAGCAAGAGAAAAAATTCTGAAGTTTTTTGAAGCCAACAAAACGAATTGCGTGCTGTCGGTTTTGTGGCACAATAACTTTTTCACAAACTACAAGTACAAAGGCTACTTGCAGCTCTATAAAGAAATTCTGGAATATATCCGGGAAAATAAATTATCGGCCGTCACGCAACGTGAATTGTTGCAATATTCGGCTTACTAGATAAAGCCCGCAGTTTTAGCCAGCTTCAGGCCGGTGGCGTTTATTTTCTGGACCTGTAAATAAGGCTTTTGTACGGGTCCGAATGTTCTGAAGAAACGTTCAACTGATTCGAGCATACTCCCTTCGAAATTAAACTGTCGTGTAACCGCGGCCGCATGTTGAATCGCCTTCCACATCAACAAACTAAATGTTCCGCCTGGTGCCTGGGAATCTGTTCCACCCGCCAGGTAATACGCTGAATTGGCATCCCACACTAAAAACAGTGCAGCCTGCACGCGATTGCCGGAATCTTTCGCCACGAAAACTTTGCCTGAATTATGTTGAGTCGTGGCTTCGTAAATCTTCTTCATCAACTCAGCTGAATAAGGAATTGTTTCCTTTTGTCGCTCGAACACTTGCGTTGAGAGCCTGAACAAATCATCAATATCGTTTGCCTCGGAAACCGTAACAAGTTTCTCAGCTTTCCGGACCTGGCTTCTCGCACTCGAACTCAGGTTGTCCCAAAGTTTGTCGGTTGATGACAGGTCTTCCAGCACGTAGGTATAACGCGCAGTAAGTGTAAAGCCTTTCCAGAAAAACGGCAGTCCGTTGGTCAGTTCATACCGGAAACGCTGATTGAAATAATCAAAAGCAGGTAAAGCATCAATCAGATCACCGATAACCTGATGTTCATAACTTATGCGCGAAGCATATTTTTGGTCGGCTGGATAAGCAATCCATGGACCCCACCCGGAAGTGAGTGCCGGCATGTTCAGTAGTTTGTATCCATATTTGGCGGAACGCTGATAAGTCCACGAAGCTTTTATCTGCTCACCTTCCTGTAACAATACAACGTCCCACGAATCTCCGCTCACGGCATCAAGCCACCAGTCTTTCAGAAAGATGGGCAATGCAGCTTCCGCTGCACAAAACTTCCGGTACCGGTCTTTATTGGAGGTCATGAGCTATAAAACGAACGCCTAAGATCATCATTATTTTAATGCGGTCAACTTCTACGAAACCTGCTTTTTCCATGCTTCGCCTTGAAGACGTATTATCGAGATCAACACTTGTCAGTACACGTTTGTCCCTGAACTGGCGTGCAATATCGTTCAATACATGTGCAAAGATATTCTTTCCGCGGGCTGATGGAGCTGTTTCGCAGTACTGAATGAAGACCTCTGTGGGTTTAAGATCAATTGAAAAAAACTTATGAAGAGAAACTTTGCCAGGCCCAATCACAACCCACGAACGATGAACACATGCGTTGCCGAGATAGGCATAAAAACCTCTGTTGCCCCGTGTGAGAAATCGCGAGAACAAACGGATCTGTTTTTCGGACTGAAATGATCTGGCATCTGCAACATTTTCCGGATTAACCGGCTTTATTTCAGCAACGGAGGTTGCATGTGTGTCTTTCTTCCACTCCAGCAACAAAACTGTATCGCGCGAAAAAATCCGTTTCAGCACAATCCTGTTGAACTTTGATAGCAACGTTTTCACTTCAGTAAATTGATCAGTCTTTGAGTTGTATCTCTCCGCGAATATCCGTTATGATTAATACCATTGGCCGTACGCCCATTCTTCCAGTTTTGATAAAACTGCTGAAGAACATCCCTTATCTTTTGTGTATCGCCCCCGTCAATCATTTCCCCTGCCTTCGCTTGCGCGATCAATGCAGCCGCATCTCCGTTTACGGGACCAACACCCAGCACGGGCAATCCGGTTGCCAGGTATTCAAACAACTTGCCCGGCATATAGCCTTCGGCATCTTTGTAACCGGTTAGAATCAATGCCAGAACTGCGCTTGACGCGTAGATGTCAATCAATTTATCATGGGGAACCGTATCGGTGAACTTTGTAACCGAGGCCATCAGCGGATTTGACAGAACAAATTGCCTGAATGCCGGGTTAACCTGACCCACAAATTCAACTTCAATGTCCTTTGCTGTCAATTGATGTTCCTGACACCACAGCGCAACAGCATTCATAAACGGCCGCGGATCACATTTCTCATTTACAATGCCTATGTGCCGGATACGGAACTTATCGGATCTGACAATTCTAAAATTTTTGAAGTCGTCTTCATCAAACCCGTTCGTTAGCAGTGTTACTTTTCTTCCGGAAAGTCTTTCAAACTGCTTTACGTAAAAAGGCGTAATGGTTATTACTTCATCTGCTTGCGTTAATACTTCGTGTTCAAGTCTTTTATGCTCTGCTTTGGCACGCGTACCGGCTTTAATGCTGTCGAGAAATCCCCATTCGCTCCACGGATCACGCATATCAACAATCCACTTCAGCGATGGTTTTTTTCTTTTAAGTTTTAAGCCGATCAGGTGCATGCTGTGTGGTGGCCCGGTTGTGATAATTGTTTCGATCTTATGCTCATCGAGATAACGCGCAAGAAACTTAACTGCCGGTCCAACCCAAAACTTCCGGGGATCGGGGATAAAAAGATTCCCCCGCACCCAAATGCTCAGTTTCGAAAAGAGTGACGATCCCGTGTTGACAGAACCACCCTGCACCAGTGAATTCTTGTTGCCGGAGAAAAGCTTCGACAACTTTCCGAACGTCTCATAAGGTTCCCAGATGGGTAAATTCACAACTACCGCTTCCGCGGGAACATCTTTCAACAACGAAGAATCTTGAACGGGTGCAGACGGATTCTCAGGCGTAAACACATACGGCTTCCATCCGAACTGTGGAAGGTACTTAACAAACTTTAGCCAGCGCTGAACACCGCTCCCTCCGCTCGGAGGCCAGTAGTACGCAATGATCAGAACTTTCTTTTCGGCCATCATGCAATTTACAACGTGCAACCCACGATTTACGAATTTTGAATGTATTCCATAATGGAACTGGTATCGTCAGGTTTAAACCAGCGAATCTGTTCATCACGCTTAAACCACGTCAATTGCCGCTTCGCATATCGCCTGGAGTTACGCTTTAAAAGCCTCACAGCCTCTTCTCTATCGTATTGCCCATCCATGAATCCAAAAATTTCCTGGTACCCCACGGTTTGCAACGCGTTCTTATCGCGGTAAGCGTATAAATCATGTGCTTCTTCAAACAGCCCGCGGGCAATCATGTCATCCATGCGCTTGTCAATGCGTTCATACAGCCTTGCGCGTTCAACCTCAACACCAATCTTCACAACTTTGAACGGCAACTCCTTCGTTACCTGCTTTTGAAATTCCGAGATTGACTTGCCCGTAGCCAGCCTGACTTCCAGCGCGCGCATCAGGCGCATCGGGTTTTTTTGATCGATCTTTTTGAAATGCTCCGGATCAAGTTCGCGCATCCGGTTTTGCAGCCAAAGCATACCCTTGTTCTCAAACTCTTCAATCAGCTGATCGCGAATTTCATCGGGAACTTCCGGGATGTCGTCAAAACCCTCGAGTAACGCTTTGATGTAGAGGCCGGAACCTCCGCAAACCACCACATAATTGTGCGTCTCAAACAAGCTGTAAATCCTCAGCATGGCTTCTTCACCAAAACGGGCGGCATCGTATTCTTCTGTAATCGAATGGCTGTTGATAAAATGATGTCTCACTTCCCGCAGTTCATCCTCATCTGGTTTCGCGGTACCGATCGTTAACTCCCTGTAAATCTGCCGGGAATCAGACGAGATAATTTCTGCATGAAACTCCTTTGCCACCTTGATTGCGAGAGCAGTTTTACCAGCCGCAGTAGGCCCCACAATCACAATCAGTTTCTTTCCGGAAAAATCCATTCTACAAAAGTACGATTTACGAAGTACGAATTAAGATTTGAGGCCAATTCTGAAAATTCGTAATTCCAAAATCGTAATTCGTAAATTATAAATTATCTTGCGCCCTGTTGACGGAATCGGGAACCATGATTAAATACACTGCAGCTTTCCTCACTAAAATCGAGGACATTATTTCAGAGTCGGATTACATACTGCGTTACGAAAAAGGAAATTTCAAGTCGGGCTACTGCCTGCTGAAAGACCAGAAAATCATGATCGTGAACAAGTTCTACACCACCGAAGGCAAAATCAACGCCCTTATGGAAATCCTGAAAACGGTAGAACTCGATACCAGCAAGTTCACCGAGAAAAGTCAGAAACTTTACGAAGAACTCACCCAAACCGAAGTTAAAGCTTGACGGTCACATTCCTGGGCACCGGTACTTCACAAGGCATACCCGTTATCGGTTGCTCATGTGAGGTTTGCAAATCCCTGGATTATCGCGACAAGCGACTACGAGCATCGGTTCATATTCAGGTAAGCGGTCAAAGTTTTGTAATCGACACCGGTCCGGACTTCCGGCAGCAAATGCTGAGGGAAGGAATCAATCGTCTGGATGCTGTTTTATTTACACATGCACACCGCGATCACACTGCAGGGTTGGATGATGTTCGCGCATATAACTTTTTGCAGAACATGGACATGCCGGTTTACGGAATGCCTGAGACCCTCAACCAGATTCAGAACGACTTCGCCTACATCTTCGATGAACACGGTTATCCCGGACTTCCGCGAATTGACCTGCGGCCGTTAAGTCATAACACATTCTCGGTTAACGGAGTTGAGGTTACTCCCCTTCCGGTAGTGCACCTGAAACTGCCGGTTCTTGGTTTTCGCATTGGCGACTTCAGTTACATCACGGATGCTAATTTTATTTCGGACGAAACGTACAAAAAATTGCAGGGTACAAAAGTGCTCGTGCTGAATGCTCTCCAGCAGGAACCCCACATTTCACACTTTACGCTGACCGAAGCGATTCAGGTTGCCGAAAAAGTTGGCGCACAAAAAACCTATTTCACGCACCTGAGTCACAAAATGGGACTGCATGCCGATGTTAGCAAATTGCTGCCGCAGAACATCGAGATTGCTTTTGACGGATTGTCTTTGAAGTTATAAGCCAATCGTTGTCTGTTGTCAGTGGCGTACGCTATATTTGACAGGCTTGGCTAAAACAATCAACAGACAACTGACTCGCTGTGCATAACAATTACTATTTTCTCCGGAAACTATCAGCACAGCTTGAACCAATCATTAAAGGTTCTGTAATTTCAGAATGCTTCAGCCAGACGAAAGACGAACTGGTTATCCGGTTTGAGATCAAGGAAAAATCCTTTTTCATTAAAGCGAGTCTGCAGTCGGAGTTTTGTTGCCTGTTCTTCCAGGATGATTTTAATCGCGCCCGCAAAAACAGCGTTGATTTATTTGAACCGTTGATTGGATTGTATGTGGAGGGCATCACGCAGTTCAGCAACGAACGGAGTTTTTCCATTGATCTATCTGAAAATTACCGGCTGTTGCTCAAAATGCATGGCAACCGGGCAAACGTGGTGCTGTTTCAAAACGGTGAAGCGATCCAGCTTTTCAGGAATCATTTAACAACTGACGGTGACATTAAGCTTGAAAACCTCAACCGGGAAATAGACTTCAGTTTTGAAACGTTTGAACAACATATTAACGACTTGCCCGCATTGTATTACACGTTCGGGAAACCGGTTTGGAATTTCCTGGAGCGAAACGGGTTCAGCGAGAAATCGGATGTTGAAAAATGGCAAGCCATTCAGGATTTGATTGCATACCTGAAGAATCCGATGTTTTACATTGCGGAAGTTGAAGACAAATTGACTTTAACGCTATTCCCGGATGGAAATATCCTGCACAAGTTTAAAGAACCGATTGCCGCCATCAACGAGTTCTTTTTAGCCTGTTCACGTTCAGCAGCATTTATTCATGAAAAGGCGGGGGCGCTGTCGCGGCTCAAAACAAAACTTCAAAGCAGCCTGAGTTACCTCGTAAAGGCAAATCAGAAACTAAAAGAACTTCGCGATGATGCACACTACAAGCAGTGGGCCGATCTGCTCATGGCGAATCTGCATTTGGTTAAACCGGGACAGGAAAAAATTTCCTTGCCGGATTTCTATCATGAAGGCAAGACAGTCGACATTAAACTGAAGAAAGATATTTCTGCACAAAAGAATGCTGAAGTATTCTATCGAAAATCAAAAAATCAACAGATTGAGATTCAGAAGCTGACCGAAAGCTTTCAGTCGAAACAGAAAGAAGTTTCTGACACACAACAGAAGATTGCCGCAGTTGAGAACGTAAGTGACTTGAAAGGTTTGCGTGAACTGATCGGCAGTTCAGGTATTAAACAAAAATCCGAAAAAGAAGAACCCCTTCCCTACCACGAGGTGTTATTCAATGGCTATAAAATCTGGATCGGAAAAAATGCGCAGCATAATGATACGCTTACGCTGAAGTATTCCTTTAAAGAAGATCTCTGGCTTCATGCCAAGGATGTTCCGGGCTCGCACGTAGTTATTAAATACCAGGCGGGCAAAAAGTTTCCAAAAGATGTTATTGAACGGGCAGCACAGCTTGCGGCATTTAATTCGAAACGAAAAACAGAATCCCTTGCGGCCGTATCGTATACGCCTAAAAAATTTGTGCGCAAACGAAAGGGCGATCCTGCGGGTGCCGTTGTGGTAGAGCGCGAAGAAGTTATTTTAGTGGAACCAAAAGGGATTTGAGGCGAATGAATCAAACCGATATCGAACGATTAAAAATACTCGACCACATGAGCGAAGGTGATTATCAAGCCTTCCTCTACGATTGCGATGGAACGCTGGCCGATAACATGATGGCGCACAAGCTTGCGTATCAGGAAGTTGCCAGGAACTATGGGATCGACCTCGACCTGAACATCATTCACGAAACAGCAGGCTGGCCAACCGTTTTGGTGGCGCAGGAGATTTCAAAGCGATACAACGTGCCCCTTCCGGAATCTTTTGCTTCGGAAAAATCGGCCGTGTTTATCAACAAGCACATTCAGAAGACACTTCCCGTGGTGCATGTCTACGAGCATCTGAAGAAAAATGTAGGGCGGATAAAAATTGGCGTGGTATCCGGCGGCTCGCGGTCAACAGTCTCCATAACCTTATCCGTACTTGGCCTCACCGAGCTCATTGACGTGTTGGTGTGTGCCGGTGAAACTTCGCTCGGCAAGCCGCATCCGGATCCGTTTCTGAAAGCCGCGCATGATCTCGGTGTTGATCCGGAAAAATGTTTGGTGTTTGAAGATGGTGATCCGGGAACGAAAGCAGCCGAAGCCGCAGGGATGAAATGGATTCGGGTGGATAAAGTTTAGTTGCTTATCTTCACAAGATACCCGACTTAAAAATGCTCGCAGTACATTGGACTCCCGTGGCCAATACGAAACGCATTCTCAGAAATGGAATCGCAAAATCGAAGACTGGTCTTTACTGTTTCCCATTGACAGGTAAGCCGCTTGTAGACCGTTGGTGGGTGAGGTTTTTCAATCATGTCAGACAAAGAAAAAAGTATAACGGCATTGTTTTTAGGATAAGGCAAGAAGATTTACCTGCGTATTTCGGCCATTGGATAGGCACCACATCAAAGGATAAATTTGATAAACCCATTCTTTCACTAAAACACCTTAAAACAGAGTTCCGCGAAAATCTGTTGTTTCGTGCAGGAGCGGCCTACATGGAAGAGAAAGGGTTCCTCACCTCGGTAGGTGATTTTGAGAAGGATTTTATCAAAATCGCAAAAACCGAAATAAAGGACAGAAAAAAACTCAAAGAACTCATTTCAGAAGTAGGTCTTGTGCTGTTCACGTTCGAGGATTATCAAATAGTACTTAGCAATTCAATTCCCGCCAGCAGGATAATAAAGGTTATATCAGACGGCAGTGAAACTGGTCGACAAAGGCGAAGGAAAAAATTGACTAAATCGAAGTCCCCTATTTAACTCATTAAGTATGCCTATCCCTGTGAGAAATTTCCTCTACGCGCTTGGCGCGACAGTCGTTTGGTTCTTCATCATGCGGCCATTCACTCCGCCAAACATCATTGCATTCGAATTAGCCGGAAGCGTTGATTCAGCACAAGCCATCATCGCAAACTGGACACCGGAACAAATCAGTAACGTAAAAACCGGAATCTACCTTGACTTTGTATTTATCCTCACCTACTGCTCGGCTTTTATGTACGCTAGCCGCGCAGCAGCCGCGTTTTCCGGAATTGAATTTCTTACCAAAACTGCGCGGCAATCAACCTGGATTATCTGGGTTGCCGGCATGTGCGATGCCATCGAGAATATCTCTTTACTCCGAACACTAAACGAAGTAACCGAACGAAGTGTCTCCATCGTCTTCTACACCGCAACTGTAAAGTTCAGCATTCTGCTGGTAACGCTGGTCTTTGTGCTGATCTGCGTAACAATCGGGCTCTTCCGGAAAATCAAGAGTTGAGTTTCTCCTCCTCTTTCTGAGTGATGATCCGTTCTTTCTTTATTTCGACCTTAATCCGCACGTACAGGCTCATGTACAGATTGGCAATAAATACCAACGCAAAACCCGCAATGATGTAGCCGCGCCAGTCATTCAGTAAAAGTTTGAATTGCGTAAGAATTAAAAACAGGATCGTTACGTAATGACTGAAACAATATTCGCACGTAAACAGATAAAAGAACTTGCGTTTTAAAATCGTCTTGCCTGACTTCGACCGCTCCACGCAATACTCATGCACCTCACGAAATACCTCTTCATGCGTAACTGTCCAGGCGACACAGGCGATTGGTATGGCCAGCGTAAACAGCCAGATCAATTGTTCCGTTAATGACATCATGGATTACGTGCGTGGTTCTTCGAGGTCTTCGTGATTGTCGCCACCAATGCTGTAGCTATTGTTCTCTTCGTCCTCCGCTCCTACTTCCTCGCTTTCGTCATCCAGCTCCGAGTCGGGGATATCGAGATCCTTGCCGGTAAAATCAACTGGCCGGTTACGGTGCTTGAGTTGCTCATCGTCACCCATGTCCATGCTCAAATCCTCGGGACCGAGCGCTTCCAGGTCCTCCTTGGTTACATCGTACTGGCTTTTCTTTGCCGGCTTCAAATCATCCTCGGGACCTTCAGGCATCTCTTTATCATCAAACGTTTCTGTTTCATCCTTGGCGCGGCTCATGTCAACGCTTTGGCCGGTAAGCACTTCATCATCGAGATTGCCCTCCAGGCGTTTATCGGTATTCATGATATCTTCGCTGGCGGGATATTTTGGATAGCCCGGAAATTCCTGTTCTTCGTTAGCCTTCGGTTTGGCCGTACGGCTTAACTTTTTGGCAGCGGTTTTACGCGCAGCTTTCTTGGCTGCAGGCTTACGAATAGCTTTTTTAGCTGCCTTCTGACTTGATTTTTTCAGGGCCTTCTTTTGGGTTTTCATAGTGCTGGTTATTTGATTCTAAGCTTTGAATCAAAATTCCATGCCACGGAAATGCCGTGGAACAGGCCACGCCACGCTCTTTTATGCGGAATTGGATACCCAACCTGTGAGGAATTACCCTACCAACCTCTTACAGGTTAATTGGGTCTAATCAACAGCCTGTTAACATTAACCTTATGAAAACCTGCTTCACGTTTTGTGTCTTGTTGCTTTCATTCGTCATATTAAGTTGTGGGGATGAACACCTTACACTTAATGAAAATAAACCGCAAAAGTTCGAAGGGTCTTTTAAACTGGAAACGAATGATCAATCATTGGATCAATCAGGTACATCAACACTGGAGATTTTCAATGGCAGGTTTAAAGGTTCAACCTATAATGGAAGTATTCAATCGGCCGGCAGACTTACCGTGACGGAAAACAAAATCATCTTCACGGATACCGTTTTTAAAATATATCCTGCAAACATACTTCCGCCACGTAGTTTGAGCGGAACTTATGATTACGCGTTTGACGGCAACAAACTTCAGATAGGCAACAAGTACCCATCCGGATGGGTTGAAGTACACACGTTTTACTTGAAAAAGTAATCAGTATATACAAATCAGCTTGTCTAATGACGAAAAAAGCCGGACATCATCCGGCATCTATCTAGTCATTATGAGGGAGGAACGGCCGAAGAATCCCCAAGTCAGTTCTCTCTAAGGGAATGCCTCATTTCATTCAACATGGAACTACTTCACCACATTAATCTTCAGTGTATTTGTGCGCAGACGGTCCTGGATCGGCATACTGGCCAGCGTAATAAACACATCGCCTGATTGCACATGTCCTTCCGACTTCAACAATGCTTCCACATCGGCAATAGTTTCATCCGTTGAGTTGATCTTGTCATAAAAATAAGCACGTGCGCCCCACACCAGGTTTATGGACGACAACAGCGATTTGTTACCTGTAAACACAAATATGTTTGCATTCGGGCGATACGATGATGACTTAAAGGCTGTATATCCTGAAGAAGTCATACCCACAATCGCTTTCGCACCTACGTCTTTTGCCAGCTTACATGCCGAAAGCACCAGACTGTCGTGAATATAAATTGGCGAATTCGGATCAAGTTCCCGGAAACGGTAATACATGTTCGGGTTCTTTTCAACCGAACTGATCGTACGCACCATGCTTCGGATTACCTCAATCGGATATTTACCGGCAGCGGTCTCAGCTGAAAGCATTACGGCATCCGCACCATCCATGACCGCGTTGGCAACGTCATTCGTTTCTGCACGGGTCGGGCGCGGATTTTCAATCATACTCTCCATCATCTGCGTGGCAACAATCACCGGTTTGCCGGCACGATTACACTTTTCCACCAGCATCTTCTGCACCATCGGAACTTCTTCCAGCCAGATCTCAACACCCAGGTCACCGCGGGCAACCATCACGGCATCGGTAGCGGTAATCACATCATCGATGTTACTGAGCGCTTCCGGTTTTTCAATTTTTGCCACGATGCGAGAGGTAGCGTTCGCAGCATTGATCCTTCCTCTCAGATCATCGATATCAGAAGCCTTACGCACAAACGAAAGCGCAATCCAGTCGATGTTATTTTTAAGACCCAATTCAAGGTCCTGAATATCTTTTTCAGTTAACGATGGCGCGGTAACTTTTGAGAACGGCAGGTTAATACCCTTGCGTGATTTCAGCGGACCGCCATAGATCACCTCGGTAATCACCTCAATGCCTTTAATGTCGGTTACTTTCAATTCGATCTTACCATCGTCAATCAAAATCACATCGCCCTTCTTTACATCGTTAGGGAGGTTCGTATACGAAGTACTGGCGATTTCTTTATTACCGATCAGCTGCGTTGTAGTGATTACAAATTTCTGGCCGCGCTCAATAATCACGTCAGGAGCCATTTCCTGCACGCGGATTTTAGGACCCTGCAAATCAAGCAATAGCGCAACCGTTGTTCCTTCCTCTTTATTGATTTCACGAACGGCATCAATCACTTTTTGGTGATCGGCATGAGAGCCGTGTGAGAAGTTTAATCGAAATACGTCAACACCTTCTTTCACCAAAGCACGGAGCATGTCTTTGTTGTTCGATGCCGGGCCTACGGTGGCAACAATTTTAGTTTTGTTGTAAGAAATTTTTTCCATGATTAAGAACTGGAGTGATATTAAAAAATGAAGTTTGTTTTGGACTTTAAACCTTCGAGCGGTATGGGAGCAGCCAGCTCGATGGAGGGTACCTGTTTAAGCTGTTCCAGAAGTGTTTCGTGTGAAGCAATGTCCTCCATCTGCACCAAAATTATAAAATCGAAGTGAGGAAATTCCGGCACCAGGTAATACTTTCCCGTCTCGGAATCGACAGGGCGGTTTTTGAATAGTTTCAATCGATTGAGGAGCGTATTGTGGGCATAAAAAGAAAATAACTTTTCCTCTCCTTTCTTAAAGCCGACAGTCAAATCGGGTTGACGGATCAGATTAATGCCCGTTTTCCGGTTAATCTCCCACGCAAGCTTGTAACCCTTAGCCGAGGATGTTATTCCGATCAGTTGAAAGTCGTATTCGTAATCAATTACAAGCTTACTTTTCTTCATTTTTCACCCATTTTAAGGGCATTTTCGGCAAAACCCTTCCGATTTGACTATTTTGCTTGAAATATCTTTCTTTGCAGGGATTTTTAAATACTAAAACTGTAAAAACATGTCTGAAATCGCACAAAAAGTAAAACAGATCATCATCGATAAACTTGGTGTTGAAGAATCTGAGGTTACTCCTGAAGCAAGCTTTACAAACGACCTTGGCGCTGACTCTCTTGATACAGTAGAGTTGATCATGGAGTTTGAGAAAGAATTCAACCTTTCTATTCCTGACGATCAGGCTGAAAACATTTCTACGGTGGGCCAGGCGATTTCTTACCTGGAAGCTAACGTGAAGAAATAATCTTCGAACGACTTTTCTTTTTTAATCCACCCCGTTAAGCATGACTTTAAAGCGAGTTGTAGTCACAGGAATTGGTGCACTTACCCCGATCGGCAATACCGCCCCTGAATATTGGGAAGGTTTGAAAGCCGGTAAAAGTGGTGCCGCACCGATAACCCGGTTCGATGCCTCGCTCTTCAAAACAAAATTCGCCTGCGAAGTGAAAAACTTCGATATCGGCAATTTCATGGACCGGAAGGAAGCCCGTAAAATGGACCCTTTCGCCCAGTACGCAATGGTGGTGGCCGATGAAGCCATAAAAGATTCAAACCTTCCGCTGTCAGAACTTAATCCGCACCGCATTGGTGTGATCTGGGGTTCGGGCATCGGAGGGTTGTTTACTTTTCAGGAAGAAGTAAAGTCGTACGCGAAAGGAGACGGAACTCCCCGCTTCAATCCTTTCTTTATCCCTAAAATGATCCCCGATTTAAGTGCGGGTCATATCTCTATCAAATACGGTTTCCGCGGACCAAACTTTGTAACGGTTTCAGCCTGCGCATCTTCTACAAACGCTATTTATGATGCATTCACCTATCTCCGGTTAGGAAAGGCAGATGTAATCATCTCTGGGGGATCGGAAGCAGCTGTAACCGAGGCAGGCGTTGGTGGATTCAATGCCATGAAAGCGCTGTCAGAACGCAACGATTCGCCTGAAACTGCATCGCGCCCCTACGACAAAGACCGTGACGGTTTTGTGCTGGGCGAAGGTGCCGGTGCACTGGTGCTGGAAGAATACGAGCATGCTAAAAAGCGCGGAGCGAAAATCTATGCCGAAGTAATCGGTGGCGGTATGTCGGCCGATGCCTATCACATCACGGCCCCGCACCCTGACGGAGCCGGTATTACGCAGGTGATGATCAACGCATTGGAAGATGCGAACATCAAAGCCTCAGATGTTGATTACGTGAACACACACGGAACCTCTACTCCACTCGGAGATGTGGGTGAAATCCGTGCGATCGAAAAAGTGTTCGGTGATCACGCTTACAAGATGAACATCAGTTCAACCAAATCGATGACCGGCCACCTGCTTGGAGCTGCCGGAGCTATCGAAGCAATTGCCTGTTTACTGGCCCTGAAGGAATCTGTGGTTCCTCCTACCATCAATCACTTTACCGATGATGAAGGGCTGGATAAACGTCTGAACCTGACCTTTAATGCTGCGCAAAAGCGCGAGGTTAACGTTGCCCTGAGCAACACATTCGGATTCGGTGGGCACAACGCCTCGATCATCCTGAAGAAAATCTAGTTGGCTTATTCGTTAACAGGTATTGGTTATCCGGCAAACGGCCGAATACGATTAACTAATAACTTTTACCTAAATTTCGCATAAACACAAATCAGGCATACGCGTGGTGTGGGATTTACTTAAGCTTCCAAAACGGAAACAGGCATCTGACAAGAAGATCATCAGCGCACTGGAAACCATTGCCGGCTTCACTCCGAAAAATCTCGAGCTCTACCGGTTAGCAACACTACACAGTTCAATCGCCAAAGAAGGCAAGAACGGGTTTAAAGAAAGCAACGAACGCCTTGAATATCTGGGTGACGCAATCCTGGGTGCGGCCGTAGCAGATTTCCTTTTCAAGAAATTCCCGTTTAAAGACGAGGGTTTTTTAACCGAGATCCGGTCGCGCATCGTGAATCGCGAATCCTTAAACCTGCTCGCCAAGAAGATCGGCATTGGCAGCATCGTTCAGTTTGATCAGAAGAACGCACAACTGCAGCAGGTAATTTTAGGTAACACACTCGAAGCACTGGTAGGTGCGATCTACCTCGACAAAGGATACCTGAAATGCAAACACTTTGTGATCAACAAGCTGATTATACCGCACTACGACCTCGATCAATTGATTAACGTCAGCTCCAATTTCAAAAGTAAACTGATCGAATGGGGCCAGCGCGAAGGCAAAGAAGTGCGCTTCGAAATTGTAAGCGTTCAAAAAGGTAAGCTGCATAAAGAATTCACTGCACAGGTTTTCGTTGCAGATGAAGAAATGAGCACCGGCTTCGGCAACAGCAAGAAAAAAGCAGAACAGGACGCTGCGTTTAAAACCTGCGAAAAGTTGAACATTATTCAGAAAGTTGAAGTTAAGTAGTATGACCCAGCCTTCAGCTTCTCCTCTTCCCGGCATTATCAAAATTGGCGGAGCTACGGTCAATCAAATCCCGATGGACTGGCGGAACAACACCGCAAACATTATCTCGGCCATCGAAGAAGCCATTCAAAACGAAGTAAAAATTCTTTGCCTTCCGGAATTGTGCATCACCGGTTACGGGTGTGAGGATATGTTTCTGAGCGACTGGCTTTCCGCGAAAGCGTGGGAAGAACTCATACGCATTAAGCCTTACTGTAAGGATATCACTGTTTCAGTTGGGTTGCCTGTACGGATAAACGGAATCACCTATAACGGAGCATGCGTTATAAGCAACGGAGAAATTTTAGGTATAACGTTTAAACAAAACCTGGCGCGCGATGGCGTGCATTATGAGCCACGCTGGTTCGATCCCTGGATTCCAAACAAGATCATTACACTCGAACGCGATGGAGAAAAGATTCTGGCAGGTGATTTAATTTATGAAGCGCATGATATTCGTTTCGGTTTTGAGATTTGCGAAGATGCGTGGCGTAAAACCATGCGACCGGGTTACAGGTTACTCGAACGCGGAGTTGATTTGATTTTAAACCCGAGCGCCAGTCATTTTGCGATGGGCAAAAGTCTTTTGCGTGAAGAGGAGATTGCACGGGTTGGCTCTGAATTGTTTGATTGTGTTTACCTCTACGCGAACCTGCTGGGTAACGAAGCGGGACGAATGATCTACGATGGCGATGTGGTAATTGCGCAGAAAGGAAAACTGGTAACGGTAAATACACGGTTGATTTTTAAAAAGACCGACCTGCTTTGCCACGAAATTGACTTCGGTAATGCCGCTAACACCCGCATTGCTGTCGTGAAAGACGGCAAAGAAAAAAACGAAGAGCTTGTCAGGGCTACATCACTCGCCTTGTTCGATTACGTGCGTAAGAGTAAATCAAAAGGTTTTGTGTTGTCGTTGAGTGGCGGAGCGGATTCTGCCATGTGCGCAGTGCTGGTTGCAGAGATGGTTAAACGCGCTTCCGCGGAACTCGGTTGGGAAACATTCTGCAGGGAAGTCGGAATAGAACTTGTGAGGGATACAAAAGATGCCGTTCGCAAACTTTTAAGCTGCGCATATCAGGCAACGGATAACTCTTCTGCTTCAACTTTGAATTCAGCCAAACAACTTGCTGAATCGATCGGTGCAGAGTTTCATCACTGGAACATTCAACCCGAGGTTGACAGCTATATTGCTAAAATTGAAGCGGCCTTGAAACGCAGCACAAGCTGGGAAACAGACGACATCAGCTTACAAAATATCCAGGCACGTGCGCGCTCACCCATCATCTGGCTGCTGGCGAACATTAAACGCTCCATTCTCATCACCACATCTAACCGAAGCGAAGGCGATGTTGGCTATGCCACCATGGATGGCGATACAAGCGGAAGCCTCGCTCCGATTGCCGGCATTCATAAGACATTTATCTTGCAGTGGCTGAAGTGGGCTGAAAAAGAATTGGGCTATTCAGGCTTGAACCCAGTAAATAATCTGCAGCCAACTGCAGAACTTCGGCCGCAGGAACGCAATCAAACCGATGAATCGGATTTAATGCCATACCGGGTTTTGGCAGAAATCGAACACTTCGGTATTTACGAGCGAAATACCCCGGCCGAGATTTTTCAAAAAATGAAGGCTGACTTTCAGGATCAGCAGCAGCTTAAAAATTATATCAGAAAATTCTTCCGGTTGTGGTCGATCAATCAATGGAAACGTGAACGCTACGCCCCCGCATTTCATTTAGACGATATGAATGTTGACCCGCGCAGCTGGTGCCGCTTCCCGATCCTTTCTTCAGGATTTGCACAGGAACTTGAGGCACTGGACAACCTAGAGTAATCAGCCACAAAGGCATAACGGATTTGGGCATGTAGTGCTATCCTCAACATTGTTATTTTTCTCTTAACCCAATGCCCAATGCCGGATGCCTGTTATATTTGCAGCTATGACTACGCTATCTTACATCATCTGGAACGCCAGTCCGGAGATTTTTACGCTTCCTATTCCTTTTATCGATAAAGAATTAACGCTGCGGTGGTATGGGCTGTTTTTCGCGCTGGGATTTCTGATCAGCCAGCAGATTTTGTACTACATGTTTAAAAAGGAAGGTAAGCCGGAACAAGACGTAGATACGCTCACCATTTATATGGTTGTCGCCACGGTCATTGGCGCCCGCTTGGGGCACGTTTTGTTTTATGAACCTGAAAAATACCTCGCCCATCCGCTAAACATTCTTAAAATATGGGAAGGTGGCCTGGCAAGTCACGGTGGGGCGATTGGAATTTTGTTTGCGCTTTGGTTATATAGCCGTAAGAAAAAGCCGGGTCAGAATTATCTTCAGACACTCGACCGCATTGTTATTCTTGTCGCGTTAACCGGAGCACTGATTCGTTTCGGTAACCTGATGAATTCGGAAATCATCGGAAAACCAACCGGAACAGATTACGGTGTTGTGTTTGCCAGAAATGTAACAGAAGTGTTGGAAGCCGATGGAAACATCGAAGAAGTCAGCTACGTAAAGAACGACTCATTGCCCGCAGAAAACGGTCTGCAGCCAATTAAAATTCTGATTGAATTCAAAAAAGATGACACCTACAATTACGCAACCTATGATCAACATATGCGTGATGTGGTAGGCGACAATTTAACCACAAACGAATATGTTCAGGAACACATTGCTCAGACCGGTGAATTGAATTATCGTGTAACGTACGATGAAAGCGGTACGTATTACGGAATCATCTATACCTATGCTATTCCGCGACATCCCGGCCAGCTTTATGAGTCAATTTCATGCGTATTGCTATTTGCATTACTGCTCTGGTTGTGGTTCAAATACAAAAATAATTTACCTGAAGGCCGCCTGTTCGGCATCTTCCTGATTGTTTGCTTCGGCATGCGAATCGTGTGGGAATTCTTCAAGGAGAACCAGGTTGAATTTGAAAATGCGCTTCCGCTGAACATGGGGCAACTGCTCAGTATCCCACTGGTGCTGGCCGGTGTTTACTTCCTGGTTCGATCATACCGGAAGCCTCAGCCTGAATAACAGACGTCAACTTCAGCGTGCGACACCGCGTAACAATATTCTTTATTGCCTGCAGTGTCGCATTCACTGTTTCCTCTGCCTTTGCGTTTAGCGATATTCCGGCCGATACAATCCGGAGGAGTAAACGCAAAGTGATCGCTGATACGAGCCGCTTCGTTCAGGTTAACGAAATTATCCTCGCTGGCAACAAGCACACACGTAACACGATCATTCAGCGGGAACTTGTACTGAAACCGGGCGACTATATTCAACTGGGATACTTACCCGAAGTACTTGAAAAAGACAAGCGAAAGCTGTTCAACCTGCACCTGTTTCATACGGTTCAGATCTATTCGCTCGATGCAGGCGATGGTAAAATCAATTTGCTGGTGGAAGTGGATGAGCGCTGGTTCACCTTTCCAGTGCCGATATTCCGGTTGTCTGACCGTAACTTTAACGAATGGTGGGAAAATTATAATCACGATTTCAATCGCGTTAATTACGGCCTGAAACTGTATCAATACAATTTATGGGGCCGAAATCACACGATGACATTCACGTCCCAGTTTGGATTTCAAAAAAGATTCGAACTGGTATACCGTATCCCCTACATCAATAAAAAGCAAAAGCAAGGGCTGGCTTTTGAAATGGATTACATTGAAGCTAAAAATGTAGCCGACAGTACGATCAACCATAAGCTGGACTTTTTTAAATACGATCGTGTTCTCAGGCGCACAAACGGCATCGGATTAACGTATACGTATCGCAAAAATTTCTACAATTACCATCGCATCAAATACGAGTACAGACAAACCACAATAGCCGATACGCTTCAGGAGCTAAATCCAAACTACCTCGGTGGCGATCGCACGCACCAGAAGTACGATGCCATAACCTATGAGTTTATTTCCGATCATCGTGATGTAATAGCCTATCCCCTTCGGGGCTATATCTTCTCGCTGCATTTGCAGAAATTCGGAGTCGGCTTGCACAACGATTTAAATAAAACCGAAGGGTACGCAAGCTTTGCCTGGTTCAAAGAAGTAAGCAAGGGCTTTTTCTTTTCCAATCTTTCGTTTGCGTACGCAAGCAGTCCGAATAAACTACCTTACTTCAATTACGGAGCGATGGGATATGATAAAATATTCGTTCGCGGCTATGAAGTTTATGTGATTGAGGGACCCCAATTCTTCCTGAACAAAACCACATTCAAACGAAGAATCTTTTCCCGCAATTGGGATTTGAACTTCTGGGCCAAAGATCAATTCAATTATTTCCCGTTAGCCATCTATCTCAAAGCTTACGCAGATGCCGGGTATGTAAACAATTATTCTGCATATGAGAAACGGGGCGTCAACACGATGCTGTCTGATAAATTCATTGGCGGGGCTGGTGTTGGTCTTGACGTGGCAACTGCATATGACGTAGTTGTACGGTTTGAGTACACGTTTACAAGCCAAAACACAAACGGCTTTTTTCTGCACATCAAAAAAGAATTCTAAAAAACTATTTCTTATGTTGAGTAAGGTTATCAATCATCGTGAGACTTTACTTGCTCAGCGCATTTCTGCTTTGCTATATTCAAACTATTGCGCAAAGTATTTCGACACAGATCGGTGCACGGGCTAACGGCATTGGTTATGCTACTGCAGCATTACCCGATTCCTGGAGCTTATTTAACAACCCGGCATCCTCCGCCCAACTGAAGCAAGCATCAGCTGGCTGCACATACGATCTCAGGTCATCGCTTACCGGAGCCAATCGCACCGCTGCGGTAATTAATATTCCCTTTTCTATTGGCGTCACTTCTGTGGGCGCTTACCGCTTCGGTGACGACTTATACAACGAGCAGATTGTTTCAGCCGGATTTGCTAACAAATTCGGACTGGCTTCATTGGGCGTTCAGGTAAACTACATTCAATACGCTGCAACCGGTTTTGGAAATAAAGGGGTTGCCACTGTTAACCTTGGCGGGATCGCAGAACTCACGCCTCAACTATCAATTGGTGCTTACATCGTGAATGTAAATCAACCCACCCTCAGCGGAGACGAAAAACTTCCAACTCGTCTTGTTGCGGGCGTTGCACTGAAACCAAGCGAGAAAATTTTTATTGCAGCCGAAATTGATAAAGACCTTGACTTTGATGCAGTGTGGAAAATAGGAATTGAATATAATTTCCATAAGAAATTCGCGGCCCGCACGGGTTACAACCTCAATCCGAACACCGGCTTTTTCGGGCTCGGCTTCAAAACACGGAAGTTAGTTCTCGATTATGCGGTGCAGTACAATGTTCTTCTTCGGCTTAGTCACCAGGCCTCGGTCGCCTATCAGTTTGCAAAATGAGAACGTGGGTGGTCTTTCTTGTTCTGCTTGGTAATGCTATCAGCACGAAACTGTTTGCTCAGGATTATCCCCAGCGCGATGTTAATCTTGAAATTCTGGCAGATGAAATTTTCGGGTTTCAGGATCTTGATCTGAATTACCAGAAATTGTACGAAACAATGGCACAACTACTGGCTAATAAAATAAATCTCAATACCGCCAGCGCGGAAGAACTCCGGTTCCTGAATCTGCTCACCGAACAGCAAGTTCAAAACCTGATTACTTATAGGGAAGAAAATGGAAAACTTTTGTCGGTGTACGAACTTCAGGCGGTGCCGGGCTTTGACGCAGCTACTATTCGCAAAATCATTTCATTTGTTCGGGTTGACGGATCTGATACGGGGAATTTATTAAAGCGGGTCATTTCAGAGCCTAACAATTACCTGATCACCCGTTACAATCGAACGCTCGAAGCAAAGCGTGGCTTTAAAAATGACGAATCGGCCCAAACGAAATTTAAAGGTGATGAAGGAGATTTATACTTACGCTTCCGTACCAGCAAACCGGGTGATTTCAGCTTTGGGTTGACACTTGAAAAAGATGCAGGTGAACAGCTTCAATGGAATAAGTCAACCCAACAGTATGGGTTCGACTTTCAGTCCTTTCACGGGCAATTATTAAACAAAGGACGATTGAAAAATTTGATCGTGGGTGACTATCAGGCACAATTCGGGCAAGGATTACTGCTGGGCGGAAGCTTTGGTTTTGGAAAAGGTTCAGAAGCGGTAACCACGGTACGCAGAAGCAATCTTGGCTTTCTTCCTTACACATCGGCCAATGAAACAGGTTATAAGCGGGGTGCAGCGGCAACCTGGCAGGTTATAGAATATGTTTACCTCTCGGGATTTTATTCAAATGCACTGCGTGACGGATCAGTTACCGCTGATTCGCTTGAGAGCTCATCGTTATCAGCCTTTCAGACCACCGGATTACATCGCAATGAAAACGAACTTGCCGGGCGGCACACAGCGCGCGAACAGAATTATGGAGTTGTTCTGAATTTTAAAAAAGGACCGGTGGATGCAGGTGTAATTTTCAATAGGATTGAATATAACATCCCTATCAGCCGTAATCCCCAGCCTTACAATCAATTCAGTTTTTCAGGAACCACAGTAATGAATGCCGGAGCATTCCTTAACTACACGTTCCACAATTTCACCTTCTTCAGTGAAGGCGCTCGCACCATTGACGAAGGTTATGGAATTACTGCTGGAATTTTAGGAAGTCTTACACCACGACTTGACATTGCCCTTCATTTCCGGAACTATGAACGCAACTTTTGCAGCTTGTATTCAAACGCTTTCTCCGAAAGCACCATGCCGCAAAACGAGTCCGGTTTGTATTGGGGATGGAAATACCGCTGGAGCAGGAAGTTCAGTGCCTCGGGCTATACCGATCTGTTCCGGTTTCCATGGCTGAAGTTCCGAAGCTATGTTCCATCCGAAGGCCACGAATGGCTTGCGCGATTCAGCTATCAACCGTCTAAAAATGTTTTGATTTTCATTCAGGCCCGGGAGGAATCAAAAGTGAGGAATGCAAGCTACCCGCATGCGAACACATACGAAACGGCAATCGGAACAAAACGCAATTACTGGGTAAATTTTGATTACCCTGTTTCCGACAGAATAAAAATGAAAACGCGGGCGCAGTTCAGCACATACTCGTTCGGTAATTCATTTACGAAAGGTATGATCATTCTTCAGGATGTACGCGCTGAATTTGGCAAGCTTGCAGTAACCGCCCGCTATGCCATTTTCGATGCCCGGGATTATGATAACCGGCAATATGTTTACGAACGTGACGTGTGGCTTGCATACTCACTTCCTGCGTACTCCGGAATCGGCCTGCGGAGTTATTTGCTTGCAGAATTTGATGTTAATAAACGCATTACCTTTTGGATTCGATACAGTCATACGCGTTATACTGATCGCGACACAATCGGATCGGGAGCAGACATGATTTCGGGTAAAGAAAAGAATGACCTGCGCATTCAGGCACGGATTAAAATCCTAAATTGAGCGAAAATCGTATGCACGCCACCAAGCTCGTTACACCCGAAGTTCTCCTCCTGATGTGCATCGGCGGAATTGCTTTCATTGTGATTATGAAGCTCATCTTTCGTAAAAAAAGGTGACAAAGGGCATTAGCAGCAGGTTATAAGCCAAATTTTGCCGGCTAAACGGTTCTGAAAGTATCCTGCAAAAGCACTAATTTTCAGTACTTAAGTAAACAAATCCTCTATGAAAAAATTAGTTGCATGCTGCGTGGCGGTGCTGGTATCCCTGGCCGCATTTTCGCAGACTACCAAAAAAACGCTCGAGCTTGGCGAGTTTAAATCGATCTATAATAACTCCAATTACACCGTCTATCTCAAGCAAACCAACAAGCAGGAAGTTAGCGTGGAAGCAGAAAGCGATATCTACGCCTTAACCTCAATTATTGTTGAGAACGGCATACTCATGATCAACGTTGACCGCAAACCCGATAGTCCAAATAAAAGTGTGTGGGCGAAAATCGACAACATCAAGCTTAACCCGGTTATGAAAGTTTATGTGAGCGTTAAAAACATTAACGAACTACAAGTAAATGCGCAGGGTAAAATTATCTCTGAAAACTCCTTGTCGGCACCGGCCCTCAATCTGTCGGTCAACGGAAGCGGCAGCATGGACCTTGACCTGAAAGGCGATTACCTCAAAGCTGAAGTAAGCGGGTCGGGAAAAATTATGCTGAAAGGTTACGCAACATCGATTGATGCATCAGTAAGCGGAAGCGGAGCTATACAGGCATTCAATTGCACACTCGATAACGCAAAAGTGAAAGTGAGCGGTTCGGGTGACTGTGAAGTAAATGCAGCCAATTCGATTGAAGCACTTGTGCTCGGAAGCGGTAACATTAAGCACAAGGGCAACACGAAAACGGCAACCAAAAAAATCTACGGATCAGGAACGGTAGAACGGGCATATTAACAATAATCTGCGGAATCAGCCTGTTTTACGGGTAAATGGTCCGCAAACGTGGGAAATGAATTTTATTCCTTACATTTATTCTTTATTCAACTTTATTTAATTAGTACAATGAACATTTATGTTGCCAACATTCCTTTCAAATCGACAGAAGCAGAACTGAAAGGATTATTTGAACAATATGGCGAAGTAAGCTCAGCGAAAATTATCTTAGATAAGTTCACTCAGCGCAGTCGCGGATTTGGATTTGTGGAAATGGCTGATGATTCAGCTGCACAACAGGCGATCAGCTCTCTTAACGGGCAGGATTTCATGGGTAAGATTCTTGTAGTGAACGAAGCTCGTCCGAAGACAGATGCTCCCCGGAGCGGAGGATTTAACCGCGGTGGCGGTGGTGGTTTTAACCGCAGAAGCAACAACGATTATTAATTAATCGCAGTAGCACAAAAAAATTACCCTGACGTTAACCGCCAGGGTTTTTTTATGCCCGTTTCAGTTCGATAATTGTTAACTCAGGGGGAATCCCGATTCTTCCGGGATAACCGATATATCCGAACCCGCGGTTCACGTACAGGTATTGATCTTTTTCCTGGTATAATCCCGCCCATTGCTTATACGCATATTGGGAGGGACTCCATTTGAAGTCACCGATTTCAACCCCGAACTGAAAACCATGTGTATGGCCTGCAAACATCACATCAATGTCAGGGTACGACTTCCTCACTTGCGCATCCCAATGACTTGGGTCGTGTGAGAGTAACAACTTAACAGTCGCTTCATCCGTTCCGGCATGCGCCTGATTGAGCTTGCCATATTTTGCGAACCGGCCTCCACCCCAGTTTTCAATGCCCAGGATGGCAATACGCTCCCCGCCTTGTTCCAGGAAGCGGTGTTCGTTCATCAGAATATCGAAGCCCATTTGCTTATGCGCATTCACCAGATTCCTAAAGTTCTCCTGCTTCTCGTGCTGCGATGACCATGATTTATAATCGCCATAGTCGTGATTACCGGTTACCGAGTAAACACCAAGTGGTGCTTTAAGTTTATCAAAAATATTGAGGTAATCTTTTACTTCACTGGCCTCGTTGTTCACCAGGTCGCCTGTAAAAAATATAACGTCCGGCTTTTCCTTTAGAAACTCTTCCACCCCACCCTTTACAGCAGTCTTGTTGAAAAAGCTTCCGGAGTGAATGTCTGACAGCTGACCGATCTTAATACCATCAAACGACTTGGGAAGGTTAGGAAGAACCAGCGTCTTTCTGCGAACACGATAATCATGCGCTCCCGAGATAATACCGTACGTCATCGCGGTGAAAGGAACAGCAGTAGCGATCACCGCTGCTTTTGCTAAAAACTCAGAACGGGTTATTCCTGTTCCGGCCGAAGTCTGCTCCTGACTTTTTGTAAACACACTTGCGATCCACCGGACTCCGCGTTGAATGTCATCGACAAACACAACCAATACCCCGAAAATCTTTGAAAGATAAATTCCAACCAAACCCACCATGATCCAGGAACGAATGCCCGGTCTGTATTTGTAAGGATCACTTACATTCCACCAAACCAATGCAGCAATACTTAATGTGGTCAACGCCCAGAATCCGTATCGGATAAAGTTTTTTGCTGTTGGGTTCCAACCTTTGCTTAATACCAGGATTGCCTGATACAGGTAATAATCCACCAGCAGGAAGAACAGCACAAGAATCAAGAATGTCATAATGCGGGGTCTCATAAATAAAAAAAGTCGCCTTAATTTCTTAAGACGACTTTCTCAATTTTTTAGTTCACTTAATGTACAACAACCGGGCTGTCGCTTTCAAAACCTGAGTCAAGCATGCCCGAATTTACAGGGCGCGCTGTTTGTTTTCCGACTTTCTTTCCAAAAAGGCGCTCCTTGAGTTTGTTCGTGAGCAGGTACATTACCGGTACCAGCACCAGCGTTAGGAACGTTCCGAAAATAAGTCCGAAAATCATTGTCCACGATAACGGTCCCCAGAAGGCAACGTTATCGCCTCCAAAGAAAATATGTGGATTGAATTCCGTAAACATTGTCACGAAGTCGATATTCAAACCTACCGCCAGTGGAATCAAACCAATAGTTGCTGCAATGGTTGTCAGTAATACCGGAGTCATACGGGTTTTAGCTGCTTCAATAATAGCATCATACAATGGCACTTTTTGAGAGATCAGCAGATCGGTGAATTCCACCAACAGGATACCGTTACGTACCACAAGTCCGGCAAGAGCCATAATACCTACCCCGGTCATGATGATTGATATTTCCATTTTGAACAACGAGAATCCGATCAACACCCCGATGATACTGAAAAGGATTTCCGAAAGAATGATCACCGGTTTTCCAATGGAGTTAAACTGGGTTACGAGGATCATAAAAATCAGCGCGAATGCGAGCCCGAATGCCACTGAAAGGAACCGCATGGTATCTGCCTGTTCTTCCTGCTCACCGGTCATTTTAATTTGCACGCCATCCGGAGTTTTGAAGTCATTCAACTTGCTTTGAATTTGTGCAACCACTTCGTTCGGGTTATAGTCGCCCGTAACGTTTGAAGAAATAGTTACAACACGTTTCTGGTCAATCCTGCGAATACCTGCATAGCTGTTTGAATATTCGATTTTCGCAACAGCCGACAAGGGTACGTGACGAACCTGGCCACCGGAAGCCATGTCGCGGTATGTAACCGGCATGCTCATGAGTGCATTGATATCGTTACGCTGATCACGGGCAATACGCAGTTCGATCGGATAATCGTCATTCTCATCGCGGAATTTCGAAACCTCATATCCATACACCGCAGTGTTAATGGCATAGCCAATTTGCTGGGTAGAAATACCTTCGCGGTTCGCCTTTTCACGGTCGATGGTAATGATGATCTCAGGCTTGTTTGCATGAAAGTCTGATTTCAACTCTTCCACACCGGGAATCTGCTGCGCATCCAGATAGCGCTTCACATCGTCTGATGTTTTTGCGAGTACATCAAAATCATCGGAAGCAATTTCGATATTAATCGGTTTACCGGTTGGGGGACCGTTGGCTTCCTGGTTAACAGAAATCTCAGCTCCCTTCACTCCCTGAACTGCTTCACGGATTTTATCGAGATAAACTTTCGTGGATTGTCCGTCACGCTCGGCAAATTTCACAAATGCAACCTGTACCTTTCCAAGGTGCGGCTGAGGTTGTGTTCCGCCTTCAAATGGATCCTCACTGGCGCCAATGGCCACGTTTGAGATAATAGATTCAACAATCGGATTATCTTTTCCAACCACTTGTACCACACGGTCCTCCACCACAGATGTGATAGAGTCAGTTACACGTTGGTCAGTACCAATCGGCATCCGCACATATGCATATACGAAGTTTGGATCACCGTTCGGGAAGAATACTACCGGAGGTTTCATGATTCCGGTAAACACAATTGAGAAAATAAATAAAAAGATCACTCCTACAATTACACCTATCGGCCTGTAGCCTGTGAGGCACCATGTAATCAACTTGCGATAGCCTTCCTGAACTTTCGGCCAGGTAGAAGTCTGGAACGTAGAGATTACACGTGTGAGGAAGAAGTGATATAACACATAGAGCAGGTAAATAAATACCACAAAGTTTCCAAGACCAAAGGCGATCAGATATGATACTAAGGCTACGCTCGCGAAGATCACACTAGACACTTTAAAGCCGCGTGAGAACTTTGGCTTCTCATCATGATCGTGATCGTGCGGGGTCATAAAGTCGGCCGCAAACACCGGATTGATAATGTATGCCACAAGCAGTGAAGCCAGAAGAGCAACAATCAATGTGATCGGCAAGTACATCATGAATTTACCGATAACGCCCGGCCAGAATGCTAGCGGAATAAAGGGCGCCAATACCACCATGGTACCCGACAATACAGGAAGGAACACTTCACCCGCAGCGATTTTTGCCGCCTTGCGGATTGGCACTTTTCCATTGTCGAACACGCGGTGCGTATTTTCAATTACCACAATCGCATCATCCACCACGATACCCAACGCCAGCAGGAACGAGAACAAGGTCATCATGTTCAGCGTAAAGCCGATGCCCGGGAAAACCAGGAAGGCAATGAAGCTGGAGATCGGAACGGAAAGCCCTACGAAAATCGCATTGGTAACACCCATGAAGAACATGAGGATGATGGTTACCAGTATAAAGCCGATGATGATCGTGTTGATCAAATCATGCAGCGTTACTCGGGTGTTCTCCGACTGGTCGGCCGTGACAGTAACGCCCAGGCCTTTCGGCAGAATATTTTCTTCGTAGTCTTTAATAATTGCGCGGATACCGTCAGACGCTTCAATCAGGTTTTCACCATTGCGTTTAACAATGTTAAGTGTGATCACGTTTTTCTTGTCGAGACGTGCAAAGCTTTCCTGCTCTTTGTGAGAGTCGATAACCTCTGCTACGTCCTTCAGGTAAACTTTACCTCCGGTTGTTGAACCGATTACGGTATTCGCCATTGCTTCTGCGCTGGCATATTCACCGGTAATGCTCAGTGAACGTTTCATGCCGCCCACGGCCACCTGGCCACCCGGAACGATTACGTTCTCTGAACCGATTGCCTGACGGATATCATCCAGGCTAACGCCTGCCAATGCCGCCTTGTAAAGGTCAACGTTGATTTGTATCTCACGGTCAAGCGCCCCCACGATGTCAACCCGTCTGATTTCTTTCAGTGCTTCAAAGCGATCCTGCATGTCTTCAGCATACCGCTTAATGGTTTGCAGGTCGTAATCACCGGAGAGGTTAACAAACATGATCGGCATTTCCGAGATGTCGATATCCTGAACGACAGGATCGTCTGGCAAGTCGCTTGGCAGATCGGGCTTGGCACGATCAACCGCGTCCTTTACATCCCGTTTGGCGGACGTTACATCAACGTCAGTTTCAAATTCAATAATGACGTTTGAAAAATCCTGAACGGAGTTACTGGAAATTTTCTTGACACCGGAAATTGACTTAACCTGCTTTTCGATGTGCTTGGTGATCAGGTTCTCAATGTCTTTCGGGGAAGCACCGGGATACGGAGTGGCAACAAATATCTGCGGGAACACTACCTCAGGAAAGTTTTCCTTCGGAAGTGAGAAGTATGTTAAAATACCACCCAGCGTGATAATGACCACCGCGACATAAATCGCTACTTTGTTATCGATGGCCCAACTGGTGGGCTTAAATTCTTTTTCTATGTCTTGCATAACTGCTTTGCTTTAGAGGTTCGCAACCTAGATTTTAATGTTCTCGCCATCGCTCAGGCTTTGAAAACCTACCGTTACCAGCTTATCACCTTTGTTCAAACCTTTTACCTGAGCACCATCTCCAAACACGCCTACCACTTCCACAACTTTCTTGCGCGCTACGGTGTTGTTACCTTTTGTTTCGGCTATGTAAACAATTTTTTCATTGTTCACGGTTTGAATGGTGTTAACAGGTACCACAATAGCATTTTGTTCGGTCTGATAGATCACTTTGATTACAGCTGTCATATTCGGGCGAAGCGCTGCATCGCTCGGAAGCTTAACCTCGATCGGGAATGTGCGTGACATCAAATCAATTGTTTTACCTACAAATGTCACCGTTCCTTTAAAAGGCTTGTTCAACTCAGCAATGGTTACTTCAACCTTGTCGCCCTTTTTAATATTCGACACAAATGCCTCCGAGATTCCGGCTACGAGTTTTAAATCCGATGTGTTCACAACGCGTGCCGCAGGTTGTCCGGGCATTGCACCCTGGCCAATCTTAGCCACTACCTGATCAACCGTTCCGTTGATAGGAGACTTAATGCGGGTCATGTCGTTCTGGTCGCGAAGTGCCGTAACCTGTTGCTCCAGATTTTCTTTGGTAGCTTTCGCTTGAAGGAATTGAACCTCAGTTCCAATTTTTTGATCCCAAAGATTTTTCTGACGCTCGTAAACCGCTGTGGCGAGTTTAAGCTGTGCTTCCATTGCCTGGATATTGCTGACAATTACCGAATTGTCGATCTGCGCAAGCACCTGGCCTTTTGAAACTGACTGACCTTCTTTAACATAAACAGCCGTCACAACACCCTGTGTTTTTGGACTGACAAGGATATTATCCTCAGCATCCACACGGCCTTGTGTTTGAACGTAGTGATTGAACGCACGCGGCTGAAGTTCAAGCACATTAACCTCCTTCAACTTCAATTTGGTTGTGTCCTTGCCAACTACCGTTGAGTCTTTCTCAAGTTCAGCAATTTTGGCATCAAGGTCAGCGCGCTCTTTCTTCAACTTTTCCAGTTCTGCTTTTTTATCGCTTTTACCTCCCTCTCCGCAAGCCGCCACCAGGAGAGCCAGGGAAATTCCTAAGATGTAATGTTTGTATGTGATCGATTTCATGTGAATGTATTTCAGGTTGGTTGATTTATTTTTTTTCTGATGTTGGGAGCAATTTTCCATAAGCTTTGTCCAGGTCTACTTTTGCGATAGCCGCAGAGTAAAGTGAATTGTAGTAGTTAGTTTGAGCCTGACGCAGATCGTCTTCGGCTTGAACAACTTCCAGGTTTGAGCCTACGCCCTGCTCGTATTTGATTTTTGTTACCCGTGCCACATTAGTCGCAAGTGTGATGTTTTGCTCCTGAGCGTGCAAGTCCTGAACAGAATTCTGATAGGTGGTAGAAGCCTGAGCAATTTGTAAATCGATGTTTGATCTCAGCATCGTAAACTGATTATTGATTTTTTGCAAACTAAGCTTCTCCTGTTGCCATTGATGGTGATTTTGAAGCCCGGTAAAAATCGGCATTGATAAACGCACTCCGTAATTTGAGTAGTTGTACCATTTATCCGGCCCCACGCCACCCGCATCACTGATGTCAGATTCAGTTTTAAATAACCCGGCAATCTTTGCAGACTGTGTCGAATAACCATAGTTTAAGAAGGCATTCAATTGCGGTAGTGAAGCCGCACGCTTGTTACGAATATTTAATTCTTGTAATCTTTTGTTCGCTTCTAGCAATTGATAGTCCGGGCGGGCTTTATAATCCCAATCGTTATCGTACGAGGCCAGATCCACATTTACCTGAACGTCTTGAATCGTACCCGAAACCTGCAAGGTTTGATCCATCGGGTAGTTCATCTGAAATTTCAGTACTTCGATGCCAAGTTCATTCAACTTCAAAAAGTTGTCTCGCTGAACAATCAGGTTATTAAGTGTTACCTGAATTCGGTCAGCATCTATACTTTCTGCAAAACCGTTCTGGTAAAGGGCTTTTGTATTTCGAAGTAGCGTATCAAGCCTGGCGATGTTGCTGGTAAAGAGGTTAGCGCGCTCAGTATTAATCAACACGAGATAAAAAGCTTTGGTAACCGCTTCAATCGTCTGCTCTTTTGTTTGATTAGTTGTCTTGTAAGCAAGCTCTTTGTAAGCCTGTGAAGCCTGTAAGCCCACAATATAAGAACCGTTGAATATGATTTGGTTTACCGAAAGGCCTACATCGCCACTGCTTTTTAACTGGAAAAAGTTTTCCGCTGCAACTACATCCCCTACTTTAATTCCGGGCACTGCGCTTAAATCAATAAAGCCGCCCGGACCGGTATATGTGGTAAAAAATCGCGGAAGTTTTTCGTTGTGGGTTACGGACGCATTGGCGCTAATCTGAGGAAGGCCGATGCCGACTGTTTCGCGAACTTTTGATTCTGCAATCTGTTCGTCAAGTTTTGCATTTTTCGTGAGCACTCCGTTCTCCAGCGCGTAATCAATGCACTGCTGTAATGTAAAAGTCTGGCCGGATGAGGCCGGCTGATCCTGTGCAACTGCCCGTTGCGTGGTGATTAATCCCGCTCCTATCGCAATTATCAGATATAATCGTTTTATCATAAAATGGTTGATGGTTGTTGGTTGTGTTCTTTGTATTTCAAATAAAGTTTTCTTCCTTTTTCTGTGACGAGCCCAAATACGAAGTGATCGAAAATCTGGCTCTGCACTTCTACGATGTTGAACTTCTCGCGCGGAAAGATGTCCTGGTTAAAGGCCATCTGCACAAACTCCACACGAAGAATGCTCATGATCTCTTTGTTCACGGGACGAATGTAACCCTGCTCAATGCCCGCATCCAGGTTTTGAACAACTTGATCGCGAATGAATTTGTTCTTAAAGTCAACCCACAAGTTCCAGGCTTTCAGATGGAACTTCTGTAAATCAAAGAGCATGGTCGGATTTACCTCCTCCATGCTTTTCTTCATCCAAAGGGAAACACGTGCCAGCTCTTCCACCGGGTTGTCTGAACCCTGCCGAATGTCCTCACACTGCTTATAGTTCTTTTCGAGTAATTGGCGCGTTACGCTCGCCACGAGATCATCCTTGTCGGCAAAGTGCTGGTAGAGCGTTTTCTTTGATACCGACAAATGCCGGGCAATATCATCCATCGAAATGCTGCGGACACCGTACCGCCTGAACAGCTCCTCCGCCCCCGTAACGATCTTATCTTTTATGTCTGTTTCTTCAATCATGGCGCAAAACTATGGAAACTTTTAAGATTACAAAAGTTTCCATCGTTTCCCTGAACGCGTAAAACGGCTCAGGGTTGGGGTTTTTAGAATATTTTTTTGTGAATTTTTCCGGAAAAGCGACTTCAAACGTTTGCTGAAGGCGTATCCTGATCCGGGCGCGGGCACCACTTTTCACGCATTCTTTTCTTGAGCCGGTCACGCTCCTCGGGCGTCATGCCCTCCCATTTGTTCTTCCAGTAAGGCCGCCACGGACCCCTGTGGTGATGGCCGCCTTTGCCTACACTCCAGAATAAAATCTTCGTGAGCAACAGCAGTCCTATCGCCTGCGCAAAGGTCACCACCGGACCGTTAAACAACACCGGCACAAGCCAGTTCCACAGTAACATGGTAACCGTTCCGAACAAGGCAATCATCACTGCCACGAATACGATACCTTTTAAAATCCACCAACCGCGTTTCATAATTCAATGCTTTAATGTTTTTGATCAATATGTTTATTTGATAATGTCATCGTAAAAACTTTGCAGGCGTTTGCGCAGCGCCATGATTGCATATCGCTTACGAGAGAGCAGCGTGTTAATCGACACGCCTGTTTCTTCCGCGATCTCGCGAAAGCTTCTTTCTTCGATTTCGTTCTGGATAAAAATCTCCCGCTGATCAGCCGGAAGTTCTTCCAGGGCATCGGTAATCTCGTCCCAAATGGCTTCGCGCAGAAGTGTTGATTCGGGCGTGTTATCCAGGTCGGGAAGAATATCCTGCAGCGTTAACGCTGTATCGTCTTCACTTCCCGTAACCAGTTCAAAATCAGTTTTCTTCGGCCGTGCGGCATCGCGTCTGTACCGGTCGATAATCTTGTTCCGCGCCACGCTGTACAGCCATGACGTTACCCGGTCGAGCGATTCGATGGTTTCAAACCCTGCAACAAATTGGTAGAATACATCCTGGAGGATATCTTCAGCCTCTTCGGATGACGACACCCGGTTGCGGATAAACCCCAACAGTTTGTCTTTCTCCCTCAGGAATGTGTTCTGCTTTATTTCTTGCATGGCAAGGTCCATCACCTGCTTGTTTTGACATGATAGTCGGCAGGATTTGGGAATTATTGTGGCAAAGGTGAAAAAATATGCGGGGAGACAAAATTTTCCCGTGACCCGAACTTTATATCCTGAAATCGCATCTAATCGTCACACATAACCTCGCTATTATGAAAAAAATGAGCTTTTTAATTGTCCTGATGTTTTTCGTTTTCACGGCCCATGCCCAGGAAACAAAACCTGCTGAACACTTTATTGAAGTTACCGGCACCGCTGAGCTTGAAATTGTGCCCAATGAAATTTACCTGACCGTTCGTCTTAAGGAGTTCGAAGAGGGTCGCGCAAAAACAACGCTTGAAACGATTGATAAATCCTTTCTGAATGCATTGAAGGAGGCCAACATTGATCCAAAAAACCTTGAGCTTGCCGAGGCGGGTCTTTTACTGGGCGGACGAAGAAGAGACCGGGACGTATTCAGGCAAAAAACGTATCAACTTAAGCTTTCCAGTGCGGCAGAGGTCGAAAAGTTCTTAAACAAGATTGAAACTGTAAAAGCTGATTATGTAGATATCGTACGGGTGGATCACTCCGAGCTTACAAAACTAAAACTGGACGTGAAGGTTAAAGCACTGCAAATTGCTAAAACCAAAGCCCAAGCACTCGCGCATAGCATTGGTTCTGAACTCGGCAAGCCCATTCTGATACGCGAAATAAATATTGAACCCTATAACATGAATCCAGGCAATGTCCAGTATTCTATGAATGCCCAATATCGTGAAGAGAATACGCCAACAGACTATCAATCGTCTTTCAAGAAGATCAAACTTCAGGCCCAGGTTCTCGTGCAGTTTGAAATCAACTAGTATGAAATCAAAATACAGGGACACAAGACGATGAATAGCAACGTGCCCCTGTACTTTATTAAACAATTTAGTTAATGACGATCCCAGAATGGAGGCGGCTCAATGCCTAGCGCGCGCAGATACACGTACGCCTGAGCACGATGGTGAATCTCGTTATCAACGAAATAGAAATAATGCCACGTGATGGTGCCATCAAACTGGCCGAACGCCTTATCGGCTTCGTGCATTCTCTCCACCGTAATGTTCGGCCAAAGCTGATTGATTACATCGGTTGTTTCGTCCCAAAATTTTAACAACTCGGCCTTGGTAGCAGGCGGCTGAAGTGTGAAATTAATCTCGGGCCGACCCGGAACACTCCAGTTACCGGTAGCCATCCCGTAAATACCCGGCTGCGCAATCGTAATCATTTCCATTACGAGCTGTGCGAATGGTCGCATTCCGCCTACGGAGAACGTAAATAATTTATCTTCCGGATAGGCCTCGATAACCCTGCGGGTAAGTCTGCGGTGCTCCTGCCAGTGATCGAGCAACGTTCTTAAATCAATAGCGTTCTCTTCTGAAACGGTTTCGTTTTTCATAGCTGAATGGGTTTTACGATGAATTAATATTCAAAGAAAACCCAGGCGTGTGACAGCCCTATGTCAGCTTGATTTTTGGCGCTCGAAATATTTTGAAAATTATTTAATTGGATTCGCTTTCACGCCTTCATTAGTAATTATCACTGGTTTGATGAGCCCGCTTGCATCGAATTCAAGCTTTTCGATACACACCACCCGGGCGTTGCGGTCGGTTTCACCTAACGGCCTGCGGTGATACACGATGTAGTATTCATCTTTCTTCGGGTGTTTAATAACCGAATGATGTCCCGCCCCGGTTGCAATGGCTGCATTCTGCTCCAGAATTTTACCAACCCGTTTAAACGGCCCAAAGGGTGAATCTGCTATCGCATACGCCACACTGTAGTCCGGGCCCGTCCAACCTCCCTCCGACCACATGAAGTAATATTTTCCGTTCCGTTTAAACATGAACGGGCCTTCTACGTATTTCTCAGGCGTTATCTCTTTGAAAATGGTTCCGTCATCAAACGGAAGGAAACCAGTAAAATCACTTTTCAGCCTGACAATATTGCAATGTTGCCAGCCTCCATAAATCAGGTAATACTGATTACCGTCTTTATAGATAAACTGATCGATGGGCTGCGCACCATTATGAAACTTGTCGATCAACGGCTTGCCCAGATAATCTATAAATGGCCCGTCAGGACTATCGGCTACCGCGATGCCGATGCCACCGTATTCGGTATCATTCTGAATATCATTCGCACCAAAAAACATAAAATACTTTCCATTTTTTTCGATAATGGAAGGTGCCCACACCGCACGTTTGGCCCATTTAACATTTACGGTATCAAGAATGTGTTCGTGTTTCGTCCAGTGGACAAGGTCGGGCGATGAAAACGCATCGAAGAAAACCTGCTTGCTGTATGGCGCAGAGTAGGTTGGATAAACCCAATATGTTTTCCCGAACACAATTCCTTCCGGATCGGCATAGTAGCCCGGAAAAATCGGGTTGCCAGCTGTAACCATCGGGCCGTCCTGCGAGTAACACTGAAGGCAAAATAATGTCATCAACAATGGAAGAATTCGTTTCATATGCTAACAATCGTTTTCGAACGCTAAAGTGTTCAAAATTGAGCAGGCAGAAAACTATTTTTATTCGATTCTAAAATAAAACACAAGCTTTTTGGCCCGGCATTGTTGTTGAACAAATGCGGAATCAACCTTTTCACCACTAAACCAACCGTCATGCTTCAGACTCATTTCAAGTTCTTTATCCGCGTTTTTCTCAGGGATAAATTTTTTTCCATACTCAATATTCTTGGCCTTGCATTGGGCATTGCCGTGAGCATAATCCTGTTGCTGATTCTCCAGCACGATCTTACTTACGATAAGCATTTTGCCAATCATCAGAACATCTATCGCCTGGGTGGTCATTTGCAGGCTACCGGGATCGATGAAGAAGTTGCACGGTCAGCACGCGAGTTGGGCGCAATTTTAAAAGAAGAATTCCCCGAGGTGCAGGCGTTCACCCGCGCCAACGACTGGGACCATGCGCTTGTGAGATACGAGAACAACGGCCAGGAAGTATCCTATTATGAAGATGATGTTATCCGAACAGACTCCACCTACTTCACCGTGTTCAAGCATACCTTTATTGCCGGAGACGAAAAAACCTGTCTGAATCTTCTCAATTCGGTTGTCATTACCGAATCAACCGCTAAGCGTTATTTCGGCACTGAAGACCCGCTGAATAAACTCCTGCTGATCGATGGACAGAAGGAAGCCTGGAAAGTTACGGCCGTAATCAAAGACCTTCCGGATAACACGCACATGAAGTTTGATTTCCTGTTATCTGGGCTCGCAAAAACGCGCGAGTGGGTACTTGAAGGAGCGCAGATAAAATCCGAAGCATTCTGGAATCCGGATGTATTCACGTTCCTTGTTTTCCCCGACAACTACGACCCCAAAAACTTCTACGACAAGTTCCCGATAATTTTCGACAAATATTTTAAGTCGTTTGGCGATCAGGTAGGCGGAAAATACAGCGCTATTCTGCAGCCCCTGGCAGACGTTCATTTCGATTCAAGCCTTCAAAGTGATGAGCCTACCGGAAACATCGCGTACGTGTATGCATTCACGGGCATTGGTGTATTCATCATACTGCTGGCCTGTATCAACTACATGAATTTATCTACCGCCAAGTCGGTAAAACGTGCAGGTGAAATCGCTATGAAAAAAACATTGGGCTCCGGAAAACGTGCACTTATATTTTCGTTTTTGGGCGAATCAATCTTCCTGGCATTTATCTCTCTGATTGTTGCCGTGGGCTTAGTGCTGATGGTGCTGAATCTTACTTCATTCAATTCACTGATCGACAAAAACCTAACGGCCGATTTTCTCGGGAATCCCACGTTACTGCTCGGCTCGCTCGGCATCACGCTTTTTATCGGGGTTCTGTCAGGCTTATACCCCGCATTCTATCTTCCCTCTGTTCCAACGCTCAGTGCCTTAAAGGGATCATTTAAGAACAACAAGTCGAGCCACATGTTGCGAAAAGTTTTGATCACCACACAATTTGCGATTTCAATTTTCGTAGTGGTGTGCACACTGCTGATGCAGGACCAGATCGATTTCATGCGCAGCCGGGACCTCGGCTTCACGAAAGACAACGTGCTCGTGTTGCCGATCCAGGATTCGCTTGTTCAGAACAATCTCACCGCGATAAAAAATGAATTTCTTCAAAACCCAAAAATTCTATCGGCTGCAACTTCGTACAGTGTGCCCGGCATGGGCATTGGCGGGCCGGTAATGATGGCCGAAGATGAAAAAGGCGAAATGAAGCAACAGCAATTCTCCATGATGGCGGTAGATGATAATTACCTGAAGACGCTGGGGATTGAAGTTGTCAAGGGCCGCAGCTTCCAGCCAGGCAAAAAAACCGATGTCGATAACATCTTCATGGTTAACGAAGCAGGCGCGAAACTGATGGGCTGGGGTGAAGATGCGGTAGGAAAAAAGATGCGCTGGTTCCATGGCGAAAGTGATGGCCAGGTGATTGGTGTAGTGAAAGATTTTAACTTCCGTTCGTTGCATAACCCGGTTGAACCTTTGATTCTTGTTAAGTCGCGCGATGAAGGCGGTTTCCTGTATTTAAAAATTGCAGGTGAAAATCTTCCTGAAACAATGGACTATATCCGTAACAAATGGGCTGGGTACGATCCCAACCACCCATTTGAATACTTCTTCCTCGATCAGCGTTTCAACGAACAATACAAGGCCGATGAAACGCAATACAAACTTTTGTCGAACCTTTCGTACATCTGTATTTTCATTTCTCTGCTCGGCTTGCTCGGACTTTCTGCATTCACCGCTGCTCAGCGCACGAAAGAAATCGGCATCCGCAAAGTACATGGCGCAAGTACAGGCCGCATTATTTACCTTCTGTATAAAGATGTTATGTACCTGGTGCTAATTGCTGCTGTACTGGTTGTGCCGGCAGCGCTGTACATGATCAGCCGATGGATGGGTAATTTTGCATACCAGACTTCCATCAGTTATTTCACATTTGGTGTGGTGACGGTTATGGCGTTGATCTTCTCTTTCTTCACGGTAGGATTTCATTCGCTGAAAACTGCCGCCACAAACCCGGTCAACTCGCTGAAGCACGAATAACAGACATACAAATAACACTGACACCAGGCTTCGCTGAAGGAGTCTGGTGTTTTGTTTTATGATTGTCTTGCATACGCGGAATCAAGAATTTATTTCTCATTTTTGAATTCCAAACACCATCGCGTGACGAAGCATCAACTGCAACCCGAACATGCTACGCTGCATTTCACTAAAGCCGGCAACGGTGAGCAGACGCTGATCGCCTTTCACGGCTTCGGACAAACCGGTGAAGCATTTCATGCGCTGGCGGATGCGCTCTCAGATCAGTATACGATTTATCTTTTCGACCTGTTCTTTCACGGCAACAGCGAATGGAAACTCGATGAGCATCCCATCGAAAAAATTACCTGGAAAGCATTGATGGACAAATTCTTAGGCGATCATTTCATTACTAACTTCAGCGTACTGGGATTCAGTATGGGCGGGAAGTTCGCCCTTGCTACGCTGGAGGCATTCCCGGACCAGGTAAAAGAAATTTTCCTGCTGGCGCCTGATGGAATCAAAACCAGCATGTGGTACAGCCTGGCTACATACCCGGTAATGTTTCGGAAACTTTTTAAAAGCATGATTACCCATCCCGGCCGGTTCACTTCAATCGCACACGTTGCGCATCGTATTGGACTAATCGATAAAGGCATTTTGCGCTTTGTGGAGTCACAAATGAATACTGAAGAAAAACGTAAACGTGTTTATTACTCCTGGGTGGTGTTCCGCCATTTAAAGTTCGACATGGCTTCAATCGCAGGCATTATTAATAACAACAAGGTCCGTCTCGTCATGATCGTTGGAAAGTTCGACAAGGTGATAACACCGCAAAACATGCATGCACTGCTCCGCCACGTAAAATCGTATACACTTGAAATACCAGAGATTGGACACAATGGAGTTATCGAGGCGAGTATCAGAATCTTAAAAAAATAAGCCGTACTTTCACATCAAACCGAACTACGTATGCGCCTTATACTTTCTATTTTCACCGTATCCATGTTGTCGCTAGCATGCTGCGCCCAGGATCAAAGCGAATTCAAAAAAGAAACATTCATTTCATCAACCGGACTCAGTCTCCCCTATCGCATACTGTTTCCGGAAAACTACGACAAGACAAAAAAATATCCGGTTGTATTGTTTTTGCATGGCGCAGGCGAACGCGGAGACAACAATGAAAGCCAATTAGTGCACGGCTCAAAACTCTTTCTTGATCCAGCAAACCGGAAAGCCTATCCGGCCATCGTGATTTTTCCTCAATGCGCTGCCGAAAGTTACTGGTCGAGCGTAAAGGTCAATCGTGAAAAAATGCCGCTCGAGCTCGACTTCGACTACACGCGTCCGATAACTCCTGCGCTACAGGCAGCAATTGAGCTATTGAAAAAAACTCTCCGCACTGAAGCCACAGATAAGAAACGCGTATATGTTGCCGGTCTTTCCATGGGCGGGATGGGTACGTTTGAGTCGGTGTATCGTTTTCCGAAATTATTTGCTGCAGCCGTGCCGATTTGTGGCGGTGGTGATGTTGATGCGTACGACAAACGTGTTATCAAAGTACCGTTCCGTGTTTTCCACGGAGCCAAAGATGATGTGGTAGACCCGCGCCATTCCAGGGCAATGGTCGAAAAGCTCAAGACGCTAAAAGCTGCCGTTCAATACAAAGAATATCCTGAAGCCAATCACAACAGCTGGGACAGCGCCTTTGCCGAACCCGACTTTTTGAACTGGATGTTTGCAAACAGCAGGTAATATATCCGAATTATTGCGGGTGATATTGATGAAGTGTGAAATAGAACTTTGAACCTTCACCCACAGTACTTTCAACCCAAATCTTTCCGCCATTTTTCTCTACAAATTCCTGGCTCACCAGCAAGCCGAAGCCCGAGCCACGCTCACCCCCGGTGCCTTTCGTACTGCTGCGTTTGTCCCAATTGAACATTTTGTCCAACTGTTGCTGATCCATTCCAACACCGGTATCGGCAATACAAATTTCAGCCATGGCATTAACCTCGCGGTTTGAAATCGTAATCCGGCCATTGCCGGTAAATTTATTGGCATTCATCAACAGGTTACGAAGCACGGTACGCATCATGTGTTCATCGGCCAGTACCTGGCAAGCCGCATCAATGCTGTTTTCGACAACATTCTTTTTGCGGTCGAATTGTTGCTGGTTGTCCGCCACAATCTGATCTACGATATGACGCAGCGACAACAACTTCCGCTTAATACCATTGTGTTCAAACTGCGATGTTGCCCACTCCAGCAAATTATTCAACAAGGCGTTGGCTGCTGTAAACCCCTGACGCACTTCCGGAAGCTTCGCTTTGAATTCATCGGGCGGCAGATCATATTTTTCTGAAAGCTCCAGCAATCCGTACAACGATGTAAGCGGACTTCGCAAGTCATGCCCGATAATCGAGAGTAGTTTACGGTGCGTATCGTTCAGTTGTTCAAGTTCAAAAATTTTCTTCCGCAGTTCCATTTGCTTCACTACCTGCTTCGACAATACCTGTAGCGCAAACAACTGATGAGGTAACAGGTTTTTCGGCTCTGTGTCAATCACACATAATGTACCCACATTAAATCCGTCTGGCGTTACCAGCGGCATGCCTGCGTAAAAACGGATGTCCGGCTTTCCAACAACCAAAGGATTATCGTGAAAGCGTACATCTTTTGTGGCATCCGGAACAACCATTACCGAATCCTGGTTAATGACATGCGAACAAAAAGCATGGTCGCGATGTGTTTCCGGTACTTCTATACCTACTTTCGCTTTGAACCATTGACGGGCATCGTCAATCAGGGTTACGGTTGAAATGGGTGTCTCGCAAATGAGTGATGCAAGTTCTGCGATTTCATCAAAATCCCGTTCAGCAGGCGTGTCAAGGATGTGGTATTCATTCAACGCATTTAACCGTTCCCGCTCGTTCGCGGGCTTCGAGGCTATTTCCATATTTCTTCGTGCAAGGGTCGACTAAATAAAGCAAGCAAACCCGTAATCACAAGACGACTTCCACCGTTAGGTCAAGCATCCCGATTAAATGCAAAAAACACTGTTAAAAAAGATCAATCCATAGTACTTTTGCGTCTTCTTTTAAGCCACTTCCTTTCATGATCCTTTTTTTCCGTTCAAATTCCAACATCGTTTACGGGGTTGGAACGCAGCACCTTTTACAATCCACTGATATTCAAAAGCTTGTATGGCTTTTGGGAGGCGCTCAGCCGCTGACCGGGAACACTGTGGCAGGATCATTTATCGGGCCCAGAAAGGAGATGGTTTCACCCTGGAGTACGAATGCTGTGGAGATCACCCAAACAATGGGCATTTCCGGCATTTTCAGGATGGAAGAATTTTTTGAAGTGACAGACGGCAACGCGTCTTTCGACCGCATGCTCCAGTTCAGGTACAACGGGCTGGACCAGGAACTTTTTACCATTGTCCACACTCCCGAACCAATCATCGAAATCGATGACATCGCAGCGTACAATCAAAAAGAGGGTCTCGCATTAAGCCAGGAAGAAGTTGACTACCTGAACGGTGTCAGCAAACAACTTGGCCGCAAGCTCACCGACAGTGAGGTTTTCGGCTTCTCGCAAGTGAACAGCGAACACTGTCGCCATAAAATCTTCAATGGCACATTTGTGATCGATGGAAAAGAAAAAGAATCGACACTTTTTCAACTCATCAAAAAAACATCAAAAGAAAATCCGAACTACATCGTATCGGCTTATAAAGACAACGTAGCGTTCATTAAAGGTCCGTGTGTTGAGCAGTTTGCCCCCGGGCGGCAGGATGTGCCTGACTGGTTTAAGATTGAAGACTTCGATTCGGTTATCTCTGTAAAAGCCGAGACGCATAACTTCCCGACAACCGTTGAACCATTTAACGGTGCCGCTACCGGTGGTGGTGGCGAAATCCGCGACAGGCTTGCCGGTGGCAAAGGTTCAATTCCGTTATCCGGAACCGCAGTGTACATCACCTCTTATCCACGACTGGATGGCGGGCGACCGTGGGAGAAAAAATTTGCCGAGCGCAAATGGCTTTATCAAACACCTGCTGAAATTCTGATCAAGGCATCTGATGGCGCCAGCGACTTCGGTAACAAATTCGGTCAGCCGTTGATTGGCGGAAGCGTTTTAACCTTTGAGCATTTTGAAAACGGAAAGAAGCTAGGCTTCGATAAGGTAATCATGCTGGCCGGTGGCGTGGGTTACGGAAAAGAAAAAGACAGCAAGAAAGAACACCTGAAGGCCGGAGATAAAATTGTATTGATGGGTGGCGACAACTACCGGATTGGTATGGGTGGCGCAGCCGTTTCATCGGTTACAACCGGTGAGTTTGCGAATGCGCTGGAGTTAAATGCCGTACAGCGTTCAAACCCTGAAATGCAGAAGCGCGTGGCGAATGCCATTCGCGCAATGGTTGAATCATCTGAAAACCCGATCGTTTCCATTCACGATCATGGCGCAGGCGGACATTTGAACTGTTTCTCGGAATTACTCGAAGAAACCGGAGGTATTATCGAAATTGATAAATTGCCGATTGGTGATACTACCCTCTCCGACAAAGAGATTATCAGTAATGAATCGCAGGAGCGCATGGGCATTGCCATCAATCCGAAGCATATCGGGATGCTTCAGCGCGTGTCGGAACGTGAGCGCGCACCAATGTATGTTGTAGGAACTGCAACGGGTGATGGTACCTTTAAATTTGTCGACAACGTTAAGAAGACAAAACCGGTCGACCTTAAGATCAGCAATCTGTTTGGCTCATCCCCGAAAACAATTCTGCAGGATAAAACCATCCCGAATACTTTTGAAGACGTTCGGTATGATGCGAATAAATTCCAGGAATATCTCGAACAGCTTCTGCAACTCGAAGCCGTTGCGTGTAAAGACTGGTTAACCAATAAAGTTGACCGTTGCGTTACCGGGCGCGTTGCCACGCAGCAAACTTGCGGATCAATTCAGCTTCCGCTGAACAACGTGTCGGTGATGGCGCTTGATTTCATCAGCAACAAAGGTATTGCTACTGGCATCGGGCATGCACCGGGTGCAGCGCTGGTTAATCCGGCAGCGGGAAGCAAGATGGCAATCGCAGAAGCATTGTTAAACATCATCTGGGCACCGTTGACATACGGATTGAAAGGTGTTTCGCTCAGTGCGAACTGGATGTGGCCGACAAAAACTGCCGGTGAAAACTCACGACTCTATTCGGCTGTTGAAGCGGTTAGTGATTTCGCCTGCAAGCTGGGCATCAACGTTCCTACCGGAAAGGATTCGTTGTCGATGACACAAAAGTACCCGAATGGTGAAACAGTCGATTCTCCGGGAACGGTAATCATTTCCGCTGTTGCGGAATGCAGCGACATTCGCAAAACAATTTCACCTGACCTCAAACCCGTTGAAGGATCATCGCTTTTATACATCGCGTTCTCAAACGATGATTTTAAACTTGGCGGAAGCAGCTTTGCGCAGATTGTAAATCAGTTGGGAACAGACGCACCAACCGTAACAGACGAGGAATATTTTATAAAAGCCTTTGCTGCCGTTCAGGAGCTTATTAACACCGACAAAATTCTATCCGGACACGATGTATCGTCAGGCGGATTAATTACCACGCTGCTGGAAATGTGTTTCCCGGTGCCGGGAGTTGGCGTAAACGCTAACGTCAGCGAGCTTGGTTCCGATACTACGAAGGTACTGTTCAGCGAAAATGCTGCAATTGTTATTCAGGTGAAGGATGCTGCTGCAGTTCAGAGTGTGTTGCAAAAGACTGGTGTGAAGTCGGTAGTAATCGGCACAGTCGTAAATGAAAGAAAACTCAGCTTAGAAAACAACAGCGTAAAGCCGCTCGACATTGATGCGCTCCGCGAGAAGTGGTTCCGCACATCTTATTTGCTTGACAAGATTCAGCGTCCGAAAGGATATGCGGAAAAACGCAGAGACAATATTTTCAAACAGGTATTGGAGTATAAATTCCAGCCGAAATTTGATGGTAAGCTTGCAACGTACGGATTGGATCCAAAGCGCAGAAAGCCTGCAGGCATCAAAGCCGCAATCATTCGCGAAAAGGGTGTGAACAGCGATCGTGAAATGGCGTACGCGCTGTACATCGCAGGATTCGATGTAAAAGATGTTCACATGACCGATCTGATGACCGGTCGCGAAGACCTGAGCGAAGTAAATCTTATTGTTTTCGTTGGCGGATTTTCTAACTCAGATGTATTAGGCTCGGCAAAAGGCTGGGCAGGTGCTTTTCTTTATAATCCCAAAGCAAAAGCCGCGCTCGAAAACTTTTACAAGCGCAACGATACACTGAGCCTGGGCGTGTGTAACGGCTGCCAGCTCATGATGGAAATGGGCCTGCTCTATCCGGAATGGAAAGAGAAAATGCATCACAACGGGTCAGGCAAGTTCGAGTGCTCGTTTGTTAATCTCACCATTCCGCAAAACAATTCGGTGATGCTGAAGAGTTATGAAGGCGCCCAGATCGGTGTGTGGATGGCTCATGGAGAAGGGCAATTTGTATTGCCTGCCGATAAGTCGAAATACACCGTAGCTGCGAATTATACATTTGCTGAATATCCGGGCAATCCGAACGATTCAAACTTCGCAGTAGCTGCACTTTGTTCGAAAGATGGCCGCCACCTTGCCATCATGCCGCACATCGAACGTTCATTGTTCCCGTGGAACTGGCCACATTACCCCGCCAATCGCAAAAACGATGAAGTGGGTCCGTGGTTCGAGGCGTTTTCAAATGCACGCGACTGGATCAAATCGATAAAAGGTTAACTTCTTTCGTTGCACAAAGACAGCAAGTATCGGGTGGACAGGTTGCACGGCTGTTGCTACTTTGCAGTCGTATGACAATGATTCGACACATTAATTTTACAGATCGCGAAATCAGAAAATTGATCCGGAATAAGAACATTACCTATGCGGGAAATGTTAAACTGAAAATTGTCGGGACGCTGCATTGCACTTCCGGCAAGCGAATGAAAAGAGTCAACCGCGTTTTCTTTTCTTCGTTGCAGGAAGCAGCGTCAAACACATTCCGGCCGTGCGGTCATTGCATGCGTTCAGAATATCAACAATGGAAAAATGAATCTATTCAGCAACGATAGCACCGTTAACCTGCTTCCATTCGATGGAACGGTTCGGTACTTCGGAAGGGTTTTCTCACCTGCCGACTCGAACACGTACTTTGACATTCTCTGGAAGACGATTGAATGGCGAAACGATGAGGCTAATATGTTTGGAAGACATATCATTACCAGGCGTAAGGTGGCTTGGTATGGCGACTCCGGTTATCACTACACGTACTCAAACGCAACCAAGCTCGCACTGCCCTGGACCAAAGAGTTGCTGCACCTGAAAACTGTCTGCGAACAAAAAACCGGAGCCACGTACAACTCGTGCCTCCTCAATTTATACCACGATGGCAGCGAAGGAATGGCGTGGCACAGTGATGACGAAAAAATGCTTGCGAAAGACTCGAGCATCGCTTCCCTAACGTTTGGTGCGGAACGCAAATTTGCCTTTCGTCACAAGACAGAAGATCAGAAGGTTGAACTGATTCTCGAACATGGCAGCTTGCTCGAGATGGCCGGCACTACGCAGTCGCGGTGGCTGCATCGCCTGCCTCCTACCAAAAAAGTTACCCGCCCACGCATTAATCTAACGTTCAGAAAAATGGACGTCAAGGAAAGCCTGCGATGAACCTCCGGGCCGCAAGAATTGTTGATAAGCAATAATTCTAACCCTTACTCGTCTCTTAAATCAAAAAACTCATGACCACTTCAAAAATCGCTTTGGTTACAGGCGGCAGCCGCGGACTCGGAGAGAATACCGCCATCGCCTTGGCAAAAAAGGGACACGACATCATCATCACGTATAATTCACAACAATCAAAAGCTGACGCAGTTGTAAAGCAGGTTGAAGCAGCCGGAAGAAAAGCTGCAGCCCTGCAGTTTGATGCTTCAAAACCAGGAGCGGTTAGTCAGTTGATCACCGACTTAAAAGAAACGTTGCGCAAAACCTGGAACCGCGACACGTTTGATTTCCTGATCAACAATGCCGGTATCGGAGCGACAATTCCCTTTGAAAAATCAACCGAGCAGGACTTCGATAATTTTATGAACATTCACTTCAAGAGTGTTTACTTTTTATCGCAACAGGCGTTGCAGCTGATGAACGATGGTGGCCGGATCATAAACTTGTCGAGCGGCACCACACGCTTTGTGAATCCCGGATACTCCATTTATGCCTCAATGAAAGGTGCTGTTGAGGTACTCACACGATACATTGCCAAAGAAATTGGCTCGCGGAAAATAACTGTGAACGTGGTTGCTCCCGGCCCGGTTGAAACAGATTTCAACAATGCTGCAGTTCGCAACGCTCCTCCGGAACGGAAAAATATGCTTGCGGCAAATACTGCGCTGGGGCGGATCGGTCAGCCCGATGACATTGGTGGCGTTATTGCATTTCTCTGTTCCGAAGAGGCCGGCTGGATCAACGGTCAGCGGATCGAAGCCTCGGGTGGCATCAATCTGTAGTAATTATCAGCTTTCGAACATTTCAGTGGAAAGCGTGTTAAATTAGTCTGGCACGTTTTTTCGCTGCCTGTTTGCATGGCCGGTCTGTTAACTTTTACATCTTCCAGCATTTATTGCGCAACGGCTAACGTTCACATCGATCCGTGGAAGCCGGTAGACTTCGCCATCATTACTCATGCGCACAGTGACCATGCCAAACCGGGATGCAAGCATTACCTGGCACATAAAGACTCCGCCAGCATTTTAAAGCTGCGACTGGGTAATGATATTTCTCTCCAAACGGTTGAATACGGTGAAAAATTTTCGATCAATGGGGTGCAGTTTTCACTTCATCCGGCCGGGCACGTTATCGGTTCAGCCCAGATTCGCGTAGAGCATAAAGGTGAAGTATGGGTCGCAAGCGGTGACTACAAAGTTCAGGACGACTATTTTTCAGCCGCGTTCGAGCCTGTTCCCTGTCACACCTTTATTACAGAGTCCACGTTCGGTTTACCGATTTATAAGTGGCGTCCGCAACAGGAGGTAATGAACGACATCCGCGAATGGTGGAAAGAAAATCAGGTTCAGGACAAAGCCAGTGTACTGATGGGATATGCGCTCGGAAAAATGCAACGGCTCGTAAAAAATCTTCAGCCTTTCGATCATAAAGTGTTTGCGCATGGCGCGATCTACAATGTAAATGAGCAACTCCGTAACGCAGGTTTCGATCTGCCTTACATTCCGCGGGTAACGGCCGACATCGATAAAAAAGAATACCGGGGTGCGTTGATCCTTGGAACGTCATCATCACTGAACACTCCGTGGTTGAAAAAATTCGAGCCCTACTCTACCGGCTATTGTTCCGGCTGGATGGCGGTTCGCGGTGCAAAAAACCGGAGATCAGTCGACCGAGGGTTTGTGTTATCCGATCATGCCGACTGGAATGAACTCAACTGGGTGATTGCGGAAACAGGTGCAGAACGTGTATACGTCACGCACGGCTATACCGATACCTTTGCCCGCTGGCTGAATGAAAAAGGTATTGAAGCGCATGAAGTTAAAACCAGCTATGGCGATGAAGAAGAAGATGTGTTACCGGAAGAAGTTGTCGCATGAAACGGTTCACCAATCTTTTTCTTCAGCTCGACCGCACAACCAAAACCAACGAAAAAGTTGAGTTGCTGAAAGCGTATTTCCTTTCGGCACCGGAAGAAGACAAGATTTGGGCGCTTGCATTATTCACCGGAAGACGCCCGCCCCGACCGATTAAAAGTTCACAGGTACAGGAATGGGCACTGGAACAGGCCGGCATACCTCAATGGCTCTACCGTGAGAGTTACAGCAGCGTGGGCGATATGGCCGAAACAATTTCGTTGTTACTACCTGCCTCCGAATCAACTTCCGATAAAACATTGAGCGATTGGTTTCATGATTTTATTGATCTCGCCAAAAAAACCGATGACGAAAAGAAGGCATTCCTGATCAACGCGTGGAAACAATTGTCGCCCTACGAAATTTTTGTATTCAATAAACTTATGATGGGCAGCTTTCGCATTGGCGTATCTCAAACACTTGTGATTCGCGCGGTAAGCGAAGCAACAGACCAGGAAGCTGCTGTTGTCACGCATCGCGTGATGGGGAATTGGGATCCGCAGGTAACAACCTTTAAGGAATTAATCCATGCCGAGAACCTGGCCGACCAGCATTCGAAGCCGTATCCGTTTTATCTCGCATACGCGATTGAAGACGAACTGGATGAACTTGGGCAACCGAACGAATGGTTTGCCGAATGGAAATGGGATGGCATTCGTGCGCAGATTATCTATCGAAACAAAGAATTGTACATCTGGTCGCGTGGCGAAGAACTTGTCACGGGAAAATTCCCGGAACTTCATGCATTCGCAGATTTTCTTCCTGACGGAACCGTGCTGGACGGAGAAATTTTATGTTTTACGGATGAGCGGCCGTTATCGTTTAATGTGCTTCAGACTCGCATCGGCAGAAAAAATGTAACAAAGAAAATATTGCAGGAAGCTCCGGTAGCGCTGATCGCGTACGACCTGCTTGAGTTAAACGGAACAGATATTCGCAAGCAGTCACAGGAATACCGGAGACAGGCGCTTGAAGACTTATACAAAAGCACATCTGCGTTTCCTGCATTCAGGCTGTCGCGACTGCTCGACTTTCAAAAATGGGATGATCTAAAATCGTTACATAAGCAATCGCGCGAAAACATTGCCGAGGGGTTTATGATCAAGCGGAAAGCAGCAGCTTATCAGACGGGAAGAAAAAAAGGCGATTGGTGGAAATGGAAAGTCGACCCACTAAGTGTTGATGCTGTATTGATTTATGCGCAAAAAGGAAGCGGTCGCAGGGCTGAGCTTTATACGGACTACACATTTGCCGTTTGGGATCAGGGTAAACTAATTCCGTTTGCCAAGGCATATTCCGGATTAACCGATGCCGAGATAAGACGAGTCGATCATTTTGTAAAAAACAACACGGTCGAAAAATTCGGGCCTGTGCGAACAGTCAAGCCGAAACTGGTGTTTGAAATCGGGTTTGAAGGTATCAATGCCTCCACGCGACATAAATCGGGAATTGCCGTCCGCTTTCCGCGGATGCTGCGCTGGCGCGAAGACAAACCGGCCGAAGAAGCCGATACGCTCGAGAACCTTCGACAAATTCTGTCGCAATACCGGTAACGAATACATTATTATCTCCGGGTACTGCATATTTGTAAACTGTGGCGTTAACTCAAGGAGAAAAAATTATATCGGACTGGATCGCAGAAAACGGCTGGCAACTGGCCGACTTTCAACGCGATACCATGGCTGCCTACCTGGCAGGGAAGAGTGGTCTGCTCAATGCTCCCACCGGCTCCGGTAAAACATACGCACTGTTTCTTCCGATTCTTGCCGACTTCATCAATAAAAATCCGGACTACAAAAATCAAAAGAAGTCGAAACTTCGCATTTTGTGGATTACACCGCTACGTGCACTTACGAAAGACATCCAGCGTAACCTGATTAATGCCTGCACCGGGATGAACATTCCCTGGAAGATCGGCATCCGCACGGGCGACATGAGTGCGAAAGAAAAAAACGAGCAGATCAAGGAAGCACCCGAAGTACTCTTAATCACTCCGGAAAGTTTACATCTATTCTTTGCGCAAAAAGGCCACGAAGAAATGTTCCGCAACCTCGAAGCTATTGTCGTTGACGAATGGCATGAATTGTTGAGCACAAAACGTGGTGTCGCAACCGAGCTCGGGCTGGCGCACATGCGCACCCTCAACCCGTACCTCCTTGTTTGGGGAATCTCGGCTACGATCGGTAACCTGGAGCAGGCACTGCAAACATTGATCGGGACACAATTCGATCCTGAAAAAGCGGTGATCATACGCTCTACCATTGTTAAAAAAGTTGAAGTTGAGTCCATCCTCCCCGATCACATCGAAAAGCTCCCGTGGGCAGGTTATCTCGGAATCAACCTGCTCGACAAAGTGATGCCCATCATCATGAAGAGCAAAACAACATTGCTTTTTACAAACACACGTTCACAAACTGAAATCTGGTTTCGCTTTGTTTCCGAAAACTACCCCGAGCTCGCAGGCCAGGTTGCCTTACATCACGGTTCACTCGATCGGGAAATTCGCGCATGGGTTGAAGAGAACCTTCATCTTGGCAAGCTCAAACTCGTTATTTGCACTTCCAGCCTTGACTTAGGTGTCGACTTTCGTCCCGTGGAAACAGTTATCCAGGTCGGTAGCGCAAAAAGTATTTCCCGGTTTTTGCAGCGAGCTGGTCGCAGCGGCCACCGGCCGGGTGCAACCAGCAAAATCTATTTTGTTCCCACACACGCCATTGAACTGATCGAAGGTGTATGCCTGCGCGATGGCGTGAAGCAAAATAAAATCGAAGAACGGATTCCCATCGTTCAGGCATTTGACGTGTTGGTTCAATACATGGTGACACTGGCCGTGGGCGGTGGGTTTAAGGAAGATGAGTTATTCCACGAAATAAAATCAACTTACTCCTATCAGTTCATCAACACCGAGGAATGGCAATGGCTTCTCGGCTTTATCACAACAGGCGGAGCAACACTCGATGCGTACGATGAATTCAGCAAAGTCGATCGTGAAGGAGATTTATACGTGGTGAAGAACAAACGAGTTGCCATGCGTCACCGTCTGAGTATGGGTACGATTGTATCCGATGCTTCGCTGAAGGTCCAATATGTTTCCGGTAAATACATTGGCAATGTGGAAGAGAGTTTTATTGCCCGCATGAACCCGGGTGATGTTTTTTCCTTTGCAGGGATGAATCTCGAGTTCATCCGCGTACGTGAGATGACCGCCCACGTTCGAAAAGCAAGCTCGAAGAAAAAAGGAATCATTCCCCGCTGGGCCGGTGGACGAATCCCTTTGTCGTCACAGTTATCGGAATTTATCCGTGAGCGATTGTCAGGCTCAGGTTATGACCTTCGTGAACCCGAACTGGCAACGTTACAACCTTTATTGGATTTACAGCGTGAGCGTTCTGACATTCCGGACAAAAATCAATTGCTCATCGAACAATGCCGCACCAAAGAAGGCTATCATATTTTTATTTATCCGTTTGAAGGTCGGCTTGTGCACGAAGGAATGGCAGCATTGATCGCGTATCGCGTGAGTAAGATCAGGCCGATTACGTTTTCCATGGCGATGAACGACTACGGATTCGAACTGTTAACCGACACGGAAATTTTACTGGAAGACTTATTACAAGAGCACGCATTATTTTCTACGGAAGACTTATTACTCGACATCCAGCGAAGCGTGAATTCAACCGAAATGGCGAAGCGAAAATTCCGCGAAGTAGCTGCGATATCCGGAATGATTTTTCAGGGATATCCCGGCCAGGGAATTAAGGCACGGCATTTACAGGCATCGTCTTCCCTGCTGTTTGACGTGATCTCCGAACACGAACCAAAAAACCTGCTTATCCGGCAGGCATACCAGGAGGCACTTGATCAGCAATTGGAGGAACGAAGACTTCGGATGGCATTGGAACGCATCCGGACACAAGATGTCATCATTCGTTATCCAACCACACCTTCGCCTTTTGCTTTTCCGATAATGGTCGATAGATTGCGCGAACAATTGTCGTCCGAAAAACTGGAAGACCGGCTTTCAAAACTGGTACGGCAATTCGAGCAGGTGAATGGAGCTAAGGATAAAAAATAATACGTTTTTGTTGCTGCCGCAGAAGGCAATCTACTGGAAAGAAGAACAGATCGTTTTGGTAAGCGATCTTCACATCGGAAAGATTTCTCATTTTCGCAAAGCAGGTATTCCCGTCCCAAACCATGGCGCTCACGACAATTTCAGGCGCCTCGATGAAATAATCGAATCCACCGATCCAAAGCACATTTTATTTGTTGGCGATTTATTCCACAGCGATGTAAATCGCGAATGGGATCAATTTTGCACATGGCGTAAACAATATCCAACCATAAAAATGGATATCGTGCTTGGCAATCATGATTACCTCCCGGACGATTTTTGCACCAACTATCAGATTGACATTTACCCGACTGAGCTAATCATTGGACCATTCACATTTGCGCACCATCCGCGCGAAGAATTTGTGAACGATAACGAATACGTGATTTCCGGGCATATTCACCCGGTTGTTTCATTGAGCGGCCTGGCAAGACAATATGTAACGGTTCCATGCTTTTACTTTGGCGTTCAGCAGGCGATTTTACCAAGCTTCGGATATTTTACAGGCGGATATGCGATTGACATTGAAGAAACAGATACCGTCATTGCTGTTGCTGAAAAGAAACTTTATCCCGTTCAGTTAAAAGCCGAGACCTCTCGATTGGGTGTGTAGATTGATTGAACATTCGACCCCGTTGGGGTCGCACGACCAACTAACTTCTGTTTCTACAAACATTTGAATCCTTCGGATTCATCTGGCATTATCCCCGAAGGGATAAGATATTTATAACAATAGATGAAACAATGAAAAGCGCGACCCTGAAGGGGTTAAACTATCCCTTACTGCAAAATTTCACCCCGCATCAAGCAGCATTCGAAAAATAAAACACTCTATAACCAATATCATAAAATTCGACCCCATCGGGCTCGCACGACCAACTAACTTCCGTTTCTATAAACATTTGAATCCCTCGGATTCATCTGGTTCATCCCGAAGGGATGAAATATCTATAGCAATAGATGAAAAATGAAAAGCACGACCCTGAAGGGGTCGAACCGAGATGTTTCCGAATTGGCAATGTCGGGCGTCATCATCCCAAAGGGATGAAATATTTATAGCGAAATATTTAACAAATAAGATAACGATCCTGAAGGGATCGAATCATGGCGTTACAAAATTGACAATGTTGGGCGTCATCATCCCGAAGGGATGAAAATATTTATAACAGCACGTTAAACGAACAATAGAACAACACCGAATCGGTCGAACCAAGGTGTTTCTGAAATCGGCAATGCCAGCCGTCATCATCCCGAAGGGATGAAATATTTATAGCAGATGTTAAACGAACAATAGAACGACCCAGAAGGGGTCGAACCAAGGTGTTTCGAAATTGGCAATATCAGCCGTCATCATCCCGAAGGGATGAAATATTTATAGCAGATGTTAAACAACATCGTCACGACCCTGAAGGGGTCGAATGTTCGTGCCAGGAGAACAGATTCGGTGTGTAGACGAATCCACACCTTTTTCTACACCGGTACCCGTGAAATAATCACTTTTGGCCTGATTTGATCGATTTCCACTAAACCGATACGGCATTTTTTTTGATGCGGAGATAGAAAAATCTTTAAACCAAGCATCATGAAACCACTTAAAAAATTGATTCCTGCCGTTCTCATGCTTTTCCTCGCAGTTCCTGCTTTTTCAACCGAAGCCATTCCTGCTACAAATACTTCAGCCACTGAAACAAACGCCCGTGCGGAAGTCTTGATCAACCGGTTAGAGGAAATCAAAGCCATGGACCACAGTTCCATGACGAGAAAAGAGAAGCGTGCGCTTCGCAAGGAAGTAAAGTCAATTGAGAAGGAATTGAAGCAGATCGATGAAGGTGGCGTTTACATTTCCGTAGGCGGTATCATCATCATCCTGTTGTTGTTGATCTTATTGCTCTAAAATCAATCACTACAATAGACAGAAAGGCGTCAGTTGACGCCTTTCTATTTTATGCCGAGTTCCGTGCTGCGTTAATAATTCCAAACATGCACCGGATTATCAATTTGCGGTAGCGGGTTTCGTCTTCCGCGCTCAGGTTATTTGATGTTCGCAAACTCATCAGCGCATACTGCTGAATCGCAATTAGCGGAAGCACAATTCTTTCCCGCAATTTCACAGAATCTTTAATCAACGGATTGTTGCCCATCAGTTCAGTCAGACCGGAAATCTCGAGAGCTTCTTTCTTTGACAGTTCATATTCCGAAAACATTTTTTTCCAGAAATCACCAAATTCCGGGTCCGAACCCAAATAGGTTGTCGCCTTGTAGGTAGTCTTTGTCATCGACATCATGCTATTACTCAGCAGGGTGCGAAAGAACAACGAATTTTTATAAAGCTTTTTCAACTGATCGCCCCTGCCTTTTTCGATCAGCTTGCTGATGGCCGATCCGACTCCGTAGAATCCGGGAATATTCTGTTTCATCTGGGCCCACGCGCCTACAAAAGGGATGGCACGAAGGTCTTCGAATTTCAATGCATTGGAACCGTTGCGTTTAACCGGTCGCGAACCAATATTACTGTCGCCAAAAAAAGAAAGCGGTGTTACCTTTTCGAGGTATGGAACAAACTTCGGATCGTGCTTGAGTTTCAGGTACGCCTGATATCCTTCTTCCGCCAGTTCATCGAGCAAGCGCTTATCTTCATCCGATAACTTGTTGTCCGCATGCTTGAACACATCTCCCATCACACCGGCCGACAACAACTGTTCGAGATTGTATTTACTGGAAGATTCCTTTCCAAAATTAGAACTAATGGTCTGCCCCTGAATGGTAATCTGCACTTCCTCGTTTTCGATCGTATCGCCCAATGACGCATAGAAATCGTGCGTGTTGCCGCCTCCGCGTGCCGGTGGACCGCCCCGGCCATCAAAGAACAGGGCTTTGATATCATTCTTTCGAGATACAGCCGTGAGTTCTTCCTTCGCTCGGAAGATCGACCAGTTGGCACGCAGGTATCCCCCATCCTTTGTTCCGTCAGAAAATCCAAGCATAATGGTTTGCTTGTTCTTTCGCCTGGTCAGGTGTTCGCGATAAACCGGAATCGCGTAAAGCGACTGCATAATACCCGGAGCATGAGCCAGATCATCGATTGTCTCAAACAGGGGCACCACATCCAGGGCGAGCGTCTCATTGTTACCGATCAAAAGTTTTCCTAAAACAAACACTTCCATCACGTGCAAGGCGTGCTGGCAATTGCTGATTACATACCGGTGACTTCCCCGCCTTCCATTTACCTGTTGAATAGCTGCGATCGCCTTCACACTATTGATAGTATCCGTAACGAGTGCATCATCGAATTTCAAAGAACCGATATCAGCTTGAAGCGAAAGCAAATACGCAATCTTCTCCTGATCACTGAATTTGCTATACGTTTCAAATGAAATTCCTTTTTGTTCGGCATTGAGCTTTTCAATGATTGCTTTCCAGACAGCATCGTGTTTTCTACTGTCCTGCCGGATATCAAGACTGGCAAAATGAAATCCAAAAATCCGAACTTTCAGAATGAAGCCGTCAAGCAGGTCGGCAAACAAACCATCGTGTTCTTCCAGCAGTATTTTGCGGATAGCCCTGAGTTCGTTCAGGAGCTCGTCTGAGTCAGCGTAAGCGGTTGATCGCCCCGCCACCATATCACCAAGTTTTTGCTCGATGTCAATCATCGGCTTATCAACCCCGCGGAAAGTCAATCTCCTCCGCAGGTAGCGCGCATCGCGGGCATAACATTTCAAAATGCCTTCGCGTAACCGCGCAGCAACCTTCAGGGTGATGTCGCTGGTTACAAACGGGTTTCCGTCACGATCGCCACCCGGCCAGAAGCCAATCACAATCAGCCGGTCGTTCTTCCATTCCGATACAGGCAGTTGCAATCCCTCCAGCAATGCTGAAACAATTTTTGGAATAGAGTGATAGAATACATTTTCAAGATACCAGCTCAGGCTCACTGCTTCATCGTAAGGTGTTGGCTTTTCCTTATTGATGAACCCGGTTTTTCCAAGTTGCTGTAGTAACAAGTTAATCTGATCCAGATCGTTTTCGCGAATGGATCGTTCAAGGTCGGTTAAGATTCCAAGTACGTGACCCGGATAAAATTGTGTCGGGTGAGCCGTGAGCACGATGCGCAGACTGAACTGCTGAAGACGTGCCTTTAGTTGCTCCATCTTGTCTTCCAACTTAGCCTGAAGCACCAATGAAGAAACGCTTCCCTTTCCACGCACATCGTTGATTTGCAAAAACTCGGAGTCTTCAATAGAATCGAATAAAGCAACCTGTCGCTCTACATATTGTATGAAGTTGAACAGCAAATCGAACTGATCTTTTTGCGATGCATGCGGTACGAGGTCAGTAAAAAATTGTTGAATAATGTCGCGGGCAGAATCACCACGTTCAAAACCTGCTTCACAATACTGCTGCATCAACGGCAACAAGGTACCGGTCCGTAAGATGTTATCGAACGGGAGATTCAGGAACAGGCTGTTATAAATGTGATACCGGGCCCCTACAATCTGGTCGTATTTTGCTGACATAGTGATCTAAAAAACTGCTGAATTTACTGCTGTGGCGGCAAATAATACGGTTCACAGGCGATTTAAAAATCAACCGCTTGTTACTGGCCTTCAGGAATTGTACCTTCCATGTGGGTTAAACTTCTGCGTATGGTGAAGTATTACGTTTATGCAATCGTTTTAGTGGTGTGCACTTCGTGTTTAGGCTACAAGGAAATGCCGGTTGAGTATGACTATAGCTACAAGGGCAACTTCAAAAAATATAAAACCTTTGATATCATGAAACCGGCCGGAACAGGCGACTCAAGCATGATCAACGTGACAATCGAACGGTCGATCCTCTCGAGGATGAAGTTCCTGGGATACAAGCAAACCGACAGTAAGCCTCATTTGCTGGTGAGCTTCAAGATGTTTGAAGACAGCATGCGTTTTAACGGCTATAATCAGCCTGAAATCGAGCAATGGGTGACGGGTGGAAAAGAAGATGCCGAATACGACCCTAAAAAACTTCAGTTAAAATCCGGCACGTTACTGATTCAGCTTTACGACCGTAAGCAAAACCGCTCGATCTGGCAGGGATATTCAACCGATTTGTATGGCGCGATAGACTTTCACGACAGTCGCACACTTCGCAATGCGGTGATTTCCATCCTCGACAAATACCGGTTCTGGGCCGAGGGATTTATCGAAAAAGGAAATCAGGAACAGGCAGCCATTGCCAACTGAAACTAAACTCCATAGAAACCAGTTATTTAGGCCGGATTTGGCCAGATTTTTAAGATTCGGAGGACGGTTTTTCTGAAAAATATCCTACTTTTGCAGACCCAAAAATTGGGTTTCCGGGAAACCGGAACGGATTGTCCGATGGTGTAATGGTAACACTGCAGATTTTGGTTCTGCCTTTCAAGGTTCGAATCCTTGTCGGACAACTGAAAAACCTAAGATCCCGTCTAATTTGACGGGATTTTAGTTAAATCTTGAACCTATGGCTGTTAAGATTTTCAGCGGACGCGCAACGACTTACCTGGCAGAGAAAATTGCTCATGCATATGGCGAATCGCTGGGCGAAGTGAACTACCAGCAATTCAGCGATGGCGAAATGTCGCCCTTTCTGATGAGCTCAGTTCGCGGCCACGAGGTTTTCATCATCCAGTCAACCATCCCTCCTTCTGATAACCTGATGGAGCTGTTGCTGATGGTAGACGCGGCAAAACGCGCAAGCGCTTCGAGCGTGAACGTGGTGATCCCGTACTTCGGATATGCCCGTCAGGATAGAAAAGACAAGCCCCGAGTTGCTATAGCAGCCAAGCTGATCGCCAATTTGCTTTCAGCTGCCGGAACCGATCGGATTATGACCTGTGATTTACATGCAGATCAGATTCAGGGGTTCTTCGACTTCCCGGTAGATCACCTCGATGGAGCCTACATCTTTGTTCCGTACCTGAAGTCACTCGGGTTACAGAACATTATGTTCGCTTCGCCTGATGTGGGCGGCATTAAACGCGCCCGCAGCTTTGCGAAATTCTTCGATGCTGAACTGGCAGTGTGTGATAAGTATCGTAAAGAAGCCAACAAGATCGAATCGATGCGCTTGATTGGTGATGTGGAAGGAAAAGACGTGATCCTGGTGGATGACCTGGTGGACACAGCCGGCACGATTTGCAAGGCTGCAGCTTTATTGAAAGAAAAGGGCGCCAATTCGGTGAGGGCAGTGTGTACGCACCCTGTGCTTTCAGGAAAGGCATATGAAAACATTGATTCTTCAGTTTTAGAGGAGATTGCTGTTACCGACACAATCCCTTTGAAGCAGAAGAGTTCGAAGATTAAAGTGCTGACCGTCTCTGACCTGTTTGCGAAAGCAATCCGGAAGATTCACGATCACGAGTCGATCAGTTCACTTTTTATTAAACTGTAATTTTTAACTAAAACCATAAATACAATGAAAACAATCGAGATTGTAGGGTATAAAAGAGCGAATCTCGGCAAGTCTGAATCTCAGCGTTTGAGAAATGAAGGCTATGTTCCCTGCGTAGTGTATGGCGGAAATGAGCAAGTGCATTTTTATGCACCGATGATCCTGTTCCGCGAATTGGTGTATACCAATGAAGCTCACTTTGTTCACCTGAATGTTGAAGGTGAGGAAAGCAAAGCAATCTTACAGGAGGTTCAATTCCACCCGGTAAGTGAAATCATTCTTCATGCTGATTTTTTGAAAATCGCTGAAGACCGCAAGATCAAGATGAGCATCCCGGTTCGTCTGGTAGGTAAAGCTAAAGGTGTTGACAAAGGTGGTGCTTTGGTAAGAAAGAGAGCTGCGTTAAAAGTAGCTGGCTTCGCGAAAGACATGCCCGATCACATCGATGTAGATGTTACTGAGCTTGACTTCCACCACGCTGTTAAAGTTGGTGATATGAAAATGAACGGACTCGATTTCCTGGATCCTAAGCAATCAGCAATCGCTGCCGTTGAAGTTCCTCGTGCTGCTAAACTTGCTGCTGAAGATGCCGCTGCTGCTGCCGCTACAACGCCTGCCGAAGGTGCTGCTCCTGCTGCCGGTGCTGCTGCTCCTGCCGCTGGTGCAGATGCGAAAAAAGAAGCTCCTAAGAAGGAAGAAGGCAAGAAGTAATTTCAAAATGCTTCAATTTGAAGATTCGAAAATTGAAGCTGGATATAAAAAGACCTTCCTCATTGAGGAGGGTTTTTTTATGTCTTAGTAGGTATTAATTTTCAAATTGTTAAATTTTCAAATTTCAGAAATGAAATACCTGATTGCCGGACTCGGAAACGTTGGCCCTGAATACGAACTCACACGCCACAATGCGGGTTTCCTCGTGCTGGATCGTTTAGCAGACGTGCATAAAGTAACGTTCGAGCTTCAGCGACATGCCGAAAAGGCTGAACTCAAATATAAAGGCAAGCAGCTTCACCTGATTAAGCCCACTACGTACATGAACCTGAGTGGCAAAGCAATCGCCTACTGGCTGCAGGAGCTCGGTATCCCGAAAGAAAACCTGCTGGTTGTTGTAGATGAAATTGCACTTCCCTTTGGAACGCTGCGTATGCGCGCGAAAGGAAGTTCAGCCGGACACAATGGCTTGAAAAACATCGAATTATTATTGAATGGCCAAGACTACAGCCGGTTACGCTTTGGCGTTGGCGATGATTTCCATAAAGGACAACAGGCGAATTTTGTACTGAGCAATTTCTCCAAACAGGAGTTTGGCGAACTCCCGCTAATCATGGATAAAGCATGCGACATGATTCTATCGTTCTGCACGATCGGAGTCGACCGCACGATGAGTCTTTTTAACAGTTAGAGATCAGGCATCAGCCTAAAAACTCCAATGCCTAATCCCTGATTTTAACTAACAGTCGAACCCGGATTCACCACCTCATTCGGTTGAAGCAACCGCAGTTTTCCATCAGCATCTTCTGCCATCAAAATCATTCCCTGCGATTCGATACCCATCATCTTGCGCGGGGCCAGGTTAGCAATTAATGTTACTTGCTTTCCGACCATTTCTTCCGGACTATAATGTTTTGCGATGCCACTCAGCACGGTCCGTTGGTCAACGCCAGTATCGACAGTCAGCTTCAGCAATTTGTCTGACTTCTCCATCTTCTCAGCTGCGAGCACCTTCCCTACCCGAATGTCGAGCTTGGAGAAATCATCAATCGTTACCTGCGCTTTCAACGGCTTAACAGCCGATTCACTTTTTTGTTCTTCCACAACTTTCGGTTTTTTCAGTTTGGCGACTTGCTTGTCGATTTCTTCATCCTCAATATTTTTAAACAACAGTTCCGCTTTTCCTAGTTGATGGTTTTGCGGAACAGGGTCAATCAGTTGCTGTTTCTTCCAGAATTCTTTCCATGAAGCATCAATTGCAGAACTATTCAACTGCGACTTGATATTCTTAGCTGTGTCCGGCAGGAATGGCTCACACGCAATCGCTATGTTGCCAACAACCGTTAACGCATAATTCAGGATACTGCCAACAGCCTCCATGTCGTCTTTCGCGAGTTTCCAGGGCTCGGTGTCAGCCAGAAATTTATTGCCGATGCGGCACAGGTTCATCATATGAAACTGCGACTCGCGGAACCTGAAATCATCCAGTGCAGCAATCATGTCCTTAACGGAAGTATTCAGGTCGGTATGCGCCTGATTGTATTTATTCAAAATCTTCTTTCTGCGATCGTCCGTGGCAGGCAGTTCATGTGCTGAGGGCACTTTACCGTCAAAATATTTCCACGTAAGCACCATCACCCGGTTTACAAAGTTTCCGAGTATCGCGACAAGCTCGCTATTCACTTTGCTTTGATAATCCTTCCAGGTGAAGTCAGCATCTTTTGTTTCCGGGGAAATAGACGTTAACATGTAACGGAGTTCGTCCCTCCTTCCGGGAAAATCCTGCAGGTATTCATGAAGCCATACCGCATGATTTCGGGAGGTCGAAATCTTATCGCCTTCCAGATTCAGAAACTCATTGGCAGGTACGTTATCCGGCAGAACATACCCACCGGCAGCCTTGAGGATTGACGGAAAGATTACGCAATGAAATACAATATTGTCTTTACCGATAAAATGAATTAATCGCGACTCAGGGTCCTGCCAGTATTTCTTCCAGTCGTTTGGCTTAAGTTCTTTTGTTGCCGAGATGTAGCCAATCGGTGCATCGAACCAAACGTATAGCACCTTGCCCTTTCCATCTTTCAACGGAACAGGTACTCCCCAATCCAGATCGCGCGTGATTGAGCGTGGTTGCAATCCCTGATCGATCCACGACTTGCACTGACCGTACACATTGGTCTTCCAGTCATCTTTGTGACCTTCAACGATCCATTCTTTAAGCCAGCTTTCGTATTTATCGAGTGGAAAATACCAGTGCTTCGTTGGTTTTAATACCGGAGTCTTTCCGGAAACTGTTGAACGGGGATTTATCAGTTCCCTCGGGCTCAAACTCGTGCCGCATTTTTCGCATTGATCGCCATACGCATTTGGGTTGCCGCACTTCGGGCATGTTCCAATGATATACCGGTCTGCCAGAAAAATTCCCTCCTGTTCATCGTAATACTGATCAGAGGTTTCTTCGAGAAATATTCCCTTGTCGTAAATGTTTTTAAAAAACTCCTGTGCCGTTTCGTAATGCACCGGGTTAGATGTACGTGAATAAATATCGAATGAGATTCCAAAATCCCCGAACGCCTTCTTCATCAGGCTGTGATACTTATCAACAAAAGCTTTAGGTGTAACGCCTTCTTTTTTGGCACCAAGTGTAATAGCGACACCATGCTCATCTGATCCGCAGATAAAGACTACATCTTCGCCTTTCAATCTAAGATACCTGACATACGTATCGGCCGGCAGGTACGCCCCCGCTATATGCCCGATGTGTAATGGGCCGTTGGCGTAAGGCAACGCAGCCGTAATGGTATGGCGTTTAAAATTCTTCATAGAAAAAATCAGGGTGTAAAGATGGTAATTGAATGGGAGGTAAAAAAGTTCAGGCCACTTAAGAAGCCTGCATTTTTAGCGGGAAAGAAACGTAGAATTCGGTGTATCCCTCGGCTGTGCTGCGAAGGTTGATTTGTCCGCCCAGTTTTTCGGTCGCGAGTTTAGAAAGGTATAGCCCGATGCCGCCCGTGCCGGAGCGTTCGGAAGCCCGCGAAAACATTTGAAATATCTTATCGGGTTTTGCTTCAGCGATCCCGATTCCGTTATCAATAACGCTTACGATCACATCGTTTTCATCCTGCAGCGCAATGCGGATGTGTACAAAAGGCTGGATGCGTTCAGAATCGTTATAGAACTTGATCGAGTTGTCGATCAGGTTTTCGAGAATTATACGGACCAGGTCTTTGTCCGACTGGAAGTTTATATTCTTATCAATGTCCCTGCGGATCTCCAGACGCTCCGGAAGACCTTTTTTGCGTTCCAACAGCAACACATCATCAACAATGCCATTAAAGTCGATATGCTCCCGACCTACGATGGCATGATTGATTTGGTTCACGATCAGCAAACGTGTTAAAATAACATTCAATCGACCTGAAGAAACATCAAGTTTGGTAAGGTAATCAAGCGCCAGCGGGTCTTTAACATCCATGAGTGCCACGCTGCAGATACCCTTTAAGCTTGCCAGCGGCCCCCGAATATCGTGCGATGTTTTGTAGATAAAGTTGTCGAGTTCATCGTTTACCCGAACAAGTGCTTTGTTGGCCTTGTCCAGGTCTTCATTAGCCTTCTGCAAGTCAGCTGTTTTCTCTTTTACTTTGGCATCAAGTTCACGGTTGATATTTTGCAGCCGGTGATTTTGCGTTTCAATAACTCCTTTAGCATCCGACAGAGCACTATTAACTCTGCGGGTAATTGAGTTGCTTCGATAAAGCACAAATACAAGCAATCCTGCCAACACGGCAATAAGACCGATAGCGATATTGAGGTTCCGTTGACGGGCGAGATCTTCTTCCTTGAGTTTTATTATATTTAGATTATCCCGCTCTTCGTAATTGGTTTGAATTCTGGAAACATTTTTAACAAGCTCCTCACCGATCAGACTATCTTTTAACGTAATATATTTGTTCTGATAAATTGAACCGTTTTCGAAATCACGAATCTGATTGTATAACAGGTAAAACTGTTTATATGTATCCATTAAAAGTTGATTATATCCACCTTGGTGCGCTATATCCTCTGACATAAGAAGATACTTCTTTGCGTTCAAACTATCGTTCTCTTTTATGGCAATTCGTCCCAGGTATACATAGTTCTCTGCCTGAAACCGCTTGTTACCAGACTTGATAGCAACTTTTAATGATTCACCGAAACGCCCTTTCGCTGAATCATATTTAATCTCGTTATAGCATGCAACACCAAGCCCGAATTGCCCTTCAATAATGATTTGATCATCGCAATTTTTCCCGCATTGAGCCAGACCCTTTCTGATATATTCGTTTGCCTTTTTGAAATTATGGAGGTGGACGTTGGACAGACCGATGTTAATCAGCAATCGATCAAGATCATACGAATCATTAGTTTCATTTTTTAGCTGTAGCGACCGGTAATAATAGTCGAGCGCTTTTTCGTAATTCTTCATTCTAAAGTAGACAAAACCAATGTTATTAAGCGAAATGCTTATCTGCGATTTGTCTCCATCTTCTTCCCGTAAAATCAAAGATTGCAAATGAATATCAAGCGCCTTGTCATACTCCGCTTGTATGGTATAGGCTAAAGCAAGGCCGTTCAAAATAATCTTGTAATCACTTCTCAAATTATTTCTTTTGGCAATTGGCGCCAGGCTCTTTAGAACATCAATTGCATCCCTATTTTCCATTCGGTTGAACAGCTGACCGATCAAGCGCCCGGATTTAACAATTTTTGAAGTATCTCCCATCTGGTAAGCTACCTCGTTTGCACGCTTAGCAAACTTTAAAGCTTCAGAATTATTTTGCTCCTGCCCGTATTGAATTACAAGGCCAATTAGTGAGTTATATTTTATTGAATCAACCTCACTTTCAAGGGATGCTTTTAATGAATCAATTTTTGCATTCTGCGCAAACGAAATATTTAAGCCCAAAAGAAATACAAGCAGGACAACCTGTGCTGATTTTATGAGGAGCGTAGATATTTCGTACACAGGTAATTAAAACAAAATGTTCACAAAAAATAAAACTAAGGGAGCCTTCATCTTTGTGCTACAATTTAAAACTAAAACATCAAAAATCTAATCCATCCAAAAATGAAAAAGCTATTCTACATCGTCCTTTTTGCTCTTGTATGTGCAGGTTCTTTCACAGCTTGTACCGAAGAAGAAGTTACTCCAACAACCGAACTTGACAACGGTGGCGGTGGTGGAAGTGTTGACCCGCTTAAGCCTTAATTTACAACATTAAAATATACAGTTTATGAAAACTAAACTAATCGTCTTAGTGGCGCTCTGCGCTGCAGTAACATTGTCGTTCACATTTGTGTCAGCAAAAAAAGCTGAAACAAAAGAATCGCATCAAACTTCGTCAACAGGAAGTGAACCCGCGGGCGGTTTCACGTCTGAAGACAAATTCTAGTCAAAACGACTGAATTTCAAAGCATTTAAGCATCAATCTGTCCATCAACGGGTTGATGCTATTGCGCTTTTGTACCTAGTTGTACGTTGCTTACTTATTCATGTGATCCTTTGTAGGATAACAGTGTATTCAACCGTCTCATCACTCGTATCCAGCGGCCGATCCGTCTAACGCGGCTCAATGAACGAAGATGCACAAGAGCGCACTTACAGCTTATCTAATTCAACTCCGGAAGTTACCTCACGGCATCCGGAGCTAATAAAGTCATAAATACAGTTCACCAAACTTAACGATCGAGGCGATATGATGAACAAATGGCGGGATTGCCGGGCAGCAGAAAGCACAAGTTGTTGTGCCTGAACACCTGGGAACCGCGGACGACAAGACGATATTGAAATTTGGTAACCATCTAAAGGTTACTGCCCCTTGATAGCCAGTGTAATGCCACTACCTAAAGTGCGCATAATGGATTCTTTTTTTCAAAATTTTGCATAAATCTTACATCACTTTTTCATCCGGCCTTAAATTTTTTTCGGACCAAAAGTGACAATAAAAAAGGCGGTTTTACCCGCCTGTTAATACCGTTATACCAGAGGCAAAACCGTCTCTAAACCAATTGCTCCTTATGTGCTTTGCGCGGCTTCAACTGAAGCAGTTGAAACATCTCCTGATCCTGAACAACTCCCGGGTTCGGGGTTGTTAAAAGCTTATCACCAGCGAAAATACTGTTCGCGCCAGCCATAAAACATAATGCCTGCTCTTCCAATGGCATTCGAACGCGACCTGCACTGAGGCGAACCATCGCCCTGGGCATAATAATGCGCGCAGTCGCGATCATCCTTACCATTTCCCAAACCGATACTTTCTCCTGATCTTCCAGCGGGGTTCCTTCAACCGGTACCAGTGCATTTACCGGAACAGATTCCGGATGTTCAGGTAAAGTAGCCAGCGTGTGAAGCATACCGATACGATCCTCCTCGTTCTCCCCCATACCAATGATTCCACCTGCACACACAGAAATCTTTGCCTTACGGACATTTTCTATTGTATTGAGGCGATCCTGATAATTGCGGGTTGTAATAATGTCGCTGTAGAACTCTTCGCTGGTATCGAGGTTGTGATTGTACGCATACAATCCGGCAGCCTTAAGTTTTTCCGCCTGCTCGGGTGTTAGCATCCCGAGCGTACAGCAAACTTCCATATCCAGGGCATTCACACCCTTCACCATCTCAATTACTTTATCGAAGTCGCGATTGTCGCGCACTTCCCGCCATGCAGCGCCCATACAGAAACGTGTACTCCCGGATTCTTTCGCTTCATGCGCCTTAGCGAGCACTTCGTCAACCTCCATCAGCTTGTGGACTTTCACGTTAGTATGATAGCGGGCTGCCTGTGGACAATACGCGCAGTCTTCCGGACAACCTCCGGTTTTAACGGAAAGCAAGGTGCACACCTGCACTTCCTGTGGATCGTGATGCTCACGGTGTACGGTAGCAGCACGGTAGATAAGATCAAGCACAGGTGAATTAAAGATTTCTGAAATCTCTTCGCGGGTCCAATTATTTCTGATCATACGCTTTCAGAGAAATTATTGAATAACTAATTCGAATGGCATCCGTGCCTGAACACCATTGCAGGTTTTCACTTCCTGCCAGTATTGATAGTAGATGTAGTTGCTGCCCAGTTCTTCTTTCATGGCCGACACCCGCGCATTTTCTTCGATACCCTCCATGAACTCCTGGAAGAAAGGCTTCTGTCTCGGATAAAGCCGAACCTTGTAATCATCAATGCCGGCAGCCTTCGCAGCAATTTCAATTGCATCGTTATAACCGCCTAACACATCCACCAGTTTCTTTTCCTTTGCCTGAGTTCCCGTCCAGACACGGCCTGAGGCAACCTGCTTGATATCATCCTGCGTCATGTGTCTGCCTTCTGCCGCTTTGCGCGTAAAGGTTTCATAGATCTCTTCGGTGCGGGTTTGCCAAACATTCTTCTCGGCATCGGTAAGCGGGCGGCTTATTGTAACCATATCTCCGTATTCACCTGTTTTCACATCATCGAATGTGATACCAAGTTTGTTATTCAACAACCCGCTTGCGTCAAACAGCACGCTGAAGATACCAATAGAACCCGTGATCGTATGGGGCTGAGCGACAATGGTATCGCACGCCATGGCCAGGTAGTAGCCTCCTGACGCAGCATAGTCGGACATGGAAGCAATGACAGGCTTTTCCTGAGAAGCGAGGTTCACTTCGCGCCACATCATATCGGACGCAACAAAGCTTCCGCCCGGAGAATTGATTCGGATCACGATCGCTTTCACCTTATCGTTTTCACGCGCCCTGCGGATTTCTGAAGCAAATGCCTCGCCCCCAATCACGCCTTGATCTCCCGTTCCCATCATGATTGTTCCATCAGCAACGATAACGGCAACTTCGTTAGAGGTAACTCCCGTTGATTCGGCATAGCTTTTCCGGTATTTGTTATACTTGATAAACTTAACTTTTGCATCGTCCTTCAAGCCAAGTCTTCCTCGTAATTCATCCAAAACCTGGTCATAGTATAAAAGTGAATCAACAAGACCATGCTCAACGCTTAGCTTCGCATTGCGAACCAGCATTTTGTCTGAAATTTCTTTCAGTTTCGATTTATCCATCCCGCGCGCTTCAGAAACCCGCGTCAGCACATGATCATAAATTGAGTTAATCATTTCGGTGAGCTGGAGCTTGTTTTCGGGACTCATTTTTTCCAGCATGAATGGTTCAACGGCACTCTTAAACTGACCCACCCGGAAGATTTCAGGCTTGATCTCCAGTTTATCGAACATTTTTTTGAAGAAGGTAACTTCCACGGCCAAACCGTTGAACTCAACATCACCTTCAGGATTGAGATAAACTTTATCTGCCGCTGAAGCAAGGTAATAGGCTCCCTCTGACATCGCATCTGCATAAGCAACAACCCATTTACCGCTTTCACGGAAATCAAGTATCGATTGACGAATTTCTTCGAGTGTTGCAAAGCCCGTCATCGGATAGGTTACGTTTAAGTAAATGCCTTCAATCTTTGGATCGCTCTTCGCATTTTTGATCGCCTGCTTCAATGGCAGTAAGCCAACATTCGCGGGTTCAGCTCCCGGAAACGGAAGACCGGCAAAAGGATTTTCAGCTTGTTGTTCTGTGATCTGCACATCCAAATCCAGGTGTAGAACCGATTTTTCGCTTACAATAACCTGTTCTTCACTTCCACCCATGATGCCGGCAACAACCCCGGCCATAAGCATAATCAATATGAAGAAAAGCGCAATCAGCGCAACCAATGAACCCAGGCAGGAAGCCAGGAATGTTTTGAAAAAATTCATATCTAAAAAACTATTAAGCTTTAAAATTACAGAATACTAACGCGGCAAAAAACATAAATTTGAGTCCATGAGCCGGGTGTTTTTATTGTTGGGCAGTAACCTGGGTGACAGACTTTCGGCCCTTGAAAAAGCCCGGCACCACATCAGTCGTGATGCAGATAAAATCATTACAGCCTCATCAATCTTTCAGACCGCTGCATGGGGCGATATACCCCAACCCGATTTTTACAACCAGGCGATTGAAATTCAACCAGTTACAGAACCTGCCGAAACGCTCCAAATTATTCTGAATATTGAGAAAAGCTTGGGCCGTGAGCGGCTCGAAAAATGGGGCAGCCGGCTGATCGATATTGACATTTTGTTGTGGGGAAACCAGCAAATCCAACAACCTGGCCTGATCGTGCCACATCCTTACCTCCACATGAGGCGATTTGCGTTGACTCCATTAGTTGAAATCGCACCAGACGTTGTACATCCGATGCTTAATAAAACAATGACTCAACTTCTTGATGAATGTGTTGATCAATTACCTGTTAAACAGGTGAACCTATAAACTCATCGCCTCTGCTTCGGGAGCAATCTTCTTGACAAGTCCTTGCAACACCTTTCCGGGACCGCATTCAACAAAAGTTTTTGCTCCGTCTTTAACCATGTTTTGTACAGATTGGGTCCAACGCACCGGTGCAGTAAGTTGAGCAATGAGATTTGTCTTGATTGTATTCACATCGGTTGACGGTAATGCATTTACATTCTGATAAACGGGGCAAACCGGTTGACCAAATTTCGTGCTCTCAATTGCGGCAGCCAGCTCTTCACGCGCAGGCTCCATCAATGGTGAATGGAACGCACCTCCCACCGGCAGCGGTAAAGCACGCTTCGCTCCCGCAGCTTTCAATTTTTCACACGCAATCTCGATTCCTTTGTTTGAACCTGAAATAACGAGTTGACCGGGGCAATTGTAGTTGGCGGCAACAACCACCTCATCGATGGAAGCACAAATATCCTCCACGACTTTATCATCCAGGCCAAGAATTGCCGCCATCGTTGACGGATTGATTTCGCAGGCGCGTTGCATCGCCAGGGCGCGCTTGTAAACCAGCTTCAGCGCATCAGCATATGCCAATGTTTTATTCGCGACCAAAGCAGAAAATTCTCCGAGCGAATGTCCGGCAACCATGTCGGGCTTAAATGTATCGTTTGATAATGCCAACGCCACGGAATGGATGAAGATAGCCGGTTGCGTAACTTTGGTTTGTTTGAGTTCATCGGCAGTACCGGTGAACATGATATCGGTTATGCGAAAGCCCAGGATGTCGTTCGCCTGATCGAGCAGCGCCTTGGCCTTCGGGTTAGATTCGTAGATATCCTTTGCCATGCCTGTGAACTGAGAGCCCTGGCCGGGAAATACATATGCCTTCATAGGTTGAGTTTTATGGGCACCAAGTTAAAAGAAAGAATCAATCTTTAAACCTTGATTTTAACTCTGGGGTCGGGATCCAGCAGGTGTCCTTTTTTCCAAAAAGTTTATAGCGATTGCGGCCGATGAGGTTATAGACACCATCACGAATAAAGCGTGGCACAATTTTGAAACCGTATAGCAGTGGCCACGCTCCTCTCAGTCCGCGTGTTATTTCAAGTGCGGCATCGCTGCGTTCAAAAAATTGGTCGCCCTGAATTAAAATGATGCTGTGAAAGGAAGACTTATCAAGGCCAAAACGTTCGAGCTGCTGCTGGCCATACCCGGATTGGAGTGAAGCAAACTTGAATTTTGCTGCAGGGTCGCGTTTAATTACAAACTGCACAGCCCCGCTGCACAAATTACATACTCCGTCAAACAAGATTACCGATTCAGGTTTGGTCAGCGTACCAGATGTACCCATCCTTTAAAGGTCTTAACGGTTTTTCCCCCGGGAGCTGTTGAACTGAACGTCACATCTGCGGAATAAAAGTAAATTCCGGTTGCAAGTTCCTTTCCGGACTTATCGCGGCCATCCCAATTGATATAGATCGAGTTCTCGTTGCCGCGTTGTCCCACATAATCATAAACTTCCCTGCCCCAGCGGTTGAATACCTTAAAATCTACACGATCAACAAACCGCGCACATTTTTGAACGTAATCGGGCGTAGACGGCACTGCGCAATCGCCTGCTGCACCGTCCGGATCTTCAGGCGAATCAAACTCAACTCCAAACGCACTGAAATAGTCATTACACTTGTCGCCATTTGGTGTAAACACGTTGGGAAGTTCGTAATACGGACAGTTTTCACTACACACCCTTTCGCTAAAGGTACTTGCATTGCCTGATCTGTCAATTGCCTTTATGCGATAGCAGTATGCCAACGACGCCAGGTTGCCGACAACGGCAAAAGTATCCGGAGCTTGTACAACGGCAACCAGATCATAATCGTCCGATGCTACATTGCTCGTTGACGCCTGCCAGACTTCAAAACGACTTATGCTGCTGGCGCAATTCTTCGGCATCGACCAACGAACAACCGTGCTGAACACAGATGCGCTGCAACTATACAACGTGAAATAATCTTTACATGGATCGGCAAACGCAGCGATAACCGGAGCACACGGAGGTTCAACAATGGTTGGTGTTGCACAGTTAATCTGCGACGCGTTTTCCAAAGGTTCTTCAGCAAGTACAAGCGGATCGTCATTTCCATAACTTCCACGCGTGACGACTGCGTAACAATATGTTTTGGTTGAATCAAGACCCGTGTCGGAATATTTTAATCCATCTGTTGTAACATCGATTTCAATTGGCGGTTTTAAGTCGAGGTCAGCGAGTGTTGTTGCTCCCTCTTCGCCAAAATAAACAAGATGTTTGAACGCTGCGCCCTGAATCTGGTTCGACCATGGCACGGTTGCACGCCAGCTCAGATTAATAACCTTGTTAGCTGTGGTAAGGTTGAGCCATACCGATGATGCAATAGCAGAGCTGTCAACCGGATCAGGATTACCATTTACATAAAGCATTACGCGGTACGAGTATTGGGTACTAAACGTATTCAACCCGTTATCCACAAAGGATAGCGCACTGCCCGACATATCCAGTTTCGGGCTAACATTAAGAAAATCAGAACCTTGAACCCTTTGCAACTGATATTGATAGTCTGCCAGTGGAAATTGAGGATTCAGTGGCGGAATCCAGCGAACAGTAATCTCACCATCATTCTCCCCGGTTTTATCTACGGTTACGCGCGTGATCAAAGGTGCTGCAATATCGATCGGATCAATACAAACTTCGTTTGATACCGGGCTTTCGGCACCCCGATCAGGGAACACCGCTACCAAACGATAACAGTATTTAACCCCGCGCTCCAACCCCGCTCCACCGTTTGTATCGGTATATTCAATATCCGTTAACGGAACCGTTGCGATCAACGTAAACCCGAGCGACTGTGGCATGCCGGTATCGCACACGCCCGGCATGTAACTGGTGTCGTCAACTCTGCGCCAGATTTGCATTTTTGTATTCACGTTGGCCACCGATGAACAATCGTAATTCGTCCAATCCAGTCTAACATACCGTTGCGGAACCTGAACCACAGCCGTGCTTAATACCGGAGGTGGTGCAACGACTTTAATTTTCCAGGTTTTAAACGTTACAAGTGACGGACCAGTACCACGGAAGTCCGAAATCTTAAAGACAACATCATACGGTTGTCCTCGAATGTGATCGCAGGTGGTATTCCAATCAAATTCGATGGAAGCTGGCGAAGGCTGAAAGTCGACATTACCATCGCGCAAAACCGGTGTACGCGTAGCAGGAGATTTTGATGGCGGGAATTCAAAAATTTGCGAGAATGCCTGAATCTTAATTGGATCAGGAGGATTGCCGCCTGCCGCCTGATCTTCTCCGCGTATTGTTTTATGAATGTTTGACCCTGCCACAACACACGTGTCTGCAGGAGTTTCAAGTATAGGTCGTTTGTTCTCGCAATCACCATTCACGATGATTTGCATGTCTCTGCGTACATATCCGATTCGTTTCCATGTGCCTCCGGTGTTACGCCACTCCACTACATTGAAGGCAACGTTATATTCTCCGGGCCTGCTTGGAGCATCCCACACCATCGTTCCGTCAATCGCATTTATCGTAAACGTGGGTGCTCCCCCAAGTTCACTTTCATCGCTCATGTTTTCAGGTGAGATATAGCCATTAACAGGAGTTCCGCGATCGCGAAAAGGAACAACAAGTTCATAAGAAAGGCTGTCGGCTGCACCTACCGGGTTAATGTCGAACGCACCGGGGTTGTGGTAGAAAGCAACGCCTGTACATGCCTGGTCGATAGGAGGAATTCTAAGTTGCGGGCTGTTGTTGCAACCTAATGCAGCAAGGTCAAATAATGTTTCAAGATAAAATGTTGTAAAGAATGAATCACTCATGTTCAACACGCCACCGTTACGGTTCGGTTCAACGTAACTGATCAAATAGCTGCCTGCCCCGGCATAGATATGCCGAACGGTAAAGGTTGCAATACCGATGTTTGCGCCAAGCTGCGTTTGCGGCACGTTCTCCACGCGGGGAACCACCATGTTTGTGCCATCGCCAAAGTCGAGAATACCGTCTTCGCCAAACTTAACTTCAGAAGCGGTATTGGTATACACTGTAATCGTAATCAATACTTCGCGTGAGGTACAGGAATTACGTACAATGGTTATTTGTCCTGCACGGAGGTGCGAGGCTTGTGCACAGGTTATGGCAAAAAAGAAAAGAATAAAGCTCGCCAGCAACTTCACCTTGTTCAGGCTAAAATTTTCAATCATACACTCAGGACTATCGGCTTACAATATAGAGTTCAAACAAGAACCCCGGAAAATTCACTTTAAAGTAACGGAAAAAATAGCTTTTTAGTCTGTTTTTAAAAGTTTTACCCCGGATTTAATACCTTTCGCGCCCATATGCGGATTATTGGAGAAATACCTCACCCAGATTGCAGGATAACACTATTCGCCTGGAACAACCGGTACATCATTAAGCTGGAGAAAGGATACCTTGAACAGACGTTTAAAATCGATCAATTCGACCTTTCATCAGAAAAAGACCTGAATGTGATTGTGAACGAAGGTTTTATGCGGGAGGCCATGATCCGGTTCGAAGCCATGCAGGAGTCGTTGCGCAACACGTTGGAGAATCTTTGAGAATCAGCCCGTTCAGCAGAAAACACAGAATTATAGTATTTTGTAGCCGTGGAAGTCATCGAAAAAAAGAATAAGAACAAGCGTTACAAACCCATACTTGATAAAATCCCGGATTGGCCGGTTTATCAGTTGAGTAAAAACCGCAAAGAGTTCATTGAGGACGTAGCCGAACATGCCTTCAAGCGGATCAAGGAAATGCGGCCCACGCGGAAACAGCTTGTGGATGAACTGGAAGCCACAGTTTACCGCGAGCAACAGCGGATGAAACGCAACCGGTGGCGTGTAGACCCGCCCGATGAGTCAAAATTCTGGGCCAAAGTAAAGGAAGATCTGATTGAACTTACTGCCCGGCCGCTTGACGACAATGCCACCGAGCGGAAAGAAGACGAGATATTAAAGCGAATCGTTCAGCGATATGCCGGAGAGATTGCCGGTAATTTTAAGCCCAGCTCTTATCGCTTTGCACGCGAAATTATTCAGTTTTGGTTTGCACGCCTGCTCAACGCAACCCGTGTAAAAAAATTCGGGGCGATTTTCCGAAACCAGTACACCCTCCGCGACAAGATTCAGATCGTAGGTAAGGTTAAGCAGCTTCGTAATCTGGCCAAGAAGGGAACCATCGTAATGGTGCCTACGCATTCCAGTAACCTCGATTCGATTCTGATTGGCTGGGTAATTCATGCGTTAGGCTTACCTGCATTCATCTATGGTGCAGGGTTAAACCTGTTTAACATCAAGATCATTGCGTACTTCATGAATAGTTTGGGTGCGTATAAAGTTGACCGCAGAAAAAAGAATCTGCCTTACCTTGAAACGCTGAAAATGTATTCGGGTCTGGCAATTGAAAAAGGCGCGCACAGTCTATTCTTTCCTGGCGGAACCCGCTCGCGCTCCGGTAACATTGAGAAAATGTTAAAGCTTGGATTGCTTTCAACCGCCACCGAAGCTCAGCGAAACATTTATCTGAAAACTCCTGAAGGTCAGGAACCCCGTAAGATATTTGTGGTGCCGGTTACACTCAACTACCATTTCGTGCTGGAAGCGCCCGAGCTGATTGATGATTATCTCTCCATCAAAGGCCAGGACCGCTATCTGCCGGAAGATGACAAGTATGGCAGTGTGCAGTTGATTCAGTTCCTCTTTAAGTTTTTCACAAAGGGTTCCAACATTTCGGTATCGATCGGCCGTGGGCTTGATATCATGGGCAACTATGTTGACGAGGAAGGCAACAGTCTTGATGCCCAGGGTCGCATCATTGACACGCGCGATTATTTCCTCTCAAACGGCCAGATCACGATTGACAAGCAGCGCGAAGATGAATACACGCGCATGCTCAGCCAACGCATTGTTGCAGAGTACCACAAAATACATCGCACGTTTGCCAGTCATCTGGTTGCATTCGTAGCTTTTGAGATGTGGCAGAAGCAACATCCGAAACTCGACTTGTTCGGCCTGCTGCGCTTACCGGAAGAAGAACTGTCTCTTGATTACCCGGAATTCAGAAAAACATGTAAGCGCGTGCGAAAACAAATCTATAACCTCAAAAAAGAGGGAAAGGCTAATCACGCCACCCACTTAAAAGGTAAGATTGATTTGGTGATCAAACACGGTCTCGAGAACGTGGGTAATTTCCACCTGAAGCGCCCGTTGTTGATGGATAAGAAGGGTAATATCATTACAAAAGATCTGAACACATTATATTTTTATCACAACCGGTTGGTAGGTTATGACCTCGAGAAGTTTATCTGATCTTCCTCCCGTTGGTGTTATTGGGTCAGGTAATTTTGGCACCACAGTCGCGAATCTGCTGGCCAGACATCGCAACGTATTTCTTTACGTGCGCGATGAAAAAACCATCGATCATATCTTACAAAAGCGAGAAATCAGAGGGCATAAGCTGAACAAGCATATCACTCCGATTAACGATCTGGCGGAACTTGCGCGCCAGTGCGACATTATTTTCCCGATTGTTCCTTCTGCGCACTTTCGTGCGATGATGAAAAAGCTCTCGCCTTACCTCCACCCTTACCATGTTCTCATTCATGGTTCAAAGGGCCTCGACATCACCTTGCCAAAAGGTCAGACACTCGAGACCGTGACCAAGCTTAGCCGCACACAGGTTAAAACGATGAGTGAGGTAATTCGCGAAGAAAGCGTGGTGGTACGTGTCGGCTGTTTGGCCGGACCTAATCTTTCGAAAGAGCTTTCAGCACGACAGCCCGCAGCAACAGTAATTGCAAGTCCGTTTAACGAAGTGATCAGCATTGGCAAGAGATTGTTGCGAAGCGACCGTTTCCAGGTCTATGGAAATAACGAATTGATTGGCGTTGAACTGGCCGGGGTTCTGAAAAACATTATCGCGATCGCGGCTGGTGCACTGAATGGCATGGGTTATGGCGAAAATGCACGCGGATTGCTAATCAGCCGTGGCGTGGTTGAGATCATTCACCTTGGTCGGGCGCTGGGTGGAAAAACAAAAGCATTCTTAGGGGTTGCCGGCATTGGCGATCTTGTGGCAACGTGCAACAGCCCGTTGAGCCGGAACTTTCAGGTAGGCTACAAACTCGCGCAGGGCATGAAGCCGCAGGAAGTTTTTGAGAGCATGGATGAAGTTGCTGAAGGTGTAAATACCGTAAGGATTATGAAAAAGTGTGCCGACTTCTACAAAGTTCGTGCACCCATCACCAGCACATTATACAAAGTGCTGTTCGAGGATGTTACCGTAAAAGAAGCGCTTGATTACCTGATGCGGTATCCGCTTAACATCGACATTGATTTTATAGATTGATCAGAAAGCCTTTCTGATCTTGTCGGCCACGGTGGTCAATTCCTCCAGGCTCGGCTTCAATTTGGGTTGAGTAAAGTTGATATCGCCCACCGAGTTCATCGGCACGAGGTGAACATGCGCATGCGGAACTTCAAGTCCGATTACGGCAATACCAATACGTTTACACGGAATGGCTTTCTTTTGTGCTGCGGCCACTCTTTTGGCAAAGACATACAATCCGGAAAGTGTTTCATCATCCAGGTCGAAGATGTAATCCGTTTCCTGCTTCGGAACTACCAGCACATGACCGTGAACCAGCGGCATTACGTCCAGGAAAGCAATGAACTTATCATTCTCAGCCACGATGTGTCCCGGAATGTCGCGGTTAATAATTCGTGTGAATATAGAAGCCATCGTTAAACGCCAATGCTTACAATTTCAAACTCCATCTCTCCGGCTGGTGTCTTGATTTTCGCAACCTCTCCTTTCGATTTACCCAAGAGGCCTTTACCGATTGGTGACATGGTAGAAATTTTGCCTGCTTTCAGATCAGCCTCTTCTTCCGACACCAGCATATACGTTACTGAAGCACCGTTCTTTTTATTCTTGATTGTAACTTTTGAAAGAATCGAAACCTTCGATGTGTCTACATTCGATTCATCCAGCAAACGTGCATTTGCTACAAGATCTTCAAGCTGAGCGATTTTAGCTTCAAGATGCCCTTGTGCATCTTTCGCAGCATCATATTCCGCATTCTCGCTCAAGTCGCCTTTATCACGCGCTTCCGCGATCTGCTTCGCGATGTCGGCACGCCCCTTCGACTTCAACGTGGCGAGTTCACTCTTTAACTTCTCGAGTCCGTCTTTTGTATAGTACGAAACTTTCTTACCCATATATGCGCAATGTTTTGTATCAACCTTAAAAATAAAACAACGGCCTCGGAGGTGAGACCGTTGTTTCAGTAGCACAAAGTTAATGGTTTAAACTATCCGCACAAATCGGCACTTGATGCAGCACGCATTATGCACCCACAAGCTCCGGAATGCTGGTTTTCACCTGCTCCAGAATGTCATCGTCAAATTTAGCCAGGTAAAGTGTTTTCGCACGCGAAAGCTGTTCTACGGTAAGACCTTTGGCTCCGCGCAAGTCGGCTTTGTAAAGGCTGGCGTTCTCAAAATCAGCACCCATCAGGTAACAGTTTTGCAGGTTAGCTTCCATCAGGTAGGCATTGTTGAAATTCGCTTTAATCAGGAAAGCTCCATCGAATTGCGCTTTGATTAAAAATGCGTCCTTAAAATTTGCACCACTTGCATATGCGCCCTTCAGGTTGATTTGATTCAGGTTCGAGTTTTCGAGATTGGTTTGGTTGAGCCGGGTATTCTCCAGGTTTGCTTCTATCAGCGATGCCTGCGAAAGGTTGGCTGAATTTAAATTCGATCCTTTGAGGTTCACGTAGTTTAAATTGGTGCGCGTAAGGAAACAATTAACGAGGTTGATTTCATAAATGCGGTGACGGTTGAGCCTTTTGATGTTACCGACTGTACGGAAGGCCGCTTCTTCCGACTCCCATAAACGGAAGTCATCTATTTCATCCCGATAGGTTCGAATACGTTGTCTGATTTCACCGTTTTGATTAAGCCAAAAAATCAGAATACCGATCACGGCAATGTCGAAGATCATACCGTGAGCTTCGGCCAGAATCTGGGGAATAAAATTATCGAAGTCAGAAATGTAGTACCGGAGGCTCAATCCAATGACGATTACCGCCACCAGGATAAGCACAAGTGTTGACGTGAGCAGCGGCTTTTCAATAATGTTATTGAAAACCTCTTTTAGTTTATCGATTCTATTCTTTAAGGCCATGAGATCGGTCTGCCTATCCCAAATCTAAAGGTTTTTTGATATGAAGATCAACTATCCGACAGGATGATGTAATAAAAAAGGCATATATGTTAATACCGATAAACTGAAGCAAATCTGAAAGATCGAATCAGGCACTTAGAATTGAGCAAGAGTACGCTTACAGCAGGAGATGTACCGTAAGGAAATAGATGGTAAGGCCCAACAGGTCGTTGGTGGTGGTAATAAACGGCCCGGAGGCGAGCGCAGGATTAAAGCCAAACCGATTCAAAATCAAGGGTGTTACCGTGCCGATAAACGATGCAAATACAACCACGCTAAATAGGGCAATTGAAACGATAAATGATAACGCCTGGTGATCGAACAAAAACAGATTCGCACCCAGAACAATGACCGAAAGGAAAAGCCCGTTGGCCAGAGCTACCACAAAAACTTTTGTAAGGCGTTGCCACAACCCCTCTTCTACAAAGCCCGGGTTCGCAAGACTTTGCACAATCAGTGAAGAAGATTGAATACCTACGTTTCCACCGGTAGCCTGAATAAGCGGAGTGAAAAACGCTATTGCAGCAATCTGCACAATTTCGTCTTTAAACAAGCCCATGAACTTGGCGTTCAGCAGACCGCCAACAATGCCAATCAGAAGCCACGGTAAGCGTGCGCGGGTGTTCTTCCAAACACTGTCGTCTTCTTCCAGGTCTTCCGAGATACCCGACATCAACTGACGGTCTTCTTCGGCCTGCTCGGTGATCACATCCACCACGTCATCGATCGTGATACGGCCTACCAGCTGTCCCTGCACGTTTACAACCGGAACGGATTCCAAGTCATACTTCCGCATGATGTCGGCCACCTCAGTATCATCGAGGTACGTTTCCACCGAAACAATTTCCTCCTCTTCTATAATCTCCGAAACAATTTTGCGTGCATCGGAGATAACAAGGTCCTTAAGTGAAACTCTTCCCAGAAGCTTATCGTGATCATCCACTACATACACCGCATAGAACTTATCAACGTTCTCGGCTTGTTTTCGGATTTCATCAATGCATTGAACCACCGTCCAGTGATCCCGGACCTTGATAAGTTCTTTCGCCATCAAACCACCGGCTACATTTTCTTCGTAGCGAAGCAGATCAATAACCTGTATGCGTAAATCAGGATCCAACCCATGAAGCACTTCCTCGCGGATCTTGATCGGGAGTTCATTTAAAATATCGGCAGCATCATCCGAGTTGAGTAAGTTCACCAGCGTGATGATCTGGGCGGACTCATAAACCTTCAAAAAATTCACCCGCGTTACCGGATCAAGGTCGCGCACGATTTCCGCCTGAATCTCAAGCGGAAGCATGTCCATCACGTACTTCGATTCCTCGGAATTGAATTCGTAGAGCAGTGCCGAGATATCCGCGGGATTTACATCTTCCAGAACCTGAAGAATAAAAGTCTGGTCGCGTTCATCCAGCGCACGCTGAAAACGTTCAACGAACTCTTTGGAAAGCTCAAACTGGATCAATTCCTCCACGACTCTTCTCCGTTAATTGCGTGATGTAAACAAATTCATCAACCGACAATCTTTCTGCACGCAGGTCGAATATCGGATCGGATAAAAATTCGGCCGCTAAATTCAGGTTTTTTAATGCGTTACGCAAAGTTTTCCTCCGATTATTGAATGCTTGCTTCACTACCTGAAAAAATAACGCTTCATCACACGCAAGCTTATCGCGTTTGTTACGGGTAAGTCTGATCACTGCCGACATCACTTTCGGTGGAGGAGTAAAAACTCCCGGTGGAACTTTGAAGAGATACTCGATATCGTAAAATGCCTGAAGTAAAACACTGAGAATGCCATACGTTTTACTGCCGGGCGGCTCGGCAATGCGATCGGCCACTTCTTTCTGCAACATACACACCACCTGGTCGACCAGATTCCGTTGCGCAAGCACCCGGAAAAATATCTGCGATGAAATGTTGTACGGAAAGTTGCCAATCACCGAAAACGGTTTGCCAAAAACCTGCTGAAGATCAAGCTCCAGAAAATCACCTTCCATTATTGACAGCGTTGGGTAGTGTTTTTTAAGGTGAGCGACTGAATCCCAGTCGATTTCGATCACTTTCAGATTAATGTTTTCATCCTGCACCAGAAACTTCGTGAGCACGCCCATGCCGGGTCCTATCTCCAGCACATTACGTGTTCCGTTTTTCACCAGACCATCGACAATCCGCTTGGCGATGCCCTGATCGTTGAGAAAATGCTGTCCTAAAAATTTCTTGGGCCGAACCCCGCGCTGTGTCATTGATCACGAAAGTAGGTTACAAAATTTTTAAAGCCGACAAATTCCGTAAAATTGTACTCCTCAAACCGATATTCATGACACATCATCATAAAGCAGAAAGACCTCGGATCGGCATCACGCTTGGCGACATTAACGGTGTTGGGCCCGAAGTTGTGATCAAATCACTCTGCGACAGCCGCATGCTGAACATGATCACCCCGGTTGTTTACGGATCATCGAAAGTTCTGTCGTTTTACAAGAAGCAGTTAAATATTGAAGACTTCAATTACAGTCAGGTAAGAAACCGCGGCCAGTACGCGCCCAAACAAGTGAACGTGGTGAACACGTGGGATGAAAGTCTGGAAGCCCACCCCGGCAAGCCTTCTAAAGAAGCGGGCCGTGCTGCATTGCAGGCACTGCAACAGGCGGCAACCGATTTGAAAGACGGATTGTTGGATGCGCTGGTCACCGCTCCGATTGACAAGAGCACGATCCACAGCACCGAGTTCCCTTTTAAAGGTCACACCGAGTTTCTTGCCGAGTTCTTCAGTACGAAAGATCATCTAATGTTATTGGCGAGCGAAGGGTTACGCGTGGGGTTGGTAACCGAACATGTTCCGATCAGTCAGGTTGCATCACTGATTACACGTGAGCGTGTTGAATCCAAGTACAAAGCGCTGGAGTCATCACTCCGAAAAGACTTTGGAATTCAAAAACCGAAGATTGCCATTCTCGGACTAAACCCGCATGCTGGCGATAACGGACTGATCGGTGAAGAAGACGAAAAAATCCTGAAGCCATTAATCAACGATCTTAAGAATCAGGGAAAGATAGTATCCGGCCCGTTGCCGGCTGATGGCTTCTTCGCCACGGGTGGATATTCAAAATACGATGGCATCCTCGCCATGTATCACGATCAGGGCCTCGCTCCTTTCAAAACAATCGCGTTTAACTCCGGTGTCAACTATACAGCCGGACTTCCGGTTATCCGAACCTCGCCCGACCACGGCACCGCGTATGCCATCTCTGGTAAAAACCAGGCCGATGAGAAATCGATGCGGCAGGCGATCTATACAGCCGTTGACATCTTCAAGTTGCGACACGAACCATCGGCAGAGAATAAATTAGCTTAATTGTCTGATTTCTTACATTAGGCTTTAAAACGTGTACAGCCTGTTACCAGAAGCGTATATTTAGCATTTACGATTGTACACATGGACATTGTAACCCGGAAAAAGCTAAACCTTCTTATTCAACTGGCGGAAGCTGACAAGCATTTTGCCCGGAGTGAACGCGAAATGATCTACCGGATCGCGAAAGACCGCAATTTCTCAGAAGACGATGTGAATGAGCTTATTAAGAACCCGGAGCCAATCGGGTCGCTGGGCGCCCTTTCAATCGATCAGAAGCTTGATTACCTGCTAACCAGTATCCAGTTGATGTTTGCCGACCAGAAGATTTTCGACAGCGAGCTCACGTTTTGCCGTAACGTGGCGATCAAATTGGGGTTCAAAAAAGGGATAATCGACTATTTCGTTGAGAATTACGAGAAAAAAAGCCGGGAAGAGCTCCGGCTAACCGCGATGGAGGAATACCTCTAAAACCTTCCTTTCTTTTCGATTCCTCATATTTTTTCCTACATTTGCCGACCATTTTCAGTACCCAGGAGGGGGGTTGTATGGAGTCGTATCGCATTAATATTCTGGGCCTGAGCCTCAATATCCACCACTTTCACTATGAATTTGGGGATGAGTTCTTCCGGAAATACGATAAAGGACTGGTTTCGGAGGGCAAGTTTACGGTTGACGTAGCGCTGGATAAGCGGGAAACTTTCCTGGAAGCCGAGTTTAAAATAAAGGGTTCGGTGAAGCTGATTTGTGACCGCAGTCTGGATGATTTTGATTATCCGGTTAACCTGAGTCGCAAGATCATCTTCAAGTATGGCGACCAGGATATGGAAGTCAGCGAAGATGTGATGATGATTCATCACGGAACCGAAAGTCTGGAAATCGGGCAGTACATTTACGAGTTTATCGCCCTGGCGATACCGATGAAGAAGCTGCACCCGAGGTTCAAGGATGAATCAGAAGAAGATACAATGATCTACACTTCCGGTTCAACCGAAGAAAAGAAAGCTGACGAGATTGACCCTCGTTGGGAAATGTTAAAGAAGTTGAATAAAAATTAATAGTTGAGTTATGCCGAATCCAAAGAGAAAAACCTCGAAGACCCGCAGAGATAAAAGAAGAACACACTACAAAGCTACAGCTAAGCAAATGGCGGTTTGCCCGACAACTGGCGAGCACCACCTGCCGCACCGCGCTTTCTGGGTAGAAGGCAAGTTGTATTACAACGGCCGCGTGGTGATGGAAAAAGAAGTGTTAGCATAAGATATGAAGGTTAGATTTTCGGTTATCGGCCATCTGCTTCAGCAAAAGCGGATTTTAGCCAAATCGGAAATACTAAATAGCTAATAATCAATTAATTAAAACGCTCGATTGAAAAATCGGGCTTTTTGCTTTTTATAGGTTTACCGAAAACGGTAAATCGGATCAGCGTAAAAACAAATTATGACCAAAATCCGGGCAGCAATTACAGGTGTGGGCGGATATGTTCCCGACTACATTCTTACCAACCAGGAACTCGAAACTATGGTGGACACCAACGATGAGTGGATCACCAGCCGAACCGGTATCAAAGAAAGACGAATCCTTAAGGGCGAGGGAAAAGGAACTTCTCACATGGCCGCAGAGGCTGTAAAAGAACTTCTTAAAAAAACCAAGACCGATCCGAAAGAAGTTGATCTTCTGATCGTAGCTACTGTAACGCCCGACATGCCCTTCCCTTCTACCGCCAACCTGGTGGCAGACATGGTAGGTGCAACAAATTCGTTCAGCTACGATATTTCTGCTGCCTGTTCAGGTTTCCTGTATGCCTTAACTACAGGGGCAAAATTCATTGAATCAGGAACGCATAAAAAAGTTATTATCGTGGGTGGCGACAAGATGTCGTCTATCATTAACTATAAAGACCGCGCGACCTGCATCATTTTTGGCGATGGCTGCGGAGCAGTAATGCTCGAGCCAACTACTGAACCTGTTGGTGTCATGGATTCGGTGTTGAAGAGCGATGGCTCAGGTGCACAATACCTCAGCATGCCTGCCGGTGGAAGCCGCATTCCGGCTACGCACGCATCAGTGGAAGCTAACCTCCACTACGCGCAGCAGGAAGGTGCAACAGTTTTTAAATTCGCGGTGACCAACATGGCCGAAATTTCTGCCGAAGTAATGCAACGCAACAACCTTACCAGCAACGATGTTACCTGGCTGGTTCCCCATCAGGCAAACAAACGCATCATTGATGCTACCGCGAGCCGCATGGGCATAACCGATGATAAGGTGATGATGAACATCGCCAAATACGGCAACACAACTGCAGGCACTCTGCCGCTCCTGTTGTGGGATTATGAAAAACAGCTTAAAAAGGGAGATAATCTTATATTAGCAGCCTTTGGCGGAGGCTTTACATGGGGCGCGATCTACCTGAAATGGGCGTATGACGGCAAATAAGCCTCCCAAAAGCACTTTTTGAATTTGATTTGTAAATTAAGACGTTTAAAATTTTATGGCATCTATCTCTGATCTCAGCAAAGGAAACTACATGCGTTACAACGGTGAAGTAATGCAGGTTGAAGAACTACAGCACCGCACACCCGGTAACTTGCGCGCATTCTACCAGATTAAAATGCGCAACGTACGAAATGGCCGGTTGGTTGAGAACCGTTTCCGTCCCGGAGATGCCGCTGAAATTCTTCGTGTAGAAACAAAAGAATATAACTACCTGTATCAGGATGGAGACAGCCTGGTGTGCATGGATAATGAAACCTTCGAACAAATCTACCTCGATAAAAACCTGTTGGGTGATTCACTGGCTTACATCAAAGAAGGTGTAACGTTGTTGATCGCATTCGAAGACGGTAAAGATCCGATTACCGCTCAGGCGCCTCCACACGTTGTGCTGGAAGTTCAATATACCGAACCGGGCCTTGCCGGAGATACCGCAACCCGTACATTAAAGCCTGCTAAAATGGAAAATGGCGTAGAAATTAAAGTTCCGTTGTTTGTTAACACCGGTGACAAGATAAAAGTCGACACCAGCAATGGTGCGTATGTTGAACGCGTAAAATAAACTACCATGGCTAAAACACGCAGCACCAAATCCGAACCTAAAACCAATTCAGCTGATATGAAGACCACCGAAATCCGAGACCTTATCGATTTCATTTCCAAAACCGGATTGAATGAGGTAAACGTTGAGACCAAGGAGCTTAAGCTTCACGTAAAGCGTGAACCTGATCAAAAAGTATTCAAGTCCGTTTCTGCAGCACCGGTTCAAACGGTATCAGCACCGGTTCAGCAAACTACACCACAGGTGGCCGCTCAGCCCCAGGCAACGAAGCAGGCAGCCGAAACACCCGTGGCATCCGGCAAGAAGACAGTCGATATCAAGTCACCGATGATCGGAACCTTCTACCGCACGGCTAACCCTGAGTCAGCACCGTTTGTTTCTGTAGGCGATAAAGTTTCAAAAGGCCAGACCGTTTGTATCATTGAGGCAATGAAGCTTTTCAATGAAATCGAATCAGAGGTTTCAGGTACAATCGTAAAAGTAATGGTGGAAAACGCCTCACCTGTTGAATACGATCAGGTGTTGTTTGTTGTTGAACCGGATTAGTTAGGCGTTAATAGTTAATCGTTATCCGTACTTGTTACGATTAACGACTTCAATCCACTATTAACTTTTAACTTTTTAACTGATAACGACCTATGTTTAAGAAAATATTAATCGCGAACCGCGGAGAGATTGCGCTACGGATTATCCGAACCTGCCGCGAAATGGGAATTAAAACCGTTGCAGTTTATTCAACGGCCGATCGCGAAAGTTTGCATGTGCGCTTTGCCGATGAAGCTGTTTGTATCGGTGACGCCCCCAGCAAAGATTCTTATCTCAACATTCCAAGAATTATCTCAGCTGCCGAAATCACGGGAGCGGATGCCATTCACCCGGGCTATGGATTTCTGTCTGAGCGCGCGGAATTCTCTGCCATCTGCCACGAGTACGGTATCAAGTTTATCGGGCCCTCTCCTGCCATGATCAATGCGATGGGTGATAAAGCTACGGCAAAAGACACCATGAAAAAGGCTGGTGTTCCGGTTATCCCGGGATCAGACGGTTTGCTCGATTCTATGGAGCAAGGGATAAAGCTTGCAAAAGAAATTAAGTACCCGGTTATCGTGAAGGCAACGGCCGGAGGCGGTGGAAAGGGGATGCGTATCATCAACAACGAAAGCGAATTCAAAAAAGCGTGGGACGATGCCAAGCGTGAAGCAGGTGCAGCGTTCGGTAACGATGGCCTGTATCTTGAAAAGTTTGTTGAAGAGCCGCGCCACATTGAAATTCAGCTGGTGGGTGACCAATACGGAAAAGCCTGTCACCTGTCGGAGCGTGATTGCTCAATCCAGCGCAGACATCAGAAACTGGTGGAAGAAACACCTTCTCCGATTGTTACGCAGGAGCTCCGCGAAAAGATGGGTGCCGCTGCAATTAAAGGTGCGATGGCTATCAACTACGAAGGTGTTGGTACAATCGAATTCCTGGTAGACAAGCATGGCGACTTCTATTTCATGGAGATGAACACCCGTATCCAGGTAGAACACCCGATTACGGAAGAAGTAACTGACTACGATTTGATCAAAGAACAAATCAAGGTTGCAGCAGGCGTTCCGATTTCCGGAAAAAACTATTTCCCGAATTTGTATTCAATGGAATGCCGCATCAACGCAGAAGATCCGGCGAACGGATTCAGACCATCACCCGGAAAGATTACGCATCTTCATATGCCAGGCGGACATGGAGTTCGTATCGATAGCCACGTCTATGCGGGCTACACCATTCCTCCGAACTACGATTCGATGATCGCTAAGCTGATTGTTAGCGGACAGTCACGCGAAGAAGTGATTACCCGTATGAAGCGTGCTCTTCAGGAGTTTGTGATTGAAGGTATCAAGACTACGATCCCGTTCCACATTAAGTTGATGGACAACCCAACATTCCGTTCAGGAAAGTTCACAACGAAGTTTTTGGAGACAAGCTTTGACTTCTCTGATTTGAAATAGGATTCATCTAACAATAAGTAGAAAGCGAGGTCAAACACCTCGCTTTTTTATTACCTGATAGTTTAAAGTCAATTACACATCACAAATCGTGACGCCCTGCTTTAACGAAGCGATTTTATCCGGGCGCCTTGGAATGAACTCCTGCCCTACGTAACCTTTGAATCCGGTTTCCACAATGGCACGCATAATCGCAGGATAGTTAAGTTCCTGAGTATCATCTATTTCAGCGCGGCCGGGCACACCTCCTGTGTGGTAATGCGAAATGTATTTCGAGTTTTTCTGAATGGTGGCTATCACATCGCCTTCCATGATTTGCATGTGATAGATGTCGTACAACAATTTAAATCTGTCGGAGCCAATCTTTTCACAAAGCGCTACACCCCATGTCGTGTGATCGCATTGGTAATCGTGGTGGTCGACTTTGCTGTTCAACAACTCCATTGACAAAGTGATCTTGTACTTTTCTGCTACGGACATCAAACGTTTTAACCCAACCGCGCAGTTCTCAAGTCCTTTTTCATCGTCCAGACCTCGCCTGTTTCCTGAAAAACAAATAAGCTGCTGAATGCCTGCTGCTGCTGCTTTGGGAATCAGCTCGGTATACCGCGTTACCAATTCGTCATGCAGGGCAGGGTTGTTAAATCCTTCCGTGATGCCTTTTTCAGCGCTCCATCCCATCGCAGCGGTTAGGCCGTAACGCTTCAGGATTGGCCATTCGTCAGGCCCCGTTAATTCAATGGAGGCGAGACCAATCGTATTCGCAGCCTTGCATAAATCTTCGAACGGTATGTCGTTGTAGCACCATCGGCACACCGAATGATTGATTTTACCTTTCAGCTTTTCGTCTAGCGCATGTTCTGCTGCCGATACGCGATGTGAAAGTGACATGCCGGCTAACGCAACCGCAGCTGAGCCGGCCATTTTCTTCAGTGCACTTCTGCGGGAATCATTAAATGTGTTGCCCATATCCGTTAGGTTAAACTCATTATTGCTTAAATTCTATCCAATCCAGATCGAGCATGTGATCATTCGGCTCTTCGCTTCTGACGATCACGAAGTACAGATCATTTTTTCCACCGGGATCTTTAATTGTAGCATTCAACTGTCTGAATTTTTCCCAATCACCTGTAGCCTTGTAAGAAGCGGTGCTGATCAACTCGCCCTCGGGTGATCCCACGTGCACTTCAATTGCTGCATCGCGATTCAGAGACGCATAATTATAAGTCAGTTGCCGGATACCCTTCAGGTCGATATTCTTCAGAACAAAATACGATTTATGGTACACACTTCCGATGGTTGCCTCGCCCAGTTTAATGTTATGAAGCACATCTGCCTCCTCAGCCTGAACGCGTGCAGGGCGAAGCACAGCCGATGCCTGACCAGTGAGCGGAACGGCCTCACCGCCTTTGTCGGTATAACTGGCCTGCAGCACATACCGGCCGTTACCTCCCGCCTTCTGGTGTTGCTTAAATGTAACTGATCCGCTTTGCGGTAAACTTTTCGGTTTATCCGCAGAAAGCGAAAGAATGTACGTAACGATTTTGCGAACGTCTTCACGTGCCAGTTGGGGATGCGCGCTCATGGCAGGTTCGCCCCAAACCCCGCCTCCGCCTTGTATAATCTTGGTGATGAGGCGTTCCGGTGCTGCCTGATCATTCTTATAGCGTTTAGAAATCTCCATGAAAGCCGGCCCGATGGATTTGCCAGTCAACTGATGACAGGTTTTGCAATCACTTTTCTCAATCATTTCCTGACCGGCATCAAATGTCGCAGCCTGATGCCCAATTGCCTTACTCAGTTTTTCTGCATACTTCAATTCGATCATTACATTATTAACATCAATCTGCTTGTCCTCTTTATCGGTGATAGTTACCTGATATGAAAACGGTTTATTGTCAAAGAAAAACGTGCTGTTATCATTGGTAGTGATTGCAATAGACGGTATTGTGTTGCCCACTTTTACTTCGATTGTCTCTGATCCCCGGGCTTTGGCAGGATCGGAAACATATAGCGCTATCTTGTACACACCGTTGTTTGTGAATGTGTAGTCAAGTTCGGGGGTATTAAATTTCTCGCCGTTTACTGACCACTCAAAGGTCAGCTTATCATCATCAAAATCAGAACTTTGTTTACCACTTAGCCTGACTTTCATTGGCGCGATACCGATTGTATCGGAGATAGAAATTTTCGCAACAGGAGTTCGGTTTCCATCGTTGTAATCAATTCGCACAAGGCGCGCGTCAATGTTGTCAATCCCATAAACAGAGCCATATTCCAGCATATAGAAAGAGCCTTCCGGGCCGACTTCCAAGTCGATAGGTCGTCTGAAATCACCGGTCACTGACATAAAAGGCTCCATCCGGACATAATCATGGTTTTTATCAAGCCGCACGGCAAACACCCAGTTTCGCATCCAGTCATAAATAAACAAGCTCTTATCGAAGTACTCGGGAAACTTGGTGTTTGACTTAAGATTTTTATTGAAATGATACACCGGCCCGGCCAGCGCACTACGGCCACCCGTTCCGACATCCGGAAACTCATCTGACTTGGCATATGGATACCAAATCATAGCTTTTTGAGCGGGCGGAAGTTCTTTCAGCCCCGTGTTGTTTACCGAGTTGTTAACAGGTGCTTTCGGGTCGTATACTCCCCCCAGCGTTTTTGCAACAAAGTCATATTCAGGATAGGCTTTGTTGTCGCCAACAAAGTAAGGCCATCCGAAGTTGCCCGATTTCTTCGCCTGGTTTATTTCATCATAACCGCGCGGGCCGTGCGTTCCGTCATTGCCGGCATCGGGCCCGATTTCACCCCAATACACGATTGATGTCTCCTGGTCGACCGACATCCGGTATGGATTGCGACAACCCATGGCATAAATTTCGGGACGCGTTGACGCTGTTCCTTTCGGGAATAAATTTCCTTCGGGAATGGTGTAGCTGCCATCGGGTTCAGGATGAATTCTTAAAATCTTGCCCCGGAGGTCATTGGTGTTGCCAGCAGATCGTTGCGCATCATAAATTATCCTGCCCGGAATTTCATCGAGCGGTGCATACCCATCCGAAGCAAACGGAACCGTGTTATCGCCCGTTGACATGTAGAGATTTTTATCCTTATCCCACGCAAGTGAACCGCCCGCATGCGCTCCGATTTCGGCTTCCAACGGAATCTTAATAAGGATTTGCTCTGACTTAAGATCGATCACATTATCATTGCTCACTTTGAATCGTGAAATATTCTGATGGATGGGTGATTCATTGGGAGTATAAAAAAGGTAGAGATAATTGTTCTTGTCAAAATCAGGGTCGAGCGTTAACCCCAGAATACCGCTTCCGAAGTTTTCTTTCGAATCCGGCATCACATCAAACTTGTGGAGCAACTTATGTGTCTTCTCAGAAGGCACGTAAACGAACAGACTACCAGAGCGTTCCGCGAAAAATACCCGGCCATCAGGCGCAACACCCAGCTCCATCGGTTCATTGAGATCGTTCACAAGAATTGTTTTGGTAAACCGGTTTTCTTCAGGCGTTTTAACAGCGTACGACTTGCCGTAATCAAGCGAAGTGTTCTCACCCATCGCATAACGGATACCTCCCAGCACGTGCTTCAGGAACAAAGGCTCGGAGTATGCTTCTTTAGTATGACCTCCACCCGTATAAAACGAGCGGCCGCCATCAAATTCGTGATACCATGCTATTGGGTGATTGGCTCCATTCTCACCTCCTTCATACGTTTTTTCATCCAGTTCTGCCAGTACATGAATGCCGGTATAGACGTTCCTGTAGTTGTACCACTCATCGGTACGCTCCCATCGGACAGGCAATCCTTTCGTTGAAATCTGGGTTGAATCTTTAACCGTTACAACAGCTGGCTGGATGGCGGGATGACTTAAAAAATAAGCGCCCACCAGTCGGTTATACCACGGCCATTCGTATTCGGTATCGGCAGCGGCATGAATACCCACAAACCCACCGCCTGCCTGGATGTAGCGCTCGAACGCAACCTGTTGGTCGGCATTGAGTACATTTTTGGTTGTGCTCAGAAAAACAACGGCCTTATATTTTTTTAGTTTGCTCTCGGTGAAGAATGATGCATCCTTGGTAGTGTCCACCTTGAAACCATTTTCGGCACCCAGTTTTTGAAGCGCTTCGATTCCCGTGGGTATTGATTCATGATAAAAACCAGCCGTCTTTGTGAAGACCAAAATCCGGGGTGTATCATCGGTGCAAGATGTTAACACGATCGATACAGAAAAAATGATTACAGAAAGTATGAACGAACGGCCAGGCTTGATCATCATGGTTGAATAAGATTCATTTGGGTTCAAGTAAAGCCTTGAAACTAAATATTTTGCCAATAAAAAAACCCTTCGTCAGGGTTTTTTCTTTTGATATTCTTCAATGATCGCAGTCAGCTCATCATACCACGCTTTACCATATTTGCGGATAAGCGGTTCCTTCAGAAACTTATACACAGGCACCTGCAGCTCCTTGCCCAATGCACATGCCGGTGAGCAAATGCTCCACTTGTGATAATTCAACGCCTCGAAGTGTTTCTTCTTCGTTATCCGAATCGGATAAAGATGACATGATATCGGCTTTTTCCATTTGATCTTGCCATCAAGATAAGCCTGCTCAATACCGCACTTCAATACATTTTTATCGTCATAAATCGCGTATGCACATTCGCGGCCTTTAATGGTTGGAGTAGACAAATCGCCATCCTCATCGAGTACATGTGTTCCCTGCTTCTCAATGGCTTTAATACCGGCTTCCGACAAGTAAGGCTTTACTTCCGGATAAATTTCTTTCAGGATTTCCAGTTCGTCTTCATCAAGCGGCGCACCGTAATCTCCTTCCACACAACATGCGCCTTTGCACTTGTCAAGGTTGCAGACAAACTCTTTTTCGATTACATCATCCGAGATTAGTATCTCTCCTACTTGCAGCATATATCAATGTGTAAAGCCTAACGTGCCTCCGGTGGCGATCGTTCCCAAGCGCTAAAATAACTGAAATTGTGTTGTGGCCTGCCGCTGGATGTCGGTCGAGACCGTTTTGGCAGAAAGCTGCTTCGAATAAAAGCCCATATAATAGAACGGAAGCTCCATCAATCCCGAACTGAGTTTGTGCACTGAAACAGTTGTGTTCAACCCCAGCATGAGCATATTGTTCTGCTGTATTTTCACCAGCTTTCGGTAAAATTCAACGTTGCTATTAACTTCATCGAGCTTTTCAATGTCTTTGAAACCACCCAGGTATCGCGTGAGGCGTTCGCGCTGATCGCGGAGGTAAAACCGATAATTAAGCCTCCCGGTAAGACTGAAAGTATAGGGAATCAAAAATGTAAAGCCCAAATCGTTGAGCTTGTCGAGTGTGGTAAACGGAATATCAAACGAAAATGGATCAACCACACAAAATACCGCCACTTTATAACTGCCTTTGGATTGAGGAACGTACGAACGAAACTTCTCAAGCAGTTGTTCAGGCTTCGATTCAAAGATGACCACGTTCTTTCCGCGGAAATATTTATTCACCCTGATTTTCAAGGCTTTGGCATTCTCGGAAGATTGCTCGCAAAAAATCCACTTCGAAACAGGCAAATTATCCTGAAGCGAGGTTAGTGCGACAGACGGGAAGAGTTGTTTTTGATGACCGATGGAATAGAGACCGGAGCCGGAATAGAGATCGACAAACACAATGTCGTTAACCTTTCCGGAAACATTGGTGATAAAAGATTCGAAATACTGCTGAATGAGTTGAACCTTTACTTTAAACCAAGGCTCGGCAGCCGTTGTCACAAAACCATCATCCTGAAAAGAATTAAAAAATGCAGGCGAAGTTGACAGGCTCAAGGATAAACTGGTTTAACAAAAGTAATTTTCACAGCCCAACGGTGCAACATTCCGGTGAATAAAGTGCACTCCGAAATAATTTATGAAGGATAGAAAGGATCAATTACCTTGCGGGGTCGTATGGATTATTTAGAGCAGCTGAACCCTTCGCAATACGAAGGTGTAGTGAACACGGAGGGCCCCACCATGCTGATTGCCGGGGCCGGATCAGGAAAGACCCGCGTATTAACCTTTCGCATTGCCCACCTGATTAAAGCAAAAGATGTTGATCCCTTCAGCATTATGGCACTCACCTTTACCAACAAGGCTGCTAAAGAAATGCGCGAACGTGTTGAGCACGTGGTCGGCTCGGATGCACGCAATATCTGGATGGGTACTTTTCACTCGGTATTTGCCCGGTTGCTTCGCGGCCGCGACAAGGGCACACGCCTCGGCTATACGTCAAACTTTACCATTTATGATGTGGACGATTCCAAAACCATCATCAGGCAAGTGGTAAAGGAAATGGGCCTTGACGAAACCGTTTACAAGCCAAACGTAGTTTACAATCGCATCTCGGCTGCTAAAAACCAGCTCATCAGCTGGCAAGCGTATCTTGCCAATGGCGAACTTATGGCTGATGATGCCTCAAATCTGCGCCCCGAGATGGGCAGGATTTACAAGACGTACCAGGAACGTTGTTTCAAGGCAGATGCCATGGATTTTGACGATATCCTGTTCAATACAGATAAGCTGCTCAAAGACCACCTTGACGTTTTAAATGAATTACAGCAACGCTTCAAGTATTTGCTGATTGACGAGTTCCAGGATACAAACCTGTGTCAGTACAGCATTGTAAGGAAAATTGCTTCCGCTTACCGCAACATTTGCGTTGTCGGTGATGATGCACAGAGTATCTACGGTTTCCGCGGAGCGGACATTACCAACATCCTCAACTTCGAACGTGATTATCCGGATTTGAAAATGTTCAAGCTTGAGCAAAATTATCGCTCCACGCAGAACATTGTTAACGCGGCAAACTCTGTTATCAAAAGGAACCGGGCGCAGATTCCGAAGAACGTATGGACTGCCAACGAACAAGGCAGCCAGATTGAATTGATCAAAGCGCTTTCTGATAATGAAGAGGGTCGGCTGGTTGCGTCTTCCATCTTTGAAGAGAAGATGCAACACCAGTTGAAGTTCAGCGACTTTGTAATTCTGTACCGAACAAACAGTCAGTCGCGCGCGATGGAAGAATCACTTCGCAGGCTGAACATCAAGTACAAAATCATCGGTGGTCTTTCGTTTTATCAACGGAAGGAGATCAAGGACGTGCTGGCGTATATGCGTTTTGTGCTGAATCACAACGATGAAGCTTCCTTCAGACGAATCATCAATCTCCCAAAACGAGGCATCGGTGATACCACGGTTGATAAAATCATTCTCGGGGCAAACGATCAGGGCGTATCGATCTGGGATGTGATTCAGAACCCCGCCCCGTTTGTTGGTGGCCGCTCGGCAGGGGCCATTGACGAATTCGTTACCATGATCAAACGGTTTGTGCTGGAAGTTGAACGGAAGGATGCTTACGATGCAGCATTTGAGATCGCCAAAGGTTCCGGGCTGATGCGGGAGTTGTATGAAGATAAAACCGTTGAAGGCCTGAGCCGCTACGAAAACCTGCAGGAACTTCTCAACGCGATCAAAGAGTTTGTTGAAGATCCCGAAAAGGAAGATAAATCGTTAGGTGCTTTTCTGCAGGAAGTTTCATTGGTGACCGGCCAGGACGAAGACAAAGATCGTGACCCGGACAAGGTAACGCTCATGACCATCCACATGGCGAAAGGTCTTGAGTTCAAATACGTCTATATTGTTGGACTGGAAGAAGATCTTTTCCCTTCGCAAATGATGCTCAGCAGTCGTGCGGACCTGGAAGAAGAACGAAGATTGTTCTACGTAGCGATCACGCGTGCACAGAAAAAACTCTACCTCTCCTACGCGATTACGCGGTATCGTTTCGGTCGGTTAAAGAACTGCGAAAAAAGCCGGTTCATTGACGACATTGATCCGGGCTACATCAAAATGAGCACAAAATACTCGAGTATGGAGTCGTCACCTGTGAGCAGTGGTTATGCGCGCACGCTGGTTCAGGGAATTAAGAAAACCGTTTCGTCACAGCCATTAAAACCCAAAGCCACAGCATACAAGCCACCGGTTGACTTCAAGCCCAGCGACAATGCGTTGCTTCGCGAAGGCATGAAGGTTGAGCATCCGAAATTCGGCTTCGGCAAGGTCGAAAAAATGGATTTCAGCGGTCCGGATAAGAAAGCCAAAATAATATTTGACGATTTTGGCGAGAAGACCTTATTACTTAGCTTTGCCAAACTGAAAATACACGAATAGAGAAGTATTAAGTTAAAAGTCTTTAGTCCATAGCTGATTTCCAGCGCGTAGCCTGACTCGGAAAGACTTAATACTCAAGGCTGATAATCAACACGAAGATTTACTACGATTACATGATTGGAGAATACAACACCTCGCGGCCTGACATTATTTTGAAAGAATACGGCCGCAATGTTCAGAAGCTGGTAGAATACATCCGCAGCATTCCGGATAAAGAAAAACGGACTGAAATGGCCTACACGCTCATCGAACTGATGACGCAACTAACGCCCAGCGTAAAAGACGCAACGCCTGAAAATCCGCAGCGCATGTGGGATGATCTGTACGTGATTGCTGATTTTAACCTGGATTTGAATAATCCTTTCCCGGTTCCTGATCGCGAAACGTTATTCAAAAGACCTAAGCACATCGGCTATCCGCAAAGCAATATTCGCTTCAAGCATTACGGCAAGAACATCGAACGACTTATTAAAGAAGCTATGAAGCTCGAAAACGAGCAGGAGCGCAACGATGCCGTAATCTATCTCGGCAAACTGATGAAGACGTTTTACGGTGCGTGGAATAAAGAAACCCTCGATGATTCCGTGATTGTAAACGACATCCGCACCATGTCGCAAGGCAAGCTTTCGCTGGATTTAGGAAAAGTACGCGAAGACAACTTGTTTGAGCAATTGTACAAGGGCGAGAAACGCAAGCCGGTTCAGGAATCCGGTCAGGGTGGCGGACAACATCGTAACAATGGTCATCGTAACAAGAACCGCAACCGGTTCAAGAACAAGAACAAAAGAAGGGATCAATAATTCCCTCAGAATAAGCAATAGGCAATTTTTAAGTAGGCAACGCTCGCGAATTAAAGCGATTGCACATTGCATACTGCCGATTGTCAACTTGAAAATTTTTTGATTTCTTACGGCATGAGCATTTTCAGAATCAAAGGCGGCAATAAGTTAAAAGGTGAAATCATTCCGCAGGGCGCGAAGAACGAGGCGTTACAAATCATCAGCGCAGTATTGCTGACTGATCAGCCGATGACCATTCACAACATCCCTGACATCCGCGATGTAAACAAGCTGATCGAACTTGTTGGTGATTTAGGAGCAAAAGTTGAAAAGCTTGGAAAAGATTCTTACCGGTTTACAGCGGCAAAAGTCAATACAAAATTCCTCGAGAGCGATGAGTACCGTGCCAAAGCTGCCGCGCTCCGTGGATCGGTAATGTTGCTCGGACCCATTCTCGCCCGCTTCGGAAAAGCGAGTCTGCCAAAACCTGGCGGTGACAAGATTGGAAGAAGGCGACTGGACACGCACTTCATCGGCTTTCAAAAACTTGGCGCAAAATTCAACTTCGATTCAAACAACCAATATTTTGAGATTGATGCCTCCAGGCTCGAGGGCACGTACATGTTGCTTGATGAAGCATCGGTTACCGGAACAGCGAACATTGTAATGGCCGCTGTGCTGGCTAAAGGCAAAACAACGATCTACAACGCAGCCTGTGAGCCATACTTACAGCAACTCTGCAGCATGCTCAACCGCATGGGTGCAAAAATCAGTGGCGTAGGTTCTAACCTGCTGACGATTGAGGGAGTTGAAAAACTTGGCGGAACGGAACATACACTACTGCCCGACATGATCGAAATCGGAAGTTTCATCGGCCTGGCAGCCATGACGCAATCCGAGATCACGATCAAGAATTGTCGGATCGACATGCTGGGCATCATCCCGGAGATCTTCAGACGACTCGGAATTAAGATGGAATTCCGTGGAGATGATATTCACATTCCCGCACAGGAAAAATATGAGATTGAATCGTTCATTGATGGTTCAATCTTAACAATTGCTGATGCTCCGTGGCCGGGATTCACTCCGGATTTGATCAGCATTGTGCTGGTGGTAGCAACCCAGGCGAAAGGCTCAGTGCTCATACATCAAAAAATGTTTGAGAGCCGGTTGTTCTTTGTCGACAAGCTCATCGACATGGGTGCACAGATTATTCTTTGCGATCCTCACCGGGCAAACGTGATTGGTCTTGACCGCAAACAGGCATTACGCGGCATCAAGATGGCTTCCCCCGACATCCGCGCAGGCGTGGCCTTATTGATTGCTGCGTTGTCGGCTAATGGCGTGAGTGAAATTTCAAGCATCGATCAAATTGATCGCGGCTATCAGAACATTGATACGCGATTGAGGGCGTTAGGTGCTGATATCGAACGCCTGTGATGAAGAACCTGGTCATTCTTTTTGCATTAACACTTATATCTCGAAGTGCGTTTTCTCAGGCAGATTTTCGTCCTGGTTATGTAATTAATTTAAATAAGGACACCGTTCAGGGTTTCATTTTCTACTCAGAGGGGAATCAGAAGTTCACGCGGTGTTATTTTAAAACCACCCTTCAGCAGCCGGAGGTTAAATATACCCCTGCCGATATCATGGGGTATCGACTTGAAGGAGATAGTTATTTTTCTGTACGATCAGTTAAAATGAATCTCGCGACAAAGGAGCAATTCTTTGCAGAAATCCTGGTTCAAGGCAGAGCAACATTATTCAAAATTCTTGATCGATTTTACCTGGAGGATAGTCAGCAAAATATCTTCCACCTGGAACAAACTTCACGAGAGGTTGTGCAGGATAACAAAAGATTTTTAAGAACCGATCGTAAATATTTAGGGATTCTGAGTTGGAAATTTTCGGATTGTGAGAAGATGAAGCGACAAATTAATGACATTAAGCTTCATGAGCAGGAGCTTACCGTAGCCTTCGAAAAATATAATTCATGCTTTAGCCAGCAAACTACTTCCTTCAAAGATCAAAAGCCCTGGACACGTCATGCTGTTGGCATAGCAAGTGGAGTCATGTTCACCACACTGGATATTGATGGTCTGGCGTCCTTCATTGACAGCGAACAGTTCAAGCATGACACTGGCATGTTGATTGGATTGCGTTACACACTTTCTTCACCGCGCATTTCTGAAAAAGTTAGTATGAATCTTGGCTTTACGTTTCAAAAAGTTAGTCATAAGTCAGATATGCGTACGTCCGGCACACGAGATGTTGTTTCGATGCAATACAATGCATTACGAATCCCCGTGTCAGTAGTTTATAATTTTTCCGGGCTAAACAGAAGGTTAACACCATTTTTAGAGGGAGGAATGGCCTTCCTGTTCTACCTTAATCTAAAAAGTTATTGGCAACGTGAACAGGTGATTAATAATGCTTTTATAGTTAATCGAGTGGATAATTTTTTCTATTATCAGAAGAATAATGCTCGCGCATTTCTTGGCCTGGGGGCAACCTATAAATGGAATGATCAATTTGATGTATCATTTAGAGGTCAATACTACTACGGCTCTTCACACATATTAGCGGGCGTTCCCCAAATGATAGAACAGAACATTACTGTAGAGGGAGCCATCTACTACAAGTTGGGAAATAAGAAGAACCGATAAAGATTACTAAAACTCAACTGTAAGCGCAATCGGGCAATGGTCGGAGCCCATGTACTGGTTGTAGATTTCTGCGTTCTTAACTTTTGAGATCATGTTTTCCGGAACAAGGAAATAATCGATCCGCCACCCCACATTCCGCGCACGGGAGTTGAATAAGTTGTTCCAGTAGGTGTATTTCACTTCCGTTGGATTAAAATGCCGGAACGTGTCCACAAATCCTTCATCCAGAAGTTTCTGAAAGCCATCAATTTCCCGCTGGGTATACCCCGCTGCTTTATTGTAGTTTTCTTTCGGCCGGGCAATATCAATCTCTTTATGAGCAACGTTTAAATCGCCACACACAATCACCGGCTTCCTGCGCTTCAGCGACACAATGTGCTCGCGAAAAGCTTCGTCCCACGTTTCACGGTAATCCAAACGCTTTAGTCCATCACCCGAATTCGGGGTATAAACCGTTACCAGGAAGTATGTTAAAAATTCAGCCGTAATGACGCGGCCTTCCATGTCGTGATCTTCAAATCCAAGGTCGTAGGTAACATTCAACGGCTCATCTTTCGAAAGTATCGCGGTGCCGGAATACCCTTTACGGGCTTTCGATGAATTGGCAAAACCGTGATAACCCGGTATCAACTGCAATACGTCCTTCACATCTTCAGCCGATGCTTTAGTCTCCTGGAAACAGAGCACATCGGCATTCATAGTTTTGAGATCTTTCAGGAAATCTTTCTTAATCATGGCACGAATGCCATTCACGTTCCAGCAAACAAAGTGAGTCTGAGCCATTGTTATTCAATAAAAAAACCCTGATGATACCATCAGGGTCAAAGTAACTAAAATATCAGTAAAGCAATTAAGCCTTCTTGCCGGCTTTTGCCTTGAATTCTTCTTTGATTTTTTCAACATCAACCGACTTAATTACCGGCTGAAAGTTCTGGATTTTCAACGACTGGCGTCTAACGGCTGACTTTGACTTATCCTTACGATTCTTTCTTTTCAATCTTGTAACGGCCATGACTCTGCTATTTTGAGGGCGCAAAAATGCGGAAGTTTTGTCGATTTTACAACGGGAACCCGCGCTATTTCCCGATAAAGATTAACGGGAACCTCAAAACGCCCTAATACCCATCAAAAAAGCACTCCGAAAATCCCAAAATCCTTAAATCCTGATCATATTGCGATGTTATGGAGAAACCGACTTTACCGAAGGGAACACGCGATTTTGGGCCGGCTGTGATGGCGAAACGCCAGTTTATTCTGGATGCCATCCGGAGAGTGTTTCAAAAGTTCGGCTTTCAGCCTCTGGAAACTCCCGCGATGGAGAATCTCTCCACCCTCACAGGCAAATATGGTGAAGAAGGCGATCAGCTGTTGTTTAAGATTCTGGACTCAGGTGATTTTTATAAGAAAATATTTAGTCCACTAACAAATCGAAGCATTGAGAATAAATTAAAAGACTTATTCAGCAGGGTTTCCCTGAGAATCGAAAAGGTTGCTGATTTGAAGAACTTAATAAATGATATTTTAAAAGAACTGGAATTTGAAGCGAAAGAGTATGATGATAGACAATCTTTAATAATAATCAAAGACTATGTAAAAGCGGATACCGAATTCGTACAACATGAAATTGTCAAGTTTTTAACATCAAGAGAGAAAACGGGTGACTCTAAAAAGGATGTTCAAAGCCTGCTTCTCCAAATTCCTAATCTTGTAGAGACAATTTTCTATAATTTAAATGGTTTTGAAACTCAAAGATTAAAACCAAGAAGTAGTAAACAACTGCAAGCGTATATCTCCGAAAAAGGACTTCGCTACGACCTCACCGTACCCTTTGCGCGCTACGTGGTGATGAACAAACATGACATCCCAACGCCATTCAAACGGTACCAGATCCAGCCTGTATGGCGTGCCGACCGACCTCAGAAAGGTCGCTACCGTGAATTCTACCAGTGCGATGCGGACGTTGTGGGAACCGATTCATTAACCTGTGAAGCCGAGATCATACTGATGATCCGTGAAGTGTTCCAATCACTGAAGATTGAAGATTACACAATCAAGATTAATCACCGCGGTGTACTAACCGGTTTGGCTGAGTTGGCGGGTGCTAAAGAAAATCAAACCTCGCTGTTTGTGGCGATTGATAAGCTTGATAAGATCGGTGAAGAAAAAGTAAAAGAAGAGTTGCTCGGCAAAGGATTCACGGAAAAGAGTATCAAAACCGTTTTCGACATCCTGAACTTCCAGGGAACAACTTCGCAAAAGGTAGTTTTCCTCAACGATAAGTTTACAAAATCGGAAGCTGGCGATCGCGGGGTAAGTCAGCTGAGCGCTGTGCTGCGTTTGCTACGCGACTATAACAGCGATGACAAGCACGTGGAGTTTGACATTGCATTGGCCAGGGGCCTGAGTTATTATACCGGTTGCATCTTTGAGGTAAAAATTAATAATGTTTCTATCGGCAGCGTAAGCGGTGGTGGACGGTATGATAATCTGACGGCCGCTTTTGGGGATAAAGAAAATCTCTCGGGCGTTGGTTTTTCGTTTGGAGTCGACAGACTTTACGATGCAATGGAGGAACTCAATCTCTTCCCAAAAGAAGCGCAGGCCTCCACCAAAATTCTGATCTGTCATTTCGATGAAGAAACACAACGCTTCGGATTGAAAGAGTTGAGCGCCTTACGCGCAGCTGGCATCGCGGCCGAAGTCTACCCCGATCAGGCCAAAATGAAGAAGCAACTCGATTACGCAAATAAAAAAATGATTCCGTATGCGATCGTGATCGGGTCAGAAGAAACGAAAAACGGTTTCCTGACTTTCAAGAATATGGAAACGGGCGACCAGGAAAAACTTACTGTTCAGCAGATCATTCAGAAACTGAAAGCTTAATGACAACGCATTTTATTTCAGAGAAAATGCTGACGTTGAAAGATTTGTCAGCGATTCTTCATGATTCAATTAAGCTTGAACTTTCCGACAGCGCTAAAGAAAAAATTCAACGGTGCCGCAGCTACCTGGACGATAAGGCAAAGCATGCAACACAGCCAATCTATGGAATCAACACCGGCTTTGGCTCGTTGTACAATAAACACATATCGCCAAATGATCTTGAGAAGTTGCAGGAAAATCTGGTAAAGTCGCATGCCTGCGGAACGGGTCCCGAAATCCCTGACGAAATAGTGCGCCTGATGCTGTTTTTAAAAGTACAATCATTAGCGTACGGATATTCAGGCGTTCAGGTTGAAACTGTTCAACGCCTGACGGACTATTTCAATAACAATGTCTTCCCGGTTGTATTCGAAATGGGATCGCTTGGAGCTTCCGGTGATCTTGCACCGCTTGCCCATCTTTCACTTCCACTGATTGGATTAGGCGAAGTAAGAATCGACAATCAAATAACAACGGGTTCGCAGGTAAACAAGAAGTACGGTTGGGAGACCATTCACCTTAAATCGAAAGAAGGTCTTGCGTTACTGAATGGCACACAGTTCATGAATGCGTACGCAGTCTGGTGTATGGTACATGCCCACCGCATTCTTAAACTGGCGAACATGATCGGGGCGCTTTCGCTGGACGCATTTGATGGTCGTATAGAGCCCTTTCTGAAATACGTTCATTTGATCAGGCCGCAAAAAGGTCAGGTAGCGGTGGCGCAGGAAATAGAAAATTTGCTTGCCGGAAGCCAGCTGATCAAGCAGAATAAAAAACACGTTCAGGACCCGTATTCCTTCCGGTGTATCCCGCAAGTACACGGTGCAAGCTTAGATGCAATTGAACATGTAACCCAGGTTGTTCTCACGGAAGTGAACAGCGTTACCGACAATCCGAATGTTTTCCCGGAGGATGATTTGATTATCTCTGGAGGAAACTTCCACGGCCAACCGCTTGCTTTGTCACTCGACTTCCTGTCGATAGCTCTTGCCGAACTTGGCAACATCTCGGAAAGAAGAACATATCAACTAATCAGCGGCTCACGCGACCTCCCGAATTACCTCGTGGCCAATCCGGGCATTAACTCGGGCATGATGATCCCGCAATACACTGCCGCTTCGATGGTAAGTCAGAATAAACAGCTTTGCACGCCTGCATCTGTGGATTCGATCGTATCCTCCAATGGCCAGGAAGATCACGTAAGTATGGGCTCCAATGCAGCTACCAAGGCTTACCGGGTAGTGAACAATGTGTATAGTATTCTGGCAATTGAACTGCTGACCGCAACCCAGGCAATGGCATTCCGGAAGCCTTTAAAAACTTCGCCTGCGCTGGAAAAACTTGTGAATACTTTCCGGGAACATGTTCCGTTTATAGAAGAAGATCGCGTGCTTCACGATGATATTAAAAAAGCAGAGAAATTTATCCGCGAATTTGCGTTAGCATGAATGTCAGGCACATTCTTTTTATAATTCTTCTCATCCCGGTTGTCGCGGCAGCACAATACACAAGCGATGCCGGACGATTCCAGGTTAATGAGAGACGCGGATGTGCCCCCTTTACACTGACGATCACAAACACCGATCTGCTTACACCCTGCAATAATAACTGTTTGATCTCGTGGGGAGATGGGACACCCAATAACCAGGCGGACGGCATATTTACTCATACCTACACTACTGCGGGGACTTTCACACTCAGTGTAAACTACGATGGCGGCCGGGGTCCTGATCAGATGCAGATAACGGTATATCCAAATGTTCAACCGGTGTTTGAAATTTACCGGTGCAGCGGCAATGAAATTCAGGTAAAAGTTACCGACACGAACTACGATTCCTATATCATCAATTACAACGATGCTTCCCCGGAAGTTACCGTTCCGAAGGGATCACTCGCGGTCAATCACACCTTTGCCTCTTCCGGAAATAAAACTGTTTCCGTTCGCGGCATTAACAATGCTTCGGCAGACAATTGTACGCCAGCTGCAAACAAGGTTGTCGTAGTTTCAGCTGCAGCACCGCCTGCGCCAACGATCGATCAACTGGTAATTACCAGCAGCACCGTCATTGATCTGCAATTCACAACGCAGCAAAACGTGCTTTACCGGCTGGAGATTGGTGTAAACGGTGGAGCATTTGTTAACCTCGGAAACCTGATTGACGTAAGCACCGCAACGGTTCCTAACCTGGATACCGATAATAACTTTTATTGCTTCCGCCTGGGTACGGTCGATCCCTGTAATGGAGGCGTAAACTACTCCCCGACTATTTGCAGTGCAGACCTGGCCGCAACCGCACAAAACAATGCCAACGATTTAACCTGGACGACCTCAGCAACAGGTGTGATAAATTTTACAATCCAGCGCGATGGTGTTGTCCTGACGACTGTCACGGGCACAACTTTTACAGACACCGATGTGATTTGCGGTACGCAATACTGCTATCAAATCATATCCAACTATGCGGGTAGTGCGGAAAGTTTTTCAACTGTGAGATGCGTAACGGCTATTTCCACAGATGTGCCTGCCGCGATTGCAGATGTAAGCAGTGTAGTTAACGGTGGAAGTGTTGAACTGACGTGGGAACCTGATGCCGTGTTCACGGCAGATTCATATTCCATTTTTCGAAGAACCAACGGAGGCTTGTTCAAACGATTACAAGCCGGAGTTACTTTTCCGTCTTTCACGGATGACAATTATTTGATCTCCGATCAAGCGTGCTATCGCGTTGATTACATCAACAGCTGCGGAAACACAAGCGATCCGGGCATACAAGCGTGCCCGATCATTCTGAGTTACATTACCAACAGTGATAACCAGATCATTTTGAACTGGACAGCTTACAACGGCTGGACAGGGGGAGTTGATCATTACGAGATCGACAAGTACGATTTGAATCGCAGTTCGCTCGGCACAATTACGCTCGGAAACGTTACCACGTATTCCGATCCGGATCTGGGTGACCAGGGATATTTTTATGTGGTGCGTGCCATACCTAACACCGCCACAACAGGTGAATCGGTGTCGAACGAAATCAAGGCACTTCGGAAGCTGATATTTGCGTATCCGAAAGCCTTCACACCCGACAAACAGGGTCCTCAGGAAAATGAGACTTTTAAAGTGTTTGTTACGGAAGAATTCATCGACACGTTTGAAATGAAAATATTCAATCGCTGGGGCGAAATGATTTTTTCCACCACCGATTTACTCAAAGGCTGGGATGGAAAATTCAACGGTCAGCCACAACCGGAAGGAACCTATACGTTTACCGCAACCCTTCGTGATAAAACGGGCAGAATTTTTAAGCGCGATGGCTCTGTAATGTTACTTCGTAAAAAGTAACGAAACCGTTAGATTGCGACCTCTTTCAAACAATAATTAGCTGCGTATGTTCGATATGATGAAAATGATGGGCAAGATGAAAGAAGTTCAGGCCCGCATTAAACAAGCTCAGGATAACCTGGTAAACGTTTCAGCCAGCGGTGAATCGGGAGGCGGGATGGTAAAAGCTACCGTGAACGGTAAAAAACAATTGGTTGCGCTCGATATTGATGCAGCAATTCTGAAAGCTGACGACAAGATTCTTGTTCAGGACCTCGTTGTTGCTGCCGTAAATAAAGCATCGGATGAGGCTGAAATCCTGGCAAAGGAAGAGATGCGAAAAGCAACCGATGGCCTGCTCCCGAATATTCCGGGAATGGACCTCAGCGGGTTGATGGGATAATTACAAACTTCTAACGCATCACGCTTGGTTAAAACCGCAGTTGTTATTCTGAACTACAATGGCGAAAAATTTCTTCGTGAGTTTCTGCCGTTTGTGATTCAGCATACAGCAGGCGCAAAGATTATCGTGGCCGATAACGGCTCCACCGATTTATCAGCCGATGTAGTCAAACAAAAATTCCCGACTGTCGAGTTAATTCAACTTAACAACAACTATGGTTTCTGCGGTGGTTACAATCGCGCCCTGCGACAGGTTGAAGCTGAATACTACGTGCTGTTAAACTCCGATGTGGAGGTAACTCCGGGCTGGCTGACACCTTTGACAAACTTGCTCGATCAAAATCCGCATATCGCAGCGGTTCAGCCCAAGATTCTCGCCTATAACGAAAAAGATAAATTTGAATATGCCGGTGCGGCAGGCGGCTTCATCGATTCGATGGGTTATCCTTTTTGCCGCGGACGTGTGTTCGATGAAACAGAAAAAGATTCCGGTCAATATAACGATACACGCGAAGTGTTCTGGGCAACCGGTGCATGCCTGGTTATTCGCTCCAACGTTTATCACGACCTGAAAGGCCTTGACGAGGATTTCTTTGCGCACATGGAAGAGATCGACTTATGCTGGAAAATTCAGCGGGCCGGGCACAAGGTTTTTTATTGCGGGGAAAGCTCCGTTTACCATGTGGGAGCAGGAACACTTTCAAAATCCAATCCGCGTAAGACTTATTACAATTTCCGGAATGGTCTCAGCCTTGTGTACAAGCATTGGGGCTCCGGACAACTGTTCTGGAAATTACCATTCAGGTTTTTTCTGGACTATGTGGCCGCTGGCAAATTTCTACTCTCGGGAAAAGGGGGCGATGCGCGTGCTGTGTTGCGCGCTCACTATCACTTCATTAAAAAATTCGGAAAAAATCGCGCCAAGCGAAACGCGTTAAAACAATTCCCCTTCACAACGAAAAACATTTACCCCCGATTAATCATTTGGGATCATTTTGTTCTGAAGAAGAACCGGATAACGGTAGATTAATAATCCCAGATCGGGTTACGCTTACGCAAGTACTTGCGGATGTTCATGATGAACGCAAGCGCAAGGTAAATCAACACCGGTGACCCCAGCGTTAGAAAGGAAGCGTAAATAAAAAACAGCCGGATCTTTGAAGTGGCAATGCCCATCATCTCACCAAGCCGGTTGCAAACGCCAAACGCATAGCGCTCAAAGAAAAACTGGATTTTATCTATCATTTTCACACAATTTACGCCCTCTCATCTTAAAATACGGTAGTTCAACGACCTAAACGTTCATTTACAAATATAAGGTTCGTCTAAACCTTAACCTCGGGTCAAAATCTTTATTTTTTGACTATAATTGCAAAAAAAACGATATAAACGTAGTTTTACTACCCGATTTAGAATTAACCAAATTAAAATCCAATGAGAAAATTAGTTCACGTATTTCTGGTCGCTGGAGCCCTCGTAATGGCCGGTTGTACCTTGCCTAAGATGGTTAAAATGGCCAAAGACCAAAACCTCACGGTTACGCCAAACCCTCTTGAACTCCATAACGATACAGTAGCATACGAAATGTCGGCTACCCTCCCTGTTAAGATGCTGAAGAAAGGTACTGTTTACACGGTAAACTCTTTCTACAAGTATGGCGAGCAGGAAAAAGCACTCGATCCGGTTGCATTTAAGGCAGAAGATTATCCGAATGCTGCTACGGAACAGCCTACATTGACTAAAAAATTCTCATTCCCTTACGAAAACGCCATGAAAGTAGGTGTTTTGGAAGTTGAGGGTGTAGCTACAAAAGGCACAAAATCAAAAGTAACCCCTCGCTTGCAGGTGGCAACCGGTATCATCACAACATCACGTTTGGTGAAGCCCGTAGCTTACGCTGCTTATGCAGGACACGGCTATAACAACCAGGAAGAACTTGTTCCGGTTGTAATTCCTGATTTCATTTTCGAACAAGGAAGATCAGTACTCAGAACAACTGAAATTAAGAGCGCAAAAGGTAAGCAACTTGATGCTTTTATCGCAGCTAAGAACGTAACCCGCACAGTAACCATCACCGGTACACACTCACCTGAAGGTGCTGAGCGTATCAACGCAAAACTTTCTCCGGATCGCGCTGCCGCAATCGAAAAGTACTACCGTCAGCAAATGAAGAAATACGACTACAAAGGAAAAGCTGATTCAATTCAGTTTATCCTGAAGCCTGTAGTAGAAGACTGGACTGGTTTCAAGAATGCTTTGGCATCTTACGATGGTATCTCTTTTGAGCAGAAGTCTGAATACATGAACATCATCAACGGTGGTGGCTCATTCGAAGATCAGGAAAAGCAAATGAAGAAGCTTTCTACGTACAAGAAAGTATTCAAAGATGTATACCCTAAACTGAGAACAGCTAAGACTGAAATCCTTACGCTGAAAGACAAGAAGACAGATGCTGAAATCGCAGTATTGTCGAAGCAGGTTGCTTCAGGCTCACTGTCAGCTGATACCCTGTCTCTCGAAGAATTGCTGTACTCTGCAACATTGACTCCTTCATTGGATGAGAAAGCTGCTATCTACACAGCCGCAACCAAGAAAGGAACTAACAGCTGGGTTGCATATAACAACTTAGGCGCTGTGTACATCGCACAGGCTATCGAAAATCCTTCTAATGCGGCTTCTTTGGCTGACAAAGCCAAAGCTCAGCTTGACCTTGCAGCTAAAATTCAGGAAGCCCCTGAAGTTCATGCTAACCTTGCTTCAGTTGAAATGTTGAGAGGCAATGCTCGCGCTGCCTACGGACACGCTGTAAAAGCTTCAGGATTAAGCGGAGATAACGCTGCCGGACTGAATGGTGTGAAGGGTTCTGCTGAAATCGTGATGGCGAAATACAGCGCTGCTGTTAGCTCAGAAGCTGCTGCTGCCAACACAGCCGATAACCTGTACAACAAAGGTCTCGCTCAGGTGTTAAACAAGGATTACCAAAACGCTCTTACTTCTTTCAAAGAAGCTACCAAGCTTAACCCTAACCATGCATGGGCATACTACGGTGCAGCGATCGCTTCTGCGAGAATGAGCAACGAAAGCGGTGTAACTTCTAACCTGACAAGTGCTGCAAAGGCTGATCCTTCTATCAAAGAAGCAGCTTTGTCTGACCTGGAGTTCGCTAAATACCAGACAAGCGAGTCTTTCCGCAACGCATTGAAATAATTGAGATAATCATTGGATTAAAAAGGCCCTGGCAATTTTTGTCAGGGCTTTTTTTTATGCTCTTTGGCATTGTCCGGGTCGACACAGACAACGGATTATTTATTTTGTCAAACGCCTAACAGACGTTATTTTTACGCCTGCTTAAAACAGCGGGCCGGCCCTATTCATTAAAATCGGCCAATATTTTTACTACTATGAGAGAAATCCAGTTCAGAGAGGCCCTTCGCGAAGCCATGAGCGAAGAAATGCGCAGAGACCCGAAGGTATTCCTGATGGGCGAAGAGGTAGCCGAGTATAACGGTGCCTATAAGGTGAGCCAGGGCATGCTGGAGGAATTTGGACCTGAACGTGTGATCGACACTCCAATTGCCGAACTCGGTTTTGCAGGCATCGGTGTTGGTGCAGCCATGAACGGCTTACGGCCGATTATCGAGTTCATGACTTTCAACTTCTCGCTGGTAGCAATCGATCCGGTTATCAACTCGGCCGCAAAGATGCTCTCGATGTCGGCAGGACAATACGGTTGCCCGATGGTATTCCGCGGCCCTACCGGGAACGCAGGCCAACTGGGTGCACAACACTCTCAGAACTTCGAAAACTGGTTCGCAAATACCCCAGGCTTAAAGGTAGTTGTGCCATCAAACCCGTATGATGCAAAAGGGTTATTGAAAACTTCGATTCGCGATAACGATCCGGTGATTTTCATGGAAAGCGAATTGATGTACGGTGATAAAGGGGAAGTTCCAACAGAAGAATATCTTATCCCAATCGGCCTTGCCGATGTAAAACGTCAGGGCACGGATGTTACCATTGTTTCGTTCGGCAAGATCATGAAAGTCGCACTTGCTGCAGCAGCAGAACTGGAGAAAGATAATATCTCATGCGAGGTCATTGATCTAAGAACTGTTCGACCGATCGATTACGACACGGTTGTGGAATCGGTGAAGAAAACAAATCGTTTGGTGATTGTTGAAGAAGCGTGGCCACTTGCCTCCATCTCAACCGAAATTGCGTACCACGTGCAAAAGCATGCATTTGATTATCTCGATGCACCGGTACAGCGTGTAACCAGCGCAGACGTGCCACTCCCCTATGCTCCTACATTGATACAGGCAATCCTGCCAAGCGTTGAGAAAACAGTAAAGGCTGTCAAGGCAGTGATGTACCGCGATTGATTTAACAGATAACTTCAAACAAAAATCGCGACCAGATCAGTCGCGATTTTTTTACCTTTTTCTAATCAGGATGTTTATATCGAAGACGCTTCCTTCACCCAACCATCGCGTCTTTTTTTCCAGGTTTCAGTAACACCCTCCCATTTCGTGTACGTTTCAAATTCGACCATCAGTTTAGCTACCGCAGAATAGGAAGCTGCTGAATTGCACGAGCTGATCCAGCGATCGCGGGCAGTTTCCCATCGCTTGTCTACCGCAGCCCAGGTTACATAGGTCTCAAACTCAGCGAGCAGTTTGCCAAGCACCAGAGGTGTTTTGGCTGCTTTTACTTCATTGATCCAGTCTGTGCGCCTGCTTTTCCATTGCGCATCAACGGCCTCCCATTTTACTGCAGTTTCGAATTCCACCAGAAGTGCGGGTAGTTTTACCTGTTGTGCCGATACACTTGTAAACACAAGCAGAATCAGCAACGATGTAATTAACTTTTTCATGTAAGCAAGGGTTTACAGAAAGATACGACATCTTTTTCACGGATTCCGCAGAAACTAAACCTTGATGTAAATCTTCTTTCTATCGAGAATATAACCTACCCCCCAGCATAACAGCATCCACGAAACAGCAAACAGTAAAGACCCTACATACGGTCCGGCCGTGGCACGAAAGATGTTTTCGAACGCCCACCGGGCCACCGATACATCTCCTGCGGGGATGACATATAATAAAATGATACCCACTTCCGAAAGCAAGTAGATGAACAATGTATTTCTTCCGAACACTTCAAAGAAATAAGTCCAGTGCTTCTTTTGCCGGATATCGACTATAAAAATCAGAATTGACAGTATGAATAAATTAATGCCCACAGTATACAGTACAAACGAGCTCGTCCAGAGTTTTTTATTGATGGGGAACACCACATCCCACGCCAGTGCAGTAAAAACCAAAAATGCGCCATACACCATCAACGTGCCGATAGCTTCAAAAGAATTTCCCTTACGCCGAATAAACTTCCCCGCGAGATAACCTGCCAGCACATTGACAATAGCCGGTAGCGTGCTTAAAATGCCTTCGGGATCAAACGCAATGCCTTCGCCATGGTACATATGATTTGCACCGAGGATAAATTTGTCGAGCCTGATCCCTGCATTGCCTTCGAGGGAATAGTCTCCAAAAGAGTACATAATCATCCAGTATCCAAGCAACGCCACAACGCTAAACCATACAGCGCCTTTCTCCTTCCCGTAAAAAAGAATCAGGGAAGCAAAGCAATAGCCCAGTGCAATACGTTGCAGCACGCCCATGATCCGGGTATCCGCGAGCGAATTGAATACCATATTGCCGTTCTCGAAATGAAAAAACGGAAACCAGTACATCAGAAATCCCAGCAGGAAAATAAGGACAGTTCGTTTAAATACTTTTTTGAAAAATTCCGCTGAACCTTTCGCAGCGTACTTTTCGAGGCTGAAACTCATGGCGTTCCCTACCACAAACATGAAAGTCGGAAATACCAAGTCTGTTGGCGTAAATCCGTGCCATTGCGCATGAAGCAACGGGGCGAACGTAGTGCCCCAGTCGCCCGGTGTATTAACGATAATCATCAGCGTGACGGTAAGGCCGCGCATCACATCGATTGAGAGGTAACGGTTATTCATTGAGGGAATTCTATTGTTAAAGTAACAAACGTGCGTCAATCCAAAAAATACACCGTACGTTTATTGACCAACCAGTTGTTTGTGGCTTTTCATCGATATGATTCGTTTGATGACCATCGACTCAATCTCATTCCCGTCACGGTCACGGGCGCGCACGAAAAAGCCTACCCCTTTCATGTAAATGCCTTCATGGCGTTCCTTTGCCAGGGCGATATATTTTATATTTGCCTCTCCATACGCGCCAGCCCTGGAAACACTCCAGGTTTGATGCGTATTAATCTCATAAAACTCTGTGGTATCGGTATCGAAGGTGATAAAACCTTCAACCGTATAAAGCCTCGACCTGCGCTTAAGCGTATAGCGATCGTCAGGTGCAACGCGATTATGATTTTTATCTACCTGTATCAAATCGCCTAATTCCCCTGTTTTAAAAAACAGCTCATTTGTTTTAAACATTTCAAACAGCTTTTTGGAATACGCTGTTTTACCACCGGTTAAGCCGGGGCCATCCGTTCCGTATACAGCAGACTTTTTATTCTTGATCTCGACAATATTGCCTACGTCAGAAGCGCCCAGCAGAATTGTGTATTGTCCGTTACTCGACAGAAACAACCTGTCTTCAAAACTCACAAACTCTTCCAGTGTTCGGTAAGACGATGGTAAACCCACAGCGCCCTGAAGCAACGAAAGTTCGATGATAATGTCGTTGCCTGCGTCTGAACGCACAACGCCTTCGTAAGTCCACCATTCTTCGGGTTGCGTTGCTACCGGCAATTCAGATTCGGATGAATTTTCGGTTTTACACGCTGCACAGAGAATAAAAAGTACAACGGCTTTTTTCATAAGCTGTCTGTATATTCGCATCAAACGAATATAACTAAAATTTTAGTTAATAGTATGCGGAGCGGTTTAAAGCCTGATGCAGGGCAGCGAAAAACATTTAAAGCCATATTCGTGCGACTGGGTAAAAAATCTGGCTTCAGGGGCCGTTCCGAAGAGACAATCTTGCTGAAAAACGTAACAGATGCTGGAACCGGTAAAGTATTAACCGATCATGCATGGCTGAACCTCACCGAAAGCTTTCTGGCTGCCGGCATTCGGGAAGGGATGGCAATAGAATTCGAAGCCCGCATTAAAGAATACACGAAAGGTTATATAAACAAGCGGTACAATATCGATCAGCAAAAAAAGGATTTCAGATTGTCGCATCCGACCAAATTCAGAGTTGCAACATCGTAGCAACTGATTTGAAAAGGGGCCTGCATGACCCGCATTGGGCCGAAAAAGGTTGCATAAAAAAATTATTTATTTTTTGGTTTCCTCCGGGTTTGATGCACGATAGATGTGCAAAAAAACTTACCCTCATGTGATACAACAGCAACAGTTGTCAGTTTAAAAGCCTCGCGCTTTCAAAATTTTTCACATTAAACAAACCTAAAAAACAAGTATGATCAGATTAGCCCTGGCAGTCGGATTTCTGGCTGTGTTCGGCATTGTAGCGTACGTTATCGTGCTGCTCGTGACCGACTATTTCTCAAACAAAAACAAACAACAAAACCCCTAACCCTAAAACAACTATGGAAAACAACCAGTCATTTTTCAATTCAACAAACAAAAAACGCATCGTCTCAGGTATTGTCGTAATCATCCTGTTTGTGCTGTTCTTGATTGTAAACCCCTTTTCATGGAACGATGCGGGTAACCGTACAGTGGTCGAGCGTACGAACGGTGAGCAGATCGTTCAGTTTGCACCCGGTATTTTTTACGCAGGTTTCTTTGCGAAAGAAAAAGAGTGGCCGAACCAGATTTCGGTAACGTATCAAAGCGATGCTGCCGAACTTACACTGGAAGACAACGGTATTGAAGTTGGTAAAATCATGATCCGCTTCAGCGATGCCACAACCGCGGATGTAAAGGGCATTACGCAGTTTATTTTGCCCTCAGAAGAGAAGGAGATGATTTTGATTCACAACACCCACCGTACGCCTCAGTCGCTCGTAATTAAGCGTCTGGCGCCTTACACAAAAGAGTGTTTGCAGTCGTCAGCCCAGTTGATGAGCAGTGAAAAGCACTATGGTGGTGGCCGTGCGCAGATGGCGCAGGATTTTATGGATCAGCTGAAGGAGGGTGTTTACCTGCTGAAAACGGAAGAGAATATTGTATACGATTCGCTTGAAAAGGAAAAAAAGCGAATCTATCAAACCGAGATTCAGTACGACAAAAAAACCTCCGCTCCGAAACGCAAACTTTCATCGATCAAAGAATACGGAATTACGGTGGCGGATGCTGCGATTACCGATGTAGACTATGAGGATAAGGTCGACCAGAAACTGACGAAGATTATTGATGCTGCAACTAAGTCGGCCATCTCGAAGCAGGAATTGATGACCGCGCAGCAGCAAACCCTGACTGCGAAAGCGAAAGGTGAGCAGGCTCTTGTTGAGATTGAGTACCAGCAGAAGCAGGAACAGACCCGTCAGGTAGTTGAGGCTGAGACGAAAGTAAAGGTGGCTGAGCAGGACAGGCTGCAGCAAAAGATTGCGTATGAAGGTTCGATTCTGGAAGCGAAGAAAATTAAAGAGCTGGCCGATGCGCAGGCGTATGCCCGCAGTAAAATTATGAAAGCTGACGGTGCCCTTGAGATGAAACTGAACGCACAGATTGAAGTCCAGAAGGTTTGGGCTGACGCGTTCAGCAAATACCAGGGAGCGATTGTTCCGCAGATTCAGACAGGTGGCGGAAGTTCGACCAACGGAGCTTTAAACTTCATGGATATCATGACGGCAAAAACCGCACGTGATTTCGCACTCGACATGAAACCAGTTCCGAATCAATAAATCGGACACCCGATAAAGCAGTATAAAGCAAAAGAGCGGATAATCTCCGCTCTTTTTTTATGCTTGAAATTTTATCTTTTAGTTTCCGATTCCAAAAGACAATCCCGCTGAAACTGCAACTGCCTGGTTGTTGACACTTGAATTTCCTTTGGCAATGTCGGTCAAGCCGTAGGTATAACGTGCATCGATGATGAAATACATCTCCTCACCTACCCGAATGTTAAGTCCCAATCCGGCCGCAAGGCCAAGGTCAAATGTATTGTAAACATCTTTATAGCTGTCGATGTTGTCATCAATGTCTTCATAGTTCTCGTAGTCGCCATCCTCAACTTTAACTTTTGCACCGGTCAGGAATCCGAACGAAGGTCCGAAGAATACATTTGGCCGAACCGTACCTTCACGATTAAAGAATAAACGTGCAGTAATCGGTATTTCGATGTAATTCAATTGAGTTTTCACGTCCACATCCTCGCCAGGAGCAGCCATTGTATACGCAGCGCCTTTTTGTGAGAACAGAACCTTCGCAGTGAAACCGTAGGTATCACGGATGCTGTAGGTTACAAAACCTCCGGCAACAAGACCTGCTTTGTAATCGGAATCGTCAGCGTCATTTCCCCATTTAGAAAAGTTAACACCCATCTCAGGCCCGATACTCCAAACCCGGTCTGAGCCCTGGGCGTGAGCACCTGCTGAGAGGATCATCGCGAACAGCGACAGGACTGAGAATTTAAGAAACTGTTTTTTCATAAGTCGTGTAAAAATTTGGTTGACAGGAGCGCCTCAATAATTAGTCCGGCCAAAAAGCCTGCAAAACGTTATCGTTTGAGTTCTGGCAGTAGATTTCTCTCCACAATTGTGGCACGAGGCATTAGAAAGCGGTATCTTACTTTAGACAAATTTGTGATGGCGAATCCCAAAGAAATTGCCCGTAAAAACCTCGGCATCCCGGCTACCAATAAGATTATTCTCAGCATTGATGGTGGCGGAATGCGCGGCATCTTTACGCTTCAGATTTTGAAGAAGCTTGAGTGGCTCGCGGGCAGTCCGTGTTATGAATGGTGCGATATGGTTGCCGGAACGTCAACCGGGGGCCTCATCAGCAGTCTCATCCTTAATAAGAAATCCGCAGTCGAGATTGAGGAGTATTATAATACCCTTGTTTCAAAAGTTTTTACCAAACGGTCGTGGCTGGCCAATCGCATTTACAATCCACCCGCCTACGACAAGGAGCATTTCCGTAAACTCACGCAAGACATTGTGGGTGACCGAACATTGAAAGAATTAAACGCGAGCACCGGACTCGACATGTTGTTTACGGCAAAAGATCTGGCTGCGGGCGAGGAAACTTTTTTCACATGCTTCGATCACGGTGATCTTGTAAAGGGTACCTATCAGAATGTGCTTTTGCGTGCCGTGATGGAAGCAACCATGTCAGCGCCCACTTATTTCTCTCCGTTCGAACGGTTTGTAGACGGAGGAACAACCACGTTTAATAATCCAGTGCTGGCTGCCGTGCTGGAGGCGTTGCATTATGATGGCAAGGGAAAATACCGGCAGCATGAGCTTACCGTATATAGCCTGGGAACGGGTGCTGTATTGAGATTTATCGAACCATCGGAAACGAAAAATCCAAAGGGTCTTGATTCGATTTTCTGGTTAAAGTACGTGATGGCTGAAGCGAGCAAAGACGCAAGCGAAATGCAGATTGATACGTTACGCAGCGGCCTTATTGAAGGCCTTGATTTGAGACGCTATCAGCTTTCGCTGGATGAGGCAGCCGTACATAAACTGCCGAATCTTCCAATCAAACCTATGCCCGATATCACAGCATCTACACTCCATGGGTTAAAAGACGATCAGCTCAAGAATATCGACATGGCTGATGTAAGCAAGTTCGCACTGATGAAAACACTGGGCGAAGCCACGGCTGAGTTTATTTGTCCGGCTACCGAACTTGAATTGCCGATGGAGACGAGGTCTGCAAACTGGTTTCAGAAAGATCTGCTCGCGCCTAATTCTAAACGCGGAGCTTTGGTTACCGCACGCGGTGATATCCCGGGCATCCAGAACAGGTTGTCGAGTGCAAAGTGGATTGACCAGCAGCCTACATAAGTGTACATTTTTGTTCAGCACACTGTTCAGCTTTGATCAGTTGCCAAAATGAAACTGTTTAAATTCAGCGAAATTTGTGCAATTCACAGATTGGCGAATGATTTGTCTGATAAGCGGCATGAGAGTATTTATCGGCTTAATCCTTTGGTTTATGCTGCTGGCGCTTTGCTGGCCGCTGGCGTTGATCATGCTTGTTCTGTTTCCACTGGTATGGCTCGTACTGCTGCCTTTCCGGATTGTAGGATTAACCCTGGAGGTTGTGATCAAATTTATCGGGGCTGTCCTGATGTTCCCGTTTCGTGTACTGGGAGTGAGATAAGCTCCCGGTATTCCGAGTGTCTAGTAACTAGCAACGTTAACGTGCGAAATAATATTTGAAACCCAACGAAGGGTTCAGCGAGGATGCTCCGATCGTTAAGTATGTGCTTTCATCGTCATCGGTGTCCCCATCGGGATCTGAGTAGTTAACGGTAATGCCCCGCAGTTCAAAATCAAGCCCAATTTTCCCGGTAAAGAAATATGAAAATCCTGGCGAAAATGAAAATTGAAAATTGTTGCCGGTAGCATCCCGATTAAAGGAATCGGCCGGGAAATCTCTTTTCGAAATTCCGAAAACCATTGAGGTATTCAACGTAAAAGCAAATTGCTCATTGCTTGTGAACAGGTAGTACTTAAAATATGGCCCAAGTCCGGCAGTTTTGTAGGTACCCAACTCATCACCATCAGCTTTTTCTCTTGTATAGCCGAATGACAGATACAATCCTAACTCCATTTTATCCGCTACGAAAAAACCTGCGGCTGGGGCAACCGAAACAGAGATGTCTTCACGCTTAGTTCCTAAGGTCTTATTTATCCCGGATGATACGCCTATCAATCCGCCAAGCGAAAAGGTCCCTTTACCGGTTTGTGCCATTATGCTTGTACAGCTAATTATTAGCAACACAGTTACAAAAGATTTTTTCATAAAGTTGATAGTTGAATTTGTGCTTGAACGCAATATTATCTGCCTGAGTCTTTTTACAACGCCGTTTACAGGAATTAACAGAAACTTAACCCCACAAACCGCGGACTTGACGGTACTCATGTGGAATTTCTTACCCAGAAGAGATTGATCTTTCTTCGCCCTCGTCCCGATTTTTCCGATTATGGGTGATGGCACAAGATTTCGATGTCGACACGTCAAAGACGAAACGTGTATGGAAGATTGTACGAAAGCAGTGTTTGCATTCTCTAAACTCACTGAAATCAACAGCAGACGGTCAGCGCGCTATACCTCAGCTGCAGATCGCGTTAAAAATATCCACCTGAAAATCATTTTCATGAACTATGCGTTTCAGGCACAACAGCTTAATGCCGATTTAAGGCGCTGGATAAGTGCATATGGAGTTCCTGCTGCTCAAAATGCCGAGGGTTATTTTTCAGCTATGTGGTCGAAAGTAAGAGAGGTTTTCAGCTTCAGTACCGAAGATGCCGTGTTTAATTTGTGTGAAGAATTGGAAGAGGAAGCCCTTAAAAATTACAAGACCGCTCTCATTCTCAGTTTTCTTCCGGCTGCGGCCTTGAAAGATGTTGAAAAGCAGTTTAAGGAAATCCAGAAGATCAAAGACAATCTCAGAAGCATGAAGCAGAGCCATGTGTATGAGCTGCAGGCTGCATAGGCTCCCTTAGTGTAAGATCACCTTAACGGGAACCGTTGCCTTTCCGAATTTAAATTGGAGAACATATTCGCCTGCGGATAATCCAAGCGTTTGTCGATCAAACGAAGACTCATGCTGGCCACTTCCCTGCATCGTGCTCAATAACGTTTTTACATTCCTGCCGGAATGGTCGATCATTGAAATGCTTACTGGCGTGGGCTTGGAAAGCTTATAGGAAAATTTAAGATCGGCTGCCGCGGGGTTCGGATAAACCAACAGATCATATCGGCTGGCAAGTGTTTCTACCTCGATACTCGTTACCACATCGCTCTTGGTAAGTTCCCATTCAACAATATAAACATGATTTGTTGTGTGATTTTCGGAACGTGTCAGCGCTGTTGTATCCTGTACGGTTGCCCGAATAGTTGAAGTAGCGAGCAGCTCATTTGAGGATACAGCAAGTGTTTCCGTATTTTTTGATTTCAGAACATCATCAACTTCCCAGGTGATTTTCAATGTATTGGGCTCGGGTGGGTTTACGGACAAAGAAAAATCAATTGTCTGTTCCAAATCAGGATCAATGTTAAACCTGGTATCGTGCGGTAAAAATTCACGGAGCGGTGTTACAAACAAATGAAAGCGTTCCACAAAAGTTTCGGTACAAACTTTACAGAGTGGTGAATTCAACACGCCCATTTTACAGTTTGTGTGAGGCTTTTTCCAACTGGCATCGCCTGAGTGCGCGTAAATGCCAACACCACTAACCCCCATCCAGTTTTTCCACTTCACTAAAGACGGACTTGTCTGCTTGGTCATGTTGGGCTTTTCAGCAGCATACTGCGCTCCGGCCCAGTATTCATCGGCAAGACCGGCAAACGAATGGCCGATCTCGTGGATCGCCACTTCCCTCCCGGCCGAATGATCCGAACATGTTGCAAACGAACCACCCGCTCCTCCATAGTACGGTGTGTTTATGGCAATGAACGCCTGATCGTACAACGGAAAATTAGCAGCGAGTACGGTAGCTACTTTTCCAAGATCGTTCGGATACAGAAGCCTGTGAATGCCGAGGTAGTCGAATGTTGATCCAAAATAATTGTCTACACTTTTAACGGCCTGTGCCGGGCAAGCCCCGTCACCATCAGTACTGTTTTGAGGATGATTGGCTCCCGACTCCTGAGAAATCACCTTGATCGCATAAGCATTGAAATAACTCTTGTACTCTTTGAAGGGTGACTGAGCAAACAATGCAGTGAGAATCTTGTTGACATCAGTAATAAATTTCGTTTGTTCGCCTGCTGTATATCCGTCACCCAAAAAAACGAGGTTAATGCGTTCCGAAACGGGCCCGTTTTTTAGCACAGTGTCTACGTCAAAGGTTTGTGCCTTTGCGCTGAGGCAAATCAGCAGACATGCTAAGAAACTGTATTCACGCATCAATCGCGAAGTTTTAGTTTTGCTGACCACGTTATTTTTCCGGAAAGTTCTTCTTCTGCGAGGATATATTCGGTGTCTCTGAAAAGTGTGACCCGCACAAAAAACTCTGCATCTTTTAGTTTCACGTCTTTTGATTGAAATTGGCCCTGGTCATTCGCGTATTCCACCCGCTTGAATAAAGGGTGATCAATCGCAACGGAAGATAACTTTTTTTCCGAACTGCTTAACTGGGTTATTAACAAACGATTCGGTGAATCGGAGTCCGGTGGAGCGGATTTGAGCTTCTGATTGACAATCGTTTTGCTAACCAGCGTTAACTCTTTTCCCGCAAGGCTGTCGCTGCGCATCACAAATGTGAGGAACACCAGCCCTTCCACAGGATCAATATTCCCGGTATCGGGTTGTACCGATACTGTTTTGCATGATGTCAGCATCAGCGATATTATTCCGATAATCACGACTGTCCTCATATTCAGAAAAGTAAGCCCGATCGAAAATTTTTCAACCAAAATAAACCAATTGCTGCACTTCAGCGTTTGAATTTCGGCTGCGGTCGTAGCCGGCAAGGTTAATGATTCATAAGTTACTTGAACACAGGCCTTTGCTTATGTAACACTAAAAGAAAGGAGGTACCATGTCTAGTCCCAAGCAAATTTTATCAAAATCAACAGCACTAACCAAATCCACAGGTGTGGAGAGTTGAGAAGTTGATTGTACCTCGTGCGATTTTTAGTGTTTGATAAAATTGAAATGAGGATTTATAAAATATCCGGTCAGTATCTAGGCCGGATATTTTTTTATATCGCCTGCAGAACCCGCCACGCGTCTTCAATCTTTCCCGCACGCAGATATGACTGTGCAAGTTGGTGAGCAGCTTCCGCACCCCGACTGATAACAGATCCCTCCTCCCCGGTTGGTTTTGAGGCAGACGGAATACTCTCAACGTTTGCCAGCATCCCCAGATCGTTTCCGGAAAGTACTTTACTGTTCCGGATGTGCTCAGGTAATTTATCGTACCCGATACCGACTTTTTCATTGGGTTTCGGCACGACAAAAATATTATCTCCCTGAGCCCGGCAGTAATAGTTCTGGCCCATGCGCGCTACCGCATCGATTTTATACGGATCAATAATGCCATTTGCATCCACAACACTCTCCCGGATGTGCATCAGCAATACTTCGCAAAGCACGAGATTACCCGCTCCACCCTGATCGCCCAGTGCGATAACCTGTTTCACTTTGCATTCAAACGCAACAGGCGACTCTTTTACACGGGGTGGTTTTACCATTTGTGATGCTTCCGGGGTTAAACCCGATTTAACAAATTCATTTACACCTTTTGGAAAGTCGCAACTCGCCAGAGACGTCTGCTGAACCATATTGTAGTTCACAATATTGATTACCACCTCATCCACCTCGCGAATGTTTTCAAGCGTATGTTTTTCCGAGTTATCGCGCACCCTGCGGGAAGGCGAGAAAACCAGGATGGGCGGATTCATGCTGAACATGTTGAAAAAGCTGAACGGGCTTAGGTTCACATTGCCGCTTTTGTCGATTGAACTGACAAACGCAATCGGGCGTGGCGACACAGCGCTTTGCAAATATGCCTGAAGTTTGGGAACAGCCAGGTCTTTTGGATTGATCGTAATCATATGGGTTTATTATCAACCGGCCCTTCCTCCTCAACAGCCACCGGAAGATTGAAAATTTTGTTTGCGAAAATAAAAATGAAAATGCACGGCAAAAGATAGGCGCCATAGCGGAAGCGCTGACCTGTGTGCGCATAGGTCCAGGCCTGAAAGCTCATTACCGTTTGATATAAAATAAAAGCCGAGAGTATTACCAAAGCCGTTAGCAGGATAATACCAAAGCTTCTTTTTAATCGCTTGTTCCGCACCAGCAACGCAACGAACTCAGAAATTAAAACTGCAGCCAGCACCAGAATCGTTACCGTAACCAGCGTGCGCGGAAAATTCTTCAGGTAGAAATATTTGTAAATCACCAGCCCCATTTTGCCCAACAGGTTCGGGCTCGAAAGCAATAACGCGTCAATGAGAACCAGTGCCGCAACGAGAACGTAAAAGAATAACTTCTTTTTCATTTAGTCGGCCGGCAGAATCTTCCCTTTGCATTCACCAAACCCGATGCGTACGCCATCCTTTTCGCAATAGCCTTTCATGATTACGGTATCACCGTCTTCGATGAATTTGCGTTCCGTTCCGTCTGGCATTGACATAGGTTTCTGCCCGTTCCAGGTCAATTCAAGCATCGAACCATACGATCCCGGTGAGGGACCGCTGATGGTTCCGGAAGCGTACATATCTCCAACCTGAATGTTGCAGCCATTCACGGTGTGATGTGCAAGCTGCTGGTTCACATTCCAGTACATGTATTTGAAGTTCGAGCGACAAACCGTAGTAGCTTGTGACCGGTCAGGTTCTATTAACACTTCGAGCCGGATATCAAAATTCTTCTCTCCTTCTATGAACAGGTATGGAAGCACATTCGGGAATTGTTCGGGACCTTTCACCCGGAACGGTTCGAGCGCGTCCATTGTAACGATCCAGGGTGACACCGTTGAACCGAAATTCTTCGCCAGGAACGGTCCGAGCGGAACATACTCCCAGGTTTGAATATCGCGGGCCGACCAATCGTTAAACAATACAAACCCGAAGATGTGATCTTCTGCATGATTGGTGGTGACGTGCGAACCGAGTTTGGTTTCGGAACACGTGATGAAGGCAACTTCCAGTTCGAAGTCGAGTTTGCGCGTGGATGCGAACGATGGCGGATCATCACCCAGTTTAATCTGACCTTTCGGACGTTTTATAGGCGTTCCGGATACCACGATTGATGACGGTCGTCCGTGATAGCCAACCGGCAAATGCTTCCAGTTCGGGAGCAGCGCATTCTTCGGATCGCGGAACATCGAACCCACGTTCGTTGCATGCTCTTCGCTGCTGTAAAAATCGGTGTAGTTGGGCACACGCACCGGCATGAGCATCTGTACTTCATTCATCGGAATGAGCGCGATCTCGCGTGCCGCTACGTTATTCTTCAATTCGTTGTTGTCGTGCTGCAGCAGTTCAGAAATCCGTTCGCGCACTTCACGGGTTTGTTTTTTACCGAGCGCGATAAAGTCGTTCAGAAATCGCTGGTTAAAAATTCCGGCCGGTAATCCCAGGCCATCCAAAAATCCATTCTCATGCAAATACACAAGGTCCAGCACGTAGTCACCGATGGCGACTCCTGCTACGGGCGACAAATATTTGGTTTTGAAAATCCCGAAAGGAAGATTCTGAATCGGAAAATCAGAATCTCTGGATACTTCTACCCAGCTTTTAAGGTTTGGGTTATTGGCTTTGATCATAAAACAGACGAAAACGAGTCACTAAAATAAGTTGATATTGCAAAAATTGCGTGCACCAAAGCAACTGACATCAGATTCTTTTCACCTACATGAATCACGCTTTTCTTAAGGAGTATGAAAGCACATGTCATAACAATTGGAAAGGCCAAATACCTTGCTAATGTTAGTACCGAGAAATCTCCATTCACCACAGATATGACAGACAAGGCCGGCTGAACAATTATACACAGACCTAGGAGAATCTTGGTCATCTTAACACTCGTTTCGGCACTTTGGATACCTCTCCAAAAAATAAGTGTGCCCGACAAAAAACTACTTATAAACGTAGTGGTTAGCATTTCATCGCCCCCCGGCAGATGAAGTATCTTCAAAATAGATCCGACCAATGCAGTAATGTGTAAGAAAATTGCCAGCCAATATGCAAAAAGACGAAATGGAGTGACCACCAGGAAGTAGCCCGTAAGAATGGTTAATGCAAAAATACCGACAATCAGTATTGACATATCCGAGATGGCGGTAAAAATACTCTTTATTTGGCAGCGGATTACCGGATAAGAATCCAGAAATAAAAAATCACGCCCTGCGATGCAAAGCGTGATTCTGATAACATTTTATCCGAACGTTATTCCTGCCAGAACTTAACACCCTGAAGGCGCGTCAGTTCTGTTGACGCTAGCGTTGCCTGATACTTAAACTGCAACTGCGTTAACATGGCCCGCTGAAGGTTTGCTGACGCAAACACCAGATCAATGTACGTTGCAACACCGCGTTCGTACCGAACCTGTGTTAACCGGAGCGCTTCGCGCGAAGCATCTACCTGCGTAGCCGCATTTTGTTCCTGCTGTTGATAAGCAACCAAATCCGCACGGGCCGATTGCCAGTCTTTCTGCAAGGTGTTCGTAAGGTTGGTTTTTGAGATTTCCGAAAGCTCCAGCGACTTCCTTGCAACCACTACATTCTGACGCAGACGTGATCCCTGAAAAATAGGAACGTTTAAGGTTACGCCTGCGAGATAGTTGAAACGCATTTCGTCAATGTCGGGCTGATAACCGTTTTTAAATCCGGCACCTGCCTGGAAACTTAAACTCGGCAAACGGTTATTGTCGATGTACCGCGCATCGGCCTTTGCCGCTGCAATCCGTTGTTCAGCTGCCAGCACATCGGGATTGCTTGCTGCATTTAATTCTTCTGCTGTCGCATATTGAAAGTCGAATTCTGTCCCTGTCGGCTCTTCCGACAAACCAGTCGTGTAGGTCATCAGCGCAGCCTGACGTTCGTACTGTCGTTGAAATTCAATCTTCCGGTTTTTCTCCTGGTCGATGCTGTTCTCCACGTTAATCAAATCAATATGTAGGGCATCGCCCTGGCGGATTTTACCTTCGATGATCTTTTTGTTCTTTTCGTAGAACGCAATCACAGTGTCCTGCAACTGAATCGATTTCTTCAAATAGATCATTGAGTAATAAATACTCGTTACCTGGGCTGCTACCTGCAAGCGCGCTGCTTCCACATTCTGCTTCGAGCCCTGCAGTTCGGCTTTGGCCTTTTCAACCTGAGCTTTTGTTTTCCCGAAATCCCAAATGGTTTGTGTAAGGCCCACATTTACATTGTAGTTGTTATGTGGTTGAAACAACAGCGTTTTTGTTTCAGTCGCGCTTACCGGAAACTGGGTTTGCGACACGGGGTCAACATAGTTATACGTTGCCGTTCCGTTAATATTCGGCATGTAATTGCTTTGCGCGATGCTGACACGCGCTGCCGAAATTTCAGAAGTTGTTGCAAGCTCCTGGATTTTCGGGTAATAACTAAACGATTGCACAATCCATTTGTTCAGCTCGGGGTTAACCTGCGCCTGAACACCAAATGCGAATGCAACGGCTAGAAGGGTTAAAATCTTTTTCATTCTATTGTTATTAATGACTCTCTTCTGAAATTTTTTGCATGGTTTGCTTGTCCATCTTTTTCGTCTTCAGAAAAAACACGAGCGGAAGAACAAGCAGAAAGAATAATCCGATCAGCTTAAAACCGTCCAGGTATGCAAGCAAAAATCCCTGCTTTGTGATTGCCAGATCGAGGAACTTATAACTCAGCGTGGTAGCGGTCGATGGGTCTGCTCCGCGGCTGATGGCTCCGGCAGTATAGTTTGCCAGACGCTCGGCCATCAGGGGATCGGAAGCTTGCAGATTAGAGACAAGATCGGTGCGATGAACCACATACCGGTTATTGACATAGGTATTCATCACGGCAATCCCAAATGCACCACCCAACTGACGGATCATATTGGTAAGCGCGATCCCGGACGACATCTCCTGAGGCTTAAGCCCAACAACCGCCTGATTGATTAAGGGCACGGTAAGACAAGCCGTTCCAACTCCGCGCAGGATTTGCGGGAGGGTGAAGAATGCCAACCCCGCATCCGGATCAGCCAGCGAAGATGTATATCCATGGAACATGAATGCAATACACCCTATCACCACGTAATACACTGGCGACAATCCTGCCTGCAACGTTCGTCCGATGATGGGCATACACACAATCGCAATGAGCGCACCGGGTACCAGACCAAAACCTGCATCGGTTGGCGTGTACCCGAGAATGCGTTGTACAAGCACCGGGAAAATGAATACCGAGCCGAACAATCCGAAACCAAGCACAAATGTGAGCATGTTACTGGCGACCAAATTCTGGCTCTTCCAGACTCGCAGGTTGATCAACGGTTCTTTTATCGTTAGCTGCCGGTATACAAACGAAGCGAGTCCGACTACGGCAAGAACGGTAAGGATGACAATCGTGCGATCTTCAAACCAGTCTTCCGACTGACCCTTTTCCAGCACATACTGCAGGCTTCCAATTCCAAGGATCAAAAAAATGATCCCGGTGTAATCGATCTTGACATGCTTGCGGTTGTCGAGTTGTTCCCGGGTATCATTCGGCACAAAACGATACGCAAGCAACGCGGCTACGATACCGAATGGAATGTTAATGTCGAATATTAGCGGCCATGAATAGTTGTCCACTATGATACCGCCCAAGGTCGGGCCGATGGTTGGACCGAGCACGATACCCATTCCAAACATTCCGGCAGCCATCGGACGCTTCTCCGGTTCGAACGCATCAAACAAGATAGCCTGCGAAGTTGACAGCAAGGCGCCTCCGCCAATTCCCTGGATAAACCGCCATACAATCAGCATCAGCAAACTGTCGGCATTGCCGCACATGTATGAGGCAACGGTAAAAAGTACAATTGATGCGAGGTAATAATTTTTGCGACCAAACAACCGTGCGAAAAATCCGGTGAGCGGAATGATAATCACGTTCGCAATGGCATACGCTGTAATCACCCACGAAGTATCTTCAATGGTTGCACCCAGGTTTCCGCTGATTTCCGCCAACGCTACGTTTACGATTGACGTATCGATCAGCTCCATGATCGCTGCGGAGATGGTGGTAAGAACAATAATTACACGCGCAATTCCTTTCAGCGCCATAGTTACTGCACGTTAACTTCTACTTCCACGCTAAGGCCTGCACGCAAAATGTTTTTGTATTCTGCTGGATTTACAATTTCGATTTTAACCGGCACGCGTTGCGTAACTTTTACAAAGTTTCCGGTTGAGTTATCGGCAGGCAGCAAGGCGAATTTAGAACCTGTTGCCTGGCTGAACGCAGAAACTTTTCCTTTCAGATCGGCATCCGGATAACCGTCAATCTTCACGTTAACCTCCTGCCCTTCTCTCATTTTTTCGAGTTGGGTTTCTTTAAAGTTTGCCACAATCCAGAACGACTCTGAATTAACAATCGAGAATAACGGAGCGCCTGCCTGTACGAACTGGCCTTTTTCAATGGTTCTTTTTCCGATGCGTCCGGAAATCGGAGCTACAATCCGGCAGTAACTCAATTTCAACTGAGCCTGATCGTATGCTGCCTTGCGGGTTTCGATGAGTGCCTTCACTTTCTGGATCTGAGCTTCCGCGATAGCCACTTGCGTGGATGCCAGATTGATCTGATCGCGGTTAGCGGTGTATTGCTTGTTGGAAGCATCATAATTCGAGCGGCTGTCTTCAAGCTGCTTGGTTGTGATAGCACCTTCTTTCAGCAACGCTTCATCGCGCGTCAGGTCAGCTTTTGCTTTGTTGAGTCGCGTGAGCTGAACATCGGCATTGGCAGAAGCCAGCTTTTTGTTCGCAAGTGCATTCTGATAAGATGCCTGTGCATTCACTTCGTCAGCGCGCGCATTCATCCAGTCGGCTTTTGCCTGTGCGGCTGCAAGCGCGTACTCAGCATCGTCAATTTTGATAATTGTTTTGTCGGCCGATACCTGGCCGTAGTCATCAACTCCCAGTGAGTCGATGTATCCCGCAACGCGGGAGATTACCGGCACGGACCGTGATTCGATCTGTGCATTGTCGGTAGTTTCATATTTCAGATTGTGTAGAAGCGAGCGAATTCCGAAGAACGCGGCTACCGCCACAATTCCAATGATGATGAACAAAACCCTGCTTTTTTTCCGGGGAGGATTGGTGTTTTCCATAGGTGATTAAAATTACGGGGCAAAAGTAAACTCGGTTGACTATTAAAGTCAACCTTGTTGACTATTATTTTTTTATTAACTTTGGGGCGTGAAAACAGTCTCTAAACCAAGTTTGGATCAACTCCTGGCGGATACGGAGTACGTCAAGAAGGAGAACTGGGGTAAGATTCTGGCCATTTCCAAGCGTCAGTTTGACGAATGGGCCACCCGCCGGCTTGCAGCGTTTGGATACTCCGATTTCAAAATGGTGTACATGCCCGTGCTCATGAACATCCGTCCGGAAGGCACTAACAACAACGAACTTGCCGCCCACGCCCGGGTAACCAAACAGGCCATGAGCAAAGTTGCACGCGAGCTGCAGGAAATGGGCTACATCAAAGCAAAAACATCACCTGAAGATAAACGCATCACCATCTTTTCGTTGACCGATCGGGGTAAGAAACTCGTGATTGAAGCCCGGCTATGTGTGAAAGAACTGATGGATTTGTTCAGGAGTGAATTCGGAAAGGAAGAGTTAGACCGTACGATGAACACCATGTTGCGCATAATCGATTTTATGGAGCGTGAAGTAAACGCCAAAAAATGAGCGTAGTGCTTCCGCCCGCCTTTGAAGACCGTTTAAAGCCCGTTTTCGGCACCGAATGGAACGCGTTTGTTCACGCGTTGAAAGAACCTGCACCCACCAGCATCCGCATCAATCCGTACAAAAACAGTTTTGCTGAAGGAAGTAACATTCCCTGGACAAACTTCGGAAAATATTTAACCGAACGGCCTAAGTTCACACTTGACCCTACGTTTCATGCCGGCGCCTATTATGTGCAGGAAGCCAGCTCGATGTTTCTCGAACAGGCACTGAAGCAAACAACCGATCTCACAAAAAAATTAAACGTGCTTGACGTCTCCGCTGCGCCCGGCGGAAAGTCGACACACCTGTTAAGTCTGCTGAGCCGCGAAAGTTTACTGATCGCCAACGAAGTGATTCGTTCACGCGCAAACATCCTGGCCGAAAACATTCAGAAGTGGGGTTGCAGCAATGCCATTGTTACCAACAACGATCCGGAAGATTTTAGCCGCGTAAGCGGATTCTTTGACGTGTTGGTCGTAGACGCACCGTGTTCGGGGGAAGGATTGTTTCGGAAAGATCCCGAAGCAATGAAAGAATGGTCGCCCGAAAATGTTGACCTCTGCGGAAAACGTCAGCGCAGAATCCTGGCGGATGTCTGGCCAGCGCTTAAAGAAGAGGGTGTTTTGATTTACTCCACGTGTACGTACAACCGGTTTGAAAACGAAGAAACATTGCAGTGGCTTCGCGAACAACACGATGCCGAGTCGATCGAACTTCAAACCGAAAGCAATTGGGGAATTGATCACGTTTACGAAAATGGCGTACACGGGTATCACTTTTATCCGCATAAAGTAAAGGGTGAAGGTTTTTTTATTTCGGTGATCCGAAAAAAAAGCGCCACACAAGGACTCAGTTTAAAAGCCCGCAAGGGTTTAACCTCCCCTGTTAAAAAAATTGAAGACCAGCTCAACACCTGGACTATCCTGCCCGATCCGGATTTTTTCACATGGAATGAAACAGTCTACGCGATACCGGGCTCACTGCACAGAGAAACAGCGTTCCTGCTCGATCATTTGAAATTTGTTCAGGCGGGCACAGCGCTCGCCACTATCAAGCATGACAAACTTATTCCGGAACATGCTGCCGCACTCTCCGTGGATTTGAACAAAGCTAATTTCAGTCAGATTGAAGTTTCAGAAGAAGACGCACTACGGTATTTGCGTAAAGAACCGATGCACGTGCAATCTTCCGGCAGAGGATACGCGCTGGTGATATTCAAAGGTTTACCGCTGGGTTGGGTAAACATGCTTGACAGCCGCATGAATAACCTTTATCCCAAGGAGTGGAGAATAAGAATGGCCGGCTGATTCCAGCACGGCCATCTCCCTAAAAAAACCAACTCACAAACTCAACTCAAAGCCAACTGTATTCTTACCATGCCTGGATGATTTCGATGATTGTATCCGGCAACTCAACACCGGCAAAGAAAATCCCGACACATAGTACTTTTTGATAATAATTTGCCTTCCCCATCGCAAGCGGCAGCGAGCTAACGGATAAGGCTGCAAAGCCAATCGCGAAAATCGCAGTCATCAGCAACACCGCTAACGGTGAGGTCAGGAACAAAACTCCGGCTATTGCGAGCATGGTAGCTATTGAACTTACCCAAAATGATTTCTTTAATCCATACGTGTTCACCATTGAGCTAAACGGGATCGACAGGATGGCCGAGATAATCAGAATTCCAACGGCAATGATTTTACTATTTCCGCTCGGGAACAACTCGGCAAGCTTTATATGCATCACCTGCGGAAATATTTCGAACAAAACTGCGGTTGCAATGCCAAGCACTACACCGAGAAAAAGAATGTAGCTGTATTCCGATTTCTGCGTATCAAGTTTGAAGGATGCCATCGACTTATTACCAGAGCTGTTAAACAGATTTAATGAATTTTTCTTGAGCGCGTAGCCAGAGAAGAAAACAATCACCCCTCCGCTGATGAAGGTGATCGGGGCACCGAGGTAATCGATGATATCGACAATCACTGGCTCAAGCGCATATAACAGGTTACCCACAATGGTGAGCACGGCCATAGCGCGCGGAAGTTTTTCAACCGGGATAAACGTTTCAATCGTTGAAATGGCCGGGCTGGTAAAAATGCTCATCGCGATAAGCCACAAAATGATTAACACCGGCAGCACCCACTTGAATATTTCTCCCGGATTGCCCAGCAACGTGAAAGCAACTGCCATAAAGATCATCGCAGCGAAGCTCATGCCTGCGCTGATTACCGGAATACGGCTTCCGCGTTCAAATCGGTACCGGTCTCCGATCCTTCCCGCGATAGGCGGTGTCACCACGAGAATGATTCCCTGGACGACCGTTAACAAAAATGTAAATTCTGTAAAGCTGAACTTAACGAGCAGCTTGGGTTGATAATTCTGATAGGCAATCCAGCCAATAACCACCGAAGCGTATAACGCTGTTAAGCTCCAGAGTTGTTTCCACTCAATGCTAATTGGTTTGGTTTCGTTGGTTGCACTGTTTTCAAGGGTGAGGGTACTTTCCATTAGTTTGTTCTGGTTTTATCTGGTTACACATACGAAACAGGTGTAACGACCGGATTTCAAACCCCCGATTTTTAGTGCATTTTCTGTATTTTTGCCGTCTGTTTCTTTTTAATCATGTCATTATCAACTAAATACAATCCCTCCGAAGTAGAAGACAAATGGTACAAGCGCTGGATGGAAAAGCGTTTTTTTCATTCCGAGCCTAACCCGAATAAAGAGGCCTACACGATCGTGATCCCTCCGCCCAACGTGACGGGCGTTTTGCACATGGGCCACATGCTCAATAACACCATTCAGGACGTGTTGATCCGCAAGGCACGCATGCAGGGCAAGGAAGCGTGCTGGGTGCCGGGCACTGACCATGCATCTATTGCTACAGAGGCAAAGGTTGTGCAGATGCTGCGTGAGAAAAAGATTAAAAAGTCAGACCTCACCCGCGATGAATTCCTGAAGTACGCGTGGGAATGGAAAGAGAAATATGGCGGCATCATTCTCGAGCAGCTGAAAAAACTTGGCGCTTCGTGCGACTGGGACCGTACCAGTTTTACGATGGACCCGGATTATTACAAAGCTGTTATCCGTGTGTTTGTTGACCTGCACAATAAGAACTACATCTATCGCGGACTTCGGATGGTGAACTGGGATTGCGAAGCGCAGACCACGGTATCGAACGAAGAAGTATTGTATAAAGAAGAAGGTGAGCGGTCTGTGTTATACTCCGTTCGCTATAAAGTTAAAGATACGGCTGACGAGTGGATTACCATCGCCACCCAACGCCCTGAAACGATCATGGGCGATGTGGCTATCGCGGTCAATCCTTCCGATGAGCGTTACAAAAATCTGGTAGGTAAAAAAATTCTGGTTCCGTTCATTAACCGCGAAATACCGGTTATTGCCGATGATTATGTTGACAAAACGTTTGGTACCGGATGCTTAAAGGTTACGCCTGCGCACGATGTAAACGACTACGAAATCGGATTACGCCACAACCTTCCGGTGATCGATACAATCAATGATGACGGTACTATCAACGAAAAAAGTGAGCTTCCGAAATTCTTCGGGAAAGATCGCTTCGTTGTTCGCAAGGAAATTGTGAAAGATCTGCGCGAGGCAGGTCACCTCGTAAAAGAGGAAGAATTCGTTACGCGTATTGGCCGTTCAGAGAGAACGAATTCCGTGATCGAACCCAAGCTTTCGCTGCAGTGGTTTATCCGGATGAAAGAAATTTCTAAGAAAGCAGCCGAAGCGGTAGAAACCGATGACGTTGTTCTTCATCCGGCAAAATTCAAAAACACCTATCGCCACTGGATGGAAAATGTGCGCGACTGGTGTATTTCCCGTCAGTTGTGGTGGGGTCATCGCATCCCCGCATACTATTATGGCAGCGGTGAAAATGATTTTGTGGTAGCCGAAACAATTCAGGATGCTATTCAACTTGCTTCAAAAAAAGCGGGACGGACAATCACTGAAAAAGATTTAAAACAGGATGCTGACGTGCTTGACACGTGGGCATCGTCATGGCTGTGGCCGATTGAGGTGTTTGGCGGATTCAAAGATGAGTACTTCGACAAAGCAACGGGAAAAATCAACGTACCCAAAAACAAAGAACTCGACTACTACTACCCTACCCAGGTGCTGGTAACAGCTCCTGAAATTTTGTTCTTCTGGGTTGCCCGGATGATTATTGCGGGTTACGAGTACACCGGTCAAAAACCATTCACCGACGTATACCTGACGGGTATTGTTCGCGATAAGCTGGGAAGAAAAATGTCGAAGTCGTTGGGTAACTCACCTGACCCGCTTGACCTGATCGGCAACTTTGGTGCAGATGCCGTTCGCACGGGAATGCTGTTCAGTTCGCCTGCCGGAAACGATTTGCTGTATGATGAAAAACTGGTTGAACAGGGAAGAAACTTTGCCAACAAAATCTGGAATGCCTTTCGACTGGTAAAAGGCTGGGAAGTTGATGCATCGCTGAAGCAGCCTGCTGAAAACACAACGGCCATCACGTGGTTTGAATCAAAACTGAACGCATCCCTTATTGAGCTGAACGACCATTTCGATAAGTTCAGAATGTCTGACGCTTTGCAAACGGTTTACAAACTTACGTGGGACGATTTTTGCGCCTGGTACCTGGAGATGATCAAACCCGAATTTGGCAAACCGATTGATCAGGTGACCTACGATAAAACAGTTTCGTTGTTTGAGACGGTGCTGAAAGTACTGCATCCATTCATGCCGTTCATTACCGAAGAATTGTGGCACGAACTGAAAGATCGTAAAGACTGGGAGTATATCATTGTTGCTCAGTGGCCTGCCGCGGGCAAGTCAGACGAATCCATTTTGAAAGAAGCTGACTTCGCGTTTGAATTGATCACACAGATTCGTAACGCACGCAGTTCAAAGGGGTTGTCACCAAAAGAAGTACTGAAGCTCCACCAAAAAGAACAACCGAAGAACATCAACACGTTTTGGAGCATCGTTAAAAAGCTTGGCAATATCAGTGACATACAAACCGCTGTTCAAAAGCCTGCGGGAGTTTCATTCCTTGTCGGGACGCACGAATTCACAATCCCGCTGGAAGGCAAGATTGACGTAGCGAAAGAACGCGAAGCTTTAATAAAAGACATCGAATACCAGAAGGGCTTTATGGCTTCGGTTGACAAAAAACTTTCGAACGAAAAGTTTGTGAACAGCGCGAAGCCGGAAGTAGTGGAAATGGAACGCAAGAAGAAAGCCGATGCTGAAGCCAAGATTAAAGCATTGGAGGAGAGTTTATCGCGACTATAGTTATCCATTAATCGTTAATGTTTAATAGTCTATGATGCGGATAACTGATAACGATTAACTTAAAATCTCCCTGCAGCCATCAGCAACTCAATGTTCTTGTGCTTCAGTCCGAATTTACGCGCGACCGATTCGTTGGTTAAGCTGCCTTTGTACGTATACACCCCTTTCATAAACCACTTGTGTGTGAGGATCATCTCCTCTACTCCGCCTTCTTCCGCGGCACGCAAAATGGTTGGTGTGAATATATTGCTCAATGCGTTCGTGGCGGTATGGGCTACGCGTGATGCCACGTTGGGAACGCAGTAATGAATCACATCATGTTTGCGGAATGCCGGCTTCTTCAACGTGGTGATCTCGGATGTTTCCACGCAGCCACCCTGGTCAATACTCAAATCGATAATTAGCGAATCGGGCTTCATCTTGCTCACCATTTCTTCCGTTACCACGTGTCGCGCCCTTCCCTTCTCCGCGCGCAACGCACCGATTACCACATCGGCAGTCTTAAGCGTTTCACTTAGCGTAATCGTGTCGATTGTTGATGTATACAACTGCTGACCCAAAATATGTTTGATCCTTCTCAGCTTGTACAAATGATTGTCGAATACCTGCACATCCGCGCCTAATCCCAGCGCAGCGCGGGCCGCAAATTCGGCCACGGTACCCGCACCGATAATCACCACCTTGGTGGGGGGCACACCCGTTATTCCACCCAGAATAACGCCCTTTCCATTGTTAGCTGTGCTTAAATATTCAGCTGCGATCAGCATTACCGTACTTCCGGCAATCTCGCTCATCGCCCGGATGATGGGCATGCCACCAACTTTATCTTCAATGAATTCATACGCCAGCGCAGTGATCTTCTTCTTCATCATCGCATGAAGATCTTCCGGGTTCAAATGTCCCATCTGGATCGCAGAGATCAGCGTTTGCCCGGGATGCATATATTCGATCTCCTCCACGGTAGGCGGCTCGATCTTTAAAATAATGCTGGCTTTATAAACTTCCTGTGGAGAGTACACGATCTTGGCACCTGCCTCACTGTATTGCTGATCGCTGAATTTCGATCCGACACCGGCTTTGGTTTCCATCCACACGTCATGACCGTTGTTTACGAGCAACGCCACCGCATCGGGAGTAAGCGTGATGCGATTTTCCTGTAACGAAATTTCTCTCGGTAAACCGATAACAAACGAATTCTTTTCTTTTTTCACCGCGAGCATCTGCTCCTGCGGAACGAGGCTTGCTTTGGCAAGACTTTCAAACCCCGTTTTCTTCTTGTCACTCATGGGTGTTAAACGCTATGGTTCTTTGCTGATCGTTATCGGTTTTCCGGATCGACACTTCGAAATATTTTTGCGGAAGCAGACCGGCTATTTTTTCCGGCCACTCAATCAAACAATATGACCCGGAATCCAGGTACTCTTCTGTTCCGATATCGTATGCTTCCAATTCATTTTTCAGTCTGTAAAAATCAAAATGATAAATCGTTTGGCCTGAGGTGCCTTCGTATTCATTTACAATTGAAAACGTGGGACTACTCATGCCATCGTTCACGCCCAGTGCGTGGCAGATAGCTTTGATAAAGGTTGTTTTCCCCGAGCCCATCTCACCCTGAAACACAATCACCCGGAGCGGTCCGGCTTCACGAATCAGTTGTTCAGCAACGTGTTGCAGATCACCGGGTGTTACCTTCTCAAATACGATACCCTTCACGTCAGGACGCATTTTTCGAAGATAGCGAAATTATAGGAATAATCATCTCCTCCAGGCTCACGCCACCATGCTGAAATGTGTCCTTATAAAAGTTAACGTAATAGTTGTAATTGTTCGGGTACGCAAAGAACTGATCTTCAATCGCGAAGACGTACGAGGTTGAAACATTCACTTTCGGCAGGAACAACCGCTCGGGCTTTGTTACCTGCATTACCTTGTTGCCTTCAAAGCCCAGGTTCTTCCCCTGCTTGTAACGCAGGTTTGTATTTACAGCTTTATCTCCAACAATTTTAAATGGTCGCTTTACGCGGATCGTACCGTGATCAGTTGTGATAATCACCTTCGCATTCTTCTCGGAAATCTTCCTGAAAATCTCCAATAAAGGGGAGTGTTCTAGCCACGACTTAGTAATCGAACGGTACGCTGATTCATCTGGAGCAAGCTCCCGCACCATGGCCATGTCGGTCCGCGCATGCGAAAGCATATCTACAAAGTTGTAAACGATCACATTCAGATCGTTTTTAAAAAGGTTGTTTATTGAATCGGCCAGATCTCGGCCACCTTCCAGGTTTTTGATCTTATGATACGAGAATTTGATGTTAAGATTGTTCTTCTTAATCTGCTTTTCCAAAAAGCTGTCTTCGAAATTATTCTTGCCTTCATCTTCATCTTCACCTACCCAAAGGTCAGGTTGGAGCTTGGCCATCTCAGCCGGCATCATTCCAGAAAAGATTGCATTTCGTGAATAGGCGGTTGTGGTCGGAAGAATCGAGTAATACGTCTCTTCCTTCTCCACGTTAAAGTATTCAGCAATAACCGGCTCAATTACTTTCCACTGGTCGTAACGAAGATTATCAATCAACAGCATGAAAACAGGTTTACCCGGACTTAATTCCGGAAAAACTTTTTTCTTCATCAGTTGATGGGAAAGTAACGGCTTGTCGCTGTTAGCATCGTTAAGCCACTTTTCATAATTCTTGATGATGAACTTGGCGAAATTTGCGTTCGCCTCAGTCTTCTGCGCCTCAAACACATCCTTCATATCGTTGCTGTCGGATGTATCGAGCTCAAGTTCCCAGTACACAAGTTTCTTATAAATATCAGCCCAGGCCTCATGATTCATTTCATCCATGAAAGCCATGCTGATCTTACGGAACTCCTGTTGATAATTAAGATTTGTCTTTTCCGTTACGAGACGCTTGTTATCAAATATCTTTTTTACGGAAAGTAATATCTGGCTCGGATTGAGCGGCTTGATCAGGTAATCGGCAATCTTCGATCCGATCGCCTCTTCCATAATATGCTCTTCTTCGTTTTTGGTGATCATCACCACCGGAAGATTGGGCTTGTTATTTTTTATGATGCCGAGCGCCTCCAGCCCCGACATGCCGGGCATGTTCTCATCGAGGAATACAGCATCGAAATGTCGCTCTTCACACAACTCAACAGCATCCGAACCGCTGTTCACCGGAGTGATGTCGTAACCGCGTTGCTCCAGGAAAAGGATATGCGGTTTCAACAAGTCAATCTCGTCATCGGCCCACAAAATGCTGTATCTTTGCATAGTCGTAATTTTACGTAAGTTAGTGATTAAAGAACAAAAGTTATCAGGTAATAGTTGACCGGCTGCGCTAATCCAACGCCAATAAACTTTAACGAATAACTATTAACTGGCAAATGAACAAGAAGAAGATTATCAACGATCCCGTTTACGGATTTATCACGATTCCGGGTGAACTTCTTTTTGATATTATTTCACATCCGTGGTTTCAGCGGCTTCGCCACATCAAGCAGCTTGGTCTTACCGACCTGGTTTATCCGGGCGCTCAACACACACGCTTCCAGCATGCGCTCGGGGCAATGCACTTGATGACCCGCGTACTCGACAACCTCCGAAATAAAGGCATTGAAATTTCAGATGAAGAATATGAAGGTGCAGTGATTGCTGTACTCCTTCACGATATCGGGCATGGACCACTTTCACACACACTCGAACATACGTTATTGCATGGCATCAAGCATGAAAGCCTTTCCTACCTGTTCATGCAACGACTCAATAAAGAATTTAACGGAGCGCTTGCCATCAGCCTGAAGATTTTTCAAAATACCTACAGACGAAAATTCTTTCATCAACTGGTTTCGAGTCAGCTTGATATTGACCGGCTCGATTATCTAAAACGTGATTGCTTCTTTGCCGGAGTAATGGAAGGCACCATCGGTGTTGATCGGATTATATCCATGCTTACGGTCTACAATGATCAACTGGTTGTGGAAGAAAAAGGAATTTTAAGTATCGAGAACTTTCTAAACGCTAGGCGGCTAATGTACTGGCAGGTTTACCTGCATAAAACAACGGTGAGTGCTGAGCGGATGATGGTAAACATCATCAGGCGGGCGGAACATTTGGTTAAGTCGGGCGAGGGTTTACCGGCAAGCGAATCGCTGCTGACATTTCTCCGTCATACTTATTCCTTAGATAATTTTAAAGACAAAGCCGAAGTACTGAATTCATATGGCCTGCTGGATGACAACGACATCTGGGGAGCGATTAAGCTCTGGCGCAGTCATCCGGATTTTATTCTGGCAACACTGTGTAAACTGTTAACCGAACGCAGGCTCTTCCAGATAAGGCTTGGAAGCGAATCGATCCGCAAAGAAGAAATTGAACGTATCCGTGAAAGGGTCACGCAAACATTCGGAATACTCCGGTCTGAGTCGTCCTATTTCTTTTCGTACGGTGCAGTCAGCAATGAAGCCTATGCCGAGGGGCAGAAAATCAACATCCTGATGAAGTCGGGAGAGCTGGTCGATCTCGCACAGGCGTCCGACCTTCCCAACATCAAGGCTATCAGCAAAATCGTGAAAAAAAATTACCTCTGCTGGCCTAAAAATGTATCTTTGTAAAATAGGCATTTGCATTAGGCATGAACAACCTGGTGCTTTCACCTAATGCCTGATGCCTGAGATAATGGAGTTTACCATACAGCAAATAGCCGCCATGCTGGGCGGAGAAGTGAAGGGCGATGGCAACGCTAAAATTAACATGCTTGCCAAAATCCAGGATGCCAAGCCCGGACAAATTGCATTTCTCTCCAATCCTAAATACGAAAACTTTATCTACACCACGCAGGCTTCTGCAGTCATTGTCAGTAAAGACTTTGTTCCAAAGAAAGATGTTTCCGCTGCGCTGATTGTTGTAACAGATCCTTACAGCAGCTTTACGGTATTACTGGAAGAATATCACAAGATGATGAGCTTCCAGAAAACAGGTGTGGAAGAACCCAGCTTTCTTGGAAGCAAAACGACTATTGGGAAAAATATTTACCGCGGAGCATTCTCTTACATTGGCAGCAATGTGAAGATCGGTGATAACGTAAAAATTTATCCGCATGCGTACGTAGGTGATGATGTGGAGATTGGAAACAACACGATCCTTCATACCGGCACGAAGCTTTACAGCGGAACCAAGATCGGTAACAATTGCACGATCCATGCCGGTACAGTAATCGGAAGCGATGGCTTCGGCTTTGCACCGCAGGCCGATGGTACATATAAAACTATTCCGCAACTCGGGAACGTAATCATTGAAGATAACGTAACAGTTGGCGGTAACACCGTAATCGACTGCGCAACTTTATTCGGTGATGCAACCATCATCCGCCAGGGCGTTAAGCTCGACAACCTTATCCAGATTGCGCACAATGTTGAGATTGGCAAGAACACTGTGATTGCTGCACAAGCCGGTATTTCCGGATCAACCAAGATTGGCGAGAACAGTGTGCTGGCTGGTCAGGTAGGTATTGCCGGTCATTTGGTGATCGCCAACAACACAAGCATTGGTGCACAATCGGGCATATCAAAATCGATCAAGGAAGAAGGCCAAAAAATTCTCGGCTATCCTGCGTTCGACATAAAAGAGTATTTCCGATCGTATGCGGTGTTCAAAAACCTTCCCGATCTGAATCAGCGCCTGCGTGATCTGGAGAAGAAGATGGAAGAGCTAAAGTTACCGACCGAAAAACCCTAATACTTCCCCTCACAACCCCATGCTAACGTTAGCGGGCGTAACCAGCTGATCATCAGCGACTCCCCTATTTTGATAATCTGCTTTTAGGGCGTAAATTTGCCAACTTTTAAAAGCGATGCTAAACATTAAACAGCAAACCATCCAGAAGTCAGTAACGCTCTCAGGAGTTGGACTGCACACTGGCGCTAAAACGAACATGACGTTCGTTCCTGCCAAGCCCAACCACGGCATCAAGTTTCAGCGTGTTGACCTTCCGGGATCACCGATCATCGATGCAGACTGCGACAATGTAGTCGACATCTCGCGTGGTACAACCATTGAGCAAAGCGGTGGCCGTGTGAGCACGATTGAACATACGCTTGCAGCGCTGGTGGGTCTGGAGATTGACAACGTGTTGATTCAGCTTGACGGACCTGAGTGCCCGATCATGGATGGAAGCTCGATTCAGTTTGTAAACATCTTAAAAGAAGCCGGCACAGAAGAACAAAATGCAATCCGCGACTTCTTTGAAGTTCAGGAACCAACGTTCTATCGCGAAGCTGCGCGTAACGTGGAAATTGCTGCGCTTCCGCTGGATGACTACCGCGTAACGGTAATGGTTGACTACAACTCCCCTGTGTTGGGAAGTCAGCATGCATCGATCACCGACATTCGTCAGTTTGAAAAAGAAATCGCATCCTGCCGTACGTTCTGCTTCTTGCATGAACTGGAGATGCTGTATAAAAATAACCTGATCCGCGGTGGTGATTTGAATAATGCCATTGTGATTGTGGACCGGGTTGTGAAAGAAGATGAACTCGACAGCATTGCCAAAATGCTGGGTAAGCCAAAAGTTGAAGTTCGTCATGAAGGAATTCTGAACAACATCGAGCTTCGTTACAAAAACGAACCCGCCCGTCATAAACTGCTTGATGTAATGGGTGACCTGGCGTTGGCTGGTCGTCCGCTGAAAGCACAAATTCTGGCAGCTCGTCCAGGCCATGCAGCCAACGTGGCGTTTGCCAAGAAGTTAAAGAAACAAATGGCGGAAGCCGACCGTCAGGGAAGACCGAAATACAATCCGAACCTTCCCCCGGTGATGGATATCAACAAGATCACATCAATCCTCAACCACCGTTACCCGTTTCTGCTGATCGACAAGATTATCTACCTCGACAGCGAGACCGTTGCGGGTGTAAAAAACGTGACGATGAACGAGCCTTTCTTCCAGGGCCACTTCCCGGGAAACCCGGTGATGCCGGGCGTTTTGCAGGTAGAAGCGATGACGCAGATCGGGGGTATCCTGGTTTTGAGCACCGTTCCCGATCCTGAAAATTATAACACGTATTTTCTGGGCATCGATGATTGCCGCTTCCGCAAAATGGTATTGCCGGGCGACACGATGGTTATCCAGTGTGATTTGCTGGCACCCATTAAAAGAGGTATTGCCAAAATGAGAGGCCGCGCTTACGTAGGAAACACCCTGGTTTGTGAAGGTACAATGACAGCTATTATTTCCCGTAAAGACGCATGAGCCGATTCCCCTTAGCCAACGTACACCCCGATGCCAAAATTGGAAACAATGTGGTAATCGAACCTTTCGCAACCGTTCAGGGCGATGTTGTAATTGATGACAACAGCTGGATTGGTGGCGGAGCAATCATCTGGGATGGCGCACGCATTGGAAAGAACGTAAAGATTTTTCCGGGTGCATCCGTTTCCTCCATTCCGCAAGACTTAAAGTTTGCAGGCGAAAAAACTGAAACGCACATTGGCGATAACACGGTTATCCGCGAATACGTTACGATCAGCCGCGGTACTACCGATAAAATGAAAACCGTTATCGGCAAGAACTGCTTGTTGATGGCCTACGTGCACGTAGCACACGATTGTATCATCGGTAACAACTGTATCCTGGTGAATACGGTTCAGGTAGCCGGACACGTAACCATTGAAGACTGGGCCATCATTGGCGGAGCCAGCGCACTCCACCAGTTTGTAAAAGTTGGTGCACATGTGATGCTCTCCGGAGGTTCACTGGTACGCAAAGACGTTCCTCCTTATACGAAAGCCGCGCGCGAACCACTCTCCTATGCAGGTATCAACACAGTTGGATTGCGCAGAAGAGGATTCACATCCGAGAAGATTAATGAGATCCAGGAAATCTATCGCTTTGTGTTCATGAAAGGCATGAACAATACCAAGGCGCTGGAACTGGTTGAATCATCGATCGCGCCAAGCCAGGAACGCGACTACATTCTGAACTTCATCAAAACTTCCGAGCGCGGAATCATGAAGGGCTACGGCTCCGGTGATTAACGGATTACCATGATCGCGGATCAACTAACCATTGAGGTTAACCAGCTGGCCAAGCGCTACAACCGCGAATGGATTTTCAAGAATTTTACGCACACGTTTAAATCGGGGCAGACGTACGCCATTACCGGTCCGAATGGATCGGGTAAATCAACACTTTTACAGGTATTGTGGGGCCAGCTTCCGCAATCGGAAGGAAAAATCGACTACGTAAAAAATGGCAATGCGATTGGGGTGCATGATATTTTCCGGCATGTAGCTGTTGCAGCGCCTTACATGGATTTGATTGAAGAACTAACACTGGCCGAGCAACTTGAATTCCATTTCAAGCTTCGTAAGCCGCGTGCGGGTTATTCGATTGGAAGCATGATTGACAGGCTTTATATGAGCGACAGCCGCGACAAGCAGATTACCAATTTCTCTTCCGGTATGAAACAGCGGGTGAAGCTTGGTCTGGCTTTTTTTACTGAAACGGATGTGATATTTCTGGATGAACCCGGCACCAACCTGGACGAGAAAGCCTTTGCGTGGTACAAGGAAAACCTTGCAAATCCCGATCTGAAAAACAGCCTGATTTTTATTGCCTCCAATCAGAAAAGTGAATATTCCGACCGTGCGGAGGTGATTTCAGTAGCCGCCTACAAATGACGGTTACTAAGGGTGAAAAACTCTTATTAAATCTCAAAAAACCGGTGAATTTCAGCCATTATTTGATTTTCTGAGTTATTAATCGCAAATTCGAAACCTAAGCATGTACAAAAAATGAAATTTCTGACCAGAACCCTCTCGTTGATTACAGTAGCTTCGCTCGTACTTTTCTTCGCCAACTGCGGTGGCGATGGCGGTGGTGGAAGTGCAAAAGAAAAGACCCAGTTGAAGAAGCTTTCCAAGACTTGGGAAATCGTGTCAGCTGATTTGGACGGTGACGATCGCACCGCTGATTTCACAAACTTCACCCTGACAATTTCAGGCGAGTACAATTCAGACAACCCGGAAGGTCCGTATGATTATGACGTAACAGGCAGTCGCCCGGATCCAAGCCCATGGCCTGGAGCTTCTGACGGAAACGGTGGAACGTGGACATTTGCCAACATCAGTGGTAATGAGGGAAACCTGTTGAGAGATGACAGCGTACCGATGCACTACAAAATCGGAAGCAACGGTCAGCTTACGTTAAATGTTGAGTGCGCAGCATGTAATTATGAAGGCGCCCGCACAACTGAGGTTAACGGTACTTGGACGTTTGTATTTGATCCGCAATAAGTACTCAATATAATAAGTACTCAATATAAAGAATTTAAAGGCTCCTTTCGGAGCCTTTTTTATTTCAGCACAACCACGGTAATCCCGTCTCCGCCCCTGTCGACATGCTCATCAACTGCTGACGCAACCTGTTTGTATTTCCTGAGATGTTCGCGAACAACTTTTCGCAACACACCCTCGCCTTTGCCGTGAAGGATTTTTACTTCGCCATGACCGAGAAGAATTGCATCGTCCAGAAACTGCTCCAAAACCGGAATGACCTCTTCCACCCTTTTGCCGCGGATATCCAACGTAGGATTAAACTGCGCCTGCTTTTCATGAAGCTTAATACCAGTCGATACCGGCTTCCGCGAGGTTTCTGAAATTACTTTTCCACCCAGTTTTTCAAGTCGGGTTACGGCTACAGTAGATTTAAGATCACCGAATTGAACGATAGCATTTTTTCCTTTTACGGAAAGCACAACTCCGCTGCTATCCTGCCCGATAATCCTGACACGGTCGCCCGAATTGATTGCTCCCGCAACCACTTTTTCTTTTTTGACTTCGGGCTGATGCTCCACCTTTTTGGAAAGCTCCTGAAGATTCTTCCTGACTTTTAACGTCTCCTTACGCTCAGCCTGATTCTCGCGAATGTGCCGGATTGTTTTCTCAATCTCTTTGTTGGTTTCACGCAACAGCGCATTAGCCTCATTCTTGGCCTTGTTAATGATTTCCTTCTTTTTGGATTCGAGTTCGTGTGTGAGCGAATCGTATTTTGATAGCAGCGACTTCAGTTCGCGTTCCTGTTTCTCAAGCTTCGCGACCCGATCGCTCAGTTCACTTTTCTCTTTCTCCAGCGTCCGCACCAGCGATTCGAATCCCATCAGTTCTTTACCAACAAGTTCTTTTGCTTCCTGTAAAGTTTGATCAGGAAGGCCCGTTTTTTCCGCAATCTCAAGCGCGAATGAACTGCCGGGTTTTCCAATTTCCAGTAGATATAAAGGTGTCAGGTTCTCTTCATCGAACCGCATGGCGGCATTCCGGATCCCACTGTGTCTTTCCGCAAATAACTTCAGGTTGTTGTAATGCGTTGTGGCAACACCCCAAACTTTTTTGTTCAGCAATGAGTGAAGAATAGATTCGGCAATGGCGCCACCAAAGTCGGGATCGGTACCTGCTCCAAGCTCATCCATCAGCACAAGTGAATTATTTCCTGCATGCTCAAGAAAGTAACGCATGTTTTTTAAATGGCTGCTGTACGTACTCAGATCGTTTTCAATCGACTGCTGATCGCCAATATCAATAAAGATATCGCTGAAAATACCGGCTTGCGAATCAGCCGATGCGGGAACGAGTAGTCCACACTGCAGCATGTATTGAAGAATACCTACTGTTTTCAAACAAACGGATTTACCACCTGCATTCGGGCCGGAAACCAGCAACATTCGTTCAGTCTCTGAAAGTTCAATATCAAGCGGAACAATGTCGCGTTTTCCGCGAAGCGTCATAAACAAAATCGGATGTCGGGCTTTTATCCAGCGCACAATCTGTTTGTCAGACAGCAAGGGAAAGTCTGCATTCAGCTCAAGTGCAAGTTTTGCTTTTGCGCGTATGAAGTCCAGCGCACCTAATAAATCCACTGCTGCCTCCAGTTCAGGAAGGTTTATTCGTAATGAATTGGTGAGCTCTTTTAGTATCCGGATCACTTCGCGCTTCTGCGCATGTTCCAGGTCGCGAATCTCATTGTTAGCTTCAAGCGCATCGGTTGGCTCCATAAAAACTGTTTGACCCGTTGCCGATTCGTCAAGAATAAAACCTTTCATTCTGCGCTTGTGTTCAGCCAGAATCGGGATCACCAGCCGGCCTTCCCGAATGGTAGGCATCGCCCCTTCCGGAACCCATTGCTGTGAAATCGCGTGACGATATGCCTGATCCACAAGCTTGCGGATTTTACCTTCTTCTTCACGAAGTCGTCTGCGAATCTTACTCAGCTCCGGGCTGGCATTATCTTTAACAACCGCGGTGTCGTCAATCACTTCGAGAATTCGGTTAATCAATCGCTTATCGACAGCCACCGGGTTAGTCAATTCAAACAAGGCGGGATAGAATTCCTTTGACTTACTTAGAAAAGCAATACACTCAATGATGGTTTGCAGTGAATATGCCAACTGGAGGAACTCAGCTTCATCGAGGTAGTTGCCCTCGATCGAAGATTTCTTCAGCAGATTGCGCGAATCGAGATAATGATTTGAAGGGAAGTTTTCTCCCTTTTCAAATATTTGTTTGAACTCAAGTGTTTGTTTTAACAGTCGGCTTACATGAGCATGATTGTTGAAGAACTGCATTTCCTCAACGCGGGAAATTCCCAATCCCGAAAGGCAAAAACTGACAAGCTTCCTGCGGATGTGATCAAATCCGAGCCTGACCTCAATATCATTCGGGTGCAGCATCCTTTTTCTTGTGCGCGCTCGCACGCTGCGCTTTCAGGTTTAATGAGTCCACTAACGTGGTATAAATGTTTTCGAGCTGCTGGGGCTGACCCATGTAGTAGTCAAGTGACTTGCGGAAAACAGTGTCGGAAATGCCGGCTTTGCGGAACGCACGTTCCGAGAACATCGGAAATAACTCTTTAATGGAATCATATGGCACCGAGAGGTTATTAACTTTTTCCTCGGCCAGATAAAGGTCAGTCATTACACTCACCATTTGTTTTTCCGACAAAATACCCTCCGGTTGTTGATCTCCTCCACAGCCCGCCAAAAGGGTGATAAAACCAGTCAGGATGAACAACACCATTTTCCTTCCAAAGGGAATTTTTACCTGATCTCTAAACATGGGGGCAAAAGTAACTGACATTTATTTATTTTTGAAACCGGTAAATACCGGCCTCGCGTATCAAACAAAAACGGAGCCAACCTTAGCATGAAAGCGCTTCTTAAAAAGCTTCGAAAATATGAAATCCAGATCCGGAAGGCGATTAACAGCCAGATGCATGGCGACTTCCGTTCTGTATTTAAGGGCACGGGGCTCGAGTTTGACGATGTAAGGCCGTATCAGTACGGAGACGATATCCGCACCATCGACTGGCATGCATCTGCCAAAGGTCACGGTGCGTTTGTGAAGACCTTTCGCGAAGAAAAGGAGCAAACCGTATTTTTTATTCTTGATGTCAGCGCGTCCCAGGAAATCGGTGCCGAAGGCCAGAAGAAGGTAGATGTAGGCCGGGAAATTTGCGGAGTGCTGTCTTTGGCTGCCGTTAAAGAATCGAGCCATGTCGGGCTGATTTGTTTTTCCGATCAGCGCGAGCTATACATAAAACCCACCAAGGGTGTTTCACAAGCGTACCAGATCATCAGTGGTCTTGTTCAGCTTAATCCGAAGTCGCTCAAGACAAACCTTAACAAAGCGCTGGCCTTTGTATTGAATATGATCAAGCGGAGAGCAGTCGTTATTCTGATTTCGGATTTTATTGACGATGACTATGCCACAAATTTAAAGTCACTCGCACGCAGGCACGACCTGGTTGTCATTCACCTGAGTGATAAGCGCGAAACCCGTTTGCCGAAGCTGGGAATTGTTCCGGTGGTGGATAAGGAAAGCAAAGAGACGATCTGGATCAATACTTCGTTCAGCGATTTTCGCCAGAAGATCAGCAAACGTTTAAACGACCGCAAAAAAGAATTGGAGTCGTTCAGCCGGAAACATCAAATTAACTTTCTGTCTCTGGATACAGACGAAGATTATGTGCCCAAGCTGCTGCGATTGTTTAAAGTGAGGAACCGTTCTGTTAAAACAACATGAGGCTGAACATGCGGAGATTCGGATTTGTTTTACTGGGTTGTTTGATGAACCTGGTTGCTCTTGCGCAGGAAATCAAAGTAACATCGGGTTTTGTGAAAGACAGCGTGGCAATCGGTGAGCCGGTGTCGTACTTCCTCACAGCACGCTACCCGGAGAGCGTGATGGCTTTGTTCCCCGATTCAACGTACAAGTTCGCGCCATTTGAATTCAGCGGGAAGGAATTTTTCCCTACCAAAACCACCAATGGCATTAGCTACGACAGTGCTGTGTACACCCTGAGCACGTTTGAGATTGATCCCACACAATACCTGAGCCTGCCGGTTTACGTTACCACCGCGCGCGACTGTACAGCTTTCGAGTCGGACCGCGACAGCATATTTTTGATCGAACAGATTAAAATTCCTGCTGGCGATACACTTGCCCTAAAAAACCTGCAACTTAAAAGCAATACCCTGTACGAGCGCGTGATGATGCAGTTTAACACCTTCATCCTGATGATTGTGCTGGGTGTGCTGCTCGTGGCAGCTATAGTTGTGTGGATATTCTTCGGTAAAAAGATCATTCGCCATTTCCGGGTTAAACGGCTTGAGAAAAAATATAAATCTTTTGCCGAGCAATACTCGAAACAAGTGGAAGAAATCACAAAGGCTTTTTCACGCGAGAAAACCGAGCATGCGCTTTCTACCTGGAAAAAATACCTCGAACAACTGGAACGCAAGCCTTACACCAAGCTCACGACCCGCGAAGTAGTAAAGATCGATGGTGATAAAATACTAGCCGAATCGCTATCGGCCATTGACAAAGTCATTTACGGTAATCAAACTGCCGTGACTGAACCATTGCAGGCGTTACAGGAAATTGCGCACAAGCGTTTCACAACAAAAATTGAACAAATCAGGCATGAATGAACTGAATGCAACCGAACCGTGGTATTCGCTTGAATGGTTCAGGCCCGATACACTGTTGTCGTTCTCGTGGGAGCGGCCAATCCTGCTATATTTCATTGCTGCGGTACCACTGATCTTTTTACTCCGCTGGCTGTGGCGATACCGGTTCAATCAGAAATTGCCTGTTGCGCTGGTGAAGAAAGAAATCAAAAGTTCACCCGTTACGCTGGTTCGGTTTATTCCGGATTTATTGCTGATGCTTTCGATGGCATTGATACTTGTTGCCCTGGCACGTCCGCAACGGACGAATGAAAAAGTGGAGCAGAAAACGGAAGGTATCGACATCATGCTGGCAATCGACATTTCGCAATCCATGCAGTTGGAAGATTTCAGTCCCAATCGCCTGGAGGCCGCTAAGTCTGTTGCTCAAAAGTTTATCGATGGGCGTCTGAAAGACCGCATTGGCATTGTTGTATTCTCCGGAGAAGCGTTTTCACTTGCGCCCTTAACGAGCGATTATGGTTTATTAAAAACCTATATTAAAGACATCAGCTTTGATATGATCAACAACCGCGGAACAGCTATCGGCAGCGCGTTGGGTGTTGTAATCAACCGCATGCGCGAGTCGGAAACAAAATCAAAAGTCTGCATTCTGCTGAGTGATGGTGAAAATACAGCCGGAAATATCGATCCCATTACAGCCGCTGAGCTTGCATCCGCGTACGGCATTAAAGTTTATACGATCGTTGTCGGAAAAGAAGGGCTTGTCCCCTACGGAAAAGATTTCTTCGGAAGGCCTAACATGGTTGAGAACACGGTTGACGAAACAACCATGCGAAAGATCGCGGAGATTGGCGGTGGAGAATTCTTCCGGGTAACCGATAACAAAACTCTTAATCAGGTTTTCAAACGGATTGACCAATACGAGAAGGCCGAAATTATTGAAACGCGGTTTAAAGACACGGCTGATTACTATTACAACTATCTCGCGTGGGGCGTTGCGTTTTTGCTGGTGTGGCTGTTAACCAAATCCACGTTTATCAGCAACGTGTTACAGGACTGATTTTCAATGAAAGATAATCAGCTTCAGGCCGAAGCCGAACATTACCACGCCCACTAAAATATTCATGATTTTCATGGTGCGGGCTGTAAGCAATACGCGCAGCTTATCGGAAAGCTTGGCTTTAATAACATCGGTAGTAAACACTGTGGCAACGATCGAACAGAAGAATGTAGCGGCCCGGCCGTGCGTGGTGTAACCAAGTTCTGCGGTAGCCACGCCAATGGTTCCAATCCAGAAAAACAATACCATCGGGTTAAATCCATTGATTACGAAGCCTTTAGCCATCAACTGAACGGGTTTCCGCGCTTCAATATGTTCCGGATTATAAATCACCGGTCTGCGGGCTTTTACAAACAGATAATAGATTCCAAACGCGAGCAGGATTGCACCTCCGATGTAGGAAAGATAAATCCTGAAATCGGGTGTGTTAATCAGCGAGATGCCCATATAGGCGACCGCAATACAAAGTGCATCGCTGAGTGATATACCCATGGCGACATATACCCCGCTTCTGAAGCCACGTTCAATACTGGTTTGAATAAGCGTAAAAAACACCGGCCCTACCAGTACCGCGAGCACAAGCCCGGAAACAACGCCTTTGATAACTGCGTCCATCAGCGGCCTGCTAGGAATGATTTCCAGTCTTCCAACTGGGCGCCTTTGAGTACGCGTGGAAATTTATTTTGTCCACCGATCTTACCTTTCGACTGCATCCAGTCGTAGAACGTTTGAACCGGCAGCACGTCAACATGAACATCTTTTAATGCTGCGCTGCGCTCGGTGGCATAGTCATCGTTAAGAATTTTCAAATGCTCATCAATTTTATCGCGCAAGACTTTTGCATCAACCTTGTCATCCGATCCCACATACCAGTGATGCGCGAATAATGTTCCATGCGGAATGCCGGCAACCGTAAACTCCGAAGCTGTGATATTTAACTCCTCGCAACTCAACTCCAGCGCTTTGTTCATATTCTCTACCGAAAGGTGTTCGCCACACAAACTCAGAAAATGTTTCGTGCGACCAGTAATCACAATTTCTGAATCCTCCAGTGAGGTGAACTTAACAACATCCCCGATCAAATAACGCCACGCACCCGCGCAGGTCGACAATAACAACGCATATTCTTTCCCCTCCTCTACTTCCCCAATCGTTACCGCCTCTGCATCCGGCTTAATATCTCCGTTAGCGTCAAAGTTCTTGTCTTCGAACGGAACAAACTCGTAAAATATTCCATTGTTAAGCACAATGCGCATTGACCGCCTGTTGGGATACGCCTGAAATCCAATAAATCCTTCAGACGCGAGATAGGTTTCAATATAATGAATCGGTCGGCCCAACAATTTTTCAAAACCTTTTCGGTATGGATCAAACGATACTCCACCATGAACATATACCTGGAGGTTAGGCCATACCTCATGGATGTTATCCACCTTGTAGTGCGCGATGATTTTTTCCATCAGGATCTGAATCCACGCAGGCACTCCTACAATTATCCCGATATCCCAGTCCTTCGCTTTGCGTGTAATCTCGTTAAGCTTGTTATCCCAGTTGCGGGTTTTTGCGATCTTCTTACCGGGTTTATAAAAATGCTGAAACCAGAATGGCAATCGTGCAGCCTGAATTCCGCTGAGGTCGCCATCAAAATAACTTCCCTTCTTGTTGAGGTGTGTGCTTCCTCCAAGCATTAAAATGCCAGCGGTAAAAAAATCAGAAGGCAGATCATATTTCGATAACGTTAAGATTTGCCGCAGGCTGGTGCGTTGAATGGCTTTCGTCATGCCCTTTGTTACGGGGATATGCTTCGAAGCTGACTCAGAGGTCCCCGAACTTAACGCAAAATATTTTGTTCGGCCGGGCCACGTAACATTCTTGATGCCCTTCAACGAAAGCTTCCACCAGTCGGCATACATTTTATTGTAGGTGTGGATCGGAATATTCTGGCGAAATACTTTGTGAAATTCCTTCTCCCCTTTCCGGAATGCTTTCAGGATATCCTTAAAGTTGTAGTATTTTCCAAACTCAGTATTGCTGGCCTCCATAAGAAGCTCTTTCAGCTCCTTTTTTTGCAGATCGAAAGGAGAAGTATACTCTTGCTCCATCATTTCCCGCAAATGCACTCCTTTTTTGAGCAAGGTTCCTAAAATCGCCATAAGTTTGTACCCGTGTTAAGCGGGCGGTTAAAAATACGGAATGAGCATTAAAAATAATATAGAGAAGTTCACGCAAACCTTACCCAAAGGTTGCCGCCTGATCGCGGTAAGCAAGACGCAGCCGGTGGAGAAGATTCTGGAGGCGTACGAGGCCGGCCAGCGATTGTTCGGAGAAAACAAGATTCAGGAACTCACAGCCAAGTACGAATCTTTGCCAAACGACATCGAATGGCATATGATCGGCCATGTGCAAAGCAACAAGGTTAAATACATGGCCCCTTTTGTTCACCTGATTCATTCGGTAGACAGTTTGAAACTGCTTGCAGAAATCGACAGGCAGGCTAAGAAAGTTAACCGGACCATCAGCTGCCTGCTGCAAATTCATATCGCAACAGAAGAAACTAAATTCGGGTTTTCAGAAAGTGAAGTTTTGGAAACGCTTCAATCAGATCAGTTCAAAAGTCTGGCTAATGTCCGCATTTTGGGACTGATGGGTATGGCCACCTTGACTGATGATCAGGCTCAAATCCGCAAAGAATTTAAAAGTTTAAAAACGCTGTTTGAGAAAATCAAATCCCTCCGAATACCGAATGTTGCTATGCAGGAATTATCGATGGGTATGAGCAGTGATTACAAAATTGCCATTGAAGAAGGGAGTACGTTTATCCGGGTTGGTACCGCTATATTTGGTGAACGTAATTACCCATAAATCAGGACTATCATCATAAAAGATATTATATGAATCAGCGGGCAAGTTTATTAACAGGATCAGTGTTGGGATTGCTGGGCGTGGCACTTGGCGCCTTCGGAGCTCATGCGCTCAAGGGAATGTTATCCGCTTCCGGCAGGCTGGATACCTATGAACTTGCCGTACGGTACGAATTTTATCACGCTTTTGCATTGCTTGCCGTTGGGATTCTGCAGCACCATTTGTCGTCACGCTACCTCAAAACTTCAGCGCTTCTTTTCCTCGCGGGAACTGTGCTGTTCAGCGGTAGCTTGTATGTACTTTGCCTGAGCGGCTGGACAGGCATCGCGATGGTTACCCCGTTTGGAGGCGTGTTGTTGATTTTCGGCTGGCTGTTTCTTGCTGTTGCCGTGTTTACCGGCAAAAAATAAAGCCGCCTCTTTCGAAACGGCTTTATCATTACAAGAATATCGTAGAACTTATTGAGGCTTCTTGTCGAGCACGTTAGTCGTAAACGTGATTGAAGATTCAGTTACCGAGTTCGAAATAATCGGAAGCACTTTAGTTTGCTTTCCCATTTTTCCTGCGCTGTTGAAACCTACTTTCAATTCACCTTTTCCGCCCGGCATAATCGGGTCGCGTGGCCACTGCGGTGTGGTACAGCCGCAAGAAGTCTGAATGTTTGTGATCAATAACGGCTGATTGCCAGTATTTGTAAACTTGAACGTATGCTCAACTACATCGCCCTGGTAGATATCACCAAAGTCGTGTGTGTTTTTTTCTAACGTAATAACGGGACCGTCAGCTTTAATAACGGGCGCCTGAGGCTTCGCTTCCTGCGCGAAGGCTGCTGAAACAAACAGTACCAGGAATGCTAAAATCGCGTACTTCTTCATATCTTAATTTTTTTCAAAGTTAATAAGACTCCAACAACAATGTTGCCAATAACATTCGAAATTTACGCGTTTATTTCGCGTGGCAACAACGAATCATCCTGCATAACAAAACTTTAACAGATATAACCGGCCCATGAGCCCTGAAATACCTGATTTTTACCAACACCGAACACGAATTCGCGTCTGCGGGCTGTGCTGGCAAAACGACCGGCTGCTAATGGTGAATCACCGGGGCCTTACGTCCGGAAACTTCTGGGCGCCACCTGGTGGCGGGGTCGAGTTTGCGGAAGGCGTTCACGATACGCTGGTTCGCGAATTCCTGGAGGAAACCAATATTCAGGTCAGCTCCGGAAAACTTCAGTTTGTATGCGAATTTATTCACCCCCCGTTGCACGCGGTTGAACTGTTTTTCATGGTGGATTACCTTGGAGGTGAGCCTGACATTGGGACAGATCCGGAGAGCAGTGCCGACAACCAACTGATTACCGATGTGTGCTTCATGAACATCGGAGACATTCTGGCGGTGCCTGAAAAGGAGCGTCATGGGATTTTCAAGATGGTGCAAACCCTCGCTGACTTAAAGAATCTGTCAGGCTTTCACAGAATATAGTGGCCAAATTCTGCGTTTTTAAGCAGTAAAATAATTATTATTGTACGCTTTCCCCGATTGCGCAGTGGTCGGGATTTTAACATACATCAACCGCTTAAAACGGAACGAACTTGCAAGCGACAGAGACCACCTACAAGCTCATTAAAAAAATTAAAGACGACCGTTTTGATGAGGACAAGATTCCGCAATACGAGTTGCTTTTGAATTTAGGAACACGGGATTTCCAGGTAGGGATTGTTGATACAGACGATAATCGTTTTTTATTGCTGGAAGATTATGTGTTTCCAAGTGTATCGTCACAAGATGAGCTCATTGATGCATTGGATGTACTGTTTGAAGCACATGCTTTTCTGAAAGCAAACTATTGGAAAACCATCAAGGTATCGCTAAAGAATCAAAACTTTGTGCAGGTGCCACAAGCCCTGTTTTCGGAAGAGGCCCTGGTCGACTACCTGAAATTCAATACACACATCAATACCGAAGAGGAAGACTTTATTCCGGTGTACTTGAAAAACACGCAGGCGGTAACGGTATTTGCTATCCATAAAGACATCAAAGCCTGGTTCAAAAACGTTTATCCGAATAATAACCCAACGTTTGTTCATCAGTCGGCTGTACTGATTGACGGGGTTATGGAGGCTGCAAAAAATTATTCAACCAATCCCTTATACATTTATATCGATCGGTTTAAACTGCATGTGCTTTCGGTTCACAATGGCAACCTGATTTTTTACAATCAGTTTATCATCAAACAGTTTTCCGACTACGTCAAATATATCATGCTGGTGATGAAGTCACTGAATATGAATCAGCAAACCAGTCAGGTAATTCTTTGGGGTTATATCGGAAAGAACTCCCCGCATTACCACGAGTTTTATAAATACATCAACAATGTTGCTTTTGGTGAGCGGCCGGCCAATATTGACTTCAGCTATTTCTTCGATGAAGCTCAGGATCACCACTTCTTCGACCTCTACAGTATTCACGTAAGCTGATTGGGATATTTCCTGTATTTAACGACCTTTAGGAAGCTTTAATTCATTCTTCATGAAGAAACGCATCGCCCTTTTTCCAGGTTCGTTCGATCCTTTTACCAAAGGTCACGAAGACATCGTATTGCGCGGCCTTCAATTGTTTGACGAGATCGTGATTGCGATTGGCTACAACTCCCAGAAGAGCCAGCGTTACTTCGAGATCAACCTGATGATGGGCAAGATCCGCGAGACGTTCAAAAATTATCCGAACATCCGCGTAGAACATTTCAGTCTGCTTACCGCTGAGTTCGCCCGGCAAAATGGCGCTGAATTTCTCTTACGCGGACTACGCAACACCACCGACTTCGAATACGAAAACAGCATCGCCCAGATAAACCGCAATTTGTACCAGGAACTTGAATCGGTTTTTCTCATCACTTCTCCCCAGTTCGCCTGGATCAGTTCTTCCATCATCCGCGAAGTGCATCGCTACAAAGGTGACGTGTCGGAGTTCCTGCCGTATAAGCTGGATTAGACGTTTAGTAAGACGTAAGATTTTGGACATCAGACTTAAGATGTTAGACTTAAGACGTTAGCAAAGCCTTTGTTGGTGTTCTTCACCGACAAAGGCGTCTCATCGACAAAAGGCGCTTCTGACTATCAGTTTCTTTACACGTTGGTGAAAACACCAACAGGGGCCAAGTAAAAAAAATTGGTTAAAGATTCGAGCCCATCAACTGAACTACAAACCTTTAACCAACAACAATCAAATTATTTCACCTGCACCCTTACTCCCTGTGAATGACTGGTGAATTCAGGAGCATACATGCACTGGATTGTAGTGATACCGTTTGAGAAATCACCTTTCTGTGAAACCCGCAATGCATATTCAAATACATACGTTCCTTTCGGCATGTAACCGATGAAGAAATTTGTCGCCAAATCGCGCGGACTCTCATAATAATACAGTCCATCCTGATACTTGTGCGTAGACAGCGTAGACACCGGCTCGAAGCCTGCAGCACGCATGTCTTTGAGGTGAACATATTCCAGGTTCCGATCTACCCGTAGTTCAATGCGCACTTTAATCAAATCGCCAACATGGAGCTCCTTGCCTGTGATGGGTGTAATCACCGGACCGCGATCGGTGTTCTGCTGCAGGAACAAATCTTTCTTCAGCTTCAACGGAGTTTCAGCCGGAGTAATTTTGTCGAGTTGCTCGAAGTACTGCCAGTACACTGCTCCCCACGCTACGCCATCATCAGTTTTTGTAACCGTGACATTGCCCATTTCAGGCTTAATCTCACTTGCCTGCCATGCGGTTTTAAAATAGCCGGTTCCGGCCTCAACTTTTGTATCGGGGCGTTTAGATGGATCAACGGTTTCATTCCCTACCTTTATTTCAACCAGCTTGCTGCTCGCCAGCGCATCAGACCCTCTGCGGAGCAGCGCATAACAAGCTTCAACAGTCGCTTTCGTGGTTTTCCAATCCTGGGTTTGTTTCTGCTTGAGCAGCCAAACCTTCATGTCCTCAACGGATTTCTGATCGTTGGCCACTTCATCGTACACTTCGATCATCAACGCCTGGGTTTCAATCGGTGCCTGGTACCAGTAGTAACCGTAATCGCTCTTCCAGTACATTCCCATTTCTTCCGAATGCAATGCTTTTTCGGAGAACGACTTGAGCATCGCTCCGGTTGTTATCTTGTCATCGAAACGGTGAAGCGCGAGACACGTCATTCCCTGCATGTACATGTTTGTGTTTAACCAGTACTTCTTCGCCTGTCCCAGGAAATAATTGAACGCATCCTTCATGTTACTCGGGATTTCAACGTCTTTGAAGTAACTACGGATGTACAAATAATGGTACTGGATGTAGTTGATATTGTCATCCTCGAGGTTAATCTTCTTCTGTCGCGCAAGCTCTCTCAGCTCATCGTAATCGCGTTTGATTTTGCTGTCGAGGAATCCAAGCGCGTTCTGAACCATTCGCCAGGTTCTGTCGTCTTCGCGCACCGACTTCACTCCCATCACATCCAGGTGACCCATTCCCGCAATGATGTGCTGTGTCATGTACCGGTCTTCCGGGAAACCGGGAAACCAGCTGAAGCCACCATTCGCAGCCTGTGCTTTGATGATTTTATCCAGCGCGCGGGATTGTTCGTTAGCCATGCGGTTGAGATCGAATAACACACCGATCATCCGCTTGCGCTGACTTTCGTCCTTTGCCTGCAATACCCACGGAGTTTCTTCCAGCAGGGCCGACTTCAATTCCTGGTTCTTTTCCAGGTTTGAAAGCAACGCATCGGGCTGGATGTTCTTCCACGTATCGAATACCGATTTAATTCTCGGGTTCGAGTTTGCGATGTGCGAAGCAATGCTGTTCGCATAGTATTTGCTGAACGTCTGTTCAACACAGTCGTATGGATATTCCATCAGGTAAGGCAATGATTGAATCGCATACCACGCGGGGTTAGACGTAAACTCAAGCGTATATCGCTGGTTACGGAGTGTTGGAGATGTGTTGTTCACCAGCTTGTCGAGTTTGAACGTTTTGGTTTGCTTGCCGCGAATCGGTAATGGCATTGTCTCCGTTACCAGCATACGATTGGTAACAACCGGCAACACCATTTCTTCACCGTCTGAGAAATCGCCCGATTTCGCCACAATGCGATACGTTATTGCCTGCAAGCCTTCAGGAATTTCGATGCTCCACTCCAGGTTAGCACTTTGCTTTGGCTTCAGCGAGAAGTTCTGCACGGTAGTTTTGTTTTTCATCAGGTCATCAACCGGCTTCATGGTAAGCGCATCGAAAAACTCGAGGCGGGCCTGACCGGTGAGATCTTTATCGACCGAACTGCTGATCTTGGCAGAGAACTTCATTTTATCATTCTCCCGGAAGAAACGCGGCTGGTTCGGAACCACCATGATATCCTTTTGGGTAACAAGTGCGTTAGTGGTTAACCCCGACTTCAGGTCTTTTGTGTGCGCGAAGCCGAGCATTTTCCAGCGGGTTAATGCTTCCGGAACCGTGAACTTCACGATGATTTCACCTTTTTCGTTGGTCATTAAGGTTGGATAGAAGAAGGCGGTTTCATTAAAGTTCGTTCTGACTTTAACATCCGACATATCCATTTTCTTAGGTGTGCCATCTTTTGTTTGCCCAGCGACAGATGGAGGTGCCACTGAGTCTGCTGCAGTAGTGTCAGCATAACCAAAACTTGCCTCATCATCTGCCGCTTCCTTTTTCGACTTGGCAGGAGCTGCAGCCATTTCCATGGCGATACCAGGCGCGGAACGATATCGCCTGTAGTCTCTCGAATAATAGTAGAAGTTATATCCAAACCAGTTCAGGTAATCGAACGATGGGTAATTTGCACTCCGTGAATGACCCGGATTCCAACCCGAAGTAAACAAGTTCATATTCTGGTTGGTGAATCCGTTCACACTGGCCCAGCCCAATTCACTCGAATTGTAATTATAGAACGAGGCATACCATTGATGCATGCTGAATTCATCGAGTGAGGCATCGTACAGGGTCGCCACCATTTCAGCAGCAACTTTATCGGCCTTTTTGCCTTTTACAATAATCTTCCATTCTTCATTCGCACCCGGTTGAAGCTTATCCCGGAAGGTTGCGAACGAGATATCCAGTTCTTTGTTCGTGTAAGGAACGCCAATGATATAATCCTCCGAGTAGAGGCGGTTATCTTTAATGAACGTATAATGGACCGCCAGGTTCCCACGGTATTCTTCCTTAATCGGAATTTCGAATAACCGTTGTTCTTTGTTAAGCATGATCCACTGGCTTGATACCAGCGTCCCGTCAAGCTCAAGTTCGTATAACACGTGAACCGAAGGCTCGGAAGTTCCGGTTACGAAAGAAGCTTTTTCACCCGGCTCGACCGACATTTTAATCGGCTTGTAGTCATGAACCGCGGGAACAGCCAGTGTTTTAGCTTGCGTATTGAAGACACTGAAGTAGCTTACCTCTTTCACTTCATTTCCATCTTTGTCGCGTGAGGTGATTTCTGCAACATATTCGCCTTCCGTCCAGTTTGAAAGATCTGCGATTTCCAGAACCTTGCTCTTCTCACTATCAAAGGTCACAGAAAGCACCTCCTTCTGACGAGGCCATTTAAACTTGTTTGTTTCATCGGCAAACAAATCGTGTGGGAAAAGTTTATAGTACTCTTCACGCGAATAAATACTACGATCGGCCTGTTCCCACATCCGCGCACGAAATGCTTTATCGGGCGACTTCAATGAAAAAATCTTAATCTGACCTTTTGCGACCTGAAACTGACCTGCGAGATTGTTTGTGATGATGTCGAATTTGGTTTTCGCAGGTTTCGCTTTGTCGATATCACTCATGGAAATACCCACCACCAGCGATTTGTAAGCGACCGAAATTACCGTGGACGAACTGTGCGTTTCACCGTTGATATCCGTTACATCGGCATAGACCGTATAGTTAAAGGTTGGATCCGATGCCCGATCAACCGACAAATCAGGAATTGCTTTGAAGTCAATGATAAACTTGCCATTCTCATCCGTTGTTGCAGAGCCATTCACGATTTCTACGTCAGCTGATTTCGGGTACCAGCCCCACCGGTACCACCACCAGAATGGAAAGTTCGCGGTGCGAACTACGCGGTACTGAACCGATGCGCCATCAATGTTAGCGCCAGAATATGCTTTTGCAAATCCTTCTGCTTTGATCTGGTCGTTCAGCCTGAATGATGCCGTAACCGGGTTGAACCCAACTTCAAACTTCGGACGTTTGTACTCTTCCACTGAAAAGTATGTTTCCCCGCTGCCATCCGTATTTACAATGCTCATGTTTCCGGTGAGACCGGATGAAGGTGCTGTAAAAACTCCATTAAATGTTCCGTATTCGTTGGTTGTCAGATTCAGCGTAGCGACTTCCTGATGATTCACATCGTACAACGTTACACTTACCGGAAACTTCGCGAGGATTTTCGGATTCTTACCATCGGTCTCAATTACAAGACCTTTGAAATATACGGTTTGACCCGGCCGGTAGATGGCCCGGTCTAAAAAGAAAAATGTCTGCGTGCTTGAGTAGCGTCTGTCGCGTTCATACTGGTAAATTGACTCAGAGTAATAATAGCGCCTGTCAACGGATTCGGTACTATTGAAGTCTTCTCCTTTTCGGAACGTCACAGAAAAACTTCTTCGTTCTTCATCCTTAAACAATGGAACTTTGAAATACCCCTTTGCATCTGTCTTGTAGCTACCACCCTTCACGAGTTCGTATTCACCTTTTGAACTGTTATATCGCTGCGTGTGGACGGTTGCTTCTACACCTGTTAAAGGTTCACCGCTTTGGCGATGAAGAACAAAAAATTCTGTTCCCCCATCCGGTGACAACCGATGGATATAGCCGATGTTTGAAACTACCGTAAATGCATAAGCAAGCCCGTTACCCCCTGTTTTGAAATCGGACTGATGGCTGAACAGTACCATGTATTCCCCTTCCGGTACAGCATCCAGCTTTACTTCCAGGCTATGTTGCTGGTAATCGCCATCGTCAGGTAGTTTGTAGTTACCGGTTTTAACCGGGCTTTTGGCGATGAAGTACTTAATGAATTCTTCTTCGCGATCAATGCTATACTCTTTATCAAGCTTTTTGCGAAGCTTACCGATTTCTTCACGGGTAACTTTTATGATCCGATAGTGCAAGTCGGTAAAGTTGCGGTAGCTTACGCGACTTCGGAACGGAAGATTCGGGACATTAATTTCTTCAATTTCTGCCTGAACTGATTTATTGAGAATATCTTCCTGCATGTTCTCACATAAAATTGCTCCGTCCGAATTTGGGAAACGTTTTTTCGCAGCCTCGCACAGCTCAAATGCTTTCTTTAAATCCCATTTATGATCATCGCTTTGCAGAGGCTTATACTGCGAAGCTGATTCAACAAATATCCGTGCTTTTTCAACCGTAACTTTTCCAACCACCGGATTGTCTGACACTTGTTTCTCCAGACTTTCAATTGCTTTCAGGTAGAGTTCGTCTTTCTCGGGAAGAATCAGGTGGCTTTTCACGAACGAAAGTCTTTTTAAATCAACTTCCACCCACGCAGCAGGATCGCTGTCGTTCAAATGAAAACGTTCAATGTCCTGCAGAAGCTGCAGCGCATAAAATTTCATGGACGTTGTATCCTTCGATTCAATCTTCAGTGTTACGAATGTTTTTGCATCCGCAAGGTATTCCGGCTTATCAATCTCAAACGCATACGCAGGTTTGGTAAGATCCGGTTCTGAAGATGAAAAGAAGTCAATCGCCCGATTTGCCAGAAAGTCGTACAGGGTTGGACGAAGTTGACGACCCAGTTCATTGCCACGGTAAATTACCGGTTCGTAAACATCGATTTTTTCAATTTTGCTTTTTTCGGCATCCTGCAAGCTGAGTTTGTATTGTTGTGTTGTTTCGGAAACGATTTTCGCCAAACTCCAGGTTTCAATATCCTCTACGTTGAAGTCGACCGTTTCGCTGCGGTTCATAAACTCGTAACGGTTCTGCTGGTAGTATTGCCAGTACATTTCACCCAGCATGGAATGGAGCAACGGCTTTACCGGGAATTTTGCCTGATCGGCCTCGTGCCGGATCCGGGTAAGATTTTTTATGAAAGCATCCTCCTCTTTGGCATCAGTGAATTTAAGCTGATGAATATACGCCTTGACCAGTTGGCCGGAGTTGTCGCGTGCCTTTGCTTCGCGTTCAATTTCTAATACTGCCTTACGTGCCGATTCGGGCAAACCTTTGCTTTCAAATTCTGTTACTTCTTTCCAGGCTTTGTCGAAGTCAAATGGGCTCATCGTGTCGGTAGGTTTTTTGTCGGTTTGGGTCGAACTGTTTTGGGTTGAGGTGCATTGAATCAAAAAAAGCAATGCCAGTATAAAAAGTTGATTTTTCATTTTACTCAAAGTTAAGGATACTATCAGAATACGGTAACGTAAAATAAGTCACTGCATAGATGTTACAGCGAGTTTTATTCCACAAAATTCAAAACGCCAGGTAGTTCAAAAAACGCTTGTTTTGAACTGCTTTTTAACCCGGCCGGGTGAACAGTGTGTTTGGTTTAGTGAATACCTGAAATAACTTAGGCAGGAACAGGCGATGTAATTTTGCAGCTCAATTACTTCATTTCGTGGTAACGCTCGAACACGTAAGCAATTGATTTATAAGACAATTGGAGGGCATGATAGACTTCCTTGGGGTTCATCCAGCGCAATTCCTCAATGTCTTCCTCCACGGCAGGTCGCATTTTGGAATCATCGATTGCGTCCATCACGTACCAGCGCGTTTTCTTGAGCATGGCGCGCTTGTTCATGGTGTAGGTATGCCACGTGGTGCAGATTTTCTTTCCGAGCTTAACCGACATGTTGCATTCTTCGGAAACTTCACGGACCGCAGTATCCTTGTATTTTTCTTTCTTTTCCTTTTTGCCTTTCGGCAGATCCCATTTCTTCATGCGATAGATCATGAGAAACTTATCTTTCTTTCTCACTAGCCCACCAGCCGCTTTAATCACCTTGAATTTGCTTTGAAGATAAGTTTTCAGGCCCTCATAATCGGCCGGAGAAATATGCAACGACAACAACGCAGTTGGTACAGGCGAGTTGAGGAAATTCAATAAAATATCCAGGTCGTTTTCGTGGGCGTTTTGTACCCAAACATGGTGGATAAGCTTGGAAGTCGTGATCGTTTCAACGGATGCATCAATTACCAGATTGAACTGGCCATCGGAAGGATTCTCTTCTGCGTGGTACATCCGCACGGGTACATCATTAATAAAAATGATCATGAAAAAAGCATTAACACCTGCATCCAATCAGCAAAAGAATAAATAATTCGGGAGCAGACAAGCGGTCGGGCGATTTTTTCCCGGCAATTTTTCAATAAATCTTACTGCAGTAAAAATGCTTTTTGGCGAATAACGAAGTGTGCCCGGGCATTTGTAATTTGCGCCATGCCAATCATTAAAACTCAGGAAAAAACCGCAGGCAAAGTGGCCCAGATGCTGCTGCAGATCGAAGCCATTAAGTTGCGTGCCGACAACCCGTTTACGTGGAGCTCGGGCTGGAAGTCGCCCATTTATTGCGATAACCGACTTTCGCTTTCTTACCCTGACATCCGTAAGGCTATTAAAGAAGGACTCGTGGAAGCGATTCGCGGGAATTTCGCTGCCGCGGAAGCCATTGCCGGAGTTGCAACCGCGGGTATTCCACAAGGTGCGTTGGTAGCCGAGGCCCTTAACCTGCCTTTTGCGTATGTGCGGCCGAAGCCAAAAGATCATGGCATGGAAAACCTGATTGAAGGCCGCGTTACCAAGGGACAAAAGGTGGTGGTGATTGAAGACCTGGTTTCGACCGGCGGAAGTTCGCTTAAAGCTGTTGAGGCTCTGCGCAAAGAGGGCGCTCATGTGCTTGGCATGGTATCGATCTTTAACTACGGTTTTGATATCGCAACCCGGAATTTTCACGATGCAGATGTTTCACTTGTAAGCCTGAGCGATTTCAGTCATTTGTTAACGTTCGCGGTTGAAAACAACTACATCAGCGAAAGTGAGTTAGTATCGCTGAAGTCGTGGCGGGTTGACCCGAGCAACTGGAAGAAGTAATCATTACTTCGTTTGAATAACCTGCTTCGCTGCAATCAATCCTCCGCTCGTTGCTTCAATTTCGATTGTACCGCCAGATGTGCCTGATTGAACAATCAACTGGCATTTACCACCGAACAGTCTCCGCTTCCACTTTCCATCCGCATATTGATCGGGATCATGACTGCTGGGATCACCATTTCCTACACCTAAAATTTTCCCATTTCCTCTTATCGCAAATTCAATCAGGTTACCGGCATCGGGAACTTCACGACCCTTTTTGTCTTTCACAATCACGTTGACAATCGAAATATCTTTCCCATCAGCCTTGATGACTGAACGATCAGCTACCAACTGAATGCTGTATGCTTCATCGGTTGTTACCTGTTGTACCGTTATCTTTTTTCCGTTACGATAGCCAACTGCTTCCAGCGTTCCGGGCGCGTACTTTACATCCCATTCGAGATGACGGTTACGCTGCATTATTTTTTTACCCAGACTCTTTTTGTTCAGGAACAGTTCCACCGTTTCCGCGTTGCTGTTAACCCAAACTTTAATGGTTTTTCCTTCGCTTCCCTTCCAGTTCCAATGCGGTGAAATATGAATCACATCTTTGTCGGTCCGCCACCACGATTGATAGTAGTAATAGATATTCTTCGGGAAACCGCACATGTCCATAATCCCAAAGTGTGAGTTGATGTTGGGCCACTCGAACGGAGTTGGTTCACCGCGATAGTCAAAACCGGTCCACACAAATCCACCCATGAACCACGGCCGGTCGGCTGCAATGGTCCACCATTGTTCGGCTGAGCTTGCCCACCACGGATAAGTAATGTCCTGATCGGGAACATAGGCGTTTAACGAATCAACTTTGTAAATACTGCGGGTGGTTACCGTACTGCCCATTTCCGTTCCAACTGTCGGCTGATCGGGATGGTCGCGATGATAGTCGTCAATACTATTGATCCGGTAGTTGAAGCCCCGCACGGGGATTACCTCATTTACGCCATTGAACACATTGCCCAGGTCAGCTGCATATGTGCTTGTACGACCCGGATCGAGTTCCAGTTGTTTGGCTAACAAGGTTTGCGCAATGCGTTTGCCGAAGCTGTTATACTGAATGCCCTGCTCCTCGTTTCCAATCGACCACAGAAAAACGGAAGGATGATTGCGATCGTGTTTGATTAGTCGCTCAAACTGATCCATGTATTCCGGACTGCTGTTCAGCAATCGCTGTTCATCAATCACCAGCAGGCCAAGGCTGTCGCAGGCATCCAGTAACTCGGGTGTTGGTGCATTGTGACTGGCTCGATACGAATTAACACCCATCTCCTTCAGCAGTGCAACGCGGTAGTATTGTAACCGGTCGGGCATGGCGCTACCCACGCCAGCATGATCCTGATGACAGTTAACGCCTTGCAGCTTCACGTGCTTGCCATTCAAAAACAATCCCTGTGCGGCATCAATTTTTATCGTGCGGATTCCAAACCGGATTTTTTGCGTATCAATAATCTGACTACCGGATTTGATCACCGCGTAAACTTTATACAGATAAGGATCTTCGAGCGACCACAAACGCGGATTGGTGATCGGAAGAAGTTGCGTTTCAGTTCGGCTTTGCTGCGGATTGATTTCAATCTTGTTTTGCGCGCTTTCTGCTATTTTCTTTCCGTTGCGATCGGTGACATAACAATACACCTGAACTTCAGCAGGTTCTTCACCCAGATTTTTATTCGCCAACGTTGTTGACACCGTGATATAACCCTGGTCGTCACGAACAAAGCTGCTGGCAAAAATTCCGTTCTCTTCAATATGAACGTTAGGAAACTGATTCAGCCATACATGCCGGTAAATTCCGGCACCCTCGTAAAACCACCCTTCGTATTGAGAAGCATCTACACGGACAACCAGCACATTTTCTTTTTTATAACTGATGTAGTCGGTAATGTCGTACGTTACACCCACATAACCGCTTTCATTATTGCCGAGGTAAAAGCCGTTACACCAGATTTTTGCATCGCGGAAGATGCCATCAAACTGAATCGTAAAACGCTGACCGGAATCAGCGGGACTGACCGTAAAATGCTTCCGATACCAGCCTACGCTGTTTTGCGGAAACAACCCGCCCACAGGCTTGTAACCGTGTGCCATCACATCGAAGCTTGGTGATTTCTCAAACGGAAGCGTTACAGCCCAATCGTGCGGAAGCGTAACATCTTGCCAGGATTGGTCATCAAACTTTGCATCGATAGCCGTTTTTTCAGACTTGCCCGACTTGGAGAAACTGTTGGCAACAGAATAGTTGAAATCCTTTAATGCATCTGCCGCATGGCCCAACGAGAATTTCCAATTGTTGTCGAAGTCAATTTTCTTCCGCGACTGTGAATACCCGGAAATAAAAAGGAACACAAGCGCAACAACGAGCAGACGTTTCATACGATTCGGTTTACCCGAACAAGGTACTAAAACGTGCAGACTTACGCCTTCGGCTTTTGATTTTTTCTGATGCGCATGTTGAGCAACTCAATTGCCAGTGCAAAGGCCATTGAGAAATAGATGTAACCCTTCGGCACATGCACGTGCAAACCTTCAATTACGAGCACGGTCCCGATCATCAGCAGGAACGCAATCGCCAGCAGCTTCATGGTAGGGTGATTGTTGATGAAGTCGCTGATAGCCTTCGAAAATATCAGCATCACGCCCATGGAGATAACGATGGCAATGACTATGATGTATACCTGATCAACCAAACCGACCGCGGTGATGATGGAATCGAGCGAGAATACAAGGTCCAATAGCAAAATCTGCACGATAGCCGAACGCATGGTATGCTTCCGGAGGTTTTTTGTTTCTTCTTCCTTCGAACTTTCCAGTTTTTTGTGCATTTCAGACGTGCTCTTGGCAATCAGGAAGAGACCGCCCAGGATCAGAATCAAATCGCGGAAGCTGAATGCAAAATCGTTAATTGTAAAAATTGGCTTTGTGAGTCCGATGATCCATTCAATTGCCAGCAAGAGAAGAACCCTCCCGATCAATGCAAGTGACAACCCCAGGATACGAACCTTTTTTTGCTGATCGGCCGGTAGGCGGCTTCCGACAATGGAGATGAACACGATGTTATCGATCCCCAGTACTATTTCCAGAAAGGTAAGTGTAACTAAACTGATTAATATCTCCGTGGTAAACTCCATCTAGCTCTTCGCCTTATGCTTGCGGAAATATTTTTTGAATGGCCAGCTTGAGCGCATTGCCTTCAGGTTCTCATCCAGTTTGGCGGATGCCTTTTCGGCATTAGTCATGGTCGTCTTCAGTTTTGTTGCGAACGTGGTGTCGGTAAGCAGTACGCCCATAGCGTTGTTTTTATCATTCATTTTATCAGTAACTTCTTTCAGATCGGCAGCCATCTTTTTCGCGTTCTCTCCCACCTGCTCGACATTTTCCATGGTGCGGCTAAACTGGGCAGCATACGTAGTGTCGCGAATGAGTTTCGTCATCAAACCATCGCCCTGGTTAATTTCGATTAGCATCTTGTTGATTTCGTTTGTGGCGCGGGTTGCATTCTCACTTGCCCTGCGGATAGCCGCCATGGAGGCGCGAAGTTCTTTCGCCATTTCTCCTTCATTCAGCAATTCTCCGATCACCCCCTGACCGGCATTGATTTTCGCGGTTGTTACTTTCAGATCCGAAGTGATCGCCTTAATGTCTGTTCCAACTTCCTTGGCGAGGTTGAACAGTTCCTGAGTGTCGGTTGGAGAGAATGAATTAATGGTATCATTATCGTGAATCGTTTCTACAGCCGAACCCGGACGAATGACAACGATCTTGTTTCCTACCAACCCATCGGAGCCAATATTCGCAGTTGCATCTTTCTTGATGAATTCGTTCTGCTTTTCCTTCAGCGTCATGGTTACGATAACCTGCCCTTCGGAAATAATGCTTACTTTTTTAACCGTCCCGATTTTTACGCCCGACAGCCAAACATTGTCTCCGTCTTTCAAACCTTCCACATTTTTGAATACCGCTGATACGGTAAAGGTTTTGCTGAAGATGTTGTTCTCTCTTCCGAGATAAAACACAGAGATCAGGAATAAGGCAACTCCGCCTAACACAAAGGCTCCCAGTTTCATGTTTCGCTTGATTTCCTGGCTGTCCATAATAATTGCAATAATTAATAATTGAAAAATAATTCAAGTTCTTCTTTCGGGGAGGCTTTCAGTTGTTCATACGTGCCCTCCACCTTGTTATATCCGTCAAACAATCCGATAATTCTATCGGAAGTTGTTCGCGCACAACTCAGGTCGTGCGTGATGATGATGGATGCTGTTTTGTATTTGTCGCGAACTTCAAGGATCAGTTCGTTGATTTCACCTGCGGTGATGGGATCGAGTCCGGCAGTCGGCTCATCGTAGAGCATGATTTCGGGATTCAGAATCAGCGTACGAGCAATACCGATGCGTTTTTTCATCCCGCCCGATAATTCAGAAGGCAGCTGATCGGCCGCGTGCGCCAGACCAACATCTTCGAGCGCCTTCATCACTTTTTCGTTCAGAATTTTCTTATCATATATTTTAAGATTCCGCTTTAGCGGAAATTCAAGGTTCTCACGAACCGTCATCGAATCGTACAATGCACTCAGCTGAAACGAAAAGCCAACTTTTATGCGGAGCTCGTTCAGTTCATTCGGGGTTAGTGAATTTACATCGTATCCCAGAATGTTGATATAACCGGAATCAGGTTTGATCAACCCGATCATACATTTAATGAGCACAGATTTACCGGCTCCTGATTTTCCGAGGATAACGAGGTTTTCGTTTTCGTACAGATCGAGGTTAACATTCTTCAATACCACGCGGTCGCCAAAACTCTTGTTCAGGTCGCGTACTTCCGCCACGCGATTAGCTCTGTTAACCTGTGTTTTATGGTCGGCTGATTTGCTCATCGGAAAAACAGGTTAACAATTTGAAGAACGATCAGGTCGATGATGAAAATAAACATCATGGATATTACTACGGCAATATTGGCTGCCTTACCCACGCCTGTAGTACCTTTATCGGAATGATAGCCGGCATACGAACTGATGATGCCGATGGCAAATCCGAACAGCGCAGATTTAACAACAGACGACCAAATGTCAGTGTAGGTGATTGATGCGGCAGCTTCGTTGAAATACAATGCGAAACTGGTGCTATTAATCGAGTTTACCATCATAAACGATCCCAGCAACGCGACCACATCGGCAAACACCACCAAGAGTGGAAGCATAAGCGTGGTGGCAACGACACGCGTAACTACCAGATACGAAAATGGCCGTGTACCGGACACTTCCATCGCGTCAATTTGTTCCGTAACCTGCATACTGGCAAGTTCTGCCCCGATGTTCGAACCCAACTTACCGGCACAGATCAACCCGGTAATGAGCGGGCCGAGCGAACGCACAACTGCCTGTGATACCAATGACGGCAGCCACGACTCCGCACCGAATGACGAAAGTGAAGGACGCGACTGTTTGGTAAACACGATTCCCGCCAGGAACGCTGTAAAAGAAATCAGGAAAAGCGACCGATACCCAACAATGTAGCACTGGTTGAGAATCTCCTTGGTTTCGTAGGGAGGAAAGAGAGCTTCCTTGAAGAAATTCCGGATGAACTTAAAAATCTCTGCGGTACGAAGTAAAATATTCCTAATCTTCATGAATCTGTCGTGCAAGGAGCATGATAGAAATTGTGCCAAAAACCCTTTCCCTGTCAATCTGTGAGGATCGGGTTCAAAAGCCGGTAAAAGTAATTTAATTATAAGTGGAGTGTAGAATTTTGTCCCCACAAAATTCGATTTTTTCGTTTTTGAAGGGGATTTTTCTGTAGCTACTTTTCCGGACACATGGATTCAATAACACACATTGCGCTGGGCGCGGTTATCGGAGAGGTTGTGGCCGGAAAGAAACTGGGCCGGAAAGCCCTGATCATTGGCGCGGCTGCCCAAAGCCTTCCGGACATTGATTTTGTGCTTGGCTTTTTTCACACTCCGGTAGAAGACTTACTTGTTCATCGAGGCATCACACATTCGTTCCTGTTTAACATTTTAGTCACCCTCGGGCTGGCGTATGCGCTTAACCGCTGGCTGCGTAATGAAAATCCGCTTACTCTGCGGCATTGGATAATTTTCCTGGGAATTGAATTGCTGATGCACCTCACGCTCGACTCCCTGAATTCGTATGGCACCGGCTTGTTTGAACCTTTCAGCAACATCCGAATTTCATTTAATGTAATTTTTGTAGCCGATCCTTTTTTCACGATCTGGTCGCTCATCGCGATGGTGGCGCTGTTCTTCCGAAGATTAAAAGAACCCGCACGCATGCGGCTTGCCGGTATTACGCTTGTTGTCAGCGCTGCATATATGGCTGTGTGTTTAATAAATAAATCCATCATTGACAGCCGGGCACGGGATACTTTCGCGAACAATTCGCTGACGATCAAAAACTATTTTACATCCCCCACTCCGCTTAATAACATGCTCTGGTACGTTGTCGCAGAAGTGGATTCTGGTTTTTATATTGGTTACAGTTCTGTCTTCGACAGTGATCCGAACATTCACCTGGAGTATTACCCGCAGAACAATCACCTGTTAAAAGGAGTGCCGAATCCGGCTGATGTAGCGTTGCTGAAACGATTCTCACAAGGCTATTATACCATCGAAAAGGTTGAAGAAACAATCGTGTTGAATGATTTGCGCTTCGGACAAATTGCGGGTTGGGACACGCCACGCGCCCGATTTGTATTTTATTTCTTTCTCGAGAAATCCGATATGAATTCATTGGTAGTTCAGCGCGGCAGGTTCACGGGCTGGAATAAGAAAACGTTGCGTTCGTTCTGGGCAAGAATCAAAGGGAACTAATTCGTGATTTAAGGTTTCAAGGTTATGGGTGAGACGGACTCCTGTATCAAGCTTTAAATTTTTGAACGTTGAACCTTAACCTGGAAAATTTATTCAGGGTGACGGATACGAAGTGTAAATAAGAACAACATAAACCGGAAGAAACTATACGCAAGCGCCTGACCGATTTTATTAAAAAAGTGCGCGCGTTTCTTAAACACTTCCGGAGTTATCTGAACACAATCATCGCGGATAATTTGCCTAAGCTTTTTCTCAATTTCACCGGCAAGGTTCTGATCGATCACTTCGAGGTTTAGTTCGATGCTTGCATATGCGCTCAGGTTGTTCACATTGTAGGAGCCCACGGTTGCCGACTTGCCATCGATAGAGGCTATCTTTCCATGGAGCACATTCTTCCGGTACTCCCAGATTTCAATCTTATTTTCAAACAGCCAGTGATACATATATCGTTCGGCATACTTGGCAATCGGGATGTCTGAATTTTCGGTGAGAATCATCTGCACCTTCGCGCCCCGCCTGGCGGCCGCTTTCAGGCTTCGTTTAAATTCGTAGCCCGGCATAAAATAAGGAGTCATGATCACAACCGATTCACGCGCCTCCTTCAGCATTTTCAAATACATACGTGTGATCTCCTGTCGTCTGCCCACCCAGTCGTTAACGCGCACTCCGATTTCGCATTGATCTGCTTTCAGCGGGTTCGGTTCTCTGTCTTTCGGAACGCGAAGTTTCATCCTCCTCCTGCAAACGTCTTCGAGTTGGCGGGACACGGAACCCTGACAATACAATCCCCAGTCGAGCCAGGCCGCAGCTTCGGGCGTATCATTGTACCGGTCGCTGATGTTCAATCCGCTTACGAGGCTGTGAAAACTATCGACTACCACTACTTTGTGATGTAGCCTTCTGCCGAGGTAGAATTTGTCGCTTTTAAAAAATGGTTGAAACCACCGGAAGTGAATGCCGGCATCTTTCCAGCGGTTAATGAAATTGCGCGAAAGTTTTTGTGATCCATACGCATCCAGTAAAATATGGACTTTCACCCCGCGATGTGCAGCAGCGAGTAGTGCTTTTCCTATCGACTTGCCGGTTTGATCCGGATCGAAAATATAGAACTGGAGATGAATGAGTTCTTTCGCTTCATCGATCAGCTTTTGAAGCAATTCAAAATACTCAGCGCCTCCTTTTATAAGCTTGGCCTGGTTTGAGGTGGTATTCTGCGTCCGGTTGCGTTTCCTGCTAAGCACGTGAAAAGATAAATGAAAGTAGCCGTAAACTGCCACGGCCGGAGATTAACATTTTAGCTGAAGACACAGCATTTGGGGAAAGTTCTCCACCGTTTACATCGCTTCGTCCGCAGAAAAGGCTTTTCGGCAGTGGCACGGTGTTTTCAATTATTCTCCAAAAAAACTTTTGTATGAAACGACTACTGATAACTGCTGTATTACTGGCGAGCCTACAGGGCGCGTTTGCGCAGAATTTGCTCGACTCGCTAAAAGGACACTGGACGATTACCAAAATAACTCCCAACGCGAAAAATGTAAAGCCAGGATCGCTGTATTTCAGCGATGACGGGAAGTTCGTTAGCGTTGGTGAGCCGGTTGGATCACTGCATGCATTGTTCCGCACAAATGAAACTACATCCACTGTGTTGATTGAAAATGCCGACAAATCGGTTGAAGAATGGAAGGCAGCCATTAAAAATGGTGTACTTACCATGACGAGCACCAATCCACAGAGAAAGAAAGAACCGGGGGTAACAATCATGGCTGTCCGAAAGCGACAATAAAATTAAACTCAATAAGAGAAGGCTAACCGGCCTTCTTTTTTTTGCCGATCTCTTCGGCTTCATCAATCGAATGAGAGCTGTACAGATCGTTTTGTTTTAACGCGATCTTCGAAAGTTTCACATAAAACTTCTTCAATACTTCCAGTTCTTCCTCGGTCAGGTCTTCAACATCAATAAGACGGTTGCTGGCATGTTTCTGCGAAGCAATCAATTCATTCAACTTGAGGTGAATAGCTACCGTATCCTTGTTCTGCGACTGCTGAATCACAAAAACCATGAGAAATGTGATAATCGTAGTGCCTGTATTGATAAAAAGTTGCCACGTATTGGAGTAATCGAAGATGGGACCGACCAGCGCCCAGATAATTACGATACTCATGGCTATAATTGAGGTTATAGGCCGGCCTGCAGCTTTTGTTACTGCATTTGATATCCGGTTAAACACCCTTCCCATGGGAGAGCATTCTACTGTCTTTACGGCCATAGGTTTTATCCAAGTTTTTTGAGAATTCTCATCAACACTCTTTCTTCACACGTGAGTTCAATAGAATCTTCCGTATCGGTTGTTTCTTCAAGCTCTTTCAGATACCGGGTTAAGCTCTGCTCTTCATAAAGCTTAACAATTCCCGGGTGAACATAATATTTACGACAAACGGTACGCGTATTCCCAAGTTTCAAGCTGACCTCGTCAATGGCACTTACAATATTTTTTTTGATCTGTGCTTCGTTGTCGCAGAGACCCAGGTTTTTAAAGCAGGAAAGAATGGTTAGCGATCCGGCCCACGTTCTGAAATCTTTTGCAGTAAAATCGTTGCCGGTAGCTTCTTTGATGTAATTGTTCACCATACCGGAATCAACCGTGCAGCGAACGCCATTTTCATTCATGTATTGGAACAACTCTTTCCCAGGAATGTCGCGGCAGGCCTTCACAATTTTTGCGAGCCTTTTGTTTTTTAAGGTGATGGAGTGATGAATTCCCTTTTTTCCTTTAAAGGAAAATGCAATCGTTCCTCCGTTGATTTTTACGTGACCATCCTTCAGGGTAGTGAGGCCATAAGATCCATACAGCTTTTCATATTCGCTGTTTCCAACCCGGATGAATGTTTTTTCCATCAGGCTGACAATCGTGGCCAGAACTTTATCTTTTGTAAGGGTAGCGGAAGCCAGATCGTTTTCAGTTTTTTTCCGCAACGCAGGCAGGCATTTTCCAAACTCCAGCAGCCGATGAAATTTGGTTTGGTTTCTTACTTCGTTCCATTGAGGATGATACTTGTACTGTTTCCGGTTGCGGAGATCAAATCCGGTTGCCTGGATATGTCCATCTTCCTTGTCGGAAATCCAAACGTTTGTCCACGCTGGCGGAATCACCAGTTTTTTTATACGAGTGAGGATGTCTTTGTCTTTGATTATTTCACCGCCGCTGAAGCGATACGAAAAGCCGGTTCCTTTTTTTATCCGGACAATTCCAGGTGCAGAATCGGATACGTACTGCAGGCTGGCAACTTTAGCCGTGAATTTATAATCCCTATGCAGGCGGGTTGATACTACCCGTGAAACGTTGGCCACTGCTACCATAGTGCAAAGCGTTAGGCCCGAAACTGGAAACCCAGCAAGCCGATGGCTAATAAGATCATATAAAGCGAGCGGATAATGAGGAGCCAGTCGTTATTCACATATCCATACCCCATATTGGTAAAGCTCAACCAAATCGGTTCAGTTTTAACCTTCCTCAACTCCGACATCCTGCTCCTCAAAAACCGGCTCATAACTTTAAAACTTAAGCTTGTGTCTTATCTTTCTTCTGAATCTCTTCAACTGATTTGATGAATTCCGAAATCTTGTTATCGGAATACATTCCGTACGAATCCACCAATGTTCCTTTTCGGCCATCCGATGTTTCAACCAAATACAGGATCGAATTATCGTTCGGATCTGAATAACCTTCAAACCGGTAGAAGTTGTTTATCTTCACATCAGAAGGTCCATAAAACTTCTGATCGGCAGTTGAAGCTCCCGTCATTCCCTTGCCTTCAACTTTAAAGGTTTCTGTATACCCGTCAAGCACCGCATTGTTCATGCATGACGTAAGCGTTGACATGGTTTCCGGGGTATTTGTTATTGTTTTCATAACCTTCGTTTTTTGAACCAGATATAGAAAATCTTCTGCCACAAAAAAGTTGCTAAAACAGCTTGTTTTGAGGGTTTATTGGGGAATATTATTCCCAAGGCTGTAGATACCGGAAATAAAAAAAGCTACCGGCTCAGGATAGCTTTTGTTTGGTTGAGATCGTGTGTTCTTAGTCTTCTCCCTCGCTTGCCCACTTATTAATCTTATCTGCAATACGTGTCAGCTTCTCGTCTGTTTCAGCTTCCTCGTCTTTGGTGGCTTCAAGCAATTCAGCACACTGAACGCGTCCAAGTACGGTAGCGATCGTGCGCAACGATCCATACGTTGAAATTTCATAATGTTCTGCTTTTTGCGCAGCCGCAATCAAGGCAGCATCACGTGCATGCCCTGCATCGTGTTCGCTGATCGCCTCCTGACCTTCCTCTACCAATCCCTGCATGGCCGGGCATTTCTTTCCCTGCGGTTTCATTTCCAGTAATGCAAAACACTGCTCCAAACGTGAAATCTGAGCGAGTGTTTCCTTGTGATGCGTTTCGAATGCATTCTGCAACTCTTCATTATAAGAAGCTTTAGCAAGTTTGGGCAGTGCCTTCGCCAGATGATTTTCAGCCCAGTAGATATCTTTCAGCATATCTTCAAAGATATCTTCCAATGATTCCTTGGAGGACTTAACAGTTTTTGCAGGTCTTCTGGTTTTCACTGCGATTTTCTTAGCAGTCTTCTTCGTATTTGTTCGGGTATTCGTTTTCATAGGTGTGTTGTTTTTGAACCCAGTGAACAAATCAGGTACCGCATTGAAATACATTGTTTTTGCAAGAATTAATTATTTTCCTGTGTAGGAAAATCCCCGTTACAGCTAGCGTCTGAAGCGAAAGTACTCAAGGAATTTGTTGGGTCGGCCGGCCAGGGCATCCGAAAGTATTTGCATACCCATTACACTAAAGGTGATTCCGTTACCTCCAAACGCAAGAACGAAGTAAGCATTCGGGTAATCCGGGTGCTCACCAATATATGGCAGCGCATCTTTTGTTACACCAAACGTGCCTGCCCAGGCATAATCAGGAATCAGTTTAAGCCCACTAAACTTAGTAGTCGCTTTCTTCAGCAGCAGCTCCTGTTTTTTATCGATCAACCGGTCGCGTCTTTCCGGATTTTTGAATTGTTCATCCTCCCCGCCCACCAGAATCCGGTTATCATCTGTTGCCCGCATGTAGAGGTAAGGATCTTCCGTATCCCAAAAAAGTGTATGTCTTAAATGCGAAGGAATTTTAAGCGGTTCGCTGATAAACGTGAATGTGCTGATCAGATCTACCACTTTATCCCTGAGCATGGCCTGACTTTCATATCCTGTAGCATATACAATTTTGCGAGCCTTGATTATGCTACCGCCCGAGACCTTCGCTTCACACGAGTCTTTCAGGTTTTCAACCTTGACCAATTCCGTATGATCGAAGACACGCAACCGGTAATTTTTGATGCTATATTCAATGAGACACCTCACAAGCTGGTATACATCGGTTGCCGCGCCTGTTTCGGATAAAATTGCACCTTCGCCTGTTGCGTCAAACTTTCGTTTCAGCCGTTCTTTTGTGAGCCAGGTGACTTTCAACCCGATACGTTGGCGCGCTTCAAACTCTGTCAGCAGCCATTCAGCATCCTTTTTTGAATGCGCCATGTATACGCTTTGTTTGCGTTCGAAGCCGCAATCAGCTTTGAGAGATTTGATAATGGAGCCAAGTTTTTCGATTGACCTTACGCCTTCCAGATACGTATCGATAGCCGCGTTTGCACCAACCTTTTTTATGAGGGCGTACAGGGGTTCATCCAGTTCATACTGGAGTAATGAGGTGCTTGCACTGGTACTGCCGAGTGAAATATCGCGCCTGTCGATCAATACTGTACGGTAACCCTCTTTTGAGAATTGGTAAGCAATCAATGCCCCGGTAATACCTCCGCCCACAACCAGGATATCGCACGTGATATCTTTTTGAAGCGATGGATAAGTGCCAATCAAACCGTTTTTAAGCAGCCAGTAAGGTTCCTTTGAGCGAAGTTTCATAATGCAGTAAAAAAGGCCGTCCGCAGACAGCCTTTATTCTTTTAAAATTTTGTGTTTTGAATCTATTCGCCCAGCTGACCTTTTTCAGCCATCTTCTGCATTTTCTTGTTCGCATAAATGGCCACTTCCACCCTTCTGTTTTTTGCACGTCCGGCTTCAGAGTCGTTGGTTTCAAGCGGTTGTGATTCGCCATAGCCTTTTGTTTCCATACGGCCCGACTTGATTCCCTTATCGTTCAGATAATCTTTCACCGCATCCGCGCGCTTATCAGACAGACGCATGTTGTATGCATCATCACCTGAACTGTCGGTATGTCCTTCAATTAAGATGTTGGTGTCGTCATACTTTTTCAACGTCTTCGCCAGATCATCCAGGTTGGTTTTGGTTGCTGCCTGAAGTTCATACGAATTCAGGTTAAACTGCAACCCTGAGTTGAAGGTGATCAAAATACCTTCGCCTACACGTTCAACAGTTGCACCTTTCAAATCGCGCTGGAGCTCTTCAGCCTGCTTATCCATCTGGCGGCCAATTACTGCACCTGCTGCACCTCCTACAGTTGCACCGATGATCGCACCCACCACGGTATTATCCGATTTGTGGCCGATTAATCCGCCAATGGCAGCACCGGCTCCCGCCCCTATTGCTCCTGCCTTTGTGGTATTAGAAGCTTTACAGCCGAACAGCAATTGAAATGCAATAACTGTAAGTAACATCAAACATGCTGTCATCAGCGATACTATTCTGTTTCTCATACGTTTCATGCGTTAGTTGTTGTCAAAAACAGCCTTCAAGCGTTCGCCTAAACGCTCCATTTCAACCTTCACGTCACTGGCTGTATTTTTTGCATTCTGCTGAATATCATCCCAGGTGTTATCGGATGATGATTCAATCTGATCAAGCGCACGTTCAACTTTCAAACGCTGATCGGTAAGGTTGTCGCGAAGTTCTTCTACATCCTTGCGGCTCTTTTCAGCAGACGTCTCCAATCTTTTGGAAAGTTTGTCCAGATCCCCATTGATGTCATCGCGAAGTACGCGCAGTTGGCGTGTAATGTCTTCTTTTTCTTTGCGGATGTCGCGTTCTACTTTTTCCTGAGCTTTTTCAACTTTTTCTTCTGCAGTGCGTGAGCATTGATAAAAGCTCACCGAGGCTAGTGTCAACGCTGACAGTACGAGTAATTTTTTCATATCGATTATTTTGGTTGTTTAGTTACAGGGTGTTGCAGTCCGGAAAAATTCCGGGCTGCACCCTGCACACTGACTATAAATCGGCCAGTTCTTTTCTGATATCTTCCTTCGTTCTGCCCAAACGTTTTTGCAAACGGCCGAGCAATTCATCCTCTTTGCCTTCGGCAAAAGTCAAATCGTCATCGGTCAGTTCAGCATACTTTTGTTTGAGCTTACCCTTCGTCTCATTCCAGGTACCCTTTAATTCCAGCTTTGTCATAGTAAGTGTGTTTTAGTCATTAAACTTTTACGCGTTCACTTGTGTGATTGATCGCTTCCTTGCCTTGTTTGGCAAGCTTGTCAATTTTTGCATTAAACTGCTCGCGGAGCGCATCCAGCGAATCTTCAACAGAACTCAACAATTCGTCTTTCAGCTTGTTGGAGCCTTTCATGAGTTTTTTACGGGTCTGCACACCGCTTGAAGGTGCGAGAAGAATTCCGGCCGCAACACCGAGCGCTGCACCTGCCAGTAATCCTCCTATTAAACTTTTAGCGTTCATAATTTTTTGTATTTAAGTGATTGAGTTAATTCCGCTTTATGCGGGTTCCTGCAGCACGTAGAAGAAAAGGATGTGCCAGTTACGATGCGTGCACACACAGAAGCTTTTCACAAACCGTTTAGCACTGCAAACAATTCTGTTTTAAAACTCCTGCGCGTATTTCCTGTGCATTTCACGTGCATTGTACGTGTAGAAATGTATTTGTATTCGGGGAGAACATTCTACATCAAAACAGCTATGAAGCATTAAAATTCCTGTAAAAAGCCTGCGCTTCGAATGGTACGAAGATTTATAGGTAGATGTAAACAACTAAAGAACATGACAACCTTCGCCAAACTTGTAACACCCGAGGAGCAGGCCGTACGTTTTTTCAAAGAAGTGAAAAATGAGCTTGGCATTGATTCTACTCAAAAAATTGTAACTGTGGTGCGTTGCGTACTCTCGCAGTTGCGGAAGTCGCTCACACACGATCAGGCTTCGCAATTGATCCGGAAATTGCCGGATACATTTCAGCTTTTGCTGATCAGCGGATGGCGCTACGATGAAAAAGAAGCAGCGATTAAACACCTCGATGAGCTTGCCGACCAGGTCTACAAAGAGACCCTCGCACGGGAAAAAAGGCTGTTTTCGAGTGAAATTGACGCATTAAACACGGTTTTACGCGTGATTAAGAAATTAGATAAGTTCTTCGGTTTATTAGGGCTGAACCTGTTACGGTACACCATGACAGAAGAAATAAAGCAAGCAGCTGCAATGGAAGACGCTGCCTAAAGAAATCTTCCTCAAACATTTTAAAAAACGTTAAACAACTAAACTCAATAATTATGTTACGCTGGGCAGTTATATTTTTTATCATCGCTATTGTGGCAGCTCTTTTTGGATTCGGAGGAATTGCAGAAGGTGCTGCATCAATTGCACAAGTACTATTCTTCATCTTCATCGTATTATTTCTTCTTGCCTTGATTTTTGGCGCAACCATTTTCAAGAAGCGGTAACCGTGAATCATTAAAATTAAAAAACATGAAAACAATCATCAGAATTTTATCCGCAGGCGCATTTGTGACAGCTGTCACACTCAGTTCGTGCGTGTCTGACACCGTGGCTACACGTCCGCAAGATCCGGTTGTAGTTGTTCCGGCTTCGCCAGGGCCCGACTATGTTTGGGTAGGTGGTTCATGGCACTACAATCGTCCGACACAAGCTTACGTATATCGTGAGGGGTATTGGGTAGTTCCGGCCCGTTCAGGAAGAACCTGGGTTGACGGACATTGGGTACAAACCAACAGAGGCTGGCGATATGTAGAGGGGCACTGGCGTTAGTGCCCTTTCCAGAGCTTATAGTACAGGTTTTTTCTCGTTTCAACGCAAATTGATGGGTATGACACAGCCGGGGAATATTGAAACGTTCAATGATCTGATTCGCGCACACCGCGACAGAATTGCAGAATACCAGAAGGCCACGCTCAGGCTTCGGCCACAGGAAGCGGGCCTTTCTACTACATTTGCAGAAATTATCCGCGAAAGCGAAAAATGCATAGCCGACTTGGTTAGCCGGGTTATCTCGGACGGAGACGTACCCGAAAATCACACTTCACTCGAAGGAAAAATCTACCAGGTCTGGATGGACCTGAAAATCAAATTTTCGGCCAATCCAAATTCATCCCTACTCGACATCTGCGAAAAGGGCGAAGACGCGATGTTGAAGTGCTATCGTGAAGCCCTCAAGCATCCCGGAACCCTCACCCCGGATGACATTAGTCTCCTTAGCTTCCACCGGGAGATTGTATCAAAAACACATGACCTGATCAAAGCCAAGCGTGATCAATACCACGAATTGGTAAAGAACAATCAAATTATATGAGTGCGATTTTCTATACTATCCGGTCATTTTATCTACAGGAGTTAAAAGTATCATAATGCAATTCTTATCATTTTTCAATTGGTATAATTTTTTTAGCGGGAAAGATTCAAACGTGAGGAGTATGAAAATGAGGCAGCGTGACAAAACGATTGAAGTGCTGAATGACCTGTTGAAAATCAATACAGACCGTGCCGATGGTTATACCTTGGCGATCCAGGAAAGTAAAGATGCCGACCTGAAAATTATGTTCAGGAACATGGCCGAAGAAAGCAAAAAAAATATCTCAGACCTGAGCCGCATTATTCTGCAGCTTGGAGGCGATCCGAAATTCGGAGAGAATACGATGGCAGGAAAAATCTATCATGTATGGATGGAACTGAAAACATCGTTTACAGGAAAGGACCGGCAATCTATTCTTAATTCATGCGAATTTGGGGAGGATGCGGCTGTAAAAGCCTACAAGAGTGCCATTCGTGAACAGGATCTCGTGGTGGAAGCGTTCGACATGATCTACCGGCAAGCACAGTTGCAGCGTGCTTCGCACGATGTGATCCGCGCTTACCGCGATGCAAACCTCAAGCTACGTCAGGCGGAACTTGAAACCGGTTCATTTGAATGAAACACATCAATTACTATAAGTTATTAGTAATTCCGCTTATCATTCTGATTGCGTTGCTCACCTCGCTATGTACCCCGCGTGAGTCGCAGGTTGACAGTAAAGAGGTGGCTGACGAGAAAAATCTTGAAAAGTTTACTACCCGTGAGGCGCGCCAGGATGCGAAAACCGTTACGTCAGCGGTAGCGTACTGCCTTGCAGAAATCCGGCTTGCTGACCTGGCCATAGAAAAAACCCGCGATGAAGAACTTAAAAACATTGCGCTGCACCTCAAGAACGATTACGCTATGCTATTGGCCGACCTGAGAACGTATGCTGGCGAACGCGTCATCACCGTCCCCTCTACAGAAGAAAATAGCGTTCGCGCGAAAGCGGATAAGCTGAGAAACGAAGCGATCGACTTTAATAAGAAATGGTGCGAAGAGGTTCTGGAACTTCACAAAGACGCTATCGCAAATCTGGAAGATGCCAAGGACAAAGCGAGCGATGCTGATTTGCGGGCGTGGGCTAATAACACCCTGCCGCGTGTTCGCAGGAATCTCGACCTTGTGTCCGCTTGTCACAATCGCGTTAAGTAATCACTCTGTAATCACTCAGCCAGTTTAAAGTAGATAATAAACGAGGTGCCTTTCTTCACCTTACTCTCCACTTCAATAGCAGCATTATGGCTGCTGATAATATTTTTGGTTGATGTTAATCCCAGTCCCATACCTCCCGGTTTCTCGGTAAAGAATGGATCGAACAGTTTTTCAATATCTTCAGCCGGAATACCCTTGCCGTTATCGGATATCGTTACAACTATTGTGTGATCGAGTCGTTTTACCTCCACGGTAAGCGCGCCCTTGCCGCGTTCCATTGCCTCAATGGCGTTCACGATAATGTTCAGGAAGGCAATCTTCAGTTTCTCGCGATCAACCAGGATCCGCGGCAGGTTTTCACCAAAATTTTTCTTCAGTTTGATCTGGTTAAGATTGATGCTATCGTTTGCCAGCGAGATGGTTTCATTCAGGATGTCCGTAACTTCTGCCAGTTCGAGATTTAAATCTTTGGGTTTTGAGGAGTTGAGCATTTCAGTGATCAACGTATCGATTCGTTTGGCATTCCGCTCGATGATCTCACTGTAAAGCTTTACCGACTCGTTATCTTTCGGCATTTCATCGCGCAAATGCTCAAGCGCCAGGTTGAGGTTGGTAAGCGGATTTCTCACTTCGTGCGCAATCGTTCGCGCGAGTTTGCCGGTCATGGACAGGCGCTCGGCAACAAGCATATCTTTCTCAGCTTTCTTGCGCAGCGTGAGATCATAAATAATCCCCTGGTAGCAACAGAAATCGGAGGTTTGGTCGGGAATGAAGACACAGTTAATCATGCAAATCTTCTTTTCACCGCGACTGTTTACCAATACCACCTCAAAGTCTTTTACCTGATCGTCTTCCTTAAGCTCCGAATGCAGGTATTCATAATCTTTTTCATCTGCAAAAATTTGCGACAAGCTAAGTGACAGCGACTCTTTGTCGGAGTACCCGAAAAAATTTAAAAATGATTCGTTTACATCCAGAATCTTGAAGTCAATGTTGGCGAGAAAGATAGGATCGATGGAACGTTCGAATAGCGAGCGGTACTTTTTCTCCTTTTCATCAAGCTCCCGGATTACCCGCGATTGCGAAAGCGCATACCGAATGCTTCGTTCGAGCATAGACGCGTCCAAATCAGTTTTCACCAGGTAGTCAGCCGCACCGAAGCGGCTTGCATCAATATCAACCTTCAGATCTCCTTGTCCGGTTAACAGGATACATGGAGTTAGTACACCATTTTCCTGTGCGTATTTAATAAGGTCAAGACCTGTTTCACTGCCCAACCGATAATCGACAAGGATTACATCGTGCGAATTCTCAGTCATCTTTTCGCGGGCCTTGTCGGTTTCCGCAATCCATTCCAGCTCAAATTTAAAGTTCTCACTGTCGGAGAGGTATTCTTTGGCGAGCAATACATCATCTTCGTCATCTTCAATCAGCAGAACTCGTATAGGTTGTCTCATAGCTCAAAACTTCTTTTTCTAATTTCAATTTGATATTACCGGGCGTAGGGGAAGATGAGAATAAACTCCGAGCCCTGATTGATTACGCTTTGTGCGCGAATGTAGCCCCGGTGATTAGTCATAATCTTGCGGCATATGGCCAGACCGATTCCGGTACCCTCGTACTCCGCTCGTCCCTGCAGCCGTTGAAAAATATTGAAAATCTTTTCGGAATACTTCTCATCGAAGCCAATACCATTGTCTTTTACAACAATCCTCACGTATGCAGCCTCTGTAAGGGGAATTCCAAATTCCTTTTCAGCCTGGTGCCCGGAGACAACTTCTCCTGAAATTTCAACCACCGGAAGTCCATCCTGTTTATGGAATTTTATGGCGTTGCTGATCAGGTTTTGAAACAATCGTCTGATTTGCCCCCGATCACCATTGATTTCAGCAATCGGCTTCACTCCTACTTTTGCTTTTTCACGAATGATCTGACCTTCAATATCATCCACTACTTCGTTAACAACGGCCGTAAGATCCACTCGCGTAAATTGCTCATGCCCGCTGGAGATTCGTGAAAACGACAACAAGTCTTCAATCAGTTTTTGCATGCGTGCGGAAGCCTGCTGCATGCGCGAAATGTATTCGGCACCTACTTCATCAAGCTTATCCTCGTAACGGGCGGCAAGCCGGTCGCCAAACGCGCGGATTTTCCGCAACGGTTCCTGTAAATCGTGCGAAGCCACGTACGCAAACTGTTCCAAATCCTGGTTCGAACGTTTCAATTCTTCTGCATACTGAGTTAGTCTTGCCTCCGCCACATTTTTTTCGGTTACATCCGTGTAGGTTACAATTAAACCATCGTCAAGCTTAACTGCCGCCATGTAAAACCATTTTACCTCGCCTGCTAAATAAAATTCGCGTTCAAACTGCTGCGAGATGCTGGTGTCGACAACATTTTTGTAAATATCAAACAAGCCCGATTTTTTTGCATCCGGAACAACTTCGAGCAGGAGTTTGCCGGTAAGATCACCTTTGCCTCTGCCTAACGTTTGTGCACTGATAAAATTGGCGAGCAGCCATTCGAAGTCAACGATTTCCCCCGTCTCATTCCGCACCGATGAAAAGGCCATGATGCCGTCAAGCGAGTGGTCGAGGATATTTTGGATTGTTCGCTGAGCAAACTGTTTTTCAGAAACTTCGCGTTCCAGTGTTTTCAAATTCTCCTTCAAACCAATTTCCGCTTTTCGCTTTTGATCGAGTGCACCCATCACGCGGGAAAATAAAAATGCAACGCCAAATACGGAGATGATTGAAAATGCAAGCAGTGAAAAGGGTGCAATATTCCGATAGCCTTCTTCCGTGGCGATGCGGTTTGTGTAGAGCTCTTCCTCCACGCTCCGGATTTTACCAATCACGGTACGGATGCGGGTCATGTTAGTCTTTCCATCTTTCAGCAATTTGCTTTCGTAGCGGTCCATGTACAGCGAACTTCGTTCGGCATTGGAAAGAATCCGGCTGATCAGCAAATATTGATCGTTGATCAGCAACTGCAGCGTATCGACATACCGCTTCTGCAGAAAATTATCCTGCACCAGGCTGTCGAGTTCACGCAGCATACCGGGCAGCTGGCGGATGGAGGCGTGGTAGGGTTCGAGGTAACTTGAATCCTTGGTCAATTGATACCCGCGATGACCGGTTTCCGCATCTTTCACGGCCGACAGCACATTCTCCACAAGCCGGAATACAACACTCGAATGCCGCACAAGCTTAACCTCGTTGATATAATTATTGAGGTTGCGATACGTCATCAGGCTGACGAAGATCAGCACGATGAGTGTGAATAAAAATATGAAGCGAATGTAAATGTTCTTCATGCTGTAGACACGTTTCTACATGGGGTGTGACAAAAATCTTTCCAAAAACTCAGCTTTTTAAATCCCACCCTCTAAAAACAGTAAATCTTAGCGTTTGTTTTTTGGCTCAAGATTTACAGCGAGAGAAGTGTACCAAAACAAACGGATATGTTTTCAAAATCAAAATTTCTTATAGTGGGTTTTTTACTCATCTTCCTCTTGGGTGTGATTGCCAACCTGGCCATAGCACAAGATACAAGCAGCACCACGTATTCAACAACCACAACAACGACAACCGAAGAAACAACAACATCTACAGCACGGGCCGGTATTAAAGGCGGCTTAAACGTGAGTAACCTGTACGTAGATGACGTAGACGATGAAAATGCGCGCTTCGGCTTCAATGTGGGTCTTTACGCTCAGCTTTTCTCGTCTGAAGTGTTCGCCATTCAGCCTGAACTTTTGTATTCAACAAAAGGAACCCGTACAACCTACGACAACATACTGATGGGCGAAGGCGATGCCAAATTCAATCTGAACTACCTGGAAGTGCCTGTATTGGCCGTAATTAAGCTTGGATCGGCTGCCGAAATTCATTTTGGCCCTTATTGGGGTTATTTATTGAGCGCCAACATTGATGTTGACGGTGATACCGACACCTTTGATGAGCTCGACCGGGACAGCTTCCGTTCATGGGATTTCGGTCTGGCAGGCGGTGTAGGGCTTAATTTTGGCTCAACCCAGATTGGCGTTCGTTACTCCAAAGGTTTAAGAAAATTAGCAGACTCAAATGAGGCAGAGGATCTCGTGGGTGATGCAAAGAATTCATGCGCCCAACTGTACATCGCATTTAGCATGCACTAGTACGGTCCGGGTGTTTGAAGTGGGGGGTTATGTTGTGAAGGTTGCTCGTTGAGCAACCTTCTTTTTTTTCCCCTCCGCAACCAATCATTCCTTCTTGCTTCGATTCAGACAACTAATTTAATACCCCTGCGGCACAAAAATTTAAGTGTGGCGGCATGTCACCTGATTATCAAGCATCAATCTGCGGCCTTCTAATGCATGCCATGTGCATAAAAAAGCCGGATCACTCCGGCCTCATTGATTTGAATTTTGCTACGCTTTGATATTATACAACTTCAGCTTGTTGTAAAGTGTTTTACGATCAATGTTCATAAGTTCTGCCGCGCGAGATTTATTATAGTTCACCTTTTCCAGCACATCAATGATCGCCTGGCGTTCAGCCGATCCGGCAATATTCTTCAGCAGGCTTACTTCTTCATTGTGGTGCTGCGCAATACCGGCCATTTCCATCGAATGAACAATTTCCTGCGGCAGGCTTTCAGCTTCCACCGTTTCGCCCTGAGTTAACAGCACTGCACGTTTTACCACGTTGTTCAGTTCGCGCAGGTTTCCATGCCAGTAGTAGTTTCGGAGCTGGTCGGTCACGTCCGCTGAAAAAGCTTTTGCATTCTTGTTGAGGGCTACATTAGCCTTTTGCAGGAAGTAATCGGCAAATACGAGGATGTCCTCTTTACGCTCGCGCAACGGTGAAAGCGAGATTTTAAATTCATTCAGGCGGTGGTAAAGGTCTTCGCGGAAGCGACCCTCTTTTACAGCCTTGTTCAGATCTTCATTGGTAGCGGCAATGATGCGTACGTCAATCGCGATATCGCGGGTGGCACCGATGCGCTTAATTCTGCGTTCCTGAAGCACACGAAGCAATTTTACCTGGTTCTCGTACGACAGGTTACCGATCTCATCCAGGAATATGGTACCGTTGTTAGCCACTTCGAAGCTTCCCTGCTTATCATTTACCGCGCCTGTAAACGCGCCTTTTACGTGGCCAAACAATTCGCTGCCGGCAAGTTCTTTGGGTAACGCACCGCAGTCGATCGCAATAAATGCTTTGTCGGAACGGTTGCTGAAACGGTGAATAGCCTGCGCCACGAATTCTTTACCCGTTCCCGTTTCACCGGTAATGATTACCGACATGTCGGACGGGGCGATAAGTTCCACATACCGCTGAACAGTTTGTGACTGCACGCTCTTGCCTACGATGTATTCCTGACCGCCTTTGGAAGCAGTTCCGCGTGGTTGCTTGGCCGTATCAGCTTTACCATTTTGTGCTTTATCACCTGTAAAGCTTTTGTTGCTGTTCTTGGCAATCGTTTCGCGAATCGTTACAAGCAATTCATCGGGATATAACGGTTTAGTAACGTAGTCGCTTGCACCATAGCGGAATGTTTCAACCGCGGTACGCACATCGGAGTAACCGGTAATGATGATCACGGGAACAACCGGGCTGAGAACTTTGATCTTTTGCAACGCTTCAACACCGGTGATATCGGGAAGGCGGTAGTCGCATAACACGAGAATATATTCCGTATCGCGAAGCAGCTTTAAACCCCCTTCGCCTGTATGGGCAACATCAACTTCGTAATCATTTTTTGTAAGGAACTTGGAGAGCACGAGGCACATGTCCTTATCATCATCTATCACCAGGATTCTGCCGATCATAATCTTTAATTTATTACTTGGAGGTTATTTAAAACAAGTTCAATCGTTCGTTTGGAAAAGGGCTTTGGAATAAAGCCGTCAGCTCCGCAATCCAGTGCCTTTCTGCGTTCCACATCATACGCGCTAATCACCACCACCCGCGAATCGGATTTAATGTTGTTCAGGGATTCCAGTAAATCGAAGCCTGAACCATCGGGCAAGTTTAAGTCTACAAAAATTACATCGTAACCGGGAGGGGAAATTTTAGCCTTTGCCTCCCCGATTGTTGAAACGTACTCGGCATTCAGGCCAAGTGCCTTCAGGTGCAGGGTTAGTAAGCGACAAATATCCAGCTCATCGTCTACGACTAAAGCCTTCTTCATGTATAAATGTTAAGTCTTATCGGATGCTCAACACGCCTTTGTGGCGAATTGTTTTCAAGCTCTTTACTTCGTAACGGTTACTTCCCAATCCCATTTTGGTAACCTTGAACGGGAAGAAAATGCGGATCATAAGCGCGGCAACGCTCCATCCGCCCGCGAACAAAATGACGATCGATAATAAAACCTTTAGAAAATCTTCCATAACAATGATTTTCCCCTGTCAAAAGAAAAATCATGCCACCGGTAAAAATCGAGCATCTTGATCGAATACCCGAGAAATGTAGAAAAAATTCCACAAATCGTGGGGAATTAACTAACCACCGGAACCAAAAATCCCACACTGGCAATCCGAATGGCGTGGCACGCTTTTTACCCCTTCGTTAAAAACTAAAACACTCACAATATGAACAATCTACTTTATGTCATCGCGGTTATACTTATCATTGGATGGATCTTCGGCTTCTTCGTTTACAGCGCAGGCGGTTTGATTCACATCCTGCTGGTGATTGCGTTAATCGCCATTGTCTTAAGACTTATTCGCGGAGACAGAGTTTAACCATAAGGGGCGTTTTCAGTCACAACGGAAAACGCCCCTGCTCTATTAACGATGTCTTCATCCCCCAAACGTTTATTCAAAATCCTTGGCATTGTTGTCGTAACGATCATTGTTGTTATCTCCATTGGTTCGTTTTGGCTTACTAACCGCATCGAAGAGAGACTAAACACTGTGCTGCGCCAGGCCGGGCTTCAGGTAAAAAAAGCAAACATCAGTTTATTACGAAGATCGGTTGACCTGCAGGTAATTAAATACATCCCTGCCGATTCTACACAAGCCCTCCCGCATAAACTCTCGTTACAATTTCTGAGTATCGAAGGCGTGCATGTGCTCCGGTTCGTCCGCAAACACGACTTGATTATCGAGCGGATCGTATTGGAAGAAGGTGTTATCGCGTACAATAAGAATTTTAAGTTTAAACGCGATTCAACATCCTGTGAGAAAAAATCTGATATCACGATCGACCGGCTTCAAATCAAAAACCTGATCATCAAAAACATTCAGGGCGTTATGCTGGATGATACGGTGCAGGAGAATGCCGCTACCATTCACGACCTGCAGGTTCACAACCTGATAGTATATTTCAAACCCGACACGTCTTATACGATCGGTGAAGTTCGTGCTAACCTAGCCGACCTTTCATCCTCCGCAAAAGGGTCGCTGCACACATTTTCCATATCCAGTGTTTCGTACAACAGCAACGACAAACAGATTGAAGCCGAAACATTCCGGATCACCCCGAAATATAACAAGTCGGACTTTGCGCGGATCGCCCGCATCCAAAAGACACGCCTGGAAATTGAACTGCCCAAAATCATTCTGGAGGGAGTGGAACTCGAACAGTTTTTCAGCGACAGCACGCTGCGCATAAAACGTATCACCATTCCGCGGCCGGTGATACATGCGTATCGCGACAAGCGCTATCCGTTTGTTCGCGACTGGATCATGCCTTTGCCGATTGAAGGAATCAGACGGCTTCCCTTTGCGCTGAACATTGACAGCATTTTGATCTACCAGGCCGACATTGCATATGAAGAGTTCTCCGAGAAAGGTCTGCCCCAGCCCGGCACAATCACCTTTAACAAACTTGACGCATCGTTTGCCGGCCTGAACACTGCATTGAAGAAACCCGCCAGAAAAGATTTTTGTACGCTTGTGGCAGACTGTAACGTGATGAATAACGGAACTCTGCACGCCACGTTCAAACTTCCGCTCAACAGCCAGGTTAATTATCAGGCTTTTGGAAATGTGCGCAACATGGATTTGAAATCGCTCAATCCTTCTTTGGGTAATCTAACGCGTTTTGAAATTTCTGACGGAATGCTAAACGAATTGTATTTTAATTTTTCCTACAATGATGACGTGTCAACCGGGGAAGTTCTCATTAATTATAAAGACTTGAAGCTGCAGGCACTCAAAAAGGAATCGAAAAGTCACGAAACCAATAAAATATTGACCGCTGCCATTAATGCGATTGTTAAATCAGATAAAGATAAATCGGTCGATAAATCGAAACGCACCGGAATAATTGACATTGAACGTGACAAGAAACGCTTTGTATTCCAGTTGTGGTGGAAATCGATACTGGATGGCCTGCAGTCGACATTCCTGAACAGCGGCAAAAAAAAGAAGACCCGCAAAGGGTCTTCCTGATATTACGCTTTAACTCATTTACTTCTTTCCCCACGCTTCAATCACCGCCTTCCTGGCTGACGCATTTTTTGTGTCGTACCAAAAAGTGATCTTCTCAATAATCCGGTTATTACCCTTCAGGTCAACGACCTTTTCGGAATTGGCGGTAAATTGGTGTTTGATTTCAATTTCCTGTTTATCGCCATTCTCGTATGTAATCATGCACCGGTGCATATTGATATTTCCATCGGTAACCCGAAACTTCAGAGTGGTAAACGTGCCTTTCTTGTACGTAACCGGAATCACGTCATAATCGAGCATGTAATCCACCACGTGAGTGCCAAGCTGTTGCCAGTCTTCAGCAACGGAACTCGTTTGCGCTTTCGCCACGAGACTGCTCACCAGCGTGACTGTCATGAAAAGTATCGCAAACAATACATTGATCTTTTTCATAACCTGACCATTTATCGTTTACCTCCTTCGCGTTGTTTCTCTGTTTCGCGCTGTTTGCGCTCCTGTTCGCTCAGGGTTTCGTTGCCTTTGCGGCCCGCTTCGCCACCTGATTCGTTGTCATCATTGGTGATTTCACCCTCTTCGTCCTGATTGGTTTTGCGCTTTTGGTCGTCTTCGTTCAATCCGCGATTCGGATTGTTTGTATTCTCAGATGATTCGAAGCGCTTGTTGTTTCGAGAATTCTGATCCTTGTTTTTGTCGTTGGCTGAAGTGCGTTCCTGCACGTCAGACTGATTTCCATTTTCACGTTTCATACCTCTGTTGTTTTGTTTGATGTACATAGAGAAAGAAGTATGCCGCTACGCAAAGTGTCAGAAATAACGCTGGAATGTGCGACCAATGAATTAATATCCCGGCACGTTGTAGAATATAGAACACAACCCGGGGGCACTAAGGTTGCGCAACATTCTGAGGCGCGGGTTGCCGCTTTTCAATTTCGATTGTTTCCACCCGCACAGCATTACTGTACGGCTCGATGCCGCTGCCAATTTCCTTCGTGTAAACATAGGTAAGTTCGGCTCCGAACAAAAAGATAAGGGCCGAATAGTAGACCCATACGAGAATAATCACCAGCGAGCCTGCAGCACCGTAAGCTGAGTTCAGCGAACTGCTGCCAAGGTATAACCCGATCAGAAATTTGCCACTGGTAAAAAGGGCGGTGGTGACCAGCGATCCCACCCACACATCCCGCCACCGGATTTTCGCGTCCGGCAACATTTTAAACATCAGCCCGAATAAGGCGGCAATAAATAACAACGACATGATCACGTTCAGGCTCGTTACCAGCACCAATGTAATGCCACCCAGATTATCGGACAATCGCTCCTGGAACATCACCAGTAATGTGTCTACTACCAGAGAAACCATCAACACAAAGCCCATGCTGATGACCATGGCCAGCGAAAGCAGGCGATTGATCAGGAATTTAATAAAACCTCTTTTTGGCTTCGGTTTGATCTTCCATATCTGGTTAATGCTGATTTGCAGGGATAGAAATACCGAGGTAGCGCTCACAATCAGTGTGATGATGCCTATTACACGCGCGAACCATGTGTCGGTGTGCCGGGCTGCATTAATCAGTATGTTTTCAATTTCGATTGCGCTGCCAAGACCGATAAGTGACCCAACTTGCGAAATGAGTTCACGTTGCACATCAGCCCGCTCAAACAGAGTCGAACCAACGGAAAGCGAAATCAGTAAAATGGCGGGCAGTGAAAAGATCGTATAAAACGCAATAGAGGAAGCGTGCGTGAATGATTCGCCCTGAACAAAGTTTACTACGCTCTTTTTCAATACGCCCCAGGAAGAATTTGCAAATTTTTTCATGGTGGGTTGTTATGTGATTGAAGTATCCAAAGATTAAGCCCGTTAAAAACTTCCGTTGCCGATTTCCACACGCATGCATGTGGAACATGCAGCCTTAGCAGTGGGGAAGTATTTCCACAGTTTTGATATTCGAATTGCAGGATTGCGTTGATTTAACGGTTTCATGTTGGGCACATTATTGAACTAGCCGGGAAAGACATCAGCCCCGTATGGAATCAGTTAAACATCCCTTCTATCATCGCGTAAGCCTTAATTTGCTATCCATCGCACTGTTAATTGCAGCCGTTTATCTTGGTAAAGATGTGGTGTTGCCAGTGCTGTTCTCAATTTTGCTGGCTACCCTCCTGCTGCCGGTTTATAAATTTTTACTGAACAAGAAGTTCCCGCGGCCGATAGCCATCATTTTGCCGTTGACCATTTCACTGGTACTCGTTTTCTCAGTTATTTTCCTGCTATCGAAACAAATTGTCCGGTTTTTTGACGATCTCCCTACACTCACCGAAAGGGTCGATGAACTCAAGCTTTCAGCGGAACGCTGGATTGATGATCAAACCAATGTTACGGTGCGGGAACAGGAAAAGTACATCGATCAAACCGTAAAAAACATTAAAAGCAATGCACCCAAAATGGTAGGTGCCACATTCCTTACGCTTACTGATATACTTACGTACGTGGTGCTAATTCCCATTTATACATTCCTGATCCTATTTTACAAAGACACCATCAAGAGTTTTCTGATGAACGTCTTCCGAAACGGAAGCGAAAAAAAGGTTGAAGAAGTATTGAACGAATCGACCTCTGTGGCGCAGCACTACATTGTAGGCTTGTCGATTGAAACCGCGCTTGTATTCGCGCTCAATGTTGTCGGTTTTCTTATTCTCGGCATCAAGTACGCAGTGTTCCTGGCATTGCTGGCTGCATTGCTCAACCTGATCCCCTATGTGGGTATACTTTCCGCCAATATCATTTGCATGTTCATCACACTCGTGAGTTCCGATACACCAACCGATGTAATCTGGGTCGGTGTGATTCTTGCAGTTGTTCAGTTCTTCGACAACAACTTTGGTATGCCGATGATTGTCGGGAATCGTGTAAAAATCAATGCGCTTGTTACTATCCTCGGTATTTTGATCGGTGGGGCAGTTTGTGGGATACCGGGGATGTTTCTGGCGATACCGGCCCTTGCCGTGATGAAAGTAATCTGCGAACGTGTACCCGACCTGAAAGCGTGGGCAATATTATTGTCGGATGAAGAAAATGATGTAAAACGTAAACGTGTCACTAAAAAAGCCAATTAATATATCTATGAAAACGTCAGCAAAATTTATCATCGGTTTAACCATAGCAGCCGCTGCTGGTGCAGCAATCGGAATGTTGTTAGCTCCTGAAAAAGGAAAAGACTTGCAAAAGAAGTTGAAAGACGAAGCAGAGGATTTATTAAGTCAGTTTGGATCGCTCGTGCAAACCGGTAAGCGTGCAGCTTCCCGCATGGCCGATACAGCCGTAGAGGAAATTGACCGAACTGCTGCTGAAATCAAAAAACAATTTTGATGGAAGAAGAAAAAAAATCCGGTGAAAAAATTCTGGATCTCGCAGGTGACATGGTGGAGAACTACCGCAACCTGATTACGCTTAAAGTAATTGAGCAGTCGTCACGGGTGGGTTCAGTCAGCATTATGGGTATTATCATGCTGGTGGTGAGCGTATTCGTATTGCTGTTTGTGGGATTAGGATTTGGATGGTGGCTGGGCGAATCGCTGGGAAATATCAAAGCCGGATTTTTTATTGTTGGCGGAGCATACGCCATCATACTGGTTGTGCTTATTCTGATTTCAAAGAAGATGTTGTTGCCTGCTCTTCGCGACATGATAATCAAAAAGATCTATGAAGAAGATCAATAATTATAAGGAACTGGTGGCGGAACGCATGCGCGTTCAACGGGAGCTCGAACTCAACAAAGCCGGCATCACAGAAGAAATCCGCGAAATCAAAGACAAGTTAAAGCCGGTAACCGGCCTGTTATCAATTTTCAACACCGATAAGAAATCATCATTCAAGTCAACCGCGATGCAGGTGGGTGCCAACATTGGAATTGATGTTCTGTTGCGGAACACGTTGCTGGGCCGGGCAAGTTGGTTGACACGGCTTATTGTGCCGTTCATTGCCAAAAAGTTATCATCGAAAGTGATCGAGAAAACTGTGGATTAAAACCAACGTGATCGCGGGGCAGTGGCAAGTAATAATAAAATCAGGCGAATCTTCATAAAAAGCATGAAGGTGTTGGGATGGATTACCCTTTCCATTCTCACCCTTTTGATCGCTACCATTCTTTTAATCCGACTGCCTGGAGTTCAGCAAAAAATAACGCAGCGTGCAGTAACCTTTCTGAAAAACAAAATCGGGACAGAAGTTCGGCTTAACCGCGCCTTTGTTGCCTTTCCAAAACAGATTGTATTCGAGGGGCTTTATGTGGAAGACCAGTCACGGGATACATTGATATACTTAGATGAACTTGTTGTAGATGCCGACCTGTGGGCGTTAGCCAAAAACACCATTTCCATAAATAAGGTAAGCCTTACCGGTTTTTCCGGTAAAATCAGCCGCAAGGCTCAAGATTCAACGTTCAACTTCTCATATATAATAGAGGCATTTGCCGGAGACAGCACCGAGGCGCGACAACCAGCAGATACAACAGGCAAACCCTGGACGTTCAACGTCACCGACATTGCGCTGGAGAGGATTTCACTGGTGTATGACGACCGGTATACCGGCACTTACGTGAAGACCAAAATCGGTGGGCTTTCTTTACCCGTCAACGAGTTCAACCCCCCGGCATCCATTTACAAAGCAGGAGAAATAAAAGCTGAAAACATTGCCGCAATTGTTGAACAGCGGAGCACGTCAAAAGTCCAGAAACTCAAAGTTTCAGATTCAACCTCACTCCTGCCCGTGCTTGAACTTGAAGAGCTGGACCTGAAAAACGCCAGCATCCGGTATTCCGATCTTACAAGTAAAAAATACCTGACAGTCGAGCTCAAGCAGGCGTATGTCGACATCAACGAGATGGATTTAGCTGCCCAGCGCATAGATGTTGACAACATCGAATTGAAACATTCGTTCATCACCTACAATTTTTTTGACCGCGAAACGGCTGGTAATGGGAAATCCATTGAAGGTACCGAACCGTTCACCGGACTAAACATTCCGTGGGATGTGCGGGTACGGGATGTAAATATGGAAGACAATTCCATCCAGTACTACAACAGCGCGTTGCCTCGGGAAAAGGGAGCAATTGATTTCAATCATCTTTGGATTTTTGGATTACAGTTTCAGGCGAACAACCTATCCGTTAAAGGCAACACGCTCGAAGCAGATATAGAAAATCTTTCCTTCCAGGAAAAAAGCGATTTCGCCATTCAAGCACTGGTGGCTGATTTCAGCCTGACGGATAAAACGCTTGCCCTCGATAAATTTTTGGTACAGTCGGGGAATTCCCGAATTGAACTGGAAGGTAACGCCAGCTTCACATCGTTAACGGATTACAAAACGGCCGTTGTTAATCTCGATATTCCCGAATCCGTAATTGCTACGCAGGATATTTTATTCCTCGCTCCTCACCTGCTCGACAGCATTCCGGTTACGATGCCCGGGAAATCCCGCATCACTGTAGCATCACGTGTGCGTGGCACGATGAACGATCTCACGATCGAAAAGCTGTCAGTTAAAACATTGTCCAGCACCTCGCTTGCGCTGAACGGATCTGTAAAAAATCTTACCGAACCGGAACACATGAGCCTGAGAATGCAACTGACCAGACTCTTCACCACGGCAAGGGACCTTCGCACTGTACTACTCGATTCACTCCTACCCGAATCCATTCAGATTCCTGATTCCATCGAACTGAAAGGAAACTTTACCGGATTGTTAAAAGTACCCACCATTGATGCGCAGCTGATAACAAGTTCCGGTACTGTTACTGCCAATGGAAAATTTGACTTCCGGTCAATACCGTCTTACAATGCCACTGTAGAAACGAAGCGCCTGCATGTTGGGGAAATTCTCAAACAGCCTGAAACCATGGGCACGATCGACATGAAGGCGACCGCGAAGGGCACCGGTATCCAGGTAGATGACATCCGGGCAACCGTAGACTTATTGGTATCGCGATTTCAATACGCCAACTATGAGTACAAAGACTTCAAGGTAAACGGATCACTTAACAAATATCTCTTTTCGGGAGAAGCTTCACTGCATGACGAGAACCTTGATTTTACCATTAAGGGCGACCTCGACTATACCGAAGATATTCCGGCTTACAAGCTTAACGTGAGTCTGGTGAATGCCGACTTTCAAAAGCTTAATCTATCAGAGCGGCCATTGAAGGCCCGCGGTGGAATGGATGTTGACCTCGCTACTGCCGACTTCCGTGTTATTAACGGTGAACTCTCGATCTACAAAGTTGGAATTTATAACGGTGAGTCGTTGTATATGGTCGACTCCCTGCTTTTTGCAAGCATCGATCAGGACGGAAAAAGCAGCATGACCATCAATTCGGAAATACTCTCCGGAAAATTTGAAGGTACGTTCAACATTTTCACGATCGGAACGGTGATGAAGCAGCACATCAACCGTTATTTTTCGCTGCACGATGAATCGATAAAAGAATTCACCACGCCTCAGAATTTCAAATTCGAACTAACCATCCGGGATACCGATCTGATAACCGAAATACTGGTTCCGGACCTCGAGCCATTTGTTCCCGGTGTACTGAAAGGTGAGTTCGACAGCGAGGAAAACCGCCTGGATGTAGAACTCGATATTTCCAAAATCAAGTATGCTACTACGTCTTTCGATTCAATTTCATTTCGTGTGGAGTCGGATGATGAAGAACTTTCGTATCGTCTCCGCTTGAAAAATGTGTTACTGGATACCTTAACCATTGATGCAATCCAGTTTACAGGTCGCGTTGAAAACGATTCGATTTACAGCGCGCTGCAAATCCTGAATTCGAAAAATGAAAACAAGTACGTACTGGGCGGGGTCTTCAGAAGTCAGGAGGACAATTTTCGCTTCCGCTTTTTGAAAGATCAGGTAATGCTGAACTACAGCGAGTGGGCTGTTGCGGACGACAATTACCTTGAGTTTAGCAAGCATGGCTTGGTTGCACACAACTTTTCCATTTCAAAAGAACCCGAACGCATCGCCCTGATCACAACCGTAAAAGATTCAACCCTTGCACTCGAGTTCCAGCAGGTACAATTGTCCAATCTTACCCGCGTTGTACGAGGCGTGATGCCGGCCAGCGGAATGCTAGACGGAAACCTCAAATTCACCTCATCATCAAGCGGCCGTTTTTCATCGGAACTTAAAATCAGCGAACTCGAAATTCTTGAGAAACCGTTTGGTGACCTCACATTGGGGCTGTCGCACGCGGGCGATCGTTATACCATTGATATGGCGCTGACTAACCAGGGATCAAACCTCACCGCTAAGGGTTACTACGTCTCCAACCCGACAACATCATCCTTCGATTTATCTGCCAACTTTGACCCGCTTAATTTACAAGCGATTGAACCGCTTTCATTTGGTCAGCTTCAGAAGGTAGAGGGGCGCGCCACCGGAACATTAAAAATTTCAGGAACGTTTGAAAAGCCGGTGATCCGCGGTACGATCAGTTTCCGGGAAGCATCGTTCAAGTCGACCTACCTCAACAGCAGCTTCACATTAAAAAACGAGTCCATTACCTTCAACGAGCAGGGCATCCGGTTGAACAATTTCACCATTACCGATACGAAGAAAAACGATGCCGTGCTTGACGGCAGCATCCTTACCGATGCGTATCGCGATTTCCGGTTCAACATGCGTCTGACAACCCGCAATTTCCAGGTACTGAATACAACAGCCGAAGACAACAAAATGTATTATGGAAAGGTAAAGCTGAACACAAAGGCATTCATTACCGGAAATTCACGGAGACCCCGGGTTGATGTAACTGTAGGCTTCAGTGATGATACCAATCTTACATACGTTGTTCCGCAGTCGCAGAAAAGTGTGATGGAGCAAAGGGGCATTGTTGAATTCGTAGATAAGGATGCCTACAAAGATCCGTTCCTCGCCAACCTGAATCTTTCCGACACAATCCGCAATACATTTTCGGGAATGAACATCTCAGCTAACCTGGAACTGAACGATAAAGAAACGCTGAACATCGTGATCGATCCGATTACGGGCGATAAACTTACCATAAAAGGAACGTCAACACTTACGTTCGACATGACGTCTTCCGGAAACATGAGTTTAACGGGGCGATACGAAATCACGGAGGGAACGTACAACTTTTCTTTTTATAAACTTGTAAAGCGTGAGTTTAAGATTTTGAAGGGTGGTTCGTTAACGTGGTCGGGCGATCCGTTAAATGCACAGATAGACATCCGCGCAAGCCATTTAGTGGAAACCTCCCCGATTGATTTACTGGCAAGTCAGACAAGCGATCAAACAGTGTTGAACACATTCCGGCAGCGTTTACCATTCTATGTTTATCTCGATATAAAAGGACAATTGCTCGCACCGATGATCGGCTTTAAGATTGATATGCCGGTCGACAAGCAAAGTGCATTTGGAGGAACCATCTATGCCAAAATTCTTGACATCAATTCCCGGGAATCGGATTTGAACAAACAGGTATTTGCACTTTTAATCTTGCGAAGATTCATTTCCGAAAACCCGCTTCAAAGTCAGGGTGGTTCCGACATTGCCAATACTACACGTACGAGTGTGAGCCGGCTTTTATCCGATCAATTGAACCAGTTATCGGAAAATGTAAAAGGTGTGCAACTCAGCCTCGATATAAAATCGTATGAAGATTATTCAACCGGTCAGGCACAGGGCAACACGCAGGTTCAACTCGGGGTGTCGAAATCATTGCTGAACGATCGCCTGGTGGTAAAGCTTTCCGGAAACGTTTCGGTGGAAGGAGAAAACACTACGCAAAAAGATGCATCCGATTACATTGGCGACCTGGCACTGGAATACAAACTTACCAGCGATGGCCGCTTCCGGATCACCGGCTTCCGCACAAGCAACTACGATATGATTGATGGTGAACTCACCGAAACAGGTGTGGGATTGATTTATGTAAAAGATTATAACACCCTGAAAGAATTATTTAAATCGAATGCCCCTGCCAAATAAAATATCAGTCACGCCAGATTTATACCGAATCGTAAAAAGAACGGTAGTCGCGCTGCTCGTTGCAGTTGCTGTAAGCGCGTGTACCGGTACACGATTTTTGAAAGAAGGTGAGAGCTTTTACACCGGGGCAAAGATTGATATTAATGCGAAAGGTAAGATCAGCGGACAAGCTGAACTAAAAGAAGAACTGCAAACATACATTACACCCGAGCCCAATGGAACATTTCTTGGAATGCGTCCGGCAGTCTGGTTTTACTTCATCGCAGGTGAACCTAAAAAGAAAAAGGGGTTCAGGAACTTCGTCAAGACCAAGCTTGGATCACCCCCGGTGTTGTTGAAAGATGCCACCCCGGAGCAAACCGCGCAAGCGCTGGAAGGACAGCTGCACAACGAAGGTTATTTCAAATCGGAAGTTACGTTTGATGTTAAAACCAGACATAAGAAGAGCAAGGTTATTTATCACGTTGAGCTTGAACGGCCATACCGGATCAAAAGCATCAACTATATTTTTCTCGACACAGCACACAAGAGGCTGCTCGGACAGATCCGGGAAAAATCACTGATTAAAGAAAATCAGCGTTACAGCCTGGAGCTTCTACGTTCTGAACAGGAGCGCATTGAAGAAATCGCACAAAACGAAGGATTCTATTACTTCGATGACCGATATCTGCTCTTTAAAGCCGACACCACAATTGGTGAACGCATGGTGGAACTCGATTTAACAGTTGAGCCGGGTATGTCGCCCCGGGCGTACAAAGTTTACACGGTAAAGGAAGTAGTGGTGTACCCCAGTTATGAACTCGCGAACGACAGCCTGTCGCGGACCGGTGATACGACACGTGTTGGTAAATACATCTACATCGATAACCTCCACAATTTCAGGCCACACATTATTACCGATGTAATTAACATCACACCCGACAGCATTTACAGACGAGTGGATCATGAATATTCGATCAGTCACTTGATGGGACTCAACACCTTCAAGTTTGTAAACATAAAATATCGTAACGTGCACCGCGACTCAACAGGGTTACGGGCGAGTGTGTTTCTCACGCCTACGTTAAAGAAATCGTTTCGCCTTCAGCTTCAGGGCGTTTCGAAGTCCAACAACTTTGTTGGGCCGGGTATGGAGTTCACCTTTACGAACCGGAATATATTCCGCGGAGCTGAAATGTTTCAGCTGAAGCTGAATGGTTCGTACGAATTGCAGGTGCGCAGCAAGCAAACCAATCCGTTGAATGCTATTGAACTGGGTGGTGAAGCCAGCTTATCTGTTCCGCGATTTCTTACACCTTTTAAAATTCAATTCCGGTCGGCCAAGTATCTTCCGCAAACGCAATTCAAACTGGGATACAGCTTTCAGCAACGGCTACAATACTTTACCCTCAACTCGTCAAACATTGCTGCGGGATACACCTGGCGCGAAACAACATTAAAAACTCACGAACTCTTCCCGGTCGATATCACCTACATTAAAAAAAGTAACACGTCAAAAGCATTTGATGACATTGTTTCCGTAAACCCGGCACTTAAAAATTCATTTCAGGATCAATTTATTTTGGGAGCGAGGTATTCGTTTACACTCAATACCCAGCTAAACGATAACATCGAATCGAAATACGCGATTAAAAAAATCAAGCGTTCGAATTACTATTTCAACGGAAGCATTGATATTTCCGGAAATATTCCGCGGGGTATACAATCCGTTCGGTTCGATGGCGCTGAAGGTCCATACAGTTTCTTCGGTCAGGCGTATTCGCAGTATGTGCGGCCGGTGGTCGACTTCCGGTATTACTTCGACTTCAACAAACGCAACAGGCTGGCAACGCGGTTCACTACGGGTGTGGGGTATGCATACGGCAACTCGCAGTTTATGCCTTACATCAAGCAATTTTCGGTGGGTGGATCAAACAGTCTGCGTGCCTTTCCTGCCCGTTCGGTCGGGCCCGGCACGTACAACTTTCTTGCTGTCAACGACACAACGTTTTTCATTGATCAGCGGGGCGACATCAAAGTGGAAGGCAATGTGGAATACCGGTTCGATATTTATAAAGCCGTAAAAGGCGGGTTGTTTATTGATGCCGGTAACATCTGGCTGATCAAGAACGATACACTTCGGCCGGGCGGAAAGTTTGCCTTCAATCAATTTCATAAACAGATTGCGGTAGGAACAGGCTTCGGCTTGCGGTTCGACTTCAGCTATTTTGTGTTACGGTTCGATCTTGCTTTCCCGATCCGGAAAGCCTACACCGTTGGAGAAACTACTGTGATGTCGGGTGACACCCAGACTACGATTCCGCTTAATGAATTCCGTTGGGCTTTCCGTGACATTGACTTCACCAGCAAGTACTGGAGACGCGATAATCTCGTCTTCAACATCGCGATCGGTTATCCGTTCTGATCAGTTCACCGGAAGGTAAATCGTAAACCTTGCACCTTTGCCGGGCTCCCCTTTGGCGGCTATGAATCCACGATGGTTCTCAACAATCTTCTTGCAGATGGCAAGCCCAATACCGGTACCCTCGTACTCCTGCTTTGTGTGCAGGCGCTGGAATACATCAAATATTCGTTCATGATAGGCGTTATCAAACCCAATTCCGTTATCCTCTACAGTTACACGATAATAAGCGTCATTGCCGTTCGCCTCCGGACTAATTTCCGCGCCCATAACTTTTTCTGATTTGATGTTTATCATCACGGGAGTATCCTTTTTTCGGAATTTCAGGGAATTGGAAATCAGGTTAGTAAACAATTGCCTGAATTGGAACGGAATCACATCTGCTACCGGCAATTCGTCAACATTTATTGTTGCTTCATTATCCAGAATATATTGTTCAAGGTCATCCAGTACACCTGCAACCAGCAGGTTGAGGTTTGTTGGAACAAGCTCTTTCTCTTTTTTATTAGTACGTGAGTACGCCAGCAAATCCTGAATGAGCAACTGCATTCTGCGGGCTGCTTCCTGCATTCGGGTGAAGTAATCCTGCCCGGCTGCAGACAAGTTTTGATATTCCTTTTCAAGAATTCGTGAAGCAAATGCCTGAATCTTACGAAGCGGTTCCTGCAGGTCGTGGCTTGATACATATGCGAATGAAGCCAGTTCCTGGTTCATCTTTTCAAGTTCGGTATTGGCTTGCTGCAATTCACGGGTTCGTTCATCAACCATGCTTTCCAACGCCTGAGAGAATGCTTTCTCTTCCGTAATGTCGCGAACCGTTCCCGTCATTTTTATTGCCTTACCATTACTGTCGAAGAACACGTTGCCCCGGCCTTCCATCCAGCGGATACTTTTATCAGGCCAGATCAGGCGCGCAACATAAAAAAGCTTGCCGGTTTTCATTGCTTCCTTAAACGCCTTCTCGCGGATTGGAAGATCATCCGGATGGAGCCTGCTAACCAGTTCGGCATGTGTGGGTGAATCGTCTCTCTTAAATCCGAGAATTTCCAGGTAGCGACCCGAGTACCGGGGTTTGTTGTTATTAACCAGATCAAGTTCCCAGGTACCTAATGCACTCGCCTCAATAATTGTTTCAAGCCGAAGCCGGTTCTCCTCCATGTCGTGCTCAACCTGCTTTTGGATGCTGATATCCCGTGCGATTTTAGATGCCCCGATAATCCTGCCGAACTGATCGCGAATGGGTGAAATCGTTAACGACAAATCGATAAGCCGGCCATCTTTAGTCAGGCGTTTTGTTTCGATATGCTCTACCCTTTCGCCCCGTACCAGCCGCCCGATAATCGCGGGTTCTTCTTCAAGCCTGTCGGTTGGAATCAGTCGCGTAATCGGTTGCCCGATAATTTCTTCAGGCTTATATCCGAAAAGTCTTTCTGCCGCACGATTCCAACTGGTGATCGTTCCGTCCAAACGTTTGCTTACAATGGCATCATCCGATGATTCCACAATCGCAGCCAGACGCGAACTCTGTTCACCCGCCAGGCGGATGCTGGTTATATCCATGAGCGTACCCAGCATGCGCAACGGTTGCTTGTCGCGATCAAAAACAACAACACCCCGTGTACGAATCCAGCATGTGGATTTATCGGGGAGGATAATTCGCGCTTCGTAACTGTAGTTGCCTGTTCTTAAGGCTGTCTCGAGTGCTTTTTCAACTATCGTTACCCGATCATCCGGATGAAGTTGTTGCTGCATCTCGTGATGCGTAAGTATTTTCGTTTCCGGATGACCGAAGATCACTGCCAGCCGTGGTGAGTGAATGATCGCACGTGTCTTCAAATCCAAATCCCACGTTGACAACTCCGTGGCCTCCACCGCCAGGCGCATGCGCGACTCAGCATCTTCAAGCTTATGACGGGACTCAACCTTTTCGGTAACGTCATACACCGTAATCATGATGCCCGAAATCGTGCCGTCTGTTTCCATCAACGGAGCGTACTCGAAGTCGAGGTAAAATTTACGCATCCCGTCATCTCCCTGCACATAGGCCATTGCTTCGTTTTCACGATGAATGCCACCGGTTACCAAAACCTTCCGCAGCAACTCCGGATATTTCTGATCGTTCAACTCCGGAAAAACATCCAGGGCTTTCTTGCCAATTACATCCTGAGGTTCTTTGCGCCAAATGCGCTTGAACATGGTTTCATTGGCCATCTCAATTGTGAAATCGTGCCCGCGCCAGATCGTCATCGCAATGGGCGATTGCATAATGAAGTTACTGAACTGACGCTGCTGCTCCTGCAACGCATGGCGTTCCGCTACCATGGAAGTCACCTCGTTGGCAACAACCATCACACCGGTAATTTTACCTCCTTCAAAAAGCGGTTGGTAAATAAAGTTAAAGTATACAGGTTCCTTTTTGCCGAAGCGATTAATGTAAACCAGCAAATCGTTGGCATGATACGCCTCACCGGTATCCATTACACTGTTCAGTAACGGCTCAACCACTTCTTTTACTTCGGGCAGTACATCAAACAGGTTTTTTCCAACTACTTCTGCAGCGGGTTTGTCGATGAACTGAAGGTAGGTTTTATTGGCGAGTTCAAAATTGAAGTTACGCCCGCGTAAAATGGCAATGCCGGAAGGAGCCTGCTGCACGGTACTGATGAACCGGTTATTACTTTCCTCCAGTGTTTTGCGCGTTAAAACTTCTTTCGTTGTTTCTGTGCACGTTACGAGCACCGCAGTTGCTTTGCCCGATTCATCATTAACGGGGCTGTAGCTGAACGTCCAGTAAACGTCTTCGATTTGTCCGTTTCTGAAAATCGGAATCAGCTGATCTTCACTCCACGTTGCTCCGCCACCCGACAATACCTGATCGATCAACGGTTTAATGATGGTCCAGATTTCGGTCCATGCTTGTTCAGCCGGCATACCCAGGATATGCGGGTGCTTTCCGTTTTCACCCAGGCTCGGCCGATAGGCATCGTTATAAAAACAAATCAGTTCAGGCCCCCACCATAAAAACATCGGGAACTTGGAATTGAGAATAATACTTAGTGTAGTGCGAAGGCTTTGCGGCCATGAATCGATCGGCCCGACCGGAGTCTTGCTCCAGTCTTTTGTACGGATAAGATTTCCCATTTCATTGTTGGGAATAAAATCAGCCTTCATCCGTTCTTATTTAATACAAAATTTTCTTTCGGGGTTTGACCTTGATTATTATTCCAATCAATCTCCAGCATTCGCTCAATCACTTCCTTCAGCATGGCGAATGTATTGGGTTTGCGAATATAATAGTTTGCACCCTGCTCATATACCTTATCGATTGCCTGACTTTGTGACGTGGTTGAAAATATAACAACCGGAATATGATTGAGCTTCGGTGATTTCCGGATTTCCTGTAAGCATTCGAACCCGTTCATGCGCGGCATATTCAGGTCGAGAAAAATAATAGCCGGGAGTTCTGCATGAGCTGCATCCAGGTGTTGCATCAACTGCTGGCCGTCACGCGCGTACGAAAGTTTGGGCGCGTTCTTCAACTCCTTCAAAGCATCCTGAAACAGCAAGTGCTCGTCCGGGTCATCATCCACTAACAGAATGTATCGCTCAGATTTCAAACGTCTAAAAGTAGCGATTCGGGGTTGCGTACGCAATACAGATAGCTCATGCAGTGTGTAGAAAAAATTCTACAGTCTGTACGATTATTCGGGTAAAGGCTTAGGAATACCGCCAATACCGTGAGTATTGAAATCCGGACGATTGGTAAGGTTTTTATGATGGATGAGTGTTTCCGTGCCTATGAAGAAAAAAGTACTGATTATCGATGACGAGGTGGATTTCGGGATGCTTATGAAAAGCTTTTTCAAACCGAAAGATTTCGAAGTGTTTGTTGCACACACCATTGCTGACGGCCTTCAGGTTCTTGAAGATCAAAAACCCGACTTTTTGTTTCTGGATAATAACCTTCCGGATGGACTGGGTTGGGGTAAAACGGAATTCATTCTTATGAATTATCCGAATACCCGCCTCAACCTGATCAGCGCGATGGATGTTCCAAAAACCTCGGCCTCTAACTTTCACATTTTATACAAACCGGCTATGCGCGAAGAGCTCGCCCGGATTTTCGGCTAAGCTCAACAAAATCACCTAATCCTCATTACATGAAAGTTCGCGCTGGAAAGTTTGAAGAATTGATATCACCGCTCAAACCCATTTTTCAAAGAGACAATTTTTCGCATGCAGACGCACGGGAAAAGCCACCCCTACGATCGGAGCTTTTTACGCTCGATCAACTTGACCATCATGCCCGGAAACTTGCCATTGCGCACACCGTAACACACGAGTCGTTGCCTGAGCAATTGCTAAAACGTTTGTCTGACAATGAAGATATTCTGTTCAACACAGTAGCGTTGCTTCAGGAGAATATCCGGGAAAAAAAATCGGTCAGCCCCGCGGCCGAATGGTTACTCGATAACTTCTACCTGATTGAAGAGGAAATTCTGATCGGTAAACGGTATCTTCCTAAAGGATACAGTAAGGGCCTGCCCAAACTGAGCAGCGGTAAACACAAAGGTTTTCCGCGGGTATACGAAATCGCGATTGAAATCATCTCGCACAGTGATGGTCATGTCGACATCACGAGCTTGAGCACGTTTATCTCGGCTTACCAGAAAGTAGCATTCCTTACTTTGGGTGAATTGTGGGCTATTCCGATCATGATCCGCTTAGCGCTGCTGGAGAATCTGAGCCGCGTAACCATTCAAATTGCACTCGACAGAAACGACTCGGCCCTTGCCAACACATGGGCCAATAAAATTATTGACATCACGGAAAAAAGTCCGAAAGACCTCGTACTTGTTATTGCCGATATGGCGCGATCCAATCCGCCTATCACCAGTGCATTTGTGGGAGAGTTTGCCCGGAAACTGCAATGGAAGGGATCCGAGCTAAGCTTGCCGATCAGTTGGCTTGAGCAACACCTTTCCGGATCATCCGACACACTCAATTCTATGATCCTGGCCGAGAATCAAAAGCAGGCCGCGAACCAGTTGTCGGTGAGCAACAGCATCAACAGTTTGCGCTTCATCGCAAAAATGGAATGGCGCGAATTTGTTGAGACCATGAGTGTGGTGGAACACGTTCTCCGGAAAGACGTAGGCGGCACCTACGCCAAGATGGATTTTCACACGCGCGATCATTATCGCCACGTAGTTGAAAAGATTGCCAAGGACAGTTACCTGTCGGAATATGAGATCGCCCAGAATGCCATCGACCTGGCGCACGAAAGTTTTGAAAAAAACCCGGACGACAAAAGAAGATCACATGTTGGTTATTACTTAATCGACAAAGGACGCAAGCTCACCGAAAAACATTCGCGGTTAACGCGCTCATTCCTACAATCGATATTGAAATGGGCTGAGCAGTCAGCGCCCGGACTGTATATCTTCTCCGCCATTTTTATTACACTGGCATTAGCATCTGTTTTTATTTTCAGCGCATACGATGATAACATCCGCTCACTCGCATTGATCGGACTTGGATTACTTTCCCTCATCGGTGCCAGCCAGCTTGCAATCTCACTCACTAATTGGTGGGCAACATTATGGGTGAAGCCTGGCTTGCTTCCCCGTCTTAATTTTTCGCACGGCATTCCGGCAGAATACCGGACGATGATAGTAGTACCTACCCTGCTGGCTGATGTAAATCAAATTGATACGCTGGTGGAAGATCTGGAGGTGCGGTTTCTGGCGAATCGCGATGAAAATCTGGTATTCGCACTCCTCACTGATTTTCGGGATGCAAAAAGTGAAACATTACCGGAAGACGAAATTTTGATAAACCATGCGATTGAAAAAATTGAAGCGCTGAATCTCCGGTACGGCAAAGAGAACAACGAAACATTCTTTCTTTTTCACCGGCCCCGGAGGTGGAATCCCGTAGACAAACTCTGGATGGGCTACGAACGCAAACGCGGGAAGCTTTCGGAGCTGAATCATGTGCTCCGCGGCAAGTCGCACGACCGCTTCTCTATTATTATAGGCGATCAGCGGCTTTTCGATACCATCAAATACGTAATTACGCTGGATACCGACACCCAGTTGCCCCGTGACGCAGCCTGGAAACTGGTGGGACTCATGGCTCATCCTATGAACCGGCCTGTATATAATGAGAAGAAAAACCGGGTGGTGGAAGGGTTTGGTATTATTCAGCCACGAATCGCCATCAGCCTGCACGGTGCAACCCGTTCGGGGTATTCGCGGATGCACGAAAATGACTCGGGCATTGACCCCTACACGCGGGTAGTCTCCGATGTATACCAGGATGTTTTTGGTGAAGGATCGTTTATCGGTAAAGGAATTTACGAGATCGATACATTCGAGAAAGCACTGAATAACCGATTCCCTGAAAACAGAATTTTAAGTCACGATTTACTGGAAGGTTCTTACACGCGTTGCGCGTTTGCGAGTGATGTGCAATTTTATGAAGAGTACCCTTCGCGCTACGAAACCGACATAATGCGCAGGCACCGATGGATCCGGGGCGACTGGCAGATCGGCACATGGTTTCTTCCAGTGGCACCGGATGCAAACCGTAAACTCCGTAAAAACTCCATCTCTGCATTGTCGCGATGGAAAATTTTTGACAACCTCAGGCGCAGCGTTATACCCATTGCGCAAATCCTGTTGCTGCTGACTGCGTGGATCATTCTACCTAATCCTGTTTTCTGGACGCTGGCAATTCTCGCAATTCTGTTTGCACCCCCGGTGATTAGTTCATTGTGGAGTGCTTCGCAGAAACCAAAAGAGATTGCCTTCGAACAACATCTGAACAACACACTCGGTGCCGCCAACAAAAGTTTTAAACAAGCACTGCTCACACTCGTGTGCCTTCCCTATGAAGCATTCATGTGTGCCGATGCAATTGCCCGAACGCTCTGGCGGATGTACATCAGCAAAAAGAAACTCCTGGAATGGAATCCCTCCCATTTCGCTCACCGGAAAAAGACTTCTCCTCTGTCAGTATATGCCAGCATGTGGTTCGCTCCTTTGCTGGCCGCTTGCACAGCCATATACTTATTCGATTCTTACGGACTAACACTGCGGCTTTTCATTGCAGCTCCCTTTCTGATTCTGTGGGTTGCATCGCCTTTTATCGTATGGGTCATTAACCGGCCCGTGGTAACAAAGCGCTCTGCGTTAAGCGATAGTCAAAAACTTTACCTGCGCGAATTGTCGCGTAAGACATGGTCGTTCTTCGAAGTATTCGTCAGCGAAACCGACAACTGGCTTCCGCCTGATAACTTGCAGCAGTATCCCATTCCGGTTATTGCCCATCGAACATCGCCCACCAACATTGGACTGGCGTTATTGGCGAATTTGTCCGCGTATGACTTCGGGTACATTACGTGTGGCACATTGATAGATCGCACGGGGAAAACATTCGGTACGTTGAGCAAGCTCGACCGGCAAGGCGGGCATTTTTTTAATTGGTACGATACGCAAAGCTTACGCGTACTTCACCCGCGATACATATCAACTGTCGACAGCGGCAATCTGGCCGGACACTTACTTACCCTCCGCCAGGGACTTCTTGCATTGACCCATCAACCGGTTATCAGCACAAAATTGTTTACCGGCTTGCTGGACACTTTGTCGATCTTAAAAAAATTATTGCGTGAGCATCAGGGTGGCTTTGAACAGCTTGAAAAAATTCTGGAATCAGGAATTGCCACCAGTAATGTTTTTGATTTCCAAAATCATATTCAACAAGCAGCTTCGCATTTCCATGCCATCCAATCGTCATTCAACGCGGACACAAACTCCGAGACCGGTTGGTGGATTAATGCATGTAACGAGCAACTGAAACACGCACAAGAGGAGTTGTCGGTGCTTCTTCCCTGGGCGTTACAAGACAAGCCTTCAGGGCTTGAAAACATCGAATACTTAACACGCATTCCCACACTTTCCGAACTCGTTCAACTTCCGGTTACGCTTGCCCTTGAGCTGAGCGCTCGTCAGCATCCACCTGAAGTGGAGGCATGGCTGCGGACCATCGAGGCCGGGGCGACAGAAGCAAGCAGGCTCGCTGCACAACGCATCGAAACCCTTCAGGCACTCGCACAAGCAGCGTATGAATTTGCTGACATTCGGTACGACTTCCTTTACGACAAAGTACAACGTCTGCTGGCAATAGGATTCAATGCCGATGACAACCGGCTCGATGCAAGTTTTTATGACTTACTCGCTTCCGAAGCAAGGCTTGCGTCGTTTGTAGCGATTGCCCAGGGCAAACTTCCTCAGGAAAGCTGGTTCGCGCTGGGCCGAAGACTTACCTCTGCCGGAAAAACTCCCGTGCTCATCTCCTGGAGCGGATCAATGTTCGAGTACCTGATGCCGATGCTGGTGATGCCAACATATGAGAACACGTTGCTGGATGAGATGGCTGTCGGTATGGTAAAAAAACAAATGGAATACGGTCAACAGCACAATGTGCCCTGGGGGATCTCCGAATCATGCTACAATGTGGTCGACAGTAACCTGACCTACCAGTACAGAGCATTCGGTGTTCCCGGACTGGGATTCAAACGCGGCTTGGGACAAGATTTGGTTATCGCGCCATATGCGGCTGTGATGGCACTGATGGTCGATCCACAACCTGCGTATGATAATCTTCAGAACATGAAAGCAAAAGGTTTCGAAGGCCGATATGGATTCTTTGAAGCTGTTGACTATACACCAACGCGGTTATCGCGCGGACAATCTCATGCCGTCATTCAAACCTTTATGGCCCATCATCAGGGAATGGGTTTGTTGTCGCTCGCTTACCTATTACTCAATCAGCCGATGCAAAAACGATTTGAAGCCGATCCGCAGTTTCAAACAGCGTTGCTGTTGTTGCAGGAACAGGTGCCTAAAACGATTGGTTTTTATTCAGGTTCGTCTGAAGAAAAAAATCCTTCACCTGCGTCCACCGTTTCGGATATTCGAGTAATCACTACTCCCTACACACCGGTACCGGAGGTTCAGTTGCTGTCGAACGGAAAATATCATGTGATGGTGACCAATGCCGGTGGCGGTTATAGCCGATGGCACGATCTGGCACTCACACGCTGGCGCGAAGATACTACGGCCGACAATTGGGGAACCTTCTGCTATGTTCGTGACCTGGAAAGCGGCACACTATGGTCAAACGCTTTCCAACCCACACTCAAGCCAGCGGATCATTACGAAGCAATTTTTTCACAAGGCAAAGTTGAATTCCGCAGACGCGACAGTGAAATTGAAACGTATACGGAAATCATTGTGTCACCCGAAGATGACGTAGAAGTAAGACGTATTCACTTCACAAATCACTCCAAGCGCAGAAGAAAAATCTCGGTTACAACCTATTGCGAAGTAGTGATTGCCATGCCGGCATCCGACAGTGCTCACCCCGCCTTCAGCAATTTGTTTGTTCAAACCGAAATTCATGAACCTCAAAATGCGATTGTGTGTTCAAGACGCGCCCGATCGAAAGAGGAACACCCGCCCTGGCTGTTTCACCTGGTGAAAGTTAGCGGAACAGAACCTGTGTCAGTTTCCTACGAAACCAATCGCAGTCTGTTTATTGGCCGCGGGCAAACTGTGGTTAACCCTGCAGCGTTGCAAAGCAACCAACCGCTTTCGGGTTCAAAAGGCTCTGTACTTGACCCGATCGCTGCTGTTCAGTACGAACTCATCCTGGAACAGGGCGCCACGATCACCGTAGATGTTGTGACTGGCATTGTGTCAACCCGCGAGAGCAACCGCATGCTGGTTGACAAGTACCAGGATAAACACCTGCGTGATCGTGCATTCGAATTATCGTGGACGCATAGTCAGGTCGTGTTGCGGCAGATTGGTGCAACCGAATCCGATGCCGAACTGTATGGGCGTCTGGCCGGCTCTATATTATATGCCAACCCCGCTCTGCGCGCACCTGCCAATGTTGTGTTAAAAAATCAGCGCGGACAATCCGCCCTGTGGGCGTATTCCATTTCGGGCGACCTCCCGATTGTGTTGTTACGAACCTCCGATTCAGAAAATATTGCACTTGCCAAACAAATGGTTAAGGCACAGGCGTATTGGAACCTGAAAGGTCTTGCCGTTGATCTGGTGATCATTAACGAAGATCCGGGCGGCTACCGGCAGGTGCTGCAGGAGCAGATTCAGGGACTGATTGCCGGGGGCACAACCATTACGGCATCCGAAAAACCGGGAAGAATTTTTGTGCGCCCGGTTGATCAAATTCCGGCAGAAGATCTCATTCTCCTTCAAACGGTAGCCCGTGCCATCATTTCCGATACGCAAGGCTCACTGGCCGAACAGGTGCACAGAAAAAAGAAAGCGAAGACTTCGATTGCAAAATTTGACGTATTGCCGGCAGAAGAATCGGTAACAAAAACGGTCAGTAAACCTGATAACGAGCTTCTCTTTTTCAACGGCATCGGAGGGTTTTCAAAAGATGGTCGTGAGTATGTCATTCAAACAGGAAACAAACAGCAGACGCCACTCCCATGGGTTAACATTATCGCTAACCCGACATTCGGAACGCTTGTATCGGAAAGTGGTTCGTCATATACGTGGTTTGAAAACGCATATGAATTCCGGTTATCACCGTGGCATAACGATCCGGTCATTGATGGATCCGGTGAAGCTTTCTACCTGCGGGATGAAGAAACCGGCACGTTCTGGTCGCCTATGCCCTACCCGGTGAACAACGGTTCGTACATCACCCGTCACGGATTTGGATATACAACAATTGAGCACCACGAGGAAGGAATTCACTCGCTTGTAACCTTATATGTTGACATTGAAGCGTCTATCAAATTTATAACCATCAAACTTCACAACACATCGGGACGGTCGCGTAAGCTATCCGCAACGGGATACGTGGAGTGGGTACTGGGCAGTCAGCGACCCAAATCTTCCTTTCATGTGATCACTGAATTAGAAGGCAACACCGGGGCGCTGATGGCGCGTAACCCATACAACAGTGAGTTCAGTAACCGGGTAACATTCCTTGACGTAGATGATTCGAAGTTTGAATACACATCCGACCGCACAGAATTTCTCGGGCGTCACGGAACCATGCGCCATCCCGATGCCATGACACGCGTCCATCTCTCGGGTACAACCGGTGCATGTCTTGATCCTTGTGCCGCGCTGCGCGTTGAATTCGAACTTGAGAATAACAGAGAGCATACTGTAACGTTCAGACTCGGTGCAGCAAAAGATATGCGCGAAGCAATAGCATTGATTAAGCGGTTCGAAGGCACGCAGCCTGCAATAACTGCACATGAAAACGTTAAAACGTTTTGGAAAAAAAGTCTGCGCGCCATTGAAGTGGAAACACCCGATCAGGCCATTAACATCCTGGTCAACGGCTGGCTTGAATATCAAATCCTTTCGTCACGATTATGGGGCCGCACCGGGCTATATCAGTCGGGCGGAGCCTTTGGCTTCCGCGATCAACTGCAGGACGTACTGGCGTTAATGCATTCGCAGCCTAATCTCACACGAAAACAATTGCTGCTGTGTGCCTCGCGTCAATTTAAAGAAGGCGATGTGCAGCATTGGTGGCACCCGCCAATGGGAAGAGGCGTTCGTACCATGTGTTCGGATGACTACCTCTGGCTGCCGTATGTCACGAGTCGGTATGTACACACCACACAAGATACCGGTGTGCTCGAAGAAACTGTTCCGTTCCTGCAAGGGCGATTGCTAAATGTTGGAGAAGAATCCTATTATGATTTGCCTGTAGTATCAGACCAGCAGGCAACCTTATACGAGCATTGCAAAACAGCAATTCGTATGGGATTAAAAATGGGCGAACATGGCTTACCACTCATTGGCTCGGGTGACTGGAATGACGGCATGAACCTGGTGGGTATTCACGGCCGGGGTGAAAGTGTGTGGCTTGCATTTTTCCTGTACGACATTTTAAACCGCTTCCATAAAATTGCCATGATCAGGAACGATCATGAATTTGCACAACTTTGCCAGACCGAAGCAAAAACCCTGAAAGAGAACATCAACCGCCATGCATGGGATGGCAAATGGTACATGCGCGCATACTTCGATGACGGTTCACCGCTGGGTTCACATCTGAACCGCGAATGCATGATCGATGCAATCGCACAAAGCTGGGCGGTGATTTCGGGTGCGGGAGAACCGGAGCGCGTTAAAACTGCGATGCAATCGGCCAACCAGCATTTGATTAATCGGGAAAAGGGATTGATCCAATTGCTGGAGCCACCATTCGATAAAGCCGACATGGATCCGGGTTATATTAAAGGATACGTACCTGGCGTTCGTGAAAATGGCGGTCAATATACGCATGCGGCCATTTGGATGGTGATGGCATTTGCCGATCTGGATGAACGCGAACGTGTTTATGAATTGCTAGGCCTCATCAATCCCATCAACCACGGCAAAACACCGGAAGACGTTTCGGTTTATAAAGTTGAGCCGTATGTTATGGCTGCCGATGTATATGGAGTCTCTCCGCATACCGGCCGCGGCGGCTGGACGTGGTACACAGGTTCTGCCGGCTGGATGTATCAGTTAATAACAGAATCATTCTTAGGAATAAGACGCATAGGAAATACGCTGGTCATTGAACCGCGCATCCCGAAAGACTGGAGGTCGGTAAACATTACTTACACCCTCTTTCAGAACACTTACCAGATCGAAGTTGCGCAGAACAAAACCGGTTTTGCGTTGAAAGTCAATGGTCATGAAATCTCCGGAAACACAATTATACTCGATGAGCACACACCGATACCACAAATAGTTAACTAGCAACATTATGAAACTGAGCGAAATGACATCCGACCAAATTCTAGTTGAACTCCGGAAAGAATTCAGCGGGTCGCAACTGAACATGATTGAAAATCAACTTACCGGCCTGATAAAAACCAGCGAGACCCTTGACCAGCTAACGGCAAGGGTTTATGAAGCGGTAAATGTCGCGATTGAAGAGACCCAGGTGAAAGAAAACAGGAACGTAAACCGGCTGGATACCCGAAAAGACCGGCTGTAGTTGATCGCCTTTCAACTTTTTCCTGAAACCGGGTGTCTGATAGCATATCCGTAAGCTGTTCGCGGATTCTGTTTATCTTACACCTATGAAAAAGTTGATCTCCCCCATTTTCATCCTTTTGCCTGCAATCTGTGCGTTTGCACAAACCGAAGGAGGCTGGTCGGTTACCAGCAGCCCCGATGCGGTACGCTATGACGATGTTTTCTTTATCAATGAAACGGTTGGCTGGACGGCTGGCGGATGGAATAAGATGGTGCACCACACTACCAACGGTGGCCTCACGTGGAGCCCATCCGGGTTAACCGGCAATCAAAAATATTTGCGCTGCATAGAATTTATGGATGCCAACATCGGCCTTTGCGGGTCGATTCGCAGCAACGACCAGCCAGCTTCTTTATATAGAACGATTGATGGCGGGGCAACGTGGACTGACATAGCCGGAAATATTCCGCAAGCCGTTGACGGTGTTTGCGGGTTAGCGAAAGCAAGTGAAAACATTATTTATGGTGTGGGTGTGTGGAGTGAACCCGCATATGTAATCAAATCGACCAACAAAGGTCTAAACTGGACATTCAAAGACATGTCTGACCATGCAAGTTCATTGATAGATGCCTACTTTTTTGATGCCGATCATGGGTTCGTAACCGGATCGAAGAGTGCAGAAGTTGACGGGCAGATGACGGTGACCGGTGGCGTAATCTTATACACGGATGATGGTGGCGAAACATGGACGGAAAAATTCAATACCGATCATGTGAGCGACCGCGTATGGAAAATTCAGACACCGGATAACAAACATTTTTACGGCTCAATAGAATCTGACTTTGGCAATACCCGGATGCTGCGGTCGGATGATGCCGGCCAGACCTGGGAAATGGTAACTGTAGACAATGGCTATTATTACATTCAGATGATCGGGTTCATTGACTCGCTGCGCGGCTGGACAGGTGGTAACGAAACCCTGTTCGAAACAAAAGATGGTGGCGATAGCTGGGCCAAGATTCCGCTGGGCAGCACGTATAACCGCTTCTTCAAGATCAACGAAGAGTTGGCGTTTATGACCGGAAGAAAAGTTTACAAGTTTGAACGCGATGTAATTACCGGTGTGGGTGACCCGCAAAAGTATGATCCGGTACACCGGATTACCGTTTCACCCAATCCAACAAATGGCAAAGCCGACATCCGGATAACGTTTGGTAATCCAACCATGGCACATGTAAATGTATTCAGCACGACCGGGCAGTTCGTTAAGCGAATTTATGATGGCCCCGTGGCGGCTGGAGAAAAATTACTGGAACTCGATCTTACTGCACAGGCACCACAACCCTACCTGATCGTGGTCAATACCAACGAAGGGATGATCCGCACACGCCTGATCAGGCGATAGAAAAGCGGGATCTGAATTGAATCCGTTGAGCGCGGATTCTTTGTTTGCCGGTGGTGGAAAAAGACGATCAGGAATGTGACTATCTTCGTTAACCTGCATTAAGGACAAACATGATGATTTCCGGCAAGCCCCAGTTTACCTTTCAATGCCCCGAGAAGTGGGAGAACATGAAACTCGGCATGGTTTCGCGCCATTGCGTGAACTGCAAGAAGGATGTTCAGGATTTTACCCGCCTCACGCGGACCCAGATTCTCGAATACCTCTGGGAAAACCGTAACCGGGAAGTATGCGGCAGAATGTATCAATCGCAACTGGATTTCCATCACTCCGAAATCCTGATCACCATTCATGCCTACATCCATAAACACAAGTCGTCTAACCTGTCGTTCTACTTGCTCACGCTCGGTTCACTTATGCTGGTTGGATGTTCAGACTATGATGAGCGGAGCAGAATTCACCTTGACTCACTTCGCTTAGAGTTGGGCCCACCGAAAGATTATACAGCGGTTTCCGATTCTCTCGCCCGGACGGAAGCGGATACACTGGGTTCGCAACTTGTAACACTTGGTTTGGTACACATTGACAGCACTAACGCTGCTTTACCTTTCCCTTCCACGCTAACACCCGGGGAGTCGCGATGTCGGCTCTTTGCCGAAGAGATGCCTGAGTACATGGGAGGAATTGATGAACTGTTAAAATACTTCCGGGATAATCTGATGTATCCCCGCTGGGAGAAAAAACAAAAGATCTCCGGTACCGTGTTCGTTGCGTTTATTGTTGATGCGGAGGGAAAAATCAAAGAACCAAAAATTGTTAAGTCGGTTGCAGGTTCGCGGAACTTCGATGCAGAAGTGTTGCGCCTGGTAAACCACATGCCCGACTGGAAACCGGGTCGCGAGCAGGGCGAACCGGTTGCTGTGCGGTATACCATGCCCGTGGATTTCGAACTGTAAGTATCCGTGCCAAGTAACTGTCAAACGACATCTAAAAAGTTTCGCGTGTTCGCGAAATGAATCAGAAAAACATACACGGCCGCTTGCGTCATTGATCAACTAATCGCGGGCATGATTTTGATTGACCTGTAAAGATGTGCAAACATCTGTAAAGCATCCCGAATTCAACGTCTTTAACTATCGCTAAACACTACATGCCACGCGTAACATGCGATGCACGGGAATTGAATTTCCTTCTGTAAGTTGATGTCAACATCATTTTTTTGCGCTGTGAACTTCATGTTGAGTGTGTACATTTTGCTGATTCCTTTGTTTGGCTTTATTCTTATCGACCGGATCAGAAAACTTATCGCGGCTATCAAGGACCGCAACTATGAAGACGTTGGTATTGATACCATTTTCCTTGCACTCATCCTGATCATTTGCGTGCTGTTGATTGTGCTGATCGTGAACGTCAAGAACTGATACCGTTCGATCATGTACCTCCTGCTCTTCCCGCTCTTTGGCGCTGTTGCGTACGACCGAATCGTAAAACTCAGACATTCTATTAAAAAGAAGAACGCTGAGGAGATCAGGAGGAACTCGGTGGCACTGGCCCTTATTTTCGTGGTAGCTTTTATTCTGGTGATGTTAACAGAAGGCAGACATGATTGAGGGGATCATCTAAACTTTATCAGTTGATAGTTATCCGTTAATGGTTAATCGTTAATCGATACTGGTTAGGCATTGTCGGTTGAGCAGGCGTGGTGGCTGGTTCATAGTCGGCAATAGTTTGTGCAGAGTCAGGAGATTTTAGTCTGTGGCCGGGAGTTTCGGGTCTATGGCCCTGAGTTTCCAGGTAATAGTGCTGATTATTCTTTTGCTGCTCCGGGAAATCCTTTCCGAAGCTGCGGGCTGCGGGGTGAAAGTCGCAGGTTTTGACGTTTATTCAGCCGGTTTGAGTCTGTACCCGGCAAGTTCCAACCTGTACCCTGCTTGTTCCAACCTGTACCACGCGCGTTCCAACCTGTACCACGCTCATTCCAATCTGTAACACGCTCATTCCAACATTCCAGCCGCGAGTTTTAAACCGTACTACGCGAGTTCCAACCTGTACCATGCGCGTTCCAACATTCCAGCTGCGGGTTCCAAACTGTACTACACGGGTTCCAGCTTGTAACATTCGAATTCCACCGTCTGACCTGCGGGTTCTATGAATCAACCTGCGGGAAAATAAAAATGAGGTGGTCGCTTTTCTGTGCAACGTGCCTCATCTGATACTACACTGCGCTGTTATCTACCGCAGGGGCTTGTTCACAAACCTCAGGCCGCGTACCTGCCGGTACTCGGGGCTTCGTGCACCGAACACGGACTTGATATACACTTTGGCGGCCCTTGCTGTATCGACCAGGCCGGTCAGGTTGTGGTACAGCACGTTGTCGCGGGCGATGCGGGCGTTGCTTGCGGCTGTGCTGGCGTTGATAACGTCTGAGTTGCGGGCCCGCATGCCGGTGAGCATCGCGCTGAGTGTTGTGAGCCTGAGTTCGTTTTCGTTGGGGAGGTATTTTGGCTCGGCCGTGAGGGTTGCAATAAGTTGTGCGAAGTTATCAACGCGTTTATCGAAGCTTAGCTGCGCGGTGGATACTGTTCTTACCGGTTCAGCGCCTGCAGCCGGCAGATTTGCTGCGGACTTAGTAACAGTTTTTGCGCGCCTGCCCTGAATTTTGTTCTTCATGGAATTAACATCGGCTATGGTTTGGGCAGTGGCCTCAGTTGCAGCGATAGCACTCACGATTCTTGTGGCGAGCGACCGGAGGGGCTTGAACGTGATGTCGCGGGCGTTGATGGCATTGTCGAGGGCAGTCTTTGCGGCTTTCACATTCTGCAAGGCTGTGTTTGCTGCTGTGAGCTGCGCGTTGAGGGCCGGAATTTTTAACGCGGGGTTTGAAGGGTTGTAGCTTGCGCCAATGCTGGTGCAGAAAGCGATAAGATCCTGAAAGGTGGCCACGGTTTTGGCATGGCCGGTTTCTGTTGGGGATGACATTGCTGTGGTCTGTTTACGTGACGTTGCTTTTCACTTAGGCAGACACTGTGCCGGGATGTTTATCCTGGAATTAACACCATTTTTGTAGTCTTGGTGGTTTGGGTTACGACATATCGTATCTCAGCTCACTGAATATCGTTTGTTTTTATCCGTTAATGGTTATCCGTTATCAGTGAATAGTTAATCGTTATCCGTTAATAGTTATCCGTTATCAGTTAGTAGTTACTGACAGATGCCGGCCGATTGATTATATTGACATCTGGGTACTAACGGATTAAGTATGCGGTTATTCGTCAGTCCCCCGCATGCGTAAGAAACTTATCTTTTGATGAAGTCGAGATAGTAGATCATTTCTTTCTCATCGTGATGTGTTACGATGTACGCTTTGTTAGTCTCTCTAATTGAATACGTTATGCCTTTACGTGAGCCGGGTTGTGATTTCACAAAGCTCTCGGCAGCAGTCTCCGGTCGTGTAGAACCTGGTTCGATAGTCCAATCTCCAAGACCCTTTTTCTTTGCAAGCACCTTACCGTTGGCAGAGACTTCGTAACTCATCGAGTTGTCATTTACCCAAAACAAGTTGACATGCAGGCTGCCGTCTGGCAACGCGGATATAGAAAGACTTCGACCGATAGCTGCTGCGCCCCGCCAGAACACGCGATCTTTAAACTCTTCATCTCCCGTACGCTGCATTCTCCAGAGCTCATTGCCCTGCAAATCGTATTTTATGATATAAAACCCTTCATATTGAGAGGCAACGCGTTTAAATAGCTCAGGCCCCAGCAATCCGAAGGCATAAAAACATTGGTGTTGGTGGTCGACCGTAAATCCCTGAAAGGCGCCCACATCCTGAAAAAGACCGGTTTGACCTATCATGAAATCAAAATTCTGAAAGTTCGCGTAGGTACGCCCTGAACTATAATGGCGCGAGGGCCTGGTAAACTTGCCATTAGCGAGTTCGATGTTTATGGTCTTGTGAAATTTAATTTCACCATTCATCGTAAAGCCAACAAGATCCACGGTGTTTCTATCAACGTTTTCACCAGCTATCGATTTAGAGGCGAGATAATGAAGGTCTCCAGCCCGACCAGTATATTGCCAGAACTTTGAAAGAAAGTTATCGTCTTCAATAGGCGGCAGCTCCAACACGATTCTGCTATAGGTTTGACTATCATTTGTGAATCGGTTCAAAATCATTTTGTCCCCACTTTTGTCTTTGTCGAAATTCTCATCTCCTTTTTCAGTCGTCAAAACTGCCAGGTATTGATCGTCACAAAAGATTGTCTGAAGGTTTGTACCCATTTCCTTCAATTCGGGCAATTGAAACTCCTTTTTGGTTCCATCCTTTTTAATCTGCACTACTCCGCTGTTTTTACCGGTGAAGTTTTTCAGCTTCTTTGCTTCCTTTCCGGTAATCTGATAGATGTACGATAATGAAGGGCTTACGACAACTTCATTGAACTCGGTCACCACTCCCTGAGTAGGCCACACGCGAGTCCACTCCTGCTCCCAAGCCAATTTGCCATCCAAAGTATAGTAATGCAACTTCTTACCGACTGATACCAGCAAGCCTTCATCGGGATCATTAACAATTACAGGCTGCTCTTTTTTGGTATACCGGATTTCGACATGTGCGTCTTGTGCGCACAGGGGAAGGTTGAGTGCCAGCAACAGCAAAATGGCAAATACCTTTTTCAGGCTGTTTTTGTGATTAGACATTGCTAAGGGGTTATTCTATTGACTAAGATAGTAAAGCGGCTTAACACATTGAAATCGTTAGGACTCCACCTGCAGTAACAATACAATTCTGCCATCGGGAGCTTTGTGGACGTGAACTTCTGAAAGGTCGAGGTCGGTGAGATCGTGGCCCCAGATGCCGTACTTGCCGTTGGTAGTATTTCTATTGAGTATCTCCCGTTGCTCGACCGGAAGTGTTTTAATGGTCGCGGTTTTCTCTTCCTCGGCATACACAAACTTGTATTGCTTGCTGATTGCGGTTAGCAGCTTGCCACACGTGAAGCCATCCGGTGAAATAAGCCTGAACTCGTACGGATTGGTTAACGGATAATCGATTACCACGGTAACGACTGTGTCGTAGATTACGACCATGTCTTTGGAAACAAGCTGTGGCAGGTCTTCTTCCGGGTTTGCGAGATTCGCCCAGGGTACAATGCCGTCTGCGAAAATCTCACGATCGCTGGTGATTACGCCAAACGGAATCACGGCCTGCGGTTCGCCCAGTTCATCGTAGGTATGCTTCGATTGCTCTAGAGCGATTAAAGAATCAATCTGCTGCCGCTCTTTGGATTGGTGAGAGCAGGCAGTGAGCACAAAAAGCAAGACAATTGCTAAAATCCGCTTCACAAGAGAAAGTGTTAAATTATATCGAAATTACATTACTGTGAAGTAAAATGGCATACTGTTGTTCATCGGGCAGGGGGTTAGCCAATTAGATGTCGATCCAAATTACTTATCAATAGAGAATCCTCTTTCATTTCAAATAAGAGATTAGCATGAATCTTTGAGCTACTATTATTCAGCGATAGTTGAACATACAATTTGGTAATTAATAACTTGATAAAAACATACGTGTTGCTAGAATCTCCATTATGATCAACAAAATAACTTACGGTTTGAACGATGATATAATTGATTGACTCTCTGAACGCCAGAATATCCGGCTCGCTGATATCTGGATTATAAGAAGAATCAAACTCTCTAATACCAATAACATCACTGATATCTGTTGGCAGATTTCCGAAGCCTATGCCAGACCTAATAGTTGACTCACACTTCTTAAGCAGGTCATTAGAATTACACGAAAATAAAATCCAGCTTTTATCAGGGATAGAGGCCATTTCACTCGCGCTTAATAGGGATTCACAACTAAAATGTTCATTTCTTGCGCCAGATAACTTTTGATGTGACCCGTGTCCCATAAATATTATTGTTGACGCATTCTTTATTAAACTAACACATTCTTGATGCGACTTTTCATTCGGCTGGATGTTAAAAAATGTAAGAGCATTGTTTCTCTTTTGCAAGTACTGAAAGGGTTCCAATAAGAAAGCTGTAGACGGATCAGTTGGATACAATATTAAAGTCTTTTCACCTTTCAATGCAATTGAACTTTCAGTTCTACTTTTTTGAATTCAGGTCAAATAGAGACGCTAGTGCTTGATCAATAAATTCCACCGTAAATTTATGACCGTTATTGATGTCATTCTCAATAGTATCAGCTATTTCCCCAAAAGTTTTACCCTCGAATAGTGGATTTATTTTGTTAAAAACTAAATTTCCGTTCTCTCTCAATTTGCGTATTAAATCATGTTCAATATGAATGTGTTTTGCTATATTAGTTAGTTCTTCAACAATTTTATCTTCGTAGTTAGTTCTATCGAAAAACCCCAATATTGGCACATCAATCAAAGTCTTAATATGAGTCCAATTGGACTTAAAAGTGGTTGGATCATTTCTATATGCTTCAAAGTACTCCTGAACAACTACCTGAAGCACACCTGAATAGAGAACAATGTTAGTCTTTCGTAAAAGATTACTTGCTCTAAACTGCCTAATCAATTCAACCCCATCTACTGAATCGTCATTTAGATCCCAATCAAAAGCTATTAAGTCGAAGTGATATTTCTTAAAATTAAGTTTATAGTAGTCAATAACTTTCCTAACATCAATTTTATTCTTAGTGAGAACTTCAGTCAATTGCGAATTCCCTACGTTAAATTGTAATGTCTTGATGTTAAGCCGCTTCGATTTACCCAGCCTGAAGATTTTCTCCTCATTAGTATCTTGTTTCTCATTATCAACCAGCAAGACAAACTTTTCCATAACACTTATTCAAATGTCATTTTAAAGTTTGCGCCCCTCAGTAACACCCCATTACCCTCAAAGACAATTTTTGCATTCATCTGCTTTAGGTGCTTTCGAGAAGAATCAAGACCAATTCCAGAGCCATCTGTAGTAGTAACACCTAGTTCAAATATCTTCTCAGGATCCTTCCAGAATTTTTTGTCAAGCCCTCGGCCATTGTCAGCAAACATAATTTGCAGCTTCTTCTTATTCATTGAGCATTCAACAATGATTTTCGATGCACCAGCTTTTTCAGCATTGGAAATCAAGTCATCAAAAACCAAAGAAAGATCAAGCACACTAATCTTCCTCTCAAGAGACGCGTTATTGTTCTTAACTTTAATAGATAGGTTAGAGTTATCATAAATCTCTGAATACATATTTAAGTATTGCTCGGTATACTTAACTATATCAACAATTTGATTACTTGCCTGGGTTTTAAAATTTGATCGTGTAATAAGCTTGCTAATCTTTAACACTTTTTCAGAGTTATATTTGATTACACCCAATCTTCGCAGCAACTCTTTTGTACCAAGTGATTCCTCTCGAATTTTTTCCATCAAGCTATCGACACTATTTGTAATCTCTTTTGAAGTGAGCTTAATATTATGTACTAATCCTTTGGCATCATCAGACAAGTTCTTATTTGACGACCTTAAATATGTTGACTTCTCTTTTTCTAATTCTAATTCTTCTTCGGCTCTTATTCTAGCAATCTCTTCTTGTCTGGCCTTTTCCTCAAGTTCTTTCTTCTGCTTTATAAGTTTTGAATACTGCTTTTTAGAGTGGAGAATCTGAGAATGAAGCTCCCTGTCGTTTGTATTGGCAGCTATAACTTCCAATGCAGAAAATGCAGTATCATCTGGCAATTCATCATCTACCTTTTCGGTCAAGATATTCACCAAATCTCTGTTGTACTCAAGTATTTCTACATTCTTGCTTTCCGCTAAGTTCGATATAAGGCTAATTATTTTTGATTTTAACTCTGTGTTACCTTCTATGTAACCCAAATCTTCGTTGTTATCTTTTAATGTCCACTGCAAATCAACAACATATCGCTCCAATCTTTTTAAACAATATTCAAAGAAAGCTTTCTCCATTTGATAGTAGCTATCCGTCAACTTTAGGCCGCCATCACGACTACTCGTTTCTTTAAATTCCTCATTAAACTCATTACTATTACCAAACAATGAAATTCTACCTATAACTTCTCTGGTACCTAGAAACCTACTATAACCTTGCGCTTTCCTTCTATCCATGCCAAAAGAATCCTTCCCCTCTTCACCAAATGGGTAAATTCTTATTCCATTTTTATATAGAAAAACAGATCCAAACTCAACAGATCGGATTCTCATTTGTCTATAAAAATTATTTTTAGCTGAAGTATTCAGATAAAAAAGGTGAAATCTAATACCTGATAAAAGTGAGAAATTATTCTTTTCTCGAACTTTATAAATCAATTCCCCCCGATCTAATAGTTCAGTTGTAACAAATTTTCCATCGTCCGAAATAGATGTGAAAATCTGTGTGGTTTTTAGACCCAGCTTTTCAAAGATAAAATTCTTTACTTCTCCATTTACTCGCCACCTTTTATCTGGCTCATCTTGATCTTCGTCCTCAAAATCAGGAGCAATTATTTCTATAGAAAATTGAGGAACAGTTACACCAGACTTCTTTCGATCGACAATTTCAAACGGGTTAATTAGTTTTTCTAATGAGTGTTTTAATTCGAGAATTTTTTCTCTTTTCCATGAAGATCTTAGATTACTAATCTCCAAAATTGTTCCGTGCTTGAATTTTGGATAATCATCAATATCTACACGCCCCTTCCTGATAATATCAATTTCAGTGAAGTTATCTTTCGGATTTTCCTCGAAGTCTTCCCAATTAAATACTAACTGCTCAATATTATCAGCTTGGGAAACTTTATTGGTCGTCAATATCAGTTCTGTACCTAACCTATCACAAGAGAATCGACCAATACCTTTAGCTCCTGCAAAGCTTTTTGTTATTAAAATCTTACTTCGGTAGTCTTTAAAAACCTTATCATTCAATTCTTCATCTTCCTCTCCAGTTCTCTTAGCTGAGTAACCCACGAATAGCCATTTGTCTCTCACCTCATCATAAGTCATCCCCTTACCATTGTCCCATATGATAAGTTTATTCTCCTCAAAAATTATTTTGACTAACGATGCATGAGCGTCAAATGCATTTTTGACCAATTCAAAAACTGCGATAAAGTCATCAGATATTAAATCCCTTCCAATAATATCTTTTAAACCAGCGCTAACCCTGAATTGAACTTTTTCATCATCATGTGATTGATTGATTTTAGCCATTATTTTAGCAAGTGCATTAAAGCTAACCCGGTTTGTTCTCCAAAAAGAGGTGGTATCGCATTTCCTACTTGGGTGTATCTTGGAACTTCTTTTGTACGTCTGTCACCTCCTGTAGTGTACTTTCCTTTAAACTCAAACGTATCAGGAAAGGATTGAATCCTTGCATACTCCCTCACGGTTAAAATTCTAGGCTCTTTATAATGTATATAATCGTCCGGTAGTGTTGTCAACGTAGGGCTGACTTTAATGGAAGAAAGGGGAATAACAGTATGTTTATTAATTTTAAATTTCTTGCGAATATTCTGGTCTATACTTTTCCCTTTAATTGTAGAATTTTCAATTATATGACGAAATTTAATCACAGTAGAATCTCGATGATTAACAAAGCGATGACTGTCAGGGATAACGTTCACATTGTTCGAGCGCATAAATTCCTGATATGCCGTCTTAGGCTGTATGTATAAACCAGCTCTAAATTTCTTGCTATCTGGACTCGGGGTAGTTCCATGAGCACATAGGAGATCTGAAATTGCTTCACCTAGTGTGGTACGCGGCTTTAACCCTTTAGCAGCTAAGAAAGTAGTTTTTTGATTTTCTAATAAAGAGAAAAATTCTAGAGGTGATTTTTCTATTGCATTTTGGTAAATGTCGTTCCGGACACCCACCAAAATAAAGCGTGTCCTTTTCTGTGGAACGCCAAACCTACTAAAGTCAACCATTGCTCCCTGAACATTGTATCCCAGTTCACCCAACTTTGTTTCAACATACGTTGAATAAACAATTCCCCTCGATCGGTTTTTTTCGAACTTCGATGTGAAACCCTTTACATTTTCAAAGAAAAGCACCTTAGGACGAATCAACTCAATAAACTTTAGATAAGAATTGACAAGTCCATTCCTTGCATCGCTTTCTTTTCTTCTGCCCGCAGTTGAAAACCCTTGACACGGGGGTCCACCAGTAATTAAGTCGACCTCCCCTCGGAGAGATTCCAAATATGGTTTATATAGCTTCAGTACTGTCTTGATATCATGGTTGGTTTTGGGAAGCCAGGATGGCCAAGAAAAGTGATCGCGTCCGTTAATCAAATTATGTTCCAGAGTCAAGAAGGCATCCTTACTTTTTTCTATTGCAAAAAGACCCTTCCAACCGGCCCTCGAAAGGCCTAACGACAAGCCTCCGCAGCCGGCAAACAAATCAATATAAATAGGTTCTTTCACCCTTTTCATAATCAATTTTATGCAAAAAAAGGCAAAATCAGGCAAATGTTGGACACTATTCCGTGGGCTGTGAACCAGCTTGTCAGTGCACCGGCAATAGTAGGAGAAACTCCTACTGAAATCAGCCTGAGTTTGCGTGAGGGACCCGCGCTCGTGCGCTTTGGCGGTTAGGCAATAGTCGTCAGACACTTTTGAAGTGTCTGACGACTTGCTACGTGAGGGATAGTAGCGGAAAGCCCGCTGCCCTGACGATGCTGTCAGGACAGGTTCCTGACGAGGCGAGGACTTGGAGCGGATAGCCCGACCCTTACCCAGCGGAACGCTGGCAAGGGGCACGCCCAGAAAACAGACGTAAGATGTTAGACGTGAGAAACTTTTGCCCTTGTGCCTGCCGGTGATGCTCAGGCTTTGTTTTGTTCGGCCGCTTTTTTACGCCACCACCTAAGGAAAAAATACAAGGCCGGAACTGTTGTTAGCTCGTATCCTACCGCGCCAAATAAGCTTGACGCCCAACTTCGATCAAACCAATAATGGTTGGCCAACAGGATGATTGGAAATGTTACCAGTGCACTGATGATAAGTCGTTTTTCCATATTAGTTGAATAAGATATGAGACGTGAGACCTGTGTGGGCCGGGGTGTGCATTATTGATGAGATTGCTTCGCTTCGCTCCCGCCAGAGGCGGGCAGGCGCAATGACGAAACAGATTGCTTCGGTCGCAGGCTCCCTCCTGCCTTAGTCGGCAGGCAGGCGCAATGACGCTCTGCTCGCATGACGATGGCGCGGCAATCTGGAGCTGATGACACGGGATTGCTTCACGGGTTACTCCTTCGCAATGACGGGAGGCATGACGGGCGGGTGTGAGACAAGCCGGCAGTTATTGCGCCATTCGCACTTCGTTTTTCTTTTCGGATTTTTTGGTGATGCCGATGAGGTTGATGCCAATGGTGAAGCTGATCCACGAGCGTGAGCGCGCTTTGTCATCGGCATTGAAGAAGTCGCCCCCGGCCAACAGACCGATTTGAAAGTCTTTTCCGAAATTATACACGGCTCCGCCCGCAACGCTTGCTGCATCGACTGTGCGTGTGTCTTCGGCATTTTTTGCGTTGACATCGTTGAGGGGAACTTTTGAATAGCCTGCTGAAAAGATGACGGACAGGTAATTATCAGGACTCTTCTTGCTTGTAAACTTGGGGCCAACGTAGAAGCCGATTTCTCCGGCACTGTAGATCTTAAAATCTTTGGTTTGAAATTTAAAGGGTACGACCAGCGGACCGCTGGCAAGCTGCACGGAGGATTTGCGGATGTCGTTGTTCCATCGTGCGCGACTAATGCAGTATTGCTTGCCTTCGAGTGCATACGGAAGGGTGTCGTTACCGGATACAAGGCTGCATGTATAGCCTTTTTTGATTTTGATGATGACTTTGGAGCTGTCGGGCGTGAAGCCGATGACTTCGAACCGGGTTCCATCGCAGATGCCGAATCTGCGTGTGGTGCAGGTTTCGAAATATTCGCTGGCGGTGAAGTCGGCCTGGGCGCGGTATGTTCGGCCTTTAATGATGTCTTGCGCAAGGGTGGCGGTGGCCATGCAGGCAAGGATGAATGTGATAACTGTTTTCATGCCGGGAGGTTTAGGTGAAACGAAATTGAACTGGGTAAAACGAAAGTGATTAAAGTAATCGACTTGCCTGTTTCGCCATGCGAGAAAAACCTACAGCGGTGTTTTGAGTTTTTTAATAAGGTGTTTAGCGGTGTTTACTGCTCTTAAAAAAATCGGCAACGTAAATTAAACGGCTGGCGATAAAAGTTACACGGGCTTTGAAAGGCACGGTGGATGACGGCATGTCTGCCATGAGTTTTTGACGCTATCTTCATTCGCGTAACGCGCGCCTGCCGTGCGCGTGGCTTGATGACGTATGGTTAAGGATTGGATCTTTATTGTGTTGTTTGGATTGGGTGCCGTGTATTACCTGTGCTCGGTGCTGTCGCTTCTGGTGAAGCCTAACAAATCGGATTTCGAAAAACTGGAATTGACTTATCATGCGGCTCTGCTGGCGATACTTGTGCTGGCGTTGATTTCACGCCTGGAGAGCTCGGGGGTGATGGGGTTTTAATGAGGTCGTTATTGGATGGAACTCCTGACGTGGGATTGCTTCGGTCGCAGGCTCCCTCGCAATGACGGGGGCTGCGTCATTGCGAGACACGAAGTGGCGCGGCAATCTGGAAGGGCTTCGTGATGTGGGATTGCTTCGCTCCGCTCGCAATGACGTTTCAGTCGTGATGCTGCGTTGTGCATGAGATTGCTTCGGTCGCAGGCTCCCTCGAAGTGGCGCGGCAATCTGGAGGAGAGGTTACATTGTGAGATTGCTTCGCTTCGCTCGCAATGACGTTTCGTTCGCAATGACGTTGATGCCGGGCTACTTCATGGTACTTCTGATCCTTTCTGCTGCTGACGATTTGTTGCCGATGGCTGGCACTAACGTACCGATTTTGCCAAGACCATATTTTGGCATGTTATTATAAACGCATTCATATTCGCCTGCTCTTACCTTATAGGTTTCATGCCAGATTCCTACATCGCCATTGCTTTTGATTCTTTTGTTGAAATCTTTCCAGGCCGGGTAATGTTGACTGTTTCTGTCTTTCGCATATTTCTCGAGGTGTTCAAATGACTTCCAATACTGCACGATTACGGGCTGAAACGTGCCGACAATTTGAAAACCAAGAAAACCGCTTTCCGGATCCTGTGAAAGTTCGTGCAGCATTTTCGGCATTGCTGATGCAACGGGCAGCCATTTGTGAATTTTCCAGATTCGGTTAATTCTCATGCCGATCAGAAAAACTACGAAGTCGCCATTAACTTCTACTGTCATTCGTTCATTTATTGTTTTTGCCATGGGGAAGGATTTGAATGTTTGAAATGGGTTGTAGCAGTAGTTAAAACTCCAGCGTTCATTTAGTCCGCAAAGGCTTGGCCATAGAATATAATGAACACGCCTTCGTTCTTGTCGTACGTTAAACATTCCCAGTTATTGTAAACAGAACTGGTGGAAATACACAAGGACTTCTTGTTACCAGCGGCTGAAAAGCCGCTTGCAAAACATCCGCTATCCAGAATAAAGTCCTCATCCATTGAAATGTCAGCAATTTTACAATTTGAATATTCTATTTGTTCCAGCGGATGTTTCATTATGTAATCCCGATGATATACTAATTCACCAGCCAGCTGATAGTCGAGCGTTCCATACACGCCATAGTTACAGTCTGCATCTACAAGGCCATTCTTAACTTTTTTGTCTCTGAATAACTCTGCGTACTTATTTTGAAGTCCATCGTAAACTACAATTGAAATTCTGTTGTGGTTTTTATCATAAACTACAAAACAATTGTCCTCTTCCCCATTTTGGAACAGATCGCCCGAGGAATGAGATATCAGTTGAAGGTTACTATTAGCGCTAAAGTAGGTCTGATGTTTTTCATCCAGCGTGGGAATAAGCTTGTCATGAATTCTCTTGAAAACCAGGCTATCGGAAAGCTCGTGCAGACTTGCACTGTGCCGAGGATCGCTACCCGGATTGTCGTAGGTTGAAGTCATGTAGCTTGGTGCAGGGGTCACCTCGATTGCTGTTATTGTGTCGTTATCAACTGATACAGTATCAGGATTGACAACAATTCGGTTATCTCTCTGTTTTGCACATGACAATATTGTTGTGAGAATGGCGATTATATAAAGTTGTTTCATTTCTTCCGGGGTGCTGTTTTATATTCGTCTATATACAGCAAACTAATATACGCGCCCGAACGCTTGCTTAACAGATTATTTACAGAAATTCTTTTCGACAATAAGCGCTGGTAACAGATATGAGATTTGAGTCGTAAGACATAAGACTTTGCCGGCTCAGAGTTGGGACGAATTCAGCCATACGAGCAGGAGAATACTCGTCAGGCGCGCCTATACCCAGAAGCTGAGAAGAGTCGTCAGACACTTTTAAAGTGTCTGACGACTTGGCCTTGGCGTGAAGGACCCTCCTTTGGCGCTTTGGCGGTTGAATAACAGCCGAGGGGCACAGGCGGGGAAAATTTACCACAAGCAACTTGTTAAACAGGGTTTTGTAAAACGTTATCCGGTATCGGTAACCCGGCACAATTCTGTTATCCACCCGGGCAGTTAACTACGGATTGCCCATGACTTCACCCGCGCGCGATGGAAACCTGCTATGGTATAAAGATGCCATTGTTTATGAACTGCACATTAAAGCTTTTGCCGACAGCGACCAGGATGGCATGGGCGACTTTAAAGGTTTGCTGGGCAAGCTCGACTACCTGCAGGAACTTGGCGTAACGGCTATCTGGCTCCTGCCCTTCTACCCCTCGCCCCTGAAAGATGATGGCTATGACATTGCCGACTACTATACCATTAACCCGGCTTACGGACAGCTGGATGACTTAAAAGAATTGCTCACGCAAGCACATGCCCGCGGCTTAAAGGTGATTACGGAACTGGTGCTGAATCACACGAGCGACAAGCACCCGTGGTTTCAGCGGGCACGTAAAGCCCCGAAGGATTCGGAAGAAAGAAATTATTATGTATGGAGTGACGACCCTTCGCGCTACCCGGACGTGCGCATTATTTTCCAGGACTATGAAACTTCGAACTGGACGTGGGACCCGGTGGCCAAACAATATTACTGGCACCGCTTCTTCTCGCATCAGCCTGACCTGAACTACGATAACCCAAGGGTGCAGGAGGAAGTTTTTAAAGTGCTCGACTACTGGTGCTCGATGGGTGTGGATGGGTTTCGCCTGGATGCGATTCCATATTTGTTTGAACGTGAAGGAACGAATGGTGAAAACTTGCCGGAAACGCATGCGTTTTTGAAGAAGCTTCGCAAGCATGTTGACGATCATTATCCCGGCACGCTGCTGCTGGCGGAAGCGAACATGTGGCCGGAAGATTCGGCCGCATACTTCGGCCAGGGCGATGAATGCCACATGAACTATCATTTTCCGCTGATGCCACGCATGTATATGGCGCTGCAGATGGAAGACCGCTACCCGATTATCGACATCTTTGACCAGACTCCGGAGATACCGGAGAATTGCCAGTGGGGAATTTTTCTGCGCAACCACGATGAGCTTACGCTGGAGATGGTAACGGACGAGGAACGCGATTACATGTACCGCGTGTATGTGAAAGACCCAAAGGCGCGCATTAACCTGGGCATTCGCCACCGGCTGGCACCGCTGATGGGCAACAACCGGAAGAAGATTGAATTGTTGAACTATTTGTTGTTTTCGCTGCCAGGCACTCCGTTTATATACTATGGCGATGAGATAGGCATGGGCGACAACTTTTACCTGGGCGACCGTGACGGTGTGCGCACGCCTATGCAATGGGAATCGGGACGCAATGCGGGTTTCTCGCAGGCCAATCCGCAGCGGTTATACCTGCCGGTGATCCAGGATATCGATTATCATTATGAATCGCTGAATGTTGAGCTGCAGAGCCGTAACCCTTCTTCGCTATTATGGTGGATGAAGCGCATGATTGCAAAGCGGAAGCAGTATAAGGCGTTTGCACGGGGTGACATTAAGTTTATTTCGTGCAAGAACTCGAAGATATTTGCCTTTACGCGCACGTATGAAGATCAAACCATGCTGGTGGTGGCTAACCTTTCGCGGTACGCGCAGCCGGCCATGCTTGACCTGGAAACGTTTGGCGGTCAAACTCCGGTGGAAGTGTTCAGCAAGAACAAGTTTCCGATGGTGCGCGATGATCAATCGTATTTTCTGTCGCTGGGGGCGCACGATTGCCAGTGGTTTTTATTGGAAAGCAAGGCTCAGGAAAATCATTCGGGCGAGTTGCCTGAACTGGTTATTAAAGACTGGAGCAACCTGCTGAACCGGCCGAACTGTGTGCAGCTTGAAAATATTATTCTTCCGCAATACCTGGCGGGCCGCAGGTGGTTTGGTGGCAAGAGCCGCGTGCTGGAAACTTTGAAGATTGTAAAACACGGTTCAATACCTACGTCTTCGTGGGATGTGACGATCCTGTTTATGGAAGTGAACTACCAGAACGGCTTGCCGGAATTGTATCAGCTGCCGGTAGCATTTACGAAGGATAAGGAGGCTGCACGCATCCGCGATAACTTTCCGCAGGCGATGATTGCGCGGCTGAAGATTGGAACGGAAGAGGGTTATTTGTACGATGCCATTTACGGGCAACCGTTTCAGTGTGCAATTATCGAGCACATGAAATCGAATGAGCCGCTGGCGCTTGCCAATGGCGACCGGCTTGAGTTTAGCGGCAAGGAGTTGCTGCGCGAGTATGAAACGGGCAGTGAAAAGATCAGGCCGCGGGTGATGTCGGCAGAGCAGAGCAATACCTCGGTTGCGTACGGCAACACATTTTTCCTGAAGCTGTTCCGCAAACTGGATTATGCGGTTAACTCGGATGCGGAGATATCGGCATTCCTGACGGATGACAGTCCGTTTGATCACATGCCTGCATTTGTGGGAACATTCCAGTGGAAGTCGCACAGTGAAGCAATCACACTCGGGCTGATGCAGAAGATGATACCGAACAGCGGTGATGGCTGGAGTTATGTGCTGGACCGGCTGGATGAGCTTACGGAAAAAATTCTTGCGAGCCCTGACATTCTTACGTTGCCGGACGACCTGATGACATACGATGAAAGCAGTTATGATGGCCGCGTGAATCCGTTGCTGCATGAAATTTTCTCCGGACCGTTAACGGAACAAATCCGTTTGCTGGGAATCCGTACGGCTGAACTTCATAAAGCCCTTGCCGGACGGGGTGACATTCCGGCTTTTACACCCGAACCTTATTCGCTGCATTATCAGCGGTCGTTATTCTCGGGGTTGAAGTCGCTGGTGCGGAGTGCGTTTCAGAATCAATCCGAGAATCTGGAGAAGCTTTCACCGGAGGTGCGGCCACTGGCAGAAGAAATTCTATCGCGCCAACCCGAGATACTCGACAGGCTGAAAGAAATTTACCGCAACAAGATTGATGTGGTGAAGATCCGGATTCATGGCGATTACCATTTGGGCCAGGTGTTGTTTACCGGAAAAGACTTCTTCATTACCGACTTTGAAGGAGAACCTGCAAGAAGCTATACCGAACGCAGGCTGAAGCGCTCGCCCCTGCGCGATGTGGCGGGCATGATCCGCTCCTTTCACTATGCCGCCTATGCGAGCCTGTTCCTCGATAATCAAATCCGCAAGGAGGATTACCCGAAACTGATTCCGGTGATGGAGGCGTGGTATCATCACATAAGTCATGTGTTTATGGCGGCATACAAACAAAATGTGAAGGGAACTCCGTTTGTACCACGCACGGATGAGGAACTCCATATTATGATGACGACTTTCCTGCTGGAGAAGGCGATCTACGAATTGAACTATGAACTGAACAACCGTCCGGATTGGGTGATTATTCCGTTAACGGGAATTAAGGCGATTCTGGATTCGTATTTCGTTAGCAGTTAATGGTTATCCGTTAATCGTTATTGGTGATGCAAAACGAACGATTAACTATTAACGATTAACGAATGCCGGCTACCGGTTATAAAGACGCGAAAACGTAATCAATTGATCGGATATTGATTTAGGAACACGACCTTTCATCTGCCACAGCCAGTTGTTTTGATAGGTAGACGGCATGTTCATGCGCGCTTTTTCATTTAAGTTAAGCAAGTCTTGCATGGGGGTGATGACAATCCGTGCTACGGAACCATAACCCAAACGAATCAGCAGTTCGCTGATGTTTTTCTGGGTCACCTTTGCGGGAAAGAATGACTCCAGGCGTTTGCGGTGTGCCGCGGAAATGTCTTTGCGGTACCAGCCGCGCGTGGTATTGTTATCGTGCGTGCCGGTGTACACAATAAAGTTTTCGGTGAAGTTATGGGCTGAATAAATCGATTCGGTCATGTCTTCTTCGAACGCGAACTGAAGAATCTTCATGCCAGGCAGGTTTAATTCATCGCGTAGCGTGAACACTTCCGGATTGATCTCCCCCAGGTCTTCCGCTACGAACGGCAATGAACCAAACTCTTTTTTAACAGCTTCGAAGAAATCTCTACCCGGTCCGCGCTGCCACGTGCCATTACGGGCACTGGCGGATGTTGCGGGAACATCCCAGTAATCAACAAACGCACGGAAGTGGTCGAGCCGCACTTCATCGAACAACTCCAGGTTTTTCCTCAGTCGCTTGAGCCACCACGCGTACTTGTTTTCCTTCAACACATCCCAGCGGAATACGGGCATGCCCCAGAGCTGGCCATCGCTGTTGAAGTAGTCGGGCGGAACTCCGGCAACACCTTTCAGTTTTCCCGATTCATCGAGTGCGAACATCTCGCGGTTCGCCCAAACGTCAGCCGAGTTGTAGCTGACATAAAAAGGAATGTCGCCCAGCAAGGTGATGTTGCGGTCGTTGCAGTATTTGCGCAGCCGCATCCATTGTTCAAAGAAGATGAATTGAACCCATTTGATTTTTTCGAGGGGGTTGGGGTTTTCATGTTTCGACAGGCTCAACATGACAGAAGGATTACTCTTCCCGCTCAAGCCAGGGTTATCCTGTTTCGGCAAGCTCAACATGACATCCTCGTTGTCGCCTTCCACATCTGACGAGCGCTCACCCCAGTCTTTCCGATCGCGGATTTCTTCCGGCCATTCGTACCATGGAGCGCCTTTATGTTTGGTGCGGAAGTATTCGAACAAGGCAAAGTCGTCAAGCCAGTATGCCTCGGCCTGCTTAAACTTTTCGAACTTGTTGTGGAGTGAAGGGAAGTCGCCTGCGTTGAAATTCTCCCAGGCTTTGTTCAGCAACACTTCGCGCAAGGCCTCCGCTTTGCGGTATTTGATCTTGCCGTTGTTCCACAACTCGTATTTCTCTACTTCGGGTTCGGTGAGCAAGCCCACCGCAACCAACTCCTCCGGACTAATCAGCAACGGGTTGCCGGCCATGCTGGAATATGAACTGTAGGGCGAGTAAGCTGTATCGGCTGTTGTGATGTTGAGCGGAAGCAATTGCCAGATGCTTTGATTGCTTTCGAACAGGAAGTCGGCAAACGCTCGCGCCTCCGGACCCATGTCGCCCATACCGAACTCCGAAGGCAACGAGGCGATTGACATGAGTACCCCAGCCTTTCGTGACTTTGGCGCATCTTCAAGCCGGATGATGCCGATGAAAAATTCCCTGAGCAGTTCTGCGATTAAAAGCTCTCCGGTATGTTTACCCTTGCGGCCAAACAACATATTGGAATAGTTCAACGGTGCATGTGCCGGAATAACAATCCTTGTGTCGGCCCAATCGGGTTGAAAAGCTTCACTAAGGTTCTGCAGTCGTGCGAGGTTCAGCGGAACCACGGTAACAATCCAAATGCCCTTGTGCACACGTGCGAACGCAAAGCAATTGTCTTTGTGCTTTCCCCTGACTTCAAGCGGAACATACTGACCCTCACAAAACACTCCCTTGCATGCTGAACGTATTTTAAACAGCTTATGCATCAGCCACAATTTGATGCGGCCATCGCTGCGCGTGCTCCAGAGTTCTTCAACAAAATCGGCAGTGGTTTGCGCCTTGCTCACATAATTCAGCATGCTTCCACTCTCCTCAAAATTTACCTGCCTCCGGTTGTCGGGATCGACCAGGGTTAAATCCCAATTGGTTGTACCCTGATAACTATCCGGCACACCGGGACAGGTGAACTTCAAGGCGACCTGTGCGAGCGAATTGATCATTCCGAAATCCGAAACTTTCTGCTGGAAGTTTTGAAAGCTTTCCAGGAATTTATGTTCCGGTTTTAAAATCTCAACCACAAAGCTTTTCACGGCCTGTTCATAGTGCTGATCAGGATCGGCCCAGTCGGAATACCGTTTTGCTTCGCGGAATGCCTTGGTAAAATATTCATCGAGGCGATTGATAAAATCTGTTCCGGACTCCGGGATGTTTGGGAAAGATCCGATCAGTGTTTGATAGATGAAGTATTCATCGTTTAGATCGGGAGCGCCATTCTTTTTATAGATCTGGTTCCATTCCATCCACTGCGTTACGAGTGCTATCCATTCTTCCGAAAGGTCGGTGAGTACGTTCAACCGCATGCGCGCATCTTCCCCGCGTTTCGTATCGTGCGTGGATGTTGCGTTGAGTGCCAGCGGCCAGTTGGTCTGGCGATCGCGCATAGCTTCATGAAAATCATCCGCATCCAGGCCGAAGAAACCCGGAGAATCACCCACTTCATTGTGGGCAAGAAACCGGTTGAATGTATATAATAAAGTATCCTCCATTCCTTTCGCCATCAGCGGGCCGCTGAACTGCATGCAGCGCATGTAAAACTCAAGTGCGCTGCGGTTGAATTCTTCGTTGCCTTCCTGCGGACGGTTAATAAAAATATCTTCCAGTAAACCGAACGCCTCTTTGAGCCCAGGCTTTTCACTCCGGGATTTTTTGAGGATAGCTTTTACTGCATCGCGTTCTTCAGCCGGCAACGGAAATGAATTTCCATAGAGCTTATACACGGGGCACTGAACCAGAAATTCTGCTATTGCTCCCTTTACCTGCTCTGCCGGAATTTCATGAGCAATTAAATTTTTATCGCGCAGAAATGCGTACAGGTTCTGCAATTCACCGCCCATGTGGTGGTGCAGGATCATCGATTTCTTTTCGCTGATCTTTTGTTCAACCGATTTGTTATCCCGTGTGAGGAGTTTATAAAAGCGCGAGAATTTATTTTCCGCGCGGTCGCGGGTGATCAGGTTGTTTACGAGCGCGAGGAACTCGTATCCTGTTGCGCCCTGGATCGGCCAGGGTTTCAGTTTTTCACCGGGCTCAAGAATTTTTTCCACCACGATGTAAGTATCCTCACCGCATAACACGCGCAGTCTCTTTAAATATGTTTCCGGATCGTACAATCCATCGATGTGGTCGACCCGAATGCCTTTGAACAAACCTTCGTCAACAAACTGTTTGATGAGCTTGTGATACAGGTGAAACACCTTCTCAGACTGCATGTTCAGACAGATCAGCGAGTTGACCGTAAAGAATCTCCGGTAGTTGATGGTGTTAACGGTTTCCTTCCAGCTGCACAACCGATAGAACTGCTCGTCTGCGATTGCTACAATGGCTTCGGGATTGGAGTTGATCGCTGTTAAACTCTTCTCGATGTAGCTTCTTGTTTCCAGTTCATTCATCAGCGTTTTGAACTGAATCTTCAGTTCATGCGCGCGAAGCGCATACTGCACCGGATCGGTAACGGAATGTATCTCATCGAGCTGTACTAAAAACTGACGAACACTGTCCATCGACCGTGTTTCATCCGTATTGAGCACGGTTTCGTATGATCGCGTATTGATTGGATAGAACTGATCGGCATACTGAAAGCACAATCCGTCATCACCGGAAACAAGCTGCAATTCGCCACGCGCAGCAACTTCCTCAAGCGTATCGCCCAGGAAAGGAACCATCAGCCGGTCGCGAAAGAAATCGGTTGACGCGGGTGTATCGAACACGCCTGCATAAACCGAAAGAGTTCCCTTCTCAAGCATATCCATCAGCCAAATATTGGAATGATGAAACGCCATGTGATTCGGGACGATATCCTGTATCCAGCCGATACCCTCCTGCTGCAATGTGTTAATGAGCTCGCGCAATTCATCGGCCGTGCCGATTTCGGGATTGATCTCGTACGGATTGGTTACATCGTATCCGTGCATGCTTCCGGGCACAGCTTTAAAAACCGGTGACGCGTAAATTGTTTTTACACCAAGCTGTTTGAAATACGAAACGTGACTTCTCAGATCACGAAATGTGAAATCTTTATTGAACTGGATGCGATATGTTGAGACAGGATTATACATGTGTGAAGAGTAAAAAGGACTCCGGAGCCATCACCAACCGGTTTGTTTGATTGAATTCAAGGTCGTGAACTCCGAGCCACTCCGATGATGCAGAGTTCAGCACAAGCTTCCAGGGTTTCTCCAGCAAAGCAGATGTAATGGTTTGGGACTGACCGGAGTAATTGAACATGCACAGAACGTATTCTTCGTTATGCCAGCGTTCGGCCAGCAGCACGTTTTGAGATTCAAACACTTCCAGTTTCAGGTTGTCGCGGCCGGCACGGCCGATGGGCGTGAGTTTTTTTCTCAGCGCAATCAGCTGCTGATAGTATTTAAACATCGCAGCGTGTTCGTCTTTTTCAAGGATGTCCCACTGAAGCGATGAGTGCCGGAATGTTTCTTCACTTTGGGGATCGGGAAATTCGTCTTCGATATGAAACGCTTTAAACTCGCGCTTTCGTCCCTGCCGTACGGCCTCCACAAGTTCTTTGTCGGAATGATTAACGAAATACAGGAACGGATTTTTCTCGCCATACTCCTCGCCCATGAAGAGCAGTGGCAAAAACGGGCTCATCAGCACGGACGCAGCCAGAACCTTTTGCATCTCAAAACTCACCAGCGCGGAAGAGCGCTCGCCCAGCATGCGGTTGCCGATGTGGTCGTGGTTTTGCGAGAACACGACAAACCGGAAGGGCTCTATATTAATAGTGTCGGTGCCAAATGTCTTACTGCGATGCGGTGAATATTGGCCGGTGTAAACGTATCCGTCCTGCCAGGATTTAGCCAGATGAAGCAGTCCGTTAAAGTCTTCGAAGTACCCGGTTTTGGAGTGGCCGGTTGTTACGCGTAGTGCGTGATGGAATTCGTCAATCCACTGCGCATCCATTCCATAGCCTTTCTCAGAAACCGGATCGATGAATTTCCGGTCGTTGAGGTCGCATTCGATAATTAAATAATGCATGCGGTTGGTTTCCTGCATCAGCTCATCCACCCGCCCGCGCAATTCGCGCAGCCAGTGTTTCGGACTGAAGTCCTTGATGGCGTGTACAGCATCCAACCGCAATGCATCAATATGAAAATCGCGCAGCCACATAAGCGCGTTCTCAAGAAAGTAATGACGAACTTCATCGCAATGCGCATCGTCAAAGTTCATCGCCTGTCCCCAGGGCGTTTTATATTTATGGGTAAAGTACGGGCCGAATGCAGGAAGTACATTTCCTTCCGGCCCGAGGTGATTGTACACTACGTCAAGAATTACGGCAATGCCATTTGCATGACACGCATCCACCAGCTGCTGCAGTCCGAGCGGACCGCCATACGAATGCTGCACAGCAAACGGAAACACTCCGTCATAGCCCCAATTGCGGATTCCCGAAAACTGCGCCACAGGCATAATCTCAATCGCGGTGATGCCGAGCTCTTTCAGGTATGGCAGTTTCTCAATAATTCCTTCAAATGTTCCGGTATCGCTGAACGTGCCGGTATGCAATTCATAAATAATATACTCCTGCTGCGGAATGTTAATCCATTCGTGATCCGTCCAATGAAAAGCACCCGGATTAAAAACTTCTGACGGGCCGCTCGCGCCTTCCGGCTGATACAGGGATGCAGGATCGGCAAGCTGTTTACCGTCAAGTTCAATGTAGTACCGATCGCCGGGAGTAATGTGCGGTGTGATGCAACTCCAGTATCCAAATTCACGCCTGATTAACTGCAGCCGTTGTTGTTTATCAACCAACCAAACGTTTACCGTTTTAGCTTCAGGCGCCCACACCAATACCTCTGCTTCACCCCGCGCGGAAAAATTCACGCCCAACGACTTCCGGTTAACGCGCAGCAAAGTCATGTCACCTGGCGATGTTTAAAAACGAGCAATGAACGTGCGTCTGCCTTTACAATAGCTTCCGGCCCAAACTTTTGTTTCGGGTCGGCTTCTTTCGAAGTATCGAGAATTGCTTCCCACTGCTTACCATATTTCTCCGGTGGCAATTTGAAATCCAATGGTTCGTGATGTGCGTTGAAGATTACGTAAAACGAATCGTCAACAACAGCGGAACCATCGGCATGCACGGTATGTATGCCTTTTCCATTGAGGTATACGCCCAATGATTTCGCGAAAGAATGCTGCCAGTGGTCGTCTGTCATCTCCGATCCTTCCGGAAGAAACCATGCGATGTCTTCCAGCCCGCGGCCGGTAACGGCCATTCCCTGAAACCATTTTCTGCGACAAAATACCGGATGCGCTTTACGCAGGCCGATCACTTTTTGCGTGAACGCGAGCAGATCGCTATCGAGGTTTTTCCAGTCGATCCACGAGATTTCATTGTCCTGGCAGTACGCGTTATTGTTTCCTTTTTGCGTGCGTCCGAATTCATCGCCCGCTACCAGCATGGGTATGCCTTGCGATAAAAACAACGTGGCAATAAAGTTTCGTTTTTGCATATTGCGAAGCGCTATGATCTCCTGATCATCCGTATTTCCTTCTGCTCCGCAATTCCAAGAACGGTTGTGGCTTTCACCATCTTTGTTGTCTTCACCGTTTGCTTCGTTATGTTTTTCATTGTACGACACAAGATCGTGCAATGTGAACCCATCGTGCGCAGTTATGAAGTTGATGCTGGCCGATGGCTTCCGGTTGTTGCCTGCATATAAATCAGGACTTCCGGTAAAGCGCATCGCGAATTCACCGAGCTGGCTATCGGCACCACGCCAGTAGTCGCGAACGCAATCGCGATACTTGCCATTCCATTCGCCCCAGCCCGGAGGAAAGTTTCCGACCTGGTAACCGCCTTCACCGATATCCCACGGTTCGGCAATGAGCTTAACTTGTGATATGATCGGATCCTGGTGAATGATGTCGAAGAATGATCCGAGCCGGTCAACTTCATGCAGTTCGCGCGCAAGCGTTGAAGCCAGATCGAACCGGAATCCATCGATGTGCATGTCTACCACCCAGTAGCGAAGGCTGTCCATAATCAGGCGCAGCACGCTTGGGAGGTTCGCACTCAGTGTGTTTCCCGTTCCGGTGTAGTCATTGTAATAACGCTTGTCTTCCATCAAACGATAGTATGACGCGTTATCAATTCCTTTGAATGATAATGTCGGACCGAGTTCATTGCCTTCGGCCGTGTGGTTGTATACAACATCGAGAATTACTTCAATGCCGGCTTTGTGCAAAGACTTCACCATTTCCTTGAATTCAGTAACCTGTTCACCGCGTACACCCGAACCGGAGTACCGCGCGTCAGGCGCAAAAAAGCCGATGCTGTTATAGCCCCAATAATTGTTTAGTCCTTTTTCTTTCAGGTGTCTGTCGGAAACAAAGTGATGAACCGGCATCAATTCGATTGCCGTAATGCCAAGCGACTTGAGATACTCAATCGTTTTAGGGTGACCAACACCAGCATACGTTCCGCGGAGATTCTCCGGAATGCCAGCAAGCTGTTTGGTTAAACCCTTTACATGAGCCTCATATATTATGGTGTGATGATAACCGGTTTTCGGAGCTTTGTCGTCTTCCCAATCGAATGAGTCATCTATCACGACAGACTTCGGTATGAACGGAGCACTGTCGCTTTCGCTGAAGCTTAAATCTTTCTCTTCGCTGTTGACATCGTATCCAAACAGGGAGTCGTCCCAGTTAATGATGCCTGCAACTGCTTTTGCATACGGATCGATCAATAATTTATTGGGGTTATAGCGATGGCCATTCTGCGGTTCATACGGTCCGCTTACGCGATAACCGTATAATTGTCCGGGTTTGAGATCCGGGATGTAACCATGCCAGATCTGATGCGTGCGCTCGGTAAGCTTGATGCGATGCTTTTCCTTCTGGTCTTTTTCGGAGTCGAACAAGCAAAGTTCAACCTCCGTTGCATTCTCTGCGAACAGCGCAAAGTTCACACCTTTCTTGTCCCAGGTTGCGCCCAGGGGATACGGATGTCCGGGGTATATTTTCATGATTTAGTGACTTACAAAAACTTCTTGTCTGATTTCAGCGCTCTTACGCTCGGCCCAGAACGGAACCTGCGGATGCTGACGTTCGTATTCATTTTGTTTGGCTGCTTCGGTAAGATCAGCCTGTGCCGAAGCGGATTTCACACGGATTACAAAGTCGCTCATCACATTCATGTAGTTAATGAACGCTTCATAGGGCGATGGATAATGGCTGAAATATGCATGTACATCGCCATCGTTTAATTTCTTCGTGCACATGTAGTAGAAATGATCGCTGGTTTGCAATGCGCGCCACGCAGTGAGTAAGGCTGTGTTGGTCGTACGCTTTACAGAATTTTCGAGCGACTTCACCATGTCAAAAGCATCGCGTTGCATATCGTTGCCCAGCCAGGCAGAGAGATCTTTGCGCTCATCAGCCCATGAAATTGCATGGTCGATGTTTAAAGATTGTTTTGACGCAACCTCGTTCATCACTTCAGAAGGTGTGGAGAAAATGAATTTCTTGTCCTTCACTATCCGGGTGAGCATGCCTCTTAAAAAGTCGAAGATGCCGGAAGGCTTTTTATAATGTTCACCAAACGTTTCATAGTCCATTCCGAGCGTGATAACCGGCTCGTTGACGGGCATGTGATTCAGCCAGTTCACGTATCGTTCAGCCGATAACACCGAAGCACCCTGCATGTAGCGGAAGGCGATGTCATCGCTCAGGCGGTTGCTGCGAAGCAAAAGCTTAAATGCGTTATTATCGGGATGATGGTATAACCGGAATGAACTGCGGCCATCCAGCACGCGGTCCACTCCATCGGTAATCATTCCTTTAAAGCCCATTTGTGCTACCTGCGTGCCGATGGCATTGCTGTAAATCAGTTCCGTGTTACGAAATACGGCAGGGCGCAATCCAAAATGACGATAGATATTTTCAGCGTGTTCAAATACCTGAATTTGAAATTCATCGGCAGAAATTAACGAAGCCAATGAATGGCAATTCGTTTCGCATAAAAATTCTACGTTGCCGGTTTTGGCCAAAGCCTGAAAGCTGTGTAGCACTTCGGGAACATACTGTTCGAACTGTGCAAGCGCTACGCCCGAAATGGAGAAGCAAACCTTGATCTGCGGATGCTTTTTAATCAGGTCGAGCAACAAAGCGTTGGCCGGCAAATAACAATCCTTCGCTACGCGCTGAATAATTTCCGCGTTAAGCGCATCGTCAAAATATTCGGGATGGGTACCGATAGAAAAGAAATTAATCTTGTTAAGCCTCCGGGGCTGATGTACCTGGAAGTACAACACCAGGTGCTGTGTTGAATTAGTTTGGGTGGATGTTGCTGGTGAGTTCATAGTATAAATTGTTTAGGCGCTGCGCTGCTTTTTCCCACGTTATCAAATCGATTGCCTTGCCCGCATTGCGTTTCAATTCACGCGACAGGCTGTTGTAGTGCAGCACACTGCAAATAGCCTGCGACAATGCTTCGGTATCCCAAAAATCTACTTTCAGTGCATGGTGCATCACTTCCGATACGCCCGACTGGTTAGAGATAATGATTGGCACATTACGCTGTATGGCCTCTAACGGTGTGATACCGAAGGGTTCGGATACGGAAGGCATCACGTAAACACTCGTGGAAGCGAGTACCTGGTCAATTTCATGTTTCTTCAAAAAACCTGTAAAATGAAACTGTGAAGACAATTTCATGCGCGCAACTTTCTCAATTATCTGTGGTAGAAAATCCCCACTCCCGGCCATGATAAAATGAACATCCGGGAAAAGCGTAAGAACCTTTTCTGCGGCTTCCACGAAATATTCAGGCCCTTTTTGATAGGTGATGCGGCCAAGAAACGTTACCACATGCGAGCCCAGGTTTTGTTTTGTTTCAGTAATCGTGCGCTCTTCCGGGATCACTCCGTTATGCACAACAACAATCTTATCAGGGTCGATGTCGTAGCGGTCAACCATGATTCGTTTTGTCCATTCGCTTACGGCTACAATCTTATCGGCTTCGTCAAGACCTTCACGTTCAATCGTGTAAACCATTTCACTCCCCTGTTGCCCGGCACGGTCGAATTCGGTTGCATGCACGTGCACCACCATCGGCTTGCTGCTTAAGCGTTTTGCTGCGATGGCCGCGGGATACGTCATCCAATCGTGCGCATGAATAATATCGAACTGCTCCGCGATTGCTATCTCTGATGCAACATTCGCGTAGCGAAAAACTTCCTCAATCAATTGCGGGCCATAGCCGCCTTTAAAATCATACAAAGCACCTGATATTGACTGCGTTACAACCGTTGTTTTTTCCACTGCGGTTTCCGCCACATTCAGCGGATAGTTCCAATGTTCAATGTGCTGTACGGGCTCATGAAGATGCGCCATGTTATAAGTCGATAAGGTTGAAGGAATTTCAAAGGTTGTGAATGAACCTTCTTTCATAAAATGCCGGAAGCGCGTAAAGGGCTGGTCAGCAGAATCCGTAGAAACAACCTGCCGAATGCCAACTTCTGAAGCGCTCAATAACCTGCTGCCGTTATCGGGTTCGTTGCCCATTAATTTGGGTACTACAAAAAGTACATCAACATCTTCCCGTACCAACGCCTGCGTCAGTCCGTAGCATGCGGTGCCCAATCCTCCCGATATTTGGGGAGGAAATTCCCATCCGAACATCAACACCTTCATACGATCCGGATAGAATAGTTATACATGTGGTTTCGTTTCGTTATACCAAACATTGAAAACAGGGTTACGATTTAGCCTTTACGATTTTCATGCCACGCGCAACTGACCAATGTTTGCATGAACATGAGTTGCACGATTTCATGGTATCAAATCGAATAATCCAACAATCAATAGCATTACCAGTGCCATGGCGCACGGCTACTCAAAAGATGCAAGGTGCTGAACAATTGAAAAACCCTCAGACTAAAAACTCCAGCACGCCTTTGCGTGCCCAAATTGAAATCTCGGTCTTCTTTTTTTGTTCACCGAGTTGATCATCGGCATGGAACAGCTTGCCGTTCCATTTTACTTTAACCGATTCAGCTTTGATTGAGGTTCCGAAAAAAACCTCGTCCTTGCCTTTTTTCAACCGGTTCATTACATAGCTGGCGAGCGTATCACGTTCCTCAATTGAAACCAGTACCACATCAAGCAGGCCATCGTTCACGCTTGCAAGCGGAGCAATATTCAGGTTCGGGCCTACCGACTGCACGTTCATGATTTCAACCATGAGGTATTGGCCAAATATCTCTTTACCGTTCACCACCAGCTCACAATCGCGCCCTTTGTATGATACGATAATGTCGTGAAGTGTCTTCAACGCGAGTTCCAGTTCTTCTTCCGGATCTTCCGACCTGTTTTTCATGGACTTCATTTTTTTAATGAGTTTCGGAAATACGCCAAAGCCAAAACCTTCCATGATGAAATTTGTATCGTTAACGCCCCGCAATTCGGCAACATCAAACGGCTGAATGTTCCCGTTAGTCCAGCGGCCAATAATCTCTTCTTCCGTGCCCTGGATGTTTAACGTACGGCCGATGTTGTTGGCGGTACCGCACGGCAGCAATGCAATCGGAGGCTTCTTGCGGATCACTTTCCTGTTAAGAATCTGATCCGCCAGCTTGCGCACGGTACCATCTCCTCCTGCAACCGCCATGATGTCGGCCCGGTCGGAGATGAACTCTTCTTCATCCGTTTCTTTAGTGGAATAATAGCTACACTCAAACCCCACTGCTTCCAGTTGTGACTTGAGAATTTCCCGCGAATGATCGGAAGTACCCGCTGCAGGATTATGCAAAACCTTGATATGCTTCATGTTATAGATAACTCGAAAATCTTCCTGCAAAAAGCCTGACTGGAATGATTTTTCCTGAATTACTAATCCAATACTCACAGTTTTATGAATATTCTGATTACCAACGATGACGGCATTTATAGTCCGGGTATTGCTTCGCTCGCCCGCGTTGCATCAAACTTTGGCGTAGTGCGCGTAGCAGCACCTGACGTTGAACAATCTTCCATGGGGCATGCGATCACTGCATCGCGGCCCTTGCATTATAAAAAGTCACCCGTCAACTTCGAAAATAACATTGAGGCGATTCGCGTCAACGGAACACCTGCCGATTGCGTAGCGCTCGGGCTTCATCTCTGGAAAGATACCGATGTGATTTTGAGCGGAGTGAACATCGGCCTTAATGTCGGTAACTCCATGTGGCATTCGGGAACGCTTGCCGGTGCAAAACAAGGTGTACTCTTCGGCAAGAAAGCGATCGCGCTGAGCGCACCTGCAGGTGAAACCGAACCGGATTTCCCGGCACTCGAACCCTTTGTGAAGGAGGCGTTGCAGTTACTGTTAAACGACAGCACGGTCAATCTTACAAACGTGAACTTCCCGCAGAAGCCAATCGGCATGAAGTATACGCGACAGGCTGTTCAACAATACGATGGGATTGTAATTCCGGGTAACGATCCGCGAGGAAGAAAGCATTACTGGTTTACCATTATGCCGCTCGATCCCGCTGAAGCTGATACCGATCGCTGGGCTGTTGAAAATGGATATACCTCCATCACTCCGCTACGACTCGATCTAACAAATGAAGGCGAGCTCAACAGACTGCTGAGAGTTCAGCCTGTAGAACAATAAAAGATTTAACCAAAACACGAACCGTTATGAAAACACAAACAAAAACAAATGCAAGTCTTCCGGCACCATCAGCAGATCGCGATCGCAAGCCTGAAGCTGGTGTGAAAAGCCCTAACATAATAGCAGAAAAGCCGAAGAAGGTTTGGAACCCTGCTGCGTTGTATTTTTAAATGGTTGCTCGCAAAGCGGTCCCCGTTTATTGATACATAACTTTTCCGGCCAGGCGTTCTTTCACAATTTCCTTTCCGAGCATAATCTTGTCGCGCACGCAGTCAATATTAAAAATCGGGTTACACGAGATGGTAATCCCACGATCGAACGTGATGTTCTTCATGAGATCGAACATTTCCATGGGAAATGAGCGCGGTATTTCGGTAAAATCACAATCCAGTTTTTTGCGGTAATCGGTTGTTTCCCGCGGATGCGGTTTGATGTACAGCTTATAACCGGCTGCATGGTCCTCTATGATCTTTCTATACAAATCGATTTTGTATTCTTCGGTTGTGTACCGGTCTTCCGAAAGTGTTTGCGTGATTAACAGCAGTTTTTTGTCGCCTTTCAAATCCACCGACTGATTGTTCATAAAGACGTTTAATATCCGCTGATTTTCATCGCGACTGAGGTTTTGCTGCATTTGTTTTAACTCCAGCTTAACTCCCTTGTGGCGCGTGGGTGCGGGCAACCGCTCCGGATGCTGCACGTGAATTTCTTTTACACAATCATCAAGCCCTTCCCCTACAAACGTGTTCAGCAGATATTTTCTTCTGAAATGTTTCATCGGTGAGATTTCAGAGAAATAATTCCGCGAGCCGTCTTCCAGCATCCGGAAGAAGTTCTTGGGAAATTTAAGAATAAAATAACCAGACGACAGCCCTTTGTGATGAAAGAGGTTAATGTCTGACTGACTAATAAAATCGCGGTACTTCAGAATGTCGGAGTTCTTTTCCAGGAAACCCATCATGATTTTCTCCCGGCCGAACATGCGGTGAAAGAGATTTAACTTCTCCCGAACTGCTTTCGACACCGGGCCAAAATCAATCAGCGCTACATCATCAAAAAATCCGCTTTCCCGCAATGCAGGAACCACCCGGTCGATGCCGGGTGTATAATTGTTATTTATAAAAAGGCTTTTTGATTTTTTGTCTTCCCGGAACACAGTCCGGAGAATGCTGACATAAATATGAAAGAAGGTTCCTCCAACGAATACCTGGTTCATGCACGTTTTGGATTGATGGCTGTTATCATTCCTCAACCTCAAGACCAAAAGCAAATTGTGCAGATGCACCCCGGTAACCGGTTAAGCTTACACGCGTTTGTGGATTAATCGCTCATGTAACAAGACTTTTTGTGGTATGATCTGACCACGTTTTCACCTTAAGCCGTTGTCGCTTAAAATAAGTTGTGAGTTAATAGCCAGACTGTCGTTATTCCCTGCAATGCTGATTATGCAGATTGGTGGCAGCAACCTGCTCCAAATCTTTGAGATATTTCCAATCCTGACAAGCCTTGGCTAAGTCATTCATCTGATAATATGCAACCGCGCGATTATAATATGCATCAACGTTATAGGGATTTTTTTCGATATACTGGGTGAACACCTCCGCAGCCTTTTCGTGCCGACCCTGTTCAGCCAGCTTAATGCCTCTTTCATAAATTGCCGTTTGCAGCCGGGCTTCTGCTCCGGAGGTTCCCATTCTGTCTGAAGCGAGCCACGCAAAATCATTAGCCCTAAATGTCATTTCCGCATCACCGCTGGCATTCACCATTACGGTAAATGGTACCTTATAAGAATAGCCAGGCAGCGGCAATTGCCATTGCCTCGAGGTTTCCCTTATTGCAACAACAAGTCTTTCCCATTGTGTAAACCCGCGGCTTTCCACTTGAGCAACATATGTTATCATGCCATCTTTCGACACAATGAAGGTACCGGTAACCGCACCCTCAGCAGGACGTATCCGCTCCGACATAAAACTTTCGAATGAACGGTTGCTGAGAAAATCAAGGGTAGGGAATATGAATTTGTTTACGCGGATTGTAGTTGGCCCATCAAATTCCAGCAGATTGTTCATCCGCAAAAACCGCAGGTATGCATCTTTTCGCAGATACACGAAGCGATTTTTCTTATCGAGATCTTCATCGGTATGTTTCTCAGTAATTACCAATACTGTATCAGATATTAATTCGAGACTTTTCCAAGAATCGTGCGCATGACGAGAGTCATCAAATATGAGCGTGTTTCGTTGAGAAGAAAGAGAATAGCTGATACTGTCAACACTTATGGTTCTTTCCTTTGTAAAGGAGTATTCGAAATGCGTAATGTATCGATTGCGATCAACGATTTTACTGCCGTCAATGCGTCTGGCATCTACCAAAATCCAAGGCCCGGTAAAATCCTGTGCAATCGCCTGACAACTAACTACCAAAAGTATCAAAACAGGCAACAGGCGCATTTGAGAAGAGTTATCGCTAAAATTAAAAAAATAATTTGACCGATACATCTTTTGGTCACTCGGGACTGTTGTTTGAAATCCACTCTGCAAAGTATCCATCGGAATGACCACTAACTACAGTACAAATACTTCTCAACACTGGTTTACGAAATTGTTATCTTACCCGAATAAATGCGGTGCGGGTGCGCACGGTAGTGCTACACTCGGTGATTCATGAATGATTCTGAAAATTTTTACCTCCAGCAGAAGGAGCCCGTGAAGAGCTGTTTGCTGGCCATGCGGGACATTATTCTTGCTGCAGATCCTGACGTAACAACTGCCTGGAAATACGGTATGCCCTTCTTTTGCTACAAGGGCAAAATGTTCTGCTACCTGTGGGTTCATAAAAAATACAAGCAACCCTACCTGGGGATTGTAGAGGGAAATCGCTTCGATGAACCATTTCTAATCCAGGAGAAACGTTCGCGTATGAAAATCATGCTTCTGGATCCCGTTAAGGATTTACCTGTCAGGAAGATTAACTTCATTTTGAAGAAAGCGTTTTCGTTTTATAAAGATGGAACCGTAAAAATCAAATAGCTTAACCCCATGGAAACAAGGACAACGTTTACCCTCACCCGAATCATCGTTTTCGGGCACCGGCTTGATCTGCTGAAATCATTCTACGTAAACGATTTCAATTTTACGGTGGTGGAAGAAATCGAAAATCAATGGCTGGTTTTGAATGCCGGCCACACCGAACTTGCCTTCCACAAGGTGGGCCCGGGCTATGAACCACCTGCCGGAGAAAAGTTTGTCGCAGAAAGTAATACGAAACTTGTCTTCGGCATTTCAGGCGACATTTATCACTTCCGGGAAAAACTCGCCCGTGAGGGCGTTGACATCGGAGACGTGAAAAAGTTTGATGGCATCAACTCACTTTTTTGTGACGGGCATGATCCCGAAGGAAACGTATTTCAACTGGAACAAAAACTTGCCTGATTTTTTTGCCTGCGTGACTTTTATCACGGATAATCTCGGTGACCGGAAGCTACATTTTGGTCAGTAATAAAAGCACATTTCAACCATGACAACCACCGTAGTAGTGGGTGGCAGTTTTGCAGGCATGACTGCTGCCATTGAAATCAAACGTAAAGGTAAAAACGAACATCGCGTTATTCTGATCGATAAATCTCCCCTGTTCCTGTTTATCCCTTCGCTTATCTGGATTCCTTTTAAAAGACGAGAAATGAAAGACATTTCATTTCGCAAGGCCGACATTCTCACCAAAAAAGGAGTTGAGTTCGTTCACGCAGATGCACTTCGGGTGGATACCGAATCACAAACCGTGTCCACTACCGAAGGTGACTTTCAATACGATCACCTGGTAGTTGCCACCGGCCCGAAGGTTAAGTTTGATGTTGCCCCCGGAGTTGCCGAATACTCCCATTACGTAGGTACACCCAACGGTGCGATGAAACTCAGAACTGCGCTTGAGGAATTCAAGAAAAAACCCGGTCCGATTGTAATCGGTGCTACGCAGGATGCCGGTTGCATGGGTGCCGCGTATGAATTTCTGTTCAACGTTGAAAAATGGCTACGCGAAGAGGGTATTCGTAAAAAAGTCGACCTGTACTGGATTACCCCAGAGGACTACCTCGGTCATTTCGGAATCGATGGTATGCCGCTGGGCGAAACCATGCTGAAAGCATTTATGAAAATGTTCAATATTCACTATCGCACCCAGGTTGCCGTAAAAGAAGTTACACCCGACTCGGTAATCCTCACCAATGGTGAAGTATTAAAAAGCTCATTGACACAACTGATGCCTCCGTTTGTGGGTGTGGACTTTGTTCAGAACTCTCCTTCTCTTCACGCAACCCCGAAGGGATACGTACCGGTGGAAGACACATACCGGCATAAACAATTGAAAAACGTGTGGGCAGCTGGCATCGCAGTTCAGGTCGATCTGCCCTTCACCTGCAAGAACATTCCTTTCTCGGCTCCCAAAACCGGGTACCCTTCAGATGAAACCGGAAAGATCGTGGCAGAGAACATTGTGCGCACTGCTAAAGGAAGAACCGACCTGATTAAAAAGCCGTGGGGTAAAATCCCGGGTTTGTGTGTGATGGATGCCGGAAAGAAAGAGGTACTGATTTTCTCCAATCACCTGTTCAGGCCGAGAACCTTTGCCATCATGATGCCGAACGTGATCTATGATTTCACCAAAGTTCTGCTTGAAAAATACTTCTTGTGGAAATCCAGAAGAGGTTACGCGTGGATGCCGTAAGTTGGTTTGTAAAAACCTCCGGTGATTATGTAAACGGATTGCCGGAGGTTTCACTTTACAATCTCATTTTGATATAACTCCGGTAAACTATTATTACCTTCACACGTTGTGTCACGAAGGAATCAGTAGTTTATCGTATGTACAACCTCCCCTATCACAAAGAGAAAAATCCGGAAGTAATCAGGCAGTTTATTGACCGGTATCCGTTTGCCTTCCTTACCGGTTGCGATTCGCAAAATCAACCCATTGCCACACAGGTGCCGCTGTTCATTGAGGAACACGATGGCCGGAAGGTTTTGCGCAGCCACATTATGAAGAATACCGACCATCACAAGGCGTTCCTTCATAACCCGAACGTGCTAGCGGTTTTCACCGGCCCGCATACGTACGTCAGCGGTACGTGGTACAGCAATCCATACATCGCATCAACCTGGAATTACATGAGTGTTCATGTAAAGGGAACTATCCGCTTTGTTGACGATGCCGGGCTTGAAGATGTGCTCCGGAAAACCACCCTGCACTTTGAAAACTATAACCCGAAATCCACCACCATTTACGACAACCTGCCACAGGAATTCAAAAAGCGGGTTATGGGTGCTATTGTAGCGTTTGAAATTGAAATTACCGAAATGGATAATGTATTCAAGCTCAGTCAGGATCGGGACCTCGCGAGCTATCAGAATATTATTGCCAAATTGAAAGATCAAGACGAAGCCGGACGCGTAATAGCAGCGGAAATGCAAAACCGGATGGCCGAACTGTTTCCAAACCAATAACCTGATCCTCCCATGGAAGAATTTAAAACCAGTATTTTCGAAAAGACCAAAGCCAAAACCAAAAGACGAAGGGTATCAACGCTGATCTTCATCGGCACGCTAGTCGGAATATGGGCGCTTTGCCTGTTTGGATATCTGGATTTAAAAATATCGCTCAGCATTAAGGGCGCATTATATTTCAGTGCTGCCGTAATAGCTGCCAAACTTTACGATGACAAAGCAGCTGGCATCTCGGCTTATGGCGAAAGGAAGGCCAACCTTACGATCACTGAACAGTACCTTGAAATCCGCGATACAAAAATTCCCTACACAGAAATGTCTAACCTGGTCATTTATGTCGATGAATACTTAGGTAAGCAAAGAGAGTTTTTTGGCATCCATCACGGTGGTAACAACAAAATTGAGTTTGAGCACCGCGGAAAATTGGTGGCGATCAACTACGTTATAAAAAATAAAGCGGATTTTGACCGAGTGGGGAACCTCGTGAGTAGGATAGAAAACAACCCTGCACTGAAGCCTAATCTGCGTGAACTTTAAAGTCAAGATCTGTTTCTAGTCAACTCAATCCAAACTATGAAAATCAATTCAATCAATATCATGCAAAAGTTTTCGTTGTTCGAAAAACAATGGACTCCGCATATCATAGGCGAGCTCAACGGCCAGTATGTGAAGCTATGCAAACTGAAAGACGAATTCGTATGGCACAGCCATGAAAATGAAGATGAACTGTTCATGGTATTCAAAGGAACCCTGTTGATGGATTTCCGTGACGGAAGAACAGTTGAAGTAAAAGAAGGCGAAATTCTGATTGTTCCCAAGGGCGTTGAACACCGGCCGCACACAAACGGTGAAATCGTATTCAACCTCCTGTTCGAACCTAAAGCCACCAAGCATACAGGCGAAGTCGAAAGTGAAATGACGGTTAAACACCTCGACTGGATTTAATGCCGTTCAGCACACAAAAAAACCGTAAGCTTGAAATTCTTGCCGTGCTGCTGACGGCTGCAGGCAAGTTCATTTTTATGGACTTCCTGAAATGGAAACTTGTGTTCATCATCGCATCAACACTTGGCTGGGCGGGATACGTGTACATCCGGAACAGGAAAGAACCGGGTATCCTCGCCCATTGGGGATTTCGTCTCGACAACTTCAACAAAGTACTCCGCATGGTACTGCCCTTCGGACTTCTGGCTGTGCTTTCATTTTTTGTGACCGGCTATTTCCTGGGAACGATTAACATGAGCTGGCACATCATTCCCATTCTCCTCTTCTATCCGATTTGGGGCGTAATCCAGCAGTTTTTAGTAATTGGCTTAATGGCCGGCAATCTGCAGGATTTGCAAAACCATAGTCTGAGCAGACCTACGATCATTCTGTTAACCGCCCTGCTCTTCGGACTCGTTCATTATCCTTATTACTGGCTGATGGCCGGCACGTTTATACTCGCGTTGTTTTATGGATTCATCTATTTAAAGGAACGCAATGTGTACGTGATGGGTCTTTTTCACGGCTGGCTTGGCGGATTGTTTTTCTATACGGTCGTTAACCGCGACCCGTTTGCAGAAGTGTTTGGGAAATTGTTTAATTGAACATGAAGTTCACGTTCAAAGCAAGAATCTATAAAGTCGGGATTAATCTCGTGGTGGAGGTTCCGCACCGGATCACTAAAACCATGCAGCCCAAAAAAGGCTACATCCCCGTGAACGGAACAATTGAGAATCATCCATTTCAGCAAACTCTTTGCCCGGTAAAGGATAGTCCATACCGGCTTTACGTGAACGGCCTCATGCTGAAAGGCTCTGGTATGGGATTGGGCAAAACAGCAAAATTTGTAATCGAACAGAATCTTTCAGAAAAGCCGCGCAAAGATTCCGTTGTTACCCCCGCCTTCAAACGCAGGCTCACATCAGCCGGTGTATGGAAAACGTTCAACGAACTAACACCTTCCCGTCAAAAAGAAATTGTGCGATACTTACATTACCTCAAAAGCGAAGAAGCGAAAGAGAGAAATCTGACTAAGGTGATTGAAACTCTCCGCAGCCAAGCCGTTAGCGGAACAGTTGTTCCCGCACAAATACGAACGCAAAAATCGAAAGCCAGAAAAACGCGATAAACAGCACCTGCACAATAATCGTTTTCAGAATTGTGACGACTACATGCTCTTTAAAAAATTGCCGGTAGGCGATCGCGAGATAAACGAGGAATACCAATTGATAAATATTGTTGTTCATACGCGCGTGTCCAAAAAGCAGAAAGGCAGGAACAAAGATCAACGCCAGCGCCAGATGAACTTCGCCAATCAAAAAGGCCTGCAGCACAAGATTTTCAGCGTAAGAACGCTTCCCATTCCGAAATAACATCCACGTTAAAAGGCTTAGTAACGGAACGGTAATAATCAGGCTGATGATTTTGCCGTACGTGAGTATAATCTTCATGCTCTCCGAAAAGTAAAACGCGAGTTGTTTCGGCATTTCGTAGGCTCTACCATACGAACCTCCAGTTCCCATCGATTCGAAGTATCCGCTCTTCAAAACTATCAATGCCCATATGGCCGTTGCGATCACCAGAAAACTCAGCGGATTGAAATATTTTTTTCGTTTGCCATCGAGGTATTCAGCCGCTACCACACCTTGCCGGTAAAGTAGTTCCTTCGCCAAAAACAGAATACCCTTGTCGGCATGCGTTAACGCATGAAAGAATTCATGAAGCAGGTGCCCGATTGTGATTTTGTGAATGTCGGCTTTCTGCCCGCAGTTCTGACAAAAATTTCCCGTGAGCGTTGCTCCGCAGTTTTTGCAGGCGGTTGAGGTCTGGGTCATGACCAAAGATAATAAAACCCGAATGATGCGTAAGGTGGTGAAGGTTAAACTTCCAACCGATAACCCTTGCCGTGAACGTTGATCAGCTTCACGGATGGATCGTGGCGCAGCTTTTTACGAAGCTTGGAAACAAACATATCCAGACTGCGTCCGGTAATTACACCTTCATTTTCCCAAACTTCTTTCAACAGGCGGTCGCGCAACAAGAGTTCGTTAGGATTTTCAGCAAATAACTTTAACAGCGTTGTCTCCTTGCGCGAAAGTTCAATCGTCTCCTGCACATGACGAAGCAATCCCTGGGCATAATAAAATTTGTACTGCCCGATGGGTAAGAAAACTCCCTCTTCTTTTACAACCGGTTTCTCTTTTTTCCGGCTGAAGCCGACAAGCACAAAACCTATTAATGCAATCCCGGTAGCGGCAAAAGCAATAAACGACTGGTTATACGGGAGCATAGGTTTTGGAAAAGTGATCTGAACGGCATAACAACCGTTGGGCTGCTGGCGGCCCAAACATGGTGAGAGGCTTTGGCGGCCGTTGATCTCATAACCGTACACGATGGCTTGGTCTGTACACCCTAAAACATTAACCGTATACTGGGCAGGGAAATCACTTTTCTCAAGCAGGCGGTAAACAATGCTCATCAGCGAGTCGGGCAGGAACGAAAAATTCTTTTCGAATTCAATCAGGTAGGTTTGGTCGTCCAGTTTACGAACCGGCATAACGCGCGATGTGGAATCACCCGAACTCTTCAATAATTCATGGCCAATGCTGCGCATCACCAGCACCTTGTGAGTTTCGGAAAAGCCCGGAGTCAGAATATTAAGGCTTCCGGCCGAAAGCACAATAAGCACCATTATGGCTGCCACAATCAGAATAACCCGGGTCTTCATAGAGTAAAAGTACGCACAACCTTTGCGCGGGATTCATATTTTACAATCATTTTACAATTATTTACGGGGCATTTACCACCCGCAGCGTTTACGCAGATACGTTTGAAAAACAAAAAAAATATCTCGTATGAAAATCTCGTTGCTCGCATTTGCTCTTCTGGTAACATCGTTCGCGTACGCCCAGCTCACCGATGGAAACCATTCGTTATCGTTGTCAGAAAGTCTGATCGTCTGGAAGGTCGACTATTCCATCGGCAAAAAAGGCCATGAAGGAACCATGAAACTGAGTTCCGGCACTATGCTTATAAAAGACGGTATCGTGCAGGGCGGAAGCTTTATCATCGACATGAACAGTGTGCACGTAACCGATATGAAGCCAGACGATGGCGGAAAGGATCTCGAAGAGCATTTGAAGTCGCCCGACTTCCTCACAACGGCCGATCACCCGAAGGGGTATTTTACGGTATTGAACTCGGTTCGGAATTCCCCTGACAAATTCACCGTATCGGGATACCTGATCCTGAAGGGCGTTTCGAACACCATCAGTTTTCCGGCAACGATCACCGAAACCAAAACGAATCTGATCGTTAAGTCAGAGTTTAATATCAATCGGACACTGTGGGGTATCAACTATCAGTCGGGCTCTATTTTCAACCTGTTGAAAGACGACATCATCTCAGACGATATCGCTATTACGCTAAACTTCCTCTTCAAAAAGGCCCAGTAGGGCCTCATTTTCAACTCTTTCATAAATTTTCAAAATATTTAAACATTTGATTAAAACATCCGTATAAATTCCAAAACAGCTGGTATATTTGCAGCTGAATTGATTGGGATGGCAAAAAAGATCAAACCGGAAGAACAGATTTCAACGGAGGAAAAAATCAAGGAGGCGGCCCGTACCGTGTTCATGAAAAAAGGTTTCTCGGCTACGCGTACGCGCGATATCGCGGATGAAGCCGGCATTAACCTGGCACTGCTTAACTATTATTTCCGCAGCAAGGAGAAATTGTTCGAACTGGTGATGATGGAAAAATTTCAGGCGTTCTTCGGGGTGATCTTTCCAATTCTGAATGATCCTTCCACTACGCTTGAGAGAAAAGTTGAGTTGATTGCTGACCAATATATCACGCTGCTGACGGAAAATCCCGATCTGCCTATTTTTATCCTGAGCGAGATCCGCACCAATGCCGACCGCATGGTAGCCAGCGTACGCCTCGATAAAATCCTGGCAGAGTCGCAATTCGTGAAACAGCTTCATGAACGCAGACCTGATATGCACTCGGTACAACTGATCATGAGCATTTTAGGACTGGTTGTTTTTCCGTTTCTCATGCGTCCGTTACTCATGCAGACCGGCAACGCTGACACAAAAATATTTAACGCGATGATGAATGAACGCAAGCAATGGATTCCGAAGTGGTTCGATTCCATCCTGAACGCCAAATAAATTTTTTTGCATAAATATTAAACAAATGATTAAAACAATATTTTAATATAACTACGATGAAAACCAAACTCCTGCTTCTCCTTTTACTCGCAACCGGTGCACTGCAGGCCCAATCGCTCACGATTGAAACATGTTATGCACTTGCAGCAGAGAATTATCCGCTCGTGAAACAGCGCGAGCTGCTAACCAAAAGCAATGAATACACGCTTCAGAACTTATCGAAGGGATACCTGCCGCAGCTTATCATTGCCGGTCAGGCAACGTATCAATCGGAAGTTACCCAGGTTCCGATCAGCCTGCCCGGCATGAACATCCCCACGCTTAGCAAAGATCAGTATAAATTTTATGGTGAAGTCAACCAAACGCTCTTCGATGGTGGTGTGATCAAACAGCAAAAACTTACGCAGCAATCCAACCTGGAAGTAGAGCAGCAAAAGCTTGAGGTTGAACTGTACAAAATCAAAGAACGGGTAAATCAGTTATTCTTCGGTATTCTGTTGGTCGATGAACAAATTCGTCAGACGGAATTATTGAAGCAGGACATTAACCTTGGCTTGAAGAAAACAGAAGCCGCAATCGCGAACGGCACAGCATTCAAAAGCAGCGCTGACGTACTTAAAGCGGAGTTATTGAATGCCGATCAGCGAACAACCGAGTTAAAAGCGGGACGCATCGCTTACGCGGAAATGCTGGGGATGTTTATTAATCGTCAGCTGGATGCGACAGTAACGCTTGAAAAACCGAAAGCACTGGTTGTATCACCAGAAATCAACCGTCCCGAAATCACGCTGTATGAATCGCAAAACAAAACGATCGATGCGCAATATAAAATGCTCACGGCCCGCAACCTCCCAAAATTAAACTTGTTTGTTCAGGGCGGTTACGGCCGGCCGGCACTGAACATGCTCAGCAATGATTTTGAAGCATACTACATCGGTGGCGTGCGCCTAAACTGGTCATTGAGCGGACTGTACACACTCAGGAAAGACAAAGCGCTTCTCGACCTGAACCGTAAGACGATTGCCGTGCAGAAAGAAACGTTCCTGTTCAATACAAACTACACGCTGCGTCAGCAAAGCGCTGAACTAAATAAATACAGTGAACTGCTGACCAGCGACAGCGATATTATCGCGCTACGCACCCGTGTTAAACAAACCGCTTCCGTGCAACTCGAGAATGGTGTGATCACGTCAAATGATTATCTGCGGGAAGTAAATGCGGAAGACAAAGCACGTCAGAACAAAATTGTACACGAAATTCAACTGCTGATGGCACAGTACGCCCGGCAAACCACAACCGGAAATTCACTTTAAATCAAACCCCATTAAAAATAGAATCAACATGAAAAAGTTAGTAATCCTTTTCGCAGCGTTTATTGCAGGCTGCGCAGGTGGCGAAATCAAATACGATGCCTCAGGAACATTTGAAGCCGTTGAAACAATCGTATCGGCAGAAGCCAATGGCATTATCAAAAAATTCACGGTACAAGAAGGTCAGGAACTAAAGGCCGATCAGGTAGTAGGATATGTTGACAGCGTTCAGCTGTACCTGAAAAAGAAACAACTGGAAGCACAAATTGCTGCCGTGCTCAGCAAAAAGCCAAACATTGCCACACAAATTGCCTCGCTTCAGGAACAACTTCGCCAGGCACAGCGGGAGCAACAGCGCGTTGAGAATCTCTTAAAAGCAGACGCTGCCACGAAAAAGCAATTTGACGATGCCAACGCACAGGTTGAGATCATCAAAAAACAGATCGCTGCTCAAGAATCTTCTTTGGGTATCACATCGAAAAGCCTGAATGAAGAAAGCGGGCCGCTTACGGTTCAGATCGCACAGCTTGAAGACCAACTCGCGAAATGCAAGATCGTTAACGAAGTGAATGGTACGGTATTAACCAAATATGCCGAGCCGAACGAGATGGCAGCAGTGGGCAAGCCGCTGTACAAAATTGCAGACCTTTCCGAAATCCTTTTGCGTGCGTATGTAACGGGTGATCAGCTTCCGACTATAAAAATCGGACAACAGGTAACGGTACTGATCGATGCCCCTGAAAATTCCTACAAAGAATATCCGGGTGAAATTCAGTGGATCAGCAGCAAAGCTGAGTTTACTCCAAAAACAATCCAAACAAAAGACGAACGCGCTAACCTCGTGTATGCCGTTAAAATCCGCGTGAAGAATGACGGGCTGATCAAAATCGGCATGTATGGAGAAGTAAAACTTGCAGCCGGCACTTCTAAATAAAAAAGGTATGTACGCGGTTAAGCTCAACAACCTCACGAAAGTTTACGGCAAAGACAAGACCGTAGCTGTCGACAATGTTTCGCTAACAGTTGAGAAAGGTGAACTGTTCGGCCTGATTGGTCCCGATGGGGCAGGTAAAACCAGCATCTTCAGAATGCTGACTACCCTTCTGCTGCCGGATGGCGGAAGCGCTACCGTTGACGGATACGATATTGTGAAAGATTACCCGTATATCCGCAGTACGGTCGGCTACATGCCCGGAAAGTTCTCGCTCTACCCTGATCTTACGGTCGAAGAAAATCTCAGCTTCTTCGCTACCGTGTTTGGCACAACCATCGAAGAGAACTATCACCTGATCAAAGACATTTATATCCAGATCGAAAAGTTCAAGCACCGCAGAGCCGGAAAATTGTCGGGAGGTATGAAACAAAAGCTGGCGCTATGCTGCGCGCTCATTCACAAGCCCACCGTCTTATTCCTCGATGAACCCACCACAGGAGTTGATCCGGTGTCGCGGAAAGAATTCTGGGAAATGCTGAAACGCCTCAAGGAGCAAGGCATCACCATCATGGTTTCAACACCGTACATGGATGAAGCCACCTTGTGTGACCGCATTGCGCTGATCGATCAGGGAAAAATACTTTCAATTGAAACTCCGGAAAATATCATCGACTCGTATCCCGACAAGCTATATGCTGTGAAAGCGGAAAATATGTATGCTCTGTTAAAGACGATCAGTTCATACGATCGCGCTGCCGACAGCTATGCATTTGGTGAATACGCACATGTATCGTTCCGCGAGGCGATTAATGAAGATGTTGTAAAAAGTTATCTGCAGGAAAAAGGCCTCACGGGAATCGAACTGAAGCCGATTCACGCTACCATTGAAGACTGCTTCATCAATCTGTTAAGAAAGTAATATGCAGGACGTTGTTATAAAAACCGACAACCTTACCAAACGCTTTGGCGATTTCGTGGCGGCCAATGCAATAACATTCGAAGTTTACAAAGGCGAAATTTTCGGTTTCCTCGGTGCGAACGGTGCCGGAAAAACCACGGCCATGCGCATGCTGTGTGGCCTGTCAAAGCCGTCCTCCGGCAATGCTACTATAGCAGGCTATGATGTGTATCGCGAAACCGAAGAAATCAAGAAGAACATTGGCTACATGAGCCAGAAATTCTCTTTGTATGAAGATCTTACTGTGCTGGAAAACATCCGGTTCTTCGGTGGCATCTACGGGCTTACCAACAATCAACTTAAAACGAAAAGTGAAGAATTGATTGAACGCCTGGGGTTGGAAAGTGAAGCAAAAAAACTTGTCGGGTCACTTCCGTTAGGCTGGAAACAAAAGCTCTCGTTTTCAGTTGCTGTTTTGCACGAACCCAAAATCGTCTTTCTTGATGAACCAACCGGTGGTGTTGATCCGGTTACACGCAGACAGTTTTGGGATTTGATTTACGCAGCCGCAGAAAATGGCGTAACGATCTTCGTGACCACGCACTACATGGATGAAGCAGAATATTGCAACCGGATTTCCATCATGGTTGATGGCAAAGTTGAAGCACTTGACAGTCCGACACAACTAAAAAGAAATTTTAACGCAAGCTCGATGGATGAAGTGTTTTACCAACTCGCCCGGGGCGCTAAACGCGGAGATTAGTATGAAACAATTTATAACATTCGTTCGAAAGGAATTTGCACACGTGCTCCGCGACCGGAAAACGTTATTAATCCTTTTCGGGATGCCGGTAATGCAGATTCTGATTTTCGGTTTTGCACTCACCAATGAAGTGAAGAACTCAGCCATCGTGGTCGTTGACTACGCACAGGATGAAGCTTCGCAGAAATTAATCAGTCGCATTGAAGCCAGCCGGTACTTTGAAGTAAGCAAATCAGCGGCTGATCACAATCAGATTGAGGAATCTTTCAAAGAAGGTAAAGTAAAGCTGGCGCTGATCTTTCCGCAGAATTTCTATTCTGATTTAATGCACCAGAACAAGGCGCAGATTCAGATTATTACCGATGCCACCGATCCAAATACGGCCAATACTTTAGCCAACTATGTTACCGCAATTATTCAGGACTATCAGGCTGATCTTAATCAAAACGCTTCACTTCCCTACCGCATCATTCCCGAAACAAAAATGCTGTACAATCCGCAGCTTAAAAGTGTTCACGGATTTGTACCCGGTGTTATGGCACTCGTACTGATGCTGGTTTGTGTTATGATGACTGCCGTATCAATCGTGCGTGAAAAGGAAATGGGTACAATGGAAATTCTGTTGGTATCGCCCTTCAAGCCGCTGCTTGTTATCCTCTCGAAAGCGGTGCCATATCTTATCCTCTCATTGATCAACGTTGCATCGATCCTGTGCCTGAGTGTATTTGTGCTTGATCTTCCCGTGAACGGAAGTCTGCTCCTGCTCTTTGCCGAAAGCACGCTATTCATCATCACGTGTTTAACGATTGGGATTTTCATTTCCGTAAGAACGGCATCCCAGCAGGTGGCCATGCTGATCTCACTGATGGGTATGATGCTGCCGACTATTTTATTCAGCGGCTTTATGTTCCCGATCGAGAACATGCCGAAAGTATTGCAAGTCATCACCAACATTGTACCGGCAAAATGGTACTACATAATCGTTAAATCGATCATGATCAAAGGTCTGGGCTTTTCAGCCATCTGGAAGGAAACGCTCATTCTGGCAGGAATGACACTGTTTTTGTTGATTGTGAGCTTAAAGAATTTTAAAATCCGCTTAGCATGAGAACGGTAAGATTTTTATTGCAAAAAGAATTCCGGCAGATTTTCCGCAACAAAGCCATCATCGCCATGATCTGCGTAATGCCGGTGGTACAGTTGGCGGTGTTGCCCTGGGCAGCCGACTATGAAGTGAAGAACGTTAACCTCGCGGTAGTCGATCACGATCATTCAACATTTTCACAGCAACTTGTACAAACCGTTACCGCGTCAGGTTACTTCAGGCTCACAGGCTATAATGATTCATACGATGAGGCCATGCGGCTGGTGGAAGGCGATCAAGCCGATCTGATTCTGGAAATCCCTTCAGGCTTCGAACGCAACCTCGTGCGCGAAAATCAGCAAAAGCTCTTTGTAGCAGTAAATGCCATCAACGGAACGAAAGCCAATCTGGGCGGAGCCTATCTCGCGGAGATTATTAAAAACTACAACCAGACTATCCGTACCGAACTTGTTACAGGTGTTACCGGTGAATCGATCCACGCGATTGAAGTCACCTCATCCAACTGGTTTAACCCGCTCATGAACTATAAATTCTTTATGGTTCCCGGCATCCTCGCGATACTGATAACCATGGTGGGTGGCTTCTTATCCGCATTGAACATTGTAAAAGAAAAGGAAGTGGGAACAATCGAACAGATCAACGTAACGCCCATCCGGAAGCATCACTTCATTCTTGGCAAACTCATACCATTCTGGGTTTTGGGAAACGTGGTGTTTACGCTCGGGTTAATCGTATCGTGGCTGATCTATGGCATTGTACCGGAAGGAAACCTCGCAGTTCTATACCTGTTCATTGCCATTTACCTGGTTTCCGTGTTAGGTTTCGGGTTGCTGGTTTCTACCTTCTGCGAAACCCAGCAGCAAGCAATGTTTATCATGTTCTTTTTCATGATGCTGTTCATTTTGCTGGGCGGATTGTTCACGTCTATCGACAGCATGCCCGAGTGGGCAAAAACGGTAACCCGGTTTAATCCCGTGCGTTACCTGATTGAAGTGATGCGCATGGTCATCCTGAAGGGCAGTGAAATAAAAAATGTCGTGGCACACCTGATCATCGTAACGCTGTTTGCCATCGGGTTGAACGCTCTGGCAATCCTCAACTACAAAAAAACTTCCTGATCCATATTTTACCATTCAACAATTCCCTTTCCTGTAAAAAGTTTGTATGAGCTGCTTTTTTATTCCTATTTTGAGTAATATCAAAACACTTTCCGGATGAAAAAGTTAATCAACTTTCTCTTTGTTACGTGCCTGAGTTCGTTCCCGATTTTTGCGCAGACAAATATCGATCACATTAAAACCGTATTACAGCAAAAAATCGACTCCGTGCGGCAAGCGGTTGATATTCCCTCTATGGCATTTAGCTGCATTCTGCCATCGGGTGAACAAATCACGGTGTCGTCAGGGATGAAGTCAGAACAACGCATGCTCGCAGGCAGTACCGGAAAAACTTTTTTCGCATCGCTTGCGCTGAAGTTGGTTAAAGAAGGGAAACTCTCGCTGGACGAAAAAGTGTCGCGCTACCTCGGTAAAGAGCCCTGGTATTCGAAAGTGCAGAATACTGAAACAATCACAATCCGCATGCTGATGAATCACACCACCGGGATTGAGGAATATTACGGATTGGGAAACTTTATTGAAACTTGTATCGGTAATCCCGACAAACAATGGACTCCAGAAGAATGTATCAGCTACACGCTGGGGCGGCCTCCCCTGTTCGCAGCCGGTACGGATTGGGGTTATGCCGATACCAACTATCTGATTCTTGGATTGGTGATTCAGTCGATCACCAAAAAAGATGCGTACAAACAAATCGATGAATATTTCATCAAACCGAACAAACTTACCGCAACAGAACCGTCAGTTAAACGCGATCTGAAAGACCTTGTCACCGGAGTATGTGGTCCGCAAACTCCGTTTAAACTTACAGGCCCGGTATTAGTTGATGGCAAAATGCAGATCAATCCGCAAATGGAATGGGCCGGTGGCGGCTACATCTCCAACACCATCGACCTTGCACGCTGGGCGAGGATTTATTACGATGGCGCAGCACTCTCCGATGAAATACGCAAACAACAGCGAACAGGCGTACCCGCAAAAACCGGAAAGAATCATCAATACGGCTTCGGCATGCAAATCCGTCCTTCTGCATTGGGAATGAGCTATGGCCATGGCGGCTGGTTTCCAGGCTACCTGACGGAAATGGACTACTTCCCCGACAAAAATATTTCGGTTGCCGTACAGCTTTCGACCGATGATTTTCAGAAGCTCAAGCGTGCTCCCCGCTTTTTTGAAATGTTCTTCGCAACAGAAGTTTCAAAATATCTAAATTAACTGCATGAAAAGGCTTTCTTTTTTGGTCGCGGTGACCGCGATCGCAATTTGTTTGCATGCACAGGTGCCAGCCAATTTTTTGGGAACGATTAAACGCGTTGACTCATTCGCTTCTAAATACGTAGCAGCACGAACGATTGCCGTTTGGTTACCGGAAGGCTATGATTCGACTAAACGCTACCCCGTATTGTACATGCACGATGGTCAGAACCTGTTCGACAGCACGGTCACATTTAACCATCAGGAGTGGAAAGTTGATGAAACCATTACGCAACTGATCCGCGAAAAGCGAATGCGCCCGTGTATTGTGGTAGCTATCTGGAACACAGGCATGACGCGCTGGAACGAATACTTTCCACAAAAAGCTGTGACGTATTTCTCAGGGCCCGACATGAATACATTCACCACGCTGTATTTGAAAACTCCGCTTGTCGCGGATGACTACCTGAAATTTTTAGTGAAAGAACTAAAACCCTTTATCGATAAAACTTTTCTCACATTATCTGATCGCGACAATACCTTCATTGCCGGATCAAGCATGGGCGGATTGATTTCCTTGTATGCGATGTGCGAATATCCCAAAGTATTTGGTGGTGCTGCTTGCATTTCCACACACTGGATCGGGGGCTGGCCTCCGGTAGTGGAATACATCCCGAACGGGTTCTACCAGTATTTCAGAGCAAACCTGCCGTCACCGAAAACACATAAAGTTTATTTCGATTACGGAACAGAAACGCTTGATCAGTACTACAAACCTTATCAGGCGGGAATCGACAAGATAATGATGGAAAAGGGTTATACATCAGCCAACTGGATGACGAAAGAATTTCCGGGTGAGAACCACTCCGAAAAATCGTGGAACAAACGGTTCAATATCCCGCTGGAGTTCTTGTTCGGAAAATAATCAGGCGATCTTAAGTTCAGCCATCCGGTTCTTTAAGCTTTGCAATTCACGCGAGAGTTTGATGTTCTTTTCAACAGCTACATGCTTGTAGTCTTCAAACTCTTTATACAAGTCATCACTTACTTTCTTGCTTTCGCGAGATGACTTGAAGGCCATCCGGCTGATTACGAACAATACACCCGCCAGAATCAGCAATCCGATGATCACGGTAGTTACGAAGGTTACAAACCCCTCTTTGGAGAACGACATTCCAAATGCATTGATGTTGGCCACATTTGAAGCAAGTTCCTTTTTTTCGTTTTCGGTTGTGGTGACCTGTTGCTTAAGCGTTTCGATTTCCGCAGCCTGGCTTTTTGCCAGCACAATACCCTGATTGATAGCCGCTCGTTTGGATTTCAGCGAATCCTCCACAATCCGCCAGAACTGATCCATTTCATACAGCTTCACCATACGGAAGCCATTGATCACATCAAGGTCACTTTTCAAATGAGCGTATTGTTGTCGCAACGTTTGCGGGCCTGCGGGCTCGGGCTGGAGAGATTGAGCAGATAAAACGGAGATTGAAGCAACCAGACAAAGCAATACAACACAGAATCTCATAGCGGTAGGTTTTAGAATTCAAACGTAAGGCAACCGCAAACATTCAAAAACCAAAACACGATAAGCCGAATGAGAAACCGATTGATTGTTAAATGTACCGATATACGGTAACTACCAGTTAATCACTTTCTTATCGCGATAAAAATTTCCACTTACCGGCTGCCGGTCGGTAGCCAGCCAAACGGCAGTCTCCGCTCCTTTCGAAACAGTCCGCGGTGCGCCTTTACCACCCATGTCGGTCTGCACCCAACCCGGGCACATTGCAAATACCTTTACCGACTGAAGTTCTGATGCTAGCAAAATAGTAAACGCATTCAAAGATGTTTTGCTGAGCCGGTACGCAGCATACCCACCCGATCGTAACGAAGCAAGCTCCCCCATCCCGCTGGAAAGGTTAATGATCCGGGCATCGTCACTTTGTTTCAGTAACGGCATAAAATATTTGGATGCACGAATCGGTCCCATGAAGTTGGTGCTCATTGTTTGTTCCAGCTCGTTCATATCGAAATTTCGCATAGGAGCATTTCCCATAATGGCAGCATTGTTTACAAGTACATCCAATCGGCCAAACTTTTCGGTAACGGTTTTAGCTGCGCTTTCAACACTTGCTTCATCGGTTACATCAAGGTGTACCGGCAACGCATCATGACCGAGCTCTTTGGCCGTGGTCTGTGCTGCTTCAAAGTTTCGCGCGGCAACAATCACCTGCCAGCCGAGGTCAGCCATTTGTCGTGCGATTTCCTTTCCGATACCACGGTTGGCACCTGTAACGAGGATTATCTTTTTTGTCATGTTGAATTCCTTGTGAACTTCTATATTAAATTAAGGTTAATATTCGACCCTTTCGGGGTCGTACCGGATCATAATGTATTTTCCGCTATTAACATTCAATCCCTTCGGGATTGAGGCGACTTATAGTTCCCAGCAAACCCGAAGGGTTGAAATTATTATAAAGCGGAACAGTCAATATCAAGACAAACCCCGAAGGGGTGATATTACCTTCGCATACATTCGACCTCTTCGGGGTCGTACCGAATCATAATGTATTTTCCGCTATTAACATTCAATCCCTTCGGGATTGTTAAGCGTTATAATAAACAAATTGACCAACCAAACCCGAATATCTGAATAATTGTAAGGAGAATAACATCGCATTAAACCCGAAAGGACAAGATTATCTTTTTTGAAATACATTCGACCCCTTCGGGGTCGTACTACATGAAAACATAATTCTTCTATAAATATTCAATCCCTTCGGGATTAAGGGGACTTATAATTCCCAGCAAACCCGAAGGATTGATATTATTATAAAGCGGAACAGTCAATATCAAGACAAACCCCGAAGGGGTGATATTACCTTATTTCGCATACATTCGACCCCTTCGGGGTCGTACCGGATCATAATGCATTTTCCGTCATTAATATTCAGTCCCATCGGGATTGTGCGTCAAAATCCGGAGTCCGAAAGATTCAGAATTATTATAACGCAAACCGCATTCCGACCCCGGGTCGGATCAATTCCATTAAGCACGTGTTCTTTCAATAAATATTCAATCTCTTCGGGGCTTGGGCGATTTACAATGTCACGCAAACCCGAATCCAAAGGATCCCAATATTTATAGAAATATATTTAGCCGATTTACATTCGACCCCGAAGGGGTCGCACGAAAATCATAATGCATTCAATGTCCTCAGGGTTGTGTGCCAAATCCCGGAATCCGGAGGATTCCAATGTTTATAGAAGAAACCAAGCAGATCAACCAACGACCCTGAAGGGGTCGCACCAAATCATAACGCATTCTCTGCTATTGACATCCAATGCCGTCAGGGTTGCGCGTCAAATCCGGAATCCTAAGGATTCCAATGTTTATAGAAGAATCAACCTTATCAACCAGCGACCCTGAAGGGGTCGAATCTTCCAATCAGCATCAGAAATTCCTTAGCTCTTCAACAGCTTAAATGCATGACCCCAGCTGTTATTAATGAACCCCGGAATACACCATAACATGCATAGCGGCTCTATCGCACGTGCCGCTTCGGCAGTACCCATATCCGCTACATCCCAATTGAATTCACTTAAAATCCCGGAAACGGTTGCCCTGGCACCTGCGTTGTTTCCGCAAATAAACATCGTGGGTTTACCGTCTTTCATATTCGGATCAATCATCAGTGAATTTCCGACACAGCTGAACGACTTAACAAAGTTCGCGTCAGGTACAGCCCGCTGCAGTCGCTCAAGCAGCGATTCATCGTGTGTGGTAAAAAACTTCAACACACCGTTTACCGGAGGCGCCTCCGCGATCGGGTTAGTGGTATCAATAACTGTCTTTCCGGTAAGCTGTGGTTTTAATGATATCGCGAGCTTTTCCGCAACCGTACCTTTCACAGCCAGCACTACAATTTCTCCGAACGCTGCAGTGTCTTCAAAGCTGCCGACTTTTGCCGCAGAATTTTTGCTATGCCAGGCGGCAAGTTTTGATGTATCGCGCGTGCCGATCATTACATCGTACCCATGTTTGAGGAAGCCGCTTGCAAGAACCTGTGAAACAGTGCCAGAACCGATAAGGCCGATTTTCTTTTTGCTCATAGTAGTTGAGGGTTTAGGTGAATATGAATTGAATACCAGAATTTTCAAAAAAAAGTTTACGATCGTAAAACTTTATTCCTTCATTTGAAGAATGAAGATTGGATTGTTATCCGACACGCACAGTTTCCTCGACCCGAAAGTGTTCGAGTACTTTCAACCATGTGACGAGATCTGGCACGGTGGCGATTTCGGACTGAGTGTGCTTGAGCAACTTGAAAACTTCAAACCGGTTAAGGCTGTATTTGGAAACATTGACGACCTGCAGTTGAGAACCCGACTCCCGGAAGACCTCTGGTTTACACGCGAAGGGCTGTCGATTTTTATGACCCACATCGGGGGCGCACCGCCAAACTATAATCCGCGGGTGAAGAAAATCTTAAAAACGCGAACACCGGACATCTTTATTTGCGGTCACTCACATATTCTCCGAATCAAAAGAGATTCCAACTACAACAACATGCTATACCTGAATCCGGGAGCAGCAGGCAATCATGGCTTTCACGCGATGAAAACACTCGTACGGTTCGAAATTTCCGGAACCGAAATCAAAAACATGGAAGTGATTGAGCTCGGAAAACGCGGAGCTCTTTAAAAAGAAAAGATTTCAGATCGCAGATTGTCTAATCTGAAACCTGAAATCTTAACATAATAAATCTTTAATCCTATACGTACTGATTCAGCATCACCGGCATCACCAGCATCAGGATATCTTCGTTCTTGTCTTTGTCAGCCGGGTGCAGCACACCGGCTTTATTCGGAGCAGACATGGAAAGTCTGATCTGATTAGTATCGAGGTTACTCAACATCTCTACCAGAAATCTTGCATTGAAGCCGATTTCAATGTCCTCTCCTTCGTGCTCGCACGACAACCGTTCATTTGCTTCGTTCGAGAAGTCGAGGTCTTCTGCAGAAATCTGTAACTCGCTTCCGGTAATCTTCAGACGAACCTGGTGAGTAGTTTTGTTTGCGTAAATCGAGATACGTTTCAACGCACCCAGCAGTTCGCTTCTGCCGATAGTCATCTTGATCGCATTTTGCGTTGGGATAACATTTTCGTAGTCAGGGAAACGTTCGTCAATCAAACGGCAAATCATACGGATGTTACCGAATTTGAAGAATGCATTCGACAGGTTGAAATCAATGTGAACCGGAGCGTTCTCCGCTGGAAGTGTAGCTTTCAACAGGTTCAGCGCTTTACGCGGAATAATGATTGCGCTTCCGTTATCGGACTTTACATCCGTTCTGCGGTAACGCACCAACCGGTGACCGTCAGTCGCAACAAACGTTGTGTTCTTTTCGCCCAGGTTAACGTATACGCCTGTCATCGCAGGGCGAAGCTCATCGTTGCTGGTTGCAAAGATGGTATTGTTGACAGCCCGCGCTAAAACTTCAGAAGAAATCTCAGCTGAGAAATCGTTGGAAACATTCGGCACCTTGGGGAAGTCGGTAGCGTTTTCACCGGAAAGTTTATAGCGACCGTTGTCGGAAATAATTTCGATGGCGTAAGTCGACTCGTCAATCGAGAAGGTTACGGGTTGCTCGGGCAGGTTTTTCAACGTGTCGAGCAGGATACGGGCCGGAACAGCAATGTTTCCTTTTTCTTTGGATTCAACATTGAGTTCGGTGATCATCGAGGTCTGAAGATCGGAAGCTGTAACCGTCAGGCTGCCTTTTTCCAGTTCGAACAAAAAGTTCTCGAGGATAGGAACAACCGGGTTGGTAGTGATAACTCCGTTAATATTGGAAAGCTGCTTCAGGAGGTAAGCAGAGTTTACAATGAACTTCATTCTGTTGTAGTGGTTTGATTTTAAAGCACGGTAAAGGTATAAAGAAAAAGGAATTTCGGAAAAGAATTGACCCGGACGGGCAAAATCAACTCCCGATCATTTCTTACCGAACCAGCCTTTGCTTTTCATCAGCGGCAGGATTTTCCTCGAATTGAAAACAGCCGGATATCTGCCCTGCACCATCCCGAAAACAACTGGCTTGCGCGGTTCTGGGTAAAGGGTAAGTGCGTACGTTTTTCCAGAAAGGTCGGTCACGGTAATTTCAACGGGCGGAATGAAGCGTGCACTGTCATATACGCTTGCCTGAGCCGTGGTCAGATATTGATCAACTGTTAATAAAGAAACATTATCCAGGAAACTGTTGAGCTTTGCGGTATCGGCTTGCACGCCCGTAATAACCGGCAACTTGTCCATTACCACATCGAAGTTGTCAGCCGGGCTGGCCGTAAACACTACATTCAGGTTTTTAAAATTCTGCCAGTTAAAGCCGAATACATATTTATCTTTCCAGCCGGGACTTTCAAGTTCAAAAATTCCGGACGTGTAAACGCGATACCCGGGAATGGCCATTACATAAACGTTGTCATCCCCTTCCTTTAAAAAATACGCCTGAGTTTTTGAGGCATTGCCACCCGCATAAAAATCGCTTACACGTTCATTACTTTGAAAGAGCGAAACATGAACTCCCTGCGTATGAAGCAACGCGGTAAGCGAATCTGTAAGCTTGTCGGAAATTTTCCGCTTAGGTTCCGCTTGTTGAATCGTTGCAAATAAAACATCAACCATTGCCGGATCGGCAAGCTCGCCATTTACACGCCAGCGACCACTCGCATCCAGCATCAGCTCAACTTTTGAGGAATCACGTTCAAGAACAACCTTATCGACAGACTTTAAATCAGCAACCTGAAAGACTGTTTTGTCAACAGCACTACTATCCCGATTAAAGATCATAATCAGTATTGCCGTGCCTATCGTCAACACGCAAAGCGAAATCAGTAGCCGGATGTTTCTCTTTTGCTGCATCAGAATGTAGAATATTTTCTTTTCCGGATAAAAGACCTTACTACTCCATATACCAAGAGCACGAACAATGGAAGGCCGATGTTAATAATCTGCCATTTTGTTCTTTCAGCACGAACTTTCTCTTTATCTAACGGCCGGATCTTAACTTCTTTGTTTCGCGCAGCGATTAAGCCATCTTCATTTACAAGGTAGTTAACAGCGTTCATCAGCAACTCTTCATTCGCAAACGTATACCGTGCAAACGGGTCGTAACCCAATTGTTGCGGCTGACCGTTTCTCGGGTTCACGTCATTGCGCGCCAGGTCGCCATCAGCAATTACAATGAGCTTCGTGGAAATTCCGTGATCTTTGAACAAACGCTGGTCGGCATCCGGAGGAAGAAATCTGTTTTTATAAAGTGAAGTAAATCCGCCTTCCAATAAATACCCGACCGGCAAATAGCTCAACGAAAAATCCTCTTTCTTTAAATTTTTCCGCACGTCATTAATATTGACGGCAACCGGAGCTGAAAGTCTGCGCGACATTTGCGAGGTAAACATCAGCGGAATCTTTTTGATGCCAGTCGCCTTTACTGTATCCACTGTACTGATGAATCGTGTAACCACAGCATCGAGGTTCCGCGTAATCGGATGATCGGCATAACGGTTTATCAACGGGAAGAACGGCCAGTCCATCAATTGAAGTTTGGGCTTACCATCAACCTCCCCGGTTACAACCGGATACTTTCCGGTCAACGCATCCTGAACCAAATCCATATTCAGGCGGATGCCATACTTGAACAACTGGTCATCCAGGTTCACATTATACGGGAATGCAAAGTAACCTTCACTCGAAGCGCTGTCCATGCTCGCTTCAAGTTTGTCCAGCAGAAACAACACTTTACCCCCATTCATGATGTATTGATCGAGCTTGTACTTATCAGACTCCGAATAGGCACGTACCGGCTTGGCTATAATCAGGGCGTCATATCGCTCGAGCGACTTTTTATTTTTCAAATCCACCTTCACTACCGAGTATAGTTCCAGCAATGCGTTGTTGAAGCTTGCGATTTCAAGACTATCAAGTTCGCCATGTCCTGTAATCAAACCGATCCGCTTCCGGTCGCTGTTCACCATTTTGTAAATGGCATTGGCCAGCTGATACTCAACCCCCTCAATGGATTGATTGATCTTCTCTTCAGGTGTGGATGCACTGTTACCTTTTAACAGATTGACACCGCTTTCAAATCCGCCATAGGAAATCACCACGCCCGGGAAAATAATTTTTTCCGAAACCTGACCGTCTTTGTCGTCTACCACGTTCGTTGGAACAACACCTTTCTGCATCAATTCCTGCATGTATTCATTTCGTGCCTTCTGACTCATGGCCGTAGACGGATCAATGAATACAAACTGTACTTTGTTGTTCGAGTAAATGCGGAACTCTTCCAGCGTCTCACGAATGGATTTCTGCATTCTGCGAAATCCGGCATTCAGATCGCCTTCCAGATATACCTCCACAAACACATTATCATCGAGGTCGCGAAGCACCTCTTTGGTTTGATCTTTAATAGAGAAACGTTTCTCCTCCGTGAGGTCAACCCGGAAAAAATACTGTGACGCAATAACGTTCAGCAGCACGATGAGCACAAGCCCGTTTGCCAGCAACAGCAGATCACCCGTACGTTTGCCTGTGAACTTTACCATGACCGCGAACTGAGAATGGTTTTGGAAACTAACAGCATCAATCCACCCACACTGATGAAATAAATCACATTGCGGCTGTCGATAAGGCCCTTGCTTAAGGCCTCATAATGATAGAGAATACCGAATTGTTTGATCAGTAGCGTATTGCTCGACCATACATTCAGCGTGGACATGGATTCGAATCCCGAAAACACCAGGAAGCATAAAAATGCCGCAAGAATAAACGCCACAATCTGGTTGGATGTGATCGATGAAGCAACAATGCCAACAGAACAAAAAACGCCAGCCAGCAAGGCCAGTCCGATGTACGACCCAATCACACCTGGCGTATCGATGTTGCCGGAAGGATTACCCAGAGAACTTATGGAGAAATAATAAATGATCGTGGGAATCAGTGCGAACAACACCAGCAGGAAACAGGCGAGAAATTTTCCGAGAACAATGTCCCAGTCAGTTAACGGTTTTGTCAGCAACAATTCCATCGTGCCCGACTTACGTTCTTCAGCAAAGCTCCGCATGGTAATGGCGGGAATCAAAAAGATGAACACATACGGCCCGAGTGAAAAGAGCGTGTCCATGTCGGCATAGCCATAATCAAGCACCGATGTCTCCGGGAACACCCACATCAGCAAGCCGATGCCGGTCAGGAAAACTCCGATCACCACATACGCGATGAGTGAGTTGAGGAAGCTGTTGAATTCTTTTGCTAAAACCCTGATCATGCTTCCTGTTTCGCGGTAAGTTCTCTGAAAATATTTTCCAATGATCCCTCCTCCTGTCGCAGGCCCAGCAATGAAAGCTTGCGGTCGGCTGCAAACCTGAACACCTCCGGACGAACGTCTGCACCTGCTTTCGGATAAATCCTGAATTTGGATTCATCAAGCTTTATTACATTTTCAACGCCTTCAATTTTTTTCAATTCTGATTCAGAAACAGCTCCTTCAAATTCCGCAATCAGCGAAGCCTGTTTGCCTTGCGTGCGCATGAGATTGGAAAGCGAGTCATCGGCAACAAGCTCTCCTTTATTAATAACGATAACCCGATCGCACAATGCAGATACTTCCTGCATGATGTGCGTGGAGAAAATCACGGTTTTGTTTTTACTGATGTTCTTAATGAGACTTCTGATTTCCAGAATCTGGTTTGGGTCCAACCCCGTAGTGGGTTCATCGAGGATCAACACCTGCGGATTATGAATCAGCGCCTGCGCGAGGCCCACCCGCTGGCGATAACCTTTTGACAGCGTCTCAATTTTTTTATTCTGCTCAACCGTCAGTCCGCAAAGGTCGACCATTTCCGCAACACGTTCATTTAAGGATTTGCCGCCAAGTCCGTAGAGCTTGCCGATAAACTGCAGATACTCATGAACAAACATGTCGGTGTACAATGGATTGTGTTCAGGCAGGTAGCCGGTCACTTTCTTTACTCGGATCGGATCGGCTGTTACATTGAAACCGGCCACCAAAACCTCACCGGAAGTTGGCGGAACATAGCCGGTGGCAATCTTCATGGTAGTGGACTTTCCGGCACCGTTCGGTCCCAGGAAGCCGACAATCTCCCCTGCTTCAACGCGGAATGAAATGTTGTCAACCGCCTTTTGCGAACCGTATTGTTTTAAGAGATTTTTAACAACCAGCGACATATTTTTTGAGGGCCGCCCATTCGGGCTTTATCAACAACGCGCACAAAACTAAAGAATTTTATGATTTAGGGATTAGATTTGCGTTTTACAGGTCACTTTGAAACAACCTGGCTTATTAATTGCGTTTTAGTATCCATTGAAAGCACCCAGCCCCGCATCATGAAAAAGCTTTTGTTCTTCTTTACTCTGGTTATACCGTTTTGCATAGCCGCTCAAACCAAACCAGGCTACTCGATTGATTTCAAAATCAACGGGTTGAAAGACACCACGGTATACCTTGGCTACTACTTTGCCGAGCAGGCGTACGTCCGCGACACTGCAAGGTCCAACAGCAAAGGTGAGTTTTCATTCAATGGTAAACGTGCGTTACCGGAAGGCCCCTATTTTTTGATTCTGAACAGAACGCCCTCAATCGAGATCATGGTCGGAACGAACCAGCACTTCGGGGTGGAACTGGACACAGCGGCACTCCGCAAGCCAGTGGGCAACGTTCGGTTTAAAAACGATATCGATAATACACTCTATTATGAGAACCTAGCGCATAACGCCGAGCTGAGCAAGAAAGCAGAGCCGCATGTGAAGATCGTGAAAGACAGTACGCTGACGGACGAAGCGAAAAAGAAGGAAGCCCGCGAAGCGTTGAAAAAAATCGGAGAAGAAGCACAGCGCTATCAGGATAAAATTATTCAGGAACATCCGAACACAATGACTGCGCGGCTGTTCAAAACAACCAAACAAGTAAATGTACCCGATCCGCCCACGCGGGCTGACGGAAGCATTGATTCACTCTTTCAGCTAAAATACTATCGTGAACATTACTTCGATTATTTCGATTTGGCTGATGATGCGCTCACCCGGACCCGTGAACAAATTTATAAGAATAAAGTGAACGAGTACCTCGACAAGCTCTACACGCAGCATCCCGATACCATCACTCAGGCCATTACAAAACTCGTAGCCAAGGCAAAGCGGAATCCGGAAACCTATAAGTTCATGCTGTGGTTGCTCACCAGCAAATACGCAACGCCCGAATATATGGGAATGGATGAAGTATTTGTGTGGCTCTATTACACCTACTACGTTTCAGGCGAGATGGACTATTGGGCGAATGACAAGTATAAAAAGAGTTTAAAAGACTTAGCCGAGGGTTACTGCAAAAGTCTGATTGGGAAAACCGGGCCAAACCTGATGATGCAGGACGAGAACTTTCAACCCCGCTCGCTGTACGACATCAAAGCCAAGTACACGGTTATTTACATTTACGATCCGGGTTGTCCGAGTTGTAAAAAGGAAACACCCGTACTCGTTAACTTCTATAATAAGAACAAGCTCAAGCTGAATGTTGAAGTGTTTGCAGTTAGTATTGACACCTCGATGGCTGACATGCGGAAATACATTAAAGACATGGGCATGAAGTGGATTAACGTAAACGGCCCCCGCACATACCTGAAGGTAACGTACCGCGATCAGTACGATGCACCGTCAACCCCTACGATCTACCTGCTGGATTCGAACCATAAGATCATTGCCAAGAAACTGCCGGCCGCCAAGCTGGAAGATTTTATCATCAACTACGAGAAAATGATGAAGCGACTTGCTGCAAATCCGAAGAAACAGCCCGAACGGGTTCCATTCGATTGCGGTAAATTGAATGAAAAACCGCCTGTTACGCCTAAAACCGGAACAAAATAATTCCCGGTTCAAGACGCTGAATCGACAAAACATACCCGGATAAAGACCTTTTGTAACATTTTTCAACTTTTTTGAGTCTTACGTGCAACTATTCGGGCATATTGGAGTATCTACTGTATTATAAACCAGCTGTGAAATGGCATTATTCGACAAATTGTTAGGGAAGAACAAAAAGAAGGAGCTGAAGGCGAAATGCCCGATCACAAAAGAGAACATTGAGCATGGTTTCGGATACATGTTAACTACTGCACAGATTGTTTCTTCCAGGAAATTCTGGGATATGGTGATGACCGAACCGGAAACTCTCTCATACACGGTATCTCATTTCAAGAATCAGCAGAGCGGCACACAGATGCGCAGCTTGATTTTCGAAAAACACAGCTCGGTTGATAAGGCCTGGATGATTTCCGACAGCTGCATCAATTTGTTTGATGTAGATAAAGCAGAAGCCCGTGCCGATGCGAGACGCTGGTGGGAAAGTGAAGGGCTGTACACCCCTTCGGAAGCAGGCAAAGCGGAAGAAAAAATGGATTCATCCATTTTCAAAGCATTAAAAGAATACGCAGTGCTGGAAGCCGGCCGCAGCCGGGTTGCCGCAGCACTTTAAAGATAGTTTAGTTACAGGTTTAGGTTTAGGTAAAAGAAACCCTTTCCGTTTACACGGAAGGGGTTTTTTGTTTGCGTAAAATGTTACGCCTTATCAAAAGTTCTAATTATTCCTTTCGATCGTAAACTTCACAAGCTGTTCGAGTGACGTGCGGTAGTGTGACTCCGGGAAAGTTTGCAGCAATGCCATCGCCTCTGTGTGAAAACGGTTCATCACCGCCAGCGCATATTCAATGCCGCCCGACTTCTTTACAAATTCAATTACCTCACGGACTTTTTTCGGTTTTTCACTTTCGTTTTTCACAATGCGGATGATTCCGCGCTTCTCACTCCACGAAGCTTTCGATAATGCATAGATCAGCGGAAGCGTCATTTTCTTTTCCTTGATATCGATGCCAACCGGTTTCCCGATCTCATCCTCACCATAGTCGAACAAATCGTCTTTTATCTGGAAGGCCATACCGATCTTCTCCCCGAACAGCCGCATCTTTTCAATCAACTCTTCCGTGGCACCCGATGAGCTCGCTCCCACCGCACAACAAGCCGCAATAAGCGATGCTGTTTTTTGACGGATAATCTCAAAGTAAACCTCCTCGGTAATGTCAAGCTGGCGCGCCTTCTCCATTTGCAGCAACTCGCCTTCGCTGATTTCCTTTACAGCTTTCGATACGATGGTCAGCAATTCAAATTCTTTGTTTTCCACCGACAGGATTAATCCCCGCGACAACAAAAAATCACCTACCAGCACGGCTACTTTATTTTTCCAAAGGGCATTGATGGAGAAAAATCCCCTGCGATAGTTGGCATCGTCTACCACATCATCGTGCACCAGGGTAGCCGTGTGAAGCAGTTCAATTAACGCAGCTCCACGGTAGGTCGATTCGGTTATCTTCCCGCTCGCGCCTGCGCTCAAAAAAACAAACATGGGCCGCATCTGCTTGCCCTTCCGTTTTACGATATAGTTCATCACCCGGTCGAGCAACAGAATCCGTGTTTTCATCGAATCGCGGAACTTGTGCTCAAACTCCGCCATTTCATGGGCGATGGGAGTTTTGATGTCCTCTAACCGTAAAGCCATGCCCAATAATACAACCACCGGGCAGGCTTTCAAAATATGAAATTTGAAGTCCCCGTAAGGTTAAATCGGGTTAACCCAGTATATTGGAAGCTATGTTCGGTTTAATGCCAGGAAGTATTTGGGAATCAGTTGTGTTTGCACTCGTGGTGCTGGCGGTGGCCATGATTATTTCCCGTATTCTGAAGTTTGTTATCGACCGTTTTGTTAAAACTGCTGCGCTCAAATTAAAGGTCGATCATACCCGCTACAAATTCTTTAAAAACGCCACTGACTTTGTCATTTACCTTATCGCGACTGTCGTTATTTTCCGGTCGATCCCTTCGCTGCGCACTTATGGGAATACACTGTTGGCCAGTGCGGGCGTACTGGCCGCCATTGTCGGCTTTGCCTCACAGTCGGCATTCTCGAATATTATCAGCGGAATTTTCCTGGTCATCTTCCGGCCGTTCAGTGTAGGCGACCGCGTTCAGATCGGCCAGCTTTACACGGGCGATGTGGAAGACATCACCTTGCGGCATACCGTTATCCGGAATTTTGAAAACCGTTTGATTGTGATCCCGAACAGCGTGATTAACAACGAAACCATCATTAACTCAACCCTGCAGTACGAAAACGTATGCGTGTTCGTTGAGCTTACCATTGCCTTTAATTCGGATACGGATAAAGCAATCAACATTATTCGCCAGGAAGCAGAAAATCATCCTGAAACCATGGATAACCGCACCGAAGAAGATAAAGAAAAAGGCGAACCAAAAGTGAGTGTGCGGGTGATCAATCTTACCGAATTTGGTCAGCAAATTCGTGCGTACGTTTGGGCTAAAGATCCAAGCAGCGGATTCAATATTAAAACGGATTTATTTCGCTCGATAAAAAAACAATTTGATGCACAGGGAATTGAAATCCCGTATCGCACGGTGTACATGAAAGAACTTCCGGTATGAAATTAATTCACGAGGAAACAAGCGCTGACAACAAGGTTATTCTCGAGCTCATCTCGTTTGACCGCGAGACCTACGAGCGTACCGATAACATCATGATTGATGACTTGCTGCGGAAAATAGACCGACACAAGGTTAACTGGATTAACATGGATGGTATGGGCGACCTGACCATTGTGGAAAAATTACAAGCTCACTTTTGTTTTGATGCGCTTACGCTGGATGACGTAATCAACGATCAGCGCCCGAAAGCCGAAGAGTATGATGATTACCTGTTCTTCACGCTGAAGATGCTGTATCGCATCGAAGGTGACAAGATCGACTATGAACAAATCAGCTTTATTCTCGGAACAAATTACCTGATTTCATTCCAGGAAAAAGAAGGCGATCTGTTTGACGGATTCCGCGAGCGAATCCGGCTTGATCAGGGAAAAGTACGAAGAATGCATGCCGATTACCTCATGTACCGGCTGATCGATATTATCGTTGATAATTACTACACTGTGCTTGACAACATCGGCACTAAAATCGATGAAATCGAGGACTGCATTTATTCCGATTCTGCCGAGGAAGCATTCAAGAAAATCCAGGCAATCAAGAAAGAAATTATTTTTCTGCGCAAAGCCGTTTACCCATTACGCGAAGCTTTGAGTAAAGTGAGCAAAGGAGAAACCAGTTTTGTGCACGAAGAAACACTGCGTTATTTTTCTGACGTGTACGATCACACTGTACACGTAATCGACTCACTGGAAACCTACAAAGACCTCACCTCAAGCCTGCTGGATATTCACATGAACACGATGAATAACCGCATGAACGAAGTAATGAAGCTGTTAACGATCATCACCACGATATTCATTCCGCTGTCATTTATCTCCGGCCTGTATGGAATGAACTTTGAATTTATGCCGGAGTTGCATTCGAAGTGGGGATATCCGGCCGTACTGATCTTCATGGCGCTGGTGAGTGCCGGGATGATCTTTTACTTCAAACGAAAGAAGTGGTTTTAGGAATTATCCGGAGCCTCCTCGAGCTTGATCTCCACCAGCTCGGGAATCGTTTTAACCAACCGCAATATTTTGATCTTGTAGTTGTGCAGCGTAAACTCCTCGCCTTCGCGTAACGAAGCCCGATTGAATGTAATCAGCCCTGCCAGCGTTTCATATTCATCTGATTCCGGAAACGGAACAGGAATGAGCTTGTTAATATCGTACACGGGCGATTGCGCCAGCACCTGGAATACCTGTTTATCGATAGCGGTTACAATCTGTGCTTCGTGATCGTGCTCGTCCTGAATGTCACCCACCAGTTCTTCCAGAATATCTTCCAGCGTAACCAAACCGATAGTTCCGCCAAATTCACTCACCACAATCGCCATCTGGATCTTCTTCTTCTGGAAATCGCGCAGCAGCGCATCGATCGGCATCGTTTCGGGAACGTACTGAACCGGGCGCATCACATCGCGCAGGGTTTGCGTTTTGCTGCCCTGCTCGTTCGTTACGTATGCTCGGATAATATCTTTTGCAAATACAACGCCCACGATTTCATCAAGTGAAATTTCATACAACGGGTAACGGGAGTAGCCTTCTTTCAATACGATGTCCATCGCCTCCCGAACCGTAACTTCCGACTTGATTGCACTGATTTTCATCCGCGGAACCATCACCTGCCGCACAACGCGATCGTCAAAATCAAAAACGTTCTGGATGAGTTCACGCTCGGAAGGTTCAATCGCTCCGCCCTCTTCGCTTTCGGCAATAATCAATCTAAGCTCGTCTTCGGAGTGTATCTCCTGCTCTCCCATCGGCTTGATGCCAAACAAGCGAAGGAACAGGTTAGCCATACCGTTCAGCAACCAGATAAACGGACGGAACACAAAATAAAAAACCTGCAGCGCAATTGAAACGCGCATTGATGTTGATGTAGGGAAGCGAATTGCCAATGTTTTAGGAGCAAGCTCGCCAAATACAATGTGCATTACGGTTAGCACGGTAAAGGCTACCGGCACGGCAATGCCATGTGCAACACTTTCACTCAATTCAAAACCCAGGGAGTTAACGGCATTTAGGATAATTTTTGAGACTACATCTTCACCAACCCAACCCAAGGCAAGGCTGGCCAATGTAATTCCAAGCTGGGTTGCTGCCAGGTAACCATCGAGGTGATCGATGATATGAAGTGTCCATTTCTTCGACAGACTTTTCTTTTCCAGGGCAATCTGAGACGCGCGCACCTTTACAATGGCGAACTCAGCTGCTACGAAAAAACCATTTGCCAGAACGAGGAGAATTGTGAGAATTATCTCAAAAGCCATGGGCTGATTTAAGCCCGTAAAGATAAAATAAGTAGCGGGATTCAGGAAATTAGCTCGTTAAGCATGAAATCGCTTCGCTAAGTTGGTCAGTACGAGATTTTTAGTGGTCGTGTTTATTAACACAGAAACAAAAAAGCCGGTAAAAAACCGGCTTTTGAACGCAATGAGTTATTGCTAATTAAAGGCGTTTCTCCAGTTCATCAATCTTTGCTTTTGCCTCCTCTTTGCCGAGCGATAATGCCTTTTTGTAGAGGTCTATTGCCTGCCGGATAGATGCTTTTTTCTTTTTCGGAGCAAGCTTGGTGCGGTTAGCTGTTTCTTCTACCGCCTGTGCCTGTTTGAAGTATGCTTCAGCTTCTGAAATTTTCTGATTCAGGATCATTTCCTGGATTTTGTTTTCAGAGTTCGCCAGTTCTTCATCCTTCATACGAATTTCATCCTCTTTGGAAGTGAGTTCTTCCTCCTGCAAACGGATGGTTTCACTCAGGTTTTGATTTTCATTGCGTGCGCGTTCTGCTTCTTCCTGCAATAAGATGATCTCCTGAGACTTGGTAACCAATTCAGCTTTCAGCTTCTTGATCATTGAAGAGAACGAGTTAACCGTACCCTTTGATTTCTTTAACTGAGCCTCCAGGTCGGAAATTTTATCTTCCGTTTCCCGAACATAATTGTTCAGGTCTTTCATACGTGCAGTGTAATCATCGTATGTTGTTCCCTCTACCATATTCACGCGAAGCAACTGACGGTTGGCATCGATGGAGTCCATCAGGGTTCCAACATCCTGAAGGGTTTGTGCCATGCGCTGCGATGTTTGCAGCTCGTTGCGAAGTGAGTCCACTTCCGATTTTAACTTGGCTTTTTCCTGATTATCACAAGCCATCAGCAAAGCTGCCATGGCAAATGCGGGTACTAGTTTGCGTAACATCGTTTGAGGGTTAGTAGGACAAAGTTACAGGACTTTCTTCCTGAACCGTGCGGGCCCGAAGAATTTTTTTAACAAGGGTAAAGAAAACACACGAACTGGAAAAGTTCATTTCCGGTAAGGTAATGCAACTTCACTTTCACGGTTTCCATGCCTTTACCGAGAAATGTCACGAACCATGATCGGAATTAACCTTACGTTCCCGGGCGAAGTCGTTTGTGTTTATTTGTTGAAAAGGTAGAACACAGTTTATTGTTGTGTAAACGATTCAAAGTGCGAAATATTTCTCTCCTGCAGCCGAACTGCCGATACGAGCGTTAGGTTGTCATTTGATCCATTGAGTATATTTTTATGCTAATCCTAAACACAACTAACTTACATCCGTATTATGAGTAGCACATCTTCTTATTCGTTCACATGCAAAAGTTAGTAACAGGTCATACAGGTCTAACCGATTCGGGAAGACCGAGAGTAATTATTATTGGTGGTGGTTTTGCCGGACTGGAAATTGCAAAAGCGTTGCGAGGCTTTGCCGGTGAAACTGTTTTATTCGATCGGTACAATCATCATACCTTTCAACCCTTGCTTTACCAGGTTGCAAGTTCGGGGCTTGAAAGCAGTTCGATCATTTTTCCTTTCCGGAAACGATTTGCTAACCAAAATGACTTTTATTTCCGGTTAGGTGAAGTGACATCGATTCATCCAAACGATAACTGCATTGAAACTTCGATCGGAAGTGTCAAATATGACTACCTCGTAATTGCCAGCGGTGCAACAACGAACTACTACGGCATGAAAGACGTGGAAGAGAATTCGCTTCCGCTGAAAAGTATTATCGATGCCATAAAACTCAGAAATAAAATCATCCGCAATTTTGAAACTGCATTGCTGACAGACGATCCGGAATTGATGAACAGTTTGATGGACTTCGTAATTGTAGGTGGCGGGCCAACCGGTGTGGAACTGGCAGGCGCGTTGTCGGAGCTTAAGCGGCATGTTTTCCCACGCGATTACAAAGAACTCGATATGGATAAAATGGACATCCATCTTGTTGAATCGGGAAGCAGGCTGCTTGGTGGCATGTCTGAAATTGCTTCGCAAAAAGCACTCGAATATTTACAAAAAATGGGTGTACATGTTCACCTGAACAAAGCTGTTAAATCCTATAACGGTCATGAAGCCGTATTGAGCACCGGTGACAAACTCATCAGCAAAACCATGGTGTGGGCAGCCGGAGTTAAAGTGCAGGGTTTTCCCGGAATAAGTTCAGAAGTTATTGGGCGCGGGGGAAGAATTAAGGTTGATGAATTCAACCGCGTAAAGGGTTTCGAAAACATTTTTGCCATAGGCGATGCAGCAATTATGGAAGGCGGTGACCCGAAATTCCCGAACGGCCATCCAATGATGTCGCCCCCGGCTATGCAACAAGGCCAGTTACTCGCAGAGAACCTGAAGCGTACACAAAATAAACAACCGATGAAACCTTTCCGGTATAACGATAAGGGTTCAATGGCTACCGTTGGTCGCAACAAGGCCGTTGTCGACCTGAATGTTTTCAAAGGCCAGGCGCGCTTCCAGGGCTTGTTCGCGTGGTTTCTCTGGATGTTCGTTCACCTGATCTCGCTGATCGGTTTCCGGAACAAGTTCTTTGTCTTCTTTAGCTGGATCTGGAGCTACTTCTCGTACGACAAGAGTAACCGCCTGATCATCAGTCGCAATAAAGAAGGCGTAAGCTAGATGGTGAGTTCAGGAATTTAGTACCTTGGCGCTTTCATTTCATGAAAAGCGAACGATATCTTAAGTACCACACGCCACTTTCGGCTGCCGGAGTACTGATCGCCTTAGGAATTATTTTCGGGGACATTGGAACATCTCCGCTCTACGTATTCAAGGCCATTGTTGACGAGGACGTAATCAGCAAAGAATTGATCTATGGCGGTTTATCGTGTGTTATTTGGACACTTACGCTTATTACGTCAATCAAATACGTATACCTTGCGCTGAACGCGGATAACAGAGGTGAGGGTGGAATTTTTGCATTGTATGCCCTCGTAAGACGCTATAAAGCTCAGTGGGTTATTTACCCGGCTATTATCGGTTGTGCCACGCTGATCTCCGATGGCTTTCTAACACCTGCCATTTCAGTTTCCTCCGCTATTGAGGGGCTGAAAATCTATAGCCCTCAAATACCAACCGTGTACATCGCTATCGCCATTCTGGTGGCACTTTTTGTTTTCCAGCAGTTTGGTACCGGCACGGTAGGCAAAACCTTCGGCCCGATTATGCTGATCTGGTTCGGCATGATCGGAATACTGGGCCTTCTTCAAGTTGTTCAAAATCCGGATGTGCTTAAAGCAATCAACCCGATGTACGCCATCAATCTCTTAATCAAATACCCGGGTGGCTTCTGGATATTGGGTGCGGTGTTCCTTTGTACAACGGGTGCCGAAGCTTTGTATTCCGACCTTGGCCATTGCGGCAAGCAAAATATCCGCGTGAGCTGGGGCTTTGTTAAAATCAGCCTGTTGTTGAACTATGCGGGCCAGGCAGTTTGGCTTCTTGGACAGGAAGGTCAGACTCTGAACGGACAAATTCCTTTTTATGGCTTGATGCCGGAATGGTTCCTGCCGGTAGGCATTGGTATTGCAACTCTTGCAGCGATTACGGCAAGTCAGGCTTTGATATCAGGAACGTTCAGTCTGGTGAACGAAGCCATGAAACTGAAGTTGTGGCCGATGATGCGCGTTCGTTTTCCAAGCCAGCTCAAAGGGCAAATTTATATTCCGGGTATCAACTGGATCTTGATGGCGGGTTCGATTCTCGTGATCCTCATCTTCCGCGAATCGTCTGCCATGGAAGGGGCTTATGGTTTGGCGATAACGTTCAACATGCTCATGACCACTTCACTGCTGGTATACTATTTTTCACTCTACAAGAAATCAACCTTCCGCTCACTTGGGCTGGCGATTATTTTCTTTACGCTGGAAGGCATGTTCCTCGTATCAAACCTGAATAAGTTTCAGCATGGCGGTTGGTTTTCGTTCCTGATGGCCGCTGTTCTGTTCTGGGTACTCTTCATTCAGTTACGCGCACGCATGTTGCGAACACGGCATACGGAGTTTGTCGATCTGAAACATTACGAAGATATGATTCGTGATCTTCAGGCAGATACCACGGTTCCCAAGGAAGCTACCAATCTTGTATACCTGGCTGTAGCCGACAGTAAGCGGTACATCGACTCCAATATTATCTATTCCATTTTCCGGAAACGACCCAAACGTGCGGACGTATACTGGTTTTTGCATGTAGACACGGTTGACAATCCGTTTACCAGCAAGTATTCAGTTGATACCATCATTCCGAAAAAATGCTTCTTCGTTCGCATCAGTCTTGGCTTCAAGGCCGACCATCGGTTGAATCTTCTGTTCAACAGAATTATTCACGAGATGGCCGACTCTGCCGAGATCGACTTGATCAGCCCCTACCCTTCGCTGCATAAATACAGCATGACAGCCGACTTTAAATTTATCATCATTCAGTCGTGGGCATCGGTCGACAGCGAGATATCAACTTTCGATCGTTTTGTAATTCAGAGTTACCGGATTCTGAAAAAATACAGCTTGTCAACGGAGGCTCACTATGGCATTGAAGCATCAAATCTTGAAATTGAAAAGGCTCCGATCCAGGTAGGACCGGCAGCCAAGGTAAAAATCAAGCGTGAAGAGGATTATTAACGTTTTATCCGATTCCGGACGGTAACGTTCGCTTCTGGCCGATAATACACTTCAAAATCGTTCTAATTAAGCTGAATACGTACTTTTTTCACTGGCACTGATCTTGGAATCAAAGCCATGAAATCAATCTGTTCATGCTTAAAAACTATTTTAAAATTGCTATCCGCAACATACTGCGGCACAAGGTTTACTCGCTGATCAATATTCTCGGCTTATCAATCGGAGTGGCGTGCTGCCTGTTACTGGCGCTGTACATCCAGGAAGAGTATTCGGTCGATAAACAGCATACGCAGGTTGAAAATCTCTACCGCGTTATTACAACATTCCAAAATATTGACAACATCCGCCAAACGGCATCGTGTTCACCTCCGATCGCCATGGCAATGAAAGAGGAAATTCCGGAAGTAGAAGTGGCCGCAAGATTTCTGAATCCTCCGGGTGTCTCGCAAAACCTGATCCGGTATGAAACCAATATGTTCTATGAGTCGGACGGTTTCATTGCAGACTCAACCATCTTCTCAATTTTTAATTTTGATTTTATCGAAGGCAATCCCGACAAGGCGCTCACAGAACCAAACTCGGTTGTGCTCACGGAAACGCTCGCGAAGAAAATATTCGGCAACGAACCGGCTATTAACAAAATCATTTCCATCAGTCAGGGCGGGCCAACAGCCGATTTTCACGTAACGGCCGTTATCCGTGAAAAAGGAAAAAGTCATCAGAATCCGCACTTCATCACATCCACTGCAGGAGGTGGCTGGGCCGATTACCTGAAACAACCCGAGGTGGCTGACGAGTGGGGCGGCCAAAATTTTATTCCCGCTTACGTAAGGCTCGCGCCCGGCCATAACAAAGATGAGGTCATCCGGAAGCTGAATGAGCTGGTGATTAAACATGGTGCGGAAGACATGAAAGCGCTCGGAATGTCGAAGACACTTTCACTTGAGCCCGTAAAAGACATTTATCTTTATTCAAATGTGAGCCAGAGTCCCCGCATCACATATATCTATGTAATTGCAGCTATCGCAACTTTCATTTTGCTGATTGCCTGTATCAACTTCATGAACCTTTCGACTGCCAAAGCAGCGAAGCGTGCAGGTGAAATTGGTGTACGCAAGGCAATGGGCGCGTTTCGCAGTTCACTGGTGAGCCAGATTATGGGTGAGGCCATGATCATCGTGGCAATTTCGATGATTATCAGCGTAGGCATCATGCAACTGGCGTTGCCTTTGTTTAATGATCTAACCGGTAAAGCCATTTCCTTCGGCACAGACAACATCCTGTATTTTGGCGCAGCTCTTCTAGTAATCACGGTTGTTACCGGGTTGATAGCCGGCAGCTACCCTGCATTCTATCTTTCTTCGTTCAAGCCTGCGGAGGTTTTAAAAGGCAAAGGAAAAACAGGCAGTTCTTCAGGCATACTTCGCCAGGCACTCGTTGTATTTCAGTTTATTATCGGAATAACACTTATCTGCGGCATGCTGATTATCCATAAGCAATTGAAGTTCATGAGTAACTCGAATCTCGGATTCAATCCTGATGCTAAAATTGTGTTTCCATTGCGAACCGGAACTGCCCAGAACAACGCTCCCGTGTTTCAGAAAGAAATCTCCAAACTGGCTACCATAGAGGCTGTTTCTGCTTCCGACTATGTTCCGGGTTCTCCGATCTTCAGCGATTTCCGGTTGTATAAAAAGGGCGAAAGTATGGAGAACGGAATCCTCCACCGGATGAATTACATCGACTACGGTTATATCGAAATGATGGATATCAAAATCATCGCAGGCCGATCGTTCGGAGAAGTAGAAGACAGCACCACCAACAACATCATTATTAACCGTCAGGGTGTTGATGAGCTTGGGTTTGCACCTGAACAGGCTATTGGTGCCGAACTGGCAATGGACTGGCAGGGACGCCATCTCACATTTCGCGTGGTTGGCGTGATGGAAAATTATCACCAAGTATCATTGAAAGAAAAGATTGTTCCGACTGCATTTTTCAAAAAAGGGAAAAATCAAACGCTTGAGCATGTAGTTGCCAAGCTCTCTACTACCGACATTCAAAACACGCTTTCGCAGATTGAAGAAAAATGGAAAGCCATAAACCCCGATACGCCTTTTGAATTTGTGTTTCTGGATGCACGGCTTCAGAAGCAATATTCAGAAGATGTACGGGTAGGCCAGATCATTACCGTATTCACAGTTATTGCAATTGTGATTTCCTGCCTCGGACTCTACGGACTTTCTACCTACATGGCCGAGCAACGCTTCAAAGAAATTGGCGTACGCAAGGTGTTAGGAGCAAACGTTGGCCAGATTGTGACGCTCATGTCGAAAGAATTTGTCAGGCTCATTGTGATAGCTTTCGCGATTTCTGTGCCGTTGGGAATTTTTATCATGAATAAATGGCTGCAGGGTTTTGAATACAAGACAACCATTGACGTATTGATTTTTGTGTATGCCGGCCTGGCAGCGTTACTGATTGCGTTGATTACAGTAAGCTTTGAGTCATTTAAGGCCGCATCTACCAATCCTGTTAAGGCATTACGAACCGAATAACCTATACTACCTATGTTTAGAAATTTTCTCACCATTGCCTGGAGAAGCCTGCTGCGCAACAAGCTTCACAGCTTCATCAACGTAACGGGCCTGGCCATTGGCGTGGCTGCCTGTATGGTTATCTACCTGATCGTAGATTTCGAACTCAGCTTTAACAAGCAACATCAGGGCTACGAACGTATTTATCGTATCCATTCTTCTTTCCAGGGAGTTTTTTCAGGACTCAATCGTGGCGCTCCTACAGCGGTAGGACCAACGATCAAAGACGAATTCAAAGGTGTTGAGGCGGTTACTTCGTTCCAGATATTCAACGGTAAAGTTGAAATACCGAACGGAAACGAAAAAACAAATCTTGATCAACAGCAAAAGATAATACTGGCAGAACCTGCCTTCTTCTCCGTATTCAAATCCTATGAATGGATTGCCGGTTCACCGGAATCACTTACAGAGCCTTTCAAAGTTGTTTTAACAGAAAGCCGGGCGAAGACTTACTTCGGAACAACCGATCCGATGAAGGTGGTAGGGCGCCAGGTAATCTATCGGGATTCACTGGAAACAACGGTTGCCGGAATCGTGAAAGACCTTCCCTTTAACACCGATATCGACATGACGGATTTTATCAGCTACAGTACAATTGAAAAAAGCTGGCTGAAACGAAATGTGCGGCTAAATGACTGGCAAAGCGTGAACAGCAGTTCGCAGGTATTTGTTTTGGTTGATCAGGCAACCGATCTGAAAACCTTTACCGATCAATTCGCCATTCTTAAAAAACGATACAAGGAAAAAAGCACATGGGATGTTGAAAATAATTTCAGCGCCCAGCCCTTCTCCGATCTTCATTACAACAACGAAACCGGCATTTTTGATTACAGCCGTTCACCCGCCCATCTCCCTACCCTAACAGTTCTAATTATAGTAGCGGGATTGCTGCTGGTGATCGGGGCAATCAATTTCGTTAACCTCGAAACAGCGCAAGCAGTGCGCAGAGCTAAAGAAGTTGGTGTTCGTAAAACATTGGGAAGTTCGCGCGCTGCGCTGGTCACACAGTTTTTATATCAGAGCTTTATCATCACGGTAGTAGCCGTGCTACTCGCGTTACCCCTTACCGAACTTGCGCTGAAAACGTTCTCAGACTTCGTTCCAGCGGGTGTTACGCTGTCATTACGGCAAGTCGCCCCATTTCTGATTGCGGTAATCGCTGCTATTGGTCTATTGGCAGGGCTATACCCTGCATTTATCATGTCGTCTTTTTTGCCTGCGCTGGCGCTTAAAAACCAGGCTCATGCAACATCCGGTACATCACGGTCGGCTTTCATGCGTAAAACCCTCATCGTGTTCCAGTTTGCCATTGCACAAGTGTTGATTATTGGCGCGTTGGCCGTTGGCTGGCAAATCAGTTACATGCTGAACAAAGACATCGGCTTTAAGAAAGATGCTGTGGTTTATCTTTATACACCCTGGCAGGAAAAGTCGAGCAAGATTGAGGTATTTAAAAACGAGCTGTCACAGATTTCACAAATTGAAGCCCTGAGTTTAAGTGATTCGCCTCCCTCTGAAAACGGATGGAGCTCGAATACAGTTGAATACAAACCTGAAAAAGGTGAAATCGTTAAGGTGAATGCTTTCCGAAAGTTTGGCGACCCCAGCTACATCGGCTTTTACGACATCAAGCTGGTGAGTGGCCGTAATCTGCGACCTACTGACTCACTTCGGGAATTCCTGATTAACAAAACCCTCATGACTCAATTGGGATTCAGCACTCCCGAAGAAGCGATTGATAAAACTATCAAGTACAGCGACCGCGAATATCCGATTGTTGGCGTGGTGGAAGATTTTCATATTCAGTCACTGCACAAAAAAGTTGAACCTGTTATTATGGGTAACGATGTCGAATTCAGTTGCTTCAACATCCGATTATCAACTGCCAGTGGTTCAGATGAATTCAAGGCGGGTATCGCCAAAATTGAGGAAGCATGGAAGAAAGTTTATCCGAATCAAAAATTTTCATACGAATTCCTCGATGAAACGCTGAAAAATTTTTATCAATCCGAGCAGCGGGTTGCACGGCTGGTAAAAACTGCCATGACGATGGCGATCTTCATTTCGTGCCTCGGCTTATTCGGCCTGGCCTCGTTTACCACTACTCAGCGTATGAAAGAAATCAGTATTCGAAAAGTTCTCGGCTCATCGGTAAGCGGAATTGTTGTGATGTTATCAAAAGACTTCATCTACCTGATTCTGATTGCCTTTGTTATTGCTTCACCATTAGCATGGTACTTTGTTAACCAATGGCTTGCCGGGTTTGCCTACCACATGGATGTAAGTGTATGGTTGTTTGTGTTCACTGTAGTTGCCGGGGTACTTATCGCGTTTGTCACCGTTGGGTATCAGACTGTGAAAGCAGCAAACAGCAATCCCGTCAATTCGCTTCGCAATGAATAATTGTTCATCTGTGAACAATTAACCGCTATCGGACATTTCTGATATTCAGAAACGAACAATCTTCCCCATTCCGGGAAGATTGTTTTTATTTCCGGTAACCTTTACAGGCAGCGTCAGTTTACACTTGTTAAACCCAACCTGTATGCTGACAAACTATCTGAAAGTTGCGTTACGGTCGATCCTCCGCAATAAGCTTACCGCCTTCATTAACATTGCCGGGTTGGCGCTCGCCATCACCTGTGCCCTGATGATTTACCTCTATGTTACGGACGAGCTCAGCTATGATCGGTATCACTCCAAATCAGACAGAATTTATCGCATCACGCGTGATTTCCTTTCAGAAGATGGAACTGTAAACCTCAGGCTCGCCAACGTAGCGCCTCCTATCGGGCCACTCATCAAAAATGATTTTGGAGAAGTGGAAGCGATGGCCCGTACAGCAAACTTCGGGTTCAACATCAGCATTGAAGAAAATAATGAGCAAAAAAAGGTGTTCAATGAAGAAAATCTGTTTCTCGCTGAACCCGACATCTTAAAAATATTTGACATCGGCATTCAAAGCGGAAACCCTGCAAATGCGCTCGACCGGCCGTTTACCGTGATGTTATCGGAGAAAACCGCGAAGCGTTATTTCAATGACACGCAGGTGGTTGGGAAGCGCCTGCGCGCGAATGCCGCATATGATCTGGAAGTGACAGGAGTATATCAGGATTTCCCTGCAGAATCGCACTGGCATCCGGACCTGCTTGTCTCGTTTAGCACATTGAACGATACTACCGTGTACGGCAAGCGCGGCCTGGAAACGAACTGGGGGAATAACGCTTTCGGAACGTATGTTCTATTGGAGCAGGGCGCAGATGCTGCAGCCGTCCAAAGCAAACTTCCGGATTTTATCAAGCGTCATTTTGGCCCGTTCGCGATTGCCAACTGGGGCGCGCCTGCAAACTTCGATGCAACAAAAGCTACGCGGCTTTTCATTGAACCGCTTACAGACATCCACCTGAAGTCAGATCGTGCCGATGAACTCGAAGCTAACGGAAATGCAAACAGTGTTTACCTGATGGCCATCATCGGGTTGTTCATTGTTCTCATTGCGTGTTTTAACTTCATCAACCTGTCTACTGCCCGCGCGACCAAACGTGCGAAGGATGTTGGTCTGAGAAAAGTTGTTGGTGCATTTAAAAAGCAGCTTGTAATTCAATACCTGAATGAATCGGTTTTGATTTCCTTCTTTGCGCTGAGCGTTGCAGTGATTTTATCATTCGGAGCAGTGCGTTGGTTGAATGATTTTACCGGGAAAAACCTCTCACTTAACCTGATTGAGCAATGGCCTGTTGCCCTTGGATTAATCGGCTTCACCATCTTCACCGGTTTGATGGCAGGCATATATCCGGCATTCATCATCTCGTCTTATAAACCAGCCGAGGTTTTGAAGAGTCAACAAAACTCCGTTAAAGGTAAGGCGGGCATCCGGAGAGGATTGGTTGTAGCACAGTTTGCCATTTCTATAGCCCTTATGATCGTTACCGTGATCACATTTCAGCAATTGAATTTTTTGAACAGCAGCAACCTCGGTTACAGCAAAGACAAAGTTGTCACACTCCGTTGCTATCGCGAGCTTAACACAACTTACGATGCGTTTTATAACGAACTGACAAAATCTTCTCTGATTAAAAATGCTTCACGCTCTACACTCGTGCCCACGACCCGGCTTTTGAACAGCTCGGGCGAGCCTTCCATCACAAAGGGTGACAGCCTCGTAAATTCATCTGTGGAAACAAAAATGGTGTTTGCTGATGATGAATTTTTTACAACATACGATATCGGATTTGCAGCGGGACGGAATTTCAATAAGGCAATTAAAACGGACGACTCACTCGCCTTTATCGTAAATGAAGCTGCAGCGAAAGCCTATGGCTGGAAAAATCTGAACGATGCCATCGGCAAAGATTTCAGCTACAACGGCATCAAGGGAAAGCTGATCGGAATCGTTAAAGATTTCCATTTTGAATCGCTGCATGAGCAGATTGTACCCGTTGTATTCTTTGGTCAGCCAGGGTATCGCGATTTGTCGGTGAAGATTGCGGGCAATAACACACCGGACGCCATTGCGCATATCGAAAAAGTCTGGCGCGAATTCTTACCGGATCGTCCGTTTGAATATCAATTCCTTTCAGATCGTTATCAGCGCCTGTATGATGCCGAACAAAAACAAAGTCAGTTGTTTTCAATATTCTCCGGGCTCGCCATATTCATTGCCTGCCTGGGCTTGTTTGGACTGGCAACATTCAACACGTTGCAGCGCGTAAAAGAAATCGGTATCAGGAAAGTGTTGGGTGCTTCGGTTCCGCACATTCTCACGCTGCTTTCAAAGGAAATTGTTTACCTCGTGCTGGTGGCGAACGTGATCGCATGGCCTGCTGCCTGGTATTTTATGGATAAGTGGCTGGGTACATTTGCCTACCGGGTTAATCTGAACATCGGGGTATTCGTGCTTGCCGCGATTGCTGCCATTCTTATCGCAATTGTAACGGTGAGCATGCAAACGATTAAGGCTGCCGTAACCAATCCGACAAGCACGCTGCGGCACGAATAAGGAAAACTGGCACTAACGATAAGCCGGCATGTATTTCCAGTTTCGCGGCTTGCCTTCTGCCATCCACTCGATGGCTTGCTTTAACCGTTTGTCGCGGGTAGCTTCTATTTTAGCTTCCGTTATCCACTCGATATAGTCGCGCTTGTTGGTCGGACTAAAGTGTTCGAAAGTCGTCCATGCTTTTTTGTTTTTTCCGATGGCCGTCAGCATGTAATCCGGGGCGTGAAGCGTCTTTCTTTTGGTTGTTTTGCGAGCTGGCATCTTAACCCCGTCATCATTCAGTTGTTTGGCCTGCCTGATGTAGTCAAGAATAACATTATCGGGCGGAAGATCTTTTAGCGAAGCAATGCGTCCGAAGTTACCCATCGCCTCGCCACCCTGATTCGAAACAGGTTTGAGATATCCGTAGTCATCTTCAATCAGTGCCGACTTCCAGAATCCACAGGCACAATGTTCCTTGAAGGCAGCAATGCTGAAAAACGGCCCTTTGTAGTCAAATGAAGGCATCCCCCACTTGATGGTTTCCTGTACTTCCGGACAGCCTTTATGAATCAGCTTGCGCAAACGCGTAAGAATCGGTTGTGCAAACGGTGCAGCTTTGCTGATGTATGCATCAATACGTTTGTCTTTTTCGGGCATGCGGGGTAAAGTAAAAACGGCTATCTTCGAACCTGCTTACTGTTCGAAAATATGAAAAAATTAATCGTTGTCTTACTCCTTCTCGTATCCGGTGTTCGGCTTTTTGCTCAAGAATTAACATCGCCCGATGGTAATTTAAAATTCTCCTTTTCACTGACACAGGCCGGTGAACCGATGTATCAGCTCAGTTACAAAAACAAACCGGTTATCAAGCAAAGTCGCCTGGGCATTGATATCAAGGATCAGCAATCGCTCGTGAGCGGATTTAAGCTGGAGACAATCGAGACATCAAAAAAAGATGAAACCTGGGAATCTGTTTGGGGTGAGGTGAAAAAAATCCGGAATAATTACAACGAACTCGCGGTGACATTAACACAGGCGTCTCCTAAAGAGCGCAGCATGATTATCCGCTTCCGGCTGTTTAACGATGGCCTCGGCTTTCGGTACGAATTCCCGAAACAACCGGACCTCCAGCATTTTATCGTAAAAGATGAAGTCACTCAGTTTGCGATGACCGGAGATCACAAAGCTTTCTGGATTCCCGGGGATTTTGATACTAACGAATACACGTATTCAACCACAACACTTACCAAAGCTGATAAGTCGGCCCGTGTTGGATCTGCTGACGAAATAGCTACCCGTAACCCAATCAATGGTGCGGTGCAGACACCATTGATGATGAAATCGGCCGATGGGCTTTACATCAACATTCACGAAGCTGCGCTGGTCAATTATCCGGCCATGATCCTCACGATCAACAAATCAACATTAGCACTTACCTCTACCCTCGCCCCCGATGCGGTCGGCAACAAAGCTTATTTGCAAACACCAAGCCATACACCGTGGAGAACAATCATCGTGAGCGATAACGCAGCAGATATTCTCGCATCAAAAACTATTCTGAATCTGAATGAACCCTCTGTTATAAAAAATACTGACTGGATCAAGCCAACCAAGTATGTGGGTATCTGGTGGGAAATGCACGTGGGAGTCGGAACATGGTTCTATGCAGATGATGTAAACCTGATGCTCGATAAGACCGACTGGAAGTCATTAAAACCCAATGGACGTCATTCCGCAAATACGGCAAACACAAAACGCTACATCGACTTCGCAGCAAAGAATGGTTTTGACGGTGTATTGATTGAAGGCTGGAACGTGGGCTGGGAAGACTGGTTCGGCCAGTGGAAAGAAAATGTATTCGACTTCACAACTCCTTACCCCGACTTTGATGTGAAAGAACTTCACCAATATGCGGCATCCAAACATGTAAAGCTGATCATGCACCACGAAACTTCAGGCTCCGTAACAAACTATGAACGGAGAATGGATGATGCATACAAATTCATGAAAGAAAACGGATATGATGCTGTCAAAACCGGGTATGTAGGCAGAATTATCCCGCGTGGCGAATGGCATGACGGACAATGGATGGTGAATCACTACAATCGCGTGGCACAAAAAACTGCAGAATATAAAATCATGCTCGATGCCCATGAGCCGGTTCGTCCGACAGGGTTACATCGCACATACCCTAACTGGCTGGCTTGCGAAGCTGCCCGCGGAAATGAATTCAACGCATGGAGTATCGGAAGCCCTCCGGAACATGAAACCATTTTGCCATTCACACGCATCATGGGCGGTCCGATGGATTATACGCCCGGCATTTTCCAGATTAAGATGGACTACTACGTTGCCAAGCGGCCGTTTAACAATCAGTCACCCAACGGTTTCGCAATTCATACAACGCTGGCAAAACAACTTGCCCTGTACGTAACGCTTTACAGTCCGTTGCAAATGGCTGCCGACCTGCCTGAAAACTACGAGCGCTTCCCGGATGCATTCGAATTCATTAAAGATGTAGCCGTTGATTGGGACGATACTAAAATTCTGGAAGCGGAGCCGGGCGATTACATCACCACTGCGCGAAAAGCAAAAGGCAAAGAATCCTGGTTTATTGGGGCGATAACCGATGAACAAAAAAGGACTTCGAAGATGCCACTGTCATTTTTGAATAGCGGACAAAAATACGTGGCCACTATCTATAGCGACAAAGCTGATGCCGACTGGGATAAGAACCCAATGTCGTATCAAATCGAAAATGTTATTGTAGACAGCAAAACAACACTTACCGTGGCACTTGCACCCGGAGGCGGGGCGGCAATAAGCCTAAAACCTGCTTCTGCAACTGATCTGAAAAAGTGGAAGGCATATAAAACGAAAAAGTAAGTAACTTCGGAACTCCACAACCCCCTTGTATGATTCGAAACTTAACCCAGAAAGCAATAATTTTTGCCTTGCTTTTCCTCGTTTCAGGAATTCTGCAGGCGCAGCCGGCAAAGCCACGGGTTGAAAATGGAGTCATTGATTTAAGAAAATGGGATTTCGCTACACAAAAGGCAGCGCTCGCAGGCGACTGGAATTTTTATGAGAATGAATTACTAGTCGATCCGAAAAATCCGGGAAAACAAATTCACTTCCCGGAAGTTCTTTCAAAGGCTGGATTTGAAATGGTGCAGTATGGCACTTACACTGCGCGCGTTCTGGTGCCCGGTAATCTCTCCTCGCTCGCATTTGAAATTCCGCAGCTTTACAGCAGTTACAAACTCTTTGTAAACGGCAGACTGGTTGCGGAAAACGGTGAGCCCGGAACTACAGAATCAACAACCACTCCGCAGTGGATGCCACAAGTATCTGTCTTTGATGTTTCAGGCGACACGCTTCGCGTTTCACTCCAGATCTCAAATTTCTATCACTATAACACAGGGGCGAAGCAACCTATTTACCTGGGTTCTGAATCTTTACTCAAAGCGCATGATGACGTGGCAACGAAAAGCAACCTGACAGAATGCTTAACCCTATTTGTTTTAGGAGCAGCATTTCTGATCATCTACTATGTGCGACAAGAGAAGAAAAAGATAACGCTTTATTTCGCACTGCTGTGCATCAGCTGGTCGATCCGGTCTGTTTTTTCAAATGAATACCTGATCATTGACTTTATTCCGGAGTTCGACTGGACGTGGATGGTGAGAATTGAGTACATCACGCTTTACTCCATGCTGATCTGGACCGTGCTATTCTTCAGCCGGTTGTTTCCAAAAGAAAGCAGTAAAATTATCAAGTATATCTTTGTAATCGCGAACTGCACGTTCATTGCGGAAACGTTGATCATGCCACCGATATTCTTCACCAGGTGGATTGCATTGTATTTAATTATTGCTGCGCTTGTACTTGTTCATAGCGCGGTAATTACGATTCGGGCGTTGATCAAAGAACGGGCGGGCGTATGGTACCTGGTTTTCAGCCTTGCGCTTGGGCTGATTCTCTTCGGTTACGACATGCTCGTGTTCGAAGGATATTTCCAGTATTACAATGCATTCCTGTTCAGCACTGGCTACCTGATCATTTTTGTACTAATGGGGATTGCATTACTCTATCATCTGAAAATATTCCGGGGCGATGGTTCAGCCGGAACGCTAACCTTCGATGACCTGTATAGCAGCGATTCGAAAGAAGACTAGTCCTCTCCTTTATTTTCAAGTTTGCAAACATTATCCATGCCCAGGTGCATCAGTGCATCACCTGCATTTACAACAGGACTGTTGTTTAATCCGATTACATAAGCCGTTTCCGGAACTTTCACTTCTTCTTTGAATTCACCGAAGGGGTCGGTAATCGTTCCTACCGGATCGCCCTTGCGAACCAGCTGGCCGCATTTAATGGAGGGCTGAAACAATCCTGCGTGCTTCGCACGAACCCACGATGAACTCCAGATGATCCGGTTCGCTTCTTTCGGCTTGGGCGCATCATCAATCATTTTCAAATGCTTCATTAACCGGAGCGTTCCGGCTATGCCTTCTTCGATTCCTTGCGGATCGAACCGCAGCGATTCGCCCGCTTCATATACAATAATGTTCTTTCCTTTTTTAGAAGCTTCCTTCCGCAACGAGTTTGGCCTGAAAGGAGAATCGATTGTAAACGGAGCACAAAAAGCTTCAGCAAGTTCCTGATTGGTGCTGTCGTTCAGCATGGCTCGCACCTGCGGATAATTGGTTCGCATAGCTCCGCCTGTGTGAAAATCAATGCCGTAATCGATGAAAGGAATAATCTGATGAGTGAGGTTATACGCAACACGACTGGCAAGTGAACCGTTTTTGCTTCCCGGGAATGAGCGGTTAACGTCTTTACCATCCGGTACATCGCGTGAAAAGTTCAAAAATCCGTACACATTGGTGATTGGCATACAAACCACCGTTCCGCGTTTTACTTTGTGCAGCCCCTCATCAAGTATCCTGCGCACGATCTCCATTCCGTTGATCTCGTCACCGTGCATACCGGCCGTCAGTGCCAGGATCGGGCCGTCATGTTCGGAGCGCGATACATAGATTGGAGTATCGATCTGGGTATGCGATGGCAGGCGGGCAATGTTAATATCAATTTCCTTGAACTCGCCCGGCCAAATCTCATGTCCGGCAATCACAACTTTTTTCATGGAGGCTTTGAGACAGTTAAGCGTTGATCTTGTCTTTCTGAATCTTCTTCTTCACCGCGTTCTTTTCGAGGTACTGAAAAATCTTCCCTGCAATATCCACTTTGGTGGCACCTTCAATTCCTTCCAGTCCGGGCGATGAATTTACTTCAAGAATCAGCGGCCCGCGTTTTGAAGGCAGCATGTCAACCCCCGCAACGCCAAGCCCCATTTTTTTAGCAGCCGTGATGGCTGCATGTTTCTCCGCACGACTCAATTTTACAACGGTAGCTGTTCCGCCTCTGTGCAGATTGGAACGGAACTCCCCCTCTTTCGCTTGTCTGCGCATAGCACCTACCACTTCGCCATCTACAATGAATGCGCGGATGTCGGCACCTTTTGCTTCTTTGATAAATTCCTGGACAATAATCCGGGTCTTCAATCCGTGAAACGCTTCAATAACCGATTGAGCCGCCTTCTTGTTTTCAGCCAATACAACTCCAAGGCCTTGTGTACCTTCCAGCAACTTGATTACGACCGGAGCACCGCCAACCGACTCAACAACACCTTCGGTATCTTTTGAATAATCCATGAATATTGTTTTCGGAAGGCCGAGGCCCGCCCGCGACAAAATCTGAAGACTTCTGAGCTTGTCGCGCGAGCGGATTAGAGCCTGCGATTCCACCGCTGTAAATACCTTCATCATTTCAAACTGTCGGACTACCGCAGCTCCATAAAATGTTACGGATGCCCCGATACGCGGAATGATCGCATCAAAATAATCGAGCTTACGTCCCTGATACAACACCACCGGGTTTTGTTTCTCGATGTACAGCACGCACTTCATGTGGTCGATGATCTCCACGCGATGTCCGCGTTTTTCACCGGCCTCTTTTAACCTACGGGTTGAGTATAACCTGGGCCCGGTAGACAGAATCGCAATATTCATACTGAAGGATTACGTTGATTTTTTCTTTTTCCTAAGAATCCGGTTAGCACGGTAAGATAGATTTTTTTTGGTTACATCAATCATGAACCGCTCCCGCAAAACCTTCCGCCCGAGCAGAATCGGGAAGCGCAGTGCATCCCTGTCGCTCAGCGAGAATTCGGTCATAATTTCTTGATCATAAATTTTTATTGACGTCTGGATAATGTATCGCTTTTCAGCTACGCCAAAGGAATTTTTAATCGCGCGTTCCGTATAGGTATCTACCGAAAAAGTCATTCCGGTAAATTCGGGGTGTTCTTCATCCAGCAGCACAAATTCAAGCCTTCCATTTTTCACCTCCGCACGTGAACAATGCAAACTGCTGGTATACGCTCCGGTGTCGATTTTGGCGTGAATGTTTTTCAACCCAAGGCCCGGAAGGTCAATCCGGTCTGAACGTCCCAAAATCTGCATGCCTGGAATAATTTGTTAGCTAATATGCGAAAATATATACCGGTAAAAAAAAGTAGAATTCAGCGAATCGCACCTGATTCATACATGCGGCACAACTCATCAAAAAAACAAAATGCCCCGCTCTGCGGTGTGCAAGAGCGAGGCATCTATTAAACTTATAACAATAAAAACCTGTAACAATTGGGTTTACGTATACGCGCTCAATTGGGTTGACAATTATCAATGAAATTTTCAGAAAATATTCGTGCCTCCAGGGCATGCTTGCTATTTCGCTGTAAATCTGATCGATACCGTTAAGCTCCGGTATTTTCCGCTGTCGCGGGAACAGGTTCCGTGTTGTTATTCTGCTTTCCAAGAAATGAACCTATCAACACGATCCCAATACCTGTCATGATCGACACATCGGCCATATTAAAAATACCGGTTTTAAAGATCACAAAATTCATGTGCATAAAGTCAGTAACCGAACCGTAAACAAGCCGGTCGTACAGGTTACCGATACCTCCGCCTATCACGAACGCGAATCCCAGCAACACGGATCTGGAAATATTTCGTTTGAAAAACAGATACCCGATTCCAAAACCCAACACTGCCAGCGGAAACAAGGCAAGCAAAACAAACCGCACCATTTTCGGTAAAGAATCACCCAGGCTCAGAAAAGCACCTTCGTTCTCAACACGCATTAACGTGAAATATGGATTAACAACCGAAATCTGTTCGTTCTCGTCAATCCGGTTCCGGACAATCGCTTTTGATATCTGATCGCAACTTACATTCATAATCAGAAGACTGACAATGATCATTGCGCGGATAATATTTTTTCTGGCTTTCATTTTCCAAACGGGTTCATCGATGACAATGCACGTTTTGCCCCGCCCATCTTGTTCATCGTTTTCATCATTTTACGCATGTCGTTGAATTGCTTCAGCAACTGGTTCACCTGCGGTACGGATGTTCCGCTTCCCTTTGCGATTCTATCCTTGCGGCTTCCATTGATCAAATCGGGATTCTCACGCTCCTGTTTTGTCATCGAACGGATGATAGCCTCCACAGGCTTGAATGAATTGTCGTCAACGTCAATGCCTTTCATCGCTTTACCTACTCCCGGAATCATGCTCATGAGGTCTTTCAGATTCCCCATCTTTTTGATTTGCTCAAGTTGCGTAAGGAAGTCGTTGAAGTCGAACTGATTTTTGCGAAGCTTGGCATTGATGCGTCTTGCTTCTTCTTCATCGAATGTTTGCTGGGCTTTTTCAACAAGGCCGACAACGTCACCCATGCCAAGAATCCGGCCCGCCATACGATCGGGGTAAAAGCGATCAATCGCTTCCATTTTCTCACCCGTGCTGATGAACTTGATCGGCTTTTCAACCACCCTGCGAATCGAAAGGGCGGCACCACCACGCGCATCACCATCGAGTTTGGTGAGCACAACCCCGTTGAAGTTCAACCGGTCGTTGAATGCCTTTGCGGTGTTCACCGCATCCTGGCCGGTCATTGAATCGACCACGAAAAGCGTTTCAGCCGGGTTAAGGGCTTCCTTCAGCTTCGCGATCTCATTCATCATCTCTTCATCCACAGCCAAACGACCCGCGGTATCGACAATCACCACGCGGTGATTATTCTTTTTGGCATGATCGATGGCAGCTTTCGCGATTTTTACTGCGTCTTTATTCTCCGGTTCAGCATATACCTCCACGCCAACCTGTTCACCCAATACTTTCAACTGGTTAATCGCAGCAGGACGATAAATGTCACAAGCTGTTAACAATACCGAACGGCCCTGCTTCTTCAAATAGTTGGCAAGTTTGCCCGAGAAGGTGGTTTTACCGGAACCCTGCAAACCGGCAATCAGGATAACAGCCGGGCTTCCTTCAATTCTTATATCTTCACTCTGTCCACCCATCAGCCGGGTCAGCTCATCATTTGTGATTTTAATCAACAACTGGCCCGGAGAAATTGCCGTGAGTACATCCTGACCCATAGCTTTTTCACGAATCTCATCGGTGACCTCCTTGGCCACCTTGTAGTTCACGTCAGCATCGATTAATGCCTTGCGGATCTCCTTGATGGTAGAAGCAACGTTTACTTCGGTGATTTTCCCCTGCCCTTTCAGCGTTTGAAAGGCCTTTTCCAGCTTTAAACTTAAATTGTCAAACATTGAAGCCTGATTTTTTTAGCGTACAATCCACAAAGGTAACGTGTAAACCGTAAACGGAAAAGAAATGCCTGACCGGGCCAAAAACATTTGAATCCGTGAAATATTGCTATTTTTGAAACACCTGATATCCCGGTACTATGACCCTCCGAAGGCGGATTTACCTAACGCTGGAACCTACAGAGAAAGGCGGCATCCTGGAACGTATTTTTGAGCTGCTGCTGATTATTATCATCATTCTCAACATCGTGGCTATTGTGTGTGAATCGATCAAAGATTTTCACCAGGAGTATGCCCACTTCTTTCACAAGTTTGAAGTTTTCTCCGTAATCTTTTTTACGATCGAATACGTGTGCCGCGTTTACTCCATTGTTGAAAATAAACGCTTTGAACACCCGGTCGCAGGAAGGCTGAAATTCATGGGTACCCCGATGGCCGTTATTGACCTTATGGCCTTTGTACCTTTTTACCTGACGTTCCTCCCGGTTGACCTGCGCTTCCTGCGGATTTTCCGTTTGATGGGTCTTTTCAGGATGTTTAAAGTTGCACGCTACATGCATGCGTTATCGATGTTTAAAAAGGTATTGTATGACCGCAGGGAGCAACTCGTACTTAGCCTGATCTTTATCCTGTTTATTCTGGTAATCATCTCCACCACCATGTATTATGTTGAGCGCGAAGCTCAACCTGATAAATTCACCAGTATTCCGGCCACGATGTGGTGGGGCATCACCACCCTCACCACAGTCGGTTATGGCGACATGGTGCCGATTACAACGCTTGGCCGGTTTTTAGGCGGACTGTTCGCCATCACCGGTGTTGGATTATTAGCCTTGCCAGCCGGTATTCTTTCTTCCGGATTTTTTGAAATGATGCACCGCCCACGCTCACGCAAGTGCCCGCATTGCGGGGAACAAGTGTGGGGCGACTAAGCGCATTTTTCAGAAAAGCACCAAAACCCTACAGCACGACATCTTATTTGGCCAGACGGATTCTTTCCGGTAGTTGTGCATCCGGAAGTTTAAGCGTTTATCCGTAACTCATTCATAGCAACCACTTCACGAAGTTGGTGAGTTTTAAGAAACCGGGCCTGTCTAATCACCATCGTATCCCGGCAGGCAGCGAATACGTTCAAACAACAAAATTTCTTACAAAAAGAACCCGGCTACAACAACTGATGTTACTTTAGTGTTGTCTATTACACACTGGCTATGAAATCCACTTCAAAAATTTTTCACATCAATCCGCTGGGCCGCGATCTGGTACTTTTGATTGTACTGGGAATGCTCATTGCAGGAACTTTGGTTACGGCAGGTATGATTCTGGTTAACCAGTTTTAACCACCTTAGAATCAACTTAGCTTGTGAAGCTTGTATAACACAAGCTTTCGCTCATCTCCTTTCAGGTTGAGGTCGTCACATACCTTGGCAGACGTGGGCCACAGCACGCCAAGACCAACCATGCTCCCAACAAACAGTATGGTGAAGTATTGATCACGCGTGATAAAAAATCCTGCTGCCAGTAAAATCAATCCTGACACCAAAAGTGAAAACCTTACTAATGTAAACCGGTAGTAATGATCAAGCCGTGCTCCCAGACTACCAAGCGTTAGTATGCTTTTGAGTTTGCTTCGGAAGAGAAAAAATGAAACAATCCACTCAGTGAGCAACACAACAATAATAGCGAGCAGCAACAGTTGATTCAGCTGAATATCTTGCGAAAACGCTTCAATCTTACCGGTTTTCATCTCCCAGTATAACAATCCGAAGCACACTAAAGGAAGAAGAATAAGCGCATACAGCCGCCCATACAGCTTGTAAAAATATTCCGGTACCGAGTTGTACTTCATAAGTGCTATTAATTACCAAAATATGGAATTGATATTTCAGTGTGACACTATTTTCTTATATTTTTGAGTAAGATAGTTGCCGATGAACGGAGTAGCGAATTTATCCCGAAAGGAACAGGTTATCCGCAGTGCCGCAGAGCTCTTCAAAGAGAAGGGTTATGCAGCCTCCTCCATGCGGGATCTCGCCCAGAAACTGGGCATTGAAGCAGCCAGCCTCTACTCGCATATCAAGTCGAAGGAAGAGATTCTTCAAACACTCTGTTTCGATATGGCGGCAGAATTCCGCGATTCGCTTGACAAGGTTGAAAAACAGAATGTTTCTGCCAGTGAAAAGCTCAGCATGGGCATCATCGGGCATGTAAATGTGATGGCCCGCGATCTCACTGCGTCAGCCGTGTTTATGAACGAGCACCGGCACCTTAGCAATCCGCACCTGCGAGATTTCCTGTTGCTGCGCATTAACTACATCAACCGCTTCAAAGCAATCATCGAACAAGGCGTTGCTTCCGGTGAATTCAAAAGAAACATCGATACTAAACTCGCTGTGATGACACTTTTCTCATCGCTAAACTGGATGCCGATGTGGTACAGCCCGGAAGGCTCTATCGAACCCAAGGAATTAGGTCAGCAACTGGCCAATATGCTCGTAAACGGGCTGAAACAAAACTAATCCGATCCGTGTTTTACTAACAGCCGTTAGTCCTTATCTTTGAGGACTAATCAGCATCATTATGTACGGAGGTGGAAATACATTTGAAGGCATCAAGACCGACAGCATTGCGCAGGAAGACCCGGTAAAACTGGCTGAGTTTGAAGCGCGCATTGAGCGTGGGGAAAAAATCGAACCTACCGACTGGATGCCAGCCCTCTATCGCAAGCAGCTGATTCGGATGATCGAACAGCATGCGCACAGCGAAATTATCGGTGCACTTCCGGAGGGAACGTGGATCACACGCGCCCCGGGTTTCAAGCGCAAGATCTCGTTGATGGCCAAGGTTCAGGATGAGGTAGGCCATGGACAGTTATTATACAGCGCGGCCGAAACTCTTGGCAAAACGCGTGAACAGATGATTGATGACCTGATTACCGGTAAATCAAAGTATTCAAACATTTTTAACTATCCGGCTTTTACGTGGGCTGACTCATGTTTCATTTCCTGGCTGGTGGATGCAGGTGCGATCGTTAACCAGCTCGCGAACGCAAAGGGAAGTTATGGCCCGTACTGCAGGGCACTTGACAGAATTTGCGCAGAAGAATCTTTTCATTTGAAGTACGGCCATCATTGCGTAATCTATCTCGCTACCGGTACACAGAAGCAACGCGATATGTTCCAGGAAGCAATCAATCGCTGGTGGACACCGATGATGCACTTCTTCGGACCGTCTGATAAAATTTCAGCACACACCGAGGTGCTGATGCGCTGGAAAGTGAAGATGTCGTCAAACGATGATATGCGTAACCAGTTCCTCGACATGTATGTTCCAAAAATTTGGGAGTTAGGCTTCACCATCCCGGATGAGAATCTCAAGAAAAATCCCGAAACCGGCCGCTGGGATTACACAGAACCTGATTGGGAGGAATTTAAGCGCGTAATCAATGGCGATGGCCCATGCAACAAAGAGCGTTTAGAGGTAAGACGGATTGCAGAAGAACGCGGTCGCTGGGTGCGGCAGGCGTTGAAGAAAGCTCAAACAAAATATACTGTACCGCTCGCATAATCCGATTCAGAATCAATCTGAAGTCATAAATCAAAAGTCTTGAACTCATTAGATCCCCGCGTAAATCGCTTGCCTGTTGTCGGAAAGCCCGGTGAAATTTCACCGAAAGCACCACTTGATCAACTCGGTACGTTTGAAGTTTTTGTTCAACCCAAAGAAGGCAAGCCGTTCCAGCACGAAGGTATTGTTCATGCGCCCGATGTGGAGATGGCGTTCGTACTCGCCAAAGAAGCCTTCACCCGCAGGTTTATGTGTGTTTCATTGTATGTGTGCGATACACGCAATGTATATGTTTCACCTTTAACGGAAGCAACCGCAAACGCATACGACCTGATTTCAGATACCGTTGAAAAAACGGGAGGCAAAACTTCGTTTGAAATCTATCATTTGCCTAAGCGCGGCAAACAACATGTTCATGCAGGCACGGTGCAGGCAGGTAGTCCGCAGGAGGCAATGGCCGAAGCGAAGCGAATGTTTAAAAATGATAAAACCGTATACAACATTTGGGCTGTCCGTACATCCGATATCCGGTTTACATCGGCAGAAGAAAAAGATTTATGGCTGACGTTGTCGGAAAAAAAATTCCGGGATGCCTCAGATTACAAAGGCGGTGATAAACTGAAAGAATTTTTAGAACGTAACAACGCATGAACGAGACAGCATTAAAGGAACTGCTTTATAAGATTGCCGATGATCAGTTAATTCTCGGGCATCGCAATTCGGAGTGGACGGGCTTTGGTCCGCTTCTGGAAGAAGATATCGCGTTCTCATCAATGGCCCAGGATAAGGTCGGTCAGAGTCATGCCCTTTACCAGATGCTGCAAACACTCGGTGAAAAAGACCCGGATACGGTAGCCTTTATGCGCAATGCCGATCAGTTTCACAATTGCATTTTGGTGGAGCTACCCAACGGAGAATATGACTTCAGCCTGATCCGTCACTTCCTGTACGACACAGCCGAAGCCATTCGTTTTGAGATGCTAAGTGAATCTTCGTATCAGCCATTAGCGGATATCTCCAAAAAAATTCGTGCTGAACTACGATATCACACACTTCACGCGAACACGTGGGTGAAACAACTCGGCAGCGCCACGGAAGAAAGCATCTCGCGCCTCCAGCGTTCATTGGATTCTGCCATGCCGTACGCGCTCGGGATGTTTGAAGAATCTCCTTTTGAAAAAGACCTTATCAGTTCAAAAATTTTCGGTGGCGAACAGGCACTGAAGGAACGCTGGATTAAAAAAATAGAAGCAGTCATTTCGCAAACACAGTTACGTCTTCCTGACTGGAAGGCATTACAACCTGTAACCGGTGGCCGGACAGGAAAGCACAGCGAATATTTGCAGCCCTTGCTCGATGAGATGAGTGAAGTATTCAAAATAGATCCCACAGCAGAATGGTAAAGCAGGCAGCACACGAACTCCGGCAAATCATTACGCATTATTCTGCAGCGTTTACAGCTCTCCCGGAGTCGGGTTTTTCAGCGAAACCGAATCCAGAAAAATGGAGCCAGAAAGAAATTGTGGGGCATTTGATTGACTCTGCACAGAACAATCTAAGACGTTTTATTGTTGGTCAGTATGATAGCGTTCCGCCACACATTGTGTACGACCAAAATTTCTGGGTGAATGCGAACGGTTACCAGAAGATGACTTCGCTCGATGTGATCGTATTATGGACGCTGGTCAATTTTCGAATCTGCGCAATACTTGAAAATATGCCGGAAACCAACTATACCAAAAAATGCAACACCGGTAAGGGTAACGAACAATTGTATACCCTTGAATGGCTTGCACAGGATTATGTAAAGCACCTGAAGCATCATGTAAACCAGGTTATTCCGGGTTCATTTGATGTTATGTATCATACCTATTAAAACATGCCGACACGCGAGCAGGTTTACACATGGCTGGAAGAAGTTAAGGACCCTGAGATTCCCGTGCTCTCGCTGGTTGATCTGGGCGTGATTACGGATGTTCAAATTATCAACAACGAAGTTCTGATCGAGATGACTCCCACGTTCGTGGGATGTCCTGCGCTCGATTTCATGAAGCAGGAAATTCATGAAACCCTGAACCGACATGGCATTGATCGCGTAACGATTGACGTGACCTTTCGCAAAGCGTGGAATTCCGATCTGATTACTGAAAAAGGAAAGGCCGCGTTAAAAAAGTTTGGCCTCGCACCTCCGCCTTCCCGCGAACTGTTTACCGAACTGGATGTTTTGGAACATGCAACGTGCCCGCGCTGCAATGGTACCAACACCGAATTAAGAAATACATTCGGCCCCACCCTGTGCCGTTCAATCCATTATTGCAACACCTGCCGGGAAGCATTTGAACAATTTAAGCCGCTTTAGGTACATAGGTGATGAAAATGAAGCTGGTTTTACAACATTTTACTACTTTAGCCCGTATTGTCTATACCTGTATGAGATCTAACCGCTCATTTGCGCTTCTTTTTGTCTCCGGACTGCTACCCATTCTGTTTATTCAATGCGGAAGCAAGAACGAGCCAGCCGAGGAAATGGGCTACACCCATGCCGATTCCGTTACCGAAGTTTTCCTGATGTTGCAAGACAGTTTGCACGATACGTGGAGCATGATGGTGAGTGATGACAATGAAAAAATCAAAGCAATGAAAAGCCTGGTGCATGAAATGAAAATCGGCACCCAGTTTACACCCGAAAAGCTTGCTGCGCTGGAAGAACGGATCGATCAGCTTTCAAAAATACGGTACACACCCAAAACCATGAGCAATGCCGATGTAGTGGAGGAATATGATTTTGCTTCAAACTCACTCGTCACTGAACTGGTTTCCATGGCAGAATCACTGTCGTCATTTTCGTACAACACAACCATCCAAAAACTGGTAGAGCAAATCCGGTCGTCCGATTTGCGGGTTGAGAACTACCGGGCCGATTATGACTCAATTGCCTCGGCTTACAACCGGTTCATCGAAAAACACGCCACGTCCATCAAAGAAGTTACCGAAAACGACACGGTCGTGAAGAAGGCACTTTTCAGTGCAGAGTAATTTCAATTGTTGTATCTTCCGGTATGAACGCCTTAAAGAAACTGGGCTTCTTTGCCGCTTTCGTTATCCCCGCCTTAACCGTTACCGGCTACTATCTTGACGGCTGGTGGAATTACCTGGCGATTGTTTTCTCCTTTTTGATAATTCCGTTAATCGATTCTCAATCGGGACTGGACACCTCAAACATCGCACCGGATCAACAGAAAACTACCGGTGAGGAGTTCTATTACCGGTTTGTAACCTACGCCTGGACGTATATTCAGATTGCGTTTATCATCTGGGCATGCAGCATGATCGGAACGGGTAACATCAACACCGTTTGGGAGTGGATCGGGTTTACGATAAGTTCGGCATTGGTTACCGGAGGTATTGGCATTACGGTGGCACATGAGCTTGGGCATAAAAAGTCATCGCTGGAGCGTTTTTACAGCAAAGCGCTTCTCATGACGGTTTGTTACATGCACTTTTACATCGAACACAACCGCGGGCATCATGTGCTGGTTGCAACTCCTGCCGATCCGGCAACGGCCCGTAAGAATGAAAGCTTTTACGCGTTCTGGGTACGATCTGTTTTTCATGGATATGCGCACGCCTGGAAACTGGAAGCCGAGTCGCTGGAAAAGAAAAACCTTCCGGCATTCCATTGGAAAAACAACATGATCGCATTCGCAATTCTTCCAATTCTTTTCTGTGCAGCATTAACGGTAGTCTTCAGCATCATTCACAGTGAGATATTATGGCAGATACCCATATTCTTTTTTACTCAAAGTGTGCTGGCGTTCACGCTCCTGGAGATGGTAAACTACGTGGAACATTACGGCATCACACGACATGAACTTTCACCCGGACGGTATGAGCGCGTTAATCCTGCACATTCGTGGAATGCGAGTCATCTGGTAAGCAATTTTTTTCTGTTTCAGTTGCAGCGCCATTCCGATCATCACGTAAACGCAATCAAACGCTATCAGGTACTAAACCATTATGATGAAAGTCCGCAGTTACCGTTCGGTTATCCAACGATGATCATTATCGCAACGCTGCCACCGCTTTGGTTCAGTATGATGAACAGCCGGCTGGATGAATGGAGATTGCGGAGTATCACTCCTTCGGAACAAATTTGATCTCAACCCTGCGGTTGCGTTTTCCGGCCTCGTCTGTTTTTTCGTCTGACAACGGTCTTGATTTCCCGAAACCATAGCTAACGATTCGATGCTCATCGACACCCCGCATGATCAAAAAATCAGCGACAGATTTGGCGCGATTACGCGACAAGGTAAGATTGTATTCGTCCGATCCGACAAAATCAGTATGACCTGACACCCTTAGATTGATGTCCGGATGCGCCTTGAGATATTCAACAACCTTCGCAAGTTCATCGTTGGATGAGGGATGCAGTATATAGCTGTCGAACTCGAACTTAATATCTTTCAGCCAGTACAGGTGATTTATTTCGATGGCCTCCGGTTTAAGTTGCGTAACCAGCGTTGGATCAATTTTGGGTTCCGTTCCGATTCGCTGAACCAGAACATCATCGATAAAATAGTATGACTGGTCGTTCAGCATGGGATTCATCCCATAACGAAAAGGTAATCGGGTAGCTTTCGTCTGCTGATTGGCGAAAAAATTTCCGATTACAACAAAACGTTCTCCGCCTTGCGCAACATATTCTACCATAGCATGTTCCCATGAACCCGTGGCGGCCGTCATGGCAGTATCTTTTTCAATGGAGAGAACGGGCACAAGGTTTAGCAATCCATCACTGGTTGTATTTATCCGGCTGGCCGATAGTGCCATTGCGATCCGGTTAACGGCATACACGGCTTTGTTTGCCAGCTTGAAATAAAATTCGAGCGTGTACTTCTCACCGGCTGTCATCGGCTCTGCCAGTTCGCACTGCAAATACTCACGATAGTTCCGGCCAGTCGACCATACGTAGAGTCCGGCATAACCTTTTCCGCTATGCGCATTGGAATTGCCCGCCCAGTTTACGGGAACATCGGCTTCCCCTGCACTGCAACTGTGAAAATGGTCAGGTGTTCCATTGGTTGGCGACTCCCATCCATGAATAGCAAACTCATGCCGGTTAATCATGTGTGTTCCCGGACATTTAACAAACTCCTCAAATCCCGGATTGGGGACAAGGTTTTGTGAAGAAAGGTAAAAAGATGTGACGCAAAAAATTGCGCACAGTATCGATCGCATTATTTATAGTAAGTGACCTCAACTCTGAATCGCTGATCAATTGCACCGAGCTTGTCATAAGCCGACTTGGAAATCTTGATCACAAGTTTATCGTTCGGTGCAGTTTCCGGAAGTTTGCCCATCACCCGTACAAACACTTCCCGGTTATTCATCTCATTCCGGATTTTAAGAATCGTTCCGGAGGGAGCCGTACGATGCAGGGCCAGATACTTGCGGTTTCCTTCCGTTCCTTCTATGAGTTCCGCTAATCCGGTTTCACGCACTTCATCTGTGCCGTTTACGTTTTCCGAAATTTTTATCGTTGTCGTTTTCTCAGCGGGTGGCGTTACGGTTTTTTCCGCAGGTGTGGTAATCGGCACATTAATCTTTTCAATAACCGGTGTTGCTTGCTGTGTAACCGGGTTGGTTTGTGTTTGAACCTGGGTGATTGTTTGAGTTGCCGTTATCTGATTTGCGTTTACAGGCTGTGACACAAAGAGTGTTTGTCCGACTTTCAATTCGTCATTCTGCAAGCCATTCCACTCCCGCAGTTGCTCCACTGTGATCCCATACTGTCGTGTAATCGAATACATCGTTTCCTTAGCGGCTACGGTATGCGTTACCTTTGCGGTTCGCGGCATCGTTTCGACATTGTTTGCCTGCAACGAAGCAGTTTTTATCACAAGCTCCTGCCCCAGCGAGAGTGCGTTGTCTGTCAGGTTATTCCATTTCTTTAGCTCATCTACCGTTACACCATATAATCGTGAAATCGAAAACAAGGTTTCCTTTTCTGCAACCACGTGCTTTTTGCCCTGTGCGACAATTTTGGATGTTCTCGGCACATAAGGGACTTTCAATATCTGGTCTACCTCCAGCCCGCCATCAGCCGATGGATTCTGCGCAACAATCTGTTCAATTGTAACACCATAGCGTTTCGAAATCGCGTAAAGCGTTTCGCCCGCATCAACCTTGTGAACAATGAAAACTTTTCCATTGATGGTCTCTAATCCAATCGAATCTTTTTTGATTTCGGGACTAAAAAATGAGAGACCAGACAGTACCAAAAATTTGATCATAATCTGTACGCTGCTAAATCGGTCTTATTTTGTACTAAAAATAAACATCCTGACAAGATGAAAAAAGTATCTGTGCCTAAACCTGCTAGGTTTTCGCCCAATTTCACGGTTAACCTAAGCTCGCCTTCGCGATCGAATACTAACAAATAGTTAGCCAGCTTTGACGATTCTTCCGCGTATGCTCTCATGATAATCCAATCGTTGAATTCGAGGTATTCCACGCCTTTTACGATCGCATAATCTGTGCGGCCCAGGAATTCTTTTATCGTGCCGAAATGTTGGCTTCCCTCTGCATAAAAAACCGGTCGCTGACGTTCAGCGGGAGTTGACATTTTGCCCTGCTCCCAATCCTCTTCGGTCAAGGAACCCGTAGCACGGTTAATTTTCGCCTGCTGCGGATCGCCCGCGGTGCGGTATCCGAAAATCTCTTGTTCATTCCAGTCGAAAAAAGAAAACGATTCAACCTCCCACCGGATGCTGCCGGAAGGAACATCAAGTGCGATAAGACTCTTTTGATCCGGGTTGCCGCCTTTGTTCATAAACCTGTTAATCAGGAGGGTGTGCTGGTCGGCAGATGCGAGGCTTACCCACCAGGGCTCAGCCACCGACTTGTCTTTAAGTAAGAATTTATTTTGACTGTAATCCAACAACGAAAATGTTGTTGTGAAAGTCGAGTCATCACGAACCTCAAGGGCCAGCAGATTGGCCGCCTCAACGGCAAACGTGTTCCATATCATTCCCGGAAAGCGGTGAGAAAACAGAAACTCTGGGGCGTGCGACACGTTTTAATGCTTAATTTTATGCGAGTTACCATGACCCGCACTCAATTTCAAGCTATGAAACGATTTCTTTTGGCGCTGTGGCTGATGCTTCCGACTGCTGTTTTCGGTCAGAAAACAAACGTGATGGTAATGGAAATCAAAACTGAAATTGATACCCGTACCACGCGATATGTTGAACTTGCGCTGAAGCATGCCGACAAGATCAAAGCCGACTTCGTGGTAATTGACATGGACACGTATGGCGGAGTGATGACAGATGCGAAAGAGATTGTAGACCTGATTATGGATTTCAAAAAACCAATCGCAGTTTATGTCAACTCTGATGCAGCATCGGCGGGTGCATTGATTTCAATTGCCTGCGATAGCATTTACATGACTCCGGGAGCAAGCATTGGTGCAGCAACCGTTGTGGGTGGCGATGGCGAAAAGGCTCCCGACAAGTATCAATCGTACATGCGCGGGATCATGCGATCAACAGCGGAAGAAAATCATCGCGATCCGCGAATCGCAGAGGGAATGGTTGACGAAAGTTTTGAAATTCCCGGTGTGAAAAAGCAAGGCCAGGTAATCACGTTCTCCACTTCCGAAGCAATCAAAAATGGTTATTGTGAAGCGGAGGTAACATCGCTTGATGAAATTTTGAAAAGAAGTAAAATTACTGACTATACAATTGAGCGTTTTGAACTTGAGTGGGCCGACAGTGTGATCGAGTTTTTTATTAATCCGTTCATCAGCGGAATACTAATCCTCATTATCATCGGAGGAATTTATTTCGAGCTACAAACTCCGGGCGCCACGTTCCCGATACTAGCCGCAGGTATTGCCCTTGTTCTTTACCTAATCCCCTACTACCTCAATGGACTGGCCGACAACTGGGAAATTATCGCATTGTTTATCGGATTAGTGCTGATCGCGGCAGAAGTGTTTGTGATTCCCGGATTCGGGATTGCAGGCGTTACCGGAATTATCCTGACGGTTTGTTCGCTGATTCTGATTATGGTGAATAATAATCTCTTTGATTTTGAATTCGTTCCTCCTTCCAGCATTCTCTACGCAGTAGCGGCCGCATTTGCAGGCTTGCTGGGGGGAATTTGTTTGCTGTTCATAGGCGGATCCAGGATTGCTGACTCCAGATATTTTAAACGCGTGGCGCATATTCAAGTCCATGAAAGTAAAAAAGGATATACATCTTCATTCATTAAAGAGCCTATGGTTGGCAAGCGGGGAATCGCGCACACGGTTTTACGTCCCTCCGGAAAAGTGATGATTGACGACCAGCTTTATGATGCCTTCACACGAAGTGAGTTTATTGAAAAAGGGCAAAGCATCGAAGTGGTTGGGGAAGAAACAACTTCGCTGAAGGTCAGGTTGGTTGTATAGTTTTATTTTAACAGAATCTGGTAGTTAGAATGGAGAGGTTAGGATTAAAGGCTAACTGCTAAACTACTAAGTTCTAACTACTGTTATGATATTAGGTATTATACCCGCGCGTTACGCTTCTACCCGTTTTCCGGGAAAACCTTTGGCCGACATTGGCGGAAAGTCGATGATTCAGCGCGTTTACGAACAGGTAAAAAAATCAAAGCTTATTGCTGACGTGATTGTCGCTACCGACAATCAGCAGATCATGAATCATGTAACTCAGTTTGGTGGCCGGGTACGCATGACGAAAGAAAGTCATGCGAGCGGTACTGACCGGTGTTATGAGGCATTAACCTTACAGAAAGCTCAGTTCGACTATGTGATCAACATCCAGGGGGATGAACCCTTCATTCAACCCGAACAAATTGATTTGCTCGCAGGGCTGCTGGACGGTAATACAGAGATCGCAACACTCGTTAAAAAAATTGAAGATGCCGAACAGCTGTTCAATGCCAACGTTGTTAAAGCAGTTGTGGCGTCAAATGGTGAGGCGCTCTATTTCAGCCGTTCGACTGTTCCCCACATCCGCAACACGGCTGAAACGGAGTGGCTTAACAAGCACACGTTCTATAAACACATCGGCATGTACGCATACCGCACGGATGTATTGAAAAAACTAACAGCACTTCCTGTGTCACCGCTTGAAAAAGCCGAATCGCTTGAGCAGCTTCGCTGGCTTGAAAACGGCTTCCGAATTAAAGTAGCCGAAACAAAAACCGAAACCATAGGCATTGATACGCCTGAAGATCTGCAACGAGCGGTTGCGAATCTGTAGACTTACACCAGACCTTCATCAGGGGGGCAAAAAACAAAGATTTTAACGTATTTAATTATTTGGCCGGGTTCTTGCCTTTCACTGTGCGTTTATTCTTAACTTGAGTAAATCACACCCCCACCATGAAAAACCTACAAGCAATCGCGTGTTGTCTGCTTCTCGCAGTTTGCATTAGCGAAACATCCATCGCCCAAAACTGGGCATCACTTGATGCCGTTGTTTACAACAACAAAGAAGACAAATACTTCTTTTTCTTTGGAAAATATTTCGTGATCAAAGAACGCGGCCAGTATATTGATGGCCTCCCCTTGCTAATCGAAGATGCCTGGGAGAATTTTCCGAAATCGTGGAGCGGTGGAAACCTCGATGCCGTATGCTACAGCGCTGATAACGATAAGTACTACTTTTTCAAGGGAGATGAAGTTTGCGAAACTACGGTTACTACTATCAAAATGTACATAGGCGGTGACATCAAAGTTCCCACGCAACGGCTGAGCGCCCCAATGAAAATATCTTCGGAAAAAGCTTTCCCGGGATTACCCTGGCAACGAATCGATGACGTAGTCTACAACTCCGAAACAAAAACGTATTACTTTTTTCTCGGCAACGAATTCGTATCGAAAAAAAGAGGTGAACCTGTTGATCCTAAAATCCGGAAAATCGATGAGCCGGGAGGGTTCGTAAATCTGCCTGCAGAACGGCCGATCAAAGCGGTTACATTCAGCTCCGATAACAAGGAGTACTATTTCTTTTGGGACGAATACTATATGACCAAAACCCAGGGGAAGGATATTGTCCCCGGAACACAACCCCGCAGATACGAGAAAGATGGGCAGAAGGGTTTTGAATGGGCAGAACGCTCAAACAACAATTATGTCGGCTTCGCTAATGAATCAGGCTACCTCGCCAATTTCAAAGTGTCGTGGACGGCTAACGGAAAAGATGACAGCTGGAGCAAAAAAGGTGTTGCCCTCACCTACGAGAAAAGTGTTTCTCTTCCGAAGAACGCTACGGATATTACGATCACAGCGTATGTTTATGACGAGTTTGCCGATGGAAAAAATGGTAAGCGAATCTTCACCGAGTCGATGAGTATCCCGCCCAACAAATGGTACAAGGTTTACGGAACCGTATTCGATCCGAAACATAAGGTTGACAAGAAGGCATCGAACATCATGGGAAGCGTGACTTCGTTTTTCACAAAAGATATTGCCAATGCCGTAGAAGACGCAGGCAAGTTCTTCGAAGACAACATGCAGGAAGCGCAATACCAGGCTGTGAAGCTCATGGCGAAGAGCGACATGGAAAAGAAGAAGGCAATTATTGATGAATTCGGAAAGGCAGCGTCAAAAGTAATTCTTGATGAAGCCTTCATTCGTTCGCTGTTGCGGGCCGCACGTTCCAAGAATCCAAAAACATCCGAAGATGTTGTGAAACAACTCGTAAATCGTGAAGAGTTCAAAGAAATCAGAAAAGCACTTGGCTTCAAATCCATGAGCGTGGGCTTCACTTCCGGTGCATCGACCGTTATTGGTATGGAAGGCTCGTTCGGATACGGGGTTGCGCTTAACGCATCAAAAGTAAAAGGTTATGCCGGCCTGGATGGAAGTTTGGGTGTTCAGGACGGGCTGGGACTTGGTTGCCAGTTTGGTATCTGGGCAAATCCACCCGATCAGCTCAGCGGAAATTCCGTGGCCGTGAACGTTGAGGTGGGCGCAGGTGCCGGTGTTTCTTTTTCGCTCGTGTACGATGTAACCGTTAGCGGCAACAACCCGCCTGCGTTTACATTTTCCGGGATTGTCGTGACTCCGGGAGTTGGCGCAGGCGTAGGTGCCTCACTTGGTACGGGTTATTCATGGGTATTCTAATCATCATCATATGAAAGTGAAAATACTAATTGTTATCCTGCTGATAACCTGCGTTAATCTGCACGCGCAAACGGTAATACTTTACACCGATGACTTTGCGGGAAGCAGCTATGAAATCGATGCGGGATCGTACGACTACATGACATTACTCCGCGCAGGCATTACCATGGTTCGTTCGGTTCGGGTTCAGAAAGGAATGCAGGTGACGTTGTATGAAAATGATAACTACACCGGAAGATCACTTGTTATCACAGAAGATGCTCCGATGAAATACCTGCTCGCAAAAGGTTATGGCCAGGTTGCACAAAATGTTTCGCTGGTGGTTGCTCCCTACACAAAAGCCTCTGAAGGGCCGATCGTTACCATTTTCAAAGACAATTTTTCAGGAACCTCCAAAAAGCTCACAGAAGGATTTTATGATTTCATGGATTTAGGCACGGTTGGCAACGATCAACTCTCATCTGTCAGAATTCCAAAAGGCTGGCGGGTTACGTTGTATGAGCATAAAGAGTCGAAAGGCCGCACACTTGTGCTGACGGCAGATGCCAGTGCTTCAGTGCTGCTTAAGAATAAGTTCAATGACATTACCTCTTCGATACTTGTAGAGCAATTACCGCCACCGGAGGTGCCTGCACCGGTAAAAACACCCCCGGTTGTACCTGAAACAAAAACACCGGAAGATCCACAAACTCCACCACCGCCTGCACAGCCGACTGCCTCCCTTGATGATCCTGTAAACCCGATGATTATTATTTACCAGGGTGACCGTACCGGGGAATCAAAACGACTGGCACCAGGAATCTATGATACTGATCAACTGGAGATCGGTGATAATGAAATATCGTCTGTTCACGTCCCTGCCGGAGTGAGTGTTGTATTGTACGATCAGCCTAAGTTTAAAGGGAAATCGTTGCGACTGGATGAAGATGCCAGCACAGCCTTTCTGGATGCAAAGGGTTTCAACAACGTTGCTTCTTCCATTTCTGTCGAACTCACGCCCCGCGTGATGATTTACACCGATGCATTCTCCGGAAATTCGGCCAGTTTCAGTCCTGGCTATTATCACGTAAATGAACTTGGCATCGAAAACGATGAGCTTTCTTCTGTTAGGTTATTTGCCGATACATGGGTTTTGCTTTTCGAGCACAATAACTTTAAAGGTCGGTCCATTCTGCTCACTAAAGATGCATCAGCTGATTTCATTGCCGGGAAGGGTTTTGACAATGTTGCTTCTTCTATGATTGTGGGAACGTCAGACATGCCGCTTCCGGAGGTAACGATCTATCGTGATAACTTTGCAAATCCACTCAGATCTCTTGTTCCGGGAGAATACCCGGTGTTGGAAAATTTCAATGATCAGTTGTCGTCACTCAAGATTCCAAGAGGATTGCGCGTAACGCTCTTTGAGGATGTCGCATTCGGAGGCAGGAGCGTTACGATCAACACCAGCGTTGGAGACGATTTTCTGCGAACAAACAAATTTGACAATGCCGTTTCTTCCATTAAAGTCGAACAGGTCGATCCGCGCGATTTAGTAGTCACACTCTATTCCGAAACTTACCAGGGGAATTCACAACAGCTCAAGCCGGGCCGGTACCTCGTTCGCGATATTACATTGGCGCCCAACACGCTCACATCGTTGCGTGTTCCGGAAGGAATGCTGGTAACACTTTATGAACATGATAATTTCAGGGGCGTATATGAAACCACGGACCGCGACAAGGACTTTTCACCCTTTAAAATGTTCGACAATTTCTATTCATCCTTCATTGTGGAAGATATTTTTAAACCGGTTATCTCATCGCCCGTTGTAACGACAACAACCGAATCTCAACCCATCGTTCGCGACAAAGAGCCTGAGCCAATCGTCACGACCATCGTTGAAGATGACCGATTCGAAACATGCAAGTTAAGCGACAACGATTATCAGATTGCCTTAAAGGCAATTGAGAAGAAAGGATTTAGCAGCGACCGGATGACAGTTGCCCAACTTGCAACGAAAAACAAGTGTTTGACGAATAATCAGATTCGCGGAATCGCGAAGCTCCTGGGGTTTGAAGATCAACGCTTGGAATTTGTGAAGAGCATGTACGATCAGGCTATCGAAAAATCGACCTACTACACGCTGGATGATGTGTTTGTATTTATGTCGAGCAAGGATGATTTCGCGAAATTCTTATCTTCGAAAGAATAAACGCGATTATGAACCCCGACATTCTGGCCTATCACAATACACTTTCAGAAAGTGATGTTCTCATTGCCGACCTGCTGGCAGCAGAAATTGATAAAGGACTACCGAAAGCCGAGAATAAGATTTGGCACCGCCACCCGGTTTGGTTTTTGGATGGTAACCCGATTGTGGGCTACAGCAAGCTGAAGGGCGGTATGCGCCTGATGTTCTGGAGCGGAATGGGCTTTGATGAAGAAGGTTTACAGCCCGGAACCGGCAAGTTTAAGGACGCTTCAATCACCTACACTTCCGTAGATGAAATCAATCCCAGAGATTTGAAGCGCTGGTTAAAGAAATCCAAGATCATCCAGTGGGACTATAAGAACATCGTGAAGCGCAAGGGCAAGCTGGTGAAGCTTAAACCTTAGCGTCATTTCGAGCAATTTAGTTACGCCACAAAGTACGAGATAACGATGCAAGAAATTCCATGTGGGTTAGACTTCTCTCGCCTCTCGCATTGCAGAAAATGTCGTGCACTCGAAGTAACGATTTACCGTCATTTCGAGCGACTTAAATTACGCCACAAAGTACGAGATAACGATGCGAGAAATCCCGCGGGGGTTAGACTTCTCGAAGAGAGCTTTGTGCATTGATGAATCTGCTTGCGCTCGAAGTAACGTTATTCAACCTTCTTCATCCCTAACTTCTCAATGGCAAACCGCTCCATTTCATGATAAACTCCTTCCACATCTTTAGAAGTTAAAGAAGAACCCATAACGTGCGCGCCAACGTTAGGCATCGCAATAGCTTCTTTTAAACTATCAGGTGTGCCGAGCTGTTTGTGCATTTCAAGCATGGCGCTCACTTTTACTTCCAGATCCTGGTGTTCTTCATCTTTATAATAATATAAATTCAGGCACGGCTGCTTCACCCGCTTGAACGTTTCCTCAGTCATGCTGCTCTCTACCAACTCTTCCAGTTGCACGAGTGCCTCAATACGGTACTTACTGTTCCAGTACTTGGCGCGTTCAGTATCGGGAACCCACTCGCGATAATCACTGCCCAGCACCGTGCGGGCAATCTTCAATCCCCAGTGATCATTCAGCAAAAATGCCGCTGGATCGTTGATGGCAATGTTGGGCGACATGTTGATGAGTGCATACACATCGTTGGGATATTCTGCTGCCAGCATCAATCCCACAGTCCCGCCTGTTGAACAGGTTACCAGAATTACTTTATCGCCAATCGCCTTCCCCATCGCAAGTGCATCTTTAGCGCTGTTCCAGAATCGATCGGCCGTGAAGTTCAGCAAGGTTTCGGTTGTATCAATTCCGTGATCGGACAGGCGCGCGAGGTAAAGATTTGCACCAAACGCTTTCGCGAATCTGCGATGCACCGGATCTCCTTCCATCTGGCTTGCCGAAAATCCGTGCAGATAAACCACTGCATACTCGGTTTTCCTTTTTACTGAGTCAGCCCAGACAATGCGCGCCTCATTATTCGGCTTGAGTTTGTGCTGGCTCTCTTTAAACCTGAGGTACGCATCCAGTGCAACTGGCGCACCGTCCATCGGACTGAAGGCTTTATTGAATTTCGGATGGTCTGGTTTCGGGCCGGAGAAGTATACGATAACCAGGATCACCAACAAAACCGAAAAAGAAATCAGGAGAATGCGCTTCATATTTTTTCGCGGGAGAATGTTCACCGAAGATAAGGAGAAAAATGGATGTTTGGGGACACTTGGTCCCCTTCGACTCCGGCAGAAAAGCAAGGCATAAGTTTCGTTCAAAAAATTATATCTTTCTGCTATGAGACCCTGGTTCCTTTCAATTTTTGTATTTCTTATCACCGCTGGTGTGCTGTCCGGATGCATGCGGCAGATGATGGAAATCAGCAAGGCAGCAACGATAAAAGCCGTTCAGCCGGAATTTGAGCAGGTGGATTTTCAGGAACTGATGAAACGCTACATGAGCAAAGACGTGTCTTCGAGCGATGATATCGAAGGCATTTACTCGGTTTCGATTGTAGTTGAGAAAAAGAACAAGCCGTTGTTTTCTTCTGAAGAACAACAGCGCGTGGTTGAACGAAAGGAAAACTATGCAACGGTCGCTATTGTTCGCGACCACACGTCCGGCCGGGAGTATATTGAAATCTCCTTAGACAAAGAAAAACAGTCTTCCTATCCCGTACGTGGTGAATTCGCACCGATGAACGACCGAAACATTATGATTTACAAACATTTCGAACCGAAGGGAAAAAGTTTCACATACACGTTTTCATTTGATAAAGACCGTGACATGCTGGAAGGTATCCGCACGGAAGTGAACGGGAAAACCGAGTTTACATACAAGATGACCTACCTCAAGATGCAGCCCAAACGTAACACAGCGGGAAGCGGCTATTAAAAAAACGCCCCGCATTACTGCGAGGCGCAAACCTAAAATTAAACTACCTACCTGAAATCTTTACCTGGAAACAACCCGCTGACGCTCAGCTTTGCGGCCGGAATAATATCCATCCTTCCAAAGTGTAGCTTCACAGAAATCCTTAATCGTATTTGAATAGCGGTCACGAACGTAATAATTCAATGTTATCTGATCGTTATAAATCGTGCCTGCGCCTTCAATTTCATATCCATCGATAACCTGGAAAGGAATAGTGATCGCATCGTATGACACCGTAGCGTATACAGACAGCCCATCGGTATACAAATTTTCGATATACACTTCATTTGGACGCACGCCTGATGAAATCCAAACATCATACTCATAGTATTCGTGATACGTTTGGCTGTACTCTTCATTATAGTGACTTCCGATAATACGGTCACGCGAACGATACGGTCTTTCGGTATCAACCACGTAAACATCACACGAAGCGAGCGCAATGAGCGCAGTCAGAAATAAAAATGACCTTTTCATAATACTGGGATTTAAAGTCAGGTCATGTAATACAATGCACATGCCAAGTCTGAAAAGGGCGAAAACGAGGCGCATTCACATCTTTTAACGAAATACTTTACTTGGAGACACTTCCCTGCGCTCAGCGTCACGGTTTGTGAATTGGGTGAGTATAAAAACAAAAGCCCCGGCCGTCCGCCAGGGCTTTTCAAAGGTTAAAAAGTAATCAGGTTTTAGGAACCTGAACTAATAATCAGGCACATCAGCACCGGCAAAAAATATTTACCACCAACAACCACTACGAATGGAGTAAAATACCGGACGTGCTGAATATGCCATACCTTTGAAGTCTTCATTAACGTTTAGTCAACATTATCGTGCAGGAACTTGTTGTTACCCAACAAGCTGTTATCGTCATTGAGATTGTACTTTGAGATCAACGGCTCTGATGAATGCGGAACGTTGTCCATCTTCACACCGCGTCTTAAATAAGCAGGCAATGCCCACTTTTCGTTGAACTCTTCTTTTGTCATCTCCTGCTTGCGTGCATTCTTCAACTTCTCCTTGCGTTCTTTCGCCTGCTCCTGCAAACGCTGTTTTGCCGAACGGATTTCCATCATCCCTTCTTCGTTGATGATCTGATCTCCATACTTCTCAGTTTCGCGCTCGAATTCATCGTCATGATTGCCAAAGAGGCTCTCATCGCTGAAATCGTCTTCGGTATCTTTAACCGGATTCTTGCTCACCGGCATATCGAAAACAAACTCACGCTGTACCGGTTTCTCATCTTCTTCTTCCCGTTTCTTAATCGGCTTAACAGGCTCCTCTGTTTTCTTCAGCTGGATTTCGTTTGAATGATTGATATTCTCCTGCTCGAACATCCAGATTTGGCTGCGGTCGAGGTCATGCACTTTCTTCTTATCCTCTTCTTCTTCCTGCTTTTTTGTTTCCTCTGCCAACGTTTCTTCAGTCTGGAAACCGGTTGCAATAACTGTTACACGCAAACGATCACCCAGCGCAGCATCCACACCATGACCGAAAATCATTTCGGCTTCCTGGCCAGCCTGCTCCTGGATATATTCAGTTATCTCGGTAAGCTCGTCCATCGACAATTCAGCTTCTGCTCCCGATACAATCGACAACAGAATCTTCTTTGCACCCATGATGTCGCAGTTGTCGAGCAACGGAGAGCTCAATGCCCCGCTTGCTGCGTTGCGTGCGCGGCCTTCACCTTTGGTTTCTGCAGTACCCATCACCGCAGGACCTGCGTTGCGCATGACGGTGCGAACATCCTGAAAGTCGACATTCACATAACCGGCAAGTGTAATGATCTCGGCAATACCCTTTGCGGCAGTGGTGAGCACATTATCGGCTTGCGCGAACGCAGCACCGATTGGCAGATTGCCGTAAATCTCACGCAGCTTATCATTCAGGATTACAATTACTGTATCGCAATTATGACGAAGCGCTGCGATACCCGAATTGGCCTGCTCTAATTTTTTCTTTCCTTCGAACTGGAACGGTTCGGTTACAATGCCTACCGTAAGGATACCCATGCTCTTCGCAATCTTCGCGATGACGGGCGCTGCTCCGGTTCCGGTGCCACCGCCCATTCCGGCTGTGATGAACACCATCTTGGTTCCTTCCAGGAACTCTCGGATTTGTTCTTTGCTTTCAATCGCTGCACCTTTCCCTACTTTAGGATTGGCACCGCACCCGAGACCTTCGGTGAGGTCGACACCAATTTGCAATTTGGTAGGTACAGGGCTTGCGTTGAGTGCCTGTAAATCGGTATTGCACACCACAAACTCAACGTCCTTTATTCCCTGACGGAACATGTGGTTTACAGCGTTGCTTCCTCCCCCGCCTACACCGATCACCTTGATAATCGATCGCGGAGCGCCCAGCGTGTTGTGCTTGGGTAGATCAAATTTGTACGATCCGGTTTCAAACATAATTTTAATTTTTAGTGGTTGCTTCTTTTAGTTAGGTATCGGGTATTAGGGATTAGTAAACTAATGCCTGATCCCTAATACCGATTTAATACTCATTCTTTCCATCCAAATCATCGATCAACAAACTCTTCGTTTTCGTGAGGATGTCGTTGAAGAAGTTTTTGGATGAAACAGTCTTACGGGGTTGTTTCACACTTACTTTTACCATTTCCCGTGCTTCTTTGTAGCGGTCTTCACGCTCATCGAGTGAACGGAAGCCAGCCAGTACCAGCCCTACGGCTGTAGCATACATCGGACTTTTCACTGCTTCGATCTTACTCTTGCCCAGGTGTTCATTCGGATAGCCGATGCGCGTATCCATACCTGTCATGTATTCCACCAGTTGCTTCAGGTTCGCGAGTTGTGCACCACCACCGGTGATCACGATACCGCCTGCAAGACGATTCTCGAATCCCGAGCTGATGATTTCAGCGTGTGCCATCTCAATGATTTCTTCCATGCGGGCCTGGATAATGTTTGCCAGGTTCTTCACAGAGATTTCCTTTGCCGAGCGGTTACGGATGCCCGGGATTGAGACGATCTCATTTGGAGATGCTTCTTCGGCAATAGCCTTACCGAAGCGTGTCTTCAACTGCTCAGCCTGCTGCGGAAGAACCATCAATCCCGACTTGATGTCGTTGGTGATGATGTTTCCGCCAAACGGAATCACAGCGGTATGACGAATGATGTTATCGTAGAAGATAGCGATGTCGGTTGTGCCGCCACCGATGTCGATCAGACACACACCGGCTTCTTTTTCCTCATCGCTCAATACTGCCAGGCTTGACGCCAGCGGCTCGAGAATAAGTTCCTCCGTTTCGAGGTTGCCCCTGCGAACACACTTGTTAATATTGTTAATCGCGTTGGTTTGAGCGGTGATGATGTGGAAGTCGGCTTCCAACCGCACGCCCGACATACCAACGGGTTCCTTAATTCCTTCTTCGTAATCGACCATGTAATCTTGCGGCATCACGTGGATGATCTGGCTTCCCGGAGGCACTACCATGCGGTACATGTCTTGAGTGAGGCGTTCCACGTCATCGATTGTGATTTCGTCTTCTTTTGAAGAACGGGTGATGCCACCATGCTGAATGAAGCTGCGGATGTGCTGACCCGCGATGCCCACATTCACAACTGCGATATCGATGCCCGACTGATCGCTTGCATCCTTAATCGCTTTCTCGATAGCCTGAACCGTTTTATCGATGTTGAACACAACACCTTTTACAACGCCCTCGCTTTCCGCCTTCCCCATGCCCAGTACCTCGAGCTTGCCGAACTCATTTTTCCGACCGACAATCGCACAGATTTTTGTTGTGCCGATATCGAGTCCTACTATGATTTTTGAGTTTTCCATGATCGTATTTTTAATAGTGGTTGTTTCGTTTTAGTTGATCTATTTATTGTTCGTTATTCTGCAATGATTTGTCCTTCGTATTCGAGGTTTACCCGTTTATAAGTATTCCATCCTTTTTGCGGAAGAATCTCTTTATAAAAAATCTTCATCTTTTTAAACTTGGTTTCGAGGTTATCAGGAACACCAAATTCAATCGTCTGTCCTCCGATCTGTGGAAGAATATTGATGCGGCCTTTGCTGTCGATGTCGAGTTGGGCAATCTGCGCACGCCAAAAGTCATCTTCACGAATCATTTCCAGCATCGCCATCAGATTTTTGGTTTCTTTTGTCTTGTTCAGATTTTCAAGCGAAAGCAGCCCGCGGATGTATGAACCGCTGATTAACACCACACGCGTAGTAAACTTGTCCGACACCGGCATCACCGTTCCGTCTTCTGCGATGTAGCCATCCGGTCCGTCATTGCGAATCAGGCGTGCGATTGGCCTGCGAAGTTTTGCCTTCACCACGAGATTGCCTTTCAGATCACTGTATAGCTGTGCATCTTTTACAAAACGATTCATTCGAATGCGTTTTTCGAGCTCTTTCATATTGAGCGACTCCAGACTTGCCCCCTTCAGGTTTTCCTCACCCAATTGCATCAGATCCGCAACATCGCCCTCATCAATAAATTGATTGCCTTCGATATTCTCGACTTTGATAACAATATTCTTTACTGCAATAGCTCCCTGCTTACGTTCGCTTACCGCGATCAGCAAGAAAACAACTGCCAGCAGTGCTGTAATCTTGATCTCTCGTTTTATGTTGAAGTTAATTTTCACTTATCCTTCGTATTTCTTGTTCAACATATTTTTAATGGGCTGTACAAACGTATCGATGTCGCCCGCGCCTACGGTGGCCAACACATCGATGTCAAGCGCGTCAAGTTTTTCCATCAAATCCGCTTTGCCGCAACGCATCTTCACCTTGCTGGTGATGTCGGTAAACAGCATATCGGATGTAACGCCCGGGATCGGAAGTTCACGTGCCGGATAGATATCCATCAGCACAACTTCATCGGCAATGCTCAAACTTTTCGAGAATCCTGCCGCAAAATCACGCGTACGGGTAAACAGGTGTGGCTGGAAGATCACCGTAAGCTTGCGTTGCGGATACATCGACTTCATCGAACGCAGAAATGCTTCGATCTCTGTAGGATGATGCGCGTAGTCGTCAACGAAAATTACCTTCTTGCCTTTCAGCACAAATTCAAATCTGCGCTTCACACCTGTAAATGAGCCAAGCGCTTCTTTGATCACATTGATCTTAACACCGCACAAATGCGCAGCGATAGAAGCCGCAATAGCATTTTCTACGTTGTGAAAACCGGGGATACCAAGCCTTACGCGCTCATTTTTAGGACCAAAACCACAAAGGTCAAATTCAAAAAAGCCACTGTGCGCTGTAATGTTGCCGGCAAAAAATTGCCCCCGACTCATGCTGTAAATATGTTTTTTCACATGATCAACATCCGATGCCAGCAAGTCGGCAATCGATTCATGAATAATCAGTGCGCCACCTTTCTTGATTTGTTTAATGTAATCGCGGAACGATGTTACAAGGCTGTCGTGGTCGCCATAAATATCTAAGTGATCCGCATCCGCGTTGGTCACCACGGCAATTTCAGGGAACAATCGAAGGAACGACCGGTCAAATTCATCCGCTTCCACCACCACCGTTGTTTCAGCATTCACCGCGCCTTCCATCACCAGGTTTGATTCATAGTTGGCTGTGATTCCCCCCAGAAAGGCAACCATGTCTTTCTTTGCTGTTTTCAGGATATGCGCCACCATGGAACTGGTTGTGGTCTTGCCATGTGTGCCCGCAACTCCGATTGTTTTATAACTCTTGGTAATCAACCCCAGCACTTCTGACCGTTTCATGATCGCGTACCCTTGCTCTTTCAGGTACGCGTGCTCTTTATGATCTTTTGGAATAGCCGGTGTGTATACCACCAGGGTAGTATCTTTCCCAACCATCACCTCCCCCGGAATATTGCGAATGTCGTCATCGTAGTGGATGGTCATTCCTTCGCGTTCCAATTCCTGCGTCAGTACAGTTGAAGTCTTGTCATAACCGGAAACGTTCAATCCGCTATGCATGAACCACCGGGCAATAGCACTCATTCCAATCCCTCCGATTCCTAAAAAATAAATGTTATGGTACTGCTTCAAATCCATTAGTTCCTGTTCGCTCCGATTAACTTCTCAATTTCATTTACGATTTCACGCGTTGCGTTTGGCTTCGCCAGCTTTGCAATGTTCTCACTCAACACCCGGGCGCGTTGCTCATCGAATAATAATTTCATTGCTTCGTCTACCAGCGTTTCATTTGCATCCCTATCGGCCACTAAACATGCCGCCTTCTTCTCAACCAAGGCCATGGCATTTCTTGTTTGGTGATCTTCCGCTACGTTTGGAGAAGGCACCAGAATGCACGGCTTGCCGGCAATGCACAGCTCCGACACCGCCAATGCGCCCGAACGTGAGATCACAACATCTGCGGCCGCGTACGCCAGGTCCATTTCCTTCAGAAAGTCAAACACACGGATTTTTTTCAGATCCTTTCCTGCTAACTGGGTTGTCACGTTCTGATGATAACCTTTGCCCGTTTGCCAGATCACCTGGATTTGAGCATCAATCAATTTGTCGATACCCGCGAGGATACTTTCGTTGATCGTTCGCGCACCGAGACTACCTCCAATGATCAACAGTGTCTTCCGGTTAGCTTCAAAAGCCAACTGCGTTAACGCCCGTTCACGTTTAGGATGAATCACGAGGATGTCCTTACGAACCGGGTTTCCGGTTAACACAATTTTGTCCTTTGGAAAATATTTCTCCATGCCTTCGTAGGCTACACACACTTTGCTCACTTTTCCGCCCACCTGTTTGTTGACCATCCCGGCAAACGAATTCTGCTCTTGTGCCACGGAAGCGATTCCAAAACGCGTGGCCGCAAGCATGATTGGTCCGCTGGCATACCCACCGGTTCCAATAACCGCATGTGGTTTGAACCGCTTCATGATAAATGTTGCACGGATGAAACTCACAATTACCTTAACCGGAAACAGCAGGTTCGACAGGGTTAGCGTGCGCTGAAGCCCGCTGATCCAAAGGCCGATAATTCTATAACCCGCTTCGGGCACCCTTGTCATTTCCATGCGACCTTTCGCTCCTACAAACAGAATCTGCGCATCCGGATGGCGTTCGCGGAATTCATTCGCGATTGCTACAGCCGGAAAAATATGTCCCCCGGTGCCGCCTCCGCTGATGATTAATCGATATGGTTGTTGCTTATTCAAGATTTATGCAGCAACTGCTTCAACATTTTTATTTTCTTTCTTATCCTTCACTTCACCTTTTGTCTTTTGATCGAACACTTCATCGCGTTCGCCACGACTCACACTTAAAATGATGCCGACTGATAGTCCGGTGAAAATCATAGACGTTCCTCCCATACTGATGAAGGGCAACGGCTGACCAGTGATCGGCCCGAGGCCAACGACAACCCCCATGTTTACCATAGCCTGACAGACGAGATCGAAGCTCAATCCTGCCGACAGCAATCCCGCGAAGGCGCGTTCACTGTTGTAGGCGGCTTTCATGCCGCGGTGCAGGAGCAACAGGTACAGTCCAAGTACTACTGCACCACCAATCATTCCATACTCTTCAATTACAATGGCATAAATAAAATCGGAATACGGGTGCGGAAGAATGTTTCGCTGATCGCTGTTACCAGGGCCTTTGCCTGCGATGCCACCCGTAGCCACCGCGATGCGCGCATGTTTAGCCTGGAAAGGAAGTTCTTTGCCTTCAATGAAGTTCGTGATACGGCTTTTCGCGGTAGCGCCCCGAACGCCAAACTGCAGGGCCATGGCTCCCGCCAGAACACCTACAAGCACCAGCATTGCGAGATACTTCACCGGAACACGTCCGATAAACATGATCAGGAAACAGGTAGCCAGCAACAAAATAGCGGTTGACAAGTTTGTTAATGCGATCAGACCGCAGATGATTCCGCACCACATCAGGATGGGAATGAGTGATTCTTTTATATCGTCAATATTTTGCTGACGCTTGGCAAGCATGCTTGCGATATTGATGATCAAAACCAGGCTGGCGAAGTCAGAGGGCTGAAACGATCCAAAAAGCGGAATGGCAATCCAGCGTGATGCATCGTTAAGCGAAACACCATTGGTGAAGGTGTAAATCAGCAACGGAATACTGAGCCATAAACCGATTTTCGACAACCGCGAATAAAAACGGTAATCGATCCGATGTGCAATCCACATGGCTGCCAAGCCGATGAGAATATGACCCGTATGCTTTAACAAAATCCACTCGGTGCTTTTCGATTGGCGATATGCCATCGTTCCAATGGAGCTATACACCACCAGAATACTGATCATCGATAATCCAAATACTGCAGCCCAGATTACCTTATCGCCCTGTAAATTTTTATCTGCCCACTCCTTTACTTTGTTCATAAAACAGAATTTAGAATGTTGAAGTCAGAAGTTAGAATCATGATTTAATCGCTTTAATGTATGCCCCTAAGATTCGTCCTACTTCATCCGCCTTGCCCAACAACTCCTTCATATCTCCATACTTAAGATCCTGTGATAACAACAGGAAATACTCCGTTTCAGACAACGAACCCTGCGCGATATTGTAAATTCTAATTTTATCACGCGAGCTTGTCTTTTTAAATCCCTCAGCGATGTTTGCTGCTACCGACATTGTCGATCTCCTGATCTGAGAAGTCAAAGCGTACATTTCATCTTTAGGAAAGGATTGTGTTGCCTGATAAACATCAAGAACAAGCTCATGCGCTTTCTGCCACACGATCAGGTCGCGAAAAGATTTTGCTGCTTGTCTCTTGCTTTCCATTCTAACTTCTAAATGCTATGTTCTAACTTCAACTTAGCCACTGCCTTCCTGAACTGATCTCCCCTGTCTTCATAATTCTTAAAGAGATCGAAACTTGCGCATGCAGGTGACAATAACACAACATCACCTTTCTGCGCCTCCTGTAACGCGATCTGCACCAACTCCTCCACACTTTGCGTTTCCCGGATAACGGGAACAATTCCACCAAAGAAATCCTTAAGCTTGTTGTTGTCGGTTCCCAAACAAATGAGTGCCTTCACTTTTTCCTGTACCTGATCTTTAATCAGGTTATAATCATTGCCTTTGTCGATACCGCCCGCGATCCACACCAGCGGTTGCTTGTAGCTGCCGAGTGCATAAACAACCGAATCCACATTGGTAGCCTTCGAGTCGTTGATAAACTCCACTCCGTTCACGGTGCCAACTGGTTCAAGCCTGTGCGGAGCATTCGTAAATGTTTTCAATCCTTCACGGATGCTTTCGAGTTTTGCACCCGCCAGATATACAGCCGAAACAGCTGCCATCGTGTTGATCAGGTTATGCGGACCTTTTAAAGTTGTGTCCGACTGCGCGATACTGAACTTCTCTGAAAGGTTAAACTGCATCACTGATCCATCGTAAAACACGGGTGCACCTGTCTTCTTTAGGGATACCGGAATTTTTGTGGCGGTTGTGTTTTTAGCATCAATTTCTTTTGCGATGATTTGATCATCGGCATAGTAAATGAACTTCGAGCTTACATCCATTTTCTGAATGAGCTGAAACTTCGAGTTGACGTAATTTTGCAGCTTGTATTCGTAGCGATCGAGGTGATCAGGAGTGATGTTCAACAACACACCGATCTCAGGTTTAAATGTTTTTGTACCGTCCAGCTGGAAACTGCTGACCTCCAGAACATACCAGTCGGCATCGCCATTGGCAACTTTTCTCGCCAGGCTTTCACCCACATTGCCCGCAAGGGAAACGCTGAAACCAGCCGACTTCATTAAATGGTAAGTTAGCAGCGTGGTCGTAGTTTTTCCGTTCGTACCGGTGATCGCAATTACTTTTCCGTTGATGTACCGGAAACCAAATTCAATCTCATCGATAATTTCAACACCCTTTGCTTTCAGCTTTTTAATAACTTCAGCCTTTTCCGGAATGCCCGGGCTTTTAATGACCAGGTCTGCGTTGAGAATCTTTTCTTCCGTATGCTTAAGCTCTTCGAATTCAATCTTGTTGCGAACGAGGTCATCGCGATACTTGTCTTTGATCGACCCCTGATCGGATACAAACACGTCAAAGCCTTTTACTTTCGCGAGCAATGCTGCGCCCGTTCCGCTTTCACCTCCTCCTAATATGACAACTCTCTTCGACATTTATCAATTTTTGGATCGTACTTTGGATTTATGATTTCCGATTTACGACTTACAATTTTTTACATTTTCTTCTTCTTAATTTTCGCTCTTATCGTCTTAAGCGATGCAACATAAATCGCCGTCAACTCTTCCGACTCTTTCAACAAAACTTTAAGAGGTTCTTTATTTTTACCATTATCAATTTCCTGTAACAAGTCAAGGAAATAAGAACTTTCATCTACCTCTTCCTCCACAATCTTCAGTTTATTAACAAAGTCCGCTGTAGACTTTGCCCGACAAGCTGCTCTGTAGTTTGCACCAACAGAGGTTGAGCTTCTAACCAACTGTCTGACTAAAGCATCATAAATCCTATTACTCGGCAATGCACCAAGAACATTTAACACGCCCAGAGCGAATTTTTTGTTTCTTGATATCAGTTCTTCTTTAGTCATTTATAAATCGTACTTCGTAAATCTTCAAATCGTAATTACTGCAGTTTAAGTGTTGCGAGTGAAAGAATGGCTAACAGAATTCCAATAATCCAGAATCGCGTTACGATTTTAGATTCGTGAATTCCTTTCTTTTGATAATGGTGGTGCAAAGGCGACATCAGGAAAATCCTCCGGCCTTCACCGTATTTCTTCTTGGTATACTTGAAGTAGGCTACCTGCAAAAGGACAGATAAGTTTTCGATTAAAAAGATTCCGCAGATAACAGGAATCAAAAGTTCCTTCCGAACTGCCAATGCCAACACCGCAATCACACCCCCGAGCGTTAAGCTGCCGGTATCGCCCATAAACACCTGCGCGGGATATGCGTTATACCATAAAAAGCCGAGGCAGGCACCAACGAAGGCCGTGCAAAAAATTACCAACTCGCTCAAATTAGGTATGTACATAATGTTGAGATAGCTCGAGAAGTCAACACGGCCGGAGAGATATGCAAAAATACCGATGGTGATGGCGATGATACCCGCAGAACCCGCAGCGAGTCCATCAATGCCGTCTGTCATGTTAGCACCATTCGACACCGCAGTAATGATGAAAATCACCACAAGCACATAAATAACCCATGTGTAGTCTTCACCGAGGAATGGAAGGATTTTTTTGTAGTCTAATTCATTGTTCTTAAAAAAGGGAACAGTTGTTTTGGTTGATTTGATGTCTTCAAAGTTTCTCACCGGTGTTCCGTCAGCAGCAATTGCCTGTACTGTTGGATCAACTTTACGCACGACAACGCTGTCACTGAAATAAAGTGAGAAACCGACAATCAATCCGAGGCCAACCTGACCTACGATCTTAAACTTACCGGCAAGCCCTTTTTTATCTTTCTTGAATACTTTGATATAGTCATCCAGGAAGCCGATCAAACCCATCCACACCGTGGCAGTGACCAATAAAATCACGTACACGTTATCCAGTTTCGCTAACAGTAAGGTTGGGATGAGTATGGCGGCAATGATGATAAGACCACCCATCGTGGGTGTTCCCTTTTTTGCCGACTGACCTTCAAGCCCCAGTTCGCGGATCTCCTCGCCTACCTGCTTCTTTTTCAGGAAATTGATAAGCGTCTTACCGAAGATGATCGTAATCAACAATGAGATAGCAGCCGCCATGCCTGCGCGGAAGGAAATGTATTTAAACACTCCTGCTCCGAAGAAGTCGAATTGCTTATCTAAATAATCGAATAGGTAGTAAAGCATCAGTTAGCAAATAATTTGAGCATTCGTTCAACTACTTCTCTATCGTCAAAGGGATATTTCACTCCTTTAATCTCCTGGTACGTTTCATGGCCCTTGCCGGCTACCAGCACGATGTCTCTTTCTTTCGCCATCATGCACGCGGTTTTAATGGCCTCTTCACGATCGGCAATCACTAACGTCTTCCTTGCATCACTCGGCCCGATACCGGCCTGCATGTCTTTAATGATGGCCATTGGTTCTTCATCGCGTGGATTATCGGATGTAAGCACAACTTTATCGCTGTAGCGACATGCGATGCTTGCCATCAAAGGACGTTTTGTTTTATCGCGATTGCCTCCACATCCCACAATCGAAATAACCTGCTCGTTGCCGGTTCTTAGTTGTGCGATAGTGTCCAATACATTTTTCAACGCATCGGGAGTATGTGCGTAATCGACAATGACGGTAATCTTCGATCCCGGAAGGATCAATTCGAACCTTCCAACCGCTCCTTTAATTGAAGAAAGCGTTGTCAATACCTGCTCAGCATCTTCGCCTAGCAGAACAGCGGCTCCGTATACAGCAAGCAGGTTGTATGCATTGAAATCGCCAATCAGCTTGAACCAAACAGGCTTACCATTTACTTCCAGCTCAAGACCTTCGATTGTATTGCTGATGATCTTGCCTTTGAAGTCTACCATCTTCTTCAGCCCGAACGATTGCTTTTTTGCTTTTGTATTCTGAAGCATCACCATGCCACGTTTGTCATCGGCATTCACCAGCGCAAATGCATCCGAACTCAGGTCATCAAAAAACTTCTTTTTGGCTTTGATGTAGTTTTCGAATGTCTTATGATAATCGAGGTGATCGTGTGTGATGTTGGTAAAAATCGCACCTTCAAACTTCAACCCGGCAATCCTATCCTGATCCACCGCATGCGAACTTACCTCCATGAATGCATGACTGCATCCCGCCTCAACCATCTTCGCCATGAGACTGTTCAGTTGAATAGGATCGGGTGTTGTGTGCGTTGACGGAATAACCTGGTCTACAATGCGATGCTCAACCGTAGAAATGAGGCCGGTGCGATAGCCCAGTGAACCAAAAAGTTTATACAACAACGTGGCCACAGTGGTTTTGCCGTTCGTACCGGTTACTCCAACCAGTTTTAATTTTTGTGACGGGTTGCCAAAAAAATTAGCAGCAATAACTCCCAGCGCTTGTGCGCTATTTTTGACTGTGGCGTAGTTGATTTTTTCATGTATGGTATCGGGTAACTTTTCACATACAATGGCACTCGCCCCAAGCTCAATTGCCTTCGCGATAAACTGATGTCCATCGGACTGAGTGCCTTTTACTGCAACAAATACATAACCTTGTTTAACCTGGCGCGAGTCAAAGCACACTCCTTTCACATCCACATTCATATCACCGTATGAAGATGTGATCGAAACTTTATAAAGTATGTCTTTCAACTCAGCCATTCAGCCTGATTAAAATTTTGCTTCCTTTTGAAATGCGTGTACCGGGGGCAAGTGACTGGCTCGCTACACGGCCTTTGCCTTCGTAAAAAACTTTAAGACCTGCGCTTTCGAGCAGATAGATTGCATCGCGGAATGTCATGCCGTTCACATCCGGCACGAGATTCTGACCGATCAGATTTTTTTTCCAGTTAACGGCATTACCGCTTTTTGCTGCGCGAACCCACTCTTCTTCAGTTTGAGTGTGATTGGAAACCCCGAGTTCGTTGCAAAGCATGGTAAGCTCCTGCTGATTGCCCGCACGAATCACCGGAAAAGCTCCGTCTTCATTAAGATGTTCTTTTGCCATTGCAGCATGCAATTCGATATCACGTGCATAAATGTTATCGGCAATCTCCTTGAGCGCAGGCGCTGCAACACTGCTACCGTACTGATACCAGCCGCGTGGATTCTTAATCAAAACGATGGCTGTGTACTTCGGATTATCGGCCGGGAAATACCCGACAAACGAGGTAATGTATTTCTTCGTGTAGCGTCCGTTCTCGAGTATCTGGGCAGTACCTGTCTTGCCGGCAATCCGGTAATGTGAATCTTTAATATTCTTTGCTGTTCCTTCCTGAACAACACCTTCCAGCATCAGTTTAAGTTTCTTCAATGTTTTATCGGAACAGATGCTGCTTACCATGGTTTCAGTTTCGAACTCCTGCTCGACATGATCGGCTTTGCTGATCTTTGTTACAAAAACCGGTTTGATCATTTTTCCATCGTTCGCAACTGCGTTGTAGAGTGCGAGTGTATGCAACGGAGTGTTTTCAATCCCGTAACCGTAGGCCATCCATGGCAAGCTGATACCGCTCCAGCCTTTTTCACCCGGCCGTTTAAATTTCGGCATCGGTTCACCGCTGATTTGAATGCCGATCGGCTTGTTGAGTTTCAGATGATCAACATGATCTAAAAACTTCTGTGGACGAAGACCGAAATTTTTGTCGACTAGCTTGGCCATCGCTACATTCGAAGAGTGCTCGAATGCCTGACGGACAGTAATTTTTCCCAAACCGCCCTCTTCGTGATCGCGTACTTTATTCTTATAAAATGTGTACTCACCATTACCGGTATCAACACTGTCCGACAAGTCCACTTCGCTGTCTTCCAGCAATGCAATCATCGTAACCAGTTTGAAGGTTGAGCCGGGTTCGAACAATCCGGCAGTAGCATAATTGAATTTCTCACGGAAGTGACCATTACCATCACTGCTCAGGTTAGAGATTGCCTTGATGTGGCCCGTTTTTACTTCCATCACCATCACCAGACCGTCATCGGCATTGTGCTGCATCATGGCTTTCAGCAGCGCAGTCTCGGCAACGTCCTGCAGGTTGATATCCAGTGTGGTGGTGATATCCATCCCGTCAACCGCCTTCACATTGTTGGCATCGAAGATGGGTTTCCACACACCACCGGCAATTTTCTGGTAGTAAGCCGATCCGTCCTGACCACCCAGTTGCTTATCAAAACTGAATTCGAGTCCGGCACCTTTGCCCTCCTCGTTCATGTAGCCGATGGTACGATCGCTTAACCGGTAGAACGGGCGATAACGCTTGTCAACTTTTTCAAAAATAACACCGCCACCGAGCCTGCCTTCGCGGAAGATTGGCCATTCGCTCATCAGCTTCTTATCCTGGTAGTCGATATTCTGACGGCTTAGTACAATGTATTGCTTACCGTCTCCGCGAGCGTCCTGAAGCATGCGCTTATAGTCAAGTGTTGACCGGTCGCCAAAAAATCGTGAGAGACGGTAAGCTAATGAGTCGAGTCCTTCTTTCCACACTTTGTCTTTCGGCAGCGTGGCATCAAAGGCTACTTTATAAAAAGGCAACGAGGTTGCCAGTAAACTTCCATTGTCGGAGTAAATGTTTCCGCGGGTTGCTTTCACCGTCATGTTGGTGAACGTTACTTTCTCGCCAAGCTTTGCCCACTTTTCTCCTTCAACAAACTGAATGTGACCCGTTTTCACCACCACCGCGATGGCGAAGAGCAAAACAAAAATGAATGCAACTCTTACCCTGAGTAATATCGACCGCTTAATATTCACCTTTCTCGACTACAATTTTGTGTGGGGGCTCAAGACTTTCCTTCAGTCCGAATTCGCTTACCTTACGTGCTACTTCACTTTGCTTGCTGGCGTACATCATATCGGATTTCATGGTTGTGTAATCGGCACGCAAATCTTCCACTTCCGCCTGAATCTGATTGATTTTACGAACCGTTTTTTCGGCATAGTGCGTGTTGCCGATGTAGAACAGGCACAGAAACATCACAAACGCGATCTTTGGAATATTCTTTACCGGGAAGCCTTCCGCGAAATAGTTCTCAAGCTTCAGCTTTTTTTCCAGACCCGAGAAGACACTCGTTCCATTGCCACCGGTGGATTTGCTTCCGTTGCTTGTTTGTGGTTCGATGCGTAGTTTGTTCTCAGCCATCTCCGTAGTATTTAGTAGTTAGTATGAAGTAGTTAGAAGTTGCTTTACGATTAACTAACTAATCTTTACTATTTACTTTTTCTGCTATTCTTAATTTTGCGCTGCGCGCTCTGTTATTCTCTTTTATTTCTTCCTCCGAAGCTTCAATCGGTTTTCGATTCACTGCCTCAAAAGGTTTAATCTCGTTTCCAAAAAAATCCTTTTCCACTTCGCCAAACACTTTACCCTTATTGATAAAGTTTTTCACCATCCGGTCTTCCAGCGAATGGTAGCTCATCACCACCAGTCGGCCGCCTGTTGCCATTACTTCGCCACATTGGTGCAAAAAATCTTCAAGCGCTTTCATCTCGGTATTAACCTCGATGCGCAGAGCTTGAAACACCTGGGCGAAATATTTGAACTCCTTTCCTTTAGGAGCGATGCTTTGCAAAGCATGTTTCAGATCTTCGGTGCGGCTGAACGGCTTGTTAACTCTCTGCTGCACAATCAGTTTAGCAGCGGTACGGGCGTTTTTGATTTCCCCATACATCCCCAGCAGCTTGTGCAAATCCGCCTCACTGTAATTATTGAGTATGTCGGCTGCATTGGTTGCTGCGGATTGGTCCATCCGCATATCAAGCGGTCCATCGAAGCGGGTTGAGAAGCCGCGTTCCGGTGAATCGATCTGGTGCGAAGAGATTCCCAGGTCGGCCAGAATGCCGTTAACCTGTGTTACTCCGTTCAGCTTCAGGTACTTTTTCATGTACATGAAGTTTGCCTGGCAAAATGTGAAAGAACGACTCGTTATCTGTTCGGCCTGTCGCTTGGCGTCTTCATCCTGGTCGAAGGCTATCAATCGTCCGCCTTTGATATGTTCCAGAATCGCTAAACTGTGGCCACCTCCTCCGAAGGTTACGTCAACATAGATCCCTTCCGGATTTATGTTCAGGGCATCGATACATTCGGTGAGCATGACGGGCTTGTGATAGGTGCTGCCCATGGTCGCTACTCATTCAAATATTTCGCTGCGAGTTTTGACAATTCACTTTGGTCCTGGATTCTGTGCTTCTCGTACACGCTAGGATTCCAGACCTCAACTTTATTACCGATACCCACCAGCAGCGCATCTTTTTCGATTTGCGCATAGGTGAGCATGTTCTTCGGAATCAGAAACCGGCCGTTGCCATCCAGCTCGACCGTTGCAATGCCCGCGAGGAAGTTCCGCTGGAGTGCGCGGTACTCTTCGTTGAACTCGTTAAGACCTGAAATTTTTGAGAACACCTTTTTGAACTCTACCATGGGGTAAATAATGAGGCACGGCTCGAAACCGCGCCTGATCACAAGCTCAGCGTCCCCTTCAGGCAGCTGCGCTTTGATCCGCGCAGGCAGAACCAGTCTGCCCTTGGCATCAAGCTTACTTTCATATTCACTGGTAAAAAAGGTCATAGACTGTAGTGGTTGTCTTCTCCTCTTTAGCAAACATAGGTAATTTTCCTCCACTTCCAACCACTTTGAACCACTTTTTAACATTTCCGGGCAAAAAATGCTTTGAAAGCCCACTTGTCGTTTACCAGATATAATGAGACTGTGCCACAGTTAATGAGACATTCTCATTATTTGTGGGACAAGTTTGGGTGAGAATCTTCGATTTTGAATTGATTCCGCCATTTTAAGGTCCGTCATACCTCTCATTTTTACAGAAAAAATTTGAGCGTTTTTGTGTTTATTAAGGCGGAAATGCGGTAAAAGGGCGGGACGTGGGCGGAGATTAGCTTTTTTTGAAAAAACGTCCTGTTGCTGCTGAAAACGATGAAAATTCGGCTCCCACATCGGATCCTACTTAAAAAATCCGCCTCAGATAACGTTAAAAATTGGTGGCTAATGGGCGGAGTTATTGGCTTTCGCCATATTCTCAAATTCACCAGACAGGCGGAAAGATCAATTGACATTTGAACGTTCAAAGTTTTGTGAATGGGAAATTGATGCCTGGCCCAAAACCTCTATTGAATAACTGACGACCAATGCCGGCGACCGACTGTTCGAGGCGGGGATAGAGCCAAAGTTTACTAAGTGCTCCCTGTCACATTAGAGTTCATGGAACAGCTCTATGTAATGCGGGACGCGAATAGTGGGAGGAAGTATCTCGGCGTCATGCAGGGCCATCTTGTCGAGGTTCCGGACAGCCATCCTTCGGTCACCTCTCTCTTGCCTGACTTTGTCAATTTTAGAAAATCCGAATCACCCGCTCGGTTCGGCAGGAACCGGCGATTAGTAATTACTAACTACGAGGGCACCTTCCTGGCAATTGTTAAATCCGGCCGTTCCAGTTCAAGAATCAAAACTGCGAAGCTGATTGCTTACGTCAACAACTCGAGCAAGGATACCTCCTACATGCTTCGCACCATGATATGGCTGGTGTCGTTTAGATGGCGTGACGGGTTCTTGGTTCTCGACAGGAGACTCGCGAACAATCTTGAGGAGTCGCTGAAATCCGAATTCATAAAATACGGGTTCAGGCTTTCGGGACTCACCGGCACCGGCCTTTACGAAATACGTTTGCCGAAATAGCTGAAGCGTACTGTTGATCGCAACTCTGGGATCGTCACCCCTAAGCAGCTACTGACAGCTGGCTTTTAAAGTTATGTCGGCGGATTTTTACCGCAAAATTAATAACGATCCCCGGAAAAGGCGCTGAAAGCCTGGCGGAACGATATTTATTCAGCGGGTAAAAATCAACAGAAGCGGTCTGTGATACGATTTTCAGATAACCTCCGTTTCCTTTACAGTAATGTCCAAGTGCGGTTAAACTGGGCCATTGTTTGGCGTGGCAACTGTTTTTCTTTCGTCGCATCATCGCCCATCTAATGGCCTCTTCTTCGGTCCATATATCATGCTGCTCCGAACTGATATGGGGTAGGAAACCCAGTCCACAATCCGCGATTGTAATCTGCAACATATTGTTTTTGAAACATGATGACAGAAATATCGGGGAGCCATTGCCGGAATACTCAGCAGAATTCTTGAACAGCTGGCGCAAGAAGTAATTATCTTGACGTACGTATAATAGGCAGGCCAGTCCCATTTAGTGTGAACCTGCCATCTCTCAGGAATTTTGACAATGAACTTCGGATTGAAGTGGCTTGTCTGCGGAAAATCTTTAAAAACGCCAACTACGGTTACATCCGCCTGCTGCATCTTTATTACTTGGCCGACAGCCTTTCTCGCATCACCAAACCAGTTCTTGGCATTGGTTTCGCTGATGAGAGCGGTCTGTGCAACCTCAAATCCATCCTCAGAACCGTCAATAAATTTGAAGGTAAAAACCTTGGAAATACCACTGGTTGAATAAATATATGTGGTATAAAAAAACCGGTAGTATCAACTGCTATTTTCTCAGGTCCGTATTTTCCTGAAAAAGCACAGAAATTATCAATTATGGTGGAATTTTCCTTTAAATAGAAGCCAAGAGCGCCAGGAGCCATTGCTTTCTTGTGAAGCTGATCTCCGTCCTTATATTCTGAGACAACTCGAAAAATATTCTCTGAATTATCATTAAACTTATCGTATGATTTTTCGACAGTGACATAATGTGTTATCACTAGCACCGATGCAACTGCTAGAGCGATGCTGAAGACACTTACACTCCAGTACATTGTATTCTTTCGAAAATCACGCAGCGCCAAAATTATTTCTCGTCTAAGCATATCAATAATGATTAGGGGAATACCGTAAAACTACAGGCGGACTTTACATCAGGAAACGGTTCAGTGCATGTTGGCTCCTGAGTGCGCATAATTTTTATAGTAACTATGATAAAACTATAATTTCACGTAGTTTTCAAAGCGCCTCGTTCATAATCAGCGTCACTCTTTTTACGATAACCGGCAAAAAAATGGGAACGAAAAGCGTGGTAGCCGACAGACCTCCCACGCATCCAATGGCAAAACTTTGCCAATAAGCTTGCTTGTACGGCATCAAAATCGAAAAGACGACCAACAACGGCATTAAAAAAATAAAAATGGACAATAGTGCACTTGTTATTTGTTGTTGTCTAGCCTCCCTAGTCTCCGACCCATAATAGAAAGTATCTATAAAGTAAATCACGCTGCCGATTGCAATAATTTCAACAGTATAAAAAGCAGCAACCCCCCCCGCATCGAACGTAACGTCGCTTATATAAAGCGATAACAAAACTCCAATAAAAACTCCAGGAATCAGTATTACAAATTTCAACCCCAAATCGAGAGATTCATAATAAATGCAAATGAGTAGAAAAATCAAGACAGACAAATACAGCATAAAATAATACTGATCAGAACTTTCCTTGTCCCATTGTCCGGCGGCATTCTTTTCTTTCACTTGGTAACCTAATGGTAAAGTCTTATTAAACCTTTCAACGACCTCCTTGTTATATTTTTTTTGCATAAAAGGCGGGCCCAGAAAGTTATACGACACAGACACAGCATACTGCTGATTGTTTCGCACAATTTTATCGCCGGTTTTTACTTTGGTGAGTGACGCAAGCTTGGATAACTTAATTGTTCTGCCATCTTTTTCAATGGTATGATTACCTAAGTCCCACAGCGAAAATGGGTTTGTAGCATTAGTTGTGATCCGAACCTGCGTTGATGATCCATTCAAAAATACGGGCTCGATCGCTTGGTCGTAATTGTGGTTCTTTAAACCTTCATACACATCCGCTAATGTGAAATCATGCTCTGCCAAATAATATGGATCAAATCTTAGCACATACTCATACTCTGTCGTCACATAGCGATCTTCTCCATCTAAAATTGCCAAGTCAGTAACACGCTTATTGTCATCCAAAATGCCAGCCAATTCTTCGGCTTTCTGATGCAGGACAGTGCGATTAAATCCTTCCAGGACAATATTCTCTGAGCTTGCCATTACCGAGCTATTTGAGAATCCTTCACCAACTCCATAAACAATCCATGCCGCTCCGCCCAGTTGTGTTGTCGCTGTTTCAATTTCACTTTTCAAGAGTTGCGGAAAGGCGGTGAACTCATACTCATCTTTGAAATAGATCTTAATTTCCGAAAAAGCGGGCCCTGAAATAGCTGTTTGATAGTAGTCTACTTCGTCAAACTCTGAAATAAATTTCTCAATTTTTTTGATAGTACTATTAAGCTGCTGAGCTGTGTTCTCCTGGGACATTATACAGGAAACAACTAGGGCAGTTTTTGAAACATCTTGAGAAGTTTCTCTATGAAAAACATTTTCAGTGAAAAGTGTTACTAAACCCCCAGTGCATCTTTTTATCTTTTTCTGCATGTTGATTGGGAGAAAAGCATACGGCGTGGCACCAGTCTCAAAAATTAAGTCGTATGGAAATCCGATCACCAAAATGACAACAGAAAAACAGGCTATTCGATAGCGTTTAACAAAAGAAATTGCCGATCTATATATTTTGATTGGTTTGATAGGCTCTGGAATATATTTGCCAAAAATTTTGGCTGAGCTTCTGAGCATGTAAGACGCAATAACAGGCAGGAATAACCAGGATATTAAAAATGATACCGCAATATTTAGGCTGAAAAATAGTATAAGATCATATGTTGGACTAAACTGAACCGCTGGCAGGAAAAGCAAAAGACACAAACAGAGTATCATCAGAATAGAAACCCTGAAGACGGAGTAAATGGCAAGTTTAAAATCTCCGACTATCCACCGATGCAACAACATACACTGTGCCCCCATAACGAATGCAAGTGACACTAGAATACAAATCAAAGAATCGATGCTGATTTGAATTCCGATCAGATGATAGGTCACCGAAAAAAACAATCCGTCAATAATTAGACATATTGCAATAATGCCGACAGCATTGAAATTTCTGAAGACTAGAAGCGCGAGCGCAAATAAAAAAATCGTAAAATAGACGCTATTTATGATCACCCTATCGATCATGCTGATCAAATCTTCAGATGAGTTGACGGTTGTTTGAATTCTAAACTTATCCGGAAGGTCATTTGACAATGACATAATCAACGCATCAAGACTACGAGTGGTTCTCAATACGTTGATCCCCTGGTCCCCAAAAATTTGGATGTTTATGGCATTAAATCCATTTATCCTTGAATATGAAAACGGCATTTGCTTAACCAGCGCAACGTCAGCGATATCGTCAAGCCTTATTATCCGCCCGGCCGTTAATGCGACAGGCAATTGTCTAAGCTCCCGTATTTCACTCGCATATGTTGTAAAAATCATGTTTAACGATGTACCCCCAGGCTCAGATAGTCCATGCCCAAAGAATGAAAACGAAGTCACCTTTTTAACTAATTCGTAAATAGTTCCCGGCTTAATTTTAAAAACTTGCATTTTCTCCGGGTTGATTGCAATTCGCCATTCGAAAACATCGCCAGTGGCTACCTGTACTTTGCCAACGCCGTCGATCTTGTTGACCTGGGGCACAATAACTTTGTCGATATAGTCATTAACTGCCTGAGATTCATCAAGAGAGTAAATAGAGAATTTATAAATCAGATTATCTGCCGTGTGCCCTAAGTTAGTCGACACTGTAGGATATGTGACTCCTTGAGGCAACGAGGAGTTAATTCTGCGAATAATACTTATAACCTCAAATCGCTTCTCATCTAACTCACCCGCATTCTTGAATTCAATCTCAATTACTCCGCGTCCATGATGAGAAATTGACCGAATACTTGAAACACCGGCTATTGCGCTGAATAGCCCTTCGAGCTTCAAGGTCACTTGATCTTCGATAATGCTGGCGGGTTTTCCTGGCCAGGAAAAAGCAATATTCAGCGCTAGTCGCGGCCGACTATGCCGAAGAGTGAAGTTCTGGAATTGGATAACAAACAATCCCACCACACCTAGCGTAATGAAAATCAAGAAAATTCGAAATTGTCCTAGCCTCATGAGCATGTGGTAAGAATCTACTTTATCCCAAGCAGAAACCTGCCTGGCCTTAGGCCTTTTTCGCCGCTAGAGTAAAGTATGCACTCGACACGGCCTACTATGCGAAAGTCAGGAATAAAACCCCAAGTACGTGAATCGCGCGAGTTATTTCGATTATCGCCAAGCATAAAATAATAGTTGTGCCTAAAAGTGTAGGTAAGCATCGGACGGTCAAGAACAAGAAATTTTTCATCAAACTTTTTCAGCGGTACACCTTCATAGTTATTAATTACCGCGCGGTACAGAATATAATTTTCTTCATTTATTTCAATAGTAAAGCCCTGAAACGGCACAACAAAATTTTGCTTGATTCTTCTGCCCCACCCCAAGAGATGGTTAGGATATTTAACAGGTTCATTTTGAACTGAAATGGAATCAATAAATTTAGAATTGCGGAAACGCAGTATATCCCGGTTTAATATAGGCATTAGGGTGTCCACCTGACCGTAAGTATCTTTATATGTTTCAATAAAACAGCTCTTACAGTTAAACCATATACGGTAAAGATTCTTTTCCTGCGGAATATTTACCGCTTCTCCGTTCACAAATAAGACATCATCATATCGAATTGTATCGCCGGGAAGGGCGACGCATCTCTTAACAACAGCGGATTGCTGTCTGAACACAACTATATCGTTCCTTAAAATTTTGCCTATACCCTTAAGTCTTGCGTTCTCTACATTGAAATCTCGGTCATTTCGCGCAAATAATTTGAGTAAAGGCACTTCACCCAGGCTATTTGGCATTTGAGGTCCGTACGCTAGTTTAGATACAAATATTTTATCACCTATTAAAATAGTATCCGCCATCGAAGACGAAGAAACCTCGAACACGTCGAAGATGAATATTCGGCATGCAACCCAGGCGATTATAACCGCTACAACAATCAATGTAAGATTCAGCAAAACTGAACTGCGAATTTTCTGCATCCAAAGCAAATTGCTCCTGTAGATTTGAAAAAAAAATCCAATAGTCATTACACCCAAGCCAAGCCAAAATGTCCACGCAAGCCATGCACCAATTGCAAGGATCAAAAAAACGGAAAGAATACCGGGCCTTATCATCTCTTTCTTTGAAAATGATAGTAACAGATTGGAATAAAGTACAAACTCACCAAGGTCCCAATTGCCATTCCCCCGCCAAGCGCAATGGCAAGCGGCTTTTGCAGCTCGGCCCCCATGCCAGGCGTAAATAAAAGCGGAACCATCGCTAACGTTGTCGTGAGACTTGTCATTAAAATTGACTTAAATCTTCGGTGAGAACCCAAGAAAATAGAACGCATTAGTGAACATCCTTGCGCTTGCAATTGGCGGATAGCGTCAATCTTCAGTATTGAATCATTAATAATTATTCCGCCCATGATAACAATTCCAATCAACGACATGACGTTTATTCCGGTTCCAAACATGAGCAGTAAGATGAAAGCTCCCGAAATGGCAATTGGAATTTCAAGCAGGATGATCAGCGGTAAAACAAGCGACTCAAATTGGGCCGCCAATATTAAATATAATAAACACGTTGAAATTATTAGTACAAGAGACAGTTCCTGAATAAGCCTTTGATTCGAGAAATAGCTGCCAGAGTAATCAAAGTAAAGTTGATCGTTTCTATCGTCAACGCTCTGTACATCATCAATCACGGACTCTATTGAACCTGGAGCAGCAATAATGGGCACCGGATAAAATTCACCGGCTTTGTCCTGATAAACCGTTTTAAGTTCCCGACCGTTAACCTCCGAAACAAAAAAATCAAGTGGAAATAGCTTTCCATTAGAGTTCTCTATTGACGCAGACCGCAAAACTTGCTGAATAGTTGGCGTGCTGGTGTTGCCGCGGACAACAGGCAAAATTTCCTGTCCCCTTTCTATTACAGTTATTGAATTATCCGTAAGTGCTTTCTTTAAAACTGAATAAAAACCATCATAGGACACCTCATACAATATGAGTTTTTGCAAATCAGGCTGCAATAGTAAATTATTTCTCCATGCCACCGGGCTAACATCAATGCCGGTTAATGACTTTTTTAATTCAGCTATTAACTGAGCGGTTTGCGCGGCTGCGGTTTGCTCTTCCATAGCCGTGCTTGGGCGAACTTTAATGACAAGCGGGGGCTCTAAATCGGGGAATATAGTATTAAATATGTTGCTTGCTTCAGTTAGGCTGACGATCGCATCAGTATGCAATTGCCTGATTCGTTTGCTTAAAATTTTCTGAAAAGAAGCTAGTCGCTTAGGATCGTTCAATTTAAAGTAAATTGAAACTTCGGAAGTACCTTGGCGACTTAAATCCAACAGGAATTGCTGCTGTCCAACATAGGCGGAATATGTTTGAACAACATCTTTGTCAAGCGTATCTAAAAGAGCTACAACTCTTTCATAATTTTTGTCTACACTAATGGGCTCATTCCAATCAATATTTAACACAAATTCGTCACGTGTCAATTCTGGCAATTTGGATTTCGGTAAAAAAGTATAAACCGACACGCCTAATAGACACACCGCGAGAACAATACTAAATAACAGGCGTTGATGTCGGAACAAATAGGCAAAACTTTTTTCATAAAGGGCAAGATGGCTGTGCTTGGGTTTTTCTACAAATCGATTTTTTTTCAAAACTAACTTCATTCTTATGCCTTGAAAAACGCTGTAATATACAGGAACGATAGTCACCGAAACGAGCAATGAGATAACTGCTCCGATAGACACGGCCAATGCTTCATCATAAAACAATGCTCCGCTTATCCCACTGATATAGATGAGCGGAATAAAAACCGCGCATGTCGTTAAAGATGAACTGAGCATAGGAAGGAAAACTTCCTGAGCCCCTATCGAGCAAGCCTCATTTAAACCAATACCTCTTTCACGATGTTGCACAATATTATCAATTACAATGATAGAATTATCAATCATCATTCCTATCCCAAGCACTAAGCCGGAAAGAGAAATTATGTTGATAGAGATGTCCAATACATAGAATGAGATTACGCATAAAATGATTGATATTGGTATTGTCAGCGAAATAAGTGTTGGAGAAATAAAATCTTTAAGAAAGAAGGCCATTACCGCGATCGCGATGACTGTTCCCCAAAGCAGATCTTGATTAAGATTTGAAATGGAGAGTTTTAAAAGCTCTGTTTGATCGCGGCTGATTTTAAAATAAACATCGGGATAATCACGCCTAAAATTTTCTACCATGGCATGGAGGCTTGCCTCCATTTTATGAATTTGCGCATCTTCTTGACGAATGACGGCAAGGCTTATCGAGCGACGACCCTCGGACAGCACAAAACCAGTGGACTCGCGAAGTCTCTCTTGAACAGAGGCAATATCTTTTATTTGCAGAAGGCGGCTATCTTTTTTAAAGTAAAGTTCTTCTATGCTTGACTTGTCTTTTAAAATTGCATTGAAATTTACGTTGTACTGGTACTCTCCGTCTTGCACAATCATACTTCCGAAATCCGCATTGCTCGATCGAATTATGGCTTCGAAATCTTCTATTGAAATATTAAGCGCGTCTAACTTGGCAATATTCGGAACAATTACTATTTCACCATCTGCCAAACCATTCATATCAACGAATGCAATTTCTGGCATTTGCTCTAACCTTTTTCTGATATACTGCCGCACTAAGCTGCTGAGTTCGACGTATCGGCCAGTTTTGTCAAGCAGGGAGTCTTTCAGCGCAATGTTAATGTAGAAAACCGGGATATCAGATGGGTTCGAAGCAATGACTGTTGGTCGCGCATACTCCCGAGAAAGTTGCGCCATTGCCAGGTCTATCTTCTCATTAACTTCGAACAGCGCGTACTCCATGTTCGTGCCATATTCGAACTGTACCTTGATTGTACTGATTTCGGATCGAGTTTCGCACTGGATGTCAGCGAGATGGGTTAATTCGAGAAATTGTCGATGCAGGGGTTTGACAAAATTGTCATCCAATTGGCGAGCCGATGCATTAGGCTGCTTCAACTGAACAGTGAGCGTAGGAATGTCGACCTTAGGCATAAGCGAAACCGGAATATTGACAAGCGCCAATATTCCGATGACTACGATTCCCGCCAATGTGGTAGACACTCCAATCGGACGGAAGATTATCTTGTCCCAGGCTGATTTCAAAAAAGAGACTATTTATATTTGAAGTTCCAAAAAATCTAATCGCCGTTTATAGTCTTTAGGAACAGCTTTTTAATTGCGAGTTTTTTTATTGGGTTTCCGACATAAAGAATCTCATCATCATCAACTAGAAATGTCTGAAATGCCTTGTCATCATCCAGCTCGTTTTCATAAAAAAATGTATTTCTATAATCCACAATCACATCTGACCGAAAATCTATGTCTTTTAGCACGCTAATTATAAGATCAGGCGTGAACACATGAATGTAAATAAGAACATCTACTTTTTGTGATTTAAGCTCAGCTATCAAGTTTTTCCACTCTTTAAGATCTTCAACGCAACTGCTGCAAGTCCCGTCAATAAATGTCACAATTTTGTATCGTTGCGTTATAACTGGTGTTTTCCATCCCCCGGACAGGCTGTAAGCTTTCAGCGTATCAACAAAGTTGATTTGTTGGCCAATCTTGTCCTCAATTGTAGAGCGGACAGTTTTCTCCCTTTCTTTACATCCCCAAAAAATACATGCTGCGACAATTAGAGCTAAGGCGCCATTAATTGAGCATTTTGAATAGGCAGTCATTAAAGTGTATTTTTTAATTTAACAGATGCGACAATTTTTTCGACCTCTTGGTAGAGTCTCTCGTAATTTTCACATGAAAAAAACTTGACCTCTAATACTTCATTATTCTCTATCCACAACCACTCTGCCCCTTTCGAAAAATATTTCTTCCCCGAAGGCTCTGTAGCCTCAAACTTATACCTAAAAACCCTTGTCGGCCTATTTAAAATTGTGTCGTAAAACGTGTTGTAGTCAATCATGTCAGCCCCCTTCATACTGTAGTTTTCGAGATAATTCTTAGCCCAGTTTAGGTCATTAGTAGAACTTTTCCGAACAGTAAACCAAATACTCGATCCGCATCTGTCTTTGTCGTTTGAAACATAAATATTCTTATTCATTATCAATGCACCGCTGCGTGAAGATATCCAGGCGTCTATCGCTTTATCCGGCTCTGCGTTTTTCCATCCCTCAAAAATCTGCGCATCGTAAATTGAGCTAGAAATGCTGCTGGTTGCCGGAATTGGACCCGTATTAAGCAGTTCACTGATATCAAATTTGTAAATTTCGTTAGACTCCAAAAATGACATCCCATACAAGCCCTTATCAGTTTCAGAAACTGCAAACGTAATAATTGGTTTATCGAGCTGTAGATCAGCTATCGGATTGCCATCCCAGTCCCAAACCTTAACGTGAGGCCTGAAAGTCTCGACACTTTCTTCTACTTCCTTTTTGGACCTGTCAACTCCTAATACATAAATATACTTTTCGGTTGCAACAGGCTCCGCATTGTATATCGGATTGCTACTCTTCTTAGTTAGGTCAAAGGCGGTGTTATTTCCCATATCAAGCGATACCTTTTTAATCAGCTTTCCCTGACTATCGTATATCTTGAACCGATTGAAGTTATAGTAAAATGTAGCAAATCTAGAACGATCTGGTCGTGCTACCCCCGCTTTATTATAAACTTGATACTTAACGTAGTGCTTGTCAAACTTCAACCCATCATCAGGGAACTCGCCAAATTCACCAACAACCTTCTCTCGATTTAAATTAAAAATAAAATGCTCATAAGTCTGGCTTTCATTCAGCATATTGTCTAAGAAGAAAATAGTATCGTTCATACGCTGTAGTCCATTAGTAGGTCCGCCAATTTGAGGAAAGGCCGCTGTATAAACCTGCTTAAGGGAATCATCGGTTACTTCAAATAGTTTAAAGGTTTGGCCATCCAGAACCTCCAAACCCTCCAATGAACTTCTTAACGAATTTGTATTTACGGATCCAAACTCTCCCGGACCCTGCCCCCTAACTCCATAAGTATATATATGCTCCAAGGTTGGTATTGAAAATACTTTAAACGGCGCGCTTTTTGAGTTATGATCGTAAACCACAAACTTGTCATTCACGGCAAAAACTCTTGAGGGCATTAATATATCAACCGGAATTTTTACAGTGGCTCCTTTCAATGACAAGGTTTTTGGGAAGGATGTAATTGAGATTTCTTCGTCGGAACTGCCACCGCAACCACTGATAAGTAAGAATAGGAACGCAGAAATTGCAGTAAACAAGAACAAATATTTTTTCATAACTGAGGGTTTATATTGATGATGCGTGTTATTAAATTGAAAATAATTAAATTTTTAACAGTGCTCAAATTATAGCTGTCAGTTTTATATAAAATCAGCTACATTCGTAATGAAGCTTATGCTATAAGTGCGATTATTATAAAGTTTATTTGCTATGAGCAAAATTTGTGGATCACTATTATTTTTTAGCTTTTTTTTGTTTCTATCATGCGGCTCAAGTGAACATTCAGAAGTTCCGCTGACCAATAGCCTTGGCGTGTTTAAGGATACTACGGAAGTAATTATTGTCGAGCTCACGCTATCACCCTTTGAAAAGGAATTGCGGAGTAACGGCAAAGTATATGCCAGAAAAAAGAGCGCGTTAAAATTTGGCGTCGCGGGGAGGATCAATAGAGTGATAGCAAAAAACGGCGATTTCTTAGGAAAGGGAGATGTCATAGCAGAATTGTATAACGAAGAACAACGCGCGAAAATCGAAGAAACAGAACGTCAACTGCGTGCTGCAAAGCTAGAGTATGATGATATTTTAATTTCAATTAGCGGAGGAACAAAAGACCAGTCCAAAATAAATGATAGTCAAAAGTATGCGGCTGACCTAAGGTCCGGCTACAGCAAAGCACAGGCAGACCTTAAGAAAGTAAGAGCGGAGTTTGAGCAAACTACACTACGGGCGCCATTCTCAGGCAAAGTCGCTAACCTGATAAAAAGGCCCTATGAGTTTGTAAATTCTGACGAAATCTTCTGCCTTATCATTGATCCGACCGACTTCGAAGTCGAGTTTACGGTAATAGAGACAGAAATACCAAATGTTCAAATTGGCAATCGCGCCATCATTTCCACATTCGCTGAAACTCAATCATCTTCCGCAATTGTCACCGAAATTAACCCGTTGGTGGACGAATATGGCCTGGTGAAAATTAAAGCGCAGATTCAATCACCTAATGCCTTTTGGGAAGGAATGAATGTAAAGGTGCTTTTGAAGCAGACTTCCACCTCTCAATTTTCCGTTCCCAAGTCAGCTGTTGTAATCCGTCAAGACCATCCTATCATCTTTAAGTATTCCCAAGGAAAAGCAATTTGGACCTATGTGCATATCCTGGACGCTAACAGCACTCACTATAGTATCTCGGGTAATGCCGAACGCAAAAGCAAACTAACTGCAGGAGATTCTATCATTACTTCCCACAATATGGATCTAGTGCACAATAGTAACGTCAAGTTAAAAAAGCAATAATGCGATGCTCAAAAAAAGTACCCACGGCACCGTGAGTACTCTTTAATTTTCTCCCAGACTACTCCACTCCCCCTCGACACCCACATTTTCCTTCTACGGACCACTCATCAGAGTCTGTAAAGTCGCACAACTGACTACACTGGATAATTGCACTGCAGCCCCAGAACAGGCACGTTTTTGTAACGGAATAGCAAGTAAGGCAGTCAACAGGATCAGTAGCTGAAACTTGTTCAAAAGCAAAAACATTTGCTTCCGCAACGGCCGCTTTCGCCCGCATGTGAAAACTAAGAGTGATCATTGTTGCCAAAAAAGCAACTGCTAAAAATGAAAAAGCTTTTACTTTCATAGAATTACGGTTTAGTTGAAATATTTTTAATCAAAAATTGAGCATTTTTATGACTGAGTACATCCACACCTTCCTTCCTTACTCCACTCATCTACACTCTCCCCAGGGCAAATACCGCCGCAGGTAGTGACGTTGGTGCAACCGAAAAACCAACAGCCGTCCCATACAGAATAGCAGGTATAGCAGTCTCCGGGGTTTGTTGCTTCCACTGCTTCAAAAGCTGCAAGATTGGCAACTGATAAGGATTTGTTACTAGACTGCTCGCTGACGTGGTGGATCGTTGCTACACTGACCAATAAAATAGCCAATGTTGACAAAGTTAGCATCACTCTTTTCATTTGTTATAAAGTTATAATTGAGGCAAACTTACAGGTATTGCTTTCACCTTTAAACTCGAAAGTGAATCAGATAAAAGATTTACCTTCTATATTTTAATGCTTTATGCAAACAACAGACCCCAATGTTTATGAGATCAAACTAAAATCTGAAATGAACTGTGACTGAACACCTAAATACATTGCTAGCTATTGAACTAAGGCACACTACCAATTACAAACCTTTAAATAGGTGCTATACTACCTATATGCTTTTGCTTAACACAAGATAGTTAGTTTAGCCAAAGTTGGCTGATCTAAATATCGGCGAGTTAACCAATATGTGTTAGCTTATCGTCCTAATAGCAGATTTCCCTTTACATAATGTATTATCAGTGGGCATTCTTACTTTCCTTTACAAACCCTGTTTCTGGGGTATCGAATGCGTCCTCGAATGAATTTTAAATGTTCACAAAAATAGAATGTCTAAAATATTAAATAAACTTACATAGTAGTCGTTCTAGATATTCTAATTAAAATTGGAACCCCCGTGCAGCTTGTAAGGGGGTCGTTAACATCTTTTGTGACCGATATTAACGCCCTAAACCAATAAAAAAATTGACAATAAGATTTCGCGCCCGTTCATTAAGAGCCCAAATAATATTTGGAATCCAGAAATACAAAATAAAGATACGATCAACAATGAAGTGAAATTTGGCACTTGCTTACATCCTGTTTAAAGAGGTTTTAACGGCTCTTCTGGAAACAAAAACTTACATCGAAGGATGCGAGATAAGTTGTCGAAAAATAAAACCGCTATATTTCAGAACCCCAAAAACAGGGTCGAAATTATGTCTGCTGTAATTGATGAGCCGGTTATTCTGCTAGCTGATGATCACGAACTCTGTCGAATAGCCGTAAAAAGATCTTTGCGAGAGTTCGCCATTACAGAAAACATTCTCGAAGCAAAAGACGGAAAGGAAGTAATTGCTGCACTTCTTGAAACTCATGTTGACTTACTCATACTAGATATGAAGATGCCCCGTCTGAACGGATTCGAAACGGTGGAATGGGCAGCTAAACACCGTCCTAAACTGAAAATCTTGATCATAACAATGTACGACGAACCCGCGTTGATTATCAACTTCATGCGGCTTGGAGTGTCAGGGTATATGCACAAGAGCGAAGGGAATTTAGAAGAGGCGGTACGAGACGTTTTAAACGGACGCTTTTACTACTCAAAATTCCTGGAAACAACCATAACGCAAGCTCAGGTGGCCGTCGAAAATCCTGCTCCTGTCACTCTGACAGCAAAAGAAAAAAGAATTCTTCCATTAATCGCTGAAGGCAGGAGTAGCGAGGAGATTGCTGGGATCTTGAACCTGAAAAAAAATACGGTCGAGTCATACCGCAAAGACCTAATTGAGAAATTTAAAGTAAAAAACAGTAGCGAGCTTATCAACTTTGCGCACCGAACCGGGCTGCTTTAAATGTCCACGGCCGTCAGGATCAAATAAAGCACATCTTATAATTCACAATTCAAGCGGGTCTAGCTTTTTTCAAAATTTCAAGTACTTAAACTTGTAAACAAATTTCACAAGCCCTACAGTTGACTTAACGCCTAATTTTTTAAAGATGGCGAGACGGGTATTAAAGAAGGTACTCTTGCTGATGTCAAATTTTCGAGTGATCTCACCGACGATCTTTTCTTGACAAATCATGATAACAATCGCGACCTGATGTTTGGTGAGTAGCCTGAAACGCTGCCGATCGGATTTATGCATTATAGTGGTTTTTATCAAAGGTATAACATTTTGCATCTGGGCGATCGACAAAATGGGCCGCAAATGTTAAAATTGTTTTTTTAAGCGCCATAACGCGACAAGCGAGTAATTTTTTTTAATAGCTGCGGATTTATTTGAGAAAAAATAGGAGTTACTCCTATCACTACCCGTCAAAGCGTCGCATTGTCTCTAACATTGCCATCGGCAAAGGTTTGGCGCAACCATGCTCTGATTGTTTCACCCCTAAATACTCACTGATATGAAAAACATTCTTGTCTTAGTTGTCACGATTCTATCTACCATTCACCTCACAGCTCAACAGGCGGACACCCTAAAAGTTTATAACCAATCATATGAGTTCGTCAACTCGCTTTCGTCGAGATCATCTGCGCAACGACCGGCCGATAACCCAAATGGACCAACCTCGGCGATCACTTCCGGAAACAAGATCACTGCCATTTATGAGAAACAGGATCAGAATAAAGTTACCTGGGTATATTACCGATATTGGCAGTTTAAAGGATGCCGCGAAAAAAGCTGTTTTCAACGCGAGCGCTACTGACCCGGATTTAATTTTCATGATGCCCAAAGACATATTTGTCCAACTTGTAAAGCCGTTGTACAGAAGATACAAGGGTGCCACAATGGGAGCCTATACCATACCGTTCCGCCTGAGAGGTACGGGAGGTGGCGGCTTTGATTTTGAATCCAATCTTTCGCTTCAGGCCAACGTTGTTTTTGGATTCGGCAAACAGGATCAGGCGCACTCATGGCTGAATGCATCGATCGGCATAGACTTGACGGGAGTTCAGCTCAACACCAAAAACAGCGACGTAACCGAGGCGCGTACGGCGTCGGCCTTCACAGCATCTGCGGGGCTTCTGCTAAAGCCCGCACCGTTCGCAAACATTGGTGTGTTCCTCGGAACGGATCTGCTTGGAAAGAATGACAGCGAAATAAATTGGGCGTACAATCGAAAACCCTGGATAGGCTTGGGTATAAATATTTCATTCAACCAAATCAAATCGCCCGGCAGCCAGAAACCAACTGAACAGGAAGACTAGATATATCGACACGATTTAACGCGTTTTTATCAAAATGTTTACTACTGATAAAACTGCATATATACGCCAATTTTCGGGCTATTTCCCCCTGATTAATGCAGTCTCATTAACTATGGATCATTCTCACTCTGTCTCATTATTTATGGACCTGAGTTGCATCAACTATGGGCAAAAGCTAGGAATACAAATTGTTTAGTCTCATTATTTATGGGAAACGACATTTTCTGTCGTTTCGGTTAGAAAACTGGACTCTACATCAGCAACTGGACTACCACAGAACGAAACTGTACTCAACTGAGTAAAAACCTTTAAGACAAGCCGGATTCGCAATTTATCTGAGGCAGAAAGCTCATTCCTACAGCTACTTTTTCATCAAAATTTCTATGAAAACCACCCGAATGGGTCAAAGTGGGGCGGGGAGATCGTGTTTAAGATTTTTTCGATGAATGACTAAAGTTTTTTGAGGTTGTGGTGGGAATTTTTCGGCCCGGAAGCCAAAATGATCAAATAGAAACAAAAAAGTTAGCGTATGTGGGTTTCAGAATCCTTTCGACTTTAGGTTTTATCCACGTACTTAATCTCGCGGTATCAGCGTACCGCCCGACTACCGTAAATCGTATCAAAGCAGATCAATCATATAGCGGCTTTCCAAATCGATGTGAAAGAGTGAACTATTAAAACGGAGGATAAAAAAATCTTCTCTTTTACCCGCGGAATAAATATGCGCAATCCCGTTATCGGGGAGAATTGATTCCCCCCTGGTTGGCGGGCAGGTCAAGGAACGCAACAGACGTACTATTCCCAGCACCCAAAATCTCCAGCAATTTGCAACGCTCCACAATCTGGTACTTACATTCCTGCTTACCGTAGAACTTCATCACGCAACTTTCCTCAGAAATACGAAGACCAGAAACTTCTATGCCGGCAGTTTCTGACAATGGGACAATCATCGATACCATTCTTTCTACCGTCTGGTATTTAAATGATAATGCACGGAAGTCACCCTGATTGTCCGTGAGATCTACAATTTCAGCATTCTTAATTATTGTAATATTGTCGACCTCGTTCGCGAGCAAATTCGCCATTTTATTCAGCTCTTGCTGATCATTAGCGCGAATTTCTGTGCCTGACGTTGGGATATGTTGCAAATTGTTGGTGTGCGATATGAACTCTTCTGAAGCACAGCTTCCCAAAAATAAAATAACAAGAGTCACACACACGGAGAAAGAGCGAAAGATTTTGAGTTTGTTCATACAGGTTATTGGTTAACATTTGGTTTTTTATCAACTATCTTTTCATCTGTTGATGATTATGTTTAACGAATAGTCTATCCGAAAATTGTACTTACGAAGCTTGCGCTGAATCTCAGTTACCCTTTATCAATCCCGTAGCAACGAAAAGATCGAGGCATAGCGCATATATAAAGATAAAACTACAGCTACCCGATATTCATATGTATCGTGATAAGCCGAAAATTGCTATCATTGAGAATCCAATTTAAACCTCATGAAAATCAATCTGATTGTCGCGTTCACGTTGTTGTGTCATGTTTTGAGCGCACAAGAGCAGAAAATTACTGCACGTATCGTTGAGCCAGGAACTGAAAAATCAGTAGCAGAAGCAAAGATTACCATCGAAGGAACCACGATTTCTACCTTTACAAATCATCTTGGCTGGTTTGAGTTAATGGTTGACCGTGCGCAACATAAGTCGATCAACGTCTCACACATTTCATATAAGCTTTTACAGGTACAAATTCCCGCGCAGGATCGTTTCAAACTTTATCTTGAAAGAGATACCGTACGACTAAAGCCGCTGAATCTGAACGACTATGCCGGAACGCCAGTTGCTGGTGAACAAAATATAACAGGCTCCGGTCAAACATCAGATGAAGCTGAAGCAAGGTATCCGGGTGGCTGGAGCGAACTTTACAAAACGATCGGCACCACACTACATCCTGCATTACCAGCCGTAACTGAAAAAGGATTCGTAGTGAATTTTACGATATCAGAAACAGGTCAACCGGTTGACATAGAAGTTTCCGAACCATCCGCTAAAGAAACAGTTGTTGCCGCATTCCAAAAGATGCCGGCCTGGACTCCGGCCATGCAACATCAAAAAAATGTAAAGCAACAGTTCATGATGCAAATCTGCAGGTTCGCAAAAGTTGAATTGCAAAAAGGTGATATGTTTGAATTAACTACTTTCATCAATAGACAAATCCGATATCCAGCTTATGCCAAGCGAATGGGGCTTGAGGGCCCAACGTTCACACAATTTACAGTTGACGAATTCGGCAATGTAATCGACATCTTACTGCTGGAAGGGCTTGACGCGAGTTGCAATTCGGAAGTTAAACGTGTGATTTCAATAATTCCATCCGCTATTCTTAAAACGCTTTCTGAAAAAACGCACGAACGACTATTCATACTACCTGTTCTCTTCGGACTTGGAAAACCCTTAAAAGAAGGCAGAGAATACAAGCTAGAGCACAATGCATACTTATTACCTGCAATTGACGTAATGGCTGGTGAACTTACCGTAGTGAGAAGAGAACTAGGAAATGGAAGAATAACCTCAATCCCTGCACAGCAACCGGTCATTGTAATCTTTACCACATTGAATGAAGCTCTCGTTCAGCCGCGCAATGCACAACGTTTAACGCTACGCAATGATAAGCTCACAGCGTTCCCAACCGACATTTTAACGCTAACCAATCTCACTTTTTTAGATCTGGAGCAAAATCAAATCACGTCACTGCCGGAGGACCTTGACGCACTCACCAACCTGGAACGACTCTACTTGCTTCAAAATAAGCTTACCGATTTGCCCGATAAGTTTGCCAACCTAAAAAAATTACGAACACTGGGTCTGTCAAACAATCTATTCTCGGTGTTCCCGGCATCATTGACTTCTCTGGAAAAACTGGAAGTTCTCGACATGTCGAACAATCAGTTAACTGAAATTCCGGCAACGATTAAACAAATGAAAAACCTCGAAACAATCGCCTTAATGAACAATAAGATCACGCGAATTCCTCCTGAATTTTTAGAATTGAGAAAATTAAAGAGAATCTACCTGAACGGAAATCCAATTAGCGCAGATGACATCCAGTTGCTTAAACAGACATTTAAGAAAGCTGAGATAGAATTTTAATCTAGGCCCGCTACTCCTTATCAATCCTGTACAACCTTCCACTGTCGGTTATCGCGTACAGCGCTTTGTCAGGACCTTGGGTTATATCGCGGAAGCGCTGACCTTCACCGGCCAGTAAACGCTCCTCTCCCGCTACCTTGTCATCGCGGATTACCAACCGGTCGATATGAGTTTGTCCCAGTGCACAAACAAAAAGATTATTCTCCCATTCCGGCACACGGTCGCCCGAATAGAACGCCATACCACTCGGAGCAATAACAGGATCCCAATAGTAAACAGGTTGTTCCATACCATCTTTTTGCTGAATGCCATCGCCAATAGTAGCTCCACTGTATTCAATACCATACGTGATAGTCGGCCAGCCATAATTCTTACCCGGCTGCAGGAGGTTTATTTCATCGCCTCCACGCGGGCCATGCTCTCCCAGCCATATGTCACCTGTTTTCGGATGCCGTGCCAATCCCTGCGGATTGCGATGACCAATCGTATACAATTCCGGCAATGCTCCTGCTCCGCTGAACGTTGGATTACCGGGCGCGGGATCTCCGTCTTTTGTAATCCGTATGGTTTTACCTAAACTGCTCGAAACGGATTGTGCCAACGGGCGGGTCTCCAGCACCGAACGCTCGCCTGTGCTTACGATCAGCCGATCATCTTCATCAAATAAAATTCTTCCGCCATAATGCAATGTGCTGCTGTTGGGTGTGTTGGACCGATAGATCACTTCTGCATTCTCAATAGTCTTTTCATCGTTCGATAATTTTCCCTTTGCCACTGCCGTGATATTTCCACCGGCAACAACTTCTGAGAATACCCAATAAATCATTTTGTTGGAATCAAAGTCCGGGTCAAGACATAAACCAAGCAATCCGCCCTGACCAGAATCATTTACATCCGGAATTCCGTCAATCGGATCGCTCACCACTCCGGCTAACGTAACAATGCGCATCGTTCCGGCTTTCTGTGTAATCAATAGACGGCCATCGGGTAATGCCGCAACTCCCCACGGACTGGTGAGTGATGATGTAATAATAGTTTTCTTCCAGGGGGTTGCAGTAACCACACTTCCAATCCGCGTCTGTCCTTCAAAGGCTGGTTGATAATCGCTGTTGGGGTCGGCTGTTTCAACCGGATCGCCTGTAACGAGTGGCGGATCGTTATCGTCAGACTTTTGGGCCTTATCCTCGCAGCCGGCCAGCATCAACAGGCTAAATAACAGGCTGAAAATATATTGTGTCTTCATGATCGCAGCGTTGCGTGGTAAATTTGGTCCGGACAACGTAAAGCAATTTCGCTTTTCGTTTTAACAGTTCAGCGAGCCAAATGTCTTTTTTCGGTGGATCGTGGATTTACACTTTGAGGTACCAAAAGACCGTTTTTTGCCCTTCCATTTGCGATTTGTTGTAACTTACCCTCATGAAACAACGGTGGAAGATCACACTCGGCATCATAGCGGGCCTCGTAGTGGTTGCGCTGATTACCTGGATGTCGCCCATCGGGCATTTTATTCTCACCGGTGGATTGGGTGTTGACGAGCAGTCATTCGATGCACAGGCATGGAAGGCCGTGAGTAACGCAGAACCCGGAAAAAAACGAGTTCGCATGCTCATGCTTGACGACCTGATGGAAAACCGCTTAAAAACTGGCATGGATAGCATTACCGTTAAAGAGATGCTTGGTGAGCCCGACCGCACGCATGGGTTTTCGTATGACCTGGGGGAACTTGCACCCGGAATCGACATCGTTTATCTGATCCTCACGTTTGACGGCAACGGTAAGGTTGACAAGATTAACGTGAAGGGTAAGAAAGAACTGACCAAATAATTATCTTTAAACCGCCTGCCCGAATGTTATCAACGTTCCATTGGGGTCTGTCATCGAAAATTCGCGTTGTCCCCATGACTTAGTTTCGAGTTTTCCGTTGGTATGGATTGACAGTTTTTGCCCAACATTTTCGTACAAGGTGTCGATGTCATCAACACGCAGATAAATCATGAAATCTGATTTGGACGGTTCGAGTGACGGAAACGAAAAGAAATGAAGTTCAAGCTTCCCGGAAGTTGCGATCAGATAATCCGGATAATCGGATGTGATCGTAAACCCGAGGACTTTATAAAAATCAGCAGTCTTTTGCTTGTTGATGTAGGGTAATTTAGGAATAACAGACGTAATCATAGAAAATCGTTAATCGCGTTTAAAGGGTGAATCGCCATAACCAACTACGCTTTTGCTAAGGGGTTCCTGAGCAACCGATTTACCTTCATGGAAGATTGTGACTTTATCCTGTGAGGAACTGATCCGGACACTGTCGCCCAAGGTAAGTCGATTTGCATATTGTAAGATAAAACAAATAGAATCTCCGGATTGATCAAAAATAAAGTACATCATTCCATGCTGCTTGAAATGATTCTTGAGACTATCCTCCCGGTATACCTTTGGGTTGCCTGCGGTTATGCGCGCCCACACCCGGCCTCCGTTTGAATTGTACATCTTGACACTATCGATCTCGGCCGAGAATTCATATCCCAGCGATTGAGCAAACCACTTCTCTTCATCGCCCAGTCGCTTTTGATGAACGACAACGATCCGGGCAATCAGCAAAACAGAAAGAATCGCGATAGCGCCAAGAATCAGAAGTCCTTGTTTCATGATGCAGCGAAGATACTCGCGCAACGTTAACGATCAAAAAGAAAACGTCAGTCGCTTGCCTGGGGCGTTGTATCAACGCGTGAAAGATATTCGTATCCCCGGTAAAGCAACAGGATTTCCGCCACCAGCGCAGGAATCATGATGACATAGCTGACAAAAAACAAAATCACCGTTATCAGGAAACAGCCCGTAGCGATTTCCAGAATGCCTGCCACTCTCGAAAGTTCGCCCATACCGTCCTGCAGGCGGATAAGGGCTACCCCAAAAACAATACTTAGCGTGCCAAAGAGGATAGCTGCAAATGCATACGGAATGGAAAACAATTCTGTTTCCGCTACGGTAAATGACAAAGTGAACACATCCAGAAATCCGATAGCGGCAGTTGTTGTGATGAGCATATATGCGACAATTTTCAAAAGTGCATTTTCAAATACATTGCTCAACGCGATAAAACCCCGCGCAAAAAACACGTACGATACAACCATAATTACCGTGAAAGCCGTGTAGATAGCCTTCATAGAAAACTCCCATTCGCCCTTGCTGGTGAACCACGCGACATCGAGTGTGCCGAGAACAATCTGCGACACGAGATAAACTGCTCCTGCCAATGCAGCAATAAGCACGGTCATCCGGTTTGCATTGGGTAACACTTTTTTCCGCGTATCCATAACCTGGTTTGAATTTGTTGAAACGGGTTCATACTTCTCTCCAAGTGCAGCCCACAAAATCTTCACGGTCGACAACCGCGGCAATACTTCACCGCTTTCAATGCGCTGAATGGTCCGAACGCTCACATGGCTTTTTTCGACAAGTTCTTCCTGGGTAAGGTTTTTCTCTTTCCGCAAGGCGACCAGCCGTTTTCCAAGTTCCGGTTGTTGCATAACGATTTTAAGGTTTGCACAATGTTACGGGTTTAACGCATAGCCGCGCAGCGCGGGATGCAAATTCCACCCGTCATTTGCCCGTCATTTGTTGAAAATAAGGCCGGACGACAGGTTTTGAAAACTGAAATTACTTTTTAAGGTGAGAATCGAGCCAAACGTAAACGCGCTCTTTCACTTTTGACGGGAAGGCGTGTGCCCCGCCCGCTTCATCGAACGTAATCACTTCGACCGGATTGCCTCCTGATTTTTCATAGTAACGATTTGCTTCACGTTGCATGCGAAGTGTTTCATCAGCATGTCGCCTGCTGTCTTGCCGCTGCTGACCGGTTTCGTTACCCCATTCATACAGCCCGCGCGTCATTAAAAAAGGCCGGGGCGCAATAAAGCCAACATAATCAGACGTTTTTCCAACCAGGGCCATTCCCGGTACAACCGTCATTGCATGTCGTTTCCGGATAGCATCTTCATCAAACCAATCTGTCAATTCAAACACGCCACACGATGAAACACCCGCAGCGATGCGTTTATCCATGAACATGAAATATGCAAGCACATAACCGCCAGCGGAATGACCGATCGCTCCGATACGATTTTCATCTACACCACGTACCGTGCAAAGTACATCGGTGGTTAACATAAGGTCGTAAACTTCCTTACCGGCAAAATTTCTTCCTTCCAAAAGCAACTGGCCGAGCCTGTGTTCTTCCGCCAGGTCAGCCACTTCAAATACATCCGCCAGTGTATCAGGTTTCGGGATTCGCCTGCGCGATCCGTGCAAAAACCGTTCGGGACAAATCACAATGTAACCCCGATTGAAAAGTTCTAAACCGTAATGCTGGTCGGGATCACCCGCAATGCCCGCAGGTTCAAGGTTGCCGAGATAATTATGCGATCCATCCTGATGAATGGCCACAATAGCCGGAAGCTTCCTGTACTTTGCCTCATCGGGGATAAAAAGATAAGCAGTGATATAATCAGGCGGAGTATGAAAATCAGTATTGGCAGGTTCAGCCAGGTATCGGATCTTGTACCGGTTGCCCGCACCGACATGCACCTTTTCAAGCGTGTCGACTTGCAACGCAGGCTTGGATGGCATCACTCCCAGAACACGCCTGAGGTCAATTTTTTTCTGCGCAAAACAACAGGCTGTAAAACATAGGCCGGCCAGAACAAGAAAAAATCTTTTCATCATTCATAAAGACAACCAACGGCTAAACAGGTTGCTTACACGCTATTTTTTTCAGAAAACTTCAATCCAAACAACGGTCGCAACCATTTTATTCTTCGAATGATCTCATAACAAGCGAAGCAACCTCCTGCTGTGATCAGCAGCACAAGCACAAATTTTATTCTTACATCCAGCGAAAGCGGGAAGATCAACACCGAGCCGAGATACAGGAAGATCATGTGAAGAATGTACACGGGATAGGCTGCCTTGCTCAGGTATGCCAATACCTTACCTCCGCGGTTTAAGTACCTGTGCCCGAATGCGAGCACCGAAATAATCCAGCATTGCGACTCGGTCACGAGCAGATAAACCGGATTGTTGATCGCGAGGTATACCGTACGCAGCAGAAACAGTGCGACAGCAACAGTCAAAAACACCCAGCGATATTTCACAATCATGTTCCAGAAGCCCTGACCACTTAATACGAAGCAGAATCCAAAAAAGAATGCCAGCAATCCCAGAAAGAAACCGTGCCATGTCATGGCATACATTTCATATGGAAATGGTTTAAGGATAATGGCTTCGAGAATAAAAGCGCCAACTACAATAATCAATCCCAACGGAGTTCTAAATGTACACGCAATTGCGCGACTCAATTTTCCGGATTGATTCCGTTTCAGATGCAGGAACAGGGGCGTGAACAACATAACGTAAATAAAGATGTTCGCGAGGAACCACAGATGGCCCGGGCCTGGCGTGTATGAAACATTATAATGATAATAGCGCTGCCACAGGTATGCATGAATCGGAACGATGGCAACCGCCCCGAAAAGAAACGGTATTAAAATCCTGCCTGCACGTTCAGCAATCAATTGCTTTCCGTTACGGTTTTGCAAAGCGAAGTAAACCCCCATTCCGGAAACAAAAAATAACAACGGTATCCGCCACACATTCAGCATGCTCATGGGAATCCACAAGGAAGTCCAGGGTTCATTGTTGGTAATGAAGGCAATCATCATACCCCATGGCTGGAAGCCAATGGCTACGTGATAGATCAGGAGTAATCCGATAGCGATTACCCTGACCCAGTCAATGTCGTATCTGCGGTCGGTAGCAGTCATATCATTCATTATATCTGAAGTCATCGAAGAGCAACCACCGGTTTGGGGGATGCTCATTCAATAACGCTCGTGTTAAATACTATGGACAAACTTATTTCAACAGGGTTGCAATCTCGGGCCGCGTTTTTTCGATGTACGCGTAGTCAAGCTTCAGACCCATTGGCGCGAGCATCTGCTGCATGGCTTCGTAGGTTGGTTTTAAATCGGCATACGGACCGGCAACTGATTCATATGCAGTGGAGTTGTATTTATTGCGGATTGACTTATCGGCTTTTTTATCAAGCAGCATTTTTACAATCTCCGGCCGGCAAAAGAAAGCAGCGGTATGCAGCGCAGTTGAGCCCTCATTATTCTGGAAATTGATATCAGCACCGGCATCGATTAAAAGTTTGGCGATTTCAGTTTTGCCAAAAAGTGCAGCCGAGATCAGCGGGCTCGAGCCACCGTACGGGTCCTTCTCATTAATATTAGAGCCGGCCGCAATGTGTTGCTTAATGGCATCGCGGTTATCGGTTACTACTGCCGTGTGGATGTCAACCGAAGGCGCCTCTTTTCCGGTTTTTTTGGTTTGTGCTGAGCTGTCGTTACTTCCGCAGGATGCAAGTATCAAAACCGACATCAGGTACAATGCTAAACGAATCATGTTCTTTTTCATGGCTTTCATTAATTACGTTATTGTTTTTTGATGCCGTAAAGAACGGGCTGTGGAAGCCGGGCGACTGAACAGCCTTGCACCGAAAACCATAAACTTTGCGCTAACCGTTGTAAACTGTGGCGCAACGATATAAATTTTGTTGCAACACCTTTGTTTAAGCTTCAAAAACACAATTTTACTTCCGTTGGCCGGATCGGGTTAGTATGAGTACTTTTCGTTAAAATCGCGTTCGATTTTTTGGACCATGTCAGACATTTCACCGGCCGATACCCAGTTTCTCCAACAGCTCAACGAGGCGATTGCCAAAAACATGGCGAACGAACAGTTTGGCGTAACCGAACTGGCCGATGCCATGAGCATGAGCCGATCAAATCTGCTGCGCAAGGTTAAAAAGCTGACCAGTCTGCCAGTTAACCAATTGATCCGGGAAGCGCGTCTCAAGCGGGCCATGGAACTCCTTCAAAATTCATCATCAAACGTTTCTGAAGTTTCACACCAGGTAGGGTTTAACAGCACCTCTTATTTTATAAAGTGTTTCCGTGAATATTACGGTTACCCTCCCGGTGAAGCAGGCAAGCGCGCAACTACGGAACCGCTGCCAACCAAACCTGCCCGGTCGCTGAACACACGGAAACTTATCTGGATTGGTGTAGCGGCACTGATTGCGACCTTCATTTTTCAGTACATCAAGCGGAAACCCGATGCACCGGAAGACCGGTCGATCGTTGTGCTGCCATTTAAAAATGAAAGCAACGATTCTACCAATGTTTACTTTGTGAACGGGTTGATGGAATCAACGCTTAACAATCTTCAGAAAATTGAAGACCTGCGGGTGCTGAGCAGAACATCATCAGAAAAATACCGCAATACCACCAAGTCTATTCCCGAAATGGCGAAGGAACTGGACGTGCGTTATTTCATTGAGGGCAGCGGACAAAAAATCGGCAACCAGATTTTACTAACCATCCAATTAATAGAAGGTCCCAACGACAAGCATATCTGGGCAAAGCAATACCGCAGGGAAACAGAAGATATCTTTGCCTTGCAGCAGGAAATTGCGCGGGATGTTGCAGATGAAATTGAAGTAGCCATCAGTCCGGACGAAAAACAGCGCATCGAAAAAATCCCGACCGAAAATCTTCAGGCCTATGATTCTTTCCTGAAAGGGATTGACTTACTGAATAAAGGAGGCGACAATAACCTGGAAGCCTCGCTCGTGCAGTTCAACGATGCTATCCGGCAAGACAGCTCATTTGCGCTTGCGTACGCCTGTGCCGGCATCTCATGTTACTGGCTCGATTACTTTAAAGCCGATTTGAAACACATCGATGCGTTAGGGAATTATGCCGACAAGGCTTTGCTCTATGATCCAAAGCTTGCTGAGAGTCTTACCGCAAAGGCAATGTTTTTCATTCAGAAAAAACAATACAGCGAGGCGCTTCCCTATCTGGAAAAGGGGTTAAAGTATAGTCCCAATTCCACGCAAGTATTAAATCTGCTTACGGATTTCTACTTTATGTACCTGCCCAACACCGGCAAGTATCTCGAATACGCACTGAAAGGTTTGCGCCTGGATGCTTCAGGTGATTCTGTTTCTAAAAGCTACACATATCTGCGATTGGGAAACGCGCTTGCACAAACGGGGTTCATCGATCAATCACTGATCTACCTTGGTAAATCCATCGCCTACAATTCAAAAAATCCATTCACACCTCATCTGCGCGCCTTTGTGGTTTATGCCAAGGACAGAAATTTAGGTAAGGTGAAACAATCGCTGATACAGGAGTTCCGGAAAGACACCACCCGCTTCGATATTCTGCAGGACATCGGAAAAGTTTGCTACTACCTGAAAGAATACGACTCATCGTATGTGTATTACAAACGTTTTGTGAGAATGCGGGAAACCCTGAAGCTTGATGTGTATCGCCACGAAAACATGATGATTGCGCTGGCATACGAAAAAGCAGGCGAAACGGAACGTGCAAAAGCTTTTATGGACGACTATCGTCAGTACCTGGAAAGTGACCAGACAGCGTACAAAGATTTAGGCTGGTGTGCGTACTATGATTACAAAGGCGACACCGGCAAAGCGATGGAGCGCCTCAGGAGATTTTCGAAGCAGGATAATATTCAATACTGGATTATACTTTTCATGCGGCAGCAGCCGATGCCGGGAAGCATTAGTAAACTGCCCGAATGCAAAAAGCTGATGGATGAGATTGAGGCTAAATTCTGGGCCAACCACGAAAAGCTGAAAGTGACGCTGGAAGATAAAGGGTTGCTGTAGCTGTTTCTGCCGAATGGCTTATTGCGTGCGATAAACGGTACTACCGGATGCCTGTCTTTTTAGTAGATTCGAATCACGTTTCATGATTAAATTCCATCGTTATGACGCAGCTCCGCAAAGAAGACATCAAACAGGAAGTATTCGACTTGTATGACGATTATGCACACAACCGCATCGACAGGCGCGACTTCATGCAAAAACTTTCAACGTATGCTGTAGGCGGAATCACCGTAGCTGCGCTGTCAGGTTTTTTGATGCCGGATTATAAGGGTCAAATTCAAGTTGCTCAAAACGATCCGCGATTAAAATCAGAATACATTAATTATCCGTCACCGAAAGGCGCGGGAACAATTAAAGGGCTGTTATCCAAACCGGTTGATGCAAAAGGTAAATTGGGCGGGATCGTGGTTGTTCATGAGAACCGCGGATTGAATCCGCATATCGAAGATGTGGGGCGCAGAGCTGCTCTTGCAGGCTTCATCTCCCTTGCGCCCGACATGCTAACACCGCTGGGCGGTTATCCGGGAACCGATGATGTCGGCCGCGAAATGCAATCGAAGCGTGACAGGAATCAAATGCTCGAAGATTTTATTGCAGCGTACGATTATCTGAAAGCGCATCCGGATTGCAACGGTAAAGTTGGGGTGGTTGGCTTTTGCTTTGGCGGATGGATCAGCAACATGATGGCCGTTCGGATTCCGGATCTTAAAGCAGCTGTTCCGTTTTATGGAGGTCAGCCGGCAAAAGAAGATGTTCCCAACATTCAGGCACCACTCCTGATTCATTATGCGTCACTGGACACACGCGTGAATGAAGGCTGGCCGGCATACGAAGCTGCCTTGAAAGAAAATAACAAGACCTATACGGCTTACATGTACGAAAACGTCAATCACGGATTTCATAACGACACCACTCCGCGTTACGACAAGGCTGCTGCGGAACTCGCGTGGAGCCGCACGATTGAATTCTTCAACCAGAAACTGAAGTAACGTTATTTCTTTTTCCCGCCCGGCCAGCAAATCGGCCATGGACCCGGTCCGCGGTATTTATGTCCGCGACTGTAGGTTTTCCATCCACCACGATTGGCCGATTTCTTTACAGCTTTCTTTTTCATAATCGTTTACTATCACGATATTCGGCCAGCATACAGTTTGCCGTTCCAACCTAAACCAATCCCCTATGAAAAGGCTAACGCAACTCGTTTTCATTCTTACGGTATTTGCCGTGCTGTTCACAGCCTGTCGGAAAGAAACTCCGGCAACAGCTTCCAGTACTTACTTTACCTATGGCGAAACACCTGAAGCCGGAGGTGTGAAACTTATCCCCATCAAAACACCGGTGGGTGATTTCAAAGTATGGACGAAACGCTTTGGCAACAACCCAAAAATAAAAGTGCTGCTGCTGCATGGCGGGCCTGCCATGACCCACGAATACATGGAGTGCTTTGAGACATTCTTCCTGCGTGAAGGGTTTGAATTTTATGAATATGATCAGCTTGGGTCATACTACAGCGATCAGCCAACCGACAGCTCGCTCTGGACTACCGAACGGTTTGTGGAGGAAGTTGAACAGGTACGGCAAGCCATCGGGGCCGACAGCACGAATTTTTATGTTCTCGGAAATAATTCATGGGGCGGTATTCTCGCGATGGAGTATACGCTTAAGTACCAGCAAAACATCAAGGGCCTGTTGATTGCAAACATGGTAGCCAGCGCACCGGAGTATGGCAAATATGCAGATGAAGTTTTGGCCGCGCAGATGAAACCCGAAATTCTGACAGAAATCAGATCCATTGAAGCTAAAAAAGATTTCGCTAATCCACGCTACATGGAACTACTGTTACCAAACTTTTATCACGAACACATCTGCAGGCTGCAGGAATGGCCCGATGCGCTCAACCGTTCGCTCAAGCATGCTAATGGAACTGTATATGCCATGATGCAGGGGCCCAGTGAATTCGGTATCAGCGGCCGTCTTGCAAAGTGGGATATCAAGGATCGGCTAAAAGAAATTTCCATCCCGACATTAATGATCGGTGCAAAACATGATACGATGGACCCGAAGGCCATGGAAGAGCAAAGCAAAATGGTTCAGCATGGAAGGTATTTATTTTGCCCGAATGGAAGTCACCTCGCCATGTGGGACGATCAGCAGATTTTCATGACAGGTGTGATCAACTTTATAAACGATGTGAACCTGGGAAAATTCTAACCGTATGAAAAAAGTATTAACACTCATATTCGCATCTCTTATTATTGCTACCGCAATGGCACAAACCAATAATTCATTCGGGTTAAATTTCAATCACGTGGCGCTCGCGGTAAAAGACCTGAAGCGTTCAGCCGAGTTTTACATCAATGTGATGAAGTTGCCTGAGATTACAAACCGAACTGCCAACCCATCAATCCGGTGGATATCACTTGGTGAAGGAAAAGAACTTCACCTGATCACAAACACCGAACCTGTAACCGTTCCAAAAACGGTTCACCTCGCGTTATCAACCTCCAACTTTGAAGGCTTTCAAAAACATCTCAGGGACTTAAACATTCCGTATGGCGATTGGGGTGGTACCCCGAATGCCGTTACCACCCGGGCCGATGGCATCAAACAGATTTATCTTCAGGATCCTGACGGTTATTGGATTGAGATCAACAATGCCGTTCAGTAATTTGTAGTTTTTCAGGATGGAACGCTCCTACCGGTACCTCGGCTATTTCCTGCTGCTGTTGCTTCCGCTGATCGCACTGGGGTTTCATCAGTCGTACGGATCAAAAATTCCTGACTTTGAACCCGGGTTCGACCCCTTCATTCACGTTCATGCGATACTCGCAACACTATGGGTAGCGATGATTATCAGTCAGCCGTTTCTGATTGCAAACAAAAAAGTTGCGCTGCACCGAATCATCGGAAAAATATCGTATGTATTATTTCCATTGCTGGTACTGTCATTTGTTCCCGCGTGGATCAAGATTGTCAAATCAGGTGCTTATGAGAATCTGTTCTTCTCGTTAGGCGATTGCATCCTGTTAATCACATTCTATTCGTTTTCTATTTTTTACCGTCACCAGTCAGCGAAGCACATGCGATTCATGATTGCTGCAACGCTGGTTCTGCTCGGTCCCACCATTGGTCGGATCGGGCCAATCGTTTTCGGATTGGATATGGTTGTCACACAAACTGTTCAGTACGCAATTATCTTCCTGATACTGATTGCCCTGGCCATTTATGATCACAGCAACAAACGCGACCATAAGCCCTACCGGTTCTCGCTCGCTGCCTTCAGCTTGCATGCATTGATATTCTATCTCATTTTTGCGTGACATGCTAAAGATTGAAATCAAACCTGCTACCACACCGGAAGATCTTTCGCACGCGAAAGCATTGATCCTCGAATATGTTACGTGGCTCGGCTTCGACCTGGCGTTTCAGAACTTCGATGCTGAAATGGCTGACCTGCCAAAAATGTACAACCCGGCGGATGGCGGGCTATTCATTGCCTACCTGAATCATGCACCGGTTGGCATTGCCGGCTTGCGCAGGTTCAGCGCAACAGATGCTGAAGTCAAGCGGATGTTTGTAAAAGATTCCGCAAAGGGCATGGGCATCGGCAAACAGCTTCTTCGCACATGCATCGAAACGGCCCGAAAGCTTGGCTATCAAACCGTAAAGCTTGATACGGCAGCGTTCATGAATGCCGCTATCAAATTATACACCGATCACGGCTTTGTTGAAATTGATGCGTACCGCTTCAATCCGCACGATCACGCACGCTATTTCGAGCTTAAGCTTACCTGATTACTCGTACCGCAATGCCTTAACAGGATTTGCGCGGGCCGACCGGATTGTGTGGTAGCTGATCGTAAGTAAAGCAATCACCAGCGCAAGCAGTCCGCCCGCAAGGAACAATAACGGATTGATCGAAATCCGGTAGGCAAAGTTTTCCAGCCATGTTCGCAGCAGGAAATAGGTTAGCGGGCTTACCAATACAAACGAGAGGATAATCAGGAATGTAAAATTCCGCGACAGCAGAACGGTGATCTGAGTTTCCGTTGCACCCAGTGATTTCCGGATGCCGATCTCTTTCGTTTTCTTTTCGGTGGTAATCGCAGCAAGACCGAACAATCCCACACAGGAAATCAATATCGCCAATGCTGCCATGATGGTCACAACTGAACCCATTTGCTTATCCGAACTGTAGAGCACCGCAAAATGCTGGTCGAGGAAAGTGTAGTCGAACGGATAATCGGGCACATACTTCTGCCAAAGTTGTTTTACGAGCGCAACGCCTTCTTCCGTTCGTCCTGCAGCAAGCTTCACTGTTAATTCATCATAACCCCAGTCGGGATGAACAACCATGCTCAGCGTATTCACTTTATGATGCAGGGAGTTGAAGTTAAAATCCTTTACCACACCAATGATGCTTCCGAGCGAATCTTTGTCGTACCAGCCATGTCCGGCCGGTGTGCCCACGGTTTCCTTTAAGCCCAGTTCTTTTTCAAATGTCTCATTGATCACGAATGCCATTCCATTATCAGAAGCAAAGTCTTTCGAGAATCCGCGACCGGATTTTAATTCGATACCGTAAACCTTCAGGAAGTCGTATTCGACATTAAGGTTTGAGGGCGTGATTTCCAGAACTCCCGTATCGGCTTTAACCTTAAAGCCCCATTGGTGCAAGTTATTGCCCAGGCGCTGGCCGCTGGCCGTTACCCCTTTTATTACATCATGCTGCAATAAATCCTGCTTCATCGTTTCGAATTTCTGGTTCGCATCGCGATTCATATCCACCAGCAGTATCTGATCTTTTTGAAATCCGATGTCTGCATTGTTCATAAACGAAAGTTGTTGAAGCACGATTAATGTACTCACGATCATAGCGAGCGAAAGTCCGAATTGTACTACCACCAGGCTGCTGCGGAACACGGAGCGGCCTTCCGTTTTACCTTTTCCTTTCATGGCCCGGGCCATGTTTGCTGACGCCATATAAAATGCAGGATAGATTCCCGTAAGGATGCCGAGCACGAGTGTACCGGAAAGTACAACAGCAACATGCCAGCCTTCCCGAAAGAAAGCAAGCAGGTCGAGCTGACGGCCAATCAGCGTATTAAGAAGCGGAATGAATGCAAGATCGATGGTAAAGGCAAGCACCAGCGCGAACACGGCCAGCATAATCGATTCAAATATGAATTGGCCGAACAACTGAAACTTCCGGGCTCCAACGGATTGACGTACTCCGATTTCTTTCCAGCGATGAGATGCACGCGCGGTGGTGAGATTCATAAAATTTACAGCCGCGATCAACAAGATAAAGCCACCGATGATGTAAAACACATCCAGGTATTTACCGTTAAACTTCCGGTAGTTATTATAATCGTGCTCAATGTCGATGGAACCGAGATGCACATCCATGAGCGGCTGGAGATAGAGTTTGTAATAATCGTTAATCTTCGGATCGTCCATGTGACGTGACATAAAAGCCGGGAACTTCGCTTCCATCGCAGAAATGTCGGTATTGGAATTCAGCACTAAATATGTGTTGAGTGAATTGCCACCCCACTGATTGTTATATTCTTTATCAGTACTGGTAAGAGTTGTCAGTGATACGAGCGCATCAAACTGCATATGAGAATTTTCCGGAACATTTTTCAGAATCGCGCTGATGGTATACTCATGATCGCGAAACGTGAGGGTATTGTTAAGGGCTTCATCGATGCTCTTAAAGAATTTCAGGGCAAGGTTCTCGGTAATCGCCATTGTGTAAGGCGCATCCAGTGCAGTAGTCCGGTCGCCCCGCAGCAGCGGAAAATCGAAGATGTCTAAAAACGTACTGTCGACATGCGCGAGGTTGTTCACCAGCATGCGCGTTTCGCCCTTTGTGATCAGGAGTTTGTTCCGGTTGCTGAACCGTGTATAGGTAATAACTTCAGGAAACTCACGCCCAACCGCTGGCGCCATGCCGGGCATCGTTAACGCAACTTTTTGCTCAATCGTACCGGGAAAATTCTGGACTTCGTCCAGACGGTAAATGACCGCTTTATCATTATGAAAAGAATCGAAACCCTGCTCATCCTGCACGAACAGGTAGATCACCAGGCAGGCAGCAAGCCCTACTGAAAGACTGAAAATATTAATGAATGAGTAGAGCGGTTTTTGGCGAATCGCGCGGAGGGCAATGGAAAAGTAATTCTTGAACATAAGCTACCGGTTTAGGGGAATACTCGGGTTTTTAGTAAATGTTACACCACCACAAATTAGTTACCACGATCACAAAGGTTGCGAAACCGTGCTGCCAAGGCAGAAAAACTGCGTTCTGCAGAAATCGTTAACTGGTCATTTATGAACAATATTGTCCGGCAGCGAATCAAACAGATTTAACACAGCCCATGCAACTTTTTTCACTTCGCACCGGTCTTTCCAAAGACTTAAATTTTCAACCCTTCGGTGATACCTTTTTTATATTTAAGGGTATTGTCGGTAACCAACTCCTTATGTTCAGGAACTACGTCCTTATCACCCTCCGTAACCTGCTGAAAAACAGTGTTTATTCAATCATCAATGTAACCGGTCTCGCGATCGGTATCACCAGCAGTATTTTAATCCTGCTCTGGGTGTTTGATGAACTGGGCTACGATAAATTCCATCCGAAGGCCGACCGGCTTTATCAGGTTTGGATTAACGCTACGTATGATGGCAAGATAAATTCCTGGACCTCTGTTCCGTTGCCAACGTATGAGGCAATGAAGACAGCCGATCCGAACATTGTCAATTCATCTGTTGCCGACTGGGGTGGTGATCACCTGCTTACCGTAGGTGAAACCCGCATTCGCAAGCGTGGGTTTTTTGTAGGCGAAGAATTCCTGACCATGTTTGAATTCCCGCTCCTGCAGGGAAATGCCAAGACCGTTTTTAATGAACCCAATTCGATTGTAATCACTGAGTCATTGGCAAAAATGCTTTTCAAAGATCAGGACCCAATCAATCAACTTATCCGGATCAATAACGCCACCGATGTAAAGGTTACCGGTGTGCTCAAAGATGTTCCCGGGAATTCATCGTTCGAGTTTGAATTGCTCATGCCCTGGAAACTTAAAGAGCAAACCGAACAATGGATACGGAACAATAAAGACAATTGGGGCAATTATTCTTTCCAGGTTTTTGTAGAGTTGAATGATGGCAAAAAGGAAGCTGCCGTTGAAACCGCCATTCACGACATGCTGGCTAAAAACGGTCAAACCGATATCCAACGTGAATTCTTTTTGCATCCGCTTTTGCGCTGGAGATTATACTCAAGCTTTCAGGATGGCAAGGAAAATGGCGGCATGATCGACTACGTACAAATGTTCTCGGTGATTGCAGTTTTCATTCTCGTGATTGCCTGCATCAACTTTATGAACCTTGCCACCGCCCGTTCTGAGCGCAGGGCGAAAGAAGTAGGCATCCGGAAAAGTATCGGTTCAAGAAGACACGAACTTGTACTTCAGTTTTTAGGCGAAGCATTGTTCATTTCATTTTTGGCGTTTGCAATTGGTGTGTTGCTGGCCGAGTTGTTGTTGCCCGCCTACAACAACCTGGTTGATAAACAGCTGGTCATTCACTACACCACCAAAGAGTTCTGGTTGTTCGGTTTAGGCCTGATTCTCGTTACCGGACTTGTTTCCGGAAGTTACCCAGCATTGTATCTTTCGTCATTCCAGGCTGCCCGTGTGCTGAAAGGAAAAATTCAGGTAGGGAAGAGTGCCAGCCTGCCCCGCAAAATTCTCGTTACACTTCAATTCGGATTTTCAATTCTGTTGATTATTGGAACAATTGTCATGTATCAACAAATCCAGTTGGGCAAGGGGCGCGATCTTGGGTATGATCAGGAAAATCTGATCACCATCGATTACACCGATGAGATCGGCAAAAACTATCGCACCATCAAACAGGAACTTTTACAGACGGGTGTTGTGAAGTCGGTGACGCAGTCAAACAGCCCGATTACCGAAATCTGGTCGAATAATTTTCTCGGATGGCCAGGCAAGCCCGAAGATCAACGGGTATTGTTTACAACAATCGCAACTGAATATGATTACCTGCAAACCATGGGCATTAAAATTCTGGAAGGGCGTGATTTTTCAGAATCTTTCAAAAGCGACACGTCCGCCATTATCATTAACAAGGCAGCACTCGACATCATGCAGTTAAAAGAACCGATCGGGACGCAGCTCGATTTGTGGGGCGATAAGCGCGAGTTGGTCGGCATTGTTGACAACGTATTGATGGGATCGCCATACCAACCCATCAAACCGATGTTTATCGTGATGTCGCCCGGATGGGTTAACGCCATGACGCTGCGGCTTGAGAAAACGGAAGACCTTCAGGGCTCGCTCAAAAAAATTGAAGCCGTGATGAAAAAATACAATTCCGCGTATCCGTTTGAATATGCATTTGCCGATGTCGAGTTTGGAAAGAAGTTTTCTTCCATCAATATGATCGGTACGCTGGCTAATGCTTTTGCCATTCTGGCGATTATCATTACAGGCCTTGGATTGTTCGGACTGGCTGCATTCACTGCAGAACAACGCACAAAAGAGCTCGGCATCCGGAAAGTAATGGGCGCTTCCGTTACCGGACTGGTGACGATGATTTCAAAAGATTTCTCGCGCCTGGTGATCATTGCATTTGTGTTCTCAGCACCGTTTGCGTGGTGGATTCTGCACCGGTTTATTGAACGCTATCCATACCGGGTTGAAATCAGCTGGTGGATTTTTCCGCTCACCGGAATGATCGCACTGGTTTTTGCCGTACTGATTGTAAGCTCGCAGGCGATGCGCGCTGCCAAAGCAAATCCCGTGAATTCATTACGCAACAACGATTAATTGCATCAACCAATATGGAAGGGGCGCCCGAAAGAGCGTCCTTTTTTGTTTTGTCGGAATTCAACCGCTGTTCAGCTGTTTTACACATCCTGATAATCGGATAAAAAGCGTACCTTGCAGTTTCAATTCCTGAATCCTGCTGAAGGCATCTTCTTACGTAAGATCATTCCTCCGATCAGTCTTTATCAATTGAACCATTTACCGTCTGGCGTTGAGTCTGGCGGGGGATCATTCAGGCAAAAGCCTGCTTAACACGACAGCATGAGACAATTAAAAATTGTTAAACAGATAACCAACCGCGAGTCGCAATCGCTGGACAAATACCTGCAGGAAATTGGAAAAGTATCGCTTATTTCGGCCGACATGGAAGTTGAACTGGCAAAACGAATTCGTCAGGGCGATACCGTTGCGCTTGAAAAACTAACGAAAGCAAATCTTAGATTTGTAGTTTCCGTAGCCAAACAATTTAAAAGCAACAACCTTTCGTTGGGCGACCTTATTAACGAAGGCAATGTAGGACTTATCAAAGCCGCCATGCGATTTGATGAAACCCGGGGTTTTAAATTTATTTCGTATGCCGTGTGGTGGATTCGTCAATCGATTATGCAGGCGTTGGCTGAACAGTCGCGGATTGTACGGTTGCCGCTGAACAGGATTGGTTCGGTGAACAAGATGCTCAAAACCTTTTCTGATCTGGAGCAACAATATCAGCGTGAGCCGACGGAAGCTGAACTTGCCGAAATGATGGACATTCCATTGAAAGAAATGCAGCTTACGTTGCAGCATACCGGCCGGGCCGTTTCGATTGATGCACCTTTTTCAGCCGATGACGACAACGGGTTGCTGGATGTTTTGCACAACGTTTCGGAAGAAACGCCTGATTCAGGTTTGATGCAGGATTCGCTGCAACAGGAGGTGGCACGCGTGCTGGACACATTAAGTAATCGGGAGGCCGATATTCTTTCCGATTATTACGGATTAAATGGTAAACAAGCGATGTCGCTCGAAGAAATCGGATTAAAACATGATTTAACACGTGAACGCGTTCGCCAAATCAAGGAAAAGGCTACCGGACAATTGCGAAAGCAGTTCAGAAGCAATGCACTTCGCTCGTTTCTCGGATAAAACTTAACACCCGTTATGGATAAAACATTTACATCACCCTATTCACCGCTGTGGAACAAGTATCGCCCGGCAATCGTTAAAATGATGATTGAAGCTCCCAACGGAACCCAAACGTACAGGCTGTTCGCACACGAAGTGAAGGCATTGGATCCGAAAAGCAGAAGTTCAAAATTTACGCTTCGCATTGAAAACAGCAAATCAATCGTAAACCCGAAGGATTCAGTAATTGCAAGCGACCTGTTTCATGCGCTTACACTTTCCAATCGGGCAAGCGGATTGATGCAGCAACATACCTTTGAGTTCACATTGGACCGCGATTTCACGCTTTCGGTATCCATCGTTTAAACTTTGTGCGTGTTTAAATAGGAAGGCGGCATTATTAAGCGTACCTTTACGCCCGTAATTAGTTTTCAAAGAATTCGTAGCGGTTTCTGCCGCATTTTTCATCATTCCATACGCCTCGTTCCGACCGGAACAAAATCGAATAGAATTTCATGATCTGCCGGATTTGCTGAATGCAACATTGCGAATCATTATAATTTATTAACAAATAACACAATGCAAGGAACAGTAAAGTTTTTCAATGAAACCAAAGGTTTTGGATTCATTAAGTCTGCCGAATCAGGCGAAGAAGTATTTGTACACGTATCGGGCCTCATCGATGATATCCGTGAGAACGATCAGGTTGAATACGAAGTTGAGCGCGGCAAAAAGGGAATGAACGCGGTTCGCGTTAAATTAGTAGACTAATTTCTTACCGAATGATAGTTGAAGGGAATCCTGACAGAAAATCGTCAGGATTTTTTTATTTAATGACCTTTACGTCCCTCGCCTGAAGCCCTTTCGGGCCACGCTCGGTTTCAAACGACACAACATCGTTTTCCTTGATAACCGTTTTGAGCCCATTTACATGAACAAACACGCGTTCACCGCTCTCGGAGTCGATAATAAACCCGAACCCTTTTGACGTATCGAAAAAGGAAACTTTGCCCTTGCGAACGGTAACTACTGCCCCGCCTTCGTTGCGTGAGCCGGTAACAATATCATTTACATTGATGTTCCTTTTCTTGAGCGGATCGGGTGGTGTTGATGAAATATTTCCGTCTTCATCAACGTATGCCATCATATCGTCCAGGCTTTGTCCCGATTTGGCATTTGCTTTTCGGTCTTGCTTGCGTTGCTCTTTCTCTTTCTTCTTTTGAGCGCGCTTTTTTTCTAATTCCTTTTTGTTGAACGTTTCCTGAGGTCTGGCCATTAATGTGAGTTTTGTGAAATTAAAACCTGGTGAATGGAGAAGGCTGCAGCACCTGGTTCAAACAGAAGGTTTGCAAAAGTAATCAATAACAGGAACGTTATCGTGCTTTTCGAAGAATAAAGTAAGGAATGCACAATTTTAGAGCTGATACAAAACAGCGTTGATGTTCATTCCCGCTCCAACGGAAGCAAAAATGATGATATCTCCTTTATCTATGTCGTATCCCGGCATCTTTCCTTTTACAATCAAATCCAGCAATGTGGGAAGCGTTGCCACGGAACTATTTCCCAGCCAGCGAATGGTCATCGGCATAATGTTCTCCGGAATGTCATGAATGCCGTATAACTTAAACAACCTTTCAACAATGGCTGTATCCATTTTATCGTTCGCCTGGTGAATTAAAATTCGTTTAACATCTGCCGGAAATTTACCGGCTTTATCCAGCACGGTTTTTACAACCAGTGGAACATGGTTCAGTGCAAACTCGTAAACTCTGCGCCCGTTCATTTTCAAATACAAGTTGGCCTTGTTATCTGCAAAGGGTGACGAGGACGGTCCCATCTGAAGAAGTTCCGTAAGGCCGTAAGCGTGAGTTTGTGTTTTCCATGCGATCATTCCGGCATCCCCTTCCCTTCCTTCCACTACAACTGCACCACTGCCATCACTATAAATCATGGAATCTTTATCGTGCGGATCCAGTACACGCGATAAGGTTTCGGTCCCGATAACCAGGCAGCGTTTTGCCTCACCGCTCCTGATAAAAATATTCGCCTGGATCAATCCTTCCAGCCAGCCCGGACAACCGAACGGAATGTCATACGCTACGCAGTCGGGATTGGAAATTTTGAGCGCGGCTTTTATTCGCGATGCAAGTGCGGGCACCAGGCTTAAACGGTTGGTATCCGCAGCAACATCGCCAAAATTATGAGCAACAATAATATAGTCGAGTGTTTCTCGATCAATGTCTGCATCGGTAATGGCCGCTTCAGCAGCAATTGCACCCAGATCAGAAGCGGCCTGATCCGTACGGGCATACCGTCTTTCTTCAATTCCGGTAATGGTTTGAAATTTTTCGATAACACCGGCCATGTTCTTGAAATTCTTCTCCCCGTCTTTTTCGAAAAAAACGTGATCGCTGAAAGCGCTGTTGGGTACTTTAATCTCAGGAATGCAACTACCGGTTCCAATAATGACAGACCGCATGAAATAATAATTTACGTCAGACAGGTAAACAATGGTCCAACATGGATAGGGATCATGCTGTAAATTCTCGCAGGAATGAATTTAAACTGTCTGGGAGTCGAAATCCTCTAGGAAAATGTATCTAAAAATAGGTAAAATTTACCAGCCGGTTGACATTATTGGCTTCTGCGTTTCACACCGCGCACGGCTTCCGCAGTCCAGGGATCTTCAGGCCAATGATGTTTCGGATAGCGCATGCGAAGCTCCTTTCGAACCTCGTGATACGTTGAATGCCAGAAGCTGCTCAAATCCTGCGTAACCTGAACCGGTTTGTAGCCGGGCGACAATAAGTGCAGTAACACTTTCGTGCGGCCTTCATTCACTACAGGAGTTTCCGGCAGGCCGAACATTTCCTGCAACCTAACTTCCATAATGGGCGGTCCGCCATCCTGAAAATATTGAACGGCAATTTGCGACCCGCTGGGAACCTGAAGCTTTGTTGGCGCAAGCCTATCCAGCAACTGTTGCTGCTCCCACGGCAAAATCGAATCAAGCATTGGCTGAACATCCAGTCGTTGCAGATCTGAACGTTTGGTAGCCGAACCCAGAAAAGGCGCAAGCCACGATTCAGCGGTTTGCAGCAATATCACATCGCTCACGTCAGGCCACGATTCCTGCCCGCGCCACAACCGGAGACTGAGCACGCGTGCCTGCCATTGCGAATTTGTTTCCGACCAGTTGAGCAACTTCAAACCTTCCTCACGAAGTGCCTCGCAAAGAATTTTTACACGCAATTCATCTGAAACTTTCTGAAGTTGTCTGGTTGCAACTACCACACTTCCGATGCGGCTTTCCGCCTGAGCCACAATTGCTCCACGTTCCGCATCCCACCTGACAACTTCCTGTTCCGTTGCATGCGTGAGCAGATAGTTTTTGTTTACAGGCGCAGCCAGGAAAATCTTGCCTTCTTTTGTTCCGGCATCAAGATCAGCAATCGCCAGCCACTCTTCCCGCATCAGCGGGTCGTGCTGCGGCAATAACGCTGTTCTTCCGTTTGCGAGCTTATAGCGTAATCCTTGTTTCTCCTGCTGCCAGGCGATGCGTTCCGGGTACGCTTCCACAATCAATTGACCAACTTCGTCATCAATGGGAGCCGTGTTGTCAACCTGTATGTTGAATAACTTTCGCCATGCGAATGCCAGGCGTTCGATCCGTTCAAGTACCGATCGTTCCGCGTTCACGCGGTCTCCTGCACGCCATTTCCGTAATACTTCAATGCGTAAACTCAGATCACTCCCGCTTTCACGCGGAAGCGGGTCCCGTTCCTCAAGTATGGCAGCCACATCCGCAGCAAGCGCCTTATCCTGTGTCGACAACAGCATGTGTGCGATCCGCGGATGCGTAGGCAGCTTCAACATTTCTCTGCCGCGGGTGGTTATTTTATTGTCAGCAAGCGCCTCCAGTTCATGCAACAGTTCTTTCGCCTGGTTAATCGCACCTGCCGGTGGCTTCGTTATCCAGTCAAGTTGTTCGGGGTCATCGATGCCCCACTGCGCAAGTTCCAGCACAAGCGTTGTAAGATCAGCTTCGAGGATTTCCGGTTTGCGTGCAGGCTGAAGATTTCTTTCTTCGGCAGGTGACCATAAACGATAACATATTCCCGGTCCTAAGCGTCCTGCACGACCCGCACGCTGATCGGCTGCATCTTTTGTAATACGAATGGTTTCAAGCCGTGTGAGTCCGCTGCGCGGATCGAATCGCGGTACCCGTGCATAACCACAGTCGATAACCGTTGTGATGCCCTCAATGGTTAAGGACGTCTCTGCAATGGAAGTTGCAAGAACAATTTTCCGGCCGCCATTCTTATCCGGAAGGATAGCTTCCTGTTGTTTCTTGAAAGGCAGATCACCATACAATGGTGCGATCAATGCCGGAACATTTGCTTCGGCAAGTAGCTGCTCGACTCTGTTAATCTCGCCCGCGCCCGGAAGAAACACCAGCATATCGCCCGACTGATCGCGAAGCGCCTTCATAATGATGGCAGTAACAGCTGATGCAAGGTGCGTGTCTTTATCAACGGGTGTGTGAATCATGTTTACCGGGTACTGTCGCCCGGAACTGGTAAGCACAGGCGCTTTCAATTTCTCAGAGAGGATTTCACTTTCCAGTGTTGCTGACATAACTAATACACGCAGGTCGCTTCTGAGAACGCTTTGAACCTGCACAGTCAACGCAAGGGCCAAATCGGCCTGCAGACTTCGTTCATGAAATTCATCAAAGATCACCATGGCCACGCCTTCCAGCGCATTGTCGGACTGGATCATGCGTGTAAGAATGCCCTCCGTTACAACTTCAATTCTTGTTTTCGCACTGATTTTATTTTCGAAACGCACGCGGTAACCGATGGTTTGTCCCGCTTCTTCATCCAGCAGACTGGCCATGCGCATGGCAACCGAGCGCGCAGCAAGCCTTCGTGGTTCGAGCATGATAATCTTCTTGTCGTGTAGCCACGGTTCATGCAAGAGCTCCAGTGGCAGGATGGTACTCTTTCCCGCACCGGGCGGAGCCTGAAGAATTACTGTTGTTTGGTTTGACAGCTTTTCCTTAAGCGCGGGAATGATATCGAGAACAGGATAACTCAAATTACTCAATTGTAACATGATACACGTCCTGCTCGTTGCGCCTAATTCCGGAAACAAAAAAACCTCCCGCTTGCGGAATGTCTTCTACCAGATCAAAGACCTTACAGTCTTTTGGCAATGCCGAGAAGATCAGTAAGAAAGTATACAACTGTCTGCCGGGAATGTGCGTCCAAACCGGGGCATAAGAAATATTTTCAGCGTGAACCAGTTTTGCACGCGAGCTCGAGGTGCGATCTATCAAAAACGTGGATTGCCAGATGCGGATAAACATTTCATCATACGGGTTGTGATAGTGACAATGAACATATACGTATGAATCGGTAAGTGAATTTGGGTCGATCGAGGACAGCACATCTGTACTCACCTCGGGTTTAACGGCCGGTATGTCTTTGGTTATCGTTCCCATCAGTCTTTCATTCGTTTGTCGTAAGCGCCCGATTTGACTTTGTTGATCAGAAACAATGCACGCTCGATGCGTACGTCTACGTTTTTTGAACTATTGATATAATGTACCAGACTTCGTTGCAGTCCAACGGTCAGTTTGTTCCACTTTTTTGCACCTTCATCGTCCTGCGCCAGCACGGCTTCCATCTCTTCCGGTAGTTCGAGTTTGTCCGGGTCCACCACCGAAAAACTCACCTTCACCTTGTCGCCCGACTTTACGCCTGCTGATTTTCGCATCGCCTGACTCACGCTCAGGTATTTTGGTCCGTTCTTTTTTGATTGTATCGCGAGGTTGAATGGAGCGCTGTTTAGCTTTCCTTCCACCCGTACCCTGCCGGTTGGGAGCTTTTTTATTACGTCTGCCGGTATTTCAACTACGGTTGATACCAGCATATCCTTGTATTCGGTCAGGCGTGTCTCGAATGTGAAGCTTTGTTTTTTTGCCATTGCCGGGAATCCTATCCATTTCAAATTTCACTATTTTAGTGCAAACCCAGAACCCCCATGGCCCTTTTGATCAGCAGCTACGAAGAATTTGAAACATACAAAGGTAAAGAACTTGGCGTATCCGGCTACCTGAAAATCACTCAGGAGCAAATCAACATGTTTGCCGATGCCACCCTCGATCACCAATGGATTCACACCGATCCGAAACGTGCCGAAACGGAAACAGCTTTCAAAAGTACCATCGCTCACGGCTACCTGACGCTGTCGCTCGTGCCCCATTTGTGGGATCAGATTGCCGAGTTCCGCAATGTGAAGATGATGATCAACTACGGTATCGCCAGTCTCAAATTCAATCAGCCGGTTCTTGTAAACAGCGAAGTACGCATGCGCGCCAAGCTGCATTCGATTGTGAACTTACGGGGCGTAACAAAGTTCGAGGTTGACGTTACACTCGAGATTAAGGACAATACCAAACCTGCATTCAACGCGATCCTGGTGTTCCTGTACCATTTCAACAGCTGATACAACTTTTCGACTTAGATGTTCATCTCCCTTAAATGAACACCAAATCTTTCTTCGCCCTGCTGTTGCTTGTTTTAACATCCTGCAGGGTAGTTATCGAAGGAGAAACACAGCCAGCTTCTCAACCGATACATACCTCTGCTTCAGCTCCGGAAAAAACATTCGAAGTTTTCTGGCAGACGTTCGAAGATCAATACGCATTCTTTGAGACCCGGAAGACAGACTGGCACAAGACGTATGAGCAATACCGCCCGATGGTCAATTCCAATACTTCGCCCGACAGCCTCTTCAGCATTCTATGCGCCATGGTAAAACCTCTTCAGGATGATCATGTTGAAATCCATTTTATTGAAAAGAACCGGTACCGGAACTTTGCTGCTGCGAAGCCAAGTCGTTTTTTGAAAGAATTTCCCAATGAAAAATCGATGAAAGGCTTTTGGCACATGGTCAATCAAACGCTTGACCATAATGGATTTCACAAGCCAGTAGATTTCGGCCCGAAAGAAGATGGAGTTCCATTGTTCCAATATTCCGCGTCAGCGACTGTCGGATATGTTCGGTTTACCCGATGCTATGTAACGGAAAAAACCGAAAACGATCGCGTTTTGGATCCAACTCAAGCCGGAGCATTATTCGATGTAATTTTGCAAAAGCTCGGTACGAAGGAAAAAATCATTCTTGACATCCGGAATAACGAAGGCGGGCTGGATGAATTTTCGAACGCTATTGCGAGCCGGTTTGCAGATACAACCCGCATAGGGTACTACAAACAGAAACGCAGCGGAGGTTATGATGATTTTACTCCGCTGGTACCAATTCTCGTAAGACCGCAAAGAAATGCATTTACCAAACCGGTTGTTATTTTAACGAATGATCAATCGTGCAGTGCCGCGGATGTGTTTGCACTGATGATGAAAGTTCTTCCCCACACCACGCTGATCGGTGAAAATTCAACGGGCATCTATTCCGACATGTATGTATTCATGCTTCCCAATGGCTGGTATACGTCACTCTCCAATGAACGTTACTTCTCGCCCGACATGAAATGTTACGAAGGCATCGGCACCCCGGTCGATATTGAAGTCAAAAACACCCGAAATGATTTAGTCACGATGCAGGACCCGGTGTTAACAAAAGCACTGCAGTTTTAAAGCAATGTTATCCGAATGTAATTTTCCTGAAGCGAAAAACTTAAAAAAGTAATGTTCTTCTGGAGAGCTTTTGCCTGCGCATGGTAAGGTTGTAAGCTACCGCGCCAATAATGGGCACAAGCAGGATAATCAGCATCCACTGGACTTTATTTTTTCTGCGGCTTTTTGTAAAAAGATCCATCAACCGGTTCCCGGCCCAGAAAAGGTGAACCACCAGTATAAAAATAGAAAGTATGACGAGTAGCATTAACCTACAAATATGCAGGTTTATTTGAAATGTTTGTCCTTCTGATTATACAAATAGCAGATTATAACGGACACTGACGACAAAAACTACAGGATGTCTTTCGGAATCATCTTCAACGACCAGGTTTTTACTCGTTTGCTACGCGAGGCGACTGAATCCGGATTGAACGTGAGTGTCGTCTCCCAGGAATTTTCAGGCGCGAACTCCGTTTCCATTCCGGCCAACACACCACTTGCTACCCGTTTCGAACGAATTACCGTGACACACTCGGTATTCAGATTTGCGCTCCGCGGATCGAGGTTAAACGTTCCGACCACAACTATCTCACTGTCAATGATCATCGATTTTGCATGTAACCCAAAAATGGGTGTGAAGTTGAGTTTCTCCTGCAACGCCCCGGTCATTACCTGGTATCGCTCTTTTGCATCGGGCCGGAACTCAAAAATTCTTACTCCGCTGCTCAGCAATTTCTTCCGGTCGCGCTTGTAACCGCTGAATGCCTCCATGTTATCGGTTGAGGCCATACTGTTGGTAAGAATGCGGATTTTAACTCCGCGGTCGACTGCTTCCTTAAAAAGCTTTTTGCCAAGATCGGAGGTAACGAGGTATGGGCTTTGAATGTCAATGGTTCGCCTGGCTTTTTTGATCAGATTTATAAGCGTATCGGTGCTGACTCCGCCCCCGCCCAAACCGTTTGCATCATTCTTTCCGGGAACGTCCGAAACAAAATGTACATCGTCAAGCCAAACCAGGTTTGCCTGGAGTCCTTCAAATCCTTTATGTAGATCTTGAATTCGATCGCGCACCTGCGGCCAGAAGTTGTCAGAATTGCAGGCATACTGATGAAGTCTGTCGAATCGTGTGGTATCGGCATAATTCGCCTCCTCTTCTGAAACCAACTCCGCAACCGGCACACTTAAGTTGCTTGTCCAGAAATCTTCAAACGACTTCTCAACGTTTTCATTTACTTTGCCGAGCAACAACACGTCACGATCACGGAAGTTATATTCATGGTCATAGTCGAAGTATTCATCTGCGATATTCCTGCCTCCTGTGATGCACACCTTTCCGTCAACAATAAATGTTTTATTATGCATGCGCTGATTGGCGCCTTTAAAGTCAGACGAAAACTTCTTGACTTTCGACAAAATGTTCTTTCCGAGATTCACACCCGGGTTATAAATTTTTATATCGATGTTCTCATGCGAATCGAGGGTAAGAATTTCATGCACACCGGCCTCTACCATTACATCGTCAACCAGCAACCGGACTTTCACTCCCCGGTCGGCTGCGCGAACGAGGTAATCACAGGCAATGAGCCCCACGTTGTCGGGTGAAAAAATAAAGTATTGAATGTCGATTGTTTTTTCGGCATAATCGGCCAGCCACGCGCGGGCAACCAGCGACCCGCCTCCATCTTCCAGCATATACACTCCGCTTTTTGTTTTCATGGAATCTGCTATGGGTGCGAGCGCAGCTGTCAGGCTTAAGGAATCATTCCGGTGAATACTCGAACAAAAATCCTTCTCGGCTATGGGTAGTTCATTTTTGGGTGCTGAACATGCGAGGATAGCAACCAGAGTAAGAATCAGTAATCTCATGTTGGAGGAAAGAGAAATCAAAGATAGATGATTGGATGATATTCCATGAAAACGTAGTTTAGAAATAATCTGTCCATCGAAATGTCAGGAACATTCTCTCAGATCTACATTCAGATTGTGTTTGCGGTTCAAAATCGCGACAGTGCAATCCATCCGATATGGGAGGAGGAATTGTACAAGTACATTGCTGGCATAGTTCGAAATAAAGAGCAGAAGCTTCTGGCGATTAATGGCATGCCGGATCACATTCACATTTTCATAGGCATGAAACCATCTTGCCGTATTTCCGACCTGGTTCGTGAGATCAAGAAATCATCCACGGAGTTCATTAAGGAAAATAAATTTTGCGGGGGCAAATTTAGTTGGCAGGAAGGTTATGGGGCATTTTCGTATAGCCATTCACATATTGATTCGGTAGTACGATACATTCTAAATCAAAAAGAACACCATACACGAAAATCGTTTCAACAAGAATATATTGAATTTCTCAGGCGGTTCGGAATTGAATACAACGAACAGTATCTGTTTAAATGGATCGAGTAGCAATTCCGTTGAAGTCATATTCGACCACCTTCGGGGTCGTACATTGCTTTATAGCTATTCTTTATAAACATGCAATCCCTTCGGGATTGTATGTTCCCTAGTATTTTCATCCTGTTACGATGAAGGTGCAATAGCGAACATAGAATCGATCGCAAAAAATACGACCGCCTTTGGGGTCGTACATTTGCTTTATGGCTATTCTTTATAAACATGCAATCCCTTCGGGATTATCGACCGGACATTAATCCCATTAATGATATAACTGTAACGCCAATACCGAATCCGAAGGATTCGTATGTTTATAGTGTCGTTGCGACCCTGGAGGGGTCGAATGATCCGTCCGGAATTGTGTCACATTCATCACATCAATAATAGCAAGCGGGACACCAACACCGAATCCGAAGGATTCACATGTTTACAGAAACAACAAGAAAGGTGTCTTTGCGACCCTGAAGGGGTCGAATGATCCATCCGGAATTTGTATCACGCTTAATCCGATCAAAAAAATACGACCGCCTTCGGGGTCGCATATTGCTTTATAGCTATTCTTTATAAACATGCAATCTCTTCGGGATTGTCGGCCGAACATTTAATCCTCATTAACGAAATAAGTCTAACGTCAACACCGAATCCGAAGGATTCGCATGTTTATAGAAACAACAAGAAAAGTGTCTTTGCGACCCCGAAGGGGTCGAATGTTCATTGATCAAGACATTCGCACCTTCAAATATTAAATATTATTTCTTCGGCAATCCCTTCATCAATTCATCCACGGCTGCCTTGAGCTGGTCGTCCGTTCCTTTAGCAATCCAATCGGGTGAATTGTACACGATAATGTCCGGTACGGCCGCGCCAAGCTCCTGATTCTTGTCCGTTGCCTTCGTGTACCAGCCACGGAACGGCAATCGCACAAACGATCCATCCATCAAACCTTTCCCTCCGGTGGAAATCACCGAGCCGTTTGTCGGCACACCCACAAGCTTGCCAATACCTAACGTTTTATAGGCATGCGAAAAAATTTCTGCATTTGAATAACTTCCTTCATTACACAATGCGATAGATGGTTTCATCCAGGCAGAGAACACCAACCGCTCTCCGGTAGGATAATATTCTCGGAACTTGAGTTTATCCCGCTCAAGGTTTTCACTCGCTCCGCGCGGGATGGTGTATGCATGTTGTTTGTAGTTGAGTACCGCCATTAAGTAATCGGTTGTTGAACCACCTCCGTTGTAGCGGACGTCAATCACCAATCCTTCTTTACCATAACCTGCTGCCTGAAGTTCACGTTCAAAAACTTCAAAGCTTGGCTGACTCATTGCCTGGATGTGAATGTAGCCCAGCCGGCCATTTGAATATTTATCAACAAGACTCTTCCGGTCTTTCACCCATTCTTCATATGCCAGCTGACGTACGCTGTTTATCGGCCGGATAACGACCTCGCGGTTTTTTCCATCAGCTCCGCGAACGTTGAGCAACGTGCGCTCATCCACGCGAATGTTGAGTAAATCATAAAAGTTTGCTGACTCGCTAAACGGCTTGCCATCCACTGCTGTAATCACATCGTTAACATATAGCTTACTTGCGGCTTTGTCGGCAGGCGAATCCGGTATCACGTGTGTTACCTTCATTCCATCTTTTACAGGAACAAGTTCTGCTCCCAACATTCCCGTGGCGTCACGTTGCGTTTCCGCCTGTTGCGGAGCGGTAAAGCCCATGTGTGATGAGTTCAATTCACCCAGCATGTAGTTGAACATATCCCGGAAGTCTTCATTGGTGCTGGCCGTGATGCAAAGCTCGCGGTATTTGTCGCGCAACTTGTTCCAGTCTTTGCCGTGAAACTGGGGATCATAAAATCCGTCACGGATAGCACGCCACGCTTCTTCAAACACCTGTGTCCGTTCAGCTGTATAGTCGATATGCTGTTTGGCAGTATAGGGTAACGATTCGGTTTTGTCGCCTTTGATGTCAAGCCGGCTCATACTGCCGCCCGATTTAAGAAAGTAGATATACTTACCGTCTTTATCCATCGAAATGCTGTTCGGGTTTGAACCGCTTTTGGTAAGTTCTTTCAAGTCCTTACCATTCCATTTAATGCTGTACAAATCGCGACCTTTAGCTGTACTGGTTGTGGCCGTATAGAAAAATGTTTCTCCGTCTTTTGAAATCAGCAGGTTCGACTCATCGCCCGGAAAGCTTGTTACCTGCACGACCCGCTGATGAATGTTCTCGAAGTCGATCTTCACCGGCTTGGCCTTATCGTCCTTTTTATCTTTGTCTTTATCGGCAGGCTTATCCGGTTTCTCATCGCCTGCAGCGTCATCCCAATCCTGGCGCGATTTCTCCCAGTCTTCCTTCTTCAACCACACAAACCAAACATCATTGCTGCGGTTGTTGCGGGCGGATATAAATCCAAGCTTCGAACCATCTGCGCTCCAGTACGGCTGGCCGTCATCACGTGGGTGCATGCTTACGTTAACCGGCTTGGATGAATTGTCGGCCGCGTGAATGAATACTTCTTCGTTGAAATATAAATCACTGAGCGAATATGCCAGCCATTTGCTGTCGGGACTCCATTCAATATCGCCAGGCGTTGCCCAGCCATTGAGCAGAATTTTTTCGTTCGTAAGCTTTCCATCAGCGGTAAGCTCAGCAACCACCAGCGTTCCGCGACCGCGGACGTACGCAAGCTTCTTTCCATCGGGTGATACTTTCAACCCCGATTCGTCTTCAGACGTTTTGGTGATGCGGGTAATCTGATGTTTAAGTGACTTGAAAATATTGAGCTCTTTTTTGTCGGTAGACTTAACCATGTAGATGTCGAAGTTTTCATCTTCCCGGTCGGACGTGAACAAAAGAATCGAATCACTGGCCCATGCAACATTCATATCGCGGTAAGCATGATCGGAAACGTTGTTCGTGCTGTTTTTGTCCTTATTGATTTCCTTTACATACACCTCTCCTCGAATCACCAGCGCCAGCAATTTGCCGTTAGGTGAAACGAGGTACTCACTTGCGTCACCACTAACAGATTTATTCAATTCAGGATCGAAACGCAAATCAGTGCTGATTTGGATGTTTACCTTCTGAGTCGACTTGCTGTCGGTTTTAAATAATGTAATCTCTTTGCCGCGTTCAAACACGATCGATTTTCCATCTCCGGATATCGAGAAGTAACGGATCGAGTGGTCTTTATAATCCGTAAGCTGTTCGGGTGCTCCGGCAGGTTTCCCTGATTCATCAATCTTTAACCGGTAAAGATTATTTCTTCCGCTGTTGGTACTCAGAAAATACAACGTGCGGTTGTCACCCCAGCGTGGCAACATATCGTTGGTTTCATACGCGGTGATCTTAGTGTACGTTTTTGTTTTTGTGTCATATAGCCAGATGTCGCGGTTGGATGCGCCCCGGTACTCTTCCCGCTGGATCGGGTTGATGTCTCCGCGGGTGATCGCGATGAACCGGCCATCCGGTGATTGAATTGGATCGTATCCTACTGCGTCAAGGAGGCGCGACTCTGTTCCGCCTTTTGCGGATATCGTGTACACTTCTGACGGACGTTCGATCTGCTGAAATTCACGCGTAGTAGAAAACAAAATATTACCGTTGGCGGTCCAGCTTGAAATCATATCGTTACCGGAATGATACGTCAATCGCTTGGGCGATCCTCCTTCCGCAGGAATAACAAAAATGTCGTTGTTACCATAACGTGCTCCGGAAAAAGCAATACTGCTTCCATCGGGACTAAACACCGGATTGCTTTCATAACCTTCATGAACAGTGAGGCGTGTCGCTTTTCCACCGGTGGCGGGAACCGTCCAGATATCACCCTGATAGGAAAACGTGACGAGTGTACCGTTGGTGTTGATAGCCGGATAGCGAATCAGCAAATCATTCTGACCGAAGGCCGAAAATGAAAGTCCGACAGACAGCAGCAGAAAAAATCTTTTCATGGGAACAGGTTTAAGGGTGCTAAATAATATAACCAGAAGCATTAATAAAAGGAAGGTTTTTAGACGGTCGGAATTGAATTTGAGCAGTATGTGCCGGGTGATTTTAAATTGGGTAATTTGTGCCTGGTTCAATGTTATCCCATGCCGGTTTATATCCTTGAAACAGATTACTACAGCAACGCCCAGGTTTGGATTAAGCGTCTGGCAATCTGGTTTGTTGCGCTTTTAATTTTGTTGGTTTGGGATTTTTCTGATATGCCACCGTATGGACAGTTAGCCGTATATGTGGGATTTATTTTACTTTCATCGATTTTGTTGCTTTCGCCCGTTGATGATGTAGCTGTCGATGAACGGTACTTTTATCACATCCGCAGCTCTTTTCTCCCGGTGTTCAGTAGCATTAGTCGTTATGACATTTCAAAGCTTAGTGCGGTGAGGTGTGAAGGTGTGCATGTACCCGGAATAACGATCCGTGAAATTACTACCCGAAGGTATCAGGGTGGTTATACGAATACAATCGAATTGACGTTTACGGATGGTTCTTACAAAAGCATTGAAGTTGGAGTTTATAAAAGCGATTTGATTGAAATTCTTCAAAAGGTGCATGACCTTATTGCGACACGCAAAACTTAATTTCGAACAGGGTGGTGTTCCTTTCTGAACAATTTAAAAACTAAATGCCCGATTTTTATGAGTTATCAACGCGTTTGCATTGCAGGCACGAAGGTTGAATGGCAAACATGATTAACGAACCACAGCATATCCTCATGCGCCTTAACAGTAAATCATGGCGACAAACCACAATATCCGGACTGGCTCTCCTGCTGCTCTTCGTCTTTGCGTGCAAACCTGATTCGGAAACGGTCGTTTTAGTTGAACCTGGCTTTGGGGAAAATCGTGTTTCAGATGCATGGCTCGAAGCACTTCGAACGCGGCAAAGCAAACCTTATCTCGACTCGCTTGCTCAGGTAGCAAGACCTCTCACCGGGGATGAACACGACTGGTTCACGCTCATTCAGTCAAGGGCCGCCCGCTGGAATTCGTTTCGGGATTCGCTTAGCATACCGTTTGACGGGATAACCTTGAACGACAGCATCTTCGTTTTAACCGGATACCTTGGAGACGATGACGGTTTCACGTATCAGCATCGAACGATTTGCTTCGACCTCACTGCATTTTATGATAACTATGGCGCGGCAACATCCGATGAAAATAACAGCAGGATCGATCGCATTTTTGCGCACGAATACACACACCTTCTTCACAAAGCGTGGGCAAAGGAGAATAATCTTACGCTAAAGGACTTTCAGGACAGCATTTTGTGGGAATGTTTGTATGAAGGCATCGGGATGTATCGTTCGCTTTCGAAGAAGTGGACAATCCAAAATGACTCTTTACCGGCTGCAACCCGCGAGGCGCTTGACAAAGTTTACCCGGTGTTCGTTGAAAGATTATTACAAATCCATCAGCTTGAAAATCCTACCGCTGCCGAGAAGACGGCATTGAATAAGAACTTGTCGCGTGGAAATGTTGATAAAAAATGGGGTGCGTTTCCTGTGGCCGTTTGGCTGATGCTGGAATCAAAAGGCGATGATAAAAACCTGGTACGCTGGATCGATGGCGGACCGAAGTCGATACCAGATCTCGCGAAGAAGTACCTCCCGGAACAATATCGTCAGAAATTCCAAACCGCGTTTTAACCTCTTTTTGGCACTCAAAAAAATAAGTTCCTTTAATATGTAACCGAACGGTTACTATTTGCGTATATTTGTAACCGATCAGTTACATATATGAGACGAGATGTTTTTCAGGCCATTGCCGATCCGAACCGCAGAGCCATTATCAATCTATTATCGCAGCAGCGCCTGACGCTGAACGGTGTTGCCGATAAATTTGACGTAAGCCGGCCTGCCATTTCAAAACACATCAAAATCCTGACACAATGCGGGCTTGTTGCCGTTACCCGGGAAGGGCGTGAACGGTATTGCGAAGCCAGACTTCAAAAACTCGGTGAAGTTTCGAAATGGGTTGAACAATACCGCATCTTCTGGACACAAAAACTTGATGCACTCGGAGTATTTCTGGAACAAGAATCAGTAACCGAAAAGTCAAAACGGAAAACAAAATCAAAGTCGAAACGAAAACACTAACACAATAATATGAGCGCACCTTTCACGATCGAACGCACCTATCCCGCGGCAGTTAACAAAGTATGGCAAGCCATTACCGATAAAGAAAAAATGAAACAATGGTATTTTAACCTGGATGAGTTTAACACAAAGCCCGGTTTTGAATTTTCGTTTCCCGGTAAAGGTGCCAAAGGCGAAACGTACATCCATCTTTGCAAAGTACTGGAGGCAATAGAAAACAAGAAATTGTCCTACAGCTGGACCTATAAGGGTTATCCAGGCTACTCGGTTGTAACCTTCGAGCTGTTTGAAGAAGGAAAAAATTCTACCCGTGTGAAGCTCACGCACAGCGGACTGGAAACTTTCCCGGCCTTGCCCGACTTCGCACCAACAAGCTTCCAGGCCGGCTGGACACAACTTATTGGAACATCACTCAAAACCTTCCTCGAAAAGGAATAACATCACGATTGCTCGATGACAGCCAGTCTTTTTAGTAAAGGCGGATGCGAGTAATGAAAGAAAACGTACAGCGGATGCGGGTATAAATCGCTCAGGTTATCGACCGACAGCTTTTTCAATGCACTGGCCAGTGCCGGTCCGCTGAATGTTTCCTTCGCATAGGCATCGGCTTCAAACTCATTCCTGCGGCTGTACATGCTCATGAACAGGCCGGTCAGGCCCGATATCGGTGAAAACAAAATTCCGAACGCGAGCAAATTCAGGTGTATAGCCGATTGTGTTCCGCCCAAAGCCAATGAAACATTTTCGCTTTGCACCATCAGCGACAGGATAAACAGCGTGAACACAACCTGTACGACTGAAAGTATGTATCCGAAAATGATGTGTTTCTTTTTATAGTGCCCTACTTCGTGCGCCAGCACGGCAACAAGCTCATCCGTATTATGATTGGCGATCAGCGTATCGTACAAAACAATTTTCTTCTTCCGGCCGATGCCGGAAAAAAACGCGTTGGCTTTGTTGGAACGCTTCGAACCATCCATCACGAATACATTATCAAGCGGGAAGCCGACTGTTTTAGAAAATGACTCGATCTTCGTCTTCAGTTCACCATCTTCCAGAGGAGTAAGTTTATTAAACAGCGGCAGGAAGATAGTCGTGTAAAACATGTTAATCAGCAGAATCAATATCGCTGCCAGCAACGAAAACAAAATCCAGAAATCGGGGCCTATAAGTTGAATGAGGTAGATGAGCAAACTAATCAATCCTCCGCCCAGAATTGCCCCGACTGCATATCCTTTTAGCTTGTCGCCAATGAATGTCCTAATCGTGGTTTTATTGAAACCGTATTTTTCTTCGATCACAAACGTGCTGTACAACTGGAAGGGTAATGTGAGTATATCGGACGCAATCGCCAGCACTCCGAAGAACACAAGCGCCAGCAGAATCTCGTTATCAATAACTGGTCGTAACCACGAATCGAGCAAACCGAATCCTCCGAAATAGAGCATCGCCACCGAAAGCAAAAAACTGAACGTTGATGTGACGAACGAAAAATTGGTGCGATGCCTGTGATACTCCAGCGACTTCCGGTATTTCTCGCGGTCATAAAATGCGGCTACGGAATCCGGAATATCGTCCGGCTGCGACCGGAGGTTGAGCCACGATAAGAAGGTATCAAACACAAAACCGGCAACCACCAGCAAAAGAATGATCGTCAGGATTGTTTGAGGCGTAAACACCATAGTTGTAATTTTGGCCGAAAGTAACACAATACCATTCGTATTCAGATGCACCTGATAGAAATTTCGATCAATACCCCTGCCCTGCTGTTCCCGGCCATTACGCTGCTCATGCTGGCATACACCAACCGGTTTCTCGGCTTGGCCACATTAATCCGCAACCTGAACAGTCAGTACAAACAGGTCGGCGAAAAACGTGACATTATCCGCGAGCAGATCAAAAACCTGAAACGCAGACTGCTGCTCATTAAGCGGATGCAGGCATCGGGTATTACGAGCTTTTTCTTTTGCGTATTGTGTATGCTGTTCATCTACCTGGAACAGCAATCGTGGGCTTATGTCACCTTCGGTGCCAGCCTGTTGTTTTTACTTTGGTCGCTGGTGCTTTCGCTGAATGAAATCTTCATCAGCACGCGGGCGCTGGAGATTGAATTAAAAGATATGGAGGGAGAGTAATTACTTCAGCAGCGACCGTACAGCCGTACTAACCTTGTCGAAGGCGAATTTACCGAGTGCTTCGGTCATCATTCGTTCAATCTGATCATTGTTCAGGTTGCCTATACTTCCTTCGTGCGTGTGGTTGACCGCTTTCGCAGGATTGTAGTTACCCTGCTCGATATCCATCCCGACTTTTTTGTACGCATCGCGGAAGGGCATGCCCGATAAAACCAGTTTATTAACTTCTTCCACACTGAAAAGGAATTTATACTTATCATCGCTTAGAATATTTTCCTTGACCCGGATGTTCGATAGCATGAGGTGCATCATGTTCAGACAATCCTTTAAATCCTGGATAGCCGGAAACAGTTTCTCTTTCAGCAACTGCATGTCGCGGTGATAGCCTGACGGAAGATTAGTTGTCAGCAATGCAATGTCATTCGGCAATGCCATCAATTGACTTGCCCTTGCACGGATCAACTCGAACACATCCGGATTTTTCTTATGCGGCATGATGCTCGAACCGGTTGTGAGTTCATCCGGAAAACTGATGAACCCGAAATTCTGATTCATAAACAACACCGCATCCATCGCAAGCTTGCCAACAGTTGATGCAACATTAGAAAGTGCACTTGCCACGATGCGTTCTGTTTTGCCGCGGCCCATTTGTGCGTACACCACATTATAATTCAGATCGTCAAACCCGAGCAGGTCTGTTGTCATCTTCCGGTTCAACGGAAACGAGGAACCGTAACCCGCAGCTGAACCCAGAGGGTTTTTGTTTACCACCCGGTAAGCAGCTTCGAGTGTGATGAGGTCGTCTACCAGGCTCTCCGCGTACGCGCCAAACCACAATCCGAACGATGAGGGCATGGCCAGCTGAAAATGGGTGTATCCCGGAAGGAGATGATTCTTGTATTTCTCGCTTTGCTCCAGCAATAAACTGAACAATGGCTTAACCGCCTCAACTACCTGTTCAATTTCATGGCGGAGATATAACTTAATATCTACCAGCACCTGATCGTTGCGCGACCGCCCGCTGTGAATTTTCTTGCCGGTTTCACCAAGTTTCTTGGTGAGTTCAAGTTCAACCTGCGAGTGAATATCTTCAACTCCGCTTTCCACCTTAAATGTCCCGGCCTCGATTTGTGTGTAAATATTTTTCAGTTCAACTGAAAGCGATTTCAACTCCGCTTCGGTAAGCAAGCCGATTGATTGCAGCATCCGGATGTGCGCAAGCGATCCCAGCACATCGAACTTTGCGAGGTACATATCCATCTCCTGGTCCTTCCCGACTGTGAATCGTTCAACTTCTTTTAGCGAAGCCTTGTTCTTTTGCCAGAGTTTCATAATCGGTTTACAGATTTCGGATCAGTTGAATGTACAAATCTATGCCTTTTCTGATTTCATCGACATAAATAAACTCATCTGCACTATGTGAACGGGCCGAATCGCCCGGGCCCATTTTTATAGACGGAACGGGAATCAGCGCCTGATCAGATGTAGTAGGTGATCCGTATTGCCTTACCTGCATTTGATTCACCGCTTTCAACAACGGATGGCTTTTGTCGATGCCCGAGGGGCGCAACCGCAATGACCTGGGCGTTACTTCACAAATAACATTGTGCCGCACAACGTCCAGCACTTCTTCCAGCGTATAGGAATCGGTTACACGAACATCAACTGTGAACTTACATTCAGCAGGAACCTGGTTGTGCGCCTGTCCAGCATTGATAACGGTTACAGACATCTTCACCCTTCCAAGTGTTTGAGAAACTTTCGGGAATTCATATCCGCGAAACCACTCAATATCTTCAAGCGCCTGGTAGATGGCGTTCAAGCCTTCTTCGCGTGCGGCATGGCCTGCTCTTCCCTTCGCCACGCAATCGAGCACCATCAATCCTTTCTCTGCCACAGCGGCCTCACACATCGTGGGCTCGCCCACGATGGCGCAGTCGATCTTCGGCAGATCATTCCAGATGCGTTCAATACCACCTGTTCCGGAAATTTCCTCTTCAGCAGTAGCGGCCAGTACAATGTTATAGGGCAAGCCCGGTACATCATAGAAATAAACAAATGCTGCAATTAAAGAAACCAGCGGACCACCGGCATCGTTGCTTCCCAACCCGTAAAGTTTTCCTTCAAGGATTTCGGCTTTGAACGGGTCACGCGTGTAGCCCGGATTGGGTTTAACGGTATCGTGATGGGAATTTAGTAACAGCGAAGGTTTATTGCCATCAAAGTGTTTATTAACGGCCCAAATGTTATTCCCCGACCGGTTTACCGGAATGCCTTTTGCGGAAAGAAAATCAGCAATTAGAGTGGCCGTTTTATCTTCTTCTTTACTGAATGACGGAATGCCGACCAACTGTTGAAGTAACTCAATAGCTTCTTGTTTAAGAGTTTTAATGGTGTCCGTCATGGGTTATTTCGTGATCAGCGTTCCATCGGTTTCCTGGCCGGTATTTTTAATCAGATCGGTCGATTCACCGATCAGCACTTCCTTCACCCCTGCTTCAATGGCCGCATAGGCGTTTTCGAGTTTCGGCAATATGCCGTCTGCAAAAACTCCCTGCTCAAAATATTCATTGTATAACTTTTTCGGCAGATGCGTAATCACCGAGTGATTATCGTTAACATCCTTGAGCACACCCTTCTTTTCGAAACAGAAAATCAGTCGAACATCAAAATGTTTGCTGAGCGCTACCGCCAAAACCGAAGCGATTGTATCGGCATTGGTATTAAGCATTGTGCCGTTCGAATGTGTGAGGGGCGCAAAAACAGGAATCGTGTTCTGCTTCAGCAACTCGTATAACAACGCAGTGTTTACACCCGATGGCTTAATGTCGCCCACAAAACCGTAATCAATATCTTTTACAGGACGCTTTGTTGCCGCGATGAGATTGGCATCCGCTCCCGTAACACCGATCGCGTTACAGCCCAGGTGCTGAAGGGTTGCCACCAGTTGCTTGTTCACCAAGCCTCCATAAACCATCGTCACGAGATCAAGCGTCTCTGCATCGGTTATTCTGCGGCCATTGATGTAATTCGATTCAATGCCAAGCTGGTTGCCGATTTTGGTGGCGATCTTTCCTCCGCCATGAATGAGAATGCGCGGTTCCTTGATAGACGCAAAGTCTTTCAGGAATGTTTCCAGCTGGTGATGGTCGTCCAGCACATCCCCCCCGATCTTGATGATAAACAGTTTATTCATAGTGCTTATCCTTTAAGGATCTCCGATAAAACTGCCTGCGCAGCCCAAACGCGATTACCCGCTTGTTGGGTAACCAGGCTGTTCGCACCATCCAGTATTTCTCCACTCAATTCTACATTTCTCCGCACCGGCAAACAGTGCATCACTTTGGCGTTGTTTGTGGTCAGCAACTTCTCGTTGTTCAGCATCCACGAGGCATCGGTACTCAGCACGTTACCGTAGTCGCCGTACGAACTCCAGTTTTTCACGTACACAAAATCAGCTTCCTTCAACGCATAATTCTGATCGTATGAGATGGCTGCGTTGCCGGTAAATTTTTTATCAAGTTCATAACCTTCCGGATGCGCAATAACAAAATCGGCTTCACCCCATGCATTCACCCATTGCGCAAAACTGTTGGCCACACATTGCGGCAAAGCCTTTACGTGTGGTGCCCACGTTAATACAATTTTTGGCTTCCGCTTTTCTTTAAAGTTTTCTGAGATGGTAATGATGTCCGTCAGGCTTTGAAGGGGATGAAGTGTTGCACTCTCGAGGCTGACAATCGGAATACCGGAGTACTTTACAAACTGCTTGATGAAAAACTCACTGTAATCAGCTTCTTTATCTTTTAATCCGGGGAACGTTCTTACCCCCAGTACATCAAAATATTTTCCAAGGATAGGCGCTGCTTCTTTTATGTGTTCAACGGTAGTGCCATTCATGATCGCTTCATCTTCAAACTCCAGCGACCAGCCGTCCTGCCCAACATTAAATACAATACTCTCGATGCCCAAATTAGATGCAGCGATTTGGGTGCTCAGGCGTGTGCGCATGCTTGGGTTCAAAAACAATAAACCGATGCGCTTGCCGCTGCCCTGCGTTTTATTGCTCAGCGGATCTGTTTTAAATGCAAGCGCCTTTTGCACCAGCTCGTTGATACTCTGAACATCCTCTACCGATAAGAAATTCTTCATTACAGTTCTTGTTTCAATGCAGTCAGGAAAATATCGAGTTCGTCTTTCGTAACTGCCAGCGAAGGCAGTAAACGAATTACATTTGGCTTGGCCTCGCCTGTGAAAATTTTATGTTTCTTCAATAACTCCAGCCGAACGGATTTCTTGTCGTCCGGCAAATCAAAACCTATCATTAATCCGCGACCACGAACGCTTTTTAATACCGGTATCTTCGTCAGTTCACGCATCACATACTCACCCAGTTTCGCTGCGTTTTCGATCAGCTTTTCTTCTTCCATAACATCCAGCACAGCGAGGCTTGCCACACTCGATAAATAATTCCCCCCAAAGGTTGTACCAAGCATGCCGCTCCACGGTCTAATGTCGGGATGAATCAATACTCCGCCTACCGGGAAACCATTGCCCATTCCTTTCGCAGTTGTGATGATCTGCGGCTTGACGCCTGAGAACTGGTGTGAGAAAAATTTTCCGCTTCGTCCGTACCCGGATTGAATTTCATCCAGAATCAACAATGAACCGTTTTCATCGCACTTCTTTTTCAGGAACGTCAGGAAGTCATCATCCGGTAATTGAATTCCCCCTACTCCCTGAATGCCTTCAATAATAACAGCCGCAACTTCTTTATCCAGCGCTGCGGTGAGCGCAGCTTCATCGTTCAGCGGAACAAACACGATATCGTGCCCGGCATTGAACGGTGCAACAATCTTCGGATTATCAGTCGCTGCAACAGCGCCCGAAGTGCGGCCATGAAATGCATTCTTAAATGCAATGATCTTTTTCCGGCCTGTAACAAACGAGGCAAGCTTGAGCGCATTCTCATTGGCTTCCGCCCCTGAGTTACACAAGAACAATTGATAATCCGGGTAACCGGAAATTCTACCAAGCCGTTCGGCAAGTTGTTGCTGTTGCGGATTCTGAACGCTGTTGGAGTAAAAAGAGATCTTGCCCAACTGATCGCCCAGTGTTTTCACATAATGCGGATGCGAATGACCGATCGAAATCACCGCGTGACCTCCATATAAATCGAGATACTTTTCACCCTTGTCGTCCCACAACCATGAGCCCTCGGCTTTTACGGGTGTGATGTCGAACAACGGATAAACGTCAAATAACTTCATTTCCCTAACCTACTTTTTAATGCTGTTAATCTTTTCAAATGAGGCCACAATGCCTTTGATGAGTGCGGAACTCAGGCCCTGATGTTCCATCTCATTCAAGCCGGCAATTGTGCAGCCCTGTGGCGTTGTTACTTTGTCGATCTCCAGTTCGGGATGTGAATGGTTTGCAGCCAGAAGCAACGCAGCACCTTTGGCGGTTTGCGCGGCTATCATCTGCGACTCTTCCGCATCAAAGCCCAATTGAATTCCGCCCTGTGTTGCGGCCCTCAGGTAGCGCATAAAAAATGCGATCCCGCTTGCCGCCAGCACGGTAGCAGCTTTCATGAGATGCTCCTCAATAATTAATGTTTGTCCAAGTGCCTTGAAAAGATTTTCAATCTCACGCAGTTGTTTGTCGGACGTATCTTTTGAACAGATACACGTCATCGAAGCACCAATCGCGATTGCGGTATTAGGCATTGCCCGAACAATCGGAACCTGTTTATTCAAATGCCCTGATATCTCTTCGGTGGTGATTCCGGTGATAGTCGAAACGAGGATATGCTTTTTCCCGCTTAACGCGGAAGAAATTTCTTCCAGCAAGCCGGCAAGTTGCTTAGGCTGAACACACAATAGTACAACAGCCGAGGCTTTAACAGCGGCAACATTATCGGAGCTCAGCACAAACTTTTCGCGCTTCAATGCTGTAATCTTCGAAAGATTTCTGCGGGTGATAATAATATCGGATGCCTGCGCCTGGCCGGAGTTTGCAATTCCCTTCGCAATGGCTACACCCAAATTACCTCCACCCAAAATGGCTATTTTTTTTGCTGCCATAACGGATAATTAAAATACACCGGATTTCAGTTTCAGTCCTGCTGTTTCCCCGAGCCCGAACATGATGTTCATGTTTTGTACCGCCTGTCCGCTCGCACCTTTTAAAAGGTTATCGATTGCGGAATGCACTACAAGCTTGTCGCCTTCTTTCTCCAGGCTGATCACACACTTGTTGGTATTCACAACTTGCTTCAGATCAAGTGTTTGTTTTGAAACAACCGTAAACGGATGGTCTTTATAGAAGCCCGTGTAAATCGAAACAAGCTCCTCAAGGCTTTTGTCAGTTGTGATGATCGAGCTCACAAAAATCCCGCGCGTAAAATCTCCCCGCCACGGCACAAAGTTGATCGACCCTGAGAAAGCAGGTTGCAACTGTTTAACCGACTGCGTGATCTCTTTCAAATGCTGATGCGCGAGCGTTTTATAGGCGGAAATATTGTTCGCGCGCCAGGTGAAGTGCGTGGTATCCTGAAGCTTTTGGCCGGCACCCGTAGAACCGGTGATCCCTGTAGTGTAAACGTCTTTCAGCAAGCCAAGCTTCGCAAGCGGAAGCAATCCGAGCTCAATCGCTGTCGCAAAGCAACCAGGATTGGCAATGTTGGATGCCGTTTTGATAGCGTCCTTATTCAATTCAGGCAAGCCATACACAAACTTCCGGTTGCCGGCCGTATCGCCCAAGCGGAAATCATGACTGAGGTCGATAATCTTGACGGAATCAGCAAGCACGTTTTCTTGCAAAAATTTCTTGCTCTCACCATGACCCAGACACAGGAAAACCACGTCCGCATTTTGTAACGAGTCTGTAAACCTGAGATCAGTATCGCCCGTCAGGTCAGCATGAACATCCGACAACAAATTCCCCGCATTGCTGCGACTGTGGACAAATTTCAATTCAGCGTTCGGATGATTGATCAGCAAACGGATAGCCTCACCACCGGTATATCCGGCTCCGCCAATCACCCCTACGGTTATTTTTTCTTTCATTTCTTTTATTATCCGCTAATCATTGATCAGAGTTTGCTCCCGATTAACGTTTAACTCTTAACGATCTGCGTCTGCTTTTACCTGATGGAAGATCGCAGTCTGGTTGCCGAAGATTTTTGTAAACCCTTTCACGTCATTGCCCGACCAGCCCAGGTTTTCCTCACCATACTTGCCAAACTTGGACGACATCAAATCATACTTCGATTCGATACCGACTACATGGAAACGGTATGGATGAAGTTCAACCGTTACATCGCCTGTTACGTGTTGCTGTGAACTCGATAAGTATGCTTCAATGTCGCGCATCACGGGATCAAGATACTGGCCTTCATGGAGCCAGTTGCCGTAAAATTGCGCAAGCTGATCTTTCCAGCTAAGCTGCCACTTGGTTAGCACATGTTTCTCAAGCGCGTGATGTGCTTTGATAATCACTACCGGTGCAGCTGCTTCAAAACCCACGCGGCCTTTGATACCGATAATCGTGTCGCCCACATGAATGTCGCGCCCAACGCCATATGCTCCGGCAATGGACTGCAGGTATTGAATCGCTTCAGTAGGGTGACCAAATGCTTTATCGTTAACTTTTTTAAGCTCGCCTTTTTCAAACGACAGCTTCACGGTTTCGCTTGCGGTTTTCGTAACCTGCGTGGGCCACGCTTCTTCCGGAAGTGTTCCCAGCGATTTCAAGGTTTCCTTTCCTCCTACCGATGTTCCCCAGATTCCTTTATTAACTGAGTACATCGCCTTCTTGAAATCGTACACCACACCTTTCGATTTCAGGTATTCAATCTCCTGCTCACGCGACAACTTCATGTCACGGATCGGTGTAATGATCTCGATTCCAGGAACGAGGATATTCAGGATCATGTCAAAACGAACCTGATCGTTACCAGCACCCGTGCTTCCGTGCGCTACCGCATCGGCTTTAAGCTTTTTCGCATAGTTCGCGGTGGCCAACGCCTGCGACATCCGCTCGGCACTTACGCTCAGCGGATAGGTATTATTCTTCAGCACATTCCCGTAAATCAAAAAACGGATTACGGTATCATAGTAATTTTTCGTTTCGTCAACCGTAATATGCGATGCCACGCCCAGGTTCTTCGCGCGCTCTTCAATCGCCTTTACTTCGGCCGCATCGAAGCCACCTGTGTTGATAGTGATGGTATGCACTTCATAGCCCTTTTCTTCGCTGAGGTACTTAACACAATATGAGGTGTCCAATCCTCCGCTAAAGGCCAAAACAACTTTCTTCTTCATTAATTATTGATTACCAGAAAAACAACATACTTAAAAGCGACTTCCGTGGCTCGGAAGAGCTATCCGATCCTCCGTCTTTTTTGCGGAATGAGCGCAGCAACACAAACTGCTTGAAGCGCACCCAGCGCTCGAACAATTTAAGGTTACCCTTGAACTGACGTCTTTCGTTTTGCTGCTCCAGCTTGCCTTCAGGCGTAACGACAGTCTGCGCGAGCTGCTTTTGCTTCTCCGCAACCTCCACCGGGTCGAAGAGCATGGCCGTACACATGCAGTTCTTGCGGTCCTTGCTCATCAGGATCTCGTAATTCACACAGCTGCGGCAGCCTTTCCAGAACTCCTCATCCGTTGTGAGCTCGGAGTATGTTACCGGTTCGTAGCCGAGGTCGGAGTTGATCTTCATCACAGCCAGGCCGGTGGTAAGTCCGAAAATTTTCGCATGCGGATACTTCTCGCGCGACAGCGCAAAGATTTTTCGTTTGATTTCGGTTGCCACACCGGTTTTGCGGAATTGAGGCGACACAATGAGACCTGAGTTAGCCACATATTTGTCGTGTTCCCACGCCTCGATGTAGCAGAACCCAACCCACGTACCGTCTTGTGTAGTGGCAATAACGGCCTTCCCCTCATCCATTTTTTGTTCGATGTAGGCCGGTGAGCGCTTGGCAATGCCTGTTCCGCGCGCTTTCGCTGACTCTTCCATCTCTGTTGTGATGGTTTCAGCGTAATGTTTGTCGGCCGGGGTCGCCAGCCGAACGATCAATTTATTGTTATCCAATGTAATGTCTGGTATTAATCAAAAATGAATGATCAAAAACAGTGCTAAAGCACGAAAGCCGTAACATCCCTGACGTTACGTCTCATTCAAATATGGAATGGTGGTATCAGATCCGCGCGAAGCGTGTCGGTCGGTTGCGCCTAATCACCTCGCAGGCGTTAAGGTAGAACAGGTTTGTTCTCTTAGAGTGGTTAACAGCCTTGGCTGTTCGTGTAGTGGTGATTGAAGTTTTCAATTTCTGTCTTAGTGGTTAAGTGAAGTCAGATAAATGGCATTCAGTCTCCTGTTTGGTTTAACTTAATTATGCAAAATTAAACGATAAAGTTCGGGAAATGATAACGTTGAAGGCTAAGATTTTAAAAAATTTTTGTTTCCGCGGCTAACGAAAGTTAGTGCGAAGGTTTTTTGAAGCCCGGAAGTGCGAGCTTGTACTTGACTGCGAGCACCCGTATGATGATGATAAGCGCGCTTGATACGACAAGGTTAGTGTTACGGTCAACACCGAATTGAAAGTTAAGCAGCAGGTAAAAAACGGCCCCTGCGAGGCAGGCAGTGGCATAAATTTCTTTCCGGAAGATCACAGGAGTTTCATTCGCGAGCGTGTCGCGGATCACTCCGCCCATTACCGCAGTGAACATTCCCATGATGGCAGCAATCTCCGGGCGTACGCCAAGGCTCAGTGCTTTCTCTACACCGAGGATGGTGAAGAAGGCAATGCCGAGCGTGTCGAACAGGAAGAAGGTGCGCTTGAGCCGCACGAGCCTGGAGAAAAACACGAGTGCGATGAGGATGCCGGCCAGGATGGCGTAGAGGAAGTTGATGTCGCCAATCCACACCAGCGGGTAACTTCCGAGCGTGATGTCGCGAAGACTTCCGCCTCCGATGGCGGTAAGGAAGCCCGTGAAGCCTGCCCCGAACCAGTCGTGGTCGCGGTCATGGATCGCCATCGCGCCTGAGATGGCGAAGAAGAACGTTCCGAAAAGCTCAAAGAAATACTGTAGCTGCACGACAGGAAGTTTCGGGAAAGATAGCTCGCCATTTCGAGCGAGCAAAGCCAGGCAATGATATGCAAACCTCTCGCGAGAAATCCTTCGCCTGAGAATTCTCCACATCCTCAAAACAAATTGGTTACACCCAGGGCGCAGGGCAGGCAGAAAGGCGGGCGTGCGATGGCAAGTGCGCTGGGAGCATCTTTCTGCCTTGATCTTTTGGTTCTTTTGTATCAAGACAAAAGAACAAGAAAGTATCAGCGATTTGACCTGACGTTATTTCGAGCGAGCAAAGCCAGGCAATGAAATGCAAAACCTCGCGAGAAATCTCTTTAACCTTAGACTTCTCGCAGCCTAACACAATGCATTAGTAATTTTTATTCCGCTCGAAGTGACGTGTCGTCATTTCGAGCGAGCAAAGCCAGGCAATAAAATGTGGAACCTCCCGCGAGAAATCTCTTTAACCTTAGACTTCTCACAGCCTGACACAGTGCATTAGTAATTTTTATTCCGCTCGAAGTGACGTTAGTCAAAGCTCAAAACAAATTGGTTACACCCAGGGCGCAGGGCCGACAGAAAGACGGGCGGGCGTTGGCAAGTGCGCTGGGAGCATCTTTCTGCCTTGATCTTTTGGTTCTTTTGTATCAAGACAAAAGAACAAGAAAGTATCAGCGATTTGACGTGTCGTCATTTCGAGCGGGCAAAGCCAGACAATGAAATGCAAAACCTCCCGCGAGAAATCTCTTAACCTTAGACTTCTCGCAGCCTGGCGTAATGCAGCAGTAAATTTTATTGCGCTGATTTGTTAAAAATCCGGACACGGAATCACCATCTTCGACTTCGGTGGCTTGCGCGGATTGCGCGTTGGCCAGGTGTAGCTGAGGCTGAACTCATGCGCTCCTCCGCTCTTGGCCGTTAACTTGGAGATGGTGTAGTCAAAGCTGTAACCGATGCTCAGCGCCTGCTTCTGCCCGATGCGGGTGAAACCCAGCAGCAATACAATCGATTCATTATTTACAAAGTCGTTTACTTTCTTAAACGGCACACCTCGATACCACAAGCCGAGCACCAGCGGTTCAGCCGTATAATATAGACCGAGGTCCATCTGGTCGAACTGGCCCTGGTGACGATACTGAAAAGCCGGACCGATGCTTCGTTCTGCTTCGCGCGCATAGATACCGCTTCCCACTGCACCGGGTTTCATGAAATATTTAAATCCACCGTGCACGGAAATTTTCATCGGCAGCGGACTGTCTTCATCGATTACCGATTGGTTCGGTTGATTCAAATGAAACGCTGCAATACCGAGGTAGGCAACTTTTGTGAAAAACAATCCGCCAAGCGAAAGGTCAACAAATGTTTTGCTGAAGTTCGAGTTAAACGTTTCACCGGAAGGATTGGTAAACAATCCGGTTGCCGGATCATATTCCGATCCGAACGTGAGCTTGTCGAAGTTCATGCTTCTCCGGTAAACCGATACTTGTCCGCCCGGCCTGAAGCCTAATTTCTCAGTGATGAACATCTCATACGAATACTGAAGACCAACATTCACGGATTGCAGTCCCGCAAGACCTTCCACATCACGGTTGATGATAAGCCCGATAGCGCTGTTGATGTCCTCCATATAATGATCGGCATAAACCGACATCGTGGTAAAGTTGCCATCAATCGAAGGCCACTGGTTGCGATAGTTCAACCCGACACGGGTTTGATTGGTTGAGCCGGTAAAGGCCGGATTCAAATAGAGCGGAGCAGCGTAAAACTGGGAGAATTGCGGATCCTGGGCAGTTACCGCACCCTGCAGCAACAGCATTAATAAGCCGGTAAACCACACTCGTCTGTACATCAAACCGGGGTATTTTTTTAGCGCCATTAAAGCAAAGTAAAGCTATTCGTGAAATTTATAAAAACACGGCCCGTTTTTAAGCCGTGGCTTCCCGAATCTTAACGATATTTTTGGCCAAAATGTATACTTTCGTGATGGTCGGGCGTTTTATTACGAATCTTTTTTATTGTTGTTGAGCTAAGTTCACAGGCATGAGTAATTCTTCAATGTTGCGTTGGATAGTGTTGTTTCTTTGCCTGCTTGCCGCGGTGGATGGCTTTTCGCAGCAGAACTATTCGCGCTACAACTGGTATTTTGGTAACACAAACCGGGGGATACGCTTCAGCCGGTCGACCGCTCAGCCTTCTTTAGTCAATAATAAAGTTATTCCTTTCGGAACAGGCGGAAGTGCAGTGGCCACCAATCCGATCAATGGCGACCTTCTTTTTTATACGGACGGGTCGCGCGTCTTCGACATAACCCACACACAAATGCCGAACGGTGGCGGACTAACCGTTCAGGCGAATGCCAACCAGCCGGTGGCCATCAGCGGAAAGCCGGGTTCACCGAATCAATATTATATTTTTACCAATACAGCCTCGTTCACAACCGGAGGAACGATTCGCGTTACAACTGTTAACATGTCGGCATCCGGTAACGAGATTTTCCCCGAGCCTCCAATCGGAAACGTTACAACAAAAAATCAACTCACCGGTTTAACGGGCCGATCGGAAGCAATGATCACCGTTCCGCATGCGAACGGTGTCGACTATTGGTTAATCACCCATGAAAACGGTCAGGATAACTTCACCGCCACGCTCATTGATGCATCAGGTTCTTTTGCGACCTCTACCCTCTCTCCTAACGTTACCGGCTTCCCGATGTCGGCCGCAAACTTCTCGTACCATGAAGCAACCGGTAAACTTGCAGTGTCACCTCAAACCGACAGTCGTAACGTTGCAATTCTGAATTTCAATAACGCCACCGGTGCCATCACGCTCGACCGGCTCGTGCTTAACTCAGGTGTTAACAGCACAACCAGTCAGGCTATCTACGATACCGAGTGGAGTCCTACCGGAAGATTCCTGTACATCTCTGTTCATGGAGAACCCGGCATCACGGCCAACGTGGTTCAATTTGATATGAATGCTCCTGCGGGAACATCACTGGTGTCGGTTCTGGATATTCCGGTTGCGCAAAGCTATGGGTTGATGATCGCTCCCGATACATCGATCTATCATTTGTACCAGGCAACAGCAGGTGGCTCTTTTTTATTAGGGCGTTTAACCGATCTTGATTCTGTTGGCATTGCAGTTACTCATACAACTGATGCATTCGGAGGTGCAATCAATTTTAACGGCCGGCAGTTTCCGGAATTCCTGCCACGATCAAACAACAACCTCGCAGTAAGTTTTGTGTCGAGAGGTACGTGCTCAAATTCGCCTGTGTCATTTTTCCCGACCGTTACACCCGCAGCCGATAGCCTTGTTTGGGATTTTGGCGATGGCAATACGTCCAGCGAATGGAGTCCGGTACACTCTTATAATAATGGAGGAGCCTTCAATGTCTCGGTCACCGCGTTTCTGAATGGCCAGACTGCCATCGGCAACGGTACGGTTAACCTGACAAACTTCACGCTGCAGCTCACTATGACGCAGGATACAACAGCCTGTAAGTGCGAGTTTCCTCCTCCCGTGGGTCAATCATGCAATAGTGGCCCGTTCAAAGTGACTGTCAAATCTACCGGTGGTACAGCTCCACTCACGTTTGTTTGGTCAAATGGTGATACAGGTGCAACGCTCACGCCTGATTCAGCAGGTTATTATTACGTGGTCGTTACCGATGCAACGGGTTGTTCAACCTATGCAGGTGTTAACATCCGCGAATATGATGCTGTCGACCAGCGTGCAAATATCTGGTACTTCGGTCAAAATGCAGGGATCGACTTTAATAAACAACCCCCCGTACCGATAACGGGACCACTAAACACGCCTGAAGGCTGCTCGGTGATCTGCGACCGGAACGGAGAAGTAATTTTTTCAACCGATGGTGTTCGTGTGTACGATAAGAACGACATCGAGATAACGACAACGCTTGTCGGGGGTGTACCCACACCTATTCCGATTCCACCGGGTATTGGCGGAGAACAGGGTTCAACACAATCAGCCCTGATCATGCCCGTTCAGGGCGATGAGACAATATTTTACATTTTCACCACACAACAGGTTCACGGATCAAACACGTACGAGCTGCGCTATTCGTTGTATGATCTTAAGCTTAACAATGGCAATGGCGGCCTTATCGAATACAACAAACTTCTTTTCACCCGAAGCACCGAACGGATCACCGGTAACGGTCAATGGATGATTGCCCATGAATACGGGAACAATTCGTTCCGTGCCTACCCGATCTCAACAACCGGTATCGGAAATCCTGTTATCTCAAGCCTTGGTTCAGATCATTTGTTAACCGAAGAATTGAACGGCCAGGGTTACATGGAACTTACCGGTAATTTGCTGGCAGTTGCACTCTCAACCTCGCCTTCGAATAACGCGCTTGAGATTTTTGATTTTGTCGACACTACCGGTGTGGTTACAAATTTCAGAAGCTTAAACCTCAACACAACTTCCGGCCAGGTGTATGGCGTAGAGATTGCCGGTAACAAAATCCTGACGACTATTAAAGGAACTCCGAACTCATTCCTTCGCGAAGCATACATCGATTTCCAGAACAATCCTGTACTCATCCCTCCCGGTCCCGCATCCGGACCGATTGCAGGTGAGCTTGGCGCAATTCAACGCGGACCCGATGGAACGATTTATGTTGCCGTAAACGGAGCCACATCGCTCGCAACCGTCAATTTCAATCCCGATACGTTACAGTTATCGAGCGTTACGCTGGGTGCCTTTCCGCTCGCAGGCGGAACACAAAGCCGGTTAGGTTTGCCAAACTTCGTTCAACAGATATTCAACGGCACACCTGAACCTTCCATGACCATCACAGCTTTTTGCGGAGGAACACCAACTATTTTCCAGGGAGTAGGAACTGATCAGATAGATGAATTTCTGTGGACATTCGGTGATGGCTTCACAGCAGACTCGGCAAACGTAGAACATACCTATCCGATTCCGCCTCCGGGTACTACCCAGGACTACAACGTAACACTACGGATTACTAATCGTTGCGGATTAGATGTACTGTTAAAACAAACAATCACAATTTCCGGTCCGCCTCCAAACCCGACCTTCTTACCACCCGGTCAGCAACCCACAATTTGTAACGGTCCGTTAACACTTCAGGCATTACCAGCCAATGATCCAACGCTAACGTACCTCTGGTCGACCGGAGAAACAACGTACTCGATCAATGTGAACCGGCCGCAGATTGTTTCATTAACCATCACGAACGCTGCAGGCTGTACATCGAACCGAAACTTGCTCATTGCTGACAACCGACCGATCGTTGAGCTCGGACCGAACCAAAACATTTGTCAGAATACACCGGTGTCTCCGCTGGATGCACAAAATCCCGGAAGCAACTATGCATGGGCAATCAATGAAGTTCCATCGGGAACAACACAAACTCAGTCGGTGAGCACAGCAGCGGTTGGTGCATTTGAATATCGGGTTCAGGTAACTGATCCGGTTACAACCTGTACCGTAAAGGATTCTGTAGTGTTTACGATCAATGCATCGCCTTCGTTTACCGCAGTTCCGAATACAATTGTCTGCGGAACATCAACAGGTCAAATTCAGTTAACCATCACTGGGCCTGCAACCGGAACGTTCACCTATTCGGTAGACGGGTTAACTTCCGGCATCAGCCGGTCGAACATTGATCAGACTACAGGGCCGGTTGTACCGTCACCGATTACCGGACTCGTGGTTGATACCTATGTTATTCAAGTGTCCGATCAGATCTCGGGTTGCGCAACGACAACCAGCGTTGGCATTAACAGTACGTCTTTGACGATAACCAATCTCGTTGCGCAAACGCCTACGTGCGATCCGGTCGCATTGGAATTTGATGCCTCGGTTGCTTCAGGAACCTATCGCGTTATCAATTCAACAACGGGCGCAGTGGTAGTTCCGGTTACAGCATTTGCCAGCACACATGTTATCACACCACCTGTGGCCGTACCGGGAGATTATATTGTAGAGATTCGTCAGGGTGCCTGCGTGAGCACGGCCCCTATTTCGGTAGTGTCCGATCCAAAGGTTACGGTTACACTTACTGCCGACCCGTGTGCTAATCCGGTTACCCTTACAGAAACAAGTGCACCTCCGGGATCAACGTATTCGTGGAGCGGGCCGGGTGTTGTTAATGTGAACAGTGCAAGTACAACGGCTAATGCCCCGCAAGGCATGCAAACCTTCAGCGTTACGGTTACCAGTGCCGGTCTTTGCCCGACAACACAAAGCATCGATGTTAATGTCAACAATAACGTTACCGTTGACTTCACCCAAAGTGAAGCCTGCACAGACAACGTAACGCTTACGGCTACAACCGCGCCTCCGGGAAGTTATACCTATCGCTGGTACCGGAACGGAGTGGCCATCGTTGGCGGAGGCGGTCAAACCATTCAGGCAACGCTGGCGGATAACGGCATCGACTATCGCGTAGAAGTTGTTAATACAATTTCAGGCTGTGTAGTTACCTCTGCCACCAAAACAGTAAATGTCTTTGGATCAATTGCGGTTGTCATGGATCCAGTCAAACCATGTCAGGGAGATATATTCAGCATTGACGCTTTGATTGAACCAGCAACCCTGACGGGAGTTACCTACCGATGGTTTTTTGACGACTATGATAAACACATTGACGAAATTGTAATTGCAGGCCAAACGGGTGCCACCCTTACTGGTCTGACGAAAGAAGGAGTATACAGCGTAATCGCAATTACCTCAACCGGTTGTGAGAGTGAGAAAATTTCGGGTGAAATCCACTTTGCAGACAGCCCGGAAGGAAACCTGCCCGCGAAACGATATATCTGTAACCGTCCGGGAAATCGCGATTGCTCAAATCCGGAACCGAATACATGTGTATTCCAGCTGACAGCAGGCGATGGCATTTCATGGCAATGGTTCAAAGACGGAACGATGCTGAGCGGCCAGACCACTCAAACACTTACCATTACTGAACCGGGATTGTACTCCGTGGTGATCGTAAACTCTTTTGAATGTGAAACAACCGATCAAACACTGGTAGTAGAACAATGCGCACCGTTGATTGAAGTGCCGAATGCATTCCGTCCGGGAAGCGGTGTAGAGATCAACAAAACGTTTTCGGTCTTCCCGACTTTCGTTTCGGAAAAAGGATTCCAGGTTTTCATTTACAATCGCTGGGGCGAGATGGTGTATCAGTCTGCCGATCGCGACTTCAAATGGAACGGAACGTACAAAGGAAACGGCACGCTGCTGCCGGGCGGAACCTACACGTATGTAATGAAATTCTTCGGTGATCTTACAACGGAAGGCGAACAGGAGCTCCGCGGAAGCGTGATGCTTTTGCGATAATTTGCCATAATTCTCATTGTTGAAGAACAATTGATTTCGTTACTTGGGTGCTTACTCAGGTATATGCAAAAATCAATTGTTCTTTTCTTTTTGACGGTTTTCACCGTTGTTTCATCCCTCGCACAATCAAACATCAGCATCGTTCCCCGGCCGGTTAAGCTCATAGCCTCAAAAGGGTCGCTCGATTTAAGCAAACGCGCAGCCGCGATTGAGCTGTCGGGCGCGGATGTTTCACTCTCTATGTTTCTGGATGAATTCCTGAAATCAAAAGATGTGGAGGCGGGTCGTGATCCAAAAACAAAAGGGTATCCCGTTAGGCTAAGCATCGCGAAAATCGACAGCCTGGGCGATGAAGGATATACGCTTTCCGTTTCCAAAAAAGGAATTACCATTCAGGCGAATACCGAAGCCGGATTGTTCTATGGTATTCAAACGCTCGTTCAGCTGACTCCGCTGAAAGGAACAAAAATTCCATACGTGGAGATTACGGATTATCCCCGGTTTGCATATCGCGGACTTCACCTCGATGCATCCCGTCACATGTTTCCGGTTGAGTTTATCAAAAAGTATATCGACCTGATGGCCAAACATAAATTCAATCGCTTTCACTGGCACCTGACGGACGACCAAGGCTGGCGCATTGAAATAAAAAATTATCCGCAGTTGCAGACCATCGCAGCTTACCGCAATGAAACATTGATTGGTCATGCCGGAGAAAACCCGGAACGCTTCGATGGAAAACGTTACGGAGGTTACTACACACAGGAAGAAGTTAAGGAAGTGATCGACTACGCTGCCGCACGATACATCACCATCGTTCCTGAAATTGAAATGCCCGGCCATGCGCTCGCAGCCCTGTCGGCATATCCGCAACTCGGATGTGTGGGTGGTCCGTATGCAGCAGCAACCGAGTGGGGCGTATTCGATCCTGTGTTCTGCGCAGGCAAAGAAGAAACATTTATATTTCTTGAGACCGTGCTCGATGAGGTGATCGGCCTCTTTCCGGGAAAATACATTCATATCGGTGGCGATGAATGCCCGAAGACAAGCTGGAAGGCCTGCCCGAATTGCCAGAAGCGCATTAAAGCCGAGTCGCTGAAAGACGAGCACGAACTGCAGAGCTACTTCATTAATCGCATCGAAAAATACGTAAACAGCAAAGGCAGGCAGATCATCGGCTGGGACGAAATCCTAGAAGGCGGTCTCGCGCCTAACGCAACGGTGATGAGCTGGCGCGGAGAAGAAGGCGGCATCGCAGCCGCTAAACAAAAGCACACCGTGATCATGACACCCGGCAACTGGTGTTACTTTGATCACTACCAGGATACCAGCAAAACCGAACCGCTCGCGATCGGTGGTTTAACACCGGTGCGGGAAGTTTATTCGTATGAGCCATTGCCACCCCAACTAGCCGCGGGTGAAAACAAATACATCCTGGGTGCACAGGCCAACTTGTGGACTGAATACATCGGAACCCCGGAACATGCCGAATACATGGCGTATCCGCGGGCATGTGCACTGGCCGAAGTGGTGTGGAGTCCGAAACAGGGAAAAGACTACATTAACTTCCTTCAACGAATGGAAACGCATCTTCAGCGATTGAAAAAGTGGAACGTGAATTGCGCACAGCACCTTGTGAAAGAAATTGAATACCTTAAAAATCCACAGACAAAAAAATAATCCCGTTATGAAAACGATTGCCCGAATTTCAGTTGTCGCTATAGTAATGCTTGCGCTGATGAGCGCTCAACTCATCAAAACTCAAATCGTTGTCACCGTTCGCAACGAACTTGGTAACACCGAAGAAGGTGTTAAGGTGCAGCTGTATGAAACCGAAGACGATTATAAAGCCGAGAAGAATGTAGCGTTTGAAGGTGTTACCGATAAGAAGGGCGTGGTACGATTTAAAGACGTAAAAGCCACCTCATATTTTTTACTGGCGCGCAAAGACGACAAAGATAATTTTGGCGGAGGTGAGCAAACCGGTAAGCTTGAGGAAGGTCGCATCAATAAAGTTACCGTAATCATCCAGTAATCACATGCCCGCCAGTGACAGAATCGAAGGGTTGGGTGTATACGTTACCACGTACGAAGATGAAAAACCTTTTCTTGACAGGTTCTGTGAATTGCTGGGATCTGATCGTTGCTTTCACCGCGACCATCTGCCCGGACATATCACCGGCTCGGCATGGATTCTGAATAAAAGTCGCACGCACATATTGCTCGTTCACCACGCCAAGCTGAACAAATGGCTGCAGCCGGGCGGTCATGCCGATGGTGAAGAAAATGTTTTGAGCGTTGCCATGCGGGAAGTCAATGAAGAAACAGGCCTCGTTCACTTTAAAGAACTGGTTCCCGGAATTTTTGATCTGGATATTCACACCATTCCGGCACGCGCAGATTTTCCGGAACACCTGCACTATGACGTTCGCTATGCACTCATAGCTACCGATGATGAAAACGATATTGAAGTAAGCGAAGAATCACACGATGTAAAGTGGATTGCCCTGGCCGACATACCCGCGCTTTGCGGTAACAATACATCCATCCTGCGGATGATTGCCAAAACAAAAGCTATTTAGAGCTCACCACCATCAGGCAAAACGCAATCACCACCATCCAGAACTTAATGCCGAGCAGTGCGGGAATGATCACAATCTCAAGCTGCATCAACACAGCCAGCAACACAAGCAATACGGCAATAATGCGGAGCGCTGAGCGCATTTTGTTATTCATAGTGAGTACATTTACGACTCAAATATAATCCCCGTACAAAAAAATTCAATGGCCGAAACCGGTGTCGATATTGCAAAAGCAGTTGAGTTGCTGACACACGATGAGCTCGTGGCCATTCCCACAGAAACCGTTTATGGTTTGGCCGGCAATGCGCTGAGCAGAACAGCAGTCACCAAAATATTTTCAGTGAAGAACAGGCCGCAGTTCGATCCGCTGATTGTTCACGTTCCCAACCTCGATAAGGCCAACGACTACGTTGCTGAAATTCCGGAACAGGCGAAGAAGCTTGCAGATAAATTCTGGCCCGGACCGTTAACGCTGCTGCTGAAAAAGAAAAGCATCATTCCCGACCTGGTAACGGCCGGCCTCGATACGGTGGGTATCCGGTGTCCGGATCATTCCTTAACACGACAGTTATTGCAAGCCTTGCCTTTTCCGCTGGCGGCACCCAGCGCAAACCCGTTTGGGTATGTAAGCCCTACAAAACCGGAGCATGTGAATGAGCAGCTCGGAACAAAAATTCAGTACATACTGGATGGCGGCCCCTGCCCGATTGGTATTGAATCAACCATTGTTGGATTTGAAGACAACGTTCCTGTTGTGTATCGCATGGGCGGATTGAGTCTGGAAGCGATCGAAGAAACCATCGGCAACGTAAAACTGATGACGCATTCAACATCCAACCCGAAAGCGCCCGGCCAGTTGAAAAGTCATTATGCGCCGGGCAAAAAAGTTATTCTTGGATCAATCGAAGAATTGCTTTCAAAACATCCGGATGCAGGAGTGCTGTCGTTCAGCAAAGACTATCGCGTAAAGAATCAGATCATCCTCTCCCCTTCCGGGAAACCGGAAGAAGCTGCCCAGCATTTATTTGAGTCGCTTCGTGCGTTCGACAAAATGAATGTATCGGTAATCCTCACCGAACTTGTTCCGGATCAGGGTCTTGGCCGCGCCATCAACGACCGCCTGCGAAGAGCAGCCGCAGTTTGAGTATATTTAGCCAGGAGTCATGCTGATCCCGACTTGTCGGGAGAAGCATCCCCAATAGAGAAAATGATGCCAAGCAGACTGGCATAACGTAGAATAAAACTTACTGTATGAAAAAAGTACTTGTGCTTACCGGTGGTGGCGATTGCCCCGGATTGAATGCGGTGATCCGCGCTGTTGCCAAACGTGCACGCAAAGAAAAGACGTGGGAAATCTATGGCAGCATTGAAGCGTTCAATGGCGTGTTAAATGAACCGCAGGAAATCGTTCGCCTCACCAGCAGCCGCACCAAAGGCATTCACGTGAAAGGCGGCACAATCCTAAAGACAACCAACAAATCGAACCCGATAAAATTTCCGGTAACGCAAAAAGATGGCACCGTAAAATTCGAAGACCGTTCAGATGAACTGGTGAAAAGACTGAAAGGGTTTGACGCTGTGATCAACATCGGTGGTGACGGCTCGCAAAAAATTTCAAAGGTGTTGTTCGATAAAGGTATTCCGATTATCGGGGTACCGAAAACAATCGACAACGACTTGTCCGCTACCGACATGACGTTCGGTTTTCAAACAGCTGTGCAGATTGCATCCGATGCGTTCGATAAACTGGTCACCACCGCAGAAAGCCATCACCGCGTAATGATTATGGAAGTGATGGGCCGCGATGCCGGCTGGATCGCCTTGCATACCGCCATTGCAGGCGGTGCCGAGATTTGTCTGATTCCCGAGATTCCCTACGACATCAACAAGCTGGTGAAGAAAATCGAATCGCGCTACAAAAAAGGCCGCGGCTTTGTGAACATTGTTATTGCGGAGGGCGCCAAGCCGAAAGAAGGAAGCGTTACGTCATCGGCCGGAGAAAAAGGTTCGGAACACGTGCGTCTCGGAGGCGTTGCGTATCAGCTTTCAAAACAGTTGAAAGATGCGGGCTGTCGTGCGGAAATCCGCGAAACCGTTTTGGGTCACGTACAACGGGGCGGAACACCTGTGGCGTTCGACCGCATCCTGGCTTCTTTGTTTGGAGTGAAAGCCATGGAACTTGCCATCAATGGCGAATTCGGGAAAATGGTGGCGTACAAAAACAACTCGATCACATACGTGTCGTTCGAGGAAGCCACCCGTCAGCAGAATGTGGTAAAAAAATCTTCATATCTCGTTCAGGCGGCAAAAGGTTTGGGCATTACGTTTGGCGACTAAGCTTCTTTTCTCACCGTCATGCTGATCCCGGCTTGTCGGGAGAAGCATCCCGCGTAGAGAAACTAAACCTGACGAACCTCATTACACCATCAACCGAAAATTTCTAAATTGACTTCTTAATTATTCTATCTGTTCATGAAAACGATCAACGATATTAACTTCGATTCCAGACGTGCATTAATCCGTGTAGATTTTAACGTACCCCTCGATAAGAGCTTTAACGTAACCGATGACAACCGCATCCAGGCTACCATCCCTACGCTCAAAAAGATTTTGAAAGATGGGGGAAGCTGTGTGCTGATGTCGCACCTCGGTCGCCCGAAAGACGGTCCCGAAGAAAAATATTCGTTGAAACACACCATCAAAAAAACAGAAGAGCTTTTAGGCGTGCCGGTAAAATTCGCCAGCGACTGCATCAGCGAAGAAGCATTCAAAATGTCGAACGACCTCAAGCCCGGTGAAGTTTTATTACTCGAAAACCTGCGTTTCTATAAAGAAGAAGAAAAGGGCGATGTTGGCTTTGCACAAAAACTTGCACGCCACGGCCATGTTTATGTAAACGATGCATTCGGCACGGCACACCGCGCCCACGCATCCACAACTATTGTTGCACAGTTCTTCAAAGACAAATGTGCCGGCCTCGTGATGGCGGCTGAACTCGACAACGCGAAAAAAGTTCTTGAGAATGCCGAGAAGCCTTTCACCGCAATCATGGGCGGAGCAAAAATTTCCGACAAGATTTTGATCATTGAAAAAATGCTTGACGTAGTCGATAACCTGATCATCGGTGGCGGTATGGCCTACACATTCTTCAAGGCGCTGGGCGGAAACATCGGTAACTCATTGGTGGAAGCCGACAAGCTTGACCTCGCGAAAGAATTGATTCAGAAAGCAAAATCAAAAGGCGTTGAGCTGCATCTGCCGATCGATTCGATCATTGCCGATAAGTTCGATGCCAACGCGAACACCGATGTATCGAACAACAATGCCATTAAAGACGGCTGGATGGGACTCGACATCGGTCCGCAGGCAAGCCAGGTGTTCTCAAAAGTAATCGAAAGCTCAAAGACTATTTTGTGGAACGGCCCAATGGGCGTATTTGAAATGGAAAAGTTCGAGAAAGGAACGAAGACCGTTGCCGAAGCCGTAGTACGCGCTACCAAAAAAGGCGCATTCTCACTGATCGGTGGCGGTGACTCAGCCGCTGCAGTGGCCAAGTTCGGATTTGACAACGATGTGAGTTATGTATCTACCGGTGGTGGTGCCCTGCTGGAATATTTCGAAGGCAAAGTTCTGCCGGGCGTTAAGGCATTGGAATAACGTTATCGGGATTTCAGTTAACCAGCTGAAAAGACAGCGAACTAAGTACTTGTATTTCAGGCAGGTGAATGATTATATTTGTTTAGGCTCCCGAAAGCCCTAAACCCAATACTTAATTCCCCCTGTCGCCATGAACATTTTTGTCGCTAAGCTCAACTTTAAAACCCGTAAGGAAGATCTCGAAAAAGCCTTCAGCCAGTACGGCCAGGTAGCATCTGCCAAAGTCATTACCGATCGCGAAACGGGCCGCTCAAAAGGCTTCGGTTTTGTGGAAATGCCAAACGATGACGAAGCCAACAAGGCTATTGCCGCACTCAACGAAAGCGAGCTCGACGGCCGCACAATTGTGGTGAAGCCCGGCAACGCCAAATAATGCCGTACACCCATATCGTTATATCAGGGGCTGCCTCAAAGGCGGCCTCTTCATTTTTTTCTTTCCCGATGTTCCGCGGTCTGCTTTCGTAGTCGAAGCCAGGCAGGCCTCGCAAAGTTTAATTTGCCGTCATACTGATCCCGACTTGTCGGGAGAAGCATCCCCGATAGAGGAAAATGATGCAGACGAAGTTTAATTCTTATAGAATAACATCCCCTTCCGGTATACCACATATACCCTATTGTTAAATGCTTTCGAAACGGATTTTAATCCCGACAATTGAAAATGCAGGTTAGCGTTCAAGGCACGTATAGTTTCATTTTCAATGGCGGGATTAATCCTGACAAAGCATCGGCAGATGCTTTCGTCAGGAATGTTTAATATGCAGTCATGTTTGGAGAAAAGATATTTCAGTCGGCCAAAATCACGGGATTCATCCTCGGGCCAACACTGTTTTTACTCATCAACCTTTTCGTACCCGAAACATTCATCTCTCCTCTTGCCTATAAAGTCCTTGCCGTAGCTGCATGGGTAGTGGCGTGGTGGGTTACCGATGCCGCGCCCTTTCCTGTAACAGCCCTCCTGCCCCTTGTGCTTTTCCCGTTGCTCGGGGTAATGCCTCCGTCAAAAGCAGCTGCACCATACGCCAACCCGATCATCTTTCTGTTCATGGGCGGATTCTTCATTGCCCTTGCGCTGGAGAAACATCGCCTGCACGAACGCATTGCATTAAATCTCATTCGCCTAACGGGAACATCCGGTAACGGAATCATTCTCGGATTCATGATGGCCACCGCATTCATCAGCATGTGGATCAGCAACACCGCTACCGCGATGATGATGCTGCCGATTGCTATCTCGGTGGTAAAGCTGATCATCCCTGAAAAAAATATGTTGCCCGGACAAAAGCTCTCGGGCGAACAGAACTTTGCCCTCGGCCTCATGCTGGCCGTGGGGTACGCAGCCACACTGGGCGGCCTCGCTACCATCATCGGCACACCACCCAACGTAGTGTTCATCGGCCTGCTGAATGAGTTCAACGGTCAGCAGATTTCCTTTGGCAAATGGATGCTCATCGGGGTGCCCGTTGCGTTTGTACTGCTCACAGCAAACTACTTCATCGTTACGCGCATTTTATTTCCGAACAATCTTTCCAGCGTTCAGGGGTCCGCTCAGTTACTCAACACGCGACTGAAAGAACTCGGGCCGCTTCGCAAAGAAGAAAAGCTCGTACTGGTAATCTTCTCACTCACCTCCTTCTTCTGGATATTCCAGCAACTCTTCAACGAAGCAATCTTCAAAGCCGAAGTATTGAACGACACCAACATTGCGATGGCAGGCGGGCTGCTCATGTTCATCGTACCCGTATCGCTGAAAGAATCAAAATTCATTCTGCACTGGGACGACACAAAAAACATGGCGTGGGGCATCCTCGTCTTGTTTGGTGGCGGACTTTGTCTGGCAGAAGGTTTGGCGCAGGCGAAGATCATTGAAGCCGTGGGCAGCTGGATCGTTTCGCAAACCGACTTCAACATTTGGTTTATTCTCATGCTGATTGCCGTGAGCGTGATCCTTTCGGAGATGATGAGCAACGTAGCGCTGGTAAATATTTTCGTGCCGGTAGTGTTTGGCATTGCGCAGGGGCTGCACATGAACCCGGTATTGCTGGCCTTGCCCGTAACACTTGCCGCGAGCATTGGCTTTATGTTCCCGATTGCCACGCCCCCGAATGCAATTGTGTTTTCCAGCGGCTACATCCGCATGAAAGACATGGTCCGTGCCGGACTGCTTCTCAACATCGTTTCGATTATCATTATCTGGGTGGCTTCGATTACACTGGTACAGTGGGTGTTCGGGTGAGATTATCTAATTAGCATTTAAAATTGCCAAACACCAAGCGCCCGCAGTTCACAAAAATGCCCCGATGAAAACGGGGCATTTTGACTATTTTATTTCTTTAACCTTCTTCCTGCACTCCTCATAATACTTTGGAGGAAATATAAAATTGGATTTCAGTTTCTTTTCCAATTCATTTAAGATTTCGTCATCTGTTTCCCAACCCTTGAGATCTTCCTCAAATTCCAAAAGCGTAAACTTTAGTTCAGCGACCAGTTTTTGATAGGTTGCAACTGCCATTCGTTTTGAATCTTTGCTTTTAGAAGGATTCGATAAATCCAACGAATCCGCCAGGAACTTCTCACCAATTGACTGATAAGTTGATACAACCTTTTTTCTGTCAAGTTGAGCCGTTGAATATAAATTTGCACCAAAGATCAGAATGCCTATTAAAATAATTCTTTTTCGCATAACTCCTTTTAGCGTTAATTCTTAGGTAATTTGTCTTTAGCTTGTTCCGCAAGTGTCATCCAGCATCCGGCAATTGCCCATGTACGCGACATGCTTGCTTCCTTAACCGCATCGGATAAGGAATATCCTAAGCTCCAGAAGGTTTGAAATGCAGCAGCATAAGCTTCGTCCCCAACTCTCACGCAAATGTTCTCCGGATCGATAGACTCTGAATGATTCGCATCTTTTGCATTCATACGGGAAGATTCCATCAATGCTCCGAAATCTGAGTTTTCAAAACGATATTTGTTATTCAATTCCACAATTACATTACCTAATAATTTATGATAGTCCTGAACTTCCGGAATGTTAAATACGGAATTAAATAGCACCATTTCAGAAAGAGACATTGCCTCATAATTTGATTTGCCTACAACTGATTTCAGTTCATCAAACTGCCTGGTGTTTAGAAAATAAAGTCGCTTGGTTAACGCCTTATCTACGTCTGGTCGCATATTTATTAACTGTTGATAGTCGGGCATTCCGTGCAAAATAGAACTTAGTGCTTTTTTTGATAAGTGTTTTTTCTGCGGACTTACTGTGCTTTCAGTATCACAGCTAAAAACAATAATCATTCCGAAAGTGAGCAATAAAGATGTTAGCTTTTTCATAGTTGTGAGGATTTATTAACATCACTATCTATCAAAAACTCTTCACTCTAATTGCTCGGTGTAGGAGTTACTCCTATTAAATTTAAAGAATTCTGTGAAACAAATAATAGGTTGGCTAATGTTATCACTATTTTAATACGCCCTTTTAAGAACTTAAACCTTAGTTCACTATAAGTTTCGGTCTAGTGATGCGTTTAACCCGCCAAGCCCCTTACGATTGCCGAAGAGAATTACAACAAGTAGACAGGTACGTGGGTGTTTTGGGTAAACGGGTAAGGCAAAAATTCCCTAAATTGAGTAATAGAATAAAGGGCTATCGGCCATATGGTTTGTAGCCAAACGTTATCCAAAAGGCTTAAGACATACTGAAAACGGAAAAGGTTTGACAAACACATCACTCACATATGAACTCAGACTAATCGCCTTTATTGACATTCTCGGTTTTAAGGACATAGTAAAACAATCGGAGGCTGACACATCTAAAATAGAGTTAATATATTCTGTTCTTAGTTATTTAAAGGACTGGGAAAAGACAGAAAAGTGGGACCTGAAATTTATTGAGATCGAAGAAAGTGCACAATATAAAGGTGTAAGCAATTTTGATATCCGCGGTAAAACGAATACGACTTCATTTTCTGACAGTATCGTAGTTTCACTAAAGGTTGACAATAACGTAAATGAGATGGCATCAACTCTAATTGTCAACCTTGCTTACATTGGAACTGTGCTTTTAGAGAAAGGCATTTTATTTCGCGGTGGTTTGACAATCGGGAACATAATTCATATTGATAATGGAACAGTGTTCGGACAAGGTTTGATAGATGCGTTTATGCTTGAGACAAGAAGTGCGAAGTTTCCCCGGATTGTCCTTTCTGACAAATTACTAAGCCAACTAAACTACCCAATTACAACAAAGAGACACAGATACCCATATCACCAGTATTTAGACAGATTTGAAGATGGCTGCGTGGGTTTTCATCAATTGATTTACTACCAAGTAATTGAAAATTGGACAGAAATGACACCTGAATTATTGACAGAATCATTGCGGAAAGTGCGAAAGGTCATTGTAGACGGACTTGACTCAAGTTTTGAGAAGCCTGAAGTTTTTGAAAAATATTACTGGCTTAAAGAACAGTATAACAAATTAATTATTCTGAGTGATTTTGATTTCGACACAAAGAAGGAAGAAAATATAAAACAAAAGATAAGAGGACTGAACGAAGGAATTGCCGGCCAAAATATTCATTACTCATACACCGACAATTTTTATGAAAGTCGTAACAAGAAAAAAAAAGAATAGAAGCCAAGTGCATAACAAAATGTTTAATTCATTACGCTGATAAGGGGGTATTTTTTTTATTTTCGATCAGTGTCACACCTTACGCATAAACGTTAACGTGCATTTTTCATGGATAAAACTGTCCCAAATAGTATAGACAAGGCAATTGAAGTTGCTCGGCAAAAGAATAACGAGTTTGAATACACCATTGACCTTGACGACAAAAAAATTAAAAGATTCAAAGGTTACGCGTCAATAACCTTCGACTTAAGAAATGTTGGAGAGTTTATCTCACTACTTCTTGACATAAAGAAGAAAAATGTTGAAGAACAGAATCAAGAACTTAAGATCAATCAACTAATTGAGAGAAGCCTTTTTGTTTCGTCAATAGTGACTTATGCAAGATGTTTTACCAAGACAGATGGACGGGGAATCAAATTAGAAAGTAGAGACTGTTTCGCCACAAATCAAGTTGATTTAAAAAAGCTACATGATAGTTTAATGGAGATAAGAAATCAATACTTGGCGCATGCTGGCGTTTCCAATAGTGAGAGGTTGTTTGCGAGTGTGAATTTCAATATAGTTGACAACAAAGAGGTCTCTATGAGACTTAGTTATGAAATATTTGGCCAATATGGGCTTGACAAAAATGAGATGTTGACATTCATAGAACTCGTAAAACACCTGATTGGATATACAATTAAGAAACGGCACGAAGCAGCAAAGGGTTATATTCAGTCCTTGACACTAGAAGAAAAGAACGGACTTTTGAAAAAAGCTTACGACAAGAAAAACGCACGCTAACAAAAGCTATTTGCAATGCCTCGGTTCGGTAAAAATTTATAGTTTAGAATATACACTGATTGGTACCTGAGCTGCAATTCGATAAACCACAATGGAAATCTCATTAAAACCCATCGCAAAAGTTAAAAACTCCCGCACCGAACCGATCGATGATCACTGGGAGTCTGTCATTGCCGAGATCGAACTTGCCGACCACATTCCCACAGAAGCCTTTGATAACATCTCTGATTTTTCACACCTGGAAATCATCTATTACTTCGACAAAGTAAAAAGTGATGACATCGTTTTTTCAGGCAGACCGAGAGGAAACCCAAACTATCCTGTAACGGGCATTTTGGCGCAGCGCAAAAAAGACCGCCCCAATACCATCGGCCTGTGCACGGTTGAACTGCTGGAACACAAGGGCCGCACCATCAAAGTGAAGTACCTCGATGCCATTAACGGCACCCCCGTGCTCGACATCAAACCCGTATTCCGCGAGTTCCAGCCCAAACAACAAATCCGCCAACCGGATTGGGTTGCCGACCTGATGAAGAATTATTGGAAATAGACCCAGTTGCAAAAGCGAATGTTTAAATGAACTCGTTGAAACAAATTGAAACTTTGCGACAAAGAAATGATTCCTGATTTTTAGTAACTTGTGGTTACAACATTGAGAACTATGACGGCAAAAGAGATCAAATCAGAAATTCAGAAATCTCTCGATAACGTTCCTGAAAGTGTGCTTCGGGACGTGCTGGACTTTTTGAAAACCGTGGAGAAACAGCCGGCAGACAGGTTGAACCTGATGAAGAATTTGAGAGACATTTTGACCGAAGATAAAGAACTTCTCGAGCGACTAGCCAAATGATTGGAATTAGCGAGGTAGAACAAATCCATGAAATTCTAATTGAACGGTTTGGCGGAGCGAAGGGAATCAGTGACAGGGGAATTTTAGAGTCCGCTATCGGAAGGCCTTTTCAGACCTTTGACGGGAAAGATTTGTATCCCGGACCCGTTGACAAAGCAGCCGCTATTTTTGAGAGCATCATTTCCAATCACCCATTTGTTGACGGCAACAAAAGGACTGCCTATGTTCTTATGCGTTTGATCCTAAAGACAAATCAACTTGACATTGACGTTGACCAGGATGCCAAATATGACTTTGTACTCCAGGCTGCAAGCGGACAATTGACGTTCGTTAAAATCAGGGCGTGGATTGAGCATAACCTGAAATAGGCAACAAAACCACTATGCTGCCTAACGACCATTGCCGGATTTTTAACTATTTAACTGCAAGCAGAATCTTGTTCATTGCCTGAAGGAAATTACACCAGAGCACTTGTCAAAAGCGTTAGAGTACACCCCGGAAAAGAATTGGAGCACCCCCAAAAAGAATTAGCGCACCCCGGAAAAGAGTTAGAGCAGTGCGAGCGGGAAAACTCGTGATACGAAGTATAAAACTCGCGATACGAAGTATAAAACTCGCGATACAAAGTATAAAACCCGCGACTGTAAGTATAAAACCTGCGACTGCAACTGTAAATCCCGTGACTGTAACTGTAAAACCCGCGACTGTAACTGTAAAACTCGCGACTGTAGGTATGAAACTCCCGACTGCAAGTATGGAACCCCCGACTGCAAATATGGAACTCGCGACTGCGATTATAAAACTCTTGACTGCAACCGTAAATCCCGCGACTGTAACTTCAAATCTGCTACCCATGTCCGCGCATTTGCCCCTCTCTTTGTCGCATGTACACCCTCTTTAACTGAATTTTCTTGCCGAGCTTCACAGAAATAAAAATTTTACGGCATGAGAAAAGTAATTGCAGCCATTAACATCTCGCTTGACGGGTTTTGTGACCACACCATCGGCATCGTCAATGCTGAGCTTCATAACCATTACACAGAGCTTATAAAAAATGCAGGCGTATTGCTATACGGCCGCACCACCTATCAGATGATGGAAAGCTACTGGCCCGAACTGGTTAAAAATCCCAGTGGTGAACAATCATCTGACGATTTTGCCCTCGCCATCGATAACATTCAGAAGGTCGTTTTCTCGCATACGCTGAAACACGTGGCGTGGAAAAACACCACGCTCGCTACCCGCAGCCTGAAAGAAGAAGTTATCGCGCTCCGCCAGCAACCGGGTAACGACATCTTTGCAGGCAGTCCGGGTTTGATCGACCAGCTCACCGCCCTTAACCTGATCGATGAATACCAGCTTTGCATTCATCCGGTTATTGCCGGAAGTGGTTTGCCGCTCTTCAAACATGTGTCCAACACAATTGAGCTTCAGCTTCTCAAAACAAAAACCTTCTCCACTGGTGTGATGATAAACTGGTATCAGCCTGCGAAAAAATAATTGACGCGTTCAACCCGGTAATTGTCGCACGTGCACCCGCTTTAACTTCTAACTCGTTCAGACATTCGTATCAGATAAAAAAGAAAAAACATGAGAAAAATAATTGTCTTTTCCATGATCTCGCTCGATGGCGTGATCCAGGGCCCGGGTGGTCCCAAAGAAGACCCTTCAAATGGATTTAAGTATGGCGGCTGGGTAGCACCTTTGTCCGATGATGTTTACAACAACGTAGTAAAACAGGAACTGACGCCAGCAGACTACCTGCTCGGCAGAAAAACTTTTCAGATCTGGGCAGGCTATTGGCCCCAGCATGGCGACTTCTGGCCGGGAATTAACACCGGTATGAAGTATGTGCTTTCGAAAAAGCTAAAGAAGTCCGATAAGCTGGTTACTGGTTGGCAAAACTCAGCCGTGGTACGCACCGTAGCCGACATCAAAAAGATCAAACAATCGAAAGGTGCCGATCTCCACGTATGGGGAAGCAGCGAACTGATCCACCTGTTGCTGAAGAATGATTTGGTCGATGAGCTGCATCTTAAAATTCATCCGTTGATTTTAGGCAAGGGAAAAAAGCTGTTCGACAATTCATCCCTGGCGGCTGCTTATGCATTAACGGACAGCCTCGTAACACCCAAAGGCGTGATCATCGCTACCTACAAGCGGGATGGGAAGGTGAAGACGGGCAACGCGGGAGCACAATAAAAAAAAGCCCCGCACGCTTGCGGGGCCCTTTTACCAAAAGTAAAACTAAACGATTAACGGATCTCTTTATTTTTCTTCTCCTCCACCAGGTAGGCACCGCCTAATCCCAGTCCACCGAAGATGAACAACATCGAGAAATAACCGGTTTCCTGCATGTTGTAATGAAGATCCAGGAAATATCCGAATAAGAAGCCAAGGCCCACACCAATGCATAGCAGGGAAACCCGAAGCGGGAACGACGTGTTACGCTGCTTCCTGGCAAACAAAGTCGGGTCGACACCTTTATCGATCATCGCCAGGCGCTCGGAGTTTTCGATCCTGCGCAAATAAACCAGCATAACAAATAACCCGATGATCGGAACAGTTACTGCGAGGGCTACTACTACTTCTTGCATATTGTTGTTTTTAAGTGATTCTGGTGCTTTGACGCAGGGTCTTTAATTCAGGTTACAGGCTGTTGTTATTTTTTCAAAAGCCAGCGTACAATGTTTAAAGTGAACTGTTTGTTATCGTTATCCCCCGCATTCATACCGAATTTTTCATCCCCGAACGTCTGCGCTGTGAGCATCGATGCCTCGGCCATAATAATCACCTTGCCCTTGCCGATTTTCATCGCTACACCCTGGCAGTTTCCATACGCAGACACGGCATCTGCGAAACGGGTATACGTTTTGTCGCCATCCGTCCACGTGCTGTCGGGCAGCGAGTGTCGTGACGCAGGTGAAAGTTTTAGCAATACGATAGAGCTGTCGGGGATGCTAAGGCTTTGCCCCCGATCCGCAATAACAGTGTGCACTGCATCGGCCGGACTGGTACCTTGCGTGATCTCATTGATCGCTAGTAATCCATTCGCACGACTGAACACCAGCCGGTCTTTAAACTCTGCGTTACCGGTAAAATAAATCGTATCGGATGTTTCGCCATTGAACATGTGAACGCCAAACCGCTGCGCAAGATTTTCAGCTGCCGAGCCAAACGGGTAGTGATCGGCTATCAGCAAAAGCGAACCGCCTGCCTCCACCCATTGCCTAACGGCATCACATTCCTCTTCGGTGAACGCAGGCTTCTCCTTTTCATCATGCTTCCCTCCTTTTGCATTCGCGATTACCAGCAGGTTGCAGGCAGCAAGGATATCGGCTGTGAAGGGATCATTATTATTGCGCACACTGCAGCCATCATTGGCTATCAGGTTCACAAACGGCTCGTACGTGCCTGAAGCTGTGTGCATATTGTTGTGTGCTTCATCCAGCAGCACGATGGGATTTATGCCCGTGAAAGCGGGATTCTTTACAGATACATCAAATGAATTATCGGCTTTCTGCTGCGTTTCGCAGGCAAACATTATTACGATCAAAAAAAGCAGGCAAAATCTCATGGTTAAGGGTTTGGCTGATTTGACGCCATTTTATTGAGCCGCGTTACAGCCGCAAGACTGTTAAAAAATGATCGGTCGAAAGCTGTAACTTGAGTTTCAGGATTTGCGTCCAAGCATCGTCATGACAGATGAAAATTCGCTGATCGACAGGATTATTGCAGGCGAGCAGCAATTGTATGCGGAATTGATTAACCGGTATAAGGGCTATGCCTTTACCATTGCGTTAAAAATTTTGCAGAACCGGCCCGAGGCGGAAGAAGCTGCGCAGGATGCGTTTATCAAAGCGTTTCAGAACCTGGCCAGATTTAACCGCGAGGCCAAATTCTCTACGTGGCTGTACCGGATTGCATTTAACACGGCTATCAGCTACAAGCGCAAATCGAAAAACATCTTTCAAAGCATCGAAGATGTACAGATCGGCCAGCGGCAGGAAGGCGAAGGCAACGTGGAGCATGACGACAAAAAGCGGTTCATCGAACAGGCACTGAACAGACTGAACGATGCTGACCGGCTGGCGGTAAACCTGTTTTATCTGCAGGAATTTTCGCTGGAGGAAATTGCCGACATCACCGGAATGCAGGCCAATACGGTGAAAGTGCGTGTTCACCGCGCGCGGCAGCGACTGGCCGAAGAATTGAAAAGCATACTTCAAAAAGAAGCATTAACTTTATAGGTATGAACGAGGAAAACGAGGAGTTAAGAAAATTTACAGGCAGGCCCGAAGACGAAGGCGATGAGCTGAACGCGATCGAACGGTACCTGAAGTCGGTACGCATTGAGCAGCCTTCGGCTAACTTTACGCAGCACGTAATGAGCAATCTTCATCGTGCATCTGCTACTGCGCTCGGCTTGCCGTCACGCAATAAGATGCTGATGCTGGCAGGCATCCTGGTAACGATCGGCATTGGAATTCTGTTGCTGGCGGGTGGCGCATTCGACAGCGTTACTTCCATTACAGTAGATCAGGAGATTATCCCGAACAATCAGATCCGGGAATACATTCCGTCCATTCCGTTTAACGGAAAGCTGGTGATCAACATTGTTATTCTGATGAACCTGGCGCTTGCGTTTATGATTCTAGACCGGGCTGTATTGAAGCCATGGTTCGAACGCAGACGACACGCATAAATACATACTGTGCTATAAACAAAAATCCCGCTTTCGCGGGATTTTTATTTGATTCAATTCTGTTACAAATTAATATCTGTAATAATCAGGCTTGAAAGGTCCTTTCACCTCCACGCCAATATACTTGGCCTGTTCGGTTGAAAGTGTCTCAAGCTCAACACCGATCTTCTTCAGGTGCAGGCTTGCTACTTTCTCATCCAAATGCTTCGGAAGCATGTATACTTTGTTCTCGTACTTGTCGGTGTTTGTCCAAAGCTCAAGCTGTGCGAGCGTTTGGTTAGTAAACGAGTTCGACATTACGAAGGAAGGGTGACCGGTTGCACAACCAAGGTTCACCAAACGGCCTTCTGCCAGCAGAATCACCTGACGGCCATTCTTCAGCGTATATAAATCGACCTGAGGCTTCACTTCATCTTTCGATGCGTTCTTGTTCAACCATGCAACATCGATTTCGTTATCAAAGTGGCCGATGTTACAAACAATAGCCTTGTCTTTCATCGATTCGAAATGGCGGCCCACCACAATGCCGTGGTTACCGGTAGCCGTAACAATAATATCAGCTTCTTTCGCAGCGTCATCCATACGCTTCACCGCATAGCCGTCCATAGCAGCCTGCAGTGCGCAGATTGGATCGATTTCCGTTACGATTACACGTGCACCGGCTCCGCGCAGGGAAGCGGCAGAACCTTTACCCACATCTCCGTAACCGGCAACTACAGCCACTTTACCGGCCATCATTACATCGGTCGCTCTGCGGATCGCATCCACCAATGATTCTTTGCAACCATACTTGTTATCGAACTTCGACTTGGTTACTGAGTCGTTAATGTTAATTGCAGGCAATGGTAATTTACCGTTGTGCTGGCGTTCGATCAGGCGGTGTACGCCCGTAGTTGTTTCTTCAGAAATACCGCGGATACCCTGAACGAGTTCAGGATAACGATCAAGTACCATGTTGGTAAGGTCGCCACCGTCATCAAGGATCATGTTCAATGGCTGGCCATCTTTGAAGGCAAACAAAGTCTGCTCGATACACCAGTCAAATTCTTTTTCGTTCATTCCCTTCCATGCATACACCGGGATTCCGGCAGCAGCGATAGCCGCAGCGGCATGGTCCTGGGTTGAGAAGATGTTACAAGACGACCAGGTTACTTCAGCGCCAAGCTCGATCAGGGTCTCGATCAGCACGGCTGTTTGAATGGTCATGTGAAGGCAACCAGCGATGCGGGCACCTTTTAATGGTTTTTTAGCAGCGAACTCTTCGCGGATGGCCATCAGACCAGGCATTTCGGCTTCTGCTAATGTTATTTCTTTCCGGCCCCAGGAAGCCAGAGAGATGTCTTTTACTTTGTACTTCAGGGTTTCTGTAGTGGTTTTCATTGATTGTTTTTTATCAAAACACAAAGATATTAGAAAGGTTTATCAATTACACAAATAACCTGACTGATTATTGAGTTTACCCTCTTGAACCATTACTTTAAGCCGCTTGTTGTACCCGCAACTGCAGTCGTATGAATAAGCCAAAGATTAAAGTAGATATTGTTTCAGATGTAGTTTGTCCGTGGTGTTATATCGGCAAACGCAGAATTGAAAGGGCCATGGATGCCTTAAACTCCAAATATGATTTTGAGGTGGAGTACCATCCCTTCGAGCTTAACCCCCAGATGCCGGCCGAAGGTGTTGACCAGAAACAGTACCTGGCAGCCAAGTTTGGCGGGGAAGACCGCTATAATCAGATCACGGCTCAAACAACGGCTACGGCTGCCCGCGAAGGACTGGCGTTCGATTTCAGCATTCAAAAGGTATCCCCCAATACGCGCAATGCCCACCGGATTATTCTATATGCTAAACAGGAAGGCAAACAGCCAGCAGTGAAGGAAGCCTTTATGAAGGCCTACTTTGAACAGGGGATTGATCTTTCGAAAAATGAAAATCTGGTCTCCGTTGCAGTGGGTGCCGGGCTTTCGAAGGATGCAGTTGAACAATTGCTGGCTTCCGATCAGTTGCTGGCGGAAGTTATGTACGCAGAACGTGAGCTTCAGAAAATCGGCATTTCAGGCGTGCCTTTTTACATCATCAACAATAAGTATGGGGTTTCAGGAGCCCAGCCAAGCGAAACGTTTATGCAGGCTTTTGAAGATATCAGCAAGGAGCTTACGCTGACAGGCGAATCCTGTGATACCGACAGCAAAGATTGCTAAGGCTTCACCAGCTTTTCGAGTTCTTCCTGCTTCATCACGCTCAGCAAAACGCTGGCTGTTCCGTTCTCGGTGCGCGTCCAGGTTGCGGCAATTGTTCCGTCATGCGCTGATATCCCGATAAAGTTTCCGGTTGTAACGGCTGCATCAGCAACAAAAGGTGCATCACTTATCTTTACGTTTTTAAAGCTCGCCCCACCATCTTTCGAAAAGGCGATGTACACATCCGTTGTTTCGTTGACGTAATTGCGTCTGTCGTAGTACACAATGTAAATGTTTCCGGTAGAGGCATCAAAAGTCATGCTCGGAAGATACTGATGCTTGCCGGGGGCATCATTATTCACACGCTCAGGCTGAACCCAGTTGTCGCCAAAATTCAATGAGCGGGTAAACCAAATGTCGGTATCATTTTCACCGCGAAGCTGATCGGCCCAAACCATTAACAGCGCTCCTGTTAAATCAGTCTGTCGGGTGTTGTTACACAGAAGCATCGGCATCCCGTTCGCATTTTGCACTCCGGGAATCTGCATGCTCCACCCGCCTGCCTGCTCCGCAATAGCAAGATCATTCATCAGCCAGGTATCGCCACCATCAAACGCACGATCGAAGAATATTTTATGTCCGTTTGCCCAAGCTGCAAATGCACGCTGACCTCCGCCCATTACAGCCGGTGTTGCTCCTGCCGGAGTATCATCGCCATCATTACAATTCCCCGGAGTCTGCGAAAGCTCAACGGGCTTCGACCATTTCTTCCCGTTCGATGAACGACTCAGCAGGATTCGCGACATACAATTTTGATTGTCGCTTTTGTAAATATCAAAATCCGTCCAGGTAACAAACAGGTTTCCTTTCCGGTCTATCGCTGCGCGGGGATTGATCGCATAACGTGACGTATCCGTACTCACAAGCGCTCCTTCACTCCAGGTCTTTCCTCCGTTGGACGACTGCTGCATAACGATCTGGCTTTTGTTGTTTATCAGGGTGCGATGGAGGCAATAAAAATTGCCTTTAAAGTCGCTGTACAAAATCAGGTTGCCGGAAACACCATAAACAGATGTCAGCTTGACTTTTTCCCACGACATTCCACCATTGGCAGAATGATAAATATTATCGGGAGCTGAGGACGCAACAATGATCTCCGGATTGTCTTTACTGATCGCAATAGAAGGTTCGAATGCAGCGGGGTCAAGCAAACTGTTTTTTAACTGCGCTTCAGCCACTGGGCAGATTACAGCCGACAGAACCAGGTAAACGAAAAGCTTTTTCAAAACGGGAGTGTTATTTCAACACACGAATATATTGGAAAAAGTAATACCCGTTGACGGATTTTGCGCGCCACTGATGGCGACCTTACTTTTTGATAACCGATGCGTCTGTCAGGATGAAATTCATGTGCTCGATGTCATCGGCATTGAGCTTGAGTTTACCCTTTACCATAACAAGGTCATCGTTGTTAAACTTCGGCAAGGCGCCTTTGAAGTTCACTTCCACGATCGTTTCAGGTCCGCCAACGCCACAAAAGAAACACTGGCTCATGGGCAGCTTCGACAAGATCACGTAATTGCCTTCTTCCGGTGCGAATGGCACATAGAACCCTTCGATCGTCACCTCTTTGCCGGCAAGCGCTTTCACTTCGGCCGTAAACGTTGGATAAAACTGGTACTCCCCAATCTTTTCCAGGTACTTGGGTTCGTACTTGGTTTTTGCGAATTCATTCCAGGCGTCAACTTTCGCTTGCGCGAAGACTGAAACCGTTGCAAACATCAGAAAAGCAAACAATACGTTTTTCATAATCAATTACTTGCCAGAACCCTTGAAATGTCGGTGCGATAGGCCTGCAGGGCAGGGATCAGCGCACAGATCATTCCCAATAACAAACTTCCCGCCAAAATAATCCATTCGGCTGAATAGAAAACAAAACCAGTCAGGCCCGCCTTGCGCATTTCTTCAACGGCAGTTCCCAAAGCCATCAGGATACCATGACCTAATAAAAGGCCTGCCATACTTCCCAATGCCGTGAGCACGACACCTTCCAGTACAATGTTAACAAATAGCTTACTCTTCGAGGCGCCCATCGAACGCATTATGGCAAGGTCGTAGCGTCTTTCTTTTAAAGAATTGTAGAGCGCAATGAAAACGCTTAACGCAGAGATGAAGATCAGTACGTAAGCAAAGCCTGTGAGGATTTCCACACCCACGCCTAAGATGGAAAACAGTCGCGCAGTTTCAAACGCGGGCGATGCAGCCTGAAGCTTGCTTTCGCCATTGATCATCCGCGGAAGCTGTATAGCCGCCATGGGCGAACGATACTGAATCAGCAGAGAAGTAACTTCTTTGGTTGAGTCGCCTGCCGGATGTGTTGGAATAAGGCGTGATGCAACAAATGACGAATCGGGTTGTGCATGCGCTTCATGATTTCTTTCGGTTGAATCCGCTGCAGCGTGTTCGTGTACATGCCACACCGTTTCCACGCTCGTCAGAATCAGGTTATCAACAACCGAATTGGTTTGCTTCAGAATTCCTTTCACAACAAATCTTTGTTCTTCGTGGCCGCTCCCGCCTTCTGCCAGCCCGTGAGTACTTTGGAATGTGCTTCCAATATTGAGTTTTAGTTCACGCGCAACGGTTGCCCCGATGGTTGTTTCAAGCTCTTTATTCCACCAGGCACCCTGCGCAAGTTCAAGGTGATACAAGTCAGCGTATTCAGACGTTGTACCAACAATGCGATAAGACTGGTAGCTGTCGCCAAGCGCAAGCGGAACCGCTTTTTTTATCAGGCGGCTTCGCGAAATCTGTTCTGCCTCCTTCAGGTTAATATTCCCGGTAGGAAAATCGATATGAAAAATATTGCAGAGAATTAATTGCAGCGGACTGCCTTTCGCTCCCACCACGAGGTCGATGCCTTTCGCGTTCGATGAAATCTTTTCTTCAAGCTGATTATTGAACAGCAGTAAAACAGTAATCACGGCAATACCCAACGCAAACAACACAATGTTCAATACCGTGTTCAGCGGTTTTGATTTCAGATAACTCCAGACAAGCAAAAATACATTCATGGCTAGAGTATGATCTGGTTTTTGATTTTGTCTTTCAAACGCTGATCGTGCGTAGCCACAGCAAGCGTTGCGTTATTTCGGGTGGCAACGTCCAGCAGGAGTTTAATAACCAGCGCACAATTTTTATCGTCTAGTGCAGAAGTCGGTTCATCGGCCAGAATAACATCGGGATGGTTCATCACCGCCCGCGCGATGGCTACACGCTGCGCCTGGCCCTGACTAATTTCTTTTACGGAGCTTTTTATTTTTTCACCCAATCCCAGGCTTGTCAATACGTCATGCGCATGGTGTGTGTCGATATGCACACCCGCCAGGTAAGGCGACATGATCACATTCTTCTCAACACTCAAAGCACTGATGAGATGATTCTTCTGAAAAACAAAGCCGATGTTCTTGCCACGGAACTTATCCAGCGCACCTTCCGACAATGAAGCGAGTTCTGTTTCTGCAACCTGCAGTGACCCGGTATAACCACGCAATAAACCTCCCATCAAATGCAACAATGTGGTTTTACCACTCCCCGACTCACCCAGCAACAGGCAATGCTCGCCTTTGTCCAATGTAAAATCAGGAAATGTGATCGATCGATCCGGGGTGTAGGCAAACGAAAGTTTTGAAACTGCGACCATGCGTTTTCAAAAGTAATACTTGAAACGGTTTATGTGAAGAATAATTGATGAGTGGCACATGCCTAAATCATCTGTATTTGTTTCAGATCGAAATAGCGCTTCCCGCTTTTCAACTCCACCTCCAGCAAGCCAACTGAATCAATTCCGGTAATTACACCTTCAAAAATTTCATCTCCGGATTTAAATTTTCTCCGCTCTCCCCTCCCGTACAAAGCATCCAGGTATTCAGGCTTCATATCAACATGCGCTCGCAACTGAAGATATCGTGCCTCAATCCAATGCAGCAATTCACCTAATGTTTCGTTCAGGTCAAAGTCATGACCTTTTTTGACCGCAACAGATGTTGCCGATGGCAATGCGAAGTTCTGTTGGTTTATGTTCATACCTATTCCCACAACACTCGATAGCAATTGCTGACCAGTAATCTGATTTTCAATCAGCATGCCGCAGGTTTTTTGATTCCCGAGCATCATGTCGTTGGGCCATTTGATTTTTGCATCATTTAACTGATCACTCAGGTAATCATACAATCCAAGCGACACCGCCATATTAAGCCGAAATTGCTCTTTCGGATGCAGAAACGATGGTTTAAGAATGATTGAAAACGTCAGGTTTTTTCCCGGTTCGCTTTCCCATGTATTTCCGCGCTGACCGCGGCCCGCAGTTTGATTGCTTGTAATAATCACTGTGCCTTCCGAAACCTTTGGATTATGCTGCAGTACTTTTAAAGCTTCGGCATTGGTTGAGTGACATTCTGGCATATAAACCAGCTGCTGACCTATGAAAAGCGTATTGGCAGGGATTTTATACAAGAATTATTCGTTAATTTTGCAATTAAACCGAATTTAGCTGAATGGCGAAAAAAAGAAAGGATGGCAGTTCCAAAAAGCTTTGTGACGCGATAGTAAAGGGAATGGTAGAGAAAAAAGCTTCTGACATCCTGGTAATGGACCTCCGAAAAGTAAAAAATGCAGTTGCCGATTTCTTCGTTATCTGTTCCGGGGGTTCCGACAAGCAACTGGACGCCATTGCCGAATCTGTTGACGAAGAAGTTTTCAAGGCCGTAAAAGAAAATCCCTGGCACGTTGAAGGAAAAAACAATAAAGAGTGGATGCTTCTCGACTATTTTGATGTGGTAGCCCACATTTTCCGCAAAGACCGAAGGGAGTTTTTTGCGCTTGAAAAACTTTGGGGCGATGCAGAAATGACTGAAATAGACGCAGACAAGAACTAATTACCCCCGAACCCGTTATTGATTAATCGTATTTAGAATTTTAGCTTAGAAAATGGACAAGGACAGAAATAAAATGCAGCCGCCTAAAGGACCGCGCGGAAATTACCAGATGTGGGTAATTCTGATTGCGGTAGCCGTGATTTTGGGAGTGGTTTGGGCGACTTCATCCAGCAACCTCAAAGAAATCGAGCAGCCTAAGCTCGAGAGCATGATCCGGGGTGGCGATGTGAAAAAACTGGCGCTCATTGAAGAACAAAAAATTGTTGAGGTAACGCTTACCGCGGATGCGCTCAAAAATGCCAAATACAGTGATGATGTAAAAGAAAGCCCGCTGGGCAATAACGCTTCAGGGCCGCACTATAAAATGAAGATTATCTCTGTCGATAACTTCGACAGCTGGTACCGGAATCTGAAAGTAGATAACAAACCTCCGCTTACTTCTGAAGTACGCATCAACTTCTTTAAAGAGTTCCTTTCATGGGGCCTTCTTCTTCTGTTGCTGATCGGTTTCTGGATGCTCATGCGCAGAATGACTGGTGGTGGCGGTCCGGGTGGACAAATTTTCAACATCGGAAAATCTAAAGCAGCATTGTTTGATGCTGACAACAAAGTAAAGATTACGTTCTCTGACGTTGCCGGACTGGATGAAGCGAAAGAAGAAGTACAGGAGATTGTTGAATTTCTGAAAACACCTTCAAAGTTTACCAAGCTCGGTGGAAAAATTCCAAAAGGCGCGCTGCTGGTTGGCCCTCCGGGAACCGGTAAAACGTTGCTTGCAAAAGCAGTTGCCGGTGAAGCCGGTGTTCCGTTCTTTTCACTTTCGGGATCCGACTTCGTTGAAATGTTTGTGGGTGTGGGTGCTGCACGTGTTCGCGACTTGTTCAAACAGGCAAAAGAAAAAGCGCCCTGTATCGTATTCATCGATGAGATCGATGCGATCGGTCGTTCACGCGGCCGCGGACAAATGCCAGGCGCAAACGATGAACGTGAAAATACATTAAACTCATTGCTGGTTGAGATGGATGGTTTTGCCACCGATTCAGGCGTTATCATTCTTGCAGCAACCAACCGGCCTGACGTTCTTGACTCAGCGTTGTTACGTCCGGGTCGTTTCGATCGTCAGATCAGCATCGACAAGCCGGATATTGTTGGCCGAGAAGCAATCTTCAAAGTGCATTTGAAGCCGATCAAGATTGACCAGTCAGTTGACATTAAAAAACTTGCCGCACAAACTCCTGGCTTTGCGGGAGCTGAAATTGCCAACGTATGTAACGAAGCTGCGTTGATTGCAGCCCGTAAGGATAAAAAGACAGTAGAGATGATTGATTTCCAGGATGCGATTGACCGCGTGATTGGAGGTCTGGAAAAGAAAACCAAAATCATTTCACCCGAGGAAAAACGAATCGTGGCGTATCACGAAGCCGGCCATGCAGTAGCAGGCTGGTTCCTCGAACATGCTGATCCGTTGGTTAAGGTTAGTATCGTTCCGCGTGGTATTGCTGCACTTGGATATGCGCAGTACTTGCCGAAAGAACAGTTCCTGTATCAAACCGAGCAAATGAACGATGAGATGTGTATGGCTTTCGGTGGCCGCGCAGCGGAAGACATTGTGTTCGGAAAAATCTCTACCGGTGCGTTGAGCGACCTGGAGCGCATTACCAAGATGGCGTACAGCATCGTGACTATCTACGGTATGAACAAAGAGATTGGCAACATGTCGTTCTACGATTCAAAGGCGAACGACTATTCATTCCAGAAGCCATATTCCGATGCAACTGCCGAAAAGATCGATCAGGAAGTGAAGCGCATCATCGACAGCTGTTACAATCGCACAAAAGCGTTGCTGGAAAAACACCGTGAACACCTGGAAGTAATTGCGAATGAGTTGCTGCAGAAAGAAATTCTGTTCCAGTCGGATCTCGAAAGATTGATTGGCAAGCGTCCGTTCGATAAGCTTACAACGTATCAGCAGTTCACCAACGGTAAAGAAAAATCTGAAGAAGCTGAACGAAAAGAACACACACGTCCAAGCGAAGACAGCATTCCGGAAAGTGAGTCTCCCGGTTTGACAGGCAATAAATAAGATGCTTCTGCGTAGTCACTCTAAAGGGTGACGAACTCTGAGGCTCTAACATTGAGATATTGAACGAGGAATCCCCTCCTAATAAAGCAGCAGATACAACACACATTTGCTTTTTATGCGGAGGGGATGCTTTTTTGTAGGGATTGCTACGTCATCCGCGCGTTTGACGGATTCCTGCAAAGACGGTAAACCCGTAAGTTGAAAACAGAAGTAAATGATCACCACGCTGCCTTCCCATAAGAAAATTTTCTTCGCCTCCGACTTTCACCTGGGCGTTCCAAACGCGGCAGAAAGTCTGGCCCGCGAGCGAAGAATTGTCCGTTGGCTTGATTCTGTGAAACACGAGGCTCACAGTATCTACCTGATGGGTGACATTTTTGACTTCTGGTTTGAATACGCACACACTATTCCAAAAGGGTTTATACGCCTTCAGGGCAAGCTCGCGGAAATCACCGATGCAGGTATACCCGTAACATTCTTCACCGGCAACCACGACATGTGGATGTTTGATTATTTCAAGAAAGAACTCAACATCACGATTCATCGCGACCCCGTACTGCTGGAGGTTAACAATCAGAAGGTTTTGATCGGGCATGGTGATGGTTTGGGACCCGGTGATACGACCTATAAAATCCTGAAGTGGTTCTTTAACAGTAAATTTTGCCAGTGGTTGTTCGGTTGGATTCATCCGAACATTGGCATGGGCATTGCACATTTCTGGTCGCGCAAAAGCCGTATCAGCAACATCCGGAAGGAAGAGAAATTCAAAGGCGAAGAAAACGAGTTCCTGCTTACGTATTGCAAAGATCTGGAAAAGAAAACACACCACGATTTCTATATTTTCGGTCACCGTCATTTGCCCCTGGATTTAAAGGTGTCGGAAAACAGCCGCTACATCAATCTGGGTGAATGGGTGAACTTCAATACGTATGCAGAATACGATGGAAATAATGTTCAGCTTAAAACGTTTAACGGATAGCAATAGCCCCATTGAGCCCTGTCGAAAAAATCATGACCCCTGTAAAGCTTTTTATTTCTCTCGCAATTGTTTGTTCTCCCCTGCTCACGCTGGCGCAAAAGCGGATTACAGTAATTGATATTAAAGATATTGCCAATGCGTATGTCGATCGGCCGGGGGATTTATATATTCTCCATACCGATAATAAAGTTTCGAAGTTCGATACGCTGGGTATGCCTGTAGCCGATATGGGCTTTGAACGAAAACCGACCATATTCGATCCCCGCGATGGCGCCCGTATGTTCATTTATTTTGCTGACGTTAAACAGGGTTCTTTTTTCTCCGTTGGCACCAGTCAGGGATTTTTTATCTACGATTACTTCGCCATGGAACCCATGCTGGCAACGTCCGCTGGCGATAATCAGGTTTGGATTTTAGACAAAGGCGATTTGAGCGTAAAGAAGCTGGATCCGAAAGCATCCAAAATTGTTGCGGAAGCAACCATTGATAAGACACAGTTCCAAACAGATCCTGATTTTACAGCAGTCCGTGAGTATCAAAACTTTCTCTTTGTACTTGACAAGAACACGGGCATCCTGATTTTCAATGGGATTGGAAAGCAAATCAAAAAAATTGAGGGAAAAGATATTCCGTATTTTAATTTCCTGGGAGAAGAGCTTTATTACAAAAAGAATGACAAGCTGATCTTTTACGATCTGTTTGACGGCACTACACGCGAAGAAAGCATTGATTCCAAATGCCTGTACACGCTGCTTACCGATGCACGAAAGTATGTCGTGTATGCAGATCGAATTGAGGTGTTCGTGAATTAATCCGCTTACCAAAAATATATTCGACCGCTTCGCGGTCGGGATATTTTTTTTAACCCATGCTATAAACATTGGATACCTTCGGCATCCGGTGTAAGCTTTAATCTGTTTCATTTGACAAAGGCTTAGCCGCAATCCGGAAGGGATTGAATCTTCATTATAAAATTGTTTCAGCAATCAGAGAACCGATGCGGAAAACATCGAATGGCATTATGGAGAATATTCGACCGCTTCGCGGTCGGGATATCTTTCTGAACCGGTTTCTATAAACATTAGATGCCTTCGGCATCCGGTGTAAGCATAATCTGTTTCATTTGACAAGAGCTCAGCCGAAATCCCGAAGGGGTTGAATCTTTATTTAGAAAATTGTTTCAGCAATCTGAGAAATGATGCGAAACAGCGTTATCGGGAACATGCGACCGTTGCGCGGTCGGGATTTTTCTCAAAACTCGTTTCTATAAACATTAGATGCCTGCGGCATTCGGTGTAACCATGAATCTGTTTCTCTTGCCAAAGGTTCAGCCGCAATCCCGAAGGGATTGAATGTTTATAGAAAGTTGTTTCCCAATCAGAGAAACGATGCCGAAGGCATCGAACAGCGTTATCGGGAACATGCGGCCGCTTCGCGGTCGGCACAATGAACTCGTTTTACCATCTATAAACATTGAATACCTTCAGCATCCGGATCTTTGAATTTTATGGTTTTTCTACAAAGTCATTAGCAACAATCCAGAAGGGATTGAATATTTATAGGGATTGTATTCAAAAGATCAGCTCGATGCTGAAGGCATCGAACATTTTCTTAACAAACATTCGACCCCTTCGCGGTCGGCTCAATGAACCTGCTTTGCCTTCCATAAATATTGGATGCCTTCGGCATCTTCATCCAATCAGCCCTTTCGATTTGAAAACCTTTGGTAACAATCCCAACGGGATTGAATATTTATAGGGATTATATTCAAAAAGATCAGCTCGATGCTGAAGGCATCGAACATTTTTTTAACAAACATTCGACCGCTTCGCGGTTGTTTACTTTAAACCGCTTTGCCTTCCATAAACATTGGATGCCTTCGGCATCCGTTCATCTTTTCCCGGCAAACGCTATCCCTTAGCACATTCTTTTCAAAACCGTACAAAAAAACTGTTCATTTTTGAACATATTTGTACAGTTGAGGACACGCAAATAGCTCAAAAACCACATTTCCGGTGTAATCGAGCTCTGGCATAGATTTTCGTTAAAAACTTCAACCTAAACATGCGTATGACGGCAGAAGGCGGAAAAATATTAATGATCGATGACGATGAGGATGTGTTGCTGGCGGCAAAAATGCTGCTCAAGAAACAGAATCACCACGTGATCATCGAGAAGAATCCCAACAAGATTCCTTTTCTTTTAAATAACGATACATACGATGTTATTCTGCTGGATATGAATTTCAGCAAAGACATCACCAGCGGTAAAGAAGGTTTTTACTGGCTTGAGAAAATCCTCGAAAAGGACCCGCAGGCCGTAGTCATTCTCATCACAGCGTTTGGTGATGTAGAGATGGCCGTAAAAGCATTAAAGCAGGGCGCTACTGACTTCGTTTTGAAACCGTGGCAGAACGAAAAACTGATCTCGACCATTTCAACTGCCATCAAGTTACGCCAGTCGTACAGCGAAGTTGACAAGCTACGCAAGGCCAAAGAGATGCTGGAGGAACAAATCAGCAAACCGTTTGGCGAGATCATCGGTCAAAGTACAGCTATTAAAGAAGTTTTCGGACTCATTGATAAAGTCGCCAAGACGGACGCAAATGTTTTGATCCTTGGTGAAAACGGAACCGGAAAGGAACTCATTGCGCGCGCCATTCATCAGCGTTCGTTGCGTAAGGACAGTAGCTTCGTATCGGTAGACATGGGCGCGATAACGGAAACACTTTTTGAAAGCGAACTGTTCGGCCATAAGAAGGGTGCATTTACCGATGCCCGTGAAGATCGTCCGGGAAGGTTTGAACTGGCCAATGGAGGAACGCTGTTCCTCGATGAAATCGGAAACCTTAGCTTAAGTCTGCAAAGCAAACTCTTAAGTGCATTGCAGGCGCGTCAGGTTACACGCGTAGGCTCCAACCAGGCAATACCGGTTGACATTCGGTTGATCTGCGCCACAAACATGCCATTGCATCAAATGGTGAAGGAGGGTACGTTCCGTCAGGATTTGCTTTATAGAATCAACACGGTTGAGATCAAAGTTCCGCCTTTGGCCGACCGGATGGAAGACATTCCATTGCTTGCCCAGCATTATCTTGAACACTACGCGAAAAAATATCATAAGTCGGTAACGACTATTTCTCCCGGTGCTGCCGATAAACTGAAACGCTATGCGTGGCCGGGAAACATCCGCGAGTTGCAGCATTCCATTGAGCGGGCGGTGATCATGACCGATTCGAACTCGTTACAGGAAAGCGACTTCTTATTCAGTCGCCCGGTTTCGTCTTCAGCTTCGCCTGAAACGCTGAACCTCGATGAAGTTGAAAAGGCAGCGATTGTAAAAGCCCTTAGCCTGTACAGCGGAAACATTTCAAAAGCGGCTGATGAACTCGGCCTGACGCGCGCCTCACTTTATCGCAGAATGGAGAAGTATGGACTTTAATTGGAAATCACCCGTATTGCCCCGCGTGGCCATACTGGCTTTTTCCATTTTATTGTTCGGCTACCTGCTGTTCAGCGAACGGCAATATGTGATCTCCATTGTTTTGCTGGCTGTCATCCTGTTCCAGGTGAAGCAGATGATGAAGATGATTGAGAGTTCCAATTATGATATGGCTTCTTTTTTGGACTCCATCAAGTTTGACGATTTGTCGTCAACGTTTAAAACCGACAGTAAAGATCCCAGCATTCAGCGCCTTCACAACGAAATGAATGAAGCATTGGTAAAGCTTCGCTATTCCCGTCAGGAGCGTGACTCCGAATACTTGTTCTACAAGAACATTGTTATGCACGTAGGTATCGGGTTAATCATCTTTAAAGAAGACACCGGCAAGATCGAAATTTTCAACAGCGCTGCACGCAAGCTTTTGAAAGTAAATCGTGCCGAAACAGTAAACGACTTAAAAGAAGTTAGTGAAACACTCGTAAATGTTTTCACACGTTTAAGAACCGGTGGCCGCGAGTTGCTACGGCTAAAAGTGGGTGAAGACTTCATTCAGCTTTCGGTTTATGCGATTGAGCTCACCTTGCGGGGCGAAAATCTGAAACTCATTTCGCTGCAGAACATTCAGAGCGAATTGGAAGAAAAGGAAATGGAAGCCTGGCAGAACCTGGTTCGCGTGCTCACCCACGAGATTATGAACTCGGTAACGCCTATATCCTCCCTTGCCGGTATCGTAGAAGACGAAATAAGAATTCACTTGCGTGATGATGCAGAGAAGCCGCTGCAGAAGGAACAGCTTGCTGATATTCATTTGTCGCTACAAACAATCAGCAAGCGCAGTGAAGGACTCATTCATTTTGTAAAAGAATTCCGAAGCCTGACGCACATTCCCAAGCCGAAGCCCGAGAACATCCGGGTGGCGCAGTTGTTTGACGAAGTGGCCATGCTGCACAAGAGTGATTTATCCGAGAAAAATATTAAACTGGAATGCAAGGTTGATCCTTCAGACCTGACCATCTCGGCCGACAAGACCATGATCGAGCAAGTGGTGATTAACTTGTTCAAAAACGCAATTCAGGCATTTGATGATGGGGAAGAAAAGCTAATCACGCTTCGTGCTTATTATAACGAAAAGATGCGTCCTGTGATTTCAGTGAAAGACAATGGAACGGGAATTGATCCGGAGGCCCTTGAAAAAATCTTCATCCCGTTCTTTACCACTAAAAAAAGCGGTTCGGGTATCGGATTAAGCCTCTCCCGTCAAATCATGCGTCAGCACCAGGGAACGCTTACGGTCAAGTCTACTGTTGGAAAGGGTACGGAGTTTCTGATGAGATTTTGAGTTAAAAAACCCGTGTTTGAGGTTGGAGACTGGAAGTTAGACAGGGCAATTATTCATTCATGCGTCATGCGCTAGTCATATTTCTATTCTTAAATGCTTATTCCCAATCCCTGGTTCCTAATCCCAAAGCCTTAATCGCTGACACCTAACCCAATTCCTAAAAATTCATACCTTTGGCGAAATTTGTACTGATTAATTATGCAAGATGTTTCAAAACGCGTTGCCCAAATCCTGATCGAAAAGCTGGGCATTGCTGAATCGGAGATAACACCTGATGCTAACCTTGTAAAGGACCTCGGAATTGACTCGCTCGACTACGCTGAAATCGTAATGGATTTTGAGCAAACGTTCGACATAAAAATTCCGGATGACGATGCAGAAAAATTATCGACCATCGGAAGCGCGGTCAAGTACATCGAAACGAAATTGAACGAAAAGAAGTAATCAGGCGGCATCGCCCGATTCGAAGTAGCTGCAAAGCCGTATGGTTCTAGCAGCCAGTTCTTTCGAAAAATTATCGGACCGTTTTTCGGTTTTCAGATTTGTTAAAAACCAACCGTTGCTCTGATCGTCCCAAACAATCACAAACTTCTCCGACTGCACCAGCACAATATCCATTTCGTAAAGTTCTTCTTCGTTCTTGTCCGTTAAGCCGGTAAACTGAAGCAGCAAATGATCCTTCTTGTTCAATTCACCTTTCACGCACTCGATGCTGCTAACTTTCAACAAAAGTCTGTTTTCCTTGCTCCAGGCTTTGAATTTGAATTTACGGGGAACGAACGCTATCATATCACAAAAATTTGTAATGTTGGCCTGCCATGAGCGAAGTTAAGAACGTATTGTTCATTGTCAATAAGTTTGCAGGAACCGGCTACCAGCCGCAGGTGGAAGGCCGTATTCTCACCGCATGCGCCAAACATGATGTTGAATGTACAATTGAGTTTACGTCAGGCCCGGGACACGCAACAGATCTGGCCCGGGAAGGCTTCAAAAAGAATTTTGATATCGTTGTGGCCGTCGGCGGAGATGGCACGATCAACGAAGTAGCGCGGGGATTGCTCAACACCAATACGCGCATGGGCATTATCCCGAAGGGCTCCGGGAACGGTCTGGCACGACACCTTGGCATCTCCATGAAAATTGACATTGCGCTGGAACAGTTGCTCACGGGGCAGGCGGTTGACATGGATACATTCCGGTTAAATGGAAAACTCTCCCTTAATGTTTCAGGCATTGGCTTTGACGGTCATATCGCTAACCTGTTCGCCACCAAGAAAAAACGCGGCTTCTGGACATACGCCCGGCTTGTAACACTTCACTACCTGACCTACAAAGAATTTGATGCTGAGCTCGAGCTTGAGAATCATCAATTCAAAAAGCATAGCTCGTTCATGATTGCGATTGCCAATGCATCACAGTACGGTAACAACGCACGTGTTGCACCCCAAGCCTCGATTACCAACAATACACTTCAAACGGCAATCCTCAAAAAAGTACCCGCTCAACGCGGTTTCCGGTTCGCGTACCAGATGTTTACCGGCAAGCTGAAAACCGGCCGCTACTATACCTGCATGACGATGCACAATGGTGTGATCAAAGTGGCACAACCAACCGCTTATCACGTTGATGGGGAGCCCTGCGGTGTGGCTACTGAATTCAGAATTGCGATTTTTCCACATTCTTTGAAGATGATCGTTCCGCTTAAAAAAATCGGGAAGGTATGACCAAAAAATACCGCCTTTCGGGTGAGATCGTCACAACGACTTTTGCGTTTTAGTACTGTTATATAACTCCTATCATATGATGAAAAGAATACTCTTGCTCAACGCATTTTTGTTTTGCGCGCTTCTGACTTTTGCGCAAGGCATCACCACTCCGCCAAGCGGAGACAATCAAAAGTCGGAAGTATCGCAGTGGATCGGTCCTGTAAAAGTTACGATCACCTACAGCAGCCCGGATGTTCACGGGCCAAACGGTGAAGATCGTAAAGGAAAAATCTGGGGCGGTCCCGCGCATTATGGTTACATCGATCAGGGATTTGGAACTTCCAAAGCTGCGCCCTGGCGTGCCGGTGCAAACGAAAACACCCTGATCTCATTTTCCCATGATGTTGTCATTGGCGGCAAGTCTGTTAAGGCCGGGACATACGGATTGTTTCTCGCGGTTGAAAAAGATAAGCCCTGGACCTGGATTCTTTCAAGCGATGCTAACAGCTGGGGAAGCTATTTCTATAACCCCGAGCTTGATGTTGCGCGGGTGGAAGCAAAACCACAGGATTGCGAATACACAGAATGGCTTACCTACAGTTTCGATAATCGCAAACCAAATACCGCAACTGCATATCTCCAGTGGGAGAATAAACGTGTCGGTTTTGCGATTGATGTTCCGAACGTAAACGATGTCTACGTACAAATCATTACTAAAGAATTGCGTGGAACCACGGCCGGCTTCCAGCACGAACCATATATCAATGCAGCACTCTTTACGGTTGCGACTAACAGCAACCTCGAGCAAGGATTAAAATGGGCTGACCTTGCTATCAGTGATCCATTTTTCGGGCAGGAGAATTTCAATTCGTTGTCTGTAAAAGCTCAGGTACTGGCTGCCATGAATCGTGGTGCTGACGCAGATGCAGTTATGGATAAAGCGATTAAGCATCCTACCGCAACGGTTCAACTGATTCACCAATACGGCAGAACGCTGCTGCAGGCCGGGAGAACACAAAAAGCGGTGGAGGTTTTTCAATACAACGCAAAAACTCACCCCGAGGATAAGTTTACTCCGAACGTAGGCTTGGCACGTGCATATACTGCACTGGGTGATAAGAAGAGTGCGATCAAATATTGGGAGCTGGCCATCAAGAACGTTCCTGAAAATCAAAAGCAAAATCTTGGTTTTTACGAAAGCGAACTTAAAAAGCTGAAAGGTTAACAAACAAAAAAGAGGGTCACAAACGACCCTCTTTCCTTTTCTAACAACAACCTCTACTCAATGATGTGAATTTCAAACGCTTTGAATCCGTAATTACCGCGGTCATTCAAGGCTCTGAAGTACACATAGATTTGATCTCCCGCATGGAAGTCAAAGTCATCATCGTCAACATCGGGAACTGTATATTGGAATGAAAACGTGTAGTTCTTACCTGTTATATCATAGAACCCGTTGGTGGTTTCGTCAAGCGGCTGCGGATCTTCCGTAAAATTCGTATTGTAATAATACTGACGGGAAACTTCCAGTTCTGTTAGCTCAGCCTTCCTGCCACTCGAAATTTCGGCTTCAATAGTCAATACATCGCCAATGTGAGCTTCCACTACGCGTGCTGACTGTGTGTTTTTTTCGAGTTCAGCTCCATCTATAATGATCTTCTCGATTTTCGGGGCTTTTGCGAGCTCATTCTTCAGGTCATCTTCCTGGGGATTTTCATCAAAGCCTCCCGTTACGCATGACGTCAATGCGAATGCTGCAGCTACTGGTAAAAATATCTTTCTCATATTCTATTGCTTTACAAAGTTTCTGAAATTGGTTGCACCGGTATTAGGCGGATCAAGGAAGGTTAACGTATAGCTGAAATTGGATCCTGCTATGGTGCCTTCGCCTTCAAGCCGACCGAAAACCGAGTTGGTAATCGGAACAACGATATTATTATTTCCAATGGCATAAATTCTTCCGACTACCTGATTGGTAGCTGAACCTCTTAGATTATCGGATTGAAAAACGCCATTCTTAATCTTGGTTACAGTTACCAGCGCGTTAGCCGGATTGCCATCCCGTCTGTACGTTCCAGAGATATCAACTCCGCTCACATCGCCATCCGTTACACTGACAGTTCGGTTTAGCGTTACTGTGGATTCCTGACCCAGTTCATTCGTGGTGCTTACCGTATATGTTACCTGGTATACGCCAGGCGTATTGGCATCCACATTCGATTCACTTTCGAGTTCGGTTGTGATATCGTCCGTTCCCAGAAATGCCTTTGCTCCAGGATCGGTAAACGTTCCGCCTGCTTCAATTACCAACGGGTCTTCCCCTTCGAGCACGATAGACGGGTACCGGATAACGCCTTTGGCAATATTCTCCGACTCATCATTTTCACAGGATGCCATCGCAATTAATCCTGAGAAGAAAATTATCTTGACTATATGTTTCATGTTCAATAGCGTTATGGATTAGAAAGTAGTGTCCCACCAAACCGGAGTATCTACAGATTCAAGGTCCGGCACATTCGGATTCGTTGATGTTTCATTGATGGGCCAAATCAACCGCAAGGGGAATACATTGGTTAACGGAATACCCTGTACCGACTTGCTCAGCACCGGTATACCGGTTCTTCGCCATTCTGTCCATCCTTCGAATCCCTGTTTGCCATTAAAGGCAATCCATTTCTGATAATAGATGCTCTCCAATGTGTTATCGAATTCATACGAACCGCCAGGTGCAACCATGTTTGCACCGTTTAAACCCCAAAAGGCAAACGAAGCCAGCACTGCATTATCATAAAGCGTTTTTGCGCTGCCGGTTCCCCAGGTTCTTTGAACTGCTTCGGCTTGCAAAAACAAACTCTCATAGCCCGTCATCAGATAAACTGCTGCCGACTTGTTAAGAATGATTGTTGAGTCAGGTCGCGCATAATCATTATATACACCACCGTCTGCTGTGCCTACTCCCTGCACCAGACCATCGTACTGACCTGAGTTGGGTGACCGGTCGTATAGCTTACCCACTCTCAGATCGTTGTTAGTTTGCAAAGCATCGGTTGAGGTAAGACTTGCCACCACATTTTGAGGTGTAGTAAGGTCAAGTTCCTGGAACAACGGGTTGTTGCTTCCGGTAGCATCACTAAACCCGACCCGCGCCTCTTCTCCCGGAGCAATAAACTCTGCACCATCGAGATACAAGTCTTCAATGCCCGCCTGAGCAACATCCGGGCGGGAAAAGGCTTGACGGATATAAATCTTGAGCTTAAGCGTATTAGCGAATTTTATCCACTTCCGCATATCTCCACGGTAGATCAAATCTTCCTGACCCGGCCGAATTGCGCTCGTGCCAAGATCAACCCATGTTAAGGCTTCATCAATCTTAACAATCAGGTCGTCATAGACATCTTCACCCTCGTCAAAGACAGGTGTGAGCTGACCGCTCTTTCCTTTCAGCGCTTCACTGTAAGGAATTTTGTCGTACATGTCCACAAGAATCTGGAATGTGTACACTTGCAACAACTGAGCAACTGCGGCATAGTTATCCGCACCACTTTCCAGCGCAGATTTTTTCACAAACTGCAGATCGGTGAGTGTGCTGGAATACAGCGTAGCCCACGCACCACCGTATGTATTGGTAGTGATGTTGTATTGCTCAATCCCACTGTATTGCGAAGCCGTAGGACCTTGTGTCCAATAATTCGCAAGAATACTCCCGTGGATATTGTACGTTGATTCCAGAATCGTGGCCAGCGAAACTTGCGCAGGCGGAAGCGTTAGCTGAGGTGTTGAATCCGATGCATTATTCGGATCGGTGTTTACATCCAGCAGATCGCTGCAGGCAACAGTCGTCAAAAGACTAAATGCCAATATGTATTTATATATTCTATTTCGTTTCATAAGCGTCAATTTTAAAATGTTGCGCGCAGGTTAAATCCATAGCTGGCCTGTGTCGGGATACCGTAGAATTCATAACCCTGAGCGTTACCCGTTCCGAATGTACTGGCTTCAGGATCTATCACGTGGTTATTTTTCGCGGTATGCAACCACAGGTTTCTACCCACTGCCCCAACTGAAACGTTACCGAATGGTGTTTTCTGCAACCAGGATTTTGGAAACGTATAGGTCAGTGATAGCTCGCGCAGCTTGATGTATGAAGCATCTACCAGTACCTGCTCGTTTCGTGAACCACCCTGAATCTGGGCCCAGTAGTTCCTCACGGTTCCCGGTCCATACATGGTAAGTGGAGTTGTATTAGGTTCATAAATCGGTTCTCCGGTATCACCATTGGTTCCTACCTGAACAACTGAATTCGGTACGATCCATTCTTCACGATTGTTGAAGGCGGTTTCTTCCAACTGGCCGTTGAAGTACAACTGAGCCATGGTTGAAGACACAACATTTCCGCCCTGACGGGTATCAAATGTTGCTGACAACGTGAAGCCCTTGTAGTTCATGGTTGATGTAAGACCACCGGTCCACTTCGGCTGGATGCTTCCGATCAAAACCGGAGTCGGATCATTCAACGGGATTCCGTCTCCACCCACAACAGTTTTGCCATCCGCGGTTTTAAGTGTTGTAGTTGCTTCAAAAACTCCATACGGCTTGCCTTTGATAATTTTTAACCCCGGTGTAAGTCCCTGGTTTACCAGCGTGAGTGAATTTGCTCCATCGTTCAATTCTTCCACGCGGTTTTTATTCTTGGCAAAATTCACAGTCAGATTCCAGGAGAAATCGCCAAGTTTCAGCACCTCGCCTCCCACGGTCAGTTCTACACCTTTGTTGGAGATACTACCCACGTTTACAACCTGAGTTGTGTATCCGCCCGATGGCGCCACAGCCGCATTCAGAATCTGATCTTCACTTAAGCTGTTATAATACGCGAAGTCAATGTTCATTTTTCCATTGAACAGCCTTACATCAAAACCCAGCTCGGTAGCGGTTGTAACTTCAGGTTTGAGGTTTGGATTGCCGATCACGTTTGATTCACTGAATCCCGGTGTCGTTACGGTTCCGTCATTGAACGGAAAGTTGACTACCGAAAACGCTCCGCCCGTACCACTCTGAACGAATACCGACCGGATCAAGTAGGGGTTTGCATCGTTACCTACCTGTGCATAGCTCGCACGCAGTTTTGCAAACGAGAGAACCTTGCTATCGATGTTGAATGCATCGGTCAGCACAAAGCTGAGGTTAGCACCCGGATAAGCGAACGAGTTATTATTCTCCGGCAGTGTTGACGACCAGTCGTTGCGAACTGTTAAACCCAGGAACAAATAGTTGTTGTAGCTCAGGTCCAAAGACGCATAGGTTCCAAACAACCTCCGTTTTGTAAACGTGCCATTCGAATTCACCGTTCCGTTCACGTTCGCCAGGTTATCGAAACCGGGAATAGTCAATTGGGTAGCCGTTGAAATCAGGTTATCTGCCGTCCGCTGGTTGAAGTTATATCCTAGCAGCAACGATCCTTTAATAGATGATGACAGGTCGTGCTGCAACGTTACCATTAAGTCGGCATTGATTTCGCGGCTATTGATCCGTTGTTCCGTATATTCTCCATCCACATTGAAAGCAGCATTATAATTCGGGCCGTTCGGATCGTTATACTGAATCACATCCGCAAATGTATTGCGCTCGTCAGACGACACATCTGTACCCACACGTGCAGTTGTAGTGATCCATTCCAACGGTTTGTACGAAAGCTGGAAATTTCCATACAACCGGTTCAGGTTCTGCTTGGAATAGTCGTGCTTGAGCGAGTAATATGGGTTGACTGCAAAAGGTGTAAAGAATCCGTCCGGAGTATTGAAAGGGTTTTTCAAATCCCGGAAGTCGACAATACTATAATCGCGTGGAACATTCAGCACGTTCGCAAGAGCCTGGTTACGCTGGCCGGTTTGGGGCAGGTTGGCTGCAATCCGCACATAGTTGATGGATGCAGTGCTGGTAATATTATTCGCCAGCTGTGTGCTTCCGTTCAGCGTCAGGTTGTTTCTGCGATAGTCTGTTCCCTGTAATACACCTTTCTGGTTCAAATCATTGATCGACAGGTAATACGTGGAAGATTCCTTGCCACCGCTGAGCGACAACGAATTCTGAAACGTCTTACCGATGTCATAAAAATCTTCAATATTGCTCGGTACGGGCGAATAGCGCTTGTATTGCTGAATGTTATTTACTACAGCACCATACGGGCGCAACGATCCGTCAAATCGGTCACCCCAGCTTTCCTGGTCATTGAGATACGACTGGTTATCGCCAAACTGGCCCTGGCCGAATTTGTTCTGAAGTTTTGGGGTAACCAGAACCTTCGAGAGCAAAAATGAACTATTGAATGTAACATCGTTCCTTTTATTAACCGAAGCGCTTCCCTTTTTGGTTGTGATAAGAATTACACCATTAGACGCGCGCGATCCATAAAGTGCTGCTGCCCCGGGGCCTTTCAAAACGGTTACAGATTCAATGTCTTCCGGGTTGATGTCATTCGCCCGGTTACCACCGTCTACCACGTTATCGAAAAAATTTCCGGACGATTGCACATTGTTGCTGGTTCCGTTATTGATTGGAATACCATCTACCACAAACAAGGCTTGGTTATTACCCAGAAGTGACGTTGGCCCGCGAAGTACAACACGCGTTGAGCTTCCCAATCCGCCACCCGCATTGCTGATCTGTGCACCTGCTATTTTTCCCTGTAAGGAATTCAGCACACTGGTTTGACGTCCCTTTACAAGTTCATCTGACTTAACTTCCTGGACAGCATAGCCGACCGACTTCTTTTCGCGTGCAATACCAAAGGACGTAACCACCACTTCTCCTAATTGCCTGACGTCCTCTTTCATTTGGATATCCAGCACCGTAGCGGTACCCACCGCCCGTTCTTCTGAGACCAGTCCGATAAAAGAAAATACGAGAACAGCATCCGGAGAAACCGCTATGGCATAACTTCCATTCGAGTCAGTCGCTGTACCGACTGCCGTACCCTTAACAACAACACTCACACCGGGAATTCCAGCTCCGTCCTTGTCGGTAACTTTCCCGGTTACCGTTCTCTCCTGTGCTATAGCATAAAGTGTTACTAAGCACGAAAAACATAATAGTAGAATTTTTCGCATACTTAAAAATTGGTTTAGTTAAAAAATGCATGCATCATCTCTCTTGAGGATGCGCATTTTTCAAAAATCCATAAAGCACTATGCAAATGAATGACGCTTAGTGAGTCATATTAAACGCGTGTTAGTGCCGCAACCCGGGTGAGAAAAAATAACGCAAAATGAAAATGACTTTTGATTGATAATTATTGAAATGTTGATATCATCCGTTTGTATGCATTGGAATGCAGAATACGTTTAGAGGTATGCCAAAAAAAATGACGGATAGAATCCGTCACCCATTTTAATTTAAAAAAAATTGAAAATTTTTTAGATCAGCTTGTCATGATTGGCTTTTGCAATGGCTTCTGACTTACTATTCACCTGCAATTTCGAGTAAATATTCTTGATGTGCGTCTTCGCTGTTTCTTTTGAAATGAATAGCTCCTCGGAAATTTGCGTATACGTTTTTCCCTCCGAGATCAGCTGCAAAATGGTAGTCTCACGCTTGGTGAGCGGTGAGTTAGGATTAATGTGATAATTGTCGATTACCATGCGCGCAATTCTGCTGCTCATGGGCGCTCCGCCCCTCACAATTTCTTCAAGCGCACTCAGCAATTCAGTATAGTTTGCGCTTTTTGTAATGTATCCCGATGCACCGGCTTTCAGCGCTTCAAACACGAGGTCGCTGTCTTCATACACCGTTACCATGATAATTTCGGTGCTGCTGTTCTTGTCGCGAATGATTTGCGTGCCTTTTATGCCATTCATACCGGGAAGCTCGATATCCATCAATACAATTTCAGGCTTATCGCGATTCAACGCGGCAATGGCGTCTTCACAGTTTCCGTACGCCCCCACTACCGCAAAGCGTTGCGAGCTGTTAACAATTAGGTTGAAACTTTCCCTGATTTCCTGGTCGTCTTCAATGATAACAACCCGCTTCTTAAATGGTAGAGACATATTTGGACTTTTTTTCGAATTGAAATTTTAATGAGACCCGGGTACCTTTTCCAGGCTCGCTTGTGATGGTTAAAACTGCCTTTAATTTTTCAGCACGGTCACGAATATTCTTCAGGCCGTTTGAAACTTTCTTACGCTCCACATCAAAACCCACTCCGTCATCTTCAAAAACAAACTCAAACCCGTTTTCGCGCGACATTAACGATAGTGTGGCATTTTTAGCCTGTGACGACTTGAATGCATTGGTCATGGCCTCCTTGAAGATCAGATTCGCTTCGCGGCTAAATCCATACGGAAGCTTCACATTTATTTTTACATCGTTAAAAGCCCTGAATTTGATCTCTTTTTCCTCAAAAAGTTTCTCTCCAAAATCGCGGATGTGAATAAAAAGCTTGGAAAGCTCATCGTTTACCGGGTCAATCGACCAGATGAAATCACGCGTGCCGGTATAAAGGTATTTGGCCGAATTTTCAACTTTTGTGTACAGGTCGGTTCGGGAAGACGTTCCTCCCACTACACTTCCGTTGAGTTTTAAAAGGCTTACGTAGTTAATGATCCGCGTGAGCTGGTTCCCCATTTCGTCATGGAAGTCGCGGGCAATTTCCTTGCGAAGATTCTCCTGTTCTTGGAGCCTGATTTTCTCGCGCACCATAGCCTGCTCAATTTTATACCGCATACGTAAAAAGAATGCGAGGGAAATTACGCCTGCCAGGAAGATGCATGCCAGCACCCAAAAAGCTGCCGTTTGGTAAAATGCGGCCCGTATTACAAATGGATACCGAAGTTCTTTGCCCCAATTGCCCTGATGATCTGTAGCCGTCACAACAAATTCGTATTTCCCAGGAGGAAGGTTGCTATACGTCACCTGACGCATGGATGATGGCTTCGACCACGCTTTATCATAGTTGTCAAGCTTGTACTTAAACTTGACAGATTTCGGATTGAGTTTATCTACACGATTAAATGCAAACGTAAGGTGGTTTTTATCGTGCGGGAAGCTGGGATGATATGGAATTTTAAAAGAACCGGTAACACTGTCGGCATAATTGCGCGAAGGATCCTGACCATAAAAGACTTCAACGTCCGTGAGGTGCACCTCGAAAGAAGTAGTTTCGCGGTTTGGCGGCTTGTTGAAACGATATACACCGTCAATCAAACCGAACATTTTGGTATCGCCCTGGAAGCTGAATGAATTCTGATTGGTTTCGACACCTAACAATCCATTGTCGTGGTCGAAATGGATGTTCTCAATAATATCCAGCTTCTTGTCGAGCACCACGCGGCTTATCCCCTTTTCCGTTCCAACCCAGATCGTGTCGTCATCGTCAGCCACGATGAAGTAAATAAAGTCTGACGTAAGGCCATCGTGTGTTGTGATTAAACGATAATTCTTTGTTACCGGATTATACACTGCAAAACCTGAACCGCCCGATCCAAGCAGCAACAACGAATCCCGGTAAGGATTAATACTGAGAATGGTTGTGTTTGCAAGCTCTTTAAACTCCACTGCCTCAATCTTCCCGTTGGAGATTGTATTCATTCCCAATTCGCTGCCCGTAAAAAGTGTTTTATACTTTCTAGAATAGTAAATGCAATTTACCCGGTTGGTTAAAAGGCCTTGTTCAGCTTTATAGTTTGTGAATTTCTTTCCGTCATAATAGGAAAGGCCGCCAGCGGTTGCTATCCACAAGTTATCTTTTTCATCGAACCGGATACCCATCACCCAGTTTCCAACCAAACCGTCCTTCATGGAGAGCCATTCGAAACAGTCTTTCTTTTCATTATATCGTGCGATACCCGTAGTTCCACCTGCCCAAACTGTCCCATCAGCCCCTTTAACAATGCCTAAAATTTCCTGATTGTCGCCATAATGACTTTGCTTGTCGCCCTGAATTTTCCAAAGCCCGTGATTCATTGAGCCCGCCCACAGCACATCGTCATCCTGCAGCACACTCATCACGCCTACCAGATTCTCGGAACCCACGCGTGTAAAGTCCTGGTGATAATATTTATACAAGCCACTGCCATTCGATCCGATCCAGATATTTCCTTCGCGGTCGGGAAGTATTTGATTAATGGCGCGATCGGTCAGGATTATTTTACTGGTGTTGGTTTGCGTATTAATGTTCACCAGGTTATTGTGTTCATCCATAACCCAGCGCTGATGCTGTGCGGGATCGGAGAATAGCACGGTATAATCGGATGTCTTTTTAAACGATCGGATTGATTTTGTTTTCAGATCAATTTCATGCGTAAGCATGGCATAATCAGAAGAGTAGGATTCCAACATCAGGTTTTCACCTTCGCGATAGCCTGAATAAACTGTTTGCCCTTCCGGGATCGATCCGACAAGCTTGTTACCCTCTTTACTTTTAATGAAGACCCGCCTGTCGCTCATTACTATACAAAGCTCGCCCGATGCAAATTGAAATATCCGGTTAATCAGCGCTTCGGGCTGATAGGGCTTGTTCCAATAATAGACTGAATCGTTATAAATCTTCCCAAGCAAACCGGGAGCGGACATAATTAACAATGTATCTTCGAAAACAAGCAGCCTCCGCGACATGTTATGACCGACCGAATCGGCATCCGGACTAAACGTTTTGAAAGATGAGCCATCAAATCGCGATACCCCTTGCGGATGAAGTGCCCAAATGTTTTGATCGTTATCGATTTTCAGATCATAAACGATATTGCTCAACAGACCGTCAAGCGTAGTATAGACTTTAAAATTCTGACCATCAAAACGCGCCACCCCGCCACCATAGGTTGCCAGCCACAGGTAGCCGTTGCTGTCTTCCATCATCCCATTGATCTGCGACTGCGGAACACCCTGGGCTGCGGTGTAGTTGCGCAGCACAAAGTTCTGCTGTGAATACACACACAGAGGCGCAAATAACAGGGCCAGAAACAGGCGTTTAAACATAGCGATGATGTATAAAAGTACCGGCTGAGTGAGCGATTAATAATCACCCAAACTTCGGTATAATTCGTCTATTGAAATGTTACCGGCCCTGACGTAGGGTTGCCGGTATCAATCACATATCTCCAGCTGCCATCCTTCTTACGCTTCCATACGGAAATGTAATTACCATATTGAACGGAATCTTTACCGGCTGCTGTTTGCATAGTCAATGTGTAGCTCCCAAACGTGTATCCAAGATTTCCACTGGCTTCCGCACGAAGGGGTTCCCACGTGAGTTTATATTTAGGCGGGTTCTTTTCGTAGGATTCCATCAGCGCGTATTTTCCGAAAATCGGCTGACCGCCCGGCACAGGCTTGATGACCTTTTCATCTGCATAGAAAACGAAAGCCTCCACGATTCCCTGCTCCTGCGCCCGTTTTGCGAACTCTTTGTCAGTTTTCAGCACCTCACTTTTCAGGGCATCCGTATCTTCCGGTGAAGAACAGGAAACAATAATAAAAAGCATCCAAAAGACGTTCCGAGGTTTCATGCTGAGTACCGGGTTATCAAAAATTACCCCAATTCAAGTGAATCCAGAATCAACAATTTATCTGAATTTTAAATCAAATTCGAGTAGCCCAAATATCTATGTTTATTAGAAAACCCTCCAAACGTTACTGGATTATTTTATTCACTTTTAGCTGTATTTATTTCTACTGTTGCGATTCAGTAATAGCCCAGGAGAAAAACCTCCAATACTATTACTCGCGTGCTACCGAAGCCCGAAAACAACAGAACTACCCCGAGTTTTATGAAATGATCAGCGAAGCAGGCAAGCTGCATCCCTATCACCAGGGCATTCAATACTTACGGGGAATTGCCTCTGCATTAACCGAAAGGCCTGATGAAGCCGTTGCGTACTTAACCAAGGCAACGCTCACCAACGCAGCATTCGATTTGGAAGCGGAAGATCTAAAAACGTTGAGAGGCCGAGAAGATTTTGAAAAACTTAAGGCCCTTCAAAAAACACTGAACGAACGCATTACTTCTTCGGATACTGCATTTGTAATCCGCGATCGTGCGGTTCATCCTGAAGGCATCGCGATCCATAAGAATGTGCTGTACGCAACGAGTGTTTCAAAACGCAAGATTGTTAAGGTAACAGCGGATGGAAAAATTTCTGATTTTGTACCATCAGCCAAAGGCGGGTTGACGTCTGTTATGGCAATAGCCCTTGACGAAAAACACAATGTTCTTTGGGCCTGCGCATCACCGCTTCCTCAGATGGAGAATTTCGACAGCACCGCACGGTCGGCCATCTTTAAATATGAGCTTGCTACCGGGAAACAACTCGCCAAATTAGAAATGACTGCGGGTACACATTCAGCTTTCGGAGATATGATTCTCAACAAAAAAGGTGAAGCATACATCTCTGACAGCGAAACGAATACAATATTCATGATCAATGAAACGAGCAAAGCAATCGAGCCATATTTTATGTCTGATGAAATCTGGAGTTTGCAGGGTATCACCTTCTCGGATGATGATCGTTACTTGTTTATTGCAGATTACATCAAGGGCATTTTCCGGCTTGACACTAAAACAAAAGAGTTATTGCTTTTAGAAAACAAAGTCACAACATCCTTAAAGGCTGTCGATGGCCTGCGGTGGTACAGGCATAGTCTGGTTGCTATTCAAAATTCAACCAATCCGATGAAAGTCAGCCGGTATACACTTAATGCAGACATGACGGCCGTTACCGGTGAACATATTATCGACCGGGCACACCCGGCATTCAACGAGCCCACCAATGGGTGCATTGTTAACAATACGTTCTATTACATAGCAAACAGCCAGTGGAGCGGATACACCAAGGAGAATAAACTTAAACCTGCCGATCAATTGCAGGATATTGTTATTTTAAAGGCAGCTCTAAATCCCTAACTCTTTTTGCGCTTGTAGGTAAAGTCGTACGTGGTGACCCACGTCTTCCCGCCATCGGCCGAGGTTTCATGAAACTGCCGAATTTGGTCTGCGCCCTGATTGAAAAAATAAAAATGAACCTGCGATTTCACGCCCTGCGGATTGGTCATCTCACATTCAAAGCGCATGGCCTCTTCCCGATACTCACCATTCAAAAATTCAGAGACATTAAGTCCGTTTGAACCAACCCAAACTTGTTTCCATTTTCCGGAAGCCGGGTCAACAAAATTCATACTCTTGCCGCTGAAGGGTCCGCCCACGGAAGTCCAGTTCTCCAATATCATGCATCCGCCTGAGGCGATCTCGATTTTAGAATGGCCTGCGAGGTTGTTGGTTCCCGTCACATAAGCATCCCACTCTCCTACCCAGAAATCAAATTGCCGGGCTTGTTCGTTACCCATGCAGGGATAAGCATTGACGTACGCACGCTGCCGGTAATCTTTAAAGCGCGTATCTTTGCGAAGGTTCTCCAGTTCTTTGTGCTCATCTAGTTCCGAAAAATTGCTATAGCCGAGTATAATCGCCCGATCAAGCGAAGCAAAAGATTTGTCCAGACTATTTTTCGCAGCGTATGCACGCACCATCCGCGATTGAATAACGGTTTCGAGCGCTGGCGTTGGTTTGTTACTCAGGGCTTTTTCATAATTCCCGAGTGCCTTGTCGTAGTTTGATAGATTATGATAGCTGAATCCAAGCCGGTTCCATGATAATGCAGTGCCCTGGTCTTTCTTCAAAACTTTTTCATATGCTGTTATAGCCTCATTCCAACGTTGTGAAAGGAACAGCGAATCTGCCGTGGCTATGGTAACGTTCCGATCTTGTGCCAAAACGATCGTACAGGCCATCAACAAATTGAAGAGTAAAGCCGCTCTCATAATTTTAATTTTACCAAGAAAGCTAAAATCTTATCCGCAGATAGCCATACCCCAAGTGGTATCATTTTTTACTACCTTGAAAAATGCAATCTGACTCGATGCGTTCAGGTACGGTTACCCGGTGGCTCCAAAACACGAACGGCTTTTGGTTTTCGCTTTATGCTACACTTGCTGCATTTTGTTTGTACACGTGCATTTTCGCTTTCCGGAAAACGTATACAGTCGGGACTTTCGAGGGATATGCATACTTCGGAGTAAGCTACAAAAGCTGGATGGTGATTGCGCAGGTTGTTGGCTATGGACTAGCGAAGTTTGCCGGCATCAAGCTGATCAGCGAACTTAAGTCATCGTTCCGCGTACGCGGAATCATCATCATGACGGCCATTGCGGGGCTCTCGTGGTTGCTTTTTGCCATCACCCCTCCGCCTTACAACATCGTGTTTCTTTTTACCAATGGCTTGCCACTGGGCATGGGGTGGGGATTGGTGTTCAGTTACCTGGAAGGGAGACGCTTCACGGAAGTGCTCGGTGCGGGCATATCTGTAAGCTTTATCTTCTCATCGGGTTTTGCAAAATCGGTGGGCGGCTTTGTGATGAAGTTCTGGGGTGTTTCGGAATACTGGATGCCGTTTGTGTCGGCTTGCATATTCCTGTTGCCGTTGTTGTTGTTTCTGTGGTTACTCAACCAGGTGCCGCCACCTGATGCGCTAGATGAAGAATTGCGTACGAAACGACAACCCATGAATCGCGGGGAGCGAAAAAAATTCCTGCTGGCGTTCGCCCCCGGGCTCGTGTTATTAATTCTAACCTATACGTTGCTCACGGCTTTCCGCGACTTCCGCGATAACTACTCTGCCGATGTATGGAAAATTTTAGGCTACGGAAATTCGCCTGAAATATTTACCAAAACGGAAACACCCGTCACGCTTGCCATTCTTGTGATCATGGGCAGCATCATGTTCATCCGAAGCAACCGGAATGCTTTCATGATCAACCAAATCATCGTGTTGAGTGGAATGGTGCTGGTTGGAGTGGCTACACTTTTATTTGATCGCGGATTGATTTCAGCCACACCCTGGATGATTATGCTGGGTATGGGTTTATACCTCGGGTATGTTCCGTTTAACAGCATTTTGTTCGACCGGATGATTGCCACATTCCGGTATGTTAGTACGGTAGGATTTCTGATTTATCTCGCGGATGCGTTCGGTTATCTGGGCAGCGTTGGCGTTCTGCTGTACAAAGAATTGGGGCAGCCTTCGCTTAGCTGGCTCGACTTCTTCATCCATGCCGGTTACGTGATGTCGGTTGCCGGAAGCGCACTTGTTATCGGAGCGATGATTTACTTCCGGATCCGGTATCGTCAGTGGAGCAATGAGCAATAAAAAAAGGCGCTTATCGCGCCTCCGTTAATCTTGTCTGCCTTATCCTTTTTTACGGATGTAGACATCACCGTTGTTCGTTTTCATGGTAATCTCCGGTCCACCGCCATTAACATCACCTTTCTTCCAATCGTCAACCACAATTCTGAAGCGTCCCGATTTAGTATCTTCGGTTTTCTTCGGACCCGTGCTGGTGATTTTCATGTCGAAGTCGGTATAAATGTCGCCCTGTTCTGTTTTCATTTTCAAAGAACCTTTTGTAGCCGAAGGAAATGATACGTCAATATCTCCATTGTACGTGATGAACGACATGGGTGTATTCTCTTTCACTTTGTCGAAGGTAAGCTTGATCTCTCCGTTATAGGTCGTTGCCACCACCGATCCTGAAATATTCAGTGCGGTGATTTCTCCGTTATAGTTGGTGAGCGCAAGTTCACCCTGGATGTTGCTCAGCATCAAATCACCATTGTTGTAGGTGTGCGCCTGCACATCAAAGCCTACCGGCACTTCAATTTCCACATCAACTTCATTATTCCAGGAATTCGACTTAACGGTTACGTAGTTGTCGTTTTCAGACGCTTCCAGGTCTATTCCGCCTCCGCTCACGCGCTTCAAACCGTCTTTTGTTTTGTTCTCTTTGTCATCTTCATCTTCTTCCGACTTATACTTCACGAGCACGTCCTTGCGGGCGGAGCCTTTCAGGGTAATAGAACCGGAATTCAGATGAACCTTTATTTTGCCACGCTTTGCCGGATCGGTAAGTGCAATGGTAAATTCATTGTCCTGTGCCACAACCTGAGCCGACAGGCTGAGGAAGAATGCTACAAGCGCTAATACTATAGATTGCTTTTTCATGTTCGCTGTTGAATTAATGTCTTGAATTAATTAGTTCTTTCTTTTAGATAAACGTTTCCGTTGAACGTTTCGAAATCAAGTAATGGTCCGCCTGTTCTGATTTTGTAGCGATTACCATTTACTTTATATTTTATTCCTTCACCGTTTTTGGTTTCAGTTACCTGTACAGGCAGTGATTCCAGCGGTTCAATGTCGGTGTAAAAATCACCGTTGAAGCTTTCGAAGCTGAAGTTAGCAGCCAATCCTTTTTGAAACCAGGCGTTGATGTCGCCATTGAGGGAATAGAACCTGCAATCCTTCAAAGGGTTTTTAGCGTATTCCACGTCTACATCTCCGTTAATGGTTGAAGCATCTGCCTCGCGCATCAGGCTTTTCAGTTTAATGCCACCATTGATGTTGCTGGCATGCACCGCCCCCCTCACATTCTCAACGCTTACCTCGCCATCGTTGATGGTGCTTACCATCACATTTATTCCGGCCGGAACTTTCACTACGAAATCCATCGTGTAATCGAATCGTTCATCGCAATCCGAGTTGCAGTCGTTCCAGCTGTAGTTCCAGTGTCGCATCCAGCGACCGTTATTCTTTTTTGCACGGGTGTTGTTTTTCGAAAACGTACTGCATGTTCCTTTTACATAAAGAATAATGGAGTCTGCTTCGTTCATCACGCCAAGCTGGATTGCTGCCTTACCTTCATCAAGCCGTGCCTGTGTTTTTCCCTGAATGGTCTTTGTTACCTCCACCTGGATCGTGTTGCCTTCATAGCCGATTACTTTTACATCGCCATTAATGTTGGCAATCAGCAGTGCGTTGTTTGGAGCCGTTTTTTCAAATGACAGTTCCCTCGTTATTTTTTCGGTGTGGGTTTGTGCCAGCACAGGCAAGCCTGCGATCGTAAGCAAAAACAACCCTAAAATCTTTTTCATTATGTCATGGTTTTAATACTCTCCTCGATCTGCTTTTTCACATCGCGAGGCGTGTTTTCATTTTCCAGAATTTTCTTAAGCTCCTTCACAGAAGATTTCTCCTGCAACTGAACCATCAGCTCGGCTAATGCTACCTGAACGAGTGGTGATTCCTGCTTGCCGATTGAACGAACAAGTTCAGACCTGATCCTGCTGTCGCGCACAAAAGGTTTTAAAGCTTCCAGCGCTTCCAGCCGCACATTTATATTTTCATCGTTGTTCAGTGTTTGAAGCAGTGCATTTGTGACTTTATCACTCACGCTGGTCATTTCGCTCGTCAAACTCACTGCTTTCAGTCGTTCGGTAGCAGATTCTTTTTCGAGCAATGAAAGCATCATCATCTCCTTCATCTCCAGCACTTCACCTTTCAATTCGGCTACTTCTTTATTGCTGGAAGGTGACGGAAAGAATAAATAACCTCCCAAAAATCCGATGATGAGCATGACCGATGCAAATGCAAGTTTGGGTGCAAACTCCGGCCAGGCGAAAAACCTGCTCCCGGAAAAACCTTTGCTTTTTCCCTTCATCGTTTTCAACATCTGATAGAAATTATCGTCCAGGTCGCCCGATGGTTCCGGTGCTTCAAATCTCATCACCTGTTCATCCAGTTGCACGAGTTCCCGGAGCTGGCTCAGCTCGATGCGTCCCTCCTCAATCAGCAGTTCGATCTGTTTGATCTCTGCCGGATCGGCCTGACCTTCGTTATATTTCGACACCAGTTCGTTGATTCTCTCCTGTTCCATAATCACATCTGTTTTTCCAATTGCTGATAAACCGCTTTCAATTCCTGCAAGGCCCGGAATACTTTAACTTTTACTGCGCCCTCCGAGCATCCTAATATTTCTCCAATCTCTTTGTATTTCTTCTCCTGGTATTTGCTGAGCAAAATGATTTCGCGTTTGTCAACCGGAAGACGGTCCAGCGCCAGGGTAAGCATTTTCGTTTCTTCATCCTGCTGCAGTTGCACGGAATACGCATCGTCATGGCCAAGCCTGTTTTCCCACGACTCAACGGATTCCGCTTTACCCAGCTTGTTTTTCCGGTAGTGGTCGTGATTCACATTTCGCGCGATGTGAAACATCCACGTTTTAAAGTCGCCTTCCCCGCGAAAAAGATAGCGGTACTTCAAAATCCGGAAGAAAACATTTTGTACGAGGTCTTCACTCAGCTCTGCATCCTTGCTCATGCCATAGAAGAAGCCAAACAACGGCTTTTTATAGCGCTCGAAAAGCAGGCCAAGCTTGTCAAGATGACCGTCTTTCACCTTGAGCATCAAGGCATTGTCGCTGAATGTTTCCAAGTCCTGTACAGGTGTTTTCATGCAGGGAAACCTCTGCTTTTGCAGATGGTTACAGACTTTCTCTAAAATTAACCGAAATCGGCCAACGAGCCCGGAAAGCTTTTAAACCCTAAATGGAGCGTAAAGGAGGCAGTTCGATAATGCCTTGCTGGTAAGCGTATTTAACGAGCCCCACATTTCCGCGGGCGTTAACTTTAGAGAGAACGTTTGCCCGATGGTTGAAGAACGTTTTCTCACTGATCTGAAGACGCTTGCTAATCTCGAGCGGTGTGAGTTCCTGGCAGATCAATAAAAGAATTTCAAGCTCGCGTGCACTGAGGTGTGTAGACCCAACATTGCGATGACGC
>JAIBBC010000004.1 GCA_019694875.1 Cyclobacteriaceae bacterium
GAAGAACGTTTTCTCACTGATCTGAAGACGCTTGCTAATCTCGAGCGGTGTGAGTTCCTGGCAGATCAATAAAAGAATTTCAAGCTCGCGTGCACTGAGGTGTGTAGACCCAACATTGCGATGACGCACCTTATTCACCTGCGGAGGCTGATTTAAAATCATCCAGAAAAACCCCAATTGGGTTACCGCTTTTACAAACTGATCAAAATCTACCGGCTTTACAATGTAGGCGTTAACGCCCAGGTTATATGCCTCAATAATATCTTTGTCTTCCTTCGATGATGTTAGCATCACCACCGGAATTACTCTTCGCTTCTCGTCCGACTTAAGCTTTCGCAGCACTTCAATGCCATCTACGCGTGGCATCTTAACATCCATCAGAATAAGCTTCGGCATCTCGTTTTTTTCATCGTACAGATAGTCAAGCGCTTCCTGCCCGTCTTCGAGATGAATGAGATTGTTGGCCAGGTTGTTTTTCTTCAACGCCCGGACGGCCAGTTCTGCATCGTTGGGGTTATCTTCAACCAATAGAATTTCAGCTGCATTTCCCATCATTCATTTAATTAAGTGAAAAATAAAACTTAGCGCCTTCGTTAATCTTGCTTTCTGCCCATACCTCTCCGCCATGCCGCTTGACAATTGTTTTTACCAAGGCCAGGCCTACACCCGTACCTTCAAACTCATTCATTTTATGAAGGCGTTGAAACACACCGAAGAGTTTGTCTTTATATTTCATATCAAAACCAGCCCCATTATCACTGATGTAATAAATCTTCTTTCCGTTTTCACGATATGAACCGATTTCAATCTTTGAGATTTCCTTCCGGGAAGAGTACTTCAACGCATTAGAAATCAGGTTTATCCACACCTGCCGGATCATAGCCAGATCGCCCTTCGCGCCTTCAATATCCAGTATTTTGATCGCCAGCTTGCGGTCCTTCAGTTCATTTGTCTGTTCACGTACAATGTTTTCCACTACCTCTTTCATATTAATCGGGGTAATGCTCACCTGCTTGCGGCCAAGTCTTGAAAAATCAAGCAGATCGTCTATCAGTTGGCCCATGCGCACGGTATTGCGGATAATAACTTCGGTTATTCGCCTCGCCTCTTCATCCATTTTTTCATAGTACTCTTCTTTGAGGATAGTGGCGTACCCGATAATCGACCGAAGCGGGGCGCGCAAGTCGTGCGAAACAGAATACGTAAAGCCTTCCAGTTCACGATTGAGGTCCAGAATCCTGTCCTGCGATTTCTTACGGTCAGTATTATCCATAACGGTCGAACGGCTTTTCACATACGTTCCGTCAGCAGAGCGTATGGCCGTTGAATTCAGAATAACCGGAAACACCGAACCGTCCTTCCGGATCAACTCAAACTCCAGGTCGCTAACCGATCCTGTTTTCATAAATTCAGGAAACGCATTCGCAAAAATTTTCTTCCCATCTTCCGTTACGAGTTCGCGGAAGGCGATTTTCCCTAAAATTTCTTCGCGTGTATAACCAAGCCAATTGAGTTCGGTTTGATTGATCTCAACAAAAATCCCTTTCGCATCCAGCGAATGATATCCAACCGGGGCGTGATCATATAAGTCTTTGATGTTGCGAGCAGTCCGCTTCAATTCGGATTCTGCTTCATTTCGCGATTTTAAAGTCGAATTAATCGTATAGAAAAGATAAAACGTAATAATGAGCATAACAGCCACCAGGCCAACAAACGAATACTGAAATTGCTGTACACTGGTATCGGTGATTGTACTTTGTGAACGGAAGGCGCTCATCTCGGAATTTTGAATACTCGTAATTGCCTGCCGAACGGCATCGGTATTTCGCTTGCCTACACCGGTTGCCACCATTGCCTGCGCTTCCTCGAAACTTCTTTTCCGGATCTCAATTACTTTTTGTATCCATTGCGTTTGAACGCCAACCATAATGCGGAGCGTATCGAGTTTTGCCTGCTGTACGGAGCGTTTGTCGGTAAGCGAATCCAGGGTATTCAGGTACTGATCGATGTGTGCGGAGGCATCATAATAGGGGCTCAGGAAATCTTCATTTCCCGTAAGTAAAAAGCCACGCTGGCCGGTTTCCATATCAATCATGGCTTTTACCACCCGCTCGGCCGTGTTTACGACACGAGTGGCATGAGATTCCAGGGCGGCAGAGTCCATCAGGCGTTGCGTACTCAGGTACGAAAACACTCCAAGTACCAGCAGCACCAGCATTGTTATGGTAAATCCAAGTAACACGCGTTTATCGAAGTAGAACCTCATATGTAATTAAAGCATCAGCCTATAGCCGCGAAACGCATATCCGGCATTGCGATACCAATCCGGAAAATCCCTTTTTAGATCGTTTTTTTCAGATCAAGTGAAAAGAGACGTTTTCTATTACGCATTCACCCTGTTATTTAAATTTTTTTTTTAAAAAACATCGATTTACATAGGAGTTACTCCTATTGAAACGGGTCGTTTCTCATGTATGGTCTTACCTTGTTTCGAATATATTTCTGAATGACTATGCCATACACTTCCCTTATAGCTGCACGGAAAACAAGCCTTTTACCCATTGCAGACCACAATAGTCGTGTACTTATTTTAGATACAATGCCGGGAGAAAAATCTCTTATTCTTCAGCAGTATTATGCCTGTAAAAGCAATTTCTTCTGGAAAATACTCTGTAAGGTATATAGGGTTCCAGGCATCACTGACTACCGCCTTAAAAAACAATTGCTATTTAAACATGGTATCGCGCTTTGGAACGTGCTGGAATTTGGAGAACAAAAAGCGAATGGCGAATACAGTGTTACCAGCGAAACACCAAATGATTTCTACACCTTTTTTCAAAATCATCCTCAAATCAACCGCATCATTTTCAATGGAAACAACGCTGCCGATTTCTACGCACAGCATGTAGGTTATTTTAACGGATTAACGATGGAAATCCTTCCCTCTACCAGTGCACTGAACACCTGGAAGTCGTTCGAGGAAAAGGCTGAGGTTTGGGCAAACGCACTCAACCGGGAAGGATAATTCTCATTAACATAAGACTAGAACAACTGGTATCAAGCTTCATAAAACATCTGCTTGATTAACCGGGGCAAAGGATTAACTTTATTTTACTAAACCTTTCCCTATGAAATCCATTTCCCTGTTCCTCCTGGCCTGCTGCGCACTTTTCGTGACTGCATGCAACTTCAGTGCCGGCACCAATAAAGATCTCTCAACCGGTTTGTCATACAGCTACTATGGCTTTTCGGTAGAAAAAGTAGTACTGGTTGATTCTGAAAACTCTATAAAATCTGACAACGAAGTTGTCATGAATTCAAAGGTTGCTATTGCGGTGGAAGGCTTAAGCAATTATACCCTTAAAGACAACAAAGCTTACCCCGGCCTGCAACTTCTCGTGACCGACAAGCAAGGCAGCGCAGTAGTAGATGAAACTGACTTGTTTTCCGATACCGAAGGCTACCCCGCAGAAGATGCTGCGTTTCTCCGTGGCACGGTTACCATCGGTGAACCGATGAAAGCTGGTGAAACCTATCATGTTAAAGTCCGCATCTGGGACAAAAACAAAACCGACAACGAACTCACAGCTGAAGTTGATCTCGTTGTTCTTTAATTTTTCAACATTCAACCAGTGGCTATTATGAATAGAAGCATATTTGTCTGCATTACAGTATTTCTGCTGATCACAGCCTGTAAAGTTAAAGAAACACCTGCTCCACAACCCGCGAATCCACTTATCACACACCCTGCGTGGATCATGCAAGGGAACATTTATGAAGTAAACGTTCGGCAATATACTCCGGAGGGAACGCTCACCGCTTTCAGCAAACATCTCGATCGACTAAAAGACATGGGCGTGCAAACGCTTTGGTTCATGCCGCTTAATCCCATCAGCAAAAAAGACCGCAAAGGTTCGCTCGGAAGTTATTATGCCGTTGCGAATTATAACTCTATCAATCCCGAGTTTGGTACGATAGACGACTGGAAAAAACTTGTTACCGAAATTCACAACCGTGGAATGAAAGTGGTGATCGACTGGGTTCCTAATCACACGGGTGCTGATCATACCTGGATCACAACGCATCCCGATTTCTACGTACAGGATTCGGCCGGAAAGCCTGCCGTGGCGTTCGACTGGGCTGATGTTCGGCAACTCGATTATAAAAACACTGTTATGCAGGACAGCATGATTAACTCCATGAAAGGCTGGCTGAATACCGGCATCGATGGTTTCCGCGTTGACGTGGCCTGGAATGTGCCTGCCGACTTCTGGAATAAGTGCATTCCGCAACTGAAAACCGTGAACCCTGATATCTTCATGCTGGCGGAAGGTGATAAAGCCTATCTTTCAACCAGCGGCTTCGATGCGCTTTATCCGTGGCCGATGTTCAAACTGATGTGCAAGGTTGCGAAAGGTGAACGCGATGTATCGGTGCTCGACAGCATGAAGGCCGTACAAGACACACTCTATGCACCCGGTACGATCCAGATGTACTTCACCAGCAATCATGACGAAAACAGCTGGAACAAATCCGACTTCGGAACATTCCCAGGAGCATCGCACGCTCCTTTCGCTGTATTCTCACAAACGATGGCCAACAGCGTTCCACTTGTGTACAGCGGTCAGGAAGAGCCTGTAATGCGTGCATTACAGTTCTTTGATAAAGATCCAATCGGTTTTCAGAAGTTCGAACGCCAGAAGTTTTATAAAACGCTGCTCGACCTGCGCACAAAAAATCCCGCCCTTTCAGCGGATGCAAGTTTTACCAAAGTTTCTGTCGGAAATGATAAAGCACTCTATGCATTTACCCGCGAAAAAGACGGAAAGAAAATTTTTGTCATTCTCAATCTCTCTGCTGCCGAACAGGAAATTGTTGTGAACGACAAATCCCTCCACGGAAACCCGTACAATGTGTTTATGTACAACAAGGAACCGCTGAGCGATCAACCCTGGAAGATTGAGCCGTGGGGCTATGTGATTTATGAATATTAACCTTACCGGTTACTCAGTCTCAGTTCTTTAAAGCTGAAGAGATCTTTATCACCTGCCCAGTCATTTTTAAACACGAGGTAAAGCGCATGTATGCCTTGTGTTTCGCGAATCTTCGCTGAAGTATTGGGTTTTATCGTACCGATTAGTTCACCATCCGGTTTATCGAGGTGCAGTTCTATCTCACCTGACACATGCGTTGCGCCCATAACAACACTTGCGTAAACCGATTTCACGGTGGTAAGATCAACGCCTTCAAACGCAGCCGATGTGTTACGCTTTACGGCAAGCAATGCACCCGGAGCACTGATCGCCTTCTCGGCTTTCAGCACGGGACTTCGCAACGCAACCGAAGTTATATCGGCAATGCGTGGCGTGTTAGCTGTGCCATTGTCGCCATACGATGCAGTAATCACATATGCCCCCTCCTGCTCGTTGCCCGGCATCACAGAACCTTTCAGCGGAAGTGATGGTACTTTCTTTTTCCCAAATGATAAGACGTATTCAACCATCTTCTGTGCATCTTCCTTACTGATCTGCGGATGGGCGGCCATTTCCGTGGTTCCCCACACCCCGGCACCACCGCGGATAACCTTATCGGCAAGTTTTGACACGGCATCTTTCTGATCGCGGTATTTATCGGCTACCTGCAGGTAAGCCGGACCGGCCGACTTCTGATTAATCATGTGGCATGATTTACAATCGCTGTTGTCGATCAAAGCCTTTCCCGGCAATTCCGCTGTAGCTTTCTGATGACCTTGCGAAGCAACCTGCGTCATATCATATCCCTTCACAAAATTGAACGTCACGTTAACAGAATCAGGTCTGATCTTTCCGTTATCGGTTGAGCCATCCTCGCGATCGTTAACAGTAATTGCGTATTGTACCGGGGTGTTCGGGAAATAGAATACTTTGTTTCCTCCCGTGATGGAGATCGTAACCTTGGGCGATTCATTGCCTGCGATAATTTCTACCCGTGCAATAGTGACAGCACCTTCCCCGTCACGTACACGCATTTCGGGTGTATACACTCCGGCCTTATCAAACGTAACGGTAAACTTGCCGTCTTTTGCGGAATAGGTTTCACCATCCACCACAAGTTCTGTTGTTAACGCATCGTTGTCGGGATCGCTCGTTCCGCGCGAATCGAACTCAACGGTTAGCGGCACTGCACCATTCGTTTTGTTAACGGTTAATACTGCAATGGGTGCACGGTTGCCGCCATTATAATCGATGCGGATCAGTCGCGCATCGAAATTCTGCTTAAACCATTGTGTGCCGTATTCGAGCATGTACAATTTTCCGTCCGGTCCATACGCCAGGTCCATGATGTTGTTAAACTTCGTGTTCGGCATAAACGGCTCAATGTCCATGATCGCACCATTCTTATCCATCGATACCAGGAACATCCAGTTTCGCATCCAGTCGTAAATCAAAAGCTTGCCGTCAAAATATTTCGGGAATGCAGTACGCACTCCTTTAAAATCATCGCTGTAATATACCGGGCCGGCCATGGCATTGCGACCACCTTCTTTCACCATCGGGAACTCATCCGACTTCGCGTATGGATACCAGATAAAAGGCGGAGCAACAGCGGGCAGGTCGCGCTTGCCGGTGTTGTTAGGCGATTCATTAACCGGATGATTGGGATCGGCTTTTAACCCGATTTTACCTGAAGCAAAATCAAACTTTGCGTATGGATAGTTCTTTCCAACAAAATACGGCCAGCCGAAATAACCCGCCTTCTTGGCTTGGTTTAACTCATCATACCCGCGCGGCCCGCGGAGTGAATCGTTCGAACCTGCATCCGGACCAACTTCACCCCAATACAAATAACCCGTGCGTTTGTCGATTGAAATGCGATACGGGTTGCGGTTACCCATTACATAAATCTCCGGGCGTGTAAGCGCTTCACCTTTCGCGAAAAGATTTCCGTCAGGAATTGTGTATGAACCGTCACGCTCGGGGTGAATTCGTAAAATCTTGCCACGCAAATCGTTCGTGTTGCCTGACGACTTCTGCGCATCAAACGGTGAACGGCCCGGACGTTCATCGGCCGGACTGTATCCATCGGAAGCAAAGGGTGATGTGTTATCGCCAGTCGACAAAAATAAATTTCCGTCAGCATCGAATGCAATCGACCCACCTGTATGGCAACATTCATCGCGCTGCACCGGAATTTCGAGAATCACTTTTTTGGAGGATTCATCGAGTGTTTTGCCGTTCAGTGTATAACGCACCAGAATATTCTTCGGATCGCTGCCGGCAGGAGAATAAAACATGTACAACCAGTGTGTAGATTTAAAATTCGGATCGAGCGCAAGCCCAAGTAATCCATCTTCTGCTTCACCGGCTTCGCCCAGCGTGTTAACGTTATACTTTGTTGAAACCGGAATCCGTGCGATCACTTCTGTTTTACCAAGCTGCTGATCGTAATATTTTACATTACCCTTACGCTCAAGAAAGAGAATGTCGCCATTCGGCAACACGGCCATTTCGGTGGGCTCATCGAGGTTGAAGTCGAGCACCACTTTCGCGAACCGGTTTTCTTCCGGCATACGTTCTGACTTCACGTTGTCATAATCAAGCGCTTTATCTCCTATGGCATATTCTATTCCTGATAACACAAGTTTAAGGAACACGGCATTGTGATATGCTTCCTTTGTGTGACCAAGGCCGGTATAAAATGCGCGGCCGCCTTCAAACTCATGATACCATGCAATGGGGTGATCAGTACCGTTTGTCCCGCCTGTGTAAGTCGACTCATCGAGGTTGTACACCACGTTAATGTCCGGATGGATTGTTTTGTAGTTGTACCATTCATCCGTTGCAGAGAATTCATTTGGCAGGCTGTCGCCAAACTGTTTCACCATTTTAATTTTTGCTTCGGCTGTACCGGGCGGATGTCCGTTGAAGTATGCACCCACCAGCTTGCCATACCACGGCCATTCATATTCCGTATCCGCCGCAGCATGAAGACCAACAAAGCCACCACCCGCTTCGATGAAGCGCTTGAAATCGGTTTGCTGAATCGGGTTGAGTACATCGCGTGTGGTGTTGAGGAAAACGACCGCACGGTAGCGTTTAAGATTTTTCTCATGAAACGCAGCGGCATCTTCGGTGGTGTCGACAGCAAAACCATTCTTCTTGCCCAGTTCGATCAGCGCCAGCTTGCCATCAGCAATGGACTCGTGGCGGAACCCGTTGGTTTTAGAGAACACCAGGATTCGGGTCTCCTGCTGTTCGCAGGAAACCGCCAGTGCCAGGAAGGTGATGATAATTGTAAAGCGCGAAGCCGAAAATGCCCGCCAAACCCGATGTAGACCCATATAAAAATCCCGCTCAAATTGAAAGCCCGCACGGCAGGCTAAAGAACAATATTAAGGAATGAGGAGTGTTTGTGAAAGACCGATGGTGGAAGAGTGAGGCGCTTTTGATCTTCTTCCAGTATCACGCAGTCTGTATTGATCGCGATTTAAAATTTACACACGGGCCGAAACTGCTGTTGCTTAAAGAGAATAATCTTTTCTGACCATTCATCGATTTGACGGAAAGAATACGATAAGTAAAATGTGTTAAAGAGATACAACTAATCTGACTCCCATATCATCCTCCACACAATGAACATGGGCCGTGCCCGTTGTAGATTAACATGAACGATCCTTAATGTTGGACGGTTAAAAAATAAAAAAACCGCTAAAAGCAGGCTTTCAGCGGTTTCGTGGACCCGGAGAGAGTCGAACCCCCAACCTTCTGATCCGTAGTCAGATGCTCTATCCAATTAAGCTACGGGTCCAGGTGTCAATTTTGGACTGCAAATATAAATTATAAATTAAACCATCCAAAAAGAGCTTTTGCACCCGATACCAAAAAGTCTATTTTTGTGCCTCCATATCCAAGTAAAATGACGATTCCAACAAAAAAGTTGAACATTTTCCTGCTACTGATCACACTTACGAGCGCAGCCCTCGCCCAGGACGTTGCAGCGCCTAAAACCACTGCCGCTAAGAAGGGACGCCCCAACATTCCGGGAACATTCCAGGTGGATCTGGGCTTCAACTTCCCCACGGAAAAGGCGGGCTTCAACACCCACTACTTCGGATCGAATACCGTAAACCTGTATTACTTCTACGACATGCGTCTTGGCAAATCGAAATTCAGTATCCACCCGGGTGTTGGCTTCGGCCTCGAACGCTATAAGTTCAACAACAACAAAACATTAGGCTATAATTCCACGCAAGACACCGTATTCATGACGGACGTTACGCTGCCGAACCTCCGCAAAACAAAACTCGTTACGAATTACATCGATGTGCCTTTTGAAGTTCGCTTCAGCTCACGCCCCGATGATCCAAACCGCAGCTTCAAAGTGTCATTGGGTTTTAAAGTGGGTTTGCTGTATGAGTCGTTCACCAAAATCAAATATAGTGAAGACGGTGAGCGCAAGAAGATCAAAGACAAGCAGAACTTCAACCTCTTCCCGATCCGCTACGGCCCGTACTTCCGCATTGGTGGTGGTAACTTCTCGTTCTATGCGTACTACAGCCTGTCACCTCTGTTCAAGAGTCACGGTTTCGGAAAGGAACAAGCAGGTGGAAACGTAGCCGAGAACATCAACAACCTGACGTTTGGAATTTCGCTCGCAGCATTTTAATCAAGCAAATAAAAGATATTTCAGAGCCCTCGCACGAGGGCTTTTTTATTGCCCTTTAAAATCGGGCTTGCGCTTTTCAAGGAACGCGGTAACACCTTCTTTGTAATCGTTCGAAGTGCCGGCAATCTCCTGGCAGTACGCTTCATACTCCAGCATTTCCTCAAGCGTACTTGTCACGGATTTGTTGAGCATCTTCTTAATAAGACCAATCGATTTAGTAGGGGCCTTTGCGAAATAGTCGGTGTAAAATTTAACGGCCTGGTCAAGCTCGGCTGCCGGAACAGCTTTATTGATCAGCCCGATTGAAACAGCCTCTGCAGCCTTTACACGGTTGCCCATGCTGCACAATTCAAACGCCTTGTTCATGCCCACCGTGCGGGGCAAGAAGTATGACGACCCTGAATCGGGCACAAGACCGATATTGATGAACACTTCGATCAACGTTGCGTCTTCAGATGCCACAATCACATCACATGCAAGTGCCAGCGAACAGCCCGCGCCTGCAGCCACTCCGTTTAACCGGCACACAATCGGTTTCGGCAAATTACGCATAGCGCTCACGATCGGGTTGTATCGCTTGTGCAGCGACTGCATGAACGAACGCTTCTGATCGCCCGAGGCCGCTTTCAAATCCTGCCCCGAACAAAATGCTTTCCCTTCTCCCGTTAATACCACTACGCGCACTTGTGCATCCTTGGCTACGGCTTTCAGTGCATCCTGAAGCTCGTAGGTAATTTCATCGTTCAACGCATTGTAAACATCCGGACGGTTGAGTGTAATCGTGGCAACGCCCTGTTCCACCGAATACCTGAGGAATTGATAATTGCTCATAGCGTAATTATTAAAAGAGAAGAGTAACTCCGAAAAATCCGATCAGAAGCCCCGCCAATCCACCCACTAAAATCTGGCGCGGGGTATGTGCATGCAATTGCAACCTGGCCGACATCACCACGCCTGCCAGCACCACCACGCCAATCGTAGTCCAAAACAGTAATTGATTATCCGATTGCTGATTGAGCGGTAATAAAATTCCCGCCAGGCCCGCGATGCCAATAGCATGCACGCTCACTTTATAAAACAATGTAATCAGAAAGCTGATCAGCACCAGCGCATCAATAATCAAAATAAATCTGAAAATATTATCCTCAAGGCCGATCCTGTTCTGGTAGGTAAGCATGTATGTAAAGGTGGCATAAAGTACAAGAATCATGAAAAACGGGAACACGCGTTCCTGCCGGTTCTGCATCATAAGTGATTTCACTGACCCGAACATCTTCATCATCGAGATCATCAGTGCCGGCAACAAAAAGCTCATCACGAAGTATATACCCACAAACTTCAGCTGAGAATCTGCGTTAATCGGATACAAGGCAGCGGGCAGCAGAAGTGCCATAATCAAAAACAAATAAGTGCCCATCAGCAACGGGTGGAACACGTACGAAATAATCCGGGCGAGAACGTTCACTACTTCATTTCTTTACGGAGGCGTGCAACGGGTATGTTCAGCTGCTCGCGGTACTTGGCTACCGTGCGCCTGGCGATGTTGTAACCTTTTTCGTTCAGGATTTTCTCGAGGCGATCATCTGAAAAAGGTTTGTTCTTGTCTTCACTCTCGATAATGTCTTTGATGATCTGTTTCACCTCGCGCGAACTTACCTCCTCACCTGAATCGGTAGCGATACCTTCTGAGAAAAAGTATTTCAAAGGGAAAATTCCGAAGTCGGTTTGAACCGCCTTACTGCTGGCCACGCGCGATACGGTTGAAATATCCATGCTGATCATTTGCGCAATGTCTTTCAGGATCATCGGCTTGAGCTTGGTCTCATCACCCTCCAAAAAGAAATCGTATTGAAAATCAACAATCGCTTTCATCGTGCGCAGTAACGTATGCTGGCGCTGTTTGATAGCATCGATAAACCATTTCGCTGCATCAAGCTTCTGCTTCACGAACGTTACCGCTTCCTTCAGTTTCTTATCCTTTTTATCGCCCTTGTCGTAAGCTTTGAACATTTCCGTGTACGACTTGCTGATGCGAAGTTCAGGCGCGTTGCGCGAGTTCAGCGAAAGCTCAAGCTTACCATTGTTGTTTACCAGGATAAAGTCGGGCATGATGTACTGGTTCTTCACCATACCGGTGCTGCTTCCGCTTCCGGGCTTGGGGTTAAGCTTGATAATAACCTCCATGGCATCACGCACAAACTCTTCATCTTCGGTGCCGAGCTTCTTCTGGATTTTCTGGTAGTGTTTCTTGGTAAACTCGTCAAAGCACTCTTCGATGATCTTCTTCGCAACGGCTACGTCAATGTCGTGGCCGTTATCCATCCGGTCGAGCTGCAATAATAAACACTCCTGCAGGTTGCGTGCCGCGATACCGGCCGGATCGAATGTCTGGATTTTTTTCAGGATCGATTCAACTTCTTCAACGGTTGTATCAATGCCCTGCGAAAATGCAAGATCGTTAACGATCGCATCAAGATCCCTGCGGATGTAGCCGTCAGCTTCAATGCTTCCGATCAGTTGCTTGCCAATGGCGTCCTGCTTTTCATCCAGGCCCAGATAGCCAAGCTGCGACATAAGTTGTTCATGCAGGCTGGTGGCCATCGGGATCGGCATCTCGCGGTCTTCGTCATCTCCCCCGCCATCGCTCTGCATTTTATAGCCGATGGAATCATCATCCCCCAGGTAGTCCTTGAGGTCTACATCATCGTCACTTTTGGAGTCGGTCTCTTCAAATTCTTCCGGCTCCGATTCGGTTTTTTCTTCCGGTTGTTCAGTCTCACCTTCCTCGAGGGCGGGGTTAACTTCCAGCTCCTCTTCAATGCGCGCATCGAGTTCGGCCGTTGGCACCTGCAGCAGCTTGATAAACTGAATTTGCTGCGGTGACAGCTTTTGTTGTAGTGATTGATTTAGTCCGAGTCGCTGCATTATTCTTTTCCTCTCTGAGTCTGTTTTCGCTTAGGCAAATTTATCAATTCGGCTTATTCCTTAAAATCCCGCAAGGCAATTGACGTACCAAAACGACAACTTTAAAAAGTTTTTTGATAAAACTTACAAAATGCCGTTTTTTGCGCCCTTGCTGCCGGTGAAAAACATTTGACCCACAGCGATTTACATCTTATGAAACGAACCAAAATTAAAGAGCTTCTGTCGACAGCGCCCACGGGCCAGCCGGTAACCGTGCAGGGTTGGGTGCGTACTTTCCGCAACAATCAATTCATTTCCATTAATGACGGCTCTACAATTCAGAATATACAGGCAGTGATCGACTTCACCGCAACCGATGAGGCATTGCTCAAACGCATTACTACGGGCGCGTGTATTTCCGTTACCGGTGACCTGATTGCGTCACTCGGTAAAGGCCAGGCCGTGGAAGTAAAAGTGAAGGAGCTTACCATCCTGGGCGACTGCGATGCAGAGGCATATCCCCTGCAGCTGAAGAACCGCCCGAGCCTTGAATACCTGCGTGAGATTGCTCACCTGCGGTCGCGCACCAACACATTCGGTGCTGTGATGCGGGTTCGTCATGCAATGGCTTACGCGGTCCACAAGTTCTTCAACGACCGTGGATTTACGTATGTACACACTCCGGTAATTACAGGCTCAGATGCCGAAGGTGCCGGTGCGATGTTCAAAGTAACGACACTCGATCTTAACAAGCTTCCGAAAAACGAAGCCGGACATATCGATTATAAAGAAGATTTCTTTGGCCGCGAAACAAACTTAACAGTATCCGGTCAGCTGGAAGGTGAAACCTATGCGCTTGCGCTTGGCGACATCTATACATTCGGGCCAACGTTTCGTGCGGAGAACTCGAACACCACCCGTCACCTGGCGGAGTTCTGGATGATTGAACCGGAGATGGCGTTTTATGAACTCAGCGATAACATGGAACTCGCGGAAGCGTTCCTGAAATTTTTGTGCAAGTACGCGCTAGACCACTGTGCCGATGATCTCGAGTTCCTGAACAAGCGCGCACAGGAAGAGGAAGCAAGCAAGCCACAGGAGCAACGCAGTGAATTGGGCCTCATCGACCGCCTGAAGTTTATCGTTGATAACGACTTTCAGCGTTTGTCGTACACGGAAGCAATAGACATTCTGAAAAATTCCAACCCGAACAAGAAAAAGAAGTTCCAGTACCTGGTTGAAAACTGGGGCGTTGATTTGCAATCGGAACACGAACGCTTCCTGGTTGAAAAGCATTTTAAGAAGCCGGTTATCCTGTATAACTATCCGGCCGAGATCAAAGCGTTCTACATGCGCCAGAATGAAGATGGTAAAACCGTTGCCGCAATGGACGTGTTGTTCCCGGGTATTGGTGAAATCATTGGCGGTTCGCAACGCGAAGAACGTTACGACCGGCTAGTAAAGCGTGTGAATGAGCTTGGCCTTCCTGAAAAAGAACTGTGGTGGTATCTGGATCTGCGCAAGTTTGGTTCGGCCCCGCACAGCGGCTTCGGGCTTGGCTTCGAAAGGCTGATGTTGTTTGTTACCGGTATGACCAACATCCGCGATGTAATTCCGTTCCCGCGTTTCCCCGGAAGTGCAGAGTTTTAAAACGGTATGAAACAGAGACTCTTTTACATCTTGTTTGTGTGTACGGTCAGCGTAGTATCCGGCCAGAACGATGATGCGCACAAAGGCGCAGAGCAAGATGGTGGTGTCGAGATCTTTGGCGGGTTTTCAGGCTCCACGTTACGGGGCGATGTAAGCGGTGATATTGACAGAAGAACCGCTTTTCATGGTGGAGTGCTCTTTATTATGCCCGTTCACAAAATGTTTGGCATTAAAGTAGGTTTAGGGTATTCAGGCCGTGGAGCAAACGTACCCGGTGAGGGAACCATCAAGCTTAATTATGTTGAAGCTCCGCTGTTACTGTGTGTGGGCAGGGAAAAGTTTAACGTGTTTGCAGGACCGCAAGCCGCACTCTTAATTAAAAGCAATATCGATTTATCTGAAACTCTTGATGCCGGGATAAGCTACGGCTTAAGTGTGGGACTAAATGACCGTGGCTTCATACGTTTGGTGCTCTACCATGGGTTGAAAAATGCGGTTAATCGCCCGGAAATCAATATTACCAACGGCTATTTTTCCGTTGTGCTCGGCTATCGACTCCCTTAAATTTTCCTTTATTCCATGTTGGATACGCTGCGCACCGGATTAGTTCTCCTATTTATTCTTAAACGCCAACAGCGGCACATGGCTTTGAAACGCCATCTTCTTGGTTACACTGCGATGGAAAAGGTTTTCGTATGCGGTTCGCTTGTGCGTAAACATAGCCACCATATCGGCCTTTAATTCTTTCACATACGAATCGATTACACGGTCGATGGGCTTGCCGGATTTAATCATCACGGTACTCTTGCGGTAGTCAACCTGCTTCAAAATGCTCTTAACTTTATTCTGCAGCTCTTCTTCACTCTTCGTTTTATCGCATACATGCAGTACGTGAAGGGTTGCATCCAGCAGTTTTAAATAGGGCTTCAACACACCAATTTCACTTTCAAGATATTTAAGATCGGCTGCATAAATAATGTTCTTAAAGTTATTGAACCGCGCACGTGACGGAACAGCGAGCACCGGAATGCGGCTGGCGTCCATCACGGAAACTGTATTGCTGCCCAGCACATACTTCGATAGCCCGCTTGCACCTTTTGTGCCCATGACAATCAGTTCAATCTGGTTGCGCTTCGCGAACAGCCTCACGGTGTTACTAAACGATCTGCCTTTGCGGATTTTTACAACAATCGGATTGCCCGTTTTGCTGAGCTTCTCAGCTTCGGCAACAATAGGCTCAAATCGCTGGCGTGCCAATACGGACGCTTCACGACTGATTGCCTTGGCCTCTTCCTGCATACTGGCCCGTGTTGGCTTCACGAAGTTGTCCATCACATGCAGTAGCGTGACAGAACCGTTGATACGGTTGGCCATGCTTATGGCATATTCTATCGCTACCAGCGATAATTTGGAAAAATCCGTTGGAACGAGAATGTTCATCGTAAAGCAAGATAATGAACTTATTGATTTCCGTCACCGGTCTTTTAACCGAAACACAAATTTCAGCCCCGACCACACCTCATCAATCGCGCATACTTTTACATCAACCAATCCCGTCCGAAGGCCGAAGTCCCGGATTTTGTTTTCATCAAGGTCGGTTGGGACTTTGCTTGCTTTCTTGGGCCATGAAACCCACAACATTCCATCTTTCCTCAAATGCTCTGCGCACCGCACAAATTCCTTTTCAAAAGTCTTTTGATCTTTCACAAACAGGTGGGTAAAGTCAACCGATCCGGTAAGACTTTTTTTAAGGATTACGGTTTTCGGAAGCCCCACCAGTGCTTTATAGTTGTCGGGCGCCTGAAAGAGATAAAGCTCTGCATCATCTTTGATACCGAGTTTCTTCAGTAACGGTGTTTGTGAGTATCCGGCCATTCAGGAGGAGCGTTATCCTCCATAAAGTTTAATTGCCGGCCTGAATTTTCAAAGCGGAAATATCTGTTTGGTAGATGTCGCCAAGGCCATTGCCTGCGCCTTTCAGGCGTTTATTCATGTCCGCAGTAGTTTCCTTTTTTACCGATTGATTTGTGTTTCGGGTGCTGGCGAAAAAGAAGTAGCGGCCATCGCGACTTACTTTTGGTGAAAATTCTGTAACGGATGAGTTGAAAGGCTCCGGCAGCTTTTGTGCTACAGTCCAGTTTCCATTTTTGTTGTACGAGACATAGAGATCAGCATAGTCGAGATGGTCCGGACGTGCCGCCATAAAAATCAGGTATGTTTCATCGCGCGAAATGAATGGCTCAAACTCGCTTCCTTCGGTGTTAATCGCATCGCCCAGGTTTTCGGCTGCCTGATAGACGTTGTTTTTCAGTACGCTTCTGTAAATATCAGCCGCACCCTTCCCTCCCTTTCTTCGTGAACCGAAATAAAGTGTTCCATTATCGGTTAACGTTGGATAGTATTCACTCTCCGGACTGTTAATCACATCGGGCAATCTTACCGGTGCACTCCAGCCGGAGCTGGTACGAGTCATTTTCCAGATGTCGAAATCTTTGGCAGGTTCACCCTCGTGTAACGGTCGGTTAGATATAAAGTAAAATTCCTTTCCGTCTTTCGTGATGAAGGGGTCGGCATCCCAATACGTACCGGAAAACGATGCGACCTCCGGAGCAGTCCACGCATTATTCTTAAAATATGAAACGCAAATAGTCCATTTACTCAGATCAGGAGCGCTCTTTACAAAGTATACCGTGTCACCCGTCACCGAAAACTCCGCATGCGATTCATAGTCGCCTGCACTGATAATTCCCTCGCCAAAAATCTTTGGCCCGGGTATCGGCTGTTGAGAATAGTATCGCGGGTTTTGCGCATCTGCAAACGGAGCGATTGAAACAATGATAAAGGTGGCAAGAATTAGTTTCATGGCGAAAGTTAGTCTGCAAAGTATTCGCGGAGCGTCAAAAAAAAATGCCGCAAATTGCGGCATCTCTTTTCGTTCGGAAGAGCAATTACTTGTTGCTCATCTTCTCCATTTCTTTATCGAAAGTTTCTTTAAATTTCTCGTAATCGTAGTCGATTTTCAGTTTCTGATCTTTTGAAAGATTTTCAGTGTACTGCTGAACGATGTCGCTTGCTGAAAGCTCGATCGCTACGTATGTTCTGTAACCACCTTTTTCAGTCTGAACCTGCTTTTCGCAGATCATCTTAATGCCTGACAAGGTCTGGTCAACAATTGTTCTGTTCAACTGCTCGAAACGCTCTTCGAGGTCTTCCTTGTTATTGAACTCACGTGAGTTCACGTAGTTGTCAGTAACGGTTTTAACAGTCGACTGGATCGCAGCAGCAAGTTCAGCACGTGCGTTGTCCATAGCCTTCTTTTTAGAAACCACGAGGTCAGAGCTTTCGCCCAATGAGTTAGCGCGGAAAAATTTATTGTTGGTGAAATAATCCGGGCCTGAGCAAGGAATATTTACTTCCTTCTCGCCTTTAGGAAGCTTCTCTTTTCCTTTACAGCCGATCATAACAGCACCGGCTAAGGCGAACAGAAGTAATGAGGAGTACGTCAACTTTTTCATATGTAGCAATTTGGTTATGTAATTTACAGTGTTACAATTTTAAGACCAACTTTATGGTCGTGATTAAAAATCTTTACTGGAGTACGTTGTCTAAAAGCTCTTTCAGGCGTTCCTTTTCCAGTATTTCCATGCCCTTATTGTAGGCATCCTGGCTCGATTTATCGTAGTCCAGACCATATCCTTTCACCCGGTCGAAAGCGGTGGCATAAATTTCCTTGCCTTCCTGCACGGCCGTAACTTTAATCGTTCCGGTCAGGTACGTAATGTAAATGCTTCCGGAAATTGATCCCTTCTCCGAGTCGCACATTACGTCAAACCACAAATCGGCTTCCTTTTTATTGTTGGTGAACTCAAATCCTGAATTGGCGAGCAGATTCTTGAGCTTGTTGCTCACCTGCGGATTGTTTTTGTTGGAGCCGAGGCTTCTTTCATCGGTGGTCATGTAAACAATCGGCCGTTTCACTTTCAGGATGATCTGCGAAGTTGGAACCAGCAGTCGTTTGGAGATGAGCGTAAAGATCGGTGAACCGGACGAACCGCTGATTGCATCCACATTCAGTTTAACCGACACGGTTTGCTCGAGCTCGCGTGAGGTTATTTTGTTGATCAGGATTTTCGTGTTACCATGTTCATCTGTTTTGTATTCCGGAAAAACATCACCCGCCCCTTTTTCAAAAGTTGCTTTTAAGGGCAATGACGGCACAGGTTTAACCAGATCTTTATACAACGCCTTCGCCAAAACAGTCTGCGTATTCAAATTGAGCCTGCGATTGATTTCCAGCTCAGCGGGATCAACTTTGACCTGAATTTTATCGAGTGCGTTTTGAATGGAAGAGTAAATTTCATTTACAATCAGCAGGTCTTTACCGTTAACCTTAACAGCGATGGCTTCACCCAAATATTTTTCCATGCTTCGGAAAGCCTGAAAATAAAATCCCAATGCCTGTACGCGATCACCAGCCTGATCGGCAGCCAGTGCTTTCTCGTAATAGTCGGTGGCCAGAATTACCGCGTTACGTTTCTGTTCTTCTTTAATTTCCTTGTAACGTGCTTTTGACAGGCGATAGTAAATCCAGTAATTATTTTCATCCTCCCATGAGCCCATCTGCTCAAACTCTTCGATTTCGTCAGCAGCTGTAGTTTGGATAATCTGTTCGTATTGTTCTTTGAAGGCTTTGTCATCTTCAAATGTGCTGAGCACCGATGAACTGGACACGTTTACTTTGATCTCGGAGATCAAATCTTCAAGCGCTGATTTCTTGGCTTCCTGGATATAATTGTTGGTTCCGCCTTTGGTGCCCTTACCAATACCGGTATAGTAAGCGGGCTGTGAAGGCTTGGAAGAAAGCCAGCCGGGCTTCGGGTTATCGGGTACCGTAACCTTAGGGCTGCAGGCTATGAGAAACGCGAAAACGAGGGGGAAAATGCGGTTCACAAAATAACTGTTAACGTAATGCGTTTTAGTAAATGCCACATCCGTGCCAGTTTTAAACGCTCAGCAAATCTAATGTAAAACGCGAACAGAATGTTACCCGGTTTTTCTAAATTACTCACGAAATGCGCAGAAAAATGAAAAAGGTTCTTGTAGGGATTCTATTGATTATTGGCTGGGGATGCCAGGACAACGATTCGGTGCCGACTGATTTTACGGGAAATGAAACCGTTTATGCCTTGCAGTCGGGTTCGGTATATCCGGTAAGCGGCACAGCAACCTTTAAGGAAAAGAAAGACGGCAGTACCGTAATTATTGTAAACCTTTCCGGAACGGAAGGCAATACCCAACATCCGGTTCATCTTCACCTGGGCAATGTTTCTTCTCCCGATGCCGATGTAGCTGCGTTGCTAAATTCCGTTGAGGGGTATACAGGCAAAAGCGAAACGGCATTGACTATGCTTGCAGATGGAGGATCAATTACCTACAAGCAACTGATTGCTTTGGGGGCCTGCCTGAAAGTTCACCTGGCTGATTCCGGTCCGGAGCGTGACATCATTCTGGCTGCGGGAAATATCGGAAGTTCGGTAGGCGCAAAATCTTCTGGCGAGATTGCGATTTGCAAGAGCGAATAATCGACAACGCATGCCGTTGATAAACACGTAGACGCGTATTAAAATAAAAAATGAATTGGTATAAATACGTAGAGACGCAAAATCTTGCGTCTCTACGTTTATTTTAACACCAATATGTTTAACAAATAAAATTATTTGCCTTTCTCATCCGATGCAACCATCGCACCGATGTAGTCGCGGTTCATACGCGCAATGTTGGTAAGCTTAATTTCTTTCGGGCACTCCGCTTCGCATGCACCAATGTTGGTGCAGTTACCAAAGCCTTCTTCATCCATTTGTTCAATCATGGAAACCGCACGCTTGTCACGTTCAGGCTGACCTTGTGGCAACAGCGCCAGTTGAGAAATTTTTGCCGATACAAACAGCATAGCCGATGAGTTCGGGCAAGCAGCAACACAGGCACCACAACCAATGCAGGCTGCAGCGTCCATTGCTTTTTCAGCATCATCTTTATTGATCGGAAGGTTATTGGCATCCTGTGCCTGCCCGGTGTTTACACTCACGAAACCACCGCTTGCAATAATGCGGTCGAACGCTGAACGATCGGTCACCAGATCTTTCAATACCGGGAATGCCTTTGCTCTCCACGGCTCCACATAAATAGTATCACCGTCTTTAAAGGTGCGCATGTAAAGCTGACACGTAGTAGCGGCATGGTGCGGGCCGTGTGCACGGCCATCGATATACATGCTGCACATACCACAAATGCCTTCGCGACAATCGTGATCGAACGCAATCGGGTCTTCACCTTTGCGAACGAGGTTATCGTTGAGCACATCAATCATTTCCAGGAACGACATGTCGGCATTCACATTGTCGATTGAATAATCAACCAGCTTACCCTTATCATTTGCGTTCTTCTGACGCCAAACTTTCAGCTTGAAATTCATAGTTCTGATTTAACGATTTTTGAGTGAGATAATTTAACAATTATGACACTGCGTTTACATTTGTTTTAGACGTTGAAATAATTTTAGAAAGAACTTTCCGAATCGACATCAATTGTTCCAGCTCCTTCTCCGTATCAGGATAATTTTTGGAGTTCAGGCACAACTGCAGCCAATACTCTGTTTCTTCCACCTCTTTCATTGAAATTTTCATTTTGTGAATAAAATCAGCCCGGCTCTCAGCATTCTGAGCTTCCTTAACATTGGCTCCGATCGATGTTGCCGATCGGAACAATTGCCGGCTCAGATTAAACTGTTTGTTCATATCTAACGCTTCACAAAATTCGATCATTCGCAATGAAAACTTAAAAGTCAATTCAACAATAGGATTCTCACGTTTATCATAAGGCACCTTTCCATCCATCGTCAAATTGTTAAATCATTCAATCAAATCATTACTTGTATGATCTGACTTGCATTTCAATGTTCTCATACACAAGGTTCTCCTTGTGCAATACCGGATCTGTATCGACCGACGTGTGCTGCCATGCTGCTACATACGCGTAATTAGCATCGTCACGCTTGGCTTCACCGGCATCCTGGTATTCGGTACGGAAGTGACCTCCGCATGACTCGTTGCGGTTTAACGCATCAATCACCATCAGTTCACCCAATTCAATAAAGTCGGCTACGCGATTTGCTTTGTCCAGCTCCGGATTGAAGTCTTCAATTTGCCCCGGAATGTTAACATCTTCCCAAAACTCTTTGCGCAGTTGTTGAATCAATGTACGCGCTTTCGTTAACCCTTCAGCCGTGCGCGCCATTCCGCAATACTCCCACATAATTTTTCCTAAAGCCTTGTGAAAGTCGTCAACGGTACGTTTGCCTTTTATGCTCAGCAATTTTTCTTCCCGTGACCGCGCTCCTTTTGCTGCCTCGATAAACGCAGGATGATCTGTCGGAATTGGTTTCGTGAAAATCTCGCCTGCCAGATAATTGCTGATGGTTGCCGGCAACACGAAGTATCCATCGCTCAACCCCTGCATCAGGGCTGATGCACCCAACCGGTTTGCACCGTGGTCGCTAAAGTTTGCTTCGCCTGTGCAATACAAACCTTTCACGGAAGTCATCAGTTCATAATCTACCCAAAGGCCACCCATGGTATAATGAACGGCTGGATAAATCTTCATCGGAGTTTTCAATGGGTCTTCATTGGTGATGTTTTGATACATCGGGAACAGCTCGCCATACCGCGCTTTCACAACGTCAACACCAAGGCGCTTAATCGCATCGGAGAAATCCAGAAATACACCCAAACCGCTTGGCACAATTCCGCGGCCATCATCACAGGCTTCTTTCGCTGCACGTGATGAAATATCCCGGGGAGCCAGGTTTCCAAACGATGGATATTTCCTTTCGAGATAGTAGTCTCTGTCTTCTTCTTTAATATCGTTTGCCGTTTTCCTTCCTTCGCGGATGGCTTTAGCGTCTTCTCTTGTTTTAGGAACCCATACGCGGCCATCGTTACGTAACGATTCTGACATCAGCGTAAGCTTCGACTGGTAATCCCCGGTAACGGGAATACAAGTCGGGTGGATTTGCGTGTAGCACGGGTTCGCAAAGTACGCGCCTTTTTTATGCGCCTTCCAGATTGCCGTTACGTTGCTACCCATCGCATTAGTAGAGAGAAAGAATACGTTTCCGTAACCGCCTGTTGCTAACACAACTGCATGGGCAAAATATTTTTCAAGCTTTCCGGTAATCAAATTACGGGCAATGATACCCCGTGCTTTACCGTCTACAATAACCACGTCCACCATTTCGTGGCGGTTATACATTTCCACGGTTCCCAAACCGATCTGACGTTCAAGCGCCTGGTACGCACCGAGCAACAATTGCTGTCCGGTTTGACCGCGAGCATAAAACGTTCTGGAAACCTGGGCTCCGCCAAATGAACGGTTATCGAGCAAGCCGCCATATTCGCGTGCGAACGGAACGCCCTGCGCTACGCATTGATCGATAATATTTCTCGACACATCGGCCAGGCGGTACACGTTCGCTTCCCGCGCACGGAAGTCACCTCCTTTTATTGTATCGTAAAACAAACGATAAACCGAGTCGCCATCGTTTTTGTAGTTCTTCGCTGCATTGATCCCACCTTGTGCCGCAATTGAGTGCGCTCTGCGTGGAGAATCCTGAAAGCAAAATGCTTTCACTTTATAACCTTGTTCTCCCAGCGTTGCAGCAGCTGCAGCACCGGCAAGTCCTGTGCCCACAACAATCACTTCTACTTTACGTCTGTTGGCCGGGTTTACCAACTTCGCATGTTCTTTGTAGTTACTCCACTTTTCAGCCAGAGGTCCGTCAGGAATTTTGGAATCAAGTACTGCCATATATTTTTATTTGAGAACGGTCAATGATTAATTACTTCACCCAGCCGAAGTGCATCGCGATCGGCATGAGCGCAAAAATCGTTGGAACAACAATCGAGAATGCTGTTCCGAGGAACGAGATGAACCCGTTGTATTTAACATGATTCAACCCGAGCGTCTGGAATGCACTTCTGAATCCGTGCAGCAGATGCCAGAACAAGGAGAAGCAACCCAACAGGTAAACGATTACTACCCAAGGCTCCTGAAACACCACAAGCATCTTTGCATACAAGTCTAATTCACCTTCTTCCCAGTTGTTGATACCCTGGCTGATGCGGTTCGGAATCCAGAAATGTGCGGTGTGAATGATCAGGAAGATAAGAATGAGTGTTCCAAGCAAGCCCATGCTGCGGCTATACCATTTGCTCTTATGCGGATGGGCCACTTTTGCATATTTCACAGGGCGCGCCTTGCGGTTCTGCGCCCACAACATGAAACCATCGATAATGTGGAACAGGAAACCGAGTATCAACACGATCTCCAGTGTGCGGATAATCGGGTTGGTGCCCATGAAGTGTCCCCAATGACTGAAGGTGGCACCCCCGTCATTATAAAAAATCATGGCGTTGATCGTGCAGTGAATGATCAGGAACGTGATCAGGAACAACCCCGTCAGCGACATGATAACTTTCTTACCGATCGAGCTTGTAAACAGGTTGGTAAACCAATTCATAGTTTTGAATGATAGATTCAGGAGTTATGCAAACGCATAAAAGTAATCTCCGATAGTTTACAAACAAAACTGCCGAAACTTTAAAATGTTCTAAATAAGCCCGGAAAAAAGGAAACGGCTGGTCTACAATACCTCGAACAAGAGGAAGATGAGGGCAATTGCCGCAACCATAGCGAACAAGAACCATTCACGCTTAAAAAAATCACCTACACGTTTCATAAGAGGGAGCATTAATATGTTATGCTTGAATAACTTATCGCGAAAAGCGATCCGGCTTTTGTTTTATACTGAAAATCAGCCATTTGGCAGAATTTTATTCTAAAAATTCCCGAACTTTTTACTCATTTCAGGAATTATAATCCCATAATGGGAATGGATTTACACCCCTAAACGATGTATTTTTACGGTTTTACGACCACTACTAACACGCTTCGATGTATTTGATTTTTGACACGGAGACCACCGGGCTTCCGCGGAATAAGACTGCCCCTATCACTGACCTGGACAACTGGCCGAGACTGGTTCAGCTTGCCTGGCAGCTTCATGATAACCGGGGTAAACTTTTATCGCACCATAACTATATTATCAAGCCCGAGGGCTTCGACATTCCTTATAAAGCTGAACAGGTACACGGCATTTCTACCAAGCGTGCGCTGGCGGAAGGTCACGACATGCAAACCGTGCTCAACACATTTGTTCAGGATCTCGAAAAAACATCACAACTCATCGGCCATAATATTGAGTTCGATGTAAACATTATTGGTGCAGAACTTTTGCGGAAGGCGATCGCAACCGACAAGCTGCTGGCTATCGCCAAGATTGATACCGGAATTGCTTCCACAGAGTTTTGCCAGCTAAAAGGTGGATTGGGTGGCAAACTGAAAATGCCTCGCCTTCACGAGCTTCACCAGATATTATTCGGGAAAGATTTTGAAGATGCCCACGATGCATCGTATGACGTAGCCGCTACCGCACGATGCTTCTTCGGACTTGTAAAGAAAAAAGTGATTAACCCGTTCGATTCCACTCCGCTTGTGGAAGTTGAATACGAAGAGCCGGATCTTGACGAAGCCAACTTCGCCAAAAAAGAAAAGAAGAAAGATGCCGGTTATACTATCGGGGACAAATCCGGGCAGTCGATCAAAGGAGCTTACGCACACCTTCACGTTCATTCACAATATTCCGTACTGCAGGCTACAGCCGATGTGAAATCGATCGTGGCAAAAGCCAAAGCAGCAGAAATGCCAGCCGTAGCCCTCACCGATCTGGGCAACATGTATGGTGTGTTCAAGTTTGTGCAGGAAGCCATCGCACAACAGATCAAGCCGATTGTGGGTTGCGAGTTTTATGTTTCGGAAGAGCGCAGGAAAAACAAATTCACGAAAGACAATCCCGACAGGCGCTATAACCAGATATTGATTGCTAAAAATAAAAATGGTTATCAGAATCTGATCCGCCTGAGTTCACTCGGGTTTACAGAAGGCCTTTACGGAATCCATCCGCGGATTGATAAACAACTGATTGAAGAATTCCGCACCGATCTGATTGCCACCACCGGAGGACTTCAAAGCGAAGTGCCCTATCTGATTCTCCACACCGGTGAACGGCAGGCGGAAGAAGCCTTTGCCTGGTATCACAAACTTTTCGGTGACGACTTTTATGTTGAACTGAATCGTCACGGCCTTCCGGAAGAAGATCACGTAAACGAAGTACTGCTTCGCTTTGCGAAGAAATACAACGTAAAGTACTTTGCCGCGAACGAAGTGTACTACCTCGATAAAGAGGAAGCCAATGCGCACGATGTATTGCTCTGCATTAAAGAAGGTGAATTCAAATCAACACCGATTGGTGAAGGCCGCGGTAAACGGTATGGTCTTGCTAACGCAGAGTTTTACTTCAAATCGCAGGATGAGATGAAATCCATCTTCCGCGATCTGCCGGAGGCCATTGAAACGATCAGTGAGATTCTGGGAAAGATCGAAACCTACAACCTCGAGCGGAATGTGTTGCTCCCTAAGTTCGACATTCCGAAGAATTTCAAAACGGAAGACGATTACCTGCGTCACCTGACATACGAAGGCGCAAAACGGAAATATCCAGAGATCACACAGGAACTCAGAGATCGCCTCGACTTCGAACTGGAAACGATCAAGAAAACCGGTTATCCGGGCTACTTCCTGATTGTTCAGGATTTTACTTCGAAGGCACGCGAGATGGGCGTATCCGTTGGGCCGGGCCGCGGATCGGCAGCTGGTTCAGCCGTGGCATATTGCATTGGCATTACCAACGTTGACCCGATCGCATACGATTTGCTCTTCGAGCGTTTTTTGAATCCCGATCGTGTATCCCTTCCCGATATTGATATTGACTTTGACGATGAAGGCCGCGACAAAGTACTCAAGTATGTGATCGACAAATACGGCAAGAGTCAGGTAGCACAGATCATCACGTATGGCACAATGGCGGCCAAATCATCCATCCGCGACTGCGCACGGGTGATGGAACTGTCGTTGCCGGAAGCAAACTTCTTAGCCAAACTTGTTCCCGAACGTCCGGGTACCACGCTCGACACTGCCTTCCAGGAAATCAAGGAACTCGCCGACATAAAAAAGGGAACCGATCTGAAAGCCGATGTACTCAAGCAGGCAATCGTGCTCGAAGGTTCTGTGCGGAACACCGGTACCCATGCCTGCGGGGTGATCATCACACCCGATGAACTTACGAAGTTCGTTCCGGTTTCAACCGCAAGAGATTCCGAGATGCTCGTAACGCAGTTCGACAACAGCGTGGTGGAAAGTGCTGGTTTGTTGAAGATGGACTTTCTTGGTCTTACTACGTTGTCAATCATTCGCACGGCACTGAAGAATATCAAGAAAAGTAAAGGCATTGATATTGACATCGATGCTGTGCCCTTGACGGATACAAAAACGTATCAGCTCTTTCAGCGGGGTGAAACAACCGGAACATTCCAGTTTGAAAGTGTGGGTATGCAGAAGTACCTGCGCCAGCTTAAGCCCGATAAGTTTGAAGATTTGATTGCGATGAACGCGTTGTACCGTCCGGGTCCGATGGAATACATTCCGCAATTCATTAACCGTAAACACGGTCGCGAGCCGATCAAATACGATTTGCCGGAGATGGAAGAGTTTCTGCAGGAAACTTACGGGATTACCGTTTACCAGGAGCAGGTGATGTTGCTCTCGCAGAAACTGGCCGGCTTCAGTAAAGGCGATGCCGATGTGCTGCGGAAAGCGATGGGTAAGAAGCAGAAGTCGGTACTCGATAAGATGAAAGATAAGTTCATCGAAGGTTGTGCGAAGAACGGCCACGCGAAACCGATCTGCGAAAAGATATGGACCGACTGGGAAGCTTTTGCGCAATATGCGTTCAATAAATCACACTCGACTTGTTATTCGCTGGTCGCGTATCACACGGCATACCTGAAAGCGAACTATCCGGCAGAATATATGTCGGCCGTGTTAACGCACTCACAAAGCAACCTCGATAACGTTACATTCTTTATCGAAGAATGCCGAAGCCTCGGTATCAAAGTACTCGGGCCGCACGTGAACGAATCGGGTATGTACTTCGAAGTAAACAAAGACGGAGAAATCCGTTTCGGATTGGGTGCCATTAAAGGAACGGGTGATGCCGCAGTTGAATCCATCATCAGCGAACGTGATGCCAACGGACCGTTTGAAGACCTGTTTGATTTTGCGAAACGACTGAACCAGCGTGCCGTTAACAAGAAAACATTTGAAGCGCTGGCACTGTCGGGTGCGTTCGACTGTTTCAGCAACATGCACCGCAGGCAATACATCTATTCGAAAGACAACGACTCCAGTCTGATCGAAAAGGCCATCAAGTTTGCAACACGAACACAGCAGGAAGAAAGCAGCGCGCAGGCCAGTTTGTTTGGAGGAACCACAGGCGTAACAATGCCGAAACCAAAAATCGAGCAGGTTGAGCCATTCAGTGAATTGGAAAAACTCAATCTTGAAAAAGAAGTTGTCGGCATTTACATCTCCGGCCACCCGCTGGAGAACTTCAAGCTTGAGCTGACTTCGTTCTGTAACATTACCTGCAGCCAGTTGAATGAACTTGAAGCCCTGCAGGGAAAAGATGTTCGCGTAGGCGGAATTGTAACATCCGTTGAACACCGTACCACGAAAACCGGAAAACCGTTTGGCAAATTTGTGCTCGAAGATTTCAGCGGCAACAGCGGAAAAGATACGTTCACCCTCTTTGGTGAAACATACCTCCGGTTCCGCAATTTCATGAACAACGGCTGGTTCATATTCGTGGAAGGAAATGTATTGCGCAGCAACTGGGGCCAGATGAACCTGGAGTACAAAATCCGAAACATCGAACTGCTCGATGAGCTGGCAGGCAAACGCATTCAGGGTGTTGCGTTGCGTATACCGCTGCAAAACGTAACGCGCGACCTGATCACTACGCTGGAAAAAGTTTGTGAAAAGAACTCGGGGCAGGCTGCCTTAAAAATCTTCCTGAAAGACGAGGGTGAAGACATTCAGGTAGAGCTGATCTCAAGGGCAACACGGATTAAGGTTTCTAACGCACTGATTGCTGAACTGAAAAAACTGGGAGAAACGGGGGTTTTCACCGACTCAACCGCAGTGCGCTGGTTAACAGACGATTTGCCGGTACAGGTAAAGGAGGTTTCGAATATTGGAACAATTTCCGATACCTTTGTGTTGGAAGAAGTAGAATCATAAAAACAATCATAACAACCAAGTATTATGGGAAAAGCAATCGTACTCACCGACTCGAATTTTGACGAAGTGATCAACTCTGGAAAGCCAGTATTAGTAGATTTTTGGGCTGAATGGTGCGGGCCGTGCAAGATGATCGGGCCTGTTGTGGAAGAGTTGGCCGGTGATTATGACGGCAAGGCGGTTATTGCCAAACTGAACGTGGATGAGAATCCTCAGACTACCGCAAAGTTTGGTGTGCGCAGCATCCCTACCCTGCTCGTTTTCAAAGGCGGCCAGGTGGTTGACAAGCAAATTGGTGCAGTACCGAAGTCGGTATTGAATCAGAAACTTGCGGCTCAGGTTTAATCTTAGTTAGTCGTCAGACACCTCGAAGGTGTCAGACGACTACAGCAATAATGCATTGCGCTGATGGTGTTTCGATTTTGATCGGCACGGTCAGCGCATTTTTTTAAGGCATCAGCCCGTGAATTACGTTAAATACTCAGGTCGCGTTTCATCTTGTTAATGATCGCGCCCATTTCACTGGTATCCTCAGCCCAGAAAAACAGAACATTGCGGTAGGCCGTGAAATATATTTCTTGTCCTGTTTTCAAATTCAATGTATAAACACTGGTAAGACCATTAAAATCAATTGATTTTACATCAAGCCAGCTGTATTCCTCCTCATCCTTCCCAACCCCCACAACAATTCTCATTCGGTTAAGGGCAACAATTTTCCACATGGGTTTCAGCCGGACGAACAAATACAAACCAGCCCCCGAAAGCGCTAACAGGAGTACCACATTAATAACCAGTTCACTCACACCTTCTTCAGAAACAAACACCAGCGTGATGGCCGAATAAAGACCTGCCGCGGACAAAAACAACGGACCGTATTTATAGCTGTAGTACGATATTCTTTCGCTATCGTAGAGCATACCTAAAATTATAACCCCCTACAAATCAATCTTTTTAATTCGTTCAACTATTTCAAACACCGCCGGGCAAACCTGAGTGTTCTTGTGGGTAAGCTCCATGATCTGCACCATCTTCTTGCGATCGGTATGCGGGTATTCCCGACAGGCTTTTGGACGGGATTCATACACGGAACAGTAATTATCCGGCCCGAGGAACGGGCAAGGCGAACTGAGCAACACGTAGTCATTGTCTTCATCCACGCGAAGGTATTTTTCAATAAAATCACCCGGCTTCATGCGAAGTTCTTTCGCTACGCGTTCAATATCGGTTTGATAAAAAATCGGGCTGGTTGTCTTGCAGCAATTCGCGCACTCCAGGCAATCGATCTCCCGGAAAACTTCTTCGTGCGTTTCGTGGAAAAGGTCATCAACCTTGCGCGGGTCCTTCTTCTTCAGCGACTGCAGAAACTTTTTGTTTTCTGCCGAAGCGCTTTTTGAAAGTTCCTGAAAGCGGGAAAGATCCATAATCGCTAATCGTTAATCGTTAATCGTAAATTGTAAATCGCAAATCGCAAACGTAAATCGTTAATTTCCTATTTGAATATCCCAAGCACTTTTATAAAACCCTTTCTGCTGAACGTATTCCAGCAAGGCTGTATAAAACTCGTTTGTTCCCAGCGTAGCACTATCGCCTGTCATGATTAACTTCTTCCGCGCACGCGTGATGGCAACGTTCGTTCTGCGGATGTCGGCCAGGAAACCAATCTCGCCTTTGTCGTTGCTGCGCACGAAACTAATGGCAATGATGTCACGCTCCTGACCCTGGAACGCGTCTACGGTGTTAATCGTTAAGAAACGCTGAACATTTGAAAGAACTTCGCTCGCCTCTGCAAGTTTTACCAGGCGCTCAACCTGCGCGCTGTACGGAGTGATGATACCGATTGTATGGTTCCATTCTTCCGTACCAACTTGTTCCACGACCTTCTCCAGTTGCCGGATTAATAATTGCGCCTCATCATCATTAAAGCGGCTCAATGTTTCCGGGTCCTGCGTTTCGTTAAAGCCACAGCCGGCTGTATCGACAAAATCGATTACCGGTAGGTTGCTGATGCTATGATTTCTTACCGAATCATCCGCAATCAATCTGTTGTTATAGAAATAAGCTGACGGAAACTGCATGATGTGTTCATTCATCCGGTACTGAACCTGGAGCATGGAGGCAGTTTGCGGGTGATGCTCGATGCATTTTTCGAACAACGTTTTGGCAAGTCCTTCGCGTGCAGCCTCCACCGACTTGATGGTTGGCGGCAGCTGGTGATGATCACCCGCAAACACCACGCGGGCCGCGCGCAAAATGGGAATCCAGCATGCCGGTTCAAGGGCCTGAGCCGCTTCGTCAATGAACACAGTTTGATAGCGCTTGCCGCGAAGCATGGGATGCGATGCCCCCACCAGCGTGCACGCAATCACATCGCTTGTATTAAGAATGTCGTTGATGATATAAAACTCCAGCACATCCGCATCGGCCTTCAAAACCTTTGCTTCTTGCTTTAACATGTTCCGCTCCTGCCGTTCGTGGTATCCGAAATTGCGTTTGAACTTGAAAGCCTGGGCACGTACCTGCTCCATTCGTTTTCGGATCGCCCGCAACTCTTTGTAATGTTCGTGGTTTGCAATGCGCGCATCGAGCGTTTTACTCAACGATTGCTCTGTAACACGGGCCGGATGACCAATTCGTACAACCTTTAAACCTTTGTCAGATAATTTTTCGACAAGCAAATCAACAGCAGCATTACTCGGTGCACAAACCAGTACCTGCTTTTCAATATCAACGGTTTGCCGGATGGCTTCTACCAGTGTTGTAGTTTTTCCGGTTCCCGGAGGACCGTGGATTATCGCAACGTCTTGTGCTTCAAGAACACATTTCAGCGCTTTCTGCTGACTGTCATTTAATCCGGCACCAGTCACGTCACCACCAGCCTGCTGTTCGCTGTTTAAACGGCCACCGGAAACTGGCTTCCGGTAACCCAATAGCGTATCCCTCAACTCTGCCACGCGCGAGTCTTCCGCTTTGATAATCGATTTCATGGCTATCTCCATTTCGCGATACGCCATTTCATCAAACATCAGATCGACTCCCAATAAACTATCTTCAATCCAGTCCGGAAGTTCATCACCATTCACAGTGATTACCATGCTGTTATCGCGAACGTAATTGATCACACCTCCGAGATAATGTTTCTCCGGAGTATTTTTCGCATTGCTGAATACGCTCACCATTTTTCCGCTTTGAAAAACATGCGGCTGATCGAGCTGAGCGGTTCGTTGTACTTCAATCACAAGCCGTTCACCCGTACCGATGTAATCGCGCACAAGTTTTACGGGATACCAGCACTTGCCTTCCTTGGTTTTACGATGCAGCGGTACGAGCAACACCTTTTGCCGGTATTGTTCCAGGTCGGCCTGACGCTCCAGCTTAAGCAGGTTCCACGTTTTATTTAGCTGATCGTGTATATTCATTTTTGAAGGTGCCAAGATAGAATTAAATTAGCCGTTCAATGCAATTGCAACGTCTACTCTTTCTCATTTTGCTGGCGTCTTCGGCTTCACTGCAGGCACAATCAGGCAATCAGCAATTTGAAGCCCATCTCAATCAATACGAAGTAAACTTCAAGGAGCTGATGGCGTATCGTGGCATTAACTACTTTGCCGGACAGGTTACCGTTCAAAAAGTTTTTCGGGCTGTACGCGAATACGGTTCCGGTGGTTATGGCGATCCTGTGAAAGAGTTTGCATTTCTGTTTTATCATCACCAGGATGACACGTTGCATGCCTGGATTGTTGATCACACCGGAATCGCTGCACACGCACACACACCGGTAACAATCGATTCGCTGCTGAATCTTGAGAACACCTTAAAGTTCTCGATGTCGATCGACAAAATCATCGGCACCACCGATCGCGCAGTTCGGGATTTGAAAGCGTCAAAAAAATACCGTTTAAAAACGCCCGAGAGCATCGACCTGCTTTCGCGGATTGCGTTTCCAAAAGAAATTACCAACAGCCTCACGGGAAGAAAGTACCTATTGGTAATGCCTGCCGTAAATCTTTCAACCATTCCTTTTTCAATGCTGAAGCCATGGCGCGAGTCGAACGGAACATTGCTCGACTCGGTTGCTTTTTCCTTCGCACATAATTTTCAGCAGTTGTTTTCTGAAGTCGACAATCTTGGAAATGAATCACCCGATAACATGGGCTTGCTCAAACAACCGGTTGTGGTCGGCAATCCTGCATTCACCGACCCGTGCACTACAGGTCTCGTTCAATTAGCAGGCGCTGAAGAAGAAGCCAAACAGGTGAGTGCATTGATTGGCGCAGAACCGTTAACCGGAGCCGCTGCTACAAAAGGGAAAATCATTTACCGCATGCGGAGTTCAAGTTTTATTTATCTCGCCACACATGGCTGGTCGGATACCGAAAACCCGTTGCGAAACAGTTTCATTGCTTTGAACGGTCGTGATACATGCGGCTATCTTACCCCTTTCGAAATTCAAAGCATGAAGCTCATTTATAAACCTGTCGTAGTGTTGAGCGCATGTCAATCCGGTTTGGGAAAAGTAATGGAAGCAGGCATTGTTGGTGTTGCGCGGGGTTTCCTGAAAGCAGGATCACGCTCCGTAACCATGAGCTTATGGAATGTTGACGATGCCGAAACTGCTGAACTGATGACCGAGTTCGTTAAGCAGATGCAGAAGCCAACGCCATTTTTTCCGGCTGAACCATGGCGGCAAGCCGTGCTCGAATATCGCAAGCGCAAGAAAAAGGATGAGCCGTTAAACTGGGCTGCATTTCAAACATTCGGGGTACCCTATGCCCCGTCTTTTTCGGTATCGCTCCATCGGTAATTCAAAAAAATCCATTACTGAGCGGATTGGGGGAGATTTCATAAATCTTCACCCCATTTATATAAATGTCCTCATAATGTCGAGCTGATTTGGTTATTTCGCAGTTGTCTAATACCCAGTTATGAAGAAATACTATTTATTGCTGCTCCTGTCGGCAGTTTGCCTTTTCGCAAACGCCCAAGACGACAAGAAGCCCAAGGCTGATTCCGTAAAAAAGGAAAAACCCAAAAAGAAAACCGACCTGCCGCTGGAAGCAGCCCGCAGGGTAAACATCAAAACCACCGAAGGAACGTGGATGTCGCTGGACGTTAGCCCGGATGGCAAAACCATCGCATTCGATTTTATGGGCGATATCTTCACGATGCCCATCACGGGTGGCAAGCCTGTGCAGTTCACCAAAGGCATGTCGTTCGATTCACACCCGAAGTTCAGTCCTGACGGAACCAAGTTGTTGTTTATCTCCGACCGCAGTGGTGGTGAAAACATCTGGTGGTTTGCGATTGATAAGAGTGATTCGCTTCAACTGACAAAAGGAAACACAGAACATTATCAATCTGCCGAATGGACTCCTGATGGAAATTATGTCGTAGGGTCACGCGGCATCCGCAATTTCAAATTGTGGTTATTTCATAAAGACGGTGGCGGTGGCGCCCAGCTTATCAGCAATCCGGCTAACCTGAAAATATCCGAACCTGCCTTCGGCCCTGACGGTCGATACATCTGGTTCTCACAAAGAAATGGTGCATGGAATTATAACGCACAGTTGCCGCAATACGAGCTTGCCGTTTATGATCGCGACAACGGTGAAGTTGAACAAAAAACTGTTCGTTATGGATCAGCCTTTACTCCGACACTGTCACCCGATGGCAAGTGGCTGGTGTACGGTTCACGCTATAACGATCAGACCGGCTTAATCCTGCGTGATCTGAAATCCGGTGATGAAAAATGGCTTGCGTATCCGGTACAGCGCGATGAGCAGGAGTCGATCGCACCGCTTGGTGTGTTGCCTGCCATGTCGTTCACACCCGACAGCAAAGAAGTTGTTGCATCATACGGTGGTAAATTCTATCGCATCCCGGTAGCGGGCGGCAATGCAATTAACATTCCGTTCGAAATGAACACCGAGTTTTTGATGGGACCGCTAGTTGAATTCAAGTATCCGATCAAGGATGATAAAGAAATGGTTGTTACGCAGATCAGAAACCCGGTGGTATCGCCTGACGGAAAGCAAGTTGCGTTCACTGCGCTTAACAGATTGTATACAATGACATTGCCGGATGGTGCTCCGAAGCGTGTCAGCAACTTCGAGTTTACGGAAGCAATGCCAGCCTGGAGTCCGGACGGATCACAACTCGTTTGGTCGACATGGGAAGGTGATGGCGGACATCTGTACAAAATGAACTTCAAAGCAAAAGGTGCAAAACCTCAGCGCCTTACTAACGTTGCCGGATTGTATTCCGACCCTGCATGGACGTTCCAGGGAAATAAGATTGTATTCCTGCAAGGCAAATCCTACAACTTCAAGGAAGAAGCCGGCCCGGTTTCATTTGCCAGCCAGGAAGAAATTGCGTGGGTTAGTGGTGATGGGGGAAACATCAACGTAATTGCAAAAGCAAAAGGAAGAAGCAATCCGCACTTTGTAAAATCCGAAGACCGCATCTTCCTGTTCAACTACGGAAAAGGACTGGTTTCAATCCGGTGGGACGGAACCGATGAGCGCCAGCATGTAAAAGTGACGGGGATTACTGTATACGGTTCAACACCTGATGAAAATCATTGCATGATGGTTGAGTCAGCAACGGAGCCCGCGCAGCAACCTTCCAGCGCTGAGATTATCAAAATGGCACCGGAAGGCGATCAGGCTTTCGCACAAATCAACAACGACATTTATGTTGTCACTATTCCGAAAACCGGAGGTGATGTTCCGAAAATTTCTGTTTCCGATGCCGGCAACGCACAGTTCCCTGCGCGCAAGCTTACCAGGCTGGGCGGAGAGTTCCCAAGCTGGAACAACAACGGCAAGATCGTTTACTTCTCTTTGGGTAATGCATTCTTCACATACAACATTGACGAAGCCAAAGCAAAAGAACTTGAGCTGAAGAAAAAGAAAGCGGCCGAAGAGAAAGCCAAAGAAGAAGAGAAGAAAGACGACAAGAAAGAAGTTAAGAAAGACTCTACCGGTGGTTTGAAGGTCGTTGAAAAGAAAGACGATAAGAAGGACGAGAAAAAAGATGAAGGCTATAAGCCGACCGAGCAGCGCATTAAAGTTACGGTGAAGAAAGATATTCCGGATGGAAAAATTCTTTTGCAGAATGCCCGCATCATTACCATGAAAGGTGACGAGATCATTGAGAAGGGCGACATCCTTGTAGAAAACGCACGCATCAAACAGGTTGGCCCTGCAGGATCAATCGCTGTGGATGCATCGGTTAAGAAAATGGACCTGAGCGGAAAAACAATTGTTCCCGGATTCGTGGACACGCACTCACACATGTGGCCGGCATGGGGTATTCATAAAAATCAGGTTTGGGTGTATGCGGCTAACCTGGCGTATGGTGTAACCACTACCCGCGACCCGCAAACTGCCACAACCGATGTGCTTACGTATGGGGACATGGTTGAAACCGGACAGGTTATAGGGCCAAGAATTTACAGCACCGGTCCGGGCGTTGGTTTCTGGGCGTACAACCTGAAAGATTTCGATCAGACAAAAGACATTCTGAAACAATACTCAGAATACTACAACACCAAGACGATCAAAATGTACCTGACGGGTAACCGTCAGCATCGCCAGTGGATTATCCAGGCATGTAAGGAACAAAGTTTGATGCCAACAACCGAAGGTGGTCTTGACTTCAAACTCAACATGACCAACCTGATCGATGGATATTCCGGACATGAGCATGCATTCCCGATCTATCCATTGTATAAGGATTTTACCACTGCCGTTGCTGAATCAAAGATGACCTACACACCTACCCTGCTGGTAGCGTATGGCGGACCGTGGGCGGAGAACTTTTACTACGCTACCGAAAATGTAAACGGTGATCCTAAACTCAATCATTTCACAGCTAAGTCTGAGCTTGACGCGAAGTCGCGCAGAAGACCAGGCTGGTTTATGAAAGAAGAGCACGTGTTTGAAGATCATGCGCGCTTTGCTAACGACCTGATCAATGCAGGCGGACGTGTGGGCGTAGGTTCACACGGACAGCTGCAGGGCCTCGGTTATCACTGGGAGTTGTGGAGCATTGCATCCGGCGGCATGAGCAACCATAATGCATTGAAAGTGGCCACGATCAAAGGTGCTACCGCGATCGGTTTGGATGGCGACCTGGGAAGCATTGAGGCGGGAAAGCTGGCAGATTTCATTATTCTCGACAAGAACCCGTTGGAAAACATCCGCAATACCAATACAATCAATAAGGTGATGAAGAACGGCAGGTTGTATGATGGCAATACGCTGGATGAAGTTTATCCAACCGTGCGCAAGGCTCCATCGTTCGGAAACGAGCAGGTGGCACCGGGCGCGTTGCCGGGAGTTAACCGATAAGATTTAAAAGACTGGTTATTAATAAAAGCCGCTTTCTCAAGCGGCTTTTTATTTATGCTCAGAACCGACAGCAACTTTGCGCATAAGCCATTTCGGATAGAGGGCATATAGCGTGACAAAAAAAGCCAAAAAGTCTGTATTCAAATCTTTATGAAACTATTTTGATAGGCTGTACATCAAGCGTTCAAGTCATAAATTCTATCCTATGCGTAAATCCGTTCCTGCAGTCCTCTGTATGTACTCAATGCTCATCAGTGCTCTGAAAAAAAACCTTCTTTGGATCTATTTACTACCCGTGGTTGTCCTTGGGTTTCAAAAACAAGAGTCGCAAGGCTTTGGCATACGAGGAATCTTTCCCTATGACTCAATCGCTGACAAACAAATTGTACTCATAACCCAAACCAGGGAAATTAGCGACACACTGACGGTTACGAGTAATAATTTCTACTTTGAGGGGGTGGTGAGCGAGCCAACGTATGCCACATTAATCATTGGTCAAAAAAGGTTTAGGTTCCCGTTGACGAATGATCGGATTAAAATTGTCATAAAGAACATTCAGCGAACCGAATATACGGTCGAATACACGAAATCAAAAATCAGCGATAACCTTGATCGCTATTTCAAAGTCGATTCAGAAAATTATTCAGATACGTATAAAAGTCTTCTGTCAGAAGGCCTTAATGCCAAAGACGACATAGAAAAAATGTTAATTGAAGCAAAAAAGGATAGCCTGATAGCCGGTTTTATAAATAAATGCATTTCTAAATACAGGAATTCGAACGATCGAGACGGATATGCGATGATCGTATATGATCTTACAGATCTATTTGGAACAAAAAACTATCCTGAAAAAGTAGATGAATTTTACAAGCTGCTCCCAGCTGAACAACAAAGAGGTTTTTATGGTAAGAAAATACAGGCATATCTGAATCAATCCTATAAGGTTGCTGTAGGGAAGTACATTAATTTCAAGTTTTCCGATATCCACAATCATGAAAAAACCTTAAAAGACTATCAGGGAAAATATGTTTTACTGGAGTTCTGGGCTACCTGGTGCGGCCCGTGTATCCAGTTGATACCCGATCTCAAAAGAATATACCAATCCGGTAAGCTTGAAATAATTTCGATTTCAATAGATGAGGATCTGGAAAAATGGAAAAATAAAACCCCCCAACTTGGAATGGATTGGATCAACATTCATTTTAAACAGCAAGATAACCTGAAAGACAAGTTTTTTGTAAATGGCGTTCCCTACAATGTACTATTATCTCGGGACGGTACATTACTTAAAACAAACGTGACTTTGTCGGAACTAGAGACGCTGATCAACTAGAATAATCTCTTTTCCGGATCGGTATTAGCAACGCCAAGCTCAATACGTAAAAACCTTTCCGCCCGCCATAACTTCCTGTGTTTTTTCATCGAATGTGGCTTTCTCACCCGTGCGCACGGCAGCGTTGGTCATGATGCAGGCAATTGAATGCTGGTAGCCCGCTTCGACCGGAGCATTTGTTGGTTTCCGGCTTCGCACGCATTCCATAAAGTTGCGCATGTGCCGCGATGTAGTTATGTCTCCACCCGTGTTCGCAGATGACGCAACCGGTTCAGTGGCTGCCACAAGATCCATAGTTGGAAGAAGATTCGGCTGCATACCCATCGCTTTTGCATGCTGCTCCGTCAGGCCGCCTGTTGGTGTAACTTTATTGGTATTGAGATTCAGTTCACCTCCGTTCGAATAATAAATTTCTTTGGGGTTTTCTTCACCGTTGTGCATGCGCGAAGAGAATACAACCTGAAAGCCGGATGAATTGTCATCATTTCCATAATCGAAAACGGCAGTCATGGTATCCCAATTTTGCCGGCCGTCCTTCCATTTATAGATTCCTCCGTTCGCGACCACGCTTCGCGGATGTTTTAACCCGGTAAACCAATGTACGGTGTCGATCTGGTGGCTCATCCATTGTCCCGGCATACCGGACGAGTATGGCCAGAACAATCGGTACTCCAGATGCTTGCGCGCATCAAAGGCTTCGAACGGCCGATTTAGTATGAACCGTTTCCAATCGGTATCTTCTTCTTTCATCTGCGCAACGAGCGAGGGCCTGCGCCAGCGACCCGGCTGATTGACATGCCACGTTAATTCCACGGAAGTGATGTCGCCAAACTTTCCGCTGCTAATAAAATCCGCGGCAGCATGATAATTCGGTCCGCTTCTGCGTTGCGATCCGATTTGTACGATTTGTTTCGAATTGCTGATTGCTTTCAATGCCGCACGGTTGTCGGCCATCGTTTCCGCAAAAGGCTTTTCCACATACGCATCACATCCTGCGTTTACCGCCTCAATCGCGTGAAGCGCGTGCTGAAAGTCGGCCGTGCTGATGATCACCGCATCTGCACTTTTTGAACTGTATAGTTCTTCGTTGTTTCGATAGGCTTTCACTTCGTGCCCGAGTGTTTTAAGCAGGTGCGCCTGCCCCTCCTCGCGCCTGATCTTCCAGATGTCAGACAACGCAATGATATCGAAATTCAATTCTTTGCTGTGATTCTGGAGGGCCGGAAGCAGTGAGTATTTGAACCGGTCGGAAAATCCAATCACCCCAACATTCACTCGATCGTTGGCTCCCAGTATCCGGCCATAGCTTTTTGCGCTCAATGCCCACGAACTAAAGTAGAGTCCCGCTGTTGCCAACGATGCCTTCGAGATAAATTCGCGTCTCGGCAGAGTATTCTTTTTCGACTTGCTCATATCATTTACTTAAGCTCTTTGATCTTGATGCTGCGAAATGAAACTTCATCGCCATGATCCTGCAACAGTATCCGGCCCTTCTCAGCCATGCCGAAGTTTTCCCACACTGCATATTTGCTTCTGGCAACAAGCGCATTAAAAATGGGTGTGCCGCGCTGGTACTCGACAATCTTGTAACCGTTCAGCCAGTGCTCGATCCGGTTATCCGGATAAACAATAATTCGTCCGTAATTCCATTCACCTATTTTATGAATGCCGCGACTGATCTTCAACGAGGGAATCAAATCATAAAGTGATCCCAGCGTACGGTTGCCCACAACGCCAAGCTTTGCATCGGGATGACGTTCGTCATCGAGGATCTGGTATTCAAGACCAATGGCGGAACCGGTGTTGCCTTCTTTCTCGGTGACAAAATATTTCACCCCGCTGTTGGCACCTTCGGTAAGCCTGAACTCAAACTGCAAGTCGAATGCAGCGAATTGTTTTTCGGTTACGATGTCGCCACCGTTTTGCGACTCACCGCCGGTTGATTTTTTTACCTCCAGGATGCCACTCTCATAACTCCATCCCTGTTTTGGAAATTCTGTTTTGTATGCTCCACGCCAACCGTTAGTTGTTTGCCCGTCCCACAATAAGCTTAGACCGTTTTGCTTTTCCTGATTGCTGAGCGTGTTGGGAATTGTATTCACTACAAAAATTGAATCCAAAGGCGATTGTTCAAGATTCTTTGTTTGGATGCGGATGTTACGCCACCGGATTTTCTTTCCGCTTTCTTCCGGCTTGCCGACTGCATGCACTTGCAACGCGATGAAACCCGAGGCGGTCATGTTGTCAACGAGGTGTGCTGTTGGTATGTCATTAATCCAAATACGCATTACAGTACCAATGCATTCTATGCGACACTTATTCCAGGCATTTTTCTTATAAGCGGATTTTGCTGCGACATTATATTCAAGCGGATACAGCCATTCTCTCCGGGCTTCATCATAAATACCGCCCGTCCAGCTGCGGGACGATGGATCAATTTCCGCCTGGTATCCATGTACTCGACCGTTTTGGTAATCGGGTTTGCTTTCGCTGCGAAACTGGATACCTGAATTCATGTCGTCATCAAGCTTGAATTCAAGTTCAAGAATAAAGTCGCTGTATGCTGATGTTGTCGCCAGGAACGAATTGGGTTCGTTGAAAACAGTTGTACCCACAATCTCACCATGTTCAACTTTATAGCTGGCTTTGCCATTAAGCTGTGTCCACCCGGACAAATCTTTTCCATTAAAAAGCTTTACCCAATTTCGTTGTCCATTCACGGAAAGAGTGCAACAGATAAAAATTGCAATAAAAACCAGTCTGTTCATAATCATTACGGTAGTTATCTTAAAGCTACGGAATTCTCAAACTTTTCTCTGAGGATGTTACAACGGACGGACGGAAACGCGTGTCAATGGAAGTAAACAACAAAACCGAATTCGTATGCGCAAAATTTACCTCCTGTTTACGTTGGCAGCCGGTCTGGCCGGATGTGTTACAGAAGATCAACCGGCAACCGGAGAAAAGTTAAGCTCGTCCAATTCCGATGAGCTTGTAGATGCCGTTATTGTTGATGAAGGCGAACCCATGTGGGATGGCTGCGGCTGGGTAATGTATGTTGATTCCGTTCGGTACAAGCCGCTTGACCTCCCGGATAACTTCAAGGTTAACGGACTCGGGATAAAGGTTTCATACGCAGCTCACGGAACTGACTACCTGTGTGGCCTCGCGGCACTGCCTATGCCGGAGATCGAAATCCTGTCGATCAAAAAAGATTAAACAAGGCGCTGCTGTTTCAGCTTGTCTTTGATGTAGGTTTTAAATTCCGGTGGACTGGTAACCGTCACTTCATCGGCAAGGCCCATCACAAACCGGCCCACGCCCTTGAAGTTCAGCACCGGCCCGTTGAACGTGTAGGTACGCTCTTCCTCGTTTTCGTTCTTCTCGAGGTATGGAAGTGAAAGCGGAAACTCTTCGCGCAGCAATACGTAAGCCCGCAGACTGAGCTTCAGCGTAACCCAGGTTTCTTTCTTGCCGCTGATGCCGAACATATCGGTTGACGTTTTTTCGTGCAGCTTCTGGAATTTGTAGGGCTTGTCGAGCACTACTACTTCCCCAATTCGTTCAAGTTTGAAATACTTGTTCTGCTTGTCTTTGGTATCAAGCGCCTGCACCGATTGAAAGCCTTCTCCGAACTGGAAAGGCTCAACCAAACGATCAGTAATTTCTTGGCTGTTGGCCGAATGATAATTCTTTAAAACAACCTGCTTGCCGCCTTCTATGGCCTCGCTGATGGCGCGGAACATTTTGGCAACCCGCAGCTTTAAGAACTGCTCCGGTAATTCCTTGGCTTCTGAATGGAATGCGAGTTTTTTCAGGAGCGTTCCCCGTAACGGATGTTTATCGGCACCGCTTTGAATGAGCTGCCGCAGGATGGCAACTTCCTCGAGCGTGAAGCGGTCTTCGGGGTTTTCACCTTCCTCCTGGTGGATAAAATACCGGCCATGAAAATCCTGATCGATGATGAACCCGATTTCCTCAAGCAATTTAAAGTAGCGGTAAACCGTGCGCGAAGTTGAATCGAGTTGCTGGGCAAGCTGGTCGACTGTGCGGCCACCTCCTTTTAATAATCCGATCAGTTGAAATACGCGTAAAATCTTGGCTTGTGGTATCATTCTGTCAAATTAGGCATTTGACACAAATTGTCAAAATGATGTTCGTTATTCGTATCATGAAAACGACAAAGAAGTCTGCCCCGCGGTTGAATGAACAACCGGTTTCACAGCCGCGCAATCCGGAGGTCATTGAAAAGTTTTACAAGCAAATCGTAAACAGTTTTGGTTATGCATATCCAGGAAAAGCTTAGAACCCGCAAAACATCTAATTATCCGGCACAGGAGTTTTTAAATGAGCTGGAATTATTAACGCTCATTGAGCAGCATTACAATGGTCGGCCTGCCGCTCGCATTTACGTTGCCCCCATGTGTTACATCCTGCCAGAGTTTTACGAACAGGCACTGCAGGGAATGCTGGGCAGTTTCGAAGCGCGCGAAGAATATGAAGCCTGTGCGCGCGTGATCAAGCTTTTAGCAAATATTTAAATCTTTAAGAGGAGCGCTATTTGCCATAGTGTGCTTGCTTCCCGAGCCATCGGGAGGCTGCTCCTTTTTTAGGTCGGATTACTGAATTATCAATGGCTGAGTATCACCCCGCCATCTCCGTTAACGCCTTTACAAATGCATCCAGTTCAGCGGTGGTTGTATAAACGTTTGGTGTTATCCTGCAACCGCGAACACCTTGCCCGTCAATCGCGACTGTCCATATCTTATACTTCGTGAGCAGTGTTTTGGCCATATCGGCCGGAGTCATATTTTGAATACCGACATTCGCAATCCCGCACGACCGCTTCGGGTCTTCCGGTGTATTCAACACGATGTTTTTATTGCTGCGAACCCTTGACGTCCAATAGTTCTGCAAATATTGAAGTCGAGCCTCTTTGCGTTCCGGACCGAGCTTTTGGTAAAAATCAATAGCATCCAGGATCGTCAGGTCGGTTGCCACCGGATGTGTTCCCGTGTGCGCCAGATGCGTAATGTCATCCTTCATGTTCCAGTCGGCCATTAACGACCATAAACCGGGTGCCTTACCTTCTCTGATGTACAACAGCCCGGAACCCAACGGAACACTAAGCCATTTATGCAGACTGGTTGCATAGTAATCACATCCCAAGTCAGGAATTCTGAAGTTCAGATGCGCAAACGCATGGGCGCCATCAACCGCCACGTCAACGTTCAGGCTGTGCGCCATATCGCTAATCTTTTTAATCGGTAACACCTGTCCGGTAATGTTAATCATGTGACTGACAAGAAGCAGTTTGGTTTTCGGGGTAATAGCCTTACGGTATAATTCTACGATCTCTTCATCGGAGGCGGGATGGTTGGGTACAGAAAGAACCTTCGCGACAATGCCGTAACGCTTCTCCATCAGCTTAAACTGGTTCACGATAGAGCCGTAGTCCTGCTCGGCCATCACTGCTTCATCGCCAGCGTTCCAGTGAATACCATTGATCACGGTATCCAGCGACTCGGTTGTGTTACGCGTGATTGCAATTTCAGCCGTAGAGCATCCCGCTAATTCAGCAAGCTTCGCAACAACCTTCTTTTTATTCTCGACTTGCACGGTACGCATGTAGTACGAGCCCTGCATATTCACTTCACGGATGTGGTCGAGGTATTTATCGAGTGTTTCCTGTGGCAAGAAACAGTAGTAACCGTTTTCCAGGTTGATGTAGTCGGGTTTAAGCTTGTAACCTTTGCGGATACCAGCCCAGAATTTCTCATCGCTGGCGAGCGCTGCAGGTGAATATGACTGGTGTTGCTCAAGCCATTCGCCTACCGCAATGCGAGGCATAAAAGCAGCTGCGCCCAGGGCGAGACTGTGCTGAAGGAAAGTTCTTTTGTCCATGGTTTTGGGTTTACCTGACGGGAATTAAATATACAATGAAATGAAGTTCAAAATGACCAGACGTTACGTTCGGTTTAAAAGCCTAATGAAAGGCACATCCTCACTCCAGCAATTTCTTCAGCTTCACCAATTGCTCGGCATTCTCGGGCGAGTGGATGTTATCGGTTACCGCATACTTCTCACGTGTAGTCAAACGCCAGCTTAGGGAAGCGCGTGCATTATTCTGCCGCAGACTATCCATTTCCTGAAGTACGGGAACATAGCTCTCAACGGTGTATTGCAGATCAATGCGATCGACCGGAGCACGGAACCACGATTTCATCATACCGATCAGCAGGTCGCTGTTGATGTCCTGGAAATTCTCAAAGTTATTATACACCGTGCTGATGGGTTGTGTAAAGCTGTCAATGATCGTTTGACCGCCCTTCGCATTGATGGTGCTGAGCTTGGGTGAATCCCGGATAGAAATGAAAACCACACCCGAAGTATTATCTGAAATCCAGTCGTTAAACGCGTAAACAAACCTAACCGCATCGGAAAGGCCGAAGTTATCCGAAATGCCGGCATCCATAATCTGTACCGGTGGTTCAGTCGGCAGTGTCGTATTCGGTGTGATATACGGAAACGTAGCGCTCATCCGCAAAGCCGATAAAAACCTGAGGCTTTCAGCATCCTGATTTTTCAACAGCGAATGAAAATCAATGCCGCCCAATTTGGCTGCCCGGTAGTTTGGCCAGCTTAGTACATCATTATTCATAAACGACACCGGCCTTGAAGCGATGTAGAGCTTGCGTCCATCGTTAACAACGGTAGGCGTGAGAATGATCATCGGAACGAGTGCCATCGTTTCCGGCTCCCGATACGCGGTGATCGGCTTGTCCATCAAACCTTCGGTAATCTGGTTAAGCTGTTGTTCGAACGTATAGCCGCGGTCGCGGATGTATTGTTTACCCGCATACTCAAACTTTGAAAAGCCAACAAACAGGTCGTTTGCCAGCAAACTGAAGATCAGTGGATTTAAATTGTCGGTCGATATTTTATCGCGGTGTACATACGAGAACGGATGCGTTACTTCGCCCTGCTTTTCGCGAAGCTTCAGTTCGCGATAGTAGCTGGCTCCAATCAATCCGCCTGAGGCGCCCGTAATTAAAATACTCTGCTCCATCAGCTTGCCTTGTGTGAGACTGTCGCCCGTTTGCAACGCATTCAATGTCCACAAGGCTGCGCGTTTACCACCACCGCTCACGCACAGAAAAACCATTTTGGGTTTCTGGGTACCGGGAAACTTTGCGCGCCAATTCTTCAGCATCATCAGCGTACTGTCTTTATCCGCGCGGATGGTACTGTCGGTGTTTAATTTTTTCAGCGCAGCTACCGTGTATTCGGCCGGCTTCTTATGATAATCAAGTCCGAAGGCCTGATATTTTTTAGAGAAGAAATCTTTTCCGTACAGAACGTTAACAACCAAAAAGATTACGAGCGCTGTGGTGGCCGACCAGTTTCCAAACCAGTAGGAAAATGCGCCTGACAACATCACAAATACCGTAACGAAAATCATGAAGCTTGCTGCAGCCGGCAACTGAAATGCAGGATAATCTTTAAAGATTCCAAGCAACAGAATCAGCGCAAAGATGAACAACTCGATGATCACAAGGTTGAAGTGATTCTGATCAAAAACCTTGAGAACCTCTGCCCGGTCGTAAAAGTCAGCTTCATCCTCCACCCTGCGGATGCGGAATCCATCGAAATACGTGTCGACCCGGACCTGCTTTTTGCGCGCGATATCGAGTTTCTTCATGGCACTGGCACGCGTAACCTGAACTTTCTCTTTCAGCTTTTCATCAATCCGGCAAACGACATACTTGAAAATATCTTTGTTCGTAAGCCAGAAATAAACAAAGAACACACCCGACATAACAATGTAGCCCACAAAAAACCCGGTGATGTTCCAGGCAAGGGTTGGTCCGTCTGTATACTGATTGTTGACCTGGAACCGGATAATCTGAAAAAGATACACCGCCAGGAACACAATCGGGATAATGCTGTTGTTAATCGAAAACTTGGTGAAGGGTTTTGAAAGCGCCCCGACAAATGAAAAGCGGTGACCATCATTAATATAGCTGGTTATCTGGAACGCGGTTGTGAACCCTGCTGTGGTAATGCCCAGAATAAAAAAACTCGTAAAATTTACCTTGTTGAGGTACTCCGGATCGAGAAACAGGTATGGGATGCCCAGGTATTTGCCAAACGAGCCGGTGATCATCGCAAAGAGGATCACCCAGCAAAGCATCATCACATGGTTGCGCTTGAAATTGTTGAGCAGCAGCTGAACCGGGAAGGAGTAGACAAATGCGGCAAAAAACTTGTTGAGCCTTTGTACCATAGACAGTATGCATGAAAGTTAGCTATTTTTTGGCTCCAAAAAACAAATGCTTTCCTGACAGAATTTGTCGAGCTTGTTAGATATACTTGCAGGAATAACCACTACGAATACGCTTTTTTGACGAAAGTATTTTCCATATATCGGTCATCGGCCGGATCGGGTAAAACCCGCACACTGGCCAAAGAATATCTGAAGCTGGCGCTTGAACACAAGGGCTATTATTTCCGGCATATTCTGGCGGTAACGTTTACCAACAAAAGCACGCAGGAAATGAAGGACCGTATCCTTGCGTACCTCGATGACTTTGCGAATGGCCGCCCGAACGAACTGGCGGATGAATTAAAAAAAGAGCTTAAGCTCGATAACAACACCTTTCAGGAGCGCAGCCGCGATGTGCAGCGCGAAATCCTCCACAATTACAGTCAGTTTTCAATCAGCACCATCGATGCATTTTTTCAGCGCGTCATCCGCTCGTTTACGCGCGAGTCGGGTTTGATGGGCGACTACAAGCTGGAAATCGACCAGGAAATTGTGCTCGAGGAAGTGATCAATGATCTGATCGATGAACTCGGATCGAACAAGGAGCTAACCGAATGGGTGGTTGAGTTTGCAAAAGACAGTCTGGAAAACGAACGTGCGTGGGATGTGCGCGCGAGCCTGCGGGCGTTTGCCGAACAAATTTTCAGAGAAGAGTTTAAGGTGATCGAAGATCAGATCATCAAAGAAACAAACGACCATAACTTTTTCAAGGAATTAAAAAACAGGTTATGGCAGATTAAGAACAGTTTTCTCAGCAAAGTTTCTAAACCCGCAGCCGAGGCGTTGAGAATCATCCAGGAAAAAAACTGGGACATCACCGAAATCAGCTATGGAAAAAACTCAGGTGTTCTCACGTTCTTCGAAACATTTGCGCTGCAGAAAAACATCAAAGACATCAAGGAGCCGGGTGACCGACTGCAAAACTATTTCACCAAACCCGAAAAGTGGCCGAGCAAAACAGCAACCAATCCGGCTGATATGGTCGCTACTGCGGAAAAGTATTTGATTCCGATCATCCATCAGATTCTCGACACGTGGCAGGCATCCTACAAAGATGCGTTAAGTGCCGAACTGGTTTTACGAAACATGTATGTGTTCGGTCTGATTGCCGACATCTCACGCAAGCTTCGCGAATTCAAGGAACGCAACAACACCATGCTGTTAGCCGATGCGCCTAAATTTCTGAATGGCGTAATTGCCGACAGCGACACGCCTTTTATTTATGAAAAAGTAGGATCGTTCTACCGCAACTTCCTTATCGATGAGTTCCAGGATACATCCGGCTATCAGTGGAAAAACTTTCTCCCGCTGCTAACGAACAGTCTTGATCAGGGAAACCGCAGCATTGTGGTGGGCGATGTGAAGCAGGCCGTGTATCGCTGGCGCGGAGGTGATTTGAAATTATTGCAGGAGCAGGTTGAGAAGCAAATCGGAAAAGACCGGGTTCAGACAATTGAGCTTGATACGAACTATCGCAGCGCTGCCGAAATTATCCGGTTCAATAACGTACTGTTTAAAAATGCAGCCACGCTCGTAAAAGATATCACCAGTGGCGACCTGCCGGAAGCATCGTTCCGTGATGTTGAACAGAAAGACTTTAAAAAGCACGAAGGTTTTGTTCAAATCCAATTCCTGCAGGATGCTGAAGAAAAAAGCTGGCAGATGTTTGCCATGGAAAACATTCCCAAACAGCTTGAGCAACTGCAACAACTGGGCGTTAAGCTGAATGATATTGCCATCTTGGTTAGAAAAAATTCAGAAGGTCAGCAGATTGCTGCAAGTCTTTTGCAATACAAAAATTCCCCGCTGGCGAACCCTGCGTGCCGCTACGATGTAATTTCCAACGAATCGTTGCGACTGGATGGCGCAGCTTCTGTAAATCTTTTACTGGCCGCTATGCGGTACATGCAATTCCCGGAAGACTCCATTGCCCGCGCTCAGCTTAGCTATGAACATGCGCGCATACGTGGCGAGCACCTTCCGCTGAATGAAGTATTTAAAGTTGCTAACCAGGTATTCTTCGAAAACAATTTGCCGCCTGCATTTGCCAAATCGAAAGCGTGGTTAAAGCGGCTGCCGTTGTTCGAACTAACGGAAACATTGATCGACATCTTCAGGCTTGGCGAAGTAACGGGCGAACTAGCTTACCTGCAGGCATTTCAGGAACTGGTGCTTGAATTTTACAGTCGCGAGAAGAATGATGTGGGCGCGTTTCTGGAATGGTGGGAAGACAACAAACACAAGCAGTCGCTGCAGATTTCCGGTGAAGTGGATGCCGTACAGATTGTTACCATTCATAAATCGAAAGGTCTCCAGTTTAAATATGTACTGATTCCATTTTGTTCGTGGAGTATGGACCATGAACGTTTTAACACTCCCCTGTTATGGGTTTATTCGGACGTAAAACCCTTTGATGAGGCAGGCCACGTACCGGTTGAGTATTCTGCAAGATTGAAAGACACCTGCTTCGACCAGTTTTATCATGAAGAGTGCGTACGCTCGTACCTTGATAACCTGAACCTACTTTATGTGGGCTTTACGCGTGCCGAGCAGGCATTGCTGGTAATGGCCCCGCATCCAAAAAGTAAAGGTCAGCAGGGTTACAGCGTGGCAAAGCTTTTACTCGAAAGCATCGAACGTGAAGAATCATTCAAGCCATTTTGGGATTCAAACGGACTGGTGTACAAATCCGGAACGCTGACGCTCACTACAGAACAAAAGAAATCAACTTCTTCTACGGTTAACCTTTCAGTTTATCCGGCTTCGCGCTGGCGAGATAAGCTGGTGATCAAACAACAGTCGGCAAGTTACTTTGAAGATAACGCTGGCGATCAGCAGGAGCGAATCCGTCATGGAATTTACATGCACGAAGTGCTTTCGCGGATCCGGTACACCGATGAAATTCCGGAAACTTTAAAGACGATCGTGCAGGAAGGTTTAATCACAGAAGATGACCAGCAAACATTACAGAATCAGCTTAACGAACTACTTGGCAATCAAACTATCAGCGGGTGGTTCTCGAAAAACTGGACTGTAAAAACTGAGGTGCCCATCATTCTGCCGGGTGGTGATGAAAACCGTATCGACCGGTTAATGATAAAAGACAAAAAAGCCATCGTGGTTGATTTCAAAACCGGTGTTCACAACAAAAACGACATCCAGCAGGTACGCACCTACGTGAGCATACTTCGCCAGATGAACTTTACTGAAGTGGAAGGATATGTTCTATACCTCCGCGATCGCGAAATCGTGAACATCAACGACATGAAACCCAGGGCTTCTAACAAGAAAGAAGACAAAGATCAACTCGGACTATTTTAAGTGTGAAGCCATTCTTATACGATCTTGCCGAAAAACTTTACCGGGATCACGCCCAGCCCGAGAGTGTTACGTTGGTCTTTCCCAACCGGAGAGCTTCCTTGTATTTTCGAAAATATTTTTCGCAGATCATTGAAAAACCGGTTTTTTCACCCCGGCTGATTACGGTAGAGGAATTTATCACAGCGTATTCACCGCTGCGGGTGCCGGATAAGCTTGAGCTGATTCACCGGTTGTACAAAGCCTACCGGACTGTTACGCACACCGAAGAACAATTCGATCGTTTTTATTTCTGGGGCGAAATGCTCATTCGCGACTTCGATGAAGTTGACAAGTACATGGTTAACGCCCCGCTGTTATTCCAGGATCTAAGTAACCAGAAAGAACTCGACTCGCGGTTTGATTTCTTAACACCCGAACAACTCGAATTCCTGAAAGAATTCTGGGGCAACTTCGATGGCAAGGATGGTGCAACCAAGCATAAGTTTTTGCAGTTGTGGCGACAGTTGCCGGATGTGTATGGAGAATTTAAACGCCAGCTGAAAGCAGAAGGACTTGCGTATGAAGGTTTGATACACCGTGAAGTGGCAGACGCTTTTGTTGCCGGCACAATCAAACCCGAAAACTCTCCGAACTTTTCGAACGAAACGTGGTTCGTGGGTTTCAATGCGTTAACAGGCGCTGAAGAAAAAATGCTCACATGGTTTGTTGCGAACACAAACGCACAAATCCACTGGGACCTTGACGATTATTATCTCAACAACAAAACGCAGGAGGCAGGCGAATTCTTCCGGGAATATCAAAGTCATCACGTGCTGGGCAGAACATTTCCTGCGAACGCCCCCGTTAATTTCAGCACGAAAAAAAATATGCGTGTGATTGGTGCTGCCCAGCCCGTTGGGCAGGCCAAAATCATGTCGCAGCTCTTACAGCAGGAGCTTGAAAACGGTATGATTCCGGAAGAAACGCTCATCGTACTGCCGGATGAAAAACTTATGTTGCCTGTCCTTCATGGGATTTCGGCAAGTGTAGACAAGCTGAACGTAACGATGGGCTATCCGCTTACGAACACGCCCATGTTCAACCTGATTGAACTGCTGATTGAACTGCAAACGCATCGCAGGGGCGACTTTTATCATCATCGCCAGGTACTCTCGCTGCTCAATCATCCGCACGTTATTTCGGCCGATCCGGCATCAGCCAATGAAAAACGTAAACGCATTCAGGGTGAGAACTGGGTGATGGTGCCGGGCAGCATGCTTCGTACGGATCATGTGTTACAGAAACTTATCTTTTGCGAAGCTACCGAAACGAGCATACTCGAATACCTGCGTCAGGTGGTGGAGCAGGTTGGTTCACTGCAACAAACAGAAACGGTTGATAAAGAATTTGCAGTTCATTTCCTGAGATTTCTAAATCGTATGGAGGACGTACTGGGCGCCACATACAGCAGCCTGAAGGCTTTCCTTCAATTGTTCCGGCAGCTTGTCAAGACTCAGAAGATTCCGTTTACAGGCGAGCCCTTGCGGGGATTACAGGTGATGGGTGTTCTGGAAACACGTAACCTCGATTTCAAGAATGTTTTCATTCTCTCGTTAAATGAAGGGTCGCTACCATCGGGCAGTGGTAAAGGTTCGTACATCCCTTACAATATTCGCAAGGCATATCAGCTGCCAACCGTTGAGCATCAGGATTCGATTTATGCATACCTGTTTTACCGGGTGATGCAGCGGGCGGAGAATGTGTTTCTGTTCTATAATTCGGAAACCGATCAACTGGGACAGGGCGAGATGAGCCGGTACTTGCAGCAACTTTTGTATGAAAGCGGCATCCATCCGGATCGCCAGGTGCTGCACAATCCGATACAGCCGCTGGAAATTAAGCCGATCGTTATCCAAAAAGATGCCGAGATACTGGAATCGCTCAACCGCTTAAACGAAGGCAACGTTTATTTTAAAGGTATCTCGCCTTCCGCGCTAAATACATACCTGGAATGTCGCCTCCAGTTTTATTTCCGGTACATCGCCAAAGTGCGTGAGCCGAATGAAGTTGAAGAAGACATCGATGCGCGCATCATGGGAACATTCCTGCACGATGTAATGGAATTATTTTACAAGCGAATTCGCGAGAAGAAACGCAGCAAAGAAATTATCGCTGGAGATTTCGACCGGGTTGAATCCGATATCGATGCCTTGCTGGACGAAGTGTTCATTAAGAAGTACAATCTCGATCCCGCCAAAAAAGTGGAGTTCGAAGGTCAGCGGCTTGTGGTACGCGAGGTGGTGAAACGATTTGCGCTTCGCATCCTGGAAATGGACAAAGCCTACACGCCTTTTGTGATGGAAGCAGTGGAACAGGCAGGAGTTTTGTATCGCATTAAAATTGACCAGTCGCCCGGCTATGCAGTTGTGGGCGGTAAGATTGACCGCGTGGATCGTAAAGATGGATTGCTTCGCATCATCGACTATAAAACAGGTAAAGACAGGCTCGACTTCGAAAGTGTAGCCTCACTTTTTGCCCGTGATGGTAAACGGAACAAAGCAGCCTTCCAGACTTTAATTTACGCATTGCTGTATCAAACGAACATCAGTCCGGCGGCAACCGGATTGCGCGTGTCACCCGGGTTGATTAACAGGCTGAACTTGTTTGAAGAAGCGTTTGAATTTGGGTTGAAGATGGCAAAAGCTCCCGTAAACGATGTGAAATTCCTGTTACTTGAGTTTGAAGACCGTCTGCGAAAATTACTCGAGGAGATTTTCAACCCGGAAGCAACATTCGATCAGACAACCGTGATTGAAACATGCAGGATTTGTCCGTACCGGAATATCTGCTATCGCTGATTAAATTAAAGCAAAGCCTCTTTAAGCTTGTCGAGTGTGATCGGCTTGATCAGGTACTTGGTAACTCCCATCTCCTTTACCCGCTCCATATCTTTTGGATTGATGGATGAGGTAATCACCACAATATTTACGCGATCCATACCGGGTACTTTTAGCTTACGAAGTGCTTCCAGGAAACCGAAGCCATCCAGTTCGGGCATGGTAAGATCAAGCAGGATGGCGTCAGGCAAAGCGGCCGTTCCGGAAAAATATCCATTAACAAGATCAAGGGCTTGTTGGCCATTTAGCGCAGTGTGAACTTCTTTCGCAAGGCCCCCCAACGATAACATGCGGGTGTGCAAAAAATTGAAAATCGGATCATCATCAACAATAAGTACCTTCTTCATGCAGCAGACTTCGCGAAAACGTGGTTATATAACGCAAAAAGTGCCGAAGTAATCTGATTTTATAGGAGTTAGTCCTACACGCTGGTTGTGTAGTAACGTAAGTTTCTGAGCCAGTTGCTAACGATGTGGTGTCCGCTCATGGGATAATAGTCGAATGGATGTCGCGGAGCGATTTGTGCGCATGTAAGAAAAAGAGTAACAATGCAGACCCGTAAAAGTTGACATTACATCGGTTTTTAAAAGTATTTGCTTTTGTGGTTAGAAAAATATTCTTAAAAAAGTAACAATCCCGAATCAGGGTAAACCGTTGGTGAGGTGTTATTTATCCGAAACCGGGCTAGTTATTGATCAATTCCTCGTCTGATACCGACAGTTTCAAGGCTCTCTTTGAAGAAAGCTTTCATGCACATTTCGAACCGTTGCACCGGTACGCATGCACTCTTTTGCGAAATCATGAGCAGGCACAGGACGTAGTACAGGCCGCATTTATAAAATGGTGGGAAGCAGGAACCCGCCTTCAAAACCTGGACGAGGCTAGGAAATACTTATATACGGCAGTCTATCATACTTCCCTGAATGTGATCCGGAATGATAAATCAAAAAGAACGCAGAACGAAGCATACAGACTTCAGCAGCCGAACTCCGGACCCTACACCGATGACTTGATTGTCGCGGAGCTTGATGACCGGATTAATTCATTGATTGAAGCGTTGCCCCAACAATGCAAAACGATTTTCAGCATGAGCAGGTTTGAAGGTAAAACGTACCAAAAGATTGCCAGTGAGTTAAACCTTTCGGTCAAAACGGTGGAAACGCAGGTAGGAAAAGCGCTTCGGATTCTGCGGGAAAATCTCGCAGGGTATGTTCACACTAATTGAGCCACATGGATGAACGTTACAACGATATTGACACGCTGATTGCGAAGTTCCTGGCCGGAGAAGCTTCCCCTGAAGAAGCCATGCAGCTCGATGATTGGATAAATGCTTCATCTGAAAACCGGGAGACATTCAGTCGGGCACAAGCTGTGTGGGGTACGAATATACCTGTTCCGGATGTTCAGAAACTCTGGCAAACTCTGCCTGCCAACCGAAAAAGCAAAATCGTTTTCTTTACACCCCTTCGCGTTGCTGCCGGATTGCTGCTCCTGGCGGCAGCTTCACTTGTGACGTATTGGGCTATCCGGGAAGTCGATCATAACGAAACTTACCTCACATACGAAAGCTTTAACAGTCCATTACCTTTTTCGCTGCCCGAAAAATCGGCTGTCACGCTGAACAGAGCATCCAGTCTCCGCCACGCACAAAATTTTACCCGGCAGGTTTTTCTCAGCGGTGAAGCATACTTTGATATTACACCCGATCCACAAAGTCCTTTTACAATTATCGCAGACGATTTGGAGATCAGGGTGCTGGGTACAGCCTTTGACGTGTCAGCGTATAAGCCTGATTCAACTATTCGCGTTCAGGTTGTTCACGGAAAGGTTCAGATGAAACACGAAGGCGACAGCATCTTGCTGCTTGCGGGCGATCAGGGCATTTTTAATAAGCAAACGAAAAACCTTCGCATCGTAAAAACACGCACACACAATAATCTGGGATACGCAACCCATGCGTTTTCATACACCGACAAACCGCTGGCTGAAATCCTGAACGACCTTTCTGCTGCTTACGGAGTAGCATTTGAAGTTGAAATTTCCGCGGTAAAGGGATGCCGCTTAACGGGGGATTATCAACGCATGACCTTGCCCCTTTTACTGGAAGTAATCACAAAATCGCTTGACCTGACGTACACCATCAACGGAAATCGGGTGTATATTTCGGGGGATGGTTGTCTGTAGATTTCGCGCATCGGTATTAATAGCGTTATTAGTGGTATGTATTTCGGCCTATGGCCAACATTCCGATGTACTTTCTCGCAACATTACTCTTTCAACCCAAAAAGTAAGGCTGGATACACTCCTGCAAACCATCACTCGTCAGACAGGCATCCGGTTTTCATACAATTCAAAACGACTCAACACCGCCTATAAGCTTACGCTGATCAAAAGGCAACTCACAGTCCGGGAGGCGCTCGAACAACTCAAGAATAAGACTAACGTATTGTACGCCCTGATTGAAACTCATATCATCCTGAACATCGACAAATCAACCATTCAAAAAAGTCCACCAGCTAAACCTCTGGCTCGGCTCACTCAGCCGACAAGTCTCAAACCGATTTCACCGGAAAAAGTTGAAGAACAGAAAGAAGTCAAATTACCAGCTCCATCCGACACAACTTATCTCACATCATCTAAACTCCTGTTGCCGGAAATAGCAACAATATTAAAAGACAGCGCGTCATCACAAACCGATAATGCAGTGCCTTTTTCAACAGATTCTTCATCCCTGCAAGTAGCAACCACTAAAACAGGTCAGCGCGATTCTGCCAAACATCGTGTTACACCAGTTACAAAAAGCTGGTCACCACAGAAAAAATCAGGTTATTTTATTGATTTAGGCGTAAACATGGAGGAAACGCTGTTTCTGGGGGCTACCCTGCGCACCGGAACAAATTCGTTCTTCGGAACTATCTCTTTGAAAAGTAATGGTCAGTCGGCACTCGTTCTTTACGGATTAAGTGGCGCCCTGCGATCCGGCACGCGATCAAGAGTTCTAATAAACACGTACTTCGGCAAGTATTCAAAATCAATTTTCGCAACCACGGTTTCCGTTGACACAGTAAAAACCAATCATAAGATTGTTGTGTCCGGAATCTGGTTCGGTATTAATACCGGTATTGAATGGAATTTGAATTCATCCGGCACATGGAAGTTATTTGCCGGATTGAGCTTTAACGCGCTCGAAAGCAAGTACAAGGTTGACGGACAAAGTAAGGGCCTGACCGGAATGCCGGGATCTAATCCGGAAAGGAAATACGCAGCCTTCTATCCCTTTTATACCCTGAGTAACACCTACACCGATACCTCATTTGAATCGCTGAAAACGTGGATCGGGCTACACGTGGGCTTATACCGAACAATTTTTTCGCGATAGCTTCAGGGTACAGGTACCCGCAGGTGTTGTATGGGTAAGGGCATTTTCGCCCGAGACTTAAAATCAACCCAATGAAAAACCTTAGTTATTTGCTGGTATGTGCAGTAGTAATGTTTGTGGCGGCCTGCTCAGACGATGACAGCAACAACAATCCCACAATCAAAGAAAACGAACTGAGTATGATTGTGCCGCGAACCAACGGTTCAGGTAATGCGCTATTGTTTAAAGACGGAACGCTTGCCAATCCAAAATCAGGCATTGACGCGTTCGAGTCACGCTCAGCGGGAAGCAAGTTGCTGCTGTCGTATAAAACGCTGGGCAAAGAAAACGGTATGTTGAACATTGCTGTGACTTCGTACGCGAAAGCGGATGACTCCACCTTTACGGTTGACCCGACTCCGGCTATGGAAGAAGAGGTGTATGCAAAATCATTCTCCGGAACCTATTACACATATGATCATGACAGCACAGATGTTTCTGCCGGTTCACTCACACTGTCGTTTGAAGCAAAAGGTGTCACCGCCTCGGTGTATCATTACGCCTTTACCCCCGAAGAAGGTTCGGCAATTTCCGGTTCCGGTAAGTTTACCGCAAACAATCAAACGATTACATTCGAAGACAATGAGGACAGTGATTTCGTTGTTCCGACCGGAAACTTCTCACTGTGGTTCAATGACGGAATGCTTTACCTGTGGAAGGTGGGTGAAAATGGCGAGTTCTTCAGTTACGCGTTGAAACAGGATTAAGCAGCGTTTGCATAAAAGGGAAAAGGCAGTGAGCAATCATTGCCTTTTTTATTGTACGAATGGAACGCTAGTTGGCGTCATCAGTTTTTGCCCGTTGCAGCTTAAAGCTGAAATCAGATCCCTTACCTACTTCGCTCACAACTTCGGTTTTGCTGTGGTGATGTTCTAAAATGTGTTTTACAATGGCCAGTCCAAGACCGGTGCCGCCTTTCTCGCGGCTGCGGCTTTTATCGACACGGTAAAAACGTTCGAAGATTCGTGACAGGTGTTCTTCGCTGATGCCCTCGCCATGATCGCGCACATGCGTGGTAACATTTTTCTTGCCGATATCGAAGCTTACAGAAACTTCGCCACCTTCAAACGAGTGCTTGATTGCATTACTTACCAGGTTGGTGATTACTTGTGTGATGCGCTGCCAGTCGGCATAAACAAGCGCTTTATTTTTCGAACCATGAAGCTTGAGCGAAATTTTCCGTTCCTCAGCCTTGTCTTCGAGTTGCTCGAACACCTCCTGCGTGAGCTCGTAGAGGTCAACCGTTTCGAAGTGCATTTTAACCTGCTTGGTCTCGATGTGCGAAAGCGTTAACAAATCCTGCACAAGTGCATCCAGTCCGTCCAGGCTGCGGGCAGCTTTTTTCAGGAAGTTGCCGCGCACGGCTTTATCGTTTACTGCCCCATCAAGCAACGTATGTACAAATCCCTGCGCTGCGAAAATTGGTGTTTTCAACTCATGCGAGATGTCGGCAATGAATTCCTTCCGGAAAGCCTCCAGCTTCCGCAGCTCATCAATTTCTTTTTGCTTGAGTTCGGCAAACGAAAAAATCTCTTCATTTATTTTTTCCAGCGGATTGAGTGTGTTAGGCTTCTGGCGGTCCAGACTATGCAGTTCACGTTTCTTGAGTTTATCGATCAGCTTGTAGATTTTATTGATCTCACGAAAAATCAGCAACTCCAGAATGGCAAACGTGAGGATATACGATACCGAAAAACTGATGACGAACGTTACAACGAGAACCGTTGTATTAACCGTTTCGAACAGGGTAAGAAAAAGCGTGGTGATGATGGCAATGCACAGGGCAAGAATAAGCGCCAGTACCCGTGAGCTGTAAATCATGTTTCAATTTAACAATTAATCAATTTGGCAATATGCGGATGGCATCGCTAAATTGTTAATCAGGTATTATTGATTCAATTCAAAGCGAATTTATACCCCACTCCTTTAACGGTGGTAATATAATCCTCCCCGATTTTTTCGCGCACTTTGCGGATGTGAACATCAACCGTTCTCGCCAGCACGTACACATCTGAGCCCCAGATATTCTGCAATAAATCTTCGCGGCTGAACACCTTGTTCGGGTTCTGTGCCAGGAAATACAGCAGTTCGAATTCCTTTTTCGGCAGACTGATTTCCCGCGTTCCGATCTTAATCGTGTAACTCGTACGGTCGATCGTCAGGTCACCGATGGTTATCGTATTTGACGGGCTCGTCTTTTTGTTATCTCTTCTGAACAATGCACTGATCCTGCTCATCAATGCCCGTGGTTTGATAGGCTTGTTGATGTAGTCATCGGCACCCACATCAAACGCTGCCACTTCCGAATATTCTTCCGAACGCGCAGTAAGGAACACGATAAAGGTTTTTTGCAGTTCCGGAATTTCACGAAGCAAACGACAGGTTTCAACCCCGTCCATCTTCGGCATCATAATATCGAGCAGCACCAGGTCGGGATGAAATTTTTTGGCAATATCAACTGCCTTAAAACCATCGCTGGCTGTTTTTACATCGTATCCGCTTTTTTCAAGATTGTATTTGAGAAGCTCCTGAATTGGTTCTTCATCATCCACGACAAGCACTTTCTGAACCGGCTTGTTTGCCATAGGTCTGTTATTTGGTACAAAGGTAGCCAAAAGGGCGGGTTTGAAACGGCCGTCTTAACATCTTAACAATTCCTTAATGGCATCGGATTACAGCATTAAAGAATTCATAATTAATCGATTACAAGCGTTAAAGCTGAAGCCACCGCTAATAGCTTGATCAATCCGACTATAAAAAAGGATGTTTGATCTTGTGGTACCGGATATAAGCTTTCAGATCGCCTCCAAAATCAGCCCGGAGCTCGGTCCAGAAATCTTCCTGCTTCGACTGGTACCGCTTCATGTTCATGAAGTAGGTGTTGTTTGGCAGGTGTTCCTTAAATCGTTCCGATGGCTTTTTGTTAATGGTCAGCGAAAGCGTATCCAGCGACAATACAATTTTTTGAATAGCAGCTTTTTTCAGTGCGAGTTTCTGATCGGCCGGATCGGTTTCTTTCATGGTTTTGTAAAGGCTGTCGAGCATCTCGGCACCCCGCAGCATGTGATCACTGTATTTGGTGAAATCCGAATCCTCTCCGATGTAGGTTAGATACTCTTTTGAATCTTTCCCATGCGTTGCGATCAGGAATTGTTCGGCCCCGCGATCGCCAATAAACGTGGCAAGGTTCTCATTGAAATCGATGCTATCCTTAACAAAAATGGTAGCATGTGCCATTTCGTGGATAATCAGGTTCGCCAAATCGCCCTCTTCACGCTCAAGCATCTTGCTCAGGATCGGATCGGTAAACCAGCCCAGCGTTGACCAGCCGCCCGGGTTCCGGATAGTTGTATCCCATCCTTCCTTATCAAGCTCATCACGGAGTTTGATTGCACGTTCTTTATTGAAGAAACCTTTGTATGGAACCGAACCCACAATCGGGAAGTCCCATTCCTTGGCTTTAAACTGAAAAGGCTCGCACGCCATCACCACCCACATGATCTCCTTTCCTTTTTGATCGTACAGGGTTTTGTAGTTCTTCGTGTCTTTCAGCCCGAGCGAATCGATGGCATATTTTCGTACGCGCTCAATTAATACAAGCTTGTTCTTGAGTGAATCGGGAAAGGCCGGGTCTTTCATAACCTCCTCAACCGGCCGCGCATTCCATACGATGTTGAGCTGACCCCTTCCCTGACGCAGGCCGTATAAAACAAGGTCCCAATAAATTATTACGAGAATAACCAGCACTGCCAGGAGTCCGAGCAGTGAGCGTTTAATGATCTTACCGGTTCTTTTTTGCATTCAGAAGAAAGAAACGTTCCGAGAAATTGAGGTATAAGCCAAACGAGTATTCAAGTTCCTGCGAATACGTATCTAAGAACGGTTCGGCCCGGGCTGTTAGTGTTAAGCCGTCAGCAACTTTTAAATCGTACAGGAAGCGCAGCATCAGAAAATCACGTTTGCGGTCGATGCGATTGGGATAAATTTCGTTGGCAGATGCATACAGCGGACTGCCTTCGATACTTTGAAACCGGTCTCCATGCCAGTAGCTTCCCATAACGGTGAGGCCGATTCTTGTTTTGATATACGGATTAACAAAATACCCAACACCCTCTTTATTAAATAGCGGCTTGTTTGCATTGGTATTGAACATGGCTCCGTACGCCTTTACTCCCCAGCCCGAAACAAATCCTGAACCCGTTCCTTCGAGCGTCAGGCCCCCGGCCATGTTAAAGCGAGTGATCACTTCATTATCGACCGTGTCAATTTGCCCGCCCTGATGTGCAGCCACGAGCTGCAACGGCAAGTCAATGTGCACATCACCAAGATCAAACAATGTTTTGTTGAATGATACGCCAGCGGTGAAGCGTTCGGGGTCGGTACTGTTGGCATAAATCATCTTTTGCCAGTCGATCCAGGCATCAAAGAAAAGTCCGTCCTTCATCCATACAAGCTGGGCACCATTTTCCAGGCGGTTATTCAGCACCCGCTCAAAGTCATATAACGGTTCAATCAGCCGGTGATGAAGGCTTCCTTCCAGCGTTCCGAAAATAAAATTGACGTTGTTATTCCGGATTTTGAGTGAGAGCGTTGGCTTCACTTCAGAATAATTGTTATTCCCAAAATCCTTTTGCACGTAAACGCCTGCATCCAGCCGCACGTTTTTTGAAATATTGTACGACAAGTAGGGATTAAGCTGGTAACCAAACAGCGTATAGCCTTCAACTACGGTATCGAAAAATTCGTTGTCTTTCGCAAAGCCGAGCATGTTCAGGCCCAGATAAAGTTTGTTGGAATCGGACGGCTCAACGGTCATGCGCTGCTCGAACGCGCGGTTGTCGAGTTGGGCAACAGCCATACCCGGTGCGATAAGAATGAGAAAAAATAATGCCTTTTTCATGGGAAAGGACGCAATATAGGCAGGGAAAGCGCGTCCGCAACAATGCTGACAATTACTGTCACGACATTTTCAAAGGCTTTTTATTCCGCCTTGTATTGCCGTATTTTGATTCATCATTAAACACGTAACAACGACAATAGCTATATGAGTGACGCAAAAGAAAAGATCAAAGCCCTGCAGCTGACCATCGACAAGCTGGAAAAAACCTACGGCAAAGGAACCGTAATGAAACTGAGCGATGAAAAGGTGGTAGACGTTCCGTCTATTTCAACCGGTTCAGTCGGTCTCGACATTGCCCTGGGAATTGGCGGAATTCCGCGCGGAAGGATAACCGAGATCTACGGTCCGGAATCTTCTGGTAAAACAACCCTTACCATGCACATGATTGCCGAAGCACAACGCAAAGGCGGAATGGCGGCATTTATCGATGCAGAACATGCATTCGATAAGTCGTATGCAGAAAAACTTGGAATCGACACCGAAAACCTGCTGATCTCTCAACCCGACAACGGTGAACAGGCACTTGAAATTGCTGACCACCTGATCCGCTCAGGCGCGATCGATATTATCGTAATCGACTCGGTAGCAGCCCTTGTTCCAAAAAGTGAACTTGAAGGCGAAATGGGCGACAGTAAAATGGGCTTGCATGCACGTTTGATGTCACAGGCGTTGCGTAAGCTCACCGGTACCATCAGCAAAACCGGTTGTTCGTGTATTTTCATCAACCAGCTTCGCGAGAAAATCGGGGTGATGTTCGGTAACCCGGAAACAACTACCGGTGGTAATGCACTTAAATTCTACGCATCGGTTCGTCTGGATATCAGAAGAATCGGTCAGATTAAAGAGGATGCCGATAATATCACGGGTAACCGCGTGAAGGTGAAAGTGGTGAAGAACAAGGTTGCGCCTCCGTTTAAAGTGGTTGAATTCGACATCATGTACGGAAGAGGTATTTCAAAATCCGGAGAGATTGTTGACCTGGGCGTTGAACTGAACGTGATACAGAAGTCGGGTTCATGGTTCTCTTACAATGGTAACAAGCTCGGCCAGGGCCGCGATGCCGTGAAGCAACTGATTGAAGATACTCCGGAACTGATGGAAGAACTGGAAGCTAAAATCAAAGCTAGTCTTGACACGGCCAAGGGAATCCTTGAACCGGTGGAAGACAAGAAGGCTGAAAAAGTAAAAGAGAAAGTCTGATTCAGCATCTGATTTCTGAGGGGGCGCAGGCACCCGAAGAATCCCCATACTAATCACATGCAATAAATTGTTAGGTTAGTAAAGTTTTAAGTTAAACGAAAAGCCCCGGGTGACCGGGGCTTTTTAATTTTCTGATATTTAAGTAAGTCTTATGTAGCCCGAATTGCAGCCACCGGATCAAGTCTGGCAGCCAGCGCAGCCGGTACAATTCCGGCAATTAAACCGATCACACTGGAAACCGTTAATCCGAGAACTATATTCTTAATCGTGAGCGTGACGACCAGATCACCCATCGGAATAAGGGTTATCAGATAAACAAAGAATAACCCGGCAAGCCCTCCAATCATGCTGAGAAAGATCGCTTCAAACAAAAATTGGAAGAGAATAAAATAGTTCTTCGCGCCAAGCGATTTCTGCAAACCGATGATACTTGTTCGTTCCTTCACCGATACGAACATGATGTTGGCAATTCCGAATCCACCCACCAGCATTGAGAAGCCTCCGATCACCCAGCCGGCAATTCCTACAACATCGAACAATTGTCCGATGGCATTGGCAATCGCTTCGGGACGATTCATAACGAAATTATCTTTATCAGTCGGACGTAATCCTCTGCGGGTACGTAAAAATCCGCGAACTTCATTTTCAAGTTCTACAAGGCCCACGTCATAATCATAGCCTTTGATACCGATCCGTGATGCGGTTTCACTCCACAAACCTGTACCGGTTTGATACAAGCGTCTGAAATTGTTGTACGGAACAATAACATTGTAGTCGCTGCTGGTGAAGCCCATGAAGCTTTGGCCTTCGCGCTTCACCACGGCAATCACCATGTATTTCAGGTTTTTGATTTTAATATATTGGCCGATCGGATCTTCATCATTCGGGAACAGTGACTTGGCCACTTCAAATCCGATGATCGCCACGCTTCTTCCGCCTTCCAGTTCTTCGGCAGTGAAATAGCGGCCCTTTTCAACGTTTACTTCAAAAATTTTGTCGTAGCCCTCGCTTCCGCCAATCAATCGCACCTGACCGATGCTGTTGCTGTTACGCTTGATGATCTGGTTGCCTTTGCCCGCAAAAATGGCGATGCTCGTGCTGTACTTCAGGTTAGCCTCCAGGAATTTGAACTCGTTATAAGAAGCATGCGGCCTGCGCATGTACTCCCACCACTTCCATTCGCCATCAGCAATGAACGGCCACTTTTCAACGTAGATCACGCTGCTGCCAAGGAAATTCAGACTGTCTTTAATATTCTTTTCGAGCGAGTCGACCAGGGTGAGCACCGAGATGATGGCAAAAATGCCGATCGTAACACCCAAAAGCGACAAAATTGTTCTTAACAGGTTTGATTTCAGGGCCTTACCCGCAAACCGGAGGCTTTCAAAAATCTGGCGAATCGTATACATCAGTACTTCTTAACGGGATTAGTGCTTTTAAGTTTGTCGGCCTGACGGCTGCGTAATTACGGAATTTAGACTTAAAACCGCCCTTATTTGTTACATCCGCTAAAATAGCGGGCACAACTTCGCAAATCTCACAGATTGCCTTATTTTTGCAGCCTTAAAAAAATTTACCCTTCATTGGGCATACTTTGCTTTCAAAAAACGGATCTGTCGCCCGTAAGCGGCAGCTAAGTAAAATCATAACGCATGAAGCTATCCGAATTTAAGTTTGAAATCCCCAACAACCTGATCGCCCTCCGCCCTGCCGAAAACCGTGACGAATCGCGGTTGATGGTATTGCATCGGGATTCCGGTAAAATCGAGCATAAAGTTTTTAAAGACATCGTCAACTACTTCGGTGAAGGCGATATCATGGTCGGAAACGACACGATGGTGTTCCCGGCACGTCTCTACGGCCGCAAGGAAAAAACAGGTGCTAAAATCGAAGTATTTCTGCTTCGCGAGCTGAATGCCGAAATGCACCTGTGGGATGTGCTGGTTGACCCGGCCCGTAAAATCCGGGTTGGTAACAAACTTTACTTTGGCAATGGCGACCTCGTGGCGGAAGTTATTGATAACACTACATCACGCGGAAGAACAATCCGATTCCTGTTTGACGGAGATGCCGATGCCTTCAATAAAGTAATTGAAACGCTGGGCGAGACTCCGCTTCCGAAATACATCAAACGGAAAATTGAACCGGAAGACAAAGACCGTTTTCAAACCATCTTCGCAAAAAATAAAGGTGCCGTTTCAGCTCCTACAGCCGGACTTCACTTCACCAAACAACTCGTGAAGCGACTTCAGATTAAGGGTGTTGACATGTCGTTCATCACGCTGCACATCGGATTGGGCACTTTCCGTCAGGTGGATGTTGAAGATCTGACCAAACACAAAATGGATTCCGAGAATTTTATTGTCGGACCGGAAGTGGTTGAAAAAGTTAACAAGGCGCTTGATAACAAGAATCGTGTGTGTGCAATCGGTACGACCTCCATGCGTGCGCTTGAATCTTCTGTGTCAGCCGGCAACCGGTTGAAAGTAAAAGAAGGCTGGACAGATAAATTTATTTTCCCGCCTTACGATTTCAAGATTTGCAACGCGATGGTCACCAACTTCCACATGCCTGAATCGACTTTATTGATGATGGCAGCTGCATTTGGCGGATTTGATTTTGTGATGGAAGCATACAAAGTTGCGAAGAAGGAAAAGTACAAGTTCCTCACCTACGGTGACGCGATGCTGATTCTTTAATGGCTAAATCCGGTTAACGTTTCTCTACCCAGATCAGGTAGACAAAAAATGAAACAGCCACCGGGTACAACAAAAAGTACAACAGATTGGGCGGAATGATCCGGATAAAAAAGGCAAACGGAACAATCAGCAAAATAATACCGGCCGTGATTATCACGGCCTTTTTTTGTTTCGCCAGCGGCTTGCGCACTACCTCAAAAATTGTGTAGATCAAAAACGTTACTGCAGCCACATTGAAGGCCAGCAAAATGAACCTGATCATAGAAATCGTATTTTCGTAAAAATATGCATTCGAAAGAATATGCCATTATCGTTGCGGGCGGCAAGGGAACCCGCATTAAAAGCGCGCTGCCAAAACAGTTCCTGGAACTGAACGGTCTGCCGATTTTGATGCATACGATTAACGCTTTTGTGCGTTATTCAAAAGACATCACCATCATTCTCGTTTTACCGGAAGATGACTTTCAGACTTGGCAAACGCTTTGCGCAAAACACAACTTTAGTAAACCCGTAGTTCTGCAAAAAGGTGGCGACACACGATTTCAATCAGTCAAAAATGGCCTCGATAAAATTCAGGGTGATGGATTGGTGGCGATTCACGATGGCGTTCGTCCTCTTGTGAGTGAAGATATTATCGGAGCGTCATACAGGCTGGCGGCTGTTCATAAGAGTGCAGTTGCGGCTGTTCGTTTGAAAGAATCTATCCGCATGACGGATCAGGATAACACGAAGGCTGTTGATCGGTCGAAGTTCAGGCTCATTCAAACTCCTCAAACCTTCGATGTTGCGTTAATTAAGAAAGCCTACCTGATCAAGGATGATCCGGGCCTGACGGATGATGCCAGCGTTGCTGAACGTTCGGGCCACACAATCTCGTTGTTCGAAGGCAGCTACGAAAACATCAAGATCACTACTCCCGAAGATTTGATTGTAGCGAAGGCATTGCTCGATGCCCGCAAATAAAAAGTCCCGCGCATGCGGGACTCAGTCATTTCTTATCGCTAAGTTTTTTGGCTAAAGACTTACGGCTAACGTCTGCGTAATGTCTAGTATTCGTCTTCGTTAAAGAAGAAGTCTTCTTTGGTCGGATAATCCGGCCAAATCTCTTCAATGCTCTCGTAGGGTTGTCCGTCATCCTCAAGTTCCTGCAGGTTCTCCACCACTTCCAACGGTGCACCGGAACGGATTGAGTAATCGATTAATTCGTCTTTCGTAGCCGGCCAGGGCGCGTCTTCAAGGTAAGAGGCAAGTTCGAGTGTCCAGTACATAGTTAAATCTCCCTTTTCAATTTCCCGCAAAAATAGAATTAATTACACCATAGTCAATACCCGGGATGGGTAAAGACTGGGCTAGCCCGTCCATTGCCAAATGGCGGAAAAAGTAACCGAACAGGGTGACCGAATATCTATGGACTGTCGGGTAAAAACGCCATATTTGCCCTCCCTGACCGGTTGGCAGGCTCAACTCGAACAATCGCACAATGGCTGACGAAAAAATAATTTTCTCGATGACGGGGGTGAACAAGATTTACCCGCCCCAAAAACAGGTTCTCAAAAATATCTACCTCTCGTTCTTCTACGGGGCTAAAATTGGCGTGCTGGGGTTGAACGGATCGGGTAAATCGTCCCTCCTGCGCATCATCGCGGGCATCGATAAAGAGTTCCAGGGCGAGGTGGTATCCGACCTCAGTTTTTCAGTTGGCCTGCTGGAACAGGAACCGCAGCTCGATAAAACCAAAACCGTTAAGGAAATTGTGGAAGAAGGTGTTGCCGATGTGGTAAAGCTTCTGAAAGAATTTGAAGCGATCAACGAAAAGTTTGCCGACCCGGACCTCACCCCGGATGCCATGGATAAAATGATTGCGAAGCAAGGTGAGATTCAGGAAAAGCTTGATGCCGTAAATGCCTGGGAACTCGATAACAAACTTGAACGCGCCATGGATGCATTGCGTTGTCCGCCATCCGATGCAAAGATTGAATACTTATCCGGTGGTGAAAAAAGACGCGTTGCGTTGTGCCGCCTGCTGTTGCAGGAACCCGATGTTTTATTGCTTGATGAACCTACCAACCACCTCGATGCCGAATCGGTGAACTGGCTCGAACAACATTTAAAACAATACAAAGGAACCGTTATCGCGGTAACGCACGATCGTTACTTCCTGGATAACGTGGCCGGATGGATTCTTGAGCTTGATCGCGGAGAAGGCATTCCGTGGAAAGGAAATTACTCATCCTGGCTCGATCAAAAACAAAAGCGTTTGATCCAGGAGGAAAAAACGGAATCGAAAAGACAAAAAGCACTTGAGCGCGAACTTGAATGGGTGCGCATGAGTCCGAAAGGGCGGCATGCAAAAGGTAAAGCCCGCTTAACTGCGTATGAAAAGCTGTTAGGACAGGAAGGAAGGGAGAAAGAAGAAAAGCTCGAGTTGTACATCCCGCCCGGACCGCGTTTAGGTAATAAGGTTATTGAAGCCAATGGCGTTGCCAAAGCGTATGGCGATAAACTTCTGTATGAAAACCTGAACTTCCGTCTCCCGCCTGCCGGCATCGTGGGAATTATCGGACCGAACGGTGCGGGTAAAACCACACTCTTCAAAATGATCACCGGAAAGGAAAAGCCGGATGCCGGTACATTTGAAGTTGGCGAGACTGTACAGATTGCATACGTTGATCAGGAACATGACGACCTGAAGCCGGATGATACCGTTTGGCAGGCGATCACCGGAGGTAATGAACTTATCAGCATCGGGGGCAAGGAGATGAACTCGCGTGCATACGTAAGCAAATTCAACTTTAACGGAACCGATCAGCAGAAAAAAGTAAAAGAACTGTCGGGTGGTATGCGCAACCGCGCTCACCTCGCCATCGCACTTAAACAAGGCGGCAACCTGTTGTTGCTGGATGAACCTACCAACGATCTGGACGTGAACACACTTCGCGCGCTGGAAGAAGGTCTTGAAAACTTTGCAGGTTGTGCCGTGATCATTTCACACGACCGCTGGTTCCTGGATCGGGTGTGTACACACATCCTTGCGTTTGAAGGTGATTCACAAGTGTTTTGGTTCGAAGGAACATTCAGTGAATACGAAGAGAATAAACGCAAGCGGTTAGGTGATGATCAGCCGCACCGGATCAAGTATAAGAAATTGGTGAAGTAAGTTGTTGTCAGCATTGACGTTGCTTTTATTAACGGAAAATGCTTTCACAAACGTTTTCTGTTTAAACTCGATTTAAACTACAGTTCAAACGCAACTTTGCTGCGTACGAACCGTAAACTGTCATTTTCGAATAAACCCCTTGTATGAAAAAAGTTCTCAAGATCACGCTGATCGTGCTCACGGTCATTATTGTCGCCATCACCGGTGTTATCGGATACGTAAAAACAGCCTTGCCTGCTGCTAATGTTTCAGACGCATCCGACTTAAAAATCGATTATACTGCCGAACGCATCGACCGCGGTAAGTATCTGGCCAATAATGTTGCGATGTGTATCGACTGTCATTCCACGCGCGACTTTACCGTTTTCGGGGGACCCTTGATTCCCGGCACGGAAGGAAAAGGCGGTGAAAAGTTCAGCAAAGAACTTGGCTTCCCGGGAGATTTCTATGCAGCCAACATTACGCCTGCGGCCATTGGCAACTGGACTGACGGTGAGTTGTTCCGCGCCATCACAACCGGTGTTTCAAAAGACGGCCACGCGCTATTTCCGGTAATGCCCTATCTCAACTTCGGTAAGATGGATAAAGAAGATATTTACTCCATCATCGCGTACATCCGAACATTAAAACCGATCGAGAATAAAATCCCGGCTTCAGAGCCCATGTTCCCGGTAAGCATCCTGATCAACACCATGCCGACAGAGGCCACTTTTAGCAGCATTCCCTCCCAAGAAGAACTTATTCCCTACGGAAAATATTTGTTTACCATGGCGAGTTGCAGCGATTGCCACACACCGATGGATAAAGGCACACCCATCGAAGGGAAGTTTGCTGCCGGTGGATTTGAATTCAATCTTCCTGACGGAACTGTGCTGCGTTCGGCAAACATTACACCGGATAAGGCAACGGGTATCGGCAACTGGACGGAGGAGTATTTTGTATCCCGTTTTAAATCCTTCAGCGATTCAGCGTATGTGGCGCATAAAGTCGGGCCGAAAGAGTTTAAAACCATTATGCCATGGCCCGGTTACACGCACATGGACGAATACGATCTGAAAGCTATTTACGCTTACCTGCGAACATTGCCGGCTGTTAATAATCAGGTAATAAAATTTGAAGAGCGGCAGCAGACCGAATAAGGAACGCTTCGGTAGTTAGTGCACTTCGCGTACCTTAGCGGTATGAAAGCACTGACTACCGTTGTCTTATTAATTCTCTCCAACACCTTCATGACCTTTGCGTGGTACGGCCATCTCAAATTCAAGGAGATGAGCTGGAGTCAAAACCTGGGTTTGGTTGCGGTTATCTTCATCAGCTGGGGAATTGCGTTATTCGAATATGCTTTGCAAGTTCCCGCCAACAGAATCGGTTATTCAGAATATGGAGGACCCTTCTCGCTGGTTCAGTTAAAAGTAATCCAGGAGGTAATTACACTGACGGTTTTTGTAATTTTTTCGCTGGTGTTCTTTAAGAACGAAACATTCCGCGTCAATCACCTGATTGGCTTCGTATTCCTGGTGCTGGCTGTCTACTTCATTTTTAAGAAGTAACAGGCGTTAACGGATCTCTTCGCCAGGTTTGGTTTTCCAGCGTTCGTGCATCCACACCCATTGCTCCGGATACTTGCGGATTTCACGTTCAGTTGCATCGTTCAACTTTTGAGTGTTGATAATCAGATCGGCCTCTTCGTCACCCGTGAAGGTCATCTCGATTTGCGGGTAGCAATTAATCTCAAGCTTGTAGTCTTCCCGCAAGTGCGTAAACATCGGAACAATTGCTGCACCTGTTTTTAGTGCCATTAACGTAGCTCCGATCGGTGTCGCGCATGGTCGCCCCAAAAAGTTCACAAACCTGCTTTTCACTTTCGTATCCTGATCGATTAGAATAAGCACGGTACCTCCTGATTTTAATGTCTTAACAAGTTTAACGGTATCCTTGCCACGCTCAACGGCCGTTGCACCCAGTTTACTCCGCTGGCGTGCGAGCAACTCGTTAAGCTTTTCATCCTTCATGCGTGTACCTACAATAAGCGGTTTATATCCTCTGAATGAAAGTTCGGTTGCTGTAAACTCAAAAGCACCCAAATGGCCGGTCAGCAAAATCAAACCTTTACCTTTTTTATATGCTTCCTCAATGTACTCCGCCCCGTGAATTACCCGGAATTTTTCAAAGTCAGATAATTTCATGATTCTGAAACCCCTGATCACGTCACCTGCATTCTTTCCCAGCATCTCAAAAACTCTCCGCGAAAGTTGATCTATTTCTGCGGGCGTCTTTTCTGCGGAGTACACCATGGTCAGATGTTCTTTTACCCGTTTTTTGGAATTCGAAGTAAAGAGGGATGAGAACCTGCCCAGCCCTCCGCATATTTTTAGCCAGAGCACGCGGGGCATCAGGTTGGAAACAAAGATCATCGTACGCAGCAACGCATAGATCAGGTTATACCGGACCTTTCTGCGGAAGCGTTTGAAGACCTTTTTCCGTTTTGCCATGATCGGCAATATAGTATTTCTTATGCGTTCGTATTACATTGGATACATGAAGACGCTCTATGTTATCCGCCATGCAAAGTCGAGTTGGGACGACCCTTCGCTGGCCGACTTCGACCGGCCGTTGAATAAGCGCGGCAAACACGATGCTCCAAAAATGGGGAAACGACTGCATCATCGTGAGGTTGTTCCGGATCTTTTGCTTTCAAGCCCGGCTGAGCGGGCATTCACCACGTGTACCATCCTTGCGGAACAAATCGGCTATCCGCAAAGCAAAATCAAAACCAATCGTAACCTGTATCATGCCGATGACGCCCAGATCCTAAGCACGGTTCAGGCACTTGACAATAAGCATAACGTTGTCTGGATTTTTGGGCACAATCCGGGCCTGACTGATTTTGTTAACCTGATTGCAAATGCCGGCATCGACAACATTCCCACCTGTGGTGTGGTAGCTTGCTCGCTGAACATTTCATCGTGGGATGAAGCCAACGCAAAAAAAGCATCTGTAGTTTTCTTTGACTATCCGAAAAAGAAAAAGGATTAGCCGCGATTAAAGAAATCAAAGAAGCGTTTCTTCATAAAACCTTTTTCGCGAAAGCGATATCCTACCAGTAATCTGAAAACACTGGTTGAATTCTCGAAACGGATATCCTGGAATTTCAGCACGCGCGATTGAACAACAATCCCGGCACCAGTGAAAAACCTGTGCCCGCTGTAGCCGGTAGCCAAACGTAGTGTATAACTACTATTGAAAATTACATCGTAGTGACCACGGCCATTTTCCGGCCGGTAATAGACCCAGTGATGGGCAGGGCCGATTGCAAACGTTCCGTTAAAGAATACCCGCTTCAGAACCAGGTTGTAGGAATAGCCGGGAGCGAGACTGAATGTTGTGTATCGCAAATGAGAAAAATTGGTGTAGCTGCCGAACTCGGTTTGTTTGTCGGATGAAAGGATAGCGGAATCGGCCGACAGGCTGAATGAATTGATTGTACCGTAAAGGATAAACGATCCGGCACTTTTTTTCTGGCGATCAGCATAGTTGTACGATGACCGGATTGAAAACTTGCCATTGTTCCAAACATAAAATGCCGAACCACCCAGGTTGCGCGTTACAATATCGGGCCGCAAGGGATAGGATATCCCGGGAGGAATTTTGATGCCTTCGTCATCCTTATAAAATCCGGAATACTTCTGATAGTATAAATCGAGCCCGAACGATTTGGTTAGCATGTTGATCTGAAGGTCCGTAGCCTTCGATTCGCCATAAATTGATTTGTCACGAACCGCAATCGGAACAGAGATGGAGACTTCAAAACTCAGTTCAAAGAGATAGAACCCTGCACCAAGTTTGAAATCGTTATTTGGATTGAAAACAACGGCAGGTTTTTTTTGATTCTTATCAGAAATACTAAACGACAAGGCCCGGTACTTCAGCAACGGCCACACCGAAAAATCGTCCGGAAATTCTTCGATATAAATTGCACGGATTGAATCCCTCCGCTGACGGGCTGCCTTGTTGTATTGCGAAAAGCACGCGAAGCTCAGCAGTAACAAAAAAAATAAAATGCCGGCCCGCTTGGTCATTAAAGAATGTATTCGCTAAGGTCTTTGTTTTTAACGAGGCCGCTGAGCTTTTGCCTGACCATATCCGCATTGATCGCGATTTTTGCATTCGCCCCGATCTTATCCGGCACATCAAACAAAAATTCATTCAATAACTTGCTCATCACGGTGTGCAGTCTGCGGGCACCAATATTCTCAACTTCCGCATTAATCGCGAACGCTGTCTGGGCAATTTCGTGAATGGCATCATCTGTAAACTCTACCGAAACACCTTCCGCTTCGAACAACGCCTGATACTGGCGCGTCAATGCATTCTTGGGCTCCTTTAGGATGCGCACAAAATCTTCGTGTGTTAAATTGCTCAACTCCACACGAATCGGGAATCGGCCTTGCAACTCAGGGATCAAGTCAGACGGCTTACTGATATGAAATGCACCTGCTGCCACAAACAACACGTGATCGGTTTTAATCACGCCATGTTTCGTGTTTACCGTACTGCCTTCAACAATGGGCAGCAAATCGCGCTGCACACCTTCACGGCTTACGTCAGGGCCGCCACCACCCTTTCTCGAACCGGATGCAATCTTGTCGATCTCGTCAATAAAAATAATTCCTGCATCTTCCGCTTTGCGGATGGCGATCTCCTTTACTTCATCCATGTCGATGAGCTTCGAAGCTTCCTCTTCCAGCAAAATAGCTCGAGCCTCGCGAACGGTAACTTTGCGTTTCTTGGGTTTCTTGGGCATCATGCCTCCGATCATTTCCTGCAGGTTCATCATCGAAACTTCGTCCATCATGCCTGCACCGATCATGCCAATGTTTGAATTGCCGGACGGCTTGATGTGGATGTCGATTTTTCTTTCCTCGAGCTCTCCGTTCTTAAGCTTCTCGCGAAACAGCAACCGTGTGCGTTCATTAAGTTCCACATCGCTGGTTGGCGCCTGCTGATTTTCCTGTTCCTGCTGAGGATTCACAAATCCGGTTTTTGCCGGCTGACGCATGGGCGGTATCAATGCATCGAGAATCATATCTTCAACAATCTGTGCCGCCCGTTCTTTCACTTCTTCTTTCTTACGTGCCTTCACCATGTTCACGGATTGCTCAACGAGATCACGAACCATACTCTCCACGTCACGACCCACATACCCGACTTCTGTAAACTTCGAAGCCTCAACCTTTACAAAAGGTGCATCGGCAATTTTAGCAAGCCTGCGTGCGATTTCGGTCTTGCCCACGCCTGTGGCCCCAATCATTAAAATATTGTTGGGAATGATTTCATCGCGCATCTCAGACTTCACATTCATTCTTCTCCAGCGGTTGCGCAATGCGATGGCCACATTTCGTTTGGCTTCATGCTGCCCGACAATGTACTTATCAAGTTCGGCAACAATTTGTTGAGGCGTCAGATACCCTCCTTCTATCATAATGTTTTCTTTTTAAATATCATTTTGTTCAGATCGGCCGCGACCGTAAAACCGTACGAAGCCTGGCTGACGTTGTATCCGGTCCGGCTGATCGCAATATCGAACGCTTTAATTTTAAACGATGCTCCAAAGGTAATGCCACTGCCATGATTTTCGGTTTTAAGCTCCGTTTGTTTCAAAACGTTGTAGCCGATCAGCACATTTACATTTTTGTGGAATAAAATCTCCGCTCCGAAGTTAATGTGTTGCATCACTTTACTGATGGTCCCGACATCATCGTCTTCTTCATTCGGATCATCGTACGCATCTCCCGGATTCACTAGGTTGTAAGCTGTCATGGAAATTCGCAGCGGCATATGCTGCGGCTTGAACGTTACGCCCGCCTGAACATCAAACGGAATTTTAGTTTTGCCTGATTCGGAATAATCTGAAAGCACAAAGCCAATATTTTTCATCACCAATCCAACGGTCAGGTCGTGGCGCGGATGGCGGAATGTACCGCCTATATCCAAAAGCGCAGCGCTCGACCGATAACCCGCAAGGGAAGAAAAAACTCCCTTAAGGTTGACGCCAAGGGTGAACACGCCTATCGTATGACTTTTGGAAACCACCAATGCAGTCTCACCCGAGTTGAATGAGCCCGTCTCGGAACCCGTTGCATCATATCCCTGAATTTCACCATAGCCTAAATGCTGAACACCGAATGAAATCGTTCCAACAGATTTGAAGTCGTGTGCATATGCAAACACCGCCTGACCGATATCACCTACATAAAACGTGTATCCGGCAGATGCAAATCCCGCGAGGGAGTCAGTTACCAGTGCCGGGTTTGAAAAAAAGAAGTTTACATCGCGGTCTGTGAGCGAAACGTTTACCGCACCCAGCCCCGCCATGCGCGCGCTGGAAGGAACGTTCAAAAACTCATACGAATGCTGACCGCCAAACTGCGCAAGGCATTGAAAGGATATGATGATCCCCGGCAGTATCAGGTAAAGTTTGCGCACGCTGCAATATCGGCTAATTACGCCTCAGAGGCAATTAGTTAAGCAACGGCTGCCGCACATCGGTAAGTGTGAATGTCACAGGATTTTTAACGCGATCTTTCAGCAACGCGATCTTCAGCACCTCCCCGACAGATTCCACATAATAGAACGTGAGTCCTTTAATATAGTGCGGCTCGATCTCTTCGATGTCGCGCTGGTTCTTCTTACTGAGGATAATTTCCTTAATTCCGCTTCTCTTCGCTGCCAGAATTTTTTCTTTGATTCCGCCTACAGGCAATACTTTCCCGCGAAGCGTGATCTCACCTGTCATCGCCAGCTTCGATTTAACTTTTCTTTGCGTATAAATGGATGCCAGTGAAGTAAGCATCGTTATCCCCGCAGAGGGTCCGTCTTTTGGGACAGCACCTGCCGGTACGTGGATGTGCAAATCATATTGCTGAAAAACACGATGATCAATACCAAGCTCTTCCGCATTGGCTTTCAGGTACGATAATGCGGCTACCGCAGATTCTTTCATCACGTCACCAAGTTGACCGGAGATGGTAAGATTTCCTTTGCCTTTGTTAAGGCTCGACTCAACAAATAAGATCTCACCACCAACCTGTGTCCACGCCAGGCCGGTTACAACACCCGCAACATCATTGCCTTGGTACAGCTCCTCATCAAATACTTCTGCTCCCAGCACTTTGCGTACAGTTTCTTCCGTGATTTCCTTTTCGTACGGTTCTTCCATTGCCAGCGATTTAGCTATGTTACGAACCACAGTTCCGATTTTTCGCTCCAGGCTCCTAACACCCGACTCACGGGTATAACTTTCGATAATCTTGGCGATCGCCTTTTTCGAAAACTTTACGTCCGAAGTTTTCAATCCGTGTTCTTTCAATTGTTTCGGAACAAGGTGCCGGACGGCAATTTCGATTTTTTCTTCCTGCGTGTATCCGCTGATCTCGATGATTTCCATGCGATCGCGCAATGCAGGATGAATGGTATCAAGTGAGTTCGCAGTGGCTATAAACAGAATCTTAGACAGATCGTACTCTACTTCCAGAAAGTTGTCGCCAAACGTGCTGTTTTGTTCCGGGTCTAACACTTCCAGTAAAGCCGATGACGGATCACCGCGGAAGTCGGAACGGACCTTATCAATCTCGTCAAGAATGAAAACCGGATTTGACGACTGTGTCTTCTTAATATTCTGGAGGATTTTTCCAGGCATTGCTCCCACATACGTTTTGCGATGGCCGCGGATTTCCGCTTCATCATGAACACCACCCAGCGACATGCGTACGTATTTGCGATTCAGTGCCTTGGCAATGGAACGGCCTAACGATGTTTTACCAACACCCGGAGGACCATACAGGCACAGGATCGGACCCTTCATGTCCTGCTTCAGTTTCAGCACTGCGAGGTATTCCAGAATGCGCGTCTTCACCTTCGTTAAACCGAAATGATCCTTATCGAGCACACGTTTGGCATTCTGCAGATCGAAGTTGTCTTCCGTAAATTCATTCCACGGAAGATCGAGCATGAACTCGACATAATTCATCGCTACAGGATATTCCGCTGACGCGGGATTAACACGCATCAGTTTATCAAGCTCCTTATTAAAGTGGGCTGCAGTTTCTTTCGACCATTTCTTCTGCTCGCCACGCTTGCGAAGTTGTTCTACTTCTTTATCAGGTGTATCGTATCCAAGCTCGTCCTGCAACACCCGAATTTGCTGACGCAAAAAGTAGTCACGCTGCTGCTGATCAATGTCGGTATGTACTTTCTTCTGAATCTCGCTTTTGATCTCAAGCATCTGCACCTCCTTCAGCATGTACTGAAGCAACAAAGTACCGCGCTCGCTGATGTTTTCTGTTTCCAGGATTTTCTGCTTCTCGGCTACCTCCACGTTCAAGTTTGAGGACAGGAAGTGCACGAGGAATTGCATGCTTTGAATATTATCAAGCGCCACATGTGCTTCCTGCGGAATTTCCGGATTCAACCGTAAAATTTTAGAAGCTGCATCGCGCAACGACTGCGACAGCGCTTTTGATTCTTTACTCTTCAGATCGAATGGCGGATCAACGAGTAAATTAATGCGCGCTGTTAAGTAAGGTTCCTCCTGAACAAATTCAGTAATAGAGAAGCGGTTCTTTCCCTGGATGATGATAGTTGTATTACCATCGGGAAGCACCAGCATTTTAATGATGCGGGCTACCGTTCCGGTTTTATATAAGTCTTCAATGCCCGGTTCTTCCGATGCATTCTTTTGTGCTACCACACCAATGATGCGATTACCCTGATAAGCCTTCTTGACAAGACGAATTGATTTTTGCCGGCCTACGGTAATAGGAATAACCACTCCGGGAAACAGCACAGTATTTTTTATTGGCAGAATAGAAAGTTCTTCCGGCAGGTCTTCTGCCTTCAGATCGCTGTCCTGTTCAGGGTTGATCATCTGAATCAGGTCATCGGCTTCTTCTCTGGCCATATAAAGCGGTTGCGATTTAAACATAGAAAAATGCCATAATGGCACGCTAGGGAGCTAATTTAACGTTAAAACTTATTGGTAGCCTAACCGGACAATACTGGTGCCAGAACAACCCTGCCCGCTAACCGGCAGGTTGTAAAAGAAGTGAAATTGTCTCAACTTTAATTCACACATATTTTTTACGAACCCGTTTTGTGTTGAAAAGCCATTTTTTTGCCTGTTTAGTCGTTGTTTTCGTCTTTGTGTGCGTGAATGTTGTCGCACAAAAGCCTGATAAAAAATTTAAAAAGGGTGGTGTAGTGTCAGTAAATGATAGCCTGACAACTTTTAGTCAGTCTGACATCTTTACGTTTCCGAACGTGAATAAAATTCCATTTTACCGAGATCAGAAACAGTATAACTATTTGCGGCAACTGGAAGCTTCGTATGCTGATCGTGAACAGTACCGCGACCTGAGAAAATATGTAGCCAGCTTTGGCATTGAAAATTTTTCTAAGAATACGCTGATGCTCTGGCAGCTCGCCAAGCTGTCTCAAAAATTTGGCCCGGCCGGTGAAAGTATTTTGTTGTATAAGCTGGTATTGAAACATCATCGCGAAGACGTTGACGGAAAAAGTGTTCAGTACGAGTATGATACACTTATCCGCAATGAGAGAGATTATTACGTTCCGTTAAAACAATATTATGATCTCGTTGAATACCGCAAAGAAATCGATACCCTCAGGCCGCCTCAGGGCGTACTCATTAATATGGGGCAAACGATTAACTCTTTGAAAGCCGATTACGCCCCTACCATCGGAAACGTGGACACCTTGCTGCTGTTTTCTTCGAAGCGGAATGCACACAATGTCTCTTTCGATCGCACGTATGATGAAGATTTATTTTACAGCGTTCGCGATATGGGTGTTTGGCTTGACGCAAAAGAATTTAAAAACATCAACACCAGCTATAACGAAGGCTCGGCATCCCTGAGCCAGGATGGCAAGTATTTGTATTTCGCACGTTGTAATTCGCCCGATTCGTATGGCAGTTGCGATATTTTTGTTGCAGAGAACCTGGGAGAAAAAGGCTGGGGAAATGTGCGTAACCTCGGCAAAAGCATTAACTCCACTGCGTGGGATTCACATCCTTCGTTGTCGCATTCCGGAGATACGATATTCTTTACGTCCGATCGGCTGGGGGGCTTTGGCCTTGCAGACATTTACTATTCCATAAAAGATGCGCAGGGCAACTGGCAACCTGCAAAGAACATTGGGCCGATCATTAACACACGCAACAACGATGTGAGCCCATTCTTCCATCATAAGTTTAACGTGCTATACTTCAGTTCGAACGGTCAGCCCCTGACATTCGGCAACTTCGATATTTACAAATCGTATCTGCATGGCAGCATGTGGGAAGAACCGAAGAACATTGGTCCGCTGGTGAATGGCGAGGGCAGCGAATATTACTTCACCATCGACTCCGAATCAGAAGAGATCTACTATGCGCGTTCAGAAAGTGATCCAAACGATCTTGATTTGCACTCTTTCCCGGTGCCGATGGAAGCTCATCCGGAAGCTGTTATAACCTTGAAGGGAACGTTAAAAGACGCTGCCACGGGAAATCCGATGAAGGGTATCGTTTCTATTATTGACCTCGAAGAGGGTATTGAAGTTGCACCCAAATTTCTCCGGCCAGACGGCAGCTACGATTTCAGTCTGATCAACAAGAGAAAGTATTTACTGATCATTCAGGGTGATGATTTTTTCAGGATCGAAGAAATATTTTTTCTGGATGGAGATATGCAGCTCGACCGCACAGTTGAAAAGATCGAGCCTAAGCTTGCATTCAAGTCGCTGGAGTTTGAAAATGGCAAATCTGATATTCTGGAAGCAATGCATCAGGACCTTGACCGGATTGCAAACTTTTTGATTGATCACCCGAAGTACAGTTTGAATATTTCCGGCCATACCGATTCGCAGGGAAACAAAGATTCGAATCACAGATTGTCGCAGGCGCGTGCCGATGCCATCAAAGCTTATCTGGTTGAACAGTTTAAGATCGATGCCGATCGGATTAACGCACACGGCTATGGAAGCGAGAAGCCTTTAGTGGAAGAAAAGACAGAGGAAGATAAGCGGCTGAACCGCAGAGTCGAATTTGAAATTCTGCACAATGATGCCGATTGACAATTGGGGATTCCAATAGCTTTATTCATCAAAAAAAAAGCCCTGATTAACAGGGCTTTTTAGTAAGTACAACTCCATCTCTTAATGAAAGAGTTTTGCGATATCGTTATAGAAGACAAACACCATCAGCACAATCAGAATCGCGAAACCGATCTTCAGCGATGTTTCAAAGAATTTCTCCGATGGCTCACGGCCGGTAATCATTTCGTACAACAGGAACATCACATATCCGCCATCCAGTGCAGGAATCGGCAACAGGTTCATAAACGCCAACACCATTGATAACAAGCCTGTCATGCTCCAGAACCGAACCCAATCCCAGTTGCCGCCATACGCTTTGGCGATACCAATGGGCCCGGAAAGTGAATTCTTCAGTGATATCTGTCCGGAGAAAATTTTCTTGAAAGCCTTCAGCTGAGTCACAATCACTCCGAAGGCACGTCCTGCACCGAGTCCAAGCGATTGTCCGAAGCTATATTTCACTACTGACAGCTCCTTTTCATCAATGCCTTTCGGCAGATATCCGATCATGTAGTGATTCCTGAAATCTTTGTTGAATGCCAGAACTTCTTCACCGCGTTTGATCTTGATGGAAATAGAATCACGTTTCTTATCACGAACAGCTTTTAAAACTTCATCCTGGAATTGAATCGGATGACCGTTTACTTCAATCACGCGATCGCCCGGTTGAAGGCCAATCTGACCGGCAATGGTCTGCATTTCATTCCCCACGGATTCATGTTTGACAGAATCATAGGCCTTGAACTTCTCCTCGATTTTACCAACCACCGGTTCAATGCGGGGCCCGATAAAATTCAGTGAAGCATCTTTCGAATTAAAGTTTTCGATGAAGTCAGACGGAATTGCAACCTTAACCTGTTCGCCATTGCGCTCAACCGTATAATAAGAGTCCTGTGCGAGTAATGCATCGGGTTGCGAAACTTCCGAGAAGTCATCGAACGACTTTCCGTTTATAGCGATAATCTTATCACCGGTTTGTAACCCGATTTTACGGCCGAGTTCGCGGGCTTCAATACCGCCATGCGTGTTTACATATTTGGTTGGGATGTACGTATCGCCAACAAAATAGGTCAGGCAAATAAAAATGATGATGCCGACAATCACATTCACAATGATGCCACCCAGCATCACGATCAAACGCTGCCAGGCCGGCTTCGAACGAAACTCCCAGGGCTGAGGCGCAGTTTTCATCTGCTCTTTGTCCATGCTCTCATCCACCATGCCGGCAATCTTCACGTAGCCGCCAAGCGGAAACCAACCCACTCCGAATTCCGTGTCGCCCTTTTTGTATTTGATAAGCGAGAAGTTGGCCACATTCGCCAGCGGGAAAAGGAAATCGAAGAACAGGTAAAATTTTTCAACACGTATATCAAACATGCGGGCCGCGATAAAATGACCCCACTCGTGTACAGCAATCAAAATAGAAAGGCTCAGCAGAAGCTGGGCCGTCATAATAAATCCTTCCATCAGTTAATTAATTCGTATGCTTTAATCCGGGTTTCTTTATCGGTATTCACGTAATCTTCCAGTGTAGGGTTGGGTACAAAATGCATTTTCGCCATACATTCTTCCACAACGTCAGGCATTTTTAAAAACCCGATCTTGTCTTTTAAAAACGCTTCAACAGCAATTTCGTTCGCTGCGTTTAACACACAGGGCATATTTCCGGCCTTTTTAAGTGCCTCAAAAGCGAGTGCAAGATTACGAAAAGTTTCCATATCGGGTTTTTCGAACGTCAGGCTCGGGTATTGGGCAAAATCAAACCGCGGAAATGCTGAGGGATAACGATCCGGGTAGCTGAACGCAAACTGGATTGGCAGCCGCATGTCAGGCAATCCCATCTGGGCTTTTATGGAACCGTCTTCAAATTGAATCATGGAGTGGATTATAGACTGTGGATGCACCACAACGTCAACTTGGTCGACTGTTAATCCAAAAAGCCACTTTGCTTCAATTACTTCCAGGCCTTTGTTCATCAGCGTGGCTGAATCGATTGTTACCTTTGCGCCCATCGACCAGTTCGGATGCTTGAGGGCCTGAGCCTTGGTTACGCCACCAAGGGCATCGCGCTTCTTTCCCCGAAAGGGCCCTCCCGAAGCCGTGAGGATGATCTTTTCTATTTTATTATGGAACTCCCCGACCAGACATTGGAAAATGGCCGAATGTTCGGAATCTACGGGGTAGATGTTAACACCCTTTTCCCGAGCGAGGCGCGTGATCAGGTCACCGGCTACCACAAGCGTTTCTTTGTTTGCCAGTGCGATGGATTTTCCGGCTTGTATAGCGCTGATGGTAGGCTTGAGGCCAGAATAACCTACCAATGCGGTCAGTACCAGATCAATCGACTCCATCTGTAAAACAGACGAAAGTGCATTCTCTCCGGCATAGACTTTTATATCCGTGTCCTTCAGTGCCTGCTTTACCTGTTCATACAGGTTTTCATTTGCGATTACCACCGCATTCGGGTTGAACCTTCTTGCCTGCTCAATTAACAAAGCGGCATTGTGGTGGGCAGTCAGCACTTCGGCCTGAAGAAATTCGGGGTGACTGGCGATCACGTCAAGGGCCTGGACACCTATGGAGCCGGTTGAACCTAAAATGGCGATTTTCTTTTGCGAAGTGTTCAATTTATTGCTTCAGTAGGTTTAACATTTGTTAGGAAGAGACGGCATTTCGAGCCAATAAAAATAAGATTAACAAATTGTGACTTTTTTCTTCCTGTTGGCTTCTACTCCCAGACGGGTGAGGGTTCACTTGTTAAAAATCGTTGATATTGTTTAAAGTTCGGTGTAACGTTTCCAAAAAGTATGAAGTGCGTTTTCGAATGTCCAGAAAATTCTGTTTTATTGCCGTTTCGTAATATTTTATGAGGAATTTCCCTGATTTCGGGGAAATTTTCATGTACCTTTGAGGTTATTGCGAGACAAATTTAGGAGAAATCAGGCGCTAACTGCCAAAGTTAAAAGCCAGCCCTTCTGAATAATACCAGGTAGTAGGACAAAAAAAATCTGTTGATAATTCTTAGCAAATCGAATACTTTTCCAATTAAACTTAAAACTAAACTTTATAACAATTAAAACTACTGTATGAAAAATTCAAACTCGGGGCTTTTCGCGGCCATCATCATTGTGGTAGAAGTAACCATCGCTATACTCTTTTATAAGTTTGTGCTGGGTAACCCTGACAACTTTGTGGGCGGTGATCCGGCCAACCACCCGTTGCAAGGTAACTACTTCGGTATCGTATATAAAGGAGGTTTCATTGTACCTATCCTGATTGCGATGTTAATGATCGTAATTACGTTCTCTATTGAGCGCCTTATCACCATTGGCCGCGCGAAAGGAAGAGGCAATGTGAAAACCTTCGTTCAAAAAATTAAGCACCTGATTGCCAGCAACAATATCACACAGGCAATTGCTGAGTGCGACAAGCAGAAAGGTTCTGTAGCTAACGTGGTGAAAGCCGGTTTAGTAAAATACAACGATCTGGCTAAAAACTCATCAATCGAGCCAGACAAGAAAGTTGTATTGATCCAGAAGGACATTGAAGAAACAACTCAGCTCGAAATGCCAATGCTCGAGAAAAACCTCGTAATCCTGGCGACCATTGTATCTATCGCGACACTGTTGGGTCTGTTGGGTACGGTAATGGGTATGATCAAGGCGTTTGCCGCGCTTGCAACTGCGGGTGCTCCTGACTCAGTGGGTCTTGCAAACGGTATCTCTGAAGCGTTGATTAACACTGCGCTGGGTATCGGTACATCAGCATTAGCGATTATTTTCTATAACTATTTCACCAGCGCGATTGACGGATTGACTCACGCGATTGATGAAACAAGCTTTAGCATCATTCAGAATTTTACAGCCCAAAACAAAGCGGCTTAATTCTTAACAATTTAGATTATGGCAAACTTTAGAAGTGCACCTCCGATTGACATGACACCCATGGTGGACCTGGCTTTTCTGCTGGTGACTTTCTTCATGCTTACAGCGACCGCCATCCCCGATGAGCCGATTGCTGTGGATACACCTTCATCAGTTGCAATGGTGAAAATGCCCGAAACCAATGTTGTTACCCTGACCGTAGATCCTAAGGGCCGGGTATTTTTCAACGTGGACGGACAATTTACCCGCGCAGAGCTGCTGGACATCATGGGAGAGCGCTATGGCGTAAGGTTTACTCCGCAGGAGAAAAGAACCTTTGCGATCATGTCGAGTGTTGGCGTTCCGGTAGCGAATCTGAAACAGTTCCTTTCGTTAACTCCGGAGCAGCGCAAAGAGGTTACTCAACCCGGAATTCCGGTTGATTCAGCTCACAATGAATTGGTAGACTGGATCAACGGAGCCCGTACAGCAAGTCAAAACAAAGTGCGAATTGCGATCAAGGGCGACAGCGATGCTGACTATAAAACCATCCGCAAAGTTGTGAACACACTTGTGGATCGTAATAAGATCACCAAGTTCAACCTGATTACCAACATGGAAAAAGGCGCAGACCTTGATGCCATGCTGGCCAACCAGGCGAAGAAAGACCATTAATTGAAAAGACTTAAAACTTTAACTACTAAATAATATGGCAGAATTAGGTGGTGGCGGTGGCGGTGGTAAAAAGAAAGGCGGTAAAGTACGCGTTAAAAAATCCTCTACCCGGATTGACATGACGCCTATGGTGGACCTTGCGTTCCTCCTGCTTACTTTCTTTGTAATGACCACAACGCTCAATAAGCCCCAGGCGATGCAAATAAACATGCCTGACAAACCCAAGGAGGGCGATGAACAGCCAGAGGTTAATGAAAGAAACGTGCTAACTCTCGTGTTAGGCGAAAACGATAAGATTTACTGGTATATCGGCATTACGGACCCGAAAGTTGAAGTAACCAATTTTTCAGCAACCGGAATTCGTAAAGTGCTGCAGGAAAAAAAGGCAGAGAACCCGAAGATCATTGTACTCATCAAATCATTGGATGAGGCCCGTTATAAGAACATGGTTGATATCATGGACGAAATGTCCATCAGCAGTATGCAGCGGTTTGCACTCGTGGAAATAACGGATGTTGATAAGGAGCTCGTAAAAGAATCAGAATTATGAAGACAGAAGGAGTTGTACTTCCCCAAACAACGTGGGACGACATAGTATTCGAGAAAAGAAATAAGGAATACGGGGCTTACATTAATCGTAAGAATTACTCGAAGTACGTTTTAATAGCGTTGGGTATTACAGTTGTCGTATTGATTTTGGTTCTGGCGGCACCCGCCATTGCCAGGTTGCTGGAATCCGTGCGCAGTGCTGAACAGCCCAAGTTAAGAGAGACGACCATATCACTTGATCAGCCGCCTCCAATCACGCCCCAGCCTCCTCCACCGGATGTGCGTATCCCGCCTCCGGTAAAAACGGTGATTAAATTCCTTCCTCCGAAAGTAACCGAAAAAGAGGTTGTGGAAGAGGAAGAGATGCCGACTATCGAGGAAATCAAAGAAAACGAAACCGGTGCCGTTGCACAGGAAGGAACAGGAGAAGTTGTGTTTGAAGAACCGGCACCTGTAGTTGCCGAAGAAAGTGATGACGACAAAATCTTCTATGCCGTTGAACAACAGGCAGAATTCCCGGGCGGTGCAGCAGCGATGTATAAGTTTTTGAACAAGAATCAGAAATACCCTGCTTCCGCAAGACGCATGGGTGTTGAAGGAAAGGTGTTCGTGAAATTCATCGTTGATAAGGAAGGCGCGATCAGCAACATTGAAATCGTGAAAGGTATCAATGCCGACCTTGACAACGAGGCTATTCGTTTGATCAAAATCATGCCACCGTGGAAGCCCGGTAAACAAAACGGACGTTCTGTAAAATCACAATTTGTATTGCCGGTTTACTTCAAGCTCGAGTCTTAAGCGAGCCGGTTAATTCCAACAATAAACACTAAAGGCCATGAAATATTTTAGTATGCTCATGGCCTTTATTTATGTAGCGCTGGGCATTTTTCTGCTCGTGCAGCAAACGTTCACCCTCGCTTATAAAATCCCTTTAGGAATAATTTTAATTGCCTATGGACTTTTTAGAGCTTTTAGTAACTACCAAAAATATTTTCGCGACCGCGAAAATCAAGACCGCTATTTATAGCCTGATTATTCTGGCGTTCGCCAGCGCGTGTACTGAGCGCGACAAAAAAGGAAACGTTCTCGATCAACCCACCTATGGCACTATTACCATTGCCGTGGATGAATCGCTGAAACCACTCATTGATGCAGAAATCGATACGTTCGAGGCAACGTATACAAATGCACACATCAACGTAATTTACACCAGTGAAGAAGCTGCGATCCAGGCCATGCTGCAGGACAGTGCAAGGCTTGCAATTGTTACGCGCAGCCTGACCCCGGAAGAAAATGCCTACCTCGCCAATCAGAAATACGAGTGCAAGGAACAGCCGCTCGCGAAGGGTGCCGTTGCTGTTATCTCTAATCCGGCCAGCAACTACACTAACTTCAGCATTGCTGACTTGCAGAAAATTCTTTCAGGAACGAATAACCTGAACGAGCTTGACAAGAAGTATCCTTCGACCCCGGTCGTGGTGGTATTTGATCACCCAAATTCGGGGATCATCCGGTACTTACGCGATTCAGTTCAACAGATCGACTCGCTTCCTTCCTACTGCTACGCAGTAAACGGAAATCCGCAGGTAATCGATTACGTGTCTAAAAACCCGCAGGCACTCGGCCTAATAGACGTTAGCTGGATCAGCGATCAGGACGATTCTACCGCAAATAGGTTTATGAGTTCAATAAAAGTTATCGGAATCTCGAACAAGGGCGATTATTTCCAGCCATATCAGGCGTATATTGCAGACCGGTCTTATCCGTTAAGACGGCAAATTAAGATCTTAAGCAGGGAAGCGCGGATGGGCCTTGGCAGCGGGTTTACAGCTTTTGTAGCCAGCGAAAAAGGCCAGCGCATCGTGTTGAAATCCGGCATAGTTCCTGCTACTATGCCAATCAGAATCATAGAAGTGCGTACAGAACCTTTTAAACCATGAACCTAAAGACCCCTTTTCTGCTGAGTTTGCTTGTCCTGGTAGCAACCGTTGCTTTCGGTCAGGATGCAGAAATTAAAAAATCAAAACGACTCATTGCTGTTGATCACGCAGCAGAAGCGATGGCCCCAATCGAAGCAGCCATCAAGCAGTATCCCGATGAAGCGAATCTGTATTACTACCTCGGGTATGCACAAATCAAAAACAATCAACTTGATGCTGCCGCCAAATCATTCGATGCCGGCATTGCCAAAGATCCAAAAGAAGCCATCAACTACGTTGGTAAAGGCTATTTGAGCATGCTGCAGAATCGTCCGGCTGATGCCAAGGTAAATCTTGATAAAGCATTGGAGATGACGAAATCCAAAAAGGTGCCTGTACTGAAAGCCGTTGCAGAAGCATACCTGACCAGCGCAAAATTTGCCGGTGATGCCGTTGCGCTTTTGCTGAAAGCTAAAGGCATTAAAGATGATGCAGAGGTGGAAACGTTGTTGGGCGATGCCTACCTGCTTCAAAATCAGGCAGGCTCTGCCGTAAGCGCGTATGAAAATGCGGCTGCTATGGATCCGAAAAATGGCGAACCCTATTACAAAATCGGTTTGATCTATTCCCGTCCCAACCCTGACGAATCACAAAAGTATCTGGAGAAGGCAGTATCCGTTGATCCCGAATTCACCTATGCATACGATGAATTGGCTGATATCTATTACCAGCGCAAAGAGGCTGACAAAGCTGTTGCTGCGGCAGAGAAATTCCGTCAGTTAAGCAGCGACCCTGAAAAAATTAAAATCAGGCTGGCATTCATTTATGTGATGAAGGGGGAGTATACCAAGGCGAACGAGATCTTTAAAGATGTGATCAAGAAAGACAACGTGAAGCCGATTGTTTACCGTTATTATGGAAAGTCTCTTCAGGCAACAAAGTTGTCTGCTGACTCTGTTGAATCTGCCAATGTGTACGAACAATTTTTGGTAAAAAAACCAGCTGATGTAACCATTAAGGATTTGCTGGATCTAGGTAAACTCTACATCGCTATTCATAAGGAAGAGCAAGGAATTGCAACGTTGCAAAAGGCTATTCAAATGGATCCAAAAAGCTGGGAAGCAGCTCAAATCAAAGCTGACCTTTTGATAAGACAGAAGAAATATAAAGAAGCCGCAGAAGCTTACAGATATCTACTTACTGTCAAACCCAAACCGACACCAAACGATCAGCTTAACTTAGCGAGATGTTACACTTATACCGAACAGTACGCGCAAGCCGATACTGTTTACACAAAACTGGTGGAACAATATCCTAATAACGCTGCTGTTGTGGCACTAGCTGCGGGAGTAAAATCAAATCTTGATCCGACATCCGAAAAGTTATTGGCTAAGCCTCTTTATGAAAAGGTTTTGGAGATTGCCACTGCGACACCTGACAAGGTTACGAAAAAAGACTTGATCATGGCATACAAGTACATGGGCTCATTTTACGTAATTCATCAGAACGATCTCAACAAGGGAAAAGAAACCTTTGAAAAGGTTTTGGCCCTTGATCCAAATGATAAGCAGGCACAGGAAGTTCTTAAAGCTATCAAGGAAGGGCAAATACAGCAACAACAGCAAAAGAAATCAGGTCGCTAACGTAGCTAAAAGACTTTTACAGAACGCGTGCTCAAAAGGCACGCGTTTTTTATTTGTAGCAACCAGCCGAAACAACAATGGAGCGATTCTTGCGTTAAGCCTTTGCGGCTTGCCGATGGTTTTAAAATGTCGAAACAATACCATAAATTTCCCTGATGATAGCATTCCTCGCACAAATAACACCCGAGACTCCTGAATCTTTTGAGGGTCTTTCGATTGCCGACCTCCTGTTAAAGGGTGGTGTGGTGATGATCCCGATTATTCTTCTCCTGTTCATTGCCACGTACCTGTTCATCGAACGCCTGTTGTACATTCGTCAGAAGGCGCGGCAGCAAAAAGATCTCGTTCAAAACATAACCCGGATGATCCGGGATTCCGACATCAAGGCAGCCACCATGTTTGCCGAACGGGAAACATCCTCTACCGGAAAAATTCTTGCGTCAGGCCTGCAATACATCGGCCGACCGATGAAAGAAATCGAAGGCGTGATGGAATCGACTGCTAATGTGGAAGTTGGAGAAATGGAAAAAGGCACAGGCTATCTGGGTATCATTGCGGGGATTGCCCCGATGCTTGGGTTTATTGGAACTATCTCGGGTATTATCCGCATTTTCTATACAATCTCGCTTTCCGATAATATTAGCATCGGTATCATTGCCGGTGGACTATATGAAAAGATGATTACATCCGGAGCCGGACTGGTTGTGGGCGTATTGGCATATACCGGATATCACATCCTGAACCAGATGATTCAGAACTTCACTTTGCGCGCACAACGCGATTCGCTTGAATTCATCCGCTACATTATGAGCCCGGCATCATGAAGATTGTCCGTAAGCACAAGTTTGCCGCAGAGGTAGCAACCTCTTCCCTGAACGACATCATGTTTTTCCTGTTGTTGTTCTTCCTGATCATCTCAACGGTGACCAACCCGAATGTGATCAAGGTGTTGCTGCCCCAGTCGAAGGCCAGCCAGTCGCTCAATAAGCAGCCGGTTATTCTTACGATCACGGAAAACAAACAATTTTACATCAACAAGCGGCCGGTATCAAAAGCTGAACTGGAAGATGGCCTGATGAAAGCCTGCGCCAACCTGGATGAACCCACCGTGGTACTTCACGCGGCCAGTACGTTAACCATTCAGGATTTGGTGGATGTTATGCAAATCGGCTCTGAGCACAAAATCAAAATGGTGCTCGCTACCAAGCAGAAATAAAAAACGACCTAGTAAAATTTACAGCTTAAAAGTGTTTAGCGCGTCTGCAATTTTGCGGTCGTTGGCAAGCCTCGGCACTTTATTTTGACCGCCCAATTTGCCCTGCGATTTCATGTAATCGATGAACGCATTTTTCTTCAGGCTGCTCACGGTAAGTGTACGGAGAATGCTGCCGGTGATCAGGTCATCGTAATACACATTGAGCTTCCGCAGATTGTTATCCAGTTCGAGTTCAAATGCACGCAAGTCAACAGGCATCTTTGTAAACTCAATAAACCATTCGTGATGAGGCAGGCCCTCAGATGGCGTTACCTGCGGAGCAACGGTGAATTCGACAATCCCCGCTTCCGGGAATTTTTCCATGGTGAACTTCATCGCCTTCTCGACCTCTTCACCTATCACATGCTCGCCAAAGGCTGAAATAAAATGCTTGATGCGGCCTGTTACCAGAATGCGATACGGATTTTTGGAAACAAATTTCACCGTGTCGCCAATGGAATAACCCCAGAGCCCTGCATTGTTATTGATGATCACCGCATAGTTCTTTCCAAGTTCAACTTCCTCAATGCTCAGCCTAGTTGGGCTTTCGTTGAAATATTCATCTGTAGGAATGAACTCGAAAAATATCCCGTGGTTTAGCAACAGCAGCAACCCTTGTTCATGTTGCGAATCCTGGTATGCGATAAAACCTTCCGATGCAGGATAGGTCTCGATAGAATCAATTTTCTTTCCAATCGATTCAAACAGTTTGGCGCGATACGGTTCAAAGTTCACTCCGCCATACACAAACATGGAGAAGTTTGGGAACACATCTTTTATTTTTTTGCCGGTTCTGGCTTCGATACGGTCGAAGTACATTTGAACCCAGGGCGGAATACCTGAGATCAGTGTCATATTCGCATGAAGCGTTTCTTCAATGATCGTATCAAGCTTTAACTCCCAGTCTTCAATACAATTGGTTTCGTAACTCGGCTTTTGATTCGTTCTCAAATATCCCGGAACGTGATGATTAACAATACCGGAAAGTCGCCCGGTTTTAATGCCTGCTTTCTCGTCAAGCACCGGACTGCCGGAAAGAAAAATCAGATTACCATCAAGAAAGTCGGCTTTTCCCGTTTCATGTACATAGCTCAACAATGCGTTGCGTGCGCTGTTGATGTGATAGGGAACGGATTCTTTCGACAGCGGGATATATTTCGTGCCGGATGTTGTGCCGGAAGTTTTTGCGAAGTAGGCGGGTTTGCCTTTCCACAACACGTCCGGCTCGCCTTTCGTAACTTTTTCAATATAGGGTTTCAGCTCTTCGTAGTCTCTTACCGGAACATTTCGCTTAAAGTCTTCATACGACTTTATGGAGCCGAAATTGTGATCTTTCCCGAACGCGGTATGGGCTGCTTCCCGAACGAGGTACTGTCTCAACCGCTCCTGGTACTCATGCGGGTTTTGTGACCATTTTTTAGTTTCTGCGGCTATATATGCTGCGAACGGCTTTGCCAGTATTGACCGTATTCCCATAGATTTGCAAGGTATGAAAATTTGATGCGAGCCCTGAACAATTTTCCGGTTGGCAGAACAGAATGCCGGTAAAAACGTTAAACTTTCCAGTGTGCTCGTGCATCGATAGTCGGGAAAAATTATGAAGACAGTTAAAATTATTGTGATCGCAAGTCTGGCAGGGTTTGCCGGAGCGTTTCTATGTATCAAGCTGATGATCAATCCGGAAGCAGCCAATCAGAACCCCATGAGTTTCCAGCAGGTATCGCTGGAGGGTTCGGGCAATTATTCACCATCAACAACCACCACAACAAATGTTATCCCGGAAGCGCCTGTCGATTTCAGTCTCGCTGCTTCACGGGCAATTCCAAGTGTGGTGTACATTAACAGTCTTTCGCAGGGAGCTTCGTATTCCTATTGGGACATGCTGTTTGGCGGTGGCGGATCACAGACCCGTGTGAGCAGCGGTTCAGGTGTTATTTTTAAGTCGGACGGATACATTGTTACCAACAATCACGTGGTGGGCTCTGCCGAAAAAATTGAAGTTGTTTACAACAAGCGTGTGTATGATGCCGAACTGATCGGGACAGACCCGTCAACAGACCTGGCAGTTCTAAAAATTAAAGCCAGCAACTTACCGGCTATCACGCTGGGAACATCTCAATCCCTGCAGGTTGGTGAATGGGTTGTAGCTGTCGGAAATCCGTTTTCGCTTTCATCGACCGTAACGGCAGGTATTGTAAGCGCGAAAGGAAGACGAATCGGTATTCTCGAAGACAAGTTTCCAATTGAATCGTTTATTCAGACCGATGCCGCAATTAATCCTGGTAACAGTGGTGGTGCATTGGTAAACAAAAACGGAGACCTGGTAGGAATCAACACAGCCATCCTCTCGCGCACCGGAAGCTATACAGGTTATGCATTTGCTGTTCCGGTAGACATCGCCAGGAAAGTTGTTGACGACCTGATCAAATACGGCATCGTTCAAAAAGGATTTTATGGCGGAAGCGTAGTCGACTACGACTACCAATACGCACGCAAATACAATCTGGGTGATGTGGTAGATTTTAACGGCATATTCCTGGAAAGCGTGGAAGATAAAGGTCCTGCTGCTCAGGCTGGATTAAAAGCAGGTGATATTATTACCAAAATAAATGATGTGCCGGTTAACAGCGTGAGCACGTTTGAAGAGGAAATCAGCTACCGTTATCCGGGCGATAAAGTTTCGATTACCTATTTGCGTAACGGTAAAGCTGCAACTGTTTCGCTCACCCTCGTGAACCGAACCGGAACAACGGAAAAAGTATCGCGGAAAATTGTGAGCTCGAAAACACTCGGGGCACAGCTTGAAGCCACCGACTATGGCGTTAAGGTATTCAAGATCGATGATGAAGGGTACATGAAGCGTTTGGGCGTTCCGGAAAACTACACCATCATTTCAATTAACCGGGTAAAGGTTGACGATCCGGAAGAGGTGATAGAATTCTTCGAGAAATACAAAGGACGTGTGAGCCTCTATGGCGTGAACGGTGCGCGGGAAGTGATCCCGTACACATTCTTACTGCGTTAATCAGTTCATCCGCAGCTTCAGCTTCTTGCCAAGTTCATCAACCGACAGCTTGAAGTTGGAGTCTGTTTTCATCATGTCTTCCACCGATTCCAGCGCATGGATAACGGTGCTGTGATCGCGGCCGCCAAAGTTCTCGCCAATCAGCGCAAGCGTTAACTGTGTGTAACGCTTGCAGAAGTACATCGCCACCTGGCGCGGAATTACGATTTCCCGTTTTTTGATTTTGCTTTTCAGCGATTCGAGATCAACCTTGAAATATTCAGATACGGTTTTCTGAATAAAGTCGACACTTACATCAGACTGGATTTCTTTGATAATGTTTTTCAAAACTTCCTTCGCAAGCTCAAGGTCAATATTCTTTTTAAGAAGCGTTGCATGGAAAATCAATGAGTTCAGCACACCTTCCATGTCGCGAAGGTTGGTATCTACACTATACGCCAGGTATTCGGCAACTTCTGTTGGAATGTCTATTCCATCAGCCTGCATTTTGCGATGGATGATGGCAAGCTTGGTTTCAAAATCAGGTTCCTGCAAATCGGCCGTAAGGCCCCACTTGAAACGCGAAAGCAATCTTTCCTGGAAACCCTTCATATCGCGTGGCGGGCAATCGCTGGTCATGATAATCTGCTTGCCCGACTGGTGAAGCTGGTTGAAAATATGGAAGAAGATTTCCTGCGTCTTTTCGCGACCCGCGAGGAACTGCACGTCATCGAGGATCAGCAAATCAACCTGCAGGTAAAAATTCTGGAACTCCTGCAGTTTGTGATTCTGAAGCGCGTTCAGGAACTGCGTGGTAAAATCATTCTGATCGACATACAGAACAATTTTATTTGGCATGTTATTGCGGATCTCATTTCCAATGGCTTGCACCAGATGTGTTTTACCCACGCCTACTCCGCCATACAACATCAGCGGGTTAAATGAGGTCGTTCCCGGCTTCTTGGCAACAGCCACGCCCGCAGAACGCGCCAGGCGGTTACAGTCGCCCTCCACGAAGTTTTCGAACGTGTAGGCCGGATTTAGCCGGGAGTTTACAGTGAGCGGATTTAAGGCCTTAAATTGAAACGGAGAATACTCATCGCCCACCCCGTTGGATTGGCGCTTGCCGCCCATCCCGTTAGGGTAGTGTACAGCCACAGGCGGATTTGTGGTATTTCCGCTGTCGACAATCACCGAATATTCAAGACGGCCTGAAGGGCCTAAAACTGTTGTGAGCGCCTTTTTTAAAACCGGAACGTAGTTGTCTTCGAGCCACTCGTAAAAGAATTGTGACGGCACCTGAATCGTTAACACATCACCTTCCACCTTTAACGGTACAATGGGTTTAAACCAGGTATTAAAATTCTCTTCCCCTACGCTTCCTTTTATAACTTCAAGACAGTCAGTCCAGACGGTTCCGTAGTCTACTTCCATTGAGCTTTCGATTTGGTGGATTTTGCTTCCTTTTTTAGAGAAAGGGAGACAAAGATGTGAAAAAAGGAGTTAACAAATCAATACCATTTCCTATTGATTTTCTCAAAAAAAATCGTGACATGGTAAATGATTTTTTAACAGCAAAACACGGTTCAAAAATTTCCGAAACGTGTTGTTCAATCGTTTGAACGATTGATTTTGTTACCTTGCGATATGTCATCCGGCAGCTCATCCGACAAAATTTTTTCCATTCCAACGCGCGCAGATTGGGTTCTGGCGGCAGCCAAAGAAAATGAAGGAAAAAATCCTGACGAAACGCTTAACTGGAAGGTCGAAACAATAGACGGAGGGGCGTACTACGACAAATCCGATCGGCCAAAAAAAGTTTTTCACCTTCCCGTTTCCGGGAATGAGTTTTTGGGGCCGCGCACATGGCATAACCTGCCACAGATTACAGTTGTAGACTCCCGAAAGGCAAATCAGGTCGCGCTTGATCATCTGAAAAACGGAGCAGACGGTGTTCTGTTTGATATCCGCACCAGCAAAAGCTTCGATCTGAACGTTTTACTCGAAGCAATCGAATGGCCGTACTGCATGATTGCATTTTTGGCGGGCAAACCACAATTGGAATTACTAAAGCCAATCCCGCAACTTGCAAAAAACCGAAAATGGGATGTTCATTCGTTAACCGGATTTATCCTATGGGAGAATGAAGTGCCCGATGCATCCGGTGATTTCGAAGAGTTAACGCAGTTTAGTGCCTCCGGGATATTTGTCGATGAACCAACCGATGCGATTACCCAACTCAGCCGGGTGATTTCAACAGCATCGAAAATAAAAACCGGAAAAAGCATTACCGTGTCGTTGCCGGTTGGCCCGGACTTTTTTCTTGAACTGGCCAAACTCAAAGCTTTACGCGCATTGTTGGTTGAAAATTCAGCACACAACATTTTTATTCACGCCCGGTCAACAGCCTGGGTTTCCCAATCTTTTCAGCCACATGGCAACTTGTTGAAAAGCACAACAGCCGCGATGGCTGCAATTGCCGGTGGTTGCGATGCCTTAACGGTTTATGCCGAACAGGAAACCGATGGCATGATGAACCGCATTGCGAGAAACGTGTCGAATATTCTTCGCGAAGAATCTTATTTGAACAAAGTGGCTGATGCTACGGCCGGTTCATACTACGTAGATGCATTAACCCAACAGATTATTGAACAGGTCAGGGCGAAGCTGACAACCGTTTTAAATAATCAAAGCCTGTCGCACGATTCGAAACAGCTGTCGTGGACCTCGCCTGAAGGAATTGAGATTAAACCATCTTATTCAGCAGAAGATACCCAACCCTTAACCCATCTCGATTTTACAGCCGGGCTTCCACCCTACCTGCGCGGGCCGTATGCAACAATGTATACGATCCGGCCCTGGACAGTACGTCAATATGCTGGGTTCTCGACCGCGCGCGATTCAAATGCATTCTACAGGAGAAACCTGGCAGCAGGCCAGCGCGGACTTTCTGTAGCATTCGACCTCGCCACGCACCGCGGTTATGATTCGGACCATGAACGCGTTTCAGGCGATGTCGGAAAAGCAGGCGTTGCCATTGACTCCGTTCTTGACATGAAGATTCTGTTCGATCAGATTCCGCTTGATAAGATGTCGGTGTCGATGACCATGAACGGAGCCGTGATTCCGATCCTGGCGTTTTACATCGTGGCTGCTGAAGAGCAGGGCGTAAAACCAGAACAACTGAACGGTACCATTCAGAACGACATCCTGAAAGAATTCATGGTGCGCAACACGTACATCTATCCGCCAACACCCTCCATGCGAATTGTGTCGGATATTTTTGCGTACACGTCCAAGCACATGCCGAAGTTCAATTCCATCAGCATCAGCGGCTATCACATGCACGAAGCTGGCGCCCCGGCACACATTGAACTTGCTTACACGCTGGCAGACGGGATGGAATACATTCGCTCTGGCATACAGGCCGGAATTAATATCGATGACTTTGCTCCAAGGCTTTCATTCTTTTGGGGTATTGGAATGAACTTTTACATGGAGATTGCCAAGATGCGGGCCGGAAGGTTGTTATGGTCGCGGATCGTAAAGCAATTCAATCCGAAGAATCCGAAGTCGATGGCGTTGCGCACGCATTGCCAGACCTCCGGCTGGAGCCTGACCGAACAGGACCCGTACAACAACGTAACCCGCACGTGTGTGGAAGCTATGGCTGCCGTGCTGGGCGGAACACAATCATTACATACGAACTCACTGGATGAAGCCATTGCGTTGCCAACCGACTTCTCTGCACGCATCGCCCGCAATACACAACTCTTCATTGAAAAAGAAACAGGCGTTACGCGTGTAGTTGATCCGCTTGGCGGATCGTATTACGTTGAAACGCTAACCGCAGAGCTTGCCAGTAAAGCGTGGGAACTGATTGAAGAAGTTGAAAAGCTTGGCGGAATGACAAAAGCAATTGAAAGCGGCATTCCGAAAATGCGCATTGAACAGGCTGCAGCCGCGAAGCAGGCCCGCATCGATTCCGGAAAAGATGTAATTGTTGGGGTGAATAAATATCAAACGGATGCTAAGCCCGACTTCGACATCCTGGAAGTGGATAATCATGCCGTACGTGTTGAGCAGATTGAGCGTTTGCAGAAACTGAAAATCGAAAGAAACAATACTGCTGTTCAGGCTGCGCTGGATAGTTTAACCGCAGCAGCAAAATCCGGCAACGGAAACCTGCTTGAACTCGCTATTGATGCTGCACGCAAGCGTGCCACACTGGGAGAAATTTCATCCGCGTTGGAAAATGCGTTCGGCCGATACAAAGCCGCGATCAGATCGATTTCCGGTGTATATTCGGGAGCCATGAAAAACCAGAAGCAGTTCGAGGATGCCCGAAAACTTTCCGATGATTTTGCGAAACTGGATGGTCGCAGGCCGCGAATACTCGTTGCCAAAATGGGTCAGGACGGTCACGACCGGGGAGCGAAAGTAATTGCCACCAGTTTTGCGGATCTTGGTTTTGATGTGGACATCGGACCTCTGTTTCAAACCCCCGATGAGGTGGCGTTGCAGGCAGCCGAAAACGATGTTCACATTGTGGGCGCGTCCAGTCTTGCGGGTGGCCACAAAACCCTTATTCCCGAATTAATTGCTGCGTTGAAAAAAATCAATCGTGAGGACATCATGGTTGTTGCGGGTGGAGTTATTCCGGCTCAGGATTATGATTTTCTCTACAAATCAGGTGTTTCTTTTATTTTCGGGCCGGGAACTGTGATCGCGGAAGCGGCACAGGAAATTCTCAAAAAATTAATACGCAATTACGCATAACAGGCCTTAACCAGCGCTGGGTTTTGGGTGTAAATCGTCCGTAAATTCTTACCTTACAAATCAAAATTTTAAATCCCATTTTGCTATGAAAGCAATCCGGTTGATGTGTGTGCTCGCGCTTGTGTTATCTCTTGCCGCTTGCGGATCTCTTGACAAAAAACTTACGAAAGTTGACGCTGCTTATAATTCCGGGGACTACTCTTCTGCCTCATCGGGATTGGCGAAATACAAAAAGAAAGTCACATCAAAATTCGGCCAGAGCAACAAGTTTATGCCGGGTTATTATATCCGCGAAGCAAGGATTAATCTTAACTCCGGTTTGTTGTCGGGATTTGAAACCAGCATCACCAATGCAATCAACGCCAGTGCGACTGTTTACGGTGAAACGACCGCGAATCACGCACAAACACTGGCTGATGTAGCGGAAACGTATAACCAATACGGCAACTACCGGTTAGCCCGTCAGTATTCTGAAAAAGCGCGCGACATTGTTAGCGCCATCACTCCTGAAGAGCCTGTTTTAAAGTCACGCATCGAACTTGAACTTGCGGAAGCCATGATCGGCCAGGGTTCTTACAACGAAGCGCTTGATATCCTTGCCAGCAACGATAAACTTCTTGTGGGCCGCGCGGTAGAGAAAGAAACCTACGTGGAGGATGGCAAGATTAAAAATCGGTTTATTTCTGAATCTGAACTCGATACACGTTTCAGTGCTTATGCCAAGCTCCTAACGTTAACTGCTTATGCACACTCCAAGCAGGGCTACATCGATGAGGCAGACAGTGAATTCAAAAAAGCGCATGAATGGATCGATAAGAACAAACGCTTCATGAAAAGTACCAATCTAGCATTGGTATATAACGACTTCCTTTACCTGGGCATGTTTGTTGAAAATAATAACGGTAAAGTTCCACCACATCTGGAGGAGAAATATCTGGATTACAGTGACCTGTTGAGCAAGCTAAAAGGTCGAACATCTCCTTCGGTCCCTCTGGGGCACGATATCTACCTGGCTTATCTCGATCAGCTTCAGCGTGAGGAAAGTAACAACCGTTACGCTAACCTGAAATCGGAATACGACCGCATGCTCGGGAAGTACTTCAACAAATTGAGTTTGATGAACGTAAATCTGAAAGCCATTGAATTCAATTCAAAGCTCAAGAAAGAAAAAACGAAATCCCTGGAGGCTGACGCGAACACCGTTTTAGCATCCAGCAATCTTCCGCAGTACTATAAAACCCGTATCCGGACACTTGAATTTCTGGCAGATTTGTCAGTCCAACTGAAGAGGTATTCAATGGTAGAGAAATACCTGAACGACATTATCGAAATTAAGAAAGAACTTTGCGGTGATAATACAGTCGAGTATCATTTGGCACGCATCCAACTTGCAATCTATTACCTCGACTACACTAACAAGATCGATGAAGCGAAGAAAATTTTTGAAGATAGTTACACAAATGTTGTAGCGAAGCAAATCGCACCGAAGCATAAGGACAAACTCACCATTCTCTTCAGTCTTGCCCGTCTTTATGAACTAACCGACAACTACACTAACGCAAATAATATTCTAAAAGAGGCAGTGACTACAGCACGGTTTAAGTATAGACGTGACGTGCCGGAATATGCTGCCGCTCTTGATCAGCTTGCTCAAATGGAAATCAAGATCGGGGACTATTCCGAAGCCCAAGATCACATTGAAGAAGCGCTGCCAATACTTGAAAAAGTTAGAAAAGAAAATGAATGGATAGCCCAGTACATTCATGCTATTGAAACGCAGGCGAGATTGTATGGAATAAAAGGCATGTTTGATGAAGCCCAGGATAATCTGGATGATTCCCGAAAACTGATCAGAAAAGCCGAGGTACCGATTGGCGATGAACTTTCAACAGCCGCTGAGCTTTCATCCTTGTTTATTCAACTCGGCCGCTATGCCGATACCGACCGATTGCTGACAACGCTGATTACTGAAAATGAAAAACTCTTCGGAGCATCTTCCATCCGGCTGATTGAACCGCTTGTAAACCGTGGTAAAATTCAACTCGCGAAAGGCGACTATACCGAAGCTGAAAAAACTGCGCAGCGGGCGAACCAGATTGCCGTGAAAACCTATACTGAAAATTCAACCAAAACAGCAGCTACCCAACGCCTTTTAAGCGACATCTACTATACGTTGGGTGACTACGATAAGGCTGAGTCGAATATCAAGAAAGCCCTTGTTAGCCAGGAAAAACAATTTACCCGCAAACATGTTGAGGTGGCTAAATCCCTTTCACAGCTGGGCTTGATCAAGTTTTACAAAGGTGACAGCCGAAAAGACGTTGAGAACATGATGCTGGATGCCCGCAATATTGTGGGCGACAAGCTCGGAAAAGACAACCCGCTCTATGCGGACATTCTCAAAAATCTGGCGGTGGTTTACATCTCTGAAAAGAAATATGATTTAGCGTTCAACTCGCTGACCATTGCCGAAGCCATCTGGCGTGCAAAAACCGGAACGAAAAACAACATCAATGCAGCCAGCATTTATACGCTTACCGGTGATGTGTATTATCAGCAAAAAAATTATAAAAAGGCGGACGAATTCTATTCAAAAGCCAAAAAGCTGTACAAGGACTTCTTCAGCGAATCACATCCGGAATACGTGAAGGTGCTTTCGAAACTGAGCAAGGTTTACTACATGCAGAAAGACTACAAGGCCGCAAAAGCGAACATCGAACAGTCGCTGAACCAGTACGAAGGATTTATTAAAACCTATTTCCCTGCGCTTAGCGAGCGTGAAAAAGCCAAGTACTGGAATACCATAAAGGGTGATTTCGAGTTTTACAACACGCTCGCACTCGGTCAACTGGAAGACTTCCGCGACCTGGCAGGCAAAGTTTATAACTACCAGCTGCTTACAAAAGCTCTCCTGCTAAGTTCGTCTATTAAAATCCGCGAACGCATTCTGAACAGCAAGGATGAAGAGCTTAAGGCACAGTACAACGAATGGGTTGAGAAAAAAGAACTCATGACACTCGCACTCTCCATGAGCCCGCAACAGCTCGTTGAAAACGAAATTGATCCGGCCGTGCTTGCACAGGAGGTGGAACGTCTTGAAAAAGACCTCAGTCAGAAGTCGGAATTATTCGGTCAGAGCTTTGAAAACAAACGTATCACATACGAAGATGTCATTAAATCGCTCAAGCCAAATGAAGTTGCGATTGAGATGGTGCGCTACCGGTATTTTAACCACACCTTTACCGATTCCGTTGTGTACGCTGCGTTATATGTAAAAAACGATTTCAAACGTCCGCGTGCGATTGTGTTAAACGATGGCCACAGGCTGGAGACGCGTAACTTTAAGTATTATAGAAACGCAATCATCGGAAAAATCCACGATGATATTTCGTATGATGCTTTCTGGGCGCCAATTCAGAAAGAAATCGGCACAGCCGCCACGATTTACCTTTCGCCCGATGGCGTCTACAACCAGATCAACCTGGAAGCAATACCGACTCCGGATGGCAAATACATCCTCGACAATTCGAACATCGTTCTTGTTTCAAACACAAAAGACATCTACCTGAAGAAGATCAAATCGCGCAATGCAGCTGAAAATACTGCCGCCATGTTCGGTAACCCTTCATTTTATCTGACCGGAGCAAGTGAAGCTTCCGTGAGTCAGCTTCCGGGTACGGAAAAAGAAATTAACCAGATCGATTTCCTGCTTAAGCAGAAGGGGTGGAACACCAAAGTATACGTTGAAAAGTCTGCTACCGAAGAAAGCATCAAAGATTTGAACAACGAGCGAATTGTGCAGGTTGCGACACACGGTTTCTATAAACCAACAGAAGATGTGACACTGGAGAGCGAACTAGAAAGCAATGAAGCCCAACTCGCAAAAAATCCATTGATGCGCTCAGGCCTGTTGTTGAAAGGCGCAGGGGACTTGCTCGATAAAACCGACTTCAACTATAATATGGAAAATGGTATTCTTACTGCATATGAAGCCATGAACCTCAACCTCGACCGAACCGACCTGGTTGTTTTAAGTGCCTGCGAAACCGGCTTAGGACAATTGGAGGCTGGCGAAGGTGTTTATGGTTTGCAACGTGCGTTTTTGGTGGCCGGTGCGAAAGTGCTGATCATGAGCATGTTCAAAGTGGATGACGATGCCACGCAACGCTTGATGCTGAAGTTCTATCAGAAATGGATGAACTCAGGCAACCTGCGCCAGAGCTTCGTAGACGCCAAGAAAGAACTCCGTGCGGATTACCCGGAGCCGATTTACTGGGGAGCTTTCATGATGATCGGTTTGGAATAAGTTCCGGATTAAAATAATTTGCAAGGCGCGTAAATTCCTACGCGCCTTTTTCTTTTCACTATGAAAGCGTTTGCCAGCGACAATTATTCAGGAGTGCACCCGGAAGTGATTGATGCCTTACTAAAGGCCAATGCGGAGCACATGGGCTCATACGGTAACGATGCCATCACGGCACGCACCAAAAAATTGTTTCAGAAATTTTTCGGAGAGGATGCCGAAGTTCTCTTTGTATACAATGGAACGGGTGCTAATGTTGTCAGTTTGAGTCTGCTCACCAAGTCCTTTAATTCTATTATTTGCTCTGACCTGGCCCATATTAATGTAGATGAATCGACTGCACCGGAGCGCCTGCTCGGCTGCAAGCTGGTTGATGTTCCTTCGATTCACGGAAAAATTACACCTGAACTTGTTGAACAAAAAATCATCCGCGTGGGCGATCAGCATCACCCTCAGCCCAAGGTTATCTCGATATCTCAAACTACCGAATATGCTACGGTGTATTCCGTTGACGAAATCAAGGCACTCTCGGTCGTTGCAAAAAAGCATAACATGTATTTGCACATGGACGGCTCGCGTATCAGCAACGCGGCTGTAAGCCTTGGAAAAGAATTTCGTGCATTTACACGCGATGCGGGCGTTGACGTTCTTTCCTTTGGCGGAACGAAAAACGGAATGATGTTTGGCGAAGCGGTTGTTATCTTTAACGCTGAACTCGCGAAAGATGCCTACTATCTGCGCAAGCAGGGCATGCAGCTTCATTCCAAGATGCGGTTCATCAGCGCGCAGTTCGAGTGCCTGTTAAGCAACGATTTGTGGAAAAGAAATGCAACGCACTCCAACGCCATGGCCAAACGTCTGGAGCAAGGATTGCGTGGAATTCCAAACGTTAAAATAACCCAGTCGGTAGACGCTAATGGTGTTTTTGCCATTTTGCCCCACGGCACTACTGAAGTTTTACAGCAGGAGATGTTTTTCTATGTGTGGAACGAGCAAACGAATGAAGTACGTTTGATGTGTTCGTTCGATACAAAAGAAGAGGAGATTGATCGCTTCGTTGCGAAGCTCAAAGAATTGACGCGTTAGCGTTTCAGGAACTTGTAGGTCGATTTGAACTGCAACTGTTCATCGCGAACGGCTATCAGGTAGTATCCCGTAGCCAGATCTTTCACACGAATCCGAACTTCATGATCGTTTACAGTTTCTTTATCGGTAGGCAGCTCGTTGCCAAGAATTGTATACAACGTAATTTTTGCGGTTGATGCTTCCAGCGTACTCAACTTAATGTTAACGAAGTCGGTAGCGGGGTTCGGATAAACTGTGATGGACTTGGAGAGGTCGGTTTTCTCAGGGGCGTAAGCCATAATTTCCTGACTTTGGCCAAATGCCGCGCTGCTCAAAAATAAAAGCAGGAAGAAGGACAATATCAGGCTCAGGTTACGCATTATGACTTTTTACGCAAAATTCACTCCAAAAGTTCGGGGTTTTTAAGGGTTTAGATGCAAAAACTGCCCAAAAGGTTTAAATCCCGACAAAATTATTTGTTAGATACGAAATGCTTCGGGCAGGTAATCCGTGACATCTGACGCAATCAGGCCAACCGGTCCGAGGTGGGCTGCTGCCTTGTCGCCCGCCAAACCGTGCACCCAGCAGCCTATAATTGCCGAATCCAGCCCGGAATAGCCTTGGGCGAGCAGTCCGGTAATCACGCCTGTCAGAACGTCTCCGCTGCCTCCGGTGGCCATTCCCGGGTTTCCGGTGTTGTTAAAGAAAACTCTGCCATCCGGACTGCCTACACTTGAATAAGCACCTTTCACCAGCACTACTGTACCTGTTTTGGCCGCAAACTCAACTTGTTTCTGGAGGCGCTCAAAATCATTTTTCCAATTGCCCGCCAGACGTTCGAATTCTTTCGGATGCGGTGTTAGTATGGAGCCTTTCGGGATCAAATGAATCAGTTCCCGGTTTGCGCTTAAAATGTTTAACGCATCAGCATCCAACACCATCGGTTTATCACATGATTCCAGCAGTTTGGAAAGAGCGGCTACTGTTCTTTTATCCTGCCCGATACCGGGCCCGATTCCGATGGAAGCGTAGTTTTTTAAATCCGGGACTGTTGTAAAAAAATTTTCATGTTCATCAACGCTGACCATGGCTTCCGGTACCGATGATTGAAGGATCGCATATCCGCATGAAGGCGAATGCAAGGTTAACAAACCTGCACCTGAGCGGAGACATGCGCGGGCACTTAATACCGCAGCTCCAACTTTACCATGGCTTCCGGCAATCAGCAAAGCGTGACCGAACTTTCCCTTGTGATCAAACTTCAATCGCGGATGAAAAAGATTGCGAATGTCGCTCTGTTCTGTCAGGAAATAAGTTGAGTGAGCTTCATCAATAAACTTTTGATCAAGGCCAATGTCAAATATTTGCCACTCACCTACCGATGTTCCGCTGCCGGGCAAAAGAAATGCAAGTTTGGGAAGTTGAAAGGAAACGGTGAAGTCGGCATTAACCATCGCTCCTTCGGAAGGTTTATCGGCCATAACGCCTGACGGAATGTCGACAGCAATCCGCAAAGCGTTTGTCTTATTGATGCATCCGATAACCTGTCCATAAATTCCTTCCGCAGGACGTGAGAACCCCGATCCAAATACAGCATCAATCAACACCTCACGATCGGTAAATAAATTCTGATCAGATTCGGTACGAATTTCAAAAATCGGCAGCTTTCCGCGAATGCGGGAAAGGTTAGTCTTAAAGTCGTCACTTTCACTTGCCGAGCCACGGACAATCCAGATTTTTACATCGTAGCCCTGGCTGTATAATAACCGCGCGATGCCCAGTCCATCCCCTCCGTTATTTCCGGTTCCGCAAACTATGCCAACCGTTTTATCAGGCGTAAACCTGGCTGTGTACCAGAACGCGAAGGCGCGGCACGCACGCTCCATGAGATCGATTGACGCCACGGGTTCACGCTCAATAGTTTGAGCGTCCAGTTCTTTAATCTGCGATGATGTCAGAATCTTGAGCATTGCTATGCTCTAAGGTACGGAATCAGCGGTCAACTTCACCCATCACCATGTCGATTGATCCGATGATGGCAATTAAATCGGCAACCAAAATGCCTTTACTGATTTCCGGCAGCACCGATAAATTTGAAAAGCTGCACGACCGGCCCTTGCAGCGAAAAGGAATATCCGATTTTCCATCGGCCCGGAAGAAGAAGCCCAGTTCACCCTTGGGCGTTTCCCCCCGGATGTAAAAATCCTGTGCCTGCGGCCGGATCTTCTTCGGAACGAACTCCTGCGGATTAAATTCTTTGGTTCGTTTGTGTTCTCCCTGGAGCTTGTCCAGACATTGCTCCACGATTTTTACGGACTCATGAATTTCCAGCATTCGAACCCAGGCGCGATCCCAGCAGTCGCCCATGGTGCCTTTTAAGCCCTCACCTATCGGAACATTGAATTCCAGTTCAGGATAGACCGAATAACCGTCCACTTTGCGTAAGTCGAACCGCAAGCCGGAAGCTCTTAACATCGGGCCTGTTACACCATAGTTGATGGCGAGATTCAAAGGCAGTACGCCTACGTTGGCTGTTCTGCGGATGAAGATGTCGTTCTTCAACAATAAATCTTCAAGCTCTTTTAACTTAGGTTTGATATAACTGATAAACTCGGAACACTTTTGCTCAAAGCCCACCGGCAGATCATAAAACAAGCCGCCAATCCAAATGTAGTTATACAACAACCGGGCGCCCGAAGCCCATTCAAGCAATCGAAGAATATGCTCACGGTCGCGCATGATCCAGAAGAAGGGCGTAAAGGCTCCCATATCCATGCCATAGGTTCCGAGTGCGATAAAGTGCGAAGCAATGCGATTTAATTCCGCCATCAGCACGCGCACGTATTCGACTCGTTTCGGAATCTGGCCGGCAATGCCAAGCATGCGTTCGACACCCATCGCGTAAACATGTTCGGAATTCATCGCGGCCACATAGTCCATACGATCAACAAACGGGATGACCTGGTTGTACGGCAGATTCTCGGCATGTTTTTCAAAGCAGCGATGGAGGTAGCCCAAATGCGGAACAACATCGCGAATGATTTCACCATCTATTAAAACCTCGAGGCGCAAAACACCGTGCGTGGATGGATGCTGCGGGCCCAGATTAACGATCATCTCTTCCGACCGCAGGTTTTCCGGGTTGAACTTGTTGGGTTCAGATTCTACCAGGTTACCGGGCTTGTATTGATATTGAATATGATCGGTCGGCATCAGTATTCAACTTTTATGTTCCGGTAATATTCCTGATGCGTGTAATCTTTACGCAACGGATAACCTTGCCAATCCGCGGGCAACAGAATTCTTCTCAAATCCCGGTGACCTTTGAACTGTATGCCAAACATATCGAAGGCTTCGCGTTCGTGCCAATCGGCAGTTCTCCAGATGGACGTTACCGAATCGATCACCGGATTTTCACGCGGCAAAATTACCTTAACCGCTAGCGACACATTGAATGGAATGGAATACAGGTTGTACACGACTTCCATGGTGTTTGCCTGAAGGCCGTTATCGATGCCTGTCAGGCAGGAAAGCATATCGAAGTACGTTGCCGGATTTTGATGCAGTTCGGTACAAACTTTCGTCAGGCTGCCGGCAGGAATAATAACAGCTTTGGGTGACGACTTTTCATCTGATGTAACATCAGGTGAAATGTTCTTAACGATCTCAAGAAGCTGCGGAAAATCAGGCATGCTGTTTTTGATTTTCGAGTAAGCGCTCAATCGCTCCGGGTGCTTTCAAGCTCTCGGTACGGATTTTCTCCTGGAGCTTTAAGAATCCACCGATCAATGCCTCCGGTCGTGGCGGGCAGCCGGGAACATAAATATCTACCGGTACAATGCGATCAACACCCTTCACCACGTGATATCCGTGCTGCCAATACGGACCACCGCAATTCGAACATGATCCCATCGAAATTACGTAACGGGGTTCTGGCATTTGTTCGTAGAGCCGCTTGATGCGATCGGCCATTTTAAACGTCACCGTTCCGGCCACAATCATCACATCCGCCTGACGGGGCGATGCAAAAGGCGCCATACCGAAACGATCCATATCGTACACCGTAGTTCCGGTGCTCATGAACTCAATCGCACAGCAAGCAATGCCGAATGTCATCGGCCACATCGAAGAAAGACGCGCCCAGTTCAGCAGATCGTCTGCTTTCGTGATGATGATGCCGCCATGTTCAAACCGTTTATCCAGCAACCCCATCACTTATAGGTATTATTAATTTTTGTGTACAACTCTTTCGGAACAGGCGATGTGATATCGGGAGTTTTCGAAACCGGATTTATCCAGTCCAGCAAATCATTTAACCACGCATAGGCCAGCCCGAGTGCCAGAATGAAAATAAAGAGAATCATTTCTATCAAAGAAAACCATCCCCACGCACCATTGGTTTCGCGAATCAGCTCTTTATTCGCAAAAACGGTTGCCCACGGAAAAAGAAAAACGATCTCGACTTCAAATAAAATAAACATGAGAGCCACGATGTAAAACCGCATGTTGAATTGCGACCACGCAGTGCCCAGAGCCTGCTCACCGCTTTCGTAGGTTTCGAGCTTTTGTTCGTTGGGCCGGTTTGGCCGGACCAGCCGGGCTACCAAAAACGAGACAGACAGGAACAGCAATCCTCCAATCAGGAAAATCAGAATTTTTCCGAACTCCGATATGCTTTGTGAATTGGTTTCCATGGAATCAAAGATAGAGAAACGAGTCGCTTTTCTTACTATCGAAAGGCTATTCCTGTAGCGGGCGCTTTTTTATCATACCTCCTTTAATATCGCTCACGCTGTTCTCTACCATAAAGGCATTCTCGTCAATCTTGGCAACCTCCGTTTTCAGCTTTTGCAGCTCCAGACGGGTGATCACCGAAAAAATAACATCATAGTCTTCTTCCTGGTGACCGCGTTTGCCAAAGCCGCCCTTTCCCTGCAAGACCGTTACGCCCCGGCCCATGTTTTTGGTGATGGCATTTTTGATTTCTTCACTTTTTTCAGAAACAATCATTACGCTGATGTATTCCTCAATACCATGAACAACAAAATCTACCGTTTTGGACGCAACCAAATAGGTAAGAATTGCATAGAGAGCGGTTTCAATGCTGATCAGGTAAGCCGCCACAGAAAAAATCCCGATGTTTAAAATCAATATAATGTCGCCAACGGTAAGTACAGTCTTTCGGCTTGTGTAAATAGCCAATACCTCGGTGCCGTCAATTACACTACCTCCCCGAATGGACAATCCAATTCCAAGCCCGAGGAAAAATCCTCCAAAAAATGATATCAAGAGTTTGTCACTCGTGATAAATGGAAACGGAACAAATGCCAACAGCACGGCCAGCAGCGCAATCGCGATTAATGTTTTTGCAGCGAAGCTTTTGGAAACCTGCGTGTACGCAATAACAATGAATGGAATGTTGATGATCACGACCAAATAAGAAAGATCAAAATCCGTTTGGTTGTGAATCAACAGTGAGATACCCATTACACCACCATCCAAAAAATGACTGGGCAACAGGAAGCTCTTCAATCCGAATGCTGCCGCAATCACACCCAGCGCGATAAAAATTGCATCCTTAATCATCCGCTCTATGTTTATCCTTCGGATGCGGAGCGCGTTCAACTGTAAAAAACGTTGATGTGTACTCATGGATGGGTAAGATAACAAAAAAGCCCCGGCTATCCGAGGCTTTTTCAGTCGATGGAGACTTAAGAGTATTATTTCTGTGACTTGTTTACACCCGGTTCACGTTTCAGGAACTCATCATACAATTGTGTATGACGACTTACCATTGGAATCTGCCATCCATCTATGAATACATGAACGATGTTTGTTTTTGTTTCAAATGGATCACCATCGCTCACAACAATGTTTGCCATCTTTCCAACTTCAATTGATCCAAGCTTATCGCTCACGCCAAAAATTTCTGCCGGAACAATCGTAACTGCTTTTAACGCTTCTTCACGACCCATTCCATACGCAGCAGCAAAGCCGGCATTGAACAGAAGATTACGCACGTTTTCAGTTTCCGATGTACGCAGTGCAACTTTTACTCCGGCCTTCTTCATCAACCCCGGGTTCGCATAGGCTTTATCGTAGCGATCGTAGTCACGGCTCGGGAGTGCCAGCACCGGACCCGTGATTACCGGGAAACCAGCTTTGGCAAGGTCGGCTGCAACGCGCCAGCCTTCGCGACAGCCGGTGAGCACAACATTCTTAAGCTTGCGTTCTTTGATCCACTTCAATGCTTCGAGAATATCTTTTGCAGCATTCACTTCCAGAAGGATGGCACGCTCTCCTCTAACTACGCCCAGCATAGCTTCCATTTCAGGATAGTACTCAACGCCTTTACTTTTCGTGGCGGAATCGAGCTTGTGGTATTGAATCGCACGGTCGAACACTTCATTGAGCTTCTTCATGGCTTTCTCGCTTGCAGTTTTGATTTCATCATCTGTTCTGCGATCGAAACCACCCCTTCTTCCGGTTGACGGGAAGTTTACCACTACTCCTTTGAAGTTTACATACATCTGGTCTGGCGTATAGCCGTGCAGATTGATCAGTGCCGCAGTACCCGGAAACATTCCGCCTACAGGAGCGGTGAGCACCGTGGTTACTCCGTTTACGCGGGTTACAGGAATCAGTACTGAGTTCGGATTAACCGCAGTCAATGCCTGCATTTGCGGAATAACTTCTCCGATTTCATTCAAATCGCGTGTGCGCTGATCCGAGCCTACTTCCGACAAGCCGAGGTTTGTACCACCATCGATGAATCCCGGATAAATCCATTTGCCTTTGCAGTCGATTACTTCAGCACCCTGCGGTGCCGTAGTAGCAGCGCCTACGTAGGTAATCTTTCCATTGGAAATTATTACCGTACCGTTTGCGATTGTTCCTTTTGTAACGGTTTCAATAGTTGCATTTGTGAGCACGAAGGTACCGTACTTTCCTTTCGGTGATTGAGCAAAAGCCGCAACACCTGCACAAATGAAGAGAAGTATATACATTATCTTTTTCATGGTGATTAGCGGTTTTTGTCAGCAAATTTCACATTCAGTAAGAACTCGGCATTTTTCATGCACTCATCATGATCGTGCGACAATGTTTCTTCGAACACAGCATCGGTAATGTCGATGGTCTGTTTCGGATCCACATACAAGCGCTGGTCGTCAGCATCTTTCTCACGATCAAATTTCACAACACCATCGATGACGGTGTACATCGGGATGGCATATACTGATAACGGGTGACCTTTGAAGATTACCACATCTCCATCTTTGCCAGGTTCGAGTGAACCGACACGATTCTCAATACCCAGTTGTTTCGCAGGATTGATGGTGATCAGTGAAAGCGCTTCCTCATCCGTTAAGCCGCCATATTTTTGAGTCTTGGCTGCCTCGTGATATAAGTGACGGGTAAGTTCGGCATCGTCAGAGTTGATAGATGTTACTACACCGTTGCGTGTGAGGATGGCCGCATTGTATGCGGTTGAATAGTAAACCTCAAACTTGTACGCCCACCAGTCGGCAAACACCGATGCCATAGCGCCCTGTGCAGCAAGCTCGGGTGCAACTTTGAATCCTTCATTCACGTGCTGAAACACGAGACGCTTAATCCCGAAATCTTTGCAAACTTTTAACAGCATGTAAATTTCATCGGCCCGGTAACTGTGGCAATGGATGATGATCTCACCACGAAGAATGGCTGCGATTGTTTCCATGCGCAAATCATACCTGGGTGGAGCACCGCGGAAACCCTTTTGATTTTTAGAAGCGTTGTATTTGTTCCAGCTCTCCATGTACTCCTTGCCTTCGGAGAATGCCTGACGGATCACAAATTCAACACCCATACGTGTGTTTGGAACAATACCGGCTCCGTTGTTACCGTGCACGCGGGTTGGGTTTTCACCCAACGCAAACTTGATGGTACGCGGAGCGCCTTCCATCATCAGTACTTTAGGATCAACCGTTCCGTACCGGTGCTTGATCGTTTGACACTGGCCACCAATGGCGTTTGCTGATCCGTGCATAGCGTGAGAGATCGTAACGCCTCCGGCCACCGCGCGATACATACCCACATCCAGCGGATCGAGATCATCGCCTTCCCATACCATTGCAGACACAGGCGTTGTTGCTTCGTTCACGGCATCCAGCGCGAGGTGAGAGTGTGCGTCAATGATTCCGGGCATTACATGATAGCCTGTAGCGTCAATCACTTTTGCACCCGCGGGTGCCGCCAGGTTTTTTCCGATCTGAGAGATCTTACCATCCTTAATCAATACATCGGTGTTTTCTTTAACTCCTTGTGTGATCGTAAGCACCGTTCCGTTTTTGATGAGCACAGTACCCCGCTCAACTTGTTGAGCCATGCCGCTGACAGCGATCAGCAAACAGGCTATGATTATAAATTTCTTCATGGTCGTGATTATTTAGGGAGTCTTTTGCCTTCGGTTGGAAAGCTTCCGTATTCTGCCACCGTTGACGTTCCTTTAAAAGTATCGCCTTCGATTTTAACAGCAACTTCAACTGTGATATCGCTGCCTCCGTAATTGAACGTAAAATTGAAGGTTAATGAATTACCATCAAGCTTCGCATTGTCGATACCCACTGCAGGGTTAATGCTGCCACCACTCATGGTTCCGGAAATGGTGTTTCCTTCCTTCTTCAGTGTAAGCTTTGATTGTTCAATTCCGTTTGGAGTTTCCGTAGAGATGTTCCACTCACCCTCGGCCTTTACACCGCTGTCTTTCGAACCTTCGCCTTTTTTGCCATCCTTAGACTCTTTCGAGTCTTTTACTTCGAACTTGTACATTGTTCCTTCTACAAACACGTAGCGAACTTTTGCTTTTTCATTGAAGTATGGCTTATCGCTGATTACAAGGTTGGCGATTTTGCCGTTGTCAACTGAACCCAGGCGATCGGATAACCCGAGCATCTCAGCCGGTGTTGTGGTTAACGAAGCGAGCGCAGCATCTTCCGGCAAGCCAGCCTCGATCATTCTGCGCAGGTTACCCTGAATGTTGCCCGACTTTGCGCTAAGTGTTGAGAAGCCAAACTTCACTCCTGCCTTCTGAAACGTTGCTGCCTGGCCTACATACTTGGCCATGAACTCTGCCTTTCTTTTTTCGAGTGCAGCTTTCTCTTCGGCTGTAGCGGTTTTGGGAGCTTCCTCTCTTTTAGGCTCTTCCTTTTTAGGTTCTTCCTTTTTGGCTTCGTCTTTCTTGCCTTCTTCCTTTTTTGAATCGTCTTTCTTCTTGTCGTCTTTTTTGTCCTTGTCTTCCGGGAGGTCGAGACTCAGGAACACTTTGGCATTAGTCGATTTAATTTTATTCACGATGTCCCAGCCTTCTTTCAATTCGGCTAGCATCAGCGAAAATCCAAGATCACTTTGCAGCGTAAGCACACGCTGCGCATCTATTACACGCTCGGCTTTGAAAAGCACGGGCTGGCGTTTGTCTACCACAGGAAAAAGTGCCTCAATTACGCGGTCGGTTGCAGGCCGCTGAATGCCAGCACGATTCGATGCATAACTGTTTTCATACGCACGACTAAGGGCAGCCTGGCGATAGAGTTCACGATACTTGGCCATTACGCCCATCACCGTTCCCGGATAAACTCCGCGTGCGGGTGACAGCTCGGAATAAAAAGAAGATTTGTTAACGAGTACCATTTCATCGGCCGACTTACCGCCAAGCAAAATGATCGATCCGTTACCGGGCATCATTCCCCCATAGGGCACCACATGTGCTGCCGTGAAACCCAGTGCGCGAAGTTCTTCGATTGACTTCTCGCTGGGATTAAGTGATACGCGAACATCATTTTGGGGTGTAATGCCAGCCTCTTCCGGTTTCGGATTACCCGGATCTTTCGGTCTTTGGCCGCGCTCTTCATCTTTGGGTTTGTTTAGCCCGACACGCGAAAGGCCATCTATAAACCCTGCATATACATACATGCTGTCGGCTTTGATGACAATCGCATCAGCGGGGATGGAAACATTTTTTCCAACGGAAACGATCAGGCCGTCTTTCATGACAACGGTTCCCATATCAATTTTCCGGCCCGGGGCCTGCACAATGTTAACATTAGTAATGGCGTATGTTCGGGAAACAGGCGCCAGTTCGTCCTGCGCGAAAAGCATTGCCGGCCAGCAAAAAACCATAGCCGACAGCATCTTTCTCAGCAGAACACTACTGAATAATTTCTTCATGAACGAAAGGTTTAGGTAAATCTTAAAGGGAGTAATATAACCATGTTTCGGACAGACATTCAAATGAAATTGACAGGTGGTTTGAGGCATTTACTACCGGATTTTTGGCCCTATCGTGCCGCTTCCTGCAGTTGAATACACCGGTTTAACGGTTCATTACAATACTCTTGGGAAGCGTGAATCCAAAGGCCATGTTTGCACCGTAAAAGAGTACAAAAACACATTCTTATGACTTTTTCATTCGCCAAACGCATCACTGCCACTTTCGTGGGAATGACTTTGCTGATCCAGCCGCTTACCGCGCAGACTACTGCGAGTAATTCATCGAAATCTTCTTCGGTAAGCATTTCGTCCGATTCGCGCGACAATACACACCGTTGGAAGACTTCCAATGGTTTCGACAATTTTAATGTTGAATACCGCGGGAAGATTGAGATCACGGATGATGATAAAGACATCAAGAGCATGTCGGATGACGGTTACCTGGAAATCAGCAAAACGGTGTTCGGAAGCAAGCGTTCGATCGTGATCGAATCGAAAGGCAACGGAAAAATCGTGCGCGAATATTATGAAGGTCGCACACAGGTTAACTGGGATCCGGCTGGAAAAAATTGGTTATCGGAAATTCTGCCGGAAGTTGTCCGCACCACAACATTGTGTGCTGAAAGTCGTGTAGCACGCTTTTTCCGCCAGGGCGGAACGAATACAGTTCTAAGTGAAATCGATAAAATGGAGAGTGACTATGTCCGTTCTGCGTATGCAAACTTATTGATGAAGCAGCCTGTGCAGGTAAAAGACTATTCTGTTGTCATTAACCGGTATGCCGAAAAAACCGAATCGGATTATTACATGACAGAATTCTTGAAAAACCATACGGCCAAATTCTTACAGAATCCGGAGGCAACCACTGCGTTATTCTCAGCAACCCGCAAAATGGATTCCGACCACTACAAAACCGTGGTGATCAAAGAAGCACTGCGCGGCCAGATGGCATCCATTCAAAACGTGAAAATTATTCTGCAGGCAGCGAGCCAGATGGAATCGGATTACTACATCTCGGAAGTTTTGAGTTCGCTGCTGAAGCAAAGTAACCTGACCGATGCGGTGGTTGCAGAGATTATTACCACAACAGGTTCGATTGAATCGGATCACTACAAAACGGTTGTTCTTACCGAGGCCATGGAAAAATCCGGTCTCTCAGCTACCTCTTACAACCGCGTGGTAGAATCGGTTAAAACAATTGAATCCGACCATTACATTACCGTAGTACTGAACGATTTGTTGAAAAACAAACTTACGGACGAAGCGCTCAACACGCTGTTAACCATTTTCCCTTCCATTGAATCGGATCACTATAAGACTGAAGTAATTACTTCCCTGTTGAAACGCCAGGATTTAAAGGAAGAGCAATTTGATAAATTAATGGATGCCTTCGACCGCATGGACAGCGATCACTACAAAACGGTGGTGTTGCAACAGGCAATCGGTTCCAGCAACCTGAGCGAAGCGAAACTGATAAAAATTATCCAGATGACGAGCGGTATGGACTCCGATCACTACATCACGGAAGTGCTTACCTACGCAGCACCCAAAGTAAAAGCGGGAAGTGCGAATGTTCAGAGCGCATATCGAACCGCTGCCAAGAATATTTCTTCTGAAACCTATTACGGACGTGCCCTGCGGGCGATTGAATAATCTCAAAAAGCCATAGTAACTTTAGTACGCAACAGCAGTACTGGTTACTATGGTTTCAAAGCTTTCTTATATGGGTTATGCACTCCGCAGAATAGCGCTGAAAACCGCAGTTTCGTCCTGCCTCGGGCTTTTCTTCTTCTTTTACCTGCAATACAGCGAAAGCCTTACCGGAACTATTCAGCCGATTGAAAAAACGATTTCCGGAATTCTGTTAAGCATTTTAATCGCAAATTGTGCGGGATTCGCTGCAGGCTTCCTGAACCAATGGCTCGACCGGTTGTTTCCGTGGCAATCGGGGTTCGCAGGCCGGTTCTTATTGGGCTACATTGCCCAGGTTATTGGTCTTTCACTTGTTGCGGGCGGAATTTCAGTATTGCTGATTGAATCTTTTGGCCCCGCGATCTTCTGGAGAGGACTGAGTATAACAGACGAAGATCTTGCCTGGAAATTTTTTATCCTGATTGTTGTAGTCGTTTTTATCTATAAGGTCATTTATACCATCCTTTATTCTTACCGTCAGTATGCAGTTACACAAATTGAGACGGTACAAAATGAACGGAAACAACTTGAACTGCAGTTCGAAGCATTAAAAAGTCAGCTTAGTCCACATTACCTATTCAACAGCTTAAACACTATTTCGTCACTCATTTATAATGATCCGCAAACGGCTGAGCAATTTATCCGCAGACTGGCCCTTACCTATCAGTACATTCTTTCAACGCAGCAAAAGAAATATGTTACACTTTCGGAGGAACTTGATTTCGTTCAGTCGTATTACTATTTGTTGCGAATCCGGTTTCAGCAGTCGCTTACGCTGGAGGTTAATCTTCCCAAATCAATCCTGACCAGCCCGATCCCACCCCTCACACTTCAGTTGCTGGTGGAGAATGCAGTAAAGCACAACACCATTACTCCCGAAAAACCCCTGTTGATTTACATCAGCGCAGTGGACAACACGCAGCTGAGAGTTACCAACACCAAGAACGAATCCGTGCAGTCGTCCGCATCTTTCAGAATCGGAATTGAAAACATCCGCAAACGGTACGAATTCTTCACGGCTAAAAAAGTTGAAGTGAAGGACGATGAAAAGTTCATTGTTTCACTTCCTGTGCTGCGGTTGCGGGAAACAACGCTTCAAAAATCAATTGCCTGATGAAGAAATACTTTATCTATAGTCCTTTCTTCCGGTTGCTGGCCCCGCCCGTTTACGGTATCCTTACGTATCTCATTATTTTGCTCATCAACAATTCTTTATTGCAATTGAACGAAATTTTCAGCGGCCAGGAAGTTTACATGTGCATTGGATTGACGTTTATATGCTTTGAATCTGCCAGGCTCGTAATCATTGGCCTGCACAGGTTTTTAAAAAATAAATTTTCGAAAGCGAGGTTCCTGATCCAGTTTGTTGCCGGTACAGTATTGCCGACCACGTTGGTGATACTCGTTATATCGCTGTATTTCACGTATGTGATCGGGTACAGCATTGCATTCACACAACTCATTTTATTCACGATCATTTTTGCGCTTACCGCGATTTTATATAATGCACTCTACGTCAGCAACGACTACCAGCTTCGTGAAAACACGTTGAAGCTAACCACCGAACGACAGCAGCGTGAAGTGCTGGAAATGGAGATGGATGAGTTCCGCAACGACATTAATCCGGATTTGCTTTACGAGAGCCTGGAGAATGTAATCAGCCTGATCAACCGCAGGAACAGCGATGCAGAAGAATACATTGATTATCTCGCCAGCGCCTACCGCTATGTGCTCACCAATCGCCAGCAGGAATTGATTTCACTGCAGCACGAAATAGACGCAGGAAGGAACATCGTGCGGTTACTGAATGAAAAATATTTCGGCCAGGTTAAACTGGAAGCTTCTCTTTCCGATGGCGACATGAATCTTCAGTTAATTCCCGGGTCGTTGCCCGTGGCGATTGAATCGATTGTACGGAATACCATCATCTCAGCAAACGATCCGCTGGTTATCAAATGCTACCTTGAAGATGAGGAATATCTCGTTCTTCAATGCAAGCTGAACGATCGTTTGATCAAACACAGCGAAAGCATCCTGGCGCTCGCGCGGCTGCAAAAGTCATACACCCTGTACAGCGAAAAGCCTTTGATTCAGGTGAAAGCTTACGAGGAGAATTATATTAAATTGCCCGTTCTGCGTCTTGCAGAAGAAGCCCTGACGCACGAATCATGAAGGTACTGATCATTGAAGATGAAATTCCTGCCGCAGAAAAGCTGAGCCGATACCTGGCGAAGTACGATGCTTCTATTGTTGTTATAGCTCACCTGACTTCTGTACAGGAGGCGGTGGACTGGCTGCAGGAAAAACAGGACACAGTTGACCTTATTTTCATGGACATCCAGCTTACCGATGGGTTAAGTTTCCAGATCTTCCAGCAGGTAAACATTCGCAAGCCCGTTATTTTCATTACGGCTTTTAATGAATTCGCGCTTGATGCCTTTAAAGTGAACAGCATCGATTATTTGCTGAAGCCAATAACGTTTACGGATTTATCCTCAAGTCTTAAAAAGCTCGATAACCTGCGGGAACAATTGCAATGGAATCCTCAAAAAACGGAACAGCTGCAGGAAACTTTTGTAACACCCAAGACAACTGCATATAAAAACCGGTTTATGGTGAAGCTGGGTGATCACATCCGTTCAATCACAGCCGATCAGATTGCTTTGTTTTATGCCGATGGCCGCGATGTGTACCTCGTGACAACCCAGAATCGGAAGTTCATTGTCGACTATACACTCGAAACACTGGAGGATTTGCTGGAGCCGAAAACATTTTTCAGGATCAACCGCACCTACATCCTTAACATCAACTCGATTAAAGATGTGATTGTCTATTCCAACAGCCGGTTAAAAATTACCCTGACGCAGGAATTCGATAAAGAAATTATTGTTAGCCGTGAGAAAGTGGGGCCATTTAAGGAATGGTTTGACGGCAGTCACTAAAGCGGGGCAAGCATTGGAATAAACTGCCGTTGTGACTGGCGAACATTGGTACCAATTATTTCACGGTACCCTAAGCCTGTAACCAACACGTTACCTTTATTCAAATGCCAATAGTTAGTTTGACTTACAAACAGGCCATCGGTCACATAAATACCCATCGCAGGAAGTTCACCGTAGTAGGTATCAACAACTTCATCAAGAGACGTAATCTCATAGATATAGAATTTTCCCGACTCCGTAAGACCTCCCCATCCATGTTCGAGTTTCGCTTTTGAGGGAACAACATAAAGCGGATCGGCCTGTTCAACGTCTTCTCCTTCATCGTAAGTCATGAGATAACCATTGTCTTCAAACCAATAACTATCTCCCTCTCCCCCGGAGAGGTAGCTAAGGTGAACTTTAAAGATATTTTTTGAAGGGAGCTTACTTTCTACCGTTACTGTCAACTCATCTTCGCCAAAAATTGACGACTCACTGTACGTCCAATAATTCCCGACTTCTAAAAAAGCAAAATCACCGTAGGTTATTGGCGGGGTAACCCGGGTAGTTGAGGCGGGGTTCCCGGCCACATATCGTACAAGACGCATACTTGCCGTCTCATCTTCAAAATTTCCTGTGCCAATCAAGCCCACGGTTGGCGAAAAGTATTGATAGTATGTAGATGATCCCGTTTGTATTTTAACCTTTACAGCATCGGTAATCTCGTTTTGTCCGGTGGTGATCGAAACGTTCACCTCGTCAATCGAATAGGTGTAGGTTGCTGTGCCCTTCTTCACTTTCCACGAAGTTCCTTTTGGTTTCCCAAACTTACACTCGATTTGATACGCCTCCGGGTCACGTAGCCGGTATGATGTATAGAAGTTTCCGTCCTTCACGGTCCAATACTGCGTAGGGAATACGGTTATGAGATCGGAATAATTTCTGACGAGAAATGTATCAACCCCAATTTGTTCCTCGATAACGCTCTTTATAGAGTCGTCTCCAAAAAAATTTAGCGCGTAGTAATGATATTCAGTTCCTTCAGCGAGGAAACTTAGTTCAATTTTCGGACCACCAGAAGTCTCACCGTCATCGCTGCACGAAGACAATAAGGCCATGAATCCAAACAACAAAAAAGAGGCAACAAATAATCTCATATTAATTTTTTTTTGAGGCAGATCAACCTACCCGCTTCGCTTTATATCCTTCTTTCAGTAAAAGCTGAACAATCTTATCGCGGTGGTCGCCCTGAATAAGTATCTCACGATCTTTCACCGAGCCACCAACTCCACATTTGGTTTTAAGAAGCTTGCCCAACTCTTCAATCTCGCCTGTCTTGCCCGTAAACCCTGCAACAAGCGTAACCTGCTTTCCAGCCCGCATGCTTTTGTCAAGCATTACTTTTAAATTCTGTTGTTTTGCAGGAACATCATTTTCATTTTCCTCCTGCTGATATTGATAATTGAAATCACTGTTGGTGGAGTACACTACACCCTCGCGATTCTTCCAGTCGTTCTTCTTGGCCATACTTAAAACATTAATACCAGTGTAAAAAACAGCGCGAATCCCGTAAGTACGCACAACCCGAACCTGAATTCTTCATTGTCGCGCATCAGCAGGCAAATTAACGCTGTGATAAATACAATTATAGGCACGAATTTAAACGTTCCGTAAACGCTTCCAAACGTTGTAATTGCGTTGGCGCCATCCAGCGTTCGGATTTCGATAATTTTACGCAAGAGGCGCGATTCCACAAGTTCCACCTGTGTTACGTCTTCAAAAGACCGGAATTCTTCTTGCAGAACCGGAATGTATCGCCCTTCAAAAAAAAGATAGTCGGTACCTGCCCGATAATCGATCGTGATTGAAACCGTGCGGTGTATGTGGGGCAAATTATAATCGATCAACAGGATCAGGCATACCACTAACCCGGAAACACAAACTTTTTTGACATAATGAAAATAGCGCAACACCAGATCGTATTGTGTAGGCCTCCTGAAAACCGGACGAAAACCTCTCCGCTTGAAATACGGATCGCGGTTCCTGAGCGGTGAAGGCTCTTCAGGTTGTTGCTGTTGGGTATAAGTTTGATACGGATTGACAAGGCGATAGTCGTACTCAGATTTTTTCACTGAGTCGCTTAACACATCGTAAGCCTCGTTGATCTCCCTGATAAGCTCAGCCGCCTGCGGGTCGGGGTTCACATCGGGGTGATACCGTTGAACCAGCAGGCGGTACGAGCGTTTAATGGTTTGAATATCGGCACTTCGGCTAACGCGAAGAATGGCGTAGTAATCTTTCACAGCTACGGTGCCGCTAATTAAATTTTACAGGGAATTACTTCTTGATCACATACGTGAGTACCGGGCGCTTGCTGTGGCCCACCACATCTTCCGCTATGCTTCCCGCCAGCACATGCGCAAATCCGGTGCGGCCATGGGTAGCCATCGCAATCATATCGGCATTGATGCTGTCGGCAAAATAAATGATACCCTCCTCTTCGCGCAGGTCATTGAAGATGTTGATGGTGTATTTCTTCAGCATCTGCTTTTTGGCGAACTCCTGCATCTGTTTTTTCACAACCACATCGCGCTGGAAGTTTCCCGGTGTGTTCACACGAACGAGATGAACAACCGAATCTTCGTACAGCCCCTGCATTTCCTTCAACACTGCTGCAAAAGGTTCTTCGTCTTTACTCAACGCTGTTGCGTACACAATATTTTTAAATTCCGTTTTTGAAGGTTTTTTCTGAACCGTTAGCACGGGGCACTTTGCGTGACGGACAACTTTTTCCGTGTTCGTACCGATGATCATTTCCTGCATCTGGCTGTGACCGGCTGTTCCCATTACCACCAGATCAACCTTATTTTCGGTAATGATGGTGCGCATACCGTGAAAAGGTGTGCCTACCCGCAATTGAGATCTCACTTTAACACCTGCCAGTTGCGGACTGTTTAACAATGCCTCCATCTGTTTTTTTGATTTCTTGATTAAGGCCATCGTAAACAATTTTTCTTCCATGCTACCATCCAGGTCCATCTGCCCTTCTACGTTGAACGACCCTCCGGTAACTTCTTCAATAACATGCAAAAACGTAATCTCAGCACCGGCTTTTTTAGCGATATCAGCAGCAACATCAACGGCTATCTGCGCAGGCTTCGAAAAATCGGTTGGAACAAGAATTTTTTTCATAACACGGGGATTAAATAGAGTTCTAAATTAAGAAAAAAACGATGTGAAACAGGTATGATTTATATCAGTTAAAAAGCCGATTGAAGTCAGTTTGAAGAAAAGAAAACGATTACCTTAAGGTCTCTAAAAGTAAGTTAACCCTTTATTTATGAAGAACTTATTCATTCCTTTTGTCTTACTCGTTACTACGTTTGGTTATGGCCAAATTAGCAGAGGCACTATCTTCCTGGGCGGAAGCGTCAATGTTGCATTTGATCAAGTCGATTCCGATAAGCCTGATGATTTAGTATCAGCCTCCGATCTTAAACGTTTCTCTACAACCATTCAACCTTATGTAGGCATCTTCCTATCAGAGAAATGGCAGATTGGAGGCGGATTGGCTTTTAATTATTCAGCAACCAATATTATAAACTATTTTCCGTTTGCTGACGGTGGACACTACAGGCGTGATGATCGGGAGAGCACACACATCTATTCAATCGATTTATTTGCCACGCGTTATATCCGCTTGACGGAAAAACTATTTTTTACAGCAACGTTGGATATTAGCGGTGGGAAAGAAAACAGTTTGTATGAACGGGAAGGGTATGACGATTTGGACTATAAATCAACATTGTTAGGTATTGATTTGTCGCCCGGACTAACCTATTTTTTCTCGGACCGTTGGGCAGTGGTGACAAACTTCGGAAGAGTTTTTGCCGACTTTCGGTGGAGAAAAGACTCCGATCCCTATCCTGCCAGTACTGTGAGCAGTTTTGGCGTCAATATGAAAGCCAATACCTTTTCAATTGGAGTTCAGTACTACTTAAATAATGGTTCATCGGAATAATGCGCAGCGCTGAAATCGTCAGATTTACGTATGTACACCCGCGAGCAAGCTTCACACCTTCGGCATGAATTCTGGACTACGTTCGGGAAATACATGAGCCCGGTGCCCTCGGCTGAAGGCTTGCGCATCAACTGGATAAACTATCATACGCGTGTCCGCGATGTTTACTTCCGCATGAATGCTGGAACAAAAGAAGCGGTTATCGCGATTACGCTTGAACATCGCGATGCCGGAATACGGGAACTTTACTTCGAACAGTTTCTTGAACTCAGGGATCTGCTTCACAACACCCTGGAAGAAGAATGGAACTGGGAAAAACAGGTAATACTTCCGGATGGCCGTGAAATTTCAAGAATTGGTAAAACACTTTCCGGAGCTTCAATCTTTAATAAAGATCAATGGCCCGACCTGATCTCATTCTTCAAGCCGCGCATCATTGCACTCGACAGCTTTTGGGAAAACGCCCGGTGGAGCTTTGAAGAATTGCGATAGTGTTGCACCTGCAACAACATTGCGATATATCGATAAAAATAATTTTCCGGTTTACCTTTCGGCATGGGGCATCATCACCATCACGGACATGATCACGCACATGATCATCATCACAGTACCGATAACATCAAGTTAGCATTCTGGCTTAATTTGGGATTTGCGTTGCTGGAGTTTGTTGGTGGTCTTTACACAAACTCGGTTGCCGTTCTTTCAGATTCCCTTCACGACCTCGGTGACAGCCTTTCGCTCGGAACTTCCTGGTATTTCCAAAAGAAAGCCCAAAAACATCGCGATCAGCATTTCACCTACGGCTACCGGAGATTTTCGTTGCTGGGCGCATTCATCAACAGTATCGTATTAACAGTTGGCTCGATATTCATTATCGCAGAGTCTGTTGAACGGATCGTAAGTCCTGCACAACCCGATGCCAAAGGCATGCTTATTTTAGCGGTGATCGGTATCGGGGTTAACCTGCTCGCGATGCTGCGATTGAAAAAAGGAAAATCAATTAACGAGCGCGTAATCTCACTCCATTTCCTGGAAGATGTATTAGGCTGGGCAGCGGTTTTGGTGGGCAGCGTTGTTATGATGTTTTATAACGTACCGATTCTTGACCCACTCCTTTCACTGGGGATTGCAGCTTTTATCCTATTCAATGTTTACCGGAACATGAAGTCGGTGTTTCAGATCGTTTTGCAGGGTGTGCCCGAAAATATGTCGGAAGAAAAAATAAAAGAAACTGTGGCTTCACTCCCTGAGGTGAAAGGCCTCCACGATATTCATGTTTGGTCGATGGACGGCAATTACAACATCGTTACCCTGCATGTAGTCGTTTCAAACACATTAACAGTCGATCAGCGCGAAGCGCTAAAAACCAGAATCAAAGAAACACTTGGGAAAATGTCGTTGCAGCACACCACCGTTGAGCTTGAAACCGAGGGCTACCCGTGTGCGAAGCCGGAAGTTTAGAAGGCGACCAACTGCCCGACACCAAATAAAATTACAAAAAGCAGAGTCGACAAGGCCATGAACTTCAGGTAAGGATCGAGTTCATGCGATGGCTTTACCTGAATGTTGCGGCTGATTACTAAAAATGCCGGTGCACTCAGAATAAAAAGAAATTGTAGTGCCGATTCAAAATGCGCTGCGACAAAAGCGACCGCGCTTCCGAGGCCTACAATCACCAAACTCCAGTGATACAAAGCAGCATTTTGTTTGCCGATCCGCACAGGAATCGAAAATTTGCCAGCCTTCCGGTCTGAATCGATATCGCGAATATTGTTGATGTTCAAAACACCTACGGCAAATACTCCGCAGCTTATGGCCGGCCATATGTATTGCCACGATAGTTGATGTGTAAAAAGATATAACGAACCCATCACGCCAACCAATCCGAAGAAAATAAAAACAGAGATGTCACCGAGGCCCGCATAGCCGTAAGGCCTTTTGCCAACCGTGTATCCGATCGCAGCAAGAATGGAAAGCACGCCAAGCCCCAGAAAAAAGAATATCGCGCTCCAGTTCAAACCGAAGGAAGTGAACAGCAAGCCGATTCCACTAACCAAACTCAGCAAAACAAAGACAAGAATACCCGCCTTCATCTGCGCAGGTGATATGCGGCCGCTTTGCACTGCGCGTGACGGACCTTTGCGATCAACACTATCGGCACCATGTACTGAATCACCGTAATCATTCGCGAGGTTGGAAAGAATCTGGAGAAAGATGGTGGTGGCGATGCAGAGTAAAAAAATATCCCAGCGAAACACTCCGGCAGCGGCAGCCAAAAATCCACCCATCATAATAGAAGAGAGTGCGAGTGGTAACGTGCGGAGGCGGAACGCGCTAACCCAATGTTTCATACAATCTTATCAAGTATCTTTTTATCGAGTGGTTCTACCCGTGCGTTAAAAAAGCCGGTAACATTGCCTGATTTGTCGATCAGGTATTTACAAAAATTCCAACTGGGCTTTTCTCCTGATTTCAATTGCAGCCACCTATAAAGCGGATGCTGATGAATGCCCTTCACCGAAATTTTCTCAAACATCTGAAAACTCACACCGTAGTTAACCTGGCAAAACTCTTCAATGTTTTTATTCGAACCTGGTTCCTGCCATAAGAAATTGTTTGCCGGGAATCCGAGCACCGTGACTTTGTCACCATATTGTTCGTGAAGTTTCTGCAGGCCTTCGTACTGGTACGTATATCCGCACTTCGAAGCCGTGTTTACGATCAGCAGATTCTTTCCGATAAATTGCGAAAAGTCAACCTCCTTGCCGGTCAACGACTTCATTTTAAAATCATAGATCGAAACAGGAATGTCGGTGCGATGGAATCCGAAAATCCGGCTGATCAGTGAACGCAAACCCATTTTAAACTATCCGAATTAAAGAGCTGCAGTTATCTTTGGATCAAGCGGATTGACTTTCGAAGGGAAGAATGTGATCGTTCCGTCAGGTTTAACAAGATACTTGCAGAAATTCCAGGTGGGCTCTTGTCCGGTTTTTTCTTTCAGGAACTTATAGAGCTCATGCTGATCACTGCCCTTAACCGAAATTTTTTCAAACATCTGGAAGGTCACGCCATAATTCTTCTGGCAGAACTCCCCGATCTCTGCGTTTGTTCCGGGTTCCTGCGCACCGAAGTTGTTAGCCGGAAAACCAAGGATGGTTATTTTATCTCCGAACTGCTCATGCAACTTTTGCAGATCAGCATATTGCGGGGTGTAGCCGCATTGCGAAGCAGTATTTACAATCAACAGTGTTTTGCCCTTGTATTGTGAGAAATCGATCAGTTTACCATCAAGCGAGTTAACCTTAAAATCATAAACCGAACTGGCAGAAAACATCGACAAACCAACCATAGCAATCATAGCAAGTATTTTCATAGCGAAAGATTTGAGTGTAAAGTAAACAAAAAAAGCCGTCATATTGTTCGCGCGATAAACCCCGAATAAGAGTCCCTCGCAACGTCAACATGACGGCCTTTTAAAACTCAGTTTATCTACTGATTAGGCTGTTCGAGGTTAATTTTCTCTTGTTTTTCGTAGCCGAAAAGCTCATCCAGCGTAAGCTGCTTCACCGTTCCGTACTTTTCCAGATCTTTAAAATTAATCTTGTCCTTGCTGCCAATCAGGACTACGTTGTATTTGCTGTTCTTCAGATTCTCCTGCTGGAATTTCTCAACATCGGCCAGCGTAGCGGTCTGAACTTTCTCATAAATATCCTTCCGCACATCATGATCCAGTCCGCGCTTGCGTGCCGTTTCGTAGTTGAACAGAATTCCGGCTTTCGTTACCCGCTGACTTTCGATCTGGTTCATGATCGCATTTTTGGCTACCACGAAACCATTCTCGGATTTCGGAAAATTCTGAAGCAGATCAAGCATGGCTTTCATAGCTTCGGGCTGCTTGTCGGCTTGCGTACCGATGTACGCGTAAAAGGAATCATTGTCTTTATTTTTGCCGGCAACCCCGTAGTTCGCAAACGCTGAATATGCCAAACCTTGCGCTTCACGAAGCTCCTGGAAAACAGGCGAGCTCATGCTGCCGCCAAAATATTCATTAAACAATCTGGCCATCGGCATTTGCTCAGCACTAAACTCTTTTCCTTTCGACAAGAACATAATCTCAGCCTGCACCATGTCGTAGTCGGCCCAGTACACATTTGGTTTAGTGACGTCCTGCATCTTGAACTCTACAGGTGTCGGTACCGGGTTCAGCTTTTCCGGCAGAATATGATACTGGTTAAGCGATGCAATAACTTCATTTTCCTTTTTCGGGCCATAGTATAATACCCTGTGTTCGGTTTTTGTGAAATTGTGGATAATGTCGATCAGCTCTTCCGATTTCAACTCATTCAGATCTTTATTTGTTACCACATTCGTGAAGGATGACTTCGGCCCGTACAAACCGTAGTTCATCAACCCGCTGAACATGATCGCGCTCTTGTCTTTCTTCACGTCATCGCGCTTTTTGAAAATACCATCGATCATTTTCTTTTTAGCTTCCTCATCGCCTTTCGCATTAGCAAGAAGTTTTTCGAAAAGCTGGATCGACTTGTCCATATTTTCATTCAAGCCTTCCAGGTACACGTACGTCTGCTCACCCGATGCAAACACGTTAAAGGTTGTGCCGAGCTTGTAGAATTCTTTCTGAATCTCCTCAGCCGACATGTCATCTGTACCTACATATTCGAGATACTCAACCGCCACATCCATTTTCGGGTTGTTGTTGGTGCCAACATCCGACAAATAATAAAGCGTGAACAGGTCATTTTCCTTGTTTGGCGTGTACAATACTTCCACATCCTTGTTCATCTTTGTCTTTACAAGGTCTTTGCTGTAATCCACATAAACGGGTTGCAGTTTATCAACCTTGTTTTCGACAATCTTCTTGTGGAAGGGCGAAACATCTTCTTTGTTCAGTGGCACTTTCGTGATGGAAGGTTTCGTCACCTTTTGTGCATTCGGGTCTTTGCCCGTGCGCTTGAATACAATCGCATAGTTGTTACCGTAATGCGCGTTGGCAAACTTCACAATATCTTCCTTGGTGTATTTGCGAAGCGCATCGGTGCGGGTTACATACTTATCCCATGGAATGCTGTTCGTGAACGCCATGACCAGATCATTTGCACGCGATCCGTTAAACTCCGATCCACGGATTTCTGATTTCTTCAGGTCATTGATAACGGCTTCAATCAGCCAGTCTTCAAACTCACCTTTCTTAACATGCTCAATCTGCTCCAGCATCAGGTCGCGAACCTGCTCCAGCGACTGACCTTCACGCGGCCGCGCACTGAACGTGTGAATTGAATAGTCGTTCAGGTAATCAACATAACTGGTTGGTTCAATTACTTTCTGGGCTTGCTTCAGGTTGATGTCGATCAATCCGGCCTTTGAGTTAGCGAGGATCATGTCCGTGAGGCGAAGCAACTGTGCGTCTTCGCTGCTGGTTCCGTTAAAACGGAAACCAAGCTGAATCCATTCCGCGTCAGGGCCATACACTTCTTTCGCAACCGGTGCTGTTAATGCAGGCTCTTCGATTCTCGTCCACTGCGGAATCTGATCATTCGGCTGCCAGTCGCCAAAGTTTTTATCGATGAGCGCAATCGTCTTGTCAAAATCAAGGTCACCGCTCATGCAGATTGCCACGTTGTTCGGACGATAATATTTATCAAAATAATTTTTGATCTCGGTAATGGAAGGATTCTTCAGGTGTGCAATCGTTCCGATTACGGTTTGAGTGCCGTACTGGTGTTTCTGGAAGATGGCCTGGTAGAACGCTTCGTATGTTTTCCAGTAGTCGTTATCCAGACTGCGATTCTTCTCTTCGTACACAGCTTCCAGCTCGGTATGGAATAAACGTGGAACAATTTTCTTGAAACGGTTTCCTTCAATCTGCAACCAGTTTTCAACCTGGTTGGCCGGAATGTCATTTACGTAAACGGTTCTGTCCTCGGTCGTGTAAGCATTCGTTCCCTGTGCACCTATCTCGCCCACCATCTTATCGTACTCGTTCGCGATGGCGTATTTCGCGGCTTCATTGGAAACCTGATCGATCTGCTTGTAGTAAGCAGCCCGCTGCAACGAATCCGTGAGTGTTCCGTAGTGTGTGAACATGTGTTCGATACTGTCGAGCAGCACCGACTCTTTTTCCCAGTTCAGTGTACCGAAGTCAGCAGTTCCTTTAAACATGATGTGCTCCAGGTAATGGGCCAGGCCGGTGTTTGTTGCCGGGTCGTTCTTGCCTCCCGCTTTCACAGCAATGTTTGTTTGTATACGGGGCGAAGCTCCGTACTTGCTCAGATAAACTTTTAATCCGTTTTTGAGCGTGTAAATTCTTACGTTAAGCGGATCGTTCTCCATGTACTCGTATGAGTACCCGTTGCTTTCCGCGGTCTTTAGTTTGCTGCCGGTTTCGTTCTTGCAGGCCGTAAAGGCGATCAGCAATACGAAACAAAGTGCTTTAACTGTTCTAATCATGCGTATTGGGTTAGTTGGGAATAGGTTTCAAAATAAACGAAGAATCCGGTATGTGCCGTACAGGCAATAGAAAATAATTCCATTAAAGGCATGGATGTATTACCGGCCAATAAAGTTTTGGTTACATGCGTTCCGGAACGGAAATTCCGAGCAGATTCATCGATTTTTTGATGGCCGAAGCAATGCTGTCGGACAACGCTACCCTGAATTTCAGTTTCACAGGATCAGCTTCATTAAAAATGGAGATGTTCTGGTAGAACTGGTTGTATTGCTTGGCCAGGTCGTACGCATAGTTGGCGATTACCGCAGGCGAGTAATCTTTCGCAGCTTCCCTGATCTTGTTCTCGAACAGGCTGAGCAAATGCAAAGCTTCGCGCTCGGACGGCTCAAGTGACGACAAACCCTTCAGATCATTTGCTGTGGATACAATATTCATGCTTTCTGCTTTGCGCAGAATGGCACGGATCCGCGCATGCGTGTATTGAATGAATGGCCCTGTAAATCCCTGCAACTGGATCGATTCGTTGGGATCGAACAGCATCCGTTTCTTCGGATCGACTTTCAGCAGGAAGAATTTCAACGCCCCAAGGCCGATCATTTCAAACAACTGTTTTGATTCGGCATCACTTAATTCATCAATCTTGCCGAGTTCGCGTGTCTGTCGCTCAGCTTCATCCGCCATCTCCTGCATCAGGTCATCGGCATCGACAACCGTACCCTCGCGACTTTTCATTTTGCCTGACGGCAGATCGACCATACCGTATGAAAGATGGTAACACTTCTTCGCCCACTCGTAGCCGAGTTTGCCTAAGATCAGAAACAGCACTTTAAAGTGATACTCCTGTTCGTTGCCCACCGTATAAATCTGACCTTCGATTTTCGGGAAATCGCGGAAACGCAAAATGGCTGTCCCAATATCCTGCGTCATGTAAACTGACGTTCCATCGGAACGAAGCAGAACTTTTTGATCGAGTCCGTCAGCGGTAAGATCAACCCAAACTGAACCATCTTCTTTTTTGAAGAAAATTCCTTTCTCCACGCCTTTTAAAACTTCCTCTTTTCCGAGCAGGTAGGTGTCAGACTCGTAATACAGTTTTTCGAAATCAACACCCATCCGCTTGTACGTGGCATCAAAGCCTTCATACACCCAGCCGTTCATGGTTTTCCAAAGCTGAACCGTTCCCGGGTCTTTTGCTTCCCACTTCTGCAGCATGTCAACCGCGAGCTTCATAATGGGTGCCTGCTTTTCAGCTTCTGCCTCGCTCACTCCTTTCTCCTGCAGCTCCTTCGCCTGTGCTTTATAATTCTTATCGAATTCCACGTAATACTTGCCCACAAGCTTGTCGCCTTTCAACCCGCTGCTCTGCGGAGTTTCTCCGTTACCGTAGAGTTTCCAGGCTGCCATCGATTTGCAGATATGAATGCCACGGTCGTTGATGATCTGAACTTTATGAACATTGTAGCCATTGGCCTTATAAAGCTCCGCTACGCTGTATCCTAAAAAGTTATTGCGCAAATGCCCCAGGTGGAGCGGCTTGTTGGTGTTAGGTGAAGAATACTCCACCATAATCTCTTTTCCGTTTGCGGGAAGAGATCCATAATTTTTATTCGCGTAAATAGACGCAAAAGTTTCCGCCCAGGTTCTATCGGAAATTACGAGGTTAAGGAAACCTTTGACAACGTTGTAACGGGTAACAATCCCCGAATGCTGAACAAGATAATCCCCGATTGCTTTCGCAGTTTCTTCCGGTTTAAGTTTTGAAGCTCTTGTTAACGGAAAACAAACCAGCGTATGCGACCCTTCGAATTCCTGATTGGTAGGCTGAAGCTGCACCTGATCAATCGTGGCGTTAAAAAGCGCGGTGATAGCCTTCTGTATTTCGGAGCGAAGAGAGTGTTCTAAGTTCATGAGTATTGAGTCATGAGTATTGAGTCCTTAGATAAGCATTGCTCAATACTAAAGACTCACTACTCAATACTATTTTACATGTCAAGGATATACGCAAACATCAACGGAGCAACGATGGTCGCGTCCGATTCAACAATGTATTTCGGTGTGTCGATACTGAGTTTACCCCACGTAATTTTTTCGTTCGGTACGGCACCGGAGTACGAACCGTAGCTCGTGGTGGAGTCACTGATCTGGCAGAAGTAGCTCCAGAACGGAACGCCATCGCGCTCCAAATCCTGGTGAAGCATCGGCACAACGCAAATCGGGAAGTCACCGGCAATACCTCCGCCAATCTGGAAGAAGCCAATACCATCCTTACCTGCATTTTCTGTATACCAGTCGGCCAGCCAAACCATGTATTCGATACCCGACTTCATGGTGCTCGCCTTCAGCTCGCCCGTTAAAACATACGAAGCAAAAATATTTCCCATCGTGCTGTCTTCCCATCCGGGAACTACCATTGGCATGTTGCGTTCGGCCGCAGCAATCATCCATGAATTTTTCGGATCGATTTCATAGTGCTGCTTCAGTTCACCGCTGTTGATCATGCGGAACATGAATTCATGCGGAAACAGTCTTTCACCTTTGTCTTCGGCATCTTTCCAAACTTTGAACAGGTGCGACTGAAGCTTACGGAAAGCCTCTTCTTCCGGAATGCAGGTATCCGTAACCCGGTTCAGGTGGTTTTCAAGAAGGTCCCATTCCTGCTGAGGAGTGAGGTCGCGGTAGTTGGGAATTCTTTTATAATGACTGTGGGCTACGAGGTTCATAATGTCCTCCTCCAGGTTGGCACCCGTGCAGGAGATGATATGAACTTTATTCTGACGGATCATCTCTGCGAAGCTGATGCCCAGCTCGCCTGTACTCATCGCTCCGGCCAGCGTCACCATCATTTTCTTGCCCTCGGCAATGTGTTTTTTATATCCTTTGGCCGCATCGACAAGCGCAGCCGCGTTGAAATGCAAAAAGTTCTTTTCAATAAAAGAAGAAATCGGTTTGTTCTGACTCATAGTGGTTGTTTCAGATTTTACGGTGCGAAATTAATAATTTCAGCGGGTTTTACAGCCGTACATCCCAAGGCACGGATGTTGATGTGAAAAAAAGCTGTATACTTAACCAATGATGCGCCTCACCCTCGTAGTACTCTTCGTATCGGTATTTTTTCATGCGTATCCGCAGACGTCATCTTCTCCGGAGGAGTATGAAATCGTTCGGCAGGATGAACGGATTTTTCTATACGAACGCTGGGCCGATTTTCCGGGAACGACCATAAAAGCCCGGGCGCTCAAAGTTGTTTTTACCACGTCTGCACCGATGGACAAAATGATTTCGGTAATCACGCAGGAAGCCAAACTGAAAGAGTGGCAAAAGAATCTGGCCGAATTCAAATCGTACCCGAAAAATGATTCCACATGGCATATCTATACGTGGTATAAAATGCCCTGGCCGCTTACCGACCAGGATTACTATGCGTTGTACAAAATACGGGAGCGGAACTCAAACCGTGTGGTGTTAACCTTTGAACCTGCATTAAACGAAAAGATCGCCCCTAAACGCGAAAAGATCGACCGCATGAAGGCTTATGGAAAATGGATTCTCGAAAAAACAGCGGGAGGAAAAATCAAAGTCACGTACTTTATCACAGGCGAGCCGGTGAACCTGCCGCGGGCAGTTACCGATAACATTGTGCGAAACAATTTCATGAGCACAATGAATGCGTTAATTTCGGTTGCTGAAACCAGGTAGAATTTTTAACGGTATTACTGATATGAAACACCTGTTCCTGTTCTTCATGGGTTGTACGATGTTTGTATCAGCACATGCACAGTCGTCTGATACGCTCAGCCGCATCGATGAAATCTTTACCCATTGGAACAATGCCACCCCGGGCGGATCGGTGTTGGTTTCGCGAAACGGATCGGTTATTTATCACAGAGCTTTCGGCCTTGCCGACCTCGAACATAACGTACCCAACACCACCGAAACAATTTTCGAAGGCGGATCTGTTTCAAAGCAATTTACAGCTGCTTCAATTTTGTTGTTGGCTACAGAAGGAAAACTCTTCACCCAGGATGATGTTCGCAAATATATTCCTGAGTTACCGGTGTATGATGCGCCTATTACAATTCAGCATTTACTCAATCATACCAGCGGACTAAAAGACTGGGGTTCGGTCGGTTCACTTACGGGCTGGCCGCGGACAACACGAGTGTACACCCAGGAACTTGCACTTGAAATCATCTGCCAACAAAAGTCATTGAACTTTACACCCGGCACGGAATACGCATACAGCAACTCGAATTACACGTTGCTAGTCACCATCGTTGCGCGCGTATGCGGAATGTCGCTGGCCGAATTTACCAGAACCAGATTCTTTGAACCGTTGGGGATGACGCACACGCAATGGCGCGACAATTTTCGCGAGATTATTCCGAATCGCGCGATTGCATACAGCCCTGTCAGCTCCGGATACGAGCAAATGATGCCGTTCGAAAACATTCACGGTCATGGCGGATTATTAACAACCACCGGTGACCTGATGAAATGGAATGCATTGCTTCAGACGCATTCGATTGGCGGTGATAAGATGTTTGCCATGCGCGTACAGCAGGGCCGGTTGAAAAACGGTAAACAAATTTATTATGCGGGCGGATTAAACATCGGAACGTTTAACAATTACACCGAGATCAGTCACAGCGGAGCGACAGCCGGCTACCGCGCATGGCTGGCGTATTATCCCGATAAGAAAATAACAATCGCTATTCTTAGCAACGATGCCAATGGAAACGTTGTCGCATCAGGAAAAAAGATTGCTGAAATTTTACTGGGCAAACCGGAAACAAAAACACCGAAGCCGGCAAAGATTGATCTTCCGGAATCTGACCTGAAAAAATTTACCGGCACCTACCGCAGCATCCGGAACTTTGATGTGTTTACAATTTCAGTGCGCGACAACAAACTTTACTGGAATCAGATGGCGCTCAATCCGATTCACCGCGATACGCTTTATTATAATGACTTGAAGTGGGCTTACGTGAAACCCGGGAGAATTCTGGTCAAGAATTCACAGGATACATCACTGTACCGCAAAGTAAACCCGATAGATTCAACACAGCGGTACATTCAACCATTGGCGGGTACGTATGCAAGCAAAGAAGCCGACACAGAGTTTACTATTTCCGTGAAAGGCAACGAAGTGTGGATCAACCGCAAGCCCGGAACCTTCTACAAGCTCACTCCGCTCTACTACGATGGCTACCGGGGAGATGAATTTGAGCTGCTTGAATTCAAGCGTGACCGCAAAGGCAACGTTACCAGCTTCGAAATAAGTCTCTCGCGTGCAGAAAGAATTCCGTTTACAAAAGTCACTGAAAACCGATAGCTATGCTGAAAAGAACTGCTCTCCTCAGTATTTGTTTCTGTGTGACGATTGCGTTGCCTGCACAGGAGAAACATGTTTTCGAAAATGAAGTGAAGGCGCTGGTTCTTCGGGACAGTCTTATCACGAACAGGAAAGACATCATTTTATTCACCGGCAGCTCCAGCATTCGCATGTGGACTGATCTTGAAAAAGACTTCGCGGATAAAAATGTATTGAACCGGGCCTTTGGCGGCTCAACCATGCGCGATCTGCTTTACTTTGCCGATCAGCTGATTGTTCCGTACAATCCTAAAACCATCTTTATTTATGAGGGCGATAACGATCTTGGATTTGCCAACGCCACCTCGCAACAAATTCTCGCTTCCGCGGATAGCCTGTTAACGATCATCCGCGCCAAGCTTCCTTCAAGCGTCAGGATTTACTTCATTTCGCCCAAACCCAGCATCGCACGCTGGCATTTAAAAGATCAATACGTTCAGTTCAATAAAGACCTGCAAACCTGGACTAACTCAAAAAAGAACGTGTATTTTATTGATGTGTGGAGTAAAATGCTGGATGCAGATGGCTCGTTGCGCAAAGACCTTTTCATTGAAGACGGTCTCCACATGAACCGCAAAGGTTATGACATCTGGCGTGATACGCTTCGCAAATACGTGAAATAGAAGCCGCACGTAATTCTCAAATAAAGGTTGCAGTAATCCTGCTTAAAAATCTTTTTTTTATAACTTCCAATCGGGTTACAAGCCCGGTTCTGACCTCATAAACGCCCTAAAAAACAACCCATGTTTGAGAATCTAGATCCCCTGTTACGGATTTTCTGGTTCGTGGCCATCCCAACCAGTTTAATCTTTTTGATCCAAACCATTATGACCTTTGCCGGAGTCGATGCAACCGATGGCCTTGAGGCCGACTTCGATGGAGACATCGCACACGGTGAAACTCCGTTTCAATTGTTCTCGCTTCGCAACCTGATCAACTTCTTATTGGGTTTCAGCTGGACCGGAATTTCATTTTTTAACACGATTGAAAACAAAACCGTGCTGATCGGACTGGCCGTGCTGGTAGGTGCGGCTTTTGTCTATGTGTTCTTTCTCATCATCCGGCAAATTCAGAAGCTTGCAGAAGACAATTCGTTTAAAATAGACAGTACCATCAATAAAACCGCAGAAGTATACCTCGCCATTCCGGAACGTAAATCCGGAAAAGGAAAAGTCATGGTAAGTGTAAAAGGAACATTCCATGAACTGGATGCCGTGACTGAGTATGAAAAAATCCCAAGTCATGCGATGGTCAGGATTGTGAAAGTCCTGAACGGTAATATCCTTCTTGTAGAAACGCTTTAATCTAACCTCAAATACCCTATGTCTCCAGTAATTTTAATTCTCGTTGCCGTTGTGGTCGGCTTTGTAACCATCACAGCACTTATTTCACGTTACAAACGATGCCCTTCTGATAAGATTCTCGTTATCTACGGCCGCACAGGCGGAAGTTCTGCCAAGTGCGTACATGGAGGCGGTGCGTTTATTTGGCCCGTTATTCAGGACTATGCCTTCCTCGATCTTAAGCCATTATCGATTGACGCGAACCTGACAAATGCACTGAGTCGTCAGAACATCCGCGTTGACGTTCCGTGTCGTTTTACCATTGCGATCTCAACCGAGCACGACAGCATGAACGCTGCCGCGGAACGTTTGCTTGGTTTAACGCATGGTCAGATCCAGGAACTTGCAAAAGATATTTTGTTTGGTCAGTTGCGCCTCGTAATCGCAACCATGACGATTGAAGAAATCAACTCCGATCGCGATAAGTTTTTGGATAACATTTCGAAAAACGTTGACAGCGAATTGAAGAAAATTGGTTTGAAGCTGATCAACGTAAACGTAACCGATATTAAAGACGAGTCGGGCTACATCGAAGCATTGGGTAAGGAAGCTGCCGCGAAAGCGATTAACGAAGCTAAAATTTCCGTTGCTGCTCAGGAAAAGATCGGTGAAACCGGTAAGGCCGCTGCCGATCGTGAAAAGGATACACAAATTGCTGAAACACACCGTGACCGGGATGTAAAAATCGCTATCACGCAAAAGGATAAAGAAATTAGCATTGCCGCAGCCAAGAAAGACGAATCGATTGGTAAGGCTGAAGCGGAGCGCGATACGCGTGTAAAAACCTCCGAAGCCAACGCGATTGCGATTAAGGGTGAAAACGAAGCGAAGATCGCTATTGCACAATCGGAAGCGGTAAGAAGAGAGAAGGAAGCGGAAGCGTTGCGCATTGCGTTAGCATCAGAAAAAGTACAGCAGGCAAAAGCACTGGAGGAGGCCTATTTAGCAGAACAAAAAGCTGAAACCGCTCGTGCGGAACGTGAACGTTCAACCCAGAATGCGAACATTGTGATCCCTGCCGAGATTGCGAAACAACGTGCGATCATCGAAGCACAGGCGATGGCGGAAAAAATCCGGGAGCAGGCAAAGGGTGAAGCCGATGCGATCTACGCCAAGATGGAAGCTGAAGCGAAAGGTTTGTTTGAAATCCTGACTAAACAAGCAGAAGGTTACAAGCAGGTGGTGCAGGCCGCGGGTGGTGATCCTACTAAAGCCTTCCAGTTGTTGCTCGTAGAGAAATTACCTGAATTGATCAAGACGCAGGTTGAAGCCGTTAAGAATATCAAGATCGACAAGATCACCGTTTGGGATTCCGGTAACGGAGAAAATGGCGCCAACTCAACAGCCAACTTTGTTTCGGGTATGATGAAAACCGTTCCACCGCTGAACGACTTGTTCAACATGGCCGGCCTGAATCTTCCTACGTACTTAAAAGGAGAAGAGGGAAAGGAAGCGAAAGAGCTTCCGAAAAAAGAAAAATAAGTTAAAGGTTATTCGTTAATAGTTAATCGTCAAAGCAATACGGTTAACTATTAACTTTTAACGAATATCTATTCCGCCATCACGGGGCGACTGGCAATGGACTTCGCAGTTGCTTCCAGAATTTCGAACGCGCTTTCGGCCATACGGTTCTCTGTGTCAAGGGTTGGGTTTACCTCCACAATCTCCCACGAACAAACGCGCGGGTCTTTCACAAGCTCTACATTCAGCGCTTTTGCTTCATCTACGGTTAAACCATTCGGCACAGGGGTTCCTGTCCCGGTAGATACACGGCTGTCGATGCTGTCGACATCAAACGAAATATAAATCAGGTCGCAATGATCAAGCATGGCGAGTACGCGTTTGGCGATTTCGACCGAACCTAACTTTTTAACATCTTCTGTCTCGATGAAATTAATGTTGTGCTTGTTGATGAGATAGTTCTCAGGCTTCTCCAGGTCGCGCACAGCCACATACACGATATCTTCCGGATAAACTTTAGCTCCCGGAACACCTACGTTTTTCAGCTGTTCCCAGTATTCGAGCGTTTCGCCTTTCGGATCGTTTACTTTGCACTCCAGGTTATCAATGCCCGTTGCCATAGCCAGCGGCATTCCGTGCATGTTGCCGGAAGGTGTTGTGTAAGGTGTATGAATATCGGCATGCGCATCAATCCACACCACACCGAGCCTCGCACCCGGGTTTGCTTTTTTAATTCCGGAGATCGTTCCGTAAGCCGTGCTGTGGTCGCCCGCGATCACAAATGGAAAGTTGTCGTCCCATATGGTTTCGTAAACTTCCAGGCAAACACGTTCCTCCATAATCAGTACACCATCAATGAACTTGGCGTACGAGTGCTTCGCGCCATCGAACAGGAGTTCGTTTACGTTTTCAACTTCAACCGAATCGTACGTTCTGAAAAAGTCCGATTTCAGGTCGAGGCTGGCAATCTTCATGGCCTCCACGCCCAGGCTGGCCCCGCGGGTGCCGGCACCGATCTCGGACTTAACCTCAATAATCTTAATCTCTTTCACAGGAGTACACTTAGAATGTTAAACGAACAGGGAAATGCTAAAGTTTGGAGCGGAAAAACAAAACGGTACCGTAACAGCCTCAGAAATCAGGCAGGCCATGCGCGATGGCGAAAACGGGATTGGGGTACCGGGTGTTCATGGGTTTTTTAGCATTGCAAAGATGGCAAATTTATCCCAATATTGCACCCTATTTTTGTTGATTAAAACCGCGTTTTCGAGTTACTTAACCGCATAATACAGAAAGATCGATGAAGAGCTACCGGGACCTGATTGAGCAGACGTTTGAGTTTCCCCAAAAGGAATTTAAAGTTCGTGATCACGAGTTGTTATTTAACGATGTTCCGTTGATGGACATCATCAAGCAGTACGGCACGCCACTGAAGCTTACGTATCTCCCGCGGATTACCGAAAACATCCGGTCGACACAAGCATTGTTTAACAGTGCGCTCGAAAAATTCAAATACAACGGCAAGTACACATATTGTTATTGTACAAAGTCTTCACACTTTTCATTCGTGATGGAGGAAGCGCTGAAGAATGAAGACGTGCACATGGAAACTTCTTCCGCGTTTGATATTCCGATTGTACGTTCGCTTTATGCGAAAGGCAAGCTCACCAAAGATTCGTATATCCTTTGCAATGGTTTTAAAATGCCGTTGTATACGCAATACATTTCAGAGTTGCTGAATGACGGTTTCAAGAACTGCATTCCGATCTTGGATGAAATGGGCGAGTTCGAAGAATACGAGAAAAATGTGGTGAACCCTTACCGCGTGGGGATTCGCGTAGCTGCCGATGAAGAACCGAAGTTTGAGTTTTACACATCGCGTCTCGGCATCCGCTACAGCGATATCATTCCGTTCTACAAAGAAAACATCGAGAAGAGCAAGAAGGCGTCCCTGAAGATGCTGCACTTCTTCATCAACACCGGTATTAAAGACACCGCTTATTACTGGAGTGAATTAAGCCGTTTCGTATTCAAGTATTGCGAACTGAAAAAGATTTGTCCTTCACTTGACTCGATTGACATTGGTGGCGGTTTCCCGATCAAAACTTCGTTAACCTTCCACTACGATTACAAATACATGATTGAACAAATCGTGGAGAACATCAAGTGGATTTGCGACAAGAACAACGTTGAAGTACCGAACATCTTTACAGAATTCGGCAGCTATACCGTAGGCGAAAGTGGTGCTGTGCTGTACCAGGTAATCGATCAGAAGCTTCAGAATGACAAAGAGCTTTGGTACATGATTGATGGTTCATTCATTACTCACCTGCCGGATGCGTGGGGACTGAATCAGAAGTACATTTTGCTGGCGATAAACAAATGGGATGATCCGTATCACAAAGTGAATATGGGCGGCCTTACGTGCGACAGCATGGATTATTATAACTCAGAAGCGCATACGGGCGAAGTGTTCCTTCCGATGATCAATGATGAGGAGCAACTATTTATCGGCTTCTTCCACACCGGTGCCTACCAGGAATCGCTCGGTGGATATGGCGGCATTCAGCATTGCCTTGTTCCCGCCCCCAAGCACGTGCTCATCGACCGAAATGAAGATGGCGAGATTACAACCCGCCTATTCGCGGAACAGCAAAACGAACAATCGATGCTGAAGATTTTGGGCTATTGACCCATACCCGGCATTGCAGTTTTTGTAAACCCTGTTGGTATTTCGAAATCGGAGGCCGGCAGGGTTTGCTTTTTTATCTCCAGCACTTCCATAACCATAGTTCCCTGCGGCATAGTCATTTCCATTTTTAACGGAACTCCTTCCAGGTCTTTGTAGTACATGGATTGCTTTCCTTTACCCATTTGCTGATCGCCCATGCTCTTGAAATCAATACCCTTGAGTTCATTCGTTGTCCAGAAAACCTGCGTGATGGTATGACCATTTTCGGTGAGGGTAACCGTACTTTTGGTGCACGTGTAGTTTAAGATTTTTTGAGTTTCAGCAGTTTTGGTAACCGTTACATCAGGATTATGTGCGGAAGTTTCCGAATCTGCATTATGCTGAATAACAGCATACGTTTTACTCTCGCGGTTGATCAGGTACGTTTCATCCTTTCCTTTCTGATGAAGCGTTTCGGTTCCTCCCATGATTCCGCCTTCCAGCATAGACAGCGTATGACCATTTTTTGTTTTCAGAATCATTCCGGAAGGCATCATCGAATTCACATTGCCACCCTGCATGTTCTTCATCATCGATTCCATTTGAGCTTTCAGTTGCGGGTTAGACTCCATCATTTTTTTGAACTGAGGATCATTCATTTTCTCCATCGCCTGCTTCATCTGAGCCTGCGTGGCCGGATCCTTCATTTTACGTTCAGCTTCCTCCATCTGAGCCTTCATTTTGGGATCGGTGATATTCATTTTCATCGACCACTTGATGGTGCCCTCAAAATCCTGCGCCTGTACAAAATTCACGAATAACAGTAACGCAACTAATAATCTGATTTTCATACAATTGGTATTTAAGACAACCCAAGGTATCGGATTTTTTGAAAATTGTGGATGACCACAGCAAAAAACCACTGTCGGGTGCATCATTTTGCATGTCGGGCCGTAAAAATGCTATCGGTTAAACCCTTGCTTTTGCTTATTTTGCGTAGATAACCACTGCCCGTGAGCGATTCAATCGTCATAATACCCACGTATAACGAAAAGGAAAATATCGAAGCCATCCTTTCGGCCGTATTCTCCCTTTCGCATCCGTTTGATGTGCTCGTGGTTGACGATGGATCGCCTGATGGTACAGCCGGCATCGTAAAAAATCTTCAGGCTCAATACAGTGGCAGACTTCATATTCTTGAACGTTCCGGCAAACAGGGTTTAGGCACAGCATACATTGCGGGATTTCGTTATGCCTTATCGAACGCTTATGAATATGTGCTGGAAATGGATGCCGATTTTTCGCACGACCCAAAAGACCTCGTGCATTTGAGAAAATCATGTGAAGAAGGAAGTGATGTGGCGATCGGGTCGCGGTATGCTACAGGTGTAAACGTGGTTAACTGGCCCATGGGTCGCGTATTGCTTTCGTATTTTGCGAGTTTTTATGTGCGCGTGGTAACATCCATGCCCATCAGCGATACAACGGCAGGCTTTGTCTGCTACCGCAGAAAGGTGCTTGAAACTATCCCGCTCGACCAAGTGAAGTTTGTGGGTTATGCATTCCAGATCGAAATGAAATTTCTCGCGTGGAAATATGGTTTTATCCTGAGAGAAGTACCGATCATTTTCACCGAACGAACCAGAGGCCAGTCGAAGATGTCGGCCGGAATTTTCAAAGAAGCATTCTTTGGTGTTCTTCAGATGACTATTCAAAGTTGGTTTAAGAAATATATTCCCGTATCAACCCCGTAACTGTTGAACTGCGAAGGACTGCGTTGCTGAACGAACAAATTGCTCAAACATATTTTTAAGTCACAATTTATACCCCTTATGAAGCTTGTCTTAACAGCCATCATCTCCGTTATCACCTTCGTGGTCGTTGCTCAGGATCATGGGTTTCCCTACGGGCAAGTTTCGGCTGAACAACTCGCTGCCACCGGTTATGCCCGTGATTCATCGGCCAGTGCGGTTGTGTTGCGTGAGTTTGGGGATGCCTACGTTAGCTCATCTGCCGACCGCGGGCTCATTTTCGAACATCATTATCTGATTAAGATCTTGAAGACCGAGGGTCTTAATAAAGCGAATATCTCCATTCCCCTGCGAAGAAACGATACCAAACAGCAGCAATTGTTATCCATCAAAGCTTCATCTTACAATCTTAAAAACGGGAGCGTTGAAGAGACTGCAATCAACACCAAGAACATCTTCACGGAAAAAACAAATAAATATTGGGATGAAAAAAAGATTTCGATCCCAAACGTCCGGGTGGGCTCGATTATCGAAGTACTGTATACGACCGATGACCCGTTTTTCTTCTACAACTTTCACACATGGGAATTTCAATCCGATATTCCGAAGGTATACAGTGAATACTGGGCTACCATTCCCGGAAACTTTATCTACAACATTACCTGGCGCGGATTTCAGAAATTCTCTAAAAATGAAAGCGAGCTTATCCGGGAGTGTTACTCACCTGCTGGCCAAAAGGCCGACTGCGGCCGGTACAAAATGGCGATGGAAAATATTCCAGCCTTTAAGGAAGAAGGCTTCATGACAGCCAAATCAAATTTCATCTCAGCTGTTTACTTCGAACTTTCGGAAGTGCGTTATTTTGACGGCCGCGTGGATAAAATCACGAAAGACTGGAAAGATGCCGACAGTGAAATCCGCACGGAGCCAAAAATTGGCGGGCAGCTGAAAAGAGGAAAAGATATTATCGGGAAGATTGAATCGGAACTGAACGCGATTAGCGATCCGCTGGAAAAAGCCAAACGCATTTACAACCATGTAAACACCACCATTCTCTGGAATGAATACATGGGAATGGTTAGTGACGAAGGGATTAAAAAAGCGATGGAAAAGAAAACGGGTAATATTGCCGATATTAATCTGGCATTGATTGCGGGTATGCGCGCGGCCGATCTGAACGTAGAAATCGCGCTTATCTCCACCCGTTTAAATGGCGTACCAACGGAACTGCATCCGGTAATTACCGACTTTAATTATGTGGTTGCTAAAGTTAACATTGGCGACAAGTCATACCTCGTTGACGCAAGCGATCCATACCTGCCGTTTGGAATGCTGCCTTTTCGGTGTTTAAATGGAAAGGCACGTGTGTTCCCGGAGAAAGGTCCATCGTATTGGTACGATATCGTTCCTGCGGAAAAGTTTAAGGAGGTATCCATCATGAACCTGACGCTACAACCGGAGGGGACTATCAAAGGAAACCTTGAATACGCCTACTACGGTTATGACGCATACGACAAGCGAACCGACCTGGCTTCGTTTAACACAAAAGAAGACTACCTCGCTGATCTCAAGAAAAAAATGAAGCTTGTTACCATTAATTCATTTGAGTTGATTGGCGAGGATATTTACGATCCGAAGGTTGTGCATAAATTTGATGTTGAAATTGAAGCACTCAGCCAATTGGGTGATGGCTTTACACTAAATCCATTCTTCCTTGATAAACTTGAGTCGAATCCGTTTAAGTTAACGGAGCGGCTTTACCCGGTTAACTTCGGCACCACGCAGGAATACACGATTATCCTTAACCTAACCTACCCCGAGAATTTCATGATCGTTGAAAAGCCGGAGCGGAATACTCTTACCATTCCGGGAGGCGGAGGAAAGTTTCTTTTTGAAGTTACCGACTCCGGAACCAAGGCTACGATGACGTATTCGCTTGTTCTTTCCAGGCCTGTATACACTTCGGCTGAATATAAATACCTGAAAGAATTGTTCAACCGGGCCTTACAAGTACAGAACTACGACTGGCTCTTTAAGAAGAAGCAATAGTTAATCGAAGCGGATTGCCTTGATCGGGGTGATTCGGAACACAATGGCCGTGGGGAGTAACAGCACGAGTGTTACCATAACAAACGTGAGCAGGTTAAGCATCAGCACAACATCCCAATGCCAGCTGATGGGCACAAAACTCATGTAATAATCTTCGGGATTGAGTTTAATAATCTTAAATGTGTCCTGCAGGTAACAGAATCCGATACCCAGCAGGTTTCCGAGCAGCAGTCCTTTGATCAACAGGTTGATGCCATTGTAGACAAAAATTGACCGAATCAAACCACCGGAGGCACCGAGTGCTTTAAGCATCCCGATCATCTGCGTTCGTTCCATTACCAGAATCAGAATTATGGAAATCATGTTCACGGAGATCACAAAGAGAATAATGACCAGTAAAATCGCCACCTGGCGATCCAGCAAATTAAGCCATTCAAACACCTGGCTGTATTTTGCCGCGATTGACTCCACATCTTTATCGAAGTTCTTTTTCATGTCTGTCTCAAGAAGTGTCTCCAACTGAAGTTGTGCATCATCAGCATTAGCCCCGGGCTTCAAATATATTTCTATGCCCCCTGCGATACTATCCGCCCAGTCGTTCAATCGCTGAATCAGTCGGATATCACCTATCACAATTTTACCGTCAAAGTATTCGCTGAGGTTGGTTTCGTAAATACCGGTAACTTTTAGTCGTCTGAAACGGGGTGGGTTTTGAAAGAAATGGAGTGTTACCTGATCACCTGTTTTCACCTTCAGCTTACTGGCGATTACTCTGCTTAATACAACTTCGTTTGAATATCCGGAATCAGGAAAATGAATAAACCTTCCGTCAACCATGTTAGTTTTAAAAGCAGCTGTGTCAAAGCTTTTGCCAACGCCCTTAAGCACCACGCCCAAAATTTCGTCATTGGTTTTAACTAAACCTGCCTTATGGGCGAACTCCTGCATGTGATCGACATAGGGCAAATCTTTGCTTTTCGTAAACACATCAAAGTTGATGTCGAACGGAACCTCCTCCACCGAATTGTCGGTTGAAAATTTCGTAATAAGCAACTGTCCATTGAAACTGTAAATCCGGTTCTTAACAGTTTCCTGAAATCCATTCATGATCAGGAAAGAAACGATAGCAGCACCGAGCCCGATGCCGATGCTTACAATAGCGATTGTATGAATGGTGGATGAAAAACCTGACTGCTTACCCTGGCTTATTCTTTTCGATATGAAATACGAAAGGTTCAAGGAATGGCTTAATTTTGGCTTTACACCGGCAAAATAAAAAGAAATGATCAGGTTATTGGTATTCGGATTTTTTTTGTTCCACGCGGTTGCTTGTCGTACGCAGCCTGCCGTTAAAACCGGAACCGCCAATGCTGCCATCCAGACTGGTGCCGATCAGATCGGTACATTTTACAAATCCTTACTTAACAAGCGGGTGGCACTGGTAGTGAATCACACTTCGCTGATTGGCAAAACCTATTTAGCGGATTCATTAAAAGCGCTCGGTGTAAACATCGTAAAGATATTCGGGCCTGAACATGGCTTTCGCGGAAACGCAGCGGATGGCGAACATGTGAATGACAGTGTGGACATTAAAACGGGTATTGCTTTGGTATCACTTTATGGAAAAAATAAAAAACCGACTCCGCAGCAACTTGAAAATGTCGATGTAGTAATTTTTGATATTCAGGATGTTGGAACGAGATTTTATACATACATCAGTACGATGCACTATGTAATGGAGGCGTGCGCAGAATCAAATAAAAGGATGATCATCCTGGATCGCCCCAATCCCAACGATTTTGTTGACGGCCCGATGAATGAAAAACCATTTCAGTCGTTTGTTGCCATGCATCCCATTCCAATCGCGCATGGATTAACCGTGGGTGAACTTGCGCAAATGATTAATGGCGAAGGCTGGCTTATCAATAAATTGAAATGTGATATCGAAATTGTTAAACTAAAAAACTGGAAACACGGACAATCATACGATCTGCCGGTGGGGCCATCGCCTAACCTTCCTAACAATCAGGCTATCCGGCTTTATCCCTCGATTTGTTTGTTTGAGGGAACCGTGATCAGTGTGGGTCGCGGAACACCCTATCCCTTTCAGGCAATCGGTAATCCGGAATTAAAAGAAATGACTTTCACCTTTACACCTGTAACGATTAAAGGAGTGGCGGTAAAACCTCCGCATGAGAACAAATTATGTTACGGCATCGATTTGAGGACGGAAACGCCTGCTCGGAAGATCAACCTCAACTATCTGTTCAAGATGTACCGGGCTTATCCTGAAAAGGAGAAATTTTTTAATTCCTATTTTGACGTTCTGGCGGCCACCCCGAAGTTAAAGCAACAAATTCAACAGGGGATGACTGAAGATCAAATCCGTGAAACGTGGAAGCCCGGCTTGGATTCATACAACGCCATGCGAAAAAAATACCTGCTGTATCCATAGCGGGTTGACAATGTTATGACCAAATCCGAAAAAGTTACCGACATCCTCAAGATTCTGGATAAGCTCTATCCCAATCCGCCCATCCCGCTTGATCACAAGGATGCATATACATTATTGATTGCCGTGCTGCTGTCGGCACAATGCACCGATGTTCGCGTAAACAAAACAACACCCTCGCTTTTTAAGCTTGCCGACAATCCATTCGATATGATGAAACTTTCGGTGGACGAAATCCGCGAGATCATTAAACCCTGCGGCCTTTCTCCGATGAAATCGAAGGGAATCGCAGGCTTGTCGAAAATTCTGGTTGAACAATACAACGGTGAAGTACCCAACACATTCGAAGCGCTGGAGTCGCTGCCGGCCGTTGGTCATAAAACTGCCTCCGTTGTCATGACGCAGTGGTTCGGTGTACCTGCCTTTCCGGTCGATACGCATATTCACAGGCTTGCGTATCGATGGGGATTAAGTACCGGAAAAAGTGTTGAGCAAACGGAGAAGGACCTGAAACGTTTGATTCCCGAAAAAAAATGGAACAAGGCACATCTTCAAATTATTTATTTCGGGCGGGAGTATTGTACAGCCCGCGGCCATGACTGGAAGACGTGCCCGATCTGTAAAAAATATATCCGCAAGGAATTACGTGATTAACATCTTTCAGCGGAAGACATTCTTTTCAGCCATATTTGTGGTTTCTGCATGAATTCATTGAGAATAATTTTTATGGGAACGCCCGAATTTGCAGTTCCCAGTCTGGAGATCCTGGCTAAAAACAAATTCAATGTGGTGGCGGTAATCACGGCTCCCGATAAACCCCAGGGCCGCGGTCAGAAACTTACTGCCTCGCCTGTTAAGGAGGCTGCCTTGAAGCTGAACATACCCGTGTTGCAGCCGATCAATTTAAAAGAGCCCGAATTTATTGAAAAGCTGAAAAGTTATCAGGCAAACCTGCAGGTTGTGGTGGCATTCAGAATGCTGCCAGAAGTTGTGTGGGCCATGCCGCAGTTTGGCACGTTTAACCTTCATGCTTCCCTTCTCCCGCAGTACCGTGGCGCAGCTCCGATCAACTGGGCAATCATGAACGGTGAGAAAGAAACGGGTGTTACGACATTCTTCCTGAAACATGAAATTGATACAGGAAGCATCATATTCCAGGAGAAAGAACCGATCCACGATACCGATACGGTTGGCACCGTGTATGAACGGCTTATGAACAAGGGCGCACAGCTTGTTTTAAAAACTGTTCACGCCATTGAAAACGGAAATTATCCATCGGTTCCGCAAGATGTACAAACTGAAATCAAACACGCGCCCAAGATTTTCAAGGAAACGTGCGAGATCAACTGGTTACAGCCTTCGCAGAAAGTGGTTGATTTTGTCCGGGGCCTGAGTCCGTACCCTGCTGCATGGACTATACTAAACGGAAAGACATTTAAAATCTTCGCGGCACAAAAAGCTCCCGAGCAAGGCCGGCACTTAACGATTGACAGCGGAGCAATCCGCACCGATAATAAAACGCATCTGGATATCCGGACCGCAGATGGCTGGATTTCAGTAGTTGAACTTCAGCCGGAAGGCAAAAAACGAATGTCGGTAGAAGAGTTTTTCAGAGGCAATAAGTTGTAACTTTCGGATATGATCATCTCCCTGATTGCAGCGCTTACCGAAAACCGGGTTATTGGCAAGAGTAACGATCTTCCGTGGCACTTGCCTGACGACATGAAGTACTTCATGCAAACCACGCTGGGACATCATGTGATCATGGGCCGGAAAAATTATGAATCTATTCCGGCAAAGTACAAGCCCCTTGCCAACCGAACCAATATTGTGGTGACGCGCCAGGAAGAATACGATGCACCGGGCTGTATTGTTGTGAATTCGATTTCTGCTGGAATCGATATTGCGATCGACAATCATGAAGTGGAAATTTTCATTATCGGGGGCGCGGAGATTTATTCACAAAGCCTCGCATTCGCAAATCGCTTATACCTGACTGAAATTCAAACGTCCCTGGAAGGTGATGCATTCTTCCCGATGTTCAATAAGTATGAATGGAACGAAGTTTCCAGAAAGCACCACCCGGCTGACGGTAAACACCGGTACAGCTTTGATTTTGTTGTATACGAAAAGAAATAACCATCCATCTCATTACTATGGAATCACATAAACGCATCCTTGGCATCCTGTTCATCATATCCGGAGTTTTACGAATCTTCGCGATGGTGATACTATTGGCATTTTTCTCCCTGCTATTTCCAATGATCATGCACGAAGTACCGGCTGATGACATGTGGGCGATAGAATGGATCGAGCCTCTTATTCAAATTATCGGTTGGGGTATCATTTTTGTTTTTGCCATCCCCCGAATCATTGCAGGTATCGGCTTGCTGAATAAAGCCCCATGGGCCATGATGATGGCTTTGATTTTCGGCTGTCTGGGCGTATTTAGTTTCCCCCTCGGCACGGCATTGTGCGGATACACAATTTGGGTTTACATCGAAGACAATAAAGCAAAACGTGCAGCAGCATAATGGCAAAACTTACGGGTAAAGTAATTTGGGTAACAGGCGCATCATCCGGTATTGGTGAGGCGCTGGTTTACGCACTGGCAAAGAAGAATGTAAAGCTTATCATTTCTTCGCGCAGAAAAGAAGAACTGGAACGTGTTAAGGGAAACTGCATCGCGCAGGCGCAGCCGAACATTCGCGTGCTGCCGTTAGATCTGGCGGAATCTTCAACGCTTCAGCTCAGCGTGGAAGCCGCCATTCAATTGTTTGGTCATGTTGATATTTTAATCAATAATGGTGGAATCAGTCAGCGCAGCCTGGCAAAAGACACCAACCTCGATGTTGATCGCAGAATTATGGAGATCGATTATTTCGGTACTATTGCACTTACAAAATTTTTGATGCCGCACTTTATCAAGCGCAAGAGCGGTCATTTCGTAACGATCACCAGCGTGATGGGCATTATCGGTACCGCATACCGCACAGGTTACGCAGCTGCCAAGCATGCACTGCATGGGTTCTTCGATTCGCTTCGCGCGGAACTCTGGCACGAAAGCAAGAACATTCATGTGACGCTGGTTTGCCCGGGTTGGATTCACACCAACATTTCCGTGAATGCGCTGGTTGGCGATGGATCGAAAAACAAAACGATGGATGAAACAACAGGTTCAGGCATGGACCGGCATGTGTTTGCCAAAAAAATGATTAAGGCCATTGAAGCACGCAAGGAAGAAGTGTACATCGGGGGCGCCAAGGAAGTGATGGCCATTCGCATGAAGCGGTTCTTTCCAGGATTTTTCTCCCGGATCGTTCGTAACGCAAAAGTGCGGTAAATTTCAACTCCATTAAATTTTCACGTGAGCCAGCAGAAAAATGAACTTAAAAAAATTCTCGGGGCAGGTTTCGGTATTGCCGTGCTTGTGGGGGGAACAATTGGGGTCGGCATTCTGCGCGCACCCGGAATCATTGCCGGTCACATCCATAGTTACTGGCTGATCATATTTGCCTGGCTGTTTGTGGGCGGATATGTTTTGCTTGCCGCAGGACTTTTCGCAGAGATGGCTACAATGATGCCCAAAGCTGGCGGGCCTTATAATTATGTGAAACGCGCATTCGGTGATTATGCCGGTTTTATTTCAGGCTGGTTCGATTATTTACTCAATTCCATTGCTCCCGCTTACTTCTGCATCGTGATAGGTGAATACCTCGCGTTGTTGTTTTCACCGCTGGCCGGATACGAAACCTTAATGGGCCTAATCTTTCTGGTTCTGTTCATGCTATTTCACTTAAGTGGCGTGAAGAGTGGCAGTATTGCGCAGCAAATAACCAGCGTTGCAAAGGTTTTGTTTTTTGTGGCGCTGGTGATAGCCTGCTTTTTTGTCGACACTGAAACGATCGCACCCGAAAAAGCGCAAAGCCTTGTCGAAAGCACAACTATCCTGGGTTTTCTTACCGCTTTGCAACTGATTATGGGTGCGTACAATGGATGGTGGTCGGGGTGTTTCTTCGCAGAAGAAGATGTTGACCCCTCACGCAACATTCCGAAGTCGTTGTTTACAGGAGTGATCATGGTGATCGTCATTTACATTCTGCTCAATATGGCATTTATGCATGTGATCCCTCCGGCTGCACTGGCTAATTCACCGCTTGCCGCGTCCGATGTTGCCCGTGTCGTATTTGGTGAATCAGGTTCGAAGCTGGTAATTATTATTGCGATTGTATCCATCCTGAGTATTCTCAACGCGTACATGATGATCCCCGCGCGTATCATGTTCGGATTAAGCCGCGACAGATTTTTTATCCGTCAGGGAACAAACATTAATAAAGGCGGCACTCCGGTAATATCGTTACTGATAACTACCGCGTTCAGTTTTGTGCTGATTATTGTTGGTTCGTTCCAGCAATTGTTTGCATTGGCAGGATTTATGTCGCTGGTCGTTACCGGACTGAGCTTTGCTGCTCACATGAAATTAAGGAAATCGGAGCCTGACACTCCGCGGCCGTATCGCGCATGGGGTTATCCTGTAACTCCTGTCATTGTTTTGTTGGCAACCGCTACCATGTTCATCGGCTTTGCAAAAAGTGATCAGTTCAATTTTCTGATCGTGATAGGCATCGGCATTATTTCATATCCCGCCTTCAGGTTAATCCGAAAATAACCGGTTTACGGTTTTGCTGGATTGATTGACAGCTACTTGCTATCTTCATCCAATGAAGTTGATATTTCCTGTCATTGTTGCATTCTTTATATCTATCGGCTTGACTGTTAATGCACAGGAAACTCTCTTTCCATATAAACTGAATAAGAAAGATCTCTTCATAGCACCGGTTGGTGCGCTTGCTTATTACGGATCGAAAGAACTTGGCAGTCGGAAAGATCACAATCTCACCGGTGATCAAATAGCCAAACTCGATCGTAACGATATAAACCGATTCGACCGGAATGCAACTTATTACTGGAACCGGTCGATGGATAAAACCAGTGATGCACTCTACAAAACTTTGCCATATCTCCCGGTTGCATTGGTCGTCCCTGAACTGGTGCATAAGAAATGGAATCACGCATTTACACTTGGTGTGATGTACCTCGAAGTTTTCTGGCTTACTACCGGTGTAACCGATATTTCAAAATCTGTTGTCGGGCGAACCCGACCCTATCTGTATAATACTTCCTTTACACCCGAAGAACGATTGAACTTTCAGAATAACGAGGCGCCAACGGCCAGTACGTCTTTCATTTCAGGTCACAGCTCCCGAACATTTGCCTTTGCGGTGTTTGCATCAAAAACATTTACAGACATTTATGGTAAAGGAACTGCCAGCACAATAGTTTGGAGCGCTTCACTCACGGCCGCATCACTAACGGCTTATGCGCGTGTGGCTGCCGGGGAACATTTTCCGACAGACGTCATTGCAGGTGCTATTGTCGGAAGTGCAATCGGATATTTCATTCCGGTACTTCATAAAAATACCCCGGACAATCTGACGGTGTCAATCATGCCGGGGTGCTTCAGTATTGCGTATAGGTTTTAACTACATCACCGGTTCACGGTGTCCAACCCACGTAAAGCGTTTCGTTACATATTCGGGATTCGTAAACGATGCATTACCTGCAGGATTTCCTCCCGTCACATGAAAGTCCGAGAATGCTGCATTCTGATTCATGTAAATACCTCCCGTAAGATTAAATGAAACCGGTGTTGCCGCCAGCGCCATTTCATCAGCAATCTTTTCGCGAACCGCGGGATTGGTTGTGTACGCGCCACATGAGATGGCTCCGTGATGGATTGCCATTTCCTGCGCTAGTTCGATTGATTGGTCCGTGTTTTTTGTTTTGATCAACAATACAATCGGACCAAACAGCTCTTTGCTGAAAATTTCCTTTTTGGATGCACCTACCTCCACAATGACCGGAGTTGCTACCCGCGCATTCTTAAACATAGGATTTTCGAACGTACGCGACTTAAGCCAGACTTTACCCGTAAGTTTCTCCGCCTCCAGCACACGCTCGCTTGTTTTTTTGTTTTGAACTGCACCCAGCACGAACGGACCCGCTTTCGGATTGTCGATCAGGCCGTTAATGTTATCCACCAGTTTCTGCGCAAACTCATCGAAACTCACAATTCCGTTAGGTGTTGAGATACCCCCTTCCGGGATGTAAAAATTCTGAGGCGCGGTACACATTTGTCCGCTGTAAAGGTTCACGGAAAACGCGAGGTTAGCTGCTGCCTTGTCAATATCTACAACTGAATCAAGGATCACTGAGTTAACACCTGTTTTTTCGGTGAATACAATTTTCCCCGGCAACGCTTCCAGGTAACTGCCAAAATTTGAATTACCGGTGTAGTCGATCAGCTTAACATCTTTGTGCTCCGCCAGTTCTTTCGTAATCATCTTATCATATGTGTCGACAGCGAGCTGGCATGTGTTCGGATCAAAATTATTCTCGCTTAACACTTTCTGAATCTCGGCTACAACAATTGCTATCGGAAGAATAGCGCCTGGATGAGGCTTTACGATTACTGCGTTGCCCGTAATCAGGCTACCATAAATGCCGGTTACAGAGTTCCAGGTGGGGAATGTTGAGCAACCAATCACCACCGAAATGCCTTTCGGAACTGCCCGCCATTCTTTATTCAACTGGATATTAAATTTACCCATCGGCTTATCCCACACTGCTGATGACGGAAAACGCTTCAGTTCTTCATAACCGGCTGCGATCGCTTCCAGTGCACGATCAGCAGCATGCGGCCCGGACGCCTGAAACGCCATCATATATCCCTGCCCGGTGGTATGCATTGTCGCGTAAGCAATTTCAAAGAAGCGGCCTTTCATGCGATTGAGCGACTCCATCAAAATAGCCGCGCGATCTTCCACACTTGCTTTACGCCAGGTATGAAACGCAGCTTTCGCATTGTTGATTAATGTATCAACCGAAAATGTAGGATACGATATGTTCAAAGGCTCCTGCAGGTAAGGCGACTCTTCCTGTCCGGCCCAACCTTCGGCATTTGTTTGCTTCAGTTCCGAAAACTTATTACCGACCGCAGCTTTAAATTTTGCCTGGCCATCAGCATCTGCGGTTTCTCCGTATACAGCCGGTGCCGGATGCTCAGGAAACGCAGCATAAAACTTGCGGCTGTGCAATGCATCAATCGCTTTGGTTAGAACGGCATTATGTTTTTCAAAAAGACTCATGGGAATTTTGATTAATTAAATCTCGAACAAAATTATTTCTTGTAGCCGAACACACGCTTCAGCAGGTCGGTAGTCCGGGCAACCGGATCCTGACGGATATTTTTCTCTTCTTTTGCGATCATCACAAACAAACCTTCAATGGCTTTGTCGGTGGCGTAGTCATCCAGATTCGGATTAACCTTTTCCACTAAAGGAATTTGGTTATAGCGGGAAACAATCTCACCATAGTATTTCGTAGCGCTGACTTTATTGAGTGAGTTCTGAATAACAGGTTTGAATTTTTCTTTAAGCTGTGCGGATGTAGTTCGCTTCAGATATTCTGTTGCAGCGTTCTCTTCTCCGCGAAGAATGGCCCAGGCATCCTGAATCGTCATCGATTTGATGGCGGCAATAAAAATAGGTTTGGCTTCTTTCGCAGCATCTTCCGCACCGCGGTTCAGTGTCATCACAAATTTATCTACCTGGCTTCCCAAGCCGATTTTGCGAACAGCGTCTTCAACTTTTTTTACATCGGGTGGAAAGGGAACTTTTATTTCAGGATTTTTAAAATAGCCATCCGTAACGGAAACCAGATCAGAACCGGTAGAAATTCCTTTTACCAGCGCCTCCTTCAGTCCTTCCGCAACCTCAGCCGTTGTCAAGGGCTTTTCGCTTCCTAAAGTCTTGTTAACATTATCGAGTGCCTGGTTAATCTGTGCAGACGTGCAACCGGTTAGCACTACTGCGAGAATCCATTTGATTTTACGCATACAGGAGTTTTGTATCGGGGCTAAATTATAGGAAGGGCTATCAAAATCCTATTGAATTCTGACTCACAACCCTGCGCTTCGAACAAGCATTTCCCGGTTTATTTCCGCAATATTTTTACATCCCGCAAGGGCCATCGTCAACTCAAAGTCAGCCATTATATTGCGCATCACTTCATAAACACCCTGCTCGCCCGCTGCCGCCAATCCGTAAACATACGGCCGGCCTACGCACACAGCCTTTGCACCGAGGGCAAGCGCCTTTACTACATCTGCACCGCCACGCACACCAGAATCCAATAAAACCGGAATTCTGTTTTGCACTACCTCCACGATTTTCGGCAACGCGTCCATCGTGGCAATGGATCCATCCGTTTGGCGCCCGCCATGATTGGAAACAATTATTCCATCCATTCCGGCATCAAGCGCTCTACGCGCGTCATCACTATGAATAATACCTTTCAGAATGATCGGCAGCTTCGTGTTTTGCCGCAGAAAACTCAAGTCATTCCAGGTGGTAGCCGGGTTTGAGTAAATACTCACAAATTTTCTGACAGCCTTTAACGGTTTCCCGGATTTAAGCTTTGAAAAAAATCCGTTGCCGGGATAATTGTTAACCATCGATATCAATCCAAGCACCGATTGTAACGTCACCTTACGCTTGATGGGTTCGCTGTCGTCCGGTTCATCTAACAATTTTTGAAATACCGGGTCGGAGGTGTATTGCGCAATACCCTTTCCTTCCAGAAACGGAAGATAGGCAACGTCCAGATCGCGGGTTCGCCATCCAAGCAACGTTGTATCAAGCGTAACTACCAGCGCTTTGCACCCACACCGTTCAGCACGCTGCAAAAAACTTAAAACAAGATCATTCGATTTGCTCCAGTAAAGTTGAAACCATTTCGGGCTGTTACCCATCACTTCTGCGCACGCCTCCATCGGCCTTGAGGCCTGGTTAGAAAAGATATACGGGAGTTGCAATCTGGCAGCAGCTTTCGCTACCGCGATGTCAGCTTTTGCATGAACCATTTCAAGAACCCCTACCGGAGCAAATAAAAGTGGTGCAGGTAATCGCTGACCGAATAATTCAATGGAAGTATCCCGCCGGGAAACATCGTTTAACATTCGCGGAACAATCTGCCATTGATCGAATGCATTACGATTGGCTTGCAGGGTGGCTTCAGCACCTGCACCCCCGGCAATATAAGCGAAGGCTTCGCGCGACATTTTCTTTCTTGCCTTGCGCTCAAGTTTTTCGAACGACACTTTTACCGAAAACTTTTTTCCGGCAAAGCCGTTGAGGTAAATTTCCCTTTGCCAGTCGGGGGCCGATAGCAATTCTTCCATAGAGGTAAACTACAAAGAATCGGATTCCATTCAAATTGTTCACCTCGTTCCCGTTTCCCTGATTTTGCTGATATTTGCGTGCTTTTTATATAGAATTCATGAAAAAGATACTGGCTGAACTGCTGACCATTGGTGATGAAATTCTGTACGGTCAAATTGTTGATACCAACTCACAATGGATGAGTGTGGAACTCGACAAAATCGGCATCAAGGTTATCCGTAAGACTACCGTGGGCGACCAGGAAGATGAGATTCTCACCGCTTTCGCGGAAGCTGAAAAACGGGCGGATGTGATTCTCATTACCGGAGGTCTCGGCCCAACCAACGATGACCTGACCAAACCCTGTCTTGCGAAATATTTTAACTGCGGGATGGCCCTAAACGAAGAAGCCCTGGCCGAAGTAACTGAGTTTTTTAAAAGTCGTGGTCGCGAACTTACCGAAGTAAACCGGCTGCAAGCCATGCTTCCAACAGCTTGCGAAAAAATTACCAATCAGATCGGTACAGCTCCCGGTATGTGGTTTCCGAAAGGCGATAAAGTTTTTATGTCGATGCCGGGAGTGCCGCACGAGATGAAAATGATGATGACCGACCATGTTCTTCCCAGACTTAAAGCAACATTCAAAACACCGATTATCTATCACAAAGTAGTCCGCACGATCGGGGTGGGCGAATCGATTCTTGCAGAAAAAATTGCCGACTGGGAAAATGCGTTGCCTGAACATATTGGTCTTGCCTACCTGCCCAGCCTGGGCGAAGTAAAGCTGCGGATCACTGGCTTTGGAGATTCGCATGACAAGCTGGAAGCCGAAATAAACGGATTGACAAAAACACTTGAGGACAGGATTGGTCAATTTATTTTTGGCTATGGCGATGAGCCCATCGAAGCCGTGATTGGCAAAATGTTGATTCAAAGAAAACTTACGCTATCAATCGCGGAAAGTTGTACCGGTGGATACTTATCTCATCTGGTCACCAGTATCCCCGGCAGCTCCTCTTATTTTTTAGGAAGCATTGTTCCGTACGACTACCAGATCAAAATGCGGCAACTGGGTGTAAAGCCTGAAACGCTTGAAAAATATGGCGCAGTAAGCGAACCAACCATCATTGAAATGGCAAATATCGTTCGTGCAAAGTTCAACACCGACATTGGAGTGGCTACAAGCGGCATTGCAGGACCGGGCGGTGCAACGCCCGACAAGCCGGTAGGAACTGTGTGGATCGCATACTCCGACAAGCATCACACGGTCACAAAAAAACTTCAGCTTTCGAAAGACCGGATGATCAACATTCGCACGGCATCCATTGCCGTATTGAACCTGATCCGTCAAAGCTTGCCGAAATCGAATACCTTATTAGTGATTCTGATGCTGTTATCCTTTTTAACGTACGGGCAAACGGGCAGGCGGGACAGTTTAATTGCCGAGTTAAAAGAACATCCTCAGCAGGATACTGTGCGGGTCAATCTGTTAAATGCCATTACGCATAAATCATGGATAACAGATCCCCATAAAAATTTTGACTATGCAACAGAAGCGCTCAGGTTGTCTGAAACACTGAACTATCAAAAAGGGGTAGCAACCTCATACCGTGAAATCGCCAACTATTATTGGAGTCAAACGGATTACGCACACGCCATGGACTATGCATTGCTGGCTCAGGAGGTGTATCGAAAGATGGGAGACCTGAAAGGCGTAAGCTGGTCGTACGGCATGATCGGCTTAAATTATTCACAGGCAAACAACTACGAAAAAGCCATCGAATATCACAAAAAAGCACTCGAACTAAATACGCAGATAAATCATAAAACAGGTATTGCCCGGGACTTTAATAATTTAGGCTATACGCATGAATTGATGAAGGACTTCACTTCTGCGCGTGACAATTATGTAAAGGCACTGAATATGCGTATGGCGATCGGTGATTCGGCCGAAATGATTTTACCCTTCCTTAATGTGGGAGCGATAAACATTACGCTGAAAAATTATCCTGCAGCCCTTGAGCATCTTTCAAAAGCGCAACGACTGGCAAAAAAATTCAACAACAATAACCTGATCGCGCTGATTGATCAGAACTTCGGTTCCATCGATGTTGCGAAGGGTAATTATAAGTCTGCCCTTGAGCATTACCAGGCCGCACTAAAGCTTGCCCATCAGATTGGAGATAAGAAACGCAAGGAAAATGTTTATGAGGACCTGCGAATCATGGAAGAGTCGAGAAAGAACTACCAGGGTGCTTATACCTATGCTCAGCGTCTTCAGGGAATCCGCGACACGCTTTATACCCAGGAGCAGACGATGAAAATGGCTGAGATGGAAGCCCGCACCGAACGGGAAAAGCAGGCTCAGGCGATTCAGCTACTGGAAAAGGATAAACGAATTCAAACGCTTTGGACAAACATTTTAATAGCGGGATTTGTGCTTGTCGTGCTTGCTTTTACATTGACGTATTCAATTCAACGGTACCGCAACCGTAAAAACCGTGAATTCCTGAATATTCAGATTGATTTATTGACAAGCCAGAATGAAGAATTAAGTGAAAAGTATAAACAGGCCATTACGGGAACTTACAGCGACCCGGTTGAATCTGTTGATCAGCGATTGCTTCGAAAAGCACTGGAAGTAGTCGAGAAAAATATCGCTGATCCTGATTTCAATGTAGAGAAAATGGCTGAAAAAATGGCTATGAGCCGCGTTAACCTTCACCGCAAAATGAAAACTATCACAGGTTTCGCACCCAGCGAATTTATACGCAACGTGCGTCTGAAACGTGCTGCCAACCTGCTGCGAAACCATGCGGATTCGGTGTCTCAAATCGGTTATAGCGTTGGATTTGAAGACCAGTCGTATTTCTCTAAAACGTTCAAACGCGAATTTGGAGTGTCGCCCTCTGAATACCGCATGCAATCGTAGCCGTTTGCGCAATTACCGATTGTTATGACCCTCTATCCGGACGGGCAGTTTTTTACTGATGACCAGATCAGCAGCGGATGGCGTTCCCACAAAAAAGGGTAATTTTACGCTCCGAAAACGTTAGAAATCGTATGGCATCAGTAGAGCTAATCATGCCTAAAATGGGCGAAAGTATCATGGAAGCGACTATCCTTTCATGGTTAAAGAAGCCTGGCGACAAAATCGAGCAGGATGAATCCGTGCTGGAAGTTGCAACCGACAAGGTTGACACCGAAGTACCCTCCACCCATGCCGGAGTTTTGAAAGAAATTCTCGCGAAAGAAGGTGAAGTGGTGAAAGTGGGCAAACCAATTGCCATTATCACAACGGAAGCAGAGGCATCCAATGGTTCCGCACCGGTAACACCTGAACCGAAAAAAGAGTCGAAAAAAGCTGCTAAAGAAACTGCCGAGCCTGTTATGAGCAATTCCAACGGAGCTTCGCATGCAGCCGCAGATTATAAATCATCAAACCGCTTTTATTCTCCGCTGGTGAAGAACATCGCGAAGGAAGAAAATATCTCGGTTGCAGAACTTGAGTCAATTGCAGGCTCAGGACTGGAAGGCCGCGTAACCAAAAAAGATATTCTCGGATTCGTTCAAAATCGCAAACTTGGCAAAACTATTCAGGCTACACCTGTTAAATCCGTGTCGTCTGCTCCGCTGGTTCCTGCATCGGTTAGCGCTGGTGATGAAATCATCGAGATGGACCGCATGCGCAAGATGATTGCCGAACGCATGGTGGATTCGAAGCGTATTTCTCCGCACGTCACTTCATTTGTGGAAGCTGATGTTACCAACATCGTATTCTGGAGAAACAAAATGAAGAACGAGTTTCAGAAACGTGAAGGTGATGCACTAACATTTACACCGATCTTCATTGAGGCGATCATTCAGGCCATTAAAGACTACCCGATGATCAACATTCAGGTGGATGGCGACCGGATCATCAAGAAAAAAGATATCAACATCGGTATGGCGGTAGCGTTGCCAACCGGCAACCTGATTGTTCCGGTAATCAGAAATGCCGATCAGTTCAACCTGACCGGTCTGGCTAAGGTGGTGAACGACCTGGCGAAACGCGCCCGTGAAAACAAACTTAAGCCTGACGAACTTTCAGGTGGAACGTTCACCGTTTCAAACGTAGGTTCATTTGGTAACGTTATGGGAACACCCATTATCATGCAGCCTCAGGTTGGTATCATTGCATTGGGCGCTGTACAGAAAAAGCCTGCTGTAATAGAAACTCCTTACGGAGACGCAATTGCGATCCGCCATAAAATGTTCCTCTCCCACTCGTACGATCATCGCGTGGTTGATGGTTCACTCGGTGGAATGGTGGTAAGGCGAGTGGCCGACTACCTCGAGAAGTTCGACATCAACAGAAGCATCTAAAATAAAAAAGCCCTGCGAAACAGGGCTTTTTTATTTCAATCACTGTTCGATTACTTCCGCAACGATAAGTATCCGCTTACCGATTCCCCCGCTTTTCTGCGTATCACGTAAAAATAGTTTCCGGTTGGAAGATCTTTGCTTCCGCCTACATTTGATTTTCCGTTGAATCTTTTTGCAACGTCATCGTTGTCGTAGTTCTTCATCTCAAATATCAGGTCGCCCCAGCGATTATAAATAGAAACTACATCGCCTTCCACCAGGTTATCGATGTGGATATAACTGTTCAGGTTGTCATCTGAATTTGGGGAGATTGCGTTAAACACCACGATAGATTGATTCTCGGCCAGTACTCCCAGGGTAACAAATCCTGCAAAAGGAGATTGTTCACTTTCAGCAAGTGATGCGGTAGAACCCAACCCTCTGCCAATGGATTTGAAATCGTCAGCAACGTCATTCGAATATGCAACTACAAACCGGCTCGCGGCAGTTGCATCCAAGCCTTCATCACCTTTCACCGGTAGCACAATTTTAGCACCTTCCAGTGAACCCGAAGCAACGTCAACAGCCCAGTAGCGCTTGTCGGAAATATCATCAAGTGATGAATTTCTGTTAAGTGTTTGCCCGGCCTGTAATTCAGTCAGCGTTATTCCAATATCAGACGTTGTTGTGATTCCATTTATTTCCACGGGAAGGTAAGTTGTTCCATTTCCTACCGGGAAAAGTTTTGCTCCCGTTCCCTCCTGATAAACCGGTGCATTGATGTGCGATGCATCCGAACCTCCGGTAATAACTGCTGTTGGCGAAAAGTGTACCTTCGAGCCGTTCTGCGCAGTAATAATTCCGTCAGTCAATGTTAAACTTTCTGCCACCGTCAAATCAGCCAGAATCTGCTTGAGTCCGCCTCCACTGATTACAAGTTTACTAAACGACTGATTGTTGTGATTGATAATTTGCGGCTTCGAGGTATCTGTACTGTTGAAGGTAATCTGACCCTCACCTGCATCATACGTGCCGAGGTTTAGCCACGTACCGCCTACCACCATGTTACCGTTATTGATCAGTGTACCTTCGTTGATCAGACTGTCCTTTACACTAATCACACCCGTTGAGGAAATACTCACCGTTGTGCCGGATTTATTGTAAAAGTTTTGACCCAGAACAGATAATGCTCCAAGCAACAAAATAAAAGTTATTGATCCTTTCATATACTCTTAGTTTGTAACTCCGTTTCTAACGCGACTAATCGTAACCCAACCAACAGGCGTGGCCACCACCGTTATACTGTAAACATACGTGCTAACCTCCTGGTTAAAGAGCAGGAAATAGTTTCCACCCTGCGTTCCATCTAAAAAATCCTTGGGATCCTGAAGACCAACCCGTGCACCCGTTGATGGATCATCGCCCATAGCACGGACTGTAATAATCCTGCCGATGTAAGACGATGACGGCGGAAGCGCTATATCCATCGGCTTCGCACTTGACGTGCGCTGCGCAATAATCATATAATCGTTGTCTTTTACGTCATAGTTGCTGGTCGAGGCCGGCAGTACGGTCAGGTTCACGAACTGAGAACCATTTACGTGCAAATTTCCTTTCGGTGACGCAGTATTTACCCCGAGGTAACTGTTCTTGCTGTCCCACACAAAATTGGTTGTGCTGGTTACGCTTGACGTTCCCGACCAGAACGTAACCTGATCAACATCGCCTCCACCGGTAACTCCACTGCCTGTTGCATCCGCAGACGGCACCCAGGCATTTAAAATGGTTGACCATTTTAATACCTGCCCATTGGTTGGCGCAGTCGTCGAAATTGCGCGGCCCTGCAACGCATCAACTGTTGGGTTTGGATACGTTCCATTGAGATCACCGCCAGCTGCTCCACCGGGAGCAACACCTGCAACAGTGGTACTGGTTGCGGCTGTTATTCTTCCTTGCGCGTCCACTGTTATTTGTGGAACTGTGGTAGCTGATCCATACGTATTTGCTGTAACACCTGTAGAAGCCAGCTTTACAGCTGTCACCGATCCGTCTGCTATCTCGGTAGTTCCCACTGCACCCGTGGCGATCTCTGCAGCGGTTACCGCATTCGCTGCGATTTGTAAACCCGCTGAAAAGCTGCCGCTGATATCTCCGGCTGCAGGTGCTTCCGTGTCGAGCACGACAGCCGTGTTCAGGCGGTTGGTATTAATCGTTCCGGAAGTCGATGCGTCATTGATTGCTGTTACAACATTTGTTCCCGCTGTGTTAGCAATTGTCGGATTCGGGTACGTTCCAGCCAGGTTTCCACCAGCCGTTCCTCCCGGAGTTGTTCCGCTGATGGTTACGTTATTCCCTCCGCTGATCGCCAGTAATCCGGTTGCGGATGTATAGGTAAGGGTTTGACCATCCGTGTTGATCGTTGAAAGATTAACGGAGTTTCCACCGGATATTGTGAGATTTGGAGAAGTGAATGACAATGTCTGAGCGTCTGTTCCGACATTATCAGCTTGTGGAGTCCAGTTTGTTCCGTTCCATTTCAATACCTGACCGGAAGCAGCACCACCGGCTGTAATTTTAGAAGGCGCAACGGCAGATATTTTTATATCCGTTACCGAGGCATCGGCAAGTTTGGCAGTTGATATTGATCCAGTCGCGACTGTTGGATTGGGGTATGTTCCGGTTAAATCGCCACCTGCAGTTCCGGCAGGAGCTACACCCGTGATGGTTGTATTCACCACTCCGGTAATTCGTCCCTGCGCATCCACTGTAAGTTGAGGTACTTGTGTTGCCGTTCCGTAAGTTCCGGAAGTAACAGCAGTATTCGCAAGCTTTAGCGCTGTTACGGAACCATCGGCCAAATCTGCGGTAGCAATTGTTCCATCAACAATCTTTCCAGAAGTGATTGTATTGGTTGCTACGGTCGGATTCGGATACGTACCCGCTAAATCGCCACCGGCAGTTCCGGCAGGAGCTACACCCGTTATGGTTGTGTTTACAACCCCGGTAATTCGTCCTTGCGCATCCACCGTGAGTTGCGGTACCTGTGTTGCCGTTCCGTAAGTTCCGGAAGTAACAGCAGTATTCGCAAGCTTTAGCGCTGTTACGGAACCATCTGCAAGGTCAGCCGTAGCAATTGTTCCATCTGTAATTTTTGCTGAAGTAATAGCATTGTTAGCAACGGTAGGATTAGGATAGGTTCCTGCCAGGTCTCCCCCGGCTGCTCCACCCGGAGGAATACCCGTGATCGAAACTAATGTAACACCGGTAATACGTCCTTGTGCATCAACGGTTAATTGAGGAACCTGTGTTGCCGATCCGTATGATCCTGCTGTAACTGCGGTGTTTGCAAGTTTGGCAGCCGTTACAGAAGCGTTGGCAAGATCAGCTGTAGCAATGGTGCCGTCAGCAATATCACCGGAGGTAATTGTTCCGTCCGTAATCTCTGTAGTTGTAACCGCGTTCGCGGCAAGCGTTGGATTTGGATAGGTACCGGTTAAGTCGCCACCCGCTGTGCCTCCGGGAAGTGTTCCGGTAATTGTCACTGCATTTCCCCCTGTGATGCTTAATTGCCCCGAAGCAGCAACGTAAGAAAGTGTCTGACCATCGGTATTAATGGTAGAAAGGTTTACACTGTTACCTCCCGAAATGCTCAGATTAGGTGATGTAAAAGAAAGTGTTTGACTGTCGGTTCCCACACTGTCTTCAATGACTGTCCAGGCTGTACCACTCCAGTAGTAAAACTTTTTCGTATCCGTATCGAACACGAGCAAACCGGTTTCAGCGGTTGTAAGGGATGAGGTAAATGCCGCATCCGTTCGTTGTGCTGTAGTCAGGCGTGGCACAAGGAAACCCTGATTATTATTCGGTGATTTCAGTTCAAGAACAGCTTTCGCATTTGGAACATCGGTTCCAATGCCCACTTGAGCAAAAGCAGAGTAAAAACCAGCAGCGAAGAAGACAATAAGCAAATAGCGTAAAATGTGTTTCATAGATTTTTAGATGACAGCAAACTCAAAATAAAGAATATCGATTGAGCCAACAAGTGTGATATTTCAACTAAGGTTTAAGCGGAACAACAGGTACAGCTTCTTTTCCTCCTTTTGCCTGAACAGGGGCTTTCCTTAACTTTTCATCTTTGCGCTTAATGTCTTCCATCGCTGCCGGTGAAACACTGGCAGAAGGAATTGTTCCGTTTTGCATCGTTAAGTTGTAATCAACGCCCATAGACTTCGGAAGACCATAAGCTTCGGGATACAAATACTTTCCGCGTTCGTTCTCAGGCTTATCTTCTTCAACCTTCACACGGTTCTTTTCCGCATAAGGATCTTTTCGGATACCGGTTAATTGCCATGATACTTTCAATCCCGGCGTGCCACCGGCTATACTGAACCGGTTATTGTTCACTTCTCTGGAAATGTATACTTGTGCGAAGCCTCCGATACAGGTAAGCTGATAACGATAATCTTTGTTCAATGCTCCAAACCATTCCGGCAGGGTGATTTCGGCCTGACCATTTTCATCAAGTACCACAACACCATCATAAATATTTTTCATATCGGGTGATTCAACGAATGAGTGGTAGAGGTACTTATTTGTCGGATCGAGCGGATGATCGATCTTGAAGGTACCGCTTCCTTTGCTGAGCGCACCCGTTACGTTTACACGACCTGAAAAATATCCTGCATAGCCCAACGCAGTATTTCCAACCGTTCCATAAACACCCCAACCCGATCCGGCCTGGTATCCATACACCCCGATACCTAAACCGGTTGTACTGTTGTTAATCCCCCTAACGCCTGACGAAGAGCCACCAGCTGAAGTGGATAATACAACGCCCGTTACACCCGATGCATTTGCAGCGGTGGAGCTTGTTTCCCCTTGTACACCAGCGGCAGTTCCGGTGGCAGCTAAGTGAACTCCATACACACCAGATCCATTTACATCCAAGGAATTTCCACTAATTCCATATTGCGCACCAGAACCATAAACCCCGGTGCTGGTTAAACCTCCCCCAATACCTGAGACACCCGTTCCAAAATCCTGATCGCTTCGTGCCCAGACACCGTTTCCGTTACCCGCAAGGATAGCCGTAAGATCGCCTGCAGTGTTCTGAAAATAACCTCCGTATGTTCCGCCTGTTGCCTTAACACCATATGAGCTTCCGGTTCCCATCACACCCACGCCAAAGTAGGTTCCATCATTCAGGTACGTTGTGCCCAGTGCACCGGTAGATGCAGTTCCTGCCGTTGAAAGCCCACCAAAAACACCATAACCACGGTCCGATGAATTTGCGAAATATCCCGCTATTCCATTTTGGGCAGACGCGGTTCCGGCAACTCCATACGTAACACCCGAGCCTACCAGGGCAAATCCCCCTCCATTCGTTGATGCGCTGAGCGCAGGTATATTGCTCGCAGGATTATCTATCGATAACAAGGCGGCACGTCCAGTTCCCTGGTTTGTTAAGCTGAATAATGTTGAAGCACTGGTTTGTGTTGCTGCGTAGGGCAGAACAATTGTACCGACATCATCTGTCGAAGGAGTCCATGACGTACCATTCCACTCCAGCACCTGACCTGAAGTGGGTGCGGTTGTTGCAACTGAACGGCCTTGTAATGCACCAACGGTCGGGCCGGGATATGTTCCGGTTAAATCTCCACTCGCTGCACCACCGGGTGCTGTGCCCGCGATAGTTGTATTTGTTACCGCAGTGACGCGGCCTTGTGCATCGGTGGTAAATACCGGTACTTGTGTTGCCGATCCATATGTGCCCGCAGTTCCTGTGTTCGCCAATGAAATTGTACCCGTAGTGGTAATCGTTCCACCGGTTAAACCGGTTCCGGCTGTAATACTGGTAACACTTCCCGCATCCGTCTGAGGAACCCAGTTAGTGCCATTCCATTTCAACACCTGACCGGTTGTTGCGCCACCAGCTGTAATTTTAGAAGGCGCAACCGCTGAAATTTTTACATCGGTAACAGATGCATCTGCAAGGTCACCGGTAGCAATGGTTCCGTCAATAATTTTTGCTGAGGTAATTGCGTTAGCTGCAACGGTCGGGTTAGGATATGTTCCGGTCAGATCGCCACCTGCAGCACCACCCGGAGCTGTGCCGGCAATGGTTGTGTTCACAACACCGGTTATCCGACCTTGTGCATCGACTGTCACTTGCGGAACCTGTGTTGCTGTTCCGTAGGTGCCCGAAGTAACCGCTGTGTTGGCCAGCTTCAATGCGGTAACTGAGCCATCGGCCAGATCTGCTGTTGCAATGGTACCGTCTGTAATTTTTGCAGAGGTAATAGCATTCGCAGCAACGGTAGGGTTAGGATATGTTCCGGTCAAATCACCACCCGCAGCACCACCCGGAGCTGTTCCTGCGATGGTTGTATTCACAACACCAGTGATTCGTCCCTGAGCATCAACTGTCAACTGGGGTACCTGAGTGGCCGTTCCGTACGTACCCAATGTAACCGTAGTGTTCGCAAGCTTGGCGGCTGTTACCGATGCATTTGCTAGATCAGCTGTGGCTATCGTTCCATCGGTAATGTCTGCACTGGTTATACTTCCATCGGTGATCTCTGCGCTTGATATCGCGTTAGCAGCTACCGTAGGATTCGGATATGTGCCTGTTAAATCTCCGCCAGCAGCTCCACCCGGGGCGGTTCCGGTAATGGTTGTATTCACAACACCGGTTATCCGGCCTTGCGCATCCACAGTTAATGCCGGCACCTGCGTTGCAGTTCCGTAAGAACCGGAAGTCACAGCAGTGTTTGCAAGTTTTAGTGCTGTTACCGAACCATCTGCCAGATCGGCTGTTGCAATAGTTCCATCTGCAACCTTTGCAGAGGTGATTGCATTGCTTGCAACGGTAGGATTAGGATATGTTCCCGTTAAGTCTCCGCCTGCAGCACCGCCCGGAGCTGTTCCTACAATGGTTGTATTTACGACACCCGTTATTCTTCCCTGTGCATCAACAGTTAGCGTTGGCACTTGCGTTGCCGTTCCATAGGTTGCAGGAGTAACAGCGGTGTTGGCAAGCTTGGCTGCTGTAACAGAACCATTCGCCAGGTCAGCTGTGGCAATTGTACCATCTGTAATATCTGCACTGGTAATACTTCCATCGGTTATTTCAGCACTTGCGATTGCGTTCGTGGCAACAGTCGGGTTCGGATATGTTCCTGTTAAGTCACCGCCCGCTGCTCCCGAAGGTGCTATACCCGCGATCGTAACTAATGTCACTCCGGTGATTCGCCCCTGCGCATCAACTATAATCTGCGGCACCTGTGTTGCCGTTCCATATGTGCCTGCAGTCACCGCGGTATTGGCCAGCTTAGATGCCGTTACAGCACCATCGTTGATCTTCGCTGCCGTGATCGCGTTGTTAGCAATCGTTGGATTAGGATACGCTCCTGTTAAGTCGCCTCCGGCAGTTCCTCCGGGAGCTGTTCCGGTAATGGTAACCGTATTTCCGCTGCTGATGGCCAATTGACCTGTACCGGGTGTAAAAGATAATGTCTGACTGTCTGTTCCTACGCTGTCTTCGATCACAACCCACGCAGTGCCGCCCCAATAATAAAATTTATTGGTATCGGTGTCGAACACCAACAACCCTTTCTCATTTGCTGTTAAAGCTGAGGTGAATGCTGTCGCGGTTCGCTGCGCAGTAGAAAGTCGGGGCACCAGGAATCCCTGGTTGTTGCCGGGCGACTGTAGTTCAAGTACCGCGCTCGAACTGGGGGTTTCAGTTCCGATTCCTACCTGAGAGAATAAAACATTTGGAAGAAAAGCCAGAGACAAGAAAAAGGACGCAAAAAGAAGCCTTTTCATATTGGTTGTGGGTGTTGGTAGTGGGGTTTAAGTTACCAAATTTAGGTGACTTGCTTAAATCGCGATTCTACCCGCAAAGTGACCAATCTGTTGTTATTTTTGAGGCATATTTAACTCACTATCATGAAATTTGGTACCAAAGCCGTGCATGCCGGTGTTGCGCCCGATCCCTCTACCGGGGCGATCATGACACCCATCTATCAAACCTCCACCTACGTTCAGGAAGAACCTGCCAAACACAAGGGCTATGCTTATGCCCGGGGTGCGAATCCAACCCGCAACGCGCTCCAGAAAAGTCTGGCCGCACTTGAAAACGGAAAGTTTGCATTATGCTTCTCAAGCGGAATGGGCGCGACTGACGCAGTAATAAAGTTGCTTAACCCGGGCGATGAAGTAATCACCAGCAACGATTTATATGGAGGCTCGTACCGGATGTTCAAACGGGTGTTCGAACGGTTCGGAATCAAGTTTCATTTCATCGACCTCACGCAGGCAACAGCCCTGACGCCATACATCAACGCGAAAACGAAATTGATCTGGCTGGAAACGCCCAGCAACCCGTTGATGAACATCATCGACATCAAAGCTTGCGTTGACATTGCCAAAAAGAACAACATCATTGTTGCGGTTGATAACACGTTTGCTTCGCCTTACCTCCAAAACCCGCTTGACCTTGGTGCCGATATTGTGATGCACTCGGTAACAAAATACCTGGGTGGTCATTCAGATGTTGTAATGGGTGCTCTCATTACGAACGATGAGAAGCTTCACCAGGAGCTTGCCTTTATTCACAATTCATGCGGAGCTGTTCCGGGTCCGCAGGATTCATTTCTCGTACTTCGGGGAATCAAAACACTCCACCTTCGCATGGAGCGTCATTGTATAAATGGAAAAAAGATTGCCGAATTCCTTCGCTCACATCCTAAGGTTGGTAAAGTTTACTGGCCGGGATTTGCAGACCATCCTAACCATGACATCGCCAAAAAACAAATGCGCGACTTCGGAGGCATGCTTTCATTTACATTGAAAGACGATAGCGTGGAGAAAGCTTCAACGTTGATGAAAAGTGTCGAGCTGTTCTCTTTGGCTGAATCGCTGGGTGGAGTTGAGTCGCTGATCAATCACCCGGCTTCTATGACACACGCCAGCATTCCGAAAGAAGAACGAATTAAAAACGGCTTGTCGGATTCTCTGATCCGGTTAAGCATTGGCATTGAAGATGCGGAAGACCTGATTGAAGATCTTAATCACGCATTAAGCAAAGTGTAAAGAATTTTATTTGTTTGAGTAATAACCAAAAGCCCTTCGGGGCTTTTTTATACCATCACCCCTTTGAGAACCGGGAAGCTGATGGTAAACTCACTGCCAACACCCGGTGTCGAATCAAGTTCAATCTTGCCTTCCATCCGGTCTACGAGTATTTTCACAATGGCCAAACCCAATCCGTTTGAAGTTTCGCCAGCTGTTGGCCGCGCACTCAGTTTTTTAAACTTCTGATAAAGGTGTTTTTTATCGCTCGGACTAAAGCCCGGGCCATGATCCTTCACTTCGATAATAAAATAACCGTTTGTCTTTTCGGCCGATATGATAACCAGTGAATTACGAGGTGAAAACTTAACCGCATTCGAGATCAGGTTGTCCATAATCCGTGCGAGGTATTCCTGATCAAGGTAGATATCATCAATGTTGCGTTCCACCAATTTGATTTCTATCTCCTTCACAGATGCATAATGACCGAAAGCTGCAACGCGGTCGCGAAGAAACGCGCTTAAGTTAAAAATTGTATATCGCGGTTCACGATTCACCTCAAGTGAATTAACATCCAGCAAGTCGACAATCAGATCCAGACCCGAACGAGTCGAATCCTTGATGAGGCCCATATACTTCTGCTGGCCTTTGGTAAGATTACCTTCTATCTCTACAAGCTCCGACAAGCCAAAAATCCGGTTGAGTGGCGCTTTCAAATCGTGCGCGACAATATTCATCAGCGTATCCTTCTCGTGGTTCAACTCAGAGAGTTCCTGGTTACGCTTTTCAAGCTTTTCGTTTTGATTTGCTATTTCTTGTTTTTGCTGTTGGATTTCAGTGTATTGCAATTCGAGCTTTTCATTAATCTCGCGTTTTCTCTTGCTGTTTCGGTATTGCACGAAAAATAATGCACTTACAAATGCAATCACCGCGATCAAAATTACATTCTCCAATCGCTGTTGCGCGATGATGGCGTCATTCCTGGCACTGTTTGCCTTCAGGATTTCATTTTCACTTTCCTTTTTCTCAATCTCCAGTTGAAACTGGAGTTTTTCAATCTGCCGGGCAAGTTCAACACTTTGCAATGATTCCTTCAGAACAAGATAACGGTTTATGTGCAACGTAGCTTTTTCGTCATCTCCGTTCTTTTCATAAATCTGCGACAGATAAAAATGTGCATCGCGCTGAAGATCAAGGTTCGCTTCTGATGTAATTGTCAGAAGTTTCTTCAAATACGGCAGGGCTTTATCGTATTGTCCTAATTTATAATGTACCTGCCCCATCAACAGATTTACCCGGGGAAGCAGTCTGTAATTTTTTGCATTCACCACGATCCAATACGCATTGTGTGCGAGGGTGTCAGCTTCATTGATGTCGCCATGGCTGGACAAAAATTCAGCCCAGCCAATTTTCAACTCAGCAAGACTGATCACATCATGAATGCCATAGGCGAGCGCATCGGCACGCCTGAAGCAGATGTTTGCGCTGTCCTTCTGTTCAACTTCCCCATAAACCAATCCGAGTTCGGTGAGCGCGGAAATGAGGAGCCTTGTGTCGCCAATCTTTTCACGAATTTTAAACGCGTGGCGGGACATATTCAATGCCTTTACATAATCGCCCTGCGAGCGAAACAAGTTCGAAAGACTGCGCGCAACATAGGCTTTACCGATATCGTCATTTGTTTGCTCGAAAGTTTCATTCGCTTTAATGAAGTTATTGTAAGCACGCGTCAAATCGCCTTGCTCAAAAAATAACCGGCCGAAGTTATTATAACAATATCCCAACTGGATTGAATCTTCTTGTTCAGTTGCTACACGAATAGCCTCCTGGTGAAAATCAAACGAAGTTTTGTAGTCGCCCTTATACGCTGATGCAAGGCCTATAAAACTCAGCGGTTTCGCAAGATATTTCTTGAGCTTAAGTGATTTACCCAACTCGTAAGCCTGCTTGCAATAGTAGATAGTACTATCGGGTGTGGCTAACCGGTATTCAAAACCAAGATCGTTAAGCAGGGTGAATTTCCTTTCACCGGTTGCTTCGCGCAGTTCAGCCTTAAGCGAATCCATGCGGGAAACATTTTGGGCCTTTGTGGCAATCGAAAGTGCCAAAAAAACTATGAAAAGCCAGCAAACGCGCACCTGTGGGGGATTATCCGGTAAAAATAGGGATTTGGCTTGTTTTCAGAAAATCATCTCCGGGTTACTCTTTTTCTAGGAATGTAAGATCACGCCCAAATGTTTCCTTCAGTGCGCGGAGTGCCACCAGCGAGATGATAATAGTACACAACCCAACCAGCAAAGCACTGTTAATAATGCCTATTCGGTCGTGAAAAAACTTGAAAGCCATAGTTAAAGGTACTACTGTACCACGGATGAAATTTGGTACCGTAGTCGCAACGGTCGACCGGAGATTTGTTCCAAACTGTTCTGCAGCAATGGTAACGAACAACGCCCAATAACCTACGCCAAACCCGAGGAAAAAGGTACATACATAGAAGAATGAAACGGATTTTACCGGTGTATACAGGTATACCAGAATACATACAACCGTGAGTAATATAAACCACAAAACAACTTTTTTTCGTGATCGAACATACTGACTAAGCAAGCCACTGGTGATATCACCTCCTACCAAACCAAGATAGCTTATCATCACTGCGTCACCTGCTACTACCTGGCCCGATAATCCGATCTCGCGCGCAAACTCCGGTGAAAATGTGATCAGAATTCCAATCACAAACCATATCGGCAAGCCGATAAAAATGCAGCTCAAAAACCTGGAAAGCTTATCGCGACTGGTAAATAGCTTGAGGAAATTCCCGCGATCGGCAGTTTCTTCTTTTACCTTCAAAAATATTCCGGACTCAAGCACACTGATTCGCGTGATCAATAAAACCAGGCCCAATCCACCGCCAATAAAATACGCGATCTGCCAGTTATCTTTCACGGTGTGAGCCACAAGGTTGGCTGCCACCGCGCCAAACAATCCTACACTTGCAACAATGGTTGTTCCATATCCGCGTAAGCGTGTCGGCAAAACCTCAGATACCAGTGTAATACCGGCACCGAGTTCACCTGCTAAACCGATACCGGCTATAAAACGAAGAAAGGCATACTGGTCAACCGTGGTAACAAAACCGTTGGCAATATTTGCCAGTGAGTATAAAAGAATGGAGCCGAATAAAACCGAAAGCCGGCCGCGCTTGTCGCCCATTATGCCCCACAGGATGCCTCCCACCAGGAGGCCTGCCATTTGTGCGTTGATCAGGTAAATGCCTTTATCGAGCAGATCCTGTTCTGTAATAACGTTTAATGATTTTAAACTCGTTACCCGAACAATGCTGAACAATAACAGATCGTAGATGTCAACAAAATAACCGAGCGCTGCGACAATAACCGGCAGACTAAAAAGTTTCTTCAGGTCGCCCTGTTCCATAGCCGCTTACAGGTTAATAATTCTGCGGCTAACGAGATACCATGCCAGTGGCCCGGCAATGGGCAACAGAAGAATCACCACCGACCACAGTAGTCGTTTCTCCAGATTGCTTTCGCGCTGCCATACATCAATAATTGCCAGAACATCAATTATTAAAACAAGGAAATATATAATTCTCACCATACTAATTGGTTCCCAGTATTTTAAACAATTCGTCCAGGTTAGGCGTAATGATAATCTCCGTTCTGCGGTTTTTTTGTTTGCTCTGCGGAGTTGTATTGGGAGCCAGCGGAGAATATTCTCCTTTACCTGCTGCAGTTACCTGCGATGGAGCGAGGCCGGCTTTTGTAAGTATTTTAGTGATAGCTGTTGCTCGCATTACACTCAGATCCCAGTTGTCTTGCATGTACGCTGTCTTTTTAGAGATCGGAACATTATCTGTATGCCCCTCAACCATAATGTTAATGTCGCGCTGGTCTTTGATGGCTTTGGCAAGCTGCTGAAGTGCACTCACACCTTTCGCGTCAACCTCCGTACTTCCGGAAGCAAACAATAATTGTTCAGCAAGCGAAACATAAACTTTACCATTTTTCACGTTTACTGTTAAATCATTTTCCTTGAAATTCAGTAAGGCGTTGCTGATGCTGTTTTTAAGATCATTAACAGCTTTATCTTTTGCAGCCATAATATTCTCAAGTTCACGAACTTTCTTCTCGCGCTCGGTCAGGCTGACGTTCAGTGAATCATTCAACTTCCGGGTACGATCAAGATTGTTTTGAATCGCCAGCAATTGCTCCTGTTGCTGGGCCATATCACGATTTAATTTCCCGCTGCTGTTCAGCAGGTTTTTATAGTATGCGTTGAGTTGGGAATATTCCTTGTCGAGTGCAGCCAGTTTGCCCGAAGCGGACCGTACATCTTGTCCGAGTGATGTGGTATCAGCCGAGAGTTTTTTCACGCGTTCGTCAAGGCTTTGAATGTTTTTGTTGGCCTGGCTAAGCAAAGTGTCGCGATCTGCCAGATCAGCGTCCAGCCTTACCTTTTGTGCGAGCAGTTCGTCATACTTTTTCTTCGACACAATGCACGATGAAAAAAGCGTCAGGAAAAGCAAAAAGAGCCCAACCTTCGCAAGCCGGAATACGTAACGTGCTGTTAGGTGCATAATAATGAGTTTAAAAAAGCGTTATTCGGTCGCCAAAATACATCTTTTTTAGACAAAGCTTGGAAAACTGACCGCTAAATGCGGTTACAAAACCTTACCGGAACACATACAAAACACTAATCAAACACTAATTAAGTATGAAACACCAAAAGCTGATTCTTTCATTTTTCTTGCTGAGTACCATCCTGATATTGAGTTCATGTGGAGACGATGAACCCGGGAAAGCCAGCAAGGATGAAGTTAAGGCTGCGCTCCAAACGGCTAACGATCAGGTATCTGCCGATTTAAATTCGTTTACAACAAGTTCAGGCTATGGAGCCATGAATCAATTATCGGCATTAACCGATGAAAGCAACCCCTTCGGCCGCAAATCGGCCCGTAAGCGTGAACAGGCAATTGAAAATCTAAAAGCGGGTATGTATGCGATTCGCGGAATGTTAAGATATTCTACCCGTCAGGCTCGCACCAGCAGCGATGAGCCATTTGATTTCGAATCGAATACCGGTCAATACGAATGGAATTTTGACCAGGAAATTTTTGTGCGCACTGGCGATTCAGACATCATTGAAATTTCCTTCCCAACAGAAGGCTCCGAATCGAATGATGCAACATTTAAGATGACCGCTTACGAAGAGATTGCTACACCGAACGGTGACGAGGCGTATAGCCCAACCCTCATCATGGCTTCTATCGAAGTTGATGGCACAAAAGAACTCGAGTTGAACGCAGAAGTGGAGTACGGTGATGAAGATCAGCCCGTTAAAGGAAATATCTATTATTTTGTGAATCCCTTTGCACTGGAGATTTCTTTTGACGACACAAAATCAAAATCATCTTCATTCTCGGAAACCCTGAGCAAAAGTGGAAAAACACTGATTGGTTTCGGAGCATCAGTAACTTTTAATGATGCCACAAAAGACGAAAGTTCGGTATCCTCAGCCAGCGCGTATGTTCAATTGCTGAACATCAGGTTCGTAATGACTGGAAAAATGTCGCAAACCGCTGAAGATATTAACGACATTATCAACATCACGATTAAGGTAGACAATAAGCAGGGTGGGAAGATCGTCCTGGAACAGGATGCAACAACGGGTGAATTCATACCCTACATCAAATATAATGACGGCTCTACGGAACTTCTCTCAGATGTATTACAGGATCTGAGCCTGGAGCTTGGAAACTTGTTATAAGATGTGAACATTTTAAAAAAGAGGCCTTGAGGCCTCTTTTTTTTGCCCTAACTTGAACGGCTATGGAAGGAATGTTAAAACCCGGATCATTATCCGGAAAAACAATAATCATCACAGGCGGAGGAACCGGCCTTGGCCGATCCATGGGAAAGTATTTCCTGGAGCTTGGTGCAAACCTTGTAATCACCAGTCGCAAGATGGATGTGATTGAGAAAACCGCAGCCGAGTTAATCGCAGAAACAGGTGGAAAAGTTCTCGCAGTGCAGTGCGATGTACGTAAGTATGAAGAAGTTGAAAATGTATTGCAACAAACTGAATCAACTTTCGGACAAATCAGTGGCGTTCTGAACAACGCAGCAGGAAATTTCATCAGTCCGACAGAACGACTTTCTCATCGTGCTTTTGATATTGTTGTCGACATTGTTTTAAAAGGAACATACTACACTACGCTGGCAGCTGGCAAAAACTGGATTGCCAAAAAACAGCCGGGTGTATTTTTAAACATTGTTACCACCTATGCGTGGACCGGATCAGGCTACGTAGTTCCATCAGCATGTGGCAAGGCGGGAGTTTTGGCATTAACACGTTCACTTGCTGTTGAGTGGGCTAAATATAAAATTCGCAGTAACGCGATTGCCCCGGGACCATTTCCTACCAAAGGCGCGTGGAGCAGACTTTTACCGGGTGACCTTGTAAAACAATTTGATCCGGCTGAACGCATTCCATTGAAAAGGGTTGGTGAGCATCAGGAACTTGCCAATCTGGCTGCATACTTGATGTCGGATTATTCTGCCTATGTAAATGGAGAAGTTATAACCATCGATGGTGGCGAATGGCTGCGCAATGGCGGAGAATTCAGTCACCTGGAAGCGATTCCGGACGAACTTTGGGATTCCATCGAAAAGATGCGCGGGAAATAAATTTCTACATGCCCGAGTTAAACACATTTCTCGCCAATAAACTTCAACAGCGCCAGCAGGAAAATGCCCTCAGACGCCTCACGCACAATAGTCAACTGATCGACTTCACATCAAACGATTATTTGGGTCTGGCGCATTCAGAAAAATTATTTCAACAGATTCATGAAAAGGTAAGCACATTGCCGCATCTCAACGGTGCAACGGGCTCAAGACTTCTATCAGGTAACTCCGGGTATACCGAACAAGTTGAACAAAAGCTGGCTAAGATTTTCAAAGCCGAAGCCGCGCTGATTTTTAACTCCGGCTACGCAGCCAATCAGGCTGTCTTATCATGCATTCCTCAAAAAGGTGACACAATTATCTACGATGAACTTGCTCATGCCTGTATTCGCGATGGGGCGCGACTGAGTTTCGCCAACCATTTTTCATTTCGTCATAACGACTTAGAGGATCTTGAGAAGAAAATGAAACAAGCAAGCGGCCGGATATTCATCGCAGTAGAATCTTATTATTCGATGGATGGAGACATCTGCCCTTTGAAAGAACTCGTTTCATTGACGGATCAATACCAGGCTCACGTCATAATTGATGAAGCGCATAGTACGGGAGTCATCGGCCGGGAAGGATCAGGCTTATCCGTATCACAAAATCTTCAAGATAAGCTTGATGTCCGTATCTATACGTTCGGAAAAGCAATGGGCTGCCATGGAGCTTGCGTGGCTGGTTCAAAAACATTAATTGATTTCCTGATCAATTTCGCACGTCCATTTATTTTCACAACAGCCATGCCACTTCATAGTATTGCTGCAATTGATTGCTCATTCGATTACCTGCGTCAGAATACCGAACTTCAACATGTGTTGCAACAAAAGAAAGAGTTATTTGTTTCTCTGGGTAAGAAACAGAATCTTCGTTTAATGAATAGTAGTACTCAGATTCAGGGCGTTATTCTACCAGGAAACGAACAAGTAAAAGCTTTGTCTATGCATTTAAGGACTAGAGGCTATGACATCCGTCCGATTCTGTCGCCCACAGTACCGAAAGGTTCTGAGCGTTTGCGCATTTGTTTACATACTTACAACTCGGATCAGGAAATCACAAGCCTGGTCAATGATCTAGCATCAAAGGCATGAATTATTTCGTAACCGGAATCGACACCGACTCAGGAAAAACACTCGTGTCTGCAATATTATGCGAAGCCGTGGGCTTTGACTACTGGAAACCCGTTCAGTCCGGCTTTCCAAAAGATTCTGATACTATCAAAAGCTTATCGCCCAGAACAAAAATTCATCCCGAACAATACGTTCTCCATACACCGGCATCTCCACATGCATCCGCGAAAATCGATGGCGTTCACATATCATTGGATGCATTGTCATTGCCACAACAGGACGGCCTTGTGATTGAAGGAGCAGGTGGCTGCCTGGTTCCATTGAACGACTCAAATTTTGTAATTGATTTGTTTCCAAAACTGAACGCAGAAATTATTCTCGTAGCCGATTTATACCTGGGAAGCATCAATCACACGTTACTTTCGGCAAACCTGCTAAGAACACGAAACTACCGGGTGAAGGGAATTGTCTTTAATGGCCCTTCCACTCCTGAAAGCGAACGTATCATTTTGCACCATACCCAATATCCGTGCATTCTTCGTATTGAAAAGGAAAAAGAAATTACGAGCGCCACGATTAAGAAATACAGCGACCAGCTTAGGAAAAATCTTTCATGAACGACCTATCATCACAGGATAAAAAGAACATCTGGCATCCCTTTACTCCGTTGGAAGGCGGCCCAGAACCCATTTTAATTGAAAAAGCAGAGGGAGTTTATTTACACACCCCCGAGGGCCGCAAAATTATTGACGCCATATCCTCATGGTGGGTTAACCTGCATGGACATTCACATCCCGTCATTGCTGAAGCAATCGCACAACAGGCTCGAAAACTTGAGCATGTTATTTTTGCCGGGTTTACTCACGAGCCCGCCATAACCTTATCGGAAAATCTGCTGGGTATTCTTCCGCAAAGCTTTGCTAAAATTTTTTATTCCGACAATGGAAGTACCGCAGTTGAAGTAGCGCTTAAAATGGCTATGCAATATTGGCATAATCAGGGCATCGCACGGAAAAAGATAGTCGCCATAGAAGGCAGTTATCATGGCGATACATTTGGAGCTATGGCTGTGGGCGACCGGAGTATCTTTACTGCACCCTTCTCGCCATATTTGTTTGATGTCGAATTTATCCCATTTCCGTTCGCGAACGATGAAGTTTCTGTTATTCAAAAATTCAGGAACATTGCCGAATCAGGTGATGTAGCTGCATTCATCTACGAACCGTTAATCCAGGCTGCTGGTGGAATGCGCATGTATTCACCCGGTACACTCAATCAACTGCTCTTGCTGGCTAAAGAAAAGGGAATCATCTGCATCGCGGATGAAGTATTTACAGGTTTTGGTCGTACCGGAAAACTTCTGGCCAGCGACCATGTCGAAACCAAACCTGATCTGGTAGCGCTTTCGAAAGGGCTAACCGGAGGAACGTTACCATTAGGTGTAACGGCAGTTTCGGAAAAGATTCTCGTTGCGTTTCAAACAAAAGAATTCACAAAAACATTTTTCCACGGACATTCATTCACCGCTAATCCGCTTTCCTGCGCAGCAGCGAATGCAAGCTTTACCCTTCTGCAAAGACCCGACTGTCAGCAACGGATCAATTCAATTTCAGATCAACATCAGAAATTTGCAGCAAAGGTTAGGAACAACTCTGTTGTGAAAGAAGTCAGAACACTGGGAACAATTCTGGCTATCGAACTGGAGTCAACCGAAAAAACTTCTTATTCGAATTCTATCCGGCAAAGGATCTATCAGTATTTTCTGGATAGAGACATTCTACTTAGACCGCTTGGTAATACATTTTATATCGTAGCCCCCTATTGCACAACAAACGAGCAACTGTCAGATATCTACGCAGCAATAGACGATTTCCTCAGCGAACTTACTGTATAATCAGGGAGTTTCGATCAATCAGGAAAATCTTTGGCATCTCACCGCGCGCTGAACGAAGTTCAATCGCACCTCCCTGCAAAGGGGCAGATGTTAACAAATTACCCTGAGCATTGTAAACAAAGGATAATTCCTGCTCCAGGTCGGTCACGGTATAGAATACTTTCCCTGCACCGAAATCATAGAACTTAACTTCAGCTGCATTCATGCCGATACTTGCATTAGAAAAAATCTCGGTTCCGTCTGGCTTAAGTACCGCAAGGCGTTTGGTGTCTTGCCGCTTAATAACATACGACTTACCATTTTGCTCTGCAACCAAGCTGAATTGTGTTTCAAACGAAGGCTTGATGAGCGTTTCGCGGCTCATGATTTGGCCCTGAAGACTAAACCGTATCCGGAAACCATCCTTGGAAATGCAAACAAAATTTGGTGTTGAACTGCCGGCTTCAAGATAGAACTCACCCATTGGGCGGGCCTCCAGGTTGAGCGGAAAGCCTTTGATCATTTCACCTCTGCGTGTCGTCAGGCAAGCATATCCATCTTTGCGGACTGCAAGAATATAATCCTTTCCGCGAATGCGATAGTGTTTAGCCGGGCCAATTAAGTCTCCACCGGTAACAAACGGGGTCCAGCCTTCCAGGTTCGTCCCCTCCTTATCAAACATCCATAACTTACCAGCTTTATCAGCAAGCAGGAATCGGTACTTTTTGCTTTTATCGTAATCAACTAATGTCGTGTATAAAATGTCCCTTGGTTTAATTTCCTGAGGGTACGGGTTGACATAATTTCCCAAGCGATCGATAACATGAAGCTTGTTTGCAGTTGCAAAAAAGAACTGAAGTTTTCCGTTAGCATAGAAATCAACCTGGTAGATCTTTCCAACAATGGGCTCGTAAATTTCCTTTTGCCACAACACCTTACCGTCAGATGACAGATGATAAAGAACATACGTTGAATCCTGGACAAGAACTTCGTCATCACCGTTAACGTGGCTTTTTACCACCGTTGGTTTTGAAATAATGGACGTTGCAAAACTTGCCACAAGCCGATCGCTTGGAGTTGCTTTCTTCTTACCATCGGTTTCCTGATAGTCTGAATATGTCCATGTCAGATTGGTGTAAAAGCTTTCATTCAAATGACTGAACTGAATCGCACCATAGTCGAAAGAATTCAGTAACGATTTGTTACTTCGAATAAACTGCTTCCAGGGTGGGCTAAGCTTCTCCGTTACGTTACTCCACACAAGTGGTGTATTGATGTAAATACTAAGGTTTGATTCAAGTAACGTTGATTCAGCGAACTTATTAAAGGCAACTGATTTACCCCAAACGTTCTCCTGGTCGATATCTTCCAGAAATCCTTTCATGGTCTCAATGCTTCCAGAAAGAATAATATAATTGCCGATAGATGAGTAATATGTGACAGCCGTACCGGACACTAGGGGCCCGAATAACTTTCCCGGAAAATTATTGATCCCAATTTCACGTATTGTATAGGTTGAATAATTCTCAAAGAAAACCGTGTCTTCCTTGCGGCTTTCCTCAGATAACTGATCAAAAGCCGTTATCCAATCACGTGGTTTTTGTGTCTCAAAAACAACTGCTGTTGAAACATCATCGCCTGATTCAAGGTAACAGACAGCCAATTCCTTTCCGAGCGATGAGAACAATTTCGGATAGTCAAGGGAAGCATATGAATTAAGCGAGTCGAGTACAGCTTTGTTCTGCGACAAAGAAAGTTTGTTATAGAAAGCAAGCCCGTCACTTATTCCATAGTTCACACCAACCAGCGTTTGATTGGATATGTATTGTTTAATCGTGAACTGTACAGGAGATTGATTTTGAAGATAAGACAGCAGTGCATTTTTATCATCCTTTTTTGCCAGGCTAAAGCCATTCAGAACAATGGAATTCTCTGTTTGTTTGATGTCAAGCAATCCCGCATCACCCAGTTCCATAAGCTGACTGGAGAAACTCTCCGGAAAAACTTTTAATAGCTTAATAACATTACCAAGGTGAACATAGATATCACCCGCATCATCGCTTACGTGTGGAAGTGCGTATACGTTGGAAAGCTCGCTTTTGAAGTTCTTTTCATCTTTGGCTTCAAAGGTGCGAACAACATCTTCTATGAGGAAAGGGGTAAAACTGCCGGCCCACGCGTCATTCAATTGAACGCATGAAAACAGTTTTTTATTGACGGTAAATTCCAGAATTTTAAAACCGTTCAGTTCCCGTTCGGTAAACCGGATTCCCCGTGTATCCTTCCATTGACTGAACAGTGATTTGAAAATATTAGCCTGCTTGCCGGTAAAGTAATACACAGCGTCAAAATCATCCTTGCTTACAACATGGAGCGAAATTGCCTTCCCCGACTGTGGGGTGAATAAAAAATCGAACGTCTTTGTAAGTGAATCCTGATCGCTGGTGTCCAGCAGCAACTTTTGAACAAGTTGATTGATGTTATTGCTTGAACTGATCGGGTTACAGTCTTTGCATTCGTGCGGTTCGTAAATCAATACCGTCTGTTTGGGAACCATTTCCCAAACGGTAGTGGCATGTTCTTTAAAGAAGTACTGATAGACAAAAATAGAGCCCGCCACCAGCAGAAATAAACCGAGCGTTATTAGAAAAGGCGCTTTTTTCACGTAGACAAAGATAGATTTTAGCGGGAGAATCCCCTAAAAGCAAAAACCCTTCCAGTAGTCCTGAAAGGGTTTTAATAAAATAGAGGCAACGATGCTGACGTTTGAGTCAGCATCCTGACGGTAGCGTCAGGACATAAAAAAAGCCCCGTGCGTTAACACGAGGCTTTTGATAAAAAGAAGGCAACGACTTACTCTCCCGCATGTTATTGCAGTACCATCAGCGCTGGCGGGCTTAACTTCTCTGTTCGGAATGGGAAGAGGTGAACCCCACCGCTATAGTCACCTTAAGGTTTTCAATATCGTT